>NZ_LGUC01000001.1 GCF_001307315.1 Halolamina pelagica
CGCAGAAAGAGGGATGCGGTTCATTAGTTGACTAGAATTATAACATCTGTTTAGGATTATCCTAGCCAACTGGTGATTTTGATTCTAATATTTTTTTTTTTGCATTATTTAGAGGCCGATTATTGAATTCACCTCCTGCTACGAGCAGGTGAAGACCCGGTTGAACCAAACTCGTAGTTCGTGATGGCGACGACCACTCTCTCGGAAACATGTTGCGTGCCATCGTCTGTAATGATAGTCAGAGATCAGGTAAGTCGGCCGAAAAGAAAAGACCAAATTACTAGGAGGAATCTACCGAAAGGAGATTCCAATACATGGCCAATTACCAAAACTGCAAACATTAATGAACCTATTGGTATTATCTGACTGACGAGCATTTATCATTTTCTGATTTTCAACAAGGCTAAGACAGTACAGCAATATCGTCGATTATGATTCACGATGTAGAGGTTAAAAGCCTCCAAGTGAATGCTGACGAACGCGGCCATCTCGTCGAAGTATTCCGAACCGACTGGGAGAGTACAACATCGACCCAGCCATGTCCTACTACTCCATGACTACCCCGGAATCATCCGGGCGTGGCACCGCCACCTCGAAGGACAGAACGATCACTTTGTCTGCCCACAGGGTCGCATCAAGGTCGGCGTCTACGACGATCGCGACGACTCACCCACCCAGGGCGAACTCAACACGTTCGTCATCGGTGAGCACAACCAGAAGCTCATCCACATCCCTGGCGATTGCTGGCACGGCTTCAAAGCCATCGGCGACAAACCCGCCCTCCTCATCAACTACCCCACCGAACTCTACGACTACGAGAACCCCGACGAGGAGCGCATCCCATACGACACAGACAAAATACCTTTAGACTGGGAAGAACCACCTCACGAGTAGTACATGAAGGGCGTCTTACTTTCCGCGGAACTGGCTCTCGACTCCGTCCGATCACCCATACTGGACCGAAACAGCTGGTCCCCGTCGCGAACAAGCCAGTCCTCGAGTACGCGATTGAGGACATCAAGAGGCTGGCATCACCGAAATTGGCGTCATCCTCGGAAACAAAGGTCGGGAAGAGATCCAGGAACTCCTCGGCGACGGCTCGAAGTACGGCGTCGACATCACATACATCGTCCAAGGAACCCCCTCGGGCTCGCTCACGCGGCTGGCTGCGCGCGAGAGTTCGTCGGCGATGACGACTTCGTGATGTACCTAGGCGACAACATCCTGAAGTCCGGTGTTACCGAGCTCGTCGAGAGCTTCGAGGCCGGTAACTATGGGGCGGGTATCGCGCTTCAGGAGGTCGACAACCCTCAGGCGTTCGGCATCGCCGACGTCGACGACGAGGGCAACGTCACAGAGCTCATCGAGAAGCCCGACCAACCGCCGACGAACCTGGCGCTCATCGGGATGTACGTCTTCTCTCCGGCGGTGTTCGACGCCATCGACGACCTCGAGCCGTCCTGGCGCGGGAGCTCAGATTACCGACGCCATTCAGGACCTCCTCGAAGACGGCCACGAGATCGACTCCCACGTCGTGACCGGCTGGTGGAAAGACACAGGAAGCCCGAGGACATTCTGGAGGCCAACCGCCTCGTCCTCGAGGATAAGGAACTCACGACGGCAGGGGTCATCGAAGACGGCGCCGAAACCGACGGCCGGATAGAGCTCGCAGACTCGTCCGTCATCGAGTCCGGCGCCGTCGTCCGTGGGCCCGTCTCGATCGCTGAGAACGTCACGATCCAGGGCGGAACCTACGTGGGACCGTACACATCAATCGGCGCCGACTCCACGCTGGAGAACATCCACATCGAGAACAGCGTCGTCATCGGCGGCTCCGAGATCTCGGCCTCGGGCCGCATCGTCGACAGCCTCCTCGGCCGGAACGCCGACGTCGAGAGTGCCGACGAACTCCTGCCCGAAGGTCGACGACTCGTCGTCGGCGAGAACTCCCAGCTCAAACTCTAACCATGCGCATCATCACCCACTCCTGCCCGGCCTGTGGAACCGTCATCGCGGCGAACGAACTCGAGGACAACCGCGTGATGAAGTGTCCGGGACTGGACTGCCAGGAGGTGCTCCGGTTCGACGACCTCCCCGAGGATGCACGCGAGCACTTCCTCGAACACCGAGACCGGTACCAGATCTAGCGGAACGCTTCCTCTATCGCCTCGATATCTTCTCGTAACGTCGGCTGTTCCCGATTCAGAGTCGACTCAAGCCGAGCAACGTTCAGACAGCTGTATGTCGGCCTTGTTGCTTCCCGTTCCACGTCGGCGACAGACCCCTCTCGAAGATCCGCATCCTCGTCGACGTACTCGGAGAGCAACTCCCCGAACTCGTAGGGAGTAACACAGCTGCGGCAGGCGACATGGAACAGGCCATCGGCCCCTTGCGCTGCAAGATCGAGCAGCACGTCTGCAGCCTGCCCGGCTCGTGTTGGAGTCACCCACTGATCTATAAACAACGGCACGTCATCCCCGTCGAGGAACTTCCCACGTACCCACGCAGGGAACCCTGTGAGCTCCTCGTCTCCGCGATGAACTCCCCACACGAACGACAGTCGGGCTATCAGAGCGCTCTCTTGTACCTCCTCGACTGCCTGTTCACCTGCCAACTTGGACTCCCCGTAGGCCTGTACCGGGTTCATTTCGTCGGTTTCGTCGTACGGCACGCGTGCAGTTCCGTCGAAAACGTAGTCTGTGGAAATATGGACGAACTCAATATTCTCGCGACGGCACTCCGCAGCCATCTCACCAGGTGCCTCACCGTTGAGTTCGTAAGCCAGTTCCGGGTTCGTCTCGCAGGCGTCTACATCGGTCATGGCCGCACAGTTGATGACGGCTTCCGGCTCGTGTTCCGCAAGGATGTTCCTGAATACGTCGTAGTTCCGGAGACCGTGCTGGTCCAGCGGATATCGAACGCTGGCCGTTCGGAGTGATACGTACCACGAACGTCCCAGCCACGCTGTTGAGCGGTGTGAACGACGTTGCTGCCGAGGAGACCGTTCGCGCCGACGACGAGGAGCCGCATACGCTAACCTTTCAACAGTAAGGTAAATACGTGCCGCTCGTAAGCCAATAGTATGCGAATTCTCGTTACTGGCGGAGCCGGATTCATCGGGTCGAACTTCGTCCACCACGTCCTTTCTGAACACGAAGACGACGAGATCGTCACGCTCGACGCACTCACCTACGCGGGGTCAAAAGACAACCTCGAAGGCGTACTTGACAATCCCCGTCACGAGTTCGTCAAGGGTGACATCCGCAACGAAGAGCTCGTCCGTGACCTCGTCGACGATGTCGACGCAATCGTCAACTTTGCGGCTGAGTCTCACGTCGATCGATCGATCGAGGGAGCGAAACCGTTCGTCCAGACGAACGTCGAAGGGACGCAGGTGCTCCTTGACGCTGCGAAAGAGGCGGACATCGATCGGTTCCTCCAGATCTCGACGGACGAAGTGTACGGGCAGATCCTTGACGGGAAATTCTCGGAGGACGACAAACTCTCGCCGCGAAACCCCTACTCCGCGACCAAGGCGGGCGCTGATCACCTCGCCCAGAGCTACGAAACGACCCACAATCTTCCTGTGCTCATTACGCGCACGTGTAACAACTTCGGCCCGCGTCAGAACCCAGAGAAGCTCATCCCCAAGTTCATCCTGAACGCAGCAAACGGAGAGAACCTCCCCGTCTATGGCGATGGGTCAAACGTCCGGGAGTGGATTTATGTGGAGGACAACTGCCGGGCACTCGATGTCGTCCTCCGTAAGGGCGAGGTCGGGGAGGTCTACAACATTGGGAGCCACGCGGAGAAAACCAATCTCGGGGTTACGGAGGCAATCATCAATGCCGTCGGTGCGTCTGACGATCTCATTGAGTTCGTTGAAGACCGTGCTGGACACGACCAGCGGTATGCGCTGGAAACTGAGAAGATCGAGGCACTTGGGTGGGATCCGGAATACACCTTTGAGGAGGGGCTAGAACGTACGGTCGATTACTACATCGGGTAATCACTTACAGAAGAAAAGGTCTGGTAGTTCTCAACCAGATATCTCTACTTCAAGCTTCCACTTGCTTCCCCTGTAACCGCTCCTCTGCCTCATCTCGATCCTCGGGATACCCAACGTCGATCCGCCAACCTTCCAACCCAATCGCATCGATCGTCCGACCACTCTGAATCAGCAGGTCAATCGCCTCCGAAATTTCGTACTCGCCACGGTTAGAAGGCTGCACGAGGTGACACGCGTGGAAAATCGCCGGGCTGAACGTGTAGAACCCGGTCATCACCAGGTTCGACGGCGGCTCTTCTGGCTTCTCCACTACGTCAGTAATCTCCCCGTATTGATTCGTGTCACACACCCCGTACCGACTAGCATCCTCCCAGTCAACCTCCTCCACGAGGAACGCCGCATCTGCCCGGTCCTCCTGCTGCCGACGAACCACGTCTTCCAGATTCGCTTGGAAGATGTTGTCCCCGAGCATCAGCATGAAGTCGTCGTCAATGTGCTCTTCGACGTTTAACAGCGCATGCGCGAGCCCTTTTTGTTCACGCTGGTGGGCGTACGTAATCGGCACCCCCTCGAACTCGTCGCCGTAGTGCTCGATGATGTTCTGTTTCAGGTAGCCAACCACCACCACCAGTTCATCGGCGCCCAGCTCCACCAACTGCTCGAAACAGTGGGTCAGGATCGGCTTCCCGTCGACCTCGACCATCCCCTTCGGTTTGTCTTCCGTGAGCGGACGCAGGCGCGTCCCCTCGCCGGCAGCAAGTACGACAGCTTTCATGACTATGTTGGAGTTGCCATACACCGCCATATGTCTTTTCACACGGATAACCAAACCTATGAGTGACCCTCTTGCTTACCCGACCCCATGCACCTCTCTGTCGTCGGCAGCGGCTACGTCGGCACCACGATCGCGGCCTGCTTCGCGGACCTCGGCCACGACGTCGTCAACGTCGACATCGACGAAGAGATCGTCGACGCCATCAACGCCGGCGAAGCGCCAATCCACGAGGACGGCCTCCCTGAGCTCCTCGAGAAACACGCCGGCTCCAACAGCACAAACCGCCTCCGTGCCACCACAGACTACGCCGAGCTCCTCAACACTGACGCGACCTTCCTCTGTCTCCCGACGCCGCAGAACGACGACGGCAGTATCGACCTCTCCATCATGGAGACCGGCGCCGCACAATTAGGCGCCACACTCGCCGACAAGGACGACTGGCACACCGTCGTCGTGAAAAGCACCGTTATCCCCGGCTCCACCGAAGACAAAATCACCCCCATCCTCGAGAGAGAATCAAACAAGATCGCCGGCGAGGACTTCGGTATCGGCATGAACCCCGAGTTCCTCCGAGAGGGAACTGCAGTTCACGACTTCCTCGACCCGGACAAAGTCGTCCTCGGCGCCGATGACGACCGCGCGCTCGCGGACATGCACGAAGTGTTCGACCCGCTCATCGACCAGACCGATGCCCCGGTCGTCGAAACTGACACTAGGACGGCGGAAATGATCAAGTACGCGAACAACTCCTTCCTCGCGGCCAAGGTCAGCCTGATCAACGACATCGGGAACATCTGCAAGGAGCTCGGCGTCGACGCCTACGAGGTCGCCGACGCAATCGGCCTCGACGACCGTATCGGTGCGCAGTTCCTCCGCAGCGGCTTGGGCTGGGGCGGCAGCTGCTTCCCCAAGGACACCGCAGCAATCCGCGCAGCGGCCCGTCAGCACGAGTACGAGCCGCTCATGCTCGACGCCGCCACCGAAGTGAATGACGAGCAACCAACGCGCCTCCTCTCGTTCATGGACGACCACGTCGACGTCCGCGGAAAGCGAGTCACCGTCCTTGGCCTCGCGTTCAAGCCCGGGACTGACGACGTCCGTAACTCCCGGGCCATCCCCGTCATCGAAGGCCTCCAGCAGCGTGGCGCTAAGGTCGTCGCCTACGACCCTATCGCTGCCGAGAACATGCGCGAGCACTTCCCCAACATCCAGTACGCAGAAAGCCCTGCGGCCGCGCTCGACAGCGCCTCGGCTGCCCTAATCGTCACCGACTGGGAGGAAATCACCTTGCTCGACAAGGAGTTCGACGCCATGGCCACGCCTGTCGTCGTCGACGGCCGCCGCGCGATCGATCGCAGAGACGGAATCGTCTACGAAGGCCTCACCTGGTAACTGTCGTTTCGACCAGTTCTGAAGCTCGCATAAATCCGTCGCCTATCCCCCGTAATTATGCCATAATTTGAAGAATGCTGAACATTTATGACCCCGCCGCCCTACAGTCATATCTAGCGAATCACCAGACGGCGACGAGTGCTGTAACGCAGCGTGACGATATCTAATCGACGCCCGCCGGAACATTTATAAGTAACCCGGCGCCGTCGTGTGAATACGAATCGTCACGTTTCGTGGCTGTACCTGCAGGAAATTGGCAGGTATAGTGAGATATTTGATAAACAGTGGCGTCGATTGGATCACCAGTCACCACACCATTGACTGCTGTCTACGAAAGAGAGGTAAGAACCAGATAAATCGGGACCCATTAGTGAATCGCCATGTACCACATGTCATGAGCCGATACCCTCGATCTGTACGCTCTTCTCGCGTGAAGTGTATCCCGTGTAACGCACCGGCCGCCGAAACTGTCGACGGCGACTACGTCTGTGTTGAGTGTGGCGACACAGTCGTCGGCGACGAGGATTGACACCCGGGATCGATCGACACCCTTTCCACCAACTATCGAACACGAACTCCCATGCAGAACCAACGCGTCCTCGTCACTGGTGGCGCGGGCTTCATCGGCTCAAACCTCGCGAATCAACTCGCCGAGACGAACAACGTCATCGCCGTTGACGACCAGTACCTCGGCACGCCCGACAACCTTGACGAAGCAGTGGAGTTCGTCGACGCATCCGTCGTCGACGACGATCTCCCCACGGACGTCGACGTCGCGTTCCATTTGGCGGCACTCTCCTCCTACAAAATGCACGAGGACAACCCCGCGAAAGGCGCCCGCGTCAACGTCGAGGGGTTCGTGAACACGATCGAACAGGCCCGCAAGGACGGCTGCGACACCGTCGTCTACGCGACCACGTCCTCCATCTACGGCGACCGGACCGAACCCTCTCCCGAAAGCATGGACGTCGAAGCCCGAACCGGGTACGAAGCCTCGAAACTCGCCAGGGAGCGCTACGCCGAGTACTTTCACAACTTCCACGACATGACCCTCGCCGGCCTGCGATTCTTCTCGGTCTATCAGGGCTTCGCCGGCGCCGAGGAACACAAAGGCGAGTTCGCCAACACCGTCGCCCAGTTCACCGACAAGATCGCCAACGGCGAGCGGCCGGAACTGTTCGGCGACGGCACGCAAACCCGCGACTTCACGCACGTCGACGACGTCGTCCGCGCCTGCGAACTCGCCGCCGACCATGAACTCCAGGGCATCTACAACGTCGGCACGGAGGAGAGCTACACGTTCAACGAGATGGTCGCGATGATCAACGACGAACTGGGCACCGACGTCGACCCGAAGTACATCGAGAACCCGCTGGAGGTGTACGTCCACGACACGATGGCCGACTACTCGAAACTCCACGAGGCCACGGGCTGGGAGCCGACGATCGACTTCGAAGAAGGTGTCGCGCGAGTTTGTGAGCCGTACACGGACTCGGTGGTCACGGAGAACTAACCACACTCATGAGCCGCTACCCTCGAACCGTCCGATCCTCGCGTGTAAAGTGCATCCCCTGTAACGTCCCTGCCGCAGAAACCATCGACGGCACGTACGTCTGCGTCGAATGCGGCGACACCGTCATCGGCGCCCGAGACTAACGCGCACCTTTCTCCACGACTACCCCGTATTCCTCCCATTGCGACACGTGGGAGTATCTCGTGAGCGCTCACAGGGAGCCGCTGGGGCGATTAACCAACAGATGTCGACGGTATGGCGCGATGTGTTGGTTAAGACTGCGCACTCTCGAAGTCTCGACCTCCGTCTCGAGTCCGTGAACCAGTACGGACTAGCGTCGCTGCCACGAAACGCCCACTCAACAAACCCTCGGCCACCAGCGACCCCTACTGAACAGCCACCCGAAGAGCCGTGACCCGTCACGAGGACATAGAGTTAACAAGAAGGAAACAGATTATCCACTCGTGCGCCTCCTCAAGCGCCTCCGCAGCGTCGTCGACGACGAGCCCACAGCGATGTGGGAGTGTCGACGCTGCGGGGAAACGCTCGCAGCCGACACGGAGGTATGCCCGAACTGTGGGACCAGCGATATCGCCTGCTACCGGTTTAGCTAGTACTGGTGCGAGACGTTGCGGCATCGCCGCCGAGCGGGCGAGACGATCGGAGGGCAGACAGTAACGGACACTGATTTCGGCATCGGATCTGTATTGAGGGAGCCATACACTACCCAAGCCGCATTTGATACACATCAGGACCCGGATTTTGCGAAAGCGCTATTAATTCGGCATGTAACATATTTCGATGATGGGTCCCCGCGAAGAACTCAAAGAAAAGGTCCAACGCCGAACGGACAGCGTCGTCGATGCGACGGCCAACGGAACGGCAGCTGTTGGCCTCCACGATCCGAACCACGATATTGCGGCGTACGAGTCCCTCGACATCGTCAAGCGGGTCGAGCAGGCCTGTCCTGACGAAATCGAGATGCGGGTGTACGTTACCGCGCGACCGGGCGGCGTCGGCGTCAGCTGAGCCAGGGCGTCTAGACCACGACGCCTGAGTCACGGGCACCTCGCTCCTGCTTGCCGGCTCGTCGATGAACCGGCCCTGCCATCAATGTCGGTTTCCACGACGCGACACCATCCTGCGAAGAGAATCGACCTGCCGCAAGCCGTACTCCACGAGACCGCCGATCAGGAAGATCGCGAGAAAGACGAACCACGCCCCGAAGTAGAGTGCGTGGGCGTCCTCGACGCTCGCCGCAAACTCCGACCGAACGTCGATGACGATGAAGCCGGTGAGCAGCGTCGCTGGAACCACGAGCCGGTGGCGAACGAGCAGGTAGAGCGGCACCGCCGCGAGCAGCCACATCCCGACCGTGCTGGATGCATAGAGCACCCACTCGTAGCCACCGGTAATCGTCACGCCGAGTCGGCGAGCGAACCACACCATTACGACGAGGTGGAGTAGCCCACCCGCGGCGGCGACACTCACAGCCTGCCGTCGAGAGACGGGTGGGGAGAGCCAGTCCGGCAAGCCGGGGGAGCGGGCAGCCGTCGCCAGTCACTCCGGCTGACAGCCTCGACCAACCCAGCAAACAGGAACCCGACGAGCCAGACGGAGGCGTTCATCATGTAGCGCACGATGTACAGCCCGTTCTCGACGACGATGATACCGGTCGGTTCGTCGAGGCGCTCGAATTCGGCGACGTCATGGAACGTCGGTCCGGGTGGCGTGAGCTCCATCCCGAAAACGTAGCCAGTCGTGAGCACGAGGGCCAGCAGCGGAACGACGAGCCGGAAGCGAAGTGCAAGCCAGACTGGAACGGCGGCGACAACAACGAGCCCGCCATAGCGCCAGAGCAAGCCGATCGCTGTGTATTCGGCTGGGCCGACTGCGTAGCCAAGCTCAAGTGCAACACCCAGGAGTCCGGCCGCATGGAGGACACCGACCAACAGACTGCGTGTGATCCGACCGACGGAGGGCATACCTGAGTTGATGTCCGCTTTGGCATCTATCTTGTCCCCATCGAGGGAGCTTGGACGCTGGACAGCGGTATCGAAGGGGACGAACAGGTGAGACACGCCGCCCTACTGCGCTACTCGGTCGGGTCGTTCCCCGCGTTGCTCCGTGAGGAAGGCGCAACAAAACCACCGAAAAACTATTGCGCGTGTTACCACGACTCTAACTGTGACTGGCTACCAACAGACGCTGAAGCCGTTCCTCTGGCGTGCCGAAAACATCACCCCGGAGCGAGAGATCGTCGCCCGCACACACGAGGGGACGAAGCGGTACAGCTACGACGAGTACGGTGACCGCGTCGGGCAGTTGGCGAACGCCCTCGACGAGGCCGGCGTCGAAACAGGCGATCGCGTCGGGACGGTCTGCTGGAACACCGACCGCCACTTCGAGACGTACTTCTCGGTCCCGAACATGGGGCCCAGCTCCACACGATCAACCCGCTGCTGCCCGACGGCCACATCCAGCACATCGTCGACGACGCCGAAGACAAGGTGATCTTCGTCGACCCGTCGCTGGCCGAGAAGCTGGCCGCCGCGTACGACCCCGAGGCGTTCGAGAGCGTCGAGCAGTTCGTCGTCATGGGCTCGGAAGTGCCCGACCTGCCGCTCGAGCCCATCACCGACTACGAGTCGTTCATCGGCGACCAGTCGACGAGCTACGAGTTCCCGGAACTGGACGAGGAACAGCCCGCGGGGATGTGCTACACCTCAGGGACGACGGGGATGCCGAAGGGCGTCGAGTACACCCACAAGATGCTCCACGCCCACACGATGGCGACGATGGTCCCCCAGGCGCTGAACATCGACGACGCGGACGTGGTGATGCCGGTGGTGCCGATGTTCCACGTCAACGCGTGGGGATGCCGTTCTCGGCGGCCGCCGCCGGGGCCAAGCAGGTGTTCCCCGGCCCGTCGCCGGAGCCGGCGGACCTCGCCCGGCTCATCGAGGAGGAGGGCGTGACGCTGACCGCGGGCGTGCCGACGGTCTGGCTGGGCCTCCTCGACTACGTGGAGGAGCACGACGTCGACCTCTCCTCGCTCGAGCGGATCGTCATCGGCGGGGCGGCGGCCCCGGAGGCGCTTATCGAGCAGTTCGACGAACTCGGCGTCGAGGTCCTCCACGCGTGGGGCATGACCGAGATGTCCCCGATCGGGACGGTCGCGAACCTGAAACACGACCTCCTGGACGCCCCGAAAGAGCAGCAGTTCAACGTGAAGTCGAAACAGGGCTGATCGTGCCCGGCCTCGAGTTCAAGGTGATCGGCGACGACGGCGACGAGATCGAGTGGGACGGCGAGGCGTTCGGCGAGCTGCTCGTCCGCGGTCCCTGGGTGACGATGGAGTACTTCAACAGCCCGGCGGCGAACGAGGCGGACTTCGAGGGGTCGTGGCTCCGGACCGGCGACATCGTCACCGTCGACACGGACGGCTACATCGAGATCGTCGATCGGGCCGACGACGTGATCAAGTCCGGCGGGGAGTGGATCTCCTCACAGGAACTGGAGAACGCGATCATGGCCCACGACGACGTCAGCGAGGCGGCGGTCATCGGTGTCCCACACGAGCGCTGGCAGGAACGACCCGTGGCGATGGTCGTCGCGCCCGAGGGGACCGACCGCGACAAGTTGAGCGAGGAGCTCCGGGAGATGCTCCGCGAGGAGTACCCGAAGTGGTGGATCCCGGACGGGTTCGAGTTCATCGACGAGATCCCGAAGACGGCGACGGGGAAGTTCTCGAAGAAGGATCTGCGAGAGCTGTACGAGGGCGAAGAGAGCGAGCTGCTCGAAGAAGACGCGCCCGCAGACGCGGCCCCGGAAGGCGAGGACTGACCAGCCTCGCTGATTCCGGTACGGTTGGGGTTCGACCGGACGCGACAACGTAAAAAAGCTGAACTCAGTGTTTGTACCTCAGTCGGCCAATGACCGACACGCCCCTCCGTGCCTCAATTAGCCTTCGTGGGGTCATCCTCAACCGACGACGAACTGCTGCTCGTTCGTCGAGCGAGCGATAGCGGGTGGGAGCTCCCTGGCGGTCGACTCGAACCCGGCGAGAATCCCGTTCCCGGACTGCGACGCGAGATCGACGAGGAGACCGGCCTCGACGTCGCCGTCGACGAACCGGTCCACACGGTCGCGTGGCGCAACGACGCGGGCCGGGACCGGTTCGGCGTGTACTACTGCTGTTCCACGACGGATCGGGAGGTCTCCCTCAGTGCAGAGCACACGACGGCCGAGTGGACGCGCCCCGGCGTGGCCCGCCGACGGCTCAGCGACCCGCAGGCCCGGGGCGTCGAACGGGTGATGGAGCGTTCGGTATCCACGCTGTAGCCGGTGGACCCGCAACCCTCTTTTCCGCCCGCCGCCGACCCGCGGGTATGCAGTGGAAGCTCTTCGCCGATCTCGCCGAGGCCGCCGGTGACCGCACCGTCGCGGTCGACGTCGACGACGACGCGAGCGTCGGCGACGCGCTCGAGGCGCTACTGGCCGCGAAGCCGGCGCTCCGCGACCGGGCGCTGACCGAGGACGGCGATCTCCGGGGCGACGTGAACCTCCTCAAGAACGGCGAGAACGTCGACCCGGACGACGGCGTCGACGCCGGCGACGAACTCGCGCTGTTCCCGCCGGTCAGCGGCGGGTAGCCCCGCCTCGTCGGCTCGCTCGCGAGACCGGGGTTTCAACACGGCGCCCGACGACTGACTGCCCGAGATGGCGACGGCCACATTGATCGCGATCTGGCTCCTCGCGCTCGGAACGCTCGGCGTCGGCGCTACCTTCGCGTTCCGAACCGAGACCGCGATCGCCCTCCAGGAACGAGCCGCAGAGCGAATCAGCTCGACACCGCCTTCTGAGAACCCCGAGTTCTACGACGACACCCAGGAGCACCGGCTGTGGACGTTCCGGTTCGGCGGGGTCGTGCTCCTGATCGTCGGGTTCCTGCTGCTCGGGGTGGCGGCTTACGGGACGTTCGTCGTCGACTCCTTCCCGCCCTAGCGGTCGCGGGGAAGTCGGTGCACTCGGCGTCCGTGCGTGCGCGTTCGGCCGCGGCGTCGATGTCGAACCCGCGGACCAGTTCGCCGTCCCGCAGCAGCGGCTGCATGAGCGACTCGGCGTCGTCGGGGCCCTCGCGGCTTCGCAGCCCGACGTGGTGGCCGCCGTCGTCGGTGCGGTAGACGGCTTTTGCGCCCGAAAGCTTCCCCCGCTTGGCGGCCGGCTCGCCGTCGACCTCGACGATGTCCAGCGCGAAGTCGACGGGGTCGGCGTTGCTGACGTAGCCACCGACGCCGAACCCGTCGGCCACGTCGCGTAGCTCGCGGATCGACGCTGGGTCGATGCCGCCGCTGACGAACACGTCCACGTCGCCGTGGCCGCGGGCGTCGAGCTCCCACTGCACCTCCCGGACGATGTGCCGGAAGTCGCCGCGGCGCGAGCCCGTCGTGTCCAGCCGGACGCTGTCGAGATCGTCGCCCAGCGCCTCGACGGCGCGGAGCACCTCGTCGACCTCGTCGCTGTAGGTGTCACAGAGCGCGACGCGGGGCACGTCGGCGGCGACGGCGTCGTCGAAGGCGCGCCAGGCGTCCTCCTGATTGCCCCGGCCGAAGCAGATCAGCAGTGCGTGTGGCATCGTCCCGCCCGCCTCCCGATCGAGCACCTCGCCCGCGGCGACGTTGGAGATGCCGTCGAGCCCGCCGACGAGCGCCGATCGCTCGACCATCGCGCCGATCGAGGGGTGGACGTGGCGGGTGCCGAAGCTCAACACCGTCGACTCCGGCGCCGCGCGCCGCGCCCGGAGCGCGTTGGTCGCGACCGCCGAGGCGTGAGAGAGAAAGCCCAAAAGCGCCGTCTCGTACCGGGCGAACTCGAGGTACGTCCCCTCGATCCGGAGCACGGGGCCGCCGTCGAACAGCGTCCCCTCCGGGAGCGCGTCGGCGTCGATCGGCAGCCCTTCGAGCAGGTGGGCGGCGTCACGCAGCCCCGCGAGGAGTTCGAACTCCCCCGTCGGGAACTGGTCGGCCGTGACCTCGGCGACGACGTGGGGGTTGTGCCCTGCGTGCTCCAGGGTCTCGGCCGTTCGGTCGAAGTAGGCGTCCGTCGCATCGCCTGACTCGATCGCTTCGGGTGGGATGATGTCGAACTCGCTCATGATCTGGGAGTCGCCCCGACGCCGGCGGGTCGTCCGTGGGCACTGTCTGGGGCGTGTGAACAAAAAGTCCTGTCAAACGGCGCGATCGGCAGCCGAGTGGGTTCAGCCGGGCGGTCCGTTCGTTCGGCGTCGACAGGTTGCCTACTCGGACTCGTCCAACTGCTCGGCCAGCGTCACCGCGTCGGCGGCGACCGTGGTGTAGTCGACGCCGGCCTCGTCGGAGACCAGGCGGATGTGCGAGGCCAGCAGCGAGAGTGCCTGCATCCCCTCCTGCTGGTGATCGTCCGCCTGCTGGGCGAACGTGGAGTCTACCTCGCGGCCGTCGCGGACGACGCCGACGTAGAGCGCGGTGGCGTCCTCGCCGAGCAGGTCGCGGGCCTCAGAGACCCGCTGGGCGAACTCCGCGTCCTCGTCGCTCCCGGCATCGTCGCCGGTAGCGTGATCGCCGTCAGCGTCGTGGTCGTCCTCACCGGCCTCGGCCGGTGCGCCGTCTTCGCGAGTGTCGTCGACCACGGGAATCAGTCGTCAGGCCGCGGTCGGGCGACGAACAGCGTCTCGACGATGCTGAATGGGTCGTACACGGACTGGTGGCAGGCGCAGTAGACGCCGTCCTCGCCGCCGAAGGAGGCGGAGGACTGAGTCTGCTTGTACCCCGGCACACAGCAGAAGTGGGTACACTTGTTGAGCCACGCAATGAACCCGTCCTGCGTGCTGGCGCTGAGCCAGTCGACGATGGCCTGGTCGGCGTCGGTGTTGCCGTTGGCGATATCCTCGATGATCGGACTCCGGATCACCTGGATCGGGATGGTGTTCTCGGTGTCCTCGGAGCGCCAACGACCGGTCGCCGGCTTCCCGATGCCGGCCTTCCCGATGCCGTTGCCCCACGACTCGTAGTCCTCGAACATGTCGACGTTGAGGCGGTCGCCGCCTTCGAGTTCCTCGCTCTGCCAGTCGTAGGCGGGGCCGGAGTCCGAGCGGAAGTAGTTATCCGACTCGTAGCCCGGTACGATCCCCTGGTAAGACTCGACACCGCAGTACTGGAACCACTCCGAGGAGTAAGTCTGGCCGCCCATCTCGGCCTCCGCGACCTCGATGGTTCGGCCGCCCTGGTCGACCTCCTCGACTTCGGGCCAGAACCCCTTGAGGTACCCCTCGTCGTCGATCTCGACCGGGATCAGGGGCATCCCACGCGGTGCGGGCCCCGCAGTGTTCTCGATGGCCATCGCCGTCGTCGAGCCACCGCCCGACCCCGGCGACTGGGTCGTGGAGTTGATACCGACCGCGCCGGTCGTCCCGACAGCGGCCAGCCCAGCGCCGCCCACGACGCCCTTCACGAACCGCCGCCGCCCCGATTCGGCGGGATACTTGTCCTCGTCTGCGCTCATGTCCAATACGTCGGTGCCGCGTTCTCAAAAGCATGGCGAAGCACCCGAGCAACTGGGGACGGCGCGTCAGTCAGCCCGGTAGGCGATCCCGTCGGGATGGATCCCCGCGTCGAAGCGCTCGACCTCGTCGAACGACTCGGTGTCGATCACCGAAATATCGTTGGTCTTGTTGTTCGCGACGAACGCCCGATCGCCCGACGGGTCGAAGGCGGTCCCGCCGGGCCAGATACCCACGGGGATGCGTTTGACCTCCCACGGCCGGCGCTCGCCGTCGCGGACGAACGCCGTGTCGATCACCGACACGTCGTCGCTCTCGCGGTTGGCCGTGAGCGCGTAGCGTCCCGCGGGGTCGAACACCAGCCGGACCGGCGTCGTTCCGAGCATCGCGGTGCTGGTCTCCTCGTAGCTCCCGCCGTCGAGGACGGTGAGGTTGTCGTCGTCCTGGTTCGCCACCAGCAGTTCGCCCGTGTCGGGGTCAACGGCGAACCCTTCCGGCCCCTCGCCGACCGGCGGGTCGGCGACGACGCGGCGCTCGTCGGCGTCGACGACGGTCACCGAGTCGCTGCCGATGTTGGCGACGTACGCGGTCTCCTCGTCGGGGCCGAACGTGACCATGTGGGAGTACTCCTGGTGGGTCGGGAACGTCTCGAGGAGTGCCTCGGTCTCGAGGTCGAACACGAACAGCTGGCTGCTGTACGTCGACGCCAGCCAGAGTTCGCCCGCGGATTCCCGGACGGCGAGCCCGTGGGGGAACTCGAACAGGTCGTGCTCGAAGCGGTCCCGGACCTCGCGGGCCTCGTTGTCGAGGAAGAGCAGCGAGTTCCCCAGCGAGCAGGTGACGTAGGCGGTCTCGCCGGACGGCGAGAGCGCGATCTCGTGGGGTTGAAGTCGGTCTCGACGGTCGCGAGCGTCTCGCCCGTGTCGGCGTCGAGGTAGTCGACGGTGTCCTCGTCCTTGTTGAGAACGATGAGTTCGCCCATGGGCGTACTTCGACAGAGCGTGGGTTAATCGCGAGGGTTCCGGAAATCGCGTTACCGTACCTTCCCCCGGGCCTGCACTTCCCAGAGATCCGCGACCTCGCCGTCGCGGACGCCGACGATCAGGTCGTGCAGGTTGATCGTCGTACAGACGTGGGGACGATGAACTCGAGTCGGTCGCCGACTTCGAACGACGCCTCGGACTCGCTGGTGTCGATCCAGCCGTGCTCCTCGCTGGCGTTGACGTACTCGATGTCGTCGCGGTGCTTCGGGACGGGCAGCTGGGGTTTGTCCAGCGAGAACGTCTTGCTGCCGCCGTCGACGACGAGGCGGTCGTCGTCGGGCACCGAGATCACCGTCGTCAGCACCGTCGCCGTGCAGTCGTCCTTCGACACTTCCCACGGCCGGAGTTCGAGTTCGCCCACGTCGTTGAACGGGTACATCCCCGGGTTGATCTCGGTGACGACGGGGTGGCGGGCGCTGTAGCGCGAGGTGGCCGTGCCGCCGACTTTGACCTCGGGCACCTCGATCCCGGCGGCCTCGATGTCGTCGACGACCTCCTGTGCGAGCTCCATCGCCGCCCACGCGCGTTCCTCGAACTCCTGTTCCGTCGACGCCTCGCTCTTGACGTGGGCGTCGTAGGCGAGGAGCCCGTCGAACGCGAGCGCGTCGGCGTCGGCGATTCGTCGGGCGAGCTCCGCCGCTTCGTCGGGCGCGACGCCGGTCCGGTTGAGCCCCATGTCGACCTCCAGCACCGCGTGGAGCGTCCGGTCGTTGCGCTCGGCGGCCGCCGCGAGCGCGTCGACCGTCGCCACGGAGTCGACCGTCGTCGCCAGAGCGTCCACTTTCCCGTCGAGCCAGCAGAGCCGGTCGAGTTTCGACTCGCCGACGACCTGGTAGGAGAGGTACACGTCGTCGATCCCGTTGCGGGCCATCGTCTCCACCTCCCCGAGCGTCTGACAGCAGATTCCGGTGTCGCCGGTGAGTTCGACCTCACGGGCCGCCAGTGCGGCGTTCTTGTGCGTCTTGACGTGTGATCGCAGCTCGACGTCGTGCTCGTCGGCGACGGCGGCGTACTCGCGGATGTTGCGCTCCATCGCGTCCACGTCGGCGAGCAGCACCGGCGTCTCGAGGTCGTCGACGGGCTCACCGAGTCGGGGGCCCATCTGGTCGCTGGTCCAGGTGGTCATGCCGAGAAGCCCGGCCGGCGGCGAGAAAAACTGCCGGGAAGCGGTGATTCGCTACCGTAGCATCCGCGAACAGGAGCCACAGAGGTTCTCCTCTTTCACGTCGACCTCCCGCACCGTCGGCGAGAACGACATCACGCACTTGCTGTTGTCGCAGTGTTCCAGCCCGAAGTTGTGGCCCATCTCGTGGACCACCTCCTTCCGGATGCGGTCGGCGAACACCTCCGAGGTGGGTTTGGTGGAGATGCCGCCGTCGGAGGAGGTGTTGAGCCGGTGGGTCGAGATGACCGAGCCACGGCCGTTGAGGTAGGCCAGTCCGAACACGTAGTTGCGCTGGCGGTAGTAGAGGTCCTCGGTCGTGATGGCGATGTTCTTCTCCCCGTTGCCGGTGTTGCTCGCCACCTCGATGAAGCGCTCGGCGCGGTACTGGCTCCGCCCGCGGTCGAGCGCGTCATCGGGGATCGGCTGCTCGTTCCGAACGCCGACGTCGCAGTCGTAGACGGCCCGCAACGCCTCTGACGCCTCGCGTTTGGCGCGGCTCGGGACCGACCCGACTGGAACGATGTCGACGTGCATATGCCACCACACGCCGAGGATCAGCATAAACCCTCGGCATGAACAGCCAAACTGATTCTTCAATCGTCCGACGGCTTCGGGGCGCCGGCCGGCTGCTGGAGGTCGGCATCGGCGACCGCACCGGCGTCGCGGCCGGGCTCGTCGACGCCGGCGCCGACGTGCGCGCCACCGACGTGCATCCCGTATCAGTGCCCGATGGCGTCCGGTTCCGCGTCGAGGACGTGACGACCGTCGACGAGCCCGACGCGTTCCACCGCGTCGATGTCGTCTACGCGCTCAACTGCCCGCCCGAACTCCACCGCCCGATCGCCGACCTCGCCGAGCGTGTCGGGGCGACGTTCGTGTTCACCACGCTCGGCTACGACGAGCCGTCGATCCCCGTCGAGCGCGAGCAGTTGGGTGGGGGCGACGCCCCCGGGTGACGCTGTACCGCGCCGCCACCCGCGAGGCCCGGCGCTGACGCCGCCGCGAGTCGCAAACGCCTTTCGCCCCCGGGACCGAGCGGGGGTATGCACGCGGACGCGGTCGTCCTCGACGTCGACGGCGTGCTCGTCGACGAGTCGGACTCATACCGGCGGGCGATCATCGAGACGATCGAACGGCGCCACGGCACGACGATCGAGCGCGGGACCGTCCAGCGCTTCAAGGAGGCCGGCGGCTTCAACAACGACTGGGAGCTCACCGACGGTGCGACGCTGTTCGTGCTCGCCCGGGCGGCGGGCTACACGGGCGACGCCGCCGAGTTCACCGACGCCATCGCCGCCCGCGAGGACGGCGGGGTCGCGGCCGCCCGCGCAGTCCTGCGCGAGGCCGCGGCCCGGGACGGGTTCGACGCCGACGCCGTCGAGGCCGAGTGGGACCCCGAGGGGATCCGGGAGACGTTCCAGGCGCTCTACCTCGGCGCCGACCTGTTCCGCGAGATCGAGGGCGGGGAGCCACCGTTCGAGGCGCCGGGCTACATCCACGACGAGCCGGTGATCCTGGAACCCGGCACCGTCGAGGCGCTGCAGTCCCGGTTCCCCGTCGGGGTGCTGACCGGCCGCCCCGAAGCCGAGGCGGAGATTGCGCTGGGGCGTGCTGGCCTGTCCGTGCCCGAGGAGCACCGGTTCACGATGGACGACTGGGCAGAGGGGAAGCCCCACCCCGCGCGCTGACGACGCTGGCGGAGCGGTTCGACGCCGAGTCGGTCGCCTTCGTCGGCGACACGCTGGACGACGTGCGGACGGCCGTGAACGCCGCCGAGGCCGATACGTCGCGGGAGTACCACGGCGTCGGCGTCCTCACGGGCGGGCTGACGGGCGAGTCCGGTCGCCGGAAGTACGAGGCGGCGGGCGTGGCGGCGGTGATCGACTCGGTGAACGACCTCCCTGACCTGCTGGACTGAGGCTCGCGGCGACGCCCCAGCCACCTGCCGCTCGCACAATCCTTACGTCGCGACCGACCGGAGTCTCGACTATGGATATCGCGATCCTTGGCGGCACGGGCGACATCGGCGAGGGGCTCGCCCTCCGGCTGGCGTACCACACGAACCACGAGGTGCTGATCGGCTCGCGGGACGCCGAGAAGGCCGAGGCCAAAGCCGCGGAGTACGAGGCCGAACTCGACTCCCGCGGGATGGAGCTGACGATCGACGGCGGGGCCAACGCGGACGTGGCGACGCTCGCGGACGTGGTGATCGTCGCCGTCCCGCCGTACTACGTCACCGACACGATCGAGGCCGTCGCCGACGACTTGGACGCGGGCGACATCCTCGTCACGCCCGCGACGGGGATGGACCGGGACGACGACGGGTTCCACTACGCGCCGCCGCCCGCGGGCAGCGTCACCGAACACGCCGCGAGCGCGGTGCCCGACGGCGTCGAACTCGTCGGCGCGTTCCACAACCTCGCCGCGGGGCGACTGGCCAATTTGGACGCCGACCTCGGCGTCGACACGTTCGTCGTCGGCGACGACGGCGACGCGAAGGGGATCGTGACCGACATCGCCGAAGGGATCGACGGCCTGCGCGCGCTCGACGCCGGCGGGCTCGGCAACGCCGCCGAGGTGGAGTCGCTCACGCCGTTGCTCATCAACGTGGCGGCGAACAACGACGGGCTGCACGACCTCGGGCTGGAGCTGAAGTAGTCCGCCGTCCCGAAACCTCGACAGGCAACGGTGTACCGGGAACTACAGGTCGCTCGCGCCGTAGGTCCGCGGTATGAGCAAGACGGTTCACGAGCTTCGGAACGAGATCCGGGTCGGCGTCGGCCGGTACGAGCGGCAGGTATCCTCCGGGTTCACGAAGGAGGCGTTGGCCGCGATCTGTGAGTCGGTGGATGCGGACGTGGACACCGCGGTGATCCCCGGGAAGGACGTGATGCGGCAGGCTATCAGCGACGAAGTGGCTGGCGTCGACGGCAGTCGCGATCAGACCAGCGGCTTCCGGAAAGCGGAACTCGAGGCGATCGCTGCCGAACTGGACGGGAACTAAAACCGCGCTTCGAGCTCCTCGCGCAGGTCGTTGGGGCCCATCTCCTTCATCGAGAGCAGCACCAGCAGGTGATAGAGGAAGTCCGCGCTCTCGGCGGCCAGCTCCTCGCGATCGTCGTCCTTCGCGGCGAGGATCAGCTCCGTCGACTCCTCGCCCAGCTTCTCGAGCACCGCGTTCTCCCCCTTCTCGTGGGTGAACAGCGACGCCGTGTAGCTGTCCTCGGGCAGGTCGCGTTTGCGCTGCTCGATCGTCTCGAACAGGGCGTCGATGGTGTCGGCGTCGAGCTCCGCCTCGCTCTCGTCGGCAGTCTCGGGGTCGCTCACTCTCCCGCCACCTCGACGGTGTCGAAGAAAGCGAGGTCGTGGATGCGGGAGTCCGACGTGAGTTCGGGGTGGAACGAGGTGCCGACGACGGGGCCCTGGCGGACTGCCACGGGGTCGTCGTCCCAGCGTGCGAGCACCTCCACCGAATCACCGTCGTTGATCGGTGCGCCGCTGCCGTCGCCGACCCGATCGATCAGCGGCGCGCGGATGAACACCGACGGGAACGGGGAGTCGAGTCCCTCCACGTCCAGTGGCGCTTCGAAGGAGTCCTTCTGCCGGCCGAACGCGTTGCGATCGACGGTCACGTCGATGAGGTCGAGCGTCTCGACGCGCTCGTCCTTCGCGTCGGTCGAGGCGACGATCAGACCCGCACACGTCGCGAGCACGGGCTTGCCCGCGGCGACATGGTCGCGGATCTCCTCGTCGATCCCCTCCCGTTCGAGGAGTCGGGAGATGGCCGTCGACTCGCCGCCGGGCATGAGGAGCACGTCGCAGTCGGGGACGGTGCCGGACTGCCGGATCTCCACCACCTCGGCCTCCTCGCCGTGGGCCGCGGCGGCGCGCTCGATGGCGGCGGCGTGCTCGCTCACGTCGCCCTGGACCGCGATGACGCCTGCTTGCATGGCTAGAGGTGGGCGGGCGGCGCGCAAAAAGGGTGCGTTCGGCCCCGGGCTCAGAGCGCCCGGAGGACGAGAACCAGCACGCCGAACAGCATCCCGGCGGCGACGACGGTGCGCGGGTCCATTCGGATGGCGTTGCGGTCCTCGGCGTCGAAGTAGCGGACCAGCCCCGCGCTGGACATCAGTCCGCCGCTGTCGCTTCCGCTCATACGCTCACGTGATCCCCTGAGCCGCCTAAACCTTCCGGAAGCGAGATGGGGGCGAAACGGCCGGAACCGGCACGTGGGAAACCCTTATGCGCTGTCACGGCTAACGCCGGGTCACGCTATGACTGTCCGACTGAAGGATTTCTACGCCGACTGGTGTGGCCCGTGTAAGACCCAGGATCCGATCCTCGAAGAGCTCGAAGAGGAGTACGCCGACGTGGAGTTCGAGAAGATCGACGTCGACTCCGACCAGGAGACCGCCAACGAGTACTCCGTGCGCTCGCTGCCGACGCTGGTGATCGAGAACGACGACGGCGTCGTCGAGCGCTTCGTCGGCGTCACCCAGCGCGACGACCTCGAGGAGGCGATCAACCGGGCCCAGCAGGGCCAGCAGGCGGCCTAATTCACTCGCCAAGCTGCTTCGTTTTTCCCGCCCGAGAGCGGCCGCGCCGTCGTTCGGCCCGAAAGTAAGGGTTAAACGCCCGCCGAGAGAACCCGGGTGTATGGCTAAGTTCGAAGAAGCGGAGGAGCGCATCCTGAACAAACAGATCTGCATGCGCTGTAACGCCCGCAACCCCCAGCGCGCCCAGCACTGCCGGAAGTGCGGCTACGGGAAGCTCCGACCCAAGGCGAAGGAACCGCGCTCGGCCTGATCTCGCCGCGTTTTTCTACGCAGTCGACTGCCACAGCGGCGCCGCCGGCCTACTCGTCGGGGTACTTCGGCTCCCGGCGTTCGGCCCGCTCGAGCGCGCGCTCGATCACGTCCCGGACCGACTCGCCCGCCGTCGCCTCGAAGGGGTCGCCGTGGCCGGCGTACAGCCCCGTCACCGAGTCCGGGAGCCGGTCGAGGATCGTCCGCAGGCTCTCGATCAGGCGCTCGCGGTCGCCGGTCGGGTGATCGGTCCGGCCGAAGCTGCCGTCGTCGAACGCGCCGTCGTTGTACACCACCACGTCGCCGCTGAACAGCGCCGTCTCGCCGACGAAGGCGACGTGGTCGGCAGCGTGGCCCGGCGTGTACACCACCTCGTGGGTCTCGTCGCCGATCTGTAGTTCATCGCCGTCGTCGATCACGTGGGTCCGTCGCGGGTGGTCGTCGTAGGCGAACAAATCGGCGTCGAACGCGTCGAGCACCGAGTCGAGTTGCTCGACGTGGTCCCCGTGCTGGTGGGTGAGAACCACGCGGTCGAGGTCGTCGACGTGGGTTCGGATCTCGTCGACGACGCCCGGCATCGCGCCGGCGTCGACCAGCGTCGTGACCTCGCCGTCGACGAGGTAGACGTTGCTGGTGAACTGCTCGGCGTCGGCGGTGACGTTGACGGGACTCATGGGTGTTCGTTCGCGGGAGGGGAGTAAAACGCCGGCGACGGCGAATGCCGGCAATTGGCAGCCGGGATCGGCGACGGCGGATACCGGCAATTGGCAGCCGGCATCGGCGGCAGCGGACGCCGGCAACACTCAGCCGGGTTCGGCGCCAGCGGCCACCAGTATCGATCAGCCGGCACCTACAGCAGCGCCGCGGAGTTATTCGGCCTATGGCTGTGCCTGCGAGCGAGGGCGATCGGCCGCCCGCGAGCCCGCCAGTAGGCGGCGGCAATCGCCAGACTCCGTCGAGGGTTGCGGAAACCGGCGATCCGCGCCACCCGTGTGGTATGGTATCAATACCTACCGCCCAAGCGTTTAACCCAAGGGAGCCACAAGATTGACGTGTAATGGGCTTCGGGAGCTACGATGAATCCGAGCAGGAGAATCAGCAGCTCGACATGAACGACGGCGACGATGCGGTCGACGCCGACGGCGGGACCCACGAGGGCTCCGTGGAGTTCGACAACGGAGCCTCCAACGACGAGCTCCTAAACCGCTTGGAGGAGATCAAGGACGATTAAGCCGGGGCAGCGCGCGCTCGGGGTGGCGTTCTCCGACGCCGAGTCCGTCGCCACCTGTGCCGGCGCCGTGGTGCGCGCCGACCGGGTCGTCGACGGCCTCGCCTACGAGCGCTGCACCGTCGGCGGCGACGACGCGACTGCCACAGTCGTCGCACTCGTCGACAGTATCGACAGGCCAGACATCGCCGCCCTCCTGCTCGCGGGGGTCGCCCCCGCGTGGTTCAACGTTCTCGACCTGCCCCGGATCCACGAGGCTACGGGGCTTCCCACTCTCGCCGTGTCGTTCGAAGCCAGCCCCGGGCTCGCGCCGGCGATTCGCGCGGAGTTCGACGGCGCCGACCGGGCGTGGCGCCTCGACAGCTACGACTCGCTGCCGCCGCGGCGCGCGCTCACCGTCAACGACGAGCAGGTGTTCGTGCGCGCCGTCGGCGCCGACGCAGCCGTCGCGGCGGACGCCACCCCCAACGCCGCGGACGCCGACGCCGTCCCGCGGCTCGCGCCGAACTGCGAGGCCGCCCAGCTCGTCCGCGGGTTCACGCCCGAAGGCGGGCGCCCCGAACCGCTCCGGGTGGCTCGGCTGGCCGCCCGGGCCGGGCGCGAACTGGGCACGCGACTGACTGCGCGCGACTGACCGGGCGCTCGGCCGGCGGCGCGACGGAGCGACGCCGATAAGCCCCGCCGCCACCAAGCGCCGGCAATGAGCGAGGAGCCGCCCGAACCGTCGGTCGCGCCGCTGCTCGAAGCGCTCTCGGTGCGGCGCAACGCCGCCGTCGGCGCCGCCGTTGGCGTGGCGCTGGCCGCGCTGGCGTACGTGTTCCGCCTCGGTCGCGCCGCGGGCCCGTTCGCGGGCACGCGACAGTTCCCAGTTCTCGGGGAGACGGGGTGGTTCCTGTTGCTCTCCGTCGTGCTCGCCAGCGCCGCGGCGCTGTTGGTCACGACGCTGCTAACGCTGCTCTCGCTCGTCGCACTCGTTCGCGAGGAGGCGTAGCTACGCGTCGAACTCGCGGCGGTCGCCCGCCAGCGCCGAGAGCCGTTCGGCGCCCGCGCGGGTCCCCTTCGCGACGAGCACGTCCCCCGCCGTGAGCCTGGTCGCCGCGTCGGGCGAGACCACCCACGACTGCGCCTCGCCCGGCCGCCGGATCGCGATCACGCGCATCCCCGTCTCGGTCGCAAGTTCGAGGTCGCCGAGCGTCCGGTCCGCGATCTCGGCGTCGTCGGCGACGGTGAGCCGGACGATCACCTCGTCGCTCTCCTCGACGGCGGCGGCGACGACGGGGTGGGCGCCCAGCCCCCGGAGGACGCCCTCGCTGATCTCCAGGGCCGCGTCGCTGATCGTCTCCGCCGCGGCCGCGAGATGGACCAGCCCCCGGAGTTCGACAGGATCGTCGACGCGCCCAGCGGCCCGGAGCGTCCACGCCTCCAGCCGGGACTTCAGCGCGTCGACCTCCGCCTCGAGTTCGGCCACCTCCTCGGCGACGGCCTCGCTGTCGAACAGCACCGAGCCGTAGGCGAGATCGACCGCGAGCTCGCTCATGTCCTTCATCGTGACGATGGAGTCGACCGCGCGTTCGAGGTCCGCACTGGATGGCTCGGTCGCCTGGGGACGCCGATAGGGCTCGCCGGTCGCGGTCTCGAACACCGCCGCCAGCCCCTCGTCGAGCCCGCGCAGCAGGAGCGCGTCGCCCGCGCGGAGCTCGGTGTCCTTGTCGGGGTTGGTGATCCACGCGCGCTTGCCGGTCTCACTGGCGCGGCGGATCGCGATGGCGCGGACGCCGCGCTCGGTCTCCATGTTGATCGCGCCCAGCGTCCGCCCGACGTAGTCGGCGTCGTCGGCGACGGTCGCCCGCACCAGCGCCTCGGTCGCCTCCGGGATCGCCGCCCGCATCGCGTCGGGGAGGCCGATCTCCTCGAGCACGATCTTCGCGATGTCGCCGGCGGCGTCGGCGATCTTCTCGGCGGCGCCGACGACGCCGAGCACGGGCGCCAACTGCTCGGCGTCCTCAGGGCTGCGGGCGGCCATGAGGAGGCTCATCCGCGCCTGCAACTGGAGCACGTCCATGCGCTCTTCGAGCGCGAGCACCTCCTCGGCCACCTCGTCGCTGCCCGATAGCACCGCGGAGTAGGAGAGGTCGATGAGGAGCTCCGCGGTGTCTTTCATCTCGGACAGCACGTCCTTGACGCTGACCGGTTCGTACGCCACGTCGGGCGCCATAGCTCACGCTTCAGCGGGACGGGGGATAAGAGTTGTCGGCCCGCGAGGCGTCCCGACGGGGGATTCCCAACCTCATCGCCCGGAACGGCAACGCTTTTTCGTCGACCGGACCAACCGTTAGCCCATGTCAGGAGAGGTTCAGAAAGGCCTGGAAGGTGTCGTCGTCGGGGAATCTCAACTCAGCTACATCAACGGGGACGAGGGACGGCTGATCTACCGCGGCCACGACATCGAGACGCTGGCGGAACACGCGACTTACGAGGAGGTGCTCTACCTCCTCTGGCACGGCTCTCTCCCCACGGAGTCCGAGCTCGCGGAGTTCACGGCGACGATGGCCGAGGAGCGCAGCGTCGACGACGAGGTGCTCGCGGCGCTGGCCGATCTGGCGGCCGCCGACGAGGCGCCGATGGCCGCGCTCCGGACCGCGGTGTCGATGCTGTCGGCCAGCGATCCCGAGCCCGACGCCGCCCCCGACGACCAGGCTGCGACCCTCCGACAGGGGCGGCGCATCACCGCGAAGATCCCGACGATCCTCGCGACCTACCAGCGCCTGCGCGACGGCGAGGAGCCGCTGGCGCCGAAGGCGGAGCTGAGCCACGCCGGGAACTTCCTCTACATGCTCACCGGCGAGGAGCCCGACACCGTCGCGGAGGAGACGCTGGACATGGCGCTGATCCTCCACGCCGACCACGGGCTCAACGCCTCGACGTTCTCGTCCATGGTGATCGCCTCGACGCTCGCGGACACGTACGCCGCGGTCACCGGCGGTGTCGGCGCGCTTTCGGGGCCGCTCCACGGCGGCGCCAACCAGGACGTGATGGAGACGCTGCTCGAGGTCGAGGACTCCGCGAAGGACCCGGTGCAGTGGGTAAAAGACGCCATCGACGCCGGCCGGAAGATCCCCGGCTTCGGCCACCGCGTCTACAACGTGAAGGACCCCGGGCGGTCATCCTCGAGGAGAAGTCCCGCGACCTCGGCGACGCCTCCGGCGAGCGCAAGTGGTACGACCACGCCAACGACATCGAGCAGTACCTCGTCGAGGAGGCCGGCTTCGCCGAGAAGGGGCTGGCGCCCAACGTCGACTTCTACTCCGGGACGGTGTACTACCAGCTCGGCATCCCCGTCGACATGTTCACGCCCATCTTCGCGATGAGCCGCGTCGGCGGCTGGGTGGCTCACGTGATCGAACAGCTCGAAGACAACCGCATCTTCCGGCCGCGGGCGAAGTACACCGGCAAGAAACAGGCAGACTGGACGCCGGTCGACGAGCGGTAACCGTCGTGCTGTAACGACCTCCCAACGACGACTTCGCTCCTTACTCCCGTCCGCGAAGCACGATCACCACGCTGCTGAGCAGGAGACAGCCCACCAGCCCCGTGAACGCGGTGTCGTAGTCGACGTATTGGGCGACGACGCCGACGTAGGTCGCGCCCAGCGAGCCGATGCCGATGTAGACGCTGCGCATCGCGCCCAGGTCGCCGCCCATGCTGTCGCCCGGGAACGAGTCCATCAGGTACGCCTGCATCACCGGCGGGTACGCCAGCAACCCGGCGGCGAACACGCCGACGGCGATCAGCGCCGCGGTGGGCGTCGACGCCAGCACCAGACCGACCAGCGCGACCGCCGCCACCACCAGCACGCCCGGCGCGAGCAGCCCCCGCGGGACGCGGTCGCCGAGCCCGCCGGCCAGCGGCTTCGCGATCGCGCCGACGACGAACAGCAGGGCGAACGACCCGTTCGCGACGACCGGCGAGAGCTCCTTGGCCCGGAGATACGTCGGGAGAAAGCTCGTCGCCGACTGCCAGGTGAACGCGTAGAGCGCGTAGGCAAACAGCAGCCAGCGCAGCCGCGGCACGCCGAGGATCCGGCGGAACGTGTCGGCGATCGCCAGATCGACTTTCGCGAGTTCGTACCCCTCGTCGCTCCAGAGATGGAGCAGGAGTGCGATCAACAGCAGCGCGACGGCGATGGGCGCAAACGCCGCCCGCCAGGTCGCCACGGCGATGACGACCGTGCCGATCCCGGCCGCGAGGATCCCGCCCACGTCGCCCGAGCCGGTGTGGAGGCCGAACGCGCGGCCGCGCTTGGCGACGAACAGGTCCGACACCATCCCCCGGGCGGGCGTGGGGTAGAGCCCGACGCCGACGCCGATGACGACCGCGCCGAACAGGAAGGCGAGATACGTCGGCGCCACCGAGAGGGTGAGGAAGCCGACCGCCGCCAGCGAGAGGCCGGCGACGAGCAGCGTCGTCCGGGAGAGCCGATCCGACAGCCGGCCGCTGGGGTACTGGAGGATCGCGTACGTCCCCCAGACGACCGTGATGGCGAAGCCGGCGGCGCCGCTGGAGATCTGCAGGTCGCCCGCGATCGCCGTCAGCAGCGGCGAGATGCTCAGCCGGCCGGCCTGTAGCAGCGCCCAGCCCAGCGAAATGACGAGCAGCAGCCGCCCGGAGTAGCCACGGAACAGGCGCTCCTCGTCGGTCGAGTGACTCACTGGTCTCATTGCCGACGCCGACGTACTTGAACGCCTCCGTTCCGGCCGTTCTCCCCCTACCCTACGCCGGCTCGTAGCGGTAGCGCCGAGTCGGCTCCCCGCGGAACCGTGGGCCGGCCCCCGGGGTCGAAGCCGACCGCCTCGACCGCGCGCCGCATCGCGTCGTCGCCCTCCCGGAGCAGCACCTCGACCGGGAGCCCCGCCCCGCGGGCGAACGCGATGGGCTCGGCGAGCAGGCGCTCGCAGGCGTCGCTGTCGCCGCCGAACTGGGTGACGAACACGGTGTCCTCGCGGGCGTCGAAGCTCACGAAGCCGGTGAGGTCGGCCTCGCGCTCGTCGGGAGGCGCGCCCGGTTCGTCGTTGCCGGCCACACTCCCGTCGTCGCCGACGAGCACCCGGACGCTCCGCTCGTGGATCACGTCCCGCAGCACGGGCTCGGGCGCGTCGCTCAGTGCGGCCATCGCCGGCGCGTCGCGCTCGACAGCGTCGCGGACCGTCATTCGCTCGCCTGTTCCGCCGCGGTCGGCTTAAACGCCGGGGGCGGCGCCGTCGCGAGATTCATGTCGGCGCCGAACGACGAGTCAGCCGTGTCCCACGCTCCCGGCCGTCCGATCGCGCTCGTGATCGCCCTCACCCTCGCCGTCGGTGGGCTCGTCGTCAGCACCGTCACCGGACTGATCGGCACCCTGGTCGGCGCGCTCGTCGGCGCGGGGACGAACCCGGACGCCGCGGTCCCCGCGCTCGTCGGCGTGCTGCTCGTCACCGCGGAGGCGGGGTTCGTCGTCGTCGGCTACGCGTTCCGGCAGACCGACGACGGCGCCGCGATCGGCATCGACTGGATCGACCGACACGGGTCGAGACTGGGCGACGCTGCGCTGGTCGTCGGCGCGACTGTCGCGCTCGTCGCGTTCAACCGCGCGGCGTTCGCGGTCGGGTCGCTTCTCGGCGTCGATCCCGTGACCGCCGTCTCGGCGCCCGACGAGCTGTCGGTCGGCGTGCTGGCGGTCATGCTGCCGGCGATGCTGCTCGCGGTCGGGCCCGCCGAGGAGTACCTGTTCCGCGGGGTCGTGCAGGGGTACCTGCGCCAGTCGTTCTCGGCCTGGGGCGCCGTCGGCTGGAGCGCGCTGCTGTTCGCGGTCGTCCACCTGCCGAACCTGCTCTCGACCCCCGAAGCGGGGCTCGTCTCGGTTCCGGTCTGGCTGACCATCGGCGTCGTGCTCGGCTGGCTGTACGAGCGGACGGGCGCGCTGCTGGTGCCGGTGCTGGTCCACGGGCTCTACAACGCGGCGGTGGTCTCGCTGCTGTTCGTGGAGTGGGGGATCGTCTGAAAACGGGAGGCTGAGGACTCAGTCCAGCAGTTCGTCCAACCCGCGGGCGGGGTAGCCGACGACCCGATCGACGCCGGCGTCGTGGAGCGTCGCGACCCGGTCACGGACGGTCGCTTCGTCGCCGACGATCGCGAAGTCCTTGCTGGCGGCGAGCAGCACCTCGCGCGCCCGGCCAGTCGCCGAGGCGTCGGTCTCGTACTCGTCCGGGAGCGCGCGCCGGACGGGCCCGCGCCGGGCGGTGTACGCGCCGACGGCGTCGAGGATCTCGTCCTCGTCGTCGCTGAGGACGGTGGGCGCGTACACCGCGATCTCGCCGTCGAAGCCGGCGGCCCGCAGCGCGCGCACGTCGCGCTCGGTCGAGCGCGAGAGCAGTTCGAACTGCGTCGCGCCGGTCGCGAGCGCGACCCGCTCGACGCCCTCGGTGCCGACCCAGGCGTCGGGATGCTGCTTGCGGCCCTTCCCGAGCCGCGGCGCGATAGCGCGCTGGCTCTCCGCCTCGGAGAGGTAGGCGCCGTGACCGGCGACGAGCACCCGACCGATCCCTTCGGGGATCGACGCCGCGAGGGAGTCGTCGCCCAGCGGGTCGAGGCCGTCGGCGCGGACGGGCGTCGTCACGCGGACCGTGGCAGTCTCCGCGAGCGCGCGGAGCGTGTCGGTGTCCGGGAACGTCTCGCGACCCTCGTAGTCGACGACGAGCGTCGACGCCGGGAGGTCGGTCGCGCGGGCGAGGTCGACCGCCGCGGGTTTGAGCGCGACGGCGTCGATGCCGACACGCGGGAACGGCCCGACAGTGTCGTCGCTCGTGGTTCGCTGGCTGGTGCTGTCGGGCGTGGTGGTGTCGGGCGTGTTCATAGCGAGTGCTCCTCGGTACTCCGGTAGCTATGCGAGAACTGCGCGGATCTAGAATCGCGGAACGCGATCCATCGCCTGTGCGGCCATGCACTCCCCCATATCCCGCTCACCCGGATAAGCGTGTCGTCACTCCGAGTGGGACGAGCCACCGGCCGAGCGGGCTCGAAACACCGCCAGCAGAACCAGATTCTCCGTCTCAGACCGGGAACTCGGCTTCCGGCTCCACGACGCGGTCGACGGTCTCCGGCGCGCGCCAGTCGGTGGTGAGTTCGAGCAGCTGGACCAGCATCCGGCCGGTGGCGCCCCAGACCGTGTAGTCGCCGACGTGGAAGTAGTGGAGGCGCACGTCGCCGACCTCCGGACGTTTGCGGCGCTCGGACTCGTAGTTCGCGGGGTCAGTCAGCGCCGAGACGGGGAGCTTGGCGACTTCGACCGCCTCGACGCCGTCGGGTTCGTAGGTGCGGTCGGGCACCTGCGCAACGTACGGGCGGATCGCGTAGCCGGAGGTCGTCGTCGTGTCGTCGAGGCGGCCGACGATCGAGGGTTCGGTCTCGTGGAGCCCGATTTCCTCCCACGCCTCCCGGCGGGCGGTGTCGACGAGGTCCGGGTCGAACGGCTCGTGGCCGCCGCCCGGGAACGCCATCTGGCCCGCGTGGGAGCCGAGGTCGTCCGAGCGCTTGATGAACAGCAGGGCGGGCTCCTCGCCCCCGTCGACCACCGGGGCGAGCACGCTGGCCCAGCGCTCCGCGTCGGCGACCGTAGTCGGCTCGTAGCCGCCGAGCCCCGAGAGTTCCATACGCGACTGTCGGCGCCAGTCGGTCAAAAACGCTTCGTCGGCCTCAGTCGGTGAGGGCGAGCAGGCGGTCCCGAGTCGCCCCCAGATCTACGGACCCCCACGCCTCGGCGTCGTACGTCACGTCGATCAGCGTCGCCGCCCGCTCGGCGTCGCCGGCGTCGACGACGGTCTCGGACGCCTCGCGCAGGCGGTCGGCCACGTGCTCGGCCGCGGCCGCGCGGTCGATCGATCGCTCGGGCACGTCGAGGATGTGGGGCAGGTCCTCCCCTTCCGCGGGGAGCATCGGGAACGCGACGGGGCCGACGACCAGCGCCGCGTCGTCGTCGACCGTACCGTCGACGGCGTCGGTGGGGAGTTCGACGAGGTAGTACTCGCGGATCGCCTCCGCGACGGCCGCCGAGACCGCGTCCTCGCGCACGTCGGCGCCGCGACGGTAGGCGACCTCGACCAGCGCCTGCTCCAGTTCCGCGCGGGTCAGCGCGTCGAACAGGTCGACGATGCCCGCGAGTTCGTCGTGAGTGGCCTCCTCCATCGCCCGTGACTGCGGCGGGCGTCGGCAAAAGTACGCGGGTCCATGGGGGCCGGACGCGTCAGCCGGCGTCGGTGGCCGTCTCCGTCTCACCCTCGACGGTGACCGTCACCGTTGTCTCGCCCGTCGGCGTCCGGACCTCGTACTCGAGCTCCCGGCCGGGCTCGGCGTCCCGGGCCTCCGCGGCCACCGTCGCCGTGTTGGACTCGCCGGGATCGAGCGGGATGTCGAACCCCTCCGGCTTGTAGAGGGGATAGGAGAAGTTCACCGCGCCGCGGAACGTGCCCGCGCCGTCGCCGACGTTCTCGGCCGTGATCGTGATCTCGAAGGTCTCGTCGGGTGCGACCGTGTTCGGGGCGTCGACGGACCACTCCCACGCGGGCGGCGGCGAGGTGGCGTTCTCGACGGATAGCTCCCACTCCTCGGGCTCCGGATCGTGGTCGAGACGGAGCGTCGGCGCCGACGCCAGTTGGGCCGGCGTCTCGAACAGCAGCCAGCCCCGGCGGTCGGCGTCACCGTCGTCGGGCGTGTAGCCGTCGCCGGGCACGTCGAGATCGACCGGGTAGCCGTACTCGGGCGTGATCGGTGCGTACTGCTCGCCGTCGGCGAGGAGCGTGAACGCCGCCCGGTCCGGCGGGATCGATGGCGCCCGCGCGTCGATCGTGACGAACACGAACTGGCCGTCGGCGGGCTGGATCCCGTTCCAGTCCACGTTCTCGATGTGGCGGTAGGCGTACTGGACAGCAGCGGCTTCCACGGTCACGCCGGACGCCGAAGGGGTTCCGGGCGCCGTAGTGGCCGTCGGGGACTCGGTGTCGCTGCCGGGGCGTCGTCGACGCAGCCGGCGAGCCCCGCGACTGCGACCGTCGCGAGATACGCGCGCCTGGAGGGCATCGTCGCCGTGTTCGGTCGTTCGGGGTAAGTGCTTTCTGCGGGCTGGCGATCCGGATCCGCAACAAACAAGCAAACAAAATCTGGCACAAACGCTAAAACTCCCCAACACCAATTGGCGTCTATGTCCGGTGGCAGCATCGACATCCACGAGTTCGAGTCGGCAGACCCCGACGAGTTCGAGGGGGCGGACAAGACCGAACGGGTCATCGAGTTCCTCGCGACACACGACGATCGCGCGTGGAAGGCAGCCACCATCGCCGAGCGAACGGAGATCGACGCCGACGCCGTCAGTTCCCTGCTTTCACGACTCAAAAAGCGAGGGCTGGTTCGGCACAAGAGCCCGTTCTGGGCGATCACCGACGACGAACAGCGCCTCGCGGCGGCCCGCAGCGTCCATGCCGCGACCGAGCGCTACGACGAGCAGTTCGGTGAAGAAGACCCAGACGAGTGGGAGACCGAGGACTCGGAGGCGTTGCGGTGAGGGCGATCCAGAACAGCGATATCGTCTGGAGCGACGACTTCTACAAGGACGGCGATGCCGGCCGGCCGCTCCTCGTGGTTGGAACCGTCGAGATGGATGCCCACGGGATGCAGTACGTCTGTGTCGCACTCACCTCCCGCACGTATCACGAACGGTCGATCGAAATCCAAGAGCAAGATTACGAGGACGCACCGCTCCCACTGGAGAGTCACGCGCTCCCGTGGGTGTTCCAGACGCTCTCGCGGGAACATCTCCGGCGCTACAAGACCTGTATCACCGACGAGAAACTCGACGCGATCATCGAAGCGGCGAGCCACTACATCGGGGCAACGGCGTAGCCACTATCAGGCCGAAAAACGGGAGAACGAGTGATCGACGGAGCAGTACGCGGGTCGGTGAGGGCAGTGTGAGAGTTGGCTAGTCGCCTAACTTCACATCGCGCCGCCCATGCCGCCCATGCCGCCCATGCCGCCGGCGCCGCCCTCGTCCTCGTCGCCCGAGGTCGAGAGGTCGCCGGCCGCGATGATGTCGTCGATTTTGAGCACGAGGTTCGCGGCCTCGGTGGCACTGGAGACGGCCTGCTCCTTCGAGTGGGCCGGCTCGACGACGCCAGCCTCGTAGGTGTCCTCGACGTCGCCGCTGAAGACGTTCAGGCCGGCGGTCTGGTCGCCGGCCTCGTGGGCCGCACGCAGGTCGACCAGCGTGTCGATGGAGTCGAGCCCGGCGTTCTCGGCGAGCACGCGCGGGACCAGTTCGAGCGAGTCAGCGAACGCCTCGACCGCGAGCTGCTCGCGGCCGGTGACGCTGTCGGCGAACTCGCGCAGGCGGCTGGCGAGTTCGACCTCGATCGCCCCGCCGCCGGCGACGACGCGGCCGTCCGAGACGGTGGTCGCGACGACGTCCAGCGCGTCGGAGACGCCGCGCTCGAGCTCGTCGACGACGTGGTCGGTCGAGCCACGCAGGAGCAGCGTGACGCCGTGGGCGTCGCCGCCCTCGACGTAGAACATCTCGTCCTCGCTGTCACGGCGTACCGAGCCGTGGCCGAGGTCGTCGGCGTCGATGTCGTCGAAGTTGGAGACGACGTTGCCGCCGAGCACGTTCTTCAGGAAGCCGATGTCCGAGGACTTCACGCGGCGGGCCGCGAGGATGCCCTCCTTGGCGAGGTAGTGCTGGGCGAGATCGTCGATGCCCTTCTGGCAGAACACCACGTCCGCGCCGGTGGCGGCGATGGCGTCGACCTTGTCGCGGAGCTCCTGCTCCTCCTGGTCGAGGAAGGACTGGAGCTGGTCCGGCGAGTCGATGGAGACGTTGGTGTCCACGTCGGCCTCGTCGACCTCGATGGCCGCGTCGAGGAGCAGCGTGTCGGCGTCCTCGACCTCGCTCGGCATGTTGTCGTGGACGGGGTCCTTCGAGACGACCGCGCCGTTGAGCAGGTCGCTCTCGGAGACCGCACGGCCCTTCTGGGTCTCGACTTTCAGGTTCGCGAGGTCGACGACGTGGCTGCCGTCCTCGGCCTCGACGGTGACGGCCTCGACGGCCTCGACGATCAGCTGGGCGAGGTGCTCCTTGTCGAGCTCGGCGCCCTTGCCGGTCATCGACGTCTCGGCGACCTTCGCGAGCAGCTCGGTGTCGGTCGGGTCGACGGTGCGCGAGATGTCCTCGACCTCCTCACGAGCCTGCTCGGACGCGAGGTGGAACCCCTTGATCACGGCGGTGGGGTGGATGTCCTGCTCGAGCAGCTCCTCGGCGTTCTTCAGGAGCTCGCCCGCGATCGCGACGGCCGTCGTCGTCCCGTCGCCGGCCTCCTCCTCCTGGGTCTCGGCGACCTCGACGATCATCTCGGCCGTCGGGTTGTCGATGTCCATCTCCTCGAGGATGGTGACGCCGTCGTTGGTGATGGTCACGTCGCCCATCGAGTCGACGAGCATCTTGTCCATCCCCTTCGGACCGAGGGTGGATCGTACCGCTTCGGCGACCGCACGGGCCGCAGAAATGTTGTACTCCTGAGCGTCCTTGTCCTTCACTCGCTGGGAGTCCTCACCCATGATAATCATGGGCTGGCCTCCGCCTCGCTGTCGTTGGCTCATGGTCAACGAAGGATTGTCCGTGGTTCTATATAAATGTGTCGTAGCGTGTGGGGGCGACGGGCCTCGACCGCGCTCGGTGAATCCGCCAAAACCGGATGCAAGCGGATCATCCGTACCAAATCGTGCGTCTGTTTACCATGCCACAACGGACCGCGTTTTGCCGGCTTTATGTACTCATCCGGCGCCGACGGCAGCGAGGTATCGGCCAGTGGGTCGGAGACCGTCGGCGACGAACCAGTGAGCAGTCGCTGGCGTCGACGAACGACGCGCGTATCGTGGCGACAAAAGGGCAGATCCGCAGACGCCCAGGGCAGACGAGGAGAGAAAGGGGGAGTCGACGGGCGGGCGGTCAGTTCTCGGGGCGCTCACCTCCGTCCGGGTCCACCAGGTACTCGGCGTCGGCCGCGTCGGGCTCGGGGAGCTCGTCCGCATCGAACTCCGTCTCGGCGTCCCGGGAAGCGAGCCGGGACTCCAACTGCCGGCGTTTGTTCCGCCCTTTCCGTTCGCGACCGGTTTTCGTGTCTGGCATCTACACCCGTGCTAACACCACACATGGTTATCAACGTTTCGGGGGTGTGCGACGCCGCCCGTCGCCCGCCACAAGTTGACGTGGTAATCACCCACACGCTTAACACGATTGCCGTCCAATCGAGCCGTGTATGGTGCGTACGGTTCCACCGAACGAGGAAGCACGGAGCGTCTTCGAACGCCTCGGCTACGCGGTCTCCGGCGACGGGCCGGAGTTCGTCGCGGAGCGGAAGTGGCGGTCCGTCCGGGTACGGACACTCTGCGCGGAGGACGCCGCCCGGCCGGGAACCCTCGACGGGGAGTATGGCCTCGAATGCCTCGTAACGTGGACCGACTGCGTCGACGAACTCGATCAGCGACTCAACGAACAGGCGCCCGACGGCGAGTGGGCGATCATCGGCGTCGACGACGACGGGGAGTACGAAGTGCACCGGGCGGCGTAAGGTCCGGTGCGGATCTCGGCCGCCCGGCGTCGGCTCACACCTTTTTACGCGCGACCCGAGAGGGATAGCCCATGCTGCCGCTCCAGTTCGGCCTGATCGAGGAGGGGATCAACGGGTTCGTCGACGGCATCGCGAGCGCGATCCCACAGGTACTCTCGGGGATCGTCTTCCTGCTGATCGCGGCGGTGCTGGCGAAGCTCGTGATGATCGTCGTCCGGTTCGCCCTCGATCGCGCGCTGCCGGGGGAGTCGGACGTGTACCGGCGGTTCGTGAGCACCATCGTCGCCGCGTTCCTCTGGTTCGGGATCGCCCTCTCCTTCCTCTCGATCGTCGGGCTCGAACAGATCGCCGCCTCGATGGGGACCGCCGCCGGCTTCCTCGCGCTGGGGGTCTCCTACTCGCTGTCGAACATGATCGCCGACGCCGTCGCCGGGGTGTATCTCCTGCGCGACCCGGACTTCATGCCGGGCGATCGGGTGAAAGTCGGCGACGTGTCCGGCACGGTCACGTCGATCGAACTCCGCAAGACGCGCTTCCGCGACGAGAACGACGACACGGTGGTCCGGGGCAACGCCGAGATCGAGAAGAAGTGGACGAAACTGGACGACGCCGAGACCGACGCCGGGGCAGCGAACGACGCCGACGAAACGGACGAATCCGGAGCTGAGGCGGCCTAACACGCGCCAGCACCCCGGGCGAGAGGCTTATCACCCTGAGCCGCGAATTTCCGGCAATGTTCGTCGGTCACGCGCTGCTGGCGTTCGCCCTCGTCGGCGGGACAGCGGCGGTGCTGACCGACCGCCGGATCGCCCTCCAGCTCGGGATCGTCGCCGCAGTGTTCGCGACGGTCCCCGACGTGGACATGGTGTACGCGCTCGTGGGGCTCGTCGGCGCCGAGGGCGGCGTGATGGGCACTGTGAGCTCCTTCTGGGCGGCCAGCACCGCCGTCCACCGCACGATCACTCACTCGCTGCTGGTCGCGCCCGTCGCGGCCGCGATGGCGGGCGCGTGGCTCCACGGCCGGCGCAGCGAGGCGCCCTGGTGGCTCGGCGTCGCCGTCGTCCTCGGCGCGGGCCTGGGGACCGTCGCGACGCTGGTCAGCGGCGCGCTGGGTGGCGCCGTGATGGCCGTCTTCGTCGTCGCCGCCGTCGCCGTCGCGGAGGGCGTGGGGCAGTACACCGAGTTCGGCAGCCGGGCGACGATCGCCGCCGGGTTCGTCGGCCTGTTCTCCCACCCCTTCGGCGACCTCGCGACCGGCGAGCCGCCAGCCTTCCTCTACCCGCTGAACGCGCCGCTGGTGACCGAGCGCGTCGCGCTCGCCGACGACGCGACGCTACACCTGCTCGGCGCCTTCGGGGTCGAACTCGCCGCGATCTGGGCCGGCCTGCTGGTGGCGATGTGGCTACTCGAGCGCCCGGTTCGGGCGGCGATCGACTTCCGCGCGGTCGTCGGCGTCGGCTACGCGCTGGCCGCGTTGGCGATCCCGGCGCCGACGCTCGACTTCTCCTACCACTTCGTGTTCTCGGTGCTCTCGGTGGGGATGATCGGCGCCGTCCCTCGAGTGCGGTTCCCGAACGTGGCCGTCGAGCGGCCCGACGCCGTCGGCGCCGCGCTGACCGGACTGGCCGCGGTGACGCTGGCCGGCATGGCCTACACCGTCGCGTACGTCCTGGTCTAGAGCCCGAGCGCCAACGGGCCGAGCAACACCCCATGAGGTACACCCGGCGCGCGCCGATCCGGACTGCGAGCAGGCCGACGAGCGTCGCGAGCGCGAACACGGCGATCCCCGCCGTTCCCGCAAAGAGCGCCGCGAGTACGACCAGCAGTCCGAGAACGACGAACGCCAGCCGTCGCTGGTCGAGCCGCGAGACGACCCGGAACGCCGCGTCGCCCAGTAGGCCGACGAGCACGAACCCCGTCGCGGCCGCGACGACGACGACCGGCAGGAGCACCGACAGCGAGAGCGGCACCCCGGCATCGTCGACGGCGACGAGCACGCCCGACCGCGGCGCGCCGAGGGCGACGAGGGCGAACAGCGAGAACACCGCCGTCGAACTGTTCGCGCCGCTGGTAGCGACGACGAACCCCCGGAGGTCGCTCCGGGCCGGGACGGCGGGCAGGGAGACGGTCGCCGCGACGCCCGCCGAGACGCCCGGGAGGTAGCCCACTGCCGCCCCGGAGAGCCCGCCTGCGCCCGCGGCGATCCCCAGATCGATCGGTGGGATGGCCAGTTGCGCGTCGTCCTGCTCGGGAACCCCGCCGCCGTGGACGGCGTCGAGGAGCACCGGCGCACCGAACAGCCCGCCGAACAGCGGGGCGAGCACGCCGCCTGCGACGGGCCCGGAGAGCGAGAGCCCCAACACCGCCGCCCCGAGCGCCGTCGCCAGCCCGAACGCGAGCAGGCCGGCGAGCCGCGCCGTGTGGGACGGTTCGGTCGCGAGCATGAGCGCGAGCACCGCGGCGGCGACGACGGGGAACCAGCTCGTGAGCAGCGGCGCGAGTCGGAGCATCGCCCACGTCACGGGGAAGGCGAGCAGGGTGGCGACGGCGACCGCGGCGCCCGAGCCCAGCGCGGAGAGCCTGAGGGCTTCGCGGCCCCGCCCGCGCAGGACGAGTCGATGCCCCGGGAGCGCGGCCGCCGCCATCGCGCCGTCGGGCACGCCCAGCGCGAGCGAGGGGACGATGTCGAGGAACGTGTGGACGACGCCGGCCGCGAGCATCGCCGCGCCGAGGGCGAGCGGGTCGAGGGGGACGTGCGGCGCCGCGCCCGCCAACAGTAGCGCGAAGTTGTTGGCGTGCAGTCCCGGCACCAGCCCGGAGCAGGTGCCGAGCAGACAGCCCGCGACGGTGGCGACCACGACGGGGAGGAGGAGTTCTGGCTCGGTTCGGGGGCCGAGCGGGACGCCAGCGACGCCGCCGATAGCCGTCGCTCCGGGGGTGAGCGCGTCGACAGTCGGACCGGCGTCGGGCCACATCCGGGGCGGAGTGGTCCCGGTCTCCTACTTCAACTCTGGGTCTGGCCGTTGGCCGAGACCGTGATCACCGTGCAGTCGAGCTGTTCCTCCAGATAGCGGCCCACGTCCGGCGACTCGAACAGTTTGTTGAGCATCTTCCGGAAGCGCCCGGCCTGTTTCGAGCCGATCACGACCACGTCGGCGCCCTCGTCGGCGACCTCCTCCATGATCGTCTCCTCGACGAGGAACCCCTGGCGGACGACGTAGCGCGCGCGGTCGATCGGGCCGATTTTGGCCTCGGCCGCCCGCTTGAGGTCCACGCGGCTCACGTTGTGGTTGTTCTGGAACAGGTCGACGTGTAGCACCGACAGGTCGGCGTCACGCTCCTCGGCGATGCTGACGGCCTCCCGGAGCGTCGCCGCGGAGTGTTTCGAGAGCGGGTAGCGAACCGGGACGACGACCAACGTCATGTAGACATCTCTGCGGCCAGCCGACAAATGCGTACCCCTTCCGACGGCTCAGGACTCGAACACGATCCGCCCCTCCACGTCGACGTTCAGCCCGCCGCGTCGGGCGTGGTCGGCCAGCACGTCGTGCTGGATCCCCACCTCGCCGGCGCGGTGGCGCTGTTCGATCGTCGGGAACTCGTGGTCGGAGTGGAGCAGGTACTCCGCGGTCGCGAGCGTGTAGCGTCGATCCGGGTCGATCGCCTCGCCGTCGACGCGGGCGTCGAGCAGTTCGCCCGCCTCGTGGTCCCAGCGCAGGCTGGCGCCGCTGAGGTGGGCGTGCCACCAGTGGGGCTCGCCGAAGTCGAGTTCGGCGCCGTCGGCCTCGCTGAACACTTCCAGCAGTTCCCGGCCGCTGAGTTCGACGACGACCACGGGCTCCTCGAAGGGGAGGACGCTCACGAGATCCGCGAGCGTCACCTCGCCCGACAGCGGGGGGCCCTCGCGGATGCCGCCGCCGTTCTGCAGCCCCACGTCGGCGTCCGCGGCGGCGCGGTAGGCGTCGGCGACGAAGTTGCCGATCCGGGACTCGCCGCCGAAGGTGGTCTCGTCGGTGCGGGCGAGCGGCTCGTCGACGGTCGCGACCGTCTCGGTCAGGCCGGCCGACTCCCGCCGGCGCTCGAGCGCGTCGGTCAGCGCCTCGTGGACCGGGCCCTCGCTGGGGTCGATCACGCGGGCGCTCGCGGCGACGCCGCCGTCGCCCCGGGCCGCGGCCGCGTCGTCCGTCCCGAGTTCGACCTCGACGAACTCGTGGCCGTTCACGCCCGGGCGGGTGCAGAGCGTGTCGTCGACGTACTCGGTGCGGACGCTGTGGACGTGGCCCCCGAGGATGGCGTCCACGTCGACCCGGCGGGCGAGTTCGTCGTCGCCGCCGCCGAGGTGGGAGAGCGCGACGACGTAGTCGACGCCTTCCTCGCGGAGTTCCGTGACCGCCTCCGCAGCCGCCTCGTAGGGGTCAGTAAAGGTGAGCGGCGCGGCGTGGGGGTTGATCGAGTCGGTCGTCGGGTCCGTCACGCCGAAGAAGCCGACGCGCTCGCCGTCGGCCTCGGCGATCGTCCACGGGACGACGCCTTCCTCGGCGCCGAAGGGGTCGCCGTCCTCGTCGCGCGTGTTCGCGGAGACCCACGTGAACTCGCTGTCGGCGACGATCGCCCGGGTCGCGTCCGGGCCGTAGTCGAAGTCGTGGTTGCCGAACGTGTCGGCGACGGTGTCGACGGCGTCGGCGAAATCGAGGATCTGCCGGCCGCTGGCCGCCATCGAGACGACGCCCGGGGCGGTGGTGTCGCCGCTGCCGACGACGAGCGCGTCCTCGCCGTCGCGTTCGCGGAGTCGGCCCGCAAACCGCCCCGCCCGCTCGGCGTCGTCGAAGAGGTTCTCGATATCGGAGTAGTGGAGGAGACGGACCATTCAGTACTCGAGAGCAGTCGGGCAGCAGCCAAGAAGCCGTCGGGAGCGGACCGCGCTCCCGGGGGATCAGTCCTGCAGTTCGAACGCGACTTCGACTTCGGCCTGGTACTCCCGGTCGTCGACGCTCGCGAGTTCGACGCCGAACTCCTTCACTTCCGCCCACTTCACGTTGTTCAGCGTGTCCTCCGCGCGGTCGATGGCGTCGTCGGCCGCGGCGTCGAAGCTCTCGCTGCTCGATCCGATCAGGGTGATCTTCTTGTGAACCATCACGTGCTACTTCACAGGGCGAGCACATAAACGAGGGGGCCCAGTCGAACGTTCGGGCGTCGTCGACGGGTGGCCGACAGCTTTTGCTTCCCCTCGGCCCAATGACCGGTATGGACACCGAGAACACCTACGTCAACGCCCTCCTCGGCGCGGCCGTGACGGTCGTCTTCTCCTTCGCCGGCGTCTCGCCGGTGTTAGGCGGCGCGACCGCGGGCTTCCTCGAACGACGCGACGGCGCCCAGGTCGGCGCGCTCGCTGGCTTGTTCGCCTCGCTCCCGATGGCCGGCGCCGTCCTGCTGTTTGGCGGGTTCCTCTTCGCCTTCCTGGGGTTCGGTGAGCCGTTCGCCGGCGGGTTCGTGATCCTGCTGTTCGGAGTGCTGTTCGTCGCCGTCTACACGATCGCGCTCTCCACCGTGGGCGGCGTCCTCGGCGTCTATCTCGCCGAGGAGTTCCGGGACTAGCGCCCGCGGCCTACGCGGGCTTCGGGATCCGTCGGTACTGGACGTAGCGCTCCACCGCGAGCCAGAGGCCGCCGATGGCCGTCCCGATCACGTTCGCGAACAGGTCGCCGAAGCTGAAGTACCGTCCCGCGAGCTGGCCCTGAGCCAGTTCGATCCCGACCCCGTAGAGCAGGACGGCGACCAGTACGACGACGCCGCGCGCGAGATCCCCGCCCCGCCACTTCGCCGTCGCGTACACGGCTACCGCCGCGAGGGCCGCGTACGCTGCCAGATGGAGCTGTTTGTCCCACCACGGGCTCGGCGTGGGTGGGGCCGCGACGCTGTCCAGCAGCGAGAAGTAGAAGATCACCGCGACGACGGCGACGACACCCGCGGCGCGGACGAACCGAGGGAGCAACGGGAACCGGACCTGCCGCATGGGCCCAACCCCTCGGCGGCCCCGCAAAAACCTCCCGACTGCGGGATCGTTGCTCACCACTGTCGCGTGAAAGGGAGGTTTATACGCCGCGGCTGAATCCGTTTGCCCAATGAGCGACGTGCGGGAGGCGACAGCAACCCTCCGTTCGGACCGCTCTGCCGTCGACGACGACCTCCGGGCCGTCCTCGAGGTCGACGCCGCCAAGGAGACGTGGACGTTCGACGACATCCCGATCGATTCGGGGACGTTTGGCGAACTCGTCTCCCGCGGGATCGTCGAGAACGTCGACGGCGAGTACCGGGTCGCCGATCGAGAGGCGGTGCAGGCCGCCCTCGACGGCGAGGAGCTCGAGTCGACGGCCGAAGACTCGTCGCCGTCGCTGGAGTTCAACCTGGATCTGCCACCCCGGCGCGTCGGGGGCGCGATCGTCGCTGCCCTCGCCTTCGTCGTCGCCGTCCGGCTGGTCGCGTACCCGTCGGTGTTCCGGAGCGAGCACATCGTGTTCCTGGGGAACGATCCGTACTTCTACCGCTACTTGCTCCTCGAGTCTCTCGAACAGGGGGCGACCGTCACCTCGCTCCCGGATTCGGTGCTCCTCGGCGAGCCACTCCTGACCGCGACGCTACTCGCCGTGACGAGGTTGCTGGGCGGGAGCACCGAAGTCGCGGACCTCGTGCTCGCGTGGTACCCGGTTGTCGCCGGGCTGGTGACGGCCGCGCTCGTCTACGTGCTCGCCGTGCAGGTGACCGACGACCGGCGCGTCGGCGTCGCGAGCGTCGTCATGCTCGCGGTGACGCCGGTCCACGCCTACCGGACGGCGATCGGCTTCGCCGACCACCACGCGTTCGACTACGTCTGGCTCGCGATCACCGCCGTCGCCGCCGTGGCGCTGCTCCAACGCACATCGACGGAGGAGGGCAAGCGCGGGGTTGTGACCCCGTGGACACTGGCGCTGGGTGGCGTCGTCGCGGTCGGCGTCGCGGGGCAGGTACTGGCGTGGAACGCCGGCCCACTCCTGCTGCTGCCGCTGGCGCTGTACGGTGTTGTACGGGCGACGGCCGCCGTCGACGCCGGCGCGTCGCCACTCGCGGACCTCCCACTGGTCGGGGCGATCGGTCTTGGCGGGGTGCTCGCCGTCGTCGTCCACACGACGCTCGACTGGCAGGAGCTCTACATCGTCGCGACGCCACTCCTGCTCGCAGCTGGGCTGGGGGCGGTGCTAATGGTCGGCGAGGGTGCGCGTCGATACGGCCTCTCAGCCCAGGCGACGACTGGCCTTGTCGCCGCGGCCGGTGCCGTGGTTTTCGTCGTCGCGTACACGGTGGTTCCAGAATTCGGCGCCGAGTTCTCACAGGAGTTGAGTCGATTGGTTAACGCCGGATCCGTCGAAGGGATCGCGGAGACCGCCTCGCTATTTGGGACGCAGTACGGGACCATCGTCGGCCCGTTCTTCTTCTTCGGACTGACTCTCTTCTTCGCGCTCCCGTACATGGTGTGGAGTCTGGCCGCCGGCTGGTCACAGAACCGTCCGGTTTGGCAGCTTGTCGGAAGTTACAGCACCGTGTTCTTCCTGCTCGCACTGCTGCAAGTCCGGTTCGCTGGCCAGTTGGCGCTGTTCTCGTCGGTGTTTGCCGGCGTCGCCGTTGTCCACTTGAGTGCGGTCACGGGTGCGACCGTGCGGCCGGCGATGGTCGCCGAGGACGGCCTGGACACGTGGAGCGAGCGGGCTCCTGAGCTGCCGGCGTTCTCGATGCCGAACCGCGACACCGTCCTCGCTGTCGGGATGATCGTCCTGCTCGTCGGCGGCCTCGGCGCCGTAATCAGCCCCGCCCGGACCACGAGCCTCATGGTGAGCGACGAGAGCTACGAGGCGGCGACGTTCATGGACGACTACGCCACCGAGGAAGGCTGGGAGTACCCGCAGAACTACGTGTTCAGCGAGTGGGGTGACAGCCGGATGTACAACGCGATCGTGAGCGGCGAATCGCGCAGCTACGGGTTCGCGCAGGCGAACTACGAGGAGTTCCTCACCTCCGCGAACGCGTCGACATGGTACCAACGCCTTAACGGCCGGACGGGGTTCGTCGTCGTCGACCGCCACAGCGGACTGGCTAACACGGATGACGAGACGATGTACAGGCGACTGCACGCGTGGGGGAACGAAACAGGTCATTATCGGGCGGTGTGGACCAGCGACGATGGGTCGATGAAGGTGTTCACGCTGGTTCCTGGGGCGGCGGTGACCGGCTCGGCCGACCCGAACGCGACGGTGACGGCGACGACGACCGTTGAGGTCGGTGGGACGGAGGTTAGGTACCGCCATACAGAGACGGCCGACGCCACTGGGAACTACTCGGTGCGGGTTCCCTATCCCGGAACGTACGAGATCGGTGGGACGGAAGTGACTGTACCCGAGGAGGCGGTCGAGAACGGTGGAACCGTCCGAACTGGGACCGGCTCTGGGAACGGTAGTCAGTGATTAATCGAGTCGGAGTACTTAAGCTTCTAACAGTCACAAGTGCGAGTGATGAACGGCGGCTGGCGTTATCGGGCGACGAGCGTGTTCGGGGTCGCGGTACTGACCGCGTTTGCGGTCGGCATCGCGAACAGCCCCACCGCTCAGACGATCTTGGCCTCGATTCCGGCCGTCAGCACGCTTTCGACGGATCCGCCGTCGGGCGCCGAGGGGTTCATCGAGGTCGCGACGGCGGTCGTAGTCGTCGCGGGCGCGTTCGTCCCGCTGTATAAGCCACGGCCGCGTCGCATTCTGGACGCCGTCGTCCTCGCCCAGAAGCGCGTCGCCGTCGCGCTGCTCGCGCTGTCGGCTATCGGCTACTTCGACTACACGTACCGCCTGCCGCGAGCGACGCTACTGGTGATCGCACCCGTTCTTTTGGTCACGCTGCCGGCGTGGTTCGTCTGGATCCGTCGCCGACCGACAACAGATCCCGAGCGGGGGATCATCGTCGGCGACAACCCCGAGGAGATCGATCGGCTCGCCGCCGACGTGGACGTGCCGTTGTTGGGCTACCTCTGCCCGACGATCGCCTTCGACCGGCCCAGCCAGTCGACGCCACAGCCGGTCGTCGCCGACGGCGGTGTCGGTGGGCTCACCCGCCTGGGCGGCCTCTCGCGCATCGAGGACGTGCTCGTCGAGTACGACGTCGACACGGTGGTGCTCGCGTTCGAGCACACCGACCGCGCGGAGTTCTTCGGCGCGCTCGACGCCTGCTACGAGCACGGCGTCGACGCGAAAGTCCACCGGGATCATGCCGACCAAGTGCTAACTTCCGGGGACGATGTCGGGACGCTCGTCGACGTGGACGTCGAACCGTGGGACGTGCAGGATTACGTGCTGAAACGGGGGTTCGACCTGGCGTTCTCCACGTTCGGACTGCTCGCGTTGAGTCCGGTGATCTTCGTGATCGCGGCGGCGATCAAGCTGGACGACGGCGGATCGGTGCTGTACAAACAGGAGCGGACGGCCGTTTTCGGCGAGACGTTCGACGTGTACAAGTTCCGGTCGATGATCGAGAACGCGGAGGCCGGGACAGGAGCGACCATCAGCGACGAGGACGAAGGTGGTGTCGACCCCGGGTGACACGTGTTGGGCGGCTGCTCCGGCAGACCCACCTTGACGAGATCCCGCAGCTGTGGGCCGTTCTGAAGGGCGACATGAGTGCTGTCGGCCCACGCCCTGAGCGACCCGAACTGGACTCGGATATCGAGACCGGTGTGGTGGATTGGCAGAAGCGGTGGTTCGTGAAGCCGGGACTGACTGGGTTGGCGCAAGTGAACGACGTGACCGGTGCCGAGCCGGAAATGAAACTGCGGTACGACCTCCAATACGTGAAACAGCAGTCCTTCACGTTCGACATGAAGTTGGTTATTCGGCAGGTGTGGAAGGTCGGCGTCGACGCCGCCTGTGCCGTTCTAGAGTGACCGATCAGGCTCTGTCGGAGTTCCGACTGGAGAGCAGGGTGTGTTCGTTAGAAATCGCCAAAGGGTCAAATCGGCGTCACACCCACCGTAACTGTCAACTGTTAGTAGCCCCCACACGGAGTTGTCAGCGGGTTCCCGCTGACGCAGAGCCGGCCCGCAAACCACCTTTGGAAAGTCGCTGCCGAGGGGTCAGACCTGATTCACTGTCGCAGCGGCTTTCCGCTCCCCACCTTTTCACGTTGCTGCACCGATGTTCGGCGTGCTGTCGAGCATGACCACTGCTTCAGCGCTCGACAGTTGGTCGCGTTCGCCGTCGGGGTGTCGGCCACGGACCTTTGACTGCCTCGCGAGACGAAATGCAGCGACTGGCGGGTCGAACGTCGCACAGAAGTGCCCCTTTTGTGGATGCCGTCAACAACTGTGACATCCTCCTCGCCGTAAACGGCGAGGCTTCCCGTACCGCAGGTAGGATATTTGCTGGTCTACAACACGACCTGTTCTCTCGTGTTGAACGTCCCGCTCTCGCGGTCGAACAAGTGTGTCGATGGCTGTGCCACACAGCCGTTACTCCTATCCTCGCCGTGAGGACTCGGAGTTATCTTTTGACGCATATTCTCTGCCCCGTTGCAATCCGCGTTGGCTACCAACTCGCACGACGAGCAAACGTACAGGCCGCGTTCAACACGGTTCGACTTCGTGTCGTCACCACACCGCGAGCAGGTCTTCGACGTGTCCCACTCGTTTTCCTTCAGCACCTCGACGCCACGTATCTCCCCTTTGTATTCGAGGTACTGGTAGATGCGGTCGAACGCCCACGAGTGCAACTTCTTGTTGCCGGTCTTCCCCCAATCCGACTCACGCACGTCTTCAGGCCAACTCACTGCGAGCGTGCCGACACCGCGTTGGACACACTCTGTGATGATGGTGTCTGTCAGCGTGTGGTAGAAGTGCGTCTCGCGGTCAGCGAGTTTCCGACGTGCCCACATCGACTTCTCAGACGGGCCGTTTTCCCCTTCGGTGTCGTACTCTGCCCGGGTGAAGTAGTGCTTGTCTTGCTTGAGGGAGTTTCCGGGATACAGGACGTATTCATCGGGGAAGGCGACCGTGGCGATGTTCGTGATGCCAAGGTCAATGCCTGCCACGCCGTCGCCTGCTGAGTCGAGTGTTTCGAGTTCGACTTTGCAGACAAAGTGCAACTCCCATTCGTCACCGTTCCAGACCGCTCGAATGTTCTGCACCGAGTTGACTTCCGAGAGGTCAACGTCGGGACGGGTCTGGTACTCGCACAGGAGGAAGTCTGAGAAGTGGTCTTTGAGGTTCGAACCTTTGCTGAGTCGAACGCGGTTGTTCTCCGGGTCGTGTTTGAACCCGTCTGCTTTGAACGTGATCGTACTCTTGGGTCGGGTGTCGCCGTGTTTGCGGTAGCCTGGCGGATTCGCCTCGTCGTCCTTGTGTCGCAGGTCGAACCATGACTGGAAAGCGTCGGAAAGTTCTTCGATGACTTTCTGACTGGATTGTGCGTTCAAGTCTTTCCAGCACTCCCGGTTCTTCATGTACGCTTTGAGCGTTCCTTCGTCTGGGATTTCGCCGGTTGCGTTCCAGATGCGGTCGGCTGTCCATCGTGCGACGTTCCAGATTTTGGAGGCGGAGTCCCCAAGCGAGTCGAGGCCATCGTGTACCTGCCGGTAGTTCTGGATGGAACCAACGTAGGTTCGAGTGGCCTCAATCGCCATGCATAGCCTATGTAGTTAAACTTACTTAACGGTATGGTTAGCGTAGAATATCCGGACTCCCATCGACGGTGGACTGTGTAGGAGTTGTCGGATTCACTCCCGCCGTAAACGGCGGGATTCTCTCCTCGAAGAAAGATAGCGCCGCTACAGTCTTGGAAGTCACGAGAGACGGCGTCTACGGACGCTGTGCTGGTCATCGACGATCAGCACGTCGACAGCGGACTATCGACGGTGATCGGTGGCCCAGAAGGCGCGACGTTGCCTCGGGAAAGTTCTCGAGAAGCAACGAGGGTCTGATCGGGCCGCCGAGCGACCCTCTTGTTCAGACACCATATGCGGTGACACAGCCGGTGAGTGGGGTTTGGGAGTGTCGCATCCGGGAGCGACCAGCGGGAGCGAGCGGTTCTCCGGCTGATGGAGAAGCCGATCGCTGAACCGCGCCACCGCCGTTTATGCACCGTCTCCGTGTAGGGCCCGTATGCACACCAGCCGGGTCGGGGAGGACCGACTCGAATCGCTCCGTGAAGCCCTCGTCGTGACCGGAGAGCGGGAGCGGTTGGACGTGATCGCGCCGTTTCACGGCGCCCCGTTCACGTCGATTCCCGCAGGGACGGCGGCGGATGTCGAGGTTGCCGTCGAGCGGGCCGAGGCCGCACAAGCGTCGTGGGCCGGTCGTCCAGTAACCGAGCGGGCGGCCGTTCTGGAGCGATACGCCGACCGGATGCTCGATGCACAGGACGAGCTACTCGATATCGCGCAGTTGGAAACGGGAAAGACCCGGCGGGACGCCTTCGAGGAAGTGCTCGACGTCGTCCAGACAGCCACCCATTACGCCGATGCCGGCCCGGAACTGCTCGAGAGCGAACGTCGCAGTGGGGCCATGCCGGGGCTGACGAAGGCCACGGTGCACCAGCGGCCGAAAGGAGTAGCCGGGTTCATCGCGCCGTGGAACTACCCCGTCACGCTGTCGGTTTCCGACGCGCTGCCGGCGCTGCTCGCTGGCAACGCCGTGGTGTTGAAACCCGCCGAGGAGACCACCCACACGGCGCTCCTGGCTCGCCAGTTGCTCGTCGACGCCGGCCTCCCGCCGGCGCTGTTTCAGGTCGTGTCCGGGACCGGTGAACGGGTGGGGGCCGAGCTCGTCGACCGCGTCGACTACGTCTGTTTCACCGGCTCGACCGCGGCGGGGCGGCGTGTCGCCGAACGCGCCGGCCGGGCGCTCATCGACTGCTCGCTCGAACTCGGCGGGAAGAACCCGCTGCTGGTCCTCGACGACGCTGACCCGGAGAAGGCCGCTCGTGGGGCGATCCGTGCCTGCTTCCCGAACGCGGGCCAGCTCTGTATCAGCGCCGAGCGGCTCTACATCCACGAGTCGGTGTACGACGCGTTCCGCGACGCCTTCGTCGCCGAGACACGGGCCCTCGACCTCGGAACCGGGTTCGCGTACGGGCCGGATGTGGGGTCGCTGCAGTCCGCCGCACAACTAGAGAAGACCGAACGCCACGTGGCCGACGCCGTCGAGACGGGTGCCGACGTGCTCGTCGGGGGCGGCATCGACCGGACGTGGGCCCGTACTTCTACGAACCGACGGTGCTCGAAAACGTCACGCCCGAGATGACCCTCTTCGACGAGGAAACGTTCGGGCCAGTGGTGAGCCTCTACCCGGTCGCGAGCGTCGACGACGCCGTCGACCGGGCGAACGATTCCCGATACGGGCTGAACGCCTCCGTCTGGACGGGCGATCGCGACCGCGGCGAGCGCGTCGCCGAACGCATCGACTGCGGCACGGTGAACGTCAACGAGGCCTACGCGGCTGCATGGGCGTCGGTCGATGCCCCCATGGGCGGGATGGGTGATTCGGGGCTCGGTCGGCGACACGGCGACGAGGGGCTGTTGAAGTACACGGAGGCCCAGACGGTGGCGGTCCAACGGGGGCTCCAAATCGGGCCGGGGCCGCTTCCGGACGGCGTCTGGGCACGGGTGATGACCGGGTTCTCGAGGCTTCTCAAGCGACTACCGGGGTGGTTGCGGTGACCGCCTCCGAGGTGTTCGTCACGGGGTTCCCCGGCTTCCTCGGGGCATCCCTCCTCGAGCGGCTCGTGACACGGACGGAGACGGTCCACTGTCTCGTCCAACCGAAGTACCGGGCGGCCGCCGAGGCCCGCGCGGCCGAGCTCGTCGGCGACGACTGGGGAGCGGACGTCCGCCTCTACGACGGGGACATCACCGAACAGGGGCTCGGCCTCGACGCCGCGGACAGAAGCGCGCTTCACGCCGCTGTCGGGGAGGTGTTCCATCTCGCTGCGGTGTACGATCTGGGCGTAAGTCGTGCGGTCGCCGAGGCGGTCAACGTCGACGGGACCCGGCACGTCCTCGAGTTCGCCACCGCGTGTGCCGTCGAGCGGTTCCAGTACGTGAGCACCTGCTACGTGAGCGGGCGCTACGACGGCGTGTTCACCGAGTCGGACCTCGACGTGGGCCAATCCTTCAACAACCACTACGAGGCGACGAAGTTCGAAGCCGAGCGCCTGGTGCAGGCGCGCATGGAGGAGGAGTTCCCGGCGACCGTGTACCGACCCGCCATCGTCGTCGGGCACAGCGAAACCGGGGAAACCGAGAAGTACGACGGCCCGTACTACGTGTTGCGCTGGCTGCAGCGCTGTCCAGGCGTCGCCCCGCTCCCGTGGTTCCCGGGCGCGGACGTGACGGAGTTGAACGTCGTCCCGTGGGACTTCGTCGTCGAGGCGATCGACTACCTGAGCCAGCACGGCGAGCCCGGGGCAGTGTACCAGCTCTGTGACCCCAACCCGCCGACGATCCCCGAGCTCACGCGGCTGTTCGCCGAGGCCACGAACACCCGGGTGCTCCCCGTCCCGGCCACGCCGGGCGTCGGGAAGCGCCTGCTCGGGACGCGGGCGGCCCGCTCAGTGACGGGGATCCCACCGGAGACGCTCGACTACTTCACGCTCCCGACGCGGTACGTCAACCCCGCCACTCGCCGCGCACTCGCGGGGAGCGGTATCCGGTGTCCGCCCTTCGCCTCGTACGTGGACGTGCTCGTCGAGTACGCGCGCACGCACGAGGCGCGGTCCGACGCGATGACGTGAGGAGCGTGCGTGATCGCTGGGGGACGCAGGTCGGTGTCTCGCTGGCCGTGACGGGCGGGCGCACCGATCGCCGATCGAACAACTCGAAAACGAACTGGCTGCCGTCTACCCCTGCCCGACCATCGAGTCCTCGTCCGCCCACTCCGCCTCGCGGAGTTCGTACTTCTGGACTTTTCCGGTCGCCGTCGTCGGGAGGTTTGCGACGAACTCGACGCGGCGAATCGCTTTGTACGTGGCGAGGTTTTCGCGGGTGAACGCGACGAGGTCGTCCTCGGTGACGCCCGGGTTGTCGGGGTCGCCGGACTCGGGGACGACGAACGCCTTCGGCGTCTCCCCCCACTCGTCGTGTGGCGACGGGATGACGGCGACGTCGCTCACCGCGGGGTGGTCGAACAGGGTGTCCTCGAGTTCGATGCTGGAGATGTTCTCGCCCCCGGAGATGATGATGTCCTTCTTCCGGTCCTGAATGGAGAGAAAGCCGTTCTCGTCGACGACTGCGAAGTCCCCCATGTGGTAGTACCCCTCGAGCCGCTCGGTGAAGGCCTCCTCCGTGGCGTCGGGCTTGTTCCAGTACCCCTCCATCACCTGGTTCCCGCTGACGACGATCTCGCCGATCGTTTCGTCGTCCCAGGGGACGTCCTCGCCGTTCTCGTCGACGACCCGGACGTCGGTGCCGAGGAAGCCGATCCCCTGCCGTTTCTTCAGCGAGTAGCGGTTCTCGTCGTCGAGCAACCGGCCGGCCTCCGACGTGGTGATGAGGGGGCCGGTCTCGGTGGCGCCGTAGACGTGTATGAGGTCCCAGTCGAACGCGTCCTCGACGGTGCGGATGGTGGCCTCGGGCGGGGCGCTGCCGGCGGTCGCGGCGCGAACGTCCGCGTCCCCGGTGGTGTCGACGTCGTTGCTCGCGTGGTAGTCCTGGAGCATGTTCAGGACCGTCGGCGCCGCACAGAGGTAGGAGACGTCCTCGGCCCGGATGGTCTCGAAGATGTCGGCGGCGTCGACGCCGCGCGTGCAGACGTGGACGGCGCCGGCGCCGGTGATGGAGAAGATGTGCCCCCAGCCGTTGACGTGGAACATCGGGAGCGTCCAGAGGTACGTGTCGGTGTCCCGGATGTTCTGGTGGTAGGCGACGATGTAGGAGTGCAGCGTCTCGTTTCGGTGCGTGCGACAGACGCCCTTCGGATCGCCCGTCGTCCCCGACGTGTAGTTGATCGTGATCACATCGCTCTCGTCCATCGCCGGCCGGTCGTACGACGGGGCCGTGTCCGCGAGTTGGGCGTCGACGTCGTCCCAGTCACCCTCGACGGCGTCCGCATCGTTCGTGAGGAACGTCTCCACGGGAACCTCCTCGCGGATCGCCTCGATCTTCTCGGCGTAGTCGTAGTCCGCGTAGATCGCGGTGACGCCGGCGTCGTTCAGGATGTACGCGAAGTCCTCGGGCGTGAGGCGGTAGTTGAGCGGGGTGTGGATGGCGCCGAGCTGCATCGCGCCGTAGGCGGCTTCGAGGTGGTAATGCGTGTTCGGGTCGAGGACGGCAACGCGGTCGCCCTTCTCGACGCCGCGCCCCTGGAGGAGTGCGGAGAAGCGGTCGACCCGGTCGCCGAGTTCGTCGTACGTGAAGCGCTCGCCCGTGGCGGCGATGACGCCGGTCTCGTCGCCGTAGTACTTGCGAGCGCGGTCGAGAAAGTCAGTGACGAGAAGTGGTCGCTCCATCTCTGTCTAATGCAATCAACGTTCGTGTGATAGCTTTTGGGTTGGGGACAAGTTACGTACAGGAGCGCTCACGGGCGCCCTTCGGGAAGTTGAGCCCGATACCGAGTCGCACGACTAGGCCACCCAACGGACGAACGGTCACGATAGATGCCAACTACCGATACTATCTGCTACAGATATATTTATTAGCGATCATTCCAACAGCCCCCATGCATGGGACTGTTTAGCAGTGACACATACCCCTGTACGGTTTGTGGCTCGGAAGTGACGAAAAGTGATGGCGGCAGATGCCCTCGATGTGATGCCGCATTTCACGCCGAGTGTCTCAAGAACATCGGGAACGTGAAAAAGGAATCAAAACTCATCCGGAGTGACAAGATAAAGGCCAAATGTCCGAATTGTGGCAACGTCGGTAAGTGGTGAACGGCGATCGGAGCGAGCGAGCCGTCACCACAACCCGGCCCAGTTCCCGAAACCACGCTGGATCTTTTCAACAGATGTCATACAGAATGGACACCATGCATGAGTGAGTGCACGTACCGCTTCGACCCAGAGGGGGGCGACGTACCGACGGACGGCCCCTGGGAGTGCCCCCACGAGCGCTACGAGGGCGCCGATACGTGTGTGTTCCACCTCTCGCCCGCAGAACGGGCAGAGTACGGCGTCGATGACCAGACGATCGCGGCGGCGTTCCGCGAGGTCGCAACCGCGACCGGCCGCCGAAAGAAGGAGTTAGTCGACGCGAATTTGGGCACCCTCGACCTCTCGTATGCGATACTCGATGCCCCGGACAACTACCCGATCGACTTGCGACACGCCACCGTTTCCGGGGATATCGACCTCTCAAACGCCGAGATTCACCAGCCACTGGATCTCCGACACGCCGAACTGGAGCGACTGGATCTGACTGATGCTGCGTTGACCAGTACGCTACGCATGAACCGCTGTACGTGCGATGGCCCAATCGTCGGAGAGGGGCGGTCTTCGAGGACGGCCTCGACGTTCGCCAGGGGTCGTTCAGCGCACGCGTCATCCTCGATGAGGCACGGTTTCACGGCGATGCCTGTTTCAAGGAAACCGTGTTCGAGGGGCCGGCGCAGTTTCGGGGTGCCGAGTTCAACGGCGACGCGAACCTCCTCGACGACGACGCCTGTTTCGAGGACGCGACGTTTGCGGCGGACGCGGCGTTCACCAAGGCCCAGTTCCGGTACGCCGACTTCGTGCGCGTGACGTTCGACGGGGAGGTCGAGTTCGAAGAGGCGACGTTCGACGGGGACGCCGAGTTCCGAGCGGCGACGTTCCGGGAGCGAGCGGGGTTTCGCGGAGCGGAGTTCCACGGCGACGCGAACGTGCGCATCGACGACGCCACGTTCGCGGACGCCCGGTTCGCGGGCGACGCCGTATTCGACGGCGCGGCGTTCCGGATGGCCGTGTTTGCCAACGCCACGTTCGAACAGGGGGCGGCGTTCGACGATACCCGCTTTGAGGGTGACACAACGTTCTCCGGCGCAGCCTTCGGTGACGAGACCGGGTTCGATGAGGCCCGGTTTTACGATGACGCCGCCTTCGAGGGGACGACGTTTAACGGGGCGCTCTCACTCCGAGGGGCGGAGTTCCACGGCGGCGACAACGTCGAAGACGACGATCTCACGTTCGAGACCGCAGTGTTCGACGGCCCGGTCGACGCGACTCGGGCGGAGTTCAGCCTGGCGACGTTTACTGACGCGTCGTTCACCGCTACGGTCTCTTTCGACGAGACGACGTTTGACGGCGATGTCGCGTTCACACGGGCAAGCTTCACGGGGCCAATCTCGTTCGACGAGGCCCGGTTTCACGCGGATACGAGTTTTGCCGCGACGACGTTTGCGTCAACGCTCTCGTTACGTGGCGTGGAGTTTCAGGGGGGCGACAACGTCGAAGACGACGACATCACGTTCGAGGCCGCCGAATTCGGCGGCGACGTCGACGCCGAACGGGCCGAGTTCGGCCTTGGGTGTTTCAGTGACGCCACGTTCGAAGCCGGTGCGAGTTTCGACCACGCGTCCTTCACTGCGGGGGTAACGTTCGAGGACGCGACGTTCGGTGGCGTCGCCCAGTTTACTGAGGCGTCCTTCGGCGACGATACCTCGTTCGAGAACTGCCTGTTCGAGTCGGCGGCCGTGTTCCCGGGCGTCGAATTTGCGGGTGGCGACAACGTCGAGGACGACGACCTCACGTTCAGGGACGCCACGATCAAGGGGCCGGTCGATTTCCGGCGGGGACAGTTCCAGTACGCGAACTTCGGTGGCGTGACGGTCGACGGGCCTGCCGACTTCTCGAACGCCGTCTTCGAACTCGAGGGTGATTTCTCGACGACGACGTGGAGTGACGAGGTGACGTTTCTGGAGGCGCGCTTCCGGAACGATGCTGACTTCGCCGGCGTCGCGTTCGCGACTGCCGCGGAGTTCCGCGGCACCGAGTTCCAGGGCGGGGCGAACAGTGAAGCGGACGATCTCTGTATGGCGGAGGCGACGTTTGGCGGCGTTGCCGACTTCGAGGCGGTCGAGTTCCGCTATGCCACCTTCCGGAACGCGGCATTTCACGGGACTGCAGAGTTCGCTGAATCGCGGTTCGGCGACGATGCGCAGTTCGAGGGCGCCGTCTTTGCGGGGGAAGTCGTCTTCGACGAAGCCCGGTTCACCGACGATGCGAGCTTCACGGACGTGCAGGTCCAGGGCGATGCCAGGTTTCGGGGCGCCGAGTTCCGTGGCGGCGCAAACATGCTTGACGACGATGCGACGTTCACCGACGCCGCCTTCGAGGGGAACGTAACCTTCGAGCAGGCGCTGTTCGGCTATGCGGATTTCACGAACCTGACGGTGGCGGGCGACGCCGTGTTCAGAGCCGCGACGTTCGACGGCGTCGCGACGTTCGAACACCAACGAGTTGCGGGGAAAACGGACTTCGACAGGGCGACGTTCACCGAGAACGCGACGTTCTCAGGCGTCCGGTACGGCGGAGAAGCACGGTTCGACCAGTGTCGCTTCGAAACCAACGTCGACTTCACCGCTGCGAGGTTCGAGGGACAGACGCTGTTCACCGGCACGAAGTTCGAAGGCAGTCCAACGGTACTGGCTGACGACGCAGACTTCCGCGAGGCCACCTTCGAAGCCCAGGCCGACTTCGACGAGGCCGAGTTCAAGTACGGGAACTTCGGCGACGCGACGTTCGAAGCGGCCGTCTCGTTCACGCGGACCGGGTTCGAGGACGGGGGTGCATACACCGATGCTGTCGTCCAGGGGGCGTTCGAGATGAGCTATGCGCAGTTCGCCGGTGACGCCGCTATCGACGACGTCGTGTTCCACGACGACGCGACCTTCGAAGGAGCGAAGTTCACCGGTGGCTCGAACACGCAGTCGAGGGACGCTGTGTTCGACAACAGCGAGTTCCGCTCCGGCGCGACGTTCTCCACTGCGGAATTCAACACGGTGAGCTTCGACGGGACGCGGTTCCATGCGGAGCCCGATTTCGACCGGGCCCGGTTCCTCGACAGGATGTACCTGCAGATCGCGCCGGCCGCCGACGCGATCAAAGTGAACCTGAGCCACGCCGAGCTCAACGGTGGCCGGATCGTCCAGCCAGCGAGCGGCGGGACGTTCTACGACCTCACGGCGGCGACGGTACGTGATGTACGGTTCGAGCCGAACGACAGCGAGCTCGAACTCCTCGACTACTTCCTGTTTCGGGAGACCGACTTCGACGGGTTCGATTTCTCCGAGCACTTGGAACTGCTGAGCCGGAACGACTGGAACATTCACGGCTTCAAGTACCACGAGTTCGCGGCCGACACGGACGAACTCGTGTTGGATCCGGCGACGCTGGAGCGGACCTACCTGATGGCAAAAAACAGTGCCAACGAGTTCGGCCACCGCAAGGCGGGCTCCGAGTTCTACATTAAGGAGTTCATCTACCGCCGCAAGAAAAACAAGGCAGTCTTTCAGGACGGGTCAGTGGACACACAGTCCCGCCTGAAAGCCAGCGGGAAGTGGTTCGGTAACTGGCTGCTCTATGAGACGTGTGGGTACGGCGAACGCCTCTGGCGTATCGTCTACATCTCCGGATTGGTTGTGGTAACGTGGGCACTGCTGTACGCGACAGTGACAAGGGGGACTCGTGGGCCGGGGAGTATCACCACTGAGGGGTTCGACACCGTTGCGGGGATCGTCAGCCCGGAGGGGATCCAGATTTTGGGGCGGACGTTGTACTTCAGCCTCGTCACGTTCACGACACTCGGCTACGGTGACGTCCAACCTGTTGGGCCCGTAGCGAGGACCCTCGCGAGTCTCGAGTCGTTCATCGGGGCGCTGTTGGTCGCACTGGTCGTATTCGTCATCGGTCGGCGGATGGCTTAACCGGTGACCTCTTCGTCCTCCTCGCCAGCGGCGTAGATGTTGAACTCGGTTTCGGCCTGAATGTGGTGGATGACGTAGAACGCCGCGATCAGGATCACCATCAAGAGGCCGTACGCCAGTGCCGCCATGATCGCATCGTCCTTCGTCGCGTACTTCCCGGTCCGGAAACTGATGATCTTTCGAGACATCGCGATGAGCGCGACGTTCAACACGATCGGCAGGATGTTGAGGTCCTCGACGTACGCGATGACCGTCCGGTAGATCTCGACGATGATCAGGAGGAGCAGGGCAGTGTCGATGATCTTCAGCACAGCATTGGGGTTAGTGTACTCGCCAGAGGTGATGAGGGTGACAAGTTTGAGCCCGAGATCGTACACCCCGATCGCGAACAGGATGATCATGATGACCGCCGTCGCCAACTCCAAGATGTCCATGAGTACGTCGGTCCGCTTCCCGGTTCGTTCGAGCACGCTCTCGAAATCCAGAATATTTCGATCGATTGTACTCTGAGTCTCTTGACTATCGGCCATGCTCAGGGGCTTAGCTGCCGAACAGAAATAACTGATCCCAGGATGACAATATCGCCTGGAAATTGTGCGTCGCTGGCTCCGATTTTGGAACTCCTGCTTTAGGAGCTAACGAACTGTTGTGTTGCGTAGAAGCCTATCGCATACATCCCAAACGCGAACGGCCCAACAGCAAAAATCCCGATCGAGAATATCCCGACTGAGAACACGCCGACTGAGAATACTCCGACCGAAAAAATCCCGGCGGACAACACACCGAGACTAAAGTTCCCAGCGGCGAGGAACCCGAACGCCGTTTGGCCGGCAGCTAACACCTCGTATCCGGCGATTGTTTCGATACCTGCGAGTGTCAACACCAACGCAATCACTAACAGGCTGATTGCGACGAGACCCCCGAATCCTGCCAGTCAATTCCCATATGTGAGAGAAACCGACAGTAACAACATTAATGTTCGTTATATTCCGAGTCGTTGGGAATACCCACAATCACTTACCGGGTGTTTCACCGCGAATAGTGCCGAAGTAATTAGGGGTTCAATAGAGCCGGAGTGAAGACCTACTCACGGTCTGGGGCACAGTCGAGTTCGTGACTGGGCGACAGGGACACCGCGAGGCGAGCAGCCAGTTTTTTGTACGCCCTGATGGGTGCGGCGCGTCCTGCACTGCCGGACACGCCGTGTTCAGTGGTGATTCCGATGGAGACCACCAGCGACGCATCGGTCTCCTTCGACGAGTCCGACACACGATCGGACAAGATGCACAGTACGATCGAGACGTTGGTCGACGGCACCGACCGATCGTAACACAAGGGCGAGCGCGAACCCGACGCGGATGTCGACGGGCGCTCCTGCGGACTCGACACTAGTGGCTCGACGTTCTACTTGGCCGCGTGGGAGCCGGTCGCCCCGAAGATTGGGCGTGATCGACGAGAACGCAGTAGTCAGATAATGCAGGAGGTCACTGACAAACTCATACGGAGGCGTCCGTTGTGTGCAATCGGCTCCTCCGGAACCTGGGTTCCGAGGCCGTCCGGAACCGCTCAGAACACGACGGGCGCCCCCTCGACGATCTCCAGCGTCGTTCGGTCGCCGACGGTGACGTCGGTCTGTCTCCCTTGAACGACCGCCTGAACCTCGTCGATCTCGGCGTCCGGTTCGACGACGTAGTTCGTCTGGTCGCCCTGGAAGTACCGCTCGCGGACGGTCCCTTGGAGTGCGCCCGAGTCGCCGAGTTCGAAGTCCTCTGGGCGGACCGAGACGGTCCCCTCTGTCGTCGAACCGGAGGCTGGGACAGTGAACCCGTCGTCGCCCCCGACCGTGGCGACCGTTTCTCCACCTTGCTCGTGGATCTCCGCGTCGAAGAGGTTCGTGTCCCCGATGAAGTCGGCGACGAAGGGGGTAGCGGGCTCGCGATAGATCTCTTCGGGACTGCCGATCTGCTCGATGTGGCCATCGTTCATCACGGCGATCCGATCGGAGAGCGTCATCGCGACCTCCTGGTCGTGAGTCACGTAGAAGAAGGCGCCCTGCGTCTTCTCGTGGATCTTCCTGAGTTCGACCTGCATCAGCTTCCGCAGCTTCCGGTCGAGCGAGGAGAGCGGCTCGTCAAGCAACAATACGGCGGGTTCGTTAACCAGCGCACGGGCGAGTGCGACCCGCTGTTGCTGCCCCCGGACAGCTCCGTGGGGTTGCGGTCCTCGAAACCAGAGAGGTCCACGAGATCGAGGTACTCCGAGATGCGCTCCTCGCGAATCTCCGCCTCCGAGCGGTCGTCGTCGACCGTTCCCGGCAGGCCTTTCTTTTTCAGCCCGTAGCCAACGTTCTCGGCGACGCTCAAGTGCGGGAACAGCGACAGGTGCTGAAAGACGAGGTTGGTGTCGCGGGCCTCCGGCGGGACCGCCGCCATTGAGAGCCCGCCGATACGCACATCGCCGTCGGTGGGCTGCTCGAAGCCACTGATCATCCGGAGGGTCGTCGTCTTGCCACAGCCCGAGGGACCGACGAGCGTGAAGAACTCGCCCTGGCGAACGGTAAAGTCGATCCCCTCAACCGCGACGAGGTCGCCGAACTCCTTGCGGACGTTATCTAACTCGACGAGTGTCTCGTCCCCTGTAGCGGTTTTCCCTTGTGACGACATGCCACGGGCTTTTCGAGGGGCGGTAATGAACTTACCGAATTTGTGAGTAGTGGTGACACAGGGCATAGCTTTATGAGCGAGGCGAAAAACCGCCTCGTTGAAATGTCTGACCAGCAGATTGACGGCGACCACGCAGCGGACAGTGACAGTCGAGTCTCGCGTCGGGCCTACCTAGCAGGCGCCGGTGCGGTAGGGTTGACGGGGACCGCAGGCTGCCTGGGCAGTATTACTGGCGGTGGTTCACAAACGATCAACATCCTGACCTGGGAGGAGTATGCGGACCCGGACATCAAATCCAGGATCGAGGACGAGCTGGGGGTCACCCTGGAGATTACGAAGTCGACCTCGTCCTCGAAGATGTTCTCCTCGTGGAACTCGGGCCAGCACGAGCAGTACGACATCGCGATCCCGAACAACAACTACGTGCCGAAGATGATGGACGCGGACCTGGCCGCGCCCGTCAACGAGGACGTGATGACCAACACCGGCGACATCTATGAGGTGTTCAAAGGCTTCCAGGACTCACAGTTCAGCAGCGGCGGTGACGTGTACGGGGTGCCGATCCGCTTCGGATGGTACGGCTACTCCTACGACTCACGGGAGATCTCTGAGGATCACGAGCAGAGCTACGACATGCTGTTCGATGAGGAGTACTCGGGGACATCATCATGTACGACAACCACTTCAAAGCGATGTCGGCTGCTGCGCTGTACCTCGGGTACCGCGATGCCTTCGACGGGTCTGCGGTCTCTCTCTCGGAGGACCAGATCGAGGAAGTGAAAAACACGATGATCGACCAGAAGGAGATGCTGCAGGGGTACATCGCGGCGGACCCGACCTACATCAAGCAGTTCAATCAGGAGAACTTCGTCATCGGCCAGTCCGGTCGCAACGAGATCGTCGAAATGTGGTCGAACGGCAAATCCTGGCCCAAGATGGCGGCACCGAAAGAGGGGTCGCTCGCGTGGTTCGAGTCCGCAGTCGTCTCGGAGGCATCCGACAACAAGGAGACCGCGTGGGAGGTCGTCAACGAGTACATTTCGCCACAGAACGGTGCGAAGCTCGCCGAAGTCGGGTTCTCCCCGTCGGTCAACCCGGAGACCCAACAGCACCTGAGCGACGAGCAGAACGATATGTTCGGCGCTATCGATCCCGCCCAACTGGAGTCGATGATCCCGTTCAAATCCGTCGAGAACGAGGACGCCTGGCTCACCGCGTGGGAGGAGATCAAGTCCGCGTAAGATGGCCACAAGCACGGACTCGGACGACCGGTCGCTGCTCCGCACGGCCAGGGGAAAGCTTGCGCTGACGGCCGGGCCGTCGACGATCTGGCTCGGCCTGCTGCTGTTGGCACCCCTGATGTTCATGGTGACGGTGAGCTTTATGAGCATCAACGAGGCGTACAACATCGTCTGGCAGCCGTCGCTAGACAACTACGGCCAGCTTGTCGGCCCTGGACAGCCCTGGGACGCCTCGTTCTGGAACACCTCGTTCATGGGGTCGCTGCTGCTCTCGTATCAGATCGCGATCGTGACGACCGTGCTGTGTTTCACACTCGCTTTCCCGCTCGCCTATCTGCTCGCGCGGAAGGGGGGCGGCTGTTCAAGGTCGTCATCTTCCTCGTGCTTCTCCCGTTTTTCACCATGTATCTGGTGCGGGCCTACTCGTGGCTGTTGATGTTCGGTCCCAACGGGGTGCTCAACGCGACGCTGCTGCAACTCGGGGTGATCTCCGAGCCCCTCGCCATGTTCAACTTCGGCGTCCCGGCCATCATCGTCGGCCTGACTCACGCGTACTTCCCGTACATGCTGCTGTCGCTGTACGCGAGTCTCGACGGCATCGACTTCTCGCTCGTCGAGGCGGCACGTGATCTCGGTGCGTCGCGTCCGGCGGTGCTCAAGGACATCATCCTCCCGCTCGCGCTGCCGGGAATCATCAGCGGAAGTCTGTTCGTGTTCGTTCCCGCCCTCGGGGCCTTCATCACCCCACGCTTCCTCGGGCAGGGGAAGGTGCTGATGATCGGCCAGCTGATCGAGGAGCGCATCAACTCGCTGTACGCCATCGGCTACGGCAGCGCCGGCTCGATGTTCATCGTCGTGACCATCGTCGTCGCGTTCGCGCTGGCGTTCCGCTACGTCGACGTCGACGAACTGGGTGGTGTCTGAGATGGGGACGAAAACCGAGAATACGGCCGACGTGACGACGGTCGAACGGTTCTTTGACCACCGGACCCGGGAGCGCTGGCTGCGCCGGGGGCTCTACGGGATCGCAGGGCTATTGCTCGTGTTCCTGTGGATTCCGCTCGCAGTGATGGTGCTCCTCTCGGTCGCACAGAACGCGAGCACGCTGTTCCCGTTCGAGGGTTTCACGCTCCAGCACTACGCCGCGACGTTCTCCGACCCCGGGTTGATGATGGCACTGTTCAACAGTGTTCAAGTCGCGACGGTCGCGGCATCCATCGCGACGGTGTTGGGTGTGCTCGCCTCGTTCGCGTTAGCGCGTCGTGAGTTCCCGCTGAAGCCCGCGTTCCGGACCTTCGGCATCCTGCCGATGATCGTCCCTGGCGTCGTTCTGGGCATCGCGTTGCTGATCTACTTCCGGACGTTGCTGTCCTCGATCCCGATTGTGGGCGATCTGTTCATCCCCGGGTTCGCGACGCTCGTGTTGACCCACTCCGTGTACGGGTTCCCGTTCGTCCTGCTCATCGTCTCTGCCCGGCTGTACACCTTCGACGAACAGCTGGAGGAAGCAGCGCGGGACCTTGGTGCGGGTCCGCTAGAGACGTTCCGGGAGGTGACACTACCGATCATCGCCCCGGCGGTCGGCGCAGGGTTCCTGTTCGCGTGGATTCGTTCGTTCGAGGACTTCATCCGCGCGTTCTTCGTGAAGGGAACGATGGACGTGCTGACGACCGCGATGTTCTCGATGATCAAGTACGGCGCCGCGCCGAAGATGAACGCGATCTCCGCGTTCATCGTCTTCGTCATCGCGATCATCCTCGCGGTGGCGATGAATCTCGGCAACGTCACCGACTACGTTGCCGGCGGGCCCGACGAGTAGGACTGGGCGTCCACTTCCTTTTTCGATTCAGCGAGGCACAGAGGTCACCGATGACGAACAGCAGTGTTGCGACCACGCTCTCTCCGGCGACGTTTCGGTCTCCTCCGACGTGCCCGACACACGATCCGACGAAATGCACAGCACGATCGAACAGTAGATCGACGGCCGATCAGGAACTGTCGCCACCCAGACCCGCTTGACCGACCACCGCTTTCTTGCCCGTCTGCCGAGAGAGTCGAGTCACGATGGTCCCGCCCTCCACCCCTCCCGCCGAGCGCTGCTGGCCGGCGTCGGCGCCGGCATCGCGACCGGGCTCGCCGGCTGTAGCGGTACAGAAACCAATCAGTCGTCGCCCGAGGACGGCACGCTCGTCACCGACTACGCCGCTGCGATCGCGCGGTTGAGCACCGACCGGCCGCCGATCACGCACGGGCCGACCGACGGCGACGAGGACGGCGACGACGCCGCATCGACGCCCAATCCGGTTTCCAACCGTGTCCTCGAGAGCGAGGACGACGCGTCGGAACTCGTGTACGCCGAGGACGCGACGAACGTCGACGCCATTCGGCGACTCGTCACGGAGACGACGTACGACAGCGAGTCCGTGTTCGTCTACCAGCGACCGATCGGCGAGTGTTACGAACTGCAGGTGAACTACGTCACCAGAGACGCCGACGGCGACCCGAGCGTCCAGCTCTGCCGCGTGATCCGCGACGCCGAGGTCGACTGCGAGCGCGACGTGCGGGATCACGTCGCCGTCGCGGTGCGGCTCCCCTTCCCCGCCGACGAGTACGGCGGGTTCAGTATCGGCAGCGGTGAGAGCTGTGACCCGGTCCCCGAGCGGTACCGAAACGAGAGTGATTCGGCATGAGTCGGCAGACGCGCCGTTCGCTGCTCGCCGCCGTCGGCACCGCACTCACCGGCGCGCTCGCGGGCTGTGGCGACCTGAACCCGCTTTCGGAGGAGACGCCCGTCGAGTACGACGACGACGCCATCGCCGCCCTCGCCGGCGACATCCCCGAGATCCCGCCCGCGGTCCCGGTCCAGCCGACCGACGAACACGTCGAGACTGCTCGTGAGCGGATCCGGACGCTGCTCGCCGACACGGATCTCTCCCGGATCCCGAACGCCGTCGTCCGCGACGTGCTTGCTCGGGAGCGCGAGGTCGCCCGGGACGCCCTCTCGGAGGACGAGGGGGAACATCGCATCGACGTGCTCCCGGGCCTCACGCACCCACGCTCGGAGGCGATGTTCGTCGACGCCGGCCTCGCCGCGTTCGACGACGAACTCACTGCGGCGGGCGTCGAGTCGCGCCGCGAGCGCCACCACCGCGACGCCGCGTCGTTCCTCGACGACTACTCGCCCGTCGGCCCCGCAGCCGATCCCGTGGCCGCGTTCGCGGAACACGCCCGGATCACCGACTGGGCCCGGACCGGCGCCCGGCTCACCGAACCGGCGACCCACCACGAGTACGAGAACACGGTCCTGCACGTCGCCGAACTCGCCCAGCGCCTCGAGTGGGGGCGGGCGTACGCCGCCGACGCCCGGCGGCTCCACGACCACTACGTGTCGACGCTGGAGGAGCCGCACGACTACGCGGAGCGGTTCGCGAGCGTCGCGGCGTCGCTCGTCGGCGATGTCGAAGCACACGCGACCCCGCCCGACTGGGACGAGTTGGCCAGCGATCTCGAGCGCGACGTGTCGGAGACGCCCGCCGAGCGACTGCTCGAAGAACTCGCCCGCAGCCGGTGGATCGGCGCCCAGAGCGCCGTCGAACACCACGAGGCGGGCGAACCCGTCGGCGCCATCCTCCCCGCGATGCGTGCGCTCGCGGCCGACCGCGCGTTCGCCGACGCCCGCGACGCCGTCTCGAACGGCGCGTACGGCGTGCCCGAGTCGGTCACCCCGATCGAGGACGAGCGCGCCGCCGCCGTGGAGGGCCTCCGGTCGGTGCTCGACACCGCGCCCGCGCTGCTCGCGCGCCGGCTCGCCCAGTACGCGTACTCCCCGATTCGGAACGCCGACCGGTCGGTCACCGACGGCACCATTACCGCAGACGGGCGCGACCTCTACGCGCAGTACGCCGTAGCGAACCGCTTCGCGGCCGCCGCGCCCGCGGTCGTCCAGCGTGTCGGTAGTGCGCTTCAGGGGTAAGTCCCCGACCCAGTCCTCGGACAGCGAAAAACGCGTCCCTCAGTCCAGCAGCGCGTCCACGTCGGCGTGCTGATGGAGCAGCTCCTGCATCGTCGCGACGGTCGCCTCGTCGCGCACCCGGCCGCCGTGGATCAGCGACTCGATGCGCTCGATCGTCGTGATCGTGTCCGTCTGGACCGTGACCACGGGCATCCCCTGCTCCTCGGCCTCGCCGAGGATCGCCCCGGACGGTCGGTGGCCGCCCGTGAGCACGAGGCAGTTGACGCCCGGCGCGTCGAGCGCCGCCGCCTGCACGTCCGCGCGGTCGCCACCCGTGATGACCGCGGCGTCTTTCGTCCGGCGGAAGTGACTCAGCGCGCTCTCGCCGGTCATCGCGCCGACGAGCACCCGCTCGATCAGGGCGTCGGTCGGCGCACCGGTGTGCGACTCCGCCCCCAGCTCCTTCGTCAGATCCGCGACCGTGACGCCGGCCATGGAGCGCTCCCAGGGGAGCACGCCCAGTACGGGCACGTCGCGGGACTCGAGGAACGGGACCACCTCGGTCTCGACTTCGTCGTAGGCGGCGCTGGTGACGGCGTTGAACACGACGCCGCGACAGCGGTCGCCGAGGGCGTCGACGGCCGCGAGGATACCGTCCACGTCGCCGGGCTCCTGGTAGCGGGCGACGAGCACCGCGTCGGTCTCCAGTAGGGCGGCGATGTCGCCGTCCGTGAGGTCGACGACGGCGCCCGTCGCGGGGTCGCCGGCGCCCTCGAGGATCATGGTCTCCTTCCCTTCCGCGAGCCCGTCGTACGCGTCGCGAACGCGCTCACGGAGCGCGGCAGTGTCCTCCTGGCCACGGATGGCGCCCGAGATGAACGTCGGCGAGTAGACGACGGGCTCCATCTCGTGCATCTCGGCGTCGAGGCCGAGCAGCTCCCGCGCCAGCATCGGGTCGGCGTCGAGCGTCTTGCCGACGTTGCTCTGCAGGCGGGTGCCTTTCGGTTTCATGTAGCCGACCGTCGCGCCGCGGTCGGCGGCGAGGCGCGCGAGCGCGAGCGTGACGGCGGTCTTGCCGGTGCCTTCGTCTGTCGAGGTTACGAGTAACGAGTTCATAGCTGGTCTGGGTCGATGGTCAGTCGTACGTCGAGCGCCTGCACGCCGTCTTCGGTGGCGAGCAGCGGGTTCACGTCGAGTTCGAGGATGGCGTTGAAGTCGGTCACGAGCTGGCTCAGCCGCTGGATGGCCTCCTCGACGGCCGCCTCGTCCGCCGACGGGCGGCCACGCGCCCCGCGGAGCAGCGGCGCCGAGTCGAGTTCGTCCACCATCTCGCCCGCCTCGCGGCCGGAGACCGGGGCGATGCGGACGCTCGTGTCCTCGAGCACTTCCACGAAGATGCCGCCGAGGCCGAACAACAGCAGCGGGCCGAACTGCGGGTCGCGGTTCATCCCGAGGATCGTCTCGGTGCCGGCGTCGACGTCGACCATCTCCTGGACTTGGACGCCGAGGATGCTCGCGTCGGGCTGGTAGTTCCGGGCCCGGGTCATCAGCGTCTCGTAGGTGTCGGCCACGTCCTCCTGGGCGACGCCGACGGCGACGCCGCCGATATCGGACTTGTGGAGGATGTCCGGGCTGACGATCTTCATCACCACGTCGCCGTCGATCGACGCGGCCGCCGATTCCGCGGCGTCGGGGGCCTCGACGAGTTCGGAGTCAGGCGTCGGCAGGCCGTACGCGTCGAGCAGCCCCATCGCCTCCACGCCGAGCCGTCTCGCGCCGCGGTCGGCGGCGTCGGTGAGGATCTCGCGGGCGCGCTCCCGATCCACGTCGAACGACTCGGGCGCCTCGTAGCTCCGGGCCTCCACGTCACGCTGGACCGACAGCGCGTCGAGGCTGCTCACCGCGCGGGCGGGGTCGAAGTAGTTCGGGATCCCCGCCTCGCCGAGCACGTCGGCCGCGGGTTCGGCCCGCTCGCCGCCCATCAGGCACGCGACGACGGGTTTGTCGTGTTCGAGCCGCCGCTCGGCGATGACGGCGGCGAGCTCCTCGTAGTCGACGATCGCCGTCGGCGCGGAGATGACGATCGCACAGCCGACGCTGTCGTCGGCGAGCACGGTGTCCAGCGCCGTCTCGAAGCGCTCGATGTCGGCGTCGCCGATCACGTCGACCGGGTTGTAGATGTTCGCCTCCTCGGGCATCGTCGCCTCGAGCGTCGAGAGCGTGTCGTCGGTGAACGACGCCATCGAGAGCCCCGAGTCGCCGACGGCGTCGGTCGCCATCACGCCCGGGCCGCCCGCGTTGGTGACGATGCCCACCTCGTCGCTGTCGGGCATCGGGAGCCCGTCAAGCGAGCGGGCGTAGTCGAACAGCTCCTGGACGTTCTCCGCGCGGACGACGCCCGCCTGTTCGAACGCCGCCTCGTAGGCCGCCTCGCTGCCGGCGATCGTGCCGGTGTGCGAGGACGCGGCGTCGGCGCCGGCCTCGGTGCGCCCGGACTTGACGACGACGACCGGGGTGTCCTGGGTCACGTCGCGGGCCGTATCGATGAACGCCCGGCCGTCGGCGACGCCCTCGAGGTAGCCGAGGATCACGTTCGTCTCGGGGTCGTCCCGCCAGTGGGTGAGGAAATCCGACTCGTCGAGGACGGCCTTGTTCCCCAGCGAGACGACGTCCTTGAAGCCGATCCCCTGGTCGTTCGCCCAGTCCAGCACGGCCGTGATGAACGCGCCGGACTGGCTCATGAACGACAGCGACCCCGGGAGCGCGTTCGACGGGCCGAACGTGGCGTTGAGCCCCGCCGGCGTCGAGAGCACGCCGAGGCTGTTCGGGCCGACCAGGTTGAGGTCGTACTCCGCGGCGACCGCGCGGAGCTCTTGTTCGCGCTGTGCGCCCTCCGAGCCGGTTTCGCTGAACCCGGCCGTGATCACGACGACGTTCCGGACGCCCGCCTCGCCGGCCTCCCGGACGGCGTCGACGGCGATCGGCGGCGGCACCACGACCACCGCGAGATCGACGGGCTCCGGCACCGAGGCGAGGTCCGGGTAGCACGGCTCCCCGAACACGGTGTCGCGACTCGGGTTCACCGGGACCACGTCGCCCGTGAAGTCGGCGAGGTTCTGGATGATGGCGGCGCCGATCGAGCCCTCCCGCTCCGTCGCGCCGATCACGGCGACGCGCTCGGGCGCGAACAGGCCACCTGTGTCTGCCTCCTCGTTCACGTCGATGCCGTCGCGCCGGCGGCGCTTAAAACCGGGCGTGGGTCTCAGTGGCTGGGAGTCGCCGCAGACCCCCGTCAGACCAGCACCGACACGGCGCCGGCCAACGCGATGGCCACGAGGACGCTGGAGAGCGTGCCGACGAGGAAGTACTCCGCGAACGCCTGTTGCTTGAGCTCCTCGAACCGCGCGATCGACTTCGCCGCCACAACGAGGCCGACCGACCCCCACAGGCCAGCCACCCCTAGGAAGAGGATCACCCACCGTTCGAGACTCCCGATGAGCGACCCCGCCTCGAGTTCGTCCTCCGAGTTGGGCGCGGGGTCCGGATCCGGGAGCACACCCCGGACGATGGCGTTCCCGCCATCGTGGGCGAACACGAACGCCGCGAGGTACACCGCCCCGGTGGTCACCTGGGCCCAGGGAAGTTCGGCCAGCCCACCGACGCCGACCAGTATCGGCGTGAGCGTCCACGCCCCGGGATCGACCAGGGTCCACGCACCGAGGATGACGAGGAGGTGAGCCACCTGGTCGGCGAGGAACAGCCGCGCCGAGCTCCCCGTTCGCCGTCGGAGCCGTGCCGAGACGGCGTCGATGGGGAGGTGCACGACGCCGATCGCGACCACAGTCAGCGCTGACTCGGCGGTCAAGAGGGGAGGAAGACGACCGCGTGGACGACGAAGACGATGGCGACGTGGGTGAGCAGCGGCCGGATTCGGTGCTTGGCCGCCGCGAGTTCGTCCGTCTGGAAGGCGAAGTCGCCGAGGACGTGCCCCAGCAGAAGCAGCGCGAGGGCAGTTCCCGCGGGGCCGAGCCCGGTCAACCACCCGCTCATCGTGTCTCGCCTCCGGATCGGGTTGTCTGTAACAACTCGCCCAGCGAGGCCTCGGCGGTGCGGACCTCCTGGACGTGGCCGGCGCTGAGTGACTCGCTGACGGTCGACTTCGCGACGTCGTACCGCTCGGCGACGCCCTTCTGGGTTCCCTCCTCCGCGAGGGCCCGGGCAAACTGAGCCTGCCGGTCCGTCCAGTCCTCTCGGAGGCACTGGACCACGTCGAACATCGCGTTGGCGTGGCTGTCGCGGGCGCTCGACCAGCCGCCGACGCGGACCCACGCCCCCTCGGCCTCGGCGTCGTTGATCGCCGCCCGGGCCCGGTGGAAGCACGGGCCGTCCATCCCGATCGCCTGCGCCGGGTTGAGCGCCGTGTCCAGTTCGCCCAGCCCGATCCCGAACCGGAGCTTGGCCGGGTGGAACCGGTCGCTGACCGAGACCGCGGCGTCGACGGCGACGGCCGCGTCGGTCAGGAGCACCTGGAACTCGTCGCCCGTCGTGACGGTGAACTGTGAGGCGATGGCCTCCTCCGGGAGGTCGTCGTTGAGGGAGTTCACCACCTGTTTGAACTCCTGCTGTGCCTCGCTCCGGTCGGGCAACTCCCGGGAGCCGCGGATGTCGCCGATGACGGCCACGTACTCGGTGTCGTCGGGGTTCTCGGTCATGTGTTCGCCCTCAGTGCCGAACTGGGACTGGGTTCGGTGTTTTCGGCGAATCAGTATCAAGATTGTGGCCGGAGGCGAGTTCGGCTACGAGGGCGAACAGACTGCGAGTTCGACAGTGGTGACGAACTACCCAGGCCAGGAGTTGAGACGCAGCGTACCTGGGAAGTGCCGAGCCGCAGTTGCCTCATCTTGAAGCACTCCCGGTGTCAATTGCTTGGTAATGGTGGACGATTCACATGGAAAAGCCGACGGGGCTGACCACACGCATCACGGCGAGGCCGCGGATAGTGGACGCGGTGACCACGAGAGTGGCGACGGCCACAGCGGCCACGGCGGCGACGGTGAACACGAGGGCCACGGCGACCATGACGGCCATGAAGACCACGACGGCCACGACGACCACGATGACCACGGCGGGATGCACGAAGGCCACGAGCAGATGTTCCGTCGGCGATTCTTCGTCTCGACGGCCCTGTCGATCCCCGTTCTCCTCTACAGCGAAGCACTGCAGGACTGGTTCGGCTTCTCCGTCCCCACGTTCCCGGGGAGTGAGTGGATCAACCCCGTGTTCGCCGTCGTCGTCTTCGCCTACGGTGGGGTGCCGTTCCTCCAGATGGCCGTTCCGGAGTTGAAAGACCGGTCGCCGGGGATGATGACGCTCATCTCGATGGCCATCACCGTCGCGTTCGTCTACAGCCTCGCCACCGTCGTCTTCCCCGAGCAGTCGGCGTTCTTCTGGGAGCTCGTCACGCTGATCGACATCATGCTGCTCGGCCACTGGATCGAGATGCGGTCCGTGCGCCGTGCCTCCAGCGCCGTCGACGAGTTGGCGAAGCTGATGCCCGACACCGCCGAGCGTATTCGGGACGACGGCGAGACGGAGGAAGTCCCGGTCAGTGACCTCGCCGAGGGGGATCTCGTGCTCGTGCGACCGGGTGCGAGCGTCCCCGCCGACGGGACCGTCGAAGAGGGGATTCGGCCGTCGAGGAGTCGATGATCACCGGCGAGTCGAAACCCGTCTCGAAGGCGCCCGGCGACGAGGTCATCGGCGGCACGATCAACGGCGACGGCAGCCTCCGCGTGCGAGTGGGCGCGACGGGCGAGGAGACGACGCTCGCGGGCATCATGCGGCTGGTCGAGGAGGCTCAGCAGAGCAAGTCGAAGACGCAGGTGCTGGCCGACCGGGCGGCCGGCTGGCTGTTCTACGTCGCCGTCGGGGCGGCGGTCGTGACGGCCATCGCGTGGACGATCGCCGTCTCGTTCAACGCGACAGTGATCGAGCGCGTCGTCACGGTGCTGGTCATCGCCTGCCCGCACGCGCTCGGGCTCGCGATCCCGCTGGTCGTCGCGATCAACACGTCGCTCGCGGCACAGAACGGGATGCTCGTTCGCGACCGGATCGCGATGGAGGAGGCACGCAATCTGGACGCCATCATCTTCGACAAGACGGGGACGCTCACCGAGGGCGAACACGGCGTCGTCGACATGGCGACCGTCGACGGCATCGGCGAGGACGAGGCACTCACGCTCGCAGCAGCCGTCGAGAGCGACTCCGAACACATGATCGCGCGAGCTATCCGCGAAGCCGCCGACGAGCGGGGTCTCACCCCGCCTGAGGCGTCCGGATTCGAGGCGATCAAAGGTCGGGGCGTCCGCGCGACCGTGGAGGGGACGAGGTGTACGTCGGCGGGCCGAACCTGCTCTCTCAGCTCGATAGTGCGGTTCCCGACCACCTCCAGCGCTTCGCCGACGACGCCGGCGAGAACGCACAGACGGTCGTGTATCTGGTTCGCGGGGGCGAGTCAAGCGATCCCTCGGACAGAACGAGCGGCGACGCCGCGAACCGCGAGGGAGAACTGATCGCCGCCTTCGCGATGGCCGACGTGATCCGCGAGGAGAGTTTCCGCGTCGTCGACGCCCTGCACGACTTGGGTATCGAGGTGGCGATGCTGACCGGCGACTCCCAGGACGTCGCCGACGCCGTCGCCGACGAACTGGGCATCGACACGGTGTTCGCGGAGGTCCTCCCGAAGACAAGGACAAGAAAGTGCAGGAGCTGCAGGACCAGGGCAAGCTCGTGGGATGGTCGGCGACGGCGTCAACGACGCGCCGGCGCTGACGCGCGCCGACGTGGGCATCGCCATCGGGAGCGGGACTGACGTTGCGGTCCAGTCGGCCGACGTGATCCTCGTTCAGAACAACCCGCTGGACGTGGTTCGGCTGGTGAAGCTCAGCAAGGCCAGCTACCGGAAGATGCAGGAGAACATCGTCTGGGCGGCCGGCTACAACGTGTTCGCGCTCCCGCTCGCAGCCGGTGTGTTGGCGCCGATCGGAATCCTGCTCTCGCCCGCTGTTGGTGCGCTGCTGATGTCGCTGAGTACGGTGATCGTGGCGATCAACGCGCAACTGCTTCGGCGCGTCGATCTGTCAATCCTGGAGATGTCGGGAACCGCATCATCGACGGCGGCCGAATCTGCAGACTGATCCGTCCGGGAGCTAGCCACGTCGGGGGGGCACCGCGAATCAGCACCCCAGCGGGTCATCCCGCAGTTGCTGGGCGTCGTAGACCGGTTGGAGCAACCTGTGCTGTGTGTCCGACCATGGCGAGACGGCTCGACCCTCGGGCGTTTTGAGGTGCCGATCACAGTCGGTGGGGGTATTGTCGATGAAATGTTTGTCGTGGCGTTCGACGAGAGACGGGTTACTACTTATTTGGTTTCCTGATTGTAGCCAGCTGAAACCGCGGCGTATCACCTTTGAACCTTCTATGACGGAATCCCTCTTGTATTAGGGTAATATTTATGTGCCTCTGATAATGTTGCTAGCTCGTATCATGGCAATCACCAACACGAAAGATCGGTTGATTGCGCTCGCGCTCGGGGTATTGATCGTGATGTTGGGGGCGATGCTCACCGGGGGACAGATCGGGCAGATCCTGTTCTCCTACACCATTATCGCCTTCTTCGGCCTGTACGTGCTGATCGGGACACGCGGCCAGGCCAGCGACGTCGACGCGCAGCCGTTCCTGAAGTTAACAGGCGGGCTCGTCACCCTTCTCGGCGTCCTGTTCGCCGCGCTCTGGTACTTCCACTTCCAGAACCCGACGTACACGGACCCGGTGTACTGGCTCGGCCTGCCCCGTGCGACGGCGGTGCTCGTGTACGGCCTCTGGATGCCGCCGGCGCTGTACATGATGTTCGCGTACCCGTACCTGTTCGATGAGTACATCTGGGACTCGAGCGAGGCTGCGGAGTTCCGCGAGATGGAGCGGCGGGAGGCTCCCGGAGCGACCGGAGGTGACGACTGATGGCGCTTGACCCACTCATCGTCGGCATCACCGTCCTCTACCTCTTGGCCGTCCTCGCGATCGGCGTCTGGGGGACGGCGGAGACGGAGAGCACCTCGGACTTCCTCATCAGCGGCAAGCGGTTCGGCACGTGGGCGGTCGCGTTCTCGGCGTTCGCATCGATCATGAGCGGGTTCGGTTTCATCGGCGGCCCGGGGCTGTTCTACTCCGGGGGGTACGCGTTCCTCTGGATCGCGATCGTCGCCCCGCTTGCGTTCCCGATCTCGTGGTTCGTGCTCGGGAAGAAGATGCGGCTGCTAGCCGAAGTCCGTGACATCCTCACGATTCCCGACGCCGTCTACGCCCGCTACAACAGCGATACGGCGCGCGTCCTCACCGCGGTTTCGGTGCTCCTCGGCGTCATCTCGTATCTCGCCGTGCAGTTGAAGGCGATGGGGTTCGTTTTGGGCGAAATCCTCGGAACGACCCAGCTGACGGCGGTGCTCATCGCGACCGCGATCATCGCGATCTACACCGTCGGTGGCGGGATGATCGCCGGCGTGATGACTGACCTCATCCAGGGCGGCGTGATGGTGGCCGGGAGCATCCTCGTGTTCTTCATCGCGCTCGACTGGGGTGGCGGCCTCGGCCAGATGAGCCGTGACATCGCCGTCAACGATCCGACGTTCGCGGGGGCCTTCGGGAGTTTCCCCGTGATGCTGGCGCTGTGTTGGTACTTCCTGTTCACGATCGGCAACTCCGGCCAGCCCCACATGGCGCACAAGCTGTACATGGTGCGTGACGTGAAACTCCTCAAGTGGGGCGCGCCCATCGCGGCGCTGTCGTACTTCGCGGCGTCGCTGATGATGCTCGGTATCGGCATCGGCGTCCGCGCCAGCGTCGAGACGGGCGCGCTGGACGCGCTGTCGAACCCCGACAACGCGGCGCCGTTCTTCCTGACGGAGTTCGTCTCGCCGCTGCTGGCGGGGATCGTGTTCGCCGCGGCGCTCGGCGCCATCATGAGCACCAGCGACGCGTTCATCAACATCGGTGCGGCGAACCTCGCGCGTGACATCCCGGTCGGGCTTGGCATCGAATACACTTCGGACAGCCAGGAGCTGTGGGCCCACCGTATCGGCAGCGCGATCATCATTATCGGATCGCTCGGGCTCGCGTACTACGCCGAGATCCTCGTCGGCCTCCTCGGCGTCGTCGGGTGGGCGCTGTTCGCGAGCGCGCTCGTCCCGCTGCTGGGCATCGGCCTGAACTGGGACGGGGCGTCCCGCGAGGGCGCCATCGCGTCCGCCGTGGTCGCGCTCGGCTCCAACCTGGGGCTGGCTGTCGCCGGCGAGTTCTACGGCTTCTCGCTGCCCAACAGCATCGTCATCGGCGCGTTCACGCTCGTCCTGGCGAGCATCACCCTCATCGCAGTGAGCTTCGTGACGAACTCCCACGCTCGCGACGCGATCACCGAGGACATCCGCAAGGTGGTGTCCGTCTAGTCGCGCTCGACGCCGCGACCTCAGGTCGCAACCGGCCTTTTTCGAACGTCAAAAGCAGGTTCGACACCCACTCGGGCGCACGTCACGGGAGAATCGACGGCGACGACTCGACGACGTCGACGTCGTACTGCGTCCGGAGTGCGTCCGCGAGCGAGCCCATATCCTGTGCGCGGTCCTTGTGGTAGAACTCGACGTCGCGGTCGGCTGTGGCGATGACGAGTTTCGGCTTGAACAGGAGCGAGCCGGCCCGGAGCCGGATCTCCGCGACGTCTTCGATCGAGATCGCGAAGCTACGCTCGTGAGCGAGTAGTTCGTCGGTCGGCTCGTCGAGAAGCGCACGCCCGATGCGAGCAGACTCCCGGTCGCGGCCGTCGCGCCGCAGCAGGAAGGACTTGAACGACTGCTCGGCGTACGTGCAGTTGATCTGGTCGGGATCGAAGAACAGCTCGTGGTGGACGAACGTCTCGGGGCGGACACGGTACCAGCCCGTCGCCCAGATTCGCTGCTGTCCGTTCCGATCGGTGACCACGACAGTCCGCCTGGCCACGTCCTCGTCCGGGTTCACGTCGGCTTCCGGCTCGGGTTCGTTATCGGCGTCAGTCATGCGTCCTCTCGTGGGGGAGTCGGCATTCGAGTAGCGCTGCGGCGTACGTCTTCCCCTGCGTGTCGTACCGAAGGCTGTGCTGCCCGCCGCCGTCGAGCGCGTCCTCACAGAGGAAGTTCAACGCGTTGATGTTCGGCAGTTCGTAGCGCGTGACCGACCCGTTGACGAGGCCGTCGAACTGCCGGGCGACGAACGCCGCGGTCAGTTGCTCGCGGAGCCGCTCGTAGGCGGCCGAATCGTCGGCGACGACGCCGATGTTCAGTCGGTTGCCCTTGTCGCCGGAGCGGCCGTGTGCGATGTCGGCGAGCAGCACCTCCTCGTCCGTGTCGTCACTCATGGACCGTCACCTCGGGCTGGATCGCGTCCCGCGGGACGAGTGTCGGCCACGTGTCGATGATCGGCGTCGGCGACGGCCGCCCCCGTCAGTCAGCCCAGTGACCGACGGCGGGCCGGCCATCGAGAGCGGGGCGAACTCCATGCCGAGCCGCCGCAGGTCGTCCCGCGAGGGGCCACGGGCCGCGAACCGCAGCATGATTTCGTTGTACGGTTCGCGGTCCGGTGCCGCCGGCCCGTGCGCGCCGTCGTGGCCGATGTAGTCCGCATGGGTCTCGTCGACATCGAGGCCGAGCGTCTCGATCCGGTCTTCGAGGATCGACGCCGCTCGGCGCGCTTTCTCGAGGGCGTCCGGTCGCGAGTACAGCAGCTCTCCGGCGAGCTTGAAGCCGTTCGGGTAGTGGACCGTCGCTTTGTAGTCTTCCGGCGGCGCAGTCCCCGTAACGCCCTCGACGCGGACGGCGTCGTCGCCGAGATCCTCGAGTCGCACGGAGGTGAAATCGGCCGTGACGTCCGGCGTCAGGTACGCCGACGGGTCGCCGATCTCGTAGACGAGCTGCTCGCTGACCGTTTCGGTTGTAACCGCACCCCCGGTGTCCGGCGGTTTCGTCACGGTGAACGCCCCGGATGGCTCGACCTCCGCGATCGGATAGCCCAAATTCGCAAACGAGAGGTCACGCCAGTCCCCGAGGAAGTTCCCGCCCGTTACCTGCGTCCCGCACTCGATGAGGTGGCCTGCGACAGTGCCCGCCGCCAGTCGGTCGTAATCGTCCGCCTGCCACTCGAACTCGTGGAGGAGCGGCCCGAGCGTCAGGGCCGGGTCGGCCACGCGGCCCGTGATGACGATGTCGGCGCCGCGGTCCAACGCCTCGGCGATGGGGAACGCGCCGGCGTACGCGACGGCGACTTGCGGCTCGACGGTCTCGGGGAAGGCCGCTCCCGTCTCGATGTTCGGCAGGCCCGGATCCGCCCTGAGTTCGTCGAGTTGTGCCGTGACTTCCTCACCGGTGACGGTCGCGACGGTCGGGTCGCGGCCACGGTCGGCTGCCAGTTCCTGCACGCGCTCGGCACAGGCCGTCGGCGCGACCCCGCCCGCGTTCGTCACGACGGTGATCTCCCGATCGAGGAGGGCGTCGACGTACTCCTCGGCGACGATGTCGACGAAATCCGTCGCGTAGCCCGGGCGGCCTGACTCCTGCAGTCGCGCGAGGATCCCCATCGTCACCTCCGCGAGGTATTCGAGCTGCAGGTAGTCGAACTCGCCGTGGGCCAACAGCCGTCCGGTCGCATCGGGATAATCTCCCCAGAACCCTGCCCCGGAAGCGATGCGCACGGTCATGAGAGTTCGTCGATGAGCGCCTCCGCCCGATCCTGCCGGATCGCGTCCTCCGCGACCATGCGCTCGGCGACCTCGTCGACGAGATCGCCCGAAGCGCCGGCCTGGATGGCGATGTTCTTCGCGTGGAGGTTCATGTGGCCGGTCTGGATCCCCTCGCTGACGAGCGCGCGGAGGCCAGCGTAGTTCTGGGCGAGCCCGACCGCCACGAACACGCCCGCGAGTTCGTCAGCCGACTCGACGTCGAGGATCTCCATCGCAGCCTGGGCCGTGGGTTGGAGTTGGGTCGCGCCGCCGACCGTGCCGACCTGGATCGGGACCTCGATGCTACACGCCAGGTTCCCGTCCGCGTCGACCTCGTAGCTCGTGAGCGGGCCGTACCCACCCATCGACGCGTAGGCGTGGGCGCCCGCCTCGATCGCCCGCCAGTCGTTGAACGTCGCGGTGGCCACGGCGTCGATCCCGTTCATGATGCCCTTGTTGTGCGTCGCGGCGCGGTACGGATCGGCTGCGGCGAACGCCCACGCGTCGACGATGCGATCTCGGACTTCTTCCCCGGAAAGTTCGCTGTCGTCGTCGGTGAGCGACTCCGGCTCGATCGTCGCCGTCGCCCGGGCCAACCGTCGGTCGGCCAGGTTCGAGAGGATCCGCAGAAGCACATCGCCGCCGGTCAGGTCCTCGATGCGGGGGGCCAGTGCTTCCGCCATCGAGTTGACCGCGTTCCCGCCCATCGCGTCCCGGACGTCGACGATCAGGTGAGTGACGACCATCGCGCCGCGTGCCGTGTCGACGACCCGGACTTCGACGTTCCGACAGCCGCCGCCGTGTTCGACGAGCGTCGGGTCCTCCGCGTTCGCGGCCTCGATGAGTTCGTCGGCGTGCTCCAGAATCCGGACTTTCGCGGCGTGTGGGTCGTCGACGTCGACGGCCTGGATCTGCGCGATCATCACCGGGCCGCTCACGTTGGTGGTGAACCCGCCCGTGGGCCGGGCCATCCGCGCCCCGTAGGAGGCCGCCGCGACGACGCTCGTCTCCTCGACAGCCATCGGAATCAGGCGGTCGTCGCCGTCGATCTGGAAGTTCGTCGCGATGCCGAGCGGGTGCTCGATAGTGCCGATGACGTTCTCGCTGATCGCGTCCGCCCGCGTGTCGTCAAGGCCGCCACTGATCGCCGAGACCGCCTCCTCGCTGAGGTCGCAGTGGTCGGCGACCGCCTCGCGTCGTTCGGCAACGCTCAGTTTGTAGAAGCCAGGAATCCGTGCGTCCATAGCCGAGAGAAGGCGTGGTCATTCACATAAAGTCTTGCGTACTGGTGACTCGCCACATGTACGGGTTCGCACGGCGCCTCGACGACCGTATGCCGCGTTCGTCATAGACGGCCCCTGGCCGTTCAGTCAGTCACGGGTGGTCTTTGGCCGTCGAGTTCAGCCACTTTCTGGAGTCCTGTTCGTCTCGAGAGCGAACTGCGAGAGGAACTCCTCCATGAACGCCCAGCGGGACTCCCCGAGGCGTCGGCCTGGGTCAGTGTATAACGCATCCAGCCGGTCACGCGCCCACTCGCGCACGATGTCGATGTCCGGCAGTTCTGCGTGGTCGGCGTTGAGTGTGGATGCGTCGTCGATTATCGCGTACTGCTCGCCGGTCCGCCCGGAGCGCTCACCGACGATGCAGGCGAGTCGAACGAGTCCGACGGCGCCAGTCGCATCGAGCTTGTCGGCGTCGAAGAGTAACTTGGCCTCAAGGGTCTCCGGCTCCGGGGAGCTTGCCCGGATACTGTGTGCTCGGAGGCAGTGCTCGATGGCGGTGGTTCGGGTCGTCGAAACCGCTTCTCCGGCAAGGAGCGTCGTGACTTCGTTGGCCGCCCAGTCGTCGTGGTCATCGATCTCCCCGATCCGTTCGAGGGGTCGGCCGATATCGTGAAACCACGCTGCCGCAGCCAACACCTCTCGGTCGACACTGTCGGGATGCTGGTCGGCAAGCTGGAGCGAGACATCACGCACTCGTTTTGCGTGGAAAATGTCGTGTGCGGGGAAGGCGTCCTCGTAGTACGGGCGTGAGAGTTCCCGGGCAAGAGAGCCGAGTCGGGGGGCCATTACTACGGGAACGCGTCGTGACCCGCTTAATTATTCTGACGGAGGAGACCAGTTGGGCGGTTCTGACGCCTATTCAGGTCCGGAGGTCAGAGACGGCGAATGCCTGCAGGAATTGTCCCCGCGAGTCGCCCGACGCCTCTGTTCCACGACTCCCGGAGTGAGCGATTACCCTGCCAACAATACACACATCGAGTCGCCCGTGGAGTTCTGAGACGCTTGATACCACTCATAGCAAGCGGTTTACTATTCCTGTCGGACAGATCAACCGATGCCCCTCAGTCGACGGTCGTACATCGGTGCCTCGTCCGCAGCGCTCCTCGCCGGGCTGGCCGGCTGCAGTTCCCTCGGGTCCGTTGGGTCGAACGGGTCGGGGGACGGTGAGACGTACACGGTCGGACACGGCGATTTCGAGACCGAAATCAACGCCTCAGCGTTCCCCGACATGCTCTACTTCTACTGTGTGCAGTCGGGGTGGATGAACTGGCCGACGGTCATGGAGAACTACGAGTCCGAGTACGGTCCCGCCGTCCACGACGACGACCGGTCCTCCGGGGAGGCGCTCCAGCACATGCGCTCGCACTCGGGCGACATGACCCACTCCGGCTACAACGGCGGCTACACCTACGGGATCGTCGCCCGCAACGACGGCTTCACGCAGGCGTACAAGCCCAAGGGCTGGGACAAGGTCCCCGACTCGCTGAAAACCGACGACGGCCACGTCACCGCCACCCGCCGCGTCACGACCGCCGTCACCTACCGGAAGGACATCTACGAAGAGCGTGGCCTCGACGCTCCCGAGACGTGGGAGGACCTGCTCAACCCCGAGATCACGCAGGACCTCGCGCTCCAGACCCCGCAGGCCGCGGTCGGTCTCGCCGCCGCGCTCTCGGTCAACAACGCCCGCGGCGGCTCGATGGACGACCTCCAGCCGGTCATCGACTACTACAAAGAGATCCAGGACGGCGGCGCCGAGTTCACCGACAACTTCCTCGCACAGTTCTCCAGCGGCGAGTACTCGACGTTCATCCGGTACGACTACTCCGGGCTCGACCTGAAGTACAACAACGACGAGATCGCCGAGGAGAACGTCGGCGTCGCCCTGCTGGGCGGCGAGAACGGCAACCAGGGCGCGCTCAACATGCCGTACGGCTACGCGCTGCTCGAGGACGCGCCGAACCCCGAGGCCGGCAAGCTGTTCATGGACTACGTCCTCTCGCTTGAGGGCCAGCAGCACTTCCTCGACGCGTACGTCCGGCCGATCCGCTCCGCGGAGATGGAGCTCCCGGACGAGTTCATCGACAGCGCGGAGTACGATCGGACCGAGTTCCAGGTCGACTACAACCAACTCGTCGACCAACAGGACGCGATCATCGAGGAGATCACCCGCGGCGCGAACATCTGATGGCGACGCCCGGCGATCACCCGGACGGCACCGGCTCGCGGCTCCAGGCGAGCGTCGACGCGCTGGGCGGGCTGGTCGACGCGATCCTCGACCCCACGACCGAGCGTGACCGGGAGCGTCGACGGATCGTGGCGCTGTGTGCGCCCTTCACCGCCCTGCTGGCGATCGCCGGCGCCTACCCGCTGGCGGAAGTTTTCCGCATCAGCGTCTCCGCCGAGCAGTACCGCTCGGTAGGATTCTCGCTGCAGGCCTACGAGACGCTCGTGACCGACCCGTACTACCGGACGGTGGCGTTCAACTCCATCTGGCTGGCCGGCGGGACGACGCTGGCGTCGGTCGGGCTGGCCATCCCGATCGCTCACGCGCTCGAGAAGTACGACCTGCCCGGCGAGGACGTGCTCGTGACGCTCGTCTCCTTCCCGATCAGCCTCCCCGGGATCGTCGCCGCGTTCATGATCCTCGTGTTGCTCGGCAACAACGGGCTGGTGACGAACGTCGTCGCCGTCCTCACCGGCCGCGAGCCGATCGACCTCGCGATCGCGGTCAGCGCGCCGGGGTTGTTCGTCGCGTTCTGCTACTCGATGATCCCGCGGGCGACGCTGATCCTCCGTGGCACCTACGCCGAGGTCGACCACGCCGCCGAGGAGGCCGCCCAGTCGCTCGGCGCGACGCCGTGGCAGACGTTCCGGCACGTGACGCTCCCACAGATCAGGCCGGGGATCACGGGCGCGCTCATCCTCACGTTCCGAACCGGGCTCGCGATCTTCGGGACGCTCATCGTGATCCAGACGGTGGTCGTCTGGACGCTCCAGATCTCTCGAGAGCTGTCGACCGGCTACGACATCCAAGTCGCCGGCGCGATGGCGACGGTGTACTTCCTGTTCACGTTCGCGTTCACGGCGCTGGGGCTTCGGTATACCGACGCGGAGGTGGGGCTGTGAGCGCCGCCCCTCCCGGCGGATCGGTCGCGGCCTGGTGACGGCGACGCTGCTGGTGGTCGTCGCCTTCCTCATGGTCCCGGTCGTGCTCACGTTCGTCGGCTCCTTCGCCAGCGAGTGGAGCGGCGTCGTCCCCTCGGGGTTCGTGACGCTGCAGAACTGGCGCGAGGTGCTCGGGCTGGCAGCATCGATCGGCTCCCAGCGCAGCATGGGCTGGGACACGCTGTTCTCGCTCGGTGGGGTCACCGTGGCCGTCCCCTCGGAACTGCTGTTCAGCGTCGGTCTCGCCCTCGGGGGCGTGTTCATCAACCTGCTCGTCGGCGTCCCGATCGCCTACGCGGTCGCACGCTACGAGTTCCGCGGCGACGAGTGGGTGAACGCCATCTCGGTCCTCCCGCTCGTCCCCGGCGTCATCCTCGGCGTCGCGTTCCTCCGGGCCTACCCGAACCTCTCGGGGACGAGCTTCGGGCTGATCGTTGGCTACTCCCTGCTGAAGGCGCCGTTCATGGTGATGGCCGTCCGAAGCGAGTTCGAGTCGATGCCACTCCGGCGCTTGGAGGAGTCGGCGCGCTCGCTCGGGGCGTCGTGGCCCCGCACGTTCCTCACCGTGATCGTCCCGAACGCGCGCTCGGGGATCGTCTCCGGGGCCATCATCTGCTGGACGCTCGCCGCCGCGGAGTTCAACTTCTCCTACATCGTGTGGGCGAAAGGGACCCAGCCCCTCGCACTGTTCCTCCAGCGGCACATCTCGAACAGCTCGTTCACCAAGGCCGCGGCGGCGGTGTCGATGTTCTTCTGCATCATCGTCGCCATCACCGTCCTGCTCCAGCAGGTCGGCTCCCGCGGGTTCGACACCAGAGGCTAACTCATGGCACGCGTCACCATCGACTCGATCCGGAAACGGTACGGCGAAACGACCGCCGTCGACGGCGTCTCACTCACCGTCGACGACGGCGAGATAGTCGGCGTCCTCGGCCCCTCGGGCTGTGGGAAGACGACCACGCTGCGAGCCGTCGCGGGCTTCGAGACGCCGAACGCCGGCACGGTGGCGTTCGACGACCGGGACGTGACGAACGTCCCGCCCGAGAACCGCAACGTCGGCCTCGTGTTCCAGGAGTACGCCCTCTTCGACAACATGACCGTCCGCGAGAACGTCGCGTTCGGCCTGAAGATGCGCGGGGTCGGGACGGCTGAGCGCCGGGACCGCGCCGACGAGCTGTTGGAGATGCTCGGCATCGGCGGGATGGCTGCTCGGGATCCGACGACGCTCTCGGGCGGCCAACAGCAGCGCGTCGGCCTCGCCCGGGCGCTCGCCATCGAACCGAGCGTGCTCCTCCTCGACGAGCCGATGACCGGCCTGGACGCGAAGCTGAAAGCCCGGCTCCGCGACGAGGTGGGCGAACTCCTGTCGGCGCTCGACGTGACCGGGCTCTACGTCACCCACGATCAGGAGGAGGCGATGCTGATGTGTGACCGCATCGCCGTGATGAACGACGGCCGGCTGGAGCAGGTCGGGACGCCGCGGGAGGTGTACGAGTCCCCGGCAACCGAGTTCGTGTCGGAGTTCGTGTCACTGGACGCGCCCGAGTTGCCCTTCGTCCAGTGGTAGCCTCGAAGCACCCCTCCCGCGACGTGACAGTGGTCGCCCACCGGGGCTTCGCTGGGGTGGCCCCGGAGAACACGCTCACAGCGGCACGCCGCGCCGGGCGGTTGGGCGCCGATATAGTCGAGTGCGACGTGGTCCCGACCGCCGATGGGACGCCGGTCGTGTTTCACGACCGTCGCCTTGACGGGCACGGATCGAGTCGCGGGATCACGGATGCGACCGGCGCCGTCGACGAGCGATCGACCGAGACGGTGACGAGTGCGCACGTCCTCGACACGGCACAGCAGATCCCGACGTTCGCGTCGTTCGTCGACGCCGTTCCGGACGGCGTCGGAGTGAACGTCGAACTCAAACACCCACGTCCCGGGAGTTCCGAGGGGGATCCCGACGCCACGCCGTACCGCGACCTGTGGGAGCCCCTCGTTCAGCAGGTGCTGGACGCGCTCGATCGGCACCCAGCGAAGGTTCTCTTCTCGTCGTTCTCGGAGTCCGCGCTCGCCACCGTCCGGTCATCCGCCCCCAGCGCCCTGATCGCGCCGATCGCGTGGGATCTCGACACCGCGATCAAGATGGCCGACAGGCTCGAGACGGCGATCGTTCATCCGTCGATCGACGGCCTCCGAACCGCGGACTGCGAGTCGCTATCGGCGTACACCGTGAACGCGTGGACCGCACGGCGGTGGCAGGACGCCCGCGACGCCGTCCAGCACGGCGCCGACGGCGTCATCGCCGATTACCCGTACCTCCTCGAGACAGTGCTGGATCGGACCGATGGGCCGTGACGCGACCACTCGACGACTGCGTGTCGGCAGCGCTGCTGTCGACGGTTTGACGGCGGCGCCGCGAATCCACACCAGTGCTAGCCGCTACCTCGTTCGTGTGCCGGTTCGGAGCGCTATATACTGCTCTCAGAGCTACGGACGAAAACTAGCAGCGACTAAGCCGGTTCCTGTCGAAGGCGCTACCGAGACAGATGACCCTCCCAACGGCTAACGGCGGCGATCGTTCCGACACGGCCACCGACGGTCGACGGTTCCTCACCCCGCCGGCTCCCGTCTTGCGGTTACAGTTCGTCGGTGGCGTCGCCGAGCCCGACCAGGCCACATTGTACCCGGCTGACGCGGCCGACATCGACCGAATGGAGACGTGGCTCACTATCGACGCGGGCGTCGTTCGCGAGCTCTCGAACTGTCGCTGAGAGCGCTATATAGCGGTAACGCCTGGTCCGTGGGAGGCTGTACCCCTCATATATTCGTTCAAGTCGCTCCACTTCGACAGCCCGAACGAAATGTGCGAGCCCACCAGCCTCGACCGGGAGCGGCTTGCGCAGCGGTTCGCCGCGCTCCGGGGAAGCCTCAGGACAGAACGGCGCCGAACCGCGGCCGAACGCCGAGCGTTCGAAACGTTCGCGGATCGCGTTTCGACCGTTGATTTCTCCGACCCCGGCTCGGGGTCCCCGCTCGCCGGTGGCGCGGGAGCGACCCACGGGGGACGGTGGTCTCGAACGGGCACACTGGCTCCGAGCGGGACGCCCCGATCGCGTCGATCCGGCGCGCCTACGAGGAGACGGTGATGGCAGTGTCGTTCTACGACGACGAGTACGGCGACGACTACCGAGAGAGCCTGGCGGCGGAGTTCGGCCCGGCGGTCGCGACGGCGCTGACCGACCCCAACTGCTTCGGGCCCGCCGCGAAGGCGCCGTTGACTGCCGCGATCAATCGGGCGATTCGTGAGCGGGAGCACCTGATCGAAACGTGTGCGCACGAGCGGGAGTCCGTCGACGCCGCCGCTAGCACACTGCTCCCCGTCGCAGCGGAACTCAACAGTATCGGGTCGCCCGATTCTGAAAGCGACTCCTTCGGCAGCCTCGAGGCTGACTGGAACCGGCTATCGCGCCTCGAAGAGCGCTGTGAATCGGCGGCAGCGGACAGGCAGTCAGCGATCAACGAGTGGCGGTCGCGTCACGACCGCCCCGTCGACGCTCCGGACGTCTGTGCGTACTTCTACGAGGCACAGGATTCGGCGTACCCGGTACTGGCAGCCTGTGCCGAGCTCGCTCAGCGGGCGGCGACGCTCCAGACGGCGTACGAGCGGGCGATGGCGGAGTACTGAACGTCGCGGTTCTACAGGCGGAGCAGGCCGAGTGCCTCGGGGCTTGACCCCGAGCGGTTCACCGGACGGTCGCCTACCAACTCACTGACGCCGAGATCGAGTGCCGACGCGGCGTGTTCTTCCAGCAGAAGACGACCGTGCCGTACAACCGAATCACCAACGTCGACGCTGCGCAGGGCCCGATCCAACGACTGGTCGACGCTGGCTCCGTCGGTATTCACACGGCAGGCTACGCTGGGCAGACGGGAGCCGAACTGACACTAACCAGCGTCAGCGACTACGACGAGACCAAAGGTCAGGTGTTGGCGAAACTGCGACGGCGTCGCCCGGCTGCTACCGAGGGTGACGACGAAACGCTCGACGACGAACGGGCCGTGGTCAACCGATCGTCGACGCTGGGCGGCGAAGAGTTGAGCGAACTGCGCCGCATTCGGGAGCTCCTCGAGGGGGAGTTCGACGGCTGAAGCAGGGTTCGATACGGTCGATGTGTCTGCTTCTCGAGTAGCTCATGCGTCAAAACTGTTCGAGACATCAGGGGAGTACGCAACCCCATCGACCAGAATCCGTGAATCGTGGGAGACCGTGACTTGGTGGTCGGAGAACTGGAACGTGAGGCTCCATTCCCTACGCTCCTGTTTAGCCAAGATAACCAACGCCTCCGGGTTGATGTACTCGTACAGCGGGTCGAGTTCGGTGGGATCGACGCCATCGGCGGCGGCCACGGCCTCGACGATCTCGGTGACGATATCGGGATCAGTCATCTGTCACCTGGTCCTTGAAGATCTTGCAGTTGTTGATCAGGGGCGTCGGGAGGTCGTCGATGGAGTCAGTCACTAGCTCGATGATGAATGCGGGCTCCTCGAACCGAGGGCCACGCTGGACGACGAACGGGTCATCGTCCCAGCGAACGTACCCCGCCCTCGCGAGCATCGGGAGATGGTGATGGCGCAAGAGGGTGCTCAGGGTCTCGACGTCCATCGGTTGGTTGGGGGATTCGGCAGCGTCCGGTAACGGCAGTCGTCGTCCGCGAGGTTCGTCCAACAACGAGGAGATGATCATCCGACGCGGCTCGGCCGATAGCGCCTCGTACAGCTCATCCCACCGTTCCGCCCAGTTCTGTTCTTCAGACGGATCGATCGGCATACAGTCCGTATCAGCTTTGGCTACTTGACTTTTTGTAGGGTGCGACCCGTGATCTCTATTGGACGCCACCTGAAGATGGTGCCGCGAACTGCCGAACACTGCTACTAGCGCGGTGCTCTCCAAATTCCTGCCGCAGAAATCGGACCAGCCTATCACTCCGGTTGACGAGGACGGTCAATTGATGTGGCGGCGTTGACTCTCGATATCGAAGCCACGGTTTCTACTACTGGAGAGTGATTGTGCGATTTATCGACAGAGAACTCTCCGAGAGTCACCCACCGACCGGTTTTGCCAGCCAGGTCGCACTTGGGAGTATGCTCCGTCGGCTCCGTGCGACCGCGCCCGCAGCGCTCGTGCCGCTGGCGTGGGGGTTCGCCGCCGCTACCCACACGGAACTGCTCACGGCACACACCGTCTTCGTCGGCCACGTCGTAATGACCACGCTCCTGATCGCCTTCGCCGGCCTCTCGTGGCGGGAGATGCGCACTGACCCAGTCTTACGGGTGTGGCTCGCCGTCATCGTCGCCGGGATTCCCGTCACGCTCGCGGGAGCATACGGGGTCGCGACGGGGAAGCCACTCGGTTTTCGACTTGCCGTGTTCGGCTGGATGCTGCTCCCGGCGCTCGCCCTCGTACCGATCGCGCATCGTGTGGGCGGCGCCGACGGCCTTGACCGACGGTACACCCTGGCGATGGGACTCGCCGCCCTCGGGGCGTTCGTGTTCTTGATCGGCGGCAGTTCGCTGGTCCTCACCGCGATCACGCTCGTCGCCGTGGGACAGACCTCTCGATCCTCGTGGCAGTGTGGGACGCGGAGCTCGCTGACTGATTCTGCATCGCCCAACGAGGGCCCCGCGTCGCCAGTACTACAGAGCGTCTACAGTCCGGAAACAGGCGTGAGCAAGCGCGTGTAGGCAGTCCCCCGGTGCCGTCGATGAAGCAAGGGGCAGTCACGCAGCAGTGGGCAACCATGCCGTGTTGTAGTCGGGCCGCCAGCAGCCCCAATCGCGTGGCCCAATAGTGACGTCGATGCAGAGCGGAGCACCACTCCCTCGATCGACCACACTGTAGCGGGACAGCGGTCCAACCCGGGCCCGCAAACCGTCGCATCAGGCGCGAGGAGCACGTTCTGAACCTGCCCGCCTTGGTCGGGGCGTCGACGCCGCCCAAGACACCCAGTCCTACTCGCGAGATGGGCACGCCCACGCTGTGGCTACACACCGGCGCCTCACTACACACCGACGCCTGCAGGCAGTTTGTCGACGCCAACCGCGACACCTCGATCGCTGGGCACTCCGTTGAGAAAGGCCAGCCACTCCGCACCGAGACGGCGTCGCGTGGACACACAGATCCGTCCAGCACCGTCGGCGACGCCACTCGCTCAACGACTCGAAACGCCGGCGACGCTGTTCTTGCGGACGATACAGCCTCTGTAGTTCCGAAATCGGTACCGATCCCCACCAAACGGGCAGTCTACCTCGGCTGCTCCGAATCAAGGAGCGTATCTCGGGCGTACTCGAACGTGTACACCGCCGTCAGCCCGGGCGTCTCGAGCCGGTACTCCCTGGGCGCCATGTTCTCACTGTACGTTCGCGAGACTCGGGACTCTCCATCAGGCGGATCGTTGAGTGCTCGCAACACTTGATGCCCGTCCCCACGGGTCTTGACCAGCCACCACGCAGCCTCGGGGTCACACGCCGCCATCTTGTCGAAGTCCGCGGGAATCGCTTCCCGGCGGTCGTTGTTGATGCGTTCGGCCTCGAGCGCCGCCACGACGGCATCGTCCGGATCGAGTACCGCCGCGTCCAGCCGGCCGTCATCGACGCCGTAGTAGCGTTCGACACGCGTGCCCGGCTGGTCGTCAGGGTCGACGAACTCCTCCGCGAGCAGTCGGGCGCCGACGGCGACCATCGCGACATGCAGACTCGATTCCGAGAGATCGCCCGTCCCGTCGCCGTAGGCAATCCCCTCCCGATGGCCGACGCCGATCGCGTCCCGGCCGTCAGGCGTCACCGTGTACAGCTTGTGCGGGCGGCGACAATCCACGCGCAAGAGCCCATCGTCAAGCAGCTCCTGCACCTCGTCCGTGTCGATCCCGACGTACGCCTCCAGGTTGGTCATGGAGTCCCAGACGATGTCGTACTCCAGTTGGTGGTCGAACCGCTGCTGGTGGGCCATGTAGACGGCCGCGAGCAGGCGCAGTTGCGCGTCACTGTACGGGCTGGCGGCGCGCTCCCCGCTCGTAAGCTGGAGATCGAGCGAGCAGATGGGGATGGCCGCTCGATCAACGGCGTCAAGCGAGTGGTGGCACGCGATCGCCCGCCGCATCCCCTCGGGCGTCGCGGCGTAGCGGGTCTCACACGTGTCACAGACGAGTGGGTACGGCGGCTCGTCGATGTAGGAGAGGCAGTCGGGGAACCGCTCCGTGTGCGGGATCGTGGCCGTCGCCGCCGCGAGCCCGGCGACCGACCCCTCGATCGGCCCCTCCGCAGCCGCGGGATCCGCACTCCCGCTGGCTGTACGCCCCACGGGGACGCCCACCGCCTCCCGAGTCCGGCGTTTCGCGTCGTCGAACGCCGCCTCGAACGCTTCCTCACGAGCGCCGGTGAGCGGGCTGTCACTCCCGGGTGACCAGTGGGCAGCGACGGCGACGTCACCGTGAACGGGCGGGGCTGGCGGTCGGCGAACGGGGCCGCGGGGCGGACGAGCCACTCCCCGCGCTGGAGGTCGCGAAGGCGGTCCGCGACCGCGTCCGCGTCGGCGTCACTCGTCGCCAGGCGCTCGGCCAGCCGGCGATCGACGCCGACGGGGCCCGTGATGATGGTGCCGACATCGTTGAGCAACTCCGCGTACACGCGCTGGTGGGACTCCCGGAGCTGTTCGGGGAACTGCATCGCGAGCGTAAGTGCGAGATCGAACGCCCGCCCCTGGGAGAGCAGCGTGTCGAGGACGCCCGTCGCCGCCAGCTCCGCCGCCTCCTCGATGTAGCAGTTGACGAGCGGATGCTCGGTCGCCGTCCCGAGCGCCTGCCGCCGCTGGAGGGCGCGCCAGAGCTGGGAGAGGATCGCGATCCCCAGTAACGTCCGCGAGCGGTCGCCGTACCCCGCAGGTCGAACACGATGACACAGTCCTCATCGAGCGCCGCGCGGAGATCGAACGTCGCCGTGCCGTGCTGGGCCTCGAACAGCGGGGCGAGCCGGGTGTCGTTGGTGGCGATGCCGATGCGCCGGGTGACGGCGCTCATGATGCTGTCGAACGTGGTGGGGTCGTTCGCGGCCGTGCTCGCGAGCTTCTGGTGGAGCGCGCCGTCGGAGACGGGTGGCGGGTTGCCAGTCTCGTGGAACTGCGCGGCGGCCGCCAGCAGCTCCTGCTGGCTGATGCTGTCGGCGCCGTGAACGGGGTCGAACAGCGCGCGGACGAGCTGCTGGATCACCTCGACGGCCGCCTCCGCACTGTAGAACTGCTCGGGGCCCATCGCCGCCGCCAGCAGGTCGATGTAGTGCTCGGCGACCGTGTTGACGGCCCACTCCCGGTCCAGGCCGGCGTCGAGCAGTGGCTCGATCGTCAGGAACGGGAGTGCGGGCAGGTACTCGGTGCAGTCGAAGTAGTAGACATCGTCCAGGTCGCCGTACCTGGCGAAGTGGGTGCGGGCGTACTCGGCGGGGGCGTCGTCGCCTTTCGCGTCGATGTAGATGGTGGCGCCCTCGGTCGCCGCGTGGTTCGTCAGGTGCATCGTCTGGCCGACCGCCGTTTTCCCGGCGCCGGTCGCCCCGAACAGGGCGGTATGGAGGGCTTGGATCGACGGCGGGAGCGACAGCGTCGCGTCGAGCGACTCTCGATCGGCCGTCTTCGGGTGGCCGACCGTCATCCCCGGCTGGTCGAGATAGCGGTCGAGGACGGTCCGCGGCGGGAGTTCGATCCCCGTGCGGTCGGTCGGCGTCGGTTCGAGCGCGCGACTCGCCGCAGGACCCAGTGCCGGCCCGTTCACGACACAGAACGCCGCAACGGCGCCCGGATCGGCGACGATGGCGGGGCTCGCGTTCGTCGTGCCTGGGACGAGGTGGGCGTAGCGTGTCGGCGACTGGTGGGTCCTGCGCTGGCAGAGGGCCGTGAACTGGTCCCGGGCCGCGTCGGCCCCGTACGCGTACTGCGTTGGGGTGATCCGATAGTCGTCGCCGCGAATGGCCTCGAAGCCTGTCGCCACCGACTCGGTCGTTTGGGTCGCCTTGGCGGCGTCACTGTCGAGGGCAATCGCCCGGGCGTTGACGGTGAACGATCGGCGGGCGTTGACTGTTTCGAGCGCCGCGATCCGGCGCCGGTTCGCCGGGGCGATCGACGCGTCCGTTGTGGCGTCGTCGGCCGCGTTGGTCGCCGTGTCCGTGTCGGCTGAGCTTGACGAGCCGAGGAGTGACTGGAGCAGCGCGTTGCGTCGCAGATCGCTGTTGAGTTCGAGGTCGATGATGCGATCCTGTTTGGTCGCGTGCCAGTTCGGCCGCGGCGTCACGAGCAGCTGGACGAGTGCAGGTGCATCGCTGGTCGCCAGCGCGTCGAGCAGGCCCGCGAGCGGCCAGTTGCCGGCCGCCGCCCCGTCTGTCTGTGGCGTGTCGTCGACGGCGAACGCGGGGAGCGAGGGGAGCGGACACTGCCAATCGTCGGGGCGGTCGCCCACGCCCTCCCACTCGACGGCGGCGACGTCCCAGTCAGGTTCCCCCGGGTCGTCATCCGGGTCGGAAATCGGCGGCTCATCGACGGCTTCGCGATACGTCGTGTCGGTCTCGACGAGGTCGACCGAATCCGGGAGTGTCTGGCGGAGCGTCCGTTTGACAGGATTCAGGGGGCCGTCACAGCCCACGTACCACTCGATATGCCGGTCGCCTGTGCTGTCGGCCGTGCCGGTGGCCGCGAACAGCCACTCGTACGTCGGCGGGTCGTCGCCGTCCCCGCCCGTCGTTCGGTGCAGCTGGGTGATCGCCTGTGGCACCTGCTCGGCGCGAAGCGGGTCGTCACTCGGCTGGATGCGGAGATACGACCGTTCGGTGGTGAACTCATCCGGGACCATGGATCCATCCTGCTGGCCGTCGGGCTCGTCGTCCGATTCGGCAGCTAATTACGGCTGGTTCGACGTATATTCTTTCCCGGATTTCGCATTCAGTTACTGCTGCCGACACGAGCGGCGATCAGCACGCGGCGGTTTTTCGCCCCCTGAGAGGGGTGCGGGGCGCGCCGACGTGGCGCGACCTCGTGCAGGTGAGTCCAATGCCCACGAGCAACATCTACGATCGCGGCTTCGACGAGGCCGTCCAGTGGGGGACAACCAACCCGTGTCCCGAGTGCGGTGGGGAGGTGCGGATGAACACGGCCGAAACCGTCTGCGAGGACTGCGGCCTGGTCATCGACGACCAGGCGATCGATCACGGCCCGGAGTGGCACGTCGACGACGAAGGCGAGCACCGGCGGACTGGCGCGCCGCTGACCGCCGCCCGGCACGATCGCGGTCTCTCGACACGGATCGGCTCGGGCCAGGACGCAGCCGGGCGCGAGCTCGACCCCGAGAAGCGTCGCCGCCTCGCCCGACTGCGCCGCGAGCACGCCCGCGCCAGGTGGCAGTCGACACAGGACCGGAACCTGGGGCACGGCCTCACGGAGATCCGGCGGATCGCGAGCGCACTCGGCCTGCCTGCGTCCGTCCGGGATCAGGCGTGTCAGCTGTTCCGGACGGCACAGAACGAGGGACTGCTGCCGGGCCGGTCGATCGAGGCGATGGCGGCGGCGAGCGTGTTCGCGGTCTGTCGCTGTAACGGACACTCGCGGCTCATCGCCGACGTGGCGCCGGTCGCCCAGGTCGCGCAGTCGCGCGTCGAGAACGCCTACACAGTGCTGAACGAGGCACTCGGGTTGCCCACGTCGCCGATGGCGCCGCCGCAGTTCGTGCCACGGCTGGCGTCCGAATTGGGGTGTACCGACGCCGTACAGCACGATGCGACACGGCTGGCTGAGCAGGCCGTCGACGCCGGCATCACGACCGGTGTGCATCCCGCCGGGTTCGCGGCTGCCTGCCTGTACATGGCGGCCTGTGCCAACGACGCACCGTTGACGCAAGCCGATGCGGCGACGGCCGCCGAGGTGACGATGGAGACGGTGCGGGCGCATCGCGATCGGCTCCTCTCGGTCGTGGAGTGACCGTCAAACCAGACATATGGCGGTGCTCAACGCCAGCGCTGCACAGGAGTAGCTCTTCTGGCTTCTCACCCGATCTCCGCTGACTCCCTGGTGTAGAAATACGTCGATACAGCTAATACATTCGCTGACAAAGGAATACACATGCCCATCGACATCGAGACTTTCGAATCCTCCTCGGAGGACCGCCTACAGCACTCCGGGGAGACGAACGCCGACCGCGTGATGCGGTTCCTCGCTGCGCATCCCGATCAGGCGTTCACCCAGAGCGAGATTCGGGACGCGACCGACGTGAACGCCGGGAGCATTAGCGTCGTCCTCTCACGGCTCGAAGATCGCGGGCTCATCCGCCACAAAGGGAACTACTGGGCGCTCGGCGAGGGTGACGAAGTGGCCGCCTACGCGAGTATCGTCGAGAGTACGCGCGCCGCAAACGACCGGTTCGGTGAGGAGGACATGGACGAGTGGCTGGAACACGCCGTCGACGACGAGGATCCTGAATGAGCTATCAGCGAGGTGATGTCGTTTGGGGGCCCGATCCGTTCAAGTCCGGTGAAAATCCACGGCCATGGCTGATCCTCAACAACGACAGCCACCCGTTCGGGGACGCGGAGGACATGACGGTCACGCTGACGACGACGCCCCACGATGAGGGGATTCCTCTCGACGACACCGACTGGGCTGAGGGCGGGGTGCCCAGGCAGAGCTACGCCTCACCGTGGGCAGTCGCGTCGCCAAAGCATGCCGCGATCGTTCGGCGGCAGGGTCGTCTCGAGGAGTCGTTCGTCCGGACCGTCGTCGACGCGCTCGGAACGTATCTCGAACCCTCGGCCGAGGAATGACCGGTTACGGGACCGTGGACGAAATCCAGGAACGAACTGGGAATACCCTGTTTGAGCAAAGCCTTAGTGGCTCTCGGCTCGAAACGTGGGTAGACCGACTCGAGGTCGACGCCGAGTATGCCCGACTCAAACGTGCCTGACGATCTGGACGCGAAACACGCCCGCAACCGCGAGCAGCGCATCGCGGCGATCAAACGTTGGGTGGCGTATATCGAGTCTGAACCCCCAGAGAAATGGGGGCCCCAGCAGAACGCGGTCGTCAACGATCAGCTCGAGGCGGCCCAGCGCGTCCAGACGTCGGCAGCGCACAAGCAGCACGTTACGGACGTGGCTGCGGATATCGCTGATGCCGCGGCCGATACTGACGACACCTAGCGGATCCGTATCGGCGAGGCGATACCGGCCTACGGCTGCCGTTCGCTAATTTCGGCGGCGATGCGGTCGCCGGGCTCCCGCAGTTCGCCAGACTCAACCTCGTACACGTACCCCGAGACAGCGGTGTCGTCCGGGATGAGCGCCGACTGGCGCAGGTACTCGACCTGTGCCGCACAGGCCTCATCGATGTCGTCGGTCATCTTGACCCAGTCGAGGAGGTCGGCGTCGCCGATGGTGAGTTCGGGGAGCGACGGGTCAAGGTCGACATCCTCAAGGTCGCCTGCTTGGGCTTCGAGTCCCTCCCGAACGGCCTCATCCGGGGCGCTCATCATCCCACAGTCCGTGTGGTTGATGACGATGATCTCGTCGGTCTCGAAGAAGTTCGTCGTCAGCGCCGCCGAGCGGATGACGTCGTCAGTCACTTTCCCGCCGGCGTTGCGGTAGATCTGGGCGTCGCCGAGCTCGAGCCCGAGGACGTCCTCCACGGGGATCCGTTCGTCCATGCAGGCGATGACGAGGAGGTTCTTGTTCGTCGGGATACCTTCGCGGCGACGCCGGGCCCAGTTCGAGCGCTCGGCGACTGTGTCGTCGACGTGGTCGTGGTGGTTGTGGGATTCTCCCATACTCGGGACAGCGGTCGTGGCAGCAGGAGCGTTGCGACAGTACGGAGCTTTGCCGCCGGCTATGACGCTGCACGGCGGGCGAACAGTCGATACTGCGTGACAGCCCACGAAATCGCCACCGGCGGCCGTTCATCAGTCGGCAGCGACGCGCCACCATTCGGGCCGTCGACGACCCTGCCACAGGAATCAGCGGCTGCATCCAGTCCCGTATCGGCCAGTCTTAACCAACAGGACTGGTCGGAACCATCACTGTGTTGGTTAACTTTCGGCTTGATTCACTCTCTCACCCCTACCCACTACACCACTTTCCGCATAAGCGTATTCTGGTGGTTCGTCAATCCGACAAGATACTGAACTGTCCATCAGGGGTGTTTATCTACGCCAGGAGGCGTGCAGCGCGCAACAGCGTGCGCTGCGTGACTCACCATGCCTGGTCCCGATCCGCACGACGACACGAGTCGCGACTACGAGCGATTCGAGAAAGAACAGCTCGCCCAGGACCGCGACGCCACCAGCGTCGACACGGCGGACATCGACGACGCGACGGCCCAGCGCCTAGTCAACGACCTCGTCGACGCGGCCGTCGTCACTCCGGTTCCTGAAGACCAAGTTCTGGTTCACGAGCCGAGCGGAACCACGTTCGACTCGACGACACAGCTGGCCGTCTTCCACTATGGCTGGACGGCCGACCGCGACGCCGACGCGGAGGGTGAGTGATGCAGCAGACCCTCGTCGGCTGTGCGTTTTGCGACGCGCCGCCCGGCGCCGAGACTGGCGAGGCCCACACCTGGGGCCAAGACGAACGAGTCACTCACCCGATCTGCGTCGACTGCGCGATTCAGACGGAACCGGATCCCGACGAGCGCAATCACGTTGCCTGTGACAGCTGTGGGCTGGTCGTCGACACGCTCGCGGCGTCGCCGGCGCACCGCGCCGGCTTCCAGCGGGACCTCCGGTCACGCCCGGCTCACGCGGTTCCGGGTCGAACTGGGGCATCTCGAGGGGCCGCTCCAACTGTGTGCTCGCTGTAGCCCTGGTGGGCTCGCGACGTACTGGACGCGCGACCTCACGGAGCATCTCGTGGCCGAGTGACGCTTGGCCGAGTGAGGCTCACATCGTACACACGAAAACGGCTAAGTGCGTTGGCTCACAATGTACACATCATGAGCACCGATAAGAAGCGCGTGCAGTTTCGGGCCCCCGATCGGCTCATCGACCGAGCCGACGCCCTCGCAGAGGTACTCGGCGAAGATCGAACAGACGTCCTCGTGACCGCGCTTCGGGAGTACCTCCAAGACGCTGCTCACGACGACGCACTCACCCAGGAGATCGCTGCCGCCTATTACGACGACGAGATCACCTTCGAGCAACTCAAAGCGCTCGTCGGCGCCGAAGAGGCGGCAAACCTCCGCGTGTTGAAACAGCAGTTGGACGAGGACTTCATCGACGAGGTCGCCGACGCATAGATGTCGCGGCTTATCGCAGACGCCTCCGCCCTCGTGAGTCTCGGGATCGTTACTGACGACGACCCCGATCCACTCGCACTTTGTCTCTCCCAGTACGAGGTCGTCGTCCCAACGGCAGTTATCGATGAACTCCGAGAGATCGCCTCCTACGATGACGTCCATGGACACGCCGCGTCCGCCGTCCTTGACCGGGTGGATGCATTTACGACACAGTCGGTGGACCTCGATGCCGAGTTCCCGCTCGATGACGGTGAAAACGCGGCGGTGACGCTCGCGAATAATCTCGATGCTGCGCTCTTCCTCTGTGACGAGTTCAATCAACTTGGCTTGATCCACGCCTCACTCGCAGATACCCGGCTCGTCACGACACCGACGCTGCTCTCGGTGCTCGTTCGAACTGAACACCTATCAGCTGCCGATGCGCGGCTGCTCCTCGATGCGATCAGTGAGGCCCGGAGTTGGGGCGCAAACAGCTACGTACAACGAGCTCGCTCGTTGCTCGAAGAGCCCTGACACCGTGGAGGATACTTCGAAGTGATTCGGAATGCCCGATACCGACGCTCTCTACGACGTTTGTGAACAAACGGGGAATCCAGCCCACGCATCGGTCGACGACGTGATCACACTCGTCCTTGATCGAGCACGGAAACCGCGTGAGAACCACCACAACGCACATTTCGACGAGGCTATGGCTGCTGTCGTCGATCAATATGGTGAAGGCGCCGTCCGGACCGTCATCCATCGCGTCCTCGTTGAGCACGATCCGTTTCGCACAGCTACGGTTGGGCTGGATATGCAGAACATGGATGGCATTCGGATCGGGACGACAGCCGGTAGGTTCCTCCGAGAATTGAACGCGGTACAAGACAGCTGAGACACCCCGCTTGAAACCCCTCGGCCGCTCGGCATCCCGCGACCCCCGCTGCGCTCCTCGGCCCTGCGGTGCTTGCGGGGCCAGGGGACGACCGAGACGGCCTCGTCCTTTCTGAGTCCGCCAGGACGGTAGCTGCCTCACCGAGCGACATAGCCGGCTGAGCAGGTGTGTCTGTGACGGCCCGCCCCGCTCGCCGCTGCCGCCCTTCGCTTGCTCGCGGGTCGCTGCTCGCGGCTCACTCCGTTCCCCGCTCGCTATCGTGGTCTCCCATTGGTCGACCACGCCCCGCTCCCCGCTCGCCGTCGAGGCGCTCCCTGCGGTCGCGCCTCGCTTCGCTCGCGACCGACCATTCCGGGCGTGCGGGCGCTCTCTGCACTGCCCGCGCCCGTTCCGGGCTCAACTGCATGTGCCCTCGGCGCCAGCGGGAAAGTGCGAGTGGTTGCGCGGCGTCGCTGCTCACTGCCTTCCCCCAAGCGTTATGAGTATGAATAGGGTATGAATATGCATGGGCAAGGGCGAACGTCGAAAAATCGGAAAACGAGGACAGGTGACGATCCCGAAAGATCTCCGGGAACGCTTCGGAATCAAGGGGGGAGACAACGTCGTGATCCGCGAAGAGGCAGGGAAGATCGTTATCGATCAATCCGCCACTCGTGAGGAGTTGGCCGAGGGGTACCGTCAGCGTGCCCAGCGGACCCGCGACCTCGCTGAGGAGCTAGCGGGCGTCTCGACGGAAGCTGATGCCCATCTCGGCGATGCCCCAGAGTGGTAGCGGATGGCACCGTCTGTCCGTCGAGGCGACATCGTAATTGTTGAACTCGACCCCACACAGGGATCCGAACAACGGGGAACACGTCCGTGTCTCGTCGTGCAGAACGACATCGGGAACGCAAACGCACCCACAACGATCGTTGTTCCGTTCACTACCTCGTTTGACGAGCAGCTCTATCCCTTCGAAGTACTCGTTCCAGCCGAGGAGTGTCCGCTTCAGGAGGACTCCGTTGCGCTCTGTAGCCAGATTCGAACCATCTCCATCGAGCACCGGATCAGCGAGAATCTCGGCTCGATCCCTCCAGAACGGATGGCCGAGGTTGATACCGCACTCGAACACAGTCTCGGCCTCACGGAGATCTGAGACGGGCTGGCGCCCGTTACAGGTAGCGAGCGGGAGCCCACCCCTTCAGGGGTTGGTGTAAGCGACAGCATAGCCCGGCAGGCTACGCGCTATTGCTCGTCTGGATGGTCCACTGCTTCCAACCCCGCTTCGATAATCACCTGATAGGCTTCTTCGAGGCACACGCTCACGAGTGAAGTCCTGAAACTGCAGAAACGCCTCCTGTGTGGCACCGATGTGGTGGGAATGTCACTTCGGGTTGCCCGCCCGGTCGCCAGGAAGGCTCGTTTCTGCTGTGTACGATACGGCTCGCCCCGCTCGCCGCTGCCGCCCTCCGCTTGCTCGCGGGTCGCTGCTCGCGGCTCACTCCGTTCCCCGCTCGCTATCGTGGTCTCCCGTTGGTCGACCACGCCCCGCTCCCCGCTCGCCGTCGAGGCGCTCCCTGCGGTCGCGCCTCGCTTCGCTCGCGACCGACCATTCCGGGCGTGCGGGCGCTCTCCGCACCGCCCGCGCCCGTTCCGGGCTCAAGTGCATGTGCCCTCGGCGCCAGCGGGAAAGCGCGAGGGGTTGCGCGGCGTCGCTGCTCACCCCCACGCTTTCTCCGCTGGTCGCTCGCTCCGGGCGGGTCGGCGCGCGGTGCTGGTTGGGGCCACCGCATGCAGGCGCGCTCTCGCTCGCGCCCAGGAGGGCGCTCGCGAAGGCGCGAGCGAGAGCGCGCAGCTGGTGCTGTCGGTCGATGTCGAAAATCCGCGATGTTGGAGCATCGCGGGAGTCGGCGCGTGAGCGCCTTCAGGAACTGAGTTGAGTTCCAATGTCCAGTAAGAAGTCGAGTCGAAAACGCGTTACGGTCGATGAACAGGCGTTCGAACAGGCAAATCCGGAGTCGGTTGCGGGCGACGATGCCCCGGTCGTCGACGACACGCCCCAGTTGGAGCCGGCGGTCGAGCAGGAGACCCAGGCGAAGGTGGATGCGAACCACCCGGACGGGATCGCGGACACGAGCAAGGATCGGATTCACGGTGTCACCCTCGAACAGGAGGAGCGCATTCGGGCGCGGGAAGCCGAACTGGAGCGCATCAGTGCCCAGGCCGAGCTGGGCACGCAGGACGGTCGCGAGCAGCGCACGCAAGAGGTCGCCGCTGAAGGGAGCAAGCAGCGCCGGCGGGAGTTCCAGAAGCGGGCCGCGAGCGTGGACCCGATGGCCGACCCGGAACGGGATGATCCCCGAGCGGAACTCTCCCAGGATGAACTGGCGACGGTGAACACGGAGGCAGACCGACTCGCGACGCGGGTGGATGGCTGGTCGCGGGCGGCGATCAGTCGACGCCTGGCCGAAGCAGTCGTCGATGGCCGGGACCTGACGAGTGCGGTCGTGCGGGTGTTCGAGGAGTTGCAGACGGCGCCCACCGGCTCGGTGCCCATCGACGCTCTCGAGGACGTCGATCGCGGCACGGTCACGATCGACGGTCGTGTGGAGACCCTCTGGGAGAGTGATTCGCCGGCCATCCAGCAAGTCGGGCTGATCGTGGACGAGAGCGGGCAAACGAAGGTGACGATCTGGAAGGCATCGGACGCGCCGTGGATCGAGGAAGGCGAGACGGTGCGCATCCACGAAGCGGCCACGAACTGGTACGAGGGCCGGATCTCGGTGGCCGTGACGGGGTGGAGCACCATCCACTTCCCGGAGCGCGGTCGCTGGTGGGACGCATAGCCAGTCGGCGCAGCCCTCTTTTTTTTTGCTGTGCGCCGGGCCGGCCCAAGCCCCGCCGCCCCACCCTCCGCTCCGTGCTCGCTCCTGCCGTCGCTGCGCGCGCAGCCACAACCTTGCTGATGCTGAAGGCAACGGATGCGACTGCGGTGATGTCTATACCGGGCCGAGATGGGTGACCCGTCCTGATCGGGTCTGATTCACCGATGAGTTTGGAAGTACTTGACCGCCACAGTGAGGCACTGTTCGCGTTCCTCTGGTGTCCGGTCTGCGGACACGAGGTGTTCAGCCACATCCCCTTCGAGGGGGTGTTCTGCAAGCACTGCAACACGCAGGTCGAACTGCAGGAGCCACTGGAGACACGCGGTCACGAAGACGCCGCCATCGCGCGCTTCACCACGGACACGACGTGGAACCTCCACGTCGACGAGAAACTCCGACGCGACCTCCCTGACGGCACAGCGCGAGCGAAGATCCTCGGCGCACCGGGAGCCTACGAGGTTGACTGGTGGAGTCCAGCGCAGGGGGAGGACTGGGAGCCGGTCGAGCGTGGCGAGTTCGACGACGTCGACGAGCCGGAGGCAGTTGCCCACCTGGCGTAGCGGTCCCGCTTCTCAGCCTCGCCAGGATGGTCGAAACCAGCACCCCGCATTCACGCAGGATGGACCAACCACCACTCGCGGAATTCGATCCGTCGGATCGTGTGCGCAAGCGTGCCCAGTACGAAGCCTTCGCGTTCTCGCTACAGGCCGGCGACGTCCGCGTTCGCAACGAGAGTCACCTCGATCCAGCGGACCACGAGTACCGTGTCTCGGTCGTCGACGGCCTTCCGGTCAGTTGTACGTGTCCCGCCGACGAGCGGGACGACGACCCGTGCAAGCATCGCGTCGCCGTCGCGATCCGCCCGAAGATCCTCGAGATCGCGATGGCGATGCAGGCCATCAGCGACTGCGGGCGGTGATTTTCACCCCCAGGTAGGGGTGCGGGAGTGCTCGCGTTGCCTCTCGCAATCCACTATGAGTGGAACGATCGACGAGCCCACGACGGCACAGTCGACGACCGAGAGGACCGAGGTTCGGTACGTCGGGACGCGCGTTCGGGGCGGTGTCCGCGTGCGGACGTATCCCGGGAAGCAGGACCTTACGCCGAGCCGTAGCCTTGAGGTGGTGAGCCACAGCCCCTCAGGCTTCGAGTGGGGATATGGCGGGAGTGGGCCCGCCCAACTCGCCCTCGCGATCCTGCTCGACTACACCGACGATCAAGAGGTTGCCCAGTCGCACTACCAAGCGTTCAAGTGCGAGATCGTGAGTCAACTCGCATGTACGAGGGGTGATGGGATGTGGACGCTCACGGCTGGCAAAATCGAGCAGTGGCTCCCCGACGACTAGCGATGGCGTCAACTATAATCAAGAAACGTATTTATACGATCGGGTGTTAGAGTATACACAGATGATCTCAAAGGCCGGACTCGCCGTAATCGACGCACTGAGTACCGGCCGCGAAGCGACGCCAGACGATCTCGCAACTGAAACGGGGTATTCACAGACACACATCTACGCGGTGCTCGATGACCTGCTTGATGCGGGGCTCCTAGTCGAACGGCGTGGGCCCAACAACCAGCGGTACGTCCGTGTCGCGGACCACCCGGTCATTGAATCGTACCGGACGCTACGGACGGAGCTCAGTCACGTTGACTGGGCTGAGCTTCTCTCGCCTGCCACTCTCCGAGTATGCTGGTTTCTCGATGAACCCCGTCGAGTATCCGAGATAGCAGAGCGACTGGCGATTACTCGACAAGGCGTTCACAAGGCGCTGTCGCCGCTCAAAAACCGGGCGATGCTGTCCTCGTCCGGCCCCGAGTACGCGGGGAGTGAGGACCTCGCGCCGCTGCTGGCGTTCGCTCAGGCCATCGTGACCCACGAGCACCGATCGCGAGCCCGGGAGATCGCGCCGAGTGCGACTGTCGAGTGGTGCGACCCGAAACGCGCACTCGTCCGCGTACAGACCGCCGCGGATACAGACGCATTACTGGAGACGCCTGATTGGCAGGTGACTGGGCTCGGTCGGTTCGAGGAGTACGGTTTGCAGTTCTTCCTTGCAGGTGAGCCTGCATTCTGGTATGCGCCCGACGAGGGACTCACGCCGAGCGAAGTGGTGTGCCACACGCTCGTTCTCGATAGTGGCTCCCGCCGGGTTAGCTATGCGATGCTGTTGATCGAGGCGTTGGATATCGATCAGGAGACGCTCACAGACACTGCAACGTGGTACGATCTGAAACCCACGGTCGCTGCGATGTACCAGGCACTGCAGGGAAGGGTTAAGGACTCGGACGAGCTCCCAGTCGTCCTTCCAAGTGAATCAGAATTTACGGCACTCAAAGAGCAGTACGGTGTCGCATGACGGTATTCAAGGGTGGCGATGCGATCAAAGAGTTCCTCGAGGAGTTCGACAGCTGGCTGTCGGAGTCCGTGACGGTGTATCTCCTCGGCGGATCTGCGATGACCGCCCGTGGGCTGAAAGACCAGACCGAAGATATCGATCTCGCGGTGGGTGTAGTGTCCGAATTCGAGCACGTCTACCAGACGCTCACGTCACAGGGATTCACGGTTGTCGACGAACCAACGGAGTCGTTCGAAGGTGTCGGAAAAACCATCGAACTGCATCACAACGGGCGCGGGTTTCGGATCGATCTCTTTGAACGGCAGATCGTCGGGAAAGTCTGGATCACCGACCGGATGCACGACCGGGCCGAAGAGTTCTGGACCGGGCGGTGCGTAACCGCATTCATCCTCTCAGATGAGGATATGTTTCTGCTCAAAGCGGTCTCGGGCGGTGACCTCGCGAGTGGCCGTCGACGAGACATTGAAGATATGCGGAAATACGCCCAGCGTGGGCTGGACTACGAGTCGATTCTCACCGAAATCGACGAACAGCGACCGTTCAATACTGGTACGACTGAAGCACGGCAGATTCATGATCGTTCGCATCCTCTGTTCACAATCGAGATGGCCGTGAACTCACTATCCGGGCTTCCGGATACGTTCACCGGCCGTATCGCAGCGTTTGCAACTGAGTTCGAAATCGAGTATACCGTTCTAGATGCTGTTGAGGGTGGAGTCGACGATATCGAAGCAATTCGGGAGCGGGTCCTTGGGAATGTGCGAGCACTGTCGGACGACCAAGCAAGCGCCGTCGACGAAGCGATTGATCGACTCGTTGCAAAGCAGGTTCTCAAGCGCGACGGGGATACGATTCGAACCCAGTAAGACCGCACTCCGGCTCTGTTTGTTGAACCCTCGAAGGGGTTCAGGGTGTTGTTTGTGTGCCCTCGTAGAGGGCGAGGGCTCCTTCGAAAGCTCTCAGAGGTGGCTTCCAGTGAGTCAACAACAGAGTCCCGACAACGTCTCGATCGACGAGATTCCGGTCGATATCGACAACACGCAATCAGCGGAGGTCGATCCCGCCGACATCCCCGACGAAATCGAATCCATCACCCGTGGGCTCGCCGGTGAGCAACCGCCGACGAATCCACTGGTCGTGCTGAAAGCGGCCCGATGGTGGTACATTCACGGCAAGGGCGGCACGGATCCCGCCTTCCAGTGGGCCATCGAGTGGGCGCGTCACCTTGTGACCGACACGCCCAGCGACGTCGAGCGGTTCGACGCATACCTTGAGTACCTCGTCACGGTTGGCTTGGCGGACGACCGCCACGAACTCCGCTAACCGACAGACTCGGTTTTTGAACGCCCCTGAAGGGTGCGGCGCAGGCTGAACAGACGCAGTCGCCGTGAACGTGATTCGGTGAACACAATGACTACGACCAGCGACGCGTCGGTCTCCTTCGACGAGACCGACACACGTTCCGACGAGATGCACAGTACGATCGAACAGTGGATCGACGAGCTCGTCGCCGGCGTCGACGACGCGCAGGCCAGCGCAGAGTTCCAGGAGTGGCTTGACGTCCAGAGTCGGTTCCACGACTATTCCTACCGCAACACGCTCCTCATCAAGCGCCAATGTCCCGAGGCGAGCCGGGTTGCGGGCTACCGGACGTGGCAGGAGAAGTTCGACCGGCACGTGACGGAAGGCGAGTCGGCGATCTGGATCTGGGCGCCGATCATCGCCAAGCGGTGCCCCGAGTGCGAGAACTCGCCGAGCTACCACGAGGACAGTGACTGTGAGTACGACGAGACGCCGCCCGAGGAGTGGGCCGAGGGTCTTGTCGGGTTCAACCCCGCGCCGGTGTTCGATATCTCCCAGACCGAGGGCGAGCCGCTCCCCGACCTCGACACGGAAGCAACTGGGGACGCCGGCGACCTCGTCGACCAGTTGACTGCCGCCGCTGACGACCTCGGCGTGACGGTCCAGATCGTTCCGAAAGCGGAGTGGACTCACGGCGAGGCGAAGGGCATCTGCGAACAGCTGAGCCTCGTCGACGTCCAGCCGCTCGTCAAGGTGCGTGATCGGGAGAACGAGGCCGACCTTGCAACGACGCTGATCCACGAGTACGCGCACGCCCTGCTCCACTTCGACGTCGACGACGACACTGAACGATCCAAGCGGGAAGTCGAGGCTGAGGCGGTCGCGTACGTCGTCGGGCGCTACTGTGGGCTGGACACGAGCGGGTCGGCGTTCTACCTCGCTGCGTGGGAGTCGGACGATCCCGAAGTCGTTCGCGACCGGTTCAGGCGAATCAGTCGGACAGCCGAGGAGCTCATCGACGTTCTGGAGGGCGAATCCTCGTCCGAACTCAGTTAACCAACGGAGTAGGGGATCACTTCCGTCCTGTTGGTTAAGTTTTCAGCGCCCGCAGAGGGGCGGAGGTACAATTCGACCTCCGTCGATTGATCTCTGAACTAATCTCACGACGATCGGGGGCCAGCGTTTCAGACAGACCCGCAACTAGAGGAATATAGAACTACACCAAAGTACTATATTCTTTTGATTCGTGTGTTTCCACATGACCGACCGAAGTCCGCCAGCGGAGTTCACCGACATCAACGAAGCGGTCGGTGAGGAATGGGAATCCGAAACGACCCCATATGAACGCATTCGCCGCGTTATTGCGCATACGTACAGCCCTGCCGCAGCTGATGCGGTCGCCGCCGATGCACGGACCACTCCGAAAACCGCACGAAAGCACTTGAACATACTCGCCGATGAGGGGTTTGTCGAGACGACGCCTAGTGAGCAGGGCGGCACGCTCTATCACCGCTCCCCCGAATCGCTCGTCGTCGAACAGGCTGCCGACATCCTCGACAACGTCTCGACCGACGAACTCGTCACGCGAATCCAAGAGATGCGCGACCAGCTTACCGAGTACCGAGCTGAGTTCGGGGTCGATTCCCCTGAAGAGTTGGCTGTCACCCGGACAAATCAGGCTCTCGCCGAATCCGAGTCCCCACAGAACGAGATCGATCCAGAGACGATCCGTGAGTGGAAGACGCTCCGTCGGAATCTCGCATTCGCGAACGCTGCCCTCTCAATCAGTAACGCGGAGCAATTCGTCGAGGGCGATCGTCGGTCGACTGACGACAGTGTCCCTGCCTGAGTAATGCAGGATTCTCCTGACCAAGCGGAGGCCCATTCCCTCCGTGGGGCAACGGACCGGCCAGCGCTGCTCACAATTCGCGATATTGTCGAAGAGATGGAACCGCTTGCGACAGCCCAATTCGACGACTATCTCCATCCTACTGTGCTTGAGGTTACACTCGACGATGGATTGTGTGCTGCGGACACGGCCCGGATCGATATCCAGTGGACAACACGAGATGACTACAAGTTCCACTACACGGATACGGAGGGTGTGGATTTCCGGTGGGGAAAGCATCCACATGCGGGGGACTACATCCACGTCCCCGGGTTAGAGCACTACCATCCACCACCCGATGCGAGTTCTGAGCGCGACGAGGTCGAAGAGTCCTGCATCTCGCAGTCACCCGAAGAATTAGTCACTCGAGCGGTCCTCAAACTCTGGCGGGTAGCCTACCACAGGGGGTCGTATACATCTCTGAACAAAGGGCGTAACCCGCCATAGTCTGCCACCCTCTCGTCGCCTTCTTCGCACCGGTTAGGTTTCGAACGACTCGAGTTTCTGAACGATCTTCGTGTATACGTCGGGTGCGCAGTACCATCCGTTATCGATCATCGCGTCGATGATCGTTCGTGCGTCGTCGCCGCTAATCACCCCCTGCTTTGTGAGTTTCAGAATCAGGTACGCTGTCCCCGGGTCGTAACGCCTTCAGCGGCGGCAACGTCCCGCCTGTACGTCTCGTCCATCACGGCCACTCCGTCATGCGTGTCGGCGTAGGCCAGGACAGCAGCGTCAGCGTCACTGAGGCTGGGATTCTCCCGAAGTCGAGCCATGAATGGCGAAGCGTCAACCGTGACGACGTCGAACCGGCCAGCGTCGACGGCCCGTTCGATTCGGCGAGCATCTGGATACCCCTCTTCGAGGCCGGTCGCGACGACTTCATCGTAGACGCGCTCGGGGATCACACACGACGCTTCGAGGTTGTGGACGAGTGCGAGTCGATCAACTTTCGCGAGATAGATGAGCGGTGTGGCATCGAACACCCACATTCACAGCGCCTCGAGGTCCGCGTCGACGTGGTCGTCGGCGACCCAGCTGATGTCGCGTTCCTTTGCGAGCTGGGCGAAGTCCCAGACGGACATCCCGGCCAGCTCAGCCGCCTTGCTGAACGTGATCGACCCCGCCGCGAGTTGCTCAAGTGCCTGTTCGCGACGCCACTCCTCGAGTCCCTCGGAGAGGAGCTTTCGAACGGCCGTACTCCGATCCAGGTTCTCGTCCTCGAGATACGCGTCGAGCTCCGCTTCCAGTTCATCGGGGACCCGCGCCGAGATCGTTCCCATAGTGTATACATTGTACTCGATGTATACAAACACTCCGGTGGTCCCCAACTGAACGATACTCCAGCGGGTCCGTGTCGTCTCGGGAGGACGACAGCACCCGTACCGCTACCGCGAGATCGGCGTCGTGGCCCACGCATACCGTACTGATTTTCTTAGTCATCCATTCTCTCCAAACCCGTGTTGGTTTTCTATTTTGACAAAAGAAATAAGGCCCAACTATGTATATAGTTACCGCGCACCGATACCCAACTAACACACACCCCCGCCACACGTATGATCACCCGCTCAGTCACCATCGAGGCGATCGATGAACTGTATCTCCAGTGGCACGACCACATCAATGCCTCAGCCCTCTATCGGCGTGCACTCCGCGAGGAGATGGCCGTTCGCGGTGTCGACAGTGACGAACTCCGAGACCTCCTGGAGCGGGCCCAGGAGCAGGGGTACACGCTCGAGGAGATCGCGTCGGAAACCAACCGGTTCGCGGATCTGGAAGCACTCGTCACCGACCAGGAGCGCGAGTCACCGACGGCCGACACCAGGCCGGAGTGATCACGATGGCCCAGCCCACCGCTCCCGACGACCCGGCCTCGAGTTCCGACGACGCATCGGCACCGCTGCATCGACGCACGCAGCAGGCGGCCCTCATCGTCGTCCTCCTCAGCGTCGTCGCCGTCGACCCCGTCGCCGCCCAGGAGAACGCGGTCTGCAGTGCGGACAACCTCCCCAGCATGATCGAGGGGTTCTTCCAACTCACGACGGCGCTGGGGATCGTCGGCCTGGTCGTGGTGTGGCAGGCCGACTCCCTGCTCGAGATGTTCACCATCGACCGCGAGCAGAAGGAGCGCTTCAAACGCCACAAGCGCTCAGCGATGAAGTCCGCGGTGATCCTCGTCGTCCTCGGCCCGTTGTACACCGTCGCCGGGTCGATGATGGGCCTCCCGCTGGCCGAGTGCGTGAATCTCGTCCCCTGGTAATCGCTTGATCGGTGCCTCATGGCGTCCCGCGCCCCAGTCGTGCTGACGGCCGTGCTCTGTCTCGCGGCAGGAGTGTCGGCTGTCGGGAGTGCGCCATCGGCGCCGAGCAGCGAGGCCAACGGCCTCACCGAGAACGAGTCCGCGACGCTGTGGTCCCGCGACGCCGACGACTACATGGCCGAGAACGAGTACCGCCAGCGATACGGCGAGACCCGGTCGGCGATGGCGCAGCTCGCCAACGGGACAGACATCACGTTCACGCGGCCGCCGTCGACGGCCGCGACGTGGACGCGGAACGATTTCGCCGATCTCGAGGCCGGCGGCGCGAACTCCTCGATCTCTCCGAGCAACGCGACGCTCAAAGACGGGACGCTGATCGCCGACGCCCACGCGACGATCTTCGCCGCCCAGCCGTCGACGCGTGGCCACCTGGGGCCGAACCGGACCGTCAACTACGTGGCGCCGAACGGCACGCTCCGCGGATTCGTCGACTACCGGGTTCGAGTGCCGAACGCGAGTTCGGACGGCAACCGGACGACCGACTGGTCGCTCGTCGCCCACGAGATCGAGACCGTGCGCCTGCTCGTCGACGGCGAGCCGGTCGTCGAACGCGAGGGGACGCACACGCCGGTGCTGCAGTACGCGCTCGGCGACGACGGCCAAGTGACCCTCACGCTCGAGGCCGAGATCCACGTCCGCCTGCGTGGCACCACTCGGGCGAACAGTTCCGGCCCGGTGCTGAACACCACCACCCGGGCCGAGACGCTCACCGTTCGCGACTCGCTGGCCGTCGAGGTGTACGACCTTTCGGCGTCTGTCTACTACGCCGACTACCCCAACGGCGACACGGGCGTCGCCGTCTTCCAGTCCCAGCCGTGGCAGGGGTACACCCTCACCGCGAACCGCTCCGCGCGAGTTCGTGGCGTCTGGCGGTTCTACACGGCCCGGGACACGAGTTGGGACACGCTCGTTCGGACCAACGCGACGGCGACTGAACGGCTCGAGTCGGACGCGATTCCCGTGTTCGTTCACGCCTACCCCTCGCGGATCGGCCCGCGAGCGGAGCCAGTGCGGGATGGCCCCGGCATCCTCGAAACGTGGGGGACCAACGTATCGTCGCCGGCGGCGTCACTCGGGAAGCACATCCACGTCGACGTCGTGAATCGCTCGTACACGGCGAGTCACGGCGTCGCCGTGCGGGCAGATCGGGTGGCGCCTGCCGCGATCCAGGTTGCGGGCATCGTCCGCGGCGTGAACGCCTCGATCACCGAGCCGGACAACGGGTTCGAGCGCCCGCTCAGCCGGAGCAACCTGACGGCTGTCGTCCTCGAACAGAACCAGTCCGGAGCCCGCGTTCGCCTGACGCTGCGGAGTGCTGCCTCGGGCGAGCCGATCGTCCTCGACGACAGCGCCCGCGAGGTGCCTGCGGACGGGCCCGACCGGAACGGCTACCTCACGATCGCCGACCAGCGCGTCGAGACCAACGCGTCGGGCGTCGCCGTCGTGACGCTCGACCGCCCCGGCATCTACACCGCCCGGTACCACCCCGGCTCGTGGGTGTCCCAGACGTCGGCGTACGTCGGCGACACGGCGACCGTTCGGTGGCACCCACTCACCACGCTGGATGGCTGGGTCGCACTGGCGGTCGAGGTTGGCTGGCAGCTGCTCCCGTTCGTCGTCGCGCTCTACGCTGGGCGTCGCGTCCTGCTGTTGCTCAGTCCCACACGGAGGTTCGCTGACAGACCATGACCGCGAACAACACCCCCGTCGATCGACGTACTGCCCTCCGAACGCTTGCCGTCGGCGCCGTCGTCGGCGTCAGCGGCTGCGCCGCCGAGGACGGGCCACTCCCCGGGCCGGATCCCGGGACGGACGGTACTGGCACGAGTGACGGGCCGTTCAGGAACGTGGGCGTCGAGGGGACGACCCTCGTCGTCGAGCTCGCCCCTGATACAGAAATCGACCAGGTGAACCTCATCCAACCCAACGGCGAGCTCTGGGGCACGCGCGGGGTTGCAGCCGGCGCTGAACAGGTGTCCTTCGAGTTCCGGGCCGCGTACACGCCGGGGGAGTACGACGTGCTCGGACTGAATGGCGAGGAGACGGTCGTCGAGGCGTCGCTCGCGATTCGGCCCAACTTGGAGATTCGCGAGGTCGGACTGTATCGGAATCACCGGGACAAGCCGTGGGAGGAAGTGTACGGGGAGTCGGACACGAACCGGTTGATCAACGGAGAGGCGTTCGTAACTGTTGCGAACACGGGGACTGGGCCCGAGACGGTTACTGAGCTCGTGTTCACTGGGGATGTTCCAAACCCCGTTGAAAACCCTCGGAGAAACGGCATCGAGAGAACGGATAGTGCCATCGTCCCGGTCGACACACAAGTTGATCTCTATAGTGCGTCGTTTCCCTTCGGATCAGTATCTCCAGGAGGTATGGGCTGCTCTTCCGATGGGAATCACGGAGAGTTCACAGTTACACTCGAGACTGCAATCAAAGCCTCCGAAGTTACCAAAACGTTCGATGTCGAGTACTCTGGCTCGTCGGATCTGGACGACTGCAGTATCACTATCACAGAGGCATAGCGATGGTAGATCTAATTGATGTAGTTCTTGAAGGAGCCAAGGACACCGTCGAATGGTTCATCGGCCTCTTCATGGACGGTCTGGAGTCCGGGTATCGAACGCTTTCGGAGGCGATGTTCGGAACACCAACTCCGGAGACGAACGGGCCGTTCGTTTTTGGAGAGCCAACTAGCCAACCATGGATTGAACTGCAAGATACACTCGTCGGTGGCGAGGTTGTTCTGATCAGCCTTCTTCTCCTCGTGATGAGCGTTCAAGGGCGACATGCGATCCGGGTATTCAATATCGGCAGCACGTACGAAGCGCGGAAAACGAAGAAGACCGCCTGGACTGGAGCGTTCCTGATTATCGTGTGGTACTGGGTTGGGACACTTGCGCTCTATCTCGTTGATGGATTCACTATTGCCTTGCTACCCAGTATTGAGATATTGTCAGACATGATGGTTGATCTACTGGCAGATGCTGTCTCCAACCCCGCCCTCTCGCTCCTCTTCGCACTCGCCGGCGGCATCTCCATGTGGGGGTTGCAGGCGCTCCTCTACATCCGGGAGATCCTGCTCTACGTCTACCTCTACGGGATGCCGATCGCCATCGCGCTGGCGTACGGGAACGTCCCGATCGTCTCGCAGATCGCCAGCGGGTTCGCGAAACGCTTTGTCCCGCTCGCCGTCCTCCCCCTCCCGGCAGCGATCGTGTTCAAGGGCTACGACATCGTCTACTCGACGGGCGGCCTCTCGCCCGACACCGCGTTCCTGCAGTATCTCGTCGCCGTCTCCCTGCCCGTCGTCGCCCTCTACGCGACGTGGAAGACGTTCATCTACGCGACACCGTTGACGGCGAAGGCCCTGCGTCGTGCCACCCAGGGAGCCGCCCTCGTCGGCGGCGTCGCCGCCGGCGCGTACGCCGGCAACGTCAGCGTCGCCACCACCGCCGCACGGTGGGGGCCGAAAGCCGCTGCCGGGCAAGCTGTCGCCCAGAAAGCGGCTGCCCACGGTGGAGATGACGATGAGGATGGTGGTGAGCAGTCCTACCGACGAACCGAGAACGAGCCAGGCGGAGCCGACTCCAACGACTACGGGATGGACTTTGACCGCGGAATCCACTAATCCATGGCTTCAGACAATGACGCAGCGTCACGGCGCATCATGGACCAGTTCGGGGAGGAGAGTCGCATCCCCTACCTCAACATCGAGGAAGGCGACGTCGGCGTCCTGCTCGCCTTCCCGATCGTGGGGCTGTTCCTCGCCAGTCTCACTGGCGTCGAGTCACTCGCCCTCCCCTTGATCGCCGGCGGGGCCGGGTTCGGGGCGGCGCTGATCTACGTCACGCCAGCGCACCTGAACGCCTGGACGTGGACTACCGACGTCTTTCGGTACGTCAAGCGACCAGCGATCACGTTCAGCGCGGCAGAGGACGCCGACTCCACCAGAAACGAGGGTGGGGTGGCGAACTACACGCCGTTCACGCCGGACGAGCGAACGCAGGACCTCACCAATATCGAGCGGGCGTGGCCCGGTGGGGGCGCCGTCCAGCGCGCCGACGGGACGATGGAGGCGTTCATCGAGGTCGAGCCGGCGAACATGGACTTCGCGATGGCGGACGGCTGGGCGCAGCTGCAAGCGGCCGGCGCGGAGTTCGCGAACAAGGAACTCGACGCGAAGCTGAAGTTCCACGCGACGACCCGGTCGTTTCCGGTGGAACAGCTGACCGAGACGATCGATGAGCGCCTCGACGACGAGGACGTCGAGTCGAACCCGATCTTCCGAGAGCTCCTCGAGGAGTATCGCGAGACGCGGCCCACAGAGATGCGTGAACAAGGGATCCAGCAGCTGCAGTACTACATCGGCGTCGAGGTGTCGCCGCTGGACGTGTACGACCGGTATCGTGAGGAGGCGACGCCCGTGGAGAAGCTCACGCAGCTGCCCGTGGTCGGCATCCTGTTCACGCCGTTCGTGACGCGGCGGGCGGACTTCACCGCGGTGGAGCGGCGGGCCCGAATGTTCGAGGAACTGGATAGCCGGGTGACCGACGTGCGGGCGGGGTTCATCCAGCAGGCGGCAGGCTGGTCCGCGCGCCGACTCAGTACGGTCGAGCTGTTCGTGTTGAACATGGCGTTCTGGAACGGGCAGGAGTACGAGTACGGCGACGCTGAGGCCGTCGTTCGCGAGCAGCCGGTCCTCGGCCACTCGCGCCGGGAGGAGGGGCAGGATGCGTAGTGCACTCCTCCAGCTGGGTGGTGGGGTCGGGCGGCAGCTCGTGGAGTGGCTCAGTGCACCGACCACTCCTGAAGGGGCGGCACTGTACGCGGTGATCGTCGTCGGCGTCGTCGGTGGTGGGAAACGCCTCTGGGACAGGTACGCCGCGGACGAGGAGGAGACAGTGGACTTCGCGGACGTGCTCGACGAGTCCACGCTGGCCGATGGGCAGGCGGAGGGCAAGCTCCTCGCCGAGATTGCCGAGTCCCACAAGACCGTCACGGCGCCGGACGCCATCGAGTGGGAGACTCGCGCCGCCCGCGTCGGCGAGCAGTGGACGTCGACGCTGTACATCGCCGATTACCCAGACTACCCGAGTGACGGCTACCTCAGCGACCTGTTCGAGTTGACCGACGTGCAGTTCGACCTGACGGCCCACATCACGCCGAAGAACCAGGAACGAGCCCGGAACGAACTGCAGGAGATCGCCGACGACCTGCAGGTGGATGCTGACCTCGAACAGAGCGTGCGGAGTACGTACCTGCAGGAGCGAGCTGACGAGGCGGCGGCGACGTACACGGCCGTCGAGAACGGCGCTCGCGTGTTCGACCAGGGCGTGTTCGTCACGGTGCGCGCCGATGATCGAGAGACGCTGCAGGACGACGTGCAGCAGGTGAAGAGCACGCTGCGGGACGAGCCCGCGAACCTGACGCCGAAGACGGCCATCTGCCGACAGGACGTGGCGCTGCAGTCGGCGGCCCCCATCGGCGCGAACGAATTCGGTCGGGAGTCGATCGCGCTCGGCGGGGCTGTCGGGGCGCTACTGGGGTCGCCGCATAACGCGACGATTCTCGAGGAGGGTGGCGTCGAGTTCGGGATGCACAAGGACACGCGGAGTCCGGTGGTGATCGACCCGTTCGCGCGGGACAACGGCTACGCGATGTTCACGGTCGGCGATACGGGCTCCGGCAAGTCGTTCAGTTCGAAGCAGAACTTCATCCGGTCGATGGAGCAGGAGCGCGACCGGATCGGCGTCATCCTCGAACCGCTGAACAACTGGGCCGGCGTCGCCGAAGCCCTCGACGCGAAGCGGATTACGGTCGGTGGGACGCTCGGGCTCAACCCGCTGGAGATCCGGGAGACGCCTGAACGCGTGCAGCGGGCGATGGGGGAAGACGCCAGCCCGTTCAACGAGAAGCTCGACGACGCGATGAGCTTCCTCACCAACTTCTTCGCACTCCGCGGGATTTCGCTGGGGGATCGACGGACGACGCTGGAGCTCGGGCTCAAGCGGGCGTACAAGCGCAACGGGATTACCGACGATATCTCGACGCACGGCAATCCGAGTCCGACGATCCGGGACATGCTGGACGTGTTCGAGGACATGGTCGAGGAGCCGGAGGCGTTCGTCGTGCGGGCCGATGAGGAAGCGAAGAAGCTCAAAGAGGACGCGACGTGGTTGCTCGATCAGCTTCGGCCGTTCGACGAGGGTGGTCGGCATGCGAACCTGGGGACTGAGTCCGCGTTCGATATCCGGGACGAGAAGGTGATCTACCTCGATCTGGCGCAACAGGAAGGCAGCGTCGACAGCAGTACCGCGCTGACGATGCAGCTGCTCATTTCGCTCGTGTACGAACGGGCGAAAGTCTCGGAGAAGGAGGTGGTGTTCTACATCGACGAAGCCCGCTACATCATGCAGGACGCCGCGAGTCTCGCCTTCTTGGAGACGGTGTTCCGACATCACCGTCATCACGATCTCTCGATCCGGCTGGTCACGCAGACCGTCGACGAGTTCTTCGAACATGCCGAGAGTGAGGCGATTCTTGATCAGTGTGCGGTCAAGCAGTTCCATCGGTTGGACGGCATGGACGAGGAGTGGGCCCAGGAGTTCGGGCTCAACTACGCCCAGATGCGGTTCGTGCAGGATGCCGTACCGGGGAACGAGGATGCCGGGTTCGCGGAGGCGTTGGTGGGCGTCGATGGGGAGTGGCGCGGGATTACGGTCGAGGCGATGCCGAAGGAGAAGGCGGTGATCGATTTTGACCCGACTGCTGAGGGGCGGTCGTCCCTTCCGGGTGGTGAGGATGCTGGATCGGGAGACGACTCCTGACGACCGTTCTGAGTGTTCCGCTGGTCAGGAATAGTCCAATGACGTCTGAGGCGAGAGCGTTCGGTGGACACCGGTATATTGGTGGCTCCATGGGACTGGAGCTTCGCCACCTGTACAGTTTGTAGGCTCTCATCAGGGTTTGTCGTCAGAGTCTTAACCAACATTCGTCGTCATCTATGCCTATTTGTTGGTTAAGATTCTTGGAACCCATCGGCCCTTCTCGGACACTGACCAGTCGGCATGAGTCCCATGTTCTGCGCAGTCGGTTCAGGCGAACGCGACGCCGCTCGGACGTACCGAGACGAACACGCGGAACTAGATTTCGTCGGGAGAGGCCCGCTCGACGCGTTCGACGACGTCGAGTGTCTCGTACTCTTGGGGGCTATACTCCGGGTTGCGGAGTCCAACAGCCGCAGCGTCGTTCACGTCGGCATCGATGGTTCGGTTCGTTCGGTGCATGACTATCTTGGCGAGCTAGCACAATTGGGAATCGCAAGTTCAGCTGAACACAATCGAAGGAGAGGCGGTGGGAAATACAACGAACATCGGTTGGAGAAGTCCGTTTCAGCGGTCCGGAGTGGATTACGCTGTCCCGTGGGTACTCGTCGAGGCCTCAAAATCAGTCTCAGTCATCAAATCCTTCACGAACCATTTCTCCCCACTCCGTGTTTCCTCGGACGAACTGAGGGAGACCTGTTATCTTGATGAACGTCCGAAGCTGTCGATAGCCGACGTTCTCGAGCACGCCGAGCACCATCAACTGTACCACCTGACTCACCTTCCGGTAGCGGCGGAATGTCCAGACCTCGCCGTACGTCGCATACCACGAGAGGAAGATGCCGAAACCACTGGTCACGGTGAAAAATAGGAGGAACGATGCCGGCTCAAAAATCCCCAGAAGAACTGCTATGGGGAGGAGCACATAGCCGATCCCTTCGACGAGTGGCCCGATCGCTTCTGCAATAAGGAAAAATGGCAATGCAAAGAGCCCGATTGGTCCATATTTTGGGTTAAACATCATCTCCCGGTGCGTGATGAGATTCTCCAAGAGGCCGTTATACCACCTGCGGCGCTGAGCAACGAAAACGGAGAGGGTCTCTGGCACTTCAGTCCATGCAACCGGAGCAGGGACGAATGATACTTCGTAATCCTCACCCGAATCGATCATCGTTTTATGTAACCGAAGCACCAAGTCAAGGTCCTCCGTGAGGGTGTCAGTCCGGTATCCGCCGATATCCCGGACAAGGTCCGTACGGAAGACACCGAAGGCTCCAGAGAGGATGATCAGCGATTCCAGTGTGTCAAGACCAATACGCCCGGAGTAAAATGACCGAAGGTATTCGAGAACTTGCACGCTGGGGAGGAAACCTCTCGGAAATTCGGGCTCTTCGATCTCCCCCTCATCAACTGGCGTACCGTTTGCGACTCGCACAGTGCCACCAGTCGCAATCACCGTCCCCCAATTCCGCAGGAATGGCTTGACGACCTCTGAGAGACCCGCTTTATCAAGTATGGTGTCGGCGTCAATAGTACAGAAGAGTTCCATATCGGTGAACCACACGCCAGCGTTGACCGCGTCGCTTCGGCCCCCGTTGTCCTTATCAATAACGTAGAGATCGGTGTCTGTGGTAGACCGATACACGTCGTGCACTGGTTCGGTTGGGAAATCGATTGGACAGTCTGTAGGAATCGGTTGCATATCGAACTCCTCAATGAGGACAGCCAACGTTTCATCATCCGAGCCATCGTTTACGACAACAGTCTCCCGGTCGCTGTATTCGAGTAAAATCGACGACTGAACACAATCGAGGATAACCTCCTCTTCGTTGTACGCGGGAATAATGACGGCTACCCCCGGCAGAAATGGAGAGTCCATGGCTTCGTATGGCTCATTCCATTGGGAAAACCGGTGTTCGGTCTGCAATCGTGGCAACGCGGCTGTGTGGATTACAAAATACAGAGCGTTGATGAGGAGGTATAGTGCGATTGCGAACCATCCAAACAACCTAATTGCGTCTCCGAGCGCTGCTGCTAGATTGATTGTGAGTTGGGATAACAATGGAATGACGCCGGGGGTAACTGAGGTGAATACATCCCCACCAATCACGGTCTCAATTGGCAACCCCGAACTGACGCCGATCATGCATGTTCCCTTGCTTGGATATCAGTAAGGGCCGCTCTCCAACTCCACGACTCCATCGCAGCGGTTGGAAGTGGCCGCTGTGGTCGGTGGCCATGACTGAGTAGTGTTGTGACGATGCTCTGGCGAACGCGTTCATCTGGCTCGGTTGCGAGCTGGTCCGCTAGTTCCGCAAGCAACATTTCATTATTCGCCCAGCTATCGACAGTCTGTGCCGCAGCCCTCCGTACCGATGGTGCTGAATCAACTATCGCATTGGATACTGCAACCGTGGAGTATTGTGCTATCCCCGGATTGAAACACCTGAGCGAAGCTACTGCGGCGGCCCGAACTCGGGGATTTTCCGCAGCGAGGGCTGTTGTAATCCATTGCGGGAGGCCATCAACAGGCTCGCCATCCATCTCCAGTTCAGCGAAAACCAAAAGTGTCTGAACAAGCTCTCTCTCGCTAGTATCGGCCATCTTGTCGGTTAGCTCATCCAAGAGTAATCCGGGTTTGTCCCGCCCGATGCTGTCAACCGTCTCCATCCCAAGTACTGATAGCCGATTACTAGATTCGTGATAGAGGACATTGAGAGCCTCTCGATATCCCTGTGCCGTTCCCGCTGACGCAAGTGCGTTGGCGCCGGCTCCTCTGAGGACCGCATTTTCAAGGCATTGAGCACGAACATCTGTTGCTGAGGGCGGGTGGCGAAGAAGCGACAGTGTGGTTAGCCCATGTAGTCGATCAATCCGATCGCTCCCGTTCAGCTTTTTCACTGCCGTTTCGTGCATCCCAAGCTCTTTGCCAAGCGTTCGGAGGTTCGTTGCAGTTGTTCCAGAGGTTTGCCCTATAAGCGCCTGCGTTTCCCTCGTCGCTGCGGTATACTCTCTCTGGGAGAGCCCCGAGATAAACGCGTCGTAAGGGGGTTGCTCGGTCCGAACAATCTCCAGGATTCGTTCCCGGATCGGTTGCTCAATGGATTCCTGGCGCCGCTCTTGAACTCGGCGAAGGAATGCATATCCAATCGTGAAAGCCTCTAGTAACAGAAGCAGAAACGCCAAACCAACAATCGCGAGGACAACGGGACTCAGGCCGATGCTGGGTACCTGCATCAAGCCAAGTTGGGTTCAATTTGTTCAGCAGCTATCCTGGGACTGGACGGCTTCTTCATAGAGATGGAAGCTCCATCATCGGCAGCGAGCAGTGTCATTTGACTCGGTGAGGAATCAGGTAGAGTGATATCATATCTAGATGTCATATGCTGATTAGTCATGATACGTTAGGTAAAAAGACTTTGTGTGGTTACGGAGAATCGTGCTCAGATAAGCAGTTTCCAGCGGTGGATTTGGTGAGAACAATTGAAGCCCGCGGCTGTCTGGACCCCGCGACTCGCTGTCGTTCGAGAGAGCGAAACTCTCTCGTCATGCAGAAAGGCGCTATACGCTCCTCTTAGCACTCTCTCCAGCAGCCAGGCGGCAAAGCCACACAGCGAACGCCTCACTTTCCCGATCCCCCGAAGTGGCGAGCCACTTCGGGCGCCCGGAAATCTTCCATTTCCGCAGACCACCAGGAATACCGGCCGGAACGCCGAGGCGGCCAGCCACTTTCAGTCTGTATCTGAACACCGGCCGTCCGCGCCCTAGGTTAGTGGTGTGGCGTTCCGGAGGTTATCGGGTGCGCTACAGGGTCCACAACGTGAGCACGTACTGTCCATACAGCATAGCGAAACTGTCTGTGTGGCAGAATTCACCAATGTGGACTCGGGGGTTGGTGAGCCCTAGGCTACAGTATCGTTTTCAGGCCTTCCCGAAGCGAGACGGTCGGTTCGAACCCTAACTCTTCTTCGGCCTTCGAGATGTCCGCGACGCTTTCCTCGATATCGCCAGGGCGTGGTTCCGTGTACGTGACCTCGGAGTCGGTATCGGCGATGTCCCGGATGGTCTCTGCGAGCTCGGCGATACTCGTTTTCTCGCCACGGCCGATGTTGTAGGCCGCTCCCGTGTGGTCTGTTGTGGCGGCGAGGAGGTTGGCGTCGACGACGTCGTCGATGTGGACGAAGTCCCGCGTTTGCGAGCCGTCGCCGTCAACGGTGATCGGCTCCCCGGCAAGTGCTTGGTCGCGGAAGATACTGATGACGCCGCCGTAGTCGCCACCGCGCTGGCGCGGGCCGTAGATGTTGAAGTAGCGGAGGGCGACCGTCTCCGTGTCGTAGAGGTCGTTGTAGACCTGTGCGTACCTGTCGACGGTCCACTTGTCGATCCCGTACGGCGAGGTGGGGGTTTTGGCGTCTTCCTCGGAGATGGGCAGTGACTCGGGTTCGCCGTAGATTGCGACGCTCGAGCCGAACGGACCGTTCCGCGTCAGAGATATCTATCCACGATATCGCACCATCGCCGAACAGTCAGACATTGATCCACTAGTTCGACGTCGGATACACGACCACCTCGCAGATCTCGCGATGCTCGGTATCCTCGACCGCCACTCCCGGAACGAAGGTCGCTCCGGTGGCCAGTATTACGAGTACGAGTTCGCTGTCGATCTTGACCTCGTCGCCAACGTAGTTAGTGACTTCGAGGGGCTCGCTCTCCCGCGGCAAGTCGTCGAACTGACTGAGTCGATCGAATAGGCCGACGCGTATCGGAATGCGTTTTGAACGCCTCCCGAGGAACACTCGACACGGTGGGGTGTGAGGTTGATGTTTTTCGTACGGTCTGTATTCAGTACGAGGGAGTGATTTACGTTTAGAAACACTCGACACGGTGGGGTGGGAGGAGGAGATCATCGTTCAACAAGTTCAGTCCTGGAGGATATAACTATAGGTCGATGAACGAGTAGACACCTCACAGTTGTTAGGTAAGTGCTAGAATCCAGAATCGATACTTCTGCTTTCTTCGGAGGGTGTCGAACGCGCGAGGAACGTGATGTCTACCTCGATGACGTGCTTGTCGAATACAACATCGACACGGTAGTGCTGGCGTTCGAGCACACCGACCACGCGGAGTTCTTCGGCGCGCTCGACGCGTATTTCGAACACGGCGTCGACGCGAAAGTGCACCGGGATCACGCGGACCAGGTGCTGACCGCCGGGTCGGATGTGGGCACGCTGGTGGACGTGGACGTTGAGACGTGGGACATCCAGGACTACGTGCTGAAACGCGGGTTCGACGTGGCGTTCTCCGTGGTGGGGTTGGTGCTGTTGAGTCCGGTGATCCTCGGGGTTGCAGTGGCGATCAAGCTGGACGACGGCGGGTCGGTGCTGTACAAGCAGGAGCGGACTGCGGTGTTCGGCGAGACGTTCGACGTGTTCAAGTTCCGGTCGATGGTCGAGAACGCCGAGGAGGGGACAGGGGCAAAAATCAGTGACGAGGATGAAGGCGGCGTCGATCCGCGTGTGACGCGCGTCGGGCGCGTGCTGCGACGGACGCACTTGGACGAGATCCCGTAGCTCTGGTCGGTGCTGAAGGGCGACATGAGCGTGGTCGGACCGCGGCCGGAGCGGCCGGAGCTGGACTCGGACATCGAGACTGGCGTGGTTGACTGGCAGAAACGATGGTTCGTGAAGCCCGGACTGACGGGGTTGGCGCAGGTGAACGACGTGACGGGGGCAGAGCCGGGGAAGAAGCTGCGGTACGACTTACAGTACGTGAAAGAGCAGTCGTTCACGTTGGACGTGAAGTTGGTTATTCGGCAGGTGTGGAAAGTCTGTATCGACGTGGCAGAGACTATCCAAAGCTAACAAGCAGCGTTGTTTGTCTCCAAAACCGGAAACAAGAGATATAACTACAGAGGCTTCTCGTTTCCCATTATCTGATCGTATGCGAGATAGTATTACTAAGCTCGTCTCAATCTCGTTTCTCGGCGGCCTGATCGGTCGCGCTCTTCGCTACGGTTTCAATGTCGTCATCGCGCGCGGCCTCGGGGTAGAGGCTCTCGGGATATTCGCCTTCGGGATGGTGATCATGAAAGGTGGCGGTGTTTTTGCACGTGTAGGACTCGACAATGCGGCGAAGAAGTACATTCCAATCTACCGGGATAACGACGATCCAGCACGGGTATCTGGGACGATTCTTCTTTGTCTCGGTACCCCGTTCGTAGTCGGTACAGTAATTGCTGTAGTTCTATACTTCGGGAAGGGTTTGACCGAGAAGCTCGTTGGGACGACGTTTCATGCCACGACAGCACTATTCATTCTCGGAATCCCTCTTATTGCTATCATGATGGTGGGTGTGAACGCTACGTACGGGCTGAAGGAAACAAAGTATTCTGTGTATATCCGTGACTTCGGCCAGTCTATCGCCGCACTAGTGTTAATGGCTATTGCGGCGTTCGTAGTCTCAGACCTCTCAGTTCTGGTTGTGGGCTATTTACTGTCAATACTCATCGGTGCTGTGCTTGCGATTTTTTTCCTTCATCAAGAAAATGCACTTCGATTAGACATCAAACCTGTCTTTGAATATCGAAAAATTTTCGCATTCTCGATACCCCTCACGCTCGTTGCAAGTATCCAGTATCTCGTCTCATGGACGGATATTCTTGTCCTCGGAGTGTTCGTGTCTTCAGAATCAGTTGGGTGGTACCAAGCCGCATATCAGACATCCGTTTTGCTCATCGTAGTTCTTCAGTCCATGAACTCAATATTTCCGTCTATTGCAGCGGGCCTTCACAAATCAGGGCAGCATGAGCGACTGAATCGTTTGTACACAGCGGTGACGAAGTGGGTGACGTACCTAACCGTACTCGGCTTAGCATATGTGCTAGTGTACAGCCAACAAATTCTCTCTATTTTTGGGACGACAGTTCAATCGGCGGAGATTTCACTCGTCATTCTCGCGATCGGGCAGAGTGTCGCTGCAACTGTGGGCCCAGCTGGATATCTATTGATGATGACTGGATATGAGCGTTTGCAGGTGGTAAATACTACTATCACCGCGGTGCTGAATTTCGCACTTAATATAGTTCTGATTCAATCGTATGGAATTATCGGTGCAGCTATTGCGACCGGTGTGTCATTTTCGATTCTGAATCTCCTTCGATTAGCACAGGTGTGGTTACTACTCGGGATACAACCCTACTCACGAGAATACTGGCGTGGGGCTTTCGCCATTCTGGGAGCGGCCCTTGCTCTTTCATTGGTAAAGTTACTACCTGCGCCCGGTTATATTCAGTTAGTCGTTGGAGGTAGTATCGCCATTCTCATTTTTGTCGCTACCCTTTGGTCGTTCGGACTCACCGATGAGGATGAGATATTAATAGAAGCGATCAATTGAACAAAACCTGATCTGCAAAATGATTCGTCCGCCTTTTAACTGTCCGAGGTAATGATCACTCATGAATACCTCAGAGCGTATCCTTCGAGCACTTCGGAATCCGCGTCTCTTCGCTCGTGGAATCAATAGGGCCTACCACCGCCGTGCCGGGATGCGATCTGAGTATCCAAAAGGTATCGCTGTCTTCGAAGAAGACTGGGACACACTGGTCGTGCTTGACGCGTGCAGATACGATATGTTTGAGGAAGTAGCCAATATCGAAGGCGATTTGTCTTCACAACTCTCGAAAGCCTCAGCGACGGTAGAATGGCTTTCAGCAAACTTTGACGGAGTTGATCTCCGCGATACGGTCTACGTCACGGCGAATCCACAACTAGAGCGGAATCGGGAGAGTTGGAATATTTCTCTCCATGAGACAATCAACGTCTGGCTAAACGAGGGGTGGGACGAGGAGACGGGAACCGTTCTCGCCGAAACGATGACCGAGGCCGCAATTGAAGCCCACAATCGGTTCCCGAACAAGCGAATCGTGGTTCACTATATGCAGCCACACTACCCATTTGTTCCGTCAAGCACCTCCTTTGACAAGGATCATTTGCGCGAAATTGACGAGGAAGGAGGAGGACCAGATGGCGAAAACGTCTGGGGAAAGAAATTCACGGGTCAATTATCTATATCGCAACAAGATATTTGGGAGATCTATTTGGAGAATCTGAAGTATGTTGTTAAACACGTTAAAGATCTGTTTCGTTCAACATCTGGTAAGCGTGTTGTGACCTCTGACCATGGGAATTACGTCGGTGAACGTGCTTCGCCGGTTCCGATTCGAGAATATGGCCATCCACGAGGCCTATATGACGATCCTGTAATCCAAATTCCATGGTTGGAGAATACAAAAGGCGAGCGTCGAGAAATTTCGACAGATCGAAGAGATACAGGGGAAGATATAGACTCTGGTTTGGTAGACGAGAGACTACGCAATCTTGGGTATAAAACTGAATAGACTACTTGAGAATATTAATACAAATACACTTACTACAAATATAAAGATTGAAACTAGATAGATCCCTGTATAAAGACATATTAATGATACTGTAATCGTTACTCTAGTCCATGACTTCGATTGATGCATCTCTACAGGAAGTAGAGGGCTCCTTGGGAGGAGTCAACGATGGGTTACAAGAATGGGAAGATAATTACTTCCATTACCAAAAGCCTCGATATCGTGCACTGTTACAGATGATTACCGAGCGACACACCGAAGGTAGGATTTTAGAGATTGGCGCAATGCCTTATCATCTAACAGCTGCCCTCTCAAATCTCGAATTTCCGGTGACAGGAATTGACCATAATCCGGATCGGTCGGATCTTATTGATGAATTTGATTTAGACATCCGAGAATGTGACATTGAGAGGGAAGAATTTCCATTCAAGATGATGAATTTAGCCTAATCCTATTTAGTGAGGTGTTTGAACACCTTAGAATTGACCCTATTCACGCATTAGAAGAGATAGAGCGCGTACTCAAGCCATCTGGCCAGTTGATTTTCACCACTCCAAATCTCTACTACCTCGGAAATGTATTCAGATTTTTGACTGGACAGGGAATCATGAGTTCCTATTCACAATACAGAAAATTGGAGACATTAGGGCATATGGGACATGTCCGTGAATACTCTCGAAAGGAACTCCTAGAGTTTCTCAACCACACCCAGTTAGAGATATCTGAGGCAAAATACACATCATTCAATATGAATAGCCATTCTAACCGGGTCCTTGATACACTTAAACAAGTGGTCCCCAAATTCATCCCAAAACTTCACCGATTCCAAGTTATTATCGCCGAGAATAAATTGTAATATATAGTAGGTTTTAATCTAGGAAGACATTGAATAATCTCTTTCTTCCTCCTTGGATTGCTGCTACACAAAGTCGGAGGTATTGCCGTGGATTAGATGCTCTAGATCCTCGCAGATATGCTATACCAGTTCGAATATTCCCATCTCTAAGGTGACATCTAGCGAGGTGGAATCGGTGGTACTTCCTTACAGGGTAGCCTTCAGATTCAACCCTTTTTATTTCATTGTTAAATTTATTTAAAAGCACTTTTTTAGACTCTTCAACCAACTCTGCCGTAGGGTCTGGCGATTCATGAACAATGACGAGCTCCTGATCAACGTAGGCCAACTTGCCGTTCTGGAGCAATCGGAGTACGAAGTCTATATCTTCATGGCGTGGCAATGATTCATCAAATCCTCTTTTATCACGCGCAATATCGGTCCGAACAAGTAGGCTAGAACCTGCCGAAATATTCCCCTGCATAGCGAGTATCTCTCGCATGAGTTCTTCACTCCCTTCCCGTCGTATCTCATATGGAAATAGCCGTGTTATAATATCTTTAATCCGGGAAGTCCTTAACGTTGTACTGTCGCAATACACCCCTACCCACTCATCATCTCTTTCCTCAATTACGGACAACTGTTCCGCTAGTTTTCTCGGATGCCATTCGTCGTCGGAATCTATGAATGCGACATATTCTCCGTTAGCCTCCTCAAGACCCGTGTTTCTCGCAGCAGCTTGCCGCATATTCGATTCATGCTTGATGTATTTGATCCGACCATCATCATAACTATTGACTACCGCTTCCGTATCGTCTGTTGAGGCGTCATCAATTATAAGATATTCAAAGTCTTCGAACGTTTGAGAAAGAACACTCTCGATAGTCCGTGGCAAAGTCTCCTCTCTATTGTATGTCGGAGTGATAACGGTTACTCTGGCCACATCACAAATATTTCAACCGCACGTAATAGGTACTTCGACCACTGAAACCAGATCTATTATTTGTCACCGAAACCTTCTCGAGTTCGTCCACGATAAGCGCATACAGATCTCTTTCAAGGTACAAAATGAATAACGTGTATCGATTCAAGCTCAGTTACAGGCTCATATCACTCGCTGCGTCCGCAGTTTGTACACTCGCGCTCCTCGTACTACTTCCAATTGAACTCACGGTCTCGTTTGTCGCCGTCCTCGCTGCTATCGTTAGCGTCGCAGCATACCGGTTGAATAACTACCTCTTGACCGTTCTCTCCGGAGCATTCCTGTTTCGAGTTGCGTTCGTCGTCGTCGACTCGCTCGCCGGGTTTCTTCCAACGGTCCCAATCTCTACGGGCCACAACCGACGTGCAATCGCTCTCGCAACTGCTTGGACCAACGGTCAATTCGCAGGTGTTCTAGGAGAAACCACCATCATGCGCGTCGTGATGGCGCACCTGCTCGCCCCGTTCTACGTCGTACTGGGCCACTCGTCCGTCGCCGGCCGTATCGGTATCGCGTTCGTCAGTCTCTTCGTCGGGTATCTCGTCTTCGAGCTCGCACGCCACGTTGCCGACTACCGGACCTCCGTACTCGCCGCCTCGATCGTCCTCTTCTGGCCGACGATCGTCTATCGGTCGGTCGTGATTCAGCGAGAGATCGTTCTCGTCGTCGTGATGCTGACGTTCCTGTGGGCTGCAGTCCAATGGCTCGACTCCGTTACACTGCGGACTGTCACGATCGCACTTCTCGCGACTGCCGCGACGTTCGCGCTTCGCAAGGAGAACCTCGTCCTGATCGTCGCGATGGTCGGGTTCGTCAGCCTCGGTAAGAGCCGCGATAAGCCCTACTACCTCGCTGGGCTCACACTCTTTTCCGTCCCGTTCCTCGCGTTCTTCGCCCTCAATTTCGAGACGTTCACCGGCCACGGCTCCACGCTCTCCCCTGCGGCGCTCGAATCGTTCGCGTACGGCCGTGCTCACGGTGACGCCGTGTACCTGATGGGGCTCCACTACGACACTTGGCTGGACGTAATTCTTTATGCACCGATGAAGGTTCTGTACTTCCTGTACACGCCGTTCCCGTGGCATATCCAGAGCATCACAGAACTGTTCGTCGGGATGAGTGCCCTCGCGCTACTCGCTGCGACGTTCTTCGTCCGACGGGGTATCGCAATACTCCACGACAAGCCGTACTACCTCGGACTTCTTCTCTCCTACTTCCTGACTGGCGTCGTCACGTACTCGATCATCGAGATGAATTACGGTGCTGCCGTGCGCCGACGGATCCAGTTCATCCCGATCCTTCTCCTCCTCGCCGTCGTCGGACTCTCGAACGTCGAATTCGACGTTCGGTGGCCGACACAATGACACAAGCCATTTTACTGCAGTCTAGCTAGACCACACCACATGACCAACGTCCTCTTTCTCGTCGTCGACTCGTTACGGTACGATGCCGTCGCCGACGACGAGTTCGACACGCCGGCCCTCGACGAGCTCGCCGAGGACGCAGTCTCGTTCACGCGGTGTTTCGCCCAAGGGATCAGCACCGCGCCCTCGATGACGGCGATGCTCACTGGCCGCTACCCGCTGGACTACGGCGGCCACTGGTACCTCGAAGAATCCCAGCCGACGATGGCCGAACAGTTCCAGCGGAACGGCTACACCACGGGTGCGATCCACTCGAACCCGAACGTCTCCCGACTTCGAAACTTCGACCGCGGGTTCGACACGTTCGAGGAGAACATCCTTCCCTACGACCCGGACGGGCTCGTGGACAACGCGCCGGACTCGCTGCTCCGTTACGCGAATAAGGCCGCACGCATCCTTCGGCGCACGCCGTACCTCCCCGCGGAGAAGGTGAATCGGAGCCTCACAGAGTGGATCACCTCGACCGACGACCCGTGGTTCCTCTGGACGCAGTACATGGACGTCCACGGTCCATACCTCCCTGGTGGCGATTTCGGCTACCGGAACAAGTTCCGTGCCGAGCGACTCTGGCGGAAAGCAGCCGTGAACGCCCCGAGGAGGTTACCCCGGAGGAGCACGGGGAGCTCTGGACGAACTACCGCAAGGAAGTTGAGTACCTCGATCGGGAGATCGGAAACTTCCTCGACGGACTCGAAGAACGCGGCGAGCTGGTAGACACCGCCGTCGTCGTTGTCGGCGACCACGGCGACGAATTCGACGAACACGGCCTGTACGGCCACAAGAATCTCCCGTACGACGAGCTCACGAGAGTGCCCCTACTGATTCGGTTCCCCGACTCGGTCGAAATCGACCAACCCAAGACCGTCGACACGATGGTTCGCACCGTCGACGTCCTTCCGACGTTCCTCGATCTCGCGGACACTGACCTCTCGGACGCGATGGCCGAACGCTTAGAAGGCGAATCCCTGCTTCCGGTGATTGGGGGTCAAGACCCGAGCTACGACGCGGTCCTAACCGAAAAGGAAGTTCGCGGGGAAGACTATCTGCGGCTCGGGTTCCGAACTGATGACTGGAAGTACCTCTACGACGGGGAGGGCGACGACGAGTACCTCTACGATCTGTCCACCGATCCCGAGGAAACTGACGACGTCTCTGGGCAGAATCCCGAGACGGTGGAGCGGTTCCGAGAACGACTGAACGACCGCTTCGAACAAATCGAAGCGACATCCGAAGGTGTCGACGTCCCCGATCTCGACGACGATGAAGGCGTCGAGGAGCGTCTCCGTGCACTGGGGTACAAGTGAATTAGCCTTCCTCGTCAGGGGCCCGCAACCTCGATTTCTCGCATCGGCCGACACTCGATCTCGCCTCGCTCAACGAACTCGGTCACAGTCTCGAGCACGTCACGGAATCGCGCCAAATCCAGCTCTGGCTCGTGCCCCAGATTGAACGGATGGAACCAGAGGTGGAACACCCCACCCGTTCGAGCCGTACGCTCCAACCCCTTCCTCGCCCGCGCGATACTGCTCTCGCCCGACGCATACTGCCACCCGTCGTGCGAAGGTCGAAAGACCTGTGACCCGGGAACCTCCACGATACCGCCACGTTCCACAGCTTCGACCACAGGTGGCTGCAGACGTGCCGCCTCGTCGGCGAACCGCAACGGCGGCTTCACTACGCCCGGAACCCACCCACGTTCGTACCAGCGCGCATCCAGCCCTCGGTACGCTTCGATCCCGTACTCCCGGAGCACGTCGACGTGGCCGATATCATTCCGCGGGAACACGAAGCTCTTCGGCTCCACGCCGTGTTTCCGCAACGTCCCCACAGCTGCGCCGATCTCCTCCTCGGCATGCTGCCGCGAACAACCATCGGCGCCTAACTGCATGTGCGTCGAACCATGCAGACCGATCTCTTGCTCCGTCTCACACTCCTGAATCCGGTCGAGCAACCACGGTGCGTACCACAGCTCCTCGTCCATTCCACTCGCACACGGCAGTTCGCCGAACCAGTCGTCGACCCACTCGAAATTCGGGGACGTTCGATCATAATGATCCCTGCCGCAGTCTTCCAGCAGGTGGGAGACGATCGCCCACGTCGCCGGGATCTCGTACTCGTCGAAAAGGTCACACAGCTGGTCGATCACTTCGGGCGTGTTTCGATACGCCTCCTCGTAGCGTTCGACGTTGCCTTTGTCGAAGGTCCCCCACGCGAGTTCCGTGTCCAGCGAGATCGTGAACACGCCCGTGTCGTCGTCCATGGCTACTCCATGTACCCAAGATCTTCGAGTCGATCGGCGACATCACTTTCGACAGTTCGTGACTCCGCGCTGTCGATGTCCTCGGCGTCGATGCGCTGGACTTCCCGGTTCGCAGGCTCCGACTCCGCAGCAAACAGCTCCCGCTTGACGTCGCCGTCCATCCGCTCGGGCACACCTCCGCCGTGCAGGTGCAGCAGTGTCGGCGCGATGTCGAGGATGTGCATGTCGGTAAGCGATTCGTTCCCGTCGATTTCCGGGCCATGAGCGATGAACATCCCCGTGTCCTTGTTCTCGCCGTGCCACTTGCTCGGCGATCCAAAGGCGCCGTCGTGGCCGATCTTCCCCTCGATGTGGACGCCGGCAGCCTGGTCGAGGACGACGTCCGGGCCTCGATCGACGTACGGACCACTGTACACGTCCTCTCCACGTAGCACTTGATCGAACACCGGATTCCCGTCCGGGTCCGTGATTCCCTCCAAGTCATCGACGAGTTCGTCGACGATGCGCTCGCGTTCCTGTGGATGGTCCGCAAGTACGTACACCGGCCCCTGCCCACTGGCGACCACTTGTGAACTCTCCCAGTCGATCACGTCGGCTTTTCCGCTCTTGTCGACAGAGCCCTCTTCGTCGGGGAGGAGCATCTGTACGCGCTCTGGGAGGAGTCGTCGCGCCCACCACTCCACACCCAGTTTCGCCAGAATCGGACGAACACGCTCCTGCGTGATGCCCGCCCTGTGGAGGTAATCGCTGATGCTCGATTCGGTCTGGAGGTAGCCATGCTGTTCGAGCCAGGTGTTGACGCGGAACGTCGTCTCGATCCCGTTCGATCCGTGATCGGACATCACGAAGAAGTTCTCCAACTCTTGCATCTCTAACAACTGGCTGACGCGCTCGTCGATGCGCTCCCACGCCCGCTTCACGACATCCATGTCCCAGTAGAAGTGCTGGAGCACGTTCAGGTAGAACACCGTCACGTGGATGAGTTCGTACTCACCGCTCTCGAGCTGATCCTCCAGTACGTCGAATCGCATGTCGATCAAGTCGTAGATCTCGGGGACGCACTCGTTGTCCGGATTGTCGCCGGACAACAGCGACATCTTCTCAGGATGAACTGCGTAGTCGTATCGCTCTCGTAGTTCCTCCTCTAGCGATTCGGGCTGCGTGTACCCAGCCTGTTCGGCGCCTGGGCCACCGGCAACGTGGATGCCATCGATTTCCGAAGGCGGGTACGAGGTCGGAAGGTTCACGACCGCGGTATCGCCTTCAAGCAGCCGCCAGTAGTGCGTGCCGTCAAAGTCGCCAGCCGAACTCCGGTTTTCGATCGTCCGCGCGTCTCGGTCGACAGCTTCCCACCAGAACACTCCAAGCTTTCCGGGGTTGGTCCCGGTAGCGTAGCACTGCCAGTTCGGACACGTCACCGGCGGCAGACAGCTCTGCATGTCCGACGCGACGCCGTCTTCAGTCAGTTTCGAGAACGTTGGGAGCGTTCCGTCGTCGATCCAGGGCTGGATCAGCTCGAAACAGCCCCCGTCCAGCCCGAGTACGACCGTGGTCATTTCCTCCTCCTCACCTTCCGACAAACAAAGCGTCTGTGTTCCTTGTGTCTGTAGGTCATTACGCTGTATTCTGTTCCAGTAGTTCCCCGTATACCTGATCCAGCTTTCCAACCATCGACGCCACCGAAAACCGCTCAGCCTGTTCCAGCCCTCGCTCCCCCATCCGTTCCCTTAGTTCCGAATCCCTCGCCAACTCCCCCATCCGTGCCGCCAACGCCTCCGCATCTCCAGTCGGAATCAGGAACCCGTTCTCTCCATCTTCAATCTGCTCCGGAATCCCCGCAATATCCGTCGCCACCACGGGCAACCCACTCGCCATCGCCTCCGTGATCACTCGGGGCGTCCCCTCGCGGAAGGACGGCAACACGAGCACGTCACTCGCCGCCAACACCCGCGGCACGTCGTCCCGGAAGCCAGTCAGGAACACCTGATCCGACAACCCACGCTCCTCGATCTCCGACGCCAGTGAGTCATAGAGCGGGCCGTCGCCGACGATACAGACCGACCCCTCGAAATCGTCCATCGACGCCACTGCATCCAACAACACGCCGTGCCCCTTCCCGTCGGCGAGCCGCCCGACCATCACCACGCGCAGCCGCTCGCCGGGCAAGTCCGCCGCGGGCTCTGCGTCCGCGAACGCGTCCAGATCCACGCCGCTGTACACCGTCGTGTACTGCTCGGGCCGACCGATCCCGCGCTCCAGATACTCCTCAGCGATCACGTCGGCGTTCGTAACGATGCGGTCCGTGTGCTCGGCCGCGCGGCGCTCGCACGCGAGCACGAACCGATTCAGCGCGTCGTTCCGGTCGTCCGCGAACGGGACGCCGTGGACCGTGTGGACGACGTTCGGAACCCCTGCCAGCGCCGCCGCGAAGCGACCGATGATCCCCGCCTCCGTGCTGTGCGTGTGGACGATATCGAACTCCTCACGACGGAGATACCGTGCCAGCGACACCACCGCGGGCACCGCAGTCACGGGGTTGTAGTGACGGATCAACGGGAACTGCTTCGTGTCGATGCCATCGGCCTCGAGCTGAGCCACCTGTTCCTCGGCGTACTCCGCGCCGTAGCCAACGGTGAACTCGTAGTCGTCGATCCCGCGGACGGTGGCGAGCGTCTTCGCCTCCGCCCCGCCCTGTAACAGGCGCGTGATGAGGTGGAAGACTCGAGGCCGGCGAGTCATCGATGAGTCACACCTCCGGCGATGCACTCCCCCGACTTAAGCCTCCATCTCTGGCTCCCAGACGGTCCGCGGGAAGTAACGACACTCTCAAACGACTGTAGTGAATCCGACAGACCATGCACACCGACCAGACGCACGTTGGCGTCGTCGGACTGGGCTACGTCGGCCTCCCGCTCGCGCTCGCGATGCACGACGCGGGCTACGACGTGGTCGGCGTCGACGTCGACGCCGAGAAGGTCGAAACGCTCCGGAGCGGCGAATCGACGGTCGAAGACGTTACTGACGACGAAATCGCAAAAGCTGTCGACGCCGGCATCACGTTCACGGCCGAGTACGAGCAACTCGCAGGCGCCGATGGCGTTTCAATCTGTGTCCCAACCCCCCTCCGCAAAACCGATACGCCGGATCTCTCCTACGTTCTCGACGCTGCTGAGCGCCTCGCACCAGTCGTTAGCGATGGCTGTACGGTCGTCCTTGAGAGCACCGTCTATCCCGGTGCCACCGAGGAAGCCGTCGCCGAAGTCCTCGCAGAGAACGGCGCCACTATCGGCGACGACCTCTTTCTCGCGTTCTCGCCGGAGCGTATCGACCCCGGCAACGAGGAGTACGGCCCCACGGACATCCCGAAAGTCCTTGGCGGCGTCACCGACGAATGTGGCAACCGCGCGGAAGCGCTCTACGCGCCCGTTTTCGATGAAGTCATTCGCGTCGACTCCTCGACTGAGGCCGAACTGGTCAAACTACTCGAGAACACGTTCCGGGCGGTCAATATCGGGCTGATCAACGAGCTCGCACAGATCGCTGACGAACTCGATGTCGACATCTGGAACGCCATCGAAGCCGCTGAGACGAAGCCGTTTGGCTTCATGCCGTTCTACCCCGGTCCGGGGCTGGGTGGCCACTGTATTCCTATCGATCCGTTCTACCTTTCGTGGAAAGCCGACCAACACGGCGTCGACACGCGCTTCATCGATCTCGCAGATACGGTCAATCGAGAGATGCCTCAACACGTTGTCGACCGCGTGGTCCACCAACTCAACGACCACGGCACGGCGCTCTCGAATGCCGACGTACTCGTCCTCGGCGCTGCCTACAAGCCGAACGTCTCAGACGTTCGCGAGTCTCCCGCCCTCGACATCATCACGGAACTCGAGGAGTGGCAGGCCACCGTGGACTACCACGACCCGCACGTCCCCGAGCTCACGGTCGGCGAGCAGACCTACAAGTCGGTCCCGTTGACTGACGACCGTCTCCAAAGCGCAGATTGTGTCGTCATAGTTACGGACCACTCGGAAATCGACATCGACCGAATCGTCGAAGAGTCTGCACTCGTCTTCGACGCCCGGAACGCGACCAGCCACCGTGACGACGACCACGTCGTTCGATTGTAGGCGTCTTTAATCCGACACACTAACCCCGCCCGCGGGGAATTCGGAGGTATGCCCACTGCACTTGTCACTGGTGTCGCGGGGTTCATCGGTTCGAACCTCGCAGACGCGCTGCTCGGCCGCGGCTACGACGTTCGCGGCGTCGACAACTTCGAGACAGGCCGCGAACAAAATCTAACCGGCCTTCGCGAGAAGGACGACTTCTCCTTCCACGAGGCGGACATCCGCGACGCCGACGCCATGGCAGAAATCACGGCAGGTGTCGACTACGTCTTTCATCAGGCGGCTGTCCCCTCGGTCCCCCGGAGCGTCGACGATCCCGTCACTTCCACGGACGCCAACTGCACCGGGACGGCGACAGTCCTGAACGCTGCCCGCGAGGCGGACGTCGATACAGCAGTCGTTGCCTCCTCCTCCTCCGTCTACGGCTCAACCGACCAGCTCCCAAAAGTTGAGTCCATGGAGTCACAGCCGGAATCCCCCTACGCGCTCTCGAAGTTCTACACCGAGAAGCTCGCCCTCCAGTTCAGCGACCTCTACGACATCGACACGGCTGCGCTACGGTACTTCAACATCTTTGGCCCGCGTCAGGACCCCAACGGCGACTATGCGGCAGTCATTCCGAAGTTCATCTCCCTGATGCTCGACGGCGAGCGCCCGGTCATCTACGGCGACGGCGAGCAGTCCCGAGACTTCACCTTCATCAATAACGCCGTGCAAGCGAACATCCTTGCCGCGGAGGGCGATGCCACCGGCGAAGCGTTCAACGTCGGTTGTGGTGGCCGCGTCACGGTCAACGAACTCGTCGACACGCTCAACGACCTCCTCGACACCGACATCAACCCCATCTACGACGACCCGCGTCCCGGAGACGTGCGCCACTCCCACGCCGACATCTCGAAAGCCGAGGATATGCTCGACTACGACCCCGAGGTCGGGTTCAAAGAGGGCCTCAAGCAGACCATTCCCTTCTACCGCGACGCCTAGCCCAGACGACCCTTCCGGAACCATTTTGCCACTCTGCCGAGCAGTCGGAACCAACATGACCGGTGATCGAACCTATGGAACTGCTTGACGACGACGGCAACCTCTTCGGCGTCGTCAACGTCGTCGACGCACTCGTCGTCCTCTTCGTCCTCGCCGTCGTCGCCGCAGGTGCAGCGTTCGTCCTCCAGCCTGAGCCCGAACCCGAACAACCGGACATCGGCACGAAAAACGTCACCCTCGATCTCGGTACCCAGCCGGACTACCTCGTCTCCGCGATCAACGAGGGAGACACCTACAGCGCGGGCGAGAAGAGCGAGCTCACGATCACCGACGTCCACCTCACCCCACAGGGGGACCAGGCCCGAGTCATCGTCAGGGCTGAACTCCGTGGCGTCGTCAGCGGCGACAGCATCGAGTACGCGAACGCGCCGCCGCGCCTGGGCCGCGCACTCGATATCGCCACGTCGACGTACCAGGTCAACGGCCGCATCCGTGCAGTCGGTGGGGACGATACCCTCACCACCGAAGAGACGAACGTCGTCATCAGCGACACTATGTCGGCCGCCGACGCCGAGGAGGTGACGGAGGGCGACGAAATCCGGCTCGGCGAGCGCACCGTCGCGACCGTCGAGAACGTCGCCGTCTACGCGACCAACGACCCGAACCAACGGCGCGTCGTCGCCGGAGCCACCCTCGAAACGTACACGCAGTCGGGCGAACGCCGCTTCGGCAACACGCCCGTTAGACCAGGCCAGACGGTGACGCTCCCTGCAGACACCTACACGTTCAACGGACAGATCGAGCGCGTCGGCACACTCGAACCCCGCGGCTCGACTACCGAGCGGACGGTCACGCTCCAGATGTACGACGTCCGCGAGGATTTCGCCGACGCCATTCAGCCGGGCATGACCGAGCGCGCGGGCGACACGACCACTGCCCGCATCACCGACGTGGAGACCGAGCCCTCGGTCATCATCACGACCGGCGACAACGGCAGTGTCAACGTCGTCGATCACCCGTACAACCGAAAGGTGACGATCACAGCCGATCTCACCCTCCGGGAGACGACGACCGGCCTCACGTTCAAGGGCGAGCCGATCCGTCAGGGCTCGACAGTCGTCATCGACCTCGGGACGATCACCGTCGAGGCGACAGTCGTCGGCGTCGGCGGCTAGCCCTCGACGCCCTGTCAGCATCGAAACCAACAAACGACCGCTCCCAAACGTACAACCTAGATGGCCACCGAGAAGTCGGGACTCAGTGAGGCGCTCACCACCCGAGTTGAGGGGATTCGCCGCGGGCTCGAACAGTCTCGATTTATCGGCACCGTGGAGACGGCCAGTCGCTGGGTCACCAACGCCGTCCGGAACTCCTGGCTCTACAACTGGCTAACCGCCGAACCCGAACCGGAGGTCATCGTCATCGACCTCCGCGAGACCTGGACCGTCGGCCCGTTCATCAAGATCCTCGATTGGGCAATCGAGACCACGAAACCGTGGTACGAGCAGTCCGTTCTCAAGCGTGGCGTCAACGGCGTCGTCGCCCTCGGTGAGCAGGCTGCCGAGACACGACCCGGACAACTCCTGATCGCGCTACTCGAACCACCCGAGTCACCGGAAGAGCGAGACGAGACAGAGGACGACCAGCGAAACGAGAAGTAGCGACCCTTACTCGACGGTCACGCTCTTCGCCAGATTCCGCGGCTTGTCGATATTCCGCCCGAGCTGCTTCGCGACGTGGTAACTCACGAGCTGCAACTGCACGTTCGCCAGCACGGGCGCGAGCCGCGGATCGGTCTCGGGCACCTCCAACACCTCATCCGCATACCGCTCAACGTCAGTCCGTCCATCAGTCACTGCAACCACAGGTGCGTCACGCGCTTCGACCTCCTTCACGTTCCCGACAGTCTTCTCTGACCCCGTCTCCCCAGTCACGACCGCGAACACCGGCGTGTTGGCAGTCACGAGCGCCAACGGGCCGTGCTTCAACTCACCAGCCGGGAAGCCCTCAGCGTGCTTGTAGCTAATCTCCTTCATCTTCAGCGCACCCTCCATCGCGACCGGGTAGTCGTACCCGCGGCCAATGAAGAAGTACGCGTCCGAGTCGACGAACCGCTCGGCAACCTCCCGCGCGTTCGTCTCGTCGAGCACCGTCTGCACCTGCCCGGGCAGGTCACGCAGCGCGCTCACGAACTCGTGACTCGCACTACCGTTGCCCATCACGGCCGCGACCATGTTCACGGCGAGTACCTGCGCGGAGAACGTCTTGGTGGCGGCGACGCCGATCTCCGGACCCGACCGGATGTAGAGCACGCCGTCACACTCCCGGGCGGCCGTACTCCCGACGACGTTCGTCACCGCGAGCGTGTCGACACCGCGGCGCTGGGCGTCCCGGAGCGCACTCAGCGTGTCGGCGGTCTCCCCGCTCTGGGTGACGCCAACGACGAGCGTGTCGTCGTCGTGCGGCGGCGGCGACGTGACGTACTCGCTGGCGACGAACGCCTGGGCAGGCACCCCCTGCGAGCGGAACAACTCCGCTGCGTACAGCGCCGCGTGGTAGGAGGTCCCGCAGGCGACCAACTGGATCGACTCGGCGTTCTGAACCGCATCCGCGATGTCGTCGCCCAGATCCACCGTGCCCGAGAGTTCGTCGACGCGCTCCTGAAGACACTGCCGAAGCGCCCGGGGCTGCTCGTGGATCTCCTTGAGCATGTAGTGGTCGTAGCCACTCTTGCCCGTCTCCTCGGACTCCCAGTCGACCGTCCGCACATCCTTCTCGACCGACTCGCCAGCGAGCGTCGTCACGTCCCAGCCGTCGAGGGAGAGTTCGGCCACCTCACCGTCTTCGAGGTAGACAACCCTATCCGTGAACTCCAGGAACGCCGGCACGTCACTCCCGAGATACGTCGCGTCGTCGGCAACGCCGAGCACGAGCGGCGAGTCGTTCCGGGCCGCGTAGACCGTGTCCGAACCCTCGAGCACGGCCGCAATGGCGTAACTCCCCTCAAGTCGCCCGACAGCGTGTCGGAACGCCTCCTCGAACGACGCGCCATCGGCGCGCTGGGCCTCGATCAGGTGCGGGACGATCTCCGTGTCCGTCTCGCTCTCGAACTCGTGGCCCGCGGCCGCGAGCTCCTCCTTGATCGACTGGTAGTTCTCGATGATCCCGTTGTGGACCACCGCAACCGTGTCAGTACAGTCCATATGGGGATGGGCGTTCTCGTCGGTCGGCGGCCCGTGGGTCGACCAACGCGTGTGGCCAATACCGACACTCCCGGGGAGTGACTTGCCCGCGAGTGCGTCTTCGAGCACTTCGAGCTCGCCCGAGCGCTTCGCAACCGACAACTCACCACCTGAAACGGCGACACCCGCGGAGTCGTAGCCGCGGTACTCGAGGTTCGACAGCCCGTCAAGGAGGACGTCGAGCGTCTCGTCCCCGCGACCGACGGCGCCGATGATGCCGCACATTCAGCGCACCACCTCCGTGTCTCGATCCACGCGACCCGTGATGTGCGTCCCGACGCCAAGCGTCGCCCCTGTCCCGACGATGGCGCCAGGGTCGAAGCTCCCGGCCCCCTCTGCAGTCACTCGATCGGCGAGCACGGCACCAACACGCTGCCCCTCGACGACTTGCCCAGCGACGGGGATGTCTGCAACACCACTCGGCGCCACAGTCCCCGCACCGATATCGACAGCGCGGCCGGCGACGACCTCGTGCAGCGACGCGTTAGCCCCGACGCGGGTGTCGACATCCAGCACCGAGCGAGAGACGGTTGCGTTCGCTCCCACAGTCGCGTTCCGACCGAGCGACGTTGCGGGGCCGACGACTGCGTTCGGCCCGACGACTGCATCTGCGCTGATCGCAACGGGCGGGCGGAGGACTGCCGAGTCGTGGACCCGGGCAGAGTCGGCGACCCAGACATCGTCGTCCTGGGCGACGCCCTCGATCCAGCCCTCGTCGAGCAGGCGCTCGGCGACGGTGAGCAAGTCCCACGCGTACGTGGCGTCGACCCAGAGCCCCTCGGTCCGGACGGCCTGAATCGACTCGGTGTCCCCGTCGCCGACGATCCGTTCGAGCGTCGACGGCAGCGACAGCTCGCCGTCGGTTCGCGGCGTCGCGTCGAGCGCGTCGAACAGCCGCTCGTCGAACGCGTAGACGCCGGCGTTCAGCGTGTAGTGTTCGTCAGTAGCCGGATCCTCGAAGAAGGCAGTCACGCTCCCGCCGTCGATCGAGACGGTGCCGTACTGGGCGGCGTCGGCGTGCTCGATCGCCCCGAGGGCGCCGAAGGCACGCCCGGGCTCGTAGGCGTCCCGCACGTCGGCGACCATCTCGGGCGCGACGATCTGGTCGCCGTTCAGCACGAGGTACGGGCCGTCGACGGCACCTTTTGCCTGCCGGAGCGCGTGACCGCTCCCGAGCTGTTTCTCTTGGGTGACGTACTCGATCGGCGTGTCGCGGTACGAATTGCCGAACTGGTCGCGGATGTGGTCGCGCTCGTAGCCGATGACGACGACGATCGAGTCCACGTCGGCGGCGACGAGCGCGTCGAAGACGTACGACAGAATGGGCCGGTTCGCGGCGGGGAGCATCGGCTTGGGCCGTGACTCGGTCAGCGGCGCCAACCGCTCGCCTTCGCCGGCCGCGAGAACGACTGCGTCCATGATGGACCTACCTCTCTCAGCCCGACAGGTTACTGTTTCGATACGCGCAGTTTTGGCGCGAAAAACAGAACCATCATACGCCTCGCCGTCCCGGCGTGCTGTATGGCTCGCGACCTCGTCGTCGCCCTCGTCGTCGGGATCCTCCAGGGGATCTTCGAGTGGCTGCCGATCTCCAGCGAGGGCAACATCACGATCGTCCTCTCCGCGCTCGGCCGATCGCCGGAGGCGGGCGTCGCGTTCGCACTGTTCCTCCACCTCGGGACCGCCCTCGCCGCGACGGTGTACTACCGCGAGGACATCCGCGACGTGCTGACGCTGCTCCCCTCGTGGCGACCGGCCAACGCCACCGAGGGCGAGCAGGCGACGGTCACCTTCCTCGCGATCGGGACGCTCGTCTCGGGCGTCGTCGGCGTCGCCGCCTACCTGACGCTCGTCGACGCCGTCTCCGAACTCGGCGGCGGCGTGTTCATCGCGCTGATCGGCGTCCTGCTGGTGCTCACGGGCGCGTTCCAGTACCTCTCGCGAGACCGACTCGGTGCGGGTCGGACGCCGACGGTCCTCGACGCGGTGCTCGTCGGCGTCGCACAGGGGCTGGCGATCCTCCCCGGGATTTCGCGGTCGGGGATGACCACCGGAACGCTGCTCCTCCGTGGCCACGAGGGCACCGAGGCGTTCCGGTTCTCGTTCCTGCTCGCGATCCCGGCCTCGGTCGGCGGCGGCCTGCTCGGCTATCTCGACACGGGACTGAACACCTCGCTACTCGCTGCGGGGGTCGCGCTCGGCGCCGCGGCCGTCGCGGGGTACGCCTCGATCGATGCGCTGCTGCGGATCGTCGACGAACTCCCGTTCTGGGCGGTCTGTGTTTGCCTCGGCGCGCTCGCGATCGCCGGCGGCGCGCTGGTTATCTGAGGTCGGGCGGCAGGCGCGCGACCGGCAAGTTCCACGAATTGGATTAGTTGATGAGCCGTGGGGTCAGGTGTTCGGCCTGGGCTCCGCGCAGGCGCCGCTCGTACAGGAGCAGTACCGGGAAACGCGGACCCTGGGGTCGCAGTGACGCTCGCCGGCCGCCACCCCCGATCAGTGGGCGGACATCCCGGAGACGACGTTCACGCAGTACACGCCAGCGAGGATGAGCGCCAGCCCGACCACGCCAGCGATGTCGATGGATTCGTCGAAAACGACGATACCGACCGCCGCGACGCCCACGATCCCGAGCGCCGCCCACGTCGCGTAGACGACGCCGACGGGGAGCTCCTCCAGCGTGAGCGAGAGAAGGTAGAACGCGAGTCCGTAGCCGACGACGACGCCGAGACTCGGGAGTGGCTGCGCGAAGCCCTCAGAGAGCTTGAGCGCTGTCGTCCCGAACAGTTCGGAGAGTATCGCCCCCGCGAGCACCAGATACGGGTTCATGTGCGGCCCGACGGCGACGACAGAGATGATCGTTGTGGAACCTGTCGCCACGTGGGACGATCGCCGACGAGATAACGTAGTGGAGGCAGGGTACGGTTCGTGCCCGCCTTCCGCATCGAAGGGCAGAAATACACGGTCGGAAGCCGTCGAGTCAGGCGAAATCGACGCCGCTCGGACGCGCTTTGACGTAGACTCGAATCTCGATTCCTTCGGGACAAGCGCGCTCCACCTCTTCGACGAAGTCGAGCATCGCGTACACCTCAGCTGAATACTCCGGGTCGCGGAGACCGACAGCCGCCGTCCCGTTCGCGTCCGCGTCGGCGACCCGGTTTGTTCGCCGGCGGAGTTTGTCTTTGAGCTCTTTTCGGGGACCCATTACCGTAACGTGTTGTATGCCGAACTAATAGCGTTTTTGCCAAATTCTGGAGGTAAAGTTCCTCAACTGCGAGTCGAGCGTTGCCCGCACCTGCCAATACAGTACCCGATACCGAGATCGAGTGAGGGACAGGAGTACTGCAACCGTGGCGCCCGTCCGAGCGCGAGCAGTCGGGCAGGTGCGAGCCGAGCCAGGAGCGAGCAGTATCGCTGGCGCCGCAGTTGGGACACATCGCCGTGTCGGCTGGTCGGGAAACGGGTCGACCGAGCGATGGCGTGGGACTGTTCAAGCGATATCGAACAGCTCGAACGTAGAACTGGTCAGACAGTATCGAACAGCTCGAAGGACGTTCCGGGGGCACTCGATCTACCCCGGCCGACGTAACTCTAGGGCTACTCCTTCATCCGGTCGCGCGTCACCGTCTCGTTCGGTTTCGTCCGCGCCTCGGCACCGAGTTTGACGCCCGCGTTCAGACTCGTGTCGATCCCGGTCTTCGTCCCGTCGCCGACGACGACGCCGAACTTCCGTCGGCCCGTGTCGACCGACTCACCCTTCACCCGAACCCGGACGCACTCGTCGTCGTGGCGCAGGTTCGCGACCGTGGTCCCCGCACCGAAGTTCACGTCCCGGCCGAGCACCGAGTCGCCGACGTAAGAGAGGTGGCCGCAGGCGGTGTCAGCCATCAGGATCGAGTTCTTCACTTCGACGGCGTTGCCCACCCGCACGTCGGGCCCGATCACGCTCGCCCCGCGGACGTACGCGTTCGGGCCCACGTCGGCGCCCGACTGGACGACAACCGGCCCCTCGATGTACGCGCCGTTGCGGACCCGAGCGCCCTCCTCGACGATGACCGCGCCGTCGAGGGTCGCCCGCGGTTCGACGGTACCGCGGACGTCCCCTTCCAGCCCGTCGAGGAGGTACTCGTTCGCTTCGAGGAGTTCCCACGGCCGGCCCACGTCGAGCCACGTCCCCTCGTACTCCACAGCGGTCACGTCACGGCCGGCGTCGATGTAACGCTGGATCGATTCGGTGATCTCGTACTCGCCGCGGTCGCTGAGTTCGGTCGCCTCGACGTGGGCGAACGCGTCGGGCTCGAACGCGTAGATGCCGAGGTTCGCGAGGTCGGTCGGCGGGTCGGCGGGCTTCTCGACGACGTTGGTCACGCGCCGGCCGTCGAGCGCGACGACGCCGTAGTTCCGCGGGTCGGCGACGGGTTTGACCGCCATCGCACTCCCCTCGGTTTCGGCGAGGGCGGCGACCAGTTCGGGCTCGATCACCACGTCGCCGTTCAGGACGAGGAACCGTTCGTCGACGTACTCGCCCGCCTGCTCGACGGCGTGGGCGGTGCCGAGCTGTTCGTCCTGCGTGACGTACTCGACGGGGGAGCCGGCGTACTCGTCGCCGATGGTCTCGCGGACCTGGTCGCCCTCGTAGCCCACGACGACGACGTAGCGGTCGACGTGGTCGGCACAGGTGTCGAGGACGTGTTCGAGCAGCGACTTCCCCGCGGCCGGGAGCAGTGGCTTCGGTTGACGCTCGGTAAGCGGGCGCATCCGCGTTCCCTGGCCGGCGGCGACGACGACGGCGACAGTCATTGTCGGGCTGACGAGGAGCAGCGCCTTTGGCGTTCTGTTCGAGTGGCGGGAGAAACAGGACTCGACAGCCCTGCTGTCTCCGCGGAGGCAAAGCTCCGGAGGAACCTGTTCGACAGTCGTCCTGCTCGCCGTAATCCTTATTTATATACAATTTCAACACAAAGTATGGCAGAAGCCGAGTCTCCCCCTGACAAGACAACAGTGAACATCCGAATAACGGAAACGTTCCTCGAGGACGTCGATACGACGTGGGAGCAACAGGGATTCAACAGCCGGAGCGAATTCATCCGGTTCGTGCTTCGCGATGCGCTCAAGCATCCCGAATTCACTCGTGCGGACCTGAAGGCGATGCTCACCAGCGAAGCAGAGATTCGTGAGGGGCGGACCCACAGTAGCGACGACGTGAAGGCAGCCTACGGTCTCGAGGAGACGACACGCGACAGCGATGAATGAATGGGACTGGGAACTCACCGAAACCGCACGGCGTGATTTTGACGGGCTGGACGATCACACACGCGACCGAATCGTCAGCAAGCTCGACGAGATCGTAACCGACGAATGGCGAGAGCCGCCCGACCATCTCGAACCACTGCAGGGGACGCCTCACGAAAAGCTCCGAATTGGTCAGTTCCGGCTTGGATGCCGCACCGACCGAACCGAGCAGATCCTCTACGTCTTACGTATCCGAAAACGCGGTGGCGATGCGTATCGCAGTGACGACGATTGACCACTCCGCAAAACCACTCTTCTGACCGGTCGGTCTTGGTTCGTGGCCGACGCGTGCTGTTCAACAGCACCGACTGTGCAGGACACCGAGAGCCAACGTGGTTGAGACACGGCTGGGGCTACCGAACGAGTGAACCGCAGAAATCGTCGACGGCCTTACAGGCGGCCGACGGAGTCGACGTCGATGCTCTCGACGCCATCCACGTCGCGGAACGCCTCCTCGACGGCCTCGGTGCCACCCGCGTCGTCCGGGACGATCACCGTCGGCAGCAGCGCGACGAGGCCAAAGGCCACGTCCTCGCGCTGGTAGCCGCGGATCTCGGCGCCCTCGGGGAGCGCGGCCTCGAGTCGGTCCTCGAGCTCGTCGAGGTCGATCTCGGGGCTCTCCGGCATGACCTTGATCTTGGCGGCGACGTCACCCATCGTTAGGGCCCCCTGAACCCGCAGTCCGGGCACTCGTAGAGGTTGCTCTGCTTGCGACACTTGGCACACCGGAAGATGACGGTCCCGCACTCCGGGCACTTGAACCGGGCCGCGTTGGTCCCCGTGACGGAGATGCCACAGGAGACGCAGGCGCGATCTCCCGTCGTATCTGCTTCGCTCATATGCATGAAGCCGGGCGCGTGACGTTTAACCGTTACCTTGTCCGGCCGAGCCGGCGGAATCGCTCGCCGCGGCACCGTCGACGACCCACCAGCGCCACGAGACACGGCGGGGATGGTGTGAGACGACGCCGACGCGCGCCCCCACAGCGCGACGCCGTCACACGCCATCGGTAGCTCTATTTCTCGACAGGCGAACACGATTCAGGTATGCGACGCCCTCCACGCAGTGCGACCGACTCGCGACGACAGTTCCTGAAACGCGCCGCGGCCACCCTTGGGGTCGCCGGCCTCACCAGCACCGCTGGCTGCCTCGGCGACGTGCGCGACAACGTGTCCCCGCCCGCGACGGCGATTGGTGGCACGAGTGCGATCGCCGAGACCGCGCTCTCGAAGGACGCGTTCGACGCCTACGCCACTCGCCAGCGCGAGCAGTACGGCGATCACGGCATCTGGGGCGCCGCCGATTCCGAGCCCGAGCACGACCTCGAGTTCGTCGGCGCGTGGACGCGCACGATCGGGGTCACAGCTGACGGCAGCCCGGCCCCCCAGCCCGAGGGCCCGGGCGACCTCCGCGCCGTCGCCGACAGCGTCGTGGCCGCCTACGAGATCCCCGACCGCTCGACGGAGGAGAAACAGCACTACCAACTCTGGCTCTGGGCGGCAGGTCGACTCCCCGGGGAAGCCGACGACGGCCCCGTTGCGGCGACGCCCGGACTCCGCCGCGTCGAGATCGGTGTCGAACTCACCGGTGGCGACGCCGAGATGGGGGCGTACACGCCCGGGAGCGACCACTCCCGCGGGCCGGTCACGGTCGGTCCCGCGTCCCCGGATGTCGACGGGCTAGCGGCGTCGGTCCCGCTCGAAACCGGACAGATCCGCGTCGTTCCGGACCGAACTGGGTTCGACAAGAACGCCTACGCAGTCGCGTGGACCGGCGACCACGACGGCCAGCAGGCGGTCGCCGCCACCTGCGAAACGGCGTGGGACGGCGACAGCGCCCCGCAGTTCGAACTCTCGGTTCGACTGGCGGCGGATCGCCGACGGCTCTGACGCGGCCGAACCATTTTCCCCGTACCGCTAAAAGACGAGAGCATGGACAGCGCAGGGCTGGGGCTCGTCGAAGGAGAGCGCGCCAACGCGCTGGTGGCGTGGGCCGTGCTCGGCTTCCTCCTCGTGACCGGCGCCGTCGAACTCCTGACCGGCCAACTCGTCTGGGCGGGGTTCGTACTCGTCGTCGTGGCGCTGGGCGCGCTCCCGGCCGTCCGCAACCGGAACTGGCAGACGATGCTCCCGTGGGAACTGCTCGCGCTGGCAGCGCTCCCCGTCGGCGGGCGGGTGTTCGTCGCCGGCCAGACCGTCGGCCAGATCACGCTGACCGGGCGGGTGACGACGTACGTCGCCGTCGCCGCGGTCGCGCTGATCGTCGCCGTCCTGCTCGATCGGTTCACGACGACGCGGATGAACGACGCGTTCGCGGTGGTGTTCGTCGTCATCACCACTATGGCGGCCGCGGGCATCTGGGCGGTCGCCCAGTGGCTCTCGGACATCTATCTCGGCACGGGGTTTCTCGACCGCCCACACGCCGAGGAGGCGCTGATGTGGGACTTCACGGCTGCCACGATGGCGGGGCTCTTCTCGGCGCTGCTGTTCACCTACTACTTCCGACGGCGAGCCAACGGCGGAGCCGGCGGCCTGGGCGTCGACGGCCCGCTCCCGGACGGGGGTGAGCCGTAGTGAGGATCCGCGACTGGCTCGGCCTGAGCGATCGCCAGCAGCGCATCGCCGCCCAAGCGATGCAGTACGGCCTGTTCGGCATGATCGCCGTCGGCTTCTACGAGGGCAGCGTCGGCGTGATGGTCAACGCCGGCGTCGGGTTCGTGGTGACGTACCTCCCCGCCCTCCTGGAGCGGGACTACGACATCGAACTCGACCCGGCGCTGGTGCTGTGGATCACGCTCGCGGTGTTCCTCCACGGGTTCGGGACGGTCGGCCTCCCGGGCGCCGAGGCCCACCCCTACCGCGCGGTGCCCTGGTGGGACCACATGACCCACACGTTCTCGGCGAGTATCGTCGCCGGCGCGGGCTACGTAACGGTCCGCGCGCTCGACGAGCACACCGACGCCGTGCGCTTCCCGCCGCAGTTCGTCTTCGTGTTCATCCTGCTGTTCACGATGGCCTTTGGCGTACTCTGGGAGGTACTCGAGTTCGCCATCGCGCTGACAGCCGAGGCGACCGGTTCGGCCGCGGTGCTCACCCAGTACGGGCTGGAGGACACGATGAAGGACCTGCTGTTCGACACGCTTGGCGGCATCGTCGTCGGGCTCTGGGGCACCGCGTACCTGACCGGGCTCACCGAGTCGGTCACCGACCGACTCCGCGCGCGTAGCGGGGCGGAGTAGCTCCCGCCCCGGGAACCGGGCGGCGGCGCCGACCGCAACCGTGATTCGGCGGGGGGCCGATCCCCGCGTATGGTCGACACTGCCCTCCTCTGGATCGGGCTCCTCGTGCTGGTCGTCGTTGCGGGCATCGGCGTCGCCGCCTGGCAGTTCGCGACCACTGGCGAGCGCCCCCTGCGACCCTTAGCGATCGCGGCGGCCGCGTTCGCCGGCGTGTTCCAACTCGGGCAAGCGAACGGCTACTTCCGGCCGACTGCGGCGGCAGTGCTGACGGCGGCCTGCCTGCTGCTCGCGGTCGGGCTGATCGTGATGGAGTTCCGGAGCGACGAATAGCGTCGCTACCCGGGTGAGAGAACGGAGAGAGAAGCGCCGCGTTACGCCTCGGCGAACGTGTCGTCGTAGTCGCCGGCGTCGATGCGCTCTTTGAACGTGCGGCCGTCCTCGCCCTCGATGGTCACGCCCAGCGAGACACACGTGCCCGCGACCTCCTTGGCCGCGTTCTTGGTGTCGTACGAGAGCAGGTCCGAGGACTTCTGCTCGGCGATCTTCTTGAGCTGCTCGGCGGTCAGGTCGGCGACGAACTCCTCCTGGGGCTCGCCGGAGCCGGTGTCGAAGCCGGCCTCGTCCTTGATCAGCTCCGCCGTCGGCGGGACGCCGACCTCGATCGAGAACGAGCCGTCGTCCTCGTAGTCGATGGTGACGGGGACCTCCATCCCGTCGAAGGCGTCGGTCTCCTCGTTGATCTCCTGCACGACCGCCTGCACGTCGACGGGTGTCGGACCCAGCTCGGGGCCGAGCGGCGGGCCAGGATCGGCCTCACCGCCCGCGACGAGCACTTCGATGGTTCCAGCCATACCCGAAAGGTGCCCGGCGCGCCGTTTAACGGTTTCTTTCCGGATCCGACCCGGAGCGACAGCGGTTTGGCCCTGCCGGGTACAGCAGGCACCGTATGCGCTCCCGCGCCCGAACGCTCGCACTCGTCGCCGGCGGCGGGTTCGCGGGCGCGAACGCACGCTGGCTGCTCGCCGTGGCGCTCCCCGACCTCGGCGGCACGCTCGCGGCGAACGTCCTCGGCGCGTTCGTCCTGGGCGCCGTCGTCGCCACCGTCGCCGCAGGTCGGCTCGGGCCGGCGGTCCGCCTCGCGCTCGCGACGGGGTTTCTCTCCTCGTTTACGACCTACTCCACGTTCGCCGTCGAGTCGGCGCTGGCCGGGTCGCCCGCGCTCATGATCGGCAACGTCCTCACGAACTACGCGCTCGGCTTCGCCGCCGCCGCAGCGGGCTTGGTCCTCGCACGCCGCATCCTTGGCCACGACGGCGACGCCAGCGCCGGAGGTGAGTCGGCGTGATCGCCCCCGCACCGATCCTCGTCGGCCTCGGCGGCGCCCTCGGCGCCGTGCTTCGCTACGCGGTCGGGGAGGCACTCGCCGACGCCGACACGGCGTTCTCGGCGTCGACGCTCGCGGTCAACACGCTCGGCACGTTCGCGCTGGGGCTGCTCACCTTCGCCGGCGCCGGTGACGGCACGGTGCTCCTGCTCGGCACCGGCACCTGTGGCGCGTTCACGACGTTCTCGTCGTTCTCGGTCGAGACCGTACGGACCTGGGAGAGCGGCGACCGAACGGTTGCGGCTGGTTACGCGCTCGGGACGCTCGTACTGGCAGGAGCCGCGCTCGGGATCGCGTGGCTGCTCGTCGGGTGAGGAAAACGTTCTTTCGCCCGGCGGGGCGAGTCGACCCCCATGGGGCGAGAGAAGCGCATCCGACTTGCGCTCGGGATCCTGCTCGTGCTGGGTGGCGTCGGCATCGTCGTCGCGACGGTAACCGGTCAGGATGCCTACCTCAGCGCGGGGGCGGCGGTCGTCTGTCTGGCCAGTGGCGCGGCGATGGCGTACACGAGACGGATCGAGGACAGTTGATCCGGCGACTCAGATCTCCACTTCGAACGGCTCGTGCCCGTCGGCGCGCTCGGCCATCGCGGCACAGAGGTCCGCGACGGCTTCGAGGTCCTCGGTGTCGACCACTTCGACCGGCGTGTGCATGTACCGGTTCGGGATCCCGACGTTCAGCGACGGCACTCCACCGCGCTGGGTGAACACGCCGTCGGCGTCGGTGCCCGTCCGGCTCCCGGCGGCCTGCAGCTGGTAGTCGACGTCGTCGTCGTCGCCGGATTCGCGCGCCAGGTCGACCAGCTTCGGGTGGTTCGCGCTCCCGCGGCCGACCACGGGCCCCTCGCTGAGTTCGACCGGCCCGCGGTTGCTGCCGGCCACGTCCGGGTTGTCGGTCGCGTGGGTCACGTCGACGGCGACGTAGGCGTCCGGATCGATGCCGAAGCCGACCATCTGGGCGCCCTTCAGGCCGACCTCCTCCTGCACCGTCGAGACGGCGTACACCGTCGCGTCGGCGCCGGCTTCGGCCGCCCGGCGCAGCGCCTCGGCGGCGACCCAGGTGCCCACGCGGTTGTCCATCCCGCGGGCGGCGACGCGGCTGTTCGCCAGCTCCTGAATCCCGGAGGAGAACGTCACCGGGTCGCCGATGGAGACGAGTTCCTCGGCGTCGTCGTCGTCCTCCGCCCCCACGTCGACGAACTGCTCGCTGATGTCCTCGTACTCCTCGTCGCCCTCACGCAGGTGGATCGCAGTCTGCCCGATCACGCCCTGGACTGGCCCGTCGTCGGTGTGGATCGTGACGTGCTGGCCCTTCGAGACCGTGCGGTCCGAGCCGCCGACCCGAGAGAGGCGGAGGAAGCCGTCGTCGACGATGTCGCGAACGATGAACCCGATCTCGTCGGCGTGGCCGCCGACGGCGAACTCCGTCTCGACATCCGGATCGCCCTCGTGGACCGCGATCGCGTTGCCGTACGCGTCGGTCTCGACGCGGTCGGCGAACGCCGAGACGTAGTCGACCCAGACGCGCTGGCCGCGCGTCTCGAAGCCGGAGGGGCTGGGGGTGGTGAGCAGTTCGTCCAGGAACTCGCGTTGGCGCTCGTCCATAGCCGCATCTCGGAAGGGAGGCCTATGAGTCCGGCGGTGGGGGTCGCTCCCGCCGGTTCGGGACGGAGTCGTCCGCGAGCAAGTGGCTCCGTGTCGTTCACGTTCACCAACAACTAAGTCGGACGGACCCAGAGATACCGTCATGCGCCCCGTTCGGCCCTCCCTCCAGTCGGCCGCTGACAGAGCAGTATCGACCCTCGTGTTCGCAGCGGCGTTACTCGTGGACGCGACGACCTCAGCCGCCAGCCTACTTTGGCGGGCGCTCGGCGACGTCGCTCGCCGCCTCCACAGCGCCTGGCGGCGTGGGAAAGGCAGCGCGAGCGAGCTCTCCGGTCCGGCGAAACGGTTCGCCACGGGCCCACTGCGTGCCTTCCTGCTCGGCCGTCGAACCGGCCGCTCGGTGGTCCTCACGCTGTCGAGCCCCGTGCTCGCGCTGGCAACGGCGTGGTGGGTCGGCTCGACGGTCGGCTACGAATCCCTCGTCGCGTCCGTCCGCGGGACGTGGTTTGGAACCGATCCCGCCCTCGCAGTGTTCGCCGCCGTCGGCGCGTTGCTCCTCCTCGCTGCCGCCAGCGCGGCCGCCAACTCCGGTGTCCTCCCGACGACGCTGCTCGTGAGCGCGCCGGTCTTCGGCGCTGCCCTCACACGCTACGGGACGACAGTCACGTACGCGTGGGGTGCGGAGGTAGTCTCCCTGCCGAGCGCGGTCGGGTTCGCGGTCGTCATCGGGGTCGGGGTCGGCGCGCCCATCGCCGTCGTCGGCTTCTGCCTCGGGTTCCTCACCCGGCGGGCCGCCGTAGCAATTCGGCGCCCGTCAGACACCGACGCCGGGAGCGCGTAAGCGGCGACGCCGGGCGTGGCCGTCGGCGGTTCCGCCCCCTCCGTGACCGCGCCCAAAACGGCTATCACGCTACCGACCGAACAGACATGTATGGCCGACAAACAGTTCACGTTCTTCGAGTTGCACTTCCACGACGGGTTCCAAGTCGGGCCGCGCAGCCTCCCGGGCGTCGACGAACTGACCGACGAGGCGACACCGACCGACACCGGCGCGGCCGACACGAGCACGAGCGAGACCGCCGAGGAGTCGCTCGAGAGCTCGAAGGGGCCCGGCCTCAGTCTGCTCGCGCCCCTGGCCGGCCTGGGCGCCCTCGCGGCGATCGCCTACGCCGTCCGGAAGCTGCTGGGCGGCGTCGAACCCGAGGGGCTCGACGCGCTGGACGACATCGAGGAGCAGGTCGACGAAGCGACCCAGGAGCTCGAAGCCGAGGCCGGGGACTCGGTCCCGATCGAGATCACCAGCCCCGAGGAGGAGTCGGGCGGCCGCCTCGGGCTGGTCGTCGCCGCCGTCGTCGGCCTGCTGCTGGCGCTGGCGCTGGCCGCGTACAAACTCCTCGCCGGGAGCGAGGAGATCGTGGTCGAGGAGTAGCCGCGAACGAGGGTTTTTGCCCGCCCGCCGCCGAGTGTGGGTATGGATCTCTTCCGCAGCGTCGACGCCGTCGTCTCCGCCTCCGGGGACGGCGTCGTCGACTGGCGGGCCGTCTCCGAGGCGGCGAAAGCGAGTACCGACCCCGGCTCGCTCGAGCTCTCGGCGGCCGAGCGCCAGGGGTACGCGACGGACGTGCGCGACGCCCGCGACCGCATCCGCGACGTGGGCGGGGTCGCGTTCGACGTGCCCGAAACGATCTCGCTCCAGAACCGCCACCACTGGATCGACGCCAACGTCGACACGTTCCGGCGACTGATCGAGCCGATGACCGACGAGTTCGACCAGCCGCTCTTTCCCGGCGCCTCCCGCGTCGTCAACACGGGGTCGCTGTCGTTCTCGCTCGCCTTCCTCGGGCGGCACGTGCTCGGCCAGTACGACCCGCTGCTGCTGGCGGAAGCGGACGGCGGGCCGACCCACGAACTCTACTTCGTCCACCCGAACATCGAGCGCACCGCCCGCGAACTCGACGTCGACTTCCCCCGGTTCCGTCGCTGGATCGCGTTCCACGAGGTGACCCACGCCGCGGAGTTCGGCGCCGCCGACTGGCTCCCCGAGTATCTGGAGTCACGGATGCGCGACACCGTCACCCAACTCGCGTCGGGCGGCCTGAACCGCGAAGCGTTCTCCGAACTCGACGCCGCGATGACCGCCGTCGAGGGGTACGCGGAGCTGCTGATGGATCGCGCGTTCGACGAGGAGTACGACGACCTGCGACGGAAGATCGACGCTCGTCGAGGCGGTGGGGGACCGGTGGATCAGCTCATCCGCCGCCTGCTCGGCCTCGGCCTCAAGCGCCGGCAGTACGAGCGCGGCGCCGACTTCTTCACCACCGTCGCCGACGCCGAGGGGCTCGACGCGGCGGCGAAAGTCTGGGACCGACCGGAGAACCTGCCGACCGACGCCGAACTCGACGAGCCCGAGCGCTGGCTCGCGCGGGTCGCCTAACCGCATTTCCGCCCGGACCGCGCCGTTACCACTCGCGGTCGGACATGTCCGGCGTGTCCGGCATCACGTCCCGGAGGTTCCTGACGACGAACCACGTGATCACGATGCCGGCGACCAGCCCTGCAACGCCGGCCAGCAGCGCGAACCGGATGCCAGCGCCGGCCTGGATCGAGACGAACACGCCCGAGAGCGCGATGATGAGCACGAACCCGACCTGGAGCGGCAGCGAGCCGTAGCCGTCGCCGCCGCCGCGGTCGCTCCTGTTCATAGGCCAACAGAGGGGTGACGAGGGCTTGAACGCGGCGGTTCAACGGGGCGGCGCCGGAACAACGTTTAACAGCCACCCAGCGTATCGCCGTCGCATGGTCTCCACGTTCGAGTTCGCGATGTCCGCACTCGCCGTGCTCCTCCTGGTGGGCGTGACGCTCGCGATCGTCCCGCCCAGTTCGGTTCGGCTCGGCCTGCGCTCGTTCGAGCGCCGGACGGGGGCCCCACCACTCGCCGTAGTGGCCGCCGGCGTGGTCGGCGTCGTCGTGCTGGCACTCGGGATCGCGGGGTCGAACGCCGGCGGCGGGGAGTTCACCGTCGTCGACGGTGTGCCGGTCGTCCTCGGCGCGATCGGCCCGGCCCTGGTCGTGATCGGCCTCGCGGCCCGAACGACGAACGGCCGCCTGGCCGCGGCGACGGACACCCCACCGGCGCCCCGGAGACCGGGACGGTGGCCGTCGACGGCTCGCTCCGCGCGATCGACGGAACGCTCACCGTTCCGGGCCTCGACGGCGGCGCGCTCGCCTGCACGTACGCCCTGCAGAAGGATCGCGGCTTCGCCCACCGCTCGCCGGTGTGGGTCACCCTCGCCGAGGGCGAACGGGTGCGGCCGCTCGCCGTCGACGACGGCAGCGGCCGCGTCCGTCTCGACGAGGACGCCGTAACCGTCCGGCGGGCCCGGCTCGCCAGGCGGAGCTACAGCATCGACCTGCCGGAAGGGGAGCCGGTGCCCGACGCGGTCGCATCGTTCCTCGCGGCATCAGGCGTCGATAGCCCGGACCGCCCCGGAGTGGACCACCGACTGCGACTCGCACCGCTCGCCCCGGACAACACCGTCACCGCGGTTGGCGAGTACGACCGCGTCACGAAGGCTGGCGACGCGTTCTGGGGGCTCTCCGGGGACGACGTGTTGTTGTTCCCGGGCGAGCGCGACGCCGTCCGTGACCGACTCCTGCGGCGGTACAAGTGGCTGACTGGCGGGGGCGCCGTGATGACGCTCGTGGGCGTCGGCTACGCCGCGATGCTGTTCGTCCCCTGAGCCGCGCGGCCCCACAAGACACGTATACTCGCCGTTCGCCCCACCGCTATGGACGAACACGCCGCCGTCGACGCCGTCGACGACCCCGTCACTGTCGACCGCATCGCTGCCGACCTCCGTGACCTAGGCGTCGACGCGGGCGACACCCTCATCGTTCACAGCGCGCTCTCGGAACTCGGCTGGGTCGCAGGTGGCCCACAGGCCGTCGTCGACGCGCTCCAGCGTGTCGTGACCGAGAGCGGCACCATCGTGATGCCGACCCACTCGACGCAGTACAGCGATCCGTCGGTCTGGACGAGCCCCCCAGTGCCGGACGACTGGATCCCACGGATCCGCGAGTCGATGCCCCCGTTCCGGCCCGCGGTGACGCCGACGCGCTCGATGGGCGCGGTCGCGGAGTGCTTCCGGGACTACCCGGGTACGCGACGAAGCCAGCACCCGCTCTACTCCTTCGCGGCGTGGGGCGCCGACGCCGCGGCGGTCGTCGACGCCCACAGCTTCGCGAACGGGATGGGCGAGGACTCCCCGCTCGCCCGGGTGTACGAACGCGACGGCTCGGTGCTCCTGCTTGGCACCGACCACGCGACGAACACCTCGCTCCACCTCGCGGAGTACCGCGCCGACATCGACGCCGACGAAACGACCGCAGGCGCGCCGATCCAGCGCGACGGCGATCGCGAGTGGGTCGAGTGGACGGATATCGAGCACGACAACGGCGACTTCCCGGATATCGGCGCGGCGTTCGAGGCGGAGTGTTCTGCGGCGATAACTGCGGGCGAGGTGGGCGCGGCGACCACGAAGCTAGTGGACCAGCCAGCACTGGTCGACTTCGCCGTCGAGTGGATGAGCGAGCAGCGCTGAGTCGGATTACCGGTTCCGGTCGATCCACTCGCAGAAGGCGTCGAAGTCTTCGGCGCCGCACTGATCCGCGATGTTCCGGAGGGTATCTCCACCCACCTCGTGGCCGACTGGGACGGTCACGAGCCGCACCTCGGTGTCGTGTTCGTTTGGAGGGTTCCAGCGTAGTCGGACGTGGCTCCCCTCACGGCCAACTAGACTGTAACTGTGGTCTGTGAGGACTTTGACGATGTCACGGCCGGGAAAATGTCTCCGGACCACCGTTACCGCAGGAAATCTGGGAGCTCAGTGTCGCTTTCGCGGGCTTCCTCGACTTCGGCCGGATCGAGCCCGAGATCCTCCAGTACGTCCTTTTCGTCCTCCCAAGAATCGATGGGTTCGCCCGTCTCGCCAGTGTGGAGAGCCACTGCCTCGTCGAGCATTTCGAGCGCCTCTTCGCGAGTTTCGCCCACCGAGGCGACGCCCAAGTCCTCGTCGACTGCCGACCAGTTCTCGGCGTCCTCGTTCCACGACAGGGAGATGTTGCGGGACGCCGGGTCGTCCGCGGTCGAGCCGGTGTTCGACGCGTCGGTACTCATACGCCTATATCGACGTCACTCCGGCAAAAGCGTTCGGGCGACCGCTCGCGAACCACCCCGACCGACACCGTTTACCTCCGGGACCCACTGCCTCCCACAATGCGACTTCGGGGCCCCATCGTCGACGTCGGCGAGCCACGGACCGCGGGCGGCGCCGACCTCGTCGAGCTCACGATCCGGCCCGAGCGCGGCGCCGCCGACCCCACCACGGTGACGCTCTGGAACAAGTGGTCCGAGACCGCCGAGTACGCCGAGGCGGGGATGGAGCTGCTCGTCACCGACGCCGGCGAAGACGAGTTCCGCGGCGAGACCACCTACGAGACCACCCCCGACTCGTGGGTCGTGCTCGAACCGGAGTTCCTCGTCGACGTGACCGCCGTGCGCTCGTGGGTGCAGTGCCCGCGGATGTACTACCTGAACAAGCTCTCCGGCGTGCCGCTGAAGTACCCCGTCGTGAAGGGGACCGTCGTCCACGAGGTGTTCGGCGACCTGCTGCGGGGCCGCGATCTCGACGACGCGATCGACCAGCGCGTCGCGGAGGCCGGCCTCGAACTCGGCGCGCTGGGCTACGACCGCGAGGAGGTCGAGAACGAGGTGCGCCGGAACGCCGCGGCCGTCGAGGGCTGGCTCCAACAGGGCACGCTCACCGAGGAGGACACCTGGCGCTCGGAGTACACCCTGATCTCGCCAACCTTCGGGCTGAAGGGTCGCGCCGACGCGCTGCGCCGGGGGATGCCCGTCGAACTCAAGACGGGGAAGAACACCAAGCGCGAGCCGCGCTTCCAGGACAAGATGCAGGCGGCTTGCTACGCGCTGATGCTGGAGGAGCAGGGCGTCGACGCCGATACGGGCACCCTCCTCTACACGAAGAACACCGCGCTCGAACGCGCCGAGGAGACGGGCGACCTCTCGCCGGCGAAGGAGTTCTCGGTCGGGCCGGGCCTGCTGAAGTTCGTCGTCCGCACCAGAAACGAACTGGCGGCGATGGAGTTCGACGCCTCGATCCCCTCGGGGTTCGAGGCCGACGCCAACTGCCAGTACTGCTTCGAGCAGGACACCTGCATGGTCGTCTCGGGCCGCCTTGATCAAGAGTCCAAAGCCGGCCAGATCGGCCAGCCGCTCCCGCCCGAGGAGCGGGCGTACTTCGAGGGGTTCTACCAGTCGATCGAGGCCGAGCGCCGCCAGGTCCACGCCGAGTACCGGAAGCTCTGGGAGCAGGGCGCCCAAGAACGGGCCGACGACGACCGGGCCCTGATCGACCTCGAACCGATCGACCGGGAGGCGATCTCGGGCGGTCGCTGGCGCCTGCGCGCCCGAAAACCCGACGACGCCGTCTCGAAGCTCCGGGAGGGCGACGTGGCGCTCGCGAGCGACGGCGACCCCGTGCAGGGCCACGCCGAGCTCTGCCGGATCAAGTCGCTCGGCACCGGGAAAGCCGGCGCCGAGATCGTCGTCGAGGCCGACGAACCCGTCGACGTGCGCCGGCTCGACGTGTACCCCTCCGAACTCTCCGTCGACCGGATGCTGACCGCGCTCCACGACGGCGTCCTCACGGGCGATCCCGACCGGAAGGACGTGCTGTTCGGCCGTCGGGAGCCGGAGTTCTCGGGCGAGATGCGCGAGTACATCGACAACAACGAGGCCCAGAACGACGCCGTGAACCTCGCCACCCGCGCCGATGACTTCGCGCTGGTGCACGGCCCGCCCGGCACCGGGAAGACGTACACCATCGCCCGGACGGTGAAAGCGATGATCGAGCAGGGCGAGCGCGTGCTGCTCTCGGCCTTTACCAACCGCGCGGTCGACAACGCCCTCGAAGCGGTCCGCGACGCGGGTGTCGATGACGAGCAGATCGCCCGTGTCGGCACCGAGTCCGGCATCCGCGAGGACATGCAGGACCTGCACCTGAAGGAGGAAGGCGAGCCCGGCGACCGCATCGCCGAACTGAAAGCGGCCTCGCTGGTGGCGGCGACGACGGCGTCCTGCGGTTCGCGGGTGATGCGCGAGGAGGCGTTCGACGTGGCGCTGGTCGACGAGGCCTCCCAGCTCACCGAGCCGGCGACGCTCGCGGCGATCAACCTCGCCGACCGGTTCGTGCTCGTCGGCGACCACGAGCAGCTCCCCCGGTCGTGCAGGCCGAGGGCGGCGAGGCGTGGACCAGCGAGTACGGGCTGGCGGAGGCCGACGGCGGTACCACGACCGGCGACGGCGCCGACGGCAGTGGCGTCGACGGCCGGCCGGCCCGGCTCGACCTCTCGACCTCGCTGTTCGAGCGCCTGCACGAGCTAGCCCCGGAGGCGTCGGTGTTGCTGGACCGCCAGTACCGGATGGCCCAGCGGATCCAGGCGTTCTCTTCCCGGGAGTTCTACGACGGCGCGCTCCGCCCGCGAACGGGGCGGTGGCGGCCCAACGCATCGGCGACCTCGACGGCATGGATCCGGACGCGCTGCCCGAACCGCTCCGCGATCCTGTCGCCTTCGTCGATCCGGACGGGGCGCGCGTGGGCAACACCAACCCCGCGGAGGCCGACCGCGTGGCCGAGATCGTCGACCAGTTCGTCGCCGCGGGCGTGGATCCGGACGACATCGGCGTCATCGCCCCCTTCCGCGCGCAGGTCGCCGAGATCACCCGACGTGTCGACGCCACGGTCGATACCGTCGACCGGTTCCAGGGGTCGAGCGAGGAGGTGATCGTCGTCTCCTTCGTCGCCACGGGCGACCTCGACGGCCCGATCTACGAGGACCCGCGGCGGATGAACGTCGCGCTCACGCGGGCGAAGAAGTCGCTCGTCCTCGTCGGCGACGCCGACGCGCTGGGGTCGGACCCGTTCTACGCGCGCATGCTCGACTGGGCGCGCCGATAGACCAAACGCATCAGTTTCTGGAAAATAACCGCCGAATCCGGGACGCGTTCCCCGGCAAGTCGTGGGGCTGGCCCACAAGCCTTTTGTTCGGCATCCTCGTGACTCTCGACCAACGATGAGGGGAGCGCACGTATGAAGCTGGCAATGATCGGCTTCGGGCAAGCCGGCGGCAAGATCGTCGACAAGTTCGTCGGTTACGACGCCGAGCAGGGCTCGAACATCGTCCGCGCGGCCGTCGCGGTCAACACCGCGAAGGCGGACCTGATGGGCCTCGAGAACATCCCGGAGAGCCAACGGGTGCTCATCGGGCAGTCCCGCGTGAAGGGCCACGGCGTCGGCGCCGACAACGAACTCGGCGCGGAGATCGCCGAGGAGGACATGGACGAGGTGCAGGGCGCCATCGACTCGATCCCGGTCCACGAGGTCGACGCGTTCCTCGTGATCGCCGGGCTGGGTGGCGGGACTGGCTCCGGCGGCGCGCCGGTGATCGCCAAGCACCTCAAGCGCATCTACACCGAGCCGGTGTACGGGATGGGGATCCTGCCGGGCTCGGACGAGGGGGGATCTACACCCTCAACGCGGCGCGCTCGTTCCAGACGTTCGTCCGCGAGGTGGACAACCTCCTCGTGTTCGACAACGACGCCTGGCGGAAAACTGGCGAGTCCGTCCAGGGCGGCTACGACCAGATCAACGACGAGATCGTCAAGCGCTTCGGCATCCTGTTCGGCGCCGGCGAGGTCGAACAGGGCGGCGAAGTCGCCGAGAGCGTCGTCGACTCCTCGGAGATCATCAACACGCTCGCGGGGGTGGCGTCTCCACCGTCGGCTACGCCCGCGAGGAAGTGGAGAACACCGGCGGCAGCAGCGGCGGCCTGCTCTCGCGGCTCACCGGCGGCGAGGAGGAGGACGAACTCGACACCGCTCACACGACGAACCGTATCACCAGCCTCGTCCGAAAGGCGGCGCTGGGGCGGCTCACGCTCCCCTGTGAGATCGAGGGCACCGAACGCGCGCTGCTCGTGATGGCCGGCCCGCCGAAGTACCTCAACCGGAAAGGCATCGAGCGCGGGCGGAAGTGGCTCGAGGAGCAGACCGGCTCGATGGAGGTTCGCGGCGGGGACTACCCCGTCCCCGGCGCGAACTTCGTCGCCGGCGTGATCCTGCTGTCGGGCGTGAACAACGTCCCGCGGATCAAGGAGCTCCAGCAGGTCGCGATCGAGGCACAGGACAACATCGAGGACATCCGCGACGAGAGCGACGAGAACCTCGACGAGCTCGTCAACGACGACGACGACGAGCTCGAGTCGCTGTTCTGATCACGCCCTCCCCTCGTGCGAATCGTCGTTCCGTTCTCCGCCGACCGGCCGAAGACGCGGCTGGGCAAGGTTCTCACCCCCGACGAGCGACGCGAGTTCGCCGCGGCGATGCTCGCGGACGTGCTCGCCGCGCTCGGCGGCGTCGACCGCGACCTCGACGTGACCGTGCTCGCGACCGGGCCGGTCGAGGTTGAGGCGTCGGTCGTTGTCGACGACCGCCCGCTGACGACGGCGGTGAACGACCGCCTCGACACGGCGCCGACCGCGGTGGTGATGGCCGACCTCGCGCTCGCGACGCCCGACGCACTCGAAGCCCTCCTCGACTCGGACGCCGACCTCGCGATCGCCGCGGGTCTCGGCGGCGGCACGAACGCCTTCCTCGCCCGCGATCCCGCGTTCCACGTCGACTACCACGGCGCCTCCTACCGCGACCACCTCGCGATCGCTCGCGAGGAGGGGATCTCGGTCCGGGAGGTCGACTCCCGGCGGCTCGCGGTGGACATCGACGAGCCCGCGGACCTGACCGAGGTGCTGCTCCACGGCGACGGCGCCGCGCGCGACTGGCTCGTCGACGCCGGGTTCGAACTGGACGTGGGCGGCGGGCGGGTCGAAGCCGTTCGGGAGTAGCCGAATCCGATCCCGAGTGAAACCTTCATACTCGTCCCCTGCCACCTCCGGGCGTGATCCCGGGCGCCGACGAGTACGACATCGACCTCTCGATCGCCGACGACGAGATCGACCGCCTGCTCGACGTGACGCCCGACGACGTGGCGGCCGCCGACGCGCTCACGTTCTCCCGGAACGTGTTCATTCCGCTCACCACCGCGTGCCGCTACACCTGCACCTACTGCACCTACTACGACGTGCCGGGCGAGGCGACGCTCATGTCGCCCGAGGAGATCCGCGAGGAGTGCCGGATCGGCGCCGACGCCGGCTGTACGGAGGCGCTGTTCACCTTCGGCGACGATCCCGACGACCGCTACACTGCGATCCACGACCAACTCGCCGCGTGGGGGCACGACTCCATCCACGAGTACCTGCGCGAGGCCTGTGAGATCGCGCTGGAGGAGGGCCTGCTCCCGCACTCCAACCCCGGCGACCAGACCCGCGAGCAGATGGCTCAAGTCGCCGACGTGAACGCCTCGATGGGCGTGATGCTGGAGACGACTGCCGACGTGCGCGCCCACTCGGGCGGCCGGCGCAAGAACCCCGGCCAGCGCCTGAACACGATCCGGACCGCCGGCGAACTGGGCGTCCCGTTCACCACGGGCATCCTCGTCGGCATCGGCGAGGACTGGCGCGACCGCGCGGAGAGCCTGCTGGCGATCCGCGAACTCCACGAGCGCTACGACCACGTCCAGGAGGTGATCGTCCAGAACGTCGTCCCGAACGAGCGGTCCGATTTTGCGAAGCCCGACGTGGCGACGATGCGCCGCGCGGTGGCGATGGCCCGCGCCGCGCTCCCCGACGAGATCTCGGTGCAGGTGCCGCCGAACCTCTCGCCGGCCCGGGAGCTGCTGGACTGCGGGATCGACGATCTCGGCGGCGTCTCGCCGATCACGGACGACTACATCAACCCCGAGTACGAGTGGCCCGCGCTACGGGAACTGCGCGACATCGCCGACGAGGCGGGCGTCCCGCTGTACGAGCGACTCCCGACGTACGACCGCTACCTCCCGGAGAAGCTGCGCCGCGACGGGTTCGACGGCGAGGTCGCCGAGCCCCCGGGCGACAGTGACGACGGCTGGCTCCCGCCCGCCGTTCGCGAGCGCATCGACGCCGACGACGCCCACGGCGCCCGGTTCCGGGCAGTCGCCCGCCGCGACGGCCCGCTCTCGCTGCCGGAGTAGGCGGCTAGCCGTCGCCCTCGGACTGGTAGGGCTCGCCGACGGCGTTGCGCGGGAGGTTGCTCATCACCTCGCTCGTGAGGTCGTCGACGGAGTCGAACTGATCGGCGTTGGAGTCGGCGACGACCGCCGCTAACGACTCGGTTCCGTCGGCGAGCAGCAGCGTGACGCCCTCACAGCTCGCCACGGCCGCCTCGTGGTCGAGCGGGTAGTCGAACCCCGCGAGCGCGTCTTCGAGTTCGTTGAGTTTGAGTTCTTGTTCCATAGCTAACTGTTGGTCGCTGGAACCATAGCTCTTCGGCGCGTCGCTGTCGGCCGCAGAATCAGCCCGGCAGCGGCGTGGTCCGGAGCCAATAGCTCTTTGCGGGGGCGGTGTTGAGTCATCCGCATGGATCCACTCACGGCGCTCCAGTTCGGACTCGGCGGCGAACTGTTCGGCGTCTCGCTGGCGGCGCTCGCCGGGCGGGCGATCGCGTTCGTGCTCGGCTTCCTCGCGACGCTGCTGCTCGGACGGCTCGTCCTGATCCCGCTGTTGCTGCGCCTGCTGAAGGCACGCGGGTTCACCGAAGCGCTGCGGGGCCTGACGAAAAGCGTCGCCAACGCGTTGGTGCTGTTTGCGGCCGTCGCCGTCGCGTTCATGGCAGCGGGGTTCCCGAGCTTCCTCACTGCGGCCGCGACGCTCTCTGGCGCGCTCGCGCTGGCGATCGGCTTCGCCGCCCAGGACCTCGTCGGTAACTTCGTCGCCGGCGTGTTCATCATCAAGGACAAGCCGTTCGCGGTCGGCGACTGGATCGAGTGGAACGGGAACTCCGGCCGCGTCGAGGAGATCGACCTCCGGGTGTCGACGGTCCGGACGTTCGACAACGAGCGCATTACCGTCCCCAACGGCGAACTCGCGAACAACGCGATCACCAACCCCGTCGCCTACGAGAAGCTGCGCCAGAAGTTCGTGTTCGGCATCGGCTACGACGACGACATCGAGCTAGCCCGCGAGGCGATCATCGAGGAGATCAGCGCGGTCGACGACGTGCTCGAGGAGCCGGCGCCGGACACCCGCGTCACCGAACTCGGCGACTCCGCGGTGGGGATCCAGGCACGCTTCTGGATCGACGACCCCGACCGCGGCGACTACGTCAAGGTGCGGAGCGCGGCGGTCCAGCGCGTCAAGGAGCGCTTCGACGCCGAGGGGATCGACATGCCGTACGTCCACCGCCAGCTGGTCGGCGAGGTCGACGTGACCGAGCGAACCGAGGCCTGAGTTCAGTCCAAAAGCGGCGTTCCGTCGGCTTTCGGCCCGAGCGTCGGGCCGTACGGGCCGCCGTCCATCGCCACGCGCCGCGTCTGTTCGTAGTCGGTCGAGCGCTCGGCCAGCGGCCGACCGATCGCGCTCACCATCTCCACGTAGTCGGCGACGCTGCGGAACTCGCCGTACTGGCCGCCGGCGCGCTTGGTGATCTCCTCGGAGAGGATCGTCCCCATGAAGTCGTCGGCGCCGCAGTTGAGCAGCTTCAGCCCGTGTTCGTCGCCCGATTTGACCCACGAGGACTGGATGTGCTCGACGTTGTCCAGGAACAGCCGCGCGACGGCGACGAGCAGTTCGTCCTCGTCCCGGCTGGCGCCGCCGTCGACGACGCCGGCCTCGTACAGCGGCGTGTTCTGGTGGATGAAGGAGAGCGGGACGAACTCCGTGATCGCGCCCGTGCGGTCCTGCAGGTCGCGGATCACTTTCAGGTGCTTCGCGCGGTGCATCTCGTTCTCGACGTGGCCGTACATCATCGTCGAGGTCAGCGGCAGGCCCGCGGCGGCGGCGCCCTCCATCGCGTCGACCCACTCGCCGGTGTCCATCTTCCCCGGGCAGATGACCTCGCGCACCTCGTCGACGAGGATCTCCGCGGCCGTCCCGGGCGCCGAGTCGAGCCCCGCCTCGCGGAGCCGGCGATAGATCGACTCGTAGGGCCTGTCGGTCCCCCGGCGGGCGTGGTACGCCTCCTCGGGCGTCATCGAGTGGAGGTGGACGCCGTCGACGGCCATCGACCGCAGCTGCTCGACGTAGGTGCCGGGGTCGGTCTCGTAGCGCTCGGGCGGCTTGTAGTTCACCGTCCGGGCGGCGTCGTCGTACGTTTCGAGGATCTCCCGATGCTCGTCGTCTAGCGCGAACGCGGGGTGGAGGCCGGAGACCGACGTGACCTCGTACACGCCGCGCTCGACGGCGTCGCGGACGGCTTCGCGGCTCTCTGTGGGCGTTTTCGTGAACCCCGAGTGCGCCACGTCCGCGTCCACCTCGAAGGCGCTGTCGGGGTTCTTGAAGTTACAGAACAGACAGCCCGTGTTGCACGCCGTGGTGACGTTGTTGTTGACGTTGGCGACGAACGTCACCACGTCGCCGACCGTCTCGGCACGCCGGCGGTCCGCGAGTTCCAGCACGCGCTCCTTGCGTTCGGCGTCGATCCCGGACGACTCGGTGCCGGTCGTCAGCAGTTCGACGGCGTCGTCGACGGCGAGCCGTTTCCCGTCGGCGGCCTTCGCGAGCGCGTTCTCGAAGGACTGGTCGGTCTCGGGGACGTGCTCGAACTCGAGCGCCCCCTCGTCGAGGTCGGCCGCCGTGGTCATACAGACAGGCGGCAGTCGAGCGCCAAAAACTGCCCGGTGGGGGCGACGGTGTGCGCGGTCGTCGAATCGCAGCGCCGACGCCGCCGATTAAGCACGACCGTGTATATCTCCACGTGAAACGGAGGGGTAGTGGCCACCGATGTGAAGATTGAAGGTGGGTCGCGCCCCCTCTCTATGCGTGACCAGCGTCAAGGAGTTCCGCGTCGACCGGGAGCCGACCGACGACGCGCTGGGCCGCGGCCGCTTCGTCTTCACCGACGACTACTCCGTGTTCGACTGGGGGCCGATGCCCGACACGATCCCCAGAAGGGCCGGAGCCTCTGTACGATGGGCGCGGACAACTTCGAGCGCCTCGCCGACGCCGGGGTCCCGACCCACTACCGCGGCGTCGTCGCGTCCGCGGACGCCGGAACCGAGGACCCGCCGGTGCACGACCTCGACGGCGTCGCCGCCCCGCCGCGACAGATGGCGATCGACCTCACGGTCGTGCCGGACCTCCCTCACGGCGACGACGGGTACGACTACGACCAGTTCCACGCGAGCGCCGGGCGCCACTACCTCGTCCCCTCGAGATCGTCTTCCGGAACGAGGTGCCCGTCGGCTCCAGCCTCCGGCGTCGGAAAGAGCCCGCCGACGTGGGGCTCGACCGCGACCACTGGCCCGACGAGGCGGTGTCGCTGCCCGAACCCGTCGTCGAGTTCTCGACGAAGTTCGAGGAGCAGGACCGCTACCTCGACGAGGCGGAAGCGGACCGGATCGCCGGGCGTGCCGACCTCGATGCGCTCCGGGAGACCGCGCTGGCGGTGAACGAGGTCATCACCGAGCGCGCCGCCGAGACCGGCTTCGTCCACGAGGACGGCAAGATCGAGTGTCTCTGGGTCGACGGCGAGATCCGGGTGGCGGACGTGGCGGGTACGTTCGACGAGAACCGCTTCGCCTACGACGGCCAGGAGCTCTCGAAGGAGGTGCTGCGACAGTTCTACAAGGCGTACGACGCCGACTGGGTGACGGCGGTGAAAGACGCCAAAGCCGCCGCGCAGGCCGAGGGCGTCGCGGACTGGAAATCGTTCTGCGAGGAGTCGCCCGACGCTCTCCCGGTCGACGTTCGCGACACCGCCGGCGAGATGTACGCCGCCGGCACGAACGCCTACACCGGAACCGAGTGGTTCGACGCGCCCGCCATCGACGACGCCGTCGACGCCGTGCGGGACCTATAAGGCGGCCCCCTTTTTCACGGCTCGGCGGCAACTGCTGGCCATGCTGCCCTCCACCGACGCCGGCGACTCCCCGATCAGCCGCCGGGCTGCGCTCGCTGCGGGCGTCGCCGCTGTCAGTTCGCTCGCCGGCTGCGGCGGCGTCGACGAGATCCGCGACGCGTTGAACCCCCGGACGTACCACAGCGACGCCGAGCTCGGCGACCCGCCCGAGCCGTGGCCAACGCCCGCCCACGACGCGCTCCGGACCGGCTACCGCGACACCGAGACGAGGCTGCCGGACGACCCCATCATCGAGCGAGTCGGCCCGGGCGGCGGCGACTTCTACGAAGGGCCGCCGATGGTCGACAGCGAGGCCGTCTACGCGCCGATCTGGAAACAGGCCCAGCCGGAGTACGTCCGGGCGTTCGTCGCGACGGGGCGGAACGGCGACGCCAGGTGGCGCCACGACTGGTCCGAGAGCAGCGGCGCTGCGGCGCCGACGCTCCACGGCGAAACCGCGTTCCTGACCCGAGCGGGGGAGACGATGGCCGTCGACCGCCGGACCGGCGAGATCCGGTGGCGGTACGCGGCGGGAACCGCACACAGCACACCCACGGCAGTCGGCGACCGGCTCTACCTCGGCGGGAAGTCGCTGCTCGCACTCGACGGCGTGACTGGCGAACGGCTGTGGACTGCCGACGCGGTGCCGGATCACGCCGGCGAACTCGCCGCCACCGAGGACACCGTCGTCGCCGAGAGCGACGGCACGCTGTTCGCCCTTGACGCCGCCGACGGCGCCGTTCGCTGGCAGGCCGAAATCGAACAGGCCTCCTACGCGGGCCCTGTCGTGGGCGCGGAGACGATCGCCCTGATGGGGAGCGACGGGCTCCTCCAGGCCCGCTCGCGCGCCGACGGGAGCGAGCGCTGGTCGGTCCAGTTCGACGACGCCGCCCAGAACCCGCCGGCAGTCGCCGACGGCGTCGTCTACGCCGTCGAGGAGTCACCCTTCGCCTGCCGGGCGTACGACGCCGCGACCGGCGAGGCGCTGTGGGACACGGATCTCGGCGTCGGGAGCGACGATCGACCCGCGGTCGACCCGAAAAGGGTGTACGTGCCGAACGGGGACACGCTCGACGTGCTCGACCGGGAGAGCGGCGAGATCCGGCGGCGCCTCACGCTGGATCTCGACACCTTCTCCCAGCACGGCATCGCACTCGCCGACGACGCGGTGTTCTTCGTCGGGACTCGGGAGGGTGAGAGCGGCGTCTACCGTGTCGGGTGAGCGACGGCCGTGTTCACCGCAGGAACGGGAACGCCAGCATCACGAGAAACAGGTGCCAGACGACCACGGCGTAGGTGGTCCGGGCGTCGCCGTCCGGGAGTGGCGGGTTCCGGAATATCGCGTCGTAGACGAAAACCGTCGCTACCAGCGCACCGACCAGCAAGCCGGCTCGATAGCTGTAGGTCGTCGCCGCGCCCAACAGCGACCCGCCGGCCAGGCTGGCCGCGATGGCGGCCAGAACCTTGTCGTAGTAGCTGAGCGACACACGAAGCGCCATACAGAAACTACGTGCTGGATCGATAAAAGTCACTGGCCGACCCTACCGGTCACTGGCTCCGCCGTCGGGAGCACCGACCGACGATACCCACGAGTGTGCATACACACGAGCGACCACAAGTCCTTTTACGCACGGACGAACATACTCAGCCGATGACCGCCTACACCGCGACGGTGACGGTGCGGCTGAAGCGCGGCGTGCTCGACCCCGAGGCCGACACGACCCAGAAGGCGCTGGAGCGCCTGGGGTTCGAGCTCTCGGACCTGCGCTCGGCCGACCAGTTCGAGGTCGACCTCGACGCCGAGAGCGCCGACGCCGCCGCCGAGCGCGCCGACGAGATGGCCGAACGGCTGCTGGCGAACCCGACGCTTCACGACTACGACGTCGTGGTCGAGGAGCAGGCGAAATGACGGGCTCCGTCTCCGACTGCGACCGACAGGGTTCCGCCACACGGAGGTGGCTCCCGTGACGGTCGCAGTCGTCCAGTTCGGCGGCTCAAACTGCGACCGCGACGCCGTGCGCGCGCTCGACCGCGTCGGCGTCGACGCCGAACGCGTCTGGCACGAGGACGGCCTCCCCGCCGACGCGGACGGGATCATCCTCCCCGGCGGCTTCTCCTACGGTGACTACCTCCGGGCGGGCGCGATGGCCGCCCACTCGCCGATCATGGACGCGGTCCGCGCGGCCGCCGAGGACGGGACGCCCGTGCTCGGCGTCTGCAACGGCGCCCAGATCGGGAGCGAGAGCCGCCTCACCCCCGGCGCGTTCACGACCAACCGCAGCGCGCGGTTCCAGTGTGAGGACGTGTTCCTGCGCGTCGAGAACGCCGACACGCCGTGGACGGCGGCGTACGACGAGGGCGACGTGATCGAGCTCCCGATCGCCCACGGCGAGGGGCGCTTCGAAATCGACGACGCGGCGTACGAGCAGCTCGTCGACGACGACCGCGTGCTGTTTCGCTACTGCGACGCCGACGGCAACGTCACCGACGCGGCGAACCCCAACGGCTCCAAGGGGAACGTCGCGGGCATCCTGGGGAGTCCGAGAACGTCGCCGTGTTGATGCCCCACCCCGAGCGGGCCGCGCTCGCGGAACTGGGCGGCAGTACCGACGGCCAGGGCGTGCTGGAAGGCTTCGCGTAGTCGCCCCGCTGCTTCTCCGGGTTGCTCACCCCCAGCGGCGCCGTCGGAGGGGGTTATTCTTTGGTGATATCACTAAGTTATACCACGGAGGAGCAACAGGGGGTGAGTATGGAGACAGTCACACTCGGACTGGAGTGGTTCCTGAACCCCGATCACGTCCCTTTTTCGTCGCCGACGAGCGGGGGTACTACGCCGAGGAGGACTTGGCGATCGAGTTCTGGGAGCCCGAGGAGCACTACGACACGCTGGAGGCCCTGGCCGACGGCGAACTGGACTTCGCGATCACGGAGCCGATCCATCTCGTCCCCGACCGCGCGGCCGGGGTGCCGGTACAGGGGATCGCCACGTTCCTGCACACCCAGGGCGGGATCCAGTACCCGACGGACCGGGGCTGGGAATCACCCGCCGATATGCCGCCGGGGGTCCGACTGAACTATCCGGGTGCGCCGGGTGAAGGCGGCCGGAAGATGGTCGCCTACATGGCCCAGCAGGCCGGCGGCGACCTGACGGCCGACGACATCGAGCCGGTGGACCAGGGGTTCTACCACACCGACGCGCTGCTCGACGGCGCAGCCGACGCCGCCTTCCTCGCGTTCCACAACTTCGAGATCGTCGAAAGCCGCCACCGCGGGTTCGACGCCGGGCTCTGGGAACTGGCCGAGTACGGCGTGCCGGACTTCAACCGGCTCGTCCTGACCGCCTCCGACGAGAAGATCGAGGCGGTGCCCGAACAGGTCCAGCGGTTCGTTCGCGCGACCCGGCGGGGCGTCGCCGACACCGTGGATGCGGGCCGGGAAGCGGCCGAGGCGCTGTTCGAGCGCCACCCGGAGATCCGGGCGGAGGACCCGGAGCTGATGGAGAAGATCACCGAGGCAACGCTGTCGCGTTTCACGCCGGACCTCACACAGGACCGGGCGATGTACGAGGAGCTCATCGAGTTCTGTGCCGAACTGGAACTCTCCCAGGGCCCCGTCGACGTGGACGACGTACTCGCCGAGGAGTTCGCGTAGTCGGAGCGGGGGCCCCGGCGTGGCGGGAGATCGCCGACCACTCGCCCGGAAGCCGGGGTTCGGACCGCGTCCCAGGGAGTGGGAACGCGAAGCAGCGTTATTACCGGCTACAACCTCGTTCCCGACCGAAAGGATGGCCGAATCGAACCCCCCGCCGACGAAACGGGGCTCGAACGAACGATCGGGCTTGTGGGGGCGCTCACGATCGGCATGGGGACGATGATCGGTGCCGGGATCTTCGTCTTTCCGGGGCTCGCGGTCGGCCGCGCGGGGTTGGGCGCGGCGTTCTCGTTCGCGATCGGGGCGATCGTCGCGGTCGTGATCGCGCTCCCGACGGCCGAACTCGCGACGGCGATGCCCGAGAGCGGCGGGGGGTACTACTTCGTCTCGCGGGGGCTTGGCGGGTTTCTGGGGAGTGTCGTCGGGCTCAGCGTGACGGTGGGGCTGGTCTTCGCGGCGGCGTTCTATCTCGTCGGGTTCGGCGAGTACACGCTCGCAGTGGTCGCCGAAGCGGGCCTCCGGGCGTCGATCCCGAGCGCGGTCGGCGGCGTCGAGATCGGCTACGTGCTCGCGATCGTCGGCGGGACGGCGCTGACAGTCGTCAGCATCCTCGGCACGAAACACGTCGAGTCGCTCCAGAACGCGCTAGTCGGGCTGCTGATCGCGATCCTCGTCGTCTTCCTGCTACGGAGCGGGCTCGACGTGCTCGGACTGCTCGGCCGGTCGCGCGTGCCAGCGCGACTGCTCCCCAACGGCTCGCTACCCGTGTTGACGACGGCCGCACTCGTGTTCACGTCGTTCCTCGGGTTCGCACAGATCGCGGCCGTCGCGGGCGAGGTAGTCGAGCCGAGTCGCACCCTCCCCGTGCGCTCGTGGGGTCGATCCTCATCGTCGGCGTACTGTACGTGGCCACCGTCTTCGTCACCGCGGGCACGTTCTCGCCGTCGCGGCTCCAGCAACTGGGAGAGACGGCGATCGTCGAGGTGGCCCGCGTCTACCTCGGCGTCGGGGGCGCGGTCGCGATCCTCCTCGCGGGGTTCCTCGCGACGCTCTCGAGCGCCAACGCGACGCTGCTCGGTGGATCCCGCGTCCTGCACGCGCTCAGCCGTGACGACGTCGTCCCGCCACACGCCGGGCGGATCAGCCAGCGCTACGGGACCCCCCACTTCGCGCTGTCGTTCGTCGGGGGGCTCGCGATCTGTCTCGTCGTCGTGGGGCGGCTGGACACGCTCGCCGAGGTCGCCTCCTTCCTCCACCTAGTCATGTACGGACTCATGTGCGTGGCACAACTCCGGCTCAGCCGTGCGACCCCGGGGTGGTACGACCCGAGCTTTCAGTGTCCCGGGACCCCGTACGTCCCGATAGTGGGCGTGCTCGCCAGCGTCGGCTTGATCGCGTTCATGCAGTCACTCTCCCAGGCCGTCGGGATCGTGATCATCGTCTTCAGCGGCCTCTGGTACCAAGCGTACACCGACGGCGTGACGGTGACCCCGGAGGTGAACGATGCCTGAGACGCCACACGTGATCGTCCCCGTCGCCGTCCTGGAGGGCGAGGTCGTCCCGGATCCGCTCGTCGAGTTCCTCTCGTCGGCGCCGGTCGTCGTCCTCGGGTACCACCGGATCCCGGAACAGACCACGCCCGAGCAGGCACGCGAGGAGTTCGGGGAGCGCGCGAACCGGGAACTCGAGACCCTCACCGAGGCGTTCGAGGCCGGCGCCGCGACCGTCGAATCCCGGTTGGCCTTCACCCACGACGTGGCCCAGACCATCCAGCGGGTCGTCGAAGAGGTCGACCGCGGTGTCGTCCTTCGTCCGAACCCCGTCCAACACGTCGACACGGTGTTCGTCGGCGTCCGCAACAGCACCCTCGTCCCGGCGATCACCGCGACCGTGGCGACGCTGGTCGGGCCGACCGACGCCGAGTTGTCCCTCCGCCGGCTCCAGGGCGGCGCGGGCGACGGTCAGTTACTGGCCGGCATGGAGACCGCCCTCCAAGAGGCGGGGATCACCGACGACCGGATCACGGTCGACTCCCGGGAGGCCGTCTCGATCGGCGACGCGGTCGAGACGATCTCCGAAGAGCAAGACCTCGTCATCCTCGGCGAGGACGACCCGAGCATCCTGAACGTCGTGTGGGAGCCGACGCCGGAACGCGTCGCCGAACGGACGCTCGCGCCCGTGCTGGTCGTCCAGCGCCCCTTCGAGAACGAGTGAGGGCCCGGCCGGCACCGACTATTTCCGGATTTCTCCCGGCTCGTACAACCGGAGCCTCGGGACCGATCAGCGAGCCAGCGGCATGTTGTAGCTGGCCTCCTCCTCCAGCACCAGCTCCCACGTGAACTCACACTCACACTCGACCTGCTCGAACACGGAGGGGTCCTGCCGCAGGTCGAAGTCCTTGATCGCGCGCTGGACGCGGTCGTCGCACTCGCCGCAGTTGTGCGCGCCACGATCCGACCCGTGGCCTACCGGGTCGGAGACGACGATGGCGTCGACGTCCGTCGTCGTCCGGAGCACCTCCGCGACCGACCAGAGCCACGGCGGCCGGTAGCCGCCCTCGTAGAACAGCTCGTCGACCATCGTGTAGCGCTGGACGTTGGTGGGGTTCATCGAGACGGTGTGACAGCCCTCAACGGCGCCACAGCGCCGGACGCTCGACTGCATGTCCTCCAAGGCCTCCCGCTCCGAGAGGAACGGCGGCTTCATCAGCAGGTACGCTTTCACGCCGCCGCCGGCCTCCCGGGCCTCGGCGCAGGCGTCCTCGAAGTCCGCGAAGTCGAAGTACTTGTTCACGCAGTCGTGGCGCACGCGGTCCGTGGCGGTTTCGAGGCCGACGGCCACGTCGGTCTCCAGCCCCTGTTCGGTGAAGTCGCGGACCTTCTCGCGGTCGACGAAGTCGGGGAGGGACTCGACGACGATCCGGTCCCGGTCCGCGAACGTCTCGGCGATCGCCCGCCGGGTCTCGGCGGGCACCTCGCGCTCGTCGAGGAACGAGCCGGAGGTGTAGATCTTGATCAACCCGGATTTCTCGTCGGCTTCCTCGGCCTCGTGGTCGAGACAGACCTGGATCTGCTCCATCAGCGCGTCGTGGCTCACACTCCCGCCCTCGACGGACTCGGCGACGTAGCCACACATGGTACAGCCGCCGGCGCGGGCCCAGCGACAGCCGCCGGTGTTGAGGATGATCGTCAGGCTCTGGTACACCCCGTCGGGGGTGTTGTCCTCGTCGATCCACACGCGGGTCGGCTCGCGCGGGTCGTAGCTGGCGTCGTTCTCCGAGCGGATGTCGCGCATGGCCTGGTTGTGCGCGTCCATCCCCCGCCCGCGTTCGTACACTTCGGGCGTCGGCTTGCTCATGGCCGAACTGGGCCGGGCACGGGGAAAACGGCTTCGACAGGCCGGGCGACGGCGACCTGTCCCCGCAACGGCGCCTCGGCGCTCACTCCGTTGGCGACTCGCCCGCCCGGTCGGTCGCCGCCAGCAGCCACCAGCCCGCGATCCCCAGCGCGGCGCCGACGCCGTCGGCGACCAGATCGAGCAGCGACATCGCCCGCCCCGGAACTGGCGCCTGCAGCAGTTCGACGACGCCGCCGAAGGCGGTCACGAGTACGAAAACCACAAGCGCCGTCCGGCGAGTGGGGGTCCGCAGCGCGTACAGGCTCGTCCCCGCGAGCACGGCGTACCCCACGACGTGGAGCAGTTTGTCGACCCCGACGGGGCCGATCGTCCCGCCGCCGCCACCGCCCGGGACCAGCGAGGCGGCGAGGACGAGGAGAGCGACGATGACGGGGAGCCAACCACGCGAGCGCATACGCCAGCGTGGGCGGGCCGCCCCAAATCGGTTGCGTGCCGGGTGGGTTTATCCCGCCAGCAGCGGAACGCTCGCCCGTGTCCCGCGCCGACTCCTCCACCGGCTTCCTCTCGGAGAACCGTACACTGCTCCTCGCCGTCGCCGCAGGGGCGGTGATCTTCCTGGTCCTGCTGGGCCTGCTCGGCTTCGGCGGCGCGATCGGCGCCGTCGGGTTCGTCGTCTACACCGCCGTCTGGCTGGCGGTGGCCGTGTTCGTGCTGTGGCTGTTCTACCGGCTCGTCGTCGCGGTCGAGCGGATCGCCCACGCCCAGCAGCGCATCGCCGCGGCGCAGAACCCGCCCGGCGGTTCGGCGACGACGACCGCGGCGAACGACGGCAGCGAGCCAGGTTCGGCGTCCGCCCCCGACGGGGACGACGCGAGATAGCTTTCACCGGCTTCACAGGAACTTTCCCCCGGCCCGCCCACTCGTGGACGATGAGCAGCGACACCGCAGCCAAGAAACGGTTCACCCCCGAAGAGCTGGCGCGCCTCCCCGAGTTCCACCACCCCCGCGTGGGCCCGGACGGCGAACGCATCGCCTTCTACTACGACGGCACGGGCCGGAACGAGCTGTACGTACAGGAGATCGAGACCGGCGACCGCCGTCAAATTAGCGACGGCGAGGTCCCCCGGGCCGCGCGCTGGCCGATCGCGTGGGACGCCGACGGCGACCGCGTGTTCTTCCACCTCGACGACGCCGGCGACGAGCAGAACGACATCTGGGCGCTCGACCTCGACGGCGACGCCGAGCCGGTCATCGAGACGCCCGGCCAGGCGACGCTGCAGGACGTGGCCGACGACGGCCGCCTGCTGTACGGCAGCGACGAGGGCGAACAGCTGAACCTCTACCTGTTCGACCCCGCGACCGGCGACGCCGAGCAGCTCACCCACAACGACGAGCCGGTCCGGGCCGGGAGCTTCGCCCCCGACGGCGACCGGATCGCCTACGCCACTAACGAGACCGAAGCGATGGAGAACCGCGACGCCTACGTCATGGATTTGGGGGGCGGTGAGGCCCGCCGCCTTGACGTCGGCGAGACCGGCTCCCAGACCGTCGCAGTCGACTGGCACCCCGAGGGCGATCGCCTCCTCGTCCGCGACGACGCGGAAGACTTCACCAACGCCGGCGTCTACGACCTCGACGACGACTCGGTACGCTGGCTCAGCGACGGGAGCGTCGAGGAGTCACCCCAAGCGTTCGGCCCGGACGGGGAGACGGCGTACGCCCTCCGCAGCGAGCGTGCCGGCCGCGCGCCGATCGTCTACGACCTCGCGGACGGCGACCCCGCGGCGCTCGACCTCGCGGACGGCGTCGCCTCGCTGGCGGGCGGCGACCACTTCCTCGCGGACGGGCGGCCGGTGTTCACCCAGACGACGCCGGAGAGCCGGTCGTCGCTGCTGGCGTACGACGACGGCGCGACCGAGACGCTGATCGAGGCCGACTACGGCGACATCGACCCCGACGCGTTCGTCGACGCCGAGTACGTCACCTACGAGTCCGCCGACGGCATGGAGATCGGCGCGCTGCTGTACGACGCGCGGGATCGGCCGGCCGGAAGCGAGGACGAACTCACCCCTGGCGTCGTGAAAGTCCACGGCGGCCCACACGGCCAGTCGATGCAGTCGTTCGACCTCTACGCGCAGTTCCTCGTGAGCCAGGGCTACTCGGTGCTGTTGCCCAACTACCGCGGCTCCGTGGGTCGCGGGCGGGAGTTCCAGCAGGCGATCCTCGACGACTGGGGCGGCGCCGAACAGGAGGACGTCGCCGCCGGCGGGCGCTGGCTGGGCGATCGGTCGTTCGTCGACGAGGACCGCCTCGCGGTGTTCGGCGGCTCCTACGGCGGCTACTCGGCGTACTGCCAGCTCACGATGCACCCCGAGATCTGGAAGACCGGCGTCGCGTGGATCGGGATCACCGACCTCGAACTGCTGTACGAGGAGTCGATGCCCCACTTCAAGGCGACGCTGGAACAGCAGTTGGGCGACCCCGAGGAGAACGCCGACCTCTGGGAGGATCGTTCGCCGATCAGCCACGTCGACGAGATGACGGCGCCGGTGTTCGTCGTCCACGGCGTCAACGACCCGCGGTGTCCGATCTCGCAGGCCCGGGTGTTCCGCGACGCGCTGCAGGATCGCGGCTGGGAGGAAGGGCCGGAGGGCGACTTCGAGTACGAGGAACTCGAGGCCGAGGGCCACGGCAGCTCCGACGTGGAACAGAAAGTCCGCGCGTTCGGGCTGATCGGCGAGTACCTCGAGCGACGCTTGTAGCTACTCCCGACTGACGACGACCGCCGTCCGGATGTCCAGCGCGGCGTCGAACTCGCTGCCGCGGCGGGTCTCGGCACCGATGCGCAGCAATTGGCGCTCGTGGGCCTGCTGTACCGCACGCTTCTCACCGTCGGAGAGCGAGAGCACCGAGGCCACGCCGTCCCAGTAGTCCGGCGGGACGAAAAACAGCTCCCGACGATCGTCGCTGTACGGCGACTCGAAACGGCGCTGGAGCGACGCGCGGGACTCGATCAGGTGGCCGTCGACCCGGCCCAACAGCTCCGGCAGGTCACGCGGCGCGATCCCGTCGCCGTGGGCGACCTGCTGGAGCACCGTCGCGTCGAAGGGGACCGCGTCGGCGTCAGGCACCGGCGACGCCTCGGCAGGGTCCGGGGCGTCGTCCCAGCGGCCCGGGGTGTCCGAGGGCATCATCGGCCGATCACCGATGGGCGGGGGCGGTCGTGAACGCGAGAACGAACAGCCGTCGAGAGGCGCATACACCTTCCTTGTGCGCTCTCGGGGATAAGGAACCCGGAGGTGTCGGTTCGGACCGCTACTGGTTCCACGGCGCCGCGTCGAAGTCGACGACGCGGTGGCGCTCGTCGATCCCGTCGATGGCGGCGAGCTCCTCGTCGTCCAGTTCGAGGTCACGGGCGGCCCAGTTGTCCCGGATGTGTGCTTCGCTGGTCGCTTTCGGGATCGCGACGACGTTCGCTTTCGAGAGCAGCCACGCGAGGCTGAGCTGTGCGGGCGAGGCGTCGTGGGCCGTGGCGATCTCCCGGATCGCCTCCACGTCGGCGACCTGATTTCGGGCGATCGGGCTGTACGCCACCAGCGCGTAGTCGTGCTCGACGGCGTGGGCCCGGAGTTCGTCCTGTGGGAGCATCGGGTGACACTCGACCTGATGGGCCGCCAGCGGCGGGTCGAGCCGTTCGATAGCGGCGTCCAGCTGGTCGATCCGGAAGTTCGACAGCCCCACCGCGTCGACAACGCCGTCGGCGTGGAGGTCGTTCAGCGCGTCGATCGTCCCCTCGGGGTCGTAGCTGTCGATCGGCCAGTGGACGTACAGCAGGTCGATCGTGTCGACACCCAGCCGCTCGGCGCTCTCGCGGGCGGTCTCGACGGCGTCATCGTACGCGAGGTTCCCGGTGGCGAGTTTCGTCGCGACGAAGACCTCCTCGCGGTCCACGTCCGCCGCGGCGAGCCCGTCGCCGACGGCCGCCTCGTTGCCGTAGCTCTGGGCGGTGTCGACGTGGCGGTAGCCCGTCTCGAGGGCGGTACGGACGCTGTCGGCGCACTGCTCGGGGTCGTCGTTCTCGTACGTGCCGAGGCCGAGTCTGGGGATTTCCTGCATGCCCCGACCGCAGGGCCGGGGCGTGTCAACCCTGCGGTGGCGGTAGGGGCCCCGCGAACGTCGGGGCCCCGCGTCAGACGTCGAGCGTCGCGGGCTCGATACCGTGGTCGTCGAAGTGGCGCTCGAGGGCGTCGATCCGGCGGCCCACCTCCTCGGGATGGTGGGCGTCGCTGCCGACGGTGAACTCGACGCCGTGGTCCAACAGCGTCGTCAGCAGATCCGGCGCCGGGTGGAACTCGCCGTAGTCGTCGAGCACCCGCCCGGCGTTGATCTCCGGGACGGTGTCGGAGTCGGCGAACGCGGCCGCGGCCTGCTCGTAATGTTCGACCGTCGAGTACCCCCGGAGCTCGGGCGTGCGCTCGATCAGGTCGGCGTGGGCCGCGATGTCGAACAGCTCGCTGTCGGCCAGCGCCGCGAGGTTGTCGTAGTAGCCGTCGACGACCGCGCGACGGCCGTCGTCGTCGAGCCCGACGAAGTTCTCGGACCACTGGACGTCGGCGCCGTCGACCGAGTGGACGCTGCCGACGGCGTAGTCGAAGCCGGCCGCCTCGAGGAACTCGGCGATGTCGGCCTCGCGGCCGGGGACGTAGTCCATCTCGACGGCGTCGAAGATCTCGATCTCCGTCTCGGTCCGGGCCCACTCGATCCCCTGGCGGCGGCGCTCATACGTCTCGTCGAGCGCGAAGCCGAGCCCGTCGAGGCGCCGTCGGGCGTCGCCCTCGGCGGTGACGTTGCAGTGGTCGGCGAAGCCGATCCCCTCCAGCCCCGCGGCCTCGGCGGCTCTGACCATCCCGGGGATGAAGTAGCCGTCCGAGTAGTTCGAGTGGGTGTGGTAGTCGAACCGGACCATCAGGGCAGCGGCGCCAGCGTCGCCGTGAACACGGCCACGTCGTCGGTGTCGTTGCGCGCGCCGTGGGCGACGCCACGCTCGTGGTGCACGACGCCGGGGGCGGCGATCGACTCCTCCTCGCCTGCCTGGATTACCGTGACGGTGCCGGCGAGCACGTGGAACACGTTCAGGCTCTCGGGGTGGTCGTGGCTGTCGAGTTCGGCGCCGGGGCCGAGGAAGAACGCCTTCACGAGGGCGTCGTCGTCGACGACCAGTTCGCGGGTTTCGATCGTCCCGGGGTCGGGCGTCACGTCGGGGAGTTCGTCCATACACCCCCTTCAGCGCGCGGGGGAGAAAAGTCCGGCTACGCCGGCGGGCCGTCCGCGCCCGGGTGCGACCCTACTCGGCGTCGGCGTCGCCGTCCAGAAAGCCCTGGTACGGGCAGACGTACTCGTCGCGGATGATCTGCTCGTCGACGATCTCCAGCCCCAGCGCGTCGAGCTCCTCGCTGATCCGGTTGAGGTCGTCGTGGTCGCGACCGATGGTGTTGACGTACACGTTGCGCTCGCCGGTCATGATTTCCCGCACCGCGGTCACGCCGTCGATCTTCAGGGCCGCGCCGGCGAGCTCGTCGCGCTCGGAGACGGGCGCGGTGCAGATGATCTTCGTGTACAGCGGGTAGCCGGCGAGGTCATAGTCGATGTCGAGGTGGTAGCCGCGAATGACGCCGCTGTCCTCGAGCTTGTTGATCCGTGTCCGGACGGTGCTGGCCGACAGCCCCAGCTTCTCGGCGATCTCGCTGGAGGAGGTCCGGCGGGCGTCCTGCTGGAGGTAGTAGAGGATGTTCCGGTCCACGTCGTCCAGCTCTCCATCGTTCATCGATCCGGACGATGACGCGGTGACGCCTTAGTACCCGCGATCCCGACGGCGACGGTGGGCAGGTGGGGCGAGATTTGTAGGAACGTCTGTGACAGTTCGTGGATTTACCACCCCTTAGTTTGACGAAGCGTCATCTAAAACCGCCTGTTTATGAACTTCCGGGTGCTACTACTTCGTACGAGCCCGTGGAGAGCGGGTCATTCGCCGCATCATGAGTCACAACTACAGCGAATCGACCGATGACGTATCGAGAACGGCCCCGGACAGGGTCGATCACTACGTGTTGGGCGGCGACGCGGTCGGCGTGGCCGTCGCCAGGGGGCTCCGGAAGGCCGGACACACGGTCGCCGTCGTCGGCGACACCGTCGGCGCGGCTGATCTCCCCGTGGTGGAGGCCGCGCCGACCGACACCGCCGCGTTGCGAGCCGCCGGGCTCGCCGACGCCGTGACGGTGATCGTGGCGACGCGGTCCGACGGTCGAAACCTCCTCCTCGCGCAGTTGGTCCGGGCCCGCTTCGACGGCCTGCGGGTGGTCGTACTGGCCAACGCCGACGATCAGGTCGACCTGTTCACCGACGCCGGCCACGAGCCGATCTGTGTCACGAGCGCCATCGCCGACGCCGTCGCCGATCGCGTATGAAGGAGCTCGAACGCGACCTCGGCCTGCCGTCTGTGCTGGCGATCAGCATCGGCGCGATGATCGGCAGCGGCATCTTCATCCTGCCCGCGCTGGCGCTGAAGATCGCCGGTCCCGCCGTCATCGTCGCCTACCTGCTCGCGGGACTGCTGGTGATACCGGCGGCGCTGTCGAAATCAGAGATGGCGACCGCGATGCCCGAAGCCGGCGGGACGTACATCTACATCGAGCGCGGGATGGGGCCGCTACTCGGCACCATCGCGGGCGTCGGTACGTGGTTCTCGCTCTCGTTCAAGGGCGCACTCGCGCTGGTCGGTGGCGTTCCCTACCTGCTGATTCTGTTCGATCTCCCGCTCAAACCCGTCGCACTGGGGCTGGCAGCGGTGCTGATCCTGGTCAACCTCCTGGGTGCGAAACAGACCGGGCGGCTCCAGATCGCGATCGTCGTCGTGATGCTGGCGGCGCTCGGGTGGTTCGCAGCCGGGAGCGCCCCCGCCGTCCAGTCGGGCAACTACGCCGACTTCTTCGGCTACGGTGTCGGCGGTCTCCTGGAAGCGACGGGGCTGGTGTTCGTCTCCTACGCGGGCGTGACGAAGGTCGCCAGCATCGCCGAGGAGGTCGAATCGCCCGGGCGGAACATCCCGTTGGGGATCCTGGGCTCGCTGGCGTTCACGACCGTGCTGTACGTCGCCATCGTGACAGTGTTGGTCGGCGTCACCGATCCGGGGGCGATCGCGGGGTCGCGGACGCCGGTGGCCGACGCCGCACGGGTGACGATGGGGACCCCCGGCGTCGTCGCCGTCATCGCTGCCGCGATCCTCGCGCTGATCTCGACGGCCAACGCGGGCATCCTCTCCTCCTCACGCTACCCCTTCGCGATGAGTCGGGATCAGCTCGCGCCGCCGTCGCTGGCGGAGGTCCACGAGCGGTTCGGCACGCCCGTCAACTCCATCACGCTCACCGGCGCGGTGTTGCTGGCGCTGATCGCGTTCGTGCCGATACTGGAGATCGCGAAACTCGCCAGCGCGTTCCAGATCATGGTGTTCGCGCTGATCAACCTCGCCGTCGTCGCCTTCCGCGAGGGGAGCGTCGAGTACGAGCCCGAGTTCACCTCGCCGCTGTACCCGTGGATACAGCTCTTCGGCGCCGCCAGCGGGATCGCCCTGCTGACGCAGATGGGGGTGATCCCCCTCGTCGGCGCAGTCGTGATCACGATCGCAAGTGTGCTCTGGTACCTCTTCTACGTGCGCCCCCGGGTCGACCGTGAGGGGGCCGCGACGGGCGCGATTCGCGAGCAACTGAGCGAGGAGGTGCTCACCGAAGTGGCGTCGGCAGGCGCGACCCACGAAGTGCTCGTCGCGCTCACCAAGCAGATGGATATCCGCCGCGAGCAGGCGCTGATCTCGCTGGCGGCGAACCTGGTCCGGGACGACGACGGCCAGGTAGTCGTCGTCCGTTTCGAGGAAGTCCCTGATCAGGCACCGCTGACGGAGGCAGTGACCACCCAGTCCGAAGTGGATCGCGCCTTCGAGGCGCGCGTCGAGGCGCTCTCCGATCAGTTCGGCGTCGACGTGGAGGCCGACGAGATCGTGAGCCACGACACCAAACACGCGATCGTCAACTTCGCCGACCACCGCGGCGTCGACGCCATCGTCGCCGAACACGAGCCGCTGCGCCTGCGCTCGCGGCTGTTCGGCGACCCCATCGACTGGGTGGTACGCCACGCTCCGTGTGACGTGCTCCTGGTGGACAGTTCCGATCCCAGAAACCCCGAGGAAGTCGTGGTGCCGGGCGAGACCGAACCGCTCCCGCCGTCGGCGGTGAACGTCGCCGAGGCAGTCGCCGGGGCCCACGGCAGCAGCATCTCGCTGTGGTACCCTGCGTCGGAAACCGGCGACCAACAGGCGTCGCTGGCGGAGTACCGGGCGGAGCTCGCGACGATGCTCGACGTGCCGGTCGACGTGGAAGCCATCCCGACCGACCGGCGCATCCTGGAGACGGATCTGCTGGTGCGCCGCGGCGCCGACCACCGACTCCGCGGCGCGCTGTTCGACGACGAGAACGATCCGTTCGCACAGGCCGCGGGCACGACGATCACCGTCCACCCGAAGAAGAGCCGTCGCCCGCCGTTCGGGCGTCGACTGCTCGAACGGTTCCTGCTGTAGCTACGGAATCGAACGGCCACAAAAGGGCGACGCCGGTGGAGAGCGTCGCACGGAACCGGTGCGCCACGGCGCGCGACTGGGACAGATCACCCCGGTGTCCCGCCTCTGACAAGAGGACACCCCCAGTCGTCCGCGTCGCCGCCGTCACGCCGAAAGCCGCCTCCTCCGACCCACACCGAGAGGATGGGCGGCCGAACCCACTGTGGAGAGCGTCGGCGGGGAAACTACCGATTAGTTGTTGCCGTTGCCGTTACCGTTCCCCACGCCGGGGTTCCCGTCCTCGTCGTCGTCTTCCTCGTCGCCCGCTTCATCCTCCTCGTCCTCGTCGTCGTCATCGTCGTCGCTCTCGGACTCCTCGTCCTCACTCTCGGCGTCGTCGCCCGCAGCGTCCTCGCCGTTGTCAGGCGCGTTGTCGGAGTTGCCCTTGGCGTCGCCGGATTTGCCCGGGGACTCGTCGTCATCGTCGTCGTTACCCTGGGCGTTCTCGGAGTTACCCGGCGCGTCGCCGGAGTTACCCGGCGCGTCGTCGTTACCGTTACCCAGCTGCTCCTGGATCATCTGGCCGAGGCTTCCCTCCTGGTCACCGCTGAGCCACTCCTGGATGACGGCGAAGACGTTCTTCGCGCGGTCGGAGGCGTTCTCGTCGGGGCCGGCCTCCTCGTCGTCCTCGTCGCGGACGAGCTCGCCGTCCTCGATCTCGTACTCGAGTTCGAGCGTCTCCTCGCCGGACGTGATCTCGATCACGAGCTCCTCGGTCGCGTTCGTCTCGAACGTGAGCGTGCCGTTCGCGTCGGTCGTGCCGACTTCCTCACCGTTCGCGACGACCGTCGCGTTCTCGACGGCGCTGTCGTTCTTCGTGACCGTCAGGTCGACCGTGCCGTTGTCGTAGCTCACGTCGGCCGTGAGCGCGGGCTCGTCCTCGTCGTCGTCCTCTTCGCTGACGAGCTCACCGTCCTCGATCTCGTACTCGAGTTCGAGCTCCTGCTCGCCCGACTCGACTTCGATCTCGAGCTCCTCGGTGGCGTTCGTCTCGAACGTCAGCGTGCCGTTCGCGTCGGTCGTGCCGACGGACTCGCCGTTGGCCTCGACGGACGCGTTCTCGACGGCGCTGTCGTTCTGGGTCACCGTCATCTCGACGGTGCCGTTGTCGTAGCTCACGTCGGCCGCGAGCGCGGGCTCGTCGTCCTCGTCGTCGTCGGACTCACGGACGAGTTCGCCGTCCTCGATCTCGTACTCGATCTCCTGGTCGACACCCTCGCCATCGAGTTCGAGCTCGAGTTCGTCACCATCGCTCGCGTTCGTCTCGAACGTGAGCGTGCCGTTCGCGTCGGTCGTGCCAACGTCCTCGTCGTTGGCGGCGACCGAGACGTTCTCGACGCCCGTGCCGTTCTGGGTGACGGTGAGCGTCACTGTCCCCTCGTCGTAGTTCGCCTCGATGCTCGTGCCGGCGCTCGTGTCCTCAGTCTGGGCGGTGACCGCCCCCGCACCCGCGGAGACGACCAGCGCAGCCACCAGCACCGTGAGCAGTTTCGTTGCGTTCATCGCAACCGAAGCCTGGACCTACTTGCACTTGAAGGGGGACAGCGACAAACGGGGATTTGGCCGTTTGAGGCCGTAATAAGCCGAATTAAGCCGAGTTAAGCGACTGCGAGCCGCCGTGGACAACCCGCCGCCAGAGAACAGCGTGCAACGCCCGACGGTCGCGACGAACGCGGCCCGAGCGCGCGCCGACGACTACGCCAGCTCTTCGACGAGCTCCTCGGCGACTGTCGCCGCATCGAGCAGCGACGGGTCGACGACGAGGTCGACGGTGCCGGCGATCGATTCCGGCAGTTCGCCGTCGCCGTAACAGACCGCCCGCACGTCCGGGTTCGCCTCCTTGGCGAGCGTGACCGAGATCCCCTCCGCGAGATCGGTGAGCACGAACAGGTCGGCGTCCTCGATGCCGGCCTCGCCCAGCGCGTCCGCGAAGACGGGGCTGTCCACGCGCTCGACGGCGACGCCGAGCGCTTCGAGCGCCTCGCCGATGGCCTCCGGATCGGGGCCGGCGACGATCGCTCTCATTCGTACTCGATGGTCGCGGGCGGTTTGTGGGTCACGTCGTACACCACTCGCGCGACGTTCTCGTTCATCCCGGTGATCCGGCTCTGGATGCGCTGGAGCGTGTCCCAGTCGAGTTCCTGGGCGCGGGCGGTCATCCCGTCACGGCTCTCGACGGAGCGGACGGCGACGACCCAGCCGTGGACGCGGTTGTCGCCCTTGACGCCCGTGGCCTTCCCGAGCACGGCGCCGAACGCCTGCCAGGGCTCGTGCTCCTCGGTCTCCTCCTCGACGACGTGACAGGCGTCGCGGGCGACCTCGACTTTCTCCTTGGTCACCTCGCCGACGATGCGGACCGCCAGCCCCGGGCCCGGGAACGGCATCCGCTCGGAGATGACCTCCTCGAGATCGAGTTCGCGAGCCACCTCGCGGACCTCGTCCTTGTAGAGGTCGCGCACTGGCTCGACGATCCCCTCGAAGTCGACGGCCTCCGGCAGGCCGCCGACGTTGTGGTGGGACTTGATGTTCCCCTCGCTCTCGATCCGGTCGGGGTAGATGGTCCCTGCACGAGGTAGTCGGCGTCGGCCTCCCGCGCCTCGCGTTCGAACTCGCGGATGAACTGCTCGCCGATGACGTGGCGCTTCTCCTCGGGATCGGTGACGCCGGCGAGTTCGGCGAGGAAGCGGTTCTCGGCGTCGACGACCGTCAGCGAGTGCATGTAGGAGAACGTCTCCCGGATGCTCTCGGTCTCGCCTTTCCGCATCAGCCCCGTGTCGACGTAGACGGGCACGAGGCGGTCGCCGATGGCCTCGTAGGCCAACGCGGCGGCGACCGAGGAGTCGACGCCGCCGGAGAGGGCGATGACCGCCTTCCCGTCGCCCACTTCGTCGCGGATCTCCTCGACTTTCTCCTCGATGAACGACTCGGCGTCGACCATCAGGCGCTCACCTCCGTCTCGTCGGCGGCTTCGTCGCCCTGCTCGTCCAGGATGGCGTCGAGCAGGCCCACGAAGGGCGGGCTCGCGCGGTCGGGGCGGGAGCGGAACTCCGGATGGAACTGCGTGCCGAGGAAGTACGGGTGGTCCTCGCGTTCGACGATCTCCATACGGTTTCCGGCGTGGCCCGAGAACGTCAGCCCGTCGGCTTCGAGCTGCGGGATGTACTCCGGATTCACCTCGTAGCGGTGCCGGTGGCGCTCGGTACAGGACGTGTCGTCGTACACCGCCGCCGCGAGCGTCCCCTCGTCGATCTGGGTCTCGTGGGTGCCGAGGCGCATGGTGCCGCCCATCTCCTCGGTCTCGTACTGCTCGGGCAGGAGATCGATCACGGGGTGGGGCGTGTCGGGCTCGATCTCCGTGCTGTCGGCGCCGTCGAGGCCGACGACGTTGCGGGCGTGCTCGATGACCGCCATCTGGAAGCCCAGACAGAGCCCCAGGAAGGGAACGTCGTTCTCGCGGGCGTGGCGTATCGCGTCGACTTTCCCTTCGGTGCCGCGGGAGCCGAACCCGCCGGGGACGACGACGCCGTCGGCGTTCTCCAGCCGGTCGGCGTGGTGGTCGTTCATGTCGTCGGCGTCGACCCACGAGACGTTGACTTCGACCCCGCGCTGGATGCCGGCGTGTTTCAGCGCCTCGTGAACCGACATGTAGGCGTCCTCGAGGTCGTACTTCCCGACCAGCGCGACGTCGACGCTCTCGGTGCGCTCGCGGGTCACGAGATCGCGCCATTCGGTCGACCGTTCCTCGGGCGGGAGCGCTTCGTCCTGCAGGTTCAGCTCCTGCATCACGTACTCGTCGAGCCCCTCCTCCTCGACCATCAGCGGGACGTGGTACACGTCCTCGACGTCGGAGTTCGAGAACACCGCGTCGGTCGGCACGTCACAGAACAGCGCGATCTTCTCTTTGGTCTTGTCGTCGAGTTCGTTCTCGGAGCGCCCGACGAGGATGTCGGGCTGGAGGCCGATCGAGCGCAGCTCCTTCACGGAGTGCTGGGTCGGCTTCGTCTTCTGCTCGCCGTTTTTCGAGTAGGGGACGAGCGTGACGTGGGTGAACAGGATGTCCTCGTCGTCCTGCTCGTGGGCGAACTGCCGCAGCGCCTCGAGGTAGGGCATCCCCTCGATGTCGCCGACGGTGCCGCCGATCTCGACGAGACACACGTCGCTGCCCTCCGCGGCCTCGCGGATGCGCCGCTTGATGTCGTTGGTGATGTGGGGGATGACCTGAACCGTCTCCCCGAGGTAGTCGCCGGCGCGCTCGCTCTCGATGACGTTCTTGTACACTTTCCCCGTGGTGACGTTGTGGTCGGAGGTCATGTCGACCCCGAGGAACCGCTCGTAGTTCCCGAGGTCCAAGTCGACCTCGCCGCCGTCTTTCAGCACGTACACCTCGCCGTGCTGGTAGGGGTTCATCGTCCCGGCGTCGACGTTGAGGTAGGGGTCGATCTTGACTGCGGTCACGTCGAAACCGGCGTTCGAAAGGAGGCGCCCGGTGCTCGCGGCGGTGATGCCCTTGCCGAGGCCGGACATCACCCCGCCGGTGACGAACACGAACTTCCGTCCGAGGTCGGGGTCGTAGCGCTGCGGGTCCGTCGGCATACCGACCATCCCCGTCGACTCGGGATAACGATTTCGGAGGGTCGCTGTCGGGAGCCACAAGCGACGGGCTGCGAGCCGTGTTGGCGACGGCTAACTATCCGTCTCCGGCACCTGAGCGCCTGCAGATGCGCGAACTCGGCGTCGAGCTCAGGTACGATGCGGGGGCCGATCCGCTGATGGATCTGTTCCGTCGGGAGGCGTCGCTGCGCGGTGGCTCGTCACGTTGTGGCCCTCGCTGCGGCGTCAGCGCTCTGCGAACAGTTCCTCCGCGTACGCCTGCGCTCGCTCCCGGATCGCGCCGGCGTCGACGCCGACGTGCTCGCCGTGCTCGTAGCGGACGCGGCCGTCGACCATCGTGAACCGCACGTCGTCGCCGTGGGCCGCGAACACGAGATGCGAGACGGGGTCGTGGATCGGCGTCGCGCGCTCGCTGTCGGTCGTGAGCCCCACGATGTCGGCCTTCCACCCCGCCCGGAGCGCGCCGACGCGCTCGAACCCGGCGGCGTCCGCGCCGTTTTCGGTCGCCATCTCGAAGGCCGTCGCGGCGCTGATCGCGGTGGAGTCGGTCTCGCTGACTTTCCCCAACAGGCTGGCCTGGCGCATCTCGGTGAACGCGTCGAGGGTGTTGTTGCAGGGCGGGCCGTCGTTGCCGAGGGCGACGTTGACGCCCCGGCGCAGGTAGTCCTCGACGGGTGCGACGCCGGAGGCGAGCTTCATGTTCGACGACGGGCAGTGGGTGACGTGCGTGCCCGTCTCGGCGAGGAGTTCGCGCTCGCTCTCGTCGGTGTGGACACAGTGGGCGAGCACCACGTCCTCGCCCGTCAGGCCGACCTCGTCGAGCCAGTGGACGTTGCGCATCCCGGTTTCGGACTCGACGGTCGCGATCTCGTCCTCGTTCTCGCTGGCGTGGGTGTGGATCACGACGCCGTCGTAGCGGTCCGCGAGGTCGCGGGCGCCGCGCAGGCACGCCTCGGTACAGGAGACGGCAAAGCGGGGCGTGACGGCGTACTGGATCCGGCCGTTCGCGGTGTCGTGGTACTGCCGGATCAGCGCCTCGCTGTCCCGGAGCGCGCGCTCGGTTGACTCCTCCAAGCCGTCCGGGGACGCCTTGTCCATCAGCACCTTCCCCATCCGGGCGCGGATGCCGCGCTCGCGGGCGGCCGCGAACGCCTCGGCGGCGTGGTGAACCGACAGGTGGTCGATGACGGTCGTGGTGCCGGAGGCCAGACACTCGAGGTAGCCGAGGTCGGCCGCGAGCCGCATCCCCTCGGCGTCGAGGCCGGCCTCCATCGGGAGGACGTAGTCGAACAGCCAGTCGAGCAGCTCGGCGTCGTCGGCGACGCCGCGACCCAGCGACTGGACGGAGTGGACGTGGGCGCCGACGAGCCCGGGCGCGACGATGTCGAACGCACGGCGCTCGTGGGCCGGGAACCGCTCGCGGAGGTCGGCGGCGGCCCCGACGGCCTCGATGCGGTCCCCCGCGACGACAACGGCGCCGTCTTCGATGATCGTCCCGGCGTCGACGACGACGGTTCCGGTGAGTAGCATCCCCTCCGTCGCAAGGTGTGCGGGGTTAAGAGGGTGGCTATGCGCGGCGGAGCGGCCGGGCCGGTCGACGCGGCGCTCGGCTCAGAGCCCCAGCGCCTCCAGCAGGTCGAACCCCCAGCCGAGGTTCGCCATCAGGTAGTAGCCCACGTAGATCCCGACGATGGCGACGACGCCGGGCAGCGCCGGCGGCGCCGGAATGGGCAGTCGGAGGAACGTAAACAGCGCACCGGTGACGATTCCGACCGCGAGAGCCGCGAGGACGGCAGCGACGTTCATGGTTCTCGGAGCCACGCGGGCGGCGTAGGTAAAGGCGGCTATCGGTGCCAGCGTGCATGCAGCCGGAGTCAGCAACGTTAACCGTCGCCCCGCCCGATTCCCGGGCATGAGCTACGAGGACGAAATGGAGAACCCCGAGAACCCGGTCGCGACGATCCACACCACCCACGGCGACATCGTCGTCGAGCTGTTCGAGCAGCGTGCGCCGACGACGGTGCAGAACTTCATCAGCCTCTCGACCCACGCCGAGGACTACGAGGACGCCGAGGTCGGCCCCGAGGGCGAGGCCTGGGAGGACGACGGCGAGAAGCGCGTCGACCCGCTGTACGACGACGTCGCGTTCCACCGCATCATCTCCGGCTTCATGATCCAGGGCGGCGACCCGACCGAGACCGGTCGCGGCGGCCCCGGCTACCAGTTCGACGACGAGTTCCACGACGAACTCACCCACGACGGCGCCGGGATCCTCTCGATGGCCAACTCCGGCCCGAACACCAACGGCTCGCAGTTCTTCATCACCCTCGACGCCCAGCCCCACCTCGACGGCAAGCACGCCGTCTTCGGCCGCGTGATCGACGGCATGGACGTAGTGGAAGAGCTCGGCAGCGTGCCGACCGACCGCAACGACCAGCCCCAGGTCGACGCGACGCTCGAGTCCGTCGACGTCGAGCAGTAAACCACTCGCGACCTGCCGGGACCGGCGCGGCGCGCGGCGCCGAAGCGGTGTACCGCGACGCGCTGTGGTCCTTCTGCGGTTTTCCACCCCTCCCAGCGCCGCGAGTGCGCTGATTGCGCTCCACAAAAGCGTTGCCGGCAAAGCTTATCCCCATCCGTGAGAGAGGTTGACACGCACAGCATGTTCGAGCAGTTCTCCAGCGGCTACTACCTGGGGGTGTTGTACGTCCAACCGGGCGCGGCGGAGGCCGCCCTCAACGTCGAGGACCACGAGGCGGTCAACCGACAGCTCTACGGCGACAGCGACGGGATCGAGCGGCTCGACTCCCCGCTCGTGATGAAGCTCGACGGCACACATTTCCCGGTCCGTGGGGAGGAGGGCGTCCCGACGGGGACGCTGACGGTGCCCGAGTCGCTGGCCGGCGACGACCTGCCGGCGCGTCGCGAGGTGCTGCTGGCCCGCCCCGAACGCGCCGGCCAACTGCTCAAGTTCGGCGGCTGGGAGCCCGCGGACGCCGCGTAGGCGTGGCACGGTGGACCGAAGGCACCGCCTAACACACCCGTAGGCACCGCATTACTTTATCCCTATACTCGAAGGCATAGCCATGGCCACGGGTCCACCATCGAACGACGGCGTCGAGGAACAGCTGTTAGAAGCACTCGACGAAGCCGAGAACCAGGAAGTACGGTATCACATCCGCGAAACGTTGCAGCATCTCCACCTCGACGACTGAGCCCCGAAGCTACAAACCCCTCCCCGCCCGCGGGTTCGGTATGCTCGACCGCCTGCTGGGGCGTCGCCACCTGAAAGAGCGAATCGACGAACTCGAAGCGGAGTGTGAGAGCCTACAGGCACAGGCCGAATCAGCAAAGGAGAGCCGTGCCGACGCCGTCAGCGCGCGGCAAGAAGCCGAACGTGAAGTCAACCGGCTCGAAGACCGGATCACCGAACTCGAAGACCGCCTCGAGCGCGCCGAAGGGGGCGCCGAGCCCGACCTCCCCTACCGGTACGAGGAACGCTGCCGCGGCGACCGCGTCGCCGCCGTCGCCGACCGCCTGCGCAGCGTCGACGCCGGTCGGGAGGGTGCGCTGACGGCGTTCGTCGAGGGGGATGAACCCCCGGACCAAGTGCGTGAAACCCTCGGCGATCGGGCGTCGCTTGTCTCCCGGGCGGCGCCCTGTCTCGTCTGTGCCGACGACGCCGGGCTCGTCGCCGCCGCGCTCTCGCTCCCGATCGAGCCCGAGCCGTTCGTCGAGTGGGACGACAGCTTCCGCGTCGACCCCGCGTGGGTCCGGCCGACCGGGCGGCTCTGCTTCGCGCTCGTTCGCTCGGACACGTTCGCCCTCGGGGTGTACGAGGACGGCGAGCGCGTCGAGTTCGTGGGGTTCGAGAGCGACGTGATGAACGAACACTCGAAAGGCGGGTTCTCGCAGGATCGCTTCGAGCGCCGCCGCGACGCCCAGATCGACGAGCATCTGGAGAAAGCCGCCGAGTCGATCGAGCGCCACGCCGACGGCGCCGACCACGTGGTGATCGTCGGCGAGCGGAGCGTGCTCGGGGAGCTACGCGAACTCGCGGACACGACCGCCCGCGTCGACGCCACCGGCGACCCGGCGGACGCGCTCGACCACGCGTTCTCGGACTTCTGGCGGGTGAACGTTCGGGGGCTGTAAACTACCCTACCCTACTTCGCTCACCCCATACGGGGTTCGCTCGTTGAGGGTAGGGCTTTGATGTGGACTCCCGGCAATCAGTCCCCGGCAATGGGCTGGTGACTCTTGCCGTTCAACGTCCCACCATTCACACGCACGTCTACTGGTGCGTCTCCGCTCCCCGACTTGGGCGAGGAACGGAGTCTGTGTTGTCGCTTTCGGGCATAGCGTATCCCGATATTCTTCGCTGCATTGTAGTCTGCGTTGGCCTCGTAGCCACACTTCTGGCAATGGAAGTGTTCGCCGTTACGGTTCGACTCGTGCGTGAACCCACAGTCCGTTCGAGAACAGCGTTGGGACGTGTGGTTCGGCTCAACTTGCTTCACGGAGACGCCCTGTTCGGGCGCTTTGTACTCCACATACTCGGCGAGGCGTCGGAACGCCCAGATGTGGTGCCACTTCGCCTGTGGAAGTTGCTCTCGGATGTTGGTCAAGTCCTCAAACACAATAACACCGCAATCGTGATCGACAGCTTCCGTGACGAGTTCGTTGGCGACGGTGTGGATGTACTGTTTCCGCCACGCTTCTTCCCGCTTTCCGAGGCGAAGCAGAGCGTCGTGCGCGGCTTGCGTCCCGCGCTGTTGCATCTCACCACGTCGCTTCTCGAATTCACGGCACCAGTGATCGTATTCGTCGCCCTGCCAGAACGTGCCGGTCGAAGCTACTGCGAGGCTGTTGACGCCGAGGTCGATACCAAGAACTGTTTGGTGCTCGGTATCTTCCGAAACCTCGGACTCGTCGGTATCGTACTTTCGCGTCGTGATATGGAAGTAGAACTCGTCAGTCGCCTTGTCGTATTGGAGTGTGCTCGCCCGGAACTCGTAGTCCTCCGAGAGAACGTACTGTTCGTAGGGAGTCGGGCTATCCGCCGGAAGTTCAAAGGCGCACTCGACGCGCCCGTTGACAGTCGAGAGAGACACACGGTTGCGGTAGAACGTCGCGCTTCGCTTGTCGTAGACCATGCTCCACGACGTGAACTCCGGCTGGCTCACGCGTTTGCCTTGTTTCCACCGTTCGACGCATCCTTTCGTCGCTTGGACGGCACGACGGATAGCCTCTTGAACGAGGTTCGCAGTAAGATCAGTTTCCTCTCGCAGTTGTTCGTAGAGCGCGTCCCGTGCCGTCGAGTTCGCCGTAACGCAGTTGGCGTAGGAGTCGTCGTCCCAACAGAATTCAGCGGCACGATTCGCACAGTGAAGAAACTGTCGCGCGGATTCGTGGAGGTCGTCGTACCGCTCATCGGGAACAACAAGCTTGATCGGCGCAGTTCGACGCACCTCTATGTTTCAGATTACTATCTAACGGTACTTATCCGTTGGGGGTCAGGTAGCTACCGTCGTGCGGTTGCGTTGTGCGTTGTCGGTTTCCTCTCCGACCTACTCGCTCGCTATGCTCGCTCCTTGAGGTCGGAGGCTCCACCTCGAATTATGCTGAGTTACCGCGGGCCACCGATTTATACCCTCCCTCCTCTATCCCCTCACCATGCCCGACCAGCGACGACTCGCGATCCTCGCCCACGAGAAGTTCCCCGACCGCGCGAAAACCGCACTCGGGGTGATGCGCTACAGCGACGACGACACCGTCGCCGTCATCGACCGCGACACCGCCGGCAGCCGGGTCCACGACCACACCGACACCGTCCCGGACGCTCCCATCGTCGGCGCCTTCGACGAGATCGACGACGAGGTCGACGCACTACTCATCGGCATCGCGCCCATCGGCGGCGGCTTCGACGAGTCCTGGCGCCCGGACGTGACCGCCGCACTGGAAGCCGGCGTCGACGTGGTCGCCGGCCTCCACTACTTCCTGAAGGAGGACGAGGAGTTCGCGACGCTCGCGGCCGAACACGGCGCCGAGCTCCACGACGTGCGCGAGCCCCACCCCGGGATCGGCGTCGCCGAGGGGAAGGCCGACGAGATCGACGCCGAGGTCGTCCTCACGGTCGGCACCGACTGCTCGGTCGGGAAGATGACCGCCACCTGCGAACTCGTCGACGCCGCCCGGGACGCCGGCATCGACGCCGGCTTCATCCCGACGGGCCAGACCGGCATCATGATCGCCGGCTGGGGCAACCCCGTCGACCGCGTCGTCTCCGACTTCACCGCCGGGGCCGTCGAGGAGATGCTGCTCGAGAAGGGCGACGAGCACGACGTGCTGTTCGTCGAGGGCCAGGGGAGCATCGTCCACCCCGCCTACTCCGCGGTGACCTGTGGCATCCTCCACGGCTCGATGGCGGACAAACTGGTGCTCTGTCACGAAGCCGGCCGCGAGGTCGTCCACGGCTACGAGGACACCGAGCTCCCGGCGATCCCGGAGTACGTCGACCTGTACGAGTCGCTCGCGGCGCCGGTCCACGAGACCGAAATCGTCGCTGGCGCACTGAACACGAAGGACGTCGACGGCGACGAGGCGGCCCGGGAGGCCGTCGAGTCGTTCGCCGCCGAGATCGACGGCGTCGCGACTGATCCGGTCCGGTTCGACGCCGCGGAGATCGTCGACGAGATCGTGGGGGAGCGATGAGCCTCGACACCGAGTTCGAGCGCGTCTCGCTCCCGCTGGCCAACGCGTTCACCATCGCCCGCGGCACCCAGGAGACCGCCGAGAACGTGATCGTGAAGATCACCGACGAGGGCGGGATGACCGGGATCGGCGGCGCCGCCCCCTCCGCGCACTACGGCGAGACGGCGGACACGGTCGAGGCGGTGCTGCCGGAGCTACTCGACGTGGTCGAGGCGGTGGGTGACCCCCACGCGCTGACGACGATCGAGGAGCGCATGCGCCACACCGTCGAACGAAACCCCGCGGCGCGGTGTGCGGTCTCGATCGCGCTGCACGACCTCGCGGCCAAGCGGACGGGGCTGCCGCTGTACCGGATGTGGGGGCTCGACCCCGCGGAGACGCCGACGAGTTCGTTCACCATCGGCCTCGACACGACCGAGAAGATCCGCGAGAAAACGGCCGACGCCGTCGACGCGGGCTACTCCACGCTGAAAGTCAAGCTCGGAACCGACCGCGACCGGGAGATCATCGAGGCGATCCGCGAGGAGGCGCCCAACGCGACGCTGCGCGTCGACGCCAACGAGGCGTGGACGCCCCGCGAGACCGTCCGGAACTCCCGCTGGCTCGCCGATCACGACGTGGAGTTCATCGAACAGCCCGTTTCCGCGGCGGACCCGGCGGGGCTCAAGTTCGCCTACGAGCGCAGCGAACTCCCCATCGCCGCCGACGAGTCCTGCATCACGCTGTCGGACATCCCCGAAATCGCCGACAAGTGCGACATCGCGAACCTGAAGCTGATGAAGTGTGGCGGCCTGCTGGAGGCCAAACGGATGGTTCACGCCGCCCGCGCCGAGGGGCTCGAGGTGATGCTCGGCTGCATGATCGAGAGCAACGCCAGCATCGCCGCGGGCGTCCACCTCGGCCCGCTGCTGGACTACGCGGACCTCGACGGCTCGCTGCTGCTCGAGTCCGACCCCTACGAGGGTGTTCCCCTCTCCGAGGGGGAGATGCAGCTGACGACGCGAGAACTACCGGGTACCGGCGTGCGGCCGGAGTAGCTCACTCCTCGGTCGTCTCCCGGTCGGTCTCCCGGAGGATGAACGGGCCGATCGAGAGCGTCCGCTTGGTGACGGTGACGATCCGGAGGATGTACGAGAGCAGCACTGCGAAAGGCAGCAGCGAAACCGCCACCACGCCCGCGATCAGCAGTAGCGAGACGGGGAGACCGAACACGTACGAGACGGCCGCGTCGATATCGAAGAACAGCAGCGCCCACGTCGACGCCAGCAACGAGGGGATCGACACCCAGAAGATCGACCGCGAGAGGTCGATCAGCTCCCACTGGAAGTAGAGCGTCTTGAAGTGCTCGCGGGCGGGACCGAACAGTTCGAGGACGGCCGCCAGCGCCTCGAGCTGATCGATCGCCTCCTCGCTCAGCGCCTCGGCGTGCGCGGCGCGCAGCCGCCGGGCGGTGTAGAGCTTCCAGGAGTAGTTGAAGTCGAGCGCCGAACGGATCACGTCGAACTCGCCGAACCGGGCGCCGTCGAGCCCGTCCCGGACCCGCTGGCTGTTCTCCCGGATCCCGTCGACGTACTCCCGGATCCGCGCCGTCAGCTCGTCGTCGAGGCCGGTCGCCGAGCGCTCCAGGCCGTCGGCGCGGCGTTCGGTCGATCGGACGAGCGCCCGGAGGAACGCCGACGGCTCGGTCGGGCTGACCGGTTCGTCGATCACGTCGCTCACGTCGTCGCGGAACGTCGTCGCCGCCTCCATGCGCTCCCGTTGGTCGCCGACGGCGCCCTGCTCCTGGGAGAGCACGAGCTGGGAGAGCGTCAACACGAGCGTCACCCCGGTCACCGTCGAGCCCACGAGCGCCTGCGCGAGCGTGTCGACCGAGTCGCTCGCGGTAACCAGTTGGTGGGCGGGCGTCGGATGGGCGACGCCGGCGACGACGATACCTAAAAAGAGGGTGGCGACGATCCCCAGCGCGACCAGCCGGCGGTCCGCGCCCAGCAGCAGCCAGAGCTTCGTCGTGCTTACGTCGGCCCGCTCGCGCATCGTGTCGCTGGGCTGTCCCGGGGAGTCGTCGCCGTCACTCACGGTCAGTCACCACCGAAAACGGTCGCGGCCGGCGTGGCGACGGGGAGCGTCACTCCTCGTCCCGCAGCTCCTCGAGTTCGCTCTCGATCTCGGGGTCGGCCTCGGCGTCGGTGTCCGCGTCGGCGTCCGCGGATTCGGTCGTCGACTCGGCCGACTCCTCGGCGCCGTTGGCTTCGGCACCCTCGCCGAGTTCGCTCTTCAGCGTCGCGAGTTCGGACTCGACCTCGCCGTCGGTCCGCCCCTGTTCGAGTTCGCGGTCGATGCGGTCCTCGTCGGAGAGGGCGTTCTCGAAGGCGCCGGTGTCCTGCAGTTCGTCCATCGCCTCCGCGCGGGCCTCCATCTCCTCGGTCCGCTCCTCGGAGCGCTCGATCGCCCGGGTCACGTCGGCCATCTCGTCGCCGGCGCCGGTCATCGCCTCGGAGACGCGGGTCTCGGCTTCGGCGGCGTCGTGGCGCGCTTTCAGCGTCTCCTTCCGGGTGCGGAACTCCTCGATCTGGCTCTGGAGCTCGTCTTTCTTCTCGACGAGGCGGTCCTGTGACTGCTGGAGATCAGCGATCTGGGCCTCCAGATCCTCGATCTCGTTCATCTTCGACTTCTTCTTCTCTAAGGCCTCGCGGGCGAGGTCGTCGCGGTCCTGGCGCACCGCTTCGCGGGCCTGTTCGTTGTGCTTCTCGACGTTCTCCTCCAGCCGGCGCTTCTGAATCTCCAGCCGTTTCTTCTGGGTCGTGAGGTCGGCGATACCCTGTTTGACCTCCTGGAGCTGATCGCGCATCTGCTCGTAGGAGTAGTCGAGGGTCTCGTTCGGGTCCTCGGCGCGGTTGAGCACCGAGTTCAGCTTCGACCGCACGATGTAGGAGGCACGCGAGAGGATTCCCATAGCCGGGTATGGGGCCGTCAGCGCCTTAAAACCTCCCGCGAGTGACCAGTCACGACGAGCCGAAGGCGCTTTGGAGTGGCTCTCCCACCCGGAGGTATGAGCGACAGCGAACCGGTCGTCGTCCCGAGCGCGCGGGACGTGCGCGCGACCCTCGACACGGCAGCCACACCAGCCGACGCCTGCGTCGTCGCCTGTCCGCCCCACCCCCAGCACCGCGGCCACCGCGGCGACGGGCGACTCGTCGCGATCAGCGACCGCCTGACAGCGGGCGGCGTCGACTGCCTGCGCTTCGACTACGGCGACTGGGACGAGGGGTACGGCGAACTCGGCGACACCTACGCCGCGATCGAGTGGGCGAGCGAGCGCTACGAGACGGTCGGCCTCACGGGGTTCAGCTTCGGCGGCTGTCTCTCGCTGCTCGCGGCGGGCGGGACCGCCGTCGACGGCAGCGCGGCCGCGACGCCGGACCTCGCCGCCGTCGCCGCGCTCGCGCCGCCGAGTCGCCTGAACGACGACCTGCACGCGCTGCCGGCGATGGGACGCATCGACGCCCCCGCGACGGTCGTCTACGCCGAGCACGACGACATCGCCGACTGGGCGCCAGTCGTCGAACGGGCGACCGAACTCGGCTGGGAAACGACGGCGCTCTCGGCGGGGCACCTCTTCGTCGGCCGGATCGAGGAGGCCGGCGACGCTGTCGGCGGGTTCCTCCTCGATTCGCTCTGAGCTACGCCGACCCCTCGCGGTAGCCGGCGACGACGTAGCTCCCGGTGAGAATCAGGGCCATCACGAGCACGAACGCCCAGAACCCGACCATGAGGCCGTCGGCGATCAGCGCGCCGGTCGACGCCCGCTCGACCGGCTCCCACACGACGATCGCGACTGCCGTGAGCGTGCCGGCGACGAACGGCGCGAGGAATCGAGGGTTCCACAGCGAGCCGTCAGTCTCCCCGTAGCTGTTCACGTAGTTCCGGAACGTGGCGACGAACACGTAGACGGCGAACGCCCAGAGCAGCCCGGTGAGGGCGGCCGTGAGCACGTCGACGACGGCGATTCCCGCGACGTTACCGCCCACCAGCGAGCCGGCAGTGCCGACGAGAAACGCCGCGACGAGGAGGGCGTGCCACGGTTCGACGCGATCGAGGCGGGGCATAGCCTGATCCCCGGCCGGACGGGAGAAAAGCGTGCTGGGGCTCAGTTGTACTCCCGCCAGGTGTTGTCGCACTCTTTGCATCGCAGGAACCGGGTCGGCGGCTCGTCGGCGGAGGCCGTCTGTTTGATGTCGTACCACGCTTCGCCGTGCCCGCAGGCCTCACACGTCACGTCTGAGGCCGTGGGTTTGCCCTCGTACTCGGCGTCCTCGTCGGCCTCGATCAGGTCGCCGTGGGTCTGCTCCTTCGTGGAGACGAACGCCTCCTCGGCCGCCGCGTCGCGGGGCTGGCTGGCGTCGCACTCGGTGCAGACCATCCGGTCGCCCTCCGCGACCATCATCGAGCCGCAGTCGTCGCAGAACTGCATACCGAAACTCGGGGAGCCGCGCGGGAAAGTCTGTTCACTGCTCGCCGACGTGCCCCGACATCGCCTCGTCGCCGTCGCCGACCTTCGGACAGCCACGCACCCGGAACTGCTCGTCATCGACGAGTTCGACGATCTCGGTCCCCTCGTTGGTGCAGGTCGCGGCCGGCGGGTCGGCGAAGAACTCACACCGCTGGCAGTACTCCCGCTTGTCGACGACGTGCTCGTCGGGCGTGTCGGTGGGTTCGACCGTCGGCCCGATATCCTGGTCGACCTCGGCCTCGCCCAGCAGGTCCGCGACTTCGGCGTCGCCCTCGACGACGGCGTCCCAGACCGCCTCGCCGTCGATATCGCCGACCTCGACCTCCTCGAACAGCTCCGCGGCCTCGGCCTCGGAGGCGGGCTCGCCCTCCGCGACCGCTGCGAACGGATCCGCCTCGTCGTCGGCCCCCTCGCGCTCGGCCTCGACCCGATCGCGAAGCCCCGAGAGCGGGATCTCCGCCTCCTCGTCGCGCTCCTCGCCGTTCGCCTCGGGCTCCTCAGCCATCGTCGTCGAACACCTCCTCGGCGGGTGCGGGGTCGAACGACTCGCCGGTCAGCGCCGGCTGGTCGCCGGTCACCAGCGTCGCCGAGCCGAGGAACCGGCTGCCGGGCTCGACGTCGACGAACGACTCCCCGCAGTGGGGGCAGCGCGGGTCGGACAACAGGCCCACGTGGACTCGCTTGCCGCAGTGCTCGCAGTCGGCCGTCCCCACGTTTCGGCGGTTCGCGTCGGCCTGTAACTCCTCGACGGCGTCGCGTCGAGCGTCGGCGGCCTCGAGTTCGGTGACGCGCTTTCGCAGGTCGACGATCGCGCTGGCGAGCATGTCGAGTTTCCGCTCGGTGTCGTCGGCGCGGTCGGTCAGCGAGGAAAGCACCGCTTCGTAGTTGTCGAAGCCGCCGTCGACCCGTCGCTCGAGCGAGGCGAGTACGCGACGGAGCGTCGCGATCTCGGCTGTCCCGTCGCGCTCGACCTCGTCGATCCGGGCTTCGAGCTCGGGGTGGTCGTGGTCGGACTCCGCCCGGGACCGCGCGACCTGTATCACGCGGTCACGGACGTCCTCGATCTGGTCGTCGGTCTCCGCCTCCAGTTCATCGATGCGGTCCGCCAGCTCCGCGAGCTGCTGCTCCAGCGGCGGGACGTCCGTCGCGTCAGCGGCGTCGGTGAGAAGGCGGTGGGTCGCGACCGCGCGAGCGAGCACCTCCCCACGCTCCCGGCCGGTCTCAGCGGCCCGATCGTCGAGCCAGCGGTCCAGTTCGGTCGGGAGTGATTGGGGCTGCTCCTCTTCCATCGTCGGGGGCTAAACGGCGGTCGTATAAGTAACTCCGTGCTCGCGTCACCCGCTCGACCGGGCATCGACGCTGGCTGTGGCCGGAGTGGTAGCGTGCGGCTACCAAAATCATTTTTAACGACCTCTCACGAGTGCCTGACATGTCCCTGAACATTGGAGACGCCCTCTCAACCGGCGTGGACAAGCTGACCACGGCGGCCGGTGTCCAGCTGGCAGTGGTGTACATCGCACTGCAGTTACTGACCGCACTCGGAACGAACTCGGCTGTCGCCGCGATCAATCCCCCGACGGGAACGTCGGGGATGCAGGCGGCGGCACTGTCGCTCCCGATCGGCGTCGCCGGCGGCGCCGCGCTGGCGACGCTGGGCGGGATCCTCAACGTTGCACTGACGATCGTGGTGCTGCGAACAGTCGCCCACGACGCTGCCGAACTCGGCTCGATCCCGAGCGGCGTGGCCGACGACATGCTGATAACGTGGGTGTTCCTCTTCATCGCGCTGATCGTGCAGGGGATCGCCATCGGCCTGGGGTTCATCGCGCTGATCATCCCCGGGCTGTTCCTCCTCGTGAGCCTGATCTTCACGCAGGTGTTCGTCGCCGTCGAGGGCGAGGGGCCCTTCGAGGCGCTCTCCTCCAGTTGGTCGATGGCGAAGGGGAACCGGTTCCCCCTGTTCGGGCTGGGCGTGGTGCTGTTCGTGATCAGCCTGCTCGTGAGCCTGCCGGCGACGATCGTGACGATTCTGAGCCCGATCGTCGGGACGGTGCTGAACTACGTCGTCACCGGGTTCGTGAGCATCTTCTCGCTGTCGGTGCTGGTCGCAGCCTACCAGCAGCTCTCCGAGCCGTCGCCGGCGGCGATGGCCGAAACGGACGACGACGGCGTCGAGCGACTGGACGACGACTCCGGCTTCGACTACGCCTGATCGGGCGGCGTCGACGCCCTGGCCGGGCACTGAATGGTAACCCTTAACCTCGCCGGGTCCGTCATTTCGACTGCGGGCCGGTGGGGTAGCTTGGTATCCTTCGGCCTTCGGGTGGCCGTAACCGCGATTCGAATTCGCGCCGGCCCACTACCTTTCCCGCACTCAACGAACGCCGAGCGACAGCGAGGCGTTCCGTGTGCAGGAAGTCGTGTCGCCAAGCGAATTCGAGCAGGGAAGACGAGCACAGCGAGTCTTCCCGTGTTCGACATTCGCGCCGGCCCACTTCCCGCATTCTCACACCGCCAGTCAGTCGTTCGTCTCGTCCGTCGCCCCATCGAGCAGCCGCTGTGACGACTGTCGCTCGGTGACCCGCCCCACCAGTACCCAGAAGCCGATCGCACACACGGTAAGCCCTGGCAGGAGTGCCGCGGGCCCGAACGCCCGGATCGCGTCGAGGCCGTCAGCACTGAGTTCGGGATGCTGCGCCCAGACCATCGGCGGGCCGAGTGCCCCCACCGCGTACAGCGACTCGTACAGCGTTATCGCGGCACCGGCGACGAGGGCGCCCCAGCGGACACCGTCCCGCCGAATCAACGCCGAGTAGTGAATCAGGACGACGCCGGCAGCCGCCATCACCACCGGCGTGGCAAGGTCGTTCCACGGGCCGACACCCGTCTCGGCGTAACACGTCCACAGCCGCCCGTCCTGGATCATCCACGGCCCGAAGCCACAGGACGCCACGACGCCGGTCACGGCGACGTTGATCACTCCATGTAAGAGCTCGTGAACCAGTATCTCCACGCCGATCAACAGCGGTGCGACCGCTAACGCAACCAGGAACGACCGATCCCGCGTCATGCGACTCGGCGACCAACTAGCTGGGCGGGCCGCCGTGCAACAGGGACGTGCTCGTTCAGCGCGGTGCGTTGTATGTCGTCGACGCCATCGCTCCGGTCACGGCCCCCTGGCTGCCCACGCGTCAGTTCGCCGGCGTCGGTTGGGTCGTCGGTGGCGGTAGCCATGGGTCTCCGTCGGGAGGCCTCGCAGTCGCGCGTCGGCGGTCGGTGACCGAGCGGCGCCCGTCGGTGTCCGCGAATGGCGGGCCGCGGTGCTTTGTTACAGCCGACCTGTTCCGTGGTTAGGAGAACTCCAAGCGACGTAGGAACCGCCTGCCAACGGTCGACACGAGCCGGGCGTGAGCCGGTCGCACAGCCGACAGACTCGTCTCGACCCCACCCGCGAAACGCTGACTATTAGTGCGCTCCCCACAGTTCTCGGACCGAATGCTCGTCCTGGTCTGCGGGCTCCCCGGCACCGGCAAATCGACGGTGGCCGAGCGCATCGCCGAGCTGCTTTCGGCGGGCCTGCTGCGGACCGACGTGGTGCGGAAGGAACTGTTCCCCGAGCCGACGTACGCGGCCGCGGAGTCCGAGGCGGTGTACGACGAACTGTTCGAGCGGGCGCGCGACCGACTCGAGGCCGGCGAGCACGTCGTCCTCGACGCCACGTTCCGTCGCCGGGAGCGCCGCGAGCGCGCGGCTGCGGTCGCCGCCGAAACCGGCACGGAGCTCCGACTCGTTCGCGTGACCTGCGAGGAGTCGGTCGTGCGCGAGCGCATCCGCCAGCGCCAGCGCCACGAGGACGACGAGAGCGACGCCGACTTCTCGGTGTACAACCAGCTCAAAGAGGAGTTCGAGCCGATCGAGCGCGACGACCACGTCGTCATCGACAACTCCGGCACGCTCTCGGCGACGCTCGACGCCGTCGACGAGGCGTTCCGCGCCGTCGCCACCGCCTGAGCCGCGCGCTGTCGACGCACAGCACTCCTCGCAAACGTTATCCCCCGGCGCCTATCGAGAGTACGGTAATGGACACGAAGACACGCGGCGCCGTTCTCGTGGTCGCCGCCGTGGCCCTCCTCCTCGTGACGATGGGTGCGAGCGCGGCGCTCGCGCCCGACACCGCGGTCGACGGCACCGACGACGAACGCCGGACGCTGGTCGGGATCCAGGGCGGCGGCGTGGGGTGGCACCAGTACGGCAGCGTCGCCGCCTACGAGGGCAACGACGTGGCGTGGCGCATCGCCGACACGGACAGCTACTTCGACGTGACCGAACTCGACAACGGCAGCGTGATGGCCGGGTTCATGGACGGCGACTACGAGGACTGTGGCCCCTACGAGTCGCCCTGCACCCACACCGGCTTCCGCATCCTCGATCCCGAGACGCAGTCGATCGAGTACGAGTACTCCTTCCCGGTCCGGAGTAGCGGCAACAGCGAGGTGCACGACGTGGAGCAGCTCGACGACGGCGAGTACCTCCTCAGCGACATGGAGTACGAGGGGCTGCGCATCGTGAAAAACGGCGAGGTCGTCTGGCGCTGGAACGCCAGCAGCTACTACGACGCGCCCGCGGACCAGACGCAGGTCGACTGGCTGCACATCAACGACGTTGACGTGATCGGCGACGACCAGTTCCTCGTCTCGGTCCGCAACGCGAACCAGATCCTCGTGATCGACCGCCAGGACGGCGTCGTCGAGACGATCAACGCCGACACCGGCGGCGACGACGGCTCCTGTACCCACGACGGCCAGCTCGCGGACACCGACGGCGACGGTGACGTGCGCTGTGGCGATCCAGACGTGCTCGACCACCAGCACAATCCGCAGTGGCTGGGCGGCGACCCCACCGGCGACGGCGAGGCCGCCGTCCTCGTGGCCGACAGCGACAACGACCGCGTCGTCGAACTCCACCGCGAGAACGGCGAGTGGGAGGTCGCGTGGACGCTCGAGCGAGCGGGCGGCATCGAACTCGACTGGCCCCGCGACGCCGACCGCCTCGCGAACGGCAACACGCTGGTGACGGACACGCTCAACACGCGCATCTTCGAGATCACCGAAAACGGCACGGTCGTCTGGTCGGTCTCGACCGATCGCATCCCCTACGAGGCCGACCGCGAACCGCCCGGCGAACCGCCCGAAGGCGAGTGGTACGTCGGCGAGTCGCCGAACCAGGGCGCCGGCGCCGGCCTCCCGCTGCTCTCGGAGGCCGCGGCGCTGCTGCCGGGGGTGTTCCCGTGGCTGCCGTTCTGGTTCAACGGCGCCCAACTCGGCCTGACGCTCGTCTCGGTCGGCGTCGCTGGCGCCGGCGCCCGGGATCTCTGGCGGTCGCGGTAGCGTCGACGCGCGAACGGATCGCCCGGCTTTTTGCCCGACCGGGCCGCCCTCCCGCCTATGAGCGACGACCTCGCGTGGGAGACCCTCGACAGCGGGATCGACTACCGCTGCCCGGGCTTCGACGTGCGCCGAGCCGACGTGCGGCTCCCCGACGGCACCGAGACCGACTACCACCACGTCGAGGAGGTGGAGACCGTCGTCGTCCTCCCGTTCCGCCCCGGCGGCGACGAGGTGGTGCTGATCGAGGAGTGGCGACAGGCGGTCGACCGGGTGAACCGCGGGCTCCCCGCCGGCGGCGTCGAACCCGACGAGGACGATCTCGAAGCCGCCGCCCGTCGCGAACTCCGGGAGGAGACGGGGTACACGGCCGACACGATGAGCCACCTCTGTACGACCGAGCCGGTCAACGGCATCGCGAACTCGACCCACCACACGTTCGTCGCCCGTGGCTGTGAGCCGGCGAGCGGGCAGGACCTCGACGACGACGAGAGCATCCGGACGCTGACTGTCGACTACGACGACCTCGTCGACGCGGTCCGGGACGGCGAGATCCGCGACGGCCGGGCGACGCTGGCGGTGAGCCGGTACGAACTCGACTGACGAGGGGCAACGTCTTTTGCCCGCGGGCACCGGTCTCTGGTATGGACTCACGACTCCGTGCGGTCGGAACCGGCCTCGGCGTCGGCGTCGCCGGACTGGTCGGTGGAAACGCGATCGCCCTCCTCGCCGTGATCGGGTTGGTCTCCGTCGGCGTCAGCATCACGCCGGTGTTGAACATCATCCTCTCGCTGCTGCTGCTGACCGGGCTCGGGTTCATGGGCACCGCCGTGCTCTACCTCCGGTACCGGGACATCCCGCTCCGCTCCCTCGGATTCAGCCTGCCGAGCGTCAAGGAGTTCGGGCTGGTCATCGGCGCGCTCGTGGCGTCGATGGTCTACCTGATGGTGCTCGGCGCGATCCTCCAGTCGACCGGCACCGAGTCCGCGAACAACCAGGTCGCCGACCTCGCGATGCAGAACCCCGAAGTCGTGCTCTACCTCCTGCCGGGCGCGTACCTCCTGATCGGCCCGGGCGAGGAGCTGCTGTTCCGCGGCGTCGTCCAGAACCGCATCCGCGAGGCGTTCTCGGCGGTGCCGGCCGTGCTGATCGCGAGCGTCATCTTCGCCGCGGTCCACGTCACCTCGCTGGTCGGGAGCGACGCCTCCGCGATCCTGGTGTCGCTGGTGGGGCTGATGGGCCCGAGCCTGCTCCTCGGCGCGCTGTACGAGTACACTCGGAACCTCGTCGTGCCGATCCTGGTCCACGGCACCTACGACGCCATCATCTTCCTCGCGCTGTACGCCGTCGCCACCGGCACCGTCGAACAGAGCGGCAACGTCGCCGCCCTGATCGTCGCCGTGCTGCCCTGAGTCGGCGAACGCAACCCCTTACCGTTCGCCCGCGGAACTCGACCCATGCGCGACGCTTTCGAGATCCGGGCCAGCGACGGGATGGCCCGCGTCGGCCGACTCACGGTGCCCCGTGCGGGCGTCACCGTGGAGACGCCGGCGCTGATGCCGGTGGTCAACCCCAACCTCCAGACCATCTCCCCCGGCGACTCCACGACGAGTTCGGCGCCGAGATCCTGATCACCAACTCCTACATCATCCGCAACACCGACGAGCTCCGGGAGCGCGCCCTCGAGGAGGGTCTCCACGAGATGCTCGACTTCCCAGGCGCGATCGTCACCGACTCCGGCTCGTTCCAGCTGGCGGAGTACGGCGAGATCGACACGACGACCACCGAGATCCTCCAGTTCCAGCACGAGATCGGCTCCGACATCGGCACCCCCGTCGACATCCCGACGCCGCCGGACGTGAGCCGTGAGCAGGCCGAGGAGGAGCTGGCGGCGACCGAGGCGGCGCTGGCCGACGCCGAGGCCGTCGACACCGGCGAGATGCTGGTCAACGCGCCCGTCCAGGGCTCGACGTACCCGGACCTGCGCGAACAGGCGGGCGCCCACGCCGCGAGCACGGGGCTCGACGTGTTCCCCGTCGGCGCCGTCGTGCCGCTGCTGAACAGCTACCGCTACGACGACATGATCGACGTGACCGCCGCCGCCAAGCGCGGGCTGGGGACTGACTGTCCCGTCCACCTGTTCGGCGCCGGCCACCCCATGATGTTCGCCCACGCCGCGGCCGTGGGCTGTGACCTGTTCGACTCCGCCGCCTACGCGCTGTACGCCCGCGACGGCCGGTATCTAACGGTTCGGGGCACCGAACAGCTCGAAGACCTCGCCTACCTCCCCTGTCCGTGCCCGGTCTGTACCGAGCACGACCCCGACTCGCTTCGCGAACTCGACGAGCGCGAGCGGGAGAACGCGCTCGCCGAACACAACCTCCACGTCACGTTCGCCGAGATCCGTCGGGTCCGGCAGGCGATCCGGGAGGGGAGCCTGCTGGAGCTGGTCGAGGAGCGCGCCCGCGCCCACCCCGCCAGCGCCGACGGCTACAAGGCGCTGCTCGATCACGCCGACCAGATGGAGGCGAGCGACCGCGTCTCGAAGGGGACGTTCTTCTACACCTCGCCCGAGAGCGCCCGCCGGCCGGAGGTGCACAGGCATCACGATCGCCTGCAGCGCCTCGACACGCCCGGGAAGGTGCTGCTGACGGAGTTCGGCGAGCCCGCCGAGCACGACCACGACGCCGTCTGGCGGGTCGAGCCGCCCTTTGGCCCGTTCCCGCCGTCGCTCTCGGAGACGTACCCGCTGCACGCCGAGACGCCCGACCGGATGGCGGACGTGGCGTACGTCGCCGCCGCCGACGGCGTCGCCGCGCTGGCGGCAGCGAACCCGGAAACGACGTTCACGCTGGGCCACGACGACTGGCCCGCCGCGGCGCTGGCGGCGCTGCCCGAAGACGTCGAAACGGAGGATCTCGCGGCGCTCGGGGAGCCTTAGAGCGACTCGATCGCCGTCATCGCCCCGTAGCTCACCAGCAGCGACAGCGCCAGCGAGCCGACCCAGGCGAGCACCGTGAACAGCATCTTCTTCCGGCTCACGCCGGCGCCGCCGGCGGCGTATCCCGAGCCGACGATGGCGGAGACGATGATCTCGTTGAAGGAGACGGGGATGCCGAAGGCGACGGCGGTCTGGGCGATGGCGAAACTCGGGATCAGCGCCGCGATTGAGCGCCGCGGGCCCAGACTGGAGTAGTCCTGGGCCAACGCCTTGATCATCCGGGGCGCGCCGGTCCACGAGCCCGCGAGCAGCCCCACCCCGCCGCCGAGCAGGAGCGCGACGATGGGGATCGACTGGAACGTGTCCAAAAGCGGTACCAACGGCCCGATCGCCAGCCCGACCTGCGAGCCGCCGGCGGAGAACGCCACCAGCCCGCCAAGCGCGAGCAGGAAGCGACGTTGGGCGCCGTCGGCGTCGCGGCGCGTGTCGGCCGCGAGCGCGAGCCCGACCAGAACGGCGAGCGCGAGCGTGACCACCCCGCGACCGAGCGTGCCGTCGGCGCCCAGCGAGCGCGCGAGCTCGCCGGCGATCGAGCCGGTGCCGTCGACCGGTCCCAGCAGCGCGAAGCCGATGTTGACGACGAGCGCGCCGACCAGCCCCGCCAGCGTGGGCACCAGCACGCGCTCGGGGACGTGCTCCGAGCGCAGCAGCCGAGCGGTGCCGTAGGCGATCCCGCCGCCGACAAACGGCGTGAGCACCCACAGCGTGACGATCTCGCGATACTTGGGCCACGCGGGGTCGCCGCCCATCGCGAGGCCGACGCCGACGACGGCGCCGGTGACGGTGAAGGCGGTCGCGATCGGGTAGCCCTTGAACACGCCCAGCGCGACCAGGACGGCCGCGATCAACAGCGCGACCGTCGCCGCGAGCGCGGTCAGCGCGACGCCGCCGACGAGTTCGGAGCCGACCGCCTCGGTGACGCTCTGGCCCTGCAGCACCGCGCCGGCGAAGCCGAGGATCCCGACGATCAGGCCGGCGCGCATCACGGAGATCGCGTTGGCGCCGACGGCGGGGGCAAACGGCGTCGAGCCCGAGGAGCCGGCGCCGATGGCCCACGCCATGAACAGGCTGGCGATCGCGGCGATCAGCGCCGTCCCGATCGTCAGCGGATCTACCACGGGTCCTCCGTCATCGGCCTTTGCCGCTGTCGTAGCCTTCGCGCAGTCCGAGCAGCGTCCGACGGACGAGCAGATACATGAAGAAGACGAACCCCAGCATCCCGACCAGCACGACGGTGAACAGCGGGTTCGAGACGAGGAAATCGAGCGCCTCGCCGACGATGTTCGCTGGAGCGACCATACGCGGGGTTCTCCCGGTGGTCGGTTAGGCGTTTCGGCAGGGGGCTACTCCTCCGCAGTCGCCGAATCGCCGCCAGCGGCCGGCGGGGTCCCGTCGGCGTCGGCATCGTCGTCGACGGCCGAATCGCCAGCCGCCGACTCGGCGTCAACGGCCGTCTCGGCATCGTCCTCGACGACACCCGCACCGCCCGGCCCCTCGGCCTCGACGGCGTCGGGATCCTGCACCCAGAGGTCGCCGAACAGGTCGTCCTGGTTCAGCCGCACGTCGCCGCGGTTCGAGAGGAACAGCAGGGCGAGATACGTCATCACCGGCCGCCCGCCGGCGTCGCGGACCTCCGCGAACAGCACCTCGTCGCGACCGCGCTCGTAGCGCTCGGCGAGCGCGGCGTCCACGTCGGCGATCACCTCGTCGATGTCCTCGGTGTGGGTGGTGCCGGTTACGTCCGCCTCGGTCGGCTCCTGATCGCGGCGGAAGTCGTCGCCGGCGTGGTAGTCGAGCGTCTGTGGCCCCCGCGAGTACCCCCGCGGCGACTCGGTCGTGTCGTAGCTCCGGGACTCCTTCCACCAGCTCCCGCGCTCGGCGTCCCGGAGCTCCCGGACGAGTTCGTCCAGCGTTTCCGGGGTCCCGCGGGTCGATTTCCGTTCGAGCCGGCGGTCCATCTCGGCCTCCAACTGGTCGACGGGGTCGAACCCGTCGTCGGCGCCCGGCGGCGGCGCCTCGTCCGACATCGCCACCTCCCAGGGCTCGGGCGCCGGCTCCTCGGGCTCGTCGTCGCGCAGCATCGCGTCGGACTTCATCCGCAGCAGGACGGAGGCGTAGAACAGCGCCCGCCCCGACGCTCGGAGGTTGGCCTCGTCGAGTTCGTCGAGGAACGCGTCGGTGACGGCGACGATGTCGATATCCCACGGGTCGATCTCGCCCTCCTCGGCGAGGGAGACGAGCACCTCGACCGGCTCGACTTCGCCGTCGTCCGCCGACGCCGCTTCGTCGGGCCGGACGCGCTCGCTCACCAGGTCGTCGTCGACGCCCGGCTCGCCGCGCTCGGGCGCCGAGCGATCCGACGAGAGATCGAGCGAGAACTCCTCGTCGCTCATCGGCCGGCCTCCGAGCGGCGGCGTGTCGAGGCGGTTTCCCGCTCGGTCGCGGCGCTCCATCGCGTCTCACGGCTCACGCCGCTCGCCGTTCGACGTGTCGAGGCGGTTTCCCGCTCGGTCGCGGCGCTCCCTCGCGTTTTCCCGCCTCGCGTGTTCCCGCCTCTCGTGTTCCCGCCCTGCGCGTTCCAACCTCGCTCGCTAATCATCGTCGGTCGGCACCTCCGCCTCCGGCGTCTCGCCCGTCGCGAGGTCGATCCCCGTGACGGCGGAGACGTTGTTCTCCTGCATCGTGACGCCGATGGCGCGCTCGGAGCGATCGAGCAGCGCCGAGCGGTGGCTGACGACGACGAACTGCGCCTCGCCGGCGAGATCGTCGACCATCTCGCCGACGCGTTCGGCGTTGACCGCGTCGAGGAACGCGTCGATCTCGTCCAGCGCGTAAAACGGCGCGGGGTTGTGCCGCTGGATCGCGAAGATAAAGGCCAGCGCGGTCAGCGACTTCTCCCCGCCGCTCATCGCGTCGAGCCGCTGGACGGGCTTGTCCGCGGGCTGGGCCTTCATCGTCAGCCCCTCCTCGAACGGGTTCTCGGGGTCTTCGAGCACCAGTTCCCCGGTGCCGTCCGAGAGCCGCGAGAAGATGCGCTGGAACTGCTCGTCGATCGCCTCGAAGGCATCCATGAACGTCTGGACCTTCTGCTGTTCGAACCCCTCGATGCGCTCCTCGATCCCGTCGCGTTCCTCGACCAGCACCTCGCGCTGGTCGGTGAGCTCGTCGAGGTCCGATTCGACCTCGTCGTACTCGTCGATGGCGAGCATGTTCACCGGCTCGAGCGCCTCCATCGCCGCGGTGAGGCGCTCGATCTCGGCCTCCACCTCGTCGTGGTCCGGGATCTCGTCGGCGTCGTACTCGCCGACCTGACTCTCGAGTTCGGAGATCTCCTCGCTGAGCGCGACCGCGCTGCGCTTCAACGAGTCGAGGCGGTTCTCGACGCGGTCGGCCTCGTCCTTCCGGTCGTTGCGCTCGTTGCGGGCCTCCCGGACCTCGGTTTTGAGCTCCTCACGTTCCGCCTTGAGCTCGGCGAGCTGCTCCTCGAGTTCGGCGACTTTCTCGTGTTTTTCATCGAGCGCCGCCTCCTTCTCCTCGATCTCCGCCTCGAACTGCTCGATATCGTCTTCGAGTTCGGCCTTGCGGTTCTGGGTCGACTCGACGGTGTCGTGGAGATCCTCGAGGGACGCCTCGGCGTACTCCTTCTCGCGCCGGCGGTCGGCGATCTCGGCGTCGAGGTCGTCGCTGCGGTCCTGCAGGTCGTCGATCTCCTCGCGGATCTCCTCGGCCCGGGCGGAGAGTTCGGGGATCTTCGAGTCGGCCATCTCGGCCTCGATCTCCGCGATCGACTCCTCCGCGGCCGCGATTCGCTCGTCGAGGTCGGCGATCGCCTCGTCGAGTTCGGTCATCTGGGCGTCGACTTCCTCGCGCTCCTCGCGGAGGTCGGCCAGCTCCGCCTGGAGCTCCTCGACGCGGCTCTCGGCGTCCTCGACGTCCGCCTCGGCGGACTCGATGTCGGCCTCGATCTCGCGAACTTTCTCCGCGGCCGCGCTCTTGCGCCCCCGCGCGTCGGTCAGGTCGCTCTCGACCCCCTCGAGGTCGTCCCGGATCGACTGGCGCTCCTCCTCGAGGTCGTGGATCTGCTCGGCCAACCGCTCCAGCCGGCCGCCGCCGGATTTCGAGAACGAGTACCGCGAGCCGCCGCCGGAGCCGCCGGTCATGGCGCCGGATTTCTCGACGAGGTCGCCGTCGAGAGTCACCATCCGGTAGTCGCCCATGAAGTGGCGGGCGGTCTCCATATCCTCGACGACCAGCGTGGAGCCGAGGACGTACGAGAAGATCCCCGCGTAACGGCTGTCGTAGTCGACGAGGTCGCGGGCGAAGCCGACGACGCCGGGGTCGTTCGGTTCGGTGGGCAGGCGACGGTCGTCCATCTCCGTCATCGGGAGGAACGTCGCCCGGCCCGCGTTGCGGGACTTCAGGTAGTCGATACAGGAGGAGCCGACGCCGTCGTCGTCGACGACGACGTTGGCGAGCCGGCCACCCGCGGCGGTCTCACACGCCTCCGCGTACTCCCGCGGGACGGAGGCGAGTTCGCCCACGGGCCCGTGGACGCCGCTCATCCCCGCGTTCTTGATCGTCGTCACCGCGCGGGGCCAGGAGCTGTCGCCGGTGTCGCTGGCCTTGGCTTCGAGTTCGGCGTACTCGTTGCGGAGTTCGCGCAGCTCCTCGTCGATCTCCGAGAGGTCGCCGTTGAGCTCCCCCTTGCGCCCCTTGAGCTCCTCGACCATCGACTCGGCTTTGGACTCGTTCTTCTCGGCTTTGTCCAGCTCCGAGTGGAGGTTCGACACCCGCGCGCGGAGATCCGGCAGCGACGCGCGGACCTCCTCGAGTTCGTCCTCGCGGTCGCTGACGCGGTTCGAGCGCCGCCGCGCCTCGTCGAGCAGGCGGTCTTTCTCGCGCTGTTTCTCGTTTTTCGCCTCGCGCAGCGACTCCAGGGCCTCCTTCTCGTGTTCGAGTTCTGCCTTGAGCTCGTCGAACGCGGTGTCGACGTTCTCGATCTCGGTTTCGACTTCCTCGAGTTCGGTCTCCTTCGAGACGATGTCGCTTTTGACGTTCGCCTTCTCGACTTTCAGGTCCCGGATCTCGTCGTCGAGCTCCTCGATCTCCTCCTCCTTCCGGTCGATGTCGACGAACGCGCTCCGGCGTTCGGCCTCGGCCTCCTCGATGCGCTCCTCGTTGGCCTCGATGCGGTCCTCGAGCCGGGCGATCTCGCCTTTGACCTCCTCGATCTCGCTTTTGACCCGGAGCTGTTCGTCCTCGCCGGTGCGCTCGATCTCGGCGTCGAGCTCGTCGAGTTCGTCCTCCAGCCGCGAGAGCTTCCCCTCGGCCTCGTCGAGCGCGGCGTGTTTCTCCGCGAGGTCGTCCTCGGCGGACTCGATCTTCGCCTCGGTGCGGTCGAGGTCGGCGCGCTTGTCCTCGAGTTCGGCCGCCCGGAGGTAGCCCTCGTACTCCTCGCGCTCGTCGCGGAGCTCCTGGTACTCGAGGGCGGTCTCCCGTTCGTCGGCCAGCTGTTCGAGGCGGTTCTCCTTCTCCTCGATCCGGAGGTCGGCCTCGTGGATGCGGTCCTCGACGACCGCCAACTCCTCGCGGGCGGAGGCTTTCTTCTCGTCGAACTCGGCGACGCCGGCGATCTCGTCGATGATCCCCCGCCGCTGGTAGGGGGTCATGTTGATGATCTCGGTCACGTCGCCCTGCATGACGACGTTGTACCCCTCCGGCGTGATGCCGGCCTGGGCCAGCAGGTCCTGGATGTCCGAGAGGTTCGTCGACCGGCCGTTGAGGTAGTAGTAGGAGTAGTAGTTGTCCTCGGTCTCCTTTACCCGGCGCTTGACGGTGATCTCGTCGACGTCGCCGACGTTCTCGCTCCCGGCGGCGGTGGTCACCTGCGAGCGTGAGAGCGTGCCGTCGGAGTTGTCCAACACGACCGTCACCGACGCCTCCCGCGGCCCGGACTGCTCACTGCCCTCGCCGCCGGGGTTGTAGATCAGGTCGGTCAGCTTCTCGGCGCGGATGCCTCTGGTGCGGGCCAGCCCCAGCGCGAACAGGACGCCGTCGATGATGTTGGATTTCCCGGAGCCGTTCGGGCCCGTGATGACGGTGAAGTCCTCGTAGAACGGGATGTGGGTCTCGCGCCCGAAGCTCTTGAAGTCGTTCAGAACGAGTTCCTGAATGTGCATGCGGCCTTACGCGACGATGATGTCGTCGCCGTCGTCGTCGGAGTCGTCCTCCGCCTCGACCTCCTCGGCGGGGGGTTGCTCGTCGACCCCGTCGCTGGCCACGAACTCGGCATCACGGCGCTCGTCGGTACCCCGTGCCTGCGCCTGCTCCTCGGCGGTGGTGCGGCCGTCGGCGCCGGCGCGAGTCGGCTCGTTCGCCTCAGTCTCCAGATCCTCGGTCGTCTCTTCGAGTTGGCGGACCCGCTCTTTGGTCTCGACCAGTTCCTCGGTCAGCCCGTCGATCGCGGCCTGTAGCTCGGCGACTTGTGACTCGAGATCGTCCGCTCGGTTGCTCATGGGCGGATTACCGAGGCCACCTGTATAAAGGCACGGGCGAGCGGTAGGCAGTTTATAAATCGCATGACGGGATAGCGAGCTGGATACCGGCGGTGAGAGATCGACGATCCACGTTTCTACCGGTACCCTCACCCGGTTCGACGCCTGTCGGGGCGGACGTTCCCGGCCCACGGTGGAGACCGTTTCCGGCCCCGGTTTCCGCCCTCGACGAGCGCTCCGAGAAACGCGGTCCGGTAGGGAATCCGGCGTCGAGTGGAGCCCCCCGAGTAGGATCGGCACGACCCTCCCGGACTATACGGTGTCGCCTGTCAGTGCGTCCGCGATATCGAGCAACTGCAGGACGGCCGTGTCGCCGATGCGGTAGTAGGTCCACTTCCCCTGCCGACGTGTCTTGACGAGGCCGGCATCCTTGAGCTCCCGGAGGTGACTGGCGACCGTCGACTGTGGCGCATCGAGAACGACCTGTAACTCACACGCACAGAGTTCGCCGTCCCTGAGGGCTTCGAGGATCCTGATTCGGTGTTGGTTCGCCAGCGCCTTGAACATCGTGAGCTGGCCGTCCACCTGTTCGTCGTCCGGGGCGAGTTCGAACAGCGACGTCAGTCGGGTCTCCGGGTTCTCGTACAATCGGTCCAACGTCTGTCGCGTCGATTCGGGTACTGAGTCGGTCATATCTCCTTCGGTTGTCTCTCCGTTCGTGTCTGTCGGGACGTTCCTGTTCCGGCTACGCGGAAACTACCCGTCGACGTGTTTGACACTGTGATGTGGAACGTCCTCGATGAATAAATCGGTGATGTTCGGTTTGACGCGGATCGGCCGGGCAGACGAAGCCGAGTTCGGTCCAACGGAACGCCATGGCCGATCTGCGGTCTTACAGCAGCAGGTTGAACAGGAGCCCGATGACCACGATGCCCGTCGCGACCGTCGCCGCGAACGCCGCGATGAGCTCCTTCTTCATCACCTTCTTCAGGATCATGAACTGCGGGAGCGAGAGCGCTGCGACCGACATCATGAACGCGAGTCCGGTCCCGACGGGGAGCCCCTTCCCGATCAGCGACTCGACGACCGGGATGACGCCGAGGATGTTCGTGTAGATCGGTACACCGACGGCGACCGCGCCGAAGACGCCGAGCGGGCCGGACAGGTAGTCGGTCACGATCGACTGCGGAACGAAGCCGTGGATGACCGCGCCGAGTCCGACGCCGACGACAACGTACGGGAGTATCTCAGTGATGATGTCTTTCGCTTCAGCGTACGCCTGTCGTGCACGTTCCCGCTGCGTCGGCTCGTCGACGTCGACGTCCGAGTCGCCGAAATCGAACTCTCGAATGTACTTCTCGAAGCCGGCCTTCTTCAGAACGTACCCGCTCGTCATGCCGATACTGATACCGCTTACGGCGTACAGTAGCGTCAGTTCGAGCCCGACGACGCCCGGGAGAACGACGAGCGCGGCCTCGTTGATCATCGGGGAGACAGCGAGGAACGTCATGGTGACCCCGAAGGGAATCCCCGCACCGACCATCCCGAGGAATATCGGGATCGTCGAGCACGAACAGAACGGCGAGACGATGCCGAGCACCGCGGCGAGGAGATAGCCGGTGATCGCCCGCTTCCCCTGGAGGTACTCTCGAATCTTCTCCGGTGGGAAGTACGTCCGGAGGTAGCCCACGCCGTAGATCACCGCCACCAGCAGCGTGACGATTTTCAGCGTGTCGTACACCCAGAAGTGGACTGCTGCTCTGGGTGCTCCGGTAAGGCCGAGCGCATCGACGACCCAGGTCGCGACCTGCTCGAACACCATCCTGTTACAGGCGCTCCTCGATGTACGCTTTCAGCTCGGCTTCAGGTGGGTTCGACCCAGTGAACACCATCTCGTCGTCGATTTCGAACCCGGGCGTCGACATGATACCCTTCTCGGCGAGCGTCACGGTGTCGCCCTCTTTCTCGACGTCGGCGTCGAACCCGTGCTCGTCGACGACGTTCTGCGTCTTCTCTTTCAGGTTCGCACAGTTGCTACAACCGTCTGGTCCGTAGATCGTGATCTTCATTGTGGTCCTCCGGCCGCCCTGCCGCCGGCGACGCGCCGGCCCGACCACGGGCGAACGAGCTCGTTCAACCCGAGACGGTCACGGTCTCGCCAGGCTTTCGAGCCGCCATTCGTATCGACAATTCTCGGTTCGACACTAGTACGTTTCGATAATCTCCGATCCGTATATGTCGGAGCCTCTCGAAGGGAGCCACATGAACAACCCAGAACAGTCGTTTCGGCGGTCTTAGACGCCTATACCGGTATCGATAGTACCGTGAACTGACTGGAGCGCGGATCGCCGCCCAATCGAACCGACTATAGTCGATGTAGGAGGAACTCACAACCCGCCCGTCGAGCCCTCGACTTCTGCCCCGACCGACGGCCGCGCTGGCGACAGACTGCCGAGCCGTCCGCGACGGGGTGAAAAGAGGAGCCGCTAGGTCAGCAGTAGCGCCAGCGCCGCCACCAGCACCGCCAGCACGAGCAGCAGGCTGCGGTCGATGCCGGCTTTCGTCGTCACCTGTTCGCGACCGGTCACCCGAGCGATGGCCGCGTCCGGGTTCTTGACCGTCCGGACCGAGCGCTTCGCCAGCGCGACCGCGGCGTCGTCGACGCGGGCGTACAGTTCGGTCACGGCGACCACGAGCGTGCGGGTGCCGTACAGCGTGCCGGGGTTGTAGAGGCTGTCCACGTCGGGCACTTTCCCCAGCCCCGAAAGCGGCTTCTTCACGAGCGCGAAGCCGACCAGCCCCAGTACCGCGAGCGCGACGCCCTCGATGACGTGGGGGACGGTGTAGGTGTGGTACACGTGAGAGACGACCGCCTCGTCGGTCACGTCGAACGGCAGGAGGCCGAACAGCGCGCCGTCGAAGACGCCGTAGTACACACACAGCGCCGCGACGAGCACCATCGCCACCGACTGGCCGCGGTTGGCGTCCTTCACGTCGCCGTCGTACTCGCCGTGGAAGAAGGCGTAGTAGCCGAACTTGATGAACGACATGAACGTGCCGACGCCACCGATCAGCAGGAGCAGTTCGAGCGTGTAGAACTCGCCGACGTGGATCGGCCCCTTCACGAAGTCGTAGTGGCTCGCCGAGATCACGATCCCCTTGCTCACGAAGCCGTTGAAGCCGGGGAAGCCGGCGATCGAGAGCGCGGCGACGGTGAACGCTCCCGCGGTGATCGGCATCTCGCGGGCGAGCCCGCCCAGCTTCTTCAGGCTCTCCTCGCCGGTGCGGTAGACGACGACGCCGGCGGTCATGAACAGCAGCCCCTTGTAGAGGATGTGGTTGAACACGTGGGCGAACGCGCCGGCCTGGGCCAGCGCGGAGCCGATACCGACGCCGGCGATCATGTACCCCACCTGCGACTGGATGTGGTAGGAGAGGAGCCGGCGCATGTCGTTCTGGAACAGCGCCATCGTCGCGCCGAAGACGGCCATGATCCCGCCCATGTAGGCGACGGCGACGTTGCCGTCCTGCGGGAACACGCGGTACATGCCGTACACCCCGGTTTTGGTGGTGTACACACAGAGGAACACGCTGGCCGCGATGTGCGGGCGCGGGTACGTGTCGGGCAGCCACGCGTGCAGGCCGACGAAGCCGACGTTGACGCCGACGCCCAGCGCCGCCAGCACGGGGGCGACGGAGCCGGCCAGTCCCGCGGTCTCGGGGCCGCCGGGCACGCTCGCGAAGAGGAACGTGCCGGTTTCCGCGAAGTGCCAGATCACGGCGCCCAAAAACAGCGTGCCGCCGATGCCGTGGAGCACGGCGTAGCGGAAGCCCGCCCGCACCGCTTTGCCGCCGTAGTGCCAGACCAGCAGCGTGCTGGTGACGGCCATCAGCTCCCAGAAGAAGATGAGCGTGAGCCAGTCGCCGCCGAAGACGGCGCCCAGACTGCTCGCGACGTAGGAGAGCGCAAACGCCGTCTGGATCGGCGCGGCCTCACTGTAGTAGGAGTACAGCACGCCCACGGCGCCGATGAACGCGAAGATCAGCCCCATCAGCGTCGAGAACGGATCGACGTTGAAGATCACCGTCTCGAACCCGAAGAGGTTGAACTCGGTGAAGTGCGCGCCCGCGTCGACGAGCCAGACGTACGGCACGACGGCGCCCGTGAGGACGGCCGCCAGCGCGTGGCCGGCTTTCCGCCCGAGGAACGGCAGCAACAGCGCGGCGACGATCACCGGAACGAACGGCGGGACGATCGGCTCCATCAGACGCTCACCCCCGTGACCGCGGCGACGATGTGTCGGACGATCCTGAGGAACACCGCCGTGTCGGGGAGGATCCCGAGCACGATCGAGCCCGTGGCCGCGAACAGGATCGGGCCGAGCATGAACCACGTCGACTCGCCGCCGAGCCAGCCGCGAGCCTCCCAGGCGCCGTGGTGGCCGTGGCCGTGGTCGCCCTCGTGATCGTCGGCGTAGCCGTGTTCGTCGTGTTCACCGTCGGCGTCAGCATCGCCGCCGTCGGTCGCCAGTTCGTCGTCGCCGAAGCGACCGCCGAGGGGTCCCTCGACGAGCGGTTTCGAGTCCGCCTCGCCCGGCGACTCGAAGAAGGCGGCGTAGACGATGGGCCAGAAGTAGGCGATGTTGAGGACGCCCGAGACCAGCAGGGCGGCCGTGAACACGAGCTGGCCAGCCGAAACGGTGCCGATCAGCAGGAAGTACTTGCTCACGAAGCCGGCGATCAAGGGGATGCCGGCCATCCCCAAGGCGGCGATCCCGAAGGCGGTCATGGTGAGCGGCATCCGCGTGCCGATGCCCGCCATGTCGCTGATGTCGTCGGTGTGGGTCTCGACGTGGATCGCGCCCGCACAGAAGAACAGGGTGAGCTTCATGAACGCGTGGGCGGGGATGTGGAGCAGCCCGCCGACGAGCGCGTACGCCGACGCCTGGCCCGGCGCGACGGCGGCGCCGACGGCCAGCCCGAGCACGATGTAGGAGAGCTGGCTCACCGTCGAGAACGCCAGCCGGCGCTTGAGGTTGTCCTGCCGGAGCGCGATCACGCTCGCGGTGACGAGCGTGAACGCGGCGACCGCCGCCAGCGGCAGCCCCATCCCGATGTCGGCGACGTTCACCGGGCCGAACACCTCGAGGATCACCCGCGCGATGCCGAACACGCCGGACTTCACGACCGCCACCGCGTGCAGCAGCCCCGACACCGGCGTCGGCGCCACCATCGCGTCGGGGAGCCAGGAGTGCAGCGGCATCAGCGCCGCCTTCACGCCGAAGCCGGTGATCAGCAGGGCGAACGCCGCCCGCGCGAGCATCGGGTCGGCGCTCGCGAGTTCGGCGATGCCGCCCGGCGCGAACGCGGTCGTGCCCGCGAGCAGGTAGACGAGCACCGAGCCCGCGAGCACCGCGACGCCGCCGCCGAACGTGTAGGTGAGGTACTTCCGGCCGGCGGCGCGGGCCTCGTCGGTCTCGTCGTGACTGACGAGGGGGTAGGTGGCGACCGTGAGCAGTTCGTAGAACACGAACAGCACGAGCAGGTTCGACGCGAACGCGACGCCGAGCGCCGCCGCGACGCTGCCCGCGAAGGCCGCGAAGTAGCGCGTCTGGTCGTGTTCGTCGAGGCCGCGCATGTAGCCGATGCTGTAGAAGCTCGTCACCACCCACAGCAGACTGGCGAGCAGGCCGAACAGCACGCCCAGCGCGTCGGCCTGCACCGCGAACTCGACGCCGGGGACGAGCGTACCGACGCGACTGACGTACGTGTCGCCCCCGAGCACGCCCGGCACCATGCTGGCGACGACGCCGAGCGCCGACAGCGCGGCGGCCACCGTCCAGCCCTCGCGGACGTTCGGGCGCCCGCGGGAGGCGAGGATCGGGACGATCGCGACTGCCGGGACGAGCACCGCTGCGAGAGGTCTGAGTGAGGTTATCTCCGTCATGAGAGTAGTGCCTGAACCGTCGGTTCGAGGAGCTGTCCGTACTCGAAAGCGAGGGTGCCGAGGACGACCGCCGCGAGCGCCGCGGCGACGACGACGCCGATCATGCCGACCGAGACGCCGTCGACGGCGACGCCGCCGTCGGACGCCGCCGGACGCTCCGAGGAGCGAGGCTCCTCGCTCGCGTCACGGAAGAACATCCGTTCGAGGATCCGCGCGAAGTACGCGAGCGTCAGCAGCGTACTCAACAGGATCACCACCGCGAGCGGCCACGCCGACGCCTCGACGGCGCCGAGGGCGATGTACCACTTGCCGACGAAGCCGACCGCCGGCGGGACGCCGACCATCGCCAGCGCGAGCAGGCCGAACACGCCGGCGCCGAGGGGGTGTCGCTGGATCAGCCCCTCGTACTCGTCGACGGTCCGGGCGCCCGTGGCGGTGGCGATGAGGCCGGCGGTGAGGAACAGCCCGCCCTTCATCACCGCGTGGCCGACCAGGTGGATCGTGGCGCCGATCAGCGCCGTCTCGTTGGCGACGGCGATGGCGCCGACGACGAGGCCGAACTGCGAGACCGAGGAGTACGCGAGCATCCGCTTGATCTCGGTCTGCGAGACCGCCAGCACGCTCCCGAACACGATGCTGACGACCGCTCCCGCGACGAGCAGGGAGCGCGCGGCAGGGTTCGCCTGCAGGAACTCGACGGTGAACACCGTGAACACGATGCGGATCAGCGCGTAGGCGGCGACCGTCGACACCAGCGCCGAGATCAGCGCGCTCACCGAGTCCGGGGAGCCGGCGTAGGCGTCGGGCTGCCAGGCGTGCAGCGGGAACACCGCGACCTTCACGAACAGGCCGACGACCAGCAGCGCGAACGCCGCCTGCACCAGCGGTTCGGTGTAGCCGACCGCGGCCAACTGCGTCGAGAGGTCGGCCATGTTCAGCGTCCCGGTCGCGATGAACGCGTAGCCGATCCCGAGCAGGAACAGGCTGGCGCCGATGGTGCCCACGATCAGGTACTTCAGCGCCGCGCGGGCCGAGCGCCCACCCTCGCCGCTCGCGACCAGCGCGTACGCGGCGAGCCCCGTGATCTCGAGGAACACGTACATGTTGAACACGTCGCCGGTGATGCTCATCCCGGTCAGCCCGGCGACGAGCAGCAGGTAGACGGCGTAGAACGCGTTCGTTCGCGGGCCCGCCGCCCGCGAGTACGCGAGCACCGCCAGCGAGACCACGGCGACCAGCAGCGCGATCGTCGCCGACAGCCCGTCGACGACCAGTTCGATGCCGAACGGGGCAGTGAAGCCACCGACGACGTAGCTGACCGTCGAGTCGAACGCCCGCGACGCGAGCACGCCGGCGCCGACGACCTGCACGGCCGCAGTCACGAGCGCGACCGGCCAGCCCGTCTTCGAGCGGACCAGGCCAGCCAGCAACGCCAGCACCGAACCCAGCAGCGGCGCCGCCACCAGGAGCGCGGGGAGGCTACTCATCGGCGGCCACCTCCCGGATCTCGCTCTCGCGGAGCGAGCCGTACTCGTCGTAGATGCGGACGATCAGCCCCAGCGCCACCGCGGTGAGGCTGACCCCGACGACGATGGCGGTCAGGATCAACACGTGCGGCAGCGGGCTGACGTACGGTTCCGGCGCCGACAGCAGGGGCGGGCTCGCCCCCTCGACGAACGCCGAGGTGATGAAAAAGAGGAAGATCCCCGTCTGGAACACGTTCATCCCGATCACCTTCTTGATCAGGTTCGGGCTGCCGATCAGCATGTACGTCCCCACGCCCATCAGCAGGAAGGCAACGAGGAAGTAGCCCCGGGTGGCCAGCAGGTCGATCACGCCGACTCACCCCCAGTTGTCCCCGCCGCGATGGCGAAGAAGAGCCCGGTGACGATGCCGGCGACGATCACGCCGATCGCGAGCTCGACGAACTCGATCCCGTACTTGCTGGCGTGGGGGATCCCGAGATCGCCGTACACCGCGTACTCGAGGAAGCCGGCGCCGAGGAGCACGCTCCCGATCCCGGTGAACAGGAACGCGAGCACGCCGACGCCGACGAGTGCGACCGGCAGGCGTGGGCCGATCCAGTCCCGCGTCGACTCGATGCCGAAGGCGATCCCCAGCATCAGGACGACGGTGCCGACGATGACGCCGCCCTGGAAGCCGCCGCCGGAGGAGTCCGCGCCGTGGAACATCACGAACAGGCCGAACGTGAACACGAACGGCATCACCACCCGCACCGTGGCCATGATGATCGGGCTGCCGACGTACGGGCCGCCGCGGGCGACCCGTCGGTCACTGTCGCTCATCCGAACACCTCCCTGTTGAGGACGACAAGCAGTCCGACGCCGGCGGAGTAGACCACCGCGGCCTCCCCCATGGTGTCGAAGCCGCGGTAGGCCGCGAGCACGGCCGTCACCGCGTTCTTCACGTGGGTCTCCTCGTAGGCGTTCTCGAGGTAGTACTCGGTCACCTCGTCGTCGGCGACCGCCGCGTTCGCGTCGCCCACCGCGGGCAGGGCGAACAGCGTCGACGACAGCACGACGACCAGCGCCAGCGCCACCCCGGCCGCCTGCAGGTCGATCCGCTCGAACGTCCGTTCCACCTCGGGATGTTCGGTTTTCACGATCGTCAGCAGGAAGAGGACGGTCATGATGCCGGCCCCGACGGCGGCCTCCGTCAGCCCCACGTCGGGCGCCCGGAGGAACACCCAGATGATCGCGATCGAGAGGCTGTAGGCGCCGAAGGCGACGACCGAGTTCAGCACGCTCTTCAGCGCGGCCGTCGCGAACGCGGCGCCGACGATCAGCGCGAGCACGGAGAGTTCGAGCGGCGTCATGGCTCGTCCCCCTCGTCGCCGGTCCACGGTTCGATGCCCAGTTCGTGCGCCGCCCGGGTGATCGCGTGGGCGGCAGTCGGGTTCGTCAGGAACATAAAGAGCAGCAGGAGCAGCACTTTCAGCGTGTTGAAGCCGATCCCGTAGCTGGCGGCGACGGCCCCCAGCGTGAGCACGGCCCCCAGCGTCTCGCTCTTGGAGGTGCTGTGGGCCCGCGCGTATACGTCGGGCAGGCGGACCAGCCCGACGGCGGCGACGATGGCGAAGAAGGCGCCGCCGGCGACCAGCACCACCACGGCGATCTCGCGGGGCGTCATAGCACCCCCCGCGTTCGACCTGGAACTTCGAGATGGAGATGCTGAGCAGGAAGTTCAGCAGCGCGTACACCAGCGCGATGTCGAGCGCGCCGGGTTCGCCGATCGCGGCCGCGATCAGCGCGATCACGATCACCACGTTCGAACCGATGAAGTTGATCGCGATCACGCGGTCGGGCGTCGTCGGCCCGACGATCGCGCGGTACACCCCCACCAGCGAGACGAGGATGAACACCGTCGCCGCGCCCAGCAGGACCTGCTGGATCATGCGTCGTCCTCCTCGCGGCGCTCGAACGGGCTGGGAATCCGGGCGGCGGCGCGGCCGTAGAACACGAACCGGACCGCGCGTTCGAGCGTGCCCGCGAACAGGTCCTCGCGTGCGCTCCCCGTAAGCGTGTGAATGATCAGGTGCTGGCGCTCCACGTCGACGGTGAGCGTCCCGGGCGTGAGCGTGATGCTGTTGGCCAGCGTCGTCACCGGCAGCGCCGACCAGACCGCGGCGTCGAACTCCACCATCTCGGGGTCGATCGGCAGGTCGGGGTGGAGCACGATGTACGCGATCTCGACGTTGGCCTTCACGATCTCCCAGAGCAGGAACGGGACGTACAGACAGAACCGTGCGAGCCGTTTGACGGTCTGCAGCGGCGCGACCGGCGAGGTGAGCGACACCCGCCACAGCGCGACGGCGACGATGCCCGCGCTGATCGCGCCGGTCGCGAGTTCGAACGGCGCGACCGACCCAGCGAGCAGCAGGTAGAAGCCGAACGAGGCCGCAAACAGCGCGAAGAACTGCGTGAGCGTTCCGCGTCGGACCAGCGGCTGGGAGGGCTGCTCGGCGTCGCGCGGCGCCTCCTCGACGGTGAGCCCGGCCCGGCGCACCTCCGCCTCCAGCGAGGGGAGCAGCGGCGTCGAGCCGATCGGGTCGTAGCGGGGGTCGAACACCGCCAGCCCGAGGTCGTGCTCGTTGGCGTAGCGCACGAGCACGTCGGCGTAGTCGTTCGGCGTCGAGAGGTACTCGTGGGTCGCCACGAGCGCGGTCTCGATAGTGATGTCCGCGCCCTTGGCGTCCTCCTCGGCCCACGACGCGACACGGTCGAGGAGGGTCCGAGCGGCGTCGGCCCGGGACGAACTGTTCCGGAAAGAGATCCGTTCGGCCAGCGGGAAGACGAAGTGGATCGTCGCCGGCTCCCTCTCCTCGCCGGCGCGGGAGATCGCCTCATCGACGGCGTAGGCGACCGTGTTCCGGAGGCTGGCCGACTCGTCGACGGGAACGAGCAGCCGCGGCTCAGTCACGGTGACCACCCCACCGGCGGGCGACCAACCGGACGAACGAGATCGAGTGACATCGGTCGGGAATTGGTTTGCAGAGGCGCTTTATAGGAGTTCTTACTCCGGATGGGGCCGTCGCCGCAAGCAGCCAAGGTCAGATCGCGATGGCCGTTCGATGCAACCGCTCACTGCATCGCATACCGCCGAAACCGCAATATACGGAGGTTGCGTAACGGTTTAGGGTTACTCCGGGAAGCGAACACTTTTGCCTAGCGGGCGTTATGCCGGATACGATGCAACGCCGAAAGTTTCTGCAGGGAGTCGGCCTCGCCGCGATCGCGAGTACGGCTGGCTGCACACAGCTCAGTGGATCGGACTCCGAGGGCAGCGCCGGCGTCGCCGGTGAGACGCTGACGCTCACGACGACGACGAGTACCTACGACACCGGGCTGTTGGACGAGATCCACGGGGACTTCGAGGAGATGTACGGCGTCACCGTCGACGCCGTCGCCCAGGGAACTGGCGCCGCACTGGAGTCGGCGCGGAACGGCGACTCGGACGTGGTGATGGTCCACGCCCGGGGGCTCGAAGACGAGTTCATGCGCAACGGCTACGGGATCAACCGTCGCGACCTGATGTTCAACGACTTCGTCATCGTCGGCCCCGCGGACGATCCGGCGGGGATCGAAGGGATGGAGTCGGCGACGGAGGCGCTGACGACGATCGCCGAGGCCGAGGCGACGTTCGTCTCCCGGGGCGACAACTCCGGCACCCACACCAAGGAGCTGAACCTCTGGGACGCCGCGGGCACCGACCCCGGCGGCGACTGGTACCAGGAGACCGGCACCGGAATGGGTGAGGCACTCAACGTCGCGAACCAGCAGAGCGCCTACACCCTCTCTGACCGCGGGACGTTCATCTCCCAGCGCTCGGAGATCGACCTCACGATCCTCGTCCAGGGGCCGATCGAGGACGGGCCGGAGATCCTCGCGAACCCCTACGGGATCATGGCGGTCAACCCTGGCGTCCACGAGAACGCGAACTACGACCTCGCGATGGCGTACATCGGCTGGATCACCAGCCCCGGTGCGCAGGACGCGATTTCGGACTACCAGATGAACGGCGAACAGCTGTTCTACCCCGAGGCGGTCTCGGAGGACCCGAACTTCCAGCAGTACGTTCCGGAAGGTTGGAGTAGCGACTCCGCCGACGAGTAAGCGTGCCGTTCGATCCGGTCGCACCGCTGTTCCCGCTGTTCGTCGACCTGCCGTTCGAGCAGGGGTACGTCCGGAGCATTATCTACGTCTCGCTGTACGTGAGCGTGATCGCGGTGGCGCTGAGCACGCTGTTCAGCATCCCCGTCGCGCTCCTGATGGGGTTCGCCGAGTTCCCCGGCAAACAGTTCGTGAAGTCGGTCATCAACACCGGGATGGGGTTTCCCAGCGTCGTCGTCGGGCTGCTCGTCCTCTTTGCGGTCTCCAATCAGGGCCCCCTCGGCGCGATGAACCTCATCTTCACCAAGGAGGCGATGATCATCTCGCAGTTCGTGCTCGCGACGCCGCCGATCACCGCGATCAGCCTCGCCGCGATCACCGGCGTCGACGAGAGCGTCCGCGACGCCGCGCGTGCCCTCGGCGGGACGCGCCTCGACGTGGCGCTGGTCGTGATCAAGGAGGCGCGCTACGGCATCGCGACCGCGGTTCTCGCGGGCTTCGGCCGCGCGATCAGCGAGGTCGGATCGGTGCTGATCGTCGGGGGAACATCACGAGCGCCGACGGGATCTCGAAAACGCGGACCCTGACGACCGCGATCCAACTCGAGGCCCGACAGGGGCAGTACGACACGGCGATGGTCCTCGGCGCGGTCCTGGTCGTGCTCGTGTTGACAGTCAACGCCATCGTGGTTCGATTCGGTGACGAGGGGTCGATGAACCGATGATCCGCCTGTCGAACGTCTCCCAGAGCTACGGCGAGGAACAGGTCGTCGACGACGTGTCGCTCTCGGTCCAGCCCGGCGAGGTCGTCGGCATCATCGGCCCCTCCGGGGTCGGGAAGACGACGCTCCTGCGGATCCTCGCGCTGTTTCTCGACCCCGACGAGGGACGCGTCGAACTCGACGGCAAGGCGGTGTGGGGCGTCGACGAGGACGAACGGCTCGCGCTCCGTCGCCAGGTCGGGATGGTGTTCCAGGAGGCCAGCCTGTTCGACGCTTCCGTCGCGCGGAACGTCGAGTACGGACTGCGCGTCCGCCAGGGCTGGGACGAGCGACTGCGCGACCAGCTCCGCGGGCTCGTCGGCGGGACGGAGCCGGCCGCGGCCGTCGAGGACGCCCTCGAAATCGTCGGCCTCCGGGACAAGGTCGACCAGCCGGCCGACTCGCTCTCCGGCGGCGAGGCCCAGCGTGTCTCTTTCGCGCGGGCGCTCGCCTACGAGCCCGACTACCTCCTGCTCGACGAGCCGACCTCCGATCTCGACCCGCGGAACACGGGGTTGATCGAGGACGCAGTCGCCGAGGCCCGTGACCGCGGCATCGGCGTCGTCGTCGCGACGCACGACATGCACCAGGCCGAGCGCGTCGCCGACCGCGTCGGCGTGCTGCTCGGCGACGGGTTCACCGAGATCGGCCCCACGGAGAGGATCTTCGAGCACCCGACCGACGAGCGCACCCGGAAGTTCATCTCCGGCGAACTGGTGTACTGAGCGTCGCGCCCGGGGCGCGCTCAGCAGTCGTCGCCGGCGAACGCCATCCCCGACCCGGTCGCCGATGCCGGGTTCCGCATCCGGAAGTAGAGTTCGTTGCTCGCGTCCTGGCTGCGGTTGCACGTGACCTCGTAGGACGTGCTGAACGGCTCGCCGTCGACCGTGATCTGGGCGTCGACGGTGTCGCCGTTCGTGACGCGGGCGAGGTCGACGAACCGCAGGACCGAGTACTCCCCTTCGGGTGGGCGAGCAGCCACGTCGACGGCGCCGTCGACGAGCGTCTCGCCGCCGTGCTGGAGGGAGAACGTGACGTGGTGGGGCTGATCGCGGAAGTTGACGATCGCGAAGTCGAACGGCCCGGGCTCCGCGCCCGGGGCGACACAGCCGGCCGAGAGGAACACACCACCGCTTGCGAGCGACGCGAGGAACTGCCGACGGTGCATACGCCGGTGGGTCGCGCCGCGGGCGAAAATAGCTACCGGCGCCGGCGTACGCGGTCCGCGCGTTCCCGACACGCTTAACCTCGAACCGACGGAATCGGGAAGTAATGAGTCAGGCGCTCGCGGACCGGGAGCTCGCGGCCGTCATCGGGCTGGAGGTCCACGTCCAACTGGAGACTGACACGAAGATCTTCTGTAACTGCTCGACGGACGCCGCCGACGACGAGGAGCCCAACAGCCGCACCTGCCCCGTCTGTTTGGGGCTGCCGGGTGCGCTACCGGTGCTGAACGAGGCCGCCGTCGAGTCGGCGGTCAAGATCGGGAAGGCCCTCGACGCCGATATCCCCGAGGAGACCACGTTCCACCGGAAGAACTACTTCTACCCCGACCTGCCGAAGGGGTTCCAGCTCACCCAGTACGACGCGCCGATCTGTGCCGACGGCGAACTCGACGTTCGCGTCGAGGGCGAGCGCCGCACGATCGGCGTCCGGCGCGCCCACTTGGAGGAGGACCCCGGCAGCATCCAGCACCAGGGCGGCAACATCGACACCGCCGACTACACGCTGGTCAACTACAACCGCGCCGGCACGCCGCTGATGGAGATCGTCACCCGGCCGGACTTCCGCTCGCCCGCCGAGACCCGGGCGTTCCTCGCGAAGCTGGAGGAGGTGCTCGAGTACCTCGGCGTGTTCGACGCCACCCGGGACGGCAGCCTGCGCGTCGACGCCAACATCTCGCTCGTGCCCGCCGACGAGATCGACGACGACGGCGCGATCGACGAGGCGACGCTCGAGGACGCCAACCGCACCGAGGTCAAGAACATCTCCAGCCACAAGGGCGCCGAGCAGGCGCTGGCCTACGAGGTGACGCGGCAGAAGAACGCGGTCAAGCGCGGCCGCGAGGTCGAGCAGGAGACCCGCCACTGGGACGAGAACCGCGGCGTCACCGTCTCGATGCGCTCGAAGGAGGAAGAGAAGGACTACCGCTACTTCCGCGAGGCCGACCTCCCGCCGCTGCAGGTCTCCGACTGGAAGGAGCGCATCCCGATCCCGGAGCTGCCCGACGCCCGCCGCGAGCGCTTCCGGGAAGTGTACGGGCTGAACGAGGAGGCTGCCTCGAAGCTCACCTCCCGGAAATCCGTCGCCGACCTGTACGAGGAGCTGGCCGAGGAGTTCGACCCCGGCCTCGCGGCGACGTGGGTCGCCGACAACCTCCTCGGCGAGCTCAACTACCGCGACATGAAGATCGCCGACATCACGGACCGGCTCGACGAGATCGAGCACGTGATCCGGCTGGTCGCGGAGGACGAACTCACCGCGAAGAACGCCGAGGAGGTCGTGCTGCGCCGGATGCTCGACGAGGGCGAAAGCCCCGAGGCGATCATCGAGGCCGAAGACCTCGGAAAAGCCAGCGGCGGCGAGGTCGAGCAGGCCGTCGCGGCGGCGATCGAGGAGAACCCCGACGCCGTCGCGGACTACGAGTCCGGCGACGACGGCGCGCTGAACTACCTCGTCGGGCAGGTGATGGGGAAAACCGGCGGCTCCGCGGACCCGGGGCAGGTGAATCAGCTGCTACGTGAGGAGCTCGCGCCCTGACGGATACACCACAGTAATTCCTTCCGTACGGCCGTATTACCGCCTTACGACAAGGTTTATCGGGTTTTCCGCCGACCCGTGTGTATGGTAGACCGTGACGACCATCGGTTCCCGACCCGGGCCGTCTCGTGGGGAGAGCATCCCGAGGAGACCGGCGCCGGCGACGTCGTTTCGCCCATCCACCTGGCCTCGACGTACGCCGTTCCGGGCATCGACTCGGAGTTCAAGCTCGACGAGGCCGACCCCGACGCCGGCGAGTTCCTCTACGGCCGGCTCTCGAACCCGACGCGCCACGCGGTCGAGCAGCGCCTGGCGGCGCTGGAGGGTGGCGACCACGGGCTCGCGTTCGCCTCGGGCACCGCCGCGATCTCGACGCTGTTTTTCGCGACGCTGACGCCCGGCGACCACGTCGTCGCCTTCGACGACCTCTACGCCGGCACCCGGCGGATGCTCGAAACGCTGTTCCGCGACCGGCTGGCCGTCGACGTGTCGTTTGTCGACGCCACCGACACGGACAACGTCGCCGACGCGATGCGACCCGAGACCGAACTGGTGTACATGGAGACGCCGACGAACCCCCTCCTGCGGCTCTGTGACCTGGCGGCCATCGCCGACGTGGCCGCGGCCGGCGACGCCGCCTTCGCGGTGGACAACACGTTCTGCTCGCCGGCGCTGCAGAACCCGCTCGAGCTGGGCGCGGATATCGTCGCCCACAGCACGACGAAGTATCTCAACGGCCACTCCGACTCCATCGGCGGCGCGCTCGTGATGGACGACGACGACCTGGCCGAGGAGTGTTACCACCTCCAGCGCGTGCTCCTGGGGAACGCGATGGCCCCGTTCGACGCCTACATGACCCTCCGCGGGACGAAGACGCTCCCGATGCGGATGCGCCAGCACGAGGCCAGCGCCCGGGAGATCGCGGCGTTCCTCGACGATCACCCGCTGGTCGAGGCGGTCCACTACCCCGGGCTGGAGAGCCACCCACAGCACGAGCTCGCGAGCGAACAGATGGCGGGCTACGGCGGGATGCTCTCGTTCGAACTCGTCGGCGACATGGACGACGCCGCGGCGTTCCTGGAGGCGCTCTCGACGATCACGCTCGCCGTCTCGCTCGGTGGCGTGGAGTCACTCGTGGAGCTCCCGGCCGGGATGACCCACGAGCCCATCCCGAAAGCCGAACGCGAGGAGCTCGGGATCACGGACACGCTCGTCCGGATGTCCGTCGGCGTCGAGGCCGTCGAGGACCTGCTGGCGGATCTGGAGCGCGGCTTCGCGGCGATGCGGGAGCTCTCCGAACGGCCGCTGCCGGCCGCCGACGACTGACCCTCGCAGTCAGTCGCCCGCCGCGTCGAGTCGATCGAACACGAACGACCGCAGCCGCTTGCGGTGGTTCTCCCGCTCGTTCTCGACCGCCCGGTCCGGGTCGTGCCACAGCCCGAGTTCCCGGGTCGCGAAGCCGGCGCGGTAGAGTTCGCGTCGGCAGTCGAACGCGTCGCCGAGTGCTCGTACCTCCCGATAGCCATCCAGCAGCACCTCCCGTATCTCGGCGTGCCCGTCGTCGAGCGGCCGACCGAGCAGGTCTCGTTCCGCCCAGACGAGGTCGAAGCCGCCGGGCGCGGCCTGCCCGAGTTCCCAGTCGATCAGGGCGACCGTATCGTCGTCGAGCAGAACGTGATCGGGGCTCGCCTCGCCGTGGATCAGAACCGGCGGTACGTCGGCGAACGCGCCGCTGTGCCGGATCACCGCGTCGAGGACGGCAGCCCCCACGTCGGCGTCGGAGGTCCCGTCGAGGTCGTCGGCCCACCGCTGAACGAACGTCGCGAATCGGGTCGGCCAGTCGGTTCCTTCCTCGACGGCGAGCCCGTCGCCGTCGACCGCCAGCGTGCCGTGGCCGTCGAACCGGTTCGCAGTCGCCGCGTGGAGCCGGGCGAGCGCCGCCCCGACCGCACGGAACCGTTCCGGACCCCGCTGTCGGTGGTCGCCGAACGGCTCGGCGTCTAGCCACTCGAGCACCAGACAGCCGTCCGTCGAGGCGAGCACGTCGGGCACGGCGACCGGCGCCGACTCGCCGACCGCGCGCTGGAGCCGCGCCTCGCGTGCCAGAACGCCCGGCTGGCAGTCTGTCAGTTTACACGCGACCCGTTGTCCGTCGGCGCGTGCGGCGTACACCGTGTTCCGCTCGCCGACACGGACTCGTCGGTCGATCGCGTAGTCGTCAAACGCTTCCTCGAGAACCGTCGTGAGTGTCGCTTCCGTCGTCATGGCGTCGTCGCGTGACGTGCGACGGCCGGCTACAGCCGCTGGTCCGAGCCGCGGCTACAGCCCGTAGAAGACGGTCAGAATCGTGGTGTCGAGCCACTTCAGCGATACGGTCCGTCGGCGATCGAGGTCGCCTGATCGTGTCAGTTCGCGGCGCCCCGGCCCGGTCGAGACCTGTCAGCGCCGGCGTCGGAGCAACAGTCCCGCGCCAGCAGCGACCGACAGGGCCTCCAGCGTGCGCTCGACGGCGGGCTTCTCGGAGAGCGAACTCGGCCGTGAGTCCTCGTAGACGACGTAGTAGTCACCGTCAACCACGAGCACCTCGTTGGCGTCCGCGATCGGTTCGTTCGTCGTGAGCGAGCCGCTTTCGACCGCTCGTTTCGCGGCGGCCGAGACGTACTGCTGGTCCCGTGCCACGTCGTCGAGCGCCGTCGCGGCGTCGACGCGCTCGGCGCCGAGTTCGACGACCATGCCGACGGACTCGTTGGCGGAGACGTATGTTGCCGACCGGCGGTAGACGGTGTCGCCGAGGACCACGTACTCGTCGGCCGCCGCCCGGCGAGTGAGTTCGTCGCCCGCCGACGGCCCGGAGACGGCGACGATCGCGGGGTTCACCCCGGTGACGTTGCCGTCGATCGCGCCGCCGTCGTACAGGCAGCGCCGCGGGAAGTCGAACGAGCGGTCGACGCAGTCGATCCCCTGGACATCGGCGACGTAGCCGCCCTCGGGGAGGTCGATGGCAAGTTTTCCGTCTTCGTCGGCGAGTTCAGCCACCTCGTAGCGGTAGTCGGGGCCCGTCACGTCGAGTGCTGGCGCCCAGATCGGCACCGTGATCAGCAGGAGGGCGATCGCGATAGTTAGTTCGCGTCGTGTTGGAGGGCGCATGTGGGGCGGATCGTCCCGCTCGGGACATAAATCCGCGCGATGACGCCGACCGAACCCTGCTCAGTCTTCGCCAGCGACGGCCTCGGCGTCGGCCGACTCGTCGACATCCACGCTCGGCTCCGTGTCGACGACGCCCTCCCGCCAGTTGCCGAGGTTGAACCACGCGGCGCCGATGACGAACGTGATCACGCCCGAGAACGCCATCGCCCACCAGAGCCCGTTCTCGTCCCACGCGAGGTAGTACGCCAGCAACGCGGCGACGGGCACCCGGAACAGCCAGCGCGAGGCGAGCGAGAGCGCCATCGCCTGTGCCGTCTGGCCAGCGCCGCGGAAGCCGCCCTGAATCACCATCAGCCCGCCGAGGAACGCCCAGAACGGCGCGATGATCCGCAGGAGGACGACGCCGGCGTCGATCACCGGCTGCTCGTCGACGAAGATGCCCACGGCGGTCGCGGGGTAGGCGTACACCAGCGCCCCCGCCGCGAACAGGAACGCCATCGTCGCCGCGGTCGCCTTCCACGCGACTTCCGCGGCCCGGTCGGGCGTGTCGGCGCCGAGGTTCTGCCCGACCCCGGTCGCGGTGGCCTGCCCGACGGCCCCGGAGACGGTCCAGGAGACCGACATCAGGCGGATCCCGATCCCGTACGCGGCCGTCGCGATGGGGCCGAACCGGGCGACCAGCGCCGCGAAGAACACCGCGGCGAAGGAGCGGGCGAGCCCGTCACCCGTCCCGGGCGCGCCGATGCGCACCAGCTCCGTGAGCACCTCGCGGTCCGGCCGGAGGTCCGGGATCCGGAGGCGGACGCCCCAGCGCCCGTCAAGCAGGACGAGCAGGCCGATCAGCGCCGCGAGCACGCGGGAGATCATGGTCGCGATCCCGGCGCCCCGCACGCCCATCGCGGGGAACGTGATCGTGCCGACGATCGGCGCGCCCTCGACGAGCGTCCAGCCGAGGATCAGGAACGGGTCGAGGATCACGTTCACGCCCGCGGAGATCACCACCAGCCACATCGCCGTCCGCACGTCGCCCGCGGCGCGGAGCACGGCCCGAAACGCGAAGAAGAGGAAGGTGAAGGGGATCGCCGCGAGGATGGGTTCGAGGTAGTCCATCGAGTAGGTGAACACCTGCCCCTGCGCGCCGATCAGCGACACCAGCGGGTAGCGAATCAGGAAGCCGATCGTCGCCAGGAGGAGGCCGACAGCGACCGTCAGCAGCACCGTCTGTCCGACCGCGTGGTCGGCCTGTCGCTGCTCGCCGGCGCCGACGTACTGTGACACCAACGCGACCGCGGCGGCGGTGATCCCCATCGCGACCGAGACGAACATCCACGAGGTGGGGAACATCAGCGAGACGGCGGCGACCGCTTCCGCGTTGACGCGCCCGACCCAGAACATGTCCGCGAGGTTGTACAGCGTCTGGACGAGGTTGCCCAGCACCAGCGGCCACGACAGCGCGAACAGTTTCGGCGTGATCGCGCCGGTGGTCATGTCGACGCGCGAATCGTTCCCGCTCACGGCGGGTGGTGGTGTCGGGAGCCGATAAATCCCGCCGTTGCGGCCGGGGTGGTGGGGTTCCCAGTATCCGGCGACGACGGCCCATGCCCGAACGCCTTTCCGGGAACCGCCACCACAGTCGGCCATGCAGTACGGCGTCGCCCGCTACATCGGCATCGACAGCACCGACACGCCCACCTTCACGCCCGGCGGCGATCTCGCCTACCTCGCCGACACCACCGGCACGCCGCAGGTCTACCGCCTCGACGAACCCGACAGCTACCCCGAACGCCTGACCGCCCACGACGAGCGCGTCTCGTTCGTCGACGCCTCGCCCACCCGGGACGAACTGCTGTTCGGGATGGACGAGGGGAGCAACGAGCGCGACCAGCTCTACCGCTACGACCTCGAGACCGGCGAGGAGCAGCAGCTCACGGACGAACCCGAGGCGAAGCATCTCTGGGGCGGCTGGGGGCCGGAGGGTGACCGCTTCGCCTTCGCCGCGAACCGCCGGCAGGGCGACACGTTCGACGTGTACGTGCAGGGTCGCGACAGCGAGGGGGCCGACCTCGTCTGGGAGGGGCCGGGCGGCTTCGTCGGCGTCGCCGCGTGGCACCCCGACGGCGACGCGCTGATCCTGCAGGAGTCGAACTCCAGTTCGGACGTGGTGCTGTACTGGCTCGACATCGACACCGGCGCGGCCGAGCGCCTGACCGACACCGGGGAGGAAGCGCGCTACCACCACGTCGCGTTCGGCCCCGACGGCGACCTCTACACGGTCACCGACTACGGCGCCGAGACCGCCTACGTCGGCCGGATCGACACCGACGCCCGCGGTGGGGGTGGGGTCGATTCGGTCGAGACGATCGAACAGGGGCCCGAGGAGTGGAACGTCGATAGCCTGCAGATCGACGCCGACAGCGGCCGCGCGGCGTACACGCTGAACGTCGACGGCTACTCCGAAACGTACCTCGGCGAGCTGTCGGCCGACGGCAGCGCGATCGTCGACACCGTCGAGCCGGAGCTCCCCGATGGCGTCGTCGCCGGCGTCGAACTCGGTCCCGACGGCGAGCGCGCGGCGATCGAGTTCAGCGCCGACGACCACCCACACTCCATCTACGTCGCGGGAACGGGGTCGGCGGCAAAGGGAGCCGCCGACGCCGACGCCGGATCCGGCGACACCGAGCGCTTCACCACCCCGGGACGCTCGGCATCCCGGAGGACCGGTTCCTGCGCTCGGAGACGATCCGCTACGAGACGTTCGACGGGCGGGAGATCCCGGCGTACTGGACGCTGCCCGACGGCGTGAGCGAGGACGGCAGCGACGGCGAGGTGCCCGTGATGGTCGACATCCACGGCGGCCCGGAACACCAGCGCCGGCCGTGGTTCTACCCGACCAAGCAGTACTTCCTGAACCAGGGGTACGCCGTACTCGAGCCGAACGTGCGGGGCTCCTCGGGCTACGGGAAGGAGTACACCCACCTCGACGACCAGGAGAAGCGACTCGACTCGGTGAAGGACATCAAGCACGCCACCGAGTGGCTCGAGGACCAGCCCGCCGCCGACACCGACAGCCTCGTCGTCTACGGCCGCTCCTACGGCGGCTTCATGGTGCTCTCGGCGATCACGCAGTACCCCGAGCGCTGGGCCGCGGCGGTGGACTTCGTCGGGATCGCCGACTTCCAGACGTTCCTCGAGAACACCGGGGAGTGGCGCCGCGAGCACCGCGCCGCGGAGTACGGCAGCCTCGACGACCCCGAACTGCTCGAACGCATCTCCCCCATCCACGACGTGGACGAGATCCAGTGTCCGCTGTTCATCCAGCACGGCGCGAACGACCCGCGCGTGCCCGTCGGCGAGGCCGAGCAGATCGCCGACGCCGTCGAGGAGCGGGGCATCCCGGTCGAGACCTGCATCTTCGAGGACGAGGGGCACCACACGACCGACCGCGAGAACCTGATCGAGGAGTTCGAACGCATCGCCGCCTTCCTCGACGAGCACGTCTGAACCGCCGGCGGGGCTGGCCTACCAGCCGGCGTCGATATCGTCTTTGAGCGCGGTCAGGATCTCCTCAGTGCCGTGGTCGATCACTTCGGCGACTGCCTCGGGGTCGGCGTTGGTCGGGTCGCCCAGCCCGCCGAGATCAGTCACGCGGTCGAAGTAGCCGTACGACGCTGTCTCCGGCATCTCCGTTGCGTTTTGGGGCTCCTTCTTCCCCGCCTTCACCAGGTCCGGCCGGTAGTGCTCGATCACGCTGGTCTCGTGGTCGCCGGCGTGGCCCCAGCCCTCGCCGAACACCTCTTTTAGCCGCTCGCGGGCGAAGTCCGTCCAGTGGACGAAGTGAGTCGCGAGCCCGTACTCCCGGACGAGTCGGTCCGCGGCGTTCGAGAGCGGCTCGCGGTTGCCGCCGTGGCAGTTGACGATCACGAACCGCTCGACGCCGTGGCGGGCGAGGCTCTCGCCGATCTGGACGATCGCGTCCTCGTAGGTCAGGGGGTCGAGCGTGATCGTCCCGGGGAAGTTCATGTGGTGCTCGCTCATCCCGTAGGGGAGCGTCGGCAGGCGGACGAACTCCAGGTCGTGCTCGGCGGCGGCGTCGACGAGCTCCTCGGTCAGGTGCTCGGCGCGCAGTGTGTCCACCGAGACGGGGAGGTGGACCGAGTGCTGTTCGACGCTGCCCGTTCCCAGCAGCGCCGCGTCGGCGTCCGCGAACGCCGCCTCGGCGTCTTCCCACGTCATGGTCACGAGATCGTCGTCGGTCTCTGGCATGGCCGGAGATGGGCAGGGGTGGGGCAAAGAACTACGGGAACGGGCGATCCGGCCGCTCTCCCGCACCTTCTTCGCCCCGGCGCTCGCAGCGCCGGTATGTCCATCGCCGACGACGCCGAGGGCGAAATCGCCCGGCTCTGTCGCCGGGTCGTTCGTGCGGAGGGGCTCCCGGGGCTGAGCGTCGCCGTCACCGACGCCGACGGCACCGTCTACGCCGACGGGTTCGGCTCCCGGGATCTGGCCGGGAACCGCCCGGCGACGCCCGAGACGCTGTACGGGATCGCCTCCTGTACGAAGTCGTTCGCCGGCGTCGCGATCCTGCAGTTGGTCGAGGGCGGTATCTGCGACCTCGACGATCCGATCTCGGCGTACGTCCCCGTCGCCTTCGACGAGCCCGAACCCACCATCCACCACCTGCTGACACACTCCTCGGGCCTCCCCTCGCTGGGGGTGAGCGAGACGCTGCTCGCCCGGCGGCTCCGGCTCCCCGACCCCGGGATCCCGCTGGGCGACATCGACGACTTCTACGCCCACGTGAACGCCGCCGACGACGAGCGCGTCGACCCGCCGGGGAGCGCTTCGCCTACTGCAACACCGGCTACGCGCTGCTGGGCGAGGCCGTCGAGTCGCTGACGGGGAAGCCGTTCGACGAGTACGTGACCGAACACGTGTTCGAGCCGCTGGGGATGGCGCGCTCGACGTTCGACGACCACGAGTTCTCGATGGCCGACGACCACATGACCCAGTACCGCCAGACCGAGGAGGGGCTGATGGCGTCGTCGCTCCCGACGCGCGACATCGGCCAGGCGACGGGCGGGATCCTCGCGTCGGTGGCTGAGCTGACCAGCTACCTCCGGCTCCACCTGAACGGCGGCGCGGCCGCGGGGACGGAGCTGCTCGACGCGGACACGCTCGCCCGAGCGCACGAGGGCCACGTCGACGTGCCGGGGCGCGCCCCGGGCCGAGAGGCGCCGGACCGCGAGTACGGCTACGGCTGGTTCCGCGACGAGGCGTTCCTCGGCGACCGCACGCTGTTGGGCCACTCGGGGTCGATCACCGTCTCCTCGGCGTATCTGGGGTTCCTCCCCGAGGCGGGGGTCGGCGTCGCGCTGGCGTCGAACACCTCGCCGGCGTTCCCGCTGGGCGCCGTCGGCGAGGGCGTGCTGGCGGCGGCGCTGGGCGCGGATCCCGAGTCGGTGCCGTTCTTCCGGTTGCGGCGGCGCCATCGACGCCTCGCCGGCGAGTACGCGGCGTACGAGGGCGTGATGAGTGCGACCGTCGAGCGCGACGGCGCGACGCTCCGCGTCGACTTCGACCACCCGCTGAACGACGCCGAGACGGTGCTGTTCCCGGCCGAGCCCGACAGGAGCGAGCGGCGGCGCGGCGATGCGGAGTACCGGTACGAGACGGTCGACGCCGCCGGCCGACGCGAGCCAGTGACGTTCCGCGTCGCGGACGGCGGGGTGTCGCTGCTGATCGACCGATGGCGGCTCCGCAAGCAGTAAGCAATCGTGGTCGAGTGCGACGCGAGAAGGCGCCATCAGCCTGGACCGGGCGGCGTCACGGGAGCAGCACCGCCAGCAGACTCCGGCGGAAGAGAAGGACCGAGAGATTGTTCCAGAACACGAGGAACCCGACGGCGACCAGCAACACCAGGTACACCCGCGCCGCGTGGAGCATCACGTCGCCGAAGCGCTCCGAGCGGCGGGAGACCGACTCGTAGACGGCAAAGCCCGCGACTGCGGTCGCGCCGACGGCGACGTGGACGGCGACCAGCACCGTGGGCGACTGCGTCAGCAGCCACACCATCCAGGGGTTCGACTCGGCGTCTGCGCCGACGACCGCCGCACAGAGCAGCGTCGTGAGCAGGTCGACCGGGAGTAGGAGAAACAGCGCCGCCGCCACCCAGCCCCAGTAGGACTCCCGGTCGACCGTGCCGAGCGAGGGAGGGCGGCGGCGGCGCGTCACTCCACGACGATGTCGGCGACCATCCCCATCCCCTCGTGGGGTTCACAGACGTAGTGGTACTCGCCGGGCACCTCGAACGTGTACTCGTAGCTATGGCCGGTGTGGTAGATGTCCGGTTCCCCGCCCCAGTTCGCGTCCGCGGGCTGGTCGCGGACCACGACGTTGTGGTTGGCGGAGCGCCAGATCCAGCGGACGCTGGTGCCGGCGTCGATGCGGAGCGGGTCGTCCGTCCCCGGCGTGAAGGCGTTCCGTCCGTCGGGGCCGACTTCGACCAGTTCGCCGTCGAAGTTCTCGGTCGGGGTCGACTCGCCGCCGGCACAGCCGGCGAGCGCCGTCGTCGCCGCGAGCGCCGCGGCGCCGCGGCGGAGGAGCGTGCGACGGGGGAGGTCGTGTTCGCGCATACGCGAGCGTGGGGTGTCGTCGGGCAACTGCCTTCCGGTCCCGGAGCGCGAAACGTTTAGGCCCGGGAGCAGTCTACGCATCGGTAGCGAATGGAACTCATCGTCACCGAGAAGGACAACGCGGCCCGTCGCATCGCCGATATCCTCAGCGACGGCACCGCCGACGCCGAACGGGTCAACGGCGTCAACGTCTACGGCTGGGGAGGCAAACGGGTCATCGGCCTCTCGGGCCACGTCGTCGGCGTCGACTTCCCGCCGGAGTACGACGACTGGCGGGACGTCGAACCCCACGAACTCATCGAGGCGCCGATCGACACCGAACCGACCCAGGAGGCGATCGTCGCCGCACTTCGCCGACTGGCCGGGGACGCCGACCGCGTCGTCATCGCGACCGACTACGACCGCGAGGGCGAACTGATCGGGAAGGAGGCGTTCGACATCGTCCGCGACGTGGACGACTCGGTGCCCATCGAGCGCGCCCGGTTCTCCTCCATCACCGAACGTGAGGTGCAGGAGGCGTTCGCGAACACCGGCGAGCTCGACTTCGATCTCGCTGCGGCCGGGGAGGCTCGCCAGACGGTCGATCTCGTCTGGGGGCCGCACTCACGCGGTTCCTCTCGCTGGCTGCGGGCCAGCTCGGCGAGGACTTCATCTCCGTCGGCCGGGTGCAGGGCCCGACGCTGAAGCTGCTGGTCGACCGCGAGCGCGAGATCGAGGCGTTCGACCCCGACGACTACTGGGAGCTGTTCGCCGACCTCACGAAGGCCGGCGGCACCGGCTTCGAGGCCCAGTACTTCTACCTCGACGCGGACGGCAACGAGGCGCGGCGCATCTGGGACGAGTCGGCGGCCGACGACGCCCACGACGCGCTGGCCGCCGCCGAGGGCGCCGCCGTCGAGGAGGTGAACCGCCGGACCCGGACCGACGAGCCGCCGGCGCCGTTCAACACCACGCAGTTCATCCGCGCGGCGAGTTCGCTCGGCTACTCGGCCCAGCGCGCCATGAGCATCGCCGAGGACCTCTACACCGCCGGCTACATCACCTACCCGCGGACCGACAACACCGTCTACCCGGACGATCTCGACCCCGAGGAGCTGCTGAAAGCGTTCTCGGAGACGTTCTTCGGCGAGAGCGTCGACGAACTGCTCGAACAGGACGAGATCGAACCGACCGAGGGCGACGAGGAGACGACCGACCACCCGCCGATCCACCCGACCGGCGAGATGCCCACCGATCTGGACGACGACGAGTGGGAGGTGTACGAACTGGTCGTGCGGCGCTTCTTCGCGACCTGTGCGCCGTCGGCGACGTGGGAGCACCTGCGCGTCGTTGCGGGCGTAGGGGGCGAGGTCTCGCTGCCCTCGGGCGGCGAGCGCGGCCTCTCGCTGAAGGCCAACGGGAAGCGCCTGCTGGAGGAGGGGTACCACTCGGTGTACCCCTACTCCTCGGCCGACGAAACCGTGGTGCCGGACGTGGAGACGGGCGAGGAGCTGGCCGTCAGCGACGTGCACCTCGATGCCAAGCAGACCCAGCCGCCGCGGCGCTACGGCCAGTCGCGCCTGATCGAGACGATGGAGGAGATGGGGATCGGCACGAAGTCGACCCGGCACAACACCATCGAGAAGCTGTACGACCGGAACTACGTCGAGGGCGACCCGCCCCGGCCGACGCAGTTGGCCAAGGCGGTCGTCGAGGCCGCCGAGGAGTTCGCCGACCACATCGTCAGCGAGGAGATGACCGCCCAGCTGGAGGCGGACATGCGCGCCATCGCCGCCGGCGAGAAGGGGTTCGAGGAGGTGACCGCGGAGTCCCGCGAGATGCTGGAGGCGGTGTTCGAGGCGCTCCAAGAGTCCCGCGAGGAGGTCGGCGACCACCTGCGGAAGTCGATGAAGGCGGACAAGATCCTCGGCCCCTGTCCGGAGTGTGGCGAGGACCTGCTCGTCCGGAAATCCCGCTACGGCAGCTACTTCGTCGGCTGTGACGGCTACCCCGACTGTGAGTACACGCTGCCGCTGCCTTCCACGGGCAAGCCGCTGATCCTCGACGAGGAGTGCGAGGAGCACGGCCTCAAGAAGGTGAAGATGCTCGCCGGGCGGAAGACGTTCGTCCACGGCTGTCCGCTCTGTAAGGCCGAGGAAGCCGACGAGGAGGCCGACCGCGTCATCGGCGACTGTCCGGAGTGTGGCGAGGAGGAAGGGGGCGAACTGGCGATCAAGCAACTGCGCTCGGGCTCGCGACTCGTCGGCTGTACGCGCTACCCGGACTGTGACTACTCGCTGCCGCTGCCGCGCCGCGGCGAGATCGAGGTCACCGACGAGGAGTGCGAGGAGCACAACCTTCCCCATCTGGTCGTCCACGGCGACGACGACGAGCCGTGGGAGCTGGGCTGCCCGATCTGTAACTACCGGGAGTTCCAGGCCCGCGAGGCGAACTCCGAACTGGAGACCGTCGAGGGAATCGGCGAGAAGACCGCCGAGAAGCTGGCGGAAGCGGGCGTCGAGGACGTGGAGGGGCTGAAGGAAGCCGATCCCGACGACTTGGCCGAGAGTGTGGACGGCGTGAGTGCCGGGTCGGTGCGGGACTGGCAGGCGAAGGCCGACTAACTCCGACCTTTTACTCGTCGGGTGGGCTTCGCCCACCACTCCTCGCAAAAGCTCGGCCATCACCAGAAGCCGAAGGCTTCTGGTTAGCAGCCAGAATCTCCGATTTCTGGCGACAAAAGGGGGCGCTCGCTTCGCTCGCGCTACGCCACGCTCTCCTCGACGATCTCGATCTCCTCGTCGGTCAGCCCGTACAGCTCGTAGACGATCTCGTCGATCAGGTCGTCGGTGCGCTGGATCTTCGCGTCCAGTTCGTCGGCGCGCTGCTTCGTCTCGCGGTACTGCGCCAGCCCGTCGGCCACGTCGTCGACGCGCGGGAGGGTCAGCGCGCGCAGGCGGTCGACCAGCGAGTTGGTCTTCGTCGCCGTCTCGCGGAACCCCGCGAAGCCGCCAGCTTCGTCGACGGCGACGGGGACGAACGCCGCGATCAGGTCGGCCTCGGTCTCGGAGAGGTCGGTGATCCGCAGCGCCGGCAGGAACTCCGTCTCGGTGTACCCCCACTGGTCGGTCTCGTGGGCGTCCTCGTCCTCGGGCTTGTATCGCGCGGTGAGGCGGATCTCGACCGTCGACGACGACTCGCGAACGACCTCGCAGTCGCCGACGCGGAGGTTCGGGTGCTGCTCCGTCGTCGCCTGGAGGATGGAGTCGGCGGCGTTCTCCGGGGGCTGGGTGAAGCCGATATCGGCGAGGGTCTCGCCGTCGTCGTAGCTACCGAGGTGGTCGGTAAGGTCGAGATTAAGGGAGTTTAGTGTTTTTCGGAGATCACTAGCCCGTTTTGCGAGGCTTCCCAGGTTTTGATCGGAGTCATCGGCGTCAATCTCCGAAATTGCGGGTGGGATGGGAAGGTTCCGAATCGCATGTGTGAAGGATCGTTGGAAGCCACCACGGTACTCGGAGGTAGTAAACTGGTAGAACCAGTTGACGGGGGACGAATTAAGTAGACCAAGGAGGGCGTAGGAGTCCGAAGGGATGAAGTAACAGGTATTTGCCAAATATTGCCCAGACTGATCCATCGCAAAACTACACTCCTTGGAGATATCCGGATAGCATATTTTCTCAGATTCAAAGAACTCTACATACTCCTCTTGACCCTGCTGGAGTTCATACCACTCCTCATCTGTCGCAGTTGAACCAATCTGATCCCGGTAATTCTCCAGATGTGCCTTCACAGCCGGGTACTGGTCGATATTGATCCCCTTCTTTGTGTAGATCAGATAGCGCTGCTCATTTTTGATAAAGTAGCGCTCTATATCAGTTCCCTTCACCAACGGCTTGATGATACTCTCTGCCTCGGAATTACTGGCTATGAGTTCATCTCTGGTCTGCTCGTCAATAACGAAGGCATCGTTGCCACCAGTTTTTATACCCCATCCGATTCCATCGGTGATTGTATTCTGCTTCGTTTCTGTTTTCAGATATTTTGACAGAGTTACCGATTGCTCCTCAAGTGACGATTTTAGTGCTTCTTGTTCTACAGACCCAATAGACCATTTTTCAGCCCCGAAGGAGGAAGGTGGAAGCCCCCCACCAATTTCACCCGCTCGATCTCGGAGGTCTGCAAAGCCGAGGTTGTCAAATTGTGCAACAAATATGTCATCAGTAAGCTTCCTTCCGGCGTCAACAGCCAAGATACACGGATAAGTACTGATACCTTCAAATACCTCTAGATCGCCAAAGTCGAGAATTGACCGTATTTGCCGTTCTGAGAGTATTTCCCGGAGGTTTTCACCATACTGAGACCGCATCCACTTATTCGATACAATAATCGCATACTGCCCATTGGTAAGATCCAAGCTCTGTTCAACAAAATAACCGTAGAGGTCCATCCGTGAGGCATGTACCCGATACTCTGAAGAGAGATAGGGCTTCAGATGTTTGATTTTCTCCATTCGAACATAGGGTGGGTTCCCAATCACCGCATCGAACCCCGCCCCCTCGGCACGCTCCCCATCCGCGCTGAAGAACACCTCGGGGTACTCCAGTTCCCAGTGGAAGAACTGCTCCTCCTCGGCCATCGCCTGCGCCGTCGTGTACCAGTCCTCGTCGTCCTCGATCGCCGTCCACGCCGCCTCGTCGTCGATGGCGTTGGCCATCTGCTTGTACGCGCCCTCGGGCACGTCGAGGTCGAAGCGCTCGGCGGTGTGGACGTTCGCCATGCCGAACAGGCGCTCGTAGAGGTCGTCCTCCCGGATCTCCTCGTAGAGGTCCTCCATGCGCTTGGCGTCGTCGACGGTGCGGTTCTCGATCGCCAGCAGGTCCTCCACGAGCTCCATCACGTGCTCCAGCGCCTGCCGGCGCGTGCGGCTGAAGTCGTCGAACAGGGTGGCCTGCTCCGTGCCGCTGGGCTCGTCCGTGCCGAGGACTTCCGAGATGTCGCTGCCGACGAGGGAGTTGCCGGCCTTCAGGTGGTGATCGAGGAAGGCGAGCGGCTGGTCGGTCGCGAGCGTTTCGAGCCACATGGAGAGCTTCGCCAGTTCGACGGCCATGCCGTTGAGGTCGACGCCGTAGATGCACTCCCGCGAGATCTCCCGGCGGATCTGCTGCTCGTCGAACAGCGTCGCCGTCTCGAGTTCGCGAACGCGCTCCATGGTTGCGCTGGCGAGGTACTCCGTCGCGCTGGTGAGGAAGTGCCCCGACCCCATCGCCGGGTCCAGCACGCGGAGGTCCGTGACGCCGTTCCAAAAGGCGACGACGTACTCCTGCGTGCCGCGTTCGAGCCCCCGCTCGTCGAGGTCGGCCTCCAACTCCTCGATCAGCGGGTCGACCGTCTCCTCGACGATGTAGCTGACCACGTAGTCCGGCGTGTAGTACGCCCCCGTCGCCTTGCGCTCGCCCTCGTCGTTGACAACGTACAGTTCCCCTTGCTCGACGGTCTCGACGGCGTCGGCGACGCTGACCGCCGTGGCGGGCTTCCAGACCTGCCCGCCGTCGGCGGCGACGGCGGCGTACTCCTCGGGCGCGATGCGGAACTCGTGTTCCAGTAGCCCCTCGTAGATCGTCCCGAGGTGGCGGGTGTCGAGGTCGGCGTAGTCCGCCAGCGCGAACGAGCCGTCGACGGTTTCGGTCGTCCCGAGGCGGTAGATCACCTCCGCGATGTAGCGGTCCGAGACCTCGTTCTCCGCGAGGAACTCGTGCTGGTCGCGGTCGAACAGCCCGCCGTTGTACGCCGACACGTCCAGCGAGTCCTCCCCGGAGTCGACGAGGCGGAACAGGTCCTGGAGCTGGCTCCAGATGGAGTGGGAGTACTCGCTGTACGCGGAGTCGAACGTCTCCCCGCTCTCGATTCGGTCGTGGATATCCAGCCGGATCTCGTCGAGACTGAAGTTCTCGCGGTACTCCGCGCGGTCCTCGGGCTCCTCCGGGTCGATCAGGTGGCGCGACTCGGCGTACAGCACGAACATCAGCCGGTACAGCAACACCAGCGACTGCTCTTTCAACTCCGCCAACGCAGCCTCGTCTTCGGGGTCGATGTCCAGATCGTTCGTCTCGACGAACCCCTCCCCGAGCACCCGCAGCGCGGTGAACACGTTGTCCTGTAGGTCCTCGCCGAGTTCCTGTGCGGCCGTCTCGCTCTCGGACCAGACCGTCTCGAGGAACGTACTGCCGCCGACTTCGCGGAACGCTTCGGGCCGGAAGAAGAGGTAGAAGTACTTGAACTCCTGCAGGTCGCCCGACTCCAGGATCTCCGGCAGATCGACCTCGTAGTACGTCTCCGTGGCGTAGTCCTTCGTCCCGTAGAGTCGCCACTTCTTCCCGTCCGTCAGAATCCCCCACTGCAGCGACTCGGGGTGTGTTCGAGGTAGTACTTCACCTGGTGGGAGGCGTCGCGGTAGGACCGCTGCTCGCTAAATCGCTGGGTGAAGTCCGTGTCCCACTGCTTCGCCTCCAGCAACGCGGCCGCCCGCCCGAACGCGCCCGAAAGCTGGCCGTCCTGCTTCATCGCCATCGCGTCCCGTCGATCCGTGGCGTCGTCGTACAGCACGCGGTCGATGTACCCACCGGTATCCGGCAACGAGGTCTCCTGGATCGTGTCGTACCCCAGCGCGTCGAGCACCTCGTCGATCCACGAACCCAACAGCGTGTCCTCGTTGTACCCCGAAACGAGTCCCCCTTCGCTCTCCCAGAGCGACCGCAGTTCCTTGAACACCGCCTCCGCCTCGGCGTCACAGTCCCACTCGTCCAGGTCGTCGACGCGCTCCTGCAAGTAGTAGCCCGAGAAAAGGTCCGAATTCCGGTAGGGCGTGCTACCGAGCGTCGATTGGCTCATAGCGACCACTTCCACCGACGTGACAAGAAACTACGGGACCTTAGGCTACCACGCCCTGCCGCAGCCGCCCCCAGACCGCGTTCGACAGCAGCGCGAACACCACGCCCTCCATCGCCAGCAGCGGCAGCAGGAGGAAGAACGTGAACATCGACGGCCCCGTGAACATGAACGAGAGCACCGAGTCGGCGCCGTAGCCGAGCGTGATCGACAGCGCGATGCCGTAGACGCCGACGGCGACGACGACCGCCGCCGCGCCGCCGACGCTGGCCATGAAGCCTTCCTTCATCAGCGGCGCGTACTCGTCGGCCAGCACGCCCGTCACGAGGCCGCCGGGGATCCCCGCGGTCAGCAACAGCCTCGATACCTGTCCGAGGGTGTTGAGCGCCTCGATGATCGACGACGTGCCCGACGCGTGGGTCAGGAGCACGGCACCGATCCAGAGGGCAGTCGTCGCGCCGCCGGCGAGGACGGCTCGGGAGGGTCGTCGCATACCTGTCTCTCTGCCGGCACGTAGATAAGCGAACTGGTCGCACACCACACCGCGTCACCCGCGAGCGGCGCGGTCCGCGCACTTTTTACCCGCGGACCGAAGACTCGCACCCCATGACCGGCCCGTGGGCACAGTGGGACCACGTCCTGAAGGTGGACCCCGACAAGGAACTGCTGGACGACGAGACGTTCGACGACGTCGCCGCGACGGGCACCGACGCCCTCGAGATCGGCGGCACGATGGACGTGACGAGCGAGAAGATGGCGCGAGTCGTCGACGCCTGCGCGGCCCACGACGTGCCGATCTATCAGGAGCCCTCGAACCCCGGGGTCGTGATCGACCACGAGGCGCTCGACGGCTACCTCGTCCCGACAGTGCTCAACGCGGGCGATCCGTTCTGGATCACCGGCGCCCACAAGGAGTGGGCCCGGATCGACGACGATCTGGACTGGGCGAACACCCACACCGAGGCGTACGTCGTCCTGAACCCCGACGCCGCCGTCGCCGAGTACACCGAGGCCGACTGCGAACTGACCGCCGAGGAGGTGGCCGCCTACGCGGGCGTCGCCGAGCGCATGTTCGGCCAGGATATCGTCTATCTGGAGTACTCCGGCACGTACGGCGATCCGGAGACCGTCGCCGCCGCGGCCGACGAGCTCGACGACGCGACGCTGTTCTACGGCGGCGGCATCCACGACTACGAGAGCGCCCGCGAGATGGGCGAACACGCCGACACCGTCGTCGTCGGCGACCTGCTCCACGACGAAGGCGTCGACGCCGTCGCCGAGACCGTCGACGGCGCGAAAGACGCCTAAACGACCCACTCCGACACCGAGAGCCGCGAGCGCTCGCCGTCGAAGGCGACGTACCAGTCGGTCGGGTACGGCTCGGGCAGTTTCTCCTCGCCGTCCAGCCGATCCCGCAGCGCCGTGAGCGCGTCCGAGCCCGGCAGACACTCCTCGTAGCTCCCCTCGCCTCGAGCGCTCCGGAGGATCTCCCGTTGCGCTTCGGGCGCGTCGGCGAGGTCCACGAGATACGTGTCGGCCAGAAACGCCCGGAACGAGGCCGCGCTGTCGGCCACCTGCTCGGCCGCGAACGCGTACGTGACGCGCTCGGTCGTGCCCGTCTGCTCGCTCGCGACCTCGACGCGGATCGTCCGATCCTCCCACTCGACCCACGTGGTGGCGCCGATCAGTCGAGACCCATCGCCGCCGTCGGGGTACGGCGCGGGTACCTGCCGACCGAGAACCCCTCCGGGAACTGGCCGTCCCGCTCCGCGGGCGTCGCCAACGTGAACGCGCGGCGGTCGTTCTCGGGCAGGTCGGCGAACTGGACGACCTCGGTCCCGGCGGGCGGGGACTGGCCCTGCTCCCACTCGGCGCCGAACTCGAACGCCGGCACGGTGACCGACTCGACGGGCTCGCGGGTGATCCGGTAGACGCCGCCGTCGTGGGAGAACAGCGTCGGCTCCCGGAACGGCAGCTCCGCGTAGGTCGTCCGGCGCGTGCCGTCGTTCTCGACGGTTTCGGCGCCGACAGTTCGTTCCTGGTCGCGGATCCGCTCCTCGAGTGCGGGAACCGGGTCGAACGGTTCGGCGTCGACGTAGACGCCGCTGGTACAGCCGTCGTTGCCGATCCCGCCGAGACAGCCCCCGGCGAGGAGCGAGGCCGCTATCGAGAGGGCACCGCGTCGGTGGAGGGACACGACCGGACGGTCTCGAGGCACCGGCATATGTCTTCTGTCGCTCGTGGGGAACGGGCCCATCGTTCTCGCCTGGGGTGCAACGCGTATCGCCGCCGAGACAGCCGTTTCCCGGGGAAACACCGCGTTTAAAGACGCGCCGGGCGAACTGTCACCCATGCAAGATCGAACGTACGCGGCGGACGTCGACGCCGGCGAGTCGGCCACCGTGGCCGGCTGGGTCCACGAGATCCGCGACTTGGGTGGCATCGCCTTCCTCATCCTCCGGGACAAGAGCGGCAAGCTCCAGATCAAACTCGAGAAAGACGAGATGGAGGACGAGCTGGTCGACACCGGCCTCGGCGTCCACCGCGAGTCGGTGCTCGAAGTCACCGGCGACGTGAAGGAGGAGCCCCGGGCGCCGACGGGGTTCGAACTCGTCCCCGAGTCGATCGAGGTCGTCGCCGAGGCCGACGCCGAACTCCCGCTCGACCCCTCCGGGAAGGTCGACGCCGAACTGCCGACCCGGCTCGACAACCGCACGCTCGACCTCCGCAAGCCCGAGGTCAAGGCGATCTTCGAGATCCGCGCGGAGGTCATGCGCGCGGCCCGGGAGACGTTCCGCGAGCTGAACGCCACGGAGATCAACACGCCGAAGATCGTCGCCACCGGCACCGAGGGCGGCACGGAGCTGTTCCCGATCACCTACTTCGGCGAGGAAGCGTTCATGAACCAGAGCCCCCAGCTGTTCAAGCAGCTGATGGCCGGCTCCGGCCTCGAGACCGTCTTCGAGATCGGCCCGATCTTCCGCGCCGAGGAGCACAACACGCCGCGACACCTCAACGAGGCGACCTCGATCGACTTCGAGTCGGCCTTCGCCGACCACCACGAGGCGATGGACGCCGCCGAGGCGATCGTCGTCGCCGTCTACGAGGCCGTCGCCGAGAACTGCGAGGAACAGCTCGACCTGCTGGGCTACGACGACTTCGACGTGCCCGAGGGCGACTTCCCACGCCTGAGCTACGAGGAGGCGATCGAGCGCATCAACGCCACGGGCGAGCTCGACGAGCAGCTCGTGTTCGGCGACGACCTCTCGACGGAGGCCGAGCGCGCGCTGGGCGAGGACGTGGGGACGTTCTACTTCATCACCGGCTGGCCCAGCGAGATCAAGCCGTTCTACATCAAGGACCAGGACGACGACGAGACGCTCTCGACGGGGTTCGACATGATGCACCCCCGGATGGAGCTGGTCTCGGGCGGCCAGCGTGAACACCGCCACGAGAGGCTGGTCGAAGGGTTCGAACAGCAGGGGCTCGACCCCGAGCAGTTCGAGTACTACACCAAGATGTTCAAGTACGGCATGCCGCCCCACGCCGGCTGGGGATGGGTGGCGAGCGACTCGTGATGACGATGCTCGGCCTGGACAACATCCGCGAAGCCGTGCTCTTCCCGCGAGATCGCCAGCGTCTGAGCCCGTAAGGGCGACGCTCCCGTTCGGTAACGACTACGCGTCCTCGTTTTTTCCCAACGCAGCCGCCACCAGCGCCGCCTCCGCGTGCCGCAGGTGTTCGGCGACGGTGCTGCCCGAGATCCCGAGCGTCGACGCCACCTCGTCCTGCGTCGCCCGCCGCGGGTAGTCGTAGTAGCCGGCCTCGTACGCCGCCGCCAACACCTCGCGCTGGCGCTCGGTCAACGAGTCCGGAGCGGCGGACCACCCCTCCCGCACCGACAGCACCGTCACGTCGGCGACCTCCCGGACGACTGACAGCGCCTCCCGCAGGTCCGTCCCGGAACCGAGGACGGTGAGGTCGACGGGGCCGTCGGCGCGGAAGCGGATCGGCAGCGTCACGACCAGCGTTCCGGCCGTGAGCACGTCGGCGATCGCCCGCTCGTCGCCCCGCTCCCGGATGTAGACGTACGTCTCCCCTTCGGCGGTCGAGAGCACATCGACCGATCGAACCCCCGCTTCGGCTTCGAGCGCCCCACGGACCGCGTCGGCGGCGCCCGCTATCGAGAACAGTTCCGTCGGGTCCGCGAGGTCCGCGCCACCTGAGAGCAACACGGCGTCGCCGGCCCCCTCCGCGGACTGGATCGCCCGGTGGACCGGGATCGTCTCCCCTGCCGGCGGCGTGACCCGGAGTCGCGCCTGCTTCATACCGGCTCGGTTCGCGCGCTTATTAATAAATGACCGTCCATAGGTGGGAGAAGGGCCTGGGCGAACGAGCCCGGAACGACGGGTATGAGCGAGTCACCGGACGCGACGACACGCGTCGACGCCACGACTGCCCCAGCGCCCGACGCACCGCCGCTCGTGGGCCACGCGCTGCCGTACGCCCGCGACCCGCTGGGGTTCGTCGAGCGGGCCGTCGCCGACCACGGGCCGATCGTCTCACTCAACCTCCCGCGGCGGGAGGGACTGTTACTCGCCGATCCCGACGCGATCGGTCGCGTGCTAGTGGGCAGCGCCGACAACTACCGGAAGGGCGAGTTCCAGCGGCGGGAACTCGCGGGGCTGCTTGGTGACGGCTTGCTGATCAGCGAGGGGAGGCGTGGGAGTCCGCGCGGCGGGCGGTTCAGCCCGCGTTCGATCCCGGGCGCGTCGCCGACCACGCGTCGACGATCGTCGACCGCGCCGACGACCGGATCGGGGAGTGGGACGCCGGCGAGACGGTCGACCTGTTCGAGGCGACCGCCGAGGTCACCCTCAGCGTGCTCGGCGAGGCACTGTTCGACACCGACCTCCGGGACGCGACCGAAGTTCGTGACGCGGCTCGGGCGGTGACGGATCGGTTCAGCCCGCGGGGAGCCTGCCGTTCCACGTGCCGGACTGGGTGCCGCTGCCGCGCAATCTGCGGTACCGACGCGCGGTCGACCGCCTCGACGGGTTCGTGGACCGACTCCTCGCCGAGCGGCGGGAGAACGCGGTAGCGGGTGGCTCGGACCTCCTCTCGGTCCTGCTCGCCGCCGGGATGGACGACACCGAGGTCCGCGATCACCTCGTCACCTTCCTGCTCGCCGGCCACGAGACGACCGCGCTCGCGCTGACCTACACGCTGTACTGCCTCGCGACCCACCCCGACGAGCAGGCCGCGGTCGCCGCGGAGGTGGCCAAACTCGACGACCGGCCCGGGATGGACGACTCGCTCCCGCGGACCGGTCGCGCGATCCGGGAGGCGATGCGGTGCTACCCGCCGGTCCACCTCGTGATGCGCGAGGCCGTCGCCGACGACACCGTCGGCGGCTACCACGTCCCCGCGGGGAGTCTGGTGCTCTGCTCGCAGTGGGCGACCCACCGCCGACCCGGTCTGTGGGACGATCCCGGGTCGTTCCGGCCGGATCGGTGGGAGGCGAACGATCGCCCGCAGTACGCGTACTTCCCGTTCGGCGCCGGTCCGCGCATCTGTATCGGCCGCCGGTTCGCGCTGCTCGAAGCCCGGCTGGTGCTCGCACGGCTGCTGCAGACGTTCCGAGTGGAACCGGTCACCGAGGAGCTCGATCTTGCGGCGTCGATGACGCTCGCGCCGGCGGGGTCAGTCGAGGTGCGACTGCGCGAACGATAACGGGAGAAAAACGAGGGGGCTACTCCACGTCGGCGGCGGCGTCGTCGGCGGGCTCCTCCTCGGCGTCGTCCTCGGCGTAGTACTCCTCGGTCACCGTCACCCGGGCGCGCTTGATCCGGGTGGTGTCGACCTGTTCGACGCGGATCCGGATCCCGTCGTACTCGATCGTCTCGCCCTCCTCGACGAGGCGGCCGGCGCGGTTGAAGATGAAGCCCGCGAGCGTCTCGAACTCCTCGCCCTCGGGGAGATCGAGGTCGAGTGCCTCGTTCACCTCGTCGATGTTGACCTCGCCGCGGACCAGCGCGGTGTTGTCGTCGACGAACTCGATGGCCTGCTCCTCGTCGCCTTCGAGGATGTCGCCGACGATCTCCTCGACCATGTCCTCCATCGTGATCAGCCCCTCCGTGGTGCCGAACTCGTCGATGACGATCACCATCCGGAGGCGGTTCTCCTGGATCTCCTCCAGCAGTTCGTCGACGTTCTTGGACTCGGGGACGTGCAGCGTCGGCTGCACCAGGTCGTCGAGCGTCGGCTCGCCCTCGCCGTAGTGGGCCGCCCGCACCAGGTCGCGGATGTTCACGACGCCGATGATGTTGTCGAGGTTCCCCTCGTAGACGGGGACGCGCTCGTGGTCCGACTGGACACACTCCTCGATGGCCTCCTCGACGGTGGCGTCTTTCGGCACGGCGGTCATGTCCAGTCGGGGCGTCATGACCTCCTTGGCGATGGTCTGGTTGAACCGGAAGATGCGCTGGAGCATCTCCCGTTCCTCCTCGTCGATGACGCCCTCGCGCTCCCCGGTCCGGATCATGTTCTGGATCTCGTCGCGGGTGACGTAGGAGTCCTCGATGGCGGAGCCGCCGCCGGTGACCCGGTTGATCACCTGCGTGAGGTAGTCGAAGATGACGATCAGCGGGAGCAGCAGACGCTCGGCCCACTTCAGCGGGCGGGCGATGCGCAGCGACCACGACTCGGTGTGTTCGACGGCGTAGGACTTCGGCGCGCTCTCGCCGAACAGCAGCACGACCGTCGTGATGCCGAACGTCGCCGCCAGCACCGCCCGTCCCTCGGTCATGTAGAAGCCGAACAGCCACGTGGCGATCGAGGACATCGCGACGTTCGCGATGTTGTTGCCGACGAGGATGGTCACCAGTAGCCGGTGGGGGTCGTCCAGGAGGTTCTGCACCAACGAGGCCCCGGGAACGTCGTCCTCGACCAACGACTCGACGCGGTGGCTCTCGAGGCCGAACATGGCGATCTCCGACGAGGAGAAGAAGGCGGAGAGCCCGATGAGGACGATCAGGATGCCGACACCGAACGCGAGTGTCGTCGGGGATGCGCCCCCGGTAGACGTCTGCAGAACGCTCCTGCTAAGAGCGGGAATGACCGTGGGAAGCAAGCCCATTTCCCGTCGGCATTCACGGTCGTTCGAATTAAGCGTTCCCCTCCCGGCCGATATCGAGCGATATCGGTCCGTCGGCCACAGCCGACGCGCCGTGTCGTCGCCGACGAGTTTAGGCGCGCCGCGCCGCAATCCGCGAGCATGTCCGAAGAACCGGCGATCACACTCTACCGGCTGCAGGCCTGCCCGTTCTGTGAGCGGGTGGTGCGAATACTCGACGAGTACGACATCGACTACCGCTCCCGGTTCGTCGAGCCGATGCACTCCGACCGGAACGTCGTCAAGCGGCTCAGTGGCAAGCGCTCGGTGCCGGCGCTCGTCGACGGGAACACCGGGGTCACGATGTCGGAGTCGGGCAACATCGTCGAGTACCTCGAGAAGACGTACGGAGGTGAGGCCTGATGGAGTTCGACGTCGTCGACCTCCCCGACGCCGACCACCCCGAGGTCGGCGACACCGCGCCCGACTTCACCCGCCCGCTGGTGAACGAGGAGTACTGGGAGGACCGCTCGCTCTCGTCGCTGACCGCGGACGGCCCCGTCCTGCTCGTCGCCCCCCATGGACGGCGGGTTCCCGGCCACGTACGTCTGGAGAGAGATCGACGACCGCGAGTGGACCGACGTGATCGACGTGGTCGGGCTCTCCATCTCGACGCCGTACGAGCACGGCAGCCTGCTCGAGGAGCACGGGCGCGACGCGCAGCTGTTCTCCGACCCCGGCGCCGGCGTCGCCGAACTGTACGGGATCGAGCACGACCTCGACGGCATGACCGGCATCGTCGAGCACCGGCCGGCGATGTTCCTGCTCGCCGAGGACCGCACCGTCGAGTACGCGTGGGTCGCCAGCGAGTGGCCCGACTTCCCCGACTACGACGCCGTCGAGGCGGCGATCGAGGCGCTGTAGCCGGCCACGCCACGGTCGACCGGTCGTCTTTTTCGCGCCGGTCTCCGAGAGTGGGTATGCGCGATCACCTGATCCAAGCCACCAGCATGCTCGCGATGGGCGAACTGGTGGTGTACCCGACCGACACCGTCTACGGGCTCGGCGCCGACGCGATCGCCGCCGACGCCGTCGAACGGGTGTACGAGCTGAAGGGCCGGTCCCGGGACGACCCGCTCTCGATGGCGGTACCCGACGTGGACGCCGCGCTCGAACACGTCACCGCGACCGAGCGCGAGGAGGCGTTCATGCGGGCGTTCCTCCCCGGCCCGGTGACGGTCGTCCTCGAGCGGCAGTCCCACGTGCCGGACGCGCTCACCGCCGGGGACGATCGGGTCGGCATCCGGATCCCGGACCACGATCTCGCACTCGACATGCTCGACGAGTTCGCCCCCGTCACCGCCACCAGCGCGAACCGCAGCGGCGAGGCGAACGCCACCACGCCCGGCGAACTCGACGACGCGATCCGCGAGGGGGTCGGCGCCGTCGTCGACAGCGGCGAGCTCCCGGGCGGCGAGAGCACGGTTGTCGACCCCGGGGCCGACGAGATCCACCGACGCGGCCGACAGGCCGACGACGTCCACGCGTGGCTCGACGACCACTAACGACCGAGTAGCGAGCGCAGCGACCGTGTTTTCACCCCACAGTCCGCGCGGTACTCACAGGACTCGCACTTGGCGTCGTCGTCGAGCCGCGGCGGCGGGTCGGCCAGGCGCCGAACCGTCCGGAGCAGCTCCCGGTAGCGGGCCGTCTTCCGGGTGGTCAGCCGGACCGGTCGCACGACGCCGACGGCGGGGTACTCCACCAGGGCACGCGGGACCTCCCGCTCGCGCTCCCACGCGAGCGCCTTCGCCAGCGCGACCGCGCGGACCGCCTGGGGCTCCCAAACGCCCTCCGGCGGCGGGACGCCACCGGAGACGAGCACCGGGGTCGGCGGCTCGCTCCCGTCGCCGGCGAGGAGTTTGTGCGCGACGCCGCGGCAGTCCTGGCCAGTCAGCGTGGCGTCGCGCGTGGCCGGGTCGACGAGGCGCTCCCAGCGCTCGCCGGCCGCCAGCGCGTTGAGGTTCCCGCGGTACTCCTCGGGTGGAGCGGCGATCGGGCTGTCGGCGAGTCGGTCGTCGCTCGCCTCGCGGAGTTCGGGGTACTGGAAGGCGAGTTCCCGACGCGCTTGGACCTCGGCGGGCGGGCCACGGTCGTCGGCCTGTCGGGCGTAGTAGAGCTGGCGCGGACAGTACGCGGCGCGGCCGAGATCGCTTGCGGCGACGAGAGACACGGGACGGGTGGTCCCGCCATCCTACTTCAAAAACGGGCTACAGCTGTGTGTTCGTCTCGATGTCCTCCGCGGCCTCCTCCAGTCCGGACTCGCGGGCGTCGGCGGCGTGGCTGTCGCGGAGGTCGGCGTCGGTCAGCAGTTCGGCGAACTCGTCGGTGAACCGGTGGTTCGCGCGGGTGGCGCGGCGCTCGGCGTCGATCACTCGGGAGTAGCGTTCGACCGTCTCCACATCGGCGTCGAGCCGATCGGCCCGCTCCTCGAGCGCCACGTCGTCGACGATGAGCTCCCGGAGCTCGTCCATCGGCAGCGGGGCCTCGCGGTCGCGCTCCCGAACGAGATGGAGATCCAGCCGGGCGCGAAGCACCGACTCCGCGTCGGTACCGAGCGCGTCGGCGATCTCGGCGTCGTCCTCGTCGGCGTAGAACCCCGTCACGACCTGGACCAGCTCGCCGTCGTCGAACCCCGACTGGAACGCGTAGCGCTCGCGCATCCGGCCAACCAGTTCCCTGATCCGCGTCTCGGCCTCCTCGGCCGAGACCGCGTCGCCGAGGTCGCCGCGGTCCTCGGACTGGTCCGCCGTGACCGTCTCCTCGCCGGTGGTCTCGACGAACAGGTCCCGGAGCTCCTCGGTTTGTTCGTCCATAGTGGCGGAACGACGGGGTGCGCGTGAATAAGGGTTGGGTAGCCAACGGTAACCGGCTGTAAACCGCAGCGTTAAGGTAGGTTTACGAAAAGCGTCGGGTGTGTCTACCGCAACTGACTCCGTCGATCTCGTCGGCGACGAGGTGGCTGTCAACCTCGTCCGCGCCGCGCTGTTGGCGGCGCTGATGGGCGCGTTCGCGTTCGTCTCGTTCCCCAATCCGCTGAACCCGGCCGTCCCCGTCACCGCGCAGGTGCTGGGCGTGTTCCTCGCCGGCATCTACCTCGGGCCCGCCTGGGGCGGGTTCGCCATGGTGCTGTACGTGCTGGCCGGCGCGCTGGGTGCGCCCGTGTTCTCGGGCGCCGGCGCCGGCCTGGGCGAGATCTTCGGCCCGACCGGCGGCTACCTCGTCTCCTACCCGTTCGCGGCCGCGCTGATCGGCGCCGTCGTCCACGGCGTCGACGGCCTCGTCGACCCCGAGGGCGTCTCGGTGGCGCGACTCGTCGGGGCGATGGCCGCGGGGACCGTCGTGATCTACGCGCTCGGGATCGTCGTCTACTGGTACTACCTCGACACGAGCCTCGTCGCCGCGATCGTCGGCGCCGGCCTGGCGTTCGTGCCCGCGGAAGCGGTGAAGATGGCCGCCGCCATGGGGATCGTCCGCTCTGAGGAGGTTCAGGCGACCTGACGTGCTCGAACTGGACGGACTGATCCACGAGTACGACGGTGCCCGCGCCGTCGACGGCGTCTCGCTGACGATCCCGGACGGCGAGTTCCTGGTGCTCTGTGGCCCGAACGGCTCCGGGAAGTCGACGCTCGTCAGGCACCTGAACGGCCTGCTCGAACCGGACGCTGGCCGGGTGCTCGTGGACGGCGTCGACGTGAGCGACGCCCCCGTCGCCGCCCGGACCACCGTCGGGATGGCGTTCCAGGAGCCGCGCGACCAGTTCGTCGCGGCCACCGTCGGCGGCGACGTGCGCTTCGGCCCGGAGAACCTGGGGCTCGACCACGAGGAGATCGATCGCCGGGCGGCGAACGCGCTCTCGGCGGTCGGCCTCGACGGCCGGGAGGACGACCGCATCGAGACGCTCTCGGGCGGCGAGCGCGAGCGCCTCGCGGTCGCGGGCGCGCTGGCGATGGAGCCGAGCCATCTCGTGCTCGACGAGCCGTTCACGGGGCTCGATTCGCCCGCCCGCGAACGCCTGCTCGCTCGCCTGCGCGACCTCCACGCCGACGGGACGGGGTTGATCGTCGTCACCCACGACCTCCGATACCTGCTCGACGACGCCGACCGCGTGGTCTGTCTCGCCGACGGCGAAGTGGTCGTCGACGCCAGCCCCGGCGACGCGACCGAGAAACTGACCGAGTACGGCGTCCGCGTGCCGGGTCGCTGAGCGATGCTCGGCTACGAACCCGGCGACTCGCTCGCCCACCGGCTCGATCCGCGGACGAAACTCGCCGTCCAGCTCGCGTTCGCCGCCGCCGCGTTCGCCCACACTGATCCGCGCGGGCTGGCGATGCTGACCGGCGTCACCGCGCTGGCGCTCGCGAGCGCCCGCCTCTCCCCCGTCTCGGTTATCTGGGGATACCGGTTTCTCCTTCCGCTGCTCGCGGCCGCGGTGCTGTTCGAGTTGGTGACGCTCGGGCCGCCGTGGATCGAGTTGGAGGCGGCCGCCGACCCCCTGCTCGCGAGCTACCGGACGCTGCTCATCGTCGCCGTCGCCGCCGGCTACGTCCGGACGACCCCGGCCCGGGAGTCGCGCGCGGCGGTGCAGTGGGCGGTTCCCGGGAAACCGGGGCGGCTGCTGGGCGCGGGTGTGGGGCTGGTGTTCCGGTTCCTCCCCCTGCTGCGCCGCGATCTGGCGGCGATCCGCGACGCCGAGCGGGCCCGCCTGGGCGACGAGCGATCCACCCGCGAACGGCTGGAAACGGTCGGCGCAGCCGGGCTCAGGCGGGCGTTCGCGCGGGCGGACCGGCTCGCGATGGCGCTCTCGGCGCGGTGTTTCTCGTGGAACGCGACGCTGCCGCGGATCCGGTTCCGCGCGGTCGACGTGCCGGCGGTGCTGCTGGCTGCGGGGCTGGGAGCGTCCATGGTCGTCTAACCCGTCGTTGGCATCGCTCGCAGTCGGCAGCATTTAGGTGACGGCACCGCAGCACACACGGTATGCTTGCACAGACGCGCGAGACGTTCTGGACGATTTCGCCGACGGGGAAGGCGGCCTTCTACTTCCTCGCGGCGGCCGCGATCCTGGTGTTCGCCGTCGGCGTCTACGAGCGCTTCCAGCGCTACGCACGGGCGAAAGAGGACCCGTTCCCGCGGCTGGACGATCTGCCGGGCCGCGTCGTCGACGCCGCCACCACGGTGCTCTCGAACCGCCAGCAGTTCGACCGCGACCTGTACGCGGGCGTGATGCACTCGTTCATCCTCTGGGGTTCCTGACGCTGCTGATCGGAACCACCATCCTCGGGTTCGAGATGGACGTGTACCGGGTCGTCACGGGGACGTCGTTCTTCCAGGGCGACTTCTACCTCGCGTACTCGCTGGTGATGGACGCGATGGGGCTGCTGTTCGTCGTCGGCGTCGGGATGGCGATCTACAAGCGCTACGCCCGGCGTGACGGGCGCCTCTGGGGGAAACACACGAGCCTGGAGGACGACGCGTTCGTCTGGACGCTCTTTGCCTTGGGCGTCGGGGGTACGTGCTCGAGGGACTCCGCATCCGCGCGACGGGCTTCCCCGACTTCGAGACGGTCAGCTTCGTCGGCTACTTCGTCGCCATCGTCGTCGAGGCGGTGGGCATCGACGCTACGGGCGCCGAAGCGCTCTACTGGGTTGGCTGGTGGTCCCACTCGCTGATCGCGTTCGGCTTCGTCGCGTTCGTCCCCTACGCCAAGCCGTTCCACATGATCTCCAGCTTCGCGAACGTCGTCGTCAGCGACGAGAAGGCCGGCGCTCGTCTCCCCTCCGTCCCGGCTGATCTCGACGCCGACACCGGCGCCGAGTCCATCGACTCCTTCACCTGGAGCGAGACGCTGGATCAGGACGCCTGTACGAAATGCGGCCGCTGTTCCTCGGTCTGTCCGGCCAACGCCTCCGGCCGGAACCTGGACCCGCGGGACGTGATCCTCGACCTGAAGAGCTACCGCGAGGACGTGGATGCAGGGGGCGAGGAGGTCGACATCATCGCCGACGGCGGCGAGTCCGTCATCGCCGCCGAGACGATGGAGTCCTGTCTCTCCTGTATGGCCTGCATGGACGCCTGCCCGGTCGACATCGAGCACCTGACGAGCTTCACGAAGATGAACCGCCAGCTCGTCGACACCGGCCAGGTCAACAGCGAGATGCAGGACGTGTTCCAGGACGTGATGCAGAAGGGCAACACGTTCGGCGACCCCAACCGCAAGCGCGGCGACTGGTCCGACGAACTGGAGTTCGACGTGACCGACGCCCGCGAGGAGGAGGTCGAGTACCTCTGGTACGTCGGCGACTACCCGAGCTTCGACGACCGGAACAAGAAGGTCGCCCGGGCGCTGGCCCGGGTGTTCGAGGCCGCCGACGTGAGCTACGGCATCCTGTTCGACGACGAGAAGTACGACGGCAACGACATCCGCCGGACGGGCGAGGAGTTCCTCTACATGGAGCTGGCGGGCCACCACGTCGAGACGTTCGACGAGGTGGAGTTCGATCACATCGTCTGCACTGACCCCCACTCGTTCAACACGATCAAGAACGAGTACCCCGAGATCGACTACGCCGAGTTCGCCGACGACCCCGTGATGCCGTTCGAGTACGACGAGGAGTGGAACGCCGACGGCGAGATCGGCGTGTTCCACTGGACGCAGGTCGTCTCGGATCTGGTCGACGCCGGCCGACTCGATCTCTCGGGGGCGAACCTCGACTACACGGTCACCTACCACGACCCCTGTCACCTCGGGCGGTACAACGGCGAGTACGAGGCGCCCCGCCAGCTCATCGAGGCGACGGGCTGTGAGCTCCACGAGATGCCCCGCAGCCGCGACGACTCGTTCTGCTGTGGCGGCGGCGGCGGCGGGCTGTGGATGGAGTTCGACGACGAGCCCAAACCCAGCGAGGAGCGCCTCCGCGAGGGCGTCGAGGACACCGCCGCCGGCAGCGAGATCGAGAAGTTCGTCGTCGCCTGCCCGATGTGTACGACGATGTTCGAGGACGGCCGCAAAACGGGCGGCTTCGAGGACGACCTCGAGATCGTCGACGTGGCCGAACTGCTGGAGGAGGCACTCGACTCCAAGGGCGCGCTGGCCTCGGTCGGCGCCGACGACGGCACCACGGCCGCGAGCGCGGACTGATGGGCTACACGCCGCCGGACACTGTCTTCGGCGTCGACTTCAGCGGCGCGAAGGAGGCCGGAAACAGCATCTGGATCGCGGAGATCGACGGCGGCGACGAGCCCGAACTGGTCGACTGTGCGCCGGTTGCCGAGCGGTTCGACGTAGCCGCCGAGCGGGAATCCGCCCACCGCGCGCTGACCCGTCATCTCGCCGCGCTCGACGGCGACGCCGCGGCGGCGCTCGACTTCCCGTTCGCGCTGCCGTCGTCGGTGGTCGATCCGGCGGATTGGGAGTCGTTCGTTCGCGAGTTCCCGAGCCTGTTTAGCAGTCCCGCCGATCTCCAGCGGCGCTGTCAGTCCCGTGCCGAACTGACTGACGACGACCGCGTCCAGCACGTGCGGGCGACCGAGGAGGCCGTCGGCGCGCTCTCGCCGTACAACCGCCGGCTCCGGAGCCAGACGTTCTACGGGGTTCGCGACGTGCTCCGGCCGCTGGTGCTCGCCGACGCGGTCCGGGTGGCGCCGATGCAGAGCCTCGCCCCGGAGAAACCGACGCTGTTGGAGACGTACCCTGCGGCGGCGCTGGACAGCCTCGACGGCGAGACCCACCGCGCCGGCTACAAGGAGACGAGCGAGGCGGGGCGAAAGCGCCGGACAGCGAACCTCGACGCGCTCGGTCGCGAGAGCGAACTGACGGTCCCCGAGCCCATGCGCGGTCGCCTCCTGGCCGACGCCGGCGGCGACGGTCTGGACGCCGTGCTCGCGGCGTTCGCCGGCTGGCGTAACACCGTCGATCCGGCGAACCTCGATATCGACGACGGCGAGTACCGCGAAGAAGGGTATATCTACGTGTGACCGGGGACGGTTTCGACGGCAGCCGGTCGTCGACGCCGCAACGATCCGGCCGTGCGACTGGGTGTGGCCTCAGTTACGGGGGATCGATTGATCGACCGCGGAACGGTCACGGCATCATCGGGTGATCATCGAGCAGCGACATGACTCGGGCTTCTGCCTTTCGCAGGTGGTCGGCGGCAGTGCTTTTCGAACAGTCTACTTCGTCGGCGATCTCTCGAACCGTGGTCTGTCGAGGCGTTTCGTAGTAGCCCCGCTCCCGTGCGACGTCGAGCACCTCTCTCTGCCGGGCGGTGAGCGCAGACGCTCGTGACTCCCGGTACGCGTCGTACTCTCCGAGGCGACTGACGGAGACAGAAAGCTCGTCGGGAAGGTCGGCGACGAGGCTCTGGAGCGCGTCCTGGTCGCCGGCGACCTCGATGGTCACCTCACCGTCACTACCGTACTCGATCGGCGGGACGAGAAGCAGGTCGGTCCCGTCGAGGAGTGCCCGAAGCTGACTGGCGAAACCCCGTGCCGCCTCCCGAATGTAGACGTAAAAACTTCGGTCATCAACCGGCGTTACGCTGTATTCCGAAACCGTGTCCACGGCGTCGAGTCTCGTAACGTACTCTTCGCGTCGTCCATCAGCGGTCCCGACGACGTGCAGCAAGGCAGCAACGTAGTCGGGGTTCGAGAAGTTCCAGTGTCGGAGGTACGCGCGGCGAATCGAGTTGTCCTCCACGAGAAACTGATGCATCGGATGTCTCAGCCCGGCAGGAGGCTGAATCCGCAGTTGGAGATACCGCATTGTCGCTGGCTATGGTGTGATTTGTACTAAAAAACCGGACGTATCCGACAGTGTACTTGTCCGGAGTAGGCGGACGGGAGCGTTCCGAGTCGCGTGGCCTCAAAGCGCCCGCCACGGGGGCTGGTGCGGGCGAGGGCACCGCACAGCCCGCACCACACGCGTTTTACCCCTCCACCGACAAGCCGAGGTATGACCGACCCCGGTTCGCTCTCCGTCACGATCGTCGACGGCTACGTCGACGAGCCGGCCCACTTCGGGGTCCCGCCGTACATCTCCACCTACCCCCGATTCACCGCCGGCGCGCTCGTCGACGCCGGCGTCCCCCGCGAGCAGATCACCTACCACACGATCGACGAACTCCGGGACGACCGGATGAAGTGGGGCGACGTGTCGACGGCCGACCTGTTCGTCTACGTCGGCGGGATGACCGTCCCCGGGAAGTACGTCGGCGGCACACCCGCCGAACCGGACGAGGTGAAGGAGCTGGCGTGGACCGCGAAGGGGACCACGCTGCTCGGCGGCCCCGTCCGCTTCGGCGTCGGCGAGGAGAACGCCGGCGCCCAGGAGATGGAGCGCAAGGATCTCGACTACGAGTTCGTCGCGAAGGGCGACATCGAGGCCGCCGCCTACGACCTCGTCGACTCCGGGCTCGAGGGGTTCAACAACCGAATGCGCGACAACGAGGAGCTCGACCGCTGGGCCTCGAAGGGCGCGTTCGTCGTCGAGCAACACCCCAACCACCCCGACTACCTGATCGCGGAGATGGAGACCTCCCGCGGGTGTGCGTACCGCTGCTCGTTCTGTACCGAGCCGCTGTACGGCAACCCCGCGTTCCGTACGCCTGAATCAGTCGTCGACGAAGTCGACCGGCTCTCGAACCACGGCGTCGAACACTTCCGGCTCGGCCGGCAGGCCGACATTCTCGCCTTCGGCGGCGACGGCGAGGCGCCGAACCCCGACGCGATCCGGGCGCTGTACGGCGGCATTCGCGAGGTGGCGCCCGACCTGAAGACACTGCATCTCGACAACATGAACCCCGTGACGATCACGGACTACCCCGAAGCGTCGCGGGAGGCCATCGAGATCATCGCCGAGCACAACACCCCCGGCGACACCGCCGCGTTCGGCCTGGAGTCGGCGGACCCGGTCGTCCAGGAGCAGAACAACCTGCTCGTCACGGCCGACGAGTGCTTAGAGGCCGTCCGCATCGTGAACGAGGCCGGCGGCTGGCGGCCCGCAGAGAACCGGCTGCCCAAACTGCTGCCGGGGATCAACCTCGTCCACGGGCTGGCGGGCGAGCGCCCCGAAACGTACGACCACAACCGCCGCTTCCTCCGGCAGGTGTACGACGAGGGGCTGATGCTCCGCCGGATCAACATCCGGCAGGTGATGGCGTTCGCCGGCACGGAGATGGGCGACACGGGCGCCGACATCGCCAAGGAGCACAGAGAGCAGTTCCAGGCGTACAAACGCGAGGTCCGCGAGCAGGTGGACAACCCGATGCTCCAGCGCGTCGTCCCGCCAGGGACGGTGCTGCCGGACGTACATCTCGAGTACCACGAGGACGGCAAGACGTTCGGCCGCCAGCTCGGTACCTACCCGCTGCTGGTGGGGATTCCGGGCGAGCGCGAACTCGGCCGGACCATCGACGTGGCCATCGTCGACCACGGCTACCGCTCGGTGACGGGGGTCCCCTACCCCTCGACGTAAACGCCGCGTCGATGGACGAGCTCGCGACGATCCCGGGCGTCAGCGACGGCCGCGCGGGCGACATCGTCGTCTCGCGCCCCTACGACTCCGTCGAGGAGGCCGGCGACGCCGCGGACGTGGACCTCTCGCTGTTCGCGACCGCGGGCGACGCCGACGTGGACGTGACCCGAACGTTCGAGCCCGGGAGCCGCGCGGACTGATGGCCGAGCAGTTCCCCGTCGACCGTGTCGCAGTGCCAGTCGAGAGCCGCGCACCGAGCGGGGCGACCAACGCCTACGTCGTCGGCGACGCGCCGGCGCTGCTCGTCGACCCTGCGGGGCGCACGGATCGCCTCGACGCCCTCGTCGCCGACCGCGAGATCGGCGCCATCGCGGTCACGCACACCCACCCGGATCACGTCGGCGCCGTCGCCGACTACGCCACCGAAACCGGGGCGAGCCTGCTGGCACGGCGACCGGCGCGGTTCGCGGCAGAAACCGGCGTCGAGCCCGACCGACAGATCACCGAGGGCAGCGCGATCGACACCGACGCGGGCACGGTGAGGGTGCTCGACACGCCGGGTCACGCCGTCGACCACGTCGCCTTCGAACTCGACGGCGCCGTGCTCTGTGGCGACCTCGCGGTCGCCGAGGGGAGCGTCGTCGTCGGCGCCCCGGAGGGCGACCTGCGGGCGTACCTCAGCTCGCTCCGCCGGCTCCGCGCACGAGCGCCCGACCGGCTACTGCCGGGCCACGGGCCGGCGATGGACGACGAGCCGACGCCGCGGGCGAGCCTCGACCGGCTGATCGGCCACCGACTCGATCGGGAGGCCGCCGTCCTCGACGCCGTCGACGCCGGCGCGGCCGATCTCGACGCCGTCCTCGACACCGCCTACGAGAAGGATCTCTCCGGGGTTCGCGACCTCGCCCGGGCGACCGTTCGGGCCCACCTCGAGAAGCTGGCCGTGGAGGGCCGCGTCGACTGGGACCCCGACACGGGGCGGGTCGAGCCGGCCTAACGCCGCCTCGGGCGCCCGACGCCGACGACGTTTTCCCCCGCGGTCACCGAACGCGGGTGTGTCCCTGGAAGACGAGCTCGACCGCGCCCGCGGGCTCGACACGGCCGCTCTCGCCGACGCCATCGAGTCCCTCGGCTTCGAGTGCACGCGGTGTGGCGCCTGCTGTACCCGGGAGGAGACGCCCGACGGCGACACCGAGCCGCATACGGCGACGGTGTTCCCCGACGAGGTTCGGACCCTCCAGCAAGCCGGCGACGCCGACCGTGAGTGGCGCGACGTGGCGCGACCGATGCCGTACGGGCTCTCCGAGGGCGACGACGGCCCCGAGGGGGAGACGTTCGAGTGGGCCCTCCAGACCGACGCCTGCGGCGACTGCGCCTTCTACGAGGAAACGGACGGGCTGGGCGCCTGCACGGTGCACGCGGACCGACCGCTGATCTGTGAGACCTACCCCTTCAGCGTCGCGCTCGGCGGCACCGCCGAACCGGCCGGCGAGCCCGTCGACGCCGAGGGGATCGTCCGCGCCCACGAGTGCGAGGGACTGGGTCGGGAGATCAGCCGCAAGGACGCCGAGGAGCTGGCTGCGGCGCTGAAAACGCGCACCGTCCGGGAGCTGGAGGAGGCCATCGCGCTGCGGGACCAGTACGAGCCGGTCGACGCCGACGACGGCGAGGTGGTGGTTCACGACTCCGAGGGCGCGAAACGCGCGGACGGAACCACCATCGAGCGAGCCGAGTGAACGCGAGTTCACTGCCCCGTGAGAGCGGTACACATATTACGGAGGCCCGACTGGTCGTAGTCGAGTCTCAGCTATGGAGATCTCCGACGAACTACTTTGTCTGTTCAGTGCTACTGTCCGCGAAGAAGGCGACCGGTACGTCGTCGAAGTGCCCAAACGCGAGATCGAGCGCGGCTCGCTCGATTCGGGCGACACCTACCGCGTCGCCCTGATCGACGGGGACGGCGACGGCGGCGACGCCGAGACGGCGTCCACCACCCAGCGTACGGGCGGCGAGGGCGAGCCCCAGCCACCCGTCGAGAAAGGCGAAGTGCGCTACGTCGAGGTGGAGGACATCGGCAAGCAGGGCGACGGGATCGCGCGCGTCGAGCGGGGGTACGTGATCATCGTCCCCGGCGCGGACGTGGGTGAGCGAGTGAAGATCGAAGTGTCCGAGGTGAAGTCGAACTTCGCCGTCGGGGAGATAATCGAGGAGTAGCTACCCGACCTGGGCGTTCCACCAGGAGACCGAACAGAGCTTCTCGCCCAGCGACGAGCTTCCGATCGCCGTGTCCAGCTTCCTGAACTGCCCCGCCATCGCGTCGGGGATCTTCCGGTAGAAGCCGTAGGGGAGCACGAAGTCGTGTTCGGCGTCGGCGAGCTCCAGATCCGCCGAGTGGAGCAGGTCTTCGACCTCGTCGCGGCCGTAGAGATGTGACCCCATCGGCAGCAGTCGGTTGTACAGCACGCGCGTGCTGAAGTCGTTGAACGTGTCGAAAAACACCTGCTCCTTCGAGACGCGAGCCATCTCCGCCATGAACTTCCGCGGCGTGGGTGCGAGGTGGAAAAACCGCATCGCGACCACCGTGTCGAAGTGATCGTCGGGGAAGGGGAGTCGGGCGGCGTCGCCGCGCATGAACTCCACGCGGTCGTCGACGCCGGCCTGTCGGGCCTTCTCGCGACCCTGGGTCAGCATCGCGTCGGAGATATCCAGTCCGACGATGTTCGCCCCGCGTTCGGCCAGCATCACCGTGAACCGGCCGGTCCCGCAGGCGATCTCCAGTACGCTCCGGTCCTCGACGGGTCCCACGGCGTCGAGCACCGCCTGCTTCTCTCGGCGATCGATCAGGCGGCCGCCACGGGAGAACCGCTTGGCGTCGTACTCCTCGGCGACGTCGTCGGCCTGGTACCACTCCTTTCCCTTCACGCTATCGGGAGTCACGTGCCGAACACTAAAACCGTACTGCTTGCCGAACCGCGGGCGGCGGCGGCCGAACTGCGGGTCACTAGACGCGTTCTCGGCGCCGGTAGCAGTAGGCGACGAAAAGCGGCGTGGAGAGCAGCCCCAGCGGGAGAAACTGCGTCGCGACGAGGTGGAGGAGCCCGAGTACGCCGACGGCGTACCGGTTCGGCGACCACCAGCCGCGGTCAGCGAGTGCGCGGGCGTCCATGACCACTGCGACGGCGACGACGGCGCCGAAGAGGATCGAGAGCCACGAGCCGGCGACGGTCAGCAGGAAGGCTGCGATCCCCGCCAGCGCGTCTGCGTCGGAGAACGAGCCGGACGACGTGAGGGAGACGAACGCCCACATCCCCCCAGCCGCGGCGACAGAGAGCAGCAGGGGGAGCGGGAACAGGTAGACGCCGTACCGCCAGTCCGTGTCGGAGGAGGAGGGCACGCGGCGAGTGACGACCCATTACTGTAACAACGTTTCGGAGAGCGGTTCGCTCCCGACACCACAGCGCTACCGCTCGTCGCCGGCCCGACCGTCGAGGAACTCGTTCACGAGCGTCGGCACGAGCACGCCGACACCGAGAATCAGCGCTGCGGACTGCCACTGCTGGAGCGTCGTGAGGCTGTTCGCGACGTACAGCGAGGCGATCGCGAGGGCGATGCAGACGGCGATGACCGTGTTCTCGCGGGAGACCATAGCTGTCGAATGTCGCGGCGGCGACAAGAAACCACCGTCGACGACCCCGGCGTTAGCCGGCGGTCAGGATCCGCTCGGTCGGGATCTTGATCAACACGCGCGGGCCGGACTCCTCGCCGTGGTGCGGGTACTCGTCGACGTCGAAGTAGCGCTGGGCGAGTTCGTCGATGTGGGCTTTCGCGCCGGCTTCGGTGAGTTCGGCCTCCCCTGGACCGAGACGTAGCGGTAGGGGTCGTCCGGGTCGTAGACGGAGAGCCCGACCATCGGTTCGCGCCGGACGTTCTTCTCCTTCCGGCGGCCGCGGGCGGTGTTGACGAGCACGTACTCCCGGTCCTCGTGGTCGACCCAGACCGGCGTGACGTGGGGCATCCCGTTGGGCATGATGGTCGCGAGGTGGGCGAACGACTCCGACTCGAAGATGTCGACGTGGGACTCAGGTATCACGTTTCGGGGATGGAACGGGGCCGAAGTAAGCGTTCGCCCCGTCCTGGGCGACCACGTTTTTAAACCTCGGACCGATGAAGGAGGAGTATGGATCTCTCGGTAGTAGTCCCGACGCTCAACGGTCGGGACCGACTCGCGGCCAGCCTCGACTCGCTGGCCTCGCGTGCGCCCAACGCGGAGGTGGTCGTCGTCAACGGCCCCTCCGCCGACGGCACTACCGGGATGGTGCGGGAACGCGCCGACGTGGACGTGCTGGTCGAGGTCGCCGACCGCTGTATCAACGTCGCCCGGAACGCGGGGATCGCCGCCGCCACCGGCGACGCCATCGCCCTGCTGGGGTTCGACCTCCGGATCGCCGAGGGCTGGGTCGACGCCATCCGGGACGGGCTCGCGGCGGCCAACGCGGTTACCGGCCCCGTGAGCCGCGGTGACGACGACAACAGCGACGAACTCGAACGCCGGGAGATCGCGGGCCGGGACGTGCGCTACTTCAACGGCGACAACGTCGCTTTCCGCGCCACGACGCTGCGGGAGACGCTCGATGGGTTCGACGAGTACCTCCGGACCGGCGGCGCCCGTGACGCCGCCCACCGCCTCGCCGGCGCCGGCTACGAGGTCGCGTGGCACGACGGGATGCGGACGAACCGGGAGGCCGACGAACACGCCGGCCCCGGCCCCCACGGGCCGGACGAACAGCACCGGAACTGGAAGTACCGGTCGCTCAGCTACCGGCTGACCAAGAACTACGGCCCGCGGCCGACCGTGGCGCGGCGGACGCTCACCCACGCGTTCGGCGACGCCGCCGACGCCGCGCGGGCAGTGCTCCGCGGCGAGGGGAGCCCGTCGGCGTGGTTCGGCAGCGGGCGGGAGGTGATCAGCGGGATCCTCCGGGGCAGCGCCGACGGGCTGGTCGCCCGCGCCCGCGACCGCAGCGACACGCGCAACCCCTCCGGGCTCAGCGTCGAGAAACAGCGCGCGGTGGCGACGTACGACCGCCGGGAGTAGCGTCCGACAGCGCGACAAGCGACGCCTCCTGCCCGGCGACCTCAGAGATCCGGCAGGAGCCCCGGCACCACCCGCGCGGGGTTTTTGGTGAACGCCCGGCGCATCGCGTCCTCCGACACGTCGAGGGTGAGGATCTCCATGACGCCGACGTTGGGGTGGACCGACGGCGCCCCGCTCCCGAACAGGATCCGGTCGGGGTGTTCGAGCAGGCCCCGCTCCAGAACGTCCCGATCCGGCACGTACGCGGTGTCGAGATAGAGGTCGTCGTGTGTCTCCAGCAGCGAGAGCGCCGTGTCCATCAGACTCTCCTGCAGCGGATAGCCGCCGAAGGAGGTCAGGACCACCGGGAACCCCGGCCGAGCAGCGCGTCGGCGACCGCACTGGGCGGGCAGTGCTCGCCGGCGTGGACGAGCACGGGGTCGCCGACGGCGGCGAGTTCGTCGACGACCGCCTCCGTCGGCAGGCCGTCGTGGGCCGGGTCGAGCGTGAACCCGTGGTAGCGGTCGTCGTAGGCGTACTGCTCCACGTCGCCGGCAGTGGTGTGGTGTGACTTCTGCCGTTTGACGGGGTTGACGAGCGGCCCGACGACCCGGCTCACGTGTCGGGGGCCGCTGAGGCGGGCGAACGCCAGCAGCGGCCGATCGACGCTCAGGCGGGCGACCGCGTTGTTCGCCCGGAGGTACCCCTCCCCTTCGGCGTCCGGCCCGGTGAGGCCGCCGCGCGCTCGACACCGGCCTGGTGCATCTCCCGCTCCAGTCGCTCGGGAGACACCTGCCGGCCCCGGACCGCGACGGCCTCCTCGTCCGGATCGAGTCGCGTGTGCACGTCGGCGACCCGGAAGCCGTGCTCCAACTCCAGCATCTGGTTGGCTGTCTTCTCGATGACGCAAAAAGGGATGGGTCGCGCTTCCCCACCCCGTTCGGGGTTCTGAACCCTTAACTGCCGGCCGCTCCGACGTTGCGACCGATGAGCGACCTCCCCGAGGATTTCGACTGCACGATCACCGACTGGGAGTACATCTACGGGCTCTGCCGGGACGTGGCCGAGGAGGTGCGTGACGACGAGTTCGACCCGGACGTCGTCGTCGCCCTGGCCCGCGGGGGCTGGTTCGCGGGGCGGAGCCTCTGTGACTTCCTGGGCCTCGACGATCTCGCGAGCCTGAAGATGGAACACTACGTCGGCACCGCCGAGAAGGCCGACAGCACCGAGGTGCGCTACCCGATGCCGGAGGGCAGCGTCGATGGCAAGGACGTGCTGATCATCGACGACATCGCCGACACCGGCGGGTCGATCAAGCGTGCCGACGAGTACGTCCGAGACCGCAACCCCGGGACGGTGCGGACCGCGACGCTGCAGCTGTTGGGCACTTCCGAGTTCGAGCCGGACTACGTCGGCGAGTACCTCTCGGAGTGGACGTGGATGGTGTACCCGTGGAACTTCATCGAGGACATGGTCGACCTGATCTCCGGCGCGATGGCTCAGGAGGCCGACGGCGAGCTGTTCGACGAGGACGACATCCGCGGCCTGCTCTCGGAGCACCACGGGATCAACCGCATCGAGATGGAGATCGCCCAGCCCGACCGGCTGGAGGAGGTGCTCGAGGAGATGGTCCACCGCGGCTACCTCGACCGCGAGGGCGACGCCTGGCGGCTGGTCTCCGAAGACGGCGACGCCTGAACCCCGAAAGCGTCTTTTCGCGCCGCTTCCCACCAGTAGCCATGAGCAGGCTTCGCTTCGCGCTGCTGCACGCGGCCCACGGCGACGAGAACACCAGCCGGAACTTCCGGCGCGAGCTCGACGCCGACCTCGCCGAGTTCGAGGTGACCGAGGGCGAACTCCCCGCGGATCACGAGTTCGACGGCGTCGTCGTCACCGGCTCTCGCGCCTCGGTCTACTGGGACGAGGCGTGGATTCCGCCGCTGGTCGACTGGGTCGCCGAGGCTCACGAACGGGAGATCCCGATCCTGGGCGTCTGTTACGGCCACCAGGTGCTCGCGGAGGCGCTGGGCGGCCGCGTGGCGGGGATGGACGGGTTCGAGATCGGCTACAACGAGATCGAGCGCCGGCCCGAGGCCGCCGACGACGCACTGCTCGATGGCCTGGGGGATTCGTTCCTCGCGTTCACCACCCACGGCGACACCGTCGTCGATCTGCCGCCCGAGGCCGAGCTGCTCGCGGAGAACGAACACGGCGTCCACGCGTTCCGCGCCGGCAACGCATGGGGCGTGCAGTTCCACCCAGAGTACGACATCGAGACCGCCCGCGAGGTGACAGAGGGGAAGCGTGACAGCCTCGACGACGGCCGCGTCGACGCCGTCCTCGACGACATCACGCCCGCGAACTACGAGACGGCCTGCGAAGCCAAGCGGCTGTTCGAGAACTTCACGCAGTACGCCGAGCGCGTCGCCGCCTCGTTCGACGCCAACGAAGCCAGCGCGTAGCGACCCCGGGATAACGAACCGCTTTTGCCCCCTTGTACACGAGTACCACCATGCTCGACTACGTCGGACTGGAGGCCGATCTCGACGAGGAGGAGCGGCTGATCCGTGACACCGCACGCCGCTTCGTCGAGGAGGAAGTGCGGGACGACATCGGCCAGCACTGGATCGACGGCACGTTCCCGACGGAGCTCATCTCCGAGATGGGCGATCTCGGGTTCTACGCGCCCAATCTCGAGGGGTACGGCTCGCCGAACGTCTCCGAGACGGCGTACGGCCTGCTGATGCAGGAGCTGGAGGCGTGTGACTCGGGGCTGCGGTCGATGGCCTCCGTCCAGGGCGCGCTGGTGATGTACCCCATCCACGCGTTCGGGAGCGAGGAACAGAAGGAGCGCTGGCTGCCCGACCTCGGTGCGGGCGAGGCGGTCGGCTGCTTCGGGCTCACGGAGCCGGAACACGGCTCGAACCCCAGCGCGATGGAGACTCACGCCGTCAAAGACGACGGCGAGTACGTGCTCAACGGCTCGAAGACGTGGATCACCAACTCCCCTATCGCCGACGTGGCGGTCGTCTGGGCGAAGGATCGCTCGGCCGACGGCAGCCCCGTCCGTGGGTTCCTCGTCGAGACGGATCGGGACGGCGTGACGACCAACAAGATCGACGAGAAGCTCTCGCTGCGGGCGTCGATCACCGGCGAGATCAGCCTGCAGGACGTGCGCGTCCCCGAGGACGCCGTCCTGCCGGGCGTGGAGGGGATGAAGGGCCCGCTCTCCTGTCTCACGCAGGCCCGCTACGGCATCGCCTGGGGCGCTATCGGCGCCGCACGGGACTGCTTCGAGACCGCCCGTGAGTACGCCACCGACCGCGAGCAGTTCGGCGGCCCCATCGCGCAGTTCCAGCTTCAGCAGCAGAAGCTGGCGGAGATGGCGACCCAGATCACCACCGCCCAGCTGCTCGCCTACCGACTCGCGGAGCTGAAAGAGCGCGGCGACCTCCGCCCCCAGCACGTCTCGATGGCCAAGCGCAACAACGTCCGCATGGCTCGCGAGCAGGCACCGGTCGCCCGCGAGATGCTCGGCGGCAACGGGATCGTCGCCGACCACTCGCCGATGCGCCACATGGCGAACCTGGAGACGGTGTACACCTACGAGGGCACCCACGACATCCACACGCTCATCCTGGGCGAGGATCTGACGGGGATCCCGGCGTTCCAGTAGGTCGCGACGAATCGGTACGTTTTTCCTACAGTTTCCCGACGTTCCGTTCGTCTTCTCCCGGCCGTAGCTGCAGCACCGCGCTGGGCACGGCCGGCTGTCGCCCGTCACGCGACGTTCACCATGTCCGAAACTGCCGTTCACGACGCGCTGTCGGCCCACACCGACGAGTACGGTGTCGTTCGCGAACTGCACCGCGTCCGCCCGCACGCCACCTACGAGGTCCGGTTCCGGGGCGAGCGGGCGATCTGTAAAGTCGAGACCCACCCCGAAGCCGAACTCGGTCGCGAAGCGGCGGCGATGCGATACGTCGCCGCGGCGACGAGCGTCCACGTCCCCGAACTGCTCGCGATCGGCGACGGCCACTACGTCGCGCGCTGGTGTGACGCCGTCCCGGACGACACACCGACCCGCGACGGGGCGCGAATCCGCGCGCTCGGCCGCGGGCTGGCGACGCTCCACGCCGAGACGGCCGAGATCGGGTGGCCCGGCCGGCTTCGCCCGGCGACCGCCGTCGAAGATCCGACGACGCCCCCAGTCGACGCCGACCCGCGGTGGGGTGACACGCTGCTCGCGCTGCTGGAGCAGCGCCAGCAGTTCCTCGAGGGCGTCGGCTACGGCGATCTCGCGGGGGACGTGCTGGGGTGGGTGCGCGAGAACCGCGACCTGTTCGACGCCGCCGGCGACACGGTGTTGTGTCACGGGAACTACTTCGGGGAGCACGTCGGCCTCGACCCGGAGGCCGGATCGGTCACCACCGTCATCGACTTCGAACACGCGCTCGCAGCGCCGGCGGAGTGGGACTACTTGCGGACCGTGCTCCCCCTGTTCGGCCCGGGCGCCGACCACGACGTGCCGGAGGCGGCCTTCCGCGAGGCGTACGAATCGGTCCGGCCGCTCCCCGCCGGGTTCGATCAGCGCCGTGACGCGCTGACGCTGTGTAACGGGCTCTCGTACCTCCGGTCGCTGCATCTCCAGCGCGGCGATCAGGACCCCCTCACGCTGTCGCCCGACATGGACGCCGCCTGGCCGAATCAGTACGGGGCCGTCTCGCGTCGCTGGAAGACCAAAAGCACGGTCTAACCGATGCGTAACTATACCCGTCTGGACGAAAGAGAGTCGACAAGGCCGATGGCCGACCCGAAACACGACGACGGTGCCCGCCTCGATCTCGGCGACGAGGAACAGTGGGTCCTCCATGCAGCCCTCCTACAGTATCTCGACGAACGGACGGACGAGGCGACCGAATCGACGCCCGACGACCACGGCTTCCCTGACCCGCCGGCGGGTGAGGACGAACCGCCCGCCGGCGAGAAGTCTGCGGCCGCGATCGACCTGCTCGACGCGCTCGAGGGCGAGGAGCCGCTCCGGCTCGACCGCGAGGCGCTGCTGCTCGTCAGGGAACTGCTCTCGGAGTATCTCGCCGGCGCGCCGCTGCGGGACCGCGCGACCTGCCGGAGCGTGCTGGCGGCGGTTCGCGACGAGCTATAGCGACCCCCGGCTGACGAATTTTCCCCACCAGGCCCGGCGGTTCGCCCCCCACCGGTAGCACCACTCGCGCAGCCGGTCGTAGCCCGGAACCCGCTCCAGCAGCCAGAACACCGGTACGAACAGGACAGTCATCCGGATCAGCACGCCCTGGACGGCGGCGCCGGCGGAGTAGACGGCATCGTCGGTCAACAGGTGCGTCGACTCCCGCCAGTCCTCGGGCAGGCGAGCCTTCTGGTCGGGCGAGAGCGCCGAGAACGCGACCGGCTCAACGTCGCCGTAGCGCGCGCCGACGGCCGCACACCACGTACAGAACCCGCAGTCGTCGTCGTACACCAGCCGCGGCTTGGCCATACAGACGGTAGGGCGGCCTCGGGTTTTGGCTTTGCGGCGCCCACAGAGTCGGCGGGCGCCCGCACTCGCCCCGAACCGGCCCGGTGCCCGGCCCGTTTAAGCCGCCGGCGCCCCAACCGTTGGGTACGATGCCCGCCACGAAGGAGGTCAAGTGTACGAGCGACGACTGCGAGCTCGACATGTTCGAGAACCACTACACGTACGACATCGCCGACGACCACTCCGTCGCGGATCTCTCGTGTCCGCTGTGTGGGGGACTGACTGCCTGGAGGAGATCGAACTATGACGAAACTCAGTGATATCGGCGGGTCGGCCGTCGACGCGGTGATGGAGCGGGTCGGCCGCGGCGTGAGCCGCGTCCAGGAGCGCAAACCGCTGCCGTACGACCTGCTGGAGAGCGAGGACGCCTACCTCGTCGTGTTCGACGCCCCCGGCGTCGAGCCCTCCGACGTGCAGGTGCGGTTCGTCGACGGCGAGGTACAGGTGCGGGCCGATCGCTTCCGGTCGTTCCACGAATCGTTCGAGACGCGGTTCCCCGGCCGCGGGCTGGCGCTCTCAGGGCGGGCACGCATTCCGCCGGACGCCGTCGTCGACGCCGGCGGCGCCGAGGCGACACTGACCGAGAACGGGACGCTCGAGGTCCGCATCCCCAAGGAGGCAGACGCCACCGACGTGCCGCTCGACGCCGAAGGGGCGGACGAAACCGAAAGCGAGCAGTCTCCCGAAGAGGACGAGGCGTAGGCTACAGCGACATCCCTTCTTCGACGGCGAACTCGGGCACGCCCTCGAACCGCCCGGGGGCGTACGCCTCGATCGGCTCACGCTCCCCGAGCACCTGCTCCGCGAGCGCCTCACCCGTCGCCGGCGCGCGGAGGAACCCGTGGCCGTGCCAGCCGGTCGCGACGTAGAGATCGGACTCCACCTCGCCCAGCAGCGGCTCGCCGTCGGGCGTCGCCGTCGCGATCCCGGCCCAGGCGGCGTCGGCGCCGGCGTCGTGGGCGGTCCGGTTCGCGACGGCATCGAGCGCGCCGTCGACGAACCAGTCGTCGCCGCCGGGCTCCCAGCCGTCCGGGTCACACTCCTCGGGGACGGTGCCGTCGCCCGCGAGCAGGCCCGCCGGATGCGGGCGGAAGTAGACGCCGGCGTCGGCGTCGTGCACCATCGGCCCCTCGTAGTCGGCGCCGGCGACGAGCGCCTGCACGCGGTACGGTTTGAGCGGGAGCCGGATCCCCGTCGGCGCCAGCAGACGCTTGGTCCAGCCGCCGCCGGCGACGACGACGGCGTCGAAGCGCTCGCCGTCCACGCGGGGCCCGTCGCCGCGGTGGGAGATGCCGGCTTCGACGCCCGTCCAGCAGTCGACGCCGGCGTCGCGTGCGCGGTCGGCCATGGCCGCGACGTACGCGCCCGGCCCGGGCGTCGCGTAGGCGGCGCGCTCGGTCACGGCCGCGAGGCCGACGCCAGCAAAGTCGAGCGCGGGGAAGCGATCGGCGATCGACGCCGGGTCGTGGCAGGCCACGTCGACGCCGTGCTCCCCGGCGGCGGCCACCGTCTCGCGCAGTGTGGCTTGTTTGTCGGCGGCGTCGGCGCCGACGAGGGTGACCTGCGGCGTCGGTTCGACGGTGAACCGGTGGTCGCGCTCGCTCAGCCACTCGAAGCGGTCGAGCGCCCGGCTCGCGATCTCGGCGCCGACGGCGTCGGTCGGGCGGGGCGCGAGCACGCCCGCCGCGCGGTGGGAACTCCCCTCGACCCGATCCCGGGGGCGGGTTCTGGTGTCGCCCAGTTGCTCGTCGCGCTCGTAGAGGCGCACGTCGGCGCCGCCCTGTGCGAGGTCGTGAGCCGCGGTGACGCCGACGGCACCGCCGCCGACGACGGCTACGCGCATCGACGCACCCGCCGCTCGGGGCGTGGCTGGTGGCTGTCAACGGATCGGTCCATACCCCGTCTTCGGTCCCAGCCACTTAGCCGTCACCGCTGATGGCGTTGTGGCTGATCGCCGGACGCTGATGGCGTTGTGGCTGGCCGCCGGACGCTGATGGCGTTGTGACTGCCCAGCGGGTGAAAAACGACCCGGGCCCGGCCACGGGGCGGCGGGAAGCGCCGACTACGCGGTCGGTTCGGCCTGCTCGTCGGCCTCGCCGTCCTCGTCCATCCCGCGGAGCGCCTCGACGGCGGCCTCGCGGTAGCGCTCGGGGTCGGCGTCGTAGCGATCCGCGGCCATCCGGGCGTACTCGTTCCCTTCGTCCTCGAAGGCGGCGACGCGTTCGACCGTGCGTTCGGCAGTCTCGACGACCCAGCGGTCACGGGTCGCGGCGTCGACGACGGTGATCGACTCGGGGCGAACCGAGACGTTCACGTTCCCGTCGTCGGTCTCGTACGTTCGCGGTTTGCCGACGACGGCGACGTAGGCAGGCGGTTCGAGATCACGCAGCGTGGAAGCGGCCTCGGGCTGGTACTGGCCGGCATAGACGAAGAACGTCCCCGTCGGGTCGACGATGCGACCCCGCCAGTACTCGTTGTCCTCGCCGATGTCCTCCTTCTCGGTCAGGGTGCCGACGAAGAACACGCGGTTGGCCTTCTCCCCGTCGGGAGCAGCTGGTAGGCCGGGGCGCGCTCGTCGTCGGACTCCTTGAAGGTGTGGCTCGCGTCGTTGAACTCGGTGGCGAAGGCGCGGCGCGCGACTTCGCGCATGGGGGCGTTTGCGGACATTTAGATCGACCTCGCTTTGATCAGCGCACTCTCCGGATCGACCGCACTGTCCAGGCGCTCGAACGCGTCGACGAGCACGTAGCGCCCGAAGACGGGGCCGGACACCTCGAAGTAGTGACCCAGCAGGTCGCCCTGCATCTCCTCGACGACGACGGTCGTGTCGAGGGCGTCGGTGGCCATCTGCTTGGCCTCCTCCAGGTCGATCCCAGTCAGTTCCTCGGTCGTCTCCTTGTCGAAGATGACCTCGTGGACCTCGTGGCCGTCGTCCAGTACGGCCTTGATCCGGAGGTCGAACTCGCCGTCGACCTGTCCGTGCTCGGAACAGCGACCGTTCTGGAGCACGCGGGTGCAGTCGTCCTCGGGGCAGCGCTTGATCAGCCCGGAGCCGGACTGCACGTCGACCAGCGCGCCCTCGACGGAGACGGCGTCGTCGCCGACCTCGACCTCCTCGTCGAGTTCGGTGATCGTGGTCGTCTTGTTGAGTTTGACCGAGAAGCTCCCCTCGTACTCGTCGGTGACGACGTTCGAGAGGGCGTAGCTGGCGCCCTCCTCGAGTTCGGGGAGGTCCGAGGTGTCGAACGCGACGAACTTCATCGTCCCGCTCTCGTCGCCCAGCAGGCCCACCTGTGCGATGGACTCGTGGCCGGGCTCCCAGAGGTCGGCGACCTTCACGCGAAGGTCGATCCACTGTTCGTCCTCGTCGATCTCGCCCAGCTGGACGAGCTCGCTGTCGGCGCTTCCGAGCTCGTCCCGTTCGAGGTCGGCCTCGTCGAGATACTGGCTCTCGACGCTGCGACGGGCCTCGTCGAGGGGGACGCGGTACTCCTCCACCAGGGTTTCGAGGCGCTCCTCGACGTCCGCCTGGCTGATGTCTAGATGGTCCGAGAACTGTTCGGCTATCGCCGCTGCGTGTGACTCGAGTTCGCTCATGGGTGCCTGCCTCCGCCTGTGTTTCGTTGGGAGGCGTACGCTAGTTGGTTCCTTACGGTATTTAACATTCCGCCACCGAGGTGGAACTGAAACCCCACGCGAGCGGGGCGTCGGCGCGGCGGAACGTCAACGCGGCGGATCGTCGACGCGCCGGGGCGACGCCTCTTTGGGTCCGGGCCGCTACGTCCGGGCATGGACGACCGCCTCGAACGGTTTATCCGGACCAAACTCCGGAACGCCGGCAAGCAGTTCGAGGAGGCCCGCGAGGCGTACGAGACAGGCCGCGCACCCGCCGCGTTCGATCTCCCGACCGACGAGGCGGGCCGGGCGAAGCTCGTCTGTCGCCGCCACGCCGACCGCCGGGCGGTGGCAGTCGACGCCGAGGGACGGCCGGCCTGCTTCGACGCCGACCATCCCGACTGCCGGGGCTGTGCCGAGGACGTGCGCGAGGGCGTCGTCGAGACGTGGTGAGACCCCGGGGTTGAACACCGTCGGGCGTCACGTCCGGGTGTGAAAACCGTCGCGCTCGTGCTCGCGGGCGGCATCGGCTCGCGACTCTACCCGGCTAGCCGGTCCGACCGGCCGAAGCAATTCCTCCCGATCGGCGGTGACCGCTCGCTGCTCGCCCGGACCGTCGATCGCGCTGGCTTCGCCGACGAGACCGTCGTCGCCACGCGGCCGCGCTTCGCCGACGAGATCGACGAGCACGCGCCCGACGCCGACGTGCTGGTCGAACCCGACGGCAAAGACACCGGCCCGGCGCTGACGTACGCGACCCACCGTATTCGGGAGACGTATCGGGACACCGACGAGCCGCTCGTGATCGTCGCTCTCCCGAGCGATCACCACGTCGGCGACGACGCCACGTTCCGGGAAACCATGATCGCCGGCGCCCGCGTCGCCGCCGAGACCGATCGCCTCGTCACGTTCGGCGTCACGCCCGACCGGCCAGAAACCGGCTACGGCTACGTCGAGCCCGGTGGAGCAGGGGACGCCGCCGGCGTCGAGTTCCACGAGGTCGCGACGTTCCACGAGAAGCCCGACGCCGAGACCGCCCGGGCGTACGTCGACGCGGGCTACCGATGGAACAGCGGGATGTTCGCGTGGACGCCCGAGCGCTTCCTCGACGCCGCCGCGGACTCCTCGCTCGCGCCGCTGGTCGACGCGCTGGCGGCGGGCGATCCCGAATCGGGGTTCGACGCGGTCGAACCGGTCTCCGTCGACTACGCGGTGTTCGAGGGCGCCGAGCGCGTCGCCGTCGTCGCCGCCGACTTCGCCTGGGACGATCTCGGATCGTGGGACGCGCTCGATCGCGTGCTGGCGGCCGACGACGACGGCACCGTCGCGATCGGAGAGTACGCTGCCGTCGACGCCGCGGACAACGTGATCGCGAGCGACGGGAAACACGTCTCGCTGGTCGGCGTCTCTGGACTGGCGGTCGTCGCCTACGACGATCACGTGCTGGTAGTGCCGAAAGACGAGGCCCAGCGCGTGCGGGAACTCGTCTCCCTGCTTGCGGATCGCGACGCGTTCTGACTTACTCCTCGTGGGTGCGGCGGACGCGGACCTGGCCGTCGCTGGTGACGCCGACGAGCAGTTCGGCGCGTACTTCCCGGCCGTGGATCGCGTCGCCGGCCGCGTCGCTGACGATCTTCATCAGTTCTGGCGCCGCGTAGCCCACCTTCACGCCCGCCTCGTCACAGGCCTCGTACACCTGTTCGGGCACGTCGTAGAGATCAGTGCCGTTCTCGACGCGGATGCGGACCGGTGCCGAGAGTGCCTCCGCGAAGGAGACGGTCTCGCGGGCCTTCTGGACGTTCTCGCGCGCGCTAGCCTCGACGCTCGAGACGTTCGCCCGCGAGGTGCCGAGGCGGTCGGCGATCACCGACTGGCGCAGCCCGTGCTCCCGGAGCGCGAGCACCTCCGCCTGCCGGCGGGTGAGCACGTTGCTGTCGGCGTCGAACCCGAGCGTGCGAGGAGTTCGTCGGCGTCGACGGAGTCGTCCGACGAGGGCTGGTCTCCGGACCCGTCCCGACCGGCGGCGGAGTCGTTCGACTCCGCCCCGCCGGCTGGCGGATCCCCCTGTGGGGTATCGGCGTCGCCGTCACTCATGGAGGGGACTGAGCGCTGGCGGCAGAAAAACCTACAGTTCGTGGCGGTTTACTCGCTCCACCGGACCTCGTACTCGAGCTCGTAGCGCTGCTCGCCGGTCTCGGAATCGGTGAGCCGCTCGAGTTCGACCTCGAACTGCGAGGACTCGGGGACGGTGACCTCCCGGCTGTCGGTCCCGCTCTCGAGTGTGACGGCCCCCGTCTCGATCTGTTCGGCCGCGGCGACGAGGGCGTCGGCGATCTCCGCCCGCGAACGCTGCTGCTCGGTTTTGAACAACTGTTCTTCAGGCATCATGTAGACGGTTCCCCGTCCAGCAGGAAATAGCTGTGCCCGGCGTGGGCCGACTCAGGCGCCGTCGCCGCCCCAGAAGTTGTCCCGGGAGCCGAGTCGCTCGCGGTCGCTACGGTCGGGTCGGCCGTCATCGTCGTCGTCGTCGGCCTCCTCGTCGGCGTCGAACGTCTCGCCAGCGTCGTCGTCGGCCTCCTCGTCGAGCGGCATCTTCTCGACGACCTTCACGGCCTTCGCGTGGTTCGACATCACCTGGTCGATACGGACCCGGGCCCGGCACTCCGGCAGGAGACCGTCGATGAGGACGATGAACCCGTCGTCGGTCCGACCGACACCGGCGCCGCTCTCGTGGATGTCCGTCACGTCGACGACGACTTCCTCGCCCGGCTTCACTGGCTGCTCTTTGAGCTCGTCGATGGGCATGTCGTAATGGTTGCACCACTCGGCACCCCCGCGATCGCCGTAGTGCTGACAGCCCATGCCCTCGATTCGCTCGGAGAAGCTGGGGCAGTCGTCGGCTAACGGACAGTCCGGCATACAGGAATGTACTGAGCCGACGCTCTAAACAGTCCCGGTTCGGACGGGTCAGATGAACTCCCGGACCTCGGAGTACCACATGTCGTGGTGGTCGACGGCGCCCACGCGCTCGGCGATATCGACCGCGAGGACGTGCCAGCAGCGCTCACCCGCCTCGCTGTCGATGTTGTACGCCGAGTCCGCGCAGGTGCAGCCGTCGTCCTCGATCACGTACTCGTCCTCGTGGCCGACGACGACGGTGAAGTCGCGGTACTCCTTCACCCGCCCCTCAGAAACCGCCTCGATGGCGCGGGAGCCACGGTCGCCGTGAGCGTCGAGGATGGCGCCGGCTACCTCCGGGGTGAGCTCACCCGCCTCGGCGAGCCGGTCGCGCCAATCCTCGTCGGACACGGACGGTGTTCAGAGGGCACGGGGCAAAACGCCACCGACTGTCGGCGTCGTCAGCGACGGACGACGCCATCGTCGACCCCTAGAACGCCGCCGCTTCCGCCAGCGTCAAGCCCCGCCCGCGAGAGGCCCGGCCCATGGACTGGCCCCGCGTCCGCGCGGTCTGGAAGCGGGTCATCTCGTTGGCGTGGCCGGTGATGGCCGAGCAGACGTTCCGGACGCTGATGCGGACCGTCGACATCGTCGTCACCGCGACGTTCAACCCCGCGAGCGTCGTCGCCATCGGGCTGGCGGACCTCTACGCCCGGCTGCCGCTGCGGATCGGGCTCGGCCTCGGCGGCGGCACGATCGCGCTCTCCTCGCAGGACAGCGGCGCAGCCGCCGACGCCAACCGCGACGAGGCGATCACCCAGGGGATCCTGCTCGGCGCGCTGCTCGGAGTGCCGTTCATGCTCCTCGGCTTCTTCCTGAGCGAGCCCGCGATCAGGGTGTTCGGCGCCGGACAGAACGTCGAGAACCTCGATCGGGTAGTGACGCTGGGCTCGACGTATCTCGCCATCATCTTCGCCACCGCGCCCGCCCGCCACGTGGCGCTCATCGGCGCCCGCGCGCTTCAGGGCACCGGCGACACCCGGACGCCGATGTACGTCAACGTCGTCGCGAACGGGCTGAACATCACCGGCAGCCTCGCGCTCGGGCTGGGGTTCGCGCCGCTGGGTATCCCCCGCCTGAAGATCGTCGGCGTCGGCCTGGCCACCGCGGCCGCGAACGTGTTCACCGCGTCGATGCTCTGTCTGGCGATCTGGACCGACTGGTCCGAGGCCGACTTCGCGTGGCCGGAGGACTGGGTCATCGCCAAGCAGCTGATCGTCGTCAGCACCCCGAAGATCGCCGAGGGGTTCGCCTCGACGGCCGCGGAGTTCCCGTTCAACGCCATCCTGCTGGGCTTCGGCCAGCCCGTCAACGCCGGCTTCCAGATCGGCCGCCGGATGTACCAGCAGGTGACCGGCCCGCTCTCTCGGGGGTACAACGTCGCCGCCAGCGTCGTCGTCGGCCAGCGACTCGGCGAGGGTGACGCCGCCGGCGCCCGCTTCGAGGGGTGGGCCGTCGCCGCGCTGGGCCTGCTCACGGTCGGCGGCGTCGGCGTCGGCCTGGTGTTCGCCGCCGACACGTTCGTCTCGCTGTTCACCAGCAACCCCGGCACCGTGGGCTACGCTGTCGCGTTCGCCCAGGTGTACGGCGTCTGCGGCGCCGCGTTGGTGGTGTTCTCGGTGCTCTCCGGCGGGCTCCAGGGCGCTAGCGAGACCCGGATCCCCTTCGTCGCCCGCACGAGCGGCGTGTTCGGCCTCCAGTTGGGGCTGACCTTCCTGCTCGGCGTCGTCCTGGGCTGGGGGGCGCTCGGTGCGTACGTCGGCATCGGCGCCACGTACGTCTGGATGTCGCTGGTCGTCGCTGCCGGCTTCCACTTCACGGACTGGGCCGACCGCGCCGCCGAAATGATGGCCGAGCGCGGCTCTGACGTGTCGGTGTACGGGTGAGAAACGGCAGGCTACGTCGCCGCTCGCGGGGCCGAACGAGCGAGCGCCTCAGTACAGGTACTCGTCCTCGAGCGCCTTGTACGCCGTCGCGGCTTCGACCTCCTCCTCCTCGGTCTCGAACCACGCAACGACGCGCTCGAAGCCGGTTTTCCGACGCAGATCTTCGGCACTGATGGCCATGACAGTCATACCCACGCAGGCAGGAGAGATAAAGCTTTCTCCGCAACCCAAACGTTGAAGCATGGTGACGAATCCACCCACCGGTTGGGGAGCCGATAACCCTTAACCGATGAGGAAGGTAAGGGAGGTAAGATGGCTCAGACGGGGAACCAGGAGCTCACCGAGCGGTTCATCCAGTTCTACCGGAACTACTACCGGGAGGAGGTGGGGCGGCTCGCACAGGAGTACCCCAACGAGCGCCGCTCGCTCTACGTCGACTACAACGACCTGTTCACGTTCGACCGGGATCTCGCGGAGGACTACCTCGCGAAGCCCGAACAGATGCGGGAGTACGCCGAGGAGGCGCTCCGACTGTACGACCTGCCGGCCGACGTGAGTCTGGGGCAGGCCCACGTCCGCATCCGCGGGCTCCCCAGCGAGCAGACCGTCGACATCCGGGACCTCCGGGTGCAGGACGACCACATCGGCTCGCTGATCGCGGTCCAGGGGATCATCCGGAAGGCGACCGACGTGCGCCCGAAGGTGACCGAGGCCGCCTTCGAGTGCCAGCGCTGCGGGACGATGAGCTACATCCCCCAGACCGACGGCGGGTTCCAGGAGCCCCACGAGTGTCAGGGCTGTGAGCGCCAGGGCCCGTTCTCGGTCAACCACGACCAGTCGGAGTTCGTCGACTCCCAGAAGCTCCGCGTCCAGGAGAGCCCCGAGGGGCTGCGCGGCGGCGAGACGCCCCAGAGCATCGACGTCGACATCGAGGACGACGTGACCGGTGACGTGACCGCCGGCGACCACGTGACGGTCACGGGCGTGCTCCACATCGAGCAGGTCACCCAGGGCCAGGAGAAGACCGCCCTGTTCGACCTGTACATGGACGGGGTGACAATCGAGATCGAGGACGAGGAGTTCGAGGACATGGACATCACCGACGACGACATCGCCGAGATCGTCGAACTCTCCAACGACCCCGAGATCTACGAGAAGATGGTCGGCTCCATCGCGCCGGCGATCTACGGCTACGAGGAGGAGAAGCTCGCGATGGTGCTCCAGCTGTTCTCCGGCGTGACGAAACACCTGCCGGACGGCTCACGGATCCGGGGGACCTGCACCTGCTGCTGATAGGGGACCCTGGTACGGGTAAGTCGCAGATGATATCATATGTCGAACAGGTTGCCCCAGATCCGTCTACACCTCCGGCAAAGGGTCGTCCGCAGCCGGGCTCACCGCCGCGGCGGTACGCGACGACTTCGGCGACGGCCAGCAGTGGACGCTCGAAGCGGGCGCGCTCGTGCTCGCGGACAAGGGGATCGCCGCCATCGACGAGCTGGACAAGATGGACTCGGGGGACCGCTCGGCGATGCACGAGGGGCTCGAACAGCAGAAGATCTCGGTCTCGAAGGCCGGGATCAACGCCACCCTGAAGAGCCGCTGTTCGCTGCTCGGCGCCGCGAACCCGAAGTACGGTCGCTTCGACCAGTACGAACCGATCGGCGAGCAGATCGATTTGGAGCCGGCGCTGATCTCCCGGTTCGACCTGATCTTCACCGTCACCGACCAGCCCGACCCCGAGCACGACAGCCGGCTGGCCGAGCACATCCTGAAGACGAACTACGCCGGCGAGCTCCACACCCAGCGCGAGGAGGTCCCCAACTCCGAGTACACCGCCGAGGAGGTCGAGAACGTCACCGAGGAGGTGGCGCCGGACATCGACGCCGAACTCCTGCGGAAGTACATCGCCTACGCGAAGCGCAACGTCTACCCGACGATGTCAGACGAAGCGAAGGACGCCATCGAGGAGTTCTACGTCGACCTGCGCTCGAAGGGCGCCGACGAGGACGCTCCCGTCCCCGTCACCGCCCGGAAGCTGGAGGCGCTGGTTCGGCTCGCGGAGGCCTCCGCGCGGGTCCGGCTCTCGGACACCGTCGAGGAGCAGGACGCCGAGAAGGTGATCGACGTCGTCCGGAACAGCCTGGAGGACATCGGCGTCGACCCCGAGACCGGCGAGTTCGACGCCGACGTGGTCGAGACGGGGACGAGCAAAACCCAACGCGATCGCATCAAGAGCGTGAAGGCGCTCATCGGCGACATCGAGGAGGAGTACGACGAGGGCGCCCCCATCGAGGAGGTGCTCGACCGCGCCGGCGAGATCGGCATGGACGAGGACAAAGCCGAGAAGGAGATCGAGAGCCTCCGGAAGAAGGGCGAACTGTACGAGCCCGTCCAGGGCCACCTGCGGACGACGTAACACCAGTCACGGCTCGTGACCGGCGCCGACCGCCGGGTCGGCGCTCGAAACGTGTTGCCGTGACTGTGTCGGCCCGCCTCGCTCGGGAAACTTTTGGTGGAGGGCCCACCACCGACGACCGACGTGGACCACATCTCCGCGCTGCGCAACGTCGAGGAGGCGCTGCGAGCGTTCGAGGACGGCGACGCCGATCTCGCGACCACCCAGCGGCGCGTGCAGTCGGTGCTCCAGAGCTACGCCACCGAGTTCGAAGCCGAGGAGCGCCGCCCGTACCGCGCCCACGGCGATGACCCGGCGGATGGCGTCGTCGTCGTCGCCCCCGACCCCGAAACGGCGAAATCACGGGTTCGATCGCTCATCGACGCGGATAACGCGACGTTCGAGGTCGAGCCGCTCTGAGCGTTCTCAGAGTTGAAAAGTCGAAAAGACTTTGATAGTACCAGTTGATACTCCTATAGAGAGGCACGGCCGTGACAGTAACGCAGACAGCAGAGACGCTCCCGGATCGCCTGGCAGGTGCGAACAGCACGCTGCTTCTCAACTCCTCGTTCGCCGGCGAGGAGAACTGTACAGAACTACTCCACCCCGAGGCAGCCGCCGACACGAACGTGCTCTGGGTGTCCTTCACCAAATCCCCGGATCAGCAGCTCCGCCGCTGGCGTGAACACGCCGACGGCCAGCCCGCCGAGATGGGGATCGTGAGCGTGGAGGACTCGACCCGCTCGGTTGCCGCCGACACCGGCGCCGGCGCCACCGGCGGGCCGTCGCTCCCGGAGACCAACGCTCCCATCGAGACGGTGACCAGCCCGAACGACCTCACCGGGCTGGGGATCCGCATCACCGAGTTCCTCACCGAGTGGGCCGAGAACGAGAACCAAACCGTCGTCTGCTTCGACTCCCTGACCGCGCTGCTGCAGTACGTCGAACTCGAGACGGCCTACGAGTTCCTTCACATTCTCACCGGCCGGCTGGCGACGGTCGACGCCTTCGCCCACTTCCACATGGACCCGGAGGCCCACGACGACCAGACGATCGAGATCCTGACGGGGCTGATGGACGCCGTCGTCGAAGTCGACGAGGCGGGCATCCAGAACGTCCGGACACGCAACCTTTAATTTATTCTGTCGTAAGCAGCAAGTAAATGCTGCTGGTCGTGACGTACTCCCGTGGCGCACGGACGAGTCTCCGGAACGTCTGTCGGAGCCACGACGCAGCCACAGTCCGGCAGTTCGGGCGGGCGGCGCTGCTGGCCGACACCGAGTTCGGCGCCTTCCTCGCGCTTCGACTGCGGGAGAAACACGGCGGCGACGTACAGATCCAACGGACGCAGCCGCTGAACGAGTACGAGTCGGTCCCGGAGCCGGTCCGCGAGGCAGCGGCGGCCTACGAGGCGCGTGAACAGCCGAGCACGCCGTACACGAAGTTCGCGGCTGGCACCGACCACCCGGACCCGGCGGCGATGCAGGACCGGGAGCTCTGATGCGGGTGGTCGTCAGCGACGGCGGCGACCGCCGGCTCCTCGGCGCGGGCCAGGCGGTCGACCTCCGGCCGGCGGATATCGACGGCGAGGCGGTCAAAGCGGCGATACGCGGAGCGCACGCCACAGTAACGGTCGACTGTCCGTCGCCGTCGCGGTGGTGGGATCGCCTCGGTTCACCGAGGGACGGCACGGACCCGCTGGATCGGGTCGTCGCCGCCGCACGGTCCCGCGGCCACCGGCCGGCAGTCGAGCGCGAACTGGCCGCTGCCGAGCGAGCGCTCCGTGCGCTCTCGGTCGACGCAGTCGACACCGACGCGACCCGGCGCCGCCTCGCCGACGCCGGAACCGAGGTCGAACGCCTCCGCGAGGAAGTGGCGACGGCACGCGGCCGACTCCAGAGCCGCCGGGAGATGGACGCGGACACGGCCGACGCCGAGGCCGCGCTCGCAGACGCCACTCGCCGGCTGTCGGAGGCCGAAACCGAGCAGATCGCCGCCGAACAGGCACACGACGCCGCACAGCGCCGTGCTCGCGAGGCCCGAGAAGCCCGCGAGCGGCGCCTCCGCCTGCAGGATCGTGTCGCCAACCGGCGTCGGGAAACTCGCCGTGCGCTGGCCACCCGCGTGCAGGAAACGTTCGACACCGCCGTCGACGCCGTCCCGGGCGAAGCGAGGCTCTCGACGGAGCCGCTGGAGATCGTCGGCTGCGAGCTGACGGCCGCGCTGGCGGCCGTCCGGGTCGCGGATCTCGACGCGCCGGTCGTCGATGCCACGGACCGGTTCGACGACGCGGCGGCCGCCGTGAACAGCCTCGGGGTACCGGTCGTCCGGGTCTGAGCGCACCGGACGTTTTCAGGGATCGCGAGCCAGTCCCGCCGATGGAGCTCGACTGGAGTCAGGAGGCGGCCGGCCCGGTGACGCTGGTCCACGCCCGCCTCCGGAACGAGCGTGCGACCGATCGCCGTGTCAGCCTTCGTAACTGTCTCGACGGCCCCGTCCTGCCACCGCGTCGTCACGGGGTTCCGGAGGCCGGCTGGGACCGCGAGGGACCGACGACTGTCGTCCCCGCGGGCGAGCGTGTCGCGGTAGGCTACGCCTGTCCCGCACCCCCTGCCGACCCGCCGGTCGCCGTCGACGAGGTCAGTGCCGCGGAAGCATCCACGACCGACGACACGGCCGCGACGGCGATCCGTGAACTCGGCGACCATCGACCGCCTCGGGCGGTGCTGGATCGGAGGAGCACCGAATCAGCGGTCGACGCCGCCAGCACCGAACCCGTGAGCGAACGGGCAGACCGCGAGCCACAAGACAGTGAACCGCCAGCCGACGAACGGTCGACTCCCCGACGGGTGGATGAACCGCCAGCGAGCGACTCCCGCTACGACGGGCTCGCGGACCGACTCGATCGATCGCGAACCCGGATCCGGACCGCGGAGGCGCTGACTGCCGCCGGCGTCGTGGAGGCGACGGCGCTGCTCGAGGTCAACGGCGGGCTCCAGGGCGCCGAGTCACTCGCGGCCGATCTCGACGCCGACGCGCGAGAGCTACGTACGCTGGCCCGGACCGCGAGCGCACTCGCCGACCGAGCAGCGGCCGCGGCGCCGCCGATCGAGTCGCTCCGGAGGCTGTCGTGATCGTCGCGGTCGCCAGCGGGAAAGGCGGCGTCGGCAAGTCGACGGTGGCGTACAACCTCGCGGCCGCGCTGTCGGCGGTCGTCGTCGACGGCGACCTCGGGATGGCGAACCTCCCGGTCGATCGCGGGCCGACGCTGCACGACGTGTTGGCGGGGCGGGCGGCGGCCTGCGAGGCAGTACAGCCCGGCCCCGTGACTGTGCTTCCCTGTGGCCGCTCGCTCGCGGGGGCCCGAGCCGCCGACGTGTCGCAGCTCTCGGACGCGCTCGCGGCGGTCGAGCGCGAGCACGGGACGGTCGTGATCGACTGTCCCGCGGGGCTGCGTGCGGACGTGGGCGTCCCGCTTTCGGTTGCCGACGCCGCCGTGCTCGTCGCCGCGCCGGAGCCGTTCGCGCTCGCGGACGCGCTGCGGACCCGGGAGCTCGCCCGTGAGCTCGACGCCCCGCTCGCCGCCGTCGCGCTCAACCGCGTCGTCGACGACCCACCGACGCCGACAGTGCGCTCGACGCTCGGCGCGCCCGTCGAGGCGGTCCCCGCCGACCCACGCCTCGGCCGATCGATCGAAGCCGAGGCGCCGATCGTCGACGTCGCGCCGCGGAGCGAGCCGGCGGCCGCGGTCGCGTCGCTGGGCGGGCAGGTCGAGCAGGAGTGAGAAGCGAGCCGTCGCGCAGTCAGTCCCGCAGCGCCTGATACGTCGTCCGGACCGTCACTGCGGTCACATCAGCCACGTCGGCCGCTTCGGCCTGCGTGACTGCGTCGCCCTCTCGGCGGGCCGCGAGATAGAGTGCGCCCGCGGCGACGCCACTGGGGTTGCGCCCGTTCGCGTGCCCCGAGTCGACCGCTTGCTCCGCGAGCGCGCGGGCCCGGCGACGTACCGCCTGCCCGAGGTCGAGTTCGCTCGCGTAGCGCGCGACGAACTCCGTGGGGCCAGCGGCGGAGACCGGGAGCCCGAGTTCACGGTTCAGCGCGTCGTAGGCAACGCGGTGCTCGTCGGCGGTCGCTTTCGCGGCATCGAGGATCTCGTCGGTCGTCCGCGAGATGCCAGCGACCCGGCAGGCAGCGTACACCGCCGCGCTCGCGAACCCCTCGATCGAGCGCCCGCGCAGCAGGTCCGCTTCCTGTGCGGACTCGAACAGTGAACAGGACTGGTCGCGGATCCGGTCCGGCAGCGAGAGCGCCCCCATCAGTCGCCGGATCTCGGTGAAGCCGTACACCTGGTTGCGCTCGCGCTTGGAGCGGATCTGCGTCCGGCGGTGCTGACGGCGCAGGCGCGACCACTTCCGGTTCTTCCCCCGCCCGGATCGCCCGATCTCGGTCGACAGCCCGCGATCGTGCCGTGAGCGCGTCAGCGGCGCCCCACACCGAGCCGGGTTGGTGTCGTCGTCCTCGAAGCTGCGCCACTCGGGGCCGCGATCCAGCCGATCCGTCGAGACGACCAGCCCGCAGCTCGCACAGACCGTCTCGTCGCCGTCTGCGGTCAGTCGCCCGTCGCACTCGGGACAGCCGGTAGCACGCGTCGTGCTCATACTCGAAACTCGCTCCCGATCGAATACATAAACCCGGGCGCTGATCGGGGGTTCGACCCCGATCCCGTCGATCGAACGTACCGGTTATCGGTAGGTTCTTCGACAGCGATTTAGTTCTGATAGTTCAACCGAGAAAACTCTTAAACTATCGCGCGAAGAACGATCGCGTATGACGCTCGACGAGATCGCCGCCGGGATCGAGGTAACCGCCGAGCAGGAGGCCCGCGGCGTCGCGGCCGTCGACGAGACGGGGGCCGACCTCGTCGACCGACTCCGGGAGCACGCCGAGGCGCTTCCCTGTACTCCGGAGGCGGCGGCGACGGTCGTCGAGACGCATGCCGCGGGCACTAGCGTGGCCGAGAGCGCACGCGAGGCGGGGGTCGCTCCAGTGACGGCGGCGAAGGCACTGCACCGTTGTGGCGTCTCGGGGGTGACGCCGCTGTCGCCGATGGCTCGGGAGATCGTGCGGGACTGGCAGGCGGGGGTGCTCTCGCGGGCCGAGGCGATCGAACTCACCGGCGTCAGTGCGGCGGAGTTCGCGCTGGGGAGCTACATCGAGAGCCACGAGCCCGACCCCGGCCTCTCGGCGGCCGTCGCCGGCGTGGGGAGTCCGGCGGCCGAAGAGGACCCACTCGCCGACGCCGTGGGCGACGTCGACGAGTTGTTCTGAGTCAGCGCTCGCGCAGCGACGCGACCCGGTCCACCAGCCCGCCATCGGCCAGCTGCAGCCCCAGTTCCCGGTCGTACACGGCGTCGACGGCGGTCATGATCGCCTCGACGCCTCGTGCCGATTCGAGAGCGCCAGGGGCGGCCGCCGAGAACTGCGGAACCACCGCGTCGGCGTCGGCATCGGGGAACTCCCCGGCGCCGTCGCGGTCGACAGCGAGAACGGCGTCGGCGCTCGTTCCCACGTCCTGCAGTCGGCCCCGCAGCGTCTGGGCGGCGTCGACGCCGCGCTGGCTCGCAGGCGTGACGACGGCGGCTCGGTCCGCAGCCGTTACGGCCGCGACGGCGGGGTTCGAGCCCAACGGCGGCGTGTCGATCAGCACGGCATCGAACCTGTTCGCTGCCTCCTCGATTCGGCGGGCCAGTTCCTGTGCGGCCTCGGCGGTCTTCGCCCGGGCGAGGCGCTCGAACGGCGCACGGGCCGGGAGACAGGCGATCCGGCCGCTGTCGGGGAGCGTCTCGGTGTCGAGTGCGGCCCGTTCAGGCGCCGGGGTGTACTCGACCAACCCCTCGGCGAGCGGGCTGTCGGCTTCGTCGGTCACCAGCGCAGTCGCATCGAGGCTGAGCCGCCCGGAGAGTCGTCTCGCAAGCCCCTGAGTGTCGTAGGCGGCGTCGAACACCGCCACGTCGTCGCCGGCCGCGGCGAGCGCGCTCGCGAGTTCGAGACAGGTCCGGGTCGTCCCGGCGCCGCCGGTCGCGCCGACCAGCGCCGCAGTCGTTGCTGCCATACCGTTCGTTTCCTGCGTTCCGACTGAAAAACTCTGGGTCGTAACGGCGAATCGAACTATGCGTCGCGGATGGCGTCCGCGATCTCGTCGAGTTCCGCATCGGAGGGCTGCTCGCTGTCGGGGTTGATCGCGTGGAACGGCCCGCCGCCGTCCCCCTCGAACCGCGGGACGAGATGGACGTGGGTGTGGGGACCTCCTGGCCGGCGGCCTCGCCGTCGTTGATGCCGATCGAGACGGCGTCGGCGTCGACGGCGGCCTCGACGCTGTCGGTGAGGTCGTGAACCGCGGCGAAGAGGTCGGCGGCCTCGTCGTTCGGGATCTCGTCGAGTCGCCCGTAGTGCTCCCGGGGGACGACGAGGGTGTGTCCCGGGGCCAGCGGGTTCGCGTCGAGGAAGGCGACCGCGTGATCGGTTTCGGCCACGATCCGACCGGGGATGTCGCCGGCGACGATGCGACAGAAGATGCAGTCTTCGGCCATATCCGGCCGTTCGGGTCGTCGCCGTATGAAGATGGTGGGCCGTCACCCCTCGACGATCGCGTCGAGCACGTCCCGGAGCTCCTCGAAGTACGCCCCCGATCGTACCCCAGTCGCGAGAGCCAGATGTCCCGATAGGCTGGATGGAGTATCGGCACCAGCGTCAGCCCCAGCGAGTCGAGCCGGACCGGTTCGAGCACGCTGTCGACGAACCCCTCGACCGTCCGGTCCTCGAACGCCAGCATCGACGCCGTGGCGTGCTTCCCGGTCGCGACGACGGCGTCCGGCTCGACCCGTTCGAGCTCCGTGCGCAGGTGGTCCCGGCAGTGCTCTCGTTCCACGGCCGTCGGTTCCCGGTTCGTCGACGGCTCCTCGGGGTCGGCGGGGAAACACTTCACCGCGTTCGTGAAGAACGAATCCGGGTAGCCCACGGTGGCCATCGTCTCACGGATCCGCCGACCGGAGTGCTGCGCGGTGTAAGCGAGCCCCGTCCAGTTGCCACCGCGCCACCGGTCAGCGTCCGGGACGCCGGCACCGGGCGCTTCGCCGACGACCACGACGGCCGCGTCCGTGGGGCCGTTCCCCACGCGATCCGGTTACGGCAGGCGGCCAGATCGGGGCAGCGCTCGCAGTCCGGTTCGAGCACGAGCGCCGAGGCAGAATCCGGAAACGCCGGGTCCCCATTCGCGGTCTCGTCAGCGACCATCCTCAGACCAGATCCGCGAGCAGCGGCGCCACCGAGACGGCCGACACGTCGCGCTCGACCGTGTCGGTACCCCAGATGCCCGCCAGCCCGGCGCGTTCGAGTTTGGTCCGGGCGTCGGCGACCAGAAGCGGGTGGACACAGACAACGAACACCCGACCAACGTCCCGGTCGTGGAGCGCGTCGATCGCCTCGCTCATCGTCGACCCCGTGGCGACCATGTCGTCGACGAGCACCACGTCCCGGTCGGCCACGTCGGCGTTCCCGGGGAGATCTCGACCGCGCCGGTGTCGTAATCCCGGTCCTTCTCGAAGTAGTCGACGGCACCGTCACCGTAGGCGTCGCGGGCCTGTTCGGCGATGTCGATCGCGCCTTCGTCGGGCGAGACGAACACGGGGTCGTCGAGCGCCTCGGGCAGCGGCTCGGCCAGCTGCGCGGCGCCCTCGACGAGTTCGCAGGGCACGTCGAAGAACTCGGCCACGTCGGGCTCGTGCGGGGAGACGAGGAGCACGCGGTCGGTGCCGGTCGAGATCGCCCGAGCGACCGCACGGGCCGAGATCGGGTGGCCCGGCTTGAACGCCTTGTCCTGCCGTCCGTAGCCCATGTACGGGACCACGGTCGTCACCTTGTTGGCGCCTGCTTCGCGGGCAGCGTCCTGGAGCTGGAGCAGTTCGAGGTGGGCGTCGCTGGTCGTCGTCGAGGCGACGACGACCGCGTGCGCATCCGTCAGCGCGTCGGCGTCGGGCTCGGCGAGCGCCGCACAGAGTTCGCCGTCCGGAAAGCGCTCGTAGCGTACGCTCGCGAGGTCGTGATCGGTCGCCGCTGCCAGCCGGGCCGAGAGCGACTGGGAGTGCGAACCCGGGAGTATCATGCCGGTGGCTCGCGCCCGCGCCGGTAAACACGTTTCCGTTGGCCGCGGCGCTTGGCCGCCGACGCTACGCCACGTCGGGGGTCGGCCCCGTCGCGATCGACTGCACCCCTGTCACGCCGATCGCTCGTGAGCGCCAGCGGTCGCCGCCGGTCGCCAGCAGCGACCCCGACTCGGTAGCGGCGACGGCGCCGCTGTCGGTGTAATCGACGTCGACGATCACGGCCTCGGTCGGGAGGTCGAGGGGCGCCCACTCCCCGCCTCCGGAATCCCGCGCGAAAACGGCCCCCGCGGCAGCGACGGCGTGGGCGCGCTCGCCGTCGGTCGCGACGGTCTCGTGGGCGCCTTCGCGGGCGAGCATCCAGCCGTTGCCGAGTTCGTACAGGCCGTCGGTCGTCGCCGCGAGCGGCGCGCCGCGGGCCGCAACGTCCCGGGCGTCGTCGAGGCCGGCGTCGTCCAGCCCTGACGCCGTGATGCGGTGGATGCCGTCGGCAGCGGCGACGAGCCCGCCGTCGACGGCGCGGGCGTCCGCGACCGAGCCGAGCCCCGCCCAGTCGGCCGCGGTGGCCGGCGACGCCGGATCGAACCCGCCGTCGGGAATCGGGAGCCGGGCGACCTCCCCGGAGGGCTCGATGGCGACGACGGCGCGCTCGGCGCCGTCGACGATCGAGACGGCCGTCGCCGGGCCGAACTCGGTCTGTTGGAGCCGGTCCGGATCGGCGTCGGGGGCGACGAGCACCGACTCGTCGGTCGCGAGCGCGAGCGTCCCGTCGGGGCCGACCGCCACGTCCGTCGCCAGGCAGCGTCGGGCCAGCGAGAACTCCCCGACCGTGTCGTCGGAGAGCCGGGCGACCACGAGCCCCTGCTCGGCGGCGACGAACACCGGCGTCGGCGGCGTCACCTCGTCGTACACGCGCTTCTCGTCGATGGTGGGCATAGCCGAGAGTCGGGCCGCGGTCGGCAAAAGCGGTCCCCTCTCGGTCTGCACCACCGTGGGGCGGGCGCCGTTGGCGGATCACGCCGGAATCAGTGTGTTCCCGGGTGAGTCAGCCCCCGGGACCGGCCATGAAAAAAGGGAGTCGCTACACGGCTGTCGCCGAGAGGCGCAAACTGCCCGAGATCGCGTCTTCGGTCACCCCGTCAAGCGCGTTGACGATGAACGACACGCCGATCGACTCGCCGGTGGCTAACTGCGCTGTCAGTTGCCCGGTTATCGGGCTCGTCGCGAGGCCCTCCCGTGTCCCGTTTCCGTCCTGGGAGGACTGCAGTTCGAACGCGTACTCGGTGCCGCCCTCGATGTCGTCGTTCAGTTCAAACTCGACCGTGATGGTGAGCTCGTTCGCAGTCTGGTTCACGATGGCGAACGCGGATTCGAGGGAGTTCTGTCCGTCACTCAAGTCGGAGGGATCGTCGGCCGTGACCACGGAGAACGTTCCGTCCGTGATCCCGCCCACGTCGTCGTCGGTGACGAACGCGCCGAACTGATACACCGAGCCGACGTTCACACCGGGGTCGTCGTCACCGATCGATATCGATAGTTCGCCGCCGGTGTCCGACCGTACACCCGAGACCGCTTCGTTCGCGACCAGTCCGACCAGCCCGTCACTGTCGTCGACGACATCGATCTCCGTCTGCCGGGAGACCTCCGCAGCGCTGAAGGCGCCGGTTCCGGAAGCCAGCGCTCCCGCACCGACGAGCCCTCCCAGCCCGACCACGACGTCACGTCGATTCATGGTAACGTTCTCGTGTAAGCGGCGCTGTTAGTCGTCGGCGTTCGTGAAGTCGTCGTGACTCCCCGCACGAACGGTGAGATCGCCGCCCAGATCGGTATCCGTGGCGGCATCGCCGACCTCGACGAGGATCGTCACGTAGAACTCCTCGCCCGAACCGATGGACGCGGAGTACTGCTGATCGTCGTCGAAGATAATACTGGCAGCCTTCTCGTTGTTGTTCGTGTAGTCACCGACGGCGAGCCCCTCCTCCTGTTCGGAACTACCACTGCCGCCGGGGTAGTACGCGACGAGGAACAGTCGCGTGCCGTCGGGGAACGGCTCGTCGTTGGCGTCGTAAGCGACTTCGATGTCTTTCGCGCTGTTCGTCTGGTTCATCACCTTGAACGCGTACTCGTCCATGATCGACGTCGTCGTGTCGATCGCGACGTCGCCGACCGAGGGGGCCGTCGTCGGATCACCCGGGACCTGGAAGATGTTGCTGCTGTCGAGGCCGCCGAGCCCGCCGACCTGATACGTGGAGTTCGGGTTGATGCCGTCACCGCCACCGTCCGAACTGAAATCGATCATCAGCTCGTTCTCGCCACCGCCGCCGTTGTTGGTGACGAACTCGGTCTCGCCGGCGGCGAGCCCGATGAGGCTGTTCATGTCGTTCTCGACGTCGATGTTCGCTTCGCGTCCACGGAGCTCTGCGGCGGTAAACGCTCCCGTGCCCGTCGCAGCCGCAGCGCCCGAAGCCAATGCACCCAGTCCGATTACGAATTTGCGTCGTTCCATAGGGTATCTCACCTGTGTTCGCGCACCCCCGGAACCCGGACATCCGGGCCGAGAGCGCTCGGATAACCCATAGAGAGAGTGACACTTGGTTATGAGATTCTCGATGCGTCGGCGGGCTGTGCTCGATGGATCGTCCAGTCTCGCTCGATCTCCATCAGGCACGCCTCGTGGATGTCCACGAGCCGACGCTGCCGCGAGGTCCGAAACCCAAGTCGCCTTCGACGAAGGTTCCGGACCGGTGACGTGCGAATCCGGAGACGAAACCGGCGTGTAAAACCATTCAGAGGCCGGTTAATCACTTCCTAGGGGGAAACGAGCAGCGCCATCTCCTCTCACCATACGGAGAGTAACAGATTAACTATCTAATGTATTTATGGTACTACTTCACACAGTTGCGGTCGAAATCCGCCGGCACCGACTGTGGCGTGTCAGTGGCCGGCTGGAGGGGGTTCGAACGAATGGGATCAATCAACACGACCGCAAACGGGTTCCGCTCGAGGGGACAAAGCTGTCCGAAGACGACGTCTTCGAAACGCTCGCGAACCGTCGCCGGCGCTTCGTCATCCACGCGCTCAAGCACGCCGAAGAGCCAATCGGGATCACTGAGCTGTCTACCGACGTTACGGCGTGGGAGTTCGGTATCGACCGCGAGGAGGTCACGTACGACGACCGACGCAACGTGTACAGCACGCTCAAGCGAACGCATCTCCCGAAACTGGAGGAGAAGGGGATCGTCACGGTCGACGAAGAGGCCCATCTGGTCGAGCCAACGCCAGCCCTGAGAGATCTCGATATCTACGTCGAAGTGCTCAGTAGTCGAGAGATCCCGTGGAGTCTCTACTACGTCGGGCTCGCGGGCGTCGCCGTCGCGCTCTTGCTCGCCATCAGCACGGGGACGCCCGGGTTCGCCGCGCTCGATCCGGTCGGTGGCGGGGTGTTCGTCTCGACCGCCTTCGGGGTCTCCGCCGTCGCGCACTACTTCGTCGGTCGACGGACACGCCTCGGCAGCACGGAGAAACCGCCAGAACTGCGCAAACGGCAGTGAAGACGGCGGCCCGAACACCGCAGTTCGGCCGCCGACGGGCTAGCGCGAACGCAGCCGGTCGACGAGCGACGCCAGCGTCTCGAGGTCGTACTGCCCGGGTGCGGTAGCGTCTTCGGCGTGAACGGGCGCGTAGCCGATCTTCGAGCCGTACACAGGCGCGACCGCGCGGGTGTGCCGGCCGGCCGCGCCCATCGCCATCGTCGCCACGCGCTCGCCCGCGGCGTCGACGGTGTGGGTCGCCGACAGCAGCGCCAGCGCGTCCGCCCGGTCCGCGGCGGTGACCGCGAGCTTCCCCACGTCGCCCGCCGATGCGGCCGCCGACAGCAGCGAGACCATCGCGCGCTCGGAGGGCGTGCCGGCGAAGTCGTGGACCGAAACCACCACGTCGACGCCGTGGCGCTCGGCCGTCTCGGCGACGCCGACCGCGCGGTCGGAGCGCCGGAGCGCAGCGAGTTCGATGTCGACCGCTTCGACGGCTTCGTAGTCCAGCGCGGCCGCGAGCGTGTTGAGTCGCGCCGTCTCGGCCGCGGCGTCGCCCCCGTCGGCCTCCCCACCTTCCCACGCGGGGCGGTTGGTCACCAGCAGCGGGAGCTCCCCGTCGTAGCCCGCCAGCTGCTCGGCGGGGGCGGTCGCGAGATCCATCCGGAACTCCACGAGGTCGGCGACGCCGCGGGCGGCGCGCTCGTCGGCGAGGTCGGCGGTCGCGGCGACGAGGGTGAACGAGTCGAACACGGGTGGAGGTCGGCCCGCGGGAACAAACCGGTTCGGGCTGGGCCGCGGGGTATTTCCCGGCTCGCCGCCCACCACCGGTAGATGCGACTCGTCTCGCTGGCCCCCAGTGCGACCGCGACGCTGTCGGCGATGGGCGCCGTCGGCGACCTGGTCGGTGCCACGGTCCACTGCGACCTCGCCGGCGTCGACACCGAGCCGGAGCGCGTCGGCGGCTGGCTCAACGCCGATGTCGACGCCGTCGCCGCGCTCGATCCAGCGCTCGTCCTCACCAGCGACGCGCTCCAGCGCGAGACCCGCGACGAACTCCGCGAGCGCGGGCTGGCGGTCCACCACAGCGAACCCGGCACGCTCGAGGAGGCAATCGACGGGTTCGCCGAACTCGGTCGCGCGGTCGGGCACGCCGAGGCGGGCGCGGAACTGGCCGCGGACGCCCGCGAGCGCCTGCGGGCCGTGCGCGCCGCCGTCGCCGACGAGCCGCGACCGACCGTCTACTGCGAGGAGTGGGCCGATCCGCCGATGGCTGCCGGGAACTGGGTACCCGAGGCCGTCGCCGCCGCCGGCGGGGCGTACCCGTTCGCGGCGCCGGGGGAGCGCTCCGGCGAAGTGCGCCGCGAAGAAGTCGTCGCCGCAGACCCCGAGTACGTGATCCTCCACCCCTGCGGGAAAGGCGACCGCGCGGACCCCGAGGCGTTCCGAAATCGGGGGTGGGCACTCGACGCCGAGATCCACGTCGTCGACGACTCGCTGCTGAATCAGCCCAGCCCGAACCTGATCGCCGGCGTCGAGCGACTGGCAGCCGTTCTCCACGGCGTCGACCCCGCCGCCTGATCCGCAACCGACACGGTCCCCGGCCCCGAGCGCGACCATGCGAATCGCCGTCGGCAGCGGGAACCCGGTGAAGCGACGCGCGGTCGAACAGGCCGTCGAGGCGACGGTCGACGCCGAGATCGAGGCGGTCCCGGTCGGCTCCGGCGTCTCCGAGCAGCCGATCGGCCGCGAGGAGACGGTCACGGGAGCGAAAAACCGGGCGGCGAACGCGCTCGCGGCCGGCGAGTACGACCTCGGGGTGGGACCCGAGGGCGGCGTCGCCGAGGTGCCGGGCGTCGACGGCCTGTTCCTGATCATGTGGGTCGCCGTCACCGACGGCGAGCAGGTCGGGCTGGGCTCGGGGCCGTCGTTCCGGCTCCCCGACAGCATCGGCGACCGCGTCGCCGCCGGCGACGAACTGGGGCCGGTGATGGACGACGTGCTCGACGAGGACGGTGTCGCGAGAAAGCAGGGCGCCGCGGGCGCGCTGTCAGCCGGGGTGGTCGACCGGGACGACGCGCTCGCTGCCGGCGTGGCGGCGGCGATGGGGCCGTTCGTGACCGAGCACTACTGAACGTCGACCGTTTGCTGCGCTTTCTTCGGTCGCTGGCAAAAGCTCGGCCACGCCTTCGGCGAGTGAGCGAAGTCGTCCTGATCCCGGCGGTTACGCCGGCTCCTCGGCCTCCTCCATCTCCTCGGCCTCCTCCACCGCGGTCGTGAGCGAGACGTTCAGCGCGAGCATCGAGACCACGCCGCCGACGATCGTCACGGCGTTCTTCAGGAAGTGGTCGACGATGGCGGCCCCGAGCGCGACCGCGCCCGTCACCGGCGTCAACCCGGCGACGAGCAGGGTGAACGCCGCCTCGTACAGGCCGACGCCGCCGGGGGTCAGCGGGATCACCTTCGCGAGGTTCCCCACCGAGACGGCGAAGAAACAGATGGTCACCAGCGTCGCGAGTTCGAGCGGCGGGGCGAACGCCGCCAGCACCAGCGCCGCGGTCACCACGTCGAGCGTCCAGATCACGAGACTCGAGGCGCCGACGAGCATGAACGCCCGCGGGTTCCCGCCGACCTGCTGGACGTCGCCGACGAACCGCTCCAGCACGCCGGCGACGAAGTCGGCGTAGGAGTCGGAGGAGAACCGCGTCACCAGCGCCCGGACGCGGTTGGTGTCCGAGCGCGCCGAGAGCACGATCCCCGCGACGGCGGCGATGGCGACGACGGCGACGCCGACCGCGACGATGACGGCGATCCGGCCGCTCTCGGAGGCGCCCGTGAGCGACTGTGCGACCCGCGCGAGGTCGCCCGTCGCCGCGTAGCTCAGCAACACGACGCCGGCGAGCACCGTGATCGTGAGCAGGTCGAACACCCGTTCGGCGGCCAGCGACGCGAACCCCGAGGGGTACGGGATCCCGCGCCGGGCTTTCACCACGTACGCCCGGACCGCGTCACCCGCACGCGCCGGGAACACGAGGTTGCCCGTCTGGGAGATGAACACTGCACCCGTGAGGAAGCCGATCCGTTCGTCGAACCCCAACTCCGCGAGGATGTCGCGGTAGCGCATCCCGCGAAGCGGCCACGAGAGCGCGTAGACGACGGTCGCGGCGCCGACCAGCATCGGATCGGCGTCCTGGATGTGGTCGATGACCGCCGCGAAGTCCAGGTACTGCGTCGAGAGTAGCAGCGCGATCAGCACCAGCAGCGCGCTCGCCGCCAGCGTCATCCGACGGGTGACCCGCGGCTGGACCGAGAGCTGCCACCAGGTCCGGATGATCTGACTCCCCATTCCGAACACGTCTCGGACGAGGTCGACTTTCGAGTCGCCTTTCGGCTCCCAGTCGACCGGGAACTCCCTGACTTGGAAGCCCGCGCGCTGGGCGCGGACGAGCAGTTCCGTGTCCCAGAACCAGTGGCGGTCCTCCACGTCGTCGTGGATGGCCTCGAACGCCTCCCTGGAGATCGACTTGAAGCCACACTGGTGGTCACGCAGTCCAGTCCGAAGGAACAGCCGGACGGCGCCGTTGTACCCCTTCGAGGGGATCCCCCGCTTGGCGGGGCGGTCGGCGACGTTCTCCGGCATCCAGCGCGAGCCAGTCGCCACGTCGGCGTCGCCGTTTCGCACCGTGTCCACCAGCGTCTCCAGATGCTTCATGTCCGTCGCGAGGTCGGTGTCGAAGTACACCAGCGTCTCGCCGTGGGCGGCGTCGAACGCTCGCTCCAGCGCGCCGCCACGGCCCAGCCGCTCGTCGCTGTGGAAGTGCCGGACGGCGGCGACCTCGGCCGCGAGTCGGTCGGCGATCGCCGGCGTCTCGTCGTCGCAGCCGTCCTCGGCGACGATCACCTCGAACGTGCCGGGTTTCAGGAACGCACCCAGCGTGTCGAGCGTGGTTCGCACCGTGTTTTCGATAGTGTCGGCCTCGTTGTACGCCGGCAGAACGACACTGACCTCGACGGCGTTGGGGTCGAGCGTCACGTCCGCCCCCGCCGCTCGCTCGGCGTCGCTCCCGTCGGCGGGGTTGTTCATGGTCGATGTTGACTCCGGGGCGTGTAAGTAGCTTCTGAAGGGGGGCGACAGCCCGGTCGGCGCTGGCGAGAGCCGCGTTAGCCGACCGTACCTGTCAGTGGTGATAAACCCATCCTACCGGCCTCTATCGGAGAGAAAATCGCACGACTGCGGCCGGATTAATCCGTCGTACCAAACGCCTGAAAGGGGTACGGAACCACCGTCGATGTATGAGTCATGCAGGCGTAGCGGCGACGGTCGACCTCTCGGACAAACAGGCGCGCATCCTGAACCACCTGCGGGAGGCCGCCGGCGACAAGATGTACTTCAAGTCGCGGCTGATGGCCGAAGAGCTCGACATGACGGCCAAGGAGGTCGGCGCGAACATGCGGGCGCTACTGTCCGCCGACCACGGCCTCGACATCGAGAAGTGGGGCTACTCGTCGGGCACGACGTGGAAAGTCACCCCGGCCGAGTAGCTCAGAGCCGCCGCGCACAGCCGCTGCAGTACTGGTAGGCCGGATCGTTCTCCGTTCCGCAGTTGTCACAGCGAATCGTGCCCTCCGTCGCGGCCGCCTCGCGTGCGGCGGCGGGGCCGCTCTCGGCGAGCCGGCGACGGTACGCCGCGCCGTCGTCGTCCTCGCCGCCCCAGATATCCGAGCCCATGTGATCCGGCGCTTCGTCGATCTCCATCCGGGACATCACGAACAGCAGCAGCGGGACCTGTATCGCGATCGGGATTACCAACAACAGCCAGAGCAGGGCTGTGTCGGGCATACGTACGCGTAACGACTGTACGACCTTAGCGATTGGGAACTGTCCACATGAAGAGAGGACCGCTCAGGGGTCGTGGCTGATCAGATCCGCGGCGTCGGCCGCCAGCGCGTCGGCGGCGGCGTCGAAGGAGTCGGCGTAGCGGACGAGCAGCGTCAGCAGCGTCTCGGGCTCCTCCAGCGCGTAGCCGTCCTCGCGGGAGAGCAGGCCCGCCGACTCCAGTGCGGCGGCGTGGCTGCTGACCGTCGCCCGGGAGACCCCGAGGTGCTCCGCGAGATCGGCGCCCGTGGCGTCGGGGTTCCGGAGCAGCGCGATCACCATGCCGCGGGGCGTCGATCGCCGGAGGTAGCCGAGCGCGGTGCGCTCGAAGGCGGAGAACCGATCGGCCGGGAAGAAGCGGCGGTAGTCGCCGTCGCGCCAGGAGACGATCGTCCCCTCCGAGAGCAGGCGGTCGACGTGGTGCTGGGTCTCGCCGGTCCCGAGTTGGAGGTCGTCCCGGAGCTTCGAGAAGTGTGCCCCGGGCGTCGCCGCGACGTAGCCGACGATGGCGTCGCGGGTGTCGCTCCCGCCGGTCGCGTCGCTGTCGCCACCCAGCGCGGCGAACGGCGCCGCGGCGCCGGCCGCCGCGAACCGTTTGAGCGTCGCCCGTTTCTCCTCGTCGACGCCGCGTGTCACGCATTGGCTTGCGCGGCACGCGGACAAAGGGGTTTCGACAGCCAGCCCGGCGTGAAACTACTCGAACCCTACCTGGTCGCACGCGGCCGATAGCCGGTACCCACAACGGCTTTCCGCGACGACGGCCTCCGTGCAGACGATGAGCGAGGACCGAACCACGGAGTCGGCCGACGACGAGTGGGCCATCAGCCTCGATGATCTCGAGGAGGGGGAGTCCGAACGCCCCCAACTCGCGCCGATCGAACCTGGCGACCCGACCGTCGAGGGGATCGCCTTCGTCGTCCTCGGCGTCGCGCTGGCGCTCGTAGTGCTGCTCGGCGGCCTCTAACGACCGGGAGCCGCAGCCCCCGTCACGTCTAAACCGGCCCGGCCCGACCTCCGGCCATGGAAAGCTACCGGACGCTTCTCGTCGACGCGTTCACCAGTGAGCCGCTGGCCGGCAACGCCGCCGGCGTGGTGCCCGACGCCGCCGGACTGGCCGAGGAGCAGATGCAGGCGATCGCCCGCGAGCTGTCGGTCTCGGAGACTGCCTTCCTCCTCCCGTCCGACGAGGCCGACCGGAAAGTGCGCTACTTCTCCCCGACACAGGCGGTCGATCTCTGTGGCCACGCCACGATCGCGGCCCACGGCGCGCTGTTCGAGGACGGCGTCATCGACGCCGGGAGCCACACGCTGGAGACCCCAGTCGGCGTGCTCGACATCCAGGTGACCGACACGGGCGCGGTGTGGATGACCCAAAACGCCCCGCAGATCTTCGAAGTCGAGCTGGACTACGCCGACGCCGCCGACGCGCTGGGGATCGACGAGGCCGCGTTCGCGGACGTGGGGGCGGATCTGCCGCCCGCGTACGCCTCGACCGGGCTGCCGTTCCTGATCCTCCCGGTGAACTTCCTCGAACACCTCTCGGGGATGGACCCCGACATGGAGGCCGTCGAGGCGCTCGCCGACGCCCACGACTGCGCCGGCGTGTACGTGTTCACGTTCGACGCCGTCGGCCGGAGCCAGGACTCGACGCTGCACGGCCGCGCGTTCGTCCCCGGACTCGGCGTCGACGAGGATCCCGTGACCGGCACCGCCTCGGGCGCCTGCGGCGCGTATCTCGATCACTTCGCGGCGTTCGACGACGAGTTCCCCGAGCGGATGACGTTCGAACAGGGCCACTTCCTCGATCGGCCGGGCTACGTCGGCGTGCGCGTCGACGGCCAGACGGTGCAAGTGGGTGGCGACGCGGTCGTGTCGCTGGACGGGTCGCTCACGGTTCCGGAGTACGAGGACGACGAGATCATCGAGGCTTGATCAGTCGCGGCTTGCGACCACTCGCGACCGCCGTGTCGCGAGCGCGGAGCCCATGCCGCGGCTGGGCCTGATCGACGACGGCGACCTCCATGCCTCGGCCCTGGAGCGCCATGCCGTTCGTGTCTGATCGACGGCGGTCTCAGGGCAGTTCCTTCCACTCGCGCCCGCATTCGGGGCATTTCCGGACGTTGTACACCTCGTCCGGCGAGTTCTCGGTGGCCAGCGTCTGCTCGCACTCCGCACAGTTGAGTCGCTCGTACGTGTCCTTGTAGAGTTCGTCGTTGCGCAGGCCTTTCCGGGTGCTCTTCATGGCCCCGGCTTCGAGGCCGAACGTAAAAAGACCCCGCACAGATTCGGAACCCTTGACTCCGCCCACTGGCAACCGGCGGGCGTGTCTCGCTCTCGTCTCTTCAGTGCGCTCTGTGGCTATGCGTTCCTCGTGAACTTCTCGCGGGTGGTGATGGCGCCGCTGGTGAGCGTGTTCATCGCCACCTTCGGCGTCGGTGAGGCGACCGCCGGGCTCGCCGCGTCGGCGGCCTGGATCGGCAGCGCGCTCCCGCGGATCCCGACTGGCTACCTGCTGACGAAAGTCTCCCGGCTGACGGTCGTGCTCGTCGCGGGGGTCGTGCTCGCCGTCGGCGCCGCCTCGGCCGCCGTCGCGGGCACCGTCACGCTGGTGGTGCTGGGCGCCGGGCTGGCCGGGGTGGCCTCCGGCCTCTACTTCGTCACCGGCAACACGCTGGTCAGCGAGCTGTTCCCCGCCCGCGTCGGGCGGATGATCGGCATCCACGGCACCGCCAACCAGGTCGCCGCCGCCGTCGCCGCGCCGGTGGTCACCCTCGCCGTCGGCGCGACCGTCGACTGGACGCCGGTGCTGGTCGCGCTGAACCTCCCCGCCGACCAGCCCTGGCGGCTGGTGTTCGTCGCGCTCTCGATCGCCGGGCTCGCGACGACCGTCGTGACGTTCGTCGTCTCCCGCGGCGTCGACCTGCCCGACGCCGGCGCCGAGGACCGCGACTTCGTCGGAGCAGCCACTGCGGAGTGGCGAACGATCCTCTTCGGGATCGCCGTGATGGGGATGCTCGGCTTCGCGTGGCAAGGAGTGTTCAACTTCTACCAGCTGTTCATGGAGTCCCGCGGCGTCGCCCCCGGGATCGCCCGGAACGCGCTCACGCTCGTGTTCGTCGCCGGGATCCCGGCGTTCGCGGTGAGCGGCTGGCTGGCGGACCGGCTCCCGCGAGCGCCGTACCTGCTCGGGCTCGCGGCGACGTTCGTCGTGCTGGTGTTCGCGCTCACGTTCGCATCGGGGACGGCGGCGCTGCTCGCAGTGTCAGTCGCCCTGGGCTATACGGTCCACAGCATCTACCCCGCGATCGACACGTTCCTGCTGGGCTCGTTCCCCGACGATAACCGCGCCAGCGCCTACGCGGTGTACAGCGGCGTCATGATGCTCGCCCAGGCGCCGGGATCGTGGTTCGTCGGGGCGCTGGCGGAGGCGGGCGTCCCCTACGTGACGACGTTCCGCGGGCTGGCGGCCGCCGTGGGCGTCGTCATCGCCGCGCTGTTCGTGTTTCAGCGAGCCGGCCGGCTGCCGAGCTGATCGCCCGCGCCGGCCCACAGGCTGCAGCATCCGCCACGTTCAAGCGGCCTGCCGGAGAGTGTGCGGACATGACTCGTTCCGTGTGGCTGAAAGCCGACGATTCGGTCGGCGACTGGGAGGCGCGAAAGCGACGGATCACCGCCGGGCTCGAGGCTGGGGTCGACTGGGTGCTGGTCGACGAGGCCGACGTGGGCCGCGTTCGCGAACTGGGTAGCGTCAACGTCGCCGCGTTCAAGGACACTGGCGAGTACGAGGAGGAGATCGTCGACGCCAGCCGCGACACCGACCCGGACGTCTACGTCGTCGGAAAGGAGGGTGAGGGCGACGGGACGGTCGACCTCCCCTCGGACTTCTCGGGCTCGGCGGACCTGACGACGCTGCGGCGCTCGGACGACCGTGCTCAGGGGTCGTACGTCCGCGTGTTCGACGAGGACTACGAGGCGTTCGCCGAGGAGGCCGCCCGCGACGCCGAGTACACCATCGTCGTCGCCGAGAACTGGCAGGTGATCCCGCTGGAGAACCTGATCGCCCGCGTCGGCGAGGAGACGAACCTCGTCGCCGGCGTGAGCGACGCCGACGAGGCCGCGACCGCGTTCGAGACGCTCGAGATCGGCGTCGACGACGTGCTGCTCGACACCGACGACCCCGACGTGATCCGCGAGACCGTCGAGGTTCGGGACCGCAGCGAGCGCGAGCGCCTGGACCTGCGCTACGCCGAGGTTCAGCAGGTCGAGGAGACCGGCGGCGCCGACCGCGTCTGCATCGACACGGGATCGCTGCTGGACGACGACGAGGGGATGCTCGTCGGCTCGCTCTCGCGGGGCCTCTTTTTCGTCCACGGGGAGACCGCCGACTCGCCGTACGTCGCGTCCCGACCGTTCCGGGTGAACGCCGGTGCGGTCCACGCCTACGTCCGGACGCCCGAAGGCGAGACGAAGTACCTCGCGGAACTGCAGTCCGGCGACCACGTACAGATCGCCGACACGGCGGGTCACACCCGTGAGGCCATCGTCGGCCGCGTGAAGATCGAGAAGCGCCCGATGTTTCGGGTGCAGGCCGAAGTGGAGACCGAGGACGGTCCCGACGTGGTCGAGACGCTGCTGCAGAACGCCGAGACGGTGAAAGTGGCCACCAAGGAAGGCCGGAAGGCGGTGACGGAGCTGGAAGCCGGCGACGAGGTGCTGCTGTACTACGAGGAAGGCGGCCGGCACTTCGGCGAGAAGATCGAGGAGAGCATCATCGAGAAGTAGGTTCGGACGTTTCGGGTGTCGGTTCGCTCGTCGCTCCGCTCCTCACTCACGGTTTGGCGTCGACAGAAACGCCAGGACTGGGATTTGAACCCAGAATCCCGGAAGGGAACACGCTTTCCAGGCGTGCGCCTTACCGTTCGGCCATCCTGGCTCGCCCGAATCTACCGCCCTGTGCGGGTTAAGTCCTTCCTTTCGTTCGCAGTCGGTGCTCCGTGGCGTACGCCACGCCGGCCGTCAGCAGCCCGACGGCGACCGCGGCGGCGCCGACGACCGGGATCGACGCCGGGAACGGCCCGACCGCGAGCTGGTAGCCCTGCACCGCCACGAGGAACGCCAGCAGGCTCACCACGCCCCACAGCAGCGCCGACTTCGCGCGGGGAGTCACCCTACTCGACGCTGACGACGGCCTCGATCTCGACGCCGGCGCCTTTCGGCAGGCCGCCGGCCTCCACGGCGCTGCGGGCCGGCGGCTCGTCGTCGAAGTAGCTCGCGTACGTCTCGTTCATCTCCTCGAAGTCGTCGATGTCGGCGAGGAACACCGTCGTCTTGAGCACGTCGTCCATCGACGCGCCGGCCTCCTCGACGATGGCGGAGAGGTTGTCCAGGGACTGCTCGGCCTGCGTCGCGATATCCTCGTCGTCCAGCAGTTCGCCCTCCGGCGTCAGCGGGATCTGCCCCGCCGTGAACATGAGGTCGCCGTTGGTCGTCGCCTGACTGTACGCGCCGACCGCCTCGGGGGCGTCGTCGGTGTGGATAGTTTCCTTCATGGCCGGGAGTGGCGCCGGACATCCCTTAACTCTCACTACACCGAGCCGACGCTTCAAGTACGATGGCGCGCCAACGACGGCTGTGACCCGAACGCTCGGCCGTGCCCTCCGCGCCGCCGCGAGCGCCGTCGCCGTCGTCGTGTTCGTCCGTCTCGTCGCCGGGCTCCGGCGTGCCCGAACGCGAGCCCGGGAGGTGCCGCTGTCGCCGGTTTCCGCCGGCTGGTACGTCGGCCCGGAGTTCGTGGCGCGCGAGGGACTGCCCACGGGCGAGGAGCCGGCCGGCGAAGTCGCCGACATCGCCCACTTCGTCGGCGAGACGTTCGATCCCGACCGGCTCGACCCCACCGTCCGACGGTTCTACGAACGGACCGTCGAGTACGAGATGCGCTACCGGGTGCGCTGGCACCGACCGTTCCGGCCCGGCGCAGCGCTGGCGAGCCTGGGGACGAGCCGGCTCGAACAGCTGAACCTCCCCGGGCCGGGCGACGAGTCGTGGCACCGCCTGACGAGCCGGTTTCTGTGTATCGACGAGCCGGGAGCGGTCACCACCGACGCTGCCGACGCCGCCAACGCCGCCGACGCCGCCCGCGAGGACGTGCGGGCGTGGATCCGCACCGATCCCGAAACCGACGAAGCGGTGTTCGTCGCGCTCTACGCCACCCACCACCGCGACGGCGACGGGTTCGTGAACATCTCCGTCCCGATCCCGGGCGGCGGCGTCGACACCGTGTTGCGGCCGGAGAACCTCGAACTCGGCGGCGAGCGAGGAGACGGAACGGGGATCCGGCTCACCACGGCGGCTGCCGGCGACCCGGGGCTCTACCTCCGGACGCCGGTGGGTGCGTTCGCGGTCCCAGGCGGTCAGCGGTTCGAAGTGTGGCCCGCCGAGGGAGAGAACGGCGACGGCCGACTCTGCGCCACCCACGAGATGTGGCTGCTGGGCCGGACGTTTCTCACCGTCGAGTACCAGATCGAGCGCGCCTAGACCAGCGTCTCGACCTCGTACCCGTGGGCCTCCAGCGCCGCGAGCAGTTCGTCGACGTGGTCGTGGCCGTGGGTCTCCAGATCCAGCACCACCTCGGCGGCGTTCATCGCCACGTCACGAGAGGTGCGGTCGTGCTGGATCCCGTAGATGTTGGCGTTGTGGTCGGCGATGATCTCGACTAGGCGTTCGAGCGAGCCGGGGTTGTCCTTGAGTTCGGTCCGGATCTTGATGTACCGGCCCATCTGGACCAGCCCCCGGACGACGACGGTCGTGAGGTCGTTGAGGTCGATGTTGCCCCCACAGAGCGCGGGGACGATCGTCTCGTCGTCAGCGTACTCGAACTTCTCGGCCAGCACCGCCGCCAGCGCGACTGCGCCGGCGCCCTCGACCAGCGTCTTCGATCGCTCGAGCAGGTACGTCAGCGCCAGCGCGATCTCGTTGTCCGAGACCGTGACCACCTCGTCGACGCGCTGTTGGATGACCTCCCACGGCCCCTCACCGACCGAGCGGGTGGCGATCCCGTCGGCGATCGTGTCGACGGCGTCGATCTCCTGCCGGACGCCCTTCTTCAGCGATTCGGCGACGCTCGAGGCACCTTCCGCCTGCACGCCGATCACGCGCACGTCGTCGAGAGACTCTTTCACCGCCGTGGCGATCCCCGAGATCAGTCCGCCGCCGCCGATGGGGACGACCACCGTGTCGACTTCGGGACACTGTTCGACGATCTCGAGGCCGATCGTCCCCTGGCCGGCCATCACGTGCTCGTCGTCGAACGCGTGGACGTACGTCCGCCCCTCCGCCCCCTCGATCTCGTGGGCACGGTCCTGTGCGTCGTTGTAGTCGGCGCCGGCGAGGATCACCTCGCCCCCGTACCCCTCGGTCGCCTCGACTTTGGCGATCGGCGCGTGCTCGGGCATGACGATCTTGGCGTCGACGCCCGCCCGGGTGGCCGCGAGCGCGACGCCCTGGGCGTGATTGCCGGCGCTGGCGGTGATCACGCCGGCCGCCTTCTGATCCTCGGAGAGCGTCGCGATACGGTTGGTCGCGCCACGGATCTTGAAGGAGCCGGTGCGCTGGAAGTTCTCCAGCTTCGGCCGAACGTCGGCACCAGTCATCCGGGAGAAACTGTGAGAGTACTCGAGGGGCGTGACCCGAGCGACCTCTGTCACCCGGTCGCGGGCCGCCTCCACGTCGGCGAGAGAGAGCATACCCACGATGGTCTCACGGCTATCGCTAAGGAGTTTCGGTGGCCAAAGGGGAAAGGGGGAAACGCACGCGTCACACTGCGTGCACTCACCCGTTGGGCGTCCCCGGGGATAAGGCTACCCCGACCGAAGTGAAAGTGAAAACGGGGGACAGGACTGTCGGGGGCGAAGAATTCGGAACGTGAAAATCGAGTGTCACCACGCCGCGGCGGTGTCGGCCGGCATCGTCGCGGCCGTCACTGCGGCCGGACTCGCACGTCGTGGTCGCGGAGGTACGCCCGAACACGGTCGGCGAACCCGGCAGCCCCGTCGGCGGCGGGCCACGTCACCGCGTCGTCGACGCCGAGTCGTCCGGGATCGCCGACGTACACCGCCGCCGTCGCCGCCAGTCCGGACGCCTCCGAGCGCTCGCCCGCGCGAGATCCGCCGGCGTCGATCGGCACGGGTACCCGGACGTAGAGCCCGTCGGTCACCCCCTCGTAGGCGTCGAGCGCGTCGATGTCGTCCGTCCGGAGGAGCCGCCCGCCGGTCTCGCCGCCGGGCGCGAGCGTGGGGTACTCACCCTGGACGGGGTGGAGCCCCGACAGCACCGCCGAGCCGAGGAACGCGAAGGAGTCGACGACGGCACCGACTCGTTCTGGTTCGGTCAGGGTGCCGTAGACGAACACGTCCATGTGACCGACTGGCACTCGACGGGGAAAGCGGCGTCGGCCGTTCGCGCCCGCGTGGCGAGCGGACACCGCGACGGAACGCCCGAACGCAACCGCTTTCCGCGCCGCCCGATCAGAGGCGGCCATGCGCGTCAGCGAGGGCGACGTGGAAGTCGAGGCGCCCGATCCACGGGACGGCAGCAGCGAGGGCGCCGGCGACGCCGTGTTCTTCAACCCCGAGATGGAGCTGAACCGCGACCTCACCGTGGCGGTGCTCCGGGCGTACGCCGAGCGGACATCCGCCGGCGCGGCAAACGTCAGCCGTGACGGGACAACTGCCGGCGCGGCAAACGTCAGCCGCGGCGACGAGGAGCGTACCCTCTCCTACCTGGACGCCATGACCGCGACCGGCGTCCGCGCGGCCCGCGCCGCCGAGGCGGGCTACGACGTGACCGCCGCCGACGTGGACGCCGACGCGATCGATCTGGCCCGCGAGAACCTCGCGCTGAACGATCTTCCGGGCGAGGCCGTCGAGTCCGACGCCAACGTCCTCATGCACTCCGAGCGCTTCGACGTGGTCGACCTCGACCCGTTCGGGACGCCGATGCCCTTTGCCGACGCCGCCGTCGCCGGCACGCGGAAGCTGCTCTGTGTCACCGCGACCGACACCGCGCCGCTCTGTGGCGCCCACTTCGACTCCGGCGTCCGGAAGTACGACACGGTGCCACGGAACACCGATTTCCACCGCGAGATGGGCCTGCGCGTGCTCATCGGCGCGCTCTCCCGCGTCGCCGCCCGCCGGGACGTGGCGGTCGAACCGATCTGTTCGCACGCAACCCGCCACTACGCCCGGACGTACCTCGACCTGACGCACAAAGCGACGGCCGCCGACAAGGCCCTGGAGTGGCTGGGGTTCGTCCACCACTGCGAGGACTGCCTCTACCGCGAACACGAGTTCGGCCGGATCGCCCACCCGCCCGAGGACTGCCCGAACTGCGGCTCCGCGCGCTGTTCGACTGCGGGGCCGATCTGGCTCGGCCCGATCGCCGACCGCGAGTTCGTCGGCAGCGTCGCCGACGAGGTGACGCCGAACATGGGCGAGTGGAAGCGCGTGAGCCGCCTGCTCGACACGCTCGCGGTCGAACTCGACACGCCGACGCACTACGATCAGCACCGCCTCTGCAAGCAGTGGGGCGCGCCGGCGAACAAGCTGGAGACGTTCCTCGACGACCTCCGCGACGCCGGCTACGACGCCAGCCCGGCCCACTACGGCGGCACCTGCTTCAAGACGGACGCCGACGTGGCGGAGATCCGCGCCGCCGCGGAGCCGTCGGGCGACTAGCGCGCAGGCTGCGTCTCCTCGTTCCGGGGGTTCACCGTCTCGTGGACCCCCAGCACCACCGCGGGCACCACGATCATGAAGACGTGCTCCTCTAGTGGGATCCCCAGCAGTTCGACGCCGGTCCGCATCGGAATCGCGAACACGCCGACTTCGAGCGTGTACCAGTCCCAGACGTACGCGATGGGGTAGAGCGCCGGGACCGTTCGGGCGGCTCGCCGAAGCGCCCCGTCACCCGCCCGGAGCAGCAGCGCGAGCGCCGCGGCGCCGAACACGACCTCGGTCGCGAGATACGTGTACGGGCCCAACACGGTGATGTCCGGCAGCGGGACGCCCGCCAGTGGTTCGAAGAACACCGCGACCAGGAGGACCGCGAGGAAGAGGTACGCCCCCGGACCAGCAGCATCGTCGCCGTCGTCGGCTCCCGGCGGACGGCGACGGCGGCGACGGCGCCGAACGCCAGACTCGCCACGGGCGCGCTCGACGGCATGACGCCGGTGATCGTGAGCGGCACCACCGCGAACAGGCCGGCCGCGAGCAGGCCGATCGCGAGCGAGCGTGAGTCGGTCGGCCCCAGCACCACTGCGACCGTGCGCTTCCCGATCGAACGGTCGTAGTCGTAGTCCTGTGCGTCGTCGATGATCTTCACCCCCGCGAGGACGGTGACGAGCACCGCCGCCAGCGCGAGCGGTCGCGTCGCGAGGCTGCCGGTCTGTGCCGCGTAGCCCGTCAGCAGACAGAGACCGATCCCCACCGGGTAGCCGAGCGTCGTCGTCACGGGGTTGGTGTCGAACTGCGGCGCGTGGAGGTAGCCGATCGCCCACATCGGCGCCGCGAGCGCGACGACCGGGGGACCGGTGAGCCACCCGAGCACAGCGAGACAGGCAAGGAATCCGGCGGTCGCCACTGCGAGCCCGAGCCGACAGCCCAACACCGTCAGCGGGTGATCGTCGTCCTCGCCGCGGCGGTGGAAGTCGACGTAGCCGTCCTTCAGGTGGGCGGTGTAGACGGCGAAGAAGGCGGCCCCGGCGGCGACCAGCGCGACTCGCGAGTCGAACGCCCCGGCGAGGGCGGCGCCGAACAGCGCCGTCGCGACCGGCGGGAGCATGAACACCGGATGCACCTGCGAGCCGTACGCGCTGGCGAGGGCCGTGGGGCCGCTCCCGTGGCGGGCGATGGCCATGTAGTGTGTTAGTCAGGAACACCAATAAGTGATCCGACGGGTCGGTCGGCGGCCCCGTCGCGCCACGGGGTTCTTGTAACGCGCTCGCCTATATTCCGTCGTGCAAACACGTCTTCGTAGCGCCCTCGAGACGGCCAAACGCGTCGGCGTCGTCGCGAAGGAGCAGGAGCTGACGTTCCTCGCGGCGGCGGTGGCGTACTACGCGTTCGTCTCGTTGATCCCCGCGGCAGTGCTGGCGCTGATCGTCGCCACCGTCGTCGGCGGCGAACAGCTGGCGACCGTCCTGCTCGAGTCGACCGGCCAGTTCCTCACCCCGAGCGGGCAGGAGGTGCTCACCACCGCGCTCACCGCTAGCGACGGCCGGGGGAGTGCGACCGTCCTGGGGGTGGGGTTCCTGCTCTGGGGGACGCTCAAGGTGTTCCGTGCGCTCGACACCGCCTTCGCCGCGGTGTACGGCACCGAACACGAGAGCACGGCGCTCGACGAGGTGGTCGACTCGATCGTCGTCGTCCTGGGGATCGGGGCCTCGATGACGCTGATGTTCGCGCTGGCCGGCGCGTTCGCGGCGTTCAACCTCGGCGTCGGCGTCGAAGCGCTGGGCGTGCTCTCGCTGCCGATCCTGCTGACCGCCGCCTTCCTGCCGCTCTTCTATCGCTTTCCCGACACCACCGTCACCGTCAGGGAGGTGCTCCCGGGTGCCGTCGTCGCCGCGGTGGTCTGGACCGCGATGCAAGCGGGGTTCCAGCTGTACGCCAGCGTCGCCAGTACCTCCGCCTACGGCATCGTCGGCGGGGTGATCCTGCTGGTGACGTGGCTCTATCTCGCCGGTGCCGCCGTGATTCTGGGCGCCGTTGTCAACGTCGTCCTCACCGAGAACAGGGTTCCGGGCACTGCCACCCAGGGTACGAGCGTCGGCGCCGCAACGACTACCACTGCGGCTGGGGCCTCGGACACCGCGGTGCCTTCGAAAACGCCAGCGACCGATGACCGGCAGTTCCAAGGGCACCGGGAGCCAGCCTCAGAGTACATGGCAGAGCGCGAACCCCGCGGCGCGCCCGACGTCGCCGACCTCGCGGAGGAAGTCGAAGAGCTCCGGTCCGAGCTCGACGGCTTCGAGGAGGACGTGGAGCAGCGGACCGTCGACCGGCCTCAGCTGGAAGCCGACCTCAAGTCGTACGTCCGCACCCGGATGCGCCAGGGGAAAGCCACCGGCTGGGGGCCGTACCTCGTACTGCTGTATGGGACCGTGATGAGTCTCGGCGCGTTCTACTGGCTCTCGGGCTGGCCGGCCGTCGCCGCGATGCTCATCACGTTCACCTCGACGCTGGGGCTCTACGTGCTGTTCGTCCTGTTCGGCGGCGTCATCGGCGCCGTGAGAACCGCCGGCGGCATCGCGGAGCGACTCCGGTAGATGCACGGGTGGGGCGTCACGGAGGCGCTCGCTGGCCTCCCCGACTGGCTCGTACTGCTGTTCGCGGTCCTGACCCAGCTCGCCGACGCGTGGTTCATCTTCGGCGGCCTCGCGCTGTTCTACCTGCTCGCCGACGGCCGGTTCGCGTCCGAACCGCGACGTGCCGGCGCGACCATGATCGCGCTGGCGATCTGTGCGCTCGCGGCGACGGTCGCGCTCAAGACGGCGTTCGGCGTCCACCGCCCCGCCGGCGCGGGAACCGCGACGCCGCCCGCGTGGCTCCCGGCGCTGTTCGAGGGCGTCTACGGGAGCATCGCGACCGGCGACGGGTTCGGTTTCCCCAGCGGCCACGCCACCTCGGGCACGATCGTCTACGGCGGCCTCGCGCTGTCTCTCGACCGGCTCTGGACCCGGCGGAAGCGGCTTCTCGCCGCCGCGGGCGTCATCGGCGTCGTCGCGCTGTCACGGCTCGTCATCGGCGTCCACCACCTCCCGGACGTGCTCGCGGGCATCGTCGCCGGCAGCGCGGTGCTGCTCGCTGTCCAGCGGGCCGCCGAGAACCGACCGGAGCGGGCGTTTCTCGCCGCCACCCTGTTCGGGGTCGCAGCGCTCGCCACGGCGCTGGTGTTCGCGCCGAACCACCCCGACGAAGCGGCCAAAGCCGCCATCGGCCTCGGTGCGGGCGGCGGCGCCGCAGTCGCGTGGTACCGCGGCGGGGCGGAGCATCCGCCGCTCCCCGTCCGAGTCGCCGTCCCCGGCGCGGCCGTGCTGGGCGGCGCGTGGGGCGGGATCTACGCCGGCGAACTGCCGCTATTGGTGACGGCGCTGGGGTCGGCGCTGGCCGTCGGCGCGGTGATCGCGCTCCCGTGGCTGCTCGGCCAGCGACCGCTAGTCGAGTGATTTCTCCATGACGACCTCGTCGTAGTCGCGGTACGCGAGCGGGTAGTCGCCCGTGATCTCGTAGCCGTGGGCGTGGTAGAACTCGGGGAGGAAGGGGTGTTCGTCGGGCGTCGTGAGCCGCACGGTAGTGTAGCCCGCCTCCCGCGCGGCGCGTTCGGCGTGTTCGAGCAGTTGACTGCCGACGCCGTCGCCTTTCCAGCGCTCGCGAACGCCGAGGCGGCTGAGCGTCACGATCGCGTCGTCGGTCGCCGATTGCTGGCTGCCCGCAGCGCTTCGCTCCGAGCCGTCGACGCGTTCGAGTCGGACGCCGCCGATCACCGTCCCCTCGCTCTCGGCGACGAAGACGCGGTGGTCCCGGATCCACCTGGCGACCTGCTCGGGGGTCGCCGAGCCGGACTTTGCGGGGAAGCCGAGTCGACGGTTCTCCGCGTAGGCGTCGCGGTAGGTCGCCGCCAGCGCGGCCGCGTCGTCGTCGGTCGCCTCCCGGAGCGTTACGTCGGCCATACGGCCGTGTTAGCGCCCCAGCGCCGTCAAACCACCGCCGGCCCCGCACGCGTCGGCACGGGGGTTCGGGCTAGTCGGTGTGGCGAACGATCAACACGTCGTACGTCTGGTCCGCGGCGACGTTGCCGCCGACGCTGCTCAGCGCGGTCACCAGCCGGCCCGCGTTGTCGCTCCCGATGAACACGATCGACGCCTCGCTGCGCCGCGCCGTCCGGCGGATCTCCCGGGCGATCGATCCGGCCCGAGCCGCCCGCGGCACGCGCTCGTAGCGAAACGCGGCGTCGGGCGCGAGCGCCGTGACCTGTTCGCGCAGCCGCGAGACGATCGTCTCCGTGTCGAACGACTCGTCCGCCTCGATCCAGCCGCGCTCGCGAGCGTACGTCGTGTTACCCTGTGGAACGACCGCGATCACGACCACTGACTGCTCGAACACCTCGCCGAACTCCACCGCGCGGGTGAGCGCGGCCTCGGCGAGCGCCGATCCGTCGAACGGGACGAGTAGCGTCACGAGTGGCTCACGGTCGGCAGCGGGCAAAAAGGGTCGTGGTCGGGCCGCTCAGAACTTCTCGAGGTAGCGGTCCAGCTCCCACTCGGACACGTCCACGAGGTAGTCCGCGAACTCCGCGCGCTTGGCCTCGACGAACTTCGGCCCGACGTGGGGGCCGAGCGCGTCGTACACCGTCTCGTCGGTCTCCAGCGCGTCGACGGCCTCGCCGAGGTTCGTCGGCAGCGTCTCGATGCCGTACTCCTCGCGTTTCTGCTCGTCGAACTCGTAGATGTTCTCGCGGATGGGGTCCGGGCAGTCGAGGTCGTTCTCCATCCCGTCGAGGCCGGCGTGGATCAGCACCGCGAAGGCGAGATACGGGTTACACGAGGGGTCGGGGAAGCGCGCCTCGATGCGCGAGGCGGCCGGCACGCGCGCGGCCGGCTTGCGGATCAGCGCCGAGCGGTTGCGGTCGGACCAGGCGACGTACACCGGCGCCTCGTAGCCGGGGACCAGTCGCTTGTAGCTGTTCACGGTCGGGTTGGTGACCGCCGCCAGCGCGGGCGCGTGGTTCAGGATCCCGGCGGTGAACTGCTTGGCCGCCTCGCTCAGGTTGAACTCGTCGTCCTCGTCGTGGAACGCGTTCTCGCCGTCCTCGAACAGCGAGAAGTGGACGTGCATCCCCGAGCCGTTGACTTCCGCGATCGGCTTGGGCATGAACGTCGCGTGGAGGTCGTGCTGGGCGGCGATCGCGCGGACGACCGTCCGGAACGTCGCGACGTTGTCGGCCGTCGAGAGCGCGTCGTCGTACTCGAAGTTGATCTCGTGCTGGCCCTCGGCGACCTCGTGGTGGGAGGCCTCGATGTCGAACCCCATCTCCTCGAGGCCGTAGATGATGTCCCGGCGCACGTCCGAGGCGAGATCTTTCGGCGCCACGTCGAAGTAGCCGCCGGCGTCGTTGGTGTTCGTCGTCGCCTTCCCCTCCTCGTCCTCCTCGAACAGGAAGAACTCCGGTTCGGGCGCGGCGTTGACCTCGTACCCCATCGACTCGGCGCGGTCGAGTGCGTCCTGCAGCACCGCACGCGGGTCGCCCTGGAACGGCTCGCCCGTCGACGTGTCGATCACGTCGCAGATGAGTCGCGCGGAGGTGCCACGCCACGGCAGCACCGCGAACGTGCTCGCGTCGGGCTTGAGGCGCATGTCCGACTCCTGGATGCGGACGAACCCCTCGATCGAGGAGCCGTCGAAGTAGATCCCCTCCGTGAACGCCTTCTCCGCCTGATCGGCCGGCACGGCGACGTTTTTCACCGTGCCAAGAATGTCGGTGAACTGGAGTCGCAGGAAGTCGATGCCTTCGCGGTCGATGCGTTCGAGAACGTCGCGTTCTTCGTCGGTGAGCCCACCATCGGGAGCTGGGTCGTCCGTCATGCTCTACCGGATCCGAGAGGCCGATACTACAAGAATATTCCCCTCCTAACGTGTATCTGCCGAGACCCGATTCGGAAAATTGGATGTTCGTAAAGTTCTTGACGCCCCCGGCCCGACTGGAGTACCATGACGTACGAAAACCTCGATGCGCGCCTGATCAACTCCCTGCTGGGCAACGGTCGGGCGAGCCTCCGGAGCCTGGGCGAGGAGCTCGACGTGTCGGTGACGACGGTGTCGAACCACCTGCAGGATCTGGAGGACGACGGCGTGATCGAGGGGTACAGCCCCGACGTGAACTACCAGGAGCTGGGGTACGACGTGACGGCGATCCTGCACCTGAAAGTCGAGGGGGCGGCGCTGCCGGAGATCACCGACCGCCTCGCGGATCTCCGCGGGATGGTGTCGGTGTACGAGGTCACCGGCGACCACGACGTCGTCGCCGTCGGGAAGTTCGAAGACACCGACGAGATGAACGAGCGGATCAAGCGAATCCTGACCGACGAGGACATCCGGGAGTCGAACACGTCGGTCGTGCTGAACGCCGTCGTCGAGAATCAGCAGTTCGAGCTGGCCGTCGACGAGGAGGAGTAGGCGTCGACGGCTTGCGGGGCGGTTTTCCTCCCCGCCACGGCCAAACGTCCCCAGTCTCGCTTTGCTCGCGGGTCGCTCCGCTCCCCGCTCGCCTCCGAGGCGGTTTGCCGTCGCGCCACAGGCGCGACGTTTTCCCGCCTCGCTACTCGAAGATGAACTCCCCGTCCTCCTGTACGACCTCGCCGTCGACCTCGATCACGGAGTCCTCGCTCATGTCGAGGATCATGTCGACGTGTTCGGCGCTGTCGTTGACTTCGTTGCCCTCGCCGACGCACATCGGGTAGGCGCTGCCGACGGCCATGTGGACCGTCTCGCCCATCTTCTCGTCGAACAGCATGTTGTAGGTGAACTGGTCGATGGCGTCGTTCATCCCGATCCCCAGTTCGCCCAGGTAGCGCGCTTCCTCGTCGGTGTCGAACACGCCCTGCAGCACGTCCTCGTTGCGTTCGGCGGAGAACTCGGTGACTTTCCCGTCCTCGAACGTCAGGCGGACGCCCTCGACCTCGCGGCCCTGGCGGTACAGCGGCATGTCGAAGTGGACCTCGCCCTCGACGCTGTGTTTGACGGGGGCGGTGAACACCTCGCCGCCGGGGAGGTTCGCTTCGCCGTAGTCGTTCTCGGCGGTGTTCCCCTCGATGGACATGGTGATGTCCGTCTCCTCGCCCGCGCGGATGCGGACCTCGCTGGCGTCGTCGAGGATCTCGACGAGGTTCGCCTGGAACTCGCGCTGGGCCTCCCAGTCGAGCGTGACGGCGTCGTAGACGAACTCCTCGTACGCCTCGGTACTCATCCCCGCCAGTTGGGCGAAGCCCGGGCTGGGGTACTGCGTGAGACACCACGTCGTGTCGAGTCGCGCCTTCTTTACGGGGTCGTGAGCGCGGTTGTACGCGGCCGTGGTCTCGGGGCCACGTCGGCCATCTCGCTGGGGTTCGGGCCGCTGCGGGCGATGATGGTCGCGTCGGCGTTCTCGTACAGCGCGAGTTCGTGCTCGGGGGTGTCGAACTCGTCGCTGTTGCGGAGGAACGCGCGGTCGGCGCGCTCGGAGTAGGTGAGCAGCAGGGGGTTGGCGCCTTTCTCGCCCAGCAGTTCGTGCAGCGCGACGGCGAGGTCCTCGGCGTCGCCCGGGAGGTAGACGATCACGTCGTCGCCGGCCTCGATACCGGTCGAGTGCTCGACGATCGTTTCCGCGTGCTGGCGGACTCGTGGGTCCATACTCGAGGGTCGGCACACCGGCGGATACCGCTTGCGGAGTCGTCCCGCGGAGCGCCCCGAAGCGGCCGCGTTGACGGTCGTCGACCGCCGGTCCGGGACCCGGAATCGGGAGGCTTTTTGAGTGTGGGGCGGAACTCTCGCCCATGTTCAAGGCCATCGTGAGCGCGTCGACGCTCCGGGACTCCCTCGACGCCGTGAGCGTGCTGGTCGACGAGTGCAAGATCCGGCTGAACGAGGAGGAGCTGTCGATCCGCGCGGTCGACCCGGCGAACGTGGGCATGGTCGATCTCACGCTGGAGGCGGCGGCCTTCGAGTCCTACGAGGCCGACGGCGGCGTCATCGGCGTCAACCTCACGCGGCTCGAGGAGGTCGCCGGGATGGCCAACGCCGACGACCTCATCCACCTGGAACTCGACGAGGAGACCCGCAAGCTCCACATCGAGGTCGAGGGGCTCTCCTACACGCTGGCGCTGATCGACCCCGACTCGATCCGCAAGGAGCCGGACATCCCGGATCTGGACCTGCCGGCGGAGATCACCCTGGAAGGCGCCCAGCTCAACCGCGGGATCACCGCCGCCGACATGGTGAGCGACCACATCCGCCTGCGCGTCGACGAGACCGAGGAGACGTTCCACATCGAGGCCGAGGGCGACACCGACGACGTGGACCTCCACCTCGAAGCCGCGGACCTGATCGCGCTGACCGCCGGCCCCGCCGACTCGCTGTTCAGCCTCGACTACCTGAAGGACATGAACAAGGCCATCGCCTCCGACGCCGAGGTCCGCGTCGAACTCGGCGAGGAGTTCCCGGTGAAGCTCCACTACGAGTTCGCGGAGGGGCTGGGCAACGTGACGTTCATGCTGGCGCCGCGCATTCAGAGCGACTAGCCGATCACGGCTCGTGACCGTTCGTGCGCTCCGTCGCAGGAACGTGGCGCCTGTTGCCGTGATCGTGCGACTAACGACGCCGCGGCGAGCGAACTGTGACGGCCCTGTGCCGTCACCGCGGAGACGACGCCGCGGCGGCCGACTCGCTCCCACACCGCCCCCGCCTTTTTCAGCGACCTGTCCGACCCGAGAAGCATGCGCGCCGTCTACGTCGACTGCGACGGAACCCTCCTCACCCTCGACTGCAGCTACGATGCGCTGTTCGAGCGCGCCTGCGACGCCGCGGGCGCCGACGCGACCGCCGAGGCACAAGCCGCCTACGGCGAGGCGTTCTTCGAGGCGTTCGACGCCTTCGAGCCGGACCCCTACCGCGCGGGGATGGCCGCCGCGGTCGGCACCGGCGAGATCGACGCCGACCCCGAGACGCTTCGGGACGCGTACGTCGACGCCGAAGTCGCAGCCGCAACGCCGGCCGCAGGCGCCCGCGACGCGCTCGACGCGCTCGACGGCGCCGACACCGCGCTCGGCGTGCTCACGAACGGCGTCAGCGCGGTCCAGCGCCGAAAGCTCGAGAGCGCCGGGCTGTTCGACCGATTCGACGCCTACCTCCCGAGCTACGAGGTCGAGGCACACAAACCCGACCCGGCGATCTTCGACGCCGCCCGGGAGCGACTGGCCGCCGACGAGTACCTCTACGTCGGCGACTCGATGGAGCACGACGCCCGGCCGGCCCGGGCGGCCGGGTTCCTGGCGGTGCACGTCGATTCGGGCGCCGAACCGGGCGTCGTCGCCGTCGACGGGCTCGACACGCTCGGGCGGGCGGCGGACCGGCTCTAAGCGCGGTCGCCGGTCTCGACAGCGTTCGCTCCCGCCAGCGGGAACGCTACCTCGATGCGCGTTCCGCCGTCGTCGGGCGTCTCGATGTCGATCGTCGCTCCCTGTATCGTCGCGCCCCAGTACACCGCCCAGAGCCCGATCCCGCTGCCGTGTTCCAGTGCGGTTTCCTCGCCCGACCTGAGGACCGCGACCTCGTGGGCCGGGAGCCCCGGCCCGTCGTCCTCGACCACGAGTCGGGCGACGCCGCCCGCACGGTCGGCCGCGAGCGAGACCGTTACCGGCTCGCCGCCGTGTTCCAGCGCGTTGTCCACCAGGTTCTCGACGACCGCATCGAACGCTCGGTCGACGCCGAACAGCGTGAGCGAATCCGGCAGGTCGACGGTCACGTCCGCGTCGGTGTACTCCGACGCGAGCTCCACGAGCACCGAGCGCGCGCGGTCGGCGGCGTCGAACGTCGACTCCTCGGCCGCGAGGAACCGCTCCACCTGCCGAGCGTTCTCGCCCAGACCCACCAGCCCCCGCGAGGTGGTCTCGATCTGTTCGGCCATGGACTGCTCCTGCCCGTCGAGTCGGCGCCCGAGCGTCTCGGCGTAGCCCATCACGACCGTGAGGTCGTTCCGGAGGTTGTGTCTGAGTACGCGGTTCAGTACCTCCACGCGCTGGCGCTGGCGCTCCCGGACGGTCACGTCCGAGAGCACGACCGTGTAGCCCACGCGGGTCCCGCTGGGGTCGGTCAGCGGCGATGTCGACACCGAGTACGTACGGCGTCCGGTCCCGTCGTGGCTGTCGACCTCGACCGTCTCACGGGTGGGGGCATCTTCGCTCTCGCCGCCGTCGGCCCCCTCGCCGGCGACGACTGGGAGGTCGATGAACGCGTCGAGCGGGCGATCTCGCGCCGTCTCGGCGTCGACGCCCAGCAGCGCCTCGGCCGCCGGGTTGAGCCGGACGACGCGCCGATCGAGCGAGAGCACGACGATCGGGTCGGCGAGGTCGTCGATCGCGGTCCGCTCGGCGGCGCGGCTGGTCGTCGGGTTCCGGTCGAACATCTCCGCCCGGTCGAACGCGTACGCGTCCAGCACGATATGCGGGACGAACATCAGAGGCGCGAGCTGGAGCTGCGGGACGGGGCCGATCGCCAGCGTCCACGCGACGAGCGCGAACCCCGGCGGCAGCGAGCTCAGCGCGACGGCGGCGCTCTCCCGGCGGTACAGCGGGCCGTAGCTGAGCAGGGTGTCCACGAGCAGAAAGACCGCGCTGGCGACGAGGACGGTCTCCACGGCGACGACGAGGTACGCCCACGGGCTGAACGCGTACGAGACCGTCGCGACGCCGAACGCGGGGTCGATCTCGAACCCGGTCCAGAACCACCCGTGTATCGGGTTGGTGACGGCCAGCGCGGTCGAGACGGCCCCGAAGCCGACGAACGTCGCGAACAGGCGGCCCCGGATCACGTCGCTCCGACCGGTGTACTCCAGCGCGAAGCCGAGGAAGGCGATCCCGGTCCAGATGATCCCGAGCCACATCGTCGCCTCCAGCGCGCCCCGGACCGACGGATTCCGGACGAGCAGGCCGACCCCGTAGGAGAGACACCACGTCGCCTGCGCGGCGAACACGCCGAGGAACCAGTCGACGCCGGGCCGGCCCCGGTGTTCCCGGATCCCCCACGCGAGCGCGAGCGCCCCCACTCCGCCGGCGATCGAGCCGAGGGCGGGCCACGGGGGAGCGGGTCGATCGCCATCTGTCAGTCACGACGGAGACCTGTGGCGTAAAGCTGTCGTGGTGGGTGCTGGGCCGCCGTCCACCCCACAGAACAGCCGGGGCGGAAGGGTGCGTCGCCGAGGGAGACGCCCGTGATCCCGAGCGGGGATCAGTGTTGTGCGGCGACGTGCCCCCTAGCGCGCTCGTGACACCAACAGCCCCAGCACCGGGAGCACCACCAGGGCGCCGACGACGAACGGCGACCAGTACGTGGCGACGTAGAGCACGCCCATCAGCGGCGGGCCGACCGTCCGGCCGAGGCTGCCGGCCCCCTGTGTGACGCCGAAGGCGCTGCCCTGCCGGTCGTCGCTGGCGCCGGTCGAGACCAGCGTCGAGAGCGAGACGCCGAGCAGCCCGTTGCCCAGCGAGAGCACCGCCCCGGCGACCAGCAGCCACGCCAGCTCGGGGCTGACAACGCCAACCCACGGCAGCAGCAGGCGGCCAAGCTCGGGCGAGAACGGCAGCATCGCCAGCGCCGACGCGAGCAGGGCGGCGCCGGCGATCGCGAGGCGTGCGGGCGGGACGACCCGGCTCAGGCGGCCGACGAGTACCCCCTGGTTCAGCGCGCCCAGCACGCCGAGGTAGCTCAGAAAGAGCGCGACCTGCGTCGCGTCGTAGCCGTACACGTCGGCCGCGAACGGGATGAACATCACCTGCACGCCGGAGAACGCCACGGAGACGAGGAAAAAGGCGATCACGAGCCCCCGGAGCGACCGATCCGTCAGCGCGTCCCGGAACGTCGCGAACAGGGTCGTCCGCTCGCCCAGGCCGCGCCGTCGGTCCGGCTCCTCGAGGTACCGGACTGCCAGCAGCAGCGCGAGCAGCGAGAGCCCTGCCGCCAGGAAGCTCGGCAGTGAGTACTGCGTGGTCGGGACGAACCCCGGCAGGGCGGCGTCGGCGGCGCCGACGACTGGGTCGCTGGCCGCGATGCCGCCCAGGGCGGGCCCGAAGATGAAGCCCAGACTGAACGACGCGCCCAGCAGGCCGAGCGCGCCCGCGCGGCGCTCTCTCGGCGTCACGTCGGCGATGTAGGCGTTCGCGGCGGCGATGTTCCCGCCCATCGCGCCGGCGAGCATCCGCGAGGCGAACAGCGTCCCCAGCCCCGCGGCGGTGCCCGCGACCGCCGCGACTTCGCCCGCCATGCCGAACACCGTCCACGCCGCCACGCTCCCCGCCAGCGAGAGCAGGATCACGGGTCGACGCCCGCGTTCGTCGGAGAGCCGCCCGAGCGTCGGCGCCGCGAGGAACTGCAGCAGCGAGTAGGAGGCCGCGAGCAGCCCGATCACGGCGTCGCTGACCGCGAAGCTCCGGACGTAGAACGGCAGGACGGGGATGACGACGCCGAACCCGAGGAGGTCGACGAACACGATGCCGACGACGACGGCGAGCGCGCGCTTCGGGCGGCGGACCTCGGCAGTCGATCCCTCCGGGACGGCCATACCGGAACGGGCACCCGCGTGGTCCTAAGCCTGTGGGGGCCGGGGAGAGAATGGCCGATCAGCCGTGGCGTTGGATGACCCGCTTCGCCGCCTGCGCCTTCTCTTTCCAGCCGTAGCCGGCCTCGTACACGTGGCGCTTGCTGTCGACCAGCTCCGTCGGGCTGGTCTCCTCGAACCCGCCGCGAGCCCACGTGCCCGACTCCTCGAGCCACTCCAGCACCTTCTCGCGGGTCTCGGGCCACGTCAGCCCGACCATCTCGTACCACGCGATCATCGCGAACACCGCGTTGTCGTGGCAGCCGGGGTAGGAGCCCTGTCGATAGATGGTCCGCATCGGGTCGGTCGTCGGCTCCGAAACCTGCTCGCGGTACGCCTCGGCGGTCAGCAGTTCGAGGCGGCCGTTGGTGTCGGGCTGGACGCGGCCGCTGCGCCGGAGGTGAGAGAGCGCCGCCTGGTGGAGCGCGTCCCACTCGGGGACGAGATCGCGGATGTCGTCCTCGTTCCGCGCGCCAGCCGAAAGCGGTGCGAGCACGTCGACGTAAGCGCGCTCGACGGTCTGCCACTCCGTCCCTCGAACCGACAGCCGGCGTCGTGGAGACTGCTCGTGGCGTGGCAGTCGGGACAGGGGTAGTCGAACCGCGGCACAGCCCCCTTGCCAGTCGGCTCCCTTAGAACTCGCGGTCGACGCTCAGGTCGCCGGCTCGATGTAGATCATCGCCACGCGGCTGTCGGTGGCTTCGAGCTCCGCCTCGATCTCGCCGATGCGGTCGGTGATCTCCTCGGTCACGAGGTCGGGGTCGAACGTCACCTCGGCGGCGACCATCGCCCGCTGGGGCCCGAAGAACACGGAGCGGAACGAGTCGACGTGCACGACGTCCGGATGATCGCCGATGGCGGTCTGGAGTTCGCGTTCGACGGGCCGCGAGAGGCTCTCCCCAGCAGCAACCGCTTGTTCTCCCACGCCAGTGCCAGCGCGAAGCCCATCAGCAACAGCCCGATGATCGCCGCCGTGACGGCGTCGTAGATGCCGTTGCCGGTAACGCGGGTGAGCACGACGCCGACGAGCGCGATCGCCGCGCCCGCCAGCGCGATGGCGTCCTCGGTGAACGCCGTCAGCGTCGTCGCGTCGCTGGTCTCCTCGAACGCCTCCCGGATGCTGTCCCAGCCAAACTCCGCCATCTGGCGTCGGAGCTCCTTGTTCGCCTTCCGGAACGCGTACGACTCGAAGCCGATCGCGGCGAGCAGGATGACGACGTTGAGCCAGAACGTCTCGTACTCGGCGCCGACGAACGGCACCGTGAACGTTCCGGCCTCGGTGTGGCCCGCGGTCTGGATCGCGTGAATCCCGTGGTTCAGGCTCTCCCAGCCCGCGATCCCGAAGAGGAGGACGGCGACGAGGAAGGCGTAGAAGAACTGGGCCTTCCCGTAGCCGAACGGGTGGTCGCGGCTGGTGGCCTTCCCGGAGTAGCGGATGCCGATGAGGAGGAACACCTGGTTGCCCGTGTCGGAGATCGAGTGGTACGTCTCCGAGAGCATCGAGGGGCTCCCGGTGAGCAGAAAGCCGACGAACTTGAAAACCGCGATGGCGCCGTTGGCGAACAGCGCCGCCAGCACGACTCCAGTACTGCCACTTGCCATGCCCCATCCCTCACGAGACAGTGCCTTATCGGTGTCGCAGCGGCGACCACCGCCGGCACCGGGGCAGGGACCGACCAGTGTGCGGCCTCGCCGACCCGGCCGCTTTTGCCCGCCCGGCGCCGAGGATTCACCATGCTGGTCGTGCTTTCGGACACGCACGCGACCGAGACCACACGCCTCGTCGGCGCCGCGGCCGACGCCGTCGCCGACGCCGAGCTGGTGCTCCACGCCGGCGACTTCACCACCGACGCGGTGCTCGACGAGTTCCACGACGTGGCCGCCGACCTCCGGGCCGTCCACGGAAACCGCGACAGCGACGCGGTGACCGACCGGCTGCCGACGGCGACGACGCTCAGCTACGCCGGCGTCCGGATCGCCGCCACCCATCGCCGGCGGGGCGGGACGACCGGGCTGGCGATGTTCGGGCGCGAGCGCGGCGCCGACCTGGTCGTCTCGGGCCACACCCACCGACCGCTCGTCGACCAGGAGGGGGCGGTGACGCTACTCAACCCCGGGAGCCACGCCGACCCGCGGGGTGCGAGACAGTCCTTCGCCGTGCTCGAACCCACAGACGACGGTCTCTCGGGGCGATTGGAGACGGTCGATGGCACCGTGTTCGAGCGTTTCGACGTCGAGAACGAGTAGTGCCCTGCACAGGGCGAGTGGAGGGCCGAAGCAGGGACACCCGATCGTTGGGGTGGACTCGACAAAGTAGTTAGGTAAACACAAAGAGCCGTTTTAGCGACCGGTCCCGACCGGCTCAGAACTTCTCGAGCAGGTCACGGTAGAAGCCGGACTCGGTCTCGTCGGCCAGCTTCTCGACGATGAGTTCGGGCGTCGAGCGCGCGAGGTGGTCTTTCTTCGGCGAGCGGTCGACCCGGAGCTCGCCGTCGACCAGCCCGACCGCCTCGATGCCGTCGACGGCCACCTCGAAGCCGGCGGCCTCCCGGATGCCGTCGGCGAGGTGAGAGACGAACACGGCGCTCGCCCCCTGTTCGTCGAGCGCTTCGAGGATGCCGGCGATGATTTTCGCCGAGGCGCCGGGTTCGGTGATCGACTCGAGCTCGTCGACGAGCACGAGCCGACCCGTGGCGCCCTCGACGAGGTCGCCGAACTCACGGAGCGTGCTCTCGAACGCGCCGGCGTCGAGCGTGCCCTGTGACTTGGCGTAGTAGTGCAGTTCCGAGACGCGGCCGACCCGCGCGCCCTCGGCGGGCACGGGCAGGCCCATGTGTGCGAGCACGACGATCAACCCCACCAGATCCAGCGTCGACGTCTTCCCGCCGGAGTTCACCCCGGAGAGCAGCGTCACGCCCGAAACGCCGTAGTCGACGGGATCGACTTCGCCGAACGGCACGTCGAGCAGCGGCGAGCGGCCGCCCTCGATCTCGAACCCCTCGCCCGCGAGCGTCGGCATCACGCAGTCGAAATCGCGGGCGAACCGCGACACCGCCAGCTCCACGTCGAGTTCGAGCGCGGCATCGACCATCGCTTCGACGGGCGCTCGGAGCTCCCGGAGTTCGGCCGCCAGCTCCGTCTCCAACTGGTTCGCGCGCCGGTCCCGATCGGCCGTGAGCTCGGTTCGTAGTCGGGAGACCGCCTCCTCGTTGTGCTCCAGCGGGAAGGCGGGTTCGCCGCCGAAGACGCGTTCGACGAACTCCGCCTCCCCCGCATCGAGGTCGAGACTGTCGACGACGTGCTCGCGAGCTAATGCGACGGCCTGGTCGTAGTCGTCGGCCAACTCCCGGGAGAGCAGCGAGTCGACGCGGGCGCCCTGCTCCACCAGCGAGAGGAAGTCGGTGCCCTCGATGGTCACGTCCCGCTCGCCGATGGCGTCCCGGAGGTGGTCGTTCCCGACCGACTCCGCGGTGCTCACGGCGGCGTCGAGATCGTCGACGGCGATCGAGAGCCGTTCGAGCTCCTCGTCGCCGACGATGCCGCCGTCCTCGTCCACGCGGTCGAGCGCCGCACGCAGCGAGTCGATGTCGCAGTCGGGCTCGGTCCCGGCGGCGTCGTGGACCGCGGCGGCCGCCAGCAGGCGGTCGCGGTTCTCAGCGAAGAAGCTGAGCGTGCGCTCCGGGACGAACTCCTCGGGGTGCTCCAGCGCGTCGGGCACTACGCGCACGTCGCCCTCCACGTCGATACCCGCGAACTCGGCGTCGAGCACGTACACCGTGGAGTACGAGCGACCGAGTTCGCCGAGTTCGCGGCGCTCGTCGATCACTTCGACGGGGAGTTCGGGGAGCGCGTTCTTCGCCTCGGCGTAGCGCTCAGCGTCGGTAGTCGCGATACAGCGCTCCCGGACCCGGATCCCCTCCGCCGGTTCGAGCGGTTCGACGCCGTCGAGCGCGTCGAGGATTGCCGGCTCGGGATCGCGCTTCATTGCCGTCGTCGCGAAGCTGCGGACCTCCTCGATGCGGGACTGTTCGGTGCTGGGGAAGAACGTCTCCAGTCGCTTCTCGCCGTACGTCGTGACGGCACGGTCCTGCAGCAGGCCGAGCGCGTCGTCGTAGATCTCCCGCGCCCGGTCGGTGGCGAGGAAGCCGCCGTCGTCGCCGTGCTCCCGGCGGATCGCGCCGCGGGCGATCGCCGCGGCGCGGCCCTCGGTGATCGCCGGCGAGCGGGCGATCGCCGCCACGTCGCCCCGTCGGAGCGCCTCGTCGGCGTCGTCGAGTTCGGCCAGCGAGGCGGCCGTCTTCTCCCCTACCCCCGGGATGGCCGTGAACTCCATTCAGGCCGGGGTTCCGCGCCATCGCTCAAAAGCGTGTGGTTCGGCAGGGGCCGCGACGACGGCCTTTTGCCCGGCGGGTCGGAACTCCCGCCATGTCCCTCGACGCGAAACTGGCCGCCGCTCGCGACGACCTCGCCGACCGGGACGGCGTGCTCGTCGCCTTCTCGGGTGGGGTCGACTCGAGCGTCGTCGCGGCGCTGGCCCACGACGCGCTGGGCGACGACGCCGTCGCCTGCACCGCCAGAAGCGAGACGCTGCCGGAGGCGGAGCTGTCCGAAGCCAAGCGGGTGGCCGAAGAGATCGGTATCCGCCACGAGATCGTGACGTTCTCCGAACTCGATGACCCACAGTTCGTCGCCAACGACGGCGATCGGTGTTACCACTGCCGGACGATGCGACTCGACCGGATGTACGAGGCCGCCGACGAGCTCGGGATCGGAACCGTCTGTGACGGGACTAACGCCGACGACACCGACGGCGGGCACCGACCCGGCCTGCAAGCCGTCGACGAACTCGACGTGACCTCGCCGCTGCTGGCTCACGGGCTCACGAAGGCGGACGTGCGGGAGGCCGCCGAGCGGTACGACCTCTCGGTCGCCGACAAGCCCTCGATGGCCTGTCTCTCCTCGCGGATCCCGACCGGGCTGAAGGTGACCGAGGAGAAGCTCACCCGCATCGAGCGGGCGGAGGCGCTGCTCCGGGAGTGGGGGTTCTCCCAGTTCCGCGTGCGAGACCACGACGGGCTCGCCCGCATCGAGGTGGGCGCAGACGAGCTCGACGTCGCACTCGATCCGGACTTCGCGGCGGCTGCCCGGGACCGGCTCACCGAGATCGGGTTCGATCACGTCACGCTCGATCTGGAAGGGTACCAGACCGGGAGCGTGAGCCCCGAGAACGAAGCGGGAGCGGAGTCGTCGGTCGAGGACGTACTCGCCGCCGACTACCCCACTGGCGAGTAGTCCACGCTCGTCGCGAATCCCGTCGCCGTTAAGTGATTACCCCGCATCTCTTCGGCCAAGATGGGGGATCGACTCGTGCGGGCCGGCACCGTACTCACGGGGTTCGTCGGCGTCGCACTCGTCGTGTTCGGGGGTATCGCGTCCAGTACGGGACCGGGACGGTCGATGAGCTGCTGTCGCTGGGCTTTCTCGCCGTGGCCGTCGTCGCGAGCTACCGCTCGCTGGCGGTTCACGCCGGATCGCGAGTGAACGCCCTGGGGAACACCGCACTCTTTCTCGGCGCGGCGGCGGCCTACGGCGGCGGCGTGAACTTCGGGATCGGGCCGGTCGCGACGGCCGGGCAGGCGCTGTTCCTGATCGCCGTCACCTACTTCGTGCTCCGGCTGTACTGATCGACGCCGTCGCTCGAGAGGGGCTGACAGGCGGCGCGACTGCTCGCCGACGGACTGCCGCTCTCCCGCCTCCCCGTCGGCGCCGGGGATCAGATCACGGGGACGCTGGTCGCGCTCTGGTACTTGAAAAGTGGGCTACCCCTCGACGTTGCGGAGCGTCGCCGCCACGTCGTGCGGCGTCGAACCGGGCGCGTCATCGACGCGGTGGTCCGGCACGAAGATCGGTACGGGATTCGCGCGGAGCGCGGTCCTGACGGTGCCGGCGTCGCCCTCGTCGTCCGGGTTCAGGTTCGCCATGTGGGCGACTTGCCGGGTGGTTCCGGTCTCGCCGTAGGGGATCTGGCAGACCGCATTCAGCACCGCGCGCTGGTCGGTCGGGACGGTGATCGCCACGTCCACGTCCGCGAAGTCGTCTTTCTCGCCGTCGAGGTAGTCGAACACGCGGTCCAAGATCGGGTGGTCCGGGTCGGCGTCACCCGGGATCTCGTCGGGGAACGACACGTCGATCACCTGGCTGCTGGCGACCGCGATCTGGACGGGCCGCCCGAGTGCGGGCGACTCCCGCGCGAAGATGCCGGCGTCTTCCATCGTCACGAACGACGCCGTACGGCGCCTTGAACCCGGCGGCGGCGCCCGGGGCGGGGGCCGGGTTCGCAAGCCTTTTGAACAGTTCCGTACATTAGTGTACAAGTATGGACAGCAGAGAGGAGATGGCCCCCGCCGTGCGCTCCATCCTCGACGCCGCACGGGAGCGCTCCGGTGGCGCATCACGGGTCACCGTCGACGACGCTCGGTCGCTCCCGGCGGCCGTTGGGGCCGCCGAGGCCGACGGCCGGACGCCCGTCGTGGCCGAAGTGAAGCCGACGAGTCCGACCACGGCCGGCGAGACCGAGCGCGATCCGGTCGAGCTGGCCGAGGAGATGGTCGCCGGCGGCGCCGCCGCGCTCTCGGTACTGACCGAACCCGAGCATTTCGGCGGGTCGATCGAGAACTACCGGCGCGTCCGCGAGGCCGTCGACGTGCCGGTCCTGCGCAAAGATTTCCTGCTGGAGGAGGCCCAGTTGGACGCGGTCGCGGCGGACGTGGTGCTGCTGATCGCCCGCTTCCTGGGGGACGACCTCGCGGCGATGCTCGAGGCCGCCCGGGACCGCGGGATGCAGGTGCTCGTCGAGGTCCACAGCGCGGACGAACTCGAGCGAGCAGTCGACGCCGGCGCGGAGATCATCGGCGTCAACAACCGCGATCTGACCGAGTTGGAAGTCGACCTGGACACGTTCGAGGCGGTCGCGCCCGCCGTGCCGGATTCGGCGACGCTGCTCGCCGAGTCCGGCATCTCGACGACTGCGGACGCGCGACGGATGCGCGAGGCGGGCGCGGACGGCCTGCTCATCGGCACCGCTATCATGGACGGCGACCCACGTGAGAACACGACACAGTTCGTCAACGCATGAGTTCTGATTCAGCTACCGACGGGAAGTTCGGGGAGTACGGGGGCCAGTACGTGCCCGAGGCGCTGATGCCCGCCATCGAGGAGCTGCGGGACGCCTACGAGCGCTACGTGCTGGAAAACGAGGACGGCTTCATGGACGAGTTCCGGGAGCGACTGCGCCAGTTCGGCGGGCGGTCGACGCCGCTACAGCACGCCGACCACCTCTCGGCGCGCTACGGTCGCGAGATCTACCTCAAGCGCGAGGACCTGCTCCACGGCGGCGCACACAAGCTCAACAACGCGCTGGGGCAGGTGCTGCTGGCGAAGTACATGGGGAAAGAGCGCATCGTCGCCGAAACCGGCGCGGGCCAGCACGGCACCGCGACGGCGATGGCCGCGGCCCACCTCGACATGCCCTGCGAGATCTACATGGGCGAGACCGACATTCAGCGCCAGCGCCCCAACGTGTTCCGGATGCGCATCAACGGCGCCGAGCTCAACCCCGTCACCGCGGGCCGAGGCACCCTGAAGGAGGCCATCAGCGAGACGATGCGGGACTGGGCGACCAACGTCGACGACACCCACTACGTCGTCGGCAGCGTCGTCGGCCCCGCGCCGTTCCCGGAGATGGTCCGGGAGTTCCAGTCGGTCATCAGCGAGGAAGCCCGGCAGCAGTCGAAAGACCAGTTCGGCACGCTGCCGGACTCGGTCGTCGCCTGCGCCGGCGGCGGCTCGAACACGATGGGCGCGTTCGCTCGGTTCGTCGACGACACGGACGTGAGCCTGCTAGCCGTCGAGGCCGGCGGCTCCTCGCTCGCCGTCGACGAGGAGGAGGGTGTCGCCCCCAACTCCGCCTCGCTCTCGACGGGCGGGCAGGGCGTCCTCCACGGCGCCCGGACGAAGGTGCTGCAGGACGAGTGGGGCCAGATCGTCGAGTCCCACTCCGTCTCCGCAGGCCTTGACTACGCCGGCGTCGGCCCCGAACTCGCCTACCTCGTCGACGAGGGTCGCGTCTCGGCGGTCAACGTCGACGACGACGCCGCGCTGGAGGCGTTCCACCGGCTCTCTCAAGAGGAAGGGATCATCCCCGCCCTCGAGAGCTCCCACGCGCTGGCGTACCTGGAGGAGCAGCTCGGCCCTGACGCCGACCCCGACGAGGCGGCCGCCGACGCCCTCGGCGACCGCATCGTCGTCAACCTCTCCGGCCGGGGCGACAAGGACCTCGAAACCGTCATCGAGGAGACCGACAAGCGCGAGATTCCGAACGCGCCGGACATGAGCGAGTTCGCGGGGGACTATGAGCCGGCTGCCGGCGGCGTTCGACGCCGACGACCCGGCGTTCATCCCCTACCTCGCGGTCGGCGACCCGGACCTCGCGGCCTCGAAGGCCTACGTCGAAGCCCTCGTCGAGGGCGGCGCCGACTGCGTCGAACTCGGCCTGCCGTTCTCGGAGCCGATCGCGGAGGGGCCGACGATCCAGAAGGCGGTCGTGCGGTCGCTCTCGGGCGGTATCACCCCGAGGCGTACTTCGAGTTCGTCGACGACCTCGAGGTGGACGTGCCGCTGGTCTGTATGACGTACTACAACCTCATCTTCCGCTACGGCGCCGACTCCGGCACCGCCGCGGGCGAGGGCGACTACACCGCGCCCGGCCCGCGCCCGTTCGTCGAACGCGCCGCGGAGGTCGGCATCGACGGCTTCGTCGTCCCGGACCTCCCCGCGGAGGAGGCCGACGCCCTCCGCGAGGCCTGCGACGAGTTCGGCCTCGACCTCGTGTTCATCGTCGCGCCGACGACGACCGAGAGCCGCCTCGACACGATCCGCGAGCAGGTCTCGGGCTACGTGTACGTGCAGGCCCGCATGGGCGTCACCGGCGCCCAGACCGACGTGTCCGACCAGACCGCCGAGAGCCTCGCCCGGATCGCCGACTGGGACGTGCCCAAGGCGGTCGGCTTCGGCATCTCCACGGGCGACCACGCCGCCCGCGTCGTCTCGGCGGGCGCCGACGGCATCATCGTCGGCTCCGCGCTCGTGGACATCGTCGCCGACGGCGTCGAGAACGACCGCGCCACCGCCGCCGTCGCCGACGACCTGCGTGAGAAAGCCCGCGAACTGAAGGAGGGTGCCCGCCGCGGCGCCCGTGAATCGCCGGAAGCGGAAGGGCAATAGGGAGCGACGGAGCGCAACTCTCAAGCCCCGGTTGCCACAGAGTAGCACACCACCGAGGACGTAGCTCGCTCACCATGACACGACTCACACCCACCGACGCCGGCAGAGCCGCACGACTCGATCGCCTCTCGACGGACGGCAACGTCCTGATGGTGCCGATGGACCACGGCATCACCATGGGCGCCGTCCAGGGGCTGGCCGACATCGAATCGACCATCGACGCCGTCACCCGCGGCGGCGCCGACGCCGTGTTGACCCAGAAGGGGATCGCCCCCCGCGTCCACCCGAACAAGAACGGTGCGGGCTACGTGGTCCACCTCAACGCCTCGACCACCATCGGCCCGGACGAGGACGACAAACGCGTGACCGGCACCGTGAAGGAGGCCGTCCAGGCCGGCGCCGACGCCGTCTCGCTCCACCTCAACGTCGGCAGCAAGTATGAGCCCAAACAGATCGAGCAGTTGGCCGCGGTCACCGAACAGGCCCGCGAGTTCGGCATGCCCGTGCTGGCGATGACGTACGCCCGCGGCGAGGGCGTCGACAGCACGGATCCCGAGTCGCTCGGTCACGCAGTCCGACTGGGCGAGGAACTCGGCGCAGATCTAGTGAAGACGGGCTACTCCGGCGACGCCGACTCCTTCGAACGCGTCGTCGAGTCGACGGAGCTGCCGGTGCTCATCGCCGGCGGGAGCAAGGGGACGAACCGCCAGACCGTCGAGATGGTCCGCGGGGCGATGGACGCCGGCGCCAGCGGGGTGTCGATGGGGCGGAGCATCTTCCAGCACGAGCGACCGGAAGCGATCGCGAGTGCCGTCTCGGCGGTCATCCACGACGACGCCGACGTGGACGCGGCGCTGGACGCGGGCGGGTTCGAGGACTGAGCGGCGCGGTCACCAGGCCAGCGCGGTTGTAGCGAACGCCGACGTTCCGTTGCTGCGGCACATCGAGGCGGTGCGCTCGACACGATCAGTGCACTCGATACAGTCGAGCAGGCGGCCACCACGTCAGCAGGCGCTACTGGGGTGGGGCAGATAAACACCCGCACCTGTGGGCGTCAAGACCCAACCCGCCGGAGCACGGATCATCATCCATGACGAGCGCGGACACAACCGCAACCGATCTCGCGGAACGGGCGGGTGACGCCGACGGCGTGGCGACGCCGCCGGGGCCGGACGGCTACCCGGTGCTCGGCAACGTGCTCTCGCTGGCCGACGACGCCTTCGAGTTCTACGAGACGCTCTCCGACCACGGCGACGTGGCCCGCTATCGGGTTTTGGGACGGAGGGCTACGCCGTGACCCATCCGGAGGCGATCCGGCAGGTGCTGGTGGACGACCACGAGCAGTACGTCAAAGGCGAGATGCCCAACGACCGGCTCGGAAGCCTGCTCGGTGACGGGCTCTTCCTCGCGGAGGGCGACGCCTGGCAGCGCCAGCGCCGGGCGATGCAGCCAGCGTTCTTCCGCGAGCAGATCGAGGGGTACGGCGAGTCGGTCGTCGACCACACCCGCGCCGTGACCGACGGCTGGGACGACGGCGAGACCGTCGCGATCGACGAGGTGGCCTCGACGCTCACCCTCCGCGTGCTGGCGTCGACGCTGCTGGGGATCGACGCCGAGGCCGAGCGGGAGACCGTCAGGCGGGCCGCCACCGCGATCACCCAGCGATACGACACCGCCCGCCTCGGCTCCTACTTGCCCGAGTGGCTCCCGACGCCGACGAACCGCCGCTACCGGCGGTCGCTGTCGGATCTCCACGATCTCGTCGACCGCGAAGTCGCGGCGCGGCGGTCCGCCGGCGGCCAACCGGGCGACCTCCTCTCGATGCTCGTGGCGGCGTCCGACGAGGGCGCCATCGACGACGACACGCTGCGGGGCAACGTCGTGACGTTCCTGTTCGCTGGCCACGAAACCACCGCGCTCGGACTGACGTACACGCTCTATCTCCTCGCGACGCAGCCGGCGACACAGCGCCGCCTCCGCGACCGACTGGACGCGACCCTCGACGGGGAGCCGACGCCCGCGGACCTCCGAAACCTCCCGCTGCTGGCCGCCGTCATCGACGAGTCGCTCCGGCTCTACCCGCCGGTCTACACCTTCTTCCGCGAGCCGACGGCGGACGTGACCCTGCGTGGGTATCGGGTCCCCGAGGGGTCGGTCATCTCGTTGCCGCAGTGTGTCGTCCACCGCGACGAGCGCTGGTGGGACGACCCCGATTCGTTCAACCCCGACCGCTGGCTCGGCGAGACCGACCGCCCGGAGTACGCGTACTTCCCCTTCGGCGGCGGGCCCCGACACTGCATCGGGATGCGGTTCGCCCGGCTCGAACTCCGCCTGGCAGTCGCGGTGCTGCTGGCTTCCTTCCGGTTCGAGGCGGTCACGGAGTCGCTCTCGCGAACCGCGAGTGCGAACGCGAAGCCGACCGAGCCAGTCGTCCTGCGCGTTCGAAAGCGGTGAGAGCCGTGCGATACTGACAGAATTAAGGCCGAGCCTCCAGAACTGCGGGCCATGGAGACGCTGCTTCTCAACAGCGAAGACGTTCACCACAACACCTCGATGGCGGAACTGATCCCCGCCATCGAACAGGCTTTCGCCGCCTACGAGAACGGGAACGCCAAGATGCCCGCCAAGTCCTACATCGACCTGCCGAAGTACAGCGGCGACTTCCGGTCGATGCCCGCCTACCTCGACACGGGCGAGTGGGACGCGGCCGGGATCAAGTGGGTCAACGTCCACACCGACAACGAGGAGCAGTTCGACCTGCCGACGGTGATGGGGACGATGATCTACTCAGAGCCCGAGAACGCGTTCCCGCTGTCGATCATGGACGGCACGGAGCTCACGATGCAGCGCACCGGCGCCGCCGCCGCCGTCGCCACCGACCACCTCGCCGTCGAGGACGCGAGTTCGATGGGGATCGTCGGCGCCGGCGTCCAGGCGTACACCCAACTGGAAGCCATCTCGGAGATCCGCGACATCGAGGAGGTCGTCGTCTCGGACCTCGACGAGGCCCGCGTGAACGAGTTCATCGACACGTTCTCGGACCGCTTCACCGTGCGCTCGGGCACGCCGCGCGACGCCGGCCACTGTGACGTGCTCTCGACGGTCACGCCGGTTCGGAGCCCGATCCTCGGCCCCGAGGACGTGGGCGAGCACACTCACATCAACGCGATGGGCGCCGACGCCGAGGGCAAACACGAGATCGAGGACGACGTGCTGCTGAACGCGAAGCTGGTGATCGACGACCACGCCCAGTGTACCCACTCCGGCGAGATCAACGTCCCGTGGGCCAACGGCGTGCTCGACGACGACGACCTCTACGGCGAGATCGGCCAGATCGTCGTCGGCGACAGAGCCGGCCGGACCGACGACGACGGCGTCACCGTGTTCGACTCGACCGGGCTGGCGATCCAGGACGTGGCCGCCGCCCACGTGGTGTACGAGCACGCAAACGAACGCGACAACGGCACGAACTTCGACCTGCTCGGGCTGGCCTGATTTTCGGAAGTCGGTTGGGGGCTGTGTTTACGAACCCCCTTCGAACCAGCGGACGACGGCCTCTGGCCGACCTTTTGTCTGGGAGCGAGCGAAAACGAGCGACCGCAGCAAACGGTCGAGGTGCTACTCCAGGTGGATCGCCGGGCGGAACGGGATCGCGCTGTCGGCCCGATCCGCCGGGTCGACCACGTCCGCGTCGTCCTCGGCGTACACCTCGACCGTGGCGTCGAACTCGCGTTCGAGGAACGCCGCCGCGTTCTCGTACGCCGCCTCCTCGTCCATGTCGAGCAGGTCAGCGAGTTCGTCCTCGTCGTAGTCGCGGGCGAACTCAACGGCGTCCTGTGCCACGTCGTTGACCTCGTTCCCCCGTTCGCGCAGGTCGGGGTCGCTCATGACCTCGCTCATCACCGCGCCCACGTCGGCGCCGACCTCGCGGACGGCGTCGAACACCTGCCGCTTCCAGTCGGCGGCGGCGTAGATGCGGATCGTGTCGGGGTCGGTGTCGGTCACGTCGGCGACCTCGTTGATGTCGTCGACCAGCGCCTGCACGCGGGTCTCCTGCAGTTCCAGATCGGGGGCGCGCAGGTCGTCGTCGACCGCGGGCCACGGCGCGTCCTCGGCGGGCGTGCCCGTCAGTTCCTCGTGGAGTTCGTTGGCCATGAACGGCGTGAACGGCGCCAGCAGGCGCAGGCGCGTCTCCAGCACGTGGCGCAGCGTCCAGCGTGCGCCCGGCCGGTCGAGATCCGCACGGCGACGGTACCACTTCAGGTGCTCGTCGAAGCCGTAGAACGCGGCCTGGGTGGCGGTTCGGGTCTCTGAGCGTTCCATCGCCTCGGTGGTTGTCTCGATCGTGGCCTGGAGCTTCGACAGCAGCCAGCGGTCCACGTCCGTGACGGCGTCGCGGTCACCCTCCGGCCCCTCGATCAGCTCCTGCCCGCGGTTGTAGAACCGCCGGAGCTGGTCGTGGGTGCTCTCGACGGCGTCCTCGCGCCAGTCGTAGTCCTGCCACGGCTCGGAGGCGTTCAGCAGGAAGAACCGCACCGTGTCGGCGCCGAACTCCGAGATGGCTTCGCCGGGGAGGACGACGTGGCCCTTCGAGGAGGACATCTTCTGGCCCTCCAGCAGCCCCATTCCCATCACGACGATCCCCTCGGGCCACTTCGGCTCGGGGAAGAACTCGGCGTGGTGGTAGAGGTAGAACGTCAGGTGGTTCGTGATCAGGTCGTTGCCCGAGAAGCGGTAGTCGACCGGGTACCAGTAGTCCCACTCCTCGCCCAGTTCCAGCGCCTGCTCGTCGGGATCGTCAACGGCGTCCTCGCCGTAGAACATCGCGTCGAAGAACTCGGGGTCCAGATCCTCGACGGGCACGTCCTGAATGTGCGGGGCGACCGTGTAGTAGGACATGTACAGCGTCGAGTCCGACAGCGGCTCGATGACGAAGTCCTGGTCCCACGGCAGCCGCGTGCCCAGCCCGTAGTTCCGGATGCAGGGCCACTCCTCCAGCCAGCCGACGGTGTGCTCGTACTCGCCGCGGGTGTTCTCCGGGATCGCGTCCAACTGCGCGATCGCCCTCCGGGTCTTCTCCCGCCACTCCTCGTCGTTGTAGCGCAGGAACCAGGTGTCCTGGTAGGCGACCTCCACGTCGCCGCCACAGCGACAGACGACCTCCTCCGAGAACTCCTGCATCGTGTCGAAGGCGTCGCCGGCGTGGTGCTCGCGGAAGCGGTCACGCACGTCCTCGACGACCTCACCCGCGAACTCGCCGTACTCGTCGTTCAGAACGCCGGAGTGGAACTCGGCGTTGTAGAGGTCGTTCGTCGCCTCCTCCAGTTCGGGGTCGTCGCTGGCGGTGATGCCGCGCTCCTCGACTGCGGATTCGGCGGGAATCTCGCCGTAGCCCTCGATCGAGAGGATCGGGATCGGCTCGATATCGCGGACTGTCTCGGGGTCGATCCCGTACTCGCGCAGGTCGGCGGCGCGCGCTTGCAGCTCCTGCAGCGCGACGTAGTCGTCCGGCGAGTGCGCCGGGACGGACATCACGACCCCCGTGGCGTTGTCGGCGTCGACGAAGCCGGCGGGCAGAATCTGGACGGCCTCGCCCGTGATGGGGTTCTCGACGCTCGTGCCGACGATCTCGCTGCCGGCGAACTCGCTCTCGATCTCGACCTCGCGGTCCTGCAGTTCGAACTTCTCGGCGGCCTCGGCCGAGACGACCCAGGTCTCGCCGTCGACGGTCGCGCGGACGTACGTCGCCTCGGGGTCGACGTAGGCGTTCGTGACGCCGCGGACCGTCTCCGGGCGGAGGGTGGCCATCGGGAAGACGGCGTCGCCGTCGTCCGACGCGCCTCCTCGGTCCGCGTCGCCGTTCTCGGGCGAGTCGCCGCGGAAGCGGACCAGCGTGTACTCCTGGAACTCCGCGTCCTCACCCTCGAGCAGGTCGTGGGTCGTGACGGGCTGCTCCTCGTCGGTGCAGTAGTTCACCGGGTGGAGCCCCTTCTCGACCAGCCCCTTCTCCTTCAGCGTCTGATACTGCCACTCGATGAACTTCGAGTAGCGCTCGTCGTTGGTGGTGAACTCCCGGCGCCAGTCGACCGAGAGGCCCAGGGACTTCATCCCCTTCTTGTAGTGTTCCTCGATGAAGTACTCCGCAAACCCCATCGGCGTCTCCAGATCGCTCAGGTCCTCCTCGGGGACGTTGTACGTGTCCTGCAGCACCGAGAGCTGCTCCTCTTCGCCTTTCTTCAGGCGTTCGACGGCGCCGATGATCGGCGTGCCGGTGACGTGCCACGCCATCGGGAACAGCACGTTGTCGCCCTGTTGGCGCCGGTAGCGCGCGTAGGCGTCCGGAACCGTGTACGTGCGGGCGTGGCCGATGTGCATCCCGCCGCTGGGGTAGGGGTACGGCACCGTGACGAAGGTGGCGTCGTCGTTGTCGCCCTCCCCGTCGGCGGGGTCGGCCTCGTACCGCCCCTCCTCCCGCCAGCGCTGCCGCCAGCGCTCCTCGATCGCCTGCGGGTCGTAGTCCATACCCGAGAGTGCCGGTCCGGCGGTAAAAATACCCATCAGTTCTGACTACCGCGGCCGGCAGCGAGGCGGTCGTCACGGATCGCCCGTCGAGTGGCGTGCTGATCAGTCACACGGCTGTTTCGTGACCGAAGCGCTTTTGCACGGAACCCACCCTCTCACGGACACGAATGGCCAACGCCGGCGGTACCCACTCGACGGTCCGCGACGATGCCCCCTGCTGGCGTTCGGGCTCGGTCTCCTCTGTCTCCTCGCGATGGTTCCGGTCACGCTGGGCGCGCTCGCGGGGTATCTCACGCTCGGTGCCGCCGTCCCCGTACTCGCCGTCGGCGCCGCCGCCACCGTCGTCTCACTGGTCGCGGCCTGAGCCGAACACCGCCAGGAGTACGAGCGTCGTCACCGACAGTGTCACCGCTCCATACAGCGGCAGCGACGCCGGGCCGTTACCGAGCAGCCAGCCCAGCGCCTCCGTCACCACCAACGGCAGCACCAGCAACGCCCCGACGGCGACGGCTCGGCGACGGTGCGCGGCGTGACTGCGCGACCAGAACCCCCGGCGGAGCGCCGCGTCGCCGGCGCCGGCGCCGACCACGGGGCCGACGACGACCGAGACCAACAGGAGCGCCATCGACCCGTTGCCCACGATCTCCCCGAGCCAGAGCCAGCGCACCACGGCCGCGACGCCGGAGAGCGCCCGCCAGACGGCCGTCGCTCCGAACAGCGCCGCGACGACGCGCTGGGTAGCTCGGGGCGGCACGGCCGCGGCTTGGGCGAAAAGTGGCAAAACGGTACCGGTGGGCGAGCCGCCAGTCGGCGCCCCCGTGGCGAGACCGGGACCTTTTCTGGGGCAACGCCGACGCACGGGTATGGAGATCGCCGGCAAGTCGCTTCGTCGACGAGTGCTGACCGCGCTAGCAGTGTTCGTCGTGCTCGTCGTCTGGGACTACGCCACCGGGTCGTCGGTCGAGTGGACCGTCAACCTGCTCGTGCCGCCGCTGTTTTTCGCGTTCTCGGTGCTGGTCGACCTGGGCGTCCAGCGCTGGCTACGGGAGTAGAACGAAAGAGTCCCCGGCCGAGCGGAGTCGCTCAGTTGACTTCGATGTCGATCCCGTCGTCGCCCCCGACTTGGGGAGTTCGACGGTGAGCACGCCGTTCTCGTAGCTCGCCGCGGCCTCGTGTTCGTCCACGTCCGTCGGCAGCGATACCGTCCGGCTGACCGCGCGCTGGCTGCGCTCGCGGCGGTAGTACTGCGTCTCCTCGTCTTCCGACTCGGTCTCGGTGCTGCGCTCGGCCGAGATCCGTAGCTGTCGGTCGCTGACCGACACGTCGATCTCCTCGGGGTCGAAGCCGGGGACGTCGGCGACGACGACGATCTCGTCGTCGGCGTCGGCCACGTCGACGTGGATGCCGCCACCGGCGCCGCCGGCGTCGAACTCCTGGCTCATCTCGGCGAAGCCGGAGTTGAGCTGTTCGAACAGTTCTTCGATCTCCTTGAACGGATCGCGTCGGTTGGGCATATCTGAAGAAACGAGCCGAGCGCTGTTAAGGATTACCGCCACGGGAAACGGCTCCGGCCGGGCAGGCCGCTACTCGACGACGTGGTGGGTGTCGTAGGAGCCGAGTCGGCGGACCCAACCGTCGGCACAGATCGCTTCGACCTCCGCCAGCGCCTCCTGAGTGCGGGCCTCGTACAGGCCCGCCTCGATGTCGAAGTGGAAGCAGTAGTCGCCGAGGCGGCGGCCGCTCGGCCGCGACTCGATCCGGGAGAGGTTGATGTCCCGGTCCGCGAACGCCTCCAGCAGTTCGAGCAGGAGGCCGGGGTAGTTCGCGCCGGGGTAGACGACGAGGCTGGTTTTCCCGCCGGCCTCCGAGCGCTCGCTCTCGGGGCGACGACCAGGAAGCGAGTGGCGTTCGAGTCCCGGTCCTGGATGTTCTCGGCGATGCGCTGGAGCGGGTGCGCGTCGTCGTCCGCTTGCCCCGGCGAGCCGGCGTTCGCCGGGTGGCCGATGGCTGCAACTGAGGGGTCCTTCCGAGCGCGCTCGACGCCGCGTGCCGTCGAGGCCACCGCCTCCTGGGCCACGTCGGGGTAGTTCTCCGTCAGGTACTCCCGGCACTGCGCCAGCGCCTGCGGGTGGGACGCGACGGTGTCGAACTCGGGCTCCCGTGCGAGCAGGGCGTGCCGGATCGGGGAGACGATCTCCTGGACGACGCTCACCTCGCGGTCGGCCAGGGCGTCGAGGCTCTCGTCGACCGAGCCCTCGATACTGTTCTCGACGGGGACGACGCCGCGCTCGAACTCGCCGTCGGCGACGGCCGCGACGATCTCGGTCACCGACTCCCGGAAGCTGACCGCTCCCTCGTCGGCGATCGACTGCGCTGCGCGGTGGGAGTACGTCCCCGCCGGCCCCAGCGTGACCACGTGCATGCCACGGCGTTCGCGAGGGCTCGGGAAAAGCGCGTCGGCAAGTCGGAACCGCTACAGGTCGGCGATGTCGGCCAGTTCGATGGCCTCGGTTTCGGTATTACCACGCTTGCCCGTCAGCGTGGTGTCGTTCTCGTCGCCGTCGCTTTGAACGACGCCACCACTTCGCGGCCGGGTTCGAGCGCCAGTCGCTCCCGACTCTCCTCGGTCACAAGCGCCGAGAGCGGCGCCTCGGCGCCCACGTCGACCGACACCCGACAGACCGACTCGCCCCGCTCGACGTCGACGACCGTGCCCGAAAATCGGTTGCGCGCACTCGTCGCGCCGCCCGCAGGGGCGTCCGCGGGCTCGTGCAGCGTCACCGCGTCGGCGCGCAGGACGACCTCGACGGCGTCGGCGTCGGGCGGCACCAGCGCCCGGACCTCGCCCGCAGGCGTCTCGACGATCCCCAGCTCCCCCTCGCGTTCGAGCACGTCGCCGTCGAGCACCGTCTCCGTCGTCTCGGCGATAGCCGTGTAGCCCACTCGCAGGCGATCGAACGCCGCCAACAAGTCGTGGGCGCGATCGGTGAGCACGCTCCCCCCGCCGCCGCTGCCGCCGCGCTGGCGCTCGACAAGCGGACCGAAGGCGTCCTCCAGATCGGTGAGCCGGTCGTGCGCCCGGGAGTACGACCGCCCCAGGGTCGACGCCGCGGCGTTCAGCGATCCGGCGTCGTCGACGGTCCGAAGCAGTTCGGCGTCGCGCTGCCCGAACGCTACACCGTCGGCCCGGAGGGTGGCGTCGAACCCTGCGTCCATACGCCTCCTGCGGGCAGCACCGGCAAAACGGTTCTGGGGCTGCTCGGGGACAACTCAGATCGTGGTACCACGACCCTCGGAAGGGTTATCCCCGGGAGCGGTGTACGTTTGTTTGCAATGGCAAACGGTACGGTTGATTTCTTCAACGACACGGGCGGCTACGGTTTCATCGAGACTGAGGACGCGGACGACGACGTGTTCTTCCACATGGAAGACGTCGGCGGCCCCGACCTGGAGGAGGGTGAAGAAGTAGAGTTCGAGATCGAACAGGCAGACAAGGGTCCGCGCGCGACGAACGTCGTCCGGAACTAACGGTTCTCAGTCGCCCCGAGGCGACAAACCCGTTCTCACGATCGACGAGCGACAGCGCTTCCCAACAGGGATGCCGCTGACAGTAGAACGATCGTTTTCTGTATCGCGGTAATTGGTTTACGTTGCGGCAAGTCAGCAGCTGAGCACAACGCTAGAGATGCCACAAGCGGACGGAACCCCGCCAGAGAGCAACCAACGAGGGAGAATCGGCCATCCCGAACCGATCGCGCGCTTCAGCAGAGGTCGACGAAGTTCTTCAGGATGGTCAGCCCGGTCTCGCCGCTTTTCTCGGGGTGGAACTGCGTCCCGAACACGGTGCCGTCGTCGTTGGCGACGACCGCGGGGAACGTGACGCCGTACTCGGTGTCGGCGACGATCGCGTGGTCGTCCGCCGGTTCGGCGTAGTAGGAGTGGACGAAGTAAGCGTGTTCGCCGTCGACGGAGCCGCCGCGGCCGCCGTCGACGCCGGTCACGAGGGGGTGCTCACGGACCACGTTGAGTTCGTTCCAGCCCATGTGGGGCACCTTCTGGTCGCCCCGGAAGCGCACGTTCGTGCCCGGGACGAACCCCAGCCCCTCGACGGCGCCCTGTCCGGCGTGTTCGGCCTCCTCGCTCTCGGCGAGTAGCATCTGCATGCCGAGGCAGATCCCGAACAGCGGGGTGTCCGAGGCCGCCACGTCTTCGAGCGCGTCACGGTAGGGGTCCGCGTTCTCCATCCCCTCGCGGAACGCCCCGACGCCCGGAAGCACGACGCCGTCAGCGTCGTCGAACCGGTCGGGGTCGTCCGTGATGGTCACCGATGCGCCCGCGCGTTCGAGCCCCCTCGTGACGCTCCGGAGGTTGCCGAGGCCGTAGTCGACGACGACGACGTCGGCGTGCGTGTCCATACGCGAGCCTGCGGTTCCGTGGGTCAAGTGACTTTCTGTCGCGGCGTCGAAAGCGCAAACCCACCGTGGCTGAACGTCGGGGCCGGCGAGTGAGGAGATCGACTCAGTAGTCGCCCAACCGGGACTGGCCACCGTCGGCGTCAGCGAGCCCGGAGAGTTCGGCCGCGTGCGCGATCGCGTCGGTGAACGTGTCCCGCTGGGAGGCGTCGTACAGCGTCGCCGCGGGGTGGACCGAGATCAGCACGCGTTGGGACCGCTCGCCGACGCGGGCGTCCTGCACCTCGCCCGCTTCCTTCGTTACCGCGACCGAGCGATCCAGCAGGTGCTCCGTCGGCACTTTCCCCAGCGTGACCACCAGATCCGGGTCGACCGCCGCGATCTCCGCCTCGAGATACCCCCGACAGTTCGCGAGCTCCTCTTTGTGCGGGTCCCGGTTGTCCGGCGGCCGACAGCGCACGCAGTTGGTGATCCGCACGTCCGCACGCGAGAGCCCGGCGTCCCGCAGCGCCTCGTCGAGCACGTCGCCGGATCGGCCGACGAACGGCTCCCCGCCCTCGTCCTCGTACTGGCCGGGCGCTTCCCCCAGAAACAGCAGATCGGCGTCGTCGGGGCCGACGCCGTTGACGATGCGGCTCCTGGACGCCACCAGCGCCGGACAGCGCTCGCAGGACTCCACGCAGAGACCGTCGGTCTCGCTCATACCGGACCCCGGGCGGCGACGGGCTTGAAGGGTGGCGCTTCGCGCCGGAACTTTCGAGTCGACAGCGGCGAAGGGAGCACTCGTGCTTCCGATCATCGACGGCCACAACGACACACTGCTGGCTGCCACCAGCGACCGCGCGGGCGGCGAGTTCCTCGCCGAGAGCGGCGACGGCCACCTCGATCTCGCCCGTGCCGAGGACGCCGGACTCGCCGCAGGGATCTTCGCCATGTTCGTGCCCAACGAGGGCGACCTCGACTACGACGAGCTCCCGCCAGCGGTCGACCACGAGCGTGCCCGCCGCGTCGTCGACGAACAGTTCGCGACCCTCCACGACTGGGCCGACGCGACCGATCGATTCCGCGTCGTCGGCGGTATCGACGATCTCGACGCCTGTCTCGACGGCGAGGCGGTCGGCGCGGTCCCCCACATCGAGGGCGCAGCAGCTGTCAGCCCGGACCTTATAAACCTTAAATCGCTATACGAAAACGGCCTGCGGTCGCTCGGGCTCGTCTGGTCGCGGCCGAACGCGTTCGCCCACGGCGCCCCGTTCAAACACGGCGCCACGCCGGACATCGGGCCGGGGCTGACCGAGGCGGGGTTCGACCTCGTCGAGGCCTGCGAGGAGTTGGGAATCGTCGTCGATCTGGCGCACCTGAACGCCGCCGGCTTCTGGGACGTCGACGCGACGATCGACGCCCCGCTGGTGGTCTCACACGCCGGCGCCCACGCCATCTCGCCGTCGTCGCGGAACCTCACCGACGACGAACTCGACGCGATCGCCGACAGCGGTGGCATCGTCGGCTGCACGTTCGGCACCCCCACCTCCGTCCGGACGGCGAGCGCGGGGCCGACGCGTCGTTGTCGACGCTGCTGGATCACATCGAGTACTTCGCCGACCGGATGGGCGTCGAGCACGTCGGCCTCGGGTCGGACTTCGACGGCGCGACGATCCCCGAGGCAGTCGGCGACGTACGGGGGCTCCGGGACGTGCTCGCGGGGCTCGAAGCGCGGGGGTTCGACCGGCCCACGCGGGAAGCCATCGCGTACGGAAACTGGCGCCGCGTACTGGCTGCATGGTGGAACTAATCCGGCATCGGGGCGAAATTTTTAACCTCTGAACGGGGTGAACGAGCGTATGGTCGAAGCGCTGGCGGTGGCGAGCGGCAAGGGCGGGGTGGGGAAGACCACCAGCACGCTCGCCCTGGGGATGGCCCTCGCCGACGAGTACGACGTGACCGTCGTCGACGCCGACACGGGGATGGCGAACCTCTGTTTTCACACCGGCCTCGCGGACGCAGACACCACGCTTCAGGACCTCCTGCTCGCCGACTCGAACGCGGCCGTCGAGGACGCCGTCTACGATCGGTTCGGGCTCTCGCTGGTCCCCTGTGGCACGTCACTGGCAGCGTTTCGGGACGCGGACCCGACACGCCTGCGGACGGTCATCGCCGAACTGGCCGCGGACACCGACGTGCTCCTGCTCGACTCCGCGGCCGCACTGGGGTCGCAGTCGGCAGTGCTCCCCCTCGTGCTCGCGGACCGCACGGTGGTCGTGCTTCAGCCCACCATCCCCTCGCTCTCGGACGGGCTGAAAGTGCAGGAGTACGCCCGGTCCTACGGCACCGAAACCGCCGGCGTGCTGTTCAACCGCGTGCAGGACGACGCGGCGATCGACCGCGTCGCGGAACAGGCCGAGCGGTACTTCGGCGGCCCGACGCTGGCGACGGTCCCGGAGAGCGACGCCGCGCGGGCGGCCCGACGGGCGGGCGAGCCCCTGCTCGCGTACGCGCCCGACGCCGCGGCCGCAACCGCGTACCGCCGGGCGGCCGACGGACTCGATCTGCAGGACGGCGACGAGGACGCGGTCGCCGATCGGTTCCGTTCGGCGGTGATCCCCGAGCCCCCATGACCGGGCCTGGCGCCGCCGACCTGGAGATCCCGCGGGGCCGACTGGTTCGCTCCCGAGTCGGCGTCGCGAGCGCGCTCCGGGCCGCGTTCTCCCGGGAGCTGACGGGGTACGCCCGGATCGAACCGGACTCGCTGCTGGCCGACGGCGAGCCGGGCGTCATCACCTTCGCTGAGGGTGTCCCCCGCGCTGCCTACTGCGAACGGTCGGCCGGACGTGGGGAGCGAGGCGGCGACAGCCACGAGCTCGGACGTGGCGACCGGCCGGTCGGGAGCGACAGCCGCGGCGTCGACGCCCTGGCCGCTCTCGCGGGGCCGGGCCCCTGCTCGGTCGAACTGTACGAACTCCCCGCGGACACGCTCGTGACAGTCCACGACGCCCCCGAGTTCTCGGTGCCGCCGGGCGCGCCCGCCGAGCAGTTGGCGGACGATCCCGCGCTGGCCGACCGAACCCGGGAGCGGGCGCCCGACGACGCCCACGACGGCGACGCCAGCGCGCTGGAGTCGTTCCTCGAAGACGAGGAGCGCATCGCCGCGATCCAGAAGGAGGCCCGAGCGGAGGCCGAACAGCGGGCCGAAGAGTGGGGACTCGACGGCGAGTTGGAGTAGCCCCGGCCGGACACTGCACGGGGAGCGCGGACGCGGGGGATCCGCGCGGGTGGTTGCGTGTCGAGTCGTCAGGCCGTCCCGGGGTCGTGGCCATGGCCGGCGAGGAACGCGACGGCGTTCAGCGCCAGCAGCGCACAGAACACGACCGGCCGGTCCCACACCGCGCCAGTGGCGACCATCGGGAGGTACGTCAGTGGGAGGGCAACCGCGGACCAAAACGCCGCGGCGCGGACGGGACCGAGCATCGACGCCGCGAACGAGATCGCCGAGCGGGGAAGCTCGCTGCCGCGGACGCGCGACAGAGTGGAGGGTTCGGAGGTGGACATACTGTCTCTACTCAACCCATAGACGGGGGACCACGTATAACGCCAGCTTCGTACAGGTCACTTCGCTTCGTTTTACGGGGTGTCGAGGCGGTGACTGACGTTTTACGACCGCTTCAGAATCGCCGAAACAGTTTATCGGACGTTTTCAACCGGTTTCGTCGGATCGCCCAAACGAAGGCGCTATGAGGGGTTCGTCACCCGCGACTCGGGACCGGCGACGGCGTCGCCGACAACCCGGCAGAGAGTGTGGCACACCCGGAGGCTTTTGCTCGCTGGGGCAGATTCGACGGGCATGCCGACTGAACTCCCAGATGCCGAGTACCAGTCCCGACTCCGCGAAGTCCGGGGAAGCTCGCGAACACCGACGCCGACGCCGCCGTCTGGTTCTCCGCGACGAGCATCCACTACGTCTCCGGCTTCGAGCACGTCCAGACCGAGCGCCCGGTCTGTCTGGCGGTCACCGACGACCGCATCGAGATCGTCGTGCCGCGACTGGAGGTCGAGCGCGTCGAAACCGTCGACCGCATCGACGACGTGCACCACTACTTCGACTACCCGCAGGGCCGCCCCATCGAGGTCGTCGCCGAGATGCTCGACGGGCTCGGCGCCGAGACCGTCGCCGCCGACGCCGACGGCGCGCCGGGCGTGATGGGGTACGAGGGGCCCGCACTCTCGGACTTCGTCGACGTGGAGACCCAGTCGTGGGTCTCTCGGATGCGCTGGGAGAAAACCGACGCCGAGATCGACCTGATCCGGGAGTCCGCCAAGTGGGGGAACCTCGCCCACCGCTACCTCGCCGAGTACACCGAGCCCGGCGCCCACCCGGCGACCGTCTCCCAGAAGGCCTCGACGGAGGCCTCCCGGGCGATGCTCGACACGCTGGGCGACCAGTTCGTCGAGAACGTCCGGGCGTCCGGCCCGGCCCGCGCGGGCTACATCTCCGCCCACGAGACCGCACTCCCACACGGGCACACGCCGAACCAGCGACTTGAGCGGGGGGACGTGCTCGTTACCGGCGCCTCCGCGAACGTCGACGGCTACGGCTCCGAGCTCGAGCGGACGATGTTCGTCGGCGAGGTCAGCGACGAGCAGGAGCACTACTTCGAGCTGATGGTCGAAGCGCAGGACATCGCCATCGACGCGCTCGGTCCGGGCGTGCCGCTGTCCCACGTCGACGAGCAGGTCTGGGAGTTCTTCGAGGAGCAGGGGATCACCGACCTCGCCCAGCACCACGTCGGCCACAACATCGGCCTCGGCGGCCACGAACCGCCGTACATCGACCAGGGCTGGGGCGACTACGACCACGTCGACGACGCCGACGCCGAGATGCAGCCCGGCCAGGTGTACACCATCGAACCCGGCATCTACACCGAGGACGCGGGGTACCGCCACTCCGACACGATCGCCATCACCGAGGACGGCGTCGAGTGGCTGACGTACTACCCGCGTGACCTCGAGTCGAACGTCATCACGGAGCGCTGACACTGGGCTGTCACAGCCCGTAATCGCGAGCTTTTTCCTCGGGAGCGACCGACGCGAGCGGCCGCAGTGAAAGGCGGTATCGGCGTTGCCGCCCGGTATCGAACCCACTAAGGCGGGTACGAACCACGAACGCACAATGAGTCTCACGCTCGGCGACGCCAGCGCGGCCCCCGGCGAGACCGCCACCGGGCGGCTCCGGGTTGGCGAGCGCCGCGACGGGAGCCCCGTCTCCCTACCGGTCTGTGTGGTCAACGGCGCCGACGACGGCGAAACCCTGTATCTGCAGGCGGTCTCGGACGGCGACGAACTCAACGGCCTCGGCGTGCTCACCCGGGTGGTCCCGCGACTCGACCCCGCCGAACTCTCGGGGGCGGTCCTGATCGTCGGCATCGTCAACGTCCACGCGTTCCAGATCGCCGAGCACCGCAACCCCATCGACGACACGAAGATGAACCGGGCCTACCCCGGCGACGAGGCGGGAACCAGCTCCGAGCGCATCGCCGCCGCGACGTTCGACGCCGCCAGCCGCGCGGACTACGTGCTCGACCTCCACCAGGGCTCGACCTCGCGGATGCTCAACGAGGCCCGGGTGCGCTGTGGCCGCCACCACCGAATGCACGGCGACTGCCTCGAACTCGCGAAGGCCTTTGGCACGGGCCACGTGCTCGACCAGAAGGGCCCCGACGGCCAGTTGGCCCGCGCGGCGCCCGACGAGGGGATCCCCACGATCGACCCCGAACTCGGCGGCTGTGTGGGCTGGGACGAGGAGAGCATCCAGTACGGCGTCGAGGGCGTGTTCAACGTCCTCCGGCACTACGGCTTTCTCGACGGCGAGGCGTCGATGGCCGAGCAGACTCGCGCCGCGGGGTTCGACCAGTACCGCACGCCGGCGGGCGGGCTCGTCCGGTTCCGGGCGGAGCTGGGCGAGGCGATCCACCCGGGCGACACGTTGTTCGAGATCACCGACCCGTTCGGCCAGCTGACGAGCCGAGTCACCGCCGATAGCGAGGGGATCTTCTGGCGCTCGCGGCGGCTCCCGCAGGTCGCAACCGGCGAGTACGTCTGCTCGGTGGCGACGGGGGTCGACGCCTACTGACGATGCCCGACACCGAGCCCGCACGCCTCGTCTGCCCGGACTGCGGCGCCGAGTACGCCGACCGCTGGCGCTGCACCTGCGGCCACCCCTCGAGTTCGCCCGCCAGCCGCTCCCGGACGGACCAGCGCCCGATCCGGCCGCCTTCGACACCCGCGAGGGCCTCTGGGCGTTCGCCGACTTCCTCCCCGTCGAGAAACGGGTCAGCCTCGGCGAGGGGATGACGCCGCTGCAGTACGCCCCCGACTGGGACGCCGAGTTCAAACTGGAGTACGTGTTCCCCACCGGCTCGTTCAAGGACCGCGGCGCGACGGCGACGCTCTCCCGAGCCGCCGAACTCGGCGTCGAAAAGGTGGTCGAGGACTCCTCGGGCAACGCCGGCGCGGCGATCGCGACCTACGCCGCCCGAGCCGGGATCGACGCCGAGATCTACGTCCCCGCGAGCGTGAAGGCGAGCAAGCTCCGGGCGATCGAAGCCGCCGGCGCGACGCCGGTCCGAATCGAGGGCACCCGACAGGACGTGACCGACGCCTGCGTGGCGGAGGCGGTCGGGGGGACGAAGGTGCGACCGGCGACGGTCGGCCGGGCGCCGACGCCTGGTACGCCTCCCACGCCTGGAACCCCGCCTTCTTCGCCGGCACGGCGACGGTCGCCTACGAGACCGCGCTCCAGCGCGACTGGACGGCGCCGGACGCGGTCGTAACCCCCTGGGCCACGGGACGCTGTTCCTCGGCGCCTACCGCGGGTTCCGGGCACTGAAACACGCTGGCTGGATCGACGAAATCCCCCGGATGTACGGCGCCCAGGCCGCGGGCTACGCCCCATCGCCGCCGAACTGCACGGCGACGCTGCGGGCGCGAACGAGGTGGCCGACGGCATCCAGATCCGCGACCCCGTCCAGAGAGACGCCATCCTCGACGCGATCGACGCCACCGGCGGCGACGCCATCGCGATCGCGGAAGGCCCGGCTCAAGACGAGCTCGGGCGGCTCCACCGCGCGGGGTTCTACACCGAGCCGACCTGCGCGGTCGCGCCCGCAGCCCTCGCGGAACTACGCGACCGCGGCGAGATCGGCGCGGACGAGGACGTGGTCGTGCCGCTGACTGGGAGCGGACTGAAAGGATGACCGACTTTCCGCCCACGTTCTGCCCGTACTGCGGCGCCGAACTCCGGAACGACGGGCCGCAGCACCGCTGCCAGGACTGCGGAAGCGGGGTGTACCACTCGCCGGCGGTCGCCGCCGGTGTCGCCGTCGTCGACGGGGGTGCGGCGGGCGAGGACCCGCGCGTGCTGCTCGGCGAGCGGGGCGTACCCCGGCCGAGGGACGGTTCTCGACACCCGCGGGCCACGTCGACTTCGGCGAGTCGCCGCGGGAGGCGGCCGCCCGGGAACTCGAAGAGGAGGCCGGCCTGCGCGTCGATCCCGACGCCCTCCGACTGCTCGAAGCCCGGGACCTCGAAACCGTCGTCCCCGAACCGGGGCTGACCGACGCGAAGCAGGTGATCTGTGTGGACTACGCCGTCTCGCTGGGTGCGACAGACGGAGAGCCGACGGCCACCGACGATCTCGCGGGCGTCCGCTGGGTCGACGAATCGGCGTTCGACGGGATCGAGTGGGCGTACACCGACGACGTGGCGGTTTTTCGGGCGGCGATCGCGGCCGTGGAGGACTGAGGCCCGAACCGTTTTCCCCCGCCCGCGAACCACCCACCGTGATCGCCGTCGACGCCGACTACTGCCCGCTCTGTGGCGCCCCCGTCGAGCGCCGCGAGATCGACGGCCGCGAGCGGGCCTACTGCCCGGACTGCGAGCGCACCCTCTGGCGCAACGCCGTGCCGGGCGCCTCCGTCGCGGTCGTCGACGGCGACGAAGTCTGCTGCATCCGCCGGGGGCAGCCGCCGAAGGCGGGCGCGTGGGCGCTCCCCGGCGGCCACGCCGAGCACGACGAGCCGCTGCCCGAGGCTGCCGCACGGGAGTTGGCGGAGGAGACCGGGCTGGTCGTCGACGCCGACACGCTGGCGGTCGCCGGCACGCGGCTCGCGGTCGGCCCGGAGCGCAACCACGCGGTCGTCTTCTTCGTCGTCGACCGGACGGCGACCGCGGGGAGCCTCGATCCCGGGACGGACGCCGCCGAAGCGGCGTTTCTCACGGTGGCGGAGTACGCGAGCCGGGAGACCGTCCACGACGCGAGCGTGCTCGAAACCGCGCTCGAAACGCGCTAACGCTCGGGGTGCGTCGGCGCGTCGAACCCGCCGCGGACGAGCGGCTTCGCGATGTGGCGGCGGGCACAGGGCGGCACCTCGTACCAGCCGCGTTCGAGGTCGCGGTCGATCTGGGCCTCGGTTTTCCCCGGCGCGTTCGTCCCACAGTCCCGACAGCGGTACCCCTGGTTCCGGCCGGCCGAACCCATCGTGTTGCCGCAGTCGGGGCAGACGGGGGTGCGCTTCGCGGTCCGGTTCAGCCCCCGAACCGCGAACTTCTCGAGTTTGAGCGTCCCCTCGCTGACCTCGCCGCAGGCGGTGAGTTCGTCACCCGCTCGCAGCGCGCGGACGCGGTCGCGGAACCGCTTGGTCGGCTCGAACGCCGCGGCGTCGATCGTCTCGCCCTCGTCCCCCGGATCGGGGCGAACACGTGGCCGCCCGCCCGGGTTTCGGGGTCGCCGGCGACGACGCAGTCGACGCGGTAGGCGCGACCGTCCCGGAGAGTGGAGAGGTCCGCGACCGCCACGTCCCGGAGGTGGGCGTCGGTGCCCTGGTTCGTCCGAAACAGTGCGGTGCGCTCGACTGGCTCCGAGTTGATCTGTCCAGCCATCGCCGCGAGCACCGCCGGATCGTCGCCCCGGAGCCCGTAGAGGATCGGCCCGGGGGCGCTGGGCACGCAGACGGCCTCGTCCTCGACGCGGTCGACAGTGTCCCACGCGTCCGGGTACGCCTCGTCGGCCGCGGCGAACAGGCTCGCCTCGTCGACCGCTCGGGGGTACCACACCGGTCGAACTCGCGGTAGGCGATCAGCTCGTACGTCCACTCCGAGAACGCGCGGGCGGCACCGATGGCCGCGAGCGCGCCGATACGGCCGTGGCCGCCGGCCCAGCCGTCGGTGTCGAAGCCGGCCGCTGCGGCCAGGTCGAGCGCGTCGTCGAGGCTGTGGAACTGTCGGACGGCGTCGCGAGCGAACTGGGCGACCGAGTCGGGAACGTCGGCCGGGTCGCAGTCGGCGACGACCAGCCCCGGCGACGTTCTGGGGTCGTCGGTCTCGGCCAGCGGTTCGAGTTCGTCGCGGGCGATGGCCGCGGCGCGGTCGGCATCGAGGTCGGTGTGGATCGCGAGCGCGGCGTTCCCGCGGGTCTTGCGCTCGACTGCGGGGTTGAGCCGGATCAGCAGGTGCTCGTCGATCGACCCGCCGGCGGCCGCGATCCGCTCGGCGACGCGGGCCGCGAGGTAGGTCGTGCACATCCCCCGCTCCCGGGAGTCAGTGTCGTCGACGCCGATGACGGTCACGGCCGGAGGCAGGCGGTCTGGGGCAAGGGGGTTTCGCGTCGGGCGCCGGTCGGCGGGGCGAGCGGTCGCCGAACCGGCGAATCGGCGGATAGCGCGGCGGTGGGTGGACACAACGCATATATGGCGTGAGTCGCCTACGTCACCGTATGAGCCGTACAGCGCTGATCGAGAACGTTACGGCGATGCTGCAGGATGCCGGGTTCCTCGTCAGCGAGCGCTGTGCGATCCGGCCGAAGAGCTTCGACGTCGCCGCCCGCCGCGGCGAGGAGCTCGTGCTGCTGAAAGTGCTGGGCAACGTCGACGCCTTCGACGCCGCGACCGGACAGGAGATGCGCCGACTGGGTGAGTACCTCTCGGCGACGCCGATGGTCGTGGGGATGCGCACCCGGGACGAGGAGCTCAAGCCCGAGGTGGTGTACTTCCGCCACGGCGTGCCCGCGATCCACCCCGACACGGCCTTCGACCTGTTCGTCGAGGACGTGCCGCCGCTGATCTACGCCGCCCCGGCGGCCTCTACGTCAACATCGACGGCGAGCTGCTCTCCGAGACCCGTGAGGCCCAGGACTGGAGCCTCGGGAAGCTCGCCTCGGAGCTGGGCGTCTCCCGCCGCACCGTCTCGAAGTACGAGGACGGGATGAACGCCTCCATCGACGTGGCGGTCAGGCTCGAGGAGCTGTTCGACCGGCCGTTCACGGCGCCGATGGACGTGATGGAGGGTGCCGAGGAGGTCCGCGACGCCGAGCCGACCCCGACCCGCCGGAGGCGGACCCGGACGACGAGCACGTCGTCGGCGTCTTGACGCGAGCGGGCTTTACCGTCCACCCGACGACGCGGGCGCCGTTCAACAGCGTCTCCGAGGACGAGGAGCGCCGCGGCCGCGACGGCGCGAAGCTACTCACCGGCCACTCCGAGTTCACTCCCAGCGCCGAGAAGCGCGCCCGGATCATGTCCTCACTGGGGCAGGTCACCAAGACGCGCTCGGTGTACTTCGTCGAGGAGGGCGCAAAGCGCACGTCGGTGAAAGGCACCGCGCTGGTGTCCTGTGAGGAGCTCGCCGACACCGACGACCCCGAGGCGGTGCGCGACCTGATCCGCGAGCGCGCGGCCGAGCCGGGCGAAGCCTGATACCCGGGCCGGTTTTCGACCGACTACGCCGGGCCGTCCCCGTACGTTTTCTCGAGATACGCCACGATGTCGCGGCTCTCGGGCATCCCCTCGACGCCGTGGGCCTCGTCGACGAGCACCGGGACGCCGGTCTGGCCCGACACCTCCTCGACCTCGGTTCGCTGGCTGTGAGCCGCCGGGACTTCGATCGTGTCGTACTCCAGCCCCAGTTCGTCGAGCTTGTCGGCGACCCTGATACAGAACGGACAGCCCGGCAGTTCGTAGAGCGTGATGTTCGCCATACACGGGGTTGGACGGAGACACGCAAAAGCACCGCGACGCCGGCGAGCACCCCAGCTATCTCGGACGCCGGCCGCGTGGCGGTCAGCGCACGCGGTCACGCAGCGACCGGAACCCGTCGGCGAGGCGGTCGCGTTCGCGGATCGCCTCGGCGAGCCCCCAGCCCGACAGCAGCAACACGGCGCCGACGACGCCCGCGAACTCCCAGGAACTCAGCCAGACCGGACGGAACCACGGCGCCAACCGCCCCAGAGCCCCGCGAACTCGATCACGGGCGATTCGACGACGGTTCCCTGTGCGTTCGCCGCGAGCCAGGAGGAGAACGTCGCCGAGAGCCCGCCGGCGGAGCCGTACACCGCTTTGTGGCCGCTCACGCCCTGGTCGCGCATCGTCGGGCCGTTCGACTCGTCGCCGGTGCCGAGGCGTTCGGCGTCGTACGGCGACCACGTGGCGAAGTACTCCCAGACGATCTCACCCTGTGGCGTGATCTCGATCACGCGGTGGTTCATCGAGTCGACGACCAGCGTGTTGCCGTTGGGGAGGCGGTCGGCGTCCCGCGGCCAGGAGAGCGACGCCGAGGAGCCCGCGCTCCAGACGTGCTCCCACTCGCCGTCGTCGTTCTTCGTGTACTCGATCACGCGGTCGTTCTCGCTGTCGGCGACGAGGATCGTCGGCTCGCCGGCCGCCGTCGTGAGCCAGTCGGGGTTGTGCTGTTCGTACAGCGTCGAGTGGTCGCCGTCCTCGCCGAGGCGCTCGGTGATCTCCTTCGACTCGATGTTGACGGCGATCACCTGATCGAAGTTCCGGGGCGAGAGCAGCAGTTCGGTGCCGTTCCGGATCACCTCCACGTCGTTGACGTGGGTCCAGTCCTCCGCGAAGCCGCCGTCGGTGCTGTTGGGGTAGTGGTTCCGGAACCGCCACTCCCAGTCGATCTCGCCTTCGGTGCGATCGTACAGCACCACGCGATCGTTCGAACACTGGCAGGACTCGTTCCACTGCCGCATGTTGGCGATCGCGAGATGGGTCTCGTTGTACACGTCGATGTCGTGGGTGTCGTGGAACGGCAGCGTCTCCTGCCAGACGCGCTCGCGGTTGTCGCGGTTGAGCTCGTAGACGGTCGTGCCGTCGGGGTTGGTCGAGACGACGAGCAGATTGCCGTTCGGCAGCGGGTCCACGTCGTAGAACCACCGGGCGCCGAGTGCGTCCTCGTACAGCCAGTTGGTGGTGGCGTTCCCGTCGGCGGAGGCGATGCGGGCGGGCTTCTTGCGGTTGCCCTGGCCCTGGAAGTGGTAGCCCTGGATCCCGACGACCGTGGCGTTGGCCGCCGGCTGGTCGATCGTTCCGGGGCCGAGCTCGCTCGGCGAGTCGGACGGGTCGTCGCCGATCCCGAGGGCGGCGCCCGCGGCGGGTGCCAGCAGCGAGAGGGCGAGCAGCAGGGCCACCCCACGGACCAGCCAGCGCCGGGGTGGGAGACTGCGTTGCATAGTCGCGAAAACAGCGGGGAGCGGGAAGGTGTTGCGGTCGCGGGCGGCTACATCACGCCGCTGGTCCGCACCGCGAAGTAGACCACGAACGCGCCCGCGAGGATCCACTGGCCGACGTGGATGTCGTCGAGCTCGCCGGCGCCGAGTTTCACGAGGGGTAGGAGACGATGCCGGCCGCGATCCCGTAGGCGATCGAGAAGGTGAACGGCATCACCATGATCGTCATCCCCGCCGGGATCGCGTAGGTGAGATCGTCCCACGCGATCTCGACGGCGTTGCCGAGCATCACGACGCCGATGACCACCAGCGCGATGTGGGAGGCGTACTCCGGGATCCCGGCTGCGAGCGGGACGAACGCCAGCGAGAGCAGGAACAGGCCGGCGACGGTCAGCGCCGTCAGGCCGGTGCGGCCGCCCTCCTCGACGCCGGTGGCGGACTCGATGTACGTCGTCACCGTCGACGTGCCGAGCATCCCGCCGACGGTGGTGCCGACCGCGTCGGCCATCAGCGGCTTGTCGATGTCGGGGAGGTTCCCCTCGTCGTCGAGGAAGCCCGCGGACTGACCGACGCCGACCAGAGTGCCCGCGGTGTCGAAGAAGTCGACGAAGAAGAACGTGAACACGATGAGTGCGAACGTGAACGCGTCGACGTTCGCGAACCCGTCGAGGAACGCCCCGGCCAGTGGCCGGATGTCGTACGCCGCGAGGCTGTACGTCGTCGTCGAGCCAGTGAGGAAGATGTCCGTCGCGATCGAGGCGCCACCGGGCACGTTCTCGGGGTTGTAGGCGGTGTAGCCAAGCGCCGCGGCGGCGTAGCCGACGACGGTCGTCCCGAGGATGCCGACGACGATGGAGCCGCGGACGCCGCGGGCGTACAGCGCGAACGTGAACAGGAGGCCGGCGACCGAGATCAGCGCGACCGGATCGTTCGCGATCACCGGCGAGAGCGTCAGGAACGTCGCGGGGTCGCTCGCGACGACCCGCATCGACTCGAAGCCGATCAGCGCCAGGAACAGGCCGATCCCGGAGCCGACGGCGAGTTTGACCGGTTCGGGGAAGAGCCGGATCACGTACTCACGCGCGCCGACGGCGGTGAGCGCGATGAAGATGACCCCCTCGACGACGACGGCGGCAAGCGCGGTCTGCCACGGCACGCCCATCCCGAGGACGACCGTGAACGCGAAGAAGGCGTTCAGCCCGAGCCCGGGCGCCTGCGCGAACGGGCGGTTGGCGTAGAACGCCATCACCAGCGTCGCCGTCGCCGCGGAGATGATCGTGACCACGGCGAGCATCGCGATCAGGCGGCCGTCGCCGACGCCCTCGATGTCGATCGCGGCCGCGAGGATCGCGGGGTTGACGACCACGATGTAGCTCATGGTCAAGAACGTGGTCAACCCCGCCAGGAGTTCGGTCCTGACGGTGGTGTCGTGGCTATCCAGCTCGAAGTAGTCGGCCAGCGTCTCTGTGAGACCCATCCGTATAGGTGCATATCGTGACGGTGGTGTACTTGAGGCTTTCCGTACGATATACACATACACGTCCAACCAGCCCCGGAAACCGGCCGATCAGCGGCGCTGACCGGCGTGGGTATACACGGGTATGGATAACGAGATGTCCGCGGATCGACGCTATCGGTCGTCGAACGTCGTGAGCGCGCCGACGGGGCGTCGGTGATCTCGCGGGCGCGGTCCAGCCCCTCGTCGCCGACGGCGATGAGGGTAAACACGCCGCCGACGGTGGCGTCGGACTGGGCGACGATGTCGAGCAGCAGTTCCTGGGTCTCGCCCGAGCGGATCAGGTCGTCGACGACGAGGACCGTATCGCCGGCGGAGACGGCGTCGGCGGGGAGGTAGTAGGTGAGTTCGATCCCCGAAGCGAGCCGCTGGCGGGACTCGACGAACTCCTCGACGGCGGTCTCCTTGCGCTTCTTGGCGTAGGCGATGTCGGCGTCGAAGTAGGAGGCCATCGCGGCGCCGAGCGTGATGCCGTCGGTCGCGGCGGTGAGCACCACGTCCGGGCGCTCGAACGCGAAGGACTCGGCGGCGACGGGCGCGACGAGGTCCAGGAACGACTGGTCGAACACCACGGCGCTGTTGTCGACGTACCCCTCGTCGTCGGCGGTGACCCGCGAGCGGAGTTCGTCGGCGAGCGCCTCGCGGCCGATGCTCTCGACGGTCTCGCGGGCGCGCTCGACGCCCGGGAGCACGTGCCCGTTGACGTAGCGGTTCAGGTCGCCGGCCGGCAGGCCGGTGAGTTCGGCGAGTTCGTCGTACGTTCGGCTGCGCTTCAGCGTCCGCAGAACGGCGACGGCCCGCAGTTGGAGGGCCGCCTTCTCGGCACGGTTCATGAACACCCTCACGGTTGCACAAGTATGAACACTTCGAAGGGCGGTCGTGCGGAAAGCGAACAGCGTGGTGGGTCGACCACCGTGATCGTCGCTACCGGTCTGCGAGCAGGTCGGAGGCGGTCACGAGCGCCTCCATCTCGACGCCGTGATCGGCGAGGTTCTCCCGGCCGCCCTCCTCGCGGTCGACGACCAGCAGCGCGCGGTTCACCTCGGCGCCGGCGTCGCGGAGCGCTTGGACGGCGTCGACGGCGGACTGGCCGGTGGTGGCGATGTCCTCGACGACGACGACCTCCTCGCCCTCGCTGAGTCGGCCCTCGATGCGGTTGCCGGTGCCGTACTCCTTGGCCTGCTTGCGCGCGATGACGTAGGGCACGTCGGCGGTGATGCTCGTCGCCGCGGCGAGGGGGACGCCGCCCAGCGCGACGCCGCCGAGCTTCTCGCCGTCGAGTCGCTCGGCGAACGCCTCGGCGATCAGGCGGAGACAACGCGGGTCGGTCTCGAACAGGTACTTGTCGACGTAGTAGTCGCTGGTGCCGCCGTGGGAGAGTTCGAACTCGCCGTACTGGACCGCGTCGGCGTCGCGGAGCGCCTCGATCAGGTCGTCGGACATGAACGAGGGTGGGCGTTGGGTCGGCAAAAACCGGTCGGTGCGGCGCTCACCAGGGCTCGTCTTTCACGCCGAGCCAGTACGCGATCCCGTTCGTCCCGAGGTGGAGCAACGGCGTGACGACGACGACGACGGCGACGCGGGCGAGCGTGAACACCGACAGCGTCCAGTCGGGCGCGAACAGCAGCGCGAGCAGCAGCGCGCCGACGACGAAGTCGAGTTGGTCGAGCCCGGGGAAGGCGGCGCCGCGCTCGCGGCCGGAGCGCCGCTTGACGAACGAGGCGCCGATGTCGCCAAGCATCGCGCCGAGCGCGAGGCCGACGGCCGCGTTGATCGGGAAGCCGGGGAGCGTGATCCCCAGCGCGTCGCCGACCGCGGGTGCGGCGGCGTCGAGGACGAGCGCGAGCGCGACGCCGATCGCGGTGCCGACCGCGGTGCCGCGCCAGGTTTTGCCGTCGCCGAGCAGGCGCGCCCCGCCGAGGGTGCGGCCGCCGTCGATCGGGCGGCCGCCGCCCGCGAGGACGGCCGCGTTGTTCGGGACGTACGCCGGGAGCATCGCCCAGAGCGCGCCGGCGATGAGTTCGAGCATGGGCGGGGGAGGAGTGGCCGAGTGGTAAAGTCCGGGGGTCTACCCGGCGACGTGAGCCGGGGAGGACCGGGGTCTACCCGGCAACGTGAACCGAGGAAGACCGGGGGTCTATTCGGCACAGAGCCGTAGAGGGAACGGTCATCGCCGCCGCGACTCGGCACTAGGGCTAAATACGGGCCTTTTTCAGGCCGAAGAACCTCCTTCGAGTTATGCAGGGTAGTCTGCCGCCCGAGGCACAAGAGAAGATCGAGGAGCTACAGGACCTTCAGGAGACAACCGAGCAGCTTGCGGCCCAGAAGACGCAGGCCGAGACCTCGCTCAACGAGGCCCAGACCGCCCTCGAGGCGCTGGACGACATCGACGAGGACACGACGATGTACCGAGAGATCGGCGAGCTCCTCGTCAACACCGACTACGACAGCGCCAAGTCGGACCTCGAGGAGAAAGTCGACAGCCTCGAAGTGCGCGTCGACCAGCTCGAGAAGCGCGAGCAGAAGACCCAGGAGCAGTTCGAGGAGCTCCAGGAAGAGCTGCAGCAGCTCCTCCAGGGCGGCGAGGGCGGCGGTCCGATGGGCCCCGGCGGCCCCGGCGCCGGCGCGTAAATGAGCGACGCGGAACCGACCGACGAGGAGGTCGTCGAAACCGCCAGCGCGGCCGCCGAAGGGCTCGTGCTGGACCGCTACAAGCAGTCTGAGCTGACGGATCTGGACGTGACGGTCACGTTCGAGGACGGCGTCCTCGAAGTCGACGTGTACGTCAACCCCCCCGACGACGCCGACGCCGACGCGGAGGCAGTCGCCGACGAGGCGGCCCGCGCGGCCCACGACGCCGTCGAGGAGCTTTTCGACTGAGCGCGGCGCCACGCCGCCGCTCGCTACTCCTCTCAGCGCCCAGCTTTCTCTCGCGGCGCTCTCGCGGATCGACGGACGGCGGTGACGCGAGCACGGCGCCGACGCTACGTCACGAAGAACAGCAGCACGCTGATCGCGATCACCGCGAGGCTGACCGCCAGCGCGTAGGCGCCGCCGAGCGACACCACCGCGTTGGCGTGGGAGGCGAGCGTCTCGGTGCGGTCGTTGCCGAACACCGTCACCGCCGCACGCTCGGTCGCCATCCCGGCTTCGACCGGTTCGAGGTCCGCGCGGGCCTGCTCGACGAGGTCGGCGACGGTGTCGATGAACTCGCTGTGATCGATCTCCGCGCCGATCTGGTTGTCCGCCTCGACGGTGTTGACGATGTGGGTGTCGGTGGTCATCACCTCCGCCGCGTCGACGGTTTCGAGGAGTTCGTCGACGGCTCGGTCCCGGAGCCACGGCTCCATGTTGTTGCCGTCGGCCAGCACGTACGCGGTCTCCTGGCCGTCGACCGCCACGACGGCGACCCGGATCCCCAGCGGGCCGATCCCCTCCTGGGGTTCCCACTCGGTCTCGGCCCACGCCGTGCCGAGCGACACTGGGGCTTCCGCGGCGTCACCGAGGCGGTCGCCCGCCGCCTCGGCGGCGTTGATCATGTCGAACGAGCGCGGGCTCCCGGGGTGACGTGGCCCAGATCCGGGCCGTCGAGCCCGTTGTTGCAGTTGTGCGCGTCGACGAGCAGTACGTCGTCGAGCCCGTTGGTCCGGGCGCCCTGCCGCGCCGCGAGGCCGACGCCGTACTCAACGTCGTCGGCGAACTCCGGCGAGAACGTGTTCACCAGCAGCCCGTCGCCGCCGAACGCCTGACCCAGCAGTTTGGCGTCGCCGGCCTCGATACGGACGCTCTCGGTGGCGCCGTCGCCGTACTCGATGCGCTGGTGGGCCCGATCCGCCGCATCGATCAGCCGCTCGACCTCGCGCTTGGTGACGAGGTTGAAGTCGTGGCCGGCGGTGGCGTGGGGTGGGAACGCCAGCCCCTCGGCGCTCTCGGCGACGCGCTCGGGGAGGTTGCCGCCGCCGATCTCGCCCATTGGGCCGGGGTGGATCATCGGGAGGACGAACCGCGCCTTCTCGGCGCCGTCGTCCGTGCGGAAGGCGAGCACCGTGACCGGGACGATCGCCTCCTCGCCCAGCTGTTCGAAGAAGTCCTCGAGCTCACGGGTCCCCTCGGCGACGTGGCCGATGAACCCCCGGAGGAAATCGAGCATGGAGACGCCCATCGAGCGGCGCCACGGCCGGTCGACCGCGACGAGGAACACCCAGACAGCGGCGGCGTAGATCACACAGAGCACGCCCAGCAGCCCGAACTGCTGTGGGGAGATCGTGCTCAGAACACCCGGCGCCTCGGCCGATTCGTTCAGGAAGGGGGTGAGATACGCCTGGATCGCCGAGCCGCCGTCAGCGAGATAGCGGATCGTCCCGCTGTAGACGAACAGCAGGGCGGCCGCGACGGCGCTCTGGATGCTCGCCGGCAGGACCGCCACGGGGAGGGAAGTCCGCGAGACCGCCATCACCACCAGCAGGCGGAGGGCGAACACCGACGCCAGCGCGACGACCAGCGCGTCGAAGACGAACGTCTGGTCGAGCCAGGCGATCAGGTACGCGAGTAGCGCGGCGACGCTCACGACGGCGACGATCACCACCTCACAGATCAGCGCGAGCAGCGACGCGCGGTTGTAGGTGAGTCGCCCGCCCGTGTAGCGGTCGACCCACGGCGTCGCGAACCCGGCGACGACGGTGGGGATACCGATGAAGAAGATGCCTTCCCACGCGTCCTGTCCAACGAAGAAGATGCCCCGGAACACCGCGTCCGCCTCGCCGCTGTCGAACGCGCCGATGCCCGCGACGGCGGCCACCAGCAGCGCGAAGGCGAGGCTCGTGTACCAGTTCGGGGCTCGGAAGATGAACCGCGAGAGCCCCGCGAGGTTGCTCTGGGACGCCGTCATCAGTACTGCGTGACACCCGGATAGGCAAAAACCCGCGACTTCCGTTCTCGGGGACGCCGCCGGCCTACCAGGCGTCGCAGATCTCGCGGAACGCCTCGAACACCGCCTCGCCCTCCGCGGTGTGGGCGACCTCGGGGTGCCACTGCACGCCGTAGAGCCCGCGCTCGGGGTCGCTCATCGCCTCGACCTCGCACACGTCGCTCCGGGCGGTCCGAGTGAACCCGTCGGGCACCTCGTCGACTTCGTCGGCGTGACTGGCCCACACCCGGGTCTCGGGTGCGAGGGAGCCGATCAGCGGGTCCTCCTCGTCGAGGATCTCGACGGTCACGTCGGCGTAGCCGCCGTAGTCGCCGCTGTGGGTGCTGCCGCCCAGCTCCTCGGCGATGAACTGCATCCCGAGACAGATGCCCAGCACGGGCACGTCCAGCTCGAGGTACTCGGCACAGCGCCCGACGCGGTCCATCGAGGGGCCGCCCGAGAGCACGATGCCGTCGGCGTCGATCTCGGCGGGGTCGGTGTCGTTCTCCAGGATCTCGGTGTCGACGCCGATATCCCGGAGCGCGCGGCCCTCCAGGTGGGTGAACTGCCCGTGGTTGTCGATGACGACGATTCGGGTCATGGGTTGGGTTGGCCGACGAGGCTCAAAAACACCTCGGAACGGGGGAGAGATGCGCACGTCCGTGCATCGGCGCCGGCGGTGCTCACTCCTCGCGGCGCTCGCTGGCGGACTGAAACCCCATCTCGGATCGCTCCTCGCCGCGACGGGTCTCCCGGACGGCGAGTGCTTCGGGGTCGGGGGCGGCGTCGTCGTCGACGCGGGCAAAGGAGCGGTGGACCTTCGTGTGACACCAGCGACAGAGGCCGACCGTGATCTCGTGGGAGGGCTCCTCGCCGTCCGTGTCCGAGTCGTCGCCGGCCGGTCGACCGTCGCCGGCGGTCCCGTAGGAGAGGTGATGCTCCTCGACCAGCGGGCGGGCGTCCGAGTCGTGGGCGATCCGGACTTCCTCGAGACCACAGCGTGCACACGCCTTCGCGTCGGTGGTCGAGCGGTAGTGGGGGCAGCGCGACCAGTCAGGCTCCGCGCCCTCGACGGCCGCGGCGTCGGTGTCGGCGACGACGCAGGCGTAGTCGTCGGCCCGGCGGCCGGCCGCGAACTCGGGGTCCTGACCCGCCTGTTCGAGCGCGTAGCGACACCGGCCGTCGTCGGTGAGGTGGTCACAGCGCCCGGCGACCGCGTAGGGGTCGTCGACGCCGACCGGCGTCCCCTCGGGCGTCTCCTCCATACCGGTCGTCGGACGCCCGCGCTCTTGAACGCTCGGGGAACGCTTAGTAGGGCAGCGGCGGGAGCGGACAGCGTGCGACTGGTCCACCAGCGCGACGGGGAGGCACGGACGCTCGCGGACAGCGTCGCGACCGAGACGCTCGCCGACGACGTCGAGCGGGCCGACGGGCTGCTGTCGCAGGGTCGTGGACTGATGTTTCGGCGGTCGATCCCGGAGGGGTACGGGCTGGTGTTCTCCTTCGACGAGCCGGCGACGCGAACGATCCATACGCTGTTCGTGTTCGAACCGATCGACGTGCTCTGGCTCGTCGACGACGAAGTGATCAACGTCGAACGCCTGCGGCCGTTCCGCGGGCTGGCCCACGGGCTCGCGGACACGGTCGTCGAGCTCCCCGCCGGCGTCGCCGAGAACGTCAAACCGGGTGATACGGTCCGGATCGAGGACTGAAACCCGGGATTCTCGTGGTGTCGGCCGCGGCGGATTCGTGCTCGATCGGATCGCTCTTCACCGAACAGCCCCACGTTCCGGTATGACGCTCGTCGTCCCGTTCGACGGTTCCGACCTCGCAGAGAGCGCGCTCGTGCGAGCGACGGCGTTCGACGCCGTGTTCGACGAGGGTGTCGTCGCGGTGACGGTCGTTCCGCGAGAGAACACCGAGTACGCCCGCGGCGCCGACTGGATCGAGGACGACGAGTACTTCGACCTGTCGACAGTCGTCGGCCGACTCGAGGATCACGTCGAGTCGATCGCTCCCGACGCCCGGTACCGGTACGAGACAGTCGGCCAGTACGCCTCGGCCGGCACGATCACCAAGCGCGTTCGGCGCATCGCCCGGGACGAGGACGCCTCGATCGTGGTGGTCGGCAGCGAGAACGCCGGACATCTGACGGTGTCGATCAGCAGCATCGGCGGCGGGATCGCGGCCGACGACGCCTACGACGTGTTGATCGTCCGGAGCCAACACCCCTCGAAAGTAGAGAAGGTACAGGAGGCGTCGCCCACCACTGGCCGATCGGGCCCCGACAGCACGGAGTAGTCTCGAAGGGCGCCGCGACTGACGAGGGGGAGTCGGCAGCGTTGCTCATTTTCGAGGTAGATTTTCGGCGAGTCTATCTCGAAAACTGAAAACACTATGTGCACGCCTCACATAGATGCCGGCGTGTCGTTCCGATCCAGGTGGGTCGACCCCCAAAATGCGGTCTATCTCGTGGGAACGCTCTGCTTTGGGCTCGGGGTCGTCCACCTCCTCACTGAGGGCGAGGGGCTCGGAACGGTGCTGGAGGCGGCCATCATCTGCAGCATCTCTGGCGTCGTTCTCGTCACGGGGTATCAGCTCCCGCATCGGCGGATCTCGACCGTGGGACAGTGGCGGACCGTCTGGCTGGGCGTTGGGGTGATGGTTTCCTTTGCCATGTTGGCGCTATCGATCTGGATGATCTGGCGCCTCGAAGACAGGGCGAACGAGCTGTTCTTCCTCGTTGCGTTCGCCGCAACGTTGGGGGCAGCCGTCGGCACCCGTAGCGGAATGTACTCTATCGAGTCCGAAGAACGGCTGAACGAAGCCGAGGATCTCACCAAACTGCTCACGATCAACCAACGGGTTCTCCGCCACAACCTGCGGAACGAACTCGCCGTCTCGTTCGGGTTTCTGAACAAGATCGAGGCCGCCGACGCCGACGAAGACGTAACGGCGGACGTTCAGATAATCAAGAAGCATCTCAGAAAACTACTCAGAACGAGCGACCGGACGCGGGAGATCGTGTCGATCCGGGAGAACGACAACGGGAAACGGTTCGATCTGCCCGCGGTCGTCGAAGAGCAGGTCGCACGGATCAGGGAGCAACACCCACAGGCGGCGATCACGACCCGGTTCGACGACGACTGCACGGTGAGCGCACACGCTGCCTTCCCGAAGGCGATCAGAGAGGCGCTGACGAACGCAGTCGAACACAACGCTGCGGATATCGAGATAACCGTGAGCGTTCACGAGAATCAGCAGGGCGCAGCGGTCGTCGAGATCGTCGATACGGGGGAGGGGATACCCAAATTCGACATCGAGGCGATCGAAGGTCCCCAAGAGACACAGCTCAAACACACCCAAGGGCTGGGGCTCTGGATAATCTACTGGACGGTCAAGATGTCCGACGGAACGCTGGAACTGTCAGAGAGTACATCGAACGGCACGGTCGTCCGGATAACGCTCCCGCAAACGGGATAACGTCCGCTCCAGCTCGTGGCGAGGCGCCCAAAAAGCCATGGGCCCACCGGAGACTCGCTACGCTCGTCTCCGCGGACTCACGTCTCACTACGCACGCTGTTCGTCGTGAAAAGTGGGACCGCCGAGCGATCGAACGGCGATACCTCGTACTTCCATGTTTGCTTCGCAAAAAGTGGGACCGCCGAGATTCGAACTCAGGTCCTACCGACCCCATCGGCAGAGGATACCACTACCCTACGGTCCCGTGTTTCGAACAAACGCTGTCTGGCAGTTAAGCACTTCGTTTCGTCCCCCTGCCGGTCTAGCACCACGAACCGTCCGGGCGCGGCGGGCTACTCGTCGGCGTCCCGCGGCGCGACAAGCGGCCCGTCGTCCCGGGCAGCCATGCTGAGCACGGCATCACCCTCGTACGCCGCCAGCCCCTCCTTGCGGCCGATGACGTAGCCGTCGTGCTCGCTCTCGACCGTGTCGAGCGGTTCGCCGGTCGCACTCACGATGTCGGCGACGACCTCGCCCGCTTCCACCACGTCGCCCGCTTCGACGCGGTGGCGGACGAGCCCCGCCGTCTCGGTTCGCGGCCCGCGGAACCGCCGCACTGGGAACTCGACGGGCGCGTCGAAGCTACCGGGGTCGGCGACCCCGTCGGGCCAGTCCTCGAGCATTCCCAGTTCGTCCATCACGCCGTAGGCCGCGGCGACGCCGGCCTCCCGAGTGGCTTCGGTGACGACGCTGTGACCCCCGAGTTCGGTCGTGAACGCCGGGATCCCCGCGGCGTTGCAGACCGCGCCCGCTGTCGAGCGCTGGAGCGACTGTTCGACGTACTCCTCGGCCGGATACTCAGTCAGCAGCGGGAGCCCGGTCGCCTCAACCAGCGCTTCCAGGTCCGCGGCGAGCGCCTCGGCCTCCGCCTCGGTCCGCCGTTCGCCGTACAGCACTCGGTCCCGGATGACGAACGGGAAGGAGTTCACGCCCGCAGTGTGGTTGTCGATCAGCGCGTCGGCGGAGTCGACGATCTCCTCGTAGAGGCGCTCGTCGATGCGCTCCTGGACCTCCGGCGGGCGCGAGGAGTCGCTCTCGGGGTCGGGGAACTTCCGGTTCGGGTCGTCGTCGCCGTAGTAGGAGTGTCGCGCGTTCCGCCGCAGGCCGGCGGGGTTGACGACCGGGACGGCGACGACGGCGCCAGCGATGCGCTGGGGCAAGTCCTCGCGAATCACGTCCTGGGTGACCGCCACACCGGTCGCTTCGTCGCCGTGGACGCCGCCGGTGATCCACAGCGTCGGTCCCTCATCTTCCCCGTTGGCGACGATGACCGGGAGCTTCTCGGGGACCCCCGTCGGGAGGTCGGTGAGTTCGAGGTGGCCGCGTGCCAGTTCGCCGGGTGCCGCGCTCGCGGTGCCGATGTCCATGCCCGAGGCTGTGCAGGGCGGCGGGAAGAAGCTACGGCTCGGGCGGTGGTTGCCGGGAGTCGGCGTCAGAAGAGATCGAGGACGAACTCCACCACGTTGAGAACGCCGTGGAACAGGCGTTCCGAGCGGCTGCGCTCGTCATCGCTGTCGGGGTCCGCGTTGTCGTCGTCGGTCATCGTTCCAGCACGTTCGAGAGTGTCGGGAAAAAGGCTCCGCCTACACCAGCACGCGCTCGAGCGACACCACCTCGCCCGATTCGGCGTCGGGGGGCCCGACCAGTTTCCCGAGACAGACCGCGCTCCCGTCGGGCGTGTAGCAGGCGAGCAGGTCGTCGTCGCCGGGGTCGAGGGCGGCGGCCGCGTCGTCGAGGTCGATCACGCCCGGCGCGTAGACGGACGCGCCCTCGGCGACTTCCCGGGCGGCGCTACGGGCGATCGTGATCGCTGGCAGGTGTTCCATCGCGCGCTCGGCGGGCGAGACCACCTCGCGGAGGAACGCCTCGAACCCGTCTTCGCGCGCCCACGCGAGCCCGTCCGCGAGGTCCTGCAGCGTCACGAGGTCGGTATCGTCGAACGGGTCAGTCGCGACACGACGGAGGGCACCCATGTGCCCGCCAGTGCCGAGCGCCAGCCCGAGGTCGTGACAGAGCTTCCGGATGTACGTGCCGCTCTCACACCGGATTCGCAGGAGCGCCTGCCGGTCGTCCAGCTCCAGCAGGTCGAGGTCGTGGATCTCCCGGGAGCGAAGCCGCCGAGTGACGGCGCTCTTCCGTGGGGGTTTCTGGTAGATCTCGGTCTCGAACTCCGCCAGCGTCGCGGCGGCGTCGGTCGGGGGAGGCCGTGGAGTTCGAGCACGGCGATGTACTCCTTCGTACCCTCGAGAAACACGGGTGCGAGCCGAGTGGCGTCGCCGAGCATCGTCGGCAGACAGCCCGTCACTTTCGGGTCGAGCGTGCCCGCGTGGGCCGCGCGCTCGACGCCCGCGAGATCGCGCACCCACGCCGCCACCTGGTGGGCCGAGGGGCCGGCGGGCTTGTCGAGGTTGACGACGCCGAAAGAGCGGAGCGCCTCGACGCTGCGCTCGCCCGGCGGGTCGCGGAGTGGGTCGGTCACGGTTAGAACTCGTAGCGGACGCCCTCGACGGGGTACTTGCCCTCGTCCTGGTCGGGGTCGTAGCGCTCGACGGCCGCGGTGAGCATGTCCGGTACGACCGCCTCACCCCACCGTGCAGTGTTGATCGCGGCGTCGTAGATGCTCAGATCGTGGATATCGATGTCGTAGAGGTCGGCGTAGCGCTTGGCCTCGCTCTGCTCGCGGCGCTTGGTGACCGCGCGGGCCTCCGCGACGGATTTCTCCTCGCGGTCGGCGATGCGCTCGGCACGCACGTCGAGCGGGGCGTCGAGCCAGAAGCGCAGATCCGCGTGTTCGGCCGCGAGCCAGCCGGCGAGCCGGGACTCGAGCAGCACGTGATCCTGGCTGGCGGCGATCGTGCGCAGGCGCCGGTCGAGATCGCGGTCGATCTGGTCTTCCTCCTCGGCGAGTTCGTTGAACTCCACGGGCGTGTAGCCCCGTTCGTCGGCCAGTTCGCGGAAGATGTCGCCGCCGCTGATGTGTTCGAGGTCGAATCGCTCCGCGAGCAGTTCGGCGTTCGTGCTCTTCCCGCTGCCCGGCGGGCCGGAGACGGTGAGTAACATAGCGACTCTCGCGGGCAGAGCGGCAAAATCGTTGCCGTTCACGGTCGTCGCCGTGCCAGCGAGTCGCGTGCTCCCGCCAGCGCTTTCCCCGCCGCGTCCGACCACCGCGCATGAACGTCCCCGACTCGGTCGCGACCGCCCTCGCCGACCGCGACGTGGCGGGCGCGACCTGTCTCGAAGCCGGCGCCGGCGTCGGGAACGCCACCGCCGGCCTCCTCGACGCTGGCGCCGAGCACGTCTACGCGGTCACCGACCGCGCGGACCACGCCGAGGGCGTCCGCGAGCGCTTCCCGGACGACGACCGTGTGGAACTGATCGAGGCCGATCTCCGCGAGCTTCCGCTCCCGGCCGACGCCGTCGACGCGATCACCGCCCACGCGCTGTTCAACGTGCTCCCGAACGATGCCGCGGCGCCGATCGCCGCCGAACTCACCCGCGTCGCTGCGCCGGGGGCGACGCTGGTCGTCGACGACTACGACCCGATGCCGGCCGAGTCGCCGGTTCGCCGGCTGTTCGCCGTCGAGAACGCCGCCGCCGAGTTGGCGGGCGCGCGGCCGGCACTCACGTTCTACCCGGCCGACGGCCTGCGGCGACTGTTCGGCGGTCACGGCTGGAAGCACGACCGCACGCGGACGATCCTCGAGCCCGTGCCGTGGAGCGAGAGCCACCTCACCGCCCACACGGCGGAGGTCCGCGGGCACGCCGCGTCGCTGCCTGACGCGCTGGGGCAACAGCTGATCACCGAGGCGGAGCGGTTAGCGAAGACAACGGGCCACAGCGACGAGGGGCGGATGTACAGCGTCGCGATGGCGCTGCCCGAGTAAGGCGGCTCGACCGATCGCGGCGTGGCTCCGTGCGCGGGGCCGGAGCCCCGCGCTGGTCGCTGGCCGTGATTCGTGGTTACCGACCGCGGCGTGGCTCCGAGCGCGGGGCCGGAGCCCCGCGCTGGTCACGCGCCGCGGTCCGTGGTTACCCCCCTTTTTCACCTCGGGACCGCTACCCCTGCTAATGAGCACCGACCGGAAGCAGTCCGGCTTCAAGCAACGAACCCGGGTCGACGACGCGCTCGCGGCGCTGCGGGACGCCGTCGACCCCCACGGCCGCGTCGAGCACCTCCCGCTGTCCGAGGCGGACGGCCGCACGCTAGCGACGACGCTCGAAGCGTCGGCGAACGTGCCGTCGGCCCCGGAGGCCGCGATGGACGGCTTCGCGGTCCGGGCGAGCGACACCTTCGGCGCCTCGGACCGGTCGCCGGAGGTCCTGCGCGTCGTCGACGACGAACCGACGGCGGGCACCGTCGGCCCGAACCAGGCGCTCCGGGTCCACACCGGGAGCGCGCTACCCGACGGCGCCAACGCCGTGTTGAAGATCGAGCAGGCCGAGCCGATCGCCGACGAGGTCGAGGTGTTCGACGCCGTCGCCGAGGGGAGAACGTCGCTCCCGCCGGCGAGGACGTCGAAGCAGGTCAGCATCTCTACGACCCGGGGGCGGTGCTGCGACCCTCCGACCTCGGCCTCCTGAAGTCCGTCGGCTTCACCGAGCTCCCCGTCTTCGAAAAGCCCGACGTGACCGTCATCCCGACCGGCGACGAGCTCGTGCAACAGAACCCCGGCCCGGGCGAGACGATCGAGACGAACGGCCTCACGGTCGCGCGGTTCGTCGAGCGCTGGGGCGGCGAGCCGACCGAACTCGATGTGGTTCCGGACGACGAGAACGCGCTGAAGGAAGCGATCCGCTCGGGGCTCGACGGCGATCTCGTCGTCACCTCCGGGGGCTCCTCCGTCGGCCAGCGCGACCTGCTGCCCGAGGTGCTCGAGGAGCTCGGCGAGATCGTCGTCCACGGCGTCGCGCTCAAGCCCGGCCACCCCTTCGGCTTCGCGATCGTCGAGGGGACGCCCGTGCTGATGCTGCCGGGCTACCCGGTCGCGACGATCGTCAACGCCGTGCAGTTCCTCCGCCCCGCGGTGAAGCGGGCGATGGACGCGCCGCTGCCGCCCCACCCGACCACCGAGGCGACGTTGGAGCGCAAGATCGCCAGCGAGCCCGGCGTCCGGACGTTCGCCCGCGTGAAACTCGAAGCGCGGGAGAACGACCCCCTGCCGGCGGCGGTTCCGACCCGGGTTTCCGGATCGGGCGTGCTGTCGAGCGTCGCGCTCGCGGACGGCTGGGTCGTCGTCGACGAGGCCGCCGAGGGGATCGACGCGGGAACGACCGTCACGGTCCAGAACTGGGAGGCGAGCCGATGAGCGAGCGCAAGGAGTTCCGCGACCTCACCGAACCGGCGAAAGCCCACGAGGCGATCGCGTCGCTCGAGCTCGACCCCGAGCCGGAGACGGTGGAACTCGCCGACGCCCGCGGGCGGATCCTCGCCGAGCGCGTCGACGCCGACCTCGACGTGCCCGGCTTCGACCGGGCGTCGATGGACGGTTACGCGGTCCAAGCCAGCGACACGTTCGGCGCCGACGAGGCCGACCCCGCAGTGCTCGATCTCGCCGGCGCGGTCCACGCCGGCAGCGAGCCCGACGTGGTCGTCGACGCCGGCGAGTGCGCCGAAATTTCCACGGGCGCGGTGATGCCCGACGGCGCCGACGCGGTGGTGATGGTCGAGAAGACCGACGAAGCCGCCGGCGAACAGGACGCCATCGAGATCCGCACCTCGGTCGCACCCGGTGACCACGTGATGCCGGCCGGGGCCGACATCGCCGCCGGCCAGCGCGCGCTGGGGCCCGGCACCGAACTCACGCCCCGCGAGATCGGACTGCTCTCGGCGCTCGGGACGGGCGAGGTCGAGGTGCGCGGGAAGCCGACGGTCGGCATCGTCTCGACCGGCGACGAGCTGGTCCGGCCCGGCGGGGAGCTGAACAGCGACGCCGGCCAGATCTACGACGTGAACAGCTACACCATCGCGTCCGGCGTCGAGGAGGCGGGCGGGGAGGCGACGCTCTACCCCCACGCCGGCGACGACATGGCGGCGATGGAGGAGGCGCTGACGACCGCCGCCGAGGAGTGCGATCTGGTGCTCTCCTCGGGGTCGACCTCCGCCTCCGCAGTCGACGTGGTGTATCAGGTGATCGAGGACCGCGGCGAGCTCCTGCTCCACGGCGTCTCCGTCAAGCCGGGGAAGCCGATGCTCGTCGGCCGACTCGAGGACAGCGCCTACGTCGGCCTGCCGGGCTACCCCGTCTCCGCGCTCACGATCTTCCGCACGTTCGTCGCGCCGGCGATCCGCCGGGCGGCTGGGGTGCCCGAGCCCCGAACCGCGACCGTCGAGGGGACGCTCGCGGCCGAGGAACGCTACAGCGAGGGCCGTACCCGGCTGATGCCGGTCGGCCTCGTCGAGAACGAGGCGGGCGAGACGCTCGTCTACCCGGTCGACAAGGGCTCGGGCGCGACCACCAGCCTCGTCGAGGCCGACGGCGTCGTCGAGGTCGACGCCGACACGGAGTACCTCGCCGAGGGTGAGCAGGTGCGGGTGACGCTGTTCTCGCCGAGCGTCCGGACGCCGTCGCTCCTTGCCTTCGGCGAGGACGACCCCGCGTTCTCCCGGCTGCTGGATCGCCTCGGGTCGAGTCGCTTCCTCCCCGTCGGCTCCCGGGAGGGGCTGCGGCGCCTGCGCGACGGGCTGCCCGACGCCGCCGTCGTCGCCGGCCCCGTCCGCCGCGAGGTGGAGGCGGTCGAACTCGGCGCGTGGGAGCGCGAGTGGGGGCTAGTCGTCCCTGCAGGCAACCCCGACGGCGTCGAGGGGTTCGGGACGCTGATCGACGGCGACCTCCGCTTCGTCAACCTCGACACCGCGACCGGCCTCAGGGCTAGCGCCGACGCGGAACTGGAGCGGCTGGCCGCCGCGCGTGACACCGACGCCGCCGACCTGCAGGCCGCCATCGACGGCTACGAGTTCACGCTCAAGGCCCACGAGAGCCCCGCGCGGCGGGTGCTCGCCGGGAACGCCGACGCCGGCCTCGGCCTGCGGGCGACCGCCGAGAAGCTGGGGCTCGGGTTCGTCCCCGTCGACACGCAGACCGTCCGCGTCCGGGCCAACCCCGCACGAGTCGAGAAGGCGGGCGTCGAGGAGCTCAAGGCCGCACTCGCCGGCATCGACGACGTGCTGGCGGAGCTGCCCGGGTTCACCGACGCATGAGCCTGCCGTCGCGGCGCAACACGCTCCGGCTCGGCGGGAGCGGGCTGCTCTCCGGCGTGTTCGGCCTCCTCGCCGGCTGTTCGGCGCCCGACGACGGCCGCACCGCGACGCCGGCCGGCGAGCGGCTCCTCGCGCTCGGCGACTCATACACCGTCGGGACGAGCGTCTCGAACGACGAGCGCTGGGTGAACGAACTGGCCGAGCAGCGCCGTCGAGCGGGCCACACCGTCGCCGACCCCCGAGTGATAGCCGAGAACGGCTGGACGACGGGCGACCTGAACGAGGCGATAGATGGAGCCGAGGCCGAGAACACCGTCGCCGACGAGTACGATCTCGTCACCCTCCTCATCGGCGCCAACAACTGCTTTCAGGAGCAGCCGCCGGGGACGTTCCGCCCGAAGTTCGAGGCCACGCTGGACCGGGCGCTCGGCTTCGCGCCCGGCCCCGACAGCGTCGTCGTTGTCACGGTCCCGGACTACACGCTCACCCCGGTCGGACGGCGGAACGACCCCGGCGAGCACGCCAGCCGGCTCACGGCGTACAACGACATCATCGAGGACGCCGCGACGGCGGCGGGGACGCGGCTCGTCGACGTGGTGCCGCCGTCGCGAGAGGTGGTTGATCGGCCCGAACTGATCGCCGAAGACGACCTGCATCCCGCGCCCGAGCAGTACGAGCGCTGGCTGGACCGGATCTACCCGGCCGCCGCCAAAGCGCTGGCCGCTTAGCCGCCGAGAACCGTCTCGTCGAGTTCGGAGAACCGCGGGACGCGGTGGTCCGCGAGCACGCACTGCCCGCGGCGTTCCGGGCCGTGGCGTTCGACGTGCACCGCGTCGAGGCCGGCGTTCCAGGCCGCGCCCACGTCGCTTGAGCCGTCGCCGGCCAGCACGCCGTCGCCGCCGTCGTCGACGCCGAGTCGGTCCATCGTGTGACGAACTGGCCCGGGGTCGGGCTTCCAGCCCAACTCGTCCGAGCAGGTGACGAAGGCGTCGAAGCGCGAGCGCAGGTCGAGGTGGTCGACGACGTGGTTCGCGAGAAACGGCGCGCAGTGGGTGACGACGCCGACAGGGCGCCCGGCGCGGTCGAGTTCGTCGAGCAGGGCGGCCGCGTCGTCGTGGACGAACGTCGCCTCGGCGCGGGCCTCGGGGTCCTCGGCCTCGTGGAGCGCGGGCCAGAACGTCCCCGGGTCCAGCCCCATCGCCTGCAGCTTCTCGCTGCGGGGGCCGCCGAGCCCGTGCCAGAGCGTCTCGACCTCCTCGTGGGTGAACTCCCGACCCAGCCGGTCGCCGACCGCCTCGAACACCTGGTGGCGGTAGCGGGGCTCCACGTCGACGACCGTGCCGTCGAGGTCGAGGAGCCAGAAGTCGTACATGGGGGACAGGTAGCGGGTACGGGGGCAAGTGCCTTTCTCCAGCGACTCAGACCGCCCCGGTCGCCACCACGTGCACCGACGAGCCGAGATACTGGTGGACCACCTCATCGACGCTGTCGGCGTTGAACCGCGAGAGGTCAGTGCCGATCTCGGCCCGGAGCGCGTCGAGGTACGCCTCGTCGGCCCGGAGCTCCGAGAACGACAGCGACACCACCTCGACGCCGAGCCATTCGCTCGCGGCCGCCCGCAGCGGCGCCTCGTCGCCGACCTCGCCGTGCCAGAGCCGGTCGCGGAAGAACAGCCAGTCGATCCGCTCCGGGCCGGGTTCGACGCCCGGCGCGGGCGCGAACAGGCGCAGCGTCGTCTCGAACCGGTTCGGGTCGAGCGCGGCGCCGTCAGTCGGCACGCGGAACGCCGCCGCGAACGTGTAGGCGGCCTTCATCGGCGACCGCGCGGGTGGGGAGCCATCAGTACTCGCCGTCGGTGTAGTCCGCCAGCCGGAGATCCTTCTCGGTGACGTCGCCGACCTCGTGGGTGGTGAAGCGCACCTCCACCTCGTCGTAGCGCAGCGTGATCTCGGGTGGTGGAACTCCTCGTCGGCGAGGTCGGCCACGTCGTTCACGAACCGGACGGCGCTGCCGTAGTTGTCGAACTCGTACGTCCGGATGATCTCGTCGCCGTCGTACTCCCAGTGCTCGGGGAGCTTGCGCTCGATCTCGTCGGCCTCGAGTGGCTCTGCCATACTCGATAGTCGCACGGAAGGGAGGAAAAGGTTCGCCCGACGACTACTCGCCGGCGGACTCCTCGGCGGCGTCTGGCGCGCCCTCGGCGTCGACGACGTCGGTCGTGGGGTCGAACAGCTCCATCGCGGTTTGGATCGTGTTCCAGTCGTCCTCGCCGGCGGCCTCGCGCAGGCTCTTCGTCGGCGGCGCGAGCAGCTGGGAGACCAGCGAGTCCGCCAGCGCCTCGACGGTGTCGCGCTGGTCCTCGGTCAGGTCGCCCTGAGCCTCGAGCTTGGTGAGCGCGCGGTCGAGCTCGCGGGCCTTCATCCGCTCGGCGCCCTCGTACATGCCGCGGATCGCCTCGTCGGCGCGGGCCCGCTTGAGCGAGGAGAGCAGCCGGTCGTGTTCGTCGTCGATCATCGCCTCGACCTGCCGGGCCGCCGTCCGACGCTGTTCATGAGCGCGCTCGGTGACACGCTCCAGATCGTCGATGTCGTGGACGACGACGCCCTCGAGCGCGTCGGCCGCGGGGTCGATATCTCGCGGGCGGGCGATGTCGACACAGACCGCGTCGGCACCGTCGAGGTCGTCGGCGTCGAGCACCGCGTCGGGTGCGCCGGTCGCGGCGACGACGACGGCCGCGTCCTGGGCGGCCGTGGGTGCGGCAGCGAGGTCGACCGCCTCCGCGTCGACGCTCACGTCCTCGGCGACGTGTTCGGCGTTCGCCACCGTGCGGTTGGCGACGACGAGGCGGTCGACGCCCGCGCCGTCGAACGCGCGGGCCGCGAGCGTCCCCATCTCGCCGGCGCCCAACACGAGCGCCGTCGCGTCGTCGAGTTCGGCCTCGCGGGCCGCGAGTTCGACCGCGGCCGACCCCATCGAGACGGTGCCCTCGTTGATCGCCGTCTCGGTGCGGGCCCGTTCGCCGACGTGGACCGCCTTCAGCAGCGCCTCCTCGAGGACGGGGCCGAGCGTGCCGTCCTCGCGGGCGCGCTCCATCGCGTCCTTCACCTGGCCGATGATCTGGTCCTCGCCGAGGACTAGCGACTCCAGGCCGCTGGCGACCCGCATCAGATGGCGGATCGACCCCTCGTGGTCGAACTGCGTGACCGCTCCCTCGCGGACCTCCGGGGCGAAGTCGGCCAGCGCCTCCCGGCCGTCCGCGGCGGCGGCGGTGACGACGTACGCCTCCGCGCGGTTACAGGTCGCGATCACGACGCTCTCGTCGACGCCCGACCGGGCCGCGAGTCGCTGGGCGGCCGCGCTGGGGTCCTCCGGCGCTGCCGACTCCACCTCCTCGACGGTCGCGAGCGTGTGAGAGACGCTCACGCCAGTAATCACTCCGGTCACGTCTATCTCTCAGCGGAGATAACCGTGGTACTGGGTAAAAGGTTCCGGATACGGCGTGGGGGTGAGCCGAACGCGTTCGGCTCAGGGGACGGTCGTGACGCCGACGACGCCATCGAGCGCTTCGAGTTCGTCGGCGAGAGAGGACTGCTCGACGCCGGCCTCGTAGTAGAACACCAGATCGAACGTGCCCTCCCGGAGGAGCTGCTGGCACTCCCAGACGAACTCGTCGTCGGCGACGGTCTTGCCCTGGAACTGGTTGGACGCGAACTCCTCGCTGTCGTTGCCGGCGTAGATGTAGCTCTCACCTTTCTCGGCGTACTCGGCGATCACGTCGTTGATCGCCACGGTGAGTTCGTGCATCTCCAGATCCTCCTCACCCGCGAGGTCGGTGTGGACGATGCTGCCTTCCAGTTCGATCTCGCCCGGTTCGAGCAGGCGCTTGGCCCGTCTGTAGAGGTCGTCGTCGACGGCGTCGGCCATGCGAGTACTGGGGACGGCGAGGGTTTACGGGTGGCGGTTCGCGACAGGCCCACCCGATGGCGGGTCGCGTCGCCAGGAGATCAGGCCCCCGCGACGACGCCGACGAACACGCGAAAGGGCTATCCGGCCGCCGCGGGAACTGTGAGTGATGCGACTCCGGTACGTGATCCCGGCGCTGCTGCTGATACCGCTGGCCGACGCCATCCTGCTGGTGTTCGTCGCCCAGGAGATCGGCGCCGCCGCGACAGTGCTGCTGGTGGTGCTGACCGGCCTGATCGGGATGCTGCTGGTCCGCGCCGAGGGGCGCCACACGCTGGCCCGGATACAGCAGAAGGCCGCGCGCGGGGAGCCGCCGACGGACGAACTGTTAGACGGCGCGCTGCTGATCGCCGCTGGCGCGTTCCTGCTCACCCCCGGCGTGGTGACCGACGCGTTGGGGTTCCTGCTCACGATCCCGCCGACGCGCTACCCGATCCGGGTCGCGCTGAAGCGGTTCGTGGTCGTGCCCAAACTCGACGAGCAGACGGACGGGTTCGTCACCGGCGGCGTCTGGACGAGCGGCTTCCCGAACGACGGCGACGCCGGCGGGAACCCGTTCCAGGGGAACGGCGACAGCGGCCCGTTCGGCGGCGGGAACGCCGGCCCGTTCGACGGGACGGCGAACGACCAGTCCACCGACGCCGACGAAGCCGGCGACGTGTACGACGTGGGCGCCGACGAGTACCGGACGAAAGACGACGAGTGAGGCCAGAACCGGCCGCGGGCGCCACGGTCGGCGAAGAGAAAGCCTTAACAGATGCGCCGGCCAACGGTTGAATGCGCTCACCTGGGCCAATAGCTCAGTTAGGTTGAGCGCTCGGCTGATAACCGGGAGGTCCGCGGTTCAAATCCGCGTTGGCCCATCCACTTTCGGGCTGACTCCCCAGCCACCTAATCTGCCGCTCTACCGCTTTTGAGAGGCGTCGCCGCGTATCGACGGCGACCAGTATCGACGATACAGACGGGGTCCACTTGAACCGATAACTCCCCCTCGGGGAACACCTATGCAACTCGGTACAGATATATACACACTTGATCATGTCATTCGTGCACAAACACCACGTTCTTCTCGCCGGCCCACTGCCGTCGGCACTCACCCCGGCGGAAGAGCTCCACGAGCGCCTCCGTGACGCTGGCCTCGCGGTCAGTCACGCCGACTCGCTCGAGGACGCGGGTCGACACGTGAGCAGCGACGTGGTCGACGTGCTCGTCGTCGGCGCCAGGGGCGACGGCGCCCAGCAGCTCATCTCGGTGGCCGGCGACAACGCCGTGCCCTGTTGTGCGGTCAGCGACGAGACGGTACCGGGGGTGGATACCACCCTCTCCCTGTCGGGACCGAGCCCGGTGGCGCGGCTGATCGGCGTCGTCCACGAACTGACCCCGCGTCCCGACCGCGGCGAGGAATCCGGCGCCCCCGGACGGTCGCCGATCGGAGAACGGACAAGCGTTCCGCCGTCGACGGCTCGCGTGCTCGACGAGGCGCCGGTTGGGATCACCGTCGCCGACGTGACACACCCGGACCAGCCGCTCGTCTACGTCAACGACAAGTTCGTCGAGCAGACCGGCTACGACCGCGAGATCGCGATCGGCCGGAACTGTCGGTTCCTGCAGGGCCCAGCCACCGAGGAGGAGCCGGTCACGCGGATGCGTGAGGCCATCGACGCCGAGGAGCCGGTGCGGGTCGAGCTCCGGAACTACGACTGGGACGGGAACATGTTCTGGCAGGAGGTGTCGCTGGCGCCGATTCGGAATGACGCCGGGGCGGTGACTCACTACGCCGGGTTCCAGAACGATATCACGCAGCGAAAGCGCGCCGAACAGGCCGCCGAACGCCACCGGACGGCGCTCGCCGAGGAGCGCGAGACGCTCCGAACCCTGCTGGATCGCCTCGACGGCCTGGTCGAACCCGTCACCGGCGCAGTCGTCGAAGCGGGGAGTCGAACAGCGCTCGGGGAGTCGGCCTGTGCCCGACTCGGGGCCACCTACGCGGCCGCGTGGCTGGCCACGTACGATCCGGCCAGCGAGCGGATCGACCCCGAGTGGAGCACCGTCTCGACGCTCGACGCCGATCCCGCCGACAGTCTCGGCTCGGTGTCGATCCCCGACAACGACGCGCAGGCCACCCCCGACGGCGGGACGGCGCTGGACAGTGGCGTCGACGGCGCCGAACCCCCGAACCGGCGCTCCTCGCGACGGCGATCGCGGAACGAACCGTGGCGGTAGCCGAGGACGGGCGCTGGCGTTCGGGCGTTGGCGAGGTGGCAGCAGTCCCCGTCACGTATCGGGGGACGGTGTTCGGCGTGTTCTGTGTCTACACCGACGCGGCGATGTCGCTTGGCCGGGAGGAGCGGGCCGTGCTGTCGGCCATCGGCCGGACGATCGGCGTCGGCCTGAACGCTATCGACAGCCAGAGCTCGCTCACCACCGACAGCGGCTTCGAGGTGGCGTTCACCGTCGGAGCGCCGACGCTGCCACTCGTGCAGCTGGCCGACCGGGCCGACTGTTCGCTCCGACAGGCCGGGGTCGTGCCCGGCGACGACGGGCCGACAGTGCTCTGTACGGCCGTGGACGTGACGGCGGCCGAACTCCGCGAGGCCGCCGACGCCGTCGCCGGCGTCCGCTCGTGTCGGTGTGTCGCCGAACGCGCGGAGAACCCACTGTTCGCGTTCGCGCTGGGTGACTTGCCGCTGCTCGACGCCGTCAGGACCCACGGTCTGCGGCTCGCAGATCTCCAGGTCGACGCCTCCGGGGTGACGGTCGTCGCACGCGGGCAGCAGGAGGCAGGGGCGCGGTCTCTCGTCGACGAGCTCGAGTCCGAGTACGGACCCGTCGACGTGCGGGGGTTCAGGGACAGCCCGGCCCGGGAGACCACGCTGACGGAGTTCGTCGTCGACGTGGAGGAGCGCCTCACGGACCGACAGCAGCAGGCGCTCACCACGGCGGTCGCCGCGGGCTACTTCGAGTGGCCCCGCGAAACCGACGGCGACGAGCTCGCGGCCAGCTTCGGTGTCGCTCGCTCGACGTTCCACCAGCACCTGCGGGCGGCCCTCCGGAAGCTACTGGCGGCGTTCGACGACGCGATCGCGCGGTGAGCCTAACTGGTTGTGTACGACGTTTAGTCACATACACTCACAACCTCCACGTTGTAGCATGCCAAACCCAGGTTCAGAGCAGATATGGTTGTGGCTCGGTACCGTCGGAATGTTCGTCGGGATGCTGTACTTCATCGCCCGCGGCTGGGGCGAGACCGACGAGCGGAGACAGGAGTTCTATATCGTGACGATATTCATCACCGCCATCGCGTTCGTGAACTATCTCGCGATGGCGTTGGGGTTCGGGTTGACCACGGTCACCATCGCGGGTGAGGAACTGCCCATCTACTGGGCGCGGTACACGGACTGGTTCTTCACGACCCCGCTGTTGCTGCTGGACCTCGGCCTGCTGGCCGGGGCGACCCGTAACGAGCTCTCCAGCCTCGTCGGCCTCGACATGCTGATGATCGCGACCGGCGCCGTCGCCACCCTGTCGGCGGGGGCCGGCGCACTGAGCGTCGGTGCGCGCCGCCTCCTCTGGTGGGGCGTGAGTACGGGCTTCCTGCTCGTACTGCTGTACATGCTGTACGGCACGCTGGACGACCGCGTCGACCAACTCGGCGGCGACGTGCGGTCGACGTTCGAGACGCTCCGGACGCTCATCGTGGTCATCTGGTTGGTGTACCCGGTCTGGTGGCTCGTGGGCACCGAGGGGCTGAACGTCGTCGGTATCTACACCGAGACGGCAGGGTTCATGGTGCTCGACCTGGTCGCGAAGGTCGGCTTCGGGTACATCCTGCTGTCCAGCCGCAAGGCACTCGACGCCGTCAGTTCCAGCCAGTCGGCGGGCGGTGAGCCGGCCGACTGACCGGTCGGTGCCACGGTGACGGCGCCAGTCGACCCGGACGGGCGGCCGACCGGCGGCCCCCCGAACCGCCGAGACTTCCCCACCCAATGACCGGCCTCACGTACCCCCAGTTCCACGCGGCGTTCGTACTCCCGGCAGTGCTCACACTGCTCGCAGCGACGACGATTTCCCGTCGCCACGCCCCAGACCGGACCGTCTGGGTCCGGGGGCGACGCGGAGCTACTGGTTCGACGTGGCGCTACTGGTGACCGTGGCGGTGGTGTACACGACGCCGTGGGACAACTTCCTCATCGCACGGGGAGTCTGGGGGTACGGACCCGGACGGATCCTCGCCCGTGTCGGCTACGCACCGGTCTCGGAGTACGCCTTCTTCGGGGCGCAGACGGTCCTGACCGCGCTGTGGCTCTCCCATCTCCGGGCTGATCCGCCCGGAGCGAGCCACCGGGGCCGGCAGACCCGAACCCGCGAGCGCCTCCTCGGGGTCGGCCTCGCCGGCGCGATCGGCGTTGTCGGGCTCTGGTGCCTGCGGAGCGACCCCACGTTCTACCTCGGCGCCATCCTCACGTGGGCGGCGCCAGTGCTGGCGCTGCAGTGGGCCGTCGGCGCACCCGCACTGCTCGACCGCCGGCGGACGGTCCTACTCGGCGTCGCCGTCCCCACCCTGTACCTCTCGGTCGTCGATCGGATCGCCATCCACCAGGGGTCTGGGAGCTGTCGCCGACGTACACGACCGGCGTGACGATCGGGGGCCTGCCCGTCGAGGAGGCGCTGTTCTTCGTGGTTACGAACGTGTTCGTCGTGCAAGGACTCGTGCTCGCTCGCTGGGTCCGGGACAGATGGCGGTGAACGACGCCGAGGTCGCCGATGGGGCGCGCCGCGGGCTCGTTCGGGGGTGCTCGGGCGACCGATTCGCCTGCTGTTCGCCTGCCTGATCGTCGTCGCCGCCCTCGGCGGGGCAGTCGGGCTCTCGCTGCCGACGTGGGCGCGATACCTCCCGCTGGCGCTGAGCGTCGTCCTGTTCGGCCTGCCCCACGGCGCGGTAGACCACCTCGTTCCCTCCCGGCTCGGCGCCGACGGGGGCCGTTCTCGGTCGATCGGCCCTGGGTCGGCGCGGTGGGCGTCGGCGTGCTGTACCTCGTGGTCGGCGGGGCCTACGCCGTCTGCTGGCTGCTGGTGCCGCGGCTGGCCGCCCTGGCGTTTATCGTACTGACGTGGTTCCACTGGGGCCAGGGTGACGTGTGGGTGCTCCGGAGCCTCCTCGACGCCGAGCATCTCCACGCCCGGGCGGTGCGGTGGGGGACGCTGCTCGTCCGTGGCGGACTGCCGATGCTGGTGCCGCTACTGTTCGCCCCCGACCGCTACCGAACGGTGCTCTCGGCGTGGGTCGCGCTGTTCGGGGTTCGTCTCGAGATGCCGTGGCTGTTCACGCCCCGGACACGCGCTACGCTCGGGGTCGGGTTCGCCGTGCTCAGCCTCGGGACGCTCGCCCTCGGGCGACTGGCCGCCGGCGCCAGTGGGCGGCGACGGTGGCGAATCGACGCCGCGGAGGTCGGCCTCCTCTGGGCGTACTTCGCGATCGTCCCCCGCTGGTGGCCGTCGGGCTCTACTTCACCTGCTGGCACGCGCTCCGGCACATCGCCCGACTGCTGCTGCTAGCCCCCGACCGAGGGCCCCGGAAGGGTCGGTCGCGTTCGTCGTCTGGCTCTGGGGGCGGGGCGGCGGTTCGCCCGGGAGGCGGCGCCGCTGACGCTGCTCTCGCTCGTGCTGCTCGCGGCGTTCGGCGCCGTCGTGCCGGCGAGCGTGCGGACGGTGCCCGAGTACGCGGCGCTGTACCTGGTGTTCGTCGCCGTGGTGACGCTGCCCCACGTCGTCGTCGTGACGGCGATGGACTACGCAGAAGGGGTGTGGCGTGGCGTCGGTGGGGCCGACACCGCCCTGTGAGTCGGGTCGGCCGGGACGGCCCCGATCAGCCCGCCTAGAGCACCTGAACCGTCCGGTCCTCCCGCACTGGCGCGAGCGGCAGCTCCGGGAACGTCACCTCGACCACGAACCGGAGTTCGTCCGCGTCGGCGCCGAACACCGGCGCCGGCACCGTCTCCGAGTCGCCGAGATACGTCGCCGAGCCGGTCATCTCGGTGCCGTTGACCGTCACCCGGACGCCCACGTGGGCGCCGCCGCCCGCGTTGCGCACGGTCAGCTCGCACATCTCGTTCTCGCCGGCGGGAATCGAGTCGGGGAACTGGCCCCAGTCGACCGAGATCCGGGGGAGATCGGCCGCGGCGTCGACGACACGCTCGGCGACGCTCCGCGAGAGGTCCGCGTTGGTGAGTTGTTCGGCGCCAGCGTCGACCAGCGTCGCCGGCGAGGAGAACCCGGCGCTAGCGAGTGACTCCGCGCGGCCGGCGCCGACGCCCTCGACGGCGGTCAGCCCCACGGCTTCCCGTGGAACCCCGTGTTCCACGCGGGCCTCCATCCGGCGGACGAGGTTCGCCGCCCGCGGGCCGGCGAAGGCGGCGGCGAACTCCCGGAGCGCGGCGATCAGGCGGAGCGCGTTCTGCCGGATGATCCAGGCGTCCGAGCGGAGTTCGCTCGGCGTGCGGCCGTCGGTCGCGGCGTGGAGGATCGCGAGCACCTTGCGGTTGCCGTTCTCAAGGTCGGTCTCGACGCCGGCGCCGTCGAGCGCGCGGTCGATAGCCTCGGTCTCGGACTGGCGGGCCGAGACGGAGTCGAACTCGCCGGCGGCGGCGACGGCCTCGAGCACGTCGTCGCCGGAGAGGCGGTCGCGCTCACAGACCGCGCGGAACCGTTCGGCGGTGTCGAGCCGGAGGTAGTAGTTCGACGCCAGTCGGCCGAGCGTGGTGGCCTCGACGCCGAGGTCGTCGTCGGTCTCGACGAACCCCGAGTCGACGAGGCTCTCGACGGTCCCGCGCACGCGCTCGCGAAGGTTCTCGAAGTCGTACGCGTCGGGTTTCGACTGGGCGCGCACGTAGTAGAACGTCGTCTCGACCCACGACATCACGTCGTCGAGCCCTTGGATGGTGCCCATCGCCACCTCGGCGTTGAGGTGGGTCTCGATGTCGCCGGCGAGGGTGGACTCGATCTCCTTCCCCTCCCGGAGGAGGCTGCGGTACTTGTCCGCCTCGTCGGCGTCGCAGACCACCCAGCCGTAGCCCACGTCGTCGTACCCCGGGCGGCCCGCCCGGCCGAGCATCTGGAGCACGTCCAGCGGCGAGATGTCGACCTCGCCCTCCAGCGGGTCGTGGTACTTCGTGTCGCGGATCACCACACAGCGGGCGGGGAGGTTCACCCCCACGCGAGCGTCGAGGTGGAGAAGAGGAGCTGGATCTTCCCCTCCTTGAACCACTGCTCGACGAGGTCCTTGTCGTTGCGCGAGAGCCCGGCGTGGTGGAAGGCGACGCCGTCGACGACGGAGTGGCGGAGTTTCTCGTTTTCGAGCTCCTTGGCGGCGGTGTGGAAGTCGTACTCGCCGCGGGAGCCCATCTCGATCTCCCACTCGGTCGTCTCGTCGCGGGCCTTCTCGGCGGCGCGGACGGTGTCCTGCCGCGAGGAGACGAACACGAGCGACTGGCCCTCCTCGCGGATGTGCGGCTTCGCGAGGTCGAGCGCGCGGTAGAGCCGGCGGTACTTGTCCGCGAAGGAGTTCTCGCCGTGGCTGTACGTCTTGACGCCGGTCTCCAAGTCGACCGGGCGGTACTCGTCGCCGAAGGCGAACGTGCTCTCCGGCGGCGCGTCGAGCCACTCCGCCACGTCCTCGACGTTGGGCATCGTCGCCGAGAGCGCGACGATCCGGGGGTCACAGAGCCGGCGGAGCCGGGAGACGGTGACCTCGAGCACCGAGCCGCGCTTCTCGGAGTCGAGCAGGTGCACCTCGTCGATCACACAGCAGTCCACGTCGGTGATGAAGCCGTAGCGCGCCGACTCGTGTTTCCGGGTGGCCGAGTCGGTCTTCTCCGGCGTCATCACGAGGATGTCCGCGCGTTCCGCGCGGCGCGGGTCGAGGTCGCGCTCGCCGGTGACGACGTAGACGGAGTAGCCGAGCTCCTCGAAGCGGTCCCACTCGGCCTCCTTCTCGTTGGTCAGCGCCCGCATCGGCGCGATGAACAGCGCGGTGCCGTCCTCGCGGAGGGTCTTACAGATCGCGAGTTCGGCGAGGGCGGTCTTGCCGGAGGCGGTGGGCGCGCTCGCGACGACGTTCTCGTCGGTGTCGAGGAGTGCGGGCAGCGCCTCCCGCTGCATGGCGTTGAACTCCTCGAACGCGAACGCCCCGGCGAACTCCGGGACGACGTCGGCGACGCGGGCCGTGGCGTCGGAGCGCTGAGACACGAGCAGAAGCGGGCGGGCCACGGAGAAAGAGGTTTGGAAAGTCCCGGGCTGAGCGAAACCACCCGCCAGCGAGGAGAATATCTACGCGGACTGCGGCGCCAGTCGAAGCCACAGGGGTGAGTGCCTGACATCCCAGTCGAAGTACGCCACTGGGACGATCGTGGCGTCGGCGACGCCGAGGGGCGCCGTCGCGAGCGGTAACAGCCACCCGCGGACGCCCGACTACGGCACGACGATCGACATTCCAGTCGACGAGCTCGTGAGCGACGATCTCCGCGAGGCCGAGGATGGGTTAGAGGACGACGACGAGCAGGACCGTGCGTACGACAACGAACAGCGGCTGTTCGGCGCGAAATGGCTGCACTTCGTCCGCGAGCAACTCGCCGACGCGCCCAACCGATTCTCCCACGACTGGGACGGGTGGCTCTACGGCCTACTCGAAGAAGAGTAACGGTTTTTAATAAATCAACTAGATGTGTATAGAAACGCCAAACAGACCAACAATCAGCCCGATTATTCCAAATAATCTATAGATTTTGCACTTATCTGTAGACATAGAAATATTTCTAGTGTCGCCTTTCTTGAGTGCCTTGCGTAACCAGACAATTTTCTGCGGATAGATGATAAATACTGATCCCAAAATTATCAATAGCAAACTGTAAGGCAACGAGAATTGGACCATGCTATCAGGATACTATTCTTTATTTAAATATTTACCTCTTCCACCTTAGGTTACTAGAATTCCTATCTGAAAGAAAGTTTTATATCTATTGGTGTTAAGTGACTAATGAGGAAAATCATGAGAAAGATTAATCGGTGGCCATAATGAAATCAGCGGCTGCAAGCGGTATCGGTACTGCAGTACTGTCAGCACTCAGTTCTGGAGACGCTGCAGCAATCACTGGTGATGAGCCTAAGATGTTTAGTGATGCAGTCACCCACGTACTCAATACTGGCAATATTCTGGAACCAGCTGTCACCCAGAGTTCATCGATTGGCTGGTACGTGCCTACATCGGGCGAGCAGGATGATTACTGGAGGCACGAATTTGCGATATCAACTACTTCTAAGGCCTGGGATAGGCGATCTAGCGACGGTAGCTACGAGAGGGACGCAAGCCACATCTCTTCTCAACACTGGGATTTAGACATGAGTGGTACAACAAATAATTATGGGGCAGATTTCACACACTATACAATGAATGACGAGAAATACTGTGGATTCTACCCCCATCCAGATGAGGAGGTCCAGGGACTAGATATAGCAGATTTGCTATTTGACTCCTTAATTGGCGCAATAAATGCACCGGTAGGCGGTGTGATGGTAGCTGAAGACCTGATTCAATTAATGATACAAGATGTTCAGCAAGGCCTGAATAACGTGACAAACGGGTTCACGTTCGATAATGAACTCAATGAATATCATGAAAAGATGATTCAGTCACATCGCCTTGTAGTAGAAGTTCCATATGACGTGGACACGGATGATGAGGTAAAGGTCACAGCTTGGACTGGTGGGGAGGTTGGTACGGAAGTACAATTCACTCTGAACTTCACGTACTATGCAGATACAGCACCGTACAGTTCCGGTTCACAATATAATGTGGATTCAGGATATGAAGCCGACCCTCAGTATGGAGAAGATGGTGCAGATCCGGGTACACCAACGAAAGGGGAGGGTGCGGATCCCGAGACGCCAGCTACACTAAACCCGCGTAAGATGAGTAAGGAGCAGAAGCGAAAATACGGGGTCAAGAAGGTTGCTAGCGATAATTCGTCAGAAATGAAGTACAAAGCGACAAACCTCCCCCTGAGCGTCGAAATTGAGACTAAGAAAACGGACGGTGACTACTGAACAGACGTTCTGTAGCTATTAACGAACACTTGGAACTGCAGGACATAACGGTCCTGCCCCCTACTTTTGTATCCCACCCCGTCAAACGTTGACAGCATGCTGACCGACCTACAGGTGTTCGAGGAGACCCACCTCCCCGCCGCCTCGAGCATCGCGATGCCGAGGTCCAGCACCTTTCGCGGACTCTCAAATCGAAGTTTTCTCGGCCGCGCGGGCGGGCGCGGCTACGAGCCTGCGGTCGCGGTCGCGTCCGCGTTCGCCTCGGCGCTCGTGGCGTCCGCGCTCGATCCGCCCGCCGACTCGCCCGCCGACACGGCTGCGGTCGGCGACCCGTCGGAGTTCGTCTCGGCAGGTTTGGGCGGGCGCTTGACGAGGCTGCCGTCGGGCAGTTTCGCCTCGAGTTTCCGCTCGCCCTTCTTCGGGCTGTAGTCCACCCCGCGGTAGTGTTTCAGCGCGGTGGCGGGGTTTATCGCGGAGTACTCCCAGTGGGCGTAGCAGTCGGTCGAGCCGTCGTCACGGCGGAACGTCATCACGTGGAGCTGTTTCGTCGCGAGCAGACTCTCGCGCCAGACCCACGAGCCCTGCTCCGTGCGGCCGTCGGGGAGGGTCTTGTACGCCGAGAGGGGGTTGCACCGGAAGCCGTGTTCGTAGAGGAACGACTCCGCTTCCTCGGGCGTCACGTCCAGCGTGCCGGCGTACTCGTAGTAACCCACGGTGTAGGCCGCGTAGCCGATATCCAGCGCCCGGCCGGCCTTGTCGAGCAGCGGGATCGCGGTGCCGCGGACGAACTCCCAGAACTCCGCTTCGGGCCCGCGACGGCCCTTCTTCGCTTGATAGACGGTGATCAACAGGAACGCGCCGGCGACGACGGGTGCAGCGTACCGGATCGGGTTGTTCGTGACCGAGGAGACGATTTGCTCGAACATGACGGCGCCTTTGCAAGCACGGCACAGGAGAGAGCATTAAAACTGACACCGCGGCAGTGCGCCGCTAGCGCTAGTCGGCGGCCGCCACGTTCGCCGCGCGGCGCATCATCCCCTCGCCCGTCGCGTACTTGAAGTACACGCCGAGCCCCAGCGCGGCGGCGACGTTCGACCCCGTGACCGCCCAGAAGATCGCCTCCATCCCCCAGCCCAGCCCGGGCGCGAGCGAGAGCCCGAGGGCGCCGACGCCGAGGCCGGCCGGCAGCGCGAGCACCGCGATCGGGAGCCGGATCCCCCAGTACTTCACCAGGTCGACGATCAGGCTGGTCTTGGTGCGGCGGGCGCCGTTGAGTCCGGCGAGGAGCATGTACGTGGCGCCGATGGCCCAGTACCCGTACGCGAGTATCTCGAGGTACCGGATCGAGAGCGCTCGGCCCTGTTCGGAGAGGTCCGGCACGAACACGCCAGTGAGCAGCTCCGGGATCAGGAGCTGCACCGCGCCGATCACCGCCAGCGCGCCGGCGGCGATGCCGACGCCGAGCCATGTCGCTCGCCGGGCGCGGTCGGGGCGATCGGCGCCGAGGTTCTGGCCGACGACGCTCTGGCCGGCCTGCTGGAGCCCCTGTGCGGGGACGAACGCGATGGTCGCGACCCGGGCGCCGACGGTGTAGGCGGCCAACCCTGCGGCGCCGCCGACGACCGTGACGATCGCGACGACGACCAGCCGGACCGACTGGGCGGCCAGCCGCTGGCCCCCGCCGGCAGGCCGATATCCACCATCTCGCGGAGCTCGTCGAGGTCGATGCCGGCGTCGGCGAGCGACAGCGAGATCGAGCCGTGGTCGCCGGCCAGCCAGTAGAGGCCGAGCAGCATCGACATCGTGTAGCCGAGCACGGTCGCCAGCGCGGCGCCGGCGACGCCGTACTCGGGGAAGATCCAGACGCCGAAGATCAGCAGCGGGTCGAGCACGAGGTTGCCGCCGATCGCGAGGAAGTTGAGGTACATCGCCGTCTTGGAGTCGCCCGCGCCGACGAACCCCATCTCCACGGTGTCGCTGACGGAGGTGAGCGGGAAGAGCAGCATGTACGTCGAGAGGTACGCCGCGGCCTGGGGCGCCACATCCGGCCCCGCCCCGAGGAGGCGGACGATCGGGCCGGCAGTGGGCGCGACCAGCAGCGCGAGGGCGAGCCCGGCGACGAACGCGAGCGCGACCCCGTGGAACACCGCCTTCCGGGCGCCGGACTGGTTCTCGCCGCCGATACGCTGGGAGACGAGCACCTGCGTCCCGACCATCGCCGCCGTCAGCGGGACGAACAAAAGCGCCATGATCGGCTGGTTCAGGCCGACCGCGCCGACCGCGCCGTCACCCAGCCGCCCCAGCCAGAACACGTCGGCCGCGGAGTTGGCCACCTGTACGAGGTTCTGTGCGACCAGCGGCGCCGCCAACACGAGCAACGCCCGCGAGAGCCGCCCCTCGGTTATCTCCCCGGAATCGAGGTCGAACATCCGATATCGTACGCTCATTACCCACCGGGAACAAATACCTATTGGTTGTGAAACAAGTGGCCGGAACGGTCGAACGAACCGCACGCTTTTCACGAGCGCCGCCCCACTACTGGGTATGAGCAGCCGCAGGCGGAAACCCGACTGGCTGAAAAGCCAGCCGCCGACGGGGCAACGGTTCACCGACATCAAGCAGACGCTCCGGGATCGGGATCTCCACACCGTCTGTGAGGAGGCCAACTGCCCGAACATGGGCGAGTGTTGGAGCGGCCGTGACGGGCCCGGCACGGGCCCCGGGACGGCGACGTTCATGCTGATGGGCGAGCGCTGTTCGCGGGGCTGTAACTTCTGTGACGTGGCGACCGGCGGGATGGATCCGCTGGACCCCGACGAGCCCGAAAACGTCGCCGAGGCCGTCGGCGAGATCGGCCTCGACTACGTCGTGTTGACCTCCGTCGACCGCGACGACCTCGACGACGGCGGCGCCGCCCACTTCGCCGAGACGATCCGGGAGTGCAAGCGGCGCAACCCCGGGACGCTCGTCGAGGTACTCATCCCCGACTTCGGGGGCGACGAGGACGCGGTCCGGCAGATCATCGACGCCGAGCCCGACGTGATCGCCCACAACGTCGAGACCGTCGAGCGCCTGCAGTGGCCGGTTCGGGACCGCCGCGCGAACTACGAGCAGACGATGGACGTGCTCGAGCAGGTCGACCGCGAGTCCGACATCTACACCAAGACCAGCCTGATGCTCGGCCTCGGGGAGTACGATCACGAGATCTACCGGACGCTCTCGGATCTGCGGCAGGTGGGCGTCGACGTGGTGACGTTCGGGCAGTACCTCCAGCCCTCGCGCTCACACCTCGACGTGTTCGAGTACGTCCACCCCGACGCGTTCGAAACGTGGCGGCAGGTCGCCGAGGAGGAGCTCGGCTTCCTCTACTGCGCCTCGGGGCCGATGGTGCGCTCCTCCTACAAGGCTGGCGAACTGTTCGTCGACGCGCTCGTCCGTGACGGCAAGAGCCCCGAGCGCGCCCGTGAGGAGGCCCGCGCGGCCGCGGAGAGCTGAGTTCCCGTTCTCGCCGACGACGCTACCCACCAGCAACTATCGGTTAGCCAATAGGAATCCTTCCCGAACGTTCGTCCAGTTTCGTCGGCGGCGGCGTCCCTCCAGTGGAGAATCGGAGAGCGATAGCGATATAAACCAGAGATCTTCAACTCAGAAGCGTCCTTCTCAAAAGTACACAACTGAACCCGGGTGATTTCTGCCCATGATAAATATTTACGAAAGCACTATAACCGCGGCGAAGGAAATTCCGCCCTATGGAGAGGAGGGTGAAGCCGTGAGTACGATACAGCGCGATCCCGAGAACCGGGTGCAGGTGCTCGACGAGGACGGTAACCTCGTTGGCGAACCGCCGGATCTCGACGAGGACACGCTGATAGACATCTACCGGGACATGAAGCTCGCCCGGCACTTCGACGAACGGGCGGTCAGCCTCCAGCGCCAGGGGCGGATGGGGACGTACCCCCCGCTCTCCGGGCAGGAGGGCGCCCAGATCGGTTCGGCCCACGCGCTGGCCGACGACGACTGGATGGTGCCGTCCTACCGCGAACACGGCGCCGCGGTCGTGCGAGGGCTCCCGCTGAAGCAGACGCTACTCTACTGGATGGGGTACGAGGCGGGCAACGACGTGCCCGAAGACGCGAACATCCTCCCCGTCGCGGTGCCCATCGCGAGCCAGATCCCCCACGCGTCGGGGCTGGCGTGGTCCTGGAAGCTGCAAGGACACGACGACACGGCGGGCATCTGTTACTTCGGCGACGGCGCCACCAGCGAGGGTGACTTCCACGAGGGGCTGAACTTCGCCGGCGTCTACGACGTGCCGATGGTGTTCTTCTGTAACAACAACCAGTGGGCGATCTCGGTGCCGCGCGAGCGCCAGACGGCCTCGGAGACGCTGGCCCAGAAAGCCAACGCGTACGGCTTCGAGGGCGTGCAGGTCGACGGGATGGACCCGCTGGCCGTGTACAAGGTCACCCAGGACGCCCTGGAGAAGGCTCGGAACCCCGACGAGGATCAGCCCCGGCCGACGATGATCGAGGCGGTGCAGTACCGCTTCGGTGCCCACACGACCGCGGACGATCCCACCGTCTACCGCGACGAGGAGGAGGTCGAGCGCTGGAAGGCCAAAGACCCGATCCCGCGGCTGGAGGCGTACCTCCGGTCCGAAGACGTCCTCGACGACGACGCCGTCGCCGAGATCGAGGCGACGGTCGAGAGGCAGGTCGACGAGGCCATCGACGCCGCCGAGTCCGAGCCCCGGCCCGATCCGGAGGAGATGTTCGAACACGTCTACGCCGACCTCCCGCCGGAGCTGCAGGCACAGCGTGACGAGTTCGTCGCGACCGTCGACCGACACGGCAAGGACGCGTTCCTGGAGGAAGAATGAGCGAGACGCAGAACCTCACCCTGGTACAGGCAGTACGGGACGGTCTCGCGACCGAGATGGAACTCGACGACGACGTGGTCGCGCTGGGCCAGGACATCGGCGCCAACGGCGGCGTGTTCCGGGCCACGCAGGGGCTACAGGACGAGTTCGGCGAGCAGCGCGTGATCGACACGCCGCTCGCGGAGTCTGGGATCATCGGGAGCGCCATCGGTCTCGCGACCGGCGGCATGAAGCCGGTGCCGGAGATCCAGTTCTCCGGGTTCATGTACCCCGGCTTCGACCAGATCGTCTCTCACATGGCCCGGTACCGCACCCGGACCCGGAGTCGGTTCTCGCTGCCGATGGTGCTGCGAGCACCGTACGGCGGCGGCATCCGCGCGCCAGAGAGCCACTCGGACTCGAAGGAGACGTTCTACACCCACGAGGCCGGGCTGAAGGTGGTGATGCCGTCGACGCCGTACGACACGAAGGGGCTGCTGATCTCCGCGATCCGCGACCCCGATCCCGTCGTCTTCCTCGAACCCAAACTCATCTACCGTGCGTTCCGCGAGGACGTGCCCACGGAGGCGTACGAGGTGCCGATCGGCGAGGCCGCCGTCCGCCGCGAGGGGTCGGACGTGTCGGTGTTCACCTACGGCGCGATGACCCGGCCGACGCTCGAGGCCGCGGAGAACCTCGCCGAGGAGGGCGTCGACGCCGAAGTCGTCGACCTCCGGACCGTCTCGCCGATGGACCGCGAGGCCATCGTCGAGTCGTTCAAGAAGACGGGCCGCGGGGTCGTCGTCCACGAGGCGCCCAAGTCGGGCGGTCTCGCCGGCGAGATCACCGCCCTCCTGCAGGAGGAGGCGCTCGTCTATCAGGAGGCGCCGATCCAGCGCGTCACCGGGTTCGACGTGCCCGTGCCGCTGTACGCGATGGAGGACTACTACCTGCCCAACGCCGCGCGAGTGGAAGACGGTATCCGTGAGGCGGTGGAGTTCTGAACCATGACGGTCAAAGAGTTCAAACTACCCGACGTGGGCGAGGGCGTCGCCGAGGGCGAGTTGGTCTCCTGGCAGGTGTCGCCCGGCGACACCGTCAGCGAGGGCGACATCGTCGCCGAAGTCGAGACGGACAAGGCGCTGGTCGAGGTGCCCTCCCGCTACGACGGCACCGTACAGGAGCTGTTCGCCGAGGAGGGCGACATCGTCCCCGTCGGCGACGTCATCATCTCCTTCGAGGTGGCCGACGCCGACGAGGGTGACGCCGCCGCGGAAGCGCCCGACACCGAGGGCGAGCCCGGCGACAGCGTCGACGACGCGAAGACCGACACCGAGGAGGCCGCGGCCGCGGAGACGCCCGAGGGACGCGTGTTCGCGCCGCCGTCGGCCCGGAAGCTGGCCCGCGAACTCGGCGTCGACATCACCGAAGTCGAGGGCACCGGCCCCGGCGGCCGCATCAGCGACGCCGACGTGCGCGCCCACGCCGAGTCCGCCGAAGCACACGACGAGACCGCCGCCGAGACGGCCGTCACGCCCGGCGAGAGCGAGGCGCCGGCGGAGCCGACCGGCGCCGGCGTGAGCGAGACCGTCAGCGCGGACGCCGGCCCCCGTGCCGAGCGCGACACCACGCTCGCAGTCCCGGCGACCCGGGCGCTCGCCGAGGAGCTCGGCGTGGACATCCACGCGGTCCCGACCGAGAAGACCCGCGACGGCGAGGCGTTCGTCGAGGAAGCGGACGTGCGCGCGTTCGCCGAGCGCGCGGCGGAGCCGGCAGCGGAAGCCGGCGCCGAGGCCGAGGCGGGCGCGGAGGCCGCCACCGCCGAGCCAGCTCGCGAGGAGACCGTTCCCTACCGCGGGGTTCGCCGGACCATCGGCGAGCAGATGGCGACCTCGAAGTACACCGCGCCCCACGTCACCCACCACGACACCGCGGAGATCGACCAGCTGGTCGAGACTCGCGAGGAGCTGAAGGGGACCGCCGAGGAGAAGGGCATCCGCCTGACGTACATGGCGTTCGTCCTGAAGGCGGTCGTGGCGGGGCTGAAGGAGTACCCGATCCTCAACTCCGAACTCGACGAGGAGGAAGGGGTCATCCGCCTGAAGAACTACTACAACATCGGTATCGCCGTCGCGACCGACGCGGGGCTGATGGTGCCCGTCGTCGAGAACGTCGACGAGAAGGGGCTGCTGGAACTCGCCGACGAGGTGCAGGAGCTGGCGACGAAGGCCCGCGAGCGCAGCATCTCGCCCCAGGAGATGCAGGGCGGCACGTTCACGATCACGAACTTCGGCGCCTTCGGCGGCGAGTACGCGACGCCGATCATCAACTACCCCGAGACGTCGATCCTCGGCCTCGGCGCCATCGAACAGCGCCCGGTCGTCGACGACGGCGAGGTCGAAGCAGCCCACACGCTGCCGCTCTCGCTGGCGATCGACCACCGGGTCATCGACGGCGCCGAAGCCGCGAAGTTCACGAACACGGTGAAGGAATACCTGGCCGAGCCGACGAAACTACTGCTCTAACAATGGTCGTAGGAGACGTTACGACGGGAACGGAGGTACTGGTGATCGGCGCGGGGCCGGGCGGCTACGTCGCCGCCATCCGCGCCGCACAGAACGGGCTGGACACGACGCTGGTCGACCGCGACGGCTACGGCGGGACCTGCCTGAACTACGGCTGCATCCCTTCGAAAGCGCTGATCAGCGCGACGGACGTGGCCCACGACGCGCGCAACGCGACGGAGATGGGCGTCCACGCCGACCCCGTCATCCACACCGACGAGATGCAGGAGTGGAAGGATGGCGTCGTCGACCAGCTCACCGGGGGCGTCGAGAAGCTCTGTAAGGCCAACGGCGTCAACCTGATGCAGGGCGAGGCGACGTTCGTCGACGACTCGACCGCCCGGATCGCTCACGGCGGCGAGGGCCAGGGCTCGGAGAGCATCGACTTCGAACACGCCATCGTCGCCACGGGCTCCCGGCCGATCCAGGTGCCCGGCTTCGAGTTCGAGCACGACCCGATCTGGTCCTCCCGGGACGCACTCGAGGTCGAGGAGCCGCCCGAGAAGCTGCTGGTCGTCGGCGCGGGCTACATCGGGATGGAGCTCTCGACGGTGTTCGCCAAGCTGGGCGTCGACGTGACCGTCGTCGAGATGCTTGACGGCATCATGCCGGGGTACGAGGACGACGTGACCCGCCCGGTGAAAAAGCGCGCCGACGAGCTCGGCATCGAGTTCAACTTCGGCGAGGCCGCGAGCGACTGGGAGGAGACCGAGGGCGGGGTCGTCGTCACCACCGAGGACGAGGACGGCGCGGAGTACACGTACGACGCCGACAAGATGCTCGTCGCGGTCGGCCGGCAGCCGATTTCCGAGAGCCTCGACCCCGAAGCCGCCGGCGTCGAGGTCGACGAGAACGGGTTCATCCAGACCGACGATCAGGCCCGGACGAACGTCGACAACATCTACGCCGTCGGCGACGTGGCCGGCGAGCCGATGCTGGCACACAAAGCCAGCAAGGAGGGGATCGTCGCCGCCGAGGTCATCGCCGGCGAGCCCGCGGCGCTGGACCAGCAGGCGATCCCGGCGGCCGTCTTCACCGACCCCGAGATCGCGACCGTGGGCATGACCGAAGCCGAGGCCGAGGAGGCCGGCTTCGAGCCCAAGATCGGGCAGTTCCCGTTCCGCGCCTCCGGGCGCGCGCTCTCGACCGGCGAGAGCGAGGGGTTCGTCCGCCTCGTCGCCGAGCAGGAGGCCGGGTTCATCCTCGGCGCCCAGATCGTCGGCCCCGAGGCCAGCGAACTGATCGCCGAGTGTGCGCTCGCGATCGAGATGGGCGCGACGCTCGAGGACGTGGCGTCGACGGTGCACACCCACCCGACGCTGGCGGAGGCGGTGATGGAGGCCGCCGAGAACGCCAACGACGAGGCGATCCACACGCTGAACCGGTAGGCAGCGGTACGTTTTCCACGCCGCGGGTCACACCCCGGTATGGCCCTCTTCGACGACGAGAACGAGTCCGACGACACGACCGAGAGCGACGACTGGGGCGTCGACGAGGAGCGGGGTCCCTCGTCGACCCAGGACGACCGCGACGACACGGACCGGCTGGCTGACCTCGACAGCGCGACCATCGCCGACGACGACCCCCACGGGACGCTCAAGCGCGCGGTCGATCCCGAGGCCGGCGTGGTGGTCTACGCCTACAAGAACGGGAACGCCGGCGGCCTGTCGACGGTGCCGCTCTCCGAGACCGACCTCACTACCGCGGACAGCGCCTAGCGGCGTTCAGCGGCCACCCACAACCGGGTTTCGCCTCCGGCAGCCCCACATCTTTCCGACTGGGACGTGTTTCGAACCGTAATGAGTGACGAACACGGGAGCTTCGCCGAGATCCGTCAGTCGGTCGACGGCCACTCGATGAAGGGGCTCCTGCGCTACTGCGTTCCCTACTGGCGGCGCCTGACCGTGGGCACCGTCGCCGCCTTCGTGGTCCGGTTGTCCCGGCTAATCCCGCCGTTGCTGGTCGGTGTCGCCATCGATCGCGTCATCCGGAACGGGACCGGCGAGGGGGGGCTGCTCGTCAGCGCCGGGCTGCTCCCGACCGGACGGATCACCGGCGAGGCCGCCCGCCTCCAGTTCCTGGAGCAGTTGGTGATAATCGCCGGCGCCGCCTACGTCGTGCGGTCGCTGGCCCGCTTCGCCTCGCGGTACCTGTTCATGTCCACCGCACAGAAGGTACAGCGCGACCTGCGCAACGACACGTACGACCACATCCAGCGCCTCTCACTCGGCTTCTTCGCCTCCCACCAGACCGGCGCGATGATGTCGGTGCTGAACCAGGACGTGAACCGGCTGGAGCAGTTCCTCAACACGGAGATCCGGCAGGCGATCCGCGTCGTCGCCACCGTCGGCGGTATCGCGGCGATCATGTTCTGGTACTCCCCAAGGTGGCGGTGATCGCGCTGGCGCCGGTGCCGATCATCGGCCTCGCCTCCGGGCGGTTCCTGACGTGGATCGAGCCCAAGTACCGGGGGATTCGGGAGACCGTCTCCCGTCTGAACTCGCGGCTGGAGAACAACCTCGGCGGCGCGCGGGTGATCAAGACGTTCAACCGCTACGAGTTCGAGCTCGACCGCGTCTCCGACCAGAGCGATCACTACCACGACGAGAAGGTCGGCGCGATCAAGATCCGGCGGGCCTTTTTCTCCGGGCTCCGGATCATCACGGGGCTGGTGTTCGTCGCGATGCTGTGGGTCGTCGGCAGCGACATCATCACCGGCTCCTCGAGCGCGCTGGAAGCCGGCGTCGTCGCGACCTTCTTCATGCTCCTGCGCCGCCTCTACGCGCCGATGCGGCGGGTGGGCAAGACCGCGAACAAGTACCAGCTCGCGAAGTCCTCCTCCGAGCGCGTGTTCGGAATCCTGGGCCACGAACCGGAGGTCACCAGCCCGGAGGACGCCTACGTGCCCGAGTCAGTCGAGGGCCATGTCGAGTTCGACGACGTGACGTTCAGCTACGAGGAGAACGAGACGATCCTGAACGGTGTCGATCTCGACGTGGCGGCGGGCGAGACCGTGGGACTCGCCGGGACGACCGGCGCCGGGAAGTCGACGCTGTTGAAGCTCCTGCCGCGGTTCTACGACGTTGACGATGGGGCTGTGCGCGTCGACGGCGTCGACGTACGCGAGTGGGATCTCCCGCACCTGCGTGAGCACGTGGGGATCGTCGAGCAGAACCCCTACATGTTCTCGGGGACCGCCGAGGAGAACATCGCCTACGGCGACCTATCAGTGCTCTCAGGCGACGACGAGTCCGTGAGCGACGCGGTCGTCGACGCCGCGAAAGCCGCGGAGGCCCACGAGTTCATCACCGATCTGCCCGAGGGGTACGACACCGAGATCGGCGAGCGGGGCGTGAAGCTCTCGGGCGGCCAGCGCCAGCGGCTCGCGATCGCCCGCGCCCTGCTGAACGACCCGGAGATCGTCATCCTCGACGAGGCGACCTCCGACGTGGACACCGAGACCGAGGAGCAGATCCAGCAGAGTCTCGACCGGCTGACCGCGGACCGCACGGCGTTCGTCATCGCCCACCGGCTCTCGACGATCAAGGACGCCGACCGCATCGTGGTGATGGAGGAAGGGCAGGTCGCCGAGACCGGCAGCCACGACGAACTCCTCCGGGCGGACGGCGACTACGCGAGCCTCTGGGCGATGCAAGCCGGCGGCTCGGTGTCGGGGGCGGCGACGGCGGACGATTAGCCCGCGGTCCCGGTCTCGCCGACGTGGCGGGAACACGACACGAACGGCGAGTCAGGTTCTGCAGCCTTCGGAACCGCTTTGAACCCGGACACTCCACCACCACCTGAATGAAGGTTTTCGGCTCCAGCGGCACCCGCGGGGTGGCCGGCGAACAGCTCACCGCCGAGTTCGTCCTCCGGGTCGCCAAGGCTGCCGGCACCGTCTGGGACACCGACCGCGCGGCCATCGCCCGGGACACCCGAACCACCGGCGAGCTGTTCGCCAACGCCGCCGACGCCGGCCTCACTGCCGTGGGACTCGACGCCGACCGGCTCGGCGTCATGCCCACCCCGCGGCCGTGCGCTACGCGGAGGTGGAGGGAGTCCCCGCCGTCGTCGTCACCGCCTCCCACAACCCGCCGGAGTACAACGGGATCAAGCTCGTCGGCGCCGACGGCGTCGAGCTCCCGGTCGCCGAGCTCGAACGCGTCGAGGACTGCCTGCTCGGCGAGACGTTCGAGGAGGCCGGCTGGGACGCCACCGGCAACTCCCGACGCATCGACGGCGTCGCCGACGACTACGTCGACGACCTGCTCGCGAACGTCGACCGCGCGGCCATCGCCGACGCCGGCCTGACCGTCGCGCTCGACCCCGGCCACGGCGCGGGCGCGCTCACCAGCCCCGAGTTCTTCCGCCGACTGGGCTGTGAGGTCGTGACCGTCAACGGCCAGCCCGACGGCCACTTCCCCGGCCGGAACCCCGAACCGGTGCCGGAGAACCTCGACGACCTGGGTCGGCTCGTCCGCGCGGCCGACGCCGACGTGGGGATCGCCCACGACGGCGACGCCGACCGCGCCATCTTCTTCGACGAGGCCGGCGAGTACGTCGAGGGCGACGCCTCCCTGGCCGCGCTGGCGGCCGAGGCGCTCGAACCCGGCGACGCGACCGTCGCCGCGGTGAACGTCTCCCAGCGGCTGGTCGACGTGTGCGACGAGGTGGGCGCCGACCTCGAACTCACCCCCATCGGCGCGACCAACATCATCACGCGGATTCAGGAGCTGCAGGCCGGCGGTCGCCGGGTCCCCATCGCCGGCGAGGGCAACGGCGGGATCTTCTTCCCGAACTACCGGCTCGTGCGCGACGGCGCGTTCATCGCCGCGAAGTTCCTCGAACTGCTGGCCACGAGCGGCGAGACGCCGAGCGAGGTGGTCGAGCCCTACACCGCCTACGAGAACGTCCGGCGGAACCTCGCCTACGACGAGGAGGCGGAGCTCAGCACGATGCTGAGCGCAGCCGAGCAGTACGCCGCCGACGCCGACGTGGAGGCCGAAACCGTCGACGGCTACCGCCTCGACTACGGCGACGCGTGGGTGTTGGTCCGCCCCAGCGGCACCGAACCCAAGGTGCGGATCTACGCCGAGGCTCGCGAACGCGACCGCGCGGTCGAACTCGCCGACGCAGTCGAAGACGAACTCGCCGCGGCGCTCGACGACGACTGAACCCCGCGGCGTTCTCTCAGTTCAGCGCCTCAGCCAGCCGTTGCCGGGCTTCCCGGAGTCGTTCCGCTTCTGCCTCGATCTCGCCGTTCCGGAGCGCCTCGCGCTGGTCGGCGGTGAGTTCCGACTCGGCGACGACGGCGTCGCGCAGGCGGTCGTACTCCTCCCGCCGCGCCAGATCCCGCAGATCACGGGCGAGCGCGACCGTCGCCTCGTCGGCGAACCTGGCGACGACCGACACCAGCTCGCTCGCGAGATAGCGCAGTTCCGCGGCCGGCGGCGGCGAGCCGACGGTCAGCGGCGCGGCGTCGATGCGATCGAGGTACGTCCGGTGGACCGGCACCGTGGTTTCGAACGCGGTCGGGTCCTCGACGTAGTGTGAGAGCTTCGAGCCCGAATAGTCGGCGTAGGACAGCAGCGTCGGAAGCGGCTCCTCGCCGGCGGGGTGGTTCCGGACGTACGCCAGCAGATCGTTCGGCGGGCGCTGGTAGTCGATCAGCGGGTAGTGCCGCGTCGTCTCGATGAACCCCAGGAGCTCCCGGACCGGCGCGTCGTCGACGAACGCCGCGAAGTCGTCGCGGACCGCCGCGTCGTAGCGCTCGATCGGTTCGGTCAACTCTTCGGTCGGCGCCGAGAGGTCCGCGTCGCCGAGCCGGCGGAGCTCGGCGAGCTCGTCCAGCCGGCGCTCGATCGCCGAGAGCCGCTCGGAGACCGCTCGCTCGGCGTCGTCGACGCGTTCGCGGGCGGCCTCGCGGCGATCGAGCAGGGCGGCGATCTCGCGGGCGTCGGCGATCGCCTCGCGAGCGCGCTGGAAGTCGCTCTCGGAGATGGTGCGCTGATCGACCGCGTCGTTTGCCGCCTCGAACCCCTCGCGATCGGGGATCCCCTCGGGGAGGTCCTCGACCAGTTCGGCGAACTGGCTCTGGAACTCCAGGTACGCCTCGAAGTCGCCCGTCCCGGTCGCGGAGTCGGCGTAGCGGTCGAACAGCCGGGTCGCCTCCCCCACCGCGTCGGCGACGGCCTGGACGGATCCTTCGCCGTAGCGCTCGATCTCGGCGGCGATCTCCTCGCGTTCGGCGCGGGCGGCGCGGAGCTCCGCGAGCAGGTCGTCGGTCGTGGGTTCGGCGGGGACCGGCTCGTCGGCGACGCTCATTCGTACACAGCGTCGGGGTCGAACACCTGCTCGCCGACCGTCTCGACGTCGACGGTCTCGCCGTCGTCGTCGATCGACGCGACGGAACGGTGGAAGCAGGAGCGATAGCCCGTGTGGCAGGCGCCGCCGGCCTGCTCGACGACGTACAGCAGGGTGTCGCCGTCGCAGTCGACGCGCACGTCGACGACCGACTGGGTGTTGCCGCTGGTGGCACCTTTCTCCCAAAGCTCGTCGCGGGAGCGGGAGTAGTAGTGGGCCCGGCCCGTGTCGACGGTGCGCCGGAGCGCCTCGGGCGAGACGTACGCGAGCATCAACACCTCGCCGTCGTCGGCGTCCTGCGTCACTGCGGGGACCAGCCCGTCGTCGCCGAAGTCGATGTCGACCGTCGAGAGCTCAGCCATACTCTGGCAGTAGGCGCTCGGACCCATAAACACCCGAGGCCGCGGGACGCCGAACCGCGGGGCGGGCAGACGGCAGCGACGACGAGCCCAGCGGGGCCCCTCCCAACTCGACCGCGATGGTGGGCGTCACAGTCAAAAGGGCAGGGGCGAACGAATAGCCATGACTGACGAGGAGCCGGAGCCGCTCGGCGGGCGGCCCGAGCCGGGGGATGGCGTCGACGACCGCCTGTTGGCACTCAGCGAGACGCTGATTCGGTACACCGAGGTTATCGCGGCGGTGGTGCTGGGAGTCCTGTTCGCCATCGGCGTGTTCGACCTCGGGCTCCAGATCGTCGGGAGCGCTCTCGATGGCACCATCACCGACCCGCTGGTGGTGGTCGGGTTCATCGACACGGCGCTGTTGCTGCTCATCATCGTCGAGGTGTACCAGACCGTCGTCTCCTACACCCAGGAGTCCGACACCCGCCGGATCGTCCGCCTCGTCATCTACACCGGCGTGATCGCGATGGTCCGGAAGGCGATCATCTTCCGGACCGGCGAGTACCCGAGCGAGCAAGCGGCGCTGTTCGCGGCGGCGGCGTACACGCTCATCATCCTCGGGCTGGCGGTGTTGCTCGTCGTCGAGCGGCAGTGAGGTCAGGCCAGCCCCAACGCGGTCAACAGTCCGTACAGCAGGTCGCCGTACGTCAGCGCGACGAGCAGGCCGACGAACATCGGGACGATGAACGGGAGCCCCGGCGAGAGCCACACCTCGTCGGCGGCGGCGACGGTTTCCAGCCCCGCACGCAGCGTCTCGGCGTCGGTGCCGTACGCCGACCCCTCGATGTCGTCGAGGAACTGCTCGGCGGCCCAGGGGTCGTCGTAGTCGCCGTCGGTGGGTTCGGGCGCGTCGCCAGCAGCCGAGGCCGCGTCGTGTTCGACGGCCGCCTCGGCGACGGCGCCGTCGGTGGCGTCGAACGTCTCGCCGACGCCGTCGGGGTCGCGGTAGCGGTCGGGGTGTGCGCGCAGTTCCGCGAGCGGGAGCCCGCGCCAGCGCAGGTACATGCGCAGGGCGTCGAGATCGAATCCAGATGGTTTGACAAGAGAGACAAGGTTATCTAAAGAGATCTTCTCTCGGCTAAAAGCGTTCAATATCGAACTAAGCTGAAGATTAGATAGGGAATATCGGTGCTGATTGGCAAATAATCGTCCGTGCCGTTCAGGTAATTCTGAAACATCAACGTTCATTCCAAGAAACATCGGGACCCGAATCTCCCGGAAAGAGCATTCCTAACCGCGAGGGCAAGCGGAGATGCGATACCAACAATAACAGTATTCGTGAGTATTGTGAGAGAGAATACACCGATTCGAGTATTTACATACGGTAGTATTGCAGGAACACCCATTTCGACGAGAGTGATCGGCGGGTAGTAGGCCGGATACGTGGGGAACAGAATACTGAGGGCTAATAGTGCCTTCAAATCGGCACCACCGAAGCCCTCCATGAGATAAAACAGGAAACAGAGTGGTGCTACAAATCCAATACTAATAGCTACGCGGATGAGCATTAGATTGGTCGAGTACGTGTTGAAGGGATACCAATACAATAGATCAGTGACCAAAAGAACAATCCCAAGAATCCCTAAAACGTACCAGACCCAGTTGGGCACCCGTCGTGTGCGGATATCCCGCAGCGCGGCCCACCCCAGCAGCGGCACTGCGAGCAGGCGCGCGAGGTCGCCGAGTGAGGCGACGGCCCCCAGCGAATCGACCATGTCCCGCACGCCAGCGGCGACGGGCAAAGCGTTTGGGGAAACCGAGCGGCCGAGCCACCCAGTTACCGCAGAAGGTAGCCTTATTACCGATCGTTCAAACGTCCCTGCATGTCGACACGTTCGCTTCGTGGTACGATCAGTGGGTTAGGAAACAGAGCCAACCCCGCGTTCGCGGGCGCGGTCGTCGCCGTCTCGCTGCTCGCGGTGGGGTACATCGTCTCCGGGCGCGCATCCGTGGAGGCGCACACGTACGTCCACGTGATGGCGGGGCTGCTCTGGACCGGGACGGATCTGTTCATCGGCGCGGTGCTCGGCCCCGCGATCGGGGGACTGGACGAGGAGCAGAGCGCCGCAATGTTCACGCGGCTGACGCCGAAGACGACGTTTTTCCTCCCCTCGATGGCGTTCGTCACCATCGTCGGCGGGATCACGCTGGCCCAGCGGCTCGGCCTCTTCCCCAACAGCGAGCCGTGGCTGGCGCTGTTCACCGCCGCGAACCTGCTGCCGGCGCTGCTGCTCGCCGGGTGGCGGCTCGACGCCTTCGGCGACCGCCGCTGGCAGGCGCTGTTTGCGGTCTCAGCGGTCGGTTCGCTGGCGTGGGTCGCGACGACGATCGGCGACCTGCAGTCGATCCCGCTGCTGATCTCGCTCTCGCTGGGAATCGTGACGCTGCTGTCGGTGCAGGGGTTCGGCTTCCTGCTGCCCGGCGAGATCCGGATGTATCAGGAGATCACCTCGGCCGACCCGGACGCGGCCATCATCTCCCGGATCGGCGCGCGGAACGCGAAGCTCGGCGGCGTGCAGGGCGTGATGCAGCTGGTGCTGATCGGGGTGATGGTGTCGCTGCGGTGGGGCAGCTTCTGAGGGGCGTGTTTTAGGCGCCGTCGAACGCGTTCGAGCCCTTTCTCCTGTGGGGTAGTTGTGGCAGCGAGGAGATCCGTCCCGGACTGCCCGGGCGACGTACCGCAGGTCAGTCGATATCGTCGATGAGTCCCTGCAGCTGGCGGACGTGCTCCTCGAACAGCTCCTCCCCCGTCGTGGTGAGGACGGCGGTGGTCCGGGGGCGTCTGTCGACGAACTCCTTGCGGATCTCGACGGCGTCCTCGTCCTCCATGCGCTGGAGGTGGCTCGAGAGGTTCCCCTCCGTCAGGTCGAGATCCTCGGTCAGGTCGGTGAACGTCGACTCGCCGTGGCGATAGAGGTAGGCGAATATCTCGAGCCGAGTCGGCTGGTGAACGAGTTTGTCGAGATCCATCTACGGTCGCGTGAGTATCCGGTAGGAAGCGACGGCGTAAAGCAGATACGTTCCGCCGTACGCCGCGAACCCCCACTCGTGGAGCGGTTCGACGTTGGCGATCGCGACACCGAGGGCGATCATCAGGACGCCCCCGACCTGAAACGCCCGCCGGTCGCGGTCGCGGATGCGGTGGGCCTTGAGCGCCTCGGCGGCGACGAGATACGCCAGTCCGAGCATCACGAGCACCAGGCCGAGCACGAACGCGGTTTCCGCGAGATAGCCCAGCGCTGGGAGGAACGGCTCGGCGACGAACTGGACGGCGAACGTGCCGGCGTAGACGAGCAGGATCAGATAGCCGATGTTCGGCGTTCCCCCACCGGGCGCCCAGGAGTAGCCCTCGAAACGGCGGTACAGCACCGCGCCGAACGCGCCGAACAGGCCGAACCAGATCGCGAAGAACCAGAACCCGGCGAGCCGTTCGAGCACGACGAACTGTGAGAGCGCACTACCGAGAGCGACGACGACGCCGAACAGCAGCCACTGTTCGGGCGCGCGCTCGTAGCGCTCGGCGATGCCCATCGCGTCCTTGATGCGGTCGAGGTCGCGCTGGAGTTCGGCAGGGTCGACGTCCTCAGTCATCGTTCCCCGCAGCGTGGACGTAGTAGTTGAACGCGTCGGTGTAGCTCGGCTCGACCGTCTCGACGGCCGTATCCTGGGGCGCGGCGGCCGCCACGTCCGCGAGGGTGGCGTCCGCCGCGAGGAACCCTCGGCGCTCGTCGCCGTGGTGGAACAGCCGGCCGTCGACGACGTGGGGCTCGACCGCGTCGGTTCCGGCGGGCCCCCCGACGAGACGGACCGTCTCGGGGACGCCGTCGAGCAGGGAGTCCGGCGCGTCAACCGCGGTGACGCCGTCGCCGGTCACGAACGCGATGCGGTCGGCGAAGGCGGCGTCGACGGGCCGGTGGCTGGTGGCCACGACGGTCCCCCCGCCTCGACCCGCTCGCGGATGGCGCGGTGGAACGTCTGAACCATCGAGAGATCGACGCCCGCCGTGGGTTCGTCGAGGAAGTACAGCGGCGTGTCGACCGCCAGCGCTAGCGCGAGTTCGAGCTTTCGCTTCATCCCCTCGGAGTAGTGCTTCGTGCGCTTCCCGAGGTCCGCGGCGAGGCCGAACGTCTCGACCAGGTCGCGCCAGCGGTCGGTGAACTCGGGGTGGAGGCTGCTGTAGAACTCCGCGGTTTCCCGGCCCGAGAGGCTGTCGACGCTCGCCCCGCCCTGGAGCAGCAGGGAGAGCCCCCGGCCGCCGTCGGCGCCGACGGGGTCGCCGAACAGCCGGATCTCGCCGTCGGTCGGCTCGACGCTGCCGGCGAGGCAGGACAGCAGCACCGTCTTCCCGGTGCCGTTGGGGCCCATCAGCAGCAGCGCCTCGTTCTCTCGGACCGTGAGGTCGACGCCGTCGAGCACGCCATCGTCGCCGAAACGCTTGCGGACGTTTCGGGCCTCGACGGCGGGAGCGCCGGCCTCCGCGGCCGGATCGGGGACGGTCGTCTCGGGGCTCACTGGATCTCACCCCGGTAGAGCGAGCGACGGGTCGCAACGACGGCGAGACCACCCCCGGCGGCGGCGTAGGCCGCGAGCAAGCCGAGGAACCGGCCGCCGGTCGGTGCCGCTGGGTCGGCCAGCCCGGCTCTCGCCCAGTCGCTGACGGGGACGAGGTGATACACCGCGAGGCGGGTCGCGAGCCCGTTGGGGACGTAGTTCACGAACTCGGCGGCCGAGGCGACCATCCCGGGCTGGACGCCGTTGTAGCCCGTGAGGAAGAACGCGAGCAGCACCAGCGTGATGGTGATGATGCTCGCGAACTTGGGTTCGGGGACCGCCGCGACGAGCACCACCGCGATGCTCGCCGCGAACAGGCCGAGCGCGAGCAGCCCCAGCGCCACCACCGGCAGCGAGAGCGCCGACCGCAGTTCGAAATTCGCGCCGGTGGCGACGCCGACGCCGAGGACGACGCCGACGGCGACGGCCGCGAACGCGTAGGCGGCCGCGAACCGGCCCAGGAAATCCGCGCCCGGCGAGACGGGGAGCGCGCGGAACTGCGCGTACCGCCCGCCCTCGACGTCGGCGACCAGCGACTGGGAGAACGTGTTCAGGAACACCACCAGTGCCGCGAACGTGCCGTAGGAGACGGCGTTGATGGCCTTGACGAGCCCGACCGTTTCGGCGCGCATCGCGCTCGTGTCTATCAGCAGGTACACCGTCAACAGGTAGAACAGCGCCGGGAACGCGACCGCCCAGAAGACGACGGCGCCGTTCCGCCGGAGCGTCCGCAGCGCGCGTGCAGCGAACGCGCCGGTCTGTTCGAGGAACCGGCCCGCGTCCGGGACGCGGCGAGTGTCGGTGCTCATGACGTTCGATGCTCCCGACCGAACCGGCAAATAGGTTTGTGTTCTAAATTTAGTTTGGAGCGCAAACCATATAGTCAACACTCCGAACAATTCGGTGTGGGCGCGAACTGTGACGACACGATGGCACCGACGGAGGCATCCGACGTCCTGATCGTCGGCGGCGGGCTCGCGGGGCTGACCCTCGCGAACTACCTGTCGCGACAGGGGCGGGAGCCCCTGATCGTCGAGCGGGCGCCCGAGTGGCGCGGCGGGGGCTACGGCATCGGCCTCTGGGCGGACGGGATCGACGTACTCGACGAAATCGATCGGCTGGAGACCGTCCGCGAACGGGCGGCCGATCCCTCGGCGTTCGAGGTCCGCTCCAGCGACCGCAGCGTGCTGACCCGGACGAGGGTTCCGACCGAGGAGACGTTGCTGCTCGCGGTCCACCGCGGCGACCTCCACGCCGCGCTCCGGGAGTCGGTCCCGGACGACTGGGTCCGGATGGGCACCGAACCCGCGCGCATCGAAGAGCACGCCGACGGGGTCGACGTGACGTTCGACGACGGCACGGGCGGCACGTTCGACCTCGTCGTCGGCGCCGACGGCGTCCACTCGACGGTTCGCGAGCAGTGCTTCGCCGACTGGACGCTCGCGGAGCGGGACACCTACGTCTGGTCGCTCTGGGCGCCACAGGACGTCGACCTCGAGAGCGACATGGTGAGCGTATGGGGCCGGGTAGCGAGGGGTTCGTCGCCCGCGTCGGCGACCGCGTGGGGTTCAACCTCGCCGCGCGACTGGACTCACGTCCCGACGACCCCCGCGACGAACTCCGCCGACAGGCCGCCGCGATCGGCTGGAAACTGCCCGACCTGCTCGCCGGCACCGACGACGAGCCGTTCTTCGATCGCGTGCGCGAGGTGAGTTGCGGGTCCTGGCACAGCGACCGCGTCGCCCTGATCGGCGACGCCGTCCACGCCGTCCACCCCATCTCCGGGATGGGGGGCTCGCTCGCGCTAGGGGACGCCCGCGTGCTCGCACAGGAGCTCGCCACCGGCGATCCGCCCGGCGCGCTGGCCGAGTTCGAGCGACGGCGCCGGCCGGCCGCCAAGCGCGTGCAGCGCGAAGCGCGCTTCGAGGCGGCGACGATGTTCGTCGAGTCGTCGACACTGCGACGACTTAGGGACGGCGTGGTCGAACACACGCCGCTGTTCGACTGGTTCCTGCGGCGAGGGACGAGAGAGAGCTGATCGGGGGAGAGCGCTGCCCGACGTGCGGAGTGCTGCGCGTCGGCGCCCCACAAGAAGGCCTGTTCGAAGCAGCGTCGACCGCGTTATATGACGCGGTTCTGGAGGTAGTCGAGGTGCTTCGCGTTGTAGACGATCTTGACCTCGTCGGTGGCCGGCGAGCCGATACAGGTCAGGCGGACGTCCTTCTCCTCGACCTCCTCGTCGCTGAGGATCTGCTGCATGTCCATGTCGATCTCGCCCTCCTTCGCGATGGCGGCGCAGTTCGCACACGCGCCGGCGCGGCAGGAGAACGGCCAGTCGTACCCCTGGGCCTCGGCGGCCTCAAGGATGTACTCGCCCTGGTTCACTTCGAGCGTGCCGTAGTCCTCGCCGTCGAGGCCCGCGTCGGCGGCCTGCTCGAACAGATCGTCGTCGTCCATCGACCAGCCGTGGTCGTCAAGCACTTCGTAGTTGAGGTATTCGACGGTTGGCATCACCCCGATGTTCACCTGCCACCGTATAGGGTTTTGTGGTTCTCCCCGAAAATCGGCCGTCTCAGTGGATTAGGCGAGCCAAAACCCGCCAAACGGCTTTTGGCGGTGGCGGCCGAAGTCGGAAGATCAGCCGCGTAGCCGGAATCGGTCGACCGCTTCGCGGTGTTCGCGGTCCCACGTCAACGCGCGCTCGGCGGTCCACTCGACGGGGTCGATCGCGGTCTCGGCGACGCGCTCGGCGTCGGCGACGCTGCCCCCGCGCGCGAGCGTCACGTGCGGGACGTAGTTCTCGCCCTCCAGGTCGTCGACGACCGGGAACTCCCGACAGAGCCGACGGTGCAGCTGCCGGATCCCCTCGCTCTCGACGCTGAGGTACACCACGGGGCCGCGGCCGTCGGGTGGATCGGCGAAGTAGTCGACGCCGTCGATGCGGACGGGGAACGGCTTCGTCCCGTCGAGGATCCGGCGGAGGCGCTCGCGGACGCCACCGCCGCCCCGTTGCCACGTGTCGGCCTCGATCCGCTTGACGACGAGCGTGTGGCGCCCACGCACCTGCTCGAAGGGGGTGAGTTTCGGGTGGAGGCGGTCGGCGAGGCGTTCGACCGCCGGCGGAACCCGGAGGTTCACTGCGGCTGCGAAACGGCGGTGCTGTCGGCGCGACGGTTCACGGCGAAAGCTGGGCGGTCGGCAGTAAAAAGCGCGTCGTCGGCGTCTCGCGGGAGCGTTAGATCCGGTCGAGCAGCCAGAGGATCACCAGCACGATGATCGCGATCCCGAGCAGGTCCGGGATCAGGCCGAGCAGGCCGGTGAACAGCTCGAGCACCTCACCGAGCAGCTCGATCACCAGCCACGCCACCACGAGCACCAGTATCAGCTTCAGCAGGTCCTCGGCTTCGAGGTTCCCTCGCGTGTTCATGGGAGATAGCTCGCGCCGGGTACGCAAAAAGGGCTATGGCCGTTTCGAGCACGCTCCGGACTGGAAATGGTGGTTTCGAAACACGATGGGGGCGCTCGAAAGTTGGGACGGCAACGCATTTACTCCGGGGCGACGCACGTTCGAACGAATGGATCCACGGACCCACCTCCCCGGCCGATCTTGTCGTGGGGGCGCCGCCCCGTCCGACGCCTCGTGCTGGAGGGCCCGTGTCCTCGCGATCGTACTGACGCTCCTGCTCGTCAGCTCGGGCGTCGGCGCCGCCGCGGAGTTCCCCGCGTTCCAGACCGGCGACGTCGAGACGGACAGGGTCGTACTCGAGGCCGCCGTCGACGAGAACGGCGACGCCCGGTGGAGCATCGAGTACCGCGTCGCGCTCGACGATCAGAACACCACCGAAGCGTTCGAGAGCCTCCAGCAGGACATCGAGCAGAACACCAGCGACTACCGGGGCCAGTTCGCCTCGCGCATGGAGTCGACGGTCGCGGCCGCCGAGAACGCGACTGGCCGGGAGATGGCCGTCGAGAACGTCACCGTCGAGGCGCGCACGAGCCCGCTCAGCGGCGAGTACGGCATCATCCGCTACAGCTTCGACTGGGTCGGGTTCGCGGCGGTGTCCGAGGGCCAGATCGCCGCCGGCGACGCGCTGGCGGGACTGTTCCTCGACGCCGACACCGAACTCACGATCAGTTGGCCCGACGGGTACGTCGTGAACGTGGTCGATCCCGAGCCCGACCGCGAAGGCGAGAACTCGGTGACGTGGACTGGCCCCGCGAGTTCGACGTTGGCCAGCCACAGGTCGTGCTCCGTCCGGAAGGCGGGACCCCGCCGTTGGGCGCGATCGTCGGCATCGTGCTGTTCGCCGGCGCCGGCGTCGTCTGGTACTACCGCCGCCAGCAGGCGGCGCGGGCTCGCGAGGCGTCGCAGGGCGGTACCCCGGTCGGTGCCGAGCCAACCCCGGTGACGCGCCCACCAGTGACGCGTCGGGTGATACGCCCGCCGACGCGGCCACGGACAGCGGCGACGGCTTGGCCGCCGCAGCCGCTGGCGGTGACGGGCCGGACGATCCCGTGCCGGCAGACGACACCCCGAGGAGCTGCTCAGCCCGGAGGAGCGCGTGATGCGCCTCCTGGAACGAAACGGCGGCCGGATGAAGCAGAAAGCGGTGACCGAGGAGCTCGACTGGAGCGCCGCCCGCACGAGTCAGGTCGTCGGCGACCTCCGCGATGCCGGGAAAGTCGAGTCGTTCCGGCTCGGCCGGGAGAACGTGCTGAAGTTCCCCAACGACGAGGACGATTCCCCGCCCTCGCCGCGTTAAGCTGGGTTAATCGGGGTGAAGCCGGCTGGAGTGAGTAGACGGTTTTTACGGGTGGGTCGTTACGTATCGGGTGTGAACCGAATCGCAATCGTCGTCATCACGCTCGCCGTGGTCGCCGGCAGCGTCCCTGCCGCCGCGACGCTGTCCGGCGCGCAGGCCACGCCGGAGGACGGCCCGGCACCCGGTGCCGCGTTCGCGGGCGTCGTCGACGTCCAACAGGCCGAAGTCGACAGCGAGGTCGCCAAGCGCTCGCTCGACCGACAGTTCGCGGCCGCCGAGTCCAACGGCTCGAAGGCCCGGATCGTCGCCGAGCAGCAGGGCCGCCTCCAGGAGCGGTTGAACGAACTCGAGGCCGAGAAGGCCCGCCTCGAGCGCGCCCACGAGAACGGCAGCATCGGGCAGGCGCAGTACCAGGCCCGACTCGCCGCGCTGGCCGCCCAGCTCCGGGCGGTCGAGCGACGGGCCAATCAGACCGCGACTGTCGCCGACTCGCTGCCCGAGGAAGCGCTTCGGGCCCAGGGCGCGAACGTGAGCCAGGTCCGGTCGGTGGCCCAGCAGGCCAACCGCGCCGGCGGCGGTGAGATGGCCGAGGCGGCCCGTGCGATCGCCGGCGAGGACGTCGGGAACGGGCTCGGTCCGCCCAACGACACCGCGCGCGGTCCGCCCAACGACTCCGCAGTTGGCCCGCCCGACGGCGAGAACCCGTCCGATAGATCAAGACCGAACCAGAACGACTCCACGACTGGGCCACCGGACGGATCCGGTCAGGACGCCCAGAACCGGACAGTGAACCGCTCATCGCCCGGTAACGGCGACAAACCCGTGACAGGGGATAGCCCGGCGAACTCGACTGACGGGAACAACGAGACGGTCGGCGCCGGCAGCCAGGCACCGAATGACGGCAATGAAGCCCCCAACGACAGTAGCCAGGGGCGGAACGACGGTACTGAGGTGCCGAACGACGGCAGCCAAGCGCCGAACGGAACCACCGGCTCGCCGAACAGCACCACGGCGGGCACCCCGGCTCCAGGGACGGATGCCCCCGAGGCCGGCAACGGCTCCGCAGCCGGCGCCGGCGAGGCGCCCCAGAACGGGACCACGACGGTGACGGCGACGACGACGCCTTAGAACTCCGCGTCCGGTTCGGGCGCGACGCCCTCGTCACCGCCGTCGAGGTCGAACTCCTGTCTGAGTTCCCTGATCCGGTCGCGGATGTCCGCCGCGAGTTCGAACTCGAGGTTGTCGGCGGCGGCCTCCATACGTTCCTCCAACTGCTCGATCTGTCGAGCGGCGGCGTCGGCGTCGCCCACCTCGGCGTTCGCGGCGCCGGAGGCGTCGGTTTTGCTCCCCGGGAGGTTCGTCTCGCCGATCGCCTTCTCGATCGTCGTCGGTTCGAAGCCGTTGTCCTCGTTGTAGCGCTGCTGGATCGCCCGGCGGCGGCGGGTCTCCTCGATCGCGCTCCGCATCGCGTCCGTGCGCTCGTCGGCGTACAGCACCACCTCGCCGTTGACGTTCCGCGCCGCACGCCCCATCGTCTGGACCAGCATCGTCTCCGAGCGCAGGAACCCCTCCTGATCGGCGTCGAGGATGGCGACGAGGCTGACCTCGGGGATGTCCAGCCCCTCACGCAGGAGGTTGATGCCGACGAGCACGTCGATCTCGCCGAGTCGGAGCGACCGAATGATCTCGTGGCGCTCCAGCGTGTCCGTCTCGTCGTGCATGTACGCGACGTTCACGCCCGCCTCTTCGAGGTACTCGGTGAGATCCTCGGCCATCCGCTTGGTGAGCGTGGTTACCAGCGTGCGCTCGTCGCGCTCGATGCGGTCGTCGATGCGCTCCATCAGGTCCTCGATCTGGCTCTCGGCGCTCGTGACCTCGACCGCGGGGTCGACGAGGTGGGTCGGGCGCACGATCTGTTCGACGATCTGGTCGGAGTGCTCGCGCTCGTACTCCCCCGGCGTCGCCGAGACGTACAGCGTCTCGTCGGTCTTCTCCTCGAACTCCTCGAACGTGAGCGGGCGGTTGTCGTACGCCGTCGGGAGGCGGAACCCGTTCTCGACCAGCGAGTCCTTGCGTGATTTGTCGCCCTCGAACTGCCCGCGGATCTGGGGTAGCGTCTGGTGGGACTCGTCGACGACGGTGAGGAAGTCGTCGGGGAAGTAGTCGAGCAGCGTGTAGGGGGCTTCGCCCTGCTCGCGATCGGAGAGGTGGACGGAGTAGTTCTCGATCCCCGAGCAGTAGCCCGTCTCCTGCAGCATCTCGAGGTCGAACGTCGTGCGCTCCTCGATGCGCTGGGCGGCGACGAGGTCGCCCTGTCGCTCGAAGTGGCGCACGCGGTCCTCCATCAGGTCCTCGATCTCGGCCATCGCCTCCTGCAGGCGCTCCTCCGGGATCGAGTAGTGCTCCGCGGGGTGCAGCAGCACCGCCGGTTCCTCGCTGACGACCTCGCCCTCCAGGGTGTTCACCTTCCGGATGCGGTCGATCTCGTCGCCCCAGAACTCAACACGCACTGCATACCGGCCGTACATCGGGAAGATCTCGACCGTGTCGCCCCGGACCCGAAACGTGCCCTGGGTGAAGTCCACGTCGTTGCGCTCGTAGTTCAGGTCGACCAGTTGGCCCAGCAGTTCGTCGCGACCGATCTCCTCGCCCTGCTCGAGTCGCAACGACATGTCGACGTAGTTTCGCGGGTCACCCAGCCCGTAGATCGCCGAGACGGAGGCGACGACGATCACGTCCTCGCGGGTCAGGAGCGAACGCGTCGCGGAGTGGCGCAGTCGGTCGATCTCGTCGTTGATCGAGGCGTCCTTCTCGATGAACGTGTCCGACTGCTCGACGTACGCCTCGGGCTGGTAGTAGTCGTAGTAGGAGACGAAGTACTCGACGGCGTTGTCCGGGAACAGTTCGCGGAACTCCTCGTACAGTTGGGCCGCGAGCGTCTTGTTGTGGGCGATGACGAGCGTGGGTTTCTGGATCTCCTCGATCGTCCACGAGACGGTGTTGGTCTTCCCCGAGCCGGTCACGCCCAGCAGCGTCTGTCGGTCCATCCCCTCACGATAGCCCGTGGCCAACTGCTCGATCGCCTCGGGCTGATCGCCCGCGGGCTCGAAGGGGGCGTCGACGCGGAACGGACGCTCGGCGTCCGGCCGGTCAGGGGAGAGCGGACCGCTCTCGGAGTCGCTCATTACCGGACACAGGGGCTCGTAGAACTTGAGGAACCCGGTCGCGGGGGTCGGCCACGAGCAGCGGCGGGCGTCGTGACAGACTCACTGCAAATATTCGTTTCAGCGAGAAGTTATGCTCCGCGCGGCCCGAATGTCGGGTATGCTCATCGCCGGCACCGACGACGGTGTCTACCGACTGGACGGGATCGACGAGGAAGGCGGCGCGACGGTTCGGGAAGTCCTCGACGCGACGGGAGTGATGCGGCTCCGGACGTTCGAGGCGTTCGACGGCGTCTTCGCGGCGACCGCCGAGGGGCTGTTCCACTCCCCGGACGGCGAGTCGTGGACCGATCTGTCCGTCCCCGAAGAGTCCGTCTACTCGGTCGCCGCCGGGCCGGACGGCCGACTGTACGCTGGGACCCGCCCGGCACACGTCTACGTCGCCGAGAGCGTCGACGACGCCACGCTCCGGGACGGTCCGGCGTGGCGCGAACTCGACGGCTTTCAGGACCTCCCGTCGCGTTCCGAGTGGCAGCTCCCCCGGCACGACGACCTCGCGCAGGTCCGGGACCTGTACGTCCCCGCCGACGAGCCGGGACGGGTGATCGCCGGCGTCGAAGTCGGCGGCGTCCACCTGAGCGACGACGGCGGGGAGACGTGGAGCGAACGGCGCGAGGGGGTGGACGACGACATCCACGAGCTCCACCTCGTCGACCGGCGGGAGCTCCTCGCCGCCACCGGGTTCGGGCTGTTCCACACGACCGACGCCGGCCGCTCGTGGACGCGGCTGGACGACGGGTACGACCAGCGCTACTTCCGTGCGGCGGCGGCCGTCGACGGCGACCTCTACGCCGGCGCCAACATCGCCCACACGGCAACGTGGAGCGAGGACGACGCCGACCCCGCGCTGTTCGTCTGCCGCGACGGCGAGTCGCTGGAGCCGGTCGACCACGCCCGGCCCGACGAGACGGTCACCGGGCTGACCGCGGTGCACGGGCGGCTGGCGGCCGCGACGTACCACGGAACAGTGCTGCTGGGCGGGGCCGACGGCTGGCGCGTCGTCGGCGAGCTCCCGCCGGTCGAGGGACCCTCGGGGAGCTACACCCCGCTCTGCTGGGTCGATAGCTGAACGGCGCCCCCGGGTGGATGACGAACGGCTGCGGTTGCGAGCCGTCGGGTCCACCTCCCCCGTGGGCCGACTCCTGACTACGAGCGAAAACTGGCGGACTGAGAGTTCAGTGAAACAGCGGTGTCGTCGGGGTGCCATCGGAAACGGCCGGCCGAACGGCTTTCACCCTCCGAGTCGAACGGCCGCACATGACTCGAGAGGAACTCCAGACTGCGAGCGAGGAGCTGCGCCAGGCGAGCACCGCCGCGTCGGACGAGGCGGCTCAACGCCGGCTGTACGACCTCTCCGATCAGTTCGCGACGCTGGCCGCCGCGGAGAACGGGCCCGATCACGGCCGGCTCGCCCGCCACCTGAACGCGCTGAGCGAACTCCGCGACGGCGCCGGCGAGGACGTGACCGCCCACATCGACGCCGCCGAGACGGCGATTACGGCCTACCGTGAGACGGTCGACGGGGTGTAGCCCGATCCCGCCGCCGCAACCCCCGTGTTTCGAGTGGAGAAACTGAAACGTTCGCGCGTCAGCAGACGTTCTTCGGCTCGACGCCCATCGACTCCAGCGTCTCGACGTACCAGTCGTACGCACCGTCGACGACGGCGGCACCGGCGTCGCGGGCGGCCTCCTCGTCGGCCTCACTTTCACAGTGAGCAGCCAGGAGGCCTGTGGCATCGTCACCGTACTCGGCCAGCTCCGTCCGGAACGTCCGGAACTCGTCGGCGCTCTTGCGGTCGGCGTCGCCGACGAAGAAGCCGACCAGTTGTCCCGCGAGATCGTCGAGCACGAGGAACGCGGCGGCGGCCGCGCCGAGTCGCGCCACCTCGTGCTCCGCGTCGAGCGCGTCGGCGACGACGTGGCGGGCGCCGTCGCCGGCGTCACTGTCGAAGCTACCGGCAGAAGTTGCCGCGAACTCGGCGGCGTCGGCGAACAGTTCGGCCGATTCACCGTCGGCCGCGTCGGCCCAGCGCTCGAAGATCAGTTCGAGGGCGGAGAGTTCGCGGGCGGTGCCGGTCCGGACCGCGGCGCCCGTCATCTCGCCGCCGGTGAGCGCGTACACCGCTTTCGAGGAGCTGAGCCGCGAGAGTTCGGTGTCGCGCGCGTCCCGAAGCTCGTCGCGGAACTCGTCGGCGTTCATACACCGACAGTGGGCGAGCAGCCGCTTGTAGCCCACGGAAGCGGTGCTCGTCGTCCCGCGCCGGGAGGGAGCCACAGCCACGGCGTGGCGCTCCGAACCGACGGCACGGCGGCCGTCGGCGGTCGTTCGCCGGAGCCGGATTACTCCGCGTCGCCGGTCTCGACGGGCGCGCCGACGAGATTCCCCCACTCGGTCCAGGAGCCGTCGTAGTTCACGGTCGACTCGTAGCCCAGCAGTTCGTGGAGCGCGAACCACGCGATCGAGGAGCGCTCGCCGATCCGGCAGTAGGCGACGACGGACTCGCCGCCGTCGATCCCTTTCTCGGCGTACAGTTCGCGGAGCTCGTCGGCGGACTTGAACGTCCCGTCGTCGTTGACCGTCGCGGCCCAGGAGATGTTCTGGGCGCCCGGGATGTGGCCGCCGCGCTGGGCGGTCTCGTTGAGTCCCGGCGGCGCCAGCACCTCGCCGGAGAACTCCTCGGGCGAGCGCACGTCGACGAGCGGGACGCCGCGGTCGATGGCGTTCTCCACGTCCTCGCGGTACGCGCGGATGTCCTCGAAGGGGCCGCGGGCGGTGTACTCCTGGGCGGGGAACGCCGGCTCCTCGGTGGTGGTCGGGTAGTCGTGTTCGATCCAGTAGTCCCGGCCGCCGTCGAGCAGGCGCACGTCCTCGTGGCCGTAGTACTTGAACTGCCAGTAGGCGTAGGCGGCGAACCAGTTCGAGTTGTCGCCGTAGAGCACGACCGTCGAGTCGTTAGCGATGCCGTGGGAGCCGAGCAGGCTCTCGAAATCATCCTTGCTCAGGATGTCCCGCGTGGTCTGGTCCTGGAGTTGGGTCTCCCAGTTGAAGCCGATAGCACCGGGCGCGTGCTCGTCGTCGTAGGACTCGGTGTCGACGCTCACTTCGACCAGCCGCAGGTCTGGGTCGTCGCGCTGGAACTCGTCGAGGCGCTCCGCCACCCAATCGGCGGAAACGAGCGCATCTGTCGCGTAGTCGGGGTCTGAAACCATGATTCGTCCGTTTGTTAGTCCGGTATCAACTTAAACCAGCAGTCCCCGGTTGCTCTCGCCGCGCTCTCTGACGCCGCCGTCGGCGCCGCGGATGGCGATCGCGTGTGACGCGAACCCGAGGGCTAAGTCCTGGCGGCCACTCGCTTCGTCCATGCAACCATTCGTCCCCGCGTCGTGGGTCCAGGACCGTGATGTCGCGGTCGTCGACGTTCGGGAGCCCTGGGAGTACGACAGCATCGGCCACCTGCCGGGTGCGGTGAACGTCCCGTTCGACGCCTTCCGCTCCGACGAGGGCGAGGCCGGGAAGCTTCCGCCCCGGGCGGAGTGGGAGTCGCTGCTCGCCGATGCCGGCGTCGGCAGCGACGCCGAGATCGTCGCCTACGACGACACACAGGGGGTGTTCGCCGCACGGTTCGTCGTGACGGCGCTACTGCTGGGGCACGATCCCGGCCGGCTCCACGTCCTCGACGGCGACTTCAGTTCCTGGCAGCGCGAGCACGAGACGACGACCGACACGGTCGACCCCGAAGCCGCGAGCTACGAGAGCGATCCAGACGCCGAGACGCCGCTGGTCGACTTCGAGACGGTTCGGGCGCTGCTGCCGGCGATCGAGGCCGGCGACGTGACCCTCGTCGACACCCGCGAGGACTGGGAGTTCGAAGAGGGACACATCCCCGGCGCGGTTCAACTCGACTGGCGCGAGCTCGTCGACGAGGAGAGGCGGGGCCTGCGACCCGCGGACGAACTCCGGGCGCTGCTCGCGGATCGCGGAATCGACCCCAAGCGGCGGGCGGTGCTGTACTGTAACACGGCCCGGCGCGTGAGCCACACGTACCTCGTGCTTCGACAGCTGGGGTACGAGAGCGTCGATCTGTACGAGGGGAGCCTGACGGAGTGGCAGGAGCGCGGCGGGGAACTGGTGACGGGGTAGGCCGCGACCGCTACTCGATCCCGGCCTCGCGGTCGGACTGGATCACGTCGTCCGGATCGGGCCCGTCCTCGACGCCCGGCGCCGTCGACAGCAGTTGGACCGTCTCGACGAGCAGTCCGACCACCAGCGGCCCGAGGACGAACCCCAGCGGGCCGATCGTGAGCACGCCGCCGACGAACCCGACGAAGTAGAGCGTGATCGGGAGTTCGCCCGCGACCGCCGCGAGGTTCGGCCGGATCACCGCGTCGGGGAGGAAGCCGACGACGACGAGGCCGACGATCAGCAGTGTCGTCGCCCGGGGCGCGTTGCCGGCGACGAGATCGACGGCGGCGAGCGTGGCGATGACGATGCTCGGCCCGATGACCGGGATGAACTGGAGCACTCCCGCGACGATCGCGAGCGTGATGGCGGCGTCGTACCCCAGTAGCGCGAACACGGCGTAGGCGGCGATCGACGTTCCGACCGCCGTCGCCGCCTGGACGACGTAGATGCCGACCAGCGTGGCCCGAATGCGCTCGTGGTAGCTCTCGAGCGCGCCGTGGACGCTGGAGGGAGCGAGTCCGATCGCGACCGCCCGGACCGAGCCGGGACGAGCGAGCAGTCCGTACACGACGATGGCGAACAACAGCGCCTTCAGCGAGAGCACCGTCGCCGCGCTGGCGACCGAGATCGCGGCCTCCCGCAGCAGGTCGCCCGCGGCGGCGATCAGGGGGTGGTCCGGATCACGTAGGAGAACTCGCCGACGGCGATCGGGATGGTGTCCGGCAGCGTGCGTGCCAGATCCAGCAGCGTCGACCGCCGGCGGTAGAGCACGTACGCCACCGGTACCACGGCGCCAACCATCACCAGCCCCGCGACGCCCGTGACCGCGGCCGTCGCGACCCGGCGGGAGTGGCCCCGGTCGACCAGCAGCTGCCGGAACGGGAACAGCGTGTACGCCACCGTGATGGCGAACACGACCGTGTACAGCACCTCCGCCAGCACGACCGCCGACAGCGCGGTCAGGCCGAGGAGCGCGAGCACCAGCAGTCGGGTCTCCCCCCAGTCGCTGTTCATACCCTCTTCGGGAACCCGGGCGGGCAAAACCGTTGTCCCGGACGACACCGCCCCGGATCGCACCCCTTAACTATTACTGGGGGAAACAACCAGGTAATGAGCCGAGACCGAATCGACAGGCGGCGCTTCATCCAGACGGCCGGCGCGGCCGGCGCGGCGCTACTCGCGGGCTGTTCGGCCGACGAGGTCGACTCGCCGACAGACACGACCGACCCCACCGACACCACGTCGACGACCGTCGGCACGACCGACCGCTCCAGCGACACGCTCGTCGTCGCGACGTACAGTTCCTTCATCGACGCGGTGAGCACCAGCCCCGGCGGCTGGATCAAACAGCGCTTCGAGTCGGAGTTCGACGCAGACCTCGTCTGGCAGACGCCGCCGAACGAACTCGATCAGTACATCCAGCGAGCGAACGCGGACGTGGAGATCGACGCCGACGTGTACGTCGGGCTCAACGTCGACGGCCTGATCCGCCTCGACGAGAACCTCGAGCAGGACTCGCTGTTCGCGACGGCGCCGGATCTCGACGGCACCGCCGACATCAAGGACGGGCTGAACTTCGACCCGCAGGGGCGGGCGGTCACTTACGACACGGGGTACATCAGCCTCGTCTGGAACGCCACCGCCGACGGCGACGAGTTCGTCGCGCCGGAGACGTTCGACGGGCTGCTGGAGTCGGAGTACGCGGGCGATCTGATCGCACAGAACCCCTCCTCCTCGGCGACCGGCCGGGCGTTCCTGCTCCACACGATCCAGGCGAAAGGCGAGGAGAACTACCTCGGCTACTGGGCTGACCTCCAGGAGAACGACGTGCGAATCCTCGGCAGCTGGGGCGACGCCTACAGCGCCTACGGCAACGACGAGGCGCCGATGGTCGTCTCCTACTCCACGGATCAGGTGTACGCAAACCGCGCGGAGCAGGACATGGATCGCCACCAGATCCGGTTCCTGAACGACCAGGGGTACGCCAACCCCGAGGGGATGGCCCAGTTCGCGAACAGCGACAGCCCGGAGCTGGCACGGTCGTTCATGGAGTTCATGCTCCGCCCCGAAGTGCAAGCCGAGGTCGCCGTCCGCAACGTCGCGTTCCCCGCGATCACCGACGCCGAGTTCGGCGAGGAACACGCCGAGTACGAGCAGTACGCGCAGGTCCCGCCGGAGGCAGTCAGCTTCAGCTACGACGAACTCCGGGGGAACCTCCAGGGCTGGATCGAGGACTGGAGCCGCCAGATCGCGGGCAACTGATCCGGTCGCCGGCCGATCCCCACGCGGTCGCTGATCGGTCCTCGCCCGGTCACCGATCGGTTCTCACCCCACGCCGGTAGCCGAACCGTTTTCCCCCGCAGCCACCGCCGTTCGGTATGAAGCTCTCCGCCGTCGACCTCTCGCCAGTCCCCGAAGGCGGTACCGCAGCCGACGCGTACGAGCACACCGTCGACGCCGCCAAGCAGGCCGAACGGCTCGGGTTCGAGCGCTTCTGGGTCGCCGAACACCACGGGATGGCCAGCCGCCTCGCCGGCACGACGCCGGAGGTGCTGTTGGGCCACCTCGCCGGCGAGACCGAGTCGATCCGCCTGGGCTCCGGTGCGGTGCTGCTGAACCACTACAGCCCGTTCAAGGTCGCCGAGCAGTTCGGCGTCCTCGACGGGCTCGCACCCGGGCGCATCGACGCCGGACTCGGTCGCGCGAACGGCTCGCCCGCGGTGGATCGGGCGCTCGGTACCAGTCGGCGCGTCCAAAACCCCGACGAGGACCACCGCGAGAAGGTCGAGGCGGTCGTGAACCACCTCTACGACGACTTCCCGGCGGGCCACCAGTACGCCGACATCGAGATCCCGCGGTCTGGCGCCGACGAGCCCGAGTCGTGGGTGCTGGGGTCGAGCGCCTCGAGCGCGAAGATCGCCGGCAAGCTGGGGATGCGGTTCTGCTTTGCGGCGTTCATCCGCCCGCAGTTCGCGGTGCCGGCGTTCGAGGCCTACCGCGAGACGTTCGAGCCCGCCTCACTGGCCGGCGGTGTCGAGGAGCCCCAGGGGATGGTGGCGATCAACGCCGTCGCCGCCGAGACCGACGAGGAAGCGGCGCGCCTGCGGGCGGTCGCGGAGGCGTCGTTCAAGCGCATGCAGCGCGGCGAGCTCGGGTCGACGCCCGCAGTCGAGGAAGCGATCGACGAACTCGGCGGGGTGCCGGAACCGACGCCGGCCACGCTCGACGAGGGCGAGTGGCCGCGTGCGATTTCGGGGAGTCCGGAGACGGTTTCGGGGCTGCTGGAGCAGCTGGCCGACCGCGTCGGCGTCGACGAGGTGATGCTCCAGCACGTGGTGCCGGACCACGAGCAAGCACTCCGCTCGCACGAACTGATCGCGACGGGGCTCGGCGTCGACCCCCGGTGATCGCCCCACGTCTGATCTGGCCTGAATAACGCTACTCCGAACCGGGGAGAATTCACTTCGAGCCGGAGTGAATCCACTCTGAGCCGGAGTGAATCCACTCTGAGCCGGAGTGAATCCACTCTGAGCCGGAGTGAACCCCCTCTGAGTCGTGTTGACCCTACTCGGAGTCGGGGTGAAGCTTTTCCTGTGGACACACCGACGCAGACCGGGAGCCATGACCACCGCGGACGACCCCCACGACCTGCAGCGGTTCATCGAGGCACAGGACCCCGTGATCGACGACGCCAAGCGCGAGCTCCGGGCGGGGCGGAAGCGCAGCCACTGGATGTGGTTCGTGTTCCCCCAGATCGAGGGGCTCGGCCGGAGCGAGATGTCCCGTCGCTACGCGATCGCCTCACGGGCTGAAGCCGAGGCCTACCTCGCACACCCGGTATTGGGGGCGCGGCTGCGCGAGTGCACGGGGATCGTCAACGCCGTCGATGGGCGGTCGGCCAGCGAAATATTCGGCTCGCCCGACGACAAGAAGTTCCGCTCCTCGATGACGCTGTTCGACGCGGTCGCGGACGATCAAGCCCCGTTCCGGACGGCGCTGCGAACGTACTACGACGGCCAGCGCGACCGGAAGACGCTGGAACTGCTCGGCGACGGTTGAACACGCTGGAGGGCGTTCTCAGGGCGCGACGCCGACGGTCAGCAGCGTCCCCCACGTCCGGTAGCGCTCGACCATCGCCTCGCGCGTCTCGAACCCTTCGTGAGGGAACTCCGAGTCGTCGGGGATCTCGACCTCACGGTCCGGGACGTTGTCCTGCTCGGCGACGTGCAGGCCGGCGTCGCGGAACGCCTCGCGGTACTCGCTGCGGTCCCAGCGAGTCATCTCGATCTCCATGTTCGCCTGCCACTCGTGGGAAGCGACGTTCTCCTCGTAGTAGTTCACCGCGCAGTAGAACGTCCCGCCGGGGCTCAGCACGCGCCGAATCTCCTCGAGCGCGTGGTGGGGGTCGTTCGCGTAGTAGAACGCCTCCATCGAGAAGACGTGGTCGATCGAGTCGTCGGCGAACGGCAGGTGGTCGAAGTCGCCGACGAGAAAGCCCACGGCGCCGTCGTCGGTGTAGCCGTCGGCCTTTCGGGCCATTTCGGGCGAGCCGTCGAGGCCGTAGGCGGCGTTGATACCCCGCTCGTGCAGCGCGCGCAGGGCGTACCCGCTGCCGGTCCCCAGGTCGAGGACGGTGTCGCCGTCCTCGACGGGCATCCGGGCCAGTATCGGCCGCGCGGTGTGCCAGTGGCGCTCTTCCATCCCCTGCTCGCGGCCCTCGGCGGCCCAGGCGTCGAACTCCTCGCGAACGCTCATGGGCGGCGTTGGATCGTCCCCGGCAAAACGGGTTCGGCTCCCGGTCGGGCGGGCCGCCGACCGCCGACGCCGATCCGTGCCCTCGCCGCGAGTTTCAAGTCTCCGCCGGTGTACTACCGCCTATGGAGTACGACCTCGCCATCGACGGCGCACCCGAGACCGTCCCGGCCGGTACCGCCCTGCTGCTGCTCCACCCCAGTATCGGGGAGACCGACCGCGTCGATACGGACTTCCTCAGCGCCGACACCGACCGATTCCTGGTGATCTCCACCCGGACCACCGCCCGGGAGGTCGAACAGAAGCTCGAGTACTACGAGGTCGACGAGTCCCGCGCGGTGATCCTCGACACGCTCTCGATCGAGCGCGGGTACTCCCGCCGGTCGGCGCCGAACATCCACTACGCCGCCGGCCCGGACGACGTGGAGGGGATCGTCGAGGACGTGGCGTCGTTCCTCGAGAGCACCGAAGGCCGCCGCCGGATCACGTTCGACTCGCTCTCAGAACTCGCCTACTACGGCGACGAGGCCGCCGCGCTCGAGGCCGCCGAGCGACTGATCGAACTCGTGCGCGAACACGACGCCGTCTGCCTGTTCCACCTCTCCAGCGAGGTCCACGACGACGAGACGGTCGCCACCTTCGCCGACCTGTTCGACGGCACCGTCACCCTCGACGACGACGGCAACGTGAGCTACGAAGCCACCGAGTAGGCTCGTGCCGCGTCGGTCGTCGTCGATTCAGTTGACTCAGCCAGTTCTCGCGGGCAGTTCCTGTTCCACTCGAAGCAGCAGGGGTCGGCGGCGGAGTTGAAGCGCTCGTTCCAGTCGAAACGGTTCGTGCAGTCGAAGCCGTGGCTGCAGTCGAAACAATCGAAAGAAGCGAAACGCCCGAACGCGTCGAAAGTGCCGTAGTCGTCGACGGCGTCCCGTAGCCGTCGACCGCGCTACTCCGTCAGCGCGTCGACGGTTTTCTCCGCCCACTGGACCGCGTACTCCGCGCCGTGGTCGCGGTAGGCCAGCGTGTCCAGCGCCGCGAACGGCGCCGGCAGGTCGAGCCCGTGTTTCACGGCCGAACACGCCAGCTCAGTCGCCGCGGGGAACGTCGTCTCGCCGCGGGCGACCTCGCCCGGCAACTCCTCGATCCGGCCGACGAGGCGATCGCCGGCGTCGTCCCACGCCGCGTGGAGGTCGTCGTGCTCGCCCGCCCAGGCGCGGAACCGCTCGCGGGTGTGGAGCCCGACCCAGGCCTCGAACAGCGCCATCGCGACCTGGTACGTCGCCGCGCCGCCGAGCCCGAGCGCGTCGTCGAGTTCCGTGTAGCGCTTCCCGAAGAAGGGGAGGAAGCTCTCGGGAACGCCCTCGTCGATCTCGACCAGCGCCTCCGCGATGAGGAACGACCGGAACCCCTCGGGGGTTCCTGCGGCGCGGGCCTTGACCAGAACCGTCGGCGGCTCGGTCTGTCGGGTCCAGACGACCGTGCCGTCGCCGGGCAGCCCGATCGTGAACTGCGCGCCGGCGTACGCCGTCAACTGGGCGGGGGCGTTCGCTGGCAGCCAGGATTCGGGGAAGGCGGCCGGATCCAACGCATCGACGAGCAGACCCAGTTCCTCGGCGACCGCGGGCGGGAGCGTCTCGAAGTCCTGCTCCACGTCGAGAACGGGACCTCGGGGGTGAGTTCGCGGTGCAGTCGCTGGACCGGCGGGGCGAGCGTCCGCTCGGCGAACATCAGGCGCCGCTCGAGAGAACGATCTGGAAGACCAGAGCGAGCGCCAGAAGCGCCGACAGGCCGACTGTGCTGGTGACGATCTTCGTCGCCGTGCTCATACTCGCTGTTCCGGCCGCACCGCTGTTAACAGTTGCTGAAAGCGGGCGACTGCGGACTCAGTCCTCGTCGATCCCGTAGTCGTCGGCCATCTCGATCACGTACCGGCCGTCCTCCTGGAGCGAGATGATGTACTCCTTCCGGTCGTACAGCTCCATGAGGTTGAGTTCGTACTGGCCGGGGCGGTGATCTTGATGCTCTCGAACTGTTGGTTGAGCTCCTCGCGGAGCGCCCGCAGATCGGTGTCCTCGTCGGTCACCGGCTCCTCGCGTTCGGGCGCCGAGCCCGCGACGGGCTGTTTCTCGACCGGCTCGGGGTCGTCGGGTCCGAGCGCCCCCGAGAGGTCGAACTCGTCGGGATCCGACCCCGACGGCGTCTCCGCCGGTGGCCCCTGTGGCGTCCCGCGGCCGCGGCTGGCTTCCTCCCGTGACGCCTGACTTTCGGCATCGGACACCTGCCGGCGGGCGTCGTCGATCTCGTCGGGGCTCGCCGCGGCCGAGCGCGCGTCCCGCTGGGCGCTGTTCTCCGCGCCCGTCTCGTCTGCGATCTCGGCGTCCCGGAACTCCTCCGCGTCCCGAAGCGCCTCGTCGGCACCCGCGGTGGCGGTCGTGTCGGCGTCGACGGCGTCTGCCGCCTCCTCGCCCGCGGCGTCGGCAGCATGTGCGGTGTCGTCGGGAAGATCTATCTCCCCGCCGGACCCGGGGTCAGACAGCGATTCGGCTGGCTCGGTCGGCGACGCTGCTGCTGCCGGCTCGGTCGTCGAGACGGCGTCCGACTGCTCGGCCGTCGAGGTCGGTTCCCCCTCGGGAGCGTCGCTGTCGGCCGTCGACGCCGGTTCGCCGGACTCCCCCATCGACGCCGGCTCGTCGGGCTCGGAGTCCCGATTCGGCGGCTTGAACTGGAACTTGTTCCCGCCGCAGTTCGGACAGCCCGAGAGCATCTCCTTGGAGCCGTCGTCGAACTGCTGGCCGCAGGTGGTACACTCGTGAGGCACGGGCCTACTTGCGCGAGACGAGCGTGCTGATGAGGTTCTCGTCTTTGTGCAGCGTCTCGATCTGATTGGCCGGGCCGATCACCGTCAGCTTCTGGGTGTCCTCTTTCCCCATCAGTCGGTCGAACAGTCCGGGGTTGCCCGAACTCGATTTGGGGTAGGTCTCGATCTCGATCCCGTTGAACTCGTCCGGGCTGATCTCGGTCATCGTGACCTCGATCAGCTTCGACTCCTCGTCGGGGGTGAGTCCCTCCTCGAGGATCACGATGTTGCCCTCACGAACGCCGTCGAGGATCAGCCGGATCTTCTCCATGCTGGTGAGCCCCTCCATCCGGGCGCCGCTGATCATGTCGACCCGGACACCGTCGTCGGGGCCGTCCTCACCCTCGGTGGGTCCTCCGTCGCCGTCGCCGCTGGTTACTTCGGGCATTGTTAGGAGAAGTACTCCGCGATTTTCTCGTACACTTCGTCCATGTTCTGTCCTTCGAGCGCCGACAGGGGATGGTCTCGTGCTGCGGGAACGCGTTCGCGATCCGCTGGATGTCCGACTCCTCTTTGTCGATCTTGTTCGCGAGGATCAACACCGGCAGCTCCTGACTCTCGATGATGCCGATCAGCATCGTGTTCACCTGCGTGAACGGATCCTCGGTGCTGTCGAGCACGTAGATCACGCCGTCGACGTCCTCCCGAAGCCAGTGCATCGCCTCCGCGACGCCCTCGGTGGCCTCCCGGGAGCGCCGGACGGCGTCCTCCTTCTCCATATCGTGGTCGAGGAACTCCTCGTAGTCGACTTTCGTCGCCACCCCGGGCGTGTCGACGATGTCGATAGTGACCTCCTTCCCGTCGCGCTCGATAGTCACCCCCTCCTTGCGGCGCGCTCGCCGTGTCTCGTGGGGGATGTGGCTCTCCGGGCCCACCGCGTCGCCGGTCCAGTCGCGGGCGATCCGGTTCGCCAGCGTGGTCTTTCCGGCGTTCGGCGGGCCGTAGATCCCGATGCGCTTCGGCTCCGCTGAGGCAAACAGGCCGTCGGTGACCCGCGTAATGCTGTCTTTCAGACTCGTGAGCAGACCCATCCTTATCTCCTGCCCCACTACAGTAGGGGGCTGTTACCCAGAGTAGTGCTGGCAATCCACTTAAGAATGGCGTCAGACGGGGTTCGACGCCCCCGATCGGCGTCGATTCCGGAAACGACGGTTGGCCAATCTACATGTCGAATATACTGAATCAGGAGTTCGAAACGAGTTCTCGCCCGACGCTTGGCGGAGAGTTTTCCACTCGAAATGGGGGTGTGGGGTCGTTCGGAACGAGGGCGCGACTCCGAATTCTCTCGATACCGGTCGGGAGATCGTCGATCAGGCGAATATCCGTTTCGTGGAACGGCATCGAACACCCCCTCCCCCTTGTTTCGTGTGGAGAACCGGATCAGGGAGGGGTGGGGTGTCGAGCTGTCGGCGAGACACGTAACTAATCAAACCAGACGCCCAATAAAGAAAAGATAGAGATTGCAGTACGGACTAATCTATCGTCGTGTGTAGTAAAACTACCGCTCGTGTCAGGGCAGTTCCTGCCGCTTCTCGACCCCCACCCCCGTCGTTTCCGTGTTCCAGGCGAAACGAAGGGGTGGGGGGTCCGGCCTCCCCCTCGTTTCAGGTCCACCCACCGATCCACTCGATTGTCCTCCGTGCTGTTGGTGCTCCCAAACGAGGTCCGGTGCAGTTCCGCTGCAGTTCACATCGACGTCCGTCCGTTCCTGGACAGGTTATCCCGGCCCTCCGTTTCAACTCTACGTGCTCCGTTTCAACTCCACGTGAAGCGACGGCGACTGCAGGCCGCGACCGGATCAGCTCGGACAGCGTCGACCCGGAGCTCACCCCGACTCGAGTAGTGAACCTCCCGAAATATCGGGGAAGGCGACGGGGTATGGTGAGATTACCGCACAGCGGCTCAGTGTTCGGTGAGCCGTGATCTCCCGGCGCAGTACCGTTTCAACAGGGACAGGTTTTTGGTACCCCTATTCATTTGGTTCGAGTGCATCAACTGGACGGCAGTTCGGAACACGTCGCGCTGAATCGGGTCTTGCAGGCGGTTGCACGGCGGATATACCGATTCCGGATGCCGTTCTCCACTCGAAACGCAGGGGTATCCAAATGAACGACACCGACGACACAGGTCCGGCGGAGGAAGCGGACGATCCGAACGATAGCTGGCCGATCGCGGACGACAGGGAGCGAACCGAGGAGCGTGACGACGAACGCGACGACGAGGACGTGCCCGCGGACACCGTGGCTGGCGAAGCGAGGGACAGCGACCCTGACCCCGACGCCACGGACGATCACGCGTCGACCGACAGCGCCGCAGAGAGCGACAGCGAGCACGATGACGATCCAGCGGCCGGCGGCGTGACAGCCGACGATACGGCTGACGACAGTGAGACCGACGACGGTGGGGCGGACCCGGCGTCGGTCCTCGACACCGGCGGCGAGCCCGTGACCGACGACTCGGTCGACAGCGTCGGCACCTCCGTCGACCTCGACACCGGCGGCGTCGACATCGATCGGATGCTGGAGGACGACGGCGACAGTCAGGGGCTGTTCGACGACCTGATGGCGGGGGAGCCGATCTTCAGCAACAAGGAGGTCCTCCGACCCTCCTACACGCCCCACGAACTCCCCCACCGGACCGACCAGATCAACCAGATGGCCACCATTCTGGTCTCCGCGCTGCGCGGGGATACCCCCTCGAACATCCTCATCTACGGCAAGACCGGAACCGGGAAGACCGCGAGTGCGAAGTTCGTGAGCCAGGAGCTCGAGTCCACCTCCCAGAAGTACGACGTGCCCTGTGAGGTGGAGTACATCAACTGCGAGATCACCGACACGCAGTATCGCGTGCTCGCCCAGCTCGCGAACAAGTTCATCGAGAAGAACCGCGAGATCGTCACCGACCGACTCGAGGAGCTTCGCGAGCTCCGCTCGGCTGCGACAGACGGTGACGACGCCCTCGCGGACACCGAGTTCGAGTCGATCGAGGCCGTCGACGAGACGATCGCCGAGTTGGAGGCCGACCGCGACGAGATGGAGGAGGTCCCGATGACCGGGTGGCCCACCGACCGGGTGTACACGAAGTTCTTCGACGCCATCGACTACCACGAGCGCGTGGTCGTCATCATGCTCGACGAGATCGACAAGCTCGTCGAGAAATCCGGCGACGACACGCTGTACAACCTCTCCCGGATGAACTCCGAACTCGAAACGTCACGGATCTCGATCATGGGGATCTCCAACGACCTGAAGTTCACCGACTTCCTCGATCCGCGAGTCAAGTCGAGTCTGGGCGAAGAGGAGATCGTCTTCCCCCCTACGACGCCAATCAGCTCCGGGACATCCTCCAGCACCGATCTGACGTGGCGTTCAAAGACGACGCGCTGACTGACGACGTGATCCCGCTGTGTGCGGCGTTCGCCGCCCAGGAACACGGCGACGCCCGGCGCGCACTCGACCTCCTGCGGACCGCGGGCGAACTCGCCGAACGGAGCCAGGCCGAGACGGTCGAGGAACAGCACGTCCGACAGGCCCAGGACAAGATCGAACTCGACCGCGTCGTCGAAGTCGTCCGGACGCTCCCGACCCAGAGCAAGATCGTCCTGTTCGCGACGATCCTCCTGGAGAAAAACGGCGTCCACAACATCAACACCGGCGAGGTGTTCAACATCTACAAGCGGCTCTGTGAGGAGATCGACGCCGACGTGTTGACCCAGCGCCGCGTCACCGACCTCATCAGCGAACTCGACATGCTGGGGATCGTCAACGCCGTCGTCGTCTCGAAGGGGCGCTACGGCCGCACGAAGGAGATCTCGCTGTCGGTCCCGATCGAGGAGACCGAACACGTCCTGCTCTCGGACTCCCGGCTCGGCGACATCGAGAACGCCCAGCCGTTCGTCCAGGCCCGCTTCGACAACTGACCACGCGTTCGCTCGTTCACGCGCCGTTTCCACTCGAAACGGTGGGGGTTACCTCGAACCAGTCATCCAACGACGGCCGGCGCTGTCGCCGGACCAGTCCCACCACTACCGGCAGCGACCACTGTTTCGGCTGGACTCGAAACGGTGGCGTTCTCGGGCGAGTTCACCGCCGTCGCGTTCGCGCTCGCGGTTTCGATGGCGCCGACCGGGCCCGGCGTCGCGGCGCCCGAGAAGCCCAGTCGGACCCAGCCGAGGTAGGGGACCCGGACTCTGGCAGTGCCGACGACCCAGTCGGCCTTCACCGGCGGGCTGATGTTCTTCGTCTGGTCGTAGTACGCGTTGTTGTCACCTTTCGTGATGAAGCCCGCGTGGGGGCCGGACAGTTGTCCATCTCCTCGCAGTTGCTGGCGCCTTGGACCCACGCTTTGTTGGCCTCGTCGTACCAGTTCTCCCCCTCCTCGACCCAGAACCGGGCGCGATGGATGATCGGCGGCCCGACGTTTCCCGTGCTGTCGTAGACGATCACCGTCCCGTAGTCGTTGAACGTCTTGTAGCCCACCTCCTCGCCAACCCGGTGGGTGACGACGCCGGTGTCCTCGCGGGCAGCGTCGGGGGCGAACCGACCGGGCTCGGTGACGAAGATCAGGTCGCCTTTCTGCATATTGGGGTCCATGCTGCCGCTCTCGACGGCGACCATCGGCGGCCAGACGCCGCTGACCCCGAACAGCAACAGTCCGACCAGCGCGACGGTCGCCATGCTGGTCAGCATCTCACGGGCGAACATCAGCGGGCCGCTCTCGGCGGTCAGAAACTGTTGGAGTAGCCCGTCCGGCTCGTCGTCCTCGGCGGGGGGCTCCGGCGGGGGACCTTCGCCAGCGCTCATCTGCTACCGGCTTGTCGGGGGCGTCCATAGGCCTTCTGACTGGCCCTCCCGCCCGGGTCCGCGCCCCCGGCCGGACCGGCCGCAACCGACACCCTTTCGGTCCGTAGGGCCGCCCGTCACTGCATGGCACGCATCGAGGCTGCCGACTTCCACGACATCGCCAAACCCGGCGACGTGCGCCTCTCGCCCGACGGCGAGGAGGTGGCGTTCGTCCGGAAGGTTCCCGACGACGACGAGAGCTACGAGTCCACCGTCCACCTCGTCCCCAGCGACGGGAGCGAGGAGCCCCGCCAGTTCACCGTCAGCGAGGGTGGCGACAGCCAGCCCCGCTGGTCGCCCTCCGGCGACCGCATCGCCTTCGTCTCCAACCGCGGCAAGGACGACGACCGGCCGCAGCTCTGGATCATCCCCGTCGGCGGCGGCGAGGGCCGACAGGTCACCGAGGTTCCCGCCGGCGTCCAGGGGATCAGCTGGTCGCCCGACGGCACCCGGATCGCGTTCACGCAGTCGACCACCGCCGACGAGCGCGAGGAGGGCCTCGACGTGGACATCTCCGAGGAGGACGAGTACGAGCGCGAGACGCCGGACCCACGGGTCATCGACCGCACCGTCTACCGCACGGCCCAGCAGTACTTCGACGGCGCGCGCTCGCACGTGTACGTCGCCCACGTGGGCACGGAACTGGCGGGCGTCGACGACGTCGAAGTCGAGCGGGTCACCGACGGCGACGTGGACTTCGGCGGCCCCGAGTGGGGTGACGCGTCGACGCTGTACTACACCGCACAGGACGTCGGCGACGACCCGGACGACTCCCACCGGTACTCCATCTACGCCTACGACACCAACGCCGAAGAAGCGGAGAAAGTCCACGAGACCAGCGGCTGGGGCGCCGGCATCGCCGCCAACGGCGACGGCCGCGTCGCCTTCCTCTACAGCGAGGAGGACCAGATGAGCATCCAGCCGACCGAGCTCAAGACGGTCGACGTCGCCAGCGGCGACGTGGCGTGGATCTCCGAGGAGCTCGACCGCGGGCTGGGCTACGAGGCCGCCCCACAGTGGGGCCCCGATGGCGAACACGTCTACTTCTCGACACCAGACGAGGGCAAGACCAGCGTCTGGTGTGCGCCCGGCGACGCCAACGAGGCGCCGAGCCGCGTCGTCCGCCCCGGCGCGGTCAGCGCGGCCCACGTCGGCGAGGACCAGCTCGCGTTCGCGATGAGCGAGTGGGACCACCCCGGCGACGTGTTCGTCTGCAGCCGCCAGCACGCCGACCAGCCCGGTCTCGACGGTGGCACCGGCGTCTCCCGCGAGGGCTGTCGCCGGCTGACCGAACTCAACGACGACTACCTCGACGATGTCGAGGTTCAGGAGCCCGAGGAGCTCCACTTCAACTCCGAACAGGGCGAGGTCCACGGCTGGACGATCACCCCCGACGACTTCGACGAGGACGACAGCTACCCCCTCGCCGTCGAAGTCCACGGCGGCCCCCACGCGATGTGGACCACTGCCGGGACGATGTGGCACGAGTTCCAGACGCTCGCCGCGCGTGGCTACGTCGTGTTCTGGTCGAACCCCCGCGGCTCGACTGGCTACGGCGAGGACTACATGCAGGCGATCGAGCGCGACTGGGGCGACGTGACCCTGACCGACGTGATGGCCGGCGTCGACCTGCTGACCGAGCGCGATTACGTCGACGAGGACGACGTGCACCTCACCGGCGGCTCCTTCGGCGGCTTCATGACGTCGTGGGCGGTCGGCCAGACCGACTTCTTCACCTCCGCGGTCTCACAGCGCGGCGTCTACGACCTCACGGGGTTCTACGGCTCCACGGACGGCGCCTACAGCCTCGTCGAGGGTGACTTCGACACCACGCCGTGGGAGGAACCGGAGTTCCTCTGGGAGAAGTCGCCGATGGGCCACGCCCACCAGGTCGACACGCCGACGCTGCTCATCCACTCCGACGACGACTACCGGACGCCGGTCTGCACGGCCGAACTCTGGCACCGGATCCTCCGCAAGCAGGGCACCGATACCCGGTTCGTGCGCTACCCGCGCGAGGGGCACGAACTCTCCCGTTCGGGCGAGCCGGGCCACATCGTCGACCGCATCGAGCGCATCGCCCGCTGGTTCGACGGCTACAGCGAGCATCAGGACGCCGAGCGCGCACTTGACCGTGAAGCCAACGACGGGCTCTCTGCGGGCGAAGAGGAGGACGGCGACGACGAGAGCGAGGAGTAGAACTGGGTAGCTCTCGGTAGTTCTTCAGGGGGCCGCTTCACGTGGTCGTCAGACGGACTCCCTGCCCCCGGTTTCGAACTGAAGCGAGGGGGTTCGCTGGCACGCTATTCGGTAGCAACCAACTCGGCCCACGGGCCGTGAGACCGCTCGAAACGGCTCCGGAGCGCTCCCGAGCACTCCGGGGGACGCCTTCCGCTGGCCGGCGACCGACCACCCCTCGGCGGGTCTCGATCCGAAGCGATGGGGTTCGGTGTGGCCTCCTCACCCGCGATAGCCGCCTCGATATGCACTGTACGGTCGGTAACGGCTCGCTCGTGTAGCCCAGAAGGCATTTACTTCGACCGGCGGAACCACCGGGCGATGGACCGCCGCCGAGTCGCCCTCCTGCTCGCCGTCGTCGGCCTGCTCTGTCTGCCGGCGCCGTACTACCTCGGCTGGGCAGCGGAGGCCACGTCCCCGCCCGAACGAACTTCCCAGATATACGCCGCGGAACCGATCAACCTCGACGACGCCTCGGACCGGAAGCGGCTCGTCGACGCCCACGGCCACGAGGTCACGATCGCGGACTATCGCATCACGGCACGCTACGGCGACGACTACCGGGCGCCGAACGCCACCCTCGCGGCGCTGGTGACCGCGATGCGCGAGGGCTCGGCCAGCGTCGACGACCCCGATGCCCGCGCCGACCTCCGCGAGATCGGCGCCGCCAACGAGTTCGTCCGTGACACGAACGACAACACCGAACCCGACGGCTACTACCGGCTCTCGGTCGAGCAGAACGGGTCGGTGGTCCGCGCCGAGCAGGTCTCGCTCCGTCCCGTCGCCGACGCCATCGCGGACCGTGCGCCACGCTACGCGACCCTCTCGGCGGGGGAGCAGCGCACCGTCGACCGTATCGTCGATAACTCGACCGGCGAGGGCGGGGGTACCGGCCACACGTCGACGAGCCCTACGTCGACCAGCTGCCGACGCCGGTCCACAAGGGCGACACGCTGTACAGTATCAGGGTCTACGGCCACGTCGACGACTTCGGACCAGCATTCGGCGGCTTCGTCGTCGGGCTCGGTGTCGCGGCGGTCGGCCTCGTGTTGCTGCTGGCCAGTGGCGGGCTCTACGGCTACGACCGCTTGCGCGACTCGTCAGCGTAGGCGCGGGTGCCCGTCGTCGCCGGATCCGTCGGCGTCACGCGGCCGGTTCGGGGGCGCAGGCGAGTTCGCTCTCCTCCTCACGTCGTCCGGAACGATCGATCGCCGGCGTCGCCGAGGCCGGGGACGATGAACCCCTCGTCGTTGAGTTCGTCGTCGATCGACACAGTCAGCAGGTCCGCCTCCGGGAACTCCTCGTTGACGCGGATGAGTCCCTCCGGCGCCGACACCGCCGAGAGGACGAACAGGTCCTCCGGCTCGTCGTCGGCGGCGTCGAGCACGTTCTCGAGCACGGTACACATCGTCGAGCCGGTCGCGAGCATCGGGTCGGCGACGATCACGGTGTCGTCGTCGGTGATCTGGGGAGCTTCTCGTAGTCGACGGTGATGGGGAACGTGCCGTCGTCGTCCATTCCGGCCTCCTCGTCGCGGCCGGCGGAGATGACGCCCTGCTTCGCGCGGGGAACGCCTTCAGCAGCCCCTCGACGAACGGCGTCGCCGCCCGCAGGACGTTGATGATCACCACGTCGTCGAGCCCTTTGACGCGCTCGCCGGTGGTCTCGGTCAGGGGGGTCTGGACGGGGACGTACTCCGTCTCCATCGCGCCGTCGATGATCTCGTAGCCACAGATCCGGCCGAGCTTCACGAGGCCCTTGCGGAAGCCGACCTGTTCGGTCTCCACGTCGCGGATCTTCGAGAGCGTGTCCTTCGCCAGCGCGTGCGTGACCAGGGAGGCCTGGTCGCGGTCCTCGATGGGCATTATCGGTTGTGGAACTGCGAACGGCATAAACTCGGGCGGTTCAGTCCCTCCGTGTGGACACGACACGAACCCCGCCGCTCAGACGAACTTCCGCACCGTCATGTCCAGCGTGTCGAGGTCGAGGATCGGCGCGTAGCCGTAGTCGGGGTCGATGTTGACGGACTTCTGGAAGTCGGTCTGCTCCTGCCAGCAGCCCGAGTTCACCGCGAGCACGTTGTGGTACTTCCCCCAGCCGAGCTTGTGGACGTGGCCGGTGTGGAACACGTCCGGCACCTCGTCGATGACGAGGTAGTCCTTCTCCTCGGGCGCGACCCGGGTGTGACCGCCGTACTGCGGGGCGACGTGGCGCTTTTTCAGCAGCTGGTACATCGCCTTGTGTGGCTCGTCGTAGCTGGCCTTCTCCGCGGGGAGTTCGGCGATCACCTCGTCCAGCGAGACGCCGTGGTACATCAGCACCGAGACGCCCTCGACGGTCACCGTCGACGGGTTCCCCGTGAAGCGTGCGTCGTGGGCGCTCATGATGTCCCGGAGCTCCTCGGTGAACGCGGGCTGGGGCTCCGCCAACCGGACGGCGTCGTGGTTCCCCGGGATCATCACGATCTCCATGTCGCCGGGCACCTTCTTGAGCTCCTCCGCGAACGCCTCGTACTGTTCGTAGATGTCGACGACGTCGAGTTCCTCGTCCTGGTCCGGGTAGACGCCGACGCCCTCGACCATGTCGCCGCCGATGAGGAGGTACTCGACGGCCTCGGCCTCGGAGGTGTGGAGCCACTCCGCGAAGCGGTCCCACGCCCCCTGTGCGAACTCCTGGCTGCCGACGTGCACGTCGGAGATCAGCGCCGCCTGGACGTGGCGGTCCGCGGTGTTCGGTTTGTGGGTTCGAGGCACGTCGGGAAAGTGCAGCGAGTCGACGAACATGATCCCGCCGTCGTCGGCCAGCGTCCCCTGTACCGCGAGACACTCGTCGAGCAGCAGGTCGTCGACCAGCGGCGCGAACGCCCGGTCCTTCATGATCAGGCAGGGGAACGTGCCGGTCGTGTCCTCCAGTTCGACGATCCAGTGGCCCGAGGCCGTCGACCGGATGTCGTCGACGAGCCCGATCATCTCGGCGTCGCTCCCGCCGGGCATCGACTGGATCGCCTCGGCGGGCCGGTGGTTCACGCGACCGCGCAGGAGCCCCGAAAGGCGCTCGTAGCGATCCTGGAAGGTGCCGACGAACTCCGCGTACTCGCCGGTGCCGGTCGAGCGACCGGTCACGTCGTTCGAAATCTCGGGGGCGGGCGGGGAGCGGTCACCCACGGCGTCGGCGGCCGCGGTCGCCGATGACGGACTATCGGCGTCGGCAGCCGCGGTCGCCGATACCGAACGATCGGCGTCGGTAGTCGCGGTCGCCGATGAAGAAGCTCCAGACCCCGTTGTTTCGGCTCCACTACCCGACTCTTTCGCCCGGTTTTTCGTATTTTCCGTTCCAGTCGAAACGCTGGTGTCGCTCCCGTCTCCGTCGGCGGACTCCGCCGCGGAGTCGTCGTCGCGCAGCAGTTCGTCCGCGGGGGTGGGGTCGTTCTCGCCGCCCATATCCGTCGGCGCCTGCTCCGCGAGGTCGGGGGCGCCCTCGGGCGTTTCGGGGTGGGTCGGATCGTCCGGAGTCGCCTCCCGCTGGGGGTCGCCGCCGAGCAGATCGTCCTCGAGCGCCGTGCGGGCGTGCTCGACGGTCACGACGAACGCGTCGCCGGCGGCGTCGGCGGCCGCTTCCGCCGCGAGTTCGGGCTGGCCGGCGTTCGCGAGCAGCGTGACCGCCTCGCGCTCGGCGTTGTACCCCCGGCTCGTGAGCTCCTCCACGAGCCGTCGATGGGACTCCTGTGGCACGACAGCCTCTCGGCGAGGGCCGGGCAAAAGCGTGACGACGCGGGCCGCCCCGTCCCGTCGAGCCCCGCTTCCGGCACGGCTAAGCGAGCGGCGCCCCAGCATCCCGTGTGAGCCAGTTCCCGACGTTCGAGGTGATCCCCGCGGTCGACGTACAGGAGGGCGAGGCGGTCCAGTTGGTGGCGGGCGAGCGCGACTCCGGGACACGCTACGGCGACCCGGTCGCCGCTGCGGAGCGCTGGCTGGACGAAGGCGCGGCGACGCTCCACCTCGTCGATCTCGACGGCGCGTTCGAGGGCGAGCGTGCGAACGCCGACGCCATCGCGGCCATCGTCGACGCCACCGGCGACGACGTGGCCGTCCAGGTCGGCGGCGGCATCCGAACCGTCGCGGACGCGACGAGCCTACTCGACGCCGGCGTCGACCGCGTGATCCTCGGCACCGCGGCGGTCGAGAACCCCGGGATCGTCGAGGAGATCTCCGAGACGCACCCGGGCAGCGTGATGGTGAGTCTCGACGCGAAGGCGGGTGAGGTCGTCGTCTCCGGTTGGACCGAGGGGACCGGCCTCGACCCGGCCGCGGCCGCGGCGCGCTACGAGGAACTGGGTGCGGGCTCGATCCTGTTCACCAACGTCGACGTGGAGGGCCAGCTCTCGGGGATCGACCGCGAGGCTGTCGAGCGCGTCGTCGGCGCCGTCGACATCCCGGTCGTCGCCAGCGGCGGCGTGACGGATCTGGACGACGTGGCCGCGTTGCGAGACGCCGGCGCGGCGGCCGTTGTGGTCGGCACGGCGCTGTACGAAGGTCGCTTCTCGCTGCGCGAGGCGATGGATCGCTGAGTTCGGCCAAGCACAACCGCTTTCCTCCCCGCGCCCGCGTGTCCGCCCATGAGCGACCGGCACGCGACCGTCACCCGCGAGACCGCCGAGACAGCGATCGAGTGCAGCCTCGCCGTCGACGGCGACGGCGAGAGCGAGGTCGACACCGGGGTCGGCTTCCTCGACCACATGCTCGACTCCTTCGCCCGCCACGGGCTGTTCGACCTCGAACTGCGCTGCGACGGCGACCTCGAGATCGACGACCACCACACCGTCGAGGACGTGGGGATCGTCCTCGGGCAGGCGTTCGACGAGGCGCTGGGCGACCGCGCGGGCATCCGTCGCTTCGCCGATCGCCGCGTCCCGATGGACGAGTCGCAGGCGAGCGTCGTCGTCGACGTGTCCGGCCGGCCGTACTTCCGGTTCGACGGCGAGTTCTCCCAGGAGCGGATCGGCGGGTTCACCAGCGTGCTCGCCCGGCACTTCGCGCGCTCGCTGGGCCAGCACGCCGGGCTCACGCTCCACTGTGATGTCGAGGGGCAGAACGCCCACCACGAGGTCGAGGCGCTGTTCAAGGGGCTCGCCCGCGCGCTCGACGACGCCACCCGGCTCGACGAGCGCCGGAGCGACACGCCGAGCACGAAGGAGACGCTCTAAGGCTCCCGGAGCTGGCCGTCCTCCGCGACCAGCCGCCCCTCGTCGACGGCGTGGTCGAGCACCGCGTCGATCTCCTCGCGTTCGAGGTCGTAGGCGTTCGCGAGTATCGACTCCACCTCGCTACGGTCGACCGGGAACGGGCGGTTCGAGAGCATCCGCATCGCGCGGTCGTACTGTGGCGGCGTGTCGTCGTCCGCCGCGGGCGTCGACGGCGTGGCACCGGTTGCCGCCGAGTCCGCGGGATCGGCACTGGCCCCGCCGGTATCACTCCCGGCCGACGCGTCCATCGTGATCCCGGCCGCGTCGTCGACCCGCTCGTCGTCGCCGGCGTCGGCGCCCGCTTCCGCACGCTCGATCAGCGGCTCCATCACCCGAAGCAGCTTCGTCTTGCAGTCCGGACAGAGTGCAACCGAGCGGTCGCCGCCGCCGAGGCGCGGGGGAACCACGGCGTACTCGCCCACGTCGTCCGGACTCGCACAGAAGTAACACGACTGGAGGTCGGCCATAGTCGGGCGTCGACCCCGGCGGTGAAAAAAGCCGTGTCGTCCGCGGCCACGGCCGGAAGAGTGGGTTTAACTCTCCACCGAGTGTTCCTCCGGCAAACGTGTTCGACGAGATCATGGAGAAGTTCGAGGGGTCGCCCTCCCAGCAGGCGGTGGTGCGGCTCCTGCTCGAACGCGGCTTCTCGATCAACGACGAGGGGCGGGTCGTCTCCGGCGAGATCGAGATCCCCAACACCCAGATCGCCCGCGAGATCGACGTCGATCGGCGCGTCGTCGACTCCACCACCCAGGCGCTGCTCGACGACGACGAGCTCCGGGACATCTTCCGGAACATCTCGGCGGTGCCGAGCCTGATGGATCTCGCCCCCGTGCTCGACTTCACCGTCGTCCGGGTGAAACCAACCGACGCCGACGCCGCGGGCATCGTCGCCCGGGTCACCGAGGTCGTCGCCGACGAGGGGCTGTCGATCCGGCAGGTGCTCTCCGACGACCCCGAGTTCGCTGACGAGCCGATGCTGTACCTGATCCTCGACACCGACCCCTCCGGTAAACTGCTGAAACGTGTCCGCGACCTCCCCCACGTCCGGGAAGTGAGCTTCTGAATGACCGACCCCGAGCCGTTCCGCACCGTCGCCGGCCGCGGCGAGGCCCGCTTCGAGATCCGCGGCTCGGAGTTCATCGGCCACGTCGACCGCGCCGACAGCGTCGACGCGGCCGAATCGTTCGTCGACGCCGTCCGCGAGCGGTACGACGACGCGACGCACAACGTCCCGGCCTACCGCGTGCCGGCGGGTGACACGGCTCCCGACCGCGTGAACGAGGTGCTGATCCGCGAGTACCAGAGCGACGACGGCGAGCCGACGGGCTCCTCGGGCAAGCCCGCGCTGAACGTGCTCCAGCAGCGCGACCTCCGGAACGTCGTCGCGGTCGTGACGCGCTACTACGGCGGCACCAACCTCGGCGTCGGCGGCCTCGCCCGCGCCTACTCCCGGGCGGTGAAGGAGGCCGTGGACGACGCGGGCGTCGAGGCGGTCCGCCCCCGTCACCGCTTCACCGTCACCGTCGAGTACGACGACTCCGGCACCGTCCGGGGGATTCTCGACGGCGCGGACTGTGAGTTCGACGCCGCTTACGAGGCCGAGGTCGCCTTCGACGTGTCGGCGCCGGTCACCGAGAGCGACGAGCTACGCGACCGGATCCAGTCGGCGACCAGCGGCCGCGCGCGGATCGAGTAACAGTCGGCGACCGACTCGCCCCCGGACCCCCGACGGGCGCAACCGTTTTGCCCCCACCGTCGAACCGACCCGCATGCTCGAACGGACGGACGTGGTCGTCGTGGGCGGCGGCATCGTCGGCACGGCGGCCGCCTACCAGCTCGTGGACCGGGGAATCGAGACGGTTTTGGTCGACGAGGACCGGGCGGGGAGCGCGACCGCCGCGGGCGCGGGGATCATCTCCCCACCAACCAGTAGCCGGCGCGAGAACGACGACTGGTTCGCGTTCGCCGAACTCGCCGCGGCTCACTACCCGGCGCTGATCAGCAGCCTCGAAGCGGCGGGGATCGACGACCACGGCTACAAGCGGGGCGACATGCTCTCGATCGCGCGCACGCCGGCCGAGGCAGAGACGATCGAGACCGACCTGGCGCGCGCTCAGCGACGGGGCGCGTCCGTCGAGGAGATCTCGCCCGCCGAAGCCGAGGCGGCGTTCCCCGCGCTCTCGGGCGTCGAACGCGCGCTGCGGTTCCCCGACGCCGGTCGCGTCGACGGCGCGATGCTCACGGCCGCGCTCGATCGGGCGGCTCGGGCGGCTGGCCTCACTGCCGTCGACGGGCGCGTCGAGGCGATACACACCGACGAGGGGGCGGTTTCTGGCGTCGTCGTCGACGGCGACCGGCTTGAGGCGGACCGGGTCGTCGTCGCCGGCGGCGCGTGGTCGGGCGGGTTCGGCGACGATCTGGGCTGCTCGTTGCCCGTGAGCCCGATCCGGGGGCAGATCGTCCACCTCGACGGGAGCGACATCTTCGAAACTCCGGGCGACCTCCCGATCGTCGGGAGCGTCGCGGACAACTACATCGTGCCGTGGGCGGACGGCCGGATCGTCGTCGGTGCCACCCGCGAGCACGACGCCGGTTTCGACCCGCGGATCACCGCCGGCGGCGTGCAGACCGTGCTCGATTCGGGGCTCCGACTCGCGCCCGGCCTCGCCGAGGCCACCTTCGAGGAGGTTCGGGTCGGCCTCCGGCCCGGGAGTCCGGACGGGCTGCCGATACTCGGCGAGATCCCGGGCGTCGACGGCGCCTACGTCGCCACCGGCCACGGGCCGACGGGGCTGACGCTGGGCCCCTACTCCGGCGCGGTGGTCGCGCAGTCGATCGCCGGCGAGGAGCCGACGGCGGATCTCTCGGCGTTCGATCCGGCGCGGTTCTAGCCCGCGGCCGGCACGGAACAGGAAACTTATCCGCCCTACGGCCACTACTCGGGGTATGACCAGCGGCTCGCCGTCGAACGTCCTCTTCGTGGTGATGGACACGGTCCGGAAGGACCACCTCGGCCCGTACGGCTACCACCGTGACACGACGCCGGGGCTCGACGAGTTCGCCGAGGAGGCGACCGTCTTCGACAACGCCGTCGCCCCCGCCCCGTGGACGCTCCCGGTCCACGCCTCCATCTTCACCGGGATGTACCCCTCACGCCACGGCGCCGACCAGGAGAACCCCTATCTGGAGGGGCGACGACGCTCGCGCAGTCGCTCTCGGCGGCGGGCCACGAGACCGCCTGCTACTCCTCGAACGCCTGGATCACCCCCTACACCCACCTCACCGACGGGTTCGACGACCAGGACAACTTCTTCGAGGTGATGCCGGGCGACCTGCTCTCGGGCCCGCTGGCGCGGATGTGGCAGGTGCTCAACGACAACCCCCGACTCCGGAAGCTGGCGGACATGATCGTCAGCGCGGGCAACACCGCCCACGAGTACCTGAGTTCCGGCGAGGGCGCCGACTCGAAGACTCCCCGCGTCATCGACCGCACGAAGCAGTTCGTCGAAGCGGCGGAGGCGGGCGACGACGACGGCTGGTTCTCCTTCATCAACCTCATGGACGCCCACCTGCCGTACCACCCGCCCGAGGAGTTCGGCGAGGAGTTCGCGCCGGGTGTCGACTCCACCGAGGTCTGCCAGAACTCGAAGCTGTACAACTCCGGCGCTCGGGAGATCGACGACGACGAGTGGGAGGAGATCCGCGGGCTGTACGACGCCGAGATCGCCCACATCGACAGCCAGCTCACCAGGCTGTTCGACTGGCTGAAGGCGACCGACCGCTGGGACGACACCGCGGTGGTCGTCTGTGCGGACCACGGCGAACTCCACGGCGAACACGGCCTCTACGGCCACGAGTTCGGCCTCTACGACCCGCTCGTCAACGTCCCGCTGATGGTCAAACACCCCGAAATCGAGCAGGGGCGCCGCCAGGAGACGGTCGAACTGATCGATCTCTACCACACCGTGCTCGACACGTTCGACGCCGACGCGGCCGCGACGGCCGCCGACGAGGAGGCGGTGCCGCTCGACCGCACTCGCTCGCTGCTCGCCGACGAGTACCGCGCGTTCGACGGCGTCGACGACGCCGACCCCGCACAGCAGGCCGCGCCCGACGGCGAAACTGGGTTCATCGAGTACTCCCGTCCGGTGGTCGAACTCAAGCAGTTGGAGGAGAAAGCCGCCGACGCCGGGATCGACCTCGACGAGGACTCGCGGTTTTACGCACGCATGCGCGCCGCCCGCCGGGCCGACGCGAAGTACGTCCGGATCGACCGGATCGAGGACGAAGCGTACCGACTGGACGAGGACCCCGACGAGACGGAGAACCTGGCGGGCGTCGACGACGAGACGATCGACGACGTGGAGGGCGAACTCGCGATCTTCGAGAACGAGATCGGCGGCGCCTGGACCAGCGCCGCCGCGGGCGAGATCACCGACGACGCCGTCGAGGGATGGACGAGGAGATCCAGGATCGGTTGCAGGATCTCGGGTATATGGAGTGACACCAGCCACGGCACGCGACCAGCGATCGGCGACGGCCGATCGCCCGGAGCTGTTTCCGTGACTGTGTAAAACCGACCACGGCGCGCGACTGCTCAGCCCTCGGTCCAGTAGTACAGCGCGGTCCGATCGGCGCCGCAGTCCGGACACTCCCCGGGAAGCTCCTCGATGTTGCGGAGTTCGCCGCAGTCCGCACAGCGCGACAGCAGTTCGGCCTCGCCGAACTCGTGGCCCGCGCCGTCGTGGTCGATCGAGAGCGCCCGGATCCCCTCCCGGGTGGTGATGGCGAAGCCGTCGTCGGTCAGGCCGCGAATGCTGCCGAGTTTCGTCCCGTCACGGTCGTACACCTCTGCGCCAATGGTGACCGTGCGTTTCTCGCTCACAGGATTCACCTTGGGTCGCTGAGGCGAGAAAGACGGCGGCGGGGTGGATCTACCGTCGAACCGACGCAAACGCGAGGGTGACGACCGAGAGCAACGTCGTTGCCAGTGTCACCGTGTAGAGTTCGACAGCGGCCAGTCGTGCGGGCGTGCGAAGCAGCAGATAGGCGTGAGCGAGGCCAGTACCCGCCAATCCAGAATAGAGAACGAGCGGTCCGATACTCCCAGCGGTGACTTCGCCCCCGAGTACATGAGTGTCGCACTGAATCTGCACGAGGGCGAGTGTTGGGAGCGCGACCGAGACGGAACCCACGAGTAGCGCGAGGCCACTACCGGTAGGTTCGTGCAGAACGCCAACAAGCGGACCCAGTTCACCGATAGCGACGCCGCGACGGATGACGAACTGGGCCTGGAGGAGGATGACTGTCGTCAGCCAGAGCGTGGCGCCGACGACGGCGGGGCGGAATCGACAGGACACAGTCAGATTCGAAACTGAGGTCGGATATTTTTTTTGGAACTACTACATGAAGTCCGCGATGCCGCTCTGTTTGTTCTTGTCGTTCTCGAAAATCGACTCCAGCGAGCGTTCGAGCACCTCTAACCGCTGTTTCGTGTAGTCCCGGCAGCCGTACTCCTCGGCGACCTCGATAGCCACGTCCATGTACTTGTTCACGGAGCCGCGGTGGACGGTCAGCGTCATCCGGCCGCCACACTCCCGACAGTCGCCGGTGAGCGGCATCCGGCGGTACTTCTCGCCACAGTCCAGACAGCGCGTCTCCTGCCGAGAGAACGCCCGGAGGTTGCCGATCAGGTCCGGCAGGAAGTGGTTCTCGATCACTCGCTCGGCCACGTCGGTCTGGTCGACGGCGCGGAGCTTTCGGGAGAGTTCGAGCTGGGCGTCCATCTTCGTCTCCATGTCGCCCAGCGTCTTGTACGCCGAGAGATCCGGCCCGAGCGCGATGTCGCTGGTGTCGTGGGTGTGGTCGAAGCCGCGGTACTCGTCGTCGGTGCCGAGCGTGTCCTCACCGAGCTGGATCAGCTCTTCGACCTCGCCGGGGTCGGCCATCTCGAGGGTCGCCTCGTAGAACTCCTGGGGGTACTGCCGGACGATGTCCATGTTGTGGGCCTCGTCGTCGATCTCCGAGGGGTCGATCCGTGAGGACATCACCAGCGGCGCGTCCATCCGGCCCCCGCGCTGGTCGGGGAGGAACTCCTTCGAGAAGTTGAGCAGGCCGTCCAGCAGGAGCATGACGCAGTCCTCGTCGCCGTCGCACTGGGCGGAGTACATGTCGTTCGCGACGAGCGTGTGTGTCTCCTCGACGGTGAGGCAGTAGGTATGGTCACTTTCGGCTTCGACGTACTCGACAGTGGCCACCTCGTCGGTCACGGGTGCGCCGCCGTCGGCGATTACCGCCGTCTCGGCGTCGCCCCGGATGCTGGCAGGCTGTTCGCCCGTCCCAGTCGAAGGCACGGGGATCTCGTCGCCGACTTCGATTTCGGTGGCGACGATCGACTCGACGCCACTGGTCCACCGACAGAGTTCGTGATCCGGCGTCACCGTGATCTCCCGACCGCTCCGGGTCTCGACGCGGACCATGTGCTCCGGTGCGGGATGCTTGCTCACCGCCTCGACGGGCTTGACGACCTCGTCGCCGTCGGCGTCGATTGACGGAACAAACACGTCGCCGTCGAGTTCCTGCACCAGCGTCCCGAAGTCGTCCTCGTCGGCGGTTTCGGGGTTGAGCCGATCCTCGACGAGCGTCCGAATCTCGTCGTGGTGCCACGACTCGCTCTCGTCGCGGAACCACACCTTCGTCTCGGGGTGGAAGCAGTTCCGCCGCTTCGCCGCGTGGAAGTACGGGTGCGCGTAGCCGACGGCCGCACTCGTGAACCCAACGACGCGCCCGACCACCGCGGCGGAGGTGTGCGGCGCCATCCCGAACACGAGTTCGCCCACGAGGTCGTCGCGCTCCTCAACCCCGTAGAACGGCTCCAGCCCGTAGAACTCCTCCAGCAGGTCGTCGACGAAGTCCGCCGTCCGCATCATGTGCTCGGCCGCGCCGTCGGGGAGGACGATGTCCTGTACCTTCAGCTCGACCAGCTGGTCGTCGTGCCGCAGCGGCTCGCCGTCGACGTCGGTCTCGTAGCCGAGTCGGCGGAACTCCGCGGCGGTGGTGTCGAGCTCCTCGGGCCGGACCGAGGTGACCGGCAGGTCGGTCATGTCGTAGCGCACGGTGCCGTCCTTGAACGACGACACGTCGTGTTTCGCCCGGAGGACCCCCTTCTCCATCGGCTCGGGAGTCTCGTTGGCGGACATCAGCCCCTGGACCCCCTTCAGGATCGAGAAGCTCCCCTCGCGCTCGCCGACGCTGTCGAGGGCGTCGTGGTAGATCGCATTGAGGTCGATCACCCGTTCCTCGGGGCTCTCGACCTCCCACTCACAGCGCGGGCAAACGACGCGGCCGGACTCGTCGGGTTCGACCTCGATCCCGCAGTCGTCGCACTCGTAGTACGGTTCGGTGTGGCTCTCACACTCCGGACAGCGGTTCTCGTAGGTGTGTTCGCCACACTCTGGGCACTCGCGCTCGCCGAGGCTGACCTCGATCACGCCGCGGCCGGCGTCGGTACGGTCCTTCGCGGCCTTGGCCACGTCGCGTTGGCTGCCGCCGGCCTCGCCGATGGGGAACATCGTGTGGACCGCCGGCGAGAGGTCGCGGCTCTCGGACTTCTCGGGCCGGCCCATCCGGTTGCCGATCCGGGTGGGCGCACGCTCCCGGACCGCGAAGGAGGCGACTTCGTTCACGGCCTCGATCGCGTTCGTGCCGGGGAGTGGGACCGAGTCGGCCCCCTCGGTGTGTTCCGCCTCGGCCGCCGTGTCGGACTCGTCTCGCACAGCCACCCCGGTGTCGGCCTCAGCGGTCGGTGGCGCCTGTCGACTGTCGTCGGAGCCCGTGGACGGCGGCGCCTGTTGGCCGCCGTCGGCGACCGCCTCGTCCGGCCCGTCGTCCGCTGCGCCCCACGTTCGTGCGCGCTCGCTCAGGTCCGCGGGCTGCCACTCGCGTTCCAGTTCCGCGGTCACGCCAAGTGAGCGGAGGAGCGGGCGGTACTCGGGCACGCGGAGGGTGTCCTCTGTCGCGGTGTGCTCGACGAGCAGGCGTTCGAGCGCGCGCTGGGCGTCGTCGCGCCGCTCGATCAGCAGCCCGTCGTCGTCGATCTCCCCGTCGGCGGCGGCGGCCGCCAGCGCGTCGTACTCGGCGACGGTCACGTCGTGCCAGAGGTAGGTGTACTCGGGGTGGATCGGGCAGTCATAGCGCTCGGCCCAGTCCAGCGCCGTCCGGGGGTCGGGCTCGTCGAGGTCGACGTGGGGGTCGTCCCGGAGCGCCTGCACGTCGGCGCCGGCGTCGTCGAACTCCTGTTCCCACCACTCGACGCTGTACGACGCCGGCACGAGCGGGTGGTTGTTCTCGACGAACTCGCCGTAGTTGACGAGGTACTCGCCGAGGTCGAGGATCTCGTCGACGCCGTTTCTCACGTCGAGCGCCTCCTGCGGGTCGTCGATCCGGCGCACGTCGCCGTTGGCGAGCTTGACCGTCGGCCCCTCGATCGAGTCGACCGGGACGACGCCGGCGGCCTTCCCGGGGCGTTCGGTTTTGATCTGGGTCCCCGTCGCGAGGAAGTCGTCGACGAGATGCATCGTCGCCGGGTGGACGCCCGCGGTCGCGAACCCGTGGTTGCGCGAGCGGCCGTAGCGCAGGCGGAAGCCGCCTGATTCGGAGGGGTGGCCGAACACCGGCCGGCCGGCGATCAGGTCCCGGAGGTACTTGGTCGCGGACTCGGCTCGGACCGGCCCCTCGGGCTCGGCCGGTTCGTCGGCGTCCGCCTCCGCGTCGCCGTCGTCGGCGGCCGCCGCCTCGTCGCCCTCGTCGCTCCCGTCGTCGGCGGCGCCGTCGTAGTAGGTGCCGTCGATGAGGTCCTGCAGCCACGGCCAGTCGACCTCGTCGAGCTGGCGCGTGTAGCGCTGGATCTTCGGCGCCTTCAGCGCGATCCCCTCGGCCATGACGAGACACATCCCGCCGCGGGCGGAGTTGGTGTCGACGCGCTCGAGATCCCGGAACCCCGAGACCTCCTCGTCGCCGGTGGCCTCGCCGTCGAGCATGATCGGCATGTGCTCGGCGATGAACTTCGTCTCCTTGTCCTTCGGCGTGTACTGGAGCCCGGTCTCCTTCTCGTACAGCGCGATCTCCTCGGCGTAGCGCTCGATCTCGTCGTCGCGGGCGTGGAACTCCTCGATCCCGAGCAGCGAGCGGGCGTAGTCGGCGACGAGCACCGACAGCGCCTGTGCGGTCCCGCCCGCCGAGCGGATCGGCCCGGCGTAGTAGACGTTGACGAACTCGGTCCCGTCGTCGTTCTGGAGCAGTTCCGCGCGGTCGATCCCCTCGATCGGCGCGGCGACGACCCCCTCCGTGAGGAGGGCGACCGCGGTCCGGACCGCGCCCTCGATCTTCCCCTCGCGGCTGTCGTAGTCGCCGACGTTGCCGTCGACGAAGTCCTCCACGAGTTCGAGGGCGGCCTCCTCGCGGCTCATCTGGCCCTCGAGCTCCCGGACGCGCTCGGCGACGCCGGGGATGCCGAGGATGTTCTCGACGCGGTCGGCCATGTCCTTCGCGACCGGGATTTCGATCTCCGGCTGGGGATCTCTCCCCTGTTCGCGGGCGGCTTCGGCGCGGTCGAACGCGTCGTCGAGCTGGTCCTCGATGCGCTCGAAGTAGCGCTCGTCGTCCTCCCTCATCGCTCACCCCGCCCGTTCCGGCTCACAGCCAGAGATCCAGATCAGTCTCTTCGTGGTGTGTTCGCTCCAGCGGTTCCTCGAACGTCCGCATGTACACCTCGCCCGCGAACACCGTCCCGGCGTCGAGATGCCCCGCGAGCGCCTGCCCGCTCGGCCGCGAGAGCACCGCGTGGGTGTGTGCGAACCGCTCGCCGTCGAGGATGGAGACGTTGCCCACACAGGCCGCCACCTCCAGGGGCTCCTCGAACTCCACGGACTCGTACTCGCCCTCCTGCTGGTCGTAGAACCAGACGACGGCGTCCTGCACCGCGCCCATGGCGTTGAACCAGGCGGCGTCGACGTCCTCCTCGACCGCCAGCGACTCGATCTCCTCGCGCCAGTCGGCGCCGGTCTCGAGGCGGGCGAGGAACTCACGGTCGGGCGAGAGTTCGCGGTAATCCATACGCGTGTACAAGCGGCGACGAGGACAAAAACCTTCACTCCCGCCGCGGTCGCGCTGCGTCGAGAGCCACCTCGGCGGACAGTATCGAGAAAAAGCGGGATGAGGGGGCGCTACGCCCACTCGGCGACGACTGGTGCGTCGCCCTCCGCTACCGAGATCCAGGCCTCTTCGCGGCCGAGATCCGCGATAACGAACTCGGCGTCGTCCAGCGAGCCCATCACGTCGTCACCGCCGTGAACCGTGCCCGGTGCCATGCTATAGCCTCACACGCACAGAGGCATAAACCCGTCGAAACATTGACTATGATTCTCATGGTTTATCGACCGCCGGCTCCAGGGTGAGACAGTCGCGCTTACTGTACTCGGCCAGCGCACGGTTCCACCCCCACGATTGTCAGTGTTCGAACACGATCTTCCTGCGCGGTTGCGAGTACCGCGCACACCTTCGCAGAGTACAAGAGGGGCCCAAGAGAACACGCCCCCATGAAGGTAGCCGACGCTATGACGCCCGGGTCCGACCTCGTGACTGTCTCGCTGCCGGGCTCGCGCGACGATGCCCTCGAGTACCTGCAGGAACGCGAGTTCTCCTCGGTCCCCGTGGTCCGCACGACAGACGAGGGCGAGCGGTACCGCGGGCTGGTCTCCCGTGACGACCTGATCGAACGCCCCGACGAGGACGACCTCGCGCTCCTGATGCGGGAGGTGCCGACGACGACCGCCGACGCGACGCTCCAGGAACTCGCGGCGCTGATGCTCGAAGCGGGCACGCGGCGCGCTCCGGTCGTCGAACCCGACGACGGCGGCACCCTCGTCGGCATCGTCACGATTACCGACGTGATCCACGCGCTGGCCCGCGAGAAAGTCGCGACCGACGCCGAGGTGGGCGACCTCTGTAGCGACACGGTCAACACCACCTACACGGGAACGCCCCTCCCCGTCGCGGAGCGAGAGATCGGGCTCGCCGACGTGCCATACACGGTCGCACTCGACGACACCGCCGAGATGGCCGGCGTGCTCACCGAACCCGACATCGTCGCCGTCGCGGAGGTCGTCGAGGGCGAGGAGGACGCCGGCGCCTCGATGGCCGGCGACGACGAGCACTGGAAGTGGGAGAGCATCAAGTCCGTCGGGAACCGCTACGTGCCGACCCGGAACGTCGAGCTCCCGGCCGAGCCCGTCTCGGAGTACATGACCGAGGACGTGGTGACCGTCTCGAAGCGGAAGTCCGCCGTCGAGGCCGCACAGCTGATGATCACCAACGACATCGAACAGATCCCGGTCGTTAGCGGCGGCGAACTCGCCGGCATGCTCCGGGACGTGCACCTGCTGGAGGCGTTGTGATGGGCGAGCACGACGTTACCGAACTCGCCAAGCGCCGCGGCTTCTTCTTCGCGGCCGCGGCGGCGTACGGCGGCGCCGCCGGCTTCTACACGTTCGGCCCGGAGGGTGCGGCGCTGAAGCGCAACGTCGAGGCCGCCTGGCGCGACCGCTTCGCGCTCAAGGAGGACAACGAAGAGATCGCGGCGCCGACGATCATGCCCGAGCCCGTGTTCGAGGCCTCCGGCCACCTCGACACGTTCGACGACATGCTCGTCGAGTGTCCGGAGTGTGGCGAGTCCCACCGCGCGGACCACCTCGTCGAGGACGCGACCGATCTCGAGGACGCCGAGGCGCTCGACCCCGAAGCGGTCGCCGACCTCATCGCCGAACACGACCTGACCTGTCCGGCCTGTGGCGCCGAACTCGGCGGCCAGGCGGTCGAGGAGTTCAACCTCATGTTCGAGACGAGCATCGGCCCCGGCTCGGGCCAGCCTGGCTACCTCCGGCCCGAGACCGCACAGGGCATCTTCGTGGAGTTCCCGCGGCTGAAGGAGTACGCTCGCGGCAAGCTCCCCTTCGGCGTCACCCAGATCGGTCCGGCGTACCGCAACGAGATCTCGCCGCGTCGCGGCCTGATCCGGGTGCGCGAACTCACCCAGGCCGAACTGGAGACGTTCATCGACCCGGAGACCGACGACCCCGACCTGGAGAAGGTCGCGGACGTGGAGCTCCGGCTCTACGCCGCGCCCGAGCAGCAGACGGACGCGCCCGCCGCCGAGGGGTACCAGGAGCTGACCGTCCGCGAGGCCGTCGACGAGGGCGTCGTCGCCTCGGACTGGATCGCCTACTACCTCGGCGTCGCCCAGGAGTGGTACGAGCGCATCGGCGTCGACACCGAGCAGCTCCGCTTCCGCCAGCATCTCCCGGGCGAGCGGGCCCACTACGCCGCGGACTGTTGGGACGCCGAGGCCAAAGTCGAGAGCGCCGGCGGCGACTGGATCGAGATCGCCGGCTTCTCGACCCGGAGCGACTACGACCTCTCGAAACACGCCGCGGGCAGCGGCGAGAACTTCACCGTGTTCAAGCAGTACGACGAGCCGCGCACGGTCGAACGCCCCAGCGTCGAGCCCGACATGGCGACGCTCGGCCCCGAGTTCGGCGGCGACGCCGGCGCGGTCGCCGCGGCGCTCGAAACGCTCGCGGAGCGGGACCCCGACGCGTTCGAGGCCGAGGCGGTCACCGTCGAGGTCGACGGCGAATCGTACACCGTCGACACCGACGTGGCGAACTTCGAGGTCGTCGAGGAGACCGAGGCGGGCGAGCACATCGTCCCGCACGTGATCGAGCCCTCCTTCGGCGTGGACCGCACCGTCTACACGCTGATCGACCACGGGCTTCAGCGCGACGAGCTCGGCGGCGAACCGCGGGACTACCTCTCGTTCGCGCCCGAGATGGCGCCGACGGACGTGGCGGTGTTCCCGCTCGTGAGCAACCACGAGCCGCTGCTCGAGACGGCGGGCGAGATCGTCTCGACGCTCCGGGCGGCGGGCTTCGACGCCACCCGGGACGACTCGGGCTCGATCGGCCGGCGCTACCGCCGACAGGACGAGGTCGGCACGCCGTTCTGTGTCACCGTCGACCGCGACGGGCTCGAGGACGATCCCGAGACCGTGACGCTGCGGGACCGCGACACGGGCGCACAGGCCCGCATCCCGATCGGTGAACTGGTCGGCCAGCTCGAGGCGCTCCACGAGGGGGAGGCCGACTTCGAGACCGTACTGGCCCGGTACGAAACCGTCGAACCCGTCGACGGATGAGCGAACTCGGGCGCCGCGGCGTGCACGCCTCGGGGATCGGCATCCCGGCGCTGTACCTGCTCGGGCTGGTCGACTGGCCGCAGGTCCGGCTGCTGCTGGTCGGCCTCTCCGTGGCCGTCTCGGTGCTCGAGTTCGTCCGACTGGTGCTCGACTACCAGTGGCCGCTGTTCGACACGCTGGCCCGCGAGTACGAGCGCGAGAACGTCGCGGGCTACGCGCTGTACGCCTACTCCCAGACGGTGGTGGCGTTCGTCTTCGCCCCCGCGGTCGCGCTCCCGGCGATGCTGATGCTGATCATCGGCGACCCCGTCTCGGGCTATCTCGGCTCGAACGACGCCGGCACCGCCAAACAGGCGGGCGTCCTCGGCGTGATGTTTCTCGTCTGCTTCGCGCTCGCGGCGCCGTTTACGACGGCGGCCACTCCGCTGCTGGCGGGGCTCGCGGCCGCCGCCGTCGGCGCCGCGGGCGCGACGCTGGCCGACGGCGTGACGCCGGTGATCGCGGGCTACGTCGTCGACGACAACGCCTCCATCCCGCCGGCGGCGGCGCTGGGGATCGCGCTCGTGTTCGTCCTCACCGGCAACGGCGCCGCCCTCGGGGTCTGAATCGGCCACCACGCTCTTCGGTCTCGCCGGCGGACCCGTTCGATGCCAATGGAGATCGGACTGGTCGAGATCCTGATCGCCGCGATCGTACTGCTCGTGGTGCTGGGAACCCTCTACGTCCTGCTCCAGCGCGAGGGGGACGGGGAGATGCTCGAACTCCTGATCGAACTGGTGGACTGATCTCCAGTCGAAACGGAGGGGTGTGAACGGTTCGCTTGCGGGTGGTTACCTTCCCGTTCTTTTTGAGCCGGGGGACCACTCGCATCCCGCCCACCCACGGCTCGCTCCGCTCGCCGTTCGCATACGAGGCCGTTTGCCTCCTCACTCCGTTCGGAGTGTCCCGGCCTCGCCCCGAGCCTTTTAGGCCGATAGCCACCCAATCCCGCCCGTGGCAGAGACGACACGCCGGTTCTTCCCGTACGAGAGCCCCTACCCAAACCAGGGGGAGGCGATGACCCGCATCGCCGCCGCGCTGGACGACGGCGACGACGTGCTGTTCGAGGGCGCGCCCGGGACTGGCAAGACGCTCTCAGCGCTGGTACCCGCGCTGGAGCACGCCCGCGAGGAGGACCGGACCGTCGTCATCACGACCAACGTCCACCAGCAGATGCGCCAGTTCGTCGAGGAGGCCCGCGCGATAAACGACGAGGAGGACATCCGTGCGGTCGTGTTCAAGGGGAAGTCGTCAATGTGTCACATCGGCGTCGACTACCAGGAGTGTCAGACGCTGCGTGACACCACGCGCGAACTGGTCGAGGACCAGGCCGAGAAGCGCGAACTCGAACAGCAACAGCGCGAGCTGTTGGACGCCAGCCGCGAGGGCGACGCCGCCGCCGCTCAGCGCCGCGAGGCGGTGATGGAGGAGCTGGAGGCCGTCGAGGAACGCATCGACGCCGTCGAGGGGACGAACGTCTGTGAGCACTACCGGAACAACCTGCTGGGCGACAACGACGAGTTCTACGAGTGGCTGTACGACGGCGTTCGGACGCCCGAGGAGATCTACGAGTACGCTGACCAGCACGACCTCTGCGGGTACGAACTGCTGAAAGAGGGGATGGAGGCGGTCGATCTGGTGGTCTGTAACTACCACCACCTGCTCGACCCCACCATCCGCGAGCAGTTCTTCCGGTGGCTGGACCGGGAGCCCGAACGCGTCGTCACCGTGTTCGACGAGGCCCACAACATCGAGTCCGCCGCCCGGGACCACGCGAGTCGGAGCCTCACGGAGAACACGCTCGACAGCGCGCTGGACGAACTCAACGACCGGGAGGATTCCCGGGCCGACGCCGCCGAGAACGTCGTCGGCGCGTTCCGTGACGCGCTCGTCGACGCCTACGAGGACGGCTTCGAGTACGGGGAGCGGGAGGGGATCGACGAGCACTGGCACGACGTCCCCATCGCCAACGACGACGCCCGCGACGACCTGACGCTCGCGTTCCTCCGGAACTACGAGGGAAGGGGGATCGACACCGAGATCGAACTCGCGGTCCAGTTGGGCGAGGCGATCGACGAGGAGTACGAGGAGGCGTACAAGAACGGCGACGCGACCTCCCGCGCCGAGAGCGCGACGCTCGCGGCCGCCCGGTTCCTCTCGATCTGGATGGACGAGAACGCCGAACTCGGCCAGTACCCCGTTGTCTCAGTGCGCCGGAACGAGGCCACCGACGAGATATACGGCCGTGCGGAGCTGTACACGTGCATCCCGCGCCGCGTGACCGAGGCGCTGTTCGACGAGGTGTACGCGAGCGTCCTGATGTCGGCGACGCTGCGCCCCTTCGACGTGGCCGCCGACGTGCTGGGGCTAGACGATCCCGTGACGATGGCGTACGGGCTGGAGTACCCCGAGGGGCACCGCCGGACGTACGCCGCCGGCACGCCGCCGCTGTTCGCCAGCGACCGCGGCGACCCGGCGGTTCAGGAGTCAGTCTCCGGGGTCGTCTCCGATCTCGTCGAGTTCACGCCCGGGAACACGCTCCTGTTTTTCCCCTCCTACGCCGAGGCCGAGCGCTACTACCAGCGCCTGGGCGGCGGCGACGGCCGCCCCGTGGGCGACGCCGACGGCGGCGACGCGGCGCTCATGCTCGACGGTTCGGACGTTGACACCGACGACCTCCGGGAGCGGTTCGTGGCGAGCGAGAACGCCGGGCTGTTCACGTCGCTGTGGGGGACGCTCGCGGAGGGGGTGAGCTTCGACGGCGACGCCGCCCGGAGCGTCGCCGTCGTCGGCGTCCCGTACCCCACATCGACGACCGACTGGAAGCGGTGCAGGACGCCTACGACCGCGCCTACGGCGACCGGAACCAGGCCGGCTGGCGCTACGCCGTCGAAATCCCGACGGTCCGCAAGACCCGGCAGGCGCTGGGGCGGGTGATTCGTTCGCCCGACGACTTCGGGGTGCGCGTCCTCGCGGACAAGCGCTACACGCGCGCGGACATGGGTCGGTTCTCCGTCCGGGACACGTTCCCCGAGGAGGAACGCGACGAACTCATCGACATGAACCCCGAGAAGGTGAAGTTCGGGATGCTGAACTTCTACGCCGACCTCGACGCCTACGACGGCGAGCCGCCGCGGCCGTGAACTGGTTCGCCGTAACGTGTATCAGTCCCCTGGCGTATGTCTGACGCGTATCCGACGCCCGCCAGACGGACACGGACGGCTGCTCGATCGACGAACGGCCGGCATTCGGCGTGAGACGGTCGATTTGCCCAGTTTCGGCGCCGTCCTGTCAGACCAATTAGCGCCGCCTTTATCAGACTCCTCCGAGAAAGGGCGGGCGCATGGCCACTCAACCCTCCGATCCTGACAACGTTCGAGAGAGCTGTCCGGAGTGTGACGGGGAGACGATCCACGACGTCCGGGTCGAGATCCGGACCGAGAGCGATCAACAGGAGAACTCGGAGTTCTCCAGGGAGCCGTACCGCGTGGCCGTCTGTCAGACGTGCGATTCCCAGACGGCGACGCGGATGAACAACGCGTAACCCCCGGCAGTGGCCGTCGCGGGTGTGGGGCCCGACGACGAGCGATGCCGGCTATGCGTCGGAACGGCGCTTCGGCGCCGTCGTTTTTCGGTCGGCGAGACCGACTAGCTACTCGAACAGCCCGGCGGTCGTCAGTTCGTACCCGTCCTCGGTGACGATCAGGGTGTGCTCGGCCTGTGAGACGAGGGTGCCCTCGTTCTCCTGGAGCACGGGGTAGCCCTTGACGGCGCCGTCGGCTTTCAGGCGGCGCAGCGCCATCGACGGCCGCGGGGTGTCGAGCCAGCGCTCGGCGAACGGGAGGCCGTCGAACTCGCTGACGATCTGGTCCATCGCCTGCCGGGCGGCGCGGTCTCGCACCGAGCGCTCCTCCTGCAGTTCGAAGATCTGCTCGTGGCTCCCCTCGCCAACTTTGCCGCTGCCGTCGGTGGCGAACGGTTCGATCGCGACCACCTGGCCGGCTTCCAGTTCGGCGGAGCGATCGACGCCGCGGTTCGGGATCGACGGCCCCGTGTGGGCGTCGTAGTGGCCGAGCCCGTGACCGGAGAGGTTGAGCACGGGCGAGTAGCCGTAGCCGTCGATCACGTCCTCGATAGCCCCGCCCACGACGCCGACCTCGGCGCCGGCTTCGACCTCGTCGAGCGCGGCGTCGAGCGCCTGTTCGGCGGCTTCGACCAGTTCGTCGCTGCCCGAGAAGTCGACGGTGACCGCCGAGTCGGCGATGTAGCCGTCGACGTGGACGCCGATGTCGAGACAGACCATGTCGTCCTCGCCGAACTCGGTGTCGTCGTCGGCCTCCGGGGTCGCGTGGGAGGCCTCGTGGTCGATGCTGATGTTGACGGGGAACGCCGGCTCGCCGCCGAGTTCGACGATGCGCTCCTCGGCGGTTTCCGCGACCTCCAGATGGGTCACGCCGGGTTCGACCAGCTCTCGGGCCTCCTGCATCACCTCGACCAGGATCTCGCCGGCCTCGTGGTGCTTTTCGACTGCCTCCTCGCTCAGATCGCCGTAGCTCATGGCTGTTCGATTGGCCTGTGCCGGGGAAAGAGGTTCCGGGACAAAGGGCCGTGCGCGGCGATCGACAGCCGTACCGGGACGAGGGGCCGCGTGCGGCGATTGACAGCCGTACCGGGACGAGGGGCCGCGTGCGGCCGCGAAGCGACCCTACCGCGTCGCCGTACTCGTCTGCATCGCGTCGGAGTTGAACGCCGCACCGGTCCCCTCGTCGTCACAGACGATCACGCCCGCCGAGGAGCCCGTGAGCTCGTCGAACTCCGCGATCGCGTCGTCGGCGGCGGTCTGGGCGTCGGCGCCCGCTTCCAGCTTGTCGACCGCGCGCTGGGTCAGCGTCACCTTCGCGATGTCCTCACCCGCGCCGGTGGCGGAGGCGCCGCCGGCGGGCGTACAGTAGAACCCGGAGCCGACCTGGGGCACGTCGCCGACCCGCCCCGCGAGCGCCCACGAACGCCCGCCCGTGGAGGTGGCGGCGGCGAACTCGCCGTCCTCGAAGGCGACGGCGCCGACGGTGTCGTGGCCGCCGAAGCGTTCTTCGAGCCACTCGAGGTGGGCTTTCGGCCCCGCTGTCGGCGGGTCCTCGTCCGCGTACTCCTCGCGTTTTTCGGGTGTCAGGAGATCCACGTCGGTTTCGACGCCGAACTCGTCGGCGAGATCGACGGCGTGCTCGCCGGCGACGAAGATGTGGGGCGTCTCCTCCATCACGACCCGTGCGGCGGAGATCGCGTCCCGTACGCCGTCCATGCTGGCGACGGCGCCGGTCTCACGGTCGGAAGTCATCAGGCCGGCGTCGGTCCGGACCGCGCCGTCGGACTGGACCGCGCCGCCGTAGCCGGCGTTGAAACGGTCGGACGCTTCGAGGACGTTCACCGCCGCCTCGACGGCGTCGACCGGATCGGACTCGGCTGCGCCGGTTTCCGCGGCCTCGTCGAGCACTTCTTGCCGCGGTTCGGGTTCGTCGGGGGTGCCGCCGGCGCCGCCGTGGACGATGATTCGCATGGGCAGGTGAGCGGCGCCGGCGCCCATCAATCCACGGGAAGCGGTCGCGCGCGCCGACTCCGTCGACTCATCGCTCGGCCGGCGGCGGCGTACAGATCGACTCGCGCTGTCGCCACGCGTGGTCGATCTCCCGCATCAACAGCGCGCAGTCGAACCGCACCGCGTCGTCGTCGAGGCGCTGATCCTCGAAGAAGCCCGAGTGGACGCTCTCGACCGTAAGCGGTTCGACCGACCACGTCTCGGTGTCGAGTTCGACGCCCTCGTAGGTGCGTTCGGCCCCACTATCGGGATCGCCGACGCCCGCGTCCGACTCCGCAGGCGCGTAGCCGAGGGAGCCCTCTCTGAAGAACGCCGAAGCGGCATCGATATCGTCGAAGACGGAGTCGGGTGGCAGGTCGTCGGCGACACGCCCATCGACGGCCACGTTCGCTTCCCCGTCGTCGCTCCTCATCTCGACTGCGTAGTGATCCCCGTCCTCCTCGGTCTCGAACGTCGCGTGGCTGTAGCTGCCGGAGAACAGGCGACTACCGAACAGGACTTGCAGCCACGAGTCGGTGTCGCGGATAACGGCAAGCATTTGGGGCCGCTCCGAGACGTTTAACGCGCTATGAGCTACGAGCACATCGAACCGCCGGAGTCGGGGTCGAAGATCACCCTGGCCGACGAGGAGACCGGCGAACTCGACGTACCGAACGACCCGATCATCCCGATCATCCACGGCGACGGCATCGGGAAGGAAGTCGGTCCCGCGGCCCAGAAGGTGCTGACCGCCGCCGCCGAGGCGACTGGTCGTGACGTGAACTGGATGCGCGTCTACGCCGGCGAGACCGCCCGCGAGATGTACGACGAGAACCTCCCCGACGAGACGGTGGAGGCCATCCGCGAACACCGCGTCGCGATCAAGGGGCCGCTGACGACGCCCGTCGGCGCCGGCTTCCGCTCGCTGAACGTCGCGCTGCGGCAGACGCTCGACCTGTACGCGAACGTCCGACCGACGTACTACCTCGACGGCGCGCCGTCGCCGATGAAGGACCCGGAGGCCATGAACATGGTCACGTTCCGGGAGAACACCGAAGACGTCTACGCCGGCATCGAGTGGGAGGCCGGCACCGACGACGTCGAGGAGGTCCGTGACTTCGTCGAGCAGGAGATGGGCTTCGACGAGACGATGCACGACGGCCCCATCGGTATCGGCATCAAGCCGATCTCCGAGAAGGGCTCGAAGCGTCTCGTGCGCGAGGCGATCGACTACGCCATCGAAAACGATCGCGACAAGGTCACGCTGGTCCACAAGGGGAACATCATGAAGTTCACCGAGGGCCAGTTCGGCGAGTGGGGCATGGAAGTCGCCGAGGAGGAGTACCCCGACGAGGAGGTCTTCGCCGCGCCCGACTCGCTGTGGGAGCAGGAGGGTGAGGTCGACATCCCCGAGGACGCCGTCATGGTCGACGAGCGCCTCGCGGACGCGATGCTCCAGTGGATGCAGCTCCGCCCCGACGAGTACGACGTGCTGGCGATGCCGAACCTCAACGGCGACTACCTCTCCGACGCCGCGGGCGCCCAGATCGGCGGCCTCGGCATCGCGCCGGGCGCCAACTTCGGCCACGGGCGCGTGCTCGCGGAGCCGGTCCATGGCTCCTCGCCGAAGAACGCCGGCGAGAACAAGGCCAACCCGACCGCGCTGATCCTCTCCGGTCGCCTGATGTTCGAGCACATCGGCTGGGAGGACACCGGGACGCTGGTGCGTGACGCCGTCGAGAAGACGATCTCCGAGGGCGACGTGACCTACGACATCGAGCGCCACCGCGAGGACGCCCGGAAGCTCTCGACCGACGAGTACGCCGAGGCCGTCGTCGAGAACATTCGCGAACTCGCCTAAGCGAGTTCCTCGGGCTCTCGCGGCTGCGCCGCGAGAACATCGAGAAGCTGTCGTAGAGCCCGCTCTCTACTTTCGACCCGTTTTCTTTCGCTGCCCGCCCGTCAGTGCCTACTCCGCCCAATCGGGGTCGGTCCGCGGCGGCGCGAACACGTCGATGCCGACGACGGGCTCGTCACCCCGGTTCTCGGCGCCGTGGACCTCGTCGCCGAGCAGCGTGTAGGACTCGCCAGCGCCGACGGTGACCTCCTCGCCGTCCTCGAGGACGAACGTGAGTTCGCCCTGGGTGATCAGGCCGGCCTGCTCGTGGTGGTGGCTGTGCGAGGGGACCTCGGCGCCGGGCTCGATGCGGAAGTGCTGGACGCTGGTCTCTTCGCCGCTGGCGCCGACAGTCAGGTGCACGTCGTCGACCGCCTCGACGAAATCGTCGTCGTCCGGTGTGTAGCGATCCATGTGGGTGTATGGCGAACGAGGGCGTATAGTTCCTCAGCTTCCGGCGAAGCTACTCCAACAGTTCCCGGGGCGGCGACTGCCAGTCGCTCGCGGAGTCCTGCGGCTCGTACCCCAGCAGCTCCTTCGTGTGCTTCAGGTCGAACCAACTCCGCGGATTATCACTCGTGGCGAAGAAGATCCCGAACTCGGTGTCCTCGTCGGTCAGACACAGCTCCACCAACTGCGCCCAGTCCCGCAGCGAGAGCCACGTCCCCTTCAGCCGCTTCACTTGCTCGGTGTACTCGTCGCTGCCGCGCTCCCAGTCGCCGTTCTCGACGCCCTGCTCGGCGTCGCCGTAAGGGTTGTCGTACAGCCCGCCGCGGACGCTGGCGATCCGGGCGGCGTAGAACCGCTTGGGGTACTCCCGCTGCTCGATGTAGAACCGACCCATGTCCTCGCCGTACGCCTTCGAGACGCCGTAGTAGGAGTCGGGCCGCTCGTCGTCGTCGACGGTGACGTTGGTGTCGTCGTCGAGCTCGTACACGTCGGGCTTGCCCTCCTCCTCCCACATCCCCGCGGCGTGGATCGAGGAGGCGAACAGGAAGCGTTCGACCTCGGCGTCTGCGGCCGCTTCGAGCACGTTCCGTGTGCCGACGAGGTTGCTCTGTTCGACGGACTCCCACGTCGCGGAGACGTGCGGGTCCGCGGCGAGGTGGACCACCGCGTCGACGCCGTCGAACGCCGGGCGGATCTCCTCGTACGCGGAAACGTCGGCGACGTGGTCCACGTCCGGCGCCGCCTCGCGGTCGAGGTAGACGAACTCGTGATCCGAGTCGTCACTGTCCAGGTGCTGCTTGATCCCCGAGGCGACGCGACCCTCCGAACCGGTGACTAGCACGCGCATACTCCGAAGTCGGTGGAGCCGGGGATAAGCCTCGGGATGCGTGCGGGCCGGCGGGGCGTCGACGCCCGCCGCGGCGAGCGGAGGATTCATAGCCGAAAGCGCACCACCTCGACCCATGTACGCGGTCGTCGGCTGCACCGAGTGTGGCACCTACTGGCTGCTCACGGATCCCCGCGAGAGCGACTCGGCGACCTGTCCGAAGTGCGGGCGACGCCACCAGACGAAGAAGCTCCGGACGTTCTACGAGACCGACGACCGCGAGGCCGCCCGCGAGGCGCGCGCGGCGCTCCTGGCGAAGAAACACGGCGACAGCGCTGCCTTCAACGACGTCGCCCACGTCTCCGAACTCGAGGACCGCGTCGAGGACAGCGGCATGTCCGAGACCGAGTACCTCGAACAGTCCGGCATCGATCCCGACGAGGTGCAGGCGGCGGGGGACACCTCGACGGAGTCGTCGCGGAGCCGCGACGAGAAGGTCCGCGACGCCGTCCGGGAGGGCGGCACCGAGGCGGAAATTCTGGAGCGGGCCGTCGACGACGGCGTCCCACGCGGCGCCGCGGAGAAACTGCTGGAGAAACTCCGCCGGCAGGGAGAAGTGATCCAGTCCGGCGGGGAGTTGCGGCTGGTCTGAGGCGGACGCGCCCGGGGCTTACCGGCCCAGCTCCGCGTGCGCGCTCGACAGATTCCGCGAGGCGAGCGCCGAGAGCAGCGAGAGCTCGCCCGCGAGCGCCCCGGTCGCCACACACTCCGCCAGCGCGTCGGCGTTCGAGCCAGCGGGGTCGCCGCCACCGCGGATGCCCAGCACGTCCAGCCCCTCGGACTGCGTCGGGAGCTTCGTGCCGCCACCGACGGTACCGACCTCGATCGAGGCCAGCGAGACCGCGGCGTAGAGGCCGTCCTCCCGGGCTTCGACGGAGACGATCCCGTTGCTCCCCTCGACGACCTGCGCGGCGTCCTGCCCGGTCGCGAGATACATCGCGGCGACGACGTTCGCGACCTGGGCGTTGAAGCCGAGACTGCCGGCTTTCGCGCTGCCGATGAGGTTCTTCCGAGTGTTCACCTCGGCGATCGCCTCGGGCGTGGTTTTCAGCGTCTCTTCGACGAACTCCCGGGGAGTAGCGCCTCCGCGGTGACGCTGCGCCCGCGCCCCTCGACGGCGTTGATCGCGGCGGGCTTTTTGTCCGTACAGAGGTTGCCCGAGAGCGCGACCAGCGAGGCGTCGGTCTCCGCCTCGATCACGTCGCAGGCCTCGCCGGTGGCGATGGTGGCCATGTTCATCCCCATCGCGTCGGCGGTGTCGTAGCGGAAGCGCAGGAACACGTTGTCGCCGACGACGTACGGCGTCACGTCCAGCAGTTTCCCGTGGCTCGTCGTCGACTCGGCGGCCTCCCGCAGCAGGTCGGTGTCGTCCCGGACCCACTCCGCGAGCGCCTGGGACTCGGCGATCCCGCTCGTCTGGAAGACGGGTGCGCGAGTCATCCCCTGTTTCGTGACCCGGGCGGTCGCGCCGCCGGCGTCGTCGATGACGGAGAGCCCACGGTTGACCGAGGCCAGCAGCGCGCCCTCTGTCGTCGCCAGCGGGAGGTACGTCTCGCCGGAGTACGCGCCGCCGTCGATCGTGACGGGGCCGGCGACGCCCATCGGGATCTGGGCGGCGCCGATCATGTTCTCGATGTTGGAGCCCGCCGCCTTCTCGGCCGGGAAGCTGTAGTCGCCGGTGGTGTCCAGTTCGGCGCCGGAGTGGCGCTCCACCACCAGCCGCCGGGCCGCGGCGGCGGTGTCGGCGTCGGCGTGCTCTCCGAGTTCGTACAGCCGGAGGTCGCCGCTCTCGACCCGGTCGGCGAGTTCCTCCGCGGTGTCGGCGTCGACGCGGTCGGTCATGCCCCGGGTTCCGCCGGGGCGGGCAAACCGTTACCGATCCGCGGCGGCCGGGCGCGCGCCGTCGCGGCCCCGCGTCGGCTCGCCCGGTTCCCGAACGGTTTTGGCCGGTCCGACCCGCGCTCCACCAATGACCGAGGCCGCCGACACCGTCTTCATCGACGGCGAGATCCACACGCTGACCGATCCAGACGAGACCCACGAGGCCGTCGCCGTCCGGGACGGCGAGATCGTCCGGCTGGGAACCACCTACGACGTGGAGTTCCTCGCGGGCACCGACACCGAGGTGATCGACCTCGACGGGCGCGTGCTCCTCCCGGGGTTCATCGACGCCCACACCCACCTCACCACCGTCGGGAAGTACCTCGTCCACGCCGATCTCTCGGCGGCCGGGGACCTCGACTCGGCGGTCTCGATCCTGCGGGAGCACGCCGCCGAAACCGACGGCCCCGAGGATGGTGAATGGGTACGGGGCTACGGCTACGACGAGAGCACCTGGCCCGAGGACCGCTACCTCGACCGCGAGGACTTAGACGCCGTGAGCGAGGCGCGCCCGGTCGTCGCGTTCCGCGAGGACATGCACGTCGCCTCCGTCAACAGCGTCGTGCTCGACCGCTACGAGCGCGAGATGGCGCAGGCCAACGTCCACTACGAGGACGGGGAGCCGACGGGCGTCCTGGTGGAGGAGGCCGTCGACGTGCTCTACGAGGCCGTCGCCCCCGACACCGACGAGACCGAACGCCTCGTCGCGGCCGCGCAGACACACGCCAACGAGCGCGGCGTCACCGGGATCCACGACATGGTTCGGGGCTCCTACGCCCCGGAGGTGTACCGCGAGCTGGACCTCGCCGACGAACTCTCGCTGCGGGTTCGGGTGAACTACTGGGCCGACCACCTCGACGCGCTGATCGAGACCGGGCTCAGAACCAACCACGGCTCCGGGATGGTCCAAACGGGGGCGATCAAGACCTACACTGACGGCTCCTTCGGCGGCCGCACGGCCCGCGTCTCCGAGGCGTACGACGACGACCCCGCGGAGCACGGCTCCTGGGTTGTCGACCCCGAGGAGCTCCAGGAGATCGTCCAGCGCGCCGACGACGCCGGCTTTCAGGTCACCGCCCACGCCATCGGCGACGAGGCCATCGACGCGGTGCTCGACGCCTACGCGGCGACCGACGACCCCGGCGGGATGCGCCACCGCGTCGAGCACGTGGAACTCGCCTCCGACGAGGCGATCCAGCGCTTCGCCGACATGGGCGTCGTCGCCTCCGTCCAGCCGAACTTCCTCAAGTGGGCGAAGCCGGGCGGGCTCTACGACTCCCGGCTCGGCGACCGCCGGACGGAGACGAACCGCTACGCGCTGCTCGAGGACGCGGGCGCGCCCCTCGCGTTCGGCTCTGACTGCATGCCGCTCGACCCGTTACTGGGCGTCCACCACGCCGTCACCACCGATGTCGACGCCCAGCGGCTCTCGGTCACCGACGCGCTGCGAGCGTACACGCTCGGCGCAGCGTACGCCGGCTTCGACGAGGAGCGACTCGGCACCGTCGAGCCCGGGAAGCTCGCGGACTTCACCGTGCTCGAGCGCTCGCCGTGGGAGCACACGACCGAGATCGAGGGGATCGACGTGGCGATGACGGTCGTCGACGGCGAAGTCGTCTACGACGGCCGGTAACGACCAATTCGCCCGGGAACGGCGTGCTACCGCTCGACCGCGGGCGCTCGCTCACGCGCGCCCTCCCCCTCGGGCCGGGCGCCGCTCTCCAGCAGCCGATCCATTCGTGCCTCGAACTCCGCGTCGGTGAGCTCGCCCGCGGCGTAGCGCTGCTGGAGCGTTTCGATCGGTTCGGGCTCCCGCTCGGGCGTCGACGGCGCACTGGCGGCGGGGTTGGCGGCGCCGGGCGCGGCCGCGGCCTGTTCGGCGAGCCCGGAACCCAATGAGACCGCCAGCCCGGCCGCCGCGACGGTGAAAAGCACCGCGAGCACGATCGCGGGGGTGGAGCCCGCCATCGCCGTCGAGAGGACGCCGACCATCGACGCGACGAGCATGGCGCCGGTGAGGATCATCCGAACCCGGGGGCTGGAGGGGGCGACGCGGTGGACCAGATCGCTCATGTCGGGCTGCTATTGCTCTCGGCCAAAATAGCTTCTCCCCTCGTCGCGCCTCGTACCGGCGGGCGGCGCCTACCGCAGTCGGGGGAAAAGCCCATGCACCGAGCGACCCAACGTCGAGCTATGCTCCTCCAGATTCCCGGCGGCCCGGAACTGCTGATCATCTTCCTCGTGATGGCGCTGCTCGTCGGCGTCCCGGTGGTCCTCGTGGGACTGTTTCTGGTCGTTCGGGCCATCGGTAGCGACGGCGACGACGAGGTCGCCGAACTCAAAGCCCGGATCGAGGAGCTGGAAGCGCAGGTCGCGGCCGGCAGCGAGGCGGCCCACAACGAAGTGACGGTCGAGGACGACCGGCGGGAGGAGCAGTGACCCCGCTGCAGGTTCCCGGCGGCATCGAGATCCTCGTGATCCTGCTCGTGCTGCTGTTCAACTTCGTCGTGATCGCCCTGGTGGTGCTGGGGATCGTGTTCCTCTCCAGACGCTGGGGCGGCGCCGACGAGTCGGAGCTCGACGCGCTTCGGGACCGGGTCGCGGATCTGGAGGCGCAGGTCGAAGCGTTGGCCGCGCGCGGCGACGAGGCGGCTGGCGACGAGGGGACCGGGGACGACCGCTGACGGAAACGGCAGGGTTCTTACTCCGGCAGCGCGCGCTTCGGGTATGTCCTTCTTCGACGACCTCGCCGCCCGTATCGACGCCGTCGACAGCGTCGTCTCCGTGGGGCTGGACGCTGACCTCGACCGCATCCCGTCGTTCCTCGACGATCGGGACCTCCCGCGTTGGGCGTTCAACCGCCGCATCATCGACGCCACCCACGAGCACGCCGCCTGCTACAAGCCCAACGCCGCGTTCTACGAGGACGCCGACGGCTGGCGCGCGCTCCGGGAGACCGTCGCCTACGCCCACGGCAAGGGCGTTCCCGTCCTGCTCGACGCGAAACGCGGGGACATCGGCAACACCGCACGCCAGTACGCGCAGGTGCTCGACGAAGTCGACGCGATCACCGTCAATCCCTACATGGGCGGCGACTCCCTGCAGCCGTTTCTCGCCGACGCCGATGCGGGGGTGTTCGTGCTCTGTCGCACCTCCAACCCCGGCGGCGCGGACCTGCAGGATCTCGAACTCGCCTCGGGGAACCGCTGTACGAGCGCGTCGCCGCGCTGGCGGACACGTGGAACGAACACGGCAACGTCGGCCTCGTCGTCGGCGCGACCGCCCCCGAGGAGCTGGAGACGGTGCGGGAGATCGTCCCCGAGATCCCGTTTCTCGTGCCGGGCGTCGGCGCGCAGGGCGGCGATGCGGAGGCCGCGGTGGCGCACGGTCTCGCCGAGCGCGAGGGCGCCGGCGTCGACGTGGGGCTCGTCAACTCCTCGCGCGGGATCATCTTCGCCGGCGAGGAGGTCGGCCGCAACACGGTTTCGGGGCCGTCCGGCGGCCACGACCCGGACGAAGCCGCCTACTTCGGCGCCGCGGGCGACGCCGCCGAGCGGCTGAAAACCCGACTGAACCGGTACCGCTGAGGATCAGACGAACTCCGCGCCGCCGCCGGTCCAGGTCCGGTAGGCCCGGGCGCGCTCGCCGTTCTCCGCGAACGCCTCGACCATCGCCGCCGCGACGTCGCGGCGGCGGTCGGGCGGGCAAACCGCGAGCACGCCCGGACCGGAGCCGCTGACCGTCACGCCGTGGGCGCCGGCCTCGCGGGCGGCGTCGGCGGCGTCGTCGTAGCCGGTGATGAGGGCGGCCCGGTGGGGCGTGACCACCTCGTCGGCCATTCCCGCACCGACGAGCGCCGGGTCGGAGCGGCACATCCCCACCGCGAGCGTCGCCGCGTTGCCGACCGTCGCCACCAGCTCCTCGATAGTGACGTGAGTCGGCACCACCTCGCGAGCGTCGCGGGTGGAGATGGGCTCCTCGGGCAGGCAGGCCACGAGCGGGACGTTCGTCTCGATCGAGCGGACGCCGTCGGCGGTGGCGATCGTGAACCCGCCGAGCAGCGCGGGGGCGACGTTGTCGGCGTGGGCGGCGCCGGAGACGACGGCCTCGCCCTCGGCGGCGATGGGGACCAGCTCCTCGCGGGTGAGGCCGCGGTCGTAGAGGTCGTTGAGCGCGAGCGCCGCGCCCGCGGCGGAGGCGGCCGAGGAGCCCAATCCGGAGGCGGGCCTGACGCCCTTGTCGATCTTGATGTGGGCCGGGGCGTCGAGCGCCCGCGCGACGGCGCCGACGGTGTTCTTCGCCGGGTCCTCGGGGATGAACTGCGCCCCCGCGCCGGTCACCTCGATGGTGGTGCGATCGGCGCGTTCGACGCTGACGATGTCGGCCGGGCGCGAGAGCGCGACGCCGAAACTGTCGTAGCCGCTACCGAGGTTCGCGCTGGTCGCCGGAGCCCGGACTGTTCGCATGCGGAGTCGTACCGCGGATCGCGCGAAAAAACTGGCGCTCGCTCGCTACTCGTCGGCGATGGAGAAGATCATCGGCGCGATGATGACCAGTGCCAGGCCGAGGAACAGGTAGATTCGGGAGTTGACTGCCTGTGGCGTCAGCAGGAAGATCAGGCCGAACGCACCGAAATGCAGGCCGAGCACCTTCTTCGACCCGAGCCCGAGCAGGCCGATCGTTCCCAGGGCGAACACGAGCAACAGCACCTGCCCGATCTCGTAGTTGAGCAGGAAACTGTCGATGACCTGGAGCGGGAGCATCTCTTATGACTTCTCTGTCCGAACGGCGCTTTAAAGTTCTGTTCTCCGCCCGGGCTCGCCGCCCCATGTGTTGCCGCCCCGACAGCCCCGGATCGGGCACAGTACAGGCTTCACTCGCCGTCGGCGACGCCTGCCACTCGCGCCACATACATACGCTCCCGTGCCGTACCGGCGGGTATGACCCAAACAGCGACACTCGGCGGCGGCTGCTTCTGGTGTGTCGAGGCGGCGTTCGAGGAGCTCGCGGGCGTCGAAGACGTGACCTCCGGCTACGCCGGCGGCCACGCCGAGGACCCGACCTACCGCGAAGTCTGCTCCGGCAACACGGGCCACGCCGAAGTGGTCCAGATCGAGTACGACGAGGACGTGCTGGAGTACGAGGACGTGCTGGAGGTGTTCTTCACGATCCACGATCCCACCCAACTGAACCGCCAGGGGCCAGACGTGGGGAGTCAGTACCGCTCGATCGTCCTCACCCACGACGACACCCAGCAGGAACTCGCAACGGCCTACGTCGAGGCGCTCGACGAGGAGGGCGGCTACGACGACGCCGTCGTCACCGAGGTCGAGCCCCTCGAGACGTTCTACCGCGCCGAGGAGAAACACCAGAACTACTTCGAGAAGAACCCCGACGACGCGTACTGCACGATGCACGCCAAGCCGAAAGTCGAGAAGGTCCGCGAGAAGTTCGAGCAGAAGGCGCAGGCCTGATCAGTCCGCCAGCCGCCCCAGCAGCTCTTCGCGCAGTTCGTCGCTCCCCGCACAGACCACGTCACACGCCGAGAGATCCGTCTCGGCGTTGTGCTCGACGCGGTAGCCGACGACGACCATCCCGGCCCGATCGGCCGCGAGCGAGCCGTTCCGGGAGTCCTCGACGGCCACACACCCTGCCGGATCGACGCCGAGCCGGTCGGCTGCGGCCTCGTAGATGTCGGGCTCGGGCTTCCCCGGGCCAGGGACCTCGTCGTTCGAGAGAACGAGGTCGAACGTCAGGCCGAACCGGTCGAGGACGTACCCCATCCACGTCGGCGGCGACGAGGAAACGAGGCCGACCGGGACTCCCGATCCGCGAGCGGCCTCCCGAACGTCCCCGAACCCAGCGAGGAGTTCGACCCGTTCCCGATAGATCTTCGCGGCGGTCTCGTCGTACAGGTCGACGAACTCGGCTTCCGAGACGGTCGTCTCGTAGTGGGCATCGAGGTACTCGTAGATCTCCCGGTACGGCATGCCCGTGATCTCGTCCAGGTCCGGCACGTCGCCGGCGAGCACCGTAGGCAGCAGTTCCCCGCGTTCGGCGGGGTGCCAGTAGTCCTCGGAGTCGACGACGACGCCGTCCATGTCGAACAGCAGCGCGTCCATGATCGCCGTACCGTTGCCCCCGCCATCGCGTTTGGGGTTTCGGGCCGACGCTCAAGGCGGATGCCGGGACCACTCCCGCGCGTGACCGAGACGATCCGGCTGTTCGCGGGCGACTGCACTGTCGAGTTCGAGGGCGAGCGCGAGCGCACCCAGCGCGGCTACGTGGTGGTCGTGGTGAAGCCCGACCGCACCGTGCTGGTCCACGACGCCGAGGGGTACCAGCCCGTGGCGTGGCTCACCCGCGCGGACGAGCTCACGACCGAGACCGAGGGCGACTCCTTCTCGATCGTCGCCCGGAGCGGCGAGCAGGAACTGCGCGTGGCCTCCGAGGCGCCGACGGGGCGCCGCGAGTTCCCGGCGAGCGAGGCGGGCGTGCCGGTGGGGACCTGCCCCGACTGCGGCGACGCGCTCGTGCGTGCGGGCGGGGAGGTGACATGTCTGGGCTGTGACGCTGCCCACGGGCTCCCCGCCGGGGCGACCGTCCTCGATGAGTCCTGCGACGACTGCGGGTTGCCGAAAATGCGGGTCGAGCGCGGCGAGCGCTTCGAACTCTGTGTGGACTGGCAGTGCGACTCGCTGGCCGACGCCGTCGCCGACGCGCTCGACGGCCGGTGGGACTGCCCGGACTGTGGCGCACCGCTGGGCGTGGTCTCCCGCGGCAACCGACCGTTCCTCGGCTGCGAGGGGTATCCGGACTGCGAGACGACGTTCTCGATCCCGGCGGGCGTGGTGGTGTGTGAGTGCGCCTGCGGGCTCCCGGTGTTCGAGACCGCGGCCGGCCGGCGCTGCCTGGACGGGACCTGTGACCAGTACTACGAGTCGGGGGTCGACACCACGACCGGGCCCTGAGCGGCGCCCGTGCCGTCGGGCGCCCGCCGCGCTCGCGGCCTGCCACAGCCGCCGCGGGCTACCACAGTCCCTATACCTGCCGACCCGGGAGGTAGGGCCATGAACGGGACCCTTCGCGACGGCGTCGTCCACCTCTCGGGCAACGCCAGACAGCAGTTCTACGACTCCGGGGGTACGGCCGCCCGGCCGGCGGGAGCGACCTCGAACTCGCGCCGGTGGAGGCCGCCCACCTGCTCTACCGCGGCGACATCGACGCTGTCGTGGACGAAGAGGGAGCGTCGATGGGGTTCCGGGAGTTCCTCACCCGGACCGACGCGGTGCTCTCCTTCGTTGTGTACAAAGACCTCCGCGATCGCGGCTTCTACCTCTCGCCAGCCCGCGAGGGCTGGGTCGACCCGAGCGTCGACGACGCGACGGATTTCGTGGTCTACCCGCGCGGGAAGGGGCCGAGCGACGACGAGATCGCCCACCGGCTCCGGGTCGTCGGCGAGCGCGCGCCGCTGCCGGCCGCGAGCATCGACGAGCACGTGCTCGCTGTCGTCGACGAGGACGGCGAGCTTACCTACCTCGGCACGGAGTGGCTCTCGCCGTCGGGGAACGCCGACCCGCCGCTGCCCGACTCGCTGGACGCGACGCTGACCGACGACCGCCTGCTGGTCTGGGACCCGCCCGCGGCGCTGTACGCGGACGGCTTCTTCGGCCAGCGGCTCGCGGGCCGGAACGCCGACGCCGGGCCGCTCCAGCTCTCGCTGCTCGAGGCCGCGTATCTCGCCCACAACGACTGCCTCGACGTCGATGCTGCGACCGTCCAAGGGCACGCCGAGGCGGTCGAGGGCGAGCGGTTCCGCCGACGCTACGCCGCGTACGAGGCGCTTCGGGACGCCGGCGCCGTCCCCAAGTCCGGCTTCAAGTTCGGCGCCGACTTCCGGGTGTACGAGTCCTTCGACGGCGTCGCCGACCTGGGCCACTCGGACAAACTGGTCCGGGTGGTGGAGCCGGGCCACGAGTTCCTCCCCCGGGAGCTGTCGCTCGACGTGCGGCTGGCCGGCGGGGTTCGCAAGCGAATGGTTTTTGCGCTGACCGAGCCGAAGGACGGAATAGATTGGCTCTGCGTCGAGCGAATCACGCCGTGACGCGAGGTCTACGATGACTGAGGATACACCCACACCGAAGACCGACGGGGGCACCGACAGCGTAGCAAGCGACGACGTCGCCCTCGACCCGTGGGGATCCTCGACCATCGAGGACTACCGCAAACTGTTCGAGCAGTTCGGTATCGAGGAGTTCGACGCCGACGAAGTCCCCGACCCACACTACCTGATGCGCCGTGGCGCCATCTTCGGCCACCGCGAGTACGAGCGCGTCGCCGAGGCGATGGCGAACGACGAGCCGTTCGCGGCGCTTTCGGGGTTCATGCCGACGGGCGACCCCCACATCGGCCACAAGATGGTGTTCGACGAGCTCATCTGGCACCAGCAGCAGGGCGGCGAGGTGTACGGCCTGATCGCCGACCTCGAAGCCCACTCCGCCCGGGGATGTCCTGGGACGAGATCGACGAGCACGCCCGGAGCTACCTGCTCTCCTTCATCGCGCTGGGGTTCGACGTGGAGGACGGCGAGCTCTACCGCCAGTCGGACAACCGCGTCCTGCAGGATCTCGCCTTCGAGATCGGCTCGACGACGAACTTCTCGGAGTTCGAGGCGATCTACGGCTTCGGCGGCGAGACCAACGTCAGCCACATGCAGTCGGTGGTCACCCAGCTGGCGGACATCCTCTACCCCCAGCTCGACGAGCCGATGCCGACGGTGATCCCGGTCGGGCCGGATCAGGACCCGCACGTCCGGTTCGCCCGCGACGCCGCCGCCCGGATGCGCTACTTCAAGGTGACCGAGGCGTTCGCCTCCTTCGAACTCGACGACGCGGAGCGCGACCTGTTCCGGGCGCTGTACGACGAGCTGACCGAGCCCGACGACGTGGACACCGACGATCTGCGGTGTGAGGACGCCGCCGAGCAGCTCCTGGCGTTCGTCAACGATTCCTCGACGGCCGTCGACGCCGATCCGTCGACCCGCGACTCGCTGGTCGAGAAGCTCGAGAACGGCGGCAAGGAGCCGATCCGCCCCCGCGTGCGCTTCCTCGACCGCAACGCCAACGAGGCGGCGTTCGACGCGTTGATAGAAGCGATCCCGGGCGAGAAGCGCCGCTACGACGCCCACATCGACAGCTTCGACCTCGACCCTGCGGAAGCCGAGGAGATCGCCCGCGAGATCGAGATCGACCACGACGGCTACGGCTTCCAGGCGCCGTCGTCGATCTACCACCGCTTCATGACCGGGCTCACCGGGGGAAGATGTCCTCCTCCATCCCGGCGTCGCACATCTCCCTGCTCGACGACCCCGAGGACGGCTACGACAAGGTGAAGTCCGCGGCCACTGGCGGACGTGCGACCGCCGAGAAGCAGCGAGAACTCGGCGGGGAGCCCGACGAGTGCCCGGTGTACGAGCTGTACGCCTACCTGCTCGCCGAGGGCGACGACGAGTTCGCGGCCCGGGTGTACGAGGAGTGCGCCGAGGGTGAGCGACTCTGTGGCGGCTGCAAGGAGCAGGCCGCGGAGCTGATGCGGGAGTTCCTCGCAGAGCACCAGGAGAAACGCGAGGAGGCGAAGGAGGTCCTCGCGGACGTGGACATCGACCTCTCGAGTGAGCGGCGCGGCCTCGGCGGGAAGGAAGAGGAAGACGCGGTGTAGGCAGACGGCGCATCGCGGCAGTGCCGCGACGGCGCTCGGGCGCCTCGACCGACTGCCGCCCTGCGTTCGCTCGCCCCGTTCGCGGAAGCTTTTTGCGAGAGCGGGGGAATCACGACGTATGGCGCCCGACACCGCCACCCGCACGAATCGCCTCGCAGCCGCCGGTCGCGGGGTCGGGTTCTTTTTCGCCTGAGTCGGTCGGCGGAGCCCGGGAGCGGTGCGGACCGGGCGAAACCGACCGAGCGGGCAGCACCGCCCCGGAGCGACGACGCCGGGGCGACCGATCAGCGACACACACCACTCACCACATGCGACTTCCGGAACGACAGGTCGCGGCCCTGGAGGCCGCGAGCGCGACCGACGCACAGCCGATCCCCGACCTCGCCGCCGAGGCGGGGATCGACGAGGCGGCAGCCACGACTGCCGTCTTCGAACTGGAGGAGGAGGGGCTCGTCACCGTCGAGAGCGAGACCGAGGAGACGGTCTCGCTCACCGACGAAGCCCGCGACTATCTCGACGAGGGGCTGCCCGAGGTCCGGCTCTACCGGGGCGCCGTCGAGGCCGGCGCCGACGAGACGCCGGTCCAGATGGGGCAAGTCATCGGCGCCTCGGGTCTGGCGGGCCCACAGGTCGACATCGCGCTGTCGAACTTCGCTCGCAAGGGGTACGGCGAGATCGACAGCGGCGAACTCGCCGCCGACCCCACCGCCGACCCCAACTCGGACCCGGAGGCTGCGGCGCTCGAAGCGCTCGACGCCGGCGAGGCCGTCGACGACGAGTCGCTGCTCGACCGCCTCGCAGAGCGCGGCCTGATCGAGCGCGAGGAGCACACCGTCCGATCGGTGCTGCTGGCCGACGCCGGCGTCGACGCGCTGATGGCCGGCGTCGAGGCCGCCGAGACCGCCGACCGACTCACTCCCGAGATGCTGACCTCGGGGAGTGGGAGGACGTGGAGTTCACCGACTACAACGTCGAGGCCGACGCGACCGAGGCCGGCTCGGGGAAGGTCCACGTGCTCCGGCAGGCCGCCGAGCGCGTGAAGGACGTGCTCGTCGGGATGGGGTTCCAGGAGATGGACGGCCCCCACGCCGACGCGGACTTCTGGATCAACGACGCGCTGTTCATGCCCCAGGACCACCCTGCGCGCACCCACTGGGACCGCTTCGCGCTGGACGTGGACCCGATCGAGGAGCTGCCGGAGGAGCTCCTCCAGGCCGTCGAGAACGCCCACCGCGAGGGTGTGGGCCCGGACGGCGACGGCTACCACTCGCCGTGGAGCGAGGAGTTCGCCCGGGAGGTCGCGCTGCGCGGGCATACGACCTCGCTGTCGATGCGGTATCTCTCCGGGGCCGCCGAGGGCGATCTCGAGCCGCCACAGCGGTACTTCTCCGTGGAGAAGGCGTACCGGAACGACACCATCGACTCGACGCACCTGCTCGAGTTCTTCCAGATCGAGGGTTGGGTGATGGCCGAGGAGCTCTCGGTGCGTGATCTGATGGGCACCTTCGAGGAGTTCTACGCCCAGTTCGGCATCACCGACGTGCAGTTCAAACCCCACTACAACCCCTACACCGAGCCCAGCTTCGAGCTGTTCGGCCGCCATCCCGAGACGGACGAACTGATCGAGATCGGCAACAGCGGGATCTTCCGCGAGGAGGTGCTCTCGCCGCTGGGCGTCGAGTGTGACGTGATGGCCTGGGGGCTCGCGCTGGAGCGGCTGGCGATGCTGTACACCGGCGCCGAAGACATCCGCGACCTGCACGGCACGCTCGCGGATCTGGAGTTCCTGCGGAACGCGGAGGTGATCTACTGATGCCCGTCGTCGATATCGACACTGACGAACTGCGCCGGCTGACCGGCCACGAGGAGAAGGACGACGACCAACTGAAGCAGGACCTGTTCGGCCTCGGGCTGGAGTTCGAGGGCGAGACCGAGGACGGCGATCTGCAGTTCGAGTTCGCCCCCGACCGCCTCGACCGGCTCTCCGTCGAGGGCGTCGCCCGCTCGCTGCGCTACCAGTACGGCGACGACCGGGGGTGGACGTCCCGAGCATCAACGACGCCGAGTGGACGATCACGGTCGACGAGTCCGTCCCGGCCGAGCGCCCGTACGTCGCGGGCGCGGTCGTTCGCGGGGTGGATCTGGACGAGGACGCGCTGGACTCGCTGATCCAACTACAGGAGAAGCTCCACGCGACGATGGGTCGCAAGCGCGCGAAGGGCGCCATCGGCATCCACGACCTCGCGATGCTGAAAGGCGAGCGCATCGAGCAGCGCGAGGTCGGCGTGGAGAACGAACTCGAACCGCCGGAGGATCTCACCCCCGTCGGCGGCGACGCGGGGCCGACCGACGTGGGCGGCCCGACGATCACCTACCGCGGCATCGATCCGGAGGGCGACGAGTTCGTGCCGCTCGACGCCGATCGGGGGATGACGCCCGCCGAGGTGCTGACCGACCACCCGACCGGCGAGGAGTACGCCGACATCGTCAGCGAGTACGAGCGTTACCCCGCCATCTACGACGAACTGGGGTTGTTCTCGTTCCCGCCGGTGATCAACGGCCAGCGGACCGAGGTAACGACGGAGTCCCGCGAGCTACTCGTCGAACTCACCGGCACCGACCAGTGGACGATCGACCGGATGCTGGCGATCATCTGCTACGCGCTCGACGCCCGCGGGGCGACGATCGAGGCGGTTGACGTGGTGTACGACGAGGACGCCGCCGGCGAGCGTGCGGGCGATCACCTCGTCCGCCCCGAACTCGACGTTCGGAAGAAGACGGTCTCCCACGAGCAGATCGAGACCACGCTCGGCGTCGAGTTGGAGATGGAGACGGTCGTCGACCTGTTCGAGCGCTCCGGGCTGGACGTGACGACGAACCTGGGCGAGCGGACCGAGTACGAGGTGGCGATCCCGCCGTACCGCGTCGACGTGCTCCACCCGGCCGACCTCGTCGACGACGTGGGGCGGGCGTACGGCTTCGACGATCTCAAGCCCAAATACCCCGACATCGGCACTATCGGCGGCCGCCACGAGCGGAGCCGGCTGGAGCGTGCCACCCGGACCGCGCTCGTCGGCCTCGGCTTCGAGGACCTACTGAACTTCCACCTCTCCTCGCCGGAAGAGAACTACGCGCGCATGGGCGTCGAGGAGGGCAGCGACCACCTCGGCGGCGGCGAGTCGGTGGACGTCACCAGCGCCTACAGCGAGGACTACACCCAACTCCGGACGTGGGCGCTGCCGTCGATCATGCACGTCCTGGAGAACAACACCCACCGGCGCTACCCCCAGGAGCTCGCCGAGGTGGGCTTCGTCGCAGCGCAGGACGATGAGGAGAACACCCACGTCGCGGAGCACCGCACGGTCGCGGCCGCCATCGCGCGCACCGACGCGACGTACGAGGACATCAAGGGCAAACTGCAGGCGCTCGTGAGCGAGTTCGACGCGAGCCTGGAGACGCCCGCCACCGAGCACCCGAGCTTCATCGACGGCCGCGCCGCCGAGGTCGTGATCGACGGCGACAGCGTGGGCGTCATCGGCGAACTCCACCCGAAACTGCTGGTCGAACGCGATCTGGAGGTGCCGGTCGCGGCGTTCGAGTTCCGGCTCGACGCGCTGGCGAACTGACCAGTCCGCTCGGTCTCCTTCTCAACCACGACTGATGGTCGTCCTGGGGAGCGTCTCGGATTCACGTCACGGTTGGCAGGGGGACGCCTACCCACAGGACCGAGCTATTTAACAGGCGTTCACGGGAACGTTCACGCAACATGCCCAGCGGCCCGTACGACGCCGACGCCGTCGAAGAGAAGTGGCAGCAGCGGTGGCTCGACGAGGACACCTACGCCTACCGCGAGGGCGAGGTAGACGACCCGAACACCGCCTTCGCTATCGACACGCCGCCGCCCACGGTGTCGGGGAGCCTCCACTGGGGCCACGTGTACGGGACGGTGCTACAGGACATCGTCGCCCGCTTCACCCGGATGCAGGGCGAGGAGGTGTACTACCCCTTCGGCTACGACGACAACGGGATCGCCTCCGAGCGACTGACCGAGCGCGAACTCGACATCCGCCACCAGGACTACGAGCGCAAGGAGTTCCAGCAGAAGTGTCGCGAGGTCTGTGCGGAGTTCGAAGACGAGTTCACCGAGAACATGCAGTCCTTTGGCTTCTCGATCGACTGGGACAACACCTACCGCACGATCGAGCCCCGCGTTCAGCGCATCTCGCAGCTCTCGTTCATCGATCTCTACGAGCAGGGCAAGGAGTACCGCAAGCGCGCGCCGGCGATCTGGTGTCCGGAGTGTGAGACGGCGATCTCGCAGGTCGAAACCGAGGACGACGAGCAGGACAGCCACTTCCACGACATCGCATTCGATGTCGTCAACGCCGACTCGGCTGGGCAAGAGGAGTTCACCATCTCGACGACGCGCCCCGAACTGCTCCCTGCCTGTGTCGCGGTGTTCGTCCACCCCGACGACGAGGCGAACCAGAACCTCGTCGGCCAGGCGGCACGCGTCCCGCTGTTCGGTCACGAGGTCCCGATCATCGCCGACGAGCGCGTCGACATGGAGACGGGCTCGGGGATCGTGATGTCCTGTACGTTCGGCGATCAGACCGACATCGAGTGGTACCAGGCGCACGACCTGGACCTCCGGGTCGCCATCGACGAGTCCGGCCACATGACCGAGGTCGCCGACGAGTACGAGGGGATGTCTTCCGCGGACGCGCGGGAGGCGATCGTCGCCGACCTCGACGAGACGGGCGCGCTGCTGGACCGCTGGCCGATCACCCACACCGTCAACGTCCACGAGCGCTGTGGCACCGGAGTGGAGTTCCTCGTTGCCGACCAGTGGTACGTCGAGATGCTCGACAGCACCGACGAGTACCTCGAGGCCGGCCGGGAGATGGACTGGTACCCCGAGAAGATGTTCTCCCGGTACAAACACTGGATCGAGGGGCTCCAGTGGGACTGGTGTATCTCTCGCCAGCGATCCTCGGGCATCCCGTTCCCTGTCTGGTACTGCGATGAGTGTGACGGGGCGGTCATGGCCGAGAAGGCCGACCTGCCCGTCGATCCGCTCTCGGACGACCCGCCCGTCGACGCCTGCCCCGAGTGTGGCCACGACGAGTTCGTCCCCGAGGACGACGTGTTCGACACGTGGGCCACCTCCAGCCTGACGCCGCTGATCAACGCCGGCTGGGACTGGGACGAGGACGCCGGGGAGTTCACGATGGACAACCCCGAGCTGTTCCCGATGGATCTCCGGCCCCAGGGCCACGACATCATCAGCTTCTGGCTGTTCCACACGGTCGTGAAGTGCTACGAGCACACCGGCGAGGTGCCCTTTGACTCGGTGATGATCAACGGGATGGTGCTCGACGAGAACCGCAAGAAGATGTCCAAATCGAAGGGCAACGTCGTCAGCCCCCAGGAGGTCAAAGCGCAGTTCCCCGTCGACGCCGCGCGGTTCTGGGCGGCCGGAAGCTCCATCGGCGACGACCTGCCGTACCAGGAGAAGGGGCTGCGCGCCGGCGAGAAGCTGCTCCAGAAGCTCTGGAACGCGTCGAAGCTGGTCGACTCGCTAACCCCGGAGACGACCCCGGAGATCGACGACGAGGAGCTGTCGGCGCTCGACCGCTGGCTGCTGGCCGAACTCGACGCCGAGGCCGAGTTCGTCCGGGAGAAGCTCGAGAACCGAGAGTTCTCGAAGGCGCGGGACAGCCTGCGGAGCTTCTTCTGGGGGACGTTCTGTGACGACTACCTCGAGATCGCCAAACAGCGCGTCCGCGAGGAGGACGACGAGTCCGCGAAGTACACGCTGACGGTCGCACACCGACGGTTCCTGCAGCTGTTCGCGCCGGTGCTCTCACACATCACCGAGGAGATCTGGCAGGAGATGTACAGCGAGGGTACCGGCTTCGAGAGCGTCCACCGGACCGCGTGGCCTGAGCCAACGGGCATCGACGCCGACCACGCGGCCGGCGAGACGGCGATGGCCGTCGTCGGCGCGCTCCGGCGGTACAAGAGCGAGCGCCAACTCCCGCTCAACGCCGAACTCTCGGCGGTCTCCGTCTACGGGGAGATCGCCGGGTTCGAGAACGACATCCGGAACGTGATGCACGTCGACCGGCTCGAGACGCTCGAGTCCGAGCCCGAGATCGAGTCGGTCGTCACCGGGATCGACCTCGACTACTCGATCGTCGGGCCGGAGTATGGCGCCGACGTGTCCGACATCGACGCCGGGATCGAGCGCGGCGAGTACGAGATCAGGGACGACGGCGAGACCCTCGCCGTGGCGGGTCACGAGCTCTCGGCCGACGAGTTCAGCGTCGAGCGCGAGCGACAGTACACCGGCGAGGGCGAGATGCTCGAAGCCGACGACGCGCTCGTGATCGTCCGAGAGTAAGAGACAGCCCGCGGACGCGTTTCTACAGGTCCGCGCCGACGGCTTCGGAGACGTGGTCGAAGCCGTCGCGGTCGAGCAAGTCCAGCAGCCCTTCGTTGATGTCGCGAGCCAGCGACGGCCCCTCGTAGACGAGCCCGGTGTAGAGCTGGACCACGTCCGCGCCCGCACGGATCTTTCGGTAGGCGCCTTCGGCGTCGCTGACGCCGCCGACGCCGACGACCGGTACGTCGGTACGCTCGGCGACGAAGCCGACGAGGCCAGTCGAGCGCTCCTCGATCGGGTCGCCCGAGAGCCCGCCCGGCTCGGCCTGGTTGGGCGACTGCAGGCTCTCCGGGCGCTCGGTGGTCGTGTTGGTGACGATGACGCCGTCGAGTCCCTTCTCGGCGACGAGGTCGAGGGAGTCCTCGATCGCCGGGCCGGGGAGGTCCGGGGAGAGTTTGACGAGTAGCGGGGCCGCGCCGGCGTCCTGCAGCTCGTCGACGATGGCCGCGAGCGAGTCACGGTTCTGGAGCGAGCGCAGGCCGGGGGTGTTTGGGCTGGAGACATTGATGACGAAGTAGTCGCCCGCGTCCGCGACGGCGTCGTACGTGTAGCGGTAGTCGGCCGGGGCCTCCGAAAGCGGCGTCGACTTCGACTTCCCGATGTTGACGCCGACGGGGACGTGCGGGAGCGCAGTGTCGTCGAGGCGCGCGCCGACGGCGTCGGCGCCCTCGTTGTTGAACCCCATCCGGTTGATCAGGGCGCGATCCGGCTTGAGGCGGAACAGCCGCGGGCGAGCGTTGCCCGGTTGGGCCTCCGCGGTGACGCCCCCGACCTCGACGTGGCCGAACCCGAGCGCGGCGAGCGCGCGCGGGACCCGGGCGTTCTTGTCGAACCCCGCGGCGACGCCGACAGGGGTGGGGAAGCGCAGGCCGAACGCCTCCGTCTTCAGGCGGTCGTCGTCGACCACGTACCGGTCCCGGAGGACGTCTTCGACGGGTGTCCCCTGGACGGCCTCGAGGCCACGGCTCACCACGGTGTGGGCTGTTTCCGCCGGCAGCGCGAACAAGAGCGGTTTCCCGACGGCGTAGAGGTCCATGGTCCTCAGAAATCGTGTTCCACGTCCTCGGCGTCGGCGGACTGGATGATGATTTTGCCGTCGCGGACGCGCACGAACACCTCCTCGCCGATCTCCATGCCGGCGACTTCGAGCTCGTCCTCGTGGAGGTTCACGTGGACGTTGTGGTACTCGCCGTTCTCGTCTTTGGCCCCGCTCGGGCTGAGCTTCTTCTTGCGGACCATCTGGTCTGTCTATCTCCGTTTGGCTTCAGACAGTACTAAAGTGTTTGTCTCCGCCTGCGGCGCGCCCGAGCCTCTATCGGGTGGGCTGATGCTAGTTTTCGAGGATATCTGGAAGAAGCAAAGACGCGAGTATATAAACCTAGCGCTCAGGAGGGTCGTTTGCCCCGATATTTTTATATCGGACCCTGTGCACCACTCCCATGGAGAGAAACCATGGTACGAGAAGACGGTAAGCGAAACTTCGCGCTTCGGGGCGACGATGGCGAGGACAGCGTGTTCTCGGGCAACACTCCGCGACAGGCGGCGCTGAAGGCCGCTCGACGGCTCGAGCCGGCTGGCTCCGAGAGTGCTGCCGAGCGCGTCCCGATCGAGCTTCGGGAGAAGGGGACCGACAAGGTGCACATCTACGAGGGATGGGCTTGGGAAGAGGAAGCGCCAGAGAACAAACCCGACTGGATGCCCCAGGTCATCACCGAGGCGAACGTCTCCAAGCAGGGGATCGAGCACCTCGACGAGTAGACAGCGGCCGTCGCCGTCTGTCGCTCCGACAGGTGTATCACTTCCCGCGTCGGATCGAACCGATGCGTGGTACCACGCGGCCCGACCCTGAGTACGAGCGTGGGATGACTGGCCGCCCTCCTGCCGCGCCGTATCTTCCAGTTGCGAGCCGCTGCGCCGTCGACGCCCCGTCCGTGTGAACGCGACGCGTGAAACCGCATGACGTAGCGTCGATACTCCGACGGGGTTAAGTACTTACCTCCCATCGAATGAAATGCGAAGGTCGCCGGGGCGGTCGCCCCCGGTGACACCCGGACTCGCTCGGTGCGAGCCCGGTACGATCCGACGCCCTTAAGTGAATACGGGCGTTCGGTTGGAATACGCAGAGGGCAGCGGGGTTCACACGGGGTCGTCCCGGTTCTCCGCTGTCTGCGACGAATGAGGATACCGCCCCCGTGGTCCGCCGCAGGACGGTATCTGATGTGAGCCTTGGTAGTTCGGTGTCCCCCGGTTCGGCCGGCGGGCAGCGAACGGTAACCGATACGCAAGACCAGATGGTAACGATCACGTACTGTGATCCGACCCGCCACCCACGTGCAGACGCACGTACACATTCCGGTTGATCCTGCCGGAGGTCATTGCTATCGGGGTCCGATTTAGCCATGCTAGTTGTGCGGGTTTAGACCCGCGGCGTATAGCTCAGTAACACGTGGCCAAACTACCCTACAGACAGGAACAACCTCGGGAAACTGAGGCTAACACCTGATACGCGTTGACTGTTTGAACACGTCGACGCTCAAACGCTCCGGCGCTGTAGGATGTGGCTGCGGCCGATTAGGTAGACGGTGGGGTAACGGCCCACCGTGCCGATAATCGGTACGGGTTGTGAGAGCAAGAGCCCGGAGACGGAATCTGAGACAAGATTCCGGGCCCTACGGGGCGCAGCAGGCGCGAAACCTTTACACTGCACGCCAGTGCGATAAGGGGACCCCGAGTGAAAGGGCATATCGCCCTTTCTTTTCTGAACCGTAGGGAGGTTCAGGAACAAGAGCTGGGCAAGACCGGTGCCAGCCGCCGCGGTAATACCGGCAGCTCAAGTGATGACCGATTTTATTGGGCCTAAAGCGTCCGTAGCTGGCCGAGCAAGTTCGTCGGGAAATCCACCCGCTTAACGGGTGGGCGTCCGGCGAAAACTGTTCGGCTTGGGACAGGAAGGCTCGAGGGGTACGTTCGGGGTAGGAGTGAAATCCCGTAATCCTGAACGGACCACCGATGGCGAAAGCACCTCGAGAGGACTGATCCGACAGTGAGGGACGAAAGCTGGGGTCTCGAACCGGATTAGATACCCGGGTAGTCCCAGCCGTAAACGATGTTCGCTAGGTGTGACACTCACTACGAGTGAGTGTTGTGCCGCAGGGAAGCCGCTAAGCGAACCGCCTGGGAAGTACGTCCGCAAGGATGAAACTTAAAGGAATTGGCGGGGGAGCACTACAACCGGAGGAGCCTGCGGTTTAATTGGACTCAACGCCGGTAACCTTACCAGCCCCGACTACGGTGATGACGGTCAGGTTGATGACCTCACCACGATGCCGTAGAGAGGTGGTGCATGGCCGCCGTCAGCTCGTACCGTGAGGCGTCCTGTTAAGTCAGGCAACGAGCGAGACCCGCACTCTTAATTGCCAGCATGTCCCTTGAGGATGATGGGTACATTAGGAGGACTGCCGCCGCCAAGGCGGAGGAAGGAACGGGCAACGGTAGGTCAGTATGCCCCGAATGGGCTGGGCAACACGCGGGCTACAATGGCCGAGACAATGGGTTCCAACCCCGAGAGGGAGCGGTAATCTCAGAAACTCGGTCGTAGTTCGGATTGCGGACTGCAACTCGTCCGCATGAAGCTGGATTCGGTAGTAATCGCATTCCAGGAGAGTGCGGTGAATACGTCCCTGCTCCTTGCACACACCGCCCGTCAAAGCACCCGAGTGGGGTCCGGATGAGGCCTGTTCAACAGGTCGAATCTGGGCTCCGCAAGGGGGCTTAAGTCGTAACAAGGTAGCCGTAGGGGAATCTGCGGCTGGATCACCTCCACAGACCGGGATCTGCCTTCGGGCAGACCCACCTTTCACGTTCGGTGCCACCGGTTCGACCGGGCACCTTAGAACTACCAAGGCTCCATAGGGCTCGTAGCTCAGTGGGAGAGTGCCTCCTTTGCAAGGAGGATGCCCGGGGTTCGAATCCCCGCGAGTCCATGTCGGATAGAAGGAAACCGGACGGCTTATACGCCCGACGGAAGTACGATGGAATCCAGACCGACCGATGCACCAGACCGCGAGAGCGCGTCTGGGAAGGGTCCGATGTACGCTCCCGTGACACCCACGGGACGTGCAATGACGACCGTGTGTAAGCGTAGTCCAGGCACCCACTGGACCCGTTCAACGGGTTGCAGTGGAACGACGATTACCGACAGACGGCTACTATGCCGGCTGATGGATTGCTCGGCTCGAGTGCCGAAGACGGACGTGCCAAGCTGCGATAAGCCTCAGGGAGCTGCATGGAAGCTAAGAACTGAGGATCTCCGAATGGGAATCCCTCTACAATTGCTTTGCGCAATAGGGAACGTCCTGAATTGAAACATCTTAGTAAGGACAGGAAGAGAAAGCAACTGCGATGTCGTAAGTAACCGCGAGTGAACGCGATACAGCCCAAACCGAATCCGCAAGGAAATGTGGTGTACGGGCTGGCTACCAGCACTCGACAAACTACGAGAAGTCTCTTGGAACAGAGCACGAAACAGGGCGACAGTCCCGTACCGTAGTTCAGTAGAGTGTGCGCCAGACCCAGAGTAGCGGGGTTGGATATCCCTCGTGAATGTCGCGGGCATCGACCGCGAAGGCTAAACACTCCTCGAGACCGATAGCGAACAAGTAGCGTGAGCGAACGCTGAAAAGCACCCCGAGAAGGGCGGTGCAATAGGGCATGAAACCAGTCGGCGATAGAGCGACGGGGCTTGAAAGGCCTCTTTCAAAACGATCGAAGCGCGAGCTTCCAGTAGGACGAAAGAGGAGCCGAAGTTCCGTCGTACGTTTTGAAAAACGAACTAGGGAGTGTATCTCTTTGGCGAGTCTAACCTGATTATCAGGGAAGGCGCAGGGAAACCGATAGGGGCGCAGCATTGCCAGGCCCACCGTGTTCAAGCGCGGGGAGTCGAAGGGATACGACCCGGAACCGAGTGATCTACTCTGGAGCAGGGTGAAGCGTGGCGAAAGCCACGTGGAGGCCCGTTAGGGTTGGTGTCCTACAATACCCTCCCGTGACTCGAGAGTAGGGGTGAAAGGCCCATCGAACTCGGCAACAGCTGGTTCCAACCGAAACATGTCGAAGCATGACCTCATCCGAGGTAGTTTGCGCGGTAGAGCGACCGATTGAGAGACCCGCCTCCGAGAGGAGTCGGCCTCTCTGTCGAACTCCGAACGTGCAAACGCCGTGGACGATGGGAGTCCGGTGCCCGGGGTAAGCTTGGGTACCATGAGGGGAACAACCCAGAGCTGGGTTAAGGTCCCAAAGTGTGGATTAAGTGCGATTTGAAGGTTGTCTCGAGCCCTAAACAGCCGGGAGGTGAGCTTAGAAGCAGCTACCCTCCAAGAAAAGCGTAACAGCTTACCGGCCGAGGTTCGAGGCGCCGAAAATGATCGGGGCTCAAATCCACCACCGAGACCTAGCGGCGCTAGTAAGATAGCGACCCAGTAGGTTGGCATTCTGGACGGATGGAAGCACGGGTGAGAACTCGCGTGGACCGTCTAGTAACGAAAATCCTAGTCATAGTAGCAGCGAAAGTCGGGTGTGAACCCCGACGGCCAGAAGAGTAAGGGTTCCTTGGCACTGTCAATCAGCCAAGGGTTAGTCGATCCTAAGGTCCCTCGTAACTCGCAGGGATCGAAAGGGCAGCTGGTTAATATTCCAGCACCATCGTGCAGTGAAACCGACGCTTCCGGAACCATCGAGCCGGGCTTTCGCCCGGTCGAATCGAGGAAGCTCGTGGACGCCGTAACGGCAAGAAGCGAGCGAATCTCGAGATAGTGTAAGTCGATGTTACCAGGAGCCCGTGAAAAGGGAGCACGATGTCCGTACCGAGATCCGACACAGGTACTCTGCCAGCGCAAGGCACGGCCTGTCGGGAGAACCGACGTTAGGGAATTCGGCAAGTTAGTTCCGTACGTTCGCAATAAGGAATGCCTGCCCCAGGCGGGGCAGGTCGCAGTGTCTTGGGCGCTCCGACTGTCTAGTAACAACACAGGTGACCGCAAATCCGCAAGGACTCGTACGGTCACTGAATCCTGCCCAGTGCGGGTATCTGAACACCTCGTACAAGAGGACGAAGGACCCGTCAACGGCGGGGTAACTATGACCCTCTTAAGGTAGCGTAGTACCTTGCCGCTTCAGTAGCGGCTTGCATGAATGGATCAACGAGAGCGCCACTGTCCCAACGTTGGACCCGGTGAACTGTACGTTCCAGTGCGGAGTCTGGAGACCCCCAAGGGGAAGCGAAGACCCTATAGAGCTTTACTGCAGGCTGTCGCTGAGACGTGGTCGCTAATGTGCAGCATAGGTAGGAGGCGTTACACAGGTACCCGCGCTAGCGGGCCACCGAGCCATCAGTGAAATACTACCCGTTAGTGACTGCGACTCTCACTCCTGGCGGAGGACACCGGTAGCCGGGCAGTTTGACTGGGGCGGTACGCGCTCGAAAAGATATCGAGCGCGCCCCAAGATTTCCTCACTCGGGTCGGGAACCCGAGGAAGAGCGCAAGAGCAAACGGAAGTCTGACAGTGTCATTCCCAACGAGTGACGCTGACGCGAAAGCGTGGTTTAGCGAACCAACCATGGTCCTTGATGGGCCAGGTTGCTGACAGAAAAGCTACCTTAGGGATAACAGAGTCGTCACGCGCAAGAGCACATATCGACCGCGTGGCTTGCTACCTCGATGTCGGTTCCCTCCATCCTGCCCGTGCAGAAGCGGGCAAGGGTGAGGTTGTTCGCCTATTAAAGGAGGTCGTGAGCTGGGTTTAGACCGTCGTGAGACAGGTCGGCTGCTATCTATTGGGGGTGTTATGGTACTTGACGAGAACGATCGTATAGTACGAGAGGAACTACGATTGGATGCCACTGGTGTACCGGTTGTTCGAGAGAGCATTGCCGGGCAGCCACGCATCACGGGGTAAGAGCTGAACGCATCTAAGCTCGAAACCCACTCGGAAACGAAGTACCGTTGAGGACACTCGTAGAAGAGGAGTTAGATAGACTCGGGATGTACGCGCCAAGGCAACGAGGCGTTGAGTCCGCGAGCACTAACAGTCCGAAGCCATCATTCATCCGGTAATCTCTCTGCACTGCACCCGTTTTACGGGTCCAGGTGCGAACTGGACTACGCTTACATTACGGTCGTGGACCCGACCGAGCTTGGTATGATCGCGGTTCGATTCCGCGACTCGGCGTGAGACGGCCAGAGTGGTGAGGTAACACCCGTACCCATCCCGAACACGGAAGTTAAGCTCACCTACGTGTGAGCGAGTACTGGCGTGGGCGACCCGCTGGGAAAGTTGACTCGCCGTCTCTTCCATTCATTGCGGTCATTTCGTGTCGGCGAGCGGGACGCTTCGCGTTCGTCCACACTCCATTCATCGACGTTTGAGCGACCGCGCTCGCAGTCGTTCGTCACTCCCGACGAGCGAAAGCGCCCGATACGGTACGCTTAAACGACTGAGTCTACAACTGGAGAGTGCGCCAAGGTGGCAGAGTCCGGCCTAACGCAGCGGCCTGCAGAGCCGCCCATCGCCGGTTCAAATCCGGCCCTTGGCTCTTTCCTGCGACGCGAGATCGAACAGCGACGGCGCCGTAAACAGCCGTAGCGCAGCCCCGATACGGACCGACCTACCCGTTTCGGGTCCAGAACCGGCCCACGAGACGTTGACGAGCGCCCGAAGTCGAGCGATCCTGTCCACGACGAAGCGATCCCCTGAGCGACAGCTCCGCGAACCCACCGGTGGTCGGGCAGAACCACCCAATCGAAGGTACCAGCGGTTCGCCGGCGGGTAGTACCCGCCCCCAGACAACTCCAAGTGTGCGGAGTGTGAACAGTCGGTGATGACCGACAGTCCGCACAGCCGTTCGGCCGAGGCGGTGCTGGCGGACTACGACGTTTCTCCCGAGGGACTCACGTCCGCGGAGGCCCAGCGACGGCTTGCGGAGTACGGCGAGAACGAGGTCGTTCAGACCAGCGACCGGACGCCGCTTGCGATCTTTCTCGCGCAGTTCGACAGCGTGCTCATCTGGGTGCTGCTGGCGGCGGCCGCGCTCTCGGCCTGGGCCGGCCACACCGTGGATACGGTTCTCATCGTCGTCATCGTCGTCGTGAACGGCATCTTCGGGTTCGTGCAGGACTACCGCGCCGAGCAGAGCCTCGAGGCGCTCCGTGAGCTGGCTGCGCCGACGGCGACCGTCCGGCGGGACGGAACGACCGTCGAAGCCGACGCGACCGAACTGGTCCCGGGTGACGTGATCGAACTGGAAAGCGGGAACGTCGTCCCGGCGGACGGCCGACTGCTCGAGGACACCGACCTCGAAGTCGACGAAGCGGCGCTCACCGGCGAGAGCGCCCCGGTGTCCAAGTCGCCGGATCCCGTCGCCCCAGAGACGCCGCTCGCCGACCGCGACTGTATGGTGTTCAACAGTACGAACGTCACGCGTGGCAGGGGCGTCGTCGTCCTCACCGCGACCGGGATGGACACTGCGGTCGGATCGATCGCGCGAGAGCTCGCGGCGACCGAGGAGACGCGGACGCCGCTGCAGGCCGAACTCGACGAACTCGGCCGTCGGCTCGGGGTCGGCGTGGCCGTCCTCGCCGCGCTCGTGATCCCGCTGTTGCTCGTGCAGGGCACACCCGCGGTCGAAGCGGGGCTCACAGCGGTGTCGCTGGCCGTCGCGGCGATCCCCGAGGGGTTGCCGGCAGTGGTGACGCTGACGCTCGCACTCGGGGTCCGGACGATGGCGGCGGAGAACGCGCTCGTTCGCCGGCTCCCTGCCGTCGAGGCGCTCGGGTCGGTCGACGTGATCTGCACCGACAAGACCGGGACGCTCACCGAAGGGCAGATGTCGGTCAGCAGGATCTGGGTGCACGATACGGTCGTCGACCCCGGCGACGAGCCGCCGTCCGACCGGGTCGACCTCCTGCTACGGGCGGGGGCGCTCTGTAACGACGCGACCGCCGAGACGGGCGACCCGACCGAGCAAGCGCTGGTCGACGCGGCCGAAACCCACGGGATCGACGTTGGGGCGCTCCGCGAGTCGCAGCCTCGGACCGACGAGGTCCCGTTCTCTTCCGACCGCAAGTGGATGGGCACCGTCCACGGCGACGTGGGGTACGTCAAAGGGGCCCCGGCGGTCGTCCTCTCGAAGGCCTCTCGCGTGCTCACCGAGGATGGACCGGCCGATCTCGATCCCGGCCTGTGCGAGCGCGTCAACGACCGGGTCGAGGCGTTCGCCGACGACGCGCTCCGCGTGCTCGCGATCGCGTACGCGCCAGACTCGACACGGGTCGCGGACGATCTGGTGTTCGTCGGCCTCGTCGGGATGATCGACCCGGCGCGCCCGGAGGTCGCGGACGCGCTCGCGGCGACCGACCGAGCCGGGATCGACGTGAAGATGATCACCGGCGACAACGTCCGCACGGCCGCCGCGATCGCGGAGACACTCGGTATGGGGCGGGCGGTGATGGAAGGACGCGAACTCGACACGCTGGACGACGATGAACTGCGTGAACGGGTCGAAGCCGTCGACGTGTTCGCCCGTACCGCCCCCGAACACAAGGTGCGCATCCTGCAGGCGCTCAAGGACACCGGCCACGTCGTCGCGATGACTGGCGACGGCGTCAACGACGCGCCGGCGTTGAAGAACGCGGACGTGGGCGTCGCCATGGGGCGCCGCGGGACGGACGTGGCCAAACACGCCAGCGACGTCGTGCTGCTCGACGACAACTACGCGACCATCGAGCGGGCGGTCGAGCGCGGGCGGGCCATCTTCGACAACCTCTGGAAGTTCGTCGCCTTCCTGCTCAGCGCGAACCTGGCAGAGGTCGCGCTCGTGTTCCTGGCCTCGCTGTACGGCTACCTCGTGCTCCCGGCGGTCCAACTGCTGTGGATCAACCTCCTCACCGACGGGCTGCCCGCGCTGGCGCTGGGTGCGGACCCAAAATCCGGCGACGTGATGGAGCGGCCGCCGCGTGACCCCGACGGGGGATCGTCGATCGGTCCATGCTCGGCTTCGTCGGCGGGGCCGGGGCGATCACTACCGTCCTCATGCTCGGGCTGCTGTTCTACGCGCTCGACGGCGCGGCCGCGATGACGCCGTACGCGATGACGATGGTGTTCACGGGCTTCGTCGTCCTCGAGTTCGAGAAGCTGTACGTCGTCCGGTGGCTCCGCGAGACACCGACGCGCTCGAACCGCTGGCTCGCGCTCGCAGTCGGCGGGTCCGTGGCGCTCCAGCTCGCCGTGTTGTACACGCCGCTGAAACAGTACTTCGGGACGGTCTCGCTCGGCCTCGCTGACTGGGGGTCATCGCCACCGTGCTCGCGATCGGACTCCCCGGCTATCTCGCGGTCGTGTACGCGATCCGCCGGTACCTCCCCCGGAGCGACCACGCCGAGCGGGACGGCTGAGCCCGGGGGAGATCGCGCTTCTGGTCGGCGGATTACGCGACGGCGCTACGACTCCACGTCGGTTTTCACGACCAGCGCGGGCCGACTCGTCAGGCGGAGCACGCGATCGGTGACGCTTCCGAGCAGCGCGCGGTACTCGTCGGGACGGCGTTTCGTCCCGAGCACGAGCAGGTCGGCGTCCTCGTCGTCGGCGTAGTCGACGATCGCGTCCGAGGGGCGGCCGTGCCGCATCGCGTCGACGACGTCGACCCCCGCGTCGTTCGCGCGGGCTCGCAGATCCGCGATCGTCTCTTCCCCGTGTTCCTCGAGTCCGTGTTCCGGGCCTTCGGCCTCGTCGACGTACTCGTCGCCGCTGTAGGCGTTGTAGACGTTCTCGTCGACCACGTACAGGACGTGGAGCTCGGCGTCGTGGGCCGCAGCGAGATCGAGCGCGTGGGATTCGGCGTCGGTGGAGGCGGCGGTACCGTCGGTCGACAGCAGGATCCGATCGTACATTCGTCAGGATATCGGGGTGGCAGCTACAAAAATCACCACGACGACCACCGCGGTGAGTGTTTTCGAAAGAGGAACCGTTTTTACGTCGGGTGTACCACCAACAGAACATGCAACGACGCGCTGTGGCAGTCGCCGCCGCTCTCTTCCTGGTCGTGGGGGCACTGTCGCTCGGACTGGTCCTCACTGGCGAGGCGCCGGCGTTCGACGCGGGGGCCGACAACGTGTATCAGGCGGGTGACGAGTTCACCGTCGATGGCCAGACGTACACCGTTGCCGCAGTCGAGGCCACCGAGGAAAGCGGCGGCGGCCACGGTGGCGGCGGCGGCACGACGTACGAGGCGACCATCGAGTGGGATACCGAGAACGGCACCCAGAGCGCGACGGTCAGCCAGCACGGCAACGTCACGCTCTCGGGGCAGACGTTCTTCGCCCACTTCAACTCGGGCGAGGAGGTCGTCATCTCCTCGAACTTCGAGACGCTGCGGGAGTACAACACCGAGACAGCGCAGTTCGAGGAGCACACTAACGGGCTCTGGGGGTCTCGATCCTCACCGGCCTCGTGGGCATGCTCATGATCGGGATGGCCTACCTGCCGTCGCGGTACTGAACGCGACCCTTCTCACTCCGCCGTTTCGACCAGTTCGCTCGTGAAGTAGCGATCGTAGTGGCGACGACAGCCGGGGTTGAACGCGGCCCGACAGTTCGGACACCGGTCGTCGCAGTCGAGGTACTCGGCGACGGTCAACACGCTGCCACAGCTCCCACAGAGCACTGCGTTCGCGTCCTCGCCGACTGCTCGGTCCGCCGAGCCTACGTCTTCACCGACCGTTCGGTCCGGCGAGCCCTCACCGACTGCTCCTTCCGGCGACCCCGACACCTCTCCCCACCGTTCGGGCTCGTGATCCGCCGCCGCAAGGTGACACTCGTAGCAGGGGTAGAACGTCCCACAGCACGGGAACCGGATCGCGATCACGTCGCGTTCGCTGTCGTAGTGGCGACACCGCGTCTCCGGGCCGACATCGACGCCCCGGACCGCGTGGCCGTGAACCTCCATACGTCGGCTACGGACGCCCGGGGCAAGGGCGTGACGGCGACCGACGCGTCGCTGGCGGGCGTCGAAACTGGCTGAAAAAGCGGTGCCGTCCGTTAGGGTGCTTCGCCCGTCTCGAGGGTGAAGTCGTCACGCGGGTAGGCGACGCAGGTCAGCGTGTACCCCTCGTCGATCTCGTCGCCGGAGAGCATCTCCTGGTTGTCGTGTTCGACGAAGTCCTCGCTCGGACCGTCGGTGATGTGGCCCGCACAGGAGACACACTGGCCCTGCCGGCAGGCGTAGGGCAGGTCGAATCCTTCGTCCTCGCCGGAGTCGAGGATGGGCTGGTTGTTCGGGAGTTCGACGGTCTCGCCCTGCTTGGCGAACTCCACCTCGAAGTACTCCACCTCGTCCTCGGGGATGTCGCCCGGGCCGGAGCCGCCCTGGGTGGTTTCGCCTTCGAGTTCACCCTCCTCGGCGGCCTCCCCGCCGACCGCGGCCGCGGGCGCGGCGCCGCCGCCACCGATCGATCGGTTGTACGGCTCCGGGAAGTCCGTCTCGGGCACGCTCGCGGCCCGGCGTTCGAGCACCTCCTCGGAGATATCCGGGGCGGACTCCCACTCCGTTCCACGAACGTAGTGGAAAACCGCGATTGCCCCGCTGAGGACGACGGCGAGACCCAGCGCGGTCGTGTTCACAGCCATATTCCGAACATTGAGTGCCCGGGTTAAGGTGGTTGTGATTCCGCGCGTCGGCTGCCGCCGTTCACTCGGGTGGATACTCGATCCCGTGCTCGTCGAGCAGCGCCGCGAACTCGTCCTCGTCGACGACGGGGACCCCCTCCGCGTCGGCGTCCTCGCGTTTGGTCTGCCCCGGATCGTCGCCGACGACGAGGTAGTCCGTGTTGCCCGACACCGACCCTGTCGCGTTCGCGCCGTGGCGCTCCACCAGCGACTGGGCGGCGTCGCGCGTGACCGAGAGCGAGCCCGTGAACACGAACGTCAGTCCGTCGAGTTCGTCGCCCGCAGCCGTCGACGCCGGCGGCTCGGGCTCGACGCCGGCGGCGCGAAGGCGCTCGATCACCCGGCGGTTGCGATCGTTGTCGAAGAACTCCGCGACGTGGCCGGCGACCGTGGGTCCGAACCCTTCGACCTCGCGGATCGCCGCTTCGTCGGCCGCGAGCAGCGCGTCGACGCTGCCGAAGGCCGCCGCGAGGTCGGCGGCCATCGTCGGGCCGACGCCCGGAATCCCCAGCGCGGCCAGGAACTCCCCGAGCGACGGCGACTTCGAGGCCTCGATCTCCGCCCGGAGCTTCTCGGCGCTTCGCTCGCCCCACCCCTCGAGTTCGGCGAGTTCGGTGGCGTCGATCTCGTAGAGGTCGGCGATCGAGTCCTCGATCAACCCTTCGTCGACCAACTGCCCGGCCGCCTCCTCGCCTAGCCCCTCGATGTCCAGCCCGCTGTCGCCGGCGTAGTGCTCGACCGCCCGCTTGAGCTGGGCCGGACAGGAGAGCCCGCCCGTACAGAACCGCAGCGGGCCGTCGGCCTCCACGTCGCTGCCACAGACGGGGCAGGTGTCGGGCAGTTCGAAGTACCCCTCGGCGTTGTTCTCCACGACCTCCGAGACGTACGGGATCACGTCGCCGGCACGTTCGATTTTCACCACGTCGCCCACGTCGACCCCAAGCTCGGCGATCTCGGACTGATTGTGCAGGCTCGCTCGCGACACCGTCACCCCGCCCACGTCGACGGGATCCAGCAGCGCAACCGGGGTGAGCCGGCCGGTCCGGCCCACCTGCACCACGATGTCGGCGATGCGGGTCTGCTCCGTCCGGGCGGGGAACTTGTACGCGTACGCCCAGCGGTAGTGCCGCGCGGTGGTTCCGAGCCGCCGACACTGCTCGCGATCGTTCACTTTCAGCACCGTGCCGTCGATCTCGTAGTCGAGCTCCTCCCGGACCGTTTGCAGCTCGTCACGGAACGCGATCGCGCCGTCGACCTCGTCGACGAGGTCGTGGCGATCGTTGACCGGCAGCCCCCACTCGGGGAGCTGCTGGTGTTCGTCCCAGTGGGTCTCGAGCCCCGCGACCCCGTCGGCGCCGATGGAGGCGGCGTCGGTGTCGGCGTCGGGCCCCATCTCCGCGATCGGCACCACCTCCTCGCTGGCCCAGAGCACGTCGTAGAAGAAACAGTCCAGCGGCCGCTCGGCGGTCACGGAGGGGTCGAGCTGCCGCAAACTCCCCGCGGCGGCGTTTCGCGGGTTGGCGAAGGGGTCGTCCCCGCGCTCGACGCGCTCGCGGTTGTGTTCCTGGAACGCGGAAAGGGGCATGTGGATCTCGCCGCGCACGACGACCACGGCCGGCGGATCGCCCCGGAGTCGCTGGGGGACCGAGGCGATCGTCCGGACGTTCTCGGTCACGTCGTCGCCGGTCTCCCCGTCGCCCCTGGTCGCTGCCCGCTCGTAGCGCCCCTCGACGTAGACGATCTCGATCGAGAGCCCGTCGAACTTGGGCTCACAGACGTAGTCGACCGTGGCGTCGTCGTCGAGTTCCCGCCGCACGCGCCCGTCGAACGCGCGCACGTCCGCGACCTCGCCCGAGGAGTCGATCGAGAGCAGCGGCACCACGAGGTCGACGCTCTCGAGTTCGTCGACCGGCTCGCCGCCGACGCGCCGGGTCGGCGACCCGTCGGTGTCGAGATCGAACGCCGCCTCCAACGCCTCGAGTCGCCGGAACAGCTGATCGTACGCGCGGTCCGAGATGACGGGATCGTTCTCGACGTAGTAGCGGTAGTCGTGATAGCGGATCGCGTCCCGGAGCTGTGCGGCCTGCTCGCGGGCCGCCTCGGCGGCGAGCTCCGCCGTCGGCGCGAACTCGGTGTCCGGATCGCGGACGAACGGATTGTCCGCCGGTGCCTCCTCGGTCATGGCTCCGGCTGGGGCGGGCGGCGGTAAAAAACGGTGGCCGTCGCGTCGGCGCTACTCGCTGTTGGCGATCTCGCGGATTCGCTCGCTGCCCGCGTCGACGTGGCCGCCGTGGAAGCAGACGGTGTGTGACACGTCGAGTTCGCCCAGCAGCGCGACCGACTCCATCGCCTGGTCCATTTCCAGGGTGTGCTGGGCTGCGGGGCCCTGCAGTTCGCCGTCGGCGGCGGTCAGCGCGTCGCCGGCGATGAGCAGCTGCTCCTCGGGCAGGTGGAACGAGGAGTGCCCGCGCGTGTGGCCGAACGTCTCGACCAGCTCGATCGGGCCGGCGAGCGTGCTGAACCCGACGCCGTCGATTAGCTCGACGTCGACGCGAGCCGGCGGGTAGCGCTCGGCGTCGGATTTCTCCGGGAACTCTCGGCCGTCGACGTACGGCGCCTCGGCCCAGTGGGCGAACGTCGGCGCGCCCGTCCGCTCCTGGATCGTCGCGAGCGCGCCCGCGTGGTCGCCGTCGTGGTGGGTGAGGACGACGAACCGCACGTCGTCGAAGCCGAACCCGTGCTCGGCCAGCGCCTCCTCCAGCGCGTCGGCGTGGCCGGGTAGCGTCGTGTCGAACAGGATCAGGCCCGTCTCGGTCTCGACGGCCGTCGGCGTGAACGTCCGTTCGGCGCCGTCGAGTTCGAGCGTCACTGGGAGGCTGTAGACGTGGTCAGTGAGTTCCATGGGCTGGCGTAGGGGCTCCGGGGTCGTAGAACTGACGGCGGCGAGCCGACTGCGGTGCCGGCGGCGGCAGCTACTCCGCCGCGAACGCCGCGACGCTGCCGAACTCCCCGTCGGCGATCGCCGCAGCGAGCGCTCGATACCCCACGTCGTCGGGCATCTCCTGGGGGTACTTCTGCTGGAAGAAGCTCACGACGTTCGTCACGTCGCGTTCGAGGAACTCGTCGGCGTTCTCGTGGTCGGTCGCGACCGCCTGGGGCCAGTCGAAGACGGTGACGCCGCTCTCGGCGACGGCGACGTTGTGCTGACTCATGTCGGCGTGAACGAAGCCGGCGTCGTAGGCGTCGCGCACCTCCCGTAGGACGAGGTCACAGACGCCGACTACCTGCTCGCTCGGGAGCGACGCGCGCTCGAGCTCGACGCCCGCGAACTTCTCCATCAGGATCGCGTGGCGGTTCTGGTCGACGGGCCGGGGACCGACACGTCGGGGTAGAGCTCGGAGAGCACCTCGTGTTCCCGCTCGGCCGCTTTCCGGGCGGTGTAGAACCACGAGACGTGGTTGCGGTCGGCGGTGTACTCCCGCTCCTTGTCGACTTTCCGGAACTCCGTGTAGCCTTCGCGGTGGAACTTCAGCGCCATCGGCTCGTAGGACTGCACCTCGTACACGTCGCTCTCCTTGCCGACGCCCAGCGAGGCGCCCATCCCCTCGATCGTGCCGCGCTCGGAGAACGTCCGCAGCGCGAGGCAGTCGTACCCCTCGAAGGTGAGGCGGTATCCCTCGTACTGGATCGTCTTGCGCTCGATCAGCTCCCGGTCGGCACACCGGTCGATCCGGTAGTCGACCTCCTCGGCAGTCATGTCGGCGTACTCGGGGAGCTTCTCGCGCTGGACCCACTCCGAGAAGCGCATCCCCTGTTCGAGCCCGGAGAGGAGGTAGAAGTCCTCGGGTTCGAGCTCGGCCATCACGCTCGCGACGTTGCCGACCATACCGGTGATGGGTGTTCCGTGCGAAAAAGGGTGCCGCGTTGGCCGTCGCCGCCCGCGCCCGCCTGCGGCCACACGGGAGCGCCCCACCGCAACCGCTTTTCGGCCTGCCCACGCACCACCACCAATGACCGACCACGCCGACCGGGAGTGGCGCCTGATCCGCGAGGAGGCCCGTCCCGGCCCGCTCCAGATGGCGCTGGACGAGGTGGCCGCCGAGACCGCCGCTGCCGGGGGCCCGCGCACGGTCCGCGTCTACCGCTGGGACCCCTCCTGCCTCTCGATGGGGTACGGGCAGGCCGTCGACACCGTCGACTGGGAGCACTGCGAGGCTGCTGGGGTCGACGTGACCCGCCGACAGACCGGCGGCGGCGGCATCTACCACGACAACGAGGGCGACATCGCCTACTCCATCGCCGCGCCCGCGGCCGAACTCCCGGGCGAACTCATCGAGAGCTACCACGAGCTCTGCCCGCCGATCTTGGACGCCTTCGCCCGGCTGGGCGTCGACGCCGACTTCGTCGACGCGGAGCGCCCGCCGATCTATCAGCCGGCCTGCTACCTCCGCGGGCTCCACCCGGCTCACGACGTCGTGAGTGACGGCGGCGCCGGCCGGAAGCTGGCAGGCAACGCCCAGTACCGCCGGAAGGACGCCGTGATCCAGCACGGCTCGATCACGTACGACGCTCGGCCCGAGGCGCACCTCGCGGTGTTCGCGGACCCGGAGGTGAGCCCAGAGGAGTTCTCGGAACGCGTCGCGGGGATCACCGACATCGTCGACGCCAGCCGCGCGGAAGCTGTCGACGCCTTCGAGACGGCGCTCCAGGAGTGGGCCGACGCCGAGGAGGGGTCGTGGACCGACGCGGAACTCGGTCGCGCCGAGGAGATCGCCGACGCGAAGTACCGTCGCGACGCCTGGGTCAGGGAGCGCGACGCTGAGCGGTAGTTTCGGCGACCCGACCTTTTTGCCGCCGGCGTTCACCGTGTCGACTGATGCCAACGCCGAGTCCTCCGGTCGACGACCTTCGTGACGCCGCCGTCCCGCTGGACGGCACCGACCCCGAAACTCCGATCGACACCGCTGCAGCCGACAGCCTTCGGGACCTGTTCGCCGACGCCTCCCTCGTCGGACTCGGTGAAACGTCACACGGCGCGCGGGCACAGTTCCGCCTGAAGCATCGGTTGATCCGCTTCCTGGTCGCGGACGTGGGGAGCCGGGCGTTCGCGCTGGAGGTCGACCCCAACTGGGCCCGGGCGGTTGACGACTACGTCGCCGGCGGGGAGACGGACATCGAGGCGCTGCTCCAGCACGCTCGGATCAGTTGGCCCTGGAAGACGGGGGAACTGATCGACCTGTTCGACTGGATGCGGGCGTTCAACGACGGCCGGCGGGCCGAGGACCGACTCCGGGTGTACGGCTTCGACACCAGTACGTTCGACCGCGTGGCCGACGCGCTCTCGACGTTCCTCGACAGCGTCGACGCCGACGTGCCCGCGGTTCGCGATCGGCTCGACACCCTCGGCGGCGAGGACGAGGATGCCGCCCTCACGGCGGCGGAGTGGCTGGTCGACACGCTTCCACCGCTGTTCGAGGAGCACGGGGACGAGTGGGCCACGCGGTGCTCCGACCGGGCGCTCGCGTTCGCGCGACGGCAGCCGACGTTGCTCGCACAGACTGTTGATCTCACCACGGCCGACGGGGCAGACCAGTTCACGATCCGTGACGAAGCGATGGCCGCGAACGCGTCGTGGCTCGTCGACGACGCCGGTACGGAGCGGGCGGTGCTCTGGGCCCACAACGTCCACATTGCCCGAGATGAGCTGTCCGGTGGGGTGCTGGGCTTCTCCGGGCGAACGATGGGTGACCAGCTCGCGGCGAAGTGGGGCGACGACTACGTCCCGATCGGTATCGGACTCGGCAGCGGCGAGTATCTCGCGATGGACGCCGAGACGATGGGGCCGACGATGCCGACGGTTCCGGAGCCGCCCGCAGGCTCGATCCCGGACGCGTTCTCGCGAATCGACGTGGCGACGCCGTTCGTCTCGACGGCAGCGCTTCACGAGCGGTCACCGGTCGCCGACTGGCTCGCCGCCGAGCCGCGGCGCCACCGCATCAGCGGGATGGTCGAGGACGGCGAGTCGCTGACGTACGCCGCGTCGGATCTCTCCGAGTTCGACGGCTTCGCGTTCGTGGAGACGACGGAGCCAACCCACCACCTCGGACTCGACGGCTGAGCGCGGGCCGCCGCGGACTTTCCGTCGACCCCCGATTGCCGCTCGGAGGCCGTATCACCCGCCTTCGAACACTTTTTGCCGGTCGCTTGCGGACTCAGCGTATGCTCAAAATCGGGGCGCACGTCTCTATCGCGGGCGGGGTCGACAACGCGGTGGAGCGACAGCTCGAGATCGACGGCAACTGCGGGCAGGTGTTCACCCACTCGCCGCAGGTCTGGGACCACGGCGAGATTACCGACGAGGAAGCCACCCAGTTCCGTGAGGGGACCGACGAGGCGCTCGCGGGGCCGTGGGTGATCCACTCCTCCTACCTCGTGAACCTCTGTACGCCCAAGGAGGACCTCCGGGCGAAGAGCCGCGACTCGATGCAGCAGGAGGTCGACGCGGCCGCCACGCTCGATATCGACTACGTGAACGTCCACCTCGGCGCCCACACCGGCGCCGGCGTTGAGGGCGGCATCGAGAACGCGGCCGGCGTGATCGACTCGCTGGACGTGCCCGACGACGTGACGGTGCTCGTCGAGAGCGACGCCGGCAGCGGCACCAAGCTCGGCGGCCAGTTCGAACACCTCGCCAGCGTCATCGACCAGACCGACGAGGAGATCGGCGTCTGTCTCGACACCGCCCACATGTTCGCGGCGGGCTACGACCTCTCGACCCCCGAGGCCGTCGACGAGACCGTCGCGGAGTTCGACGACGTGGTCGGCACCGAGTACCTCCACTGCATCCACCTCAACGACTCGAAGCACGCCTGCGGGACGAACAAGGACGAACACGCCCACATCGGCGACGGCCACATCGGCGACGACGGGATGGCCCGGATCATCAACCATCCCGAGTGGCGCGACCAGCCGTTCGTGCTGGAGACGCCGACCGAGGACGGCCGGAGCTTCGCGTGGAACGTCGAACACGTTCGGGAGCTTCGGGAGTAGGCTGTTACTCACTCAGTAACACATATAGGTGTCAACCGACACCTTTCGGTAACGATGAAGAGGCTCGCATGACCGGTGAGGCCGTGTCGTTCTCGCTCTCGGGAGGCGAGTTGACTGTCCGGGACGAGGCCGGGGGGGAAGCTCACCGTCGCAGTGGAGGGAGCCGATTCGCTTACCCCCGCCACCGACGCGTGGTTCGACGTGCCCGTCGACGACGCGGTGAGTCTCGAGACCTCGTCGCTTCGCTTCCACAATCTCCTCTCGGTGTTTCTCCGGGACGACGACGGCACCGAACACGGGAAGGTCACTGCGGAGCCGTTCGAGATCGACAGCCACGGCACGTTCATCGACGTGAACGCCGCCCTGAAGCTCCTGATCTACGTGGAACGGGGGACGATGCGGGGCAGCGTGGTCGAGAACGACGACGGACCGGCGGACACGGTCGTCTCGTTCGAGACGGCAACTCGGGTCGTGGTCGGCGCCCGTTCGACCCACGAGGTGCCTGTCTCGTCGATGACGGTGACCGAGGATTCGGCCGACCTGATGGATGCGGTTTCGCTTCTGGGTGCCTCGGTCAAGGAGTGGTCCGCAGAGCGGTCGTGGCCGACGCTGCGGGGCCACCCGCCGGCGATCGAACTCGGCACGGAACGGGACATCCCTGACAGGCTCTCGGTGCCCGATACCGGCGTAACAATCGGGATCCCGCCTGAAACGGCGTCGATCTACCGCGTCGCGCCGCTTTCGTACTACCTCGGCGCCGACCTCGTTGCGCACGATCGTGCGGAGCTCCGGCTCGGCTCGAAACACGTCGAGCCGCTGGGCGCCGGTCGCGACCTCGAGGCGTCGGTGGACGAACTGCTCGCCCGCTGTCTGTTGCTCGACAGCCTCGTCCGGATCGGCGGCTACTACTCGATACCGCGTCTGGAGTACGACGAACTTGCGCCGGAGCTCCCGTTCTACCCCCCGAACTGTACGGCGAGCCGATCGACAAGCAGCTGCTGGAGTACCTCGAGGTCTCCTTCGACAAGCTTCGGCCGTACTTACCGGAGTGGCCAGTCGAAGCGACGCTCCGCCCCGATGCGTCAGATGTCGAGGTGCTGCCGTACGTGCAGCACGCAATCGGTCGCGTTCGTGTGACCGACGACGGGAAGCCACCGACTCGATCCGGTGGGGCTGCGACCCTTTCGACGGCCCCAGAACCACGGCCGGGTGTCGCGTCAGTCACGCCGAGGGCGTGGGAGAAAGCGGTCGGGTGGGACCGACCGTCGACCGAGGAGGCCTCGCTCCTGTTCGTCGACGACGGCCCGGACACGACTGATAGATTCACGCAGGGGGCCTGGGAACAGTTCCGTGACAGCCCGCCGGGAGTGGCGACCTACGACGGCTCGGTCTCGATGGCTGCCCTCCGGCAGCATCTCGCCGAGGGGCAGCTTTACGTCCATTACGGTGGTCGCGTCACCTCTGACGGGTTCGTTTGTGCTGACGGCGTGCTCCCGTTCCGGGATCTCCCTGACGGTGCCATCGGCGTCCTCTCGGTCGACTGGCGAGACAGGAGCATCCCCGACTCGATCCGTGGGGCGGCCGCAGTGGTCGCACTCGCCACAGATCCGCTCGAACCGGCAGAGTCACGCCGGTTCGGGAAGTTGATCTCCCTCGGCTTTTCGCCAACAGTCGCCGCCGATATCGCGGACATCGCCGACCGTGTTCGGTTCGTCGGCGACGCCTCTCGCCCGTTCGTCAACCGCCAGTCCGGATCGCCGCCGACGCTGCTCCGGATCGAACAGGTCGGCGACGACCAGTATCGGGTGACTGCGACGTTCGGGTTCAACGACCCCGACGGGCTGGGACAGATCAACCAGTTAGTCTTCGATGATACGGCCGATACGTTTCAGCTGGCCGGAACGAGCTACCGGCTTGACGGGCCGCTGTCCAGTACGGAGATCGACGAGGAGTTGATCTTCGACTCGATCCCGTTGTTCGTCGAGAACAGCTTGGAGGCAGCAACCACCGACCCGATCGACGATCTCCTCACGAAGTAGCCCGCTTCCGAGGGAGACTTACCACTCCGAGCCCAACGCCCGCTATGCGACCCCTCCTCCTCGTGGCCCTGCTCTCGCTGGTCGTCGCGCCCGCGGCCGTCGCCGCGCCCGCCGGTGCGAGCGCGGCGCCGGCGGTCCAGACCGACACGAACCTCTCGGGCACCGTCAGCTACCTCAACGGGAGCGCCATCGCCGACGCGACGGTGATCGTCGGCAGCGAGGCCCGGCTCGGCAACGCGTCCGAGAGCGAACTCCGGGCGCTCGCGGCCGACCCGCCCGACGACGTGGCGACGGCGACGACCAACGCCTCCGGCGGCTACGAGATGACCGTCGCGGACGACGTCGACGCCGAACTCGTCGTCGCCGTCGCCGAGGACGGCGTGAGCCGCCTGCGGAGCTACGTGGCCGGTGAGATGGATCTCACCGTCCGCACGACTGCGACGCTGACACTCGAGTCGCCCTCACTCACGGCCGAGCCGGGCGAGCGGGTGCACGTGCCGTTCTCGCTGACCAACACCGGCGACCAGCCGGTCGAGGGGCTGTCGCTGTCGGTGACGCTGCCCGACGGCTGGAACCACGTCTCGGCCACCTCCGAAACCGGGACGTACCACCAGAGCAACCGGACGTTCACCTGGGGGCCGATCGAGCCGGGCGAGACCGTCGAGGCGTCGTTCCGCATCTTCGTCGGCCTCGACGCCGTCAACGACTCGGCGGAGACGTACGAGCTCGCGACGTTCGCCGACAGCCGGACCCACCCCTCGACGTATCGGACGCGTCGGTCACCGTCCGGTACCCGACCGAGAGCACGAACGCCGATGTGCCCGGGTTCGGCGTGCCGGCGGCGCTCGGTGCCGTCGCCGTCCTCGCGGGTGCGGCCGCGCTCGCCCGACGGGACTGATCGCTCGGGCGACTGAGGACCGCCGCTCTGTCGGCTGTCCGTCGCCGGGCAGTCCGACCGACTCACTTTTGCGCGTTCCGGTATCACCGACGCCCGTGCGGGAGTTCACGCCGGAGTACCTCGAACACACGCGCCGCGGGATGTGGGAGTCGACTGCGGCGCTCGACCCGCTCGAACTCGACAGCAGAGCGCGCGTCCTGGACGTTGGCTGTGGGACGGGCGAACTCTCCCGCGTGCTCGCCGCCGAGAGCCCCGGCGACGTGATCGGCGTCGATGCGGATACGGCCCTGCTCGGGGTCGCCCGGGAGGCGACCGGACTACCCACCGTCGCCGGCGACGCGACCCGGCTGCCGTTTCGGGCCGACGCCGCCGACCTCGTCGTCTGTCAGGCGCTGCTGATCAACCTCCCCGACCCGACCGCGGCGGTGCGGGAGTTCGCGCGGGTGTCGTCGGATCTCGTGGCGGCGATCGAACCCGACAACGCCGCCGTCGAGGTGTCCTCGACCGTCGACGCCGAGGAACGACTCGAACGGGAGGTGCGCGAGGCGTACCTCGCGGGGGTCGAGACCGACGTGGCGATGGGCGAGCGCGTCGGCGACCTGTTCGAGGCGGCCGGCCTCGACGTGATCGCCCGGCGGACCTACCACCACGAGAAGCTGGTCGAACCGCCGTACTCGGAGCCGGCGATGGAGAGCGCCGCGAAGAAGGCCAGCGGCGCGGGCATCGCTGAGCACGAGCGGGAACTCCGGGCGGCGGGCGCGGACTACGACGACCTCCGGGCCGCCTGGCGCGAGATGGGGCGGGACGTGGTTCGGGCGATGGGCGAGGAGCGCTATCGCCGGCGCGAGGTGGTGCCGTTCGAGGTTACCGTGGGGCGGGTCTGAGCCGCGTCCCCCGGATATTTACCGCTCCCGCGGGAGTCCCACCCCATGCCCTCCCTCATCGACGAGATCGCCTTCAGCGAACCGTCCGGACGCGGCCACTCGATCGTCATGTTCGCGAGTGCGCTCGTCTTCCTCGGGCTCTACGGCTACGTCCACGCCGATACGTCGGCGGAGTGGCTCCTCGTTATGGCCGGCGGGAACGTGCTGTCGGGGGTCGCGGAGTCGCTCCCGGCGGACCGACGGCGCGCGGCCGGCGCCTTCCGGATCGCGGTGGTCTCGCTGCTCCTCTGTCTGGTGATCGCGATGGTGGTCGCCCCCGATCTCGTCGTCGGGTAGCCGGCGGTCGACGCTCGATCCCTACACGGCTTCCATCGACGCCAACAGCCGACACTTCCGACAGACGTCCCCCGACGTGGTCGACCCGCACCGCTCACACTCGCCGAGGTTCCCCTCCTCGTCGCCGCCGTACGCGTCAGCCGCCAACTCGGCCAGCTCCTCGTAGCCGGACATGATCGAGTGGCGCGCCCCAGGGTGGTTCTCCTCCAGCTTCAGCAGCAGTTCCTGAATCTCGCCGCGGTACGCCTCGCTGGCGTGGGGGCACTCGGTGATGTGGGCCGGCAGGTCCTCCAGGTGGGCGTACAGCGCGACCTCCTTCTCCGGAATATCGCGCAGCGGCTTCGCCCGCGGGACGAACGAGTCGCTCTCCGTCCGGTCGTCGAAGCCGCCGATCGAGGCGTCGAAGTGTTTGGCGACCTGCTTCACGTCGCCCTCGAGGAAGTTCATCAGCGCCGTCTGGGCCTCGTCGTCGAGGTTGTGGCCGGTCAGCAGCTTGTCGGCGCCCAGTTTCTCGGCGTACTCCTCCAGCAGGTCCCGCCGGAACACGCCGCAGTACGCACAGGGCGCCATGTTCTCGGGGTCGTCCTCGACCACGTCGTCCATGCGGACGCCGAACTCCTCCTCGTAGCCGACGACCTCGTGTTCGATCCCCAGGTCCTCGGTGAGCTCCTCGCTCGCGGCCAGCGACTCGTCGCGGTACCCCTCGATCCCCTCGTGGATCGACAGCGCGACGAGCTCGATACGGGGGTCCTCGCCGAACGTCTCCGCCAGGATCTCGGTGAGTACGACCGAGTCCTTCCCGCCGGAGAGCCCGATCACCCACGTCTCCGGCTCCTCGGGCGTCGCCTCGCGGGAGACGAGGCTGTCCTCGCGCACCCGGCGGCGCACCCGCTTCTCGACCGACCGCGTGAAGTGCTCCGCACAGAGGTGGGCGCCGGAGTAGGCGGCGTGCATCACCGCCTCGGACCCACACCGGTCACAGTCCATTTAGCGGCGCTAACCGACCTGTGGGGATACCGGTTTCGCTCGCGCAGTCGTTGTCAGGCCGCGTCTGCCCGCCGGGCTCCGTCGGGCCACGTCGACGACGCGCCGGCGCCGCCGTGCCGGCCGGCCGACGTGGGACGGTTCGACCGTTCAGGGGCCAGATTCGGTTTGGATCCCAAAGTAAGTATCCTCTCAAACATTCGATGCGAAGGCGCAAACGCACTAAGGGAGGAGCCCCTACAGGTAGATACTCATGGAAACGCGGACAGCACAACTGAACATCACGGGGATGTCCTGCGCCAACTGTTCGGCGACAGTGGGGGACGCCCTGGAACTGATCGACGGCGTCGAGGAGGCGAGTGTCAACTACGCCACCGACGAGGGCTCCGTCGAGTACGACCCCGAGGAGGTGTCGCTCGGCGAGCTCTACGACGCCATCGAGGGCGCCGGCTACGGCGTCGTCTCGGAGACGGTGTCGATCGCCATCTCCGACATGTCGTGTGCGAACTGCGCGGAGGCCAACGAGGAGGCGCTCGAGGACCTCCCGGGCGTCGTCGACGCCGAGGTGAACTACGCGACCGACGAGGGACAGGTCACCTACAACCCGAGGACACGTCGCTCTCGGCGATGTACGATGCGATCGAGGCCGCAGGGTACACGCCCGTTCGCGAGGACGGCGACGACGACGAAGGCGAGTCCGCCCGCGACGCCGCCCGCAACGAGGAGATCAGTAAACAGCTCCGGCTGACGCTGTTCGGCGCCGCGCTGTCGGTGCCGCTTTTGTTCTTCCTGCTCGAGCACTTCTTCTTCGACAGCCTGCTCGGCGACTCGTTGCTGGGCGTGCCGCTGGGCTGGGTGATGTTTGGGCTCGCGACGCCCGTCCAGGTCGTGCTCGGCCGGCCGTTCTACAGGAACTCCTACAACGCGCTCGTCACGAACGGGCGCGCCAACATGGACGTGCTGATCGCGCTCGGGTCGACGACCGCGTACGCCTACTCCGTCGCGGTGCTCGTGGAACTGATCGCGGGCAGCCTCTACTTCGACACGGCGGCGCTGATCCTCGTGTTCATCACGCTCGGGAACTACCTCGAGGCCCGCTCGAAGGGCCAGGCCGGCGAGGCGCTCCGGACGCTGCTGGAGATGGAGGCCGACACCGCGACCGTCGTCGACGAGGACGGGACCGAGCAGGAGATCCCGCTCGAGGACGTCGCGGTCGGCGACCGGATGAAGGTCCGGCCGGGCGAGCAGATCCCCACCGACGGCGTGGTCGTCGACGGCCAGTCCGCCGTCGACGAGTCGATGGTCACCGGGGAATCCGTCCCCGTCGAGAAGACCGAGGGCGACGAGGTCGTCGGCTCGACGATCAACGAGAACGGCGTGCTGGTCGTCGAGGCGACGAAAGTCGGCGCGGACACGGCGCTCCAGCAGATCGTCCAGACGGTGAAGGAGGCCCAGTCCCGCCAGCCCGACATCCAGAACCTCGCCGACCGCATCTCCGCGTACTTCGTGCCGGCGGTGATCGTCAACGCGGTGTTCTGGGGGATCGTCTGGTACCTGTTCCCCCAGGCGCTGGCCGGGGTCGTCGGCGCGCTCCCGCTGTGGGGGCTGGTCGCCGGCGGCCCGGCGGTCGCGGGCGGGGCCGTCTCGGTGTTCGAGTTCGCGATCGTCGTGTTCGCGTCCGCGGTGCTGATCGCCTGTCCCTGTGCGCTCGGGCTCGCGACGCCCGCCGCGACGATGGTCGGGACGACGATCGGCGCCCAGAACGGCGTGCTGTTCAAGGGCGGCGACATCCTCGAGCGCGCGAAGGACGTGGACACGGTCGTGTTCGACAAGACCGGGACGCTCACCGAGGGCGAGATGGAGCTCACCGACGTGGTCGTGTTCGACGGAAAAGCGGGGGCCCGCAGCGGTGGCGGTGACGCCGACGCCGCACCCGACGGCGGCCAGCTGGCCGAACGCGAGCGGCTCGACGAGGACGACGTGCTGCGGTTCGCGGCGACGGCCGAGAGCGGGAGCGAACACCCGCTGGCCCAGGCGATCGTCGAGGGCGCCGAAGAACGCGGGATCGAGGTCGGCTCGCCCGAGAGCTTCGAGAACGTCCCCGGTCACGGGATCCGGGCGACCGTCGACGTCTCCGGCGACGCCGGAGGCACGTCGGATTCGTCCGACGGCGGCGGCGAGGTGCTGGTCGGCAACCGGAAGCTGCTCCGCGAGAACGGCGTCGACCCCGACCCCGCCGCGGAGACGATGGAGCGACTCGAGAGCGAGGGGAAGACGGCGATGCTGGTCGCCTACGAGGGCGAACTGGTCGGCGTCGTCGCCGACGCCGACACGGTGAAAGAGAGCGCGAAGTCGGCCGTGAGCCAGCTTCGCGGCCGTGGCATCGACGTGATGATGCTCACCGGCGACAACGAGCGGACGGCCCGCGCGGTCGCCGAGCAGGTCGGCATCGACCCCGACAACGTCCGCGCGGAGGTGCTGCCCGCGGACAAGTCCGACGCCGTCGAAGCGATCCAGGACGAGGGCCGCCAGGCGATGATGGTCGGCGACGGCGTCAACGACGCGCCGGCGCTGGCGGTCGCCTACGTCGGGACCGCGATCGGGTCGGGCACCGACGTGGCCATCGAGGCCGCCGACGTGACGCTGATGCGGGACGATCCTGTCGACGTGGTGAAGGCGATCCGGATCTCCGACGCGACGCTGCAGAAGATCAAGCAGAACCTCGTCTGGGCGCTGGGGTACAACACGGCGATGATCCCGCTGGCGTCGCTGGGGCTGCTCCAGCCGGTGCTCGCCGCTGGCGCGATGGCGTTCTCGTCGGTGTCGGTGCTGACGAACAGCCTGCTGTTCCGCCGGTACGAGCCGGACGAGGATTACGAGATCCTCGGCGGCCTTCGCTAGCCGGCGAGTTCGCTTTTTCCCCGTCGCTCCTGCCAGAACGGCACGTAGCAATCCGGTTCGAGCTTCCACCGATCCGTCCCGCGGACGGGCACAGCAGCGCGTTATTGCGGTCAGCGCGGTTGGGAACGACCTGAATAGCCACTCGAAGCGTACCGTGTCCGTTCAGGCCGGCAGTGTGCTTTTAGGGCCCCACGATCGATTCCGCTGTATGCCCGCAAGACGTAGCTTCCTTCTCGCTGCCGGCCTCACGGCGATCGGTGGGCTCGGTTGGCTCGGAGTCGAACACGTCTCCGTCACCGGCGAAGTCAAACGGAAGTATATCGACGTTTCGTGGGAGTCGCAGGGTCGACAGCGGTACGGACGGGTTTTGTGGTCAGCACTCGCACCGGACGAAGCGATCAACGTCTCGTACGCGTCCTCCTACGCTGCGGACGCCGTCCAGTCGCCGAGAGCGATCACCGTCGATGAAGAGCTCGACAGCCGTCTACACGCAGAGTTCAGCAGCGTCACCTACCGGCTCGGCGTCGCCGGAACGGCATTGGGTGGCTCCGGATACAGCCTGAAAGGGGTGGACCGGGAGGGGTTCAACGGCGCGCAGTTGGGGGATACGGCGACCGTCGCAAACCTCGGCGATCGGCTCGCCGTGTACGACGTGGAGACACGCCCCGACTGGTCGAACTCGTCGTCGGTCAGCACGTTCGACTTCGCGGAAAAGTACCCGAGTTTTCAGTGACCGTCACCGCCGCCGCCCGTCGAGTTCGACGGTCGTTCAGGCGGCGCTCGCGGCCGCCCCGGACTCCGCGGACTCCGCGGCCTGGAGCAGTTCCTGGTAGCGGTTGCGGATGGTGACCTCGCTCATGTCGGTCGCCTGGCTGACCTCGCTCTGGGTGAGCGCGTTGTTGGTCAGCACGCCCGCCGCGTAGATCGCGGCCGCGGCGAGGCCGACGGGCGACTTGCCCGAGTGGACGTTCTGGCGCTTGGCGGTCTCGAGCAGCTCGCGGGCGCGACGCTCCGTCTCGTCGTCGAGATCGAGGTCGCTGGCGAAGCGCGGGAGGTACTCGAGGGGGTCGGCGGGCTGGACCTCGAGCTTGAGCTCCCGCACGATGTAGCGGTAGGCGCGCTTGAACGTCGCCTGGTCGACGCGGGAGACGGCGCTCATCTCGTCGAGGCTGCGGGGACGTTCCCCATCCGGGCCGCGGCGTGGAGGCTCGCGGTGGCGATCCCCTCGATCGAGCGGCCGGGGAGCAGGTCCTTGTCGAGCGCCTGTCGGTAGATCACGGAGGCGGTCTCGCGGACGTTCTCCGGGAGGCCGAGCGCGGAGGCCATGCGGTCGATCTCGCCCAGCGCCTGCTTGAGGTTGCGCTCCTTGTGGTCGCGGGTCCGGAACCGCTCGTTCCAGGTCCGCAGGCGCTGCATCTTCTCGCGCTGGCTGGCCGACAGCTGGTTGCCGTAGGCGTCCTTGTTCTGCCAGCCGATGTTGGTCGAGAGGCCGTCGTCGTGCATCATCTTCGTCGTCGGCGCGCCGACGCGGGACTTCTCGTCCTTCTCGCCGGCGTCGAACGCGCGCCACTCGGGGCCGCGGTCGATGCCGCCTTCGTCGACGACGAGGCCACAGTCCGCACAGACCGTCTCGGCCTGCGACTCGTTCGTCTCGAGGTTGCCACCGCACTCGGGGCAGTGGTGCTCCTGTTCGGTCTCTGCCCGCTCGGTCTCGGTTTCGCGGTGGGTGGTGTTCGTGCTCATTGATTGGAACCGAAGGATCCCGACGCGGGGGCGCCGGGCTGTCTTCACCCAAGGGTAGGACAGTAAAGCATATAAACCTTTTGGCTAGCTATATCACGGTTTATCGCTTTGATTCGCCAGTATTCGGCAGGTAGGGGCGAAACAGCTGGACCGGTAGGTTCTTGAGTGGAATAACCTTGTGTAAGCGTCACACGATTCCGCGACAGATCCCTGCGGGCGTGGCGATCCTCGCGGCGAAACCGGTCGGCGTCGGGCCGCGGACTCAGTCGCAGGCGACCTCACAGCCGCCCGCGTAGTCGATACCGGCGAGGTCGTCGATGCCGCCGTCGCCACAGACCGGGCAGTCGGGGTTCTGTTGGTACGGCACCGTCTCGAAGGAGAGCTCCCGGGCGTCGTAGAACAGCAGCCGGCCCGTGAGCGGGTCGCCCAGCCCCAGCAGCACTTTCACCGCCTCGGTCGCCTGCAGACAGCCGACGGTGCCGGGGAGCACGCCCAGGACGCCCGTCGTCGCACAGTCGGGCACGGTGCCGGGCTCGGGCGCCTCGGGGAACAGACAGCGGTAGCAGGGCCCATCGGGGAGAGCGTGGTGATCTGTCCCTCGAACTTGTAGATCGCGCCGTGACACAGCGGGACGCCCTCGATCTGGCAGGCGTCGTTGAGCATGTACCGCGTCGGGAAGTTGTCGGTGCAGTCGACGACCACGTCGTAGTCGGCCACCAGCTCGCGGGCCTCCTCGGGGGCGATGCGGGCCTCCAGCGCCTCGACCTCGATGTCGGGGTTGAGGTTGGTGACGAACTCCTCGGCGCTCTCGGCTTTCGGCCGCCCCACGTCGGCGTCGCGGTGGATCACCTGGCGCTGGAGGTTCGAGCGTTCGACCACGTCGTCGTCGACGATCCCCAGTCGGCCCACGCCCGCGGCCGCGAGGTACTGGATCACCGGCGCGCCGAGGCCGCCGGCGCCGACGACCAGCGCGCTCCCCTCCAGCAGGCGCTTCTGCCCTTCCGGCCCAACGTCGTCGAGGATGATGTGTCGGGAGTACCGGTCGAGCTGGGTGGCGTCGAGAGAGAGGTCGCTCATGGCGTGTGATGTGGTCCGCGCGGCCATAAGGTCACGGACGGTGGCCCGTCGTCGCCGTGTCACCGCCGCAGGGGCCTTCCCTCCCCGCCCCCAGGACCGGGTATGGTTACAACCAAGCGCTACCACCTCGCCCAGCGACCCGCGGGCGTCCCGGACGACGAGACGTTCGACCTGCGGGAGATCGACCTCGACGACCCCACGGGCGGCGAAGTGCTCGTGAAGCTCCGCTACCTCTCGGTCGACCCCTACATGCGCGGCCGGATGGACGCCGGCGAGTCCTACGCGGAGCCGTGGGCAGTGGGCGACCCGCTCCGCGGCGCCGCCGTCGGCGAGGTCGTCGACGAGACCGGGACCGAGTTCGAGTCCGGCGACACCGTCGTCGGCAACATGACCTGGGCCGAGTACCACCTCGCCGACGCCGCCGACCTCCAGCGCATCGAGACGGGCGCGCTCCCGGTCTCGACCGCGCTTGGCGTCGTCGGGATGCCGGGCCGGACGGCGTACTTCGGCACGCGTGAGGTGCTCGAACCCCGCGCGGGCGACACGGTGGTCGTCAGCGCCGCCGCCGGCGCCGTCGGCTCCGTCGTCGGCCAGCTCGCCAAGCTCCAGGGGGCGACCGTGGTGGGCTTCGCCGGCAGCGACGAGAAGTGCGAGATCGTCGAGGCGGAGTTCGGCTTCGACGCCTGTATCAACTACGAATCGACCGACGACTACGTCGACGCACTCGCCGAGGCGGCGCCGGAAGGCGTCGATGGCTACTTCGACAACGTCGGCGGGCCCATCACCGACGCAGTGTTCTCCCGCCTCAACGTCGACGCCCGCGTGGCGGTCTGCGGGCAGATCGCGCTGTACAACGCCGAGGAGCAGCCGACCGGCCCGCGGAAGCTGGCGAAGCTGATCGAGACCCGCGCTCGCGTGGAGGGGCTGCTCGTCGGCGACTACGCGCCGCGGTTCGAGCAGGCCAGCGCGGATCTGGCGGAGTGGGTCGCCGCCGGGGAGATCCAGTACCGCGAGACGGTGACGGAGGGGCTCGCGAACGCGCCCGACGCCTTCCTCGGGCTGTTCGAGGGCGAAAACGTCGGGAAGCAGGTGGTGCAGGTCGAGGAGTGAGGCTCAGGACCGGAGCCGGTCGTAGAGTACGAACGCGGCACCCCCGGCCATCGTTCCTGCCCCGAGCGCGAGTACGATTCCCAGTAGCGGATCCGTGACTGTCGTACCGGCGGCCCCGGCGCCGATGGCCCCACCGGCCCCGCCGCCGACCGCCGCCGCGGACGCGGTGTCGGTTTCGCTCATCCGGCCGGCGTTCGACACGCGGGGACAAAACGGCAACGCCGTGGCTCTCGGACGTGAACAACGGAGAAACGATTTGGGTCTACACGATCACGGCGTGGGCTCCCTCGCCGTGACACGGAGGCCACGGCAGGTCGCTCGCCGTGATCGGTGTTACACAGTCACGGCATCGGTTCGTTGGCGACGACACGGCGGTCGTCGCAGCTCACGAGCCGTGACTGGCGTTACTTCCCGCCGCGGTTGCCCGACGCGATACTCGGTCGGACCTTCTCGGCACCCTTGCCGCGGGTGCGGAGTCCACGGTTGGACTTGCCGGCGTTCGTGAGGCCGCGGAACGCGCGGCCGGTCTGAGAGTCGTCGCAGATCCAGTTGAGATCGTCGTCGTTCTGGATCGCGGCGTGTTCGGGGTCCACGAGGATCGCCTCGAACCACTTCTGGGAGCCGTCCTCACCGACCCAGTAGGAGTTCATGACCCGGAGGTTCGGGTACTTGCGCGTCGCGCGCTCCTCGGCGATCCGCTGGATCGAGGTCCGGCGGCCGAGGCGGTTGACGCCCTGGCGCTTCGAGCGGCGGCCGGCCTTGTGTCGGCGCTTGCGCGCGCCGCCCTTGCGGACGGCGATACGGACGACGACGATGCCCTGCTTCGCCTTGTAGCCCAGTTCGCGGGCCTTGTCCAGTCGGGTCGGGCGCTCGACGCGCTCGATGGCGCCCTGATTGCGCCACTCCTGTTTTCGCTGCCACTGCAGCTCGGCGAGCTTGCCGTCGCCGGGCTGCTTCCACGCGTCCTTGATGTGGGAGTAGAAGCTTCGTGCCATGGTTCTGTGCGGGCGCTTGCGATTCAGTCGGGGATGTCGGCGGCTCCGCCGCCTTTCGGGGCGCGTGCCCCGTCCGACCACATTTCGTCCCGAGCTATCGGGTGCCCACTGGCGTCCCGTCGACCAGCGAGTTAGTCCGGAATATTCGTGATTCGGTGGTAAGGGTTTCGAAGCGCCCCGACTCACCGCGCGTTGACGTTCGCGTCCGCGAACGCCCGCACGTCCGCGAGCGTCGGGACGCCGTTCCGGGCCCCTCGCTCCCGCGTGGCGAGCGACGCGGCGACCGTCGCCACGCTGACCGCCTCGGGCAGCGAGTCGCCGGCGGCGAGTCGGGCAGCGAGAAAGCCGTTCAGCACGTCGCCCGCGCCGGTACTGTCGGCCACCGGCACCGTCGGCGGGGTGACGGTGAACGCCCGCTCGGCGTCGACGATCACGTCGTCGCCGCCGCGTTTGCGAACGACGACGCCGTCGAACGCTTCGAGTTCGGACTCGAGGGCGGCGTACTCGCTCTCGTTCGGCGTCACGTAGTCGACCACGTCGTCGTCGAGCAGCGCCGCCGCCCCCTCGGCGGGCGCTGGGTCGAGCACGACCGTCGGTCGGTCGGGCTCGGTCGAGAGTTCGGAGAGCAGCCTCGCGACCGGCTCCGCCGGGATCTCGTTCTGGATGAGCAGACAGTCCGCGTCGACGATCGCCTCGTAGTGGGCCTCGACGTAGGCCCAGTCGATCGCGTCGTTCGCCCCGGGGCGTACGACTATCCGGTTATCGCCGTCGTCGTCGACGAACACGTACGCTGTGCCGGTCGGGACCGACTGGTCGGTTTCGATTCCGGTCGTGTCGACGCCGGCCCCCGCGAGCCGCTCCCGGACGCCGAACTCCCGGTGGTCGGTCCCCACTTTCCCGAGCATCCGCGTGTCGCCGCCGGCGCGCGCCGCGGCCGCGGCCTGGTTCGCTCCCTTGCCGCCGTGGAAGACGGTGTCCGCTTCCTCGGGGAACGCCGCCGGCACCGCCGAGACCTCGACGGTTTCGCCCCGCTCCGGGAACCAGTCGTACTGGGCTTCGAGTGCGTCCAGTTCCGCGGCGGTGGCGTTCTCCACTCTGTCGACGTTGATGCTCCCGAGGCTGACGATCCGGCTCATGAAGTGGGTTGGTGCTCCCTCACTACTCGAACGGCATAAAGTGGCGGTTCGTCACGCACCGGTGCGTGACCGCCGAACCCGGCTTAGACGTACGTGAACCACTCCTCGTGGTCGTCGGTGCGACGATTCACGAGGTCGAAAAAGGCGGTCTGGAGCTCCTCGGTGACCGGACCGCGGCCGCCGTTGCCGATCTCGATGTTGTCGACCTGCCGGATCGGCGTCACCTCGGCAGCCGAGCCGCTGAAGAACAGCTCGTCGGCCGTGTGCAGCTCGCCGCGGGAGATGCTCACGTTGTCGTGGACCTCGTAGCCGCGCTCCTCGGCCAGCGTGATCACCGTGTCCCGGGTGATGCCGTCGAGGATCGACTCGCTCAGGCCGGGCGTGTACAGCTCGTCGTCGCGCACGAGGAAGATGTTCTCCCCCGGCCCCTCGGCGACGTTGCCCTCCTTGTTCAGGACGATCGCCTCCTCGGCGCCGTGGCGGCGGGCCTCCTCCCCGGCCAGCATGCTGTTGACGTACAGCCCGGTCGTCTTCGCGTTGGTCGGGATCTGGCTGGAGGCGTGCTTGCGCCAGGAGGAGACCTCCACCTTGATGCCGTTCTCGAGCGCCTCCTGTCCGAGGTAGGCGCCCCAAGGCCATGCGGCGACGCTCACGTCGGTCGGGCAGTCGCCGGGCGAGACGCCCAGCGAGTCGTAGCCGTAGTACGCGAGCGGTCGAACGTACGCGGAGTCGAGGTCGTTACGCCGGATCACTTCGAGCGTCGCCTCGGTGAGCTCCTCCCGGGAGAAGTCGATCTCCATGTCGTAGGGCTTCGCGGAGTTGTAGAACCGGTCGAGATGCTCCTCCCAGCGGAAGATCGCGGTCCCCTCCTCGGTGTCGTACGCGCGGACGCCCTCGAAGATCCCCGTGCCGTAGTGCATCGCGTGGCTCAGCACGTGAACCGTGGCGTCCTCCCAGTCGACGTACTCGCCGTTCATCCAGATCGTTCCGTCCTCCTCCATCTCCTCGAAGGCACTCATACCCGCGTGTGCGTTCGGCGGGGTCTTAAATTCGGCAGAAACGGCGAGTTAGTCGAGCCTGGTCAGCAGGTCGCGCCCCTCGACGTACACCAGCCCCTCGCGCTCGGCGTAAGCGCGCGCGTCGGCGGGCGTGCGTGCCTCGCCGGTGTCGCCGTCCACCATCTCACACACCACGACCGCCGGCTCGCGGTCGGCCGCGTCGGCCAACGCGAGGCCGAGTTCGGTGTGGCCCTGTCGGTCCGCGAGCAGTCCCGGCGCGCCTCGCAGCAGGGTCACGTGGCCGGGCGAGCGGAACGACGACGCGAACTCGTCGGCGCCGAACGCCCCTTCGGCGGCGGCGTCGGCGGCGCGCCCGAGTTCGCGGATCGTCAGCGCGCGGTCGTCGTCGGTGATCCCGGTGAACGTCTCGCGGTGGTTCACCGGCAGCGAGAACGACGACCGGTCGTCGTAGTCCAGATGCGCCGCCTCGGTGGCGGGGTGTTCGAGCGCGTCCGCCAGAAACGGCAGCTCCCACGTCTCGGCCACGGCGTCGCTGAGCGCCACGCAGATCAGCCCGCCGGCGTCGTTGCGGAGGCGACTGACGGCGTCGGGATCGACCGCCGCGGCGGGGTAGACGATGTCGACCTCGCCCTCCCGATCGGCGGCGTCGTGGATCAGCACCGGCTCGCCGCGGGCGAACGCCGCCCGCGCGGCCTCGACGGCGTCGACGTCCGGGTGGGTCGAACTCATGCTTCCTCGATCTCGACGACGACCTCGTCGCCGTCGGCCAGTCCCAGCTCGTCGCGCAGCATCTCGGGGGCGATGAGCTCGATCTTGTCCTCGTCGTGGTGGGTCCGGTCCGGAACGATCACGTGGACCGGCTCGAACCCTCCGGCGTCGGCCTCCAAGCGCGCGGGGTAGCAGGTCGCGGAGCCGTAGGTCCGCTCCTCGTCCTCCCACTCGTCGATGGGAACGCCCTCGACGGCCGCGAGCTCGCTTCGGTTGCGGGTGCTCTCCTCGTCGAGTTCGACGTTGAGCGTCCCTGGGTAGGGGTCGTAGCCCAGTCGCGCCTCGAACTGGCGGTTGTACCCCGGCAGCGAGATGTAGTGGCGTCCCTCGCCGGCGCCGGCGGTGACCCCGCCCGAGAGCGTCAGCGCGGCGTCGTCTTCGAACAGTCGGCGGTAGTCGGCGTACTCCTCGCGGAGTCGGGACTTCCCCGCCGTGGTCAGCGCGATCCACTGGCCGTCGGCGACGACCTCGCGCTCGATCAGGTCGGCCGACTCCAGCCGCTGGAGGCGGCGGGAGGCGGTCTGACTCGACGCCCCGAGGCGATCTCCCAGCGCCGCACACGACACTTTCCGCTCGCCGTCGACGCCCCCTCGAGTGCGATCTGTTTCAGCGCCGCGACCTCGGCGGCGTCGACGCCCGCCGTCGTCTCTTGCATACTCCCCAGTTCCGTATCGAGACGCTTAACGATACTGGATGTGAGATGCGTCCCGCATCCGTTACGGGTGCGGCAAAACCCTCCAACGTCTGTCGGTTGTGGGTCGGCGACTGGCGTCACGGGATCGAGATGCCGACGCTCGCCGGCAGCGCTGGGCCCTCTCGGTTCGGAAGCCCCTTTATCCATCGGGCGGAACAGTCGCCCATGTTCATCGAGTTCCGGTCGGCGGTCGAGGACGCCGTCGCGGCCGCGCTGGCGGCGCGTGACCTCCCGACCGACGATCTCGGCATCGAGGAGCCACCGGAGGGTGTCGACGCGGTTCTCGCTTCGAGCGTCGCGTTCCGGCTCGCCGGCGAGGTCGGTGCCCCGCCGCCACAGGTCGCCGCCGAGGTGGCCGCGGAGATCGACGCCGCGGAGTACGACTACCTCGGCGAGATCACCACCCAGGGCCCGTACGTCAACTTCGCCCCGAGCGACGACTACTACGCGGACACGCTCGACGCCGCGGGCGCCGACGACTACGGCCAGCGCCCGCCCACGGGCGAGTCAGTCGTCGTCGAACACACCTCCGCGAACCCGACCGGCCCCGTCCACGTCGGTCGCGCGCGAAACCCCATCATCGGCGACGCGATCGCGAACGCGCTGGACTACGCGGGCTACGACGTGGAACGGCACTACTACGTCAACGACGCCGGCCGGCAGATGGCGCTGTTCACCTGGGCCTACGAGACGTTCGACGAGGCCGATCTGCCCGAGCCGGAACGTGAGAAGCCCGACTACGACCTCGTCCGCTACTACCGTAAGGGCAACAGCTACCTCGAGGACGCCGACGAGGCCGCCGTCGAGGAAGCCGAAGCCGAGATCGAGGCGATCATGCAGGGGCTCGAGGCGGGCGACGAGGAGACCTACGAGCGCGTGACCGAGGTCGTCGACACCGTGCTCGACGGCATGACCCAGACGCTCTCCCGGCTCCCGGCGGAGTTCGACGAGTTCGTCAAGGAGACGCGGTTCATGCGCTCGGGCGCCACCGACGACGTGGTCGACCGCCTGCAGGCGCTCGACGAGGCGGTGTACGAGGACGACGCCTGGCAGCTCGACCTCTCCGAGCACGGCATCGAGAAGAACTTCGTCTTCCTCCGCTCGGACGGCACTACCCTCTACACCACCCGCGACATCGCCCACCACGAGTGGAAGTTCGAGAACTTCGACCGCGCGGTGACGGTGATCGGCGAGGACCACAAGCTCACCTTCCAGCAGCTCAACGAGACGCTCGGGCTGCTCGGCCACGACACCGATAGGCTCGACCAGCAGTTCTACTCGTGGGTGAACCTCCCCGGCGGCGAGGGGATGAGTACCCGCGAGGGCACCGGCGTCGACCTCGACGACCTGCTCGACGAGGCGGTCGACCGCGCCCGCGAGGAGGTCGAGTCCCGCATGGACGACCGCATCCGCGAGGACGAACTCAGCGAGGAGGACGTGGACCGCATCGCCCGACAGGTCGGGATCGGCGCGGTCCGCTACGACATCGTCGCCAAACAGCCCAGCAAGACGATCACGTTCGAGTGGGAGCGCGCGCTCGACTTCGAGGCGCAGTCGGCGCCGTACGTCCAGTACGTCCACGCGCGCTGCCGGGGCATCCTCGACGGCGAGTCCGTCCCGGACGGGATCGACGCCGACCTGCTCGACACGCCCGAAGAACGCGATCTCCTCCGCACGATCGCGCGCTTCCCCGCGGTCGTCGAGGAGGCGGCCGAGGACCTCGAACCCCACCGCGTCGCGACCTACACGCGGACGTTCGCGGAACGCTTCAACGCGTTCTACCGCGAGTGCCCGGTGATCGACGCCGAGACCGACGACCTACGTGACGCGCGGCTGGCGCTGGTCGCCGCTGCCGCACACACGGTCGGGAACGCGCTCGACGTCCTCGGCGTCGCCGCGCCGGAGTCGATGTAACGGTCGGCGACGATCTCCGGGCGGTCACTCCCGGCTCCGGACGCCGTTCGGACTGCCGACGGGACCGTCCGCAGGCACCGCTCCGGGGGTGTGAAACCGGGACACGAACAGTCAACAGGTACTTACACGCGATAGCACCTATCCTGACGTAATGAGTACTGACGCCGAAGAGGCCAGCGAGGACCGCCGGAAGTACGAGTTCCGCAAGGTCCTCGAGGAGCTCGAGGAGTTCGAGGGATCAGGAACACAGCTCGTCACCATCTACATCCCCGAGGACCGCCAGATCTCCGACGTCGTGGCCCACGTCACCCAGGAACACTCCGAAGCGGCCAACATCAAGTCCAAGCAGACCCGGACGAACGTCCAGGACGCGCTCACGTCGATCAAGGACCGGCTGCGCTACTACGACACCTACCCGCCGGAGAACGGGATGGTGATCTTCTCGGGCGCCATCGACTCCGGCGGCGGTCAGACCGAGATGATCACCCGCACCCTGGAGTCGCCGCCGGACCCCGTCGAGTCGTTCCGCTACCACTGCGACTCGGACTTCCTGATCGAGCCGCTGGAGCACATGATGGCCGACTCCGGCCTGTTCGGCCTCATCGTGCTCGACCGGCGGGAGGCAAACGTCGGCTGGCTCAAGGGGAAACGCGTCGAGCCGGTCAAGTCGGCGTCCTCGCTCGTGCCGGGCAAGCAGCGCAAAGGTGGTCAGTCCGCCCAGCGTTTCGCCCGGCTGCGGCTCGAAGCCATCGACAACTTCTACCAGGAGGTCGCGGAGATGGCCGACGACCTGATGGTGCCCAAACGCCACGAGCTCGACGGCATCCTCGTCGGCGGCCCGTCGCCGACGAAAGACGAGTTCCTCGACGGCGACTACCTCCACCACGAGCTGCAGGACAAAGTGCTCGGGAAGTTCGACGTGGCGTACACCGACGAGTCCGGGCTGTACGACCTCGTCGACGCCGGCCAGGAGGCGCTGGCCGACCAGGAACTGGTCGAGGACAAAGAGCAGATGGAGGAGTTCTTCGAGAACCTCCACACCGGCAACGAGGCCACGTACGGGCTCGTCCCGACCCGAGAGAACCTCATCATGGGTTCGGTGGACCGGCTGCTGCTCTCGGAGGACCTGACGGAGGACGTGGTGGTGTACGAGTGCCCCAACGGCCACACCGAGTACGAGACCGTCGAGCGCCGGCACAACACGCCCGACCACGAATGCTCCGAGTGCGGCGAGCCCGCCGAGGTGCAGGAGCGGGAGGACGTGGTCGACCACCTGATGGAGATCGCCGACCAGCGCGGGACGGAGACGAAGTTCATCAGCACCGACTTCGAGAAGGGCGAACAGCTCCTCAACGCGTTCGGCGGGATCGCGGGCATCCTTCGCTACGAGACGGGCGTCTAAGGCCACTCCTTTCGCGTCGCAGGCCCAACAGGCCGGCCATGAGCACGCTCACCACCCTCCTGTTCTGGGCGCCGGTCGCGTTCGTGTTCGTCGCGACCGCCAACGACGCCGGTACGATGGTGGCGCTCGAGCGCTACCACGAGGACGCGTCGTTCTCGGCGTCGGACGTGATCCGGGTCGAGGGGGACGATCGCTGACGCGGCGGCCGTCGACGAGCCTTACCGGAACGACGCCAGCTGCTGGCGTCGGCGATCAATGTCGTACGGCGGATCGAGCGCCGATGCGCCGGCGAGGCGCTCCAGCGCCAGCGCCACGTCGGTACCGGCCCGCTCGGCGGCGTCACAGAGCGCCTGGATCGCCGGCCGGTTCAGCGCCAGCGAGTCGAGCTTCCCCAACACGAGCGCGAACGCGACGGCGCCCTTCCCGGTCGGGAACGACTCGTGGATCCGCGAGAAGTCGGCGTCTTCCGGGGCGACCGCGGCGGCGCCCGCGTCGCTCGCGGCGACCGTTCGAAGACAGGACGTACAGATCGCGCTCTCCGCGGCGGGGGCGTGCTCACGGAGTGCCGGCGGGACGACGAACGCGACGACCGGTTCGCCACACGCCGGACAGGACATTCAGTCGGCTTTCGGGGAGGCGGTCGTCGCGCCTTCCTCGCCGTCGGCCTCGATCGCCCGCTCCTCGGCCTCCTCTTCTTCCTTCTTGGCCTTGATCTTCTTGAGCCGGAAGATCTCCTCGCGCTCCTGCTCCTCGAGCTTCTGCTCGATGTACTCCTGGTTCTGCTTGAGGTCGGGGAGCAGTTTGAACTCCAGGGCGTTCACGCGGCGCTTGGTGGTCTCGATCTCCTCGAGCATCTTCTTCATCGCCGTCTCGACCTCGGCCGCGAGGATGATCGAGTCGATCAGCTCCTCGTAGGCGTCGGCGGTCTCGTCGATGCGGGCCGAGGAACCGATCAGCCCGTACCCGCGCTCGTCGAGCGGTTTCTTCACCTTCGACGCCTCGATCTGGGGCACGACGACGCCCATGATGTTCTTCGACTGCGTGGTGAGTTCGGGGTGCTCTTTCAGCGCGGCGGCGGCGCCCCGCACCGCGACGTCGCCCTCCATCGCCCGGGCCATGTCGAGCTTCTGCTGGGCGGTCTCGTAGTCGGTTTCGACCTGACTCCGGATGTCCTGGGCCTGGTCCAGGATGTCCATGAACTCCATGATGAGGCCGTCCCGTTTCTGCTCGAGGGTGTCGTGACCCCGCTCGGAGAGTTCGATGCGGTCCTCGATCGCCATGAGGTTCTTCCGGGTCGGTTTGACGTCCTCGGCCATTCTTGGGGGAGTATTCCGACCGGAGGGGTTAATAGTTGTTAGTTCCTGCCGTTCGCGCTGCCGACGCCAGTGAAACCCGAATCGAGGGCTGGAGAACCGAACGCGGGTGGGAAAACCGAACGCGACCGGAAAACCGAACCGCCGGGTGGCGGGCCGAGGCGGCGTTCGTGGGCGGCGTTCGTGTCGTTACGTGCGCTCGCGGACGTTCCAGCCCTGCTGCATCTCGTTGTGCTTGCGCTCGAGGAACGAGTAGACGGCGCCGTGGGGAGCGCCGTCGAGGATCATCCCGGCGGCGCGACGGACGGCGTCGACCTCCTCGGGCTCGCCGAGGATCCCCAGCGTCGAGCCGTAGATCACCACGTTCGCGCCGGTGAGCTGCTCCATCAGCTCCCGGGTCCGGCCGTCCTCGCCGATGAGGCGACCCTTCTGGCGCTCCAGGTCGTTGTCGTTGCGCGTCTGTTCGGTGAGGTCGATCAGGTCGAGCCGTCGCATGTCGCTCTCCAGCAGCTCCAGCGCCGTCTCGGGCTTGAAGCCGCGCCCGATCGCCTTCACGATGTCCGGGGCCGCCATGGCGTCGATGGGGTCGCCGACGGTCTCGATACCGACCGAGCCGTCCTCGGAGTCGATGTCGAGGCGCACGCCGGCGCGCTCCTCGATCTCCCGCATCGTCTCACCGCCGGAGCCGATGAGGACGCCGATGCGGTCCTGTGGGACCGTTACGTGTTGCATGAAGCGGTATAGATACCGCAGAGTTGTAAGGGTTCCTCGTCGGCGCTTCCCGGCTCACTCCAGCCCTGCGGCGACCAGCGCCCTGACCTCGCCGTGGAAGCGATCGACGCCGAACCGATCGGGCGAGAGCCGCGGCCGCGCCCCCGACTCGACGGCGTCGACGATGCGGTCGACGGCCGCCGGGACCGAGTCGAACAGGCGATCGTCGGCGCCGTCGACGACCTCCGGCGCGCCGCCGGAGTCGTGGGCGAACGCCACCATCCCCGCGGCGGCGTACTCCGCCAGCGCCATCCCGAAGTGTTCGCCGTGTTTCGTGTTGAGCCCGTAGCGGTGGTTGCCCAGCAGCGCCTCCAACCGAGCCCGGGACGCGTCGGTGTGCAGCGTGACGTACTCCCGGCTCGCGGCGGCCGCCGCCACCCGTCGACGGTACGAGCGGTACGCGTCGGCGGTCGAGCCGACGAGGTGGAGGTGGAGTTCGACGCCCCGATCCCGGACGCCGTCCACGATACGGACGGCGTCGAGAGCGCGGTTGTCGGGGGCGATCCGGCCGACGGTGACGATCCCGGGTTCTCGGTCGGGCCAGGGCGCGCCCGGGATCGGATCCACCGGCGGGTGGACCACCGCCGGCTCGCGCCCGTACCGCGCGGCGACGTGACTCGCCGTGTAGCCGGAGTTGGCGATCAGCGTCGCGTCCTGCGGCAGTCGGCGGTCGGCCAGCCCGGCGATTCGGGTCCACAGGCGGTTCGGGCCGCCGTCGCCGTGGACGCCGTCCGGCCCCGGAACGTCGGTGTTGAACTGCGGGAAGTGGACGTACTGCACCGACGGCAGTGGGAGGGCGAACTCGTTGGCCGTGCTCACGGCCACGTCGAACGCCGCGGCGTGGCGGCGGAACCACCGCGTCAGCAGCGCGCTCCGGAGCGCCAACTGCGGCCCGAACCGGTCGTCGGCCCGCGAGAGCAGCCGCGCGAGCCGTCGCCCCAGCGGCGGCCGTCGAACGGTCACGTCCGTCGCGGTGCCGAACATCTCGTCGAGCGTCGCCAACTCCGTCGCCGAGATGGTGAACAGCGTCACCGCGTGATCGCGCTGCAGCGCCTCGCAGACGTGGGCACAGACGGCGTCGGCCCCACCCCGGAAGTCGAGCGTGTTGTGGAGCACGGCGACGCGAGCCATGCGAGTCCGTTCGCCGGCGGGGACAAAAGCCCTCCTCCGGTGACTTCGGGATTTAGTACGATGGCTCACGACAGAGACACGTATGCACTCCCCGGTGGCCGATCCGGGCTGTCCCGCGTGTCGTCTCCGCCGTCGGCGGGCCGGCGGTGACCGCGGGGGACGCCGATGAGTCGCGACGCCGCCGGCCGGGTCGTCGGCCGTCGCCTCGCCGTCGAGGGCGCACTCCTCGCGGCTGGGGCGTTGAGTCTGCTGGTTCTCGGCTACTGGCTGTTCGCGACGGTCTCGACTTTCTCCGCCGCCGTTCGGTGGCTCGTCACGGCGGGCGTGCTGACGGTCGCCGTCGCCGGCTACGTCTGGCGACACCGGCGGACGCTGCGGGCCGCCGACGGCGCGCGGACCGAGTCGATCGGGCTCGCCAACGCGATCACGCTCGCCCGCGCCGTGCTGATCGCGGCCGTCGCGGGGTTCGTCGTCGTCGATGCCCGGGGTGCGCTGGCGTGGCTGCCGGCGATCGGCTACGGGACGGCGGTGCTGCTCGACGGCCTCGACGGCGCCGTCGCGCGCTCGGTCGGAACGGAGACGCGACTCGGCGAGCGACTCGACATGGCCGTCGACACCACCGGGTTCGTCGTGGCGCCGGCCGTCGCCGTCGCGTGGGAGCTCCTGCCGGTCTGGTACCTCTCGCTGTCGGCGGCGCGGTACTGCTACCGCGGCGGGCTGTTCCTCTGGCGCCGCGCCGGCGGCAGCGTGGGGACGCTCCCGCCCAGCCGACTCCGGCGCCCGCTGGCGGCGTTCCAGATGGGCTTTCTCACCGTCGCCCTCCTCCCCCGGCGCCGACGCCGCTGCTCCGGGCGGTCGCGCCGGCGGCGCTGCTGCCCTCACTCGCCCTGTTTGCCCGGGACTGGCTCACGGTGACGATGTCGCCGTCGGAAGACTGATTTCGCCCCGAACCGATGTGACTCTGTGACACGCCCCGACGATGCCGTCGTACAGTTCTCGCTCGTCCAACTGGACGATTACGGGCCGTGGACGGTCACGCCCGAGCCCCGTTCGGAGCCCTCACTCCAGGCGCTGCAGTCGCGTCTCTACGCCGACCTCGCGGACTTCGTCGGGAGCCGCGACGGCTACGTGTTCCCGAGCCGGTACGACAACATGATCGCGGTGTCGAACCGGATCTCTCCCGAAGAACACCGCCGGTTTCAGGAGCTCGTTCGGAACCACTACCCGGTCACGGCCAGCGTCGGCGTCGGCACCGGCCCTACCCCCGTCGACGCGCTCGGCGCGGCGACCGAGGCGCTGCAGTCGACCGGTAGCGCACAGGACGCCACCCGAACCGAGCGGCTGGCGACCGCGTGCGACGACGCCCCCGGCGGATCGCTCACGGTTGCGCACTTCGACGTGGTCGACGCGACCGAGCAGTACACCGATCGGGAGCACGCCTTCGACGCCGAGCGCCGCATCAAGCGTGCCGTCGTGGAACTGAGCGACCGGATGCGCGACCACGGCGCCGTCACCGCCTTCGTCGGCGGCGACAACGCGATCGCGGTGTGTCCCGACCTCCCCGACGGCGTGTACGACGACGTGCTCGCCGGCGTTCGCGACGCCGCCGGCGTGGAGATGCGGGTCGGCGTCGGCCGCGGCGAGACCGCCCGCGCGGCGGGCCAGGGGGCCAAACACGCACTGGAGCGAGGCCGCGACACCGGCGAGTGGGTGACCGCCGCCCCGGCGAGTACGGATGACTGAGGGCGCGCGGGTGCTCTACTTCGAGCGCCCCGGCGAGGTGGCGGTGCGCGAAGCGCCCCGGCCAACGCCCGACGCCGACGAGGTGCTCGTCGAGACGGTCGTCTCCGGGGTCAGCCCCGGGACGGAGCTGCTGGTGTACGAGGGCGACGTGCCCCAGGAGATGGCTGTCGACGACACGATCGACACGCTCGAGGGGACGTTCGGCTACCCCGTGAAGTACGGCTACGCCGCCGTCGGGCGCGTGACGGCGACGGGTGCGAACGTCGACGACGGCTGGGACGGCGAGCTCGTGTTCGCCTTCAACCCCCACCAGAGCCACTTCACCGTGCCGCCGGCGCAGCTGCAGCCGGTGCCCGAGCCGGTCGATCCCGCGACGGCGACGCTGTTCCCGACGGCCGAGACGGCCGTGAACTTCGTTCTCGACGCCGCGCCCCGGGTCGGCGAGCGCGTGGTCGTCTTCGGCGCCGGCCCGATCGGGCTCGCGACGACGGCGCTGCTCTCGACGTTCCCGCTCGAGACGCTGACCGTCGTCGACCCCGTGGCCGAGCGGCGCGCGCTCGCAGCGGCGTTCGGCGCGACGGCCACGAAGACGCCGGAGGAGATCCGACACACCACGTGGGAGAACCCGCCCGGCGTCGACTGCTGTATCGAGGTGTCCGGCAACCCCGAGGCGCTGGACGACGCGATCGGCGCCGTCGGCTACGACAGTCGGATCGTCGTCGGCTCGTGGTACGGCACCAAGCCGGTCGAGCTGGGCCTCGGGGGGCGCTTCCACCGCGAGCGCGTCGATCTCCGGTCGAGCCAGGTCAGCACCATCGCCCCCAGCGACCGCGGGCGCTGGACGAAAGACCGGCGCATGGCCCGCGCGATCGACCTCGTCCAGGAGCACGACCTCGGCCGGCTCGTGACCCACACGATCCCCTTCGCGGACGCCGCGGACGCGTACGAACTGCTGACCACCGACGACGAGGTGCTCACCACCGCCTTCACCTACGACTGATCATGTACGAACTCTCCGTCTCGCAGACCTTCGTCGCACAGCACTACCTCACCGTCCCCGAGCCGGGTCCCGTCGAGGGTGCGCCCCACAGCCACCGGTACGAGGTCGAGGTTCGCTTCGCCGGCCCCGAACTGAACGAGTACGGCTATCTGGTCGACATCGACGCCGTCGAGGCGACGCTCGCCGACCTGACCGCACGCTACCGCGACGAACTCCTCAACGATCTGCCGGCGTTCGAGGGGAACCCCAGCGTCGAACGGTTCGCCCGGGTGTTCGCCGACGAGCTGGCCGCGGGCCTCGACGCGCCGGCGCCCGAGCGGCTCACTGTCCGGATGTGGGAGGACGACATCGCGTGGGCCAGCTACGAGCGGTCGCTCTGACCGATGGAGCACGCCCACGTCCGGTATCTGGAAGCGAAACGCAGCGTCGACGACCGCGCGCTGAACCGGCGGGTCCGGGATCGACTGCTCGACGAGCTCCCGGCCGCCCCCGAGATCGTCGAGTTCGCCGCCGGGACCGGCGTGACCGTCCCGCGACTGATCGAGTGGGGCGTCACCGGCTTCGACTACCGCGGTACCGACCGGGACCCCGACCTCGTCCAGGACGCCCGGGAACGGCGCGCCGACGACCTCGCGGCCGCGGTCGGCGCGGTCACGCCGCGGGAACACGGGTTCCGGGCCGGCGACGCGACCGTCGCGTTCCGCGTCGGCGACGCGCTCGCGGTCGACGACGGCGACGCCGACCTCGTCGTCGCACAGGCGTTTGCGGATCTCGTCCCGCTCGACGAACTGCTCGACGCGCTGGACCGGGCGCTCGGGCCGGACGGCGTCGCCTACCTCCCGATCACGTTCGACGGGGCGACGCTGTTCCAGCCCGACCACCCCGCCGACGACCGGGTGGCGGCGGCGTACCACGACCGGATCGCCGCCGAACCGGGGCGGGACCCACGCGCCGGGCGACATCTCCTCGACCGCTGCCGGGCCGCCGACGGCGATCTGCTCGCCGCCGGCGCCTCGGACTGGCTGGTCAGGCCGATCGGCGGGGCGTACCCAGCCGACGAGGCGTTTTTCCTCGGCAGAATCCTCGAGTTCGTGGCCGACGCGCTCGACGGGGCGGGCGTCGACGGCGCCTCGGACTGGCTCGCGACGCGTCGCGAGCAGCTCGCGGCGGGCAAGCTCACCTACGTCGCCCACCAGTACGACCTGCTGTACGCGCCCTGAGTCACTCTCGCTGGAGGAGCGCCACCAGCACGACGATCAGCGCAACCTGCGCCAGCTTGTCGACGGCGCCGAGCCCGCCCACGTCGGCGGGGAACGCCTTGTCGCCGGCGGCGAAGTTGAGGTAGTACCACAGTACGATCTGGCCGCCGGTGAACGGGATCCCTAGCTGGTAGAGCAGCCGTCGCCGGTAGTTCCGCAGGACGCCCGCGACCGCCAGCAGGAACACCACGCCGGCGAAGAGGAACGCCATCCCCATCGGCTCGGGGGCGAAGTTCACGCCGAGGAGGAGGTGGATCACCCCGCTGACGACGGCGAAGGCGATCCCGAGGTAGTGGAGCGACTCGAGTCCGTCGAGATCGACCGCGTCCGCGTTCGTGGCAGTGCTCATACTGATAGGTCCCAGTCCGTGGTAATAAATCACATCCCTCGCTCACCCCCGACTGGGGGCGACGGAACGTAGAAACGCCCACAGCGCCTACGCGCGGCCGTGCTGTTTCCGACCCACCTCGCGATCGCCGCCCTGCTCGGGTGGCGGTCCCGGCTGTCGACGGCGTGGCTGCTCGTCGGCGCGGCGCTGCCCGACGCCGTCGACAAGTCGCTGGCGACCCTCGGCGTCGTCGACCTGTTCCACACGGTCGGCCACTCCGGGCTGCTGGTCGTCCTCGCGGTTCCTGTCGCCTACTACAGCCGGTCGGGGCTCGCGCTGGCTGCCGGCTGGGGCTCGCACCTGCTGCTCGACGCGCTCCACATCGTCGTGAACGGGCGCCCGACGGACACGCTGTTTCTCGTCTGGCCGCTGGCCGTGCCGCCGATGCCGATGGCGCTCCCGCCGCTTTCGTTCGCCCGGCAGTACCTCTGGTCGCCGTCGTTCTTCCTCGAACTCGTGATCTGGGCCGCGCTCGCGGCGGTCGTCGTCGTCGACCGCCGGCGTGGGACTGCATAGGGCGCTGGACTCTGGCCCAGCCCCCTGCCGAGAACTGCCGCTCCCACCCGGGTTTATGCGGCGACGGCCCCTCGGGGCCGCCGTGAACTGTCTCTTCGTCGGCGCCGGGGCGGTCGCCGACCAGTACGCCGCGGCGCTTTCGGACAGCGACCTCACGCTCGCCGGCGTCTGCGATCTCGACGCCGACCGCGCCGCCGAGTTCGCGACGGCGTGGGACTGCGACGCGTTCACGGACCTGGGGACCGCACTCGCCGAGTCCGGCGCCGACCTCGCGGTGAACCTCACGAGCCACGCCGCGCACGCGCCGGTCACGCGACAGTGCCTCGACGCCGGCGTCCACGTGTACAGCGAGAAACCGCTCGCGCTCGATACCGACACCGCTCGGGCGTTGCTCGCCCGCGCCGAAGCCGCCGGGCTCGGCCTCGCCTGTGCGCCGATCACGCCGGACTGCGACCCCCAGCGAATCGCTGCCCGGGCGCTCGCCGACGGCCGCCTGGGCCGCGTCGGCCTGGCGACGGCTCACGCCCACGTCGGCCGGGTGACGGAGTGGCACGACCGTCCGGACTCCTTCCTCGACGTGGGGCCGCTGTACGACGGCGCGGTCTACCCGCTCTCGCTGCTGGTCGCGTGGTTCGGCCCGGCGACTGCGGTGCGCGTCGCCGACGCGCTCGACACGTGGCCCGGCCGCGAGGCGCAGGCGCCGACGGCGGCGAGCCACGTCGAGGCGACCATCGAGTTCGCCGACGGCCCGACCGCGCGGCTGACTGCCAGCTTCTACGTCCCCCACCGGGCACGGGAGTTCTACGGGATCGAACTCCACGGCGACGACGGCTCACTCTACCTCGACGACGCGGGCGCGATGGCTGCCGAGCGGGACTCGGTCTCCTTCGGCCGAGCCGGTCGGGAGTACACCCCGATGCCGCCGGGGACGCCCGGCCGGGACTCGACGCATCTGGACGGCGTCGAGCGGTTCGCGGCGTCGCTCGCGGACGGCCAGCGGCCCCGGGAGACCGCCCGCCGGGGCGCTCACGTCGTCGCGATCTGTGGGGCGATCGAGGAAGCCGCGGCCGGCACCGGGCCGGTCTCGGTCGGCGACGACGGCGTGACTGCTGCCCCCTCACCCGCGCCGGTCGTCCGGCCGGATCCCGACCGGCGGCGATCGCCCCCTGACGCCGCCGACAGCGCGATCAGGCTCCCCGCGGTGGGGTTCGGCTGCTCGCGCTACCGCGACGGCGAGTACGTCGACCGCGCCGAGAGCATCGCGACGGCGTTGGACGCCGGCTACCGGCTGCTCGACTCCGCGGAACTGTACGGCAACGAACACCGCATCGGCGACCTGCTCGCCGCGCCCGGGGCGCCCGACCGGGAGGCGTTGTTCCTCGTCGGGAAGGTCTGGAACACCAACCACGGCCACGCTGTCGAGGCCTGTACGGGCAGCCTCGACGAACTGGGCGTCGACGCGTTCGACTGCTACATGCTCCACTGGCCCGACTCCTGGGCGTACCAGGGGCCGCTCGACCGGCTGGCCGAGAAACCGACCGCCGAGGCCGAGGCGCTGACGTTCCCCGAGGACGAGGACGGGGGTCGGGCGACCGCCGACCTGTCGCTCGCCGAGTCGTGGCGCAACCTCGAAGCGGTCCAGGAACAGGGGTTGGCCCGCACGCTCGGGCTCTCTAACGTCGACCGCGAGCAGCTAGAAACGGTGCTCGCCGCCGCGCGCGTCCGGCCGGCGATCGTTCAGGTCGAGCGACACCCCTACCAGCCGCGGACCGAACTGGTCGAGTTCTGCCACGAGCGCGGGATCCGGGTGCTGGCCCACTCGCCGCTGTCGGCGCCGGGGCTGCTGTCGGAACCGGCCCTCCAGGAGATCGCGGCCGAGCGCGGCTGTTCACCCGCCGAGGTCGTCGTCGCCTGGAACGTCACCGAGGGCGTCGTCCCGATCCCGTCCTCGAACGACCCCGAACACCTCGTCGCGAACCGCCACGCCGGGCGGCTGCGTCTCGACGCCGCGGAGCGCGAGCGGATCGCGACGCTCGCGGATCCGACCTTCGAGCGCTAGGACTCCGCGTCGGTGGCCGGCTCGGCCTCGGTGACGTACGCTTCGAGTTCGTCGCCGGTCACGTCGATGCCCTGCCGCGAGAAGAAGGCGGCCACGTTCTCACAGTCCCGCGTGAGGAACTCCCCGGAGTTGGGGTGGTGGACGGTGACCGCCTGGCCCATGTCGATGATGACCAGTTCGCCCTCGTGGACGATCATGTTGTACTCCGAGAGGTCGCCGTGGACGAGGCCGGCGGCGTAGAGCCGGCGCATGTACTCCCGTACGACCTCGTAGGCCTGCTGGGGGTTCTCGACGTTCACCTCCGCCAGCCGCGGCGCGCGGCGCTCGTCGGCCTGCCCGACCAGCTCCATCACCAGCACGTTCCGCTGGACGGCGATGGGTTCGGGCACGCGAACGCCGGCTTTCTGGGCGCGCTTGAGGTTCGCGAACTCCTTGCGGGTCCAGGCGAGCACGGTCGCCTTCTTGTTGTCTTCGAGCCCCTCGAACCGCGGGTCGCCGGCGAGGTACTCCCGCATGTGCCGGAAGTCGGAGGCGTTGATGCGATAGATCTTGACCGCGACGTTGCCCGACTCGCCGCGGGCCTCGTACACGTTGGCCTCCTTCCCCGTCGACAGCGGGCCGCCGAAGGCGCCGACGTGGCCGTCCTGGACGAGCTTGTACAGCGCACCCAGCGTGGCGTCGTCGAACGCCCCCTGTTCGACTTTGAGTCGTTCGACGTTCTTCAGCCGCTTGCGGAACTCGTCGAACTCCCGGTCCTGCTGGCGGGCGGTGCTGTCGGTCTCGGTGTCGGCGAGCTCGATCTCCTCGAACTCGTCGCCGGGCTCCGCCATCTCCTCGTCGACGAAGCCGTAGTCCTCGCTCATTCACTCGGGGTTGGGCGTCGCCGCGTAAAAGGGTGGTCCGCGCCGATCACGGCGCGTGAGCTGCGACGACCGCCGTGTCGTCGCCGACGAACTCATGCCGTGAGCGTGCAAGTCGAAACCGCCCACGCCGATCACGGCGCGTGAGCTACGACGACCGCCGTGTCGTCGCCGACGAACCCATGCCGTGATCGTGCAAGCCGAAACCGCCCACGCCGACCATCGAGAGTGACCGACGACGGCGAGTAACCGGGAACGCCCCCGTCTCGGCGCCGGCGTCGCCGGCCGGTCAGACCTGACCGGAGACGTATCCGCCCTCCCGTAACTGCTCGGCCTCGCGGTTCTCGTAGCGGTGTTCGATGTCGGCCTTTTCGTCCTGCCAGTCCCACGGGCTCACGAGCACGAGATCGCCCTCACGGATCCAGTCGCGCTTGCGCATCCGACCCGGGATGCGGGCGGTTCGCTCTTCCCCGTCGGCACACCGGACGGTGACCCGATTCGCGCCGAGCATCTCGACTACCTCGGCGAACAGCTCGTCGTCCTCGGGGCCCGGATCCCCTCGGGGAGGTCGTCGTTGCTCATCAGCGTCGACTTGGACGTTGGGGTGGTTAAGCGCTGTGGGATTCCGGACCGGGCGCGTGATCGAACCGCGATCGCTCGTGCTCCCCTCTTCTCACGAAAAATGGGACCGCCGTCGTTTTTACTACACCCCCGGAGTCGGGGGCATGTACGATCGACTCGGCATCGGCGGCGTCGTCGGCCTGCTGCTCGCGCTCGGCGGGATCGCACTGATCGCGTGGCAGGCGCCGATCGTCGCCGCGGGCCTCGCGTTCGTGCTCGCGGGGCTGGCGCTGGTAGTCCGCGCGCTGGTCGGCAACGTGATGCGGCAGTTCGGGATGGTCTGACGCGTCTATATAGCGCTATTAGCGTGCTTTACTTCGCGCCGGCCACACCTTCCGGGCCATGCAGCGCCGTGCCCTCCTCGTGACGCTCGGTCTCGCAACCGCCGGCTGTAGCGCCCTCGACAGCACCGAACCGGCCCACACGGTCACCGTCTACAACGTCGACTCCGAGGTCACCCGCGAGGTGACCGTGCGGATCGAGAACGACGCCGGCGAGACCGTGTTCGAGCGGACTGCGACCTTCGACGCCGAGAACGAGGCCGCCGAGAACGTCCCGTTCCCGGAATCGAGCCAGCCCGAAACCGTGTTCGTGACCGTCAACGGGACCGAGTTCGAGCGCGACTGGCCGATGACCGACTGCGACGGCGAGAACTGGGCCGGCATCGAGGTCCGGCTCCGCGGTGGGCGGGACGAGAAAACCACGGTGGCGTTAGGGACCCGGTGTCAGCACGTCACGACGACGCCGTCGTAGCGGGGTCGCTCACGCACAGCCACGGCATCGGCTCCGGGCGGCCGACTCGAAGTCGGCCGCCGGTCACGCGCCGTGGCTGGCTATACCCGCTGCTCACGCCTCGCTCCGCTCAGCGTTCGCGTAGCGAGGCGGTTTGCCGCTCACTTCGTTCGCGTTTCCCCGCCTCGCTGCTCGCGAAGTTTCTCCCGCCCGGGCTCCACGAGCTTGTCCAAGTACCGCGCCAGCGTCGGCTTCGCGTCGGCGGGGTGGAGTTCACCCGACGCGAAGTCCGCCTCCAGTTCGTCGTAGCTGTCGTACTCCAGGTCGCCGCCGTACTCCTCGGGGCGCTCGACGACCACTTCGTCGAAGCGCGGGAACACGTGGTACTCGAAGATTTCGAGGACTGGATTGTTGCGCTCCTCGCCGTCGTCGGTCGGTTCGGGGTCGACCTCGCCGGCCGGGCAGAACGCGCCGTTGACCTTCTCCTCGATCTCCGCGGTGGAGTCCTCCATCGAGATGGTGACGCCGGAGCTGCTGGACATCTTCCCGATCCCCGTCGAGAGTTCGGAGATCAGCGGCGTGTGCAGGCAGGTCGGCGACTCGTAGTCGATGCTCGGGAGCGTGTCGCGGGCGAGCATGTGGACCTTGCGCTGCTCCATCCCGCCGATCGCGAGGTCGATGTCGAGGTACTCGATGTCCAGCGCCTGCATCAGCGGGTAGACGGCCTGTGAGACCGTCACCGAGTCGCCGGAGCCGATCTCGCTCATCGCGCGCTCCGCCCGGGAGAGCGTGGTCTCCAGTTCGAGCGCGTGGAGGTCCAGCACGTACTCCTCGTCGAACTGGAACTCCGAGCCGAGCCGGAACTCGGTGTTCTCCTCGTCGAGCCCGTAGGCGACGAACTGCTCCTGCATCCGGGTCGCCGTCTCGCGGATCTCCTCGAACGTCCCTTTCCCGTTGAGGTAGGCGTGCACGTCCGCGAGCAGGACCACGACCTCCATCCCCGCCTCCTGCAGGTCGATGAGCTTGTTCGCGCCCAGCATGTGGCCGATGTGGAGGACGCCCGAAGGCTCGTAGCCGACGTAGGCGCGCTTGCCCTCGGGGTCGGCTGCCAGCTCCTTGACTTCCTCCTCGGTGACGACCTCCGCGGCGTTGCGGGTGATCAGGTCGTGTGCGTCCATACTGGTGGATTTCGGAGCGGGAGGTTAGGCCTTCTGGATGCGTGTGAGCGGTCCCCGCGCGTCGACGCTCGCTCGGCGGTCGGGATTTTTCGGATCGCCGGCCCAACACCGACTATGATCGCCCAACTCCTGCCGCCGAACTGGCTGCGTGAGGTGGTCTCGGCGTACGACCAGATCCTGTCGGAGCTGTTCTGGTTCAGCGTCGGGTTCGCGGTTGTGTACCTCGTCGGCCGCGCCGTCGTCGTTCCCGGGGTGAGCCGGGTCGTCAGGTCGCGCAACCGCAACAACCCCACCATCGAGACCGCGACGCGGACGTACCTCCGGGTGCTCGTGATCTCCTTTGCGACGCTGACCGGGGTCATCGCCGCCGGCTACGGCAGGGTGTTCTCGGAGTCGGCGGTCATCATCGCGGCGCTGACGTTCGTCCTCGGGGTCGCCGGCCAGCAGGTGTTCGGCTCGCTCATCAGCGGGATGTTCCTCGTCGCCGATCCCGACTTCAACGTCGGCGACTGGATCGAGTGGCCCGGCGGGCAGGGAACCGTCGAGGCGGTCGACTTCCGCGTCACGCGCGTCCGGACACGCGACAACGAGACTGTCTCGGTTCCCAACACCGAGCTCACCACGAACGCGCTCACTCGCCCCTACGGCCGGGAGCGCTACCGCATCACCGAACAGGTGTACGTCGCCTACGGCGAGGACACCGAGCGGGCGCTGCTGGAGCTTCGACAGACCATCGAGGAAGACGATGCCGTCCTCGACGACCCGTTGCCGACCACGCGCGTCCTCGACCTCGGGGAGAACGCCATCACGGTCCAGGCGGAGTTCTGGATCGGCGACCCGGTGGATGCCGACATCGTGACCGTTCGCTCGGACTTCCGCCGGCGGGTGAAACGGCGCTTCGACGAGGCGGGGATCACCATCGCGCCGCCGTCGGCACAGTCGCTCACGGGAGAGATCGCTGTCAGGGAGCGAGCCGGGGAGTGAGGCGGGTGCCTGAGAGCTACGTCCCGCGGTCCTCCAGTCGCTCGTCGGCCCGGTGTTCCGAGATCACGCGATCCATCATGCTCTCGGTCTGCTCGCGCCGGCGCTGCTCGGCGCGCTCCTCCCAGTCGTCGATGGCGTCCTCGACCTCGCTCTCGCGGGCCACGGCGAGTTCGTCGATCTCCTGGATCGTCACGGGCTCGGCGGGCGCGACGGGGATCTCGTGGTCGAACAGCACCGCGTCGGCCTCAGTCGAGAGGTTCCCGTTTTTCAGCACGAGCCGCGGCTCCGTCTCGACCAGCCGCTCGGCCGTGGACGTGCCGGCGCCGCTGGCGTCCCGGAGGTAGATCACGTCGCCGGCGGCGAGCCCGAACTCCTCGTCGGCGTGCTCGATCGCGTCCCGGGTGAACTGCGGGATCGTCTTCACCGCCACGAGATCGCGATCGCCCGCCACGTCGCTGAAGTCGGAGTGATCGATCTTCCAGAGCGTCTTCAGTCGGGCGAGCTTCTCGTGGAGCGCCTCGTTCTCCGCGATCGCCTCGTCGCGCTCCCGTTCGAGGCGTTCCGCGCGGCGTTCGAGTCGGTTGACTTCCCGGCGCTCGCGGGCCTCACGGCGCTCCTGCTTGCGGGCGTCGCTGAGCTCGCGCTCGTACTCCCGGATCTTGTTCTCCTTCTCTTCGAGCTGCGCCTCCAGCTCCTCGGTGTGGTCTTTGAGGCGCTCGACCTGCGTCTCGAGGTCGCGGACGCGCTGTTCGGTCTCGGTGAGTTCGCGCTCCTCGTGTTCGTCCTCCTCGGCCTCGCTCCCGTCGTCGTCGCCCAGATCACGCAGCACCGCCTCGACGGACTCCTCGCCGGAGACCACGCGGGCGATGACCTCCTCGCGATCGAACTGCGGGGGGACTTTCTGGGCGATGCGCTCGAACTGGTCCATGTGGTCGTCGACGGCGTACAGCGCCGCCGCGAGCGCGTCGCGCTCGTGGTCGTTGTCGTAGGCGTGGTCCCGCGTGCGGTGGAGCTTCTCGTCGACCGGCAGATCGCTTTCGGGGAGCCAGCCCGCGGCGTCGAAGCTGCGCCGGAACTTCTCGACAGTCTCGGGCATCGGCGTCACGTCGGCGGCGACCAGCATCGGTCGCCCCCGCTCGATCAGCCACTCCGTGAGCTCCGCGGTGTCGCCGGTCCGCGAGGAGTAGAGGTCGTGGACGGTGCCGTCGATGCCGACGACGGCGGCGGCGGTGGTCGTCCCGGGGTCGATGCCGACGATCACGTGATCGCGCCGCTTCACGAGCGGTTCGAACTCGATGCCGTCGCGGCGCTCGCGCTCGATCTCGATGCGTACGTCGCCGTTGCGGGTCGCCGAGACGGGGATCTCCTCGGGCCGGGCTTCGACGGTGAAGACGGCGTTCGAGAGCCCGCCGTACTTCTCCGTCGTGTCCTTCTCGTACGCCAGCCCCGCGTCGTCGAGGTCGGACTCGACCTCCCGCGCGGCCTTCCGGACGTTCCCGTGGATGCGGCGGGTGAACCGGTCCTCGCTCCAGCCGCCACCCCCGCCCGTCGAGCGGCCGCGGGCGACTTTCACGGTGGTCGTGTCGCTGAAGGCGGTGACGCGCTGGCCGACGTTCCGGTGGGCCAGCCGTGCCGCCGCCTCGGCCTCCTGCATCGGTTTCTTCCCGTACGGCACCCCGTGGCGCGAGGCGACCCGGGAGAGGGGTTCGGGCCGGTTCGCGCCGGTCACCTGCACGAGCTCGGTACCGGCCGGGAGCGCCCGGAGGAAGCCGACGAGCGCGTTCTTGTCGGCCGCGAGTTCGTACATGTTGTCGACGGCCAGCCGGGTCGGCTCCGCCTGCTCGATCAGCCGGCGGAGCTTCCGGCGCGAGACGGCGTCGCGGTCCAGCCGCTCCTCGTCGGGGCGGAGGATCACGAGGGCGTAGGTGGGCGAATCCCCGCGGATGTCGCCGCTCTGGATGTCGACGCCGAACACCGGCCCGTCGGTGGGGCTCGGGGCGTTCACAGCCTGGATTGGCGCTTGCCGGCTAAATATCCGACGCCAGTGGCGACCGGCTATTCGTCGTCGGGGAACGGGATCTCGACGGTCTGGCCGTCCTCGGCGACGAAGCACTCGCCGTCGAACACCCCCGCTGCCTCGCGCTGGTGCCCACGAGCGTCGCCGGGATAGCGCGAGGAGATGTGGGTCAGCGCGAGCCGTTTCGCCCCCGCCCGTTCGGCGATCTTTCCGGCCTCCCGGGCCGTGGCGTGGCCGGTCGAGCGCGCCCGGCCGGCCATCTCGTCGTCGAACGTCGCGTCGTGGATCAGCAGGTCCGGCTCCTCGGCGATCTCGACGGTCGCGTCGACGGGTCGGGTGTCGCCGGTGTACACCAGCGAGCGGCCGGGCCGCGGGTCGCCGACGACCTGGTTGGGCTCGATAACCCGGCCGTCGTCGAGTTCGACCGACTCGCCGGCGTGGAGCTTCCCGTACGCCGGCCCGGGGGGATCTCCAGCTCCTTCTCGGCTTTCTCCCGCATGAAGCGCCCTTTGCGGTCGTCCTCGATCAGCGCGTACCCCTGTGAGGTGGTGCGGTGTTCGGTCTCGAACGCGCGGATCTCGAACGCCTCGCCCTCGAGTGCGACGGTGCCCGGCGTGACCTCGTGGATCCGAACCGGGAACGCCGTGTCGTGGCCGCCGGCGGTGATCAGGTCCTGGAGCTGCCGCCGGGAGCCGGGCGGGCAGTGGATCGCGAGTGAGTCGGTCCGATCCTGGAAGTCCCAGGTCTGGAGCAGGCCGGGGAGGCCGAGCACGTGATCGCCGTGGAGATGGGTGAGGAAGACGTGGCTCACGTCGAACCCCGTGTTGAACCGCATCATCTGGCGCTGGGTCCCCTCGCCGCAGTCGAAGAGGAACCGCTCGCCCTCGCGGTGCACCATCACCGCGCTGGGCGCGCGCCGCGTCGTGGGGACGGCGCCGCTGGTGCCGAGGAACGTGGCCCGGAGCGTCATGGGCGAGAGTGGTTCCGGCGCGGGTTTACCGCTGTCGACTCCGTATGCGCCGCCGCGGAACCCCGGGACCGCGACCTTCTTACCGCCCGCGTCGCTACGTTTTCCTAATGGACGAACCGCTCTGGACCGAGCGCTACGCGCCCGCGATCGCGGACCTCCCGCAGGAAGAGACCCGGGAGCGACTGCGCCGGGCCGTCGACGAGCCGATGAACCTCGTCGTCCAGGGACCGCCGGGGGCGGGCAAGACCGCCGCCGCGCGGGCGCTGGCCCGCGAGGCCCACGAGGACTACGACAACGACCTCGTGGAGATCAACGTCGCGGACTTCTTCGACCGCACCAAGAAGGAGATCCGGGAGGACCCCCGGTTCGCGCAGTTCCTCGAGGGTCGGAGCCGGATGGCCAAGCGGGACATGATCAACCGCGTGCTCAAGGAGTCCGCGAGCTACGCGCCGGTCTCGGGCGAGTTCAAGACGATCCTGCTCGACAACGCCGAAGCGATCCGGGAGGACTTCCAGCAGGCGCTGCGCCGCGTGATGGAGCAACACCACCGCACTACGCAGTTCGTGATCGCCACCCGCCAGCCCTCGAAGCTGATCGCGCCGATCCGGTCGCGCTGTTTCCCGGTGCCCGTCCGGGCGCCGACCCACGACGAGATCGAGGTCGTGCTCGCGGGAATCCTCGATGCCGAGGCGGTGGAGTACGACGCCGACGGCCTGGAGTTCATCGCGGGCTACGCCGACGGCGACCTGCGGACGGCCGTCCTCGGCGCCCAGACGACCGCCGCCCAGCACGACGAGGTAACGATGGGGGCGGCCTACGAGGTGCTCGACGACGTGGGCCACGACGACGAGCTCTCGGCGGCGCTCCGGGCCGCCTCGGAGGGCGACTTCTCGACGGCGCGCTCGACGGTCGACGACCTGCTCGACGAGGGGTACGACGGCGAGGAGCTCCTCCAAGAGCTCCTGCGCGTGGCCCGCAGCGACTACTCGGGGGAGACGCTCGCGCGCCTCCACCGGCTCGCGGGCGAGGCCGACCTCGACCTCACCGAAGGGTCGGACGACAAGATCCATCTCACCCACCTGCTGAGTGCGTGGGCCGCCGGCCACGAGCAGCTCCGGGGGCGGCCTGAATGGTCCGGGGGCTCGCCCCCGGGGCGCTGCGCTACGGGCTCCCGCCGCTGCTCGCAGGGGGCGCTCTGACGCCGGTGTCGGGCCCGATCGGGCTCTCGTTGGTCGCGCTGGGGGTGGCGGCGATATTGTTCCACCGCGATCCCGAGCGCCAGCCGCCCGCATCCGGCTTCGTCGCCCCCGCCGACGGCAGCGTCTCGGTCGTCCGCGAGGAGGAGGGCCGTATCCGCGTCGGCGTGTTCATGAACGTCACCGACGTGCACGTCAACCGCGCGCCGGCAGGGGGAACCGTCGACTCGGTCACCCACCGCCCCGGCGCGAACAAGCCCGCGTTCTCGAAGGACTCCGACCGGAACGAGCGCGTCGACGTCGACTGCGGCGAGTTCGAACTGTCGCTGATCGCCGGCTGGTTCGCGCGGCGGATCCACCCCTACGTCGAGGCCGGCGACGACCTGGCTCGCGGCGACAAGCTCGGCCACATCAGCTTCGGCAGCCGCGCGGACGTGCTCCTCCCCGAGCGCGTCGAGCACGCGGATCTGCGCGTGAAGAAGGGGGGACGTGACCGCCGGGGAGACCGTCGTGGCCGTCGACCCCGCCGAGTAGCCGGCGCGCGGCGGCCCTCAGCGCGACTTCTCGAGCACGTGGACGTGCCGCGTGAGCGACCGGTGAACCCGGCGCTCGAAGCGGTCCGTGACGCGCCAGTCGGTCGCCGCGACCGCGTCGTGCCAGTCGCGGTCGGCCATCAACACACAGGTCGCGTCGGCGCCGCTGACGCGGGCGACCTCGGCGAGCGCCCCCTCGACCAGATCCGCCAGCCGGTGGGTCGCGATCTTCGACTGCCGGCCGTACGGCGCGTCGAAGACGACGCCGTCGACGCTACCGTCCCGGAGCGGCAGGCGGGTCGCGTCCGCCCGGGCGACGGCAGCCGCGCGGTCCTCGGGCAGCAGCGCGTCGAGGTTCTCCTTCGTCCCGCGGACCATCTTCCACTGGGCGTCGGTGCCGACCACGTCGGCGCCGACGAGGCCGGCCTCGAGCAGCGTGCCGCCGGTCCCGCACATCGGGTCCAGAATCCGCCGCCCGGGCGCCGCGCCGGCGATGTTCGCCAGCGCACGGGCGTCCATCGGCGCCATGCTCCCCGGCTGGAAGAACGGCCGATCGGTCGGCTGGCGCTCGCCGAAGTCGCGCTCGGACTCGCAGTCGAGCCAGCCCAGCACGCAGACCCCCTCGCTCGGGGGATCTGCCCCTGCTGGGCGGCCGCAGCGTCGCTGTCCGGGTCCGCCAGGCCGTCGTCGGCGGAGAACAGCACCCGGAGCTCGTGGTCCGGATCGTCGAGGTCGACCTCGAACCCGCGATCGACCAACACGCCGCCGAGTCGGCGCTCGGCGTCGCGCGTGCTCACGCCCGTCAGCCCGCGCACGTCGCGAGCCCGGACGGCGACGGTCCCCTCGCGGTCGATGGCGGCCGCCTCGAGGGCGATCGCGGCGGCGTCGACGCTTGCCGCCGCCGTCGCGAGCAGCTCGTCGGCGGCGTGGGTGTAGGCGAGCCCGCGGAGCCGATCCCGGTCGACGTGGCCCGCGCGGGCCAGCCCGGGCGCGAGCCGTTCGACGCCGGCGGCCGCGGCGTCGGCCTCCCTGGCCGCGAAGGCGTCGTCCTCGCCGGCGAGTTCGAGGCAGTACACGCCAGGGTGTGGGTGCGGGGTCGGAAAGAGGCTACCGCTCCGCTCCCGTCTCCCACTCACTGCCGGCGGATCCGGCCTGTCGGTCCCACCAACCTATTTAAACCTCACCGCCGACCCTTAAAGCGATGACCGATCCCAAGGAGACGATCACCATCGAGAATGTCGTTGCCTCGACGGGTATCGGCCAGGAGCTCGACCTCCAGAGCGTCGCCATGGATCTGGAAGGGGCCGACTACGACCCCGAGCAGTTCCCCGGCCTCGTCTACCGCACGCAGGAGCCCAAATCCGCCGCGCTGATCTTCCGCTCGGGCAAGATCGTCTGCACCGGCGCGAAGTCGACCGACGACGTCCACGAGAGTCTCCACATCGTGTTCGAGAAGCTGCGAGACCTCAGTATCCCGATCGAGGACGACCCCGAGATCACGGTCCAGAACATCGTCACCAGCGCCGATCTCGGCGAGAGTCTCAACCTCAACGCGATCGCGATCGGGCTGGGGTTAGAGAGCATCGAGTACGAACCGGAGCAGTTCCCGGGGCTCGTTTATCGGCTGGAAGAGCCGGACGTGGTCGCGCTGCTGTTCGGCTCGGGCAAGCTCGTCATCACCGGCGGGAAGGAGCCGGCTGACGCCGCCGCGGCCGTCGACGTGATCACCGACCGACTGGACGAACTCGGCCTGCTCGGCTGAGGAGCCGTGTCCGTGTCACTCTCCTTGGGCGCCGTCCACACCTTCGCCGTCCTGCCAGTGCCGTTGCAGTCGACGACGGTGTCGATCCTCACGACGTACGTGCTGTTCGCTGCGTTCCTCTCCCTCACCGCGTTTATCGCCGCCCGGAACCTGCTGGGTGACGTGTCGCTCCGCCGGCACGCGGTCGTCGGCCCGCCGATCGCCGCCATCGCGTTCCTCGCGGCGACGTTCGAGTTCTCGCCGTTTCTCGCCCTCGGGGCCGCGCTGGCCGTCGACGGCCTGGCGTTCCGCCAGCTCCACGACCTCGACCGCCGGCTGCTGGTCGGCGTCGTCGTCATCCACTTCGTGGTGAGCGTCATCCTCGGCGCGGTCCTGTTCAGCCTGCTCGCGCTGCTCGGGTCGGCGCCGGTGTAGGCGTCGGAGTCGCGGGCGTTTCGCGGGCGCAGAACGACGGCTTAACACCCCTCGCGGTCGACCGATCCGGCATGCCCACGCTCCACGTCACGAACGGTCGCGTGCTCCACCCCGACCACTCTATCACCGCGTCGGACGTGCTGATCGACCAGTCGACCGGCACCATCGAGCGCGTCGCCGACCCCGCCGAGATCGAGGCGACGGCCGAGGAGACCCTCGACGCCGCGGGCGGCCTCGTCGTCCCGGGCCTGATCAACGCCCACGGCCACGCCGCGATGACGCTGCTCCGGGGCTACGCCGACGACAAGCCGCTGGACGCGTGGCTCCAGGAGGACATCTGGCCCGTCGAGGCCGAACTCACCGCCGAGGACATCCGGATCGGCACGGAGCTCGCCGCGGTGGAGATGATCCGCACCGGCACGGTCGGCTTCGCGGACATGTACTTCGAGGAGCCCCACGTCGCCGGTGTCGTCGAAGCCTCGGGGCTGCGCGCGCTGCTGGGCCACGGCTTCGTCTCCGTCGGGAAGGACGAGGAGGACGCCCGGGAGGACCTGGAGACGAGCGTCAACTTCGCCGCCCAGTACGACGGGCTCGCCGGCGGCCGCATCGCCACGGCGGTGATGCCCCACTCGCTGACGACCGTGAACGAGGAACTGCTCCGCGAGGCGGTCGAGCGCGCCCGCGACGCCGACGTCCCGGTCCACATCCACGCAAACGAGACCGAAGACGAGGTCGCCCCGATCGTCGACGAGCGTGGGATCCGCCCGCTCGAGTACGCCGAGGACCTCGGACTCCTCGAGGACGGCGACTTCCTCGCCCACTGCGTCCACGTCGACGACGAGGAGATCGAGCGGCTCGCTGCCAGCGACGCCACGGCGGTTCACTGCCCCGCCTCGAACGCCAAGCTCGCCTCCGGGATCGCCCCCGTCGCCGACCTCCTCGACGCCGGTGTCACGGTCGGCCTCGGCACCGACGGCGCGGCCTCGAACAACGATCTCGACATGTTCGACGAGATCCGCGACGCCGCGATGCTGGGGAAACTCGGCGCCGACGACGCCGCGGCGGTCCCCGCGAGCGCGGTAGTCCGCATGGCCACCGAGGGCTCGGCCGCCGCGCTCGGCTTCGACTCCGGCCGGATCGAGGAAGGCGCCAACGCCGACCTCGCGGTCGTGGACCTCGACGCGGCCCACTTGACTCCCGAACACGACTTGGTGAGCCACCTCGCGTACGCGACCACCGGGCAGGACGTGCGGCACACGGTCTGCGACGGGCAGGTGCTGATGGCCGAGCGCGAGATCCAGACGCTCGACGCGGCGGCCATTCGGGAGCGCGCCCAGGAGCAGGCCGAGGAGCTGGTGGCGCGGGTGGCCTGACTGCGCGCGATGGACCGCAGCGAGCTCCGGTTCTCGGGCTGGGAGTTGGTCGCGACCGCGGCCGTGGCGCTCGGCGCGGCGGGGGTGTACCAGTTCGGCTGGTCGTCGATCCGGCTCCCCCTCGGCGGCCGGCTCGGGGCGCCGGAGTCGGCGCTCGGCACCGTGTTCACCCTGTTCGTCGTCTTCCAGACGCTCGGGCAGTTCCCCGCGGGCTGGGTGCGCGACCGGTACGGCCCCCGGATCCCGCTCCTCGCTGCGGCGCTCTGCCTGGCTGGGGGTTCATCGGCGTCGGGCTCGCTGACTCCCTGCCCGTCGCTGCGGTGAGTTATGCACTCGGCGGCGTCGGCGTCAGCGCCGTCTACACCGTCGCCGTCAACACGCCCGTAAAGTGGTTCCACGACCGCCGCGGGCTCGCGACCGGCGTGGTCGGGATGTCGTTTAGCGGGTTCAGCTTCCTGGCGATCCCGACGATCCGGGGCAACGTCGGCGAGGCGTTCGAGGGGACGATGTTCGTGCTCGCGGCAGTCGCCGGCGGCGGCGCCGTGCTGGCGGCGGTGGTGCTGCGGGACCCGCCACGGACGTCGGACACTGCCGACTCGACCGCGGCGGCGCTCGACGAGCGGGCGTGGACCTGGCGAGAGTCGGTTCGAACGTGGCAGTTCTGGCTGCTGTACGTCGTGTTCGCCGCCACCAACGGCGTGGGGCTGATGATCATCGGGAAGATCGTCTCCTTCGCCTCGGCGCTGTCGCTCCCGGCGGCGGCCGCCACGGCGAGTGCGTCCGCCGTCGCGCTGTCGGAGGCCGGCGGCGTCGTGATCGGCGGCAGCCTCTCGGACCGGCTGGGTCGCCGCCGCACCGTGGCCGCCTCGCTCGTTCTCTGTGGGCTCTCGCTGGCCGGCGCGGTCGCGCTCGGCGCGCAGGGGATCGCGACCGGCTTCGTCGCCCTCGTCGGCGCCGCGGCGTTCTTCCGCACGCCGATGTTCGCCGTGTTCCCGAACCTCGTCGCGGACTACTACGGCCGGCGCTACTCCTCGGAGAACTATGCGGCGCTGTACACGGCCAAACTGTTCGGCGGGGTGTTCGGCGGCACCGTCGCCAGCGCGCTGGTGCTCGTCATCGGCTGGTCGGCCTCCTTCCTGCTCGGGGCGGCGTTGGCCGTCCTCTCCGGGATCGCGGTGACGTTCCTCCGGCCGGTAGAGCGCTGAGCGCGCCCCCAGTGCAGTCGCCACGCGGCACGTTCCGGGCCGTCGCCGGGCCCCCTTCGGCTGCCGTGGTTGCCAGTCACCACGGCAGCCGTCCGACACCGTTTTGCGCCCGCTCGGAGAACCCACAGCCATGAGTTCCTACGAGCGCGTCACCGCGCACGTCGACGACCCCGAGACGCTCCGCGAGGAGGGTCGCCGGAAGATGGACTGGGCGCTCCAGCACATGCCGATCCTCCAGTCGCTCCGCGAGGAGTTCGCCGACGAGCAGCCGTTCGCCGGCGAGACGATCGGGATGGCGATGCACGTCGAGGCCAAGACGGCCATCCTCGTCGAGACGCTGGCGCTCGGCGGCGCCGAGGTCGCGGTCACCGGCTGCAACCCGCTCTCGACCCACGACGACGTGTCCGTCGCGCTGGACGACGTGGAGAACGTCACCTCCTACGCCGTCCGCGGCGTTGACGACGACGGCTACTACGCCGCGATCGAGTCCGTCATCGACCACGAGCCGACGATCACCGTCGACGACGGCGCCGACATGGTGTTCCGCATCCACCAGGAGCACCCCGAACTGATCGACTCGATCATCGGCGGCGCCGAGGAGACGACCACGGGTGTCCACCGGCTGCGCGCGATGGACGAGGACGGCGAACTCGACTACCCGATGTTCGCGGTCAACGACACGCCGATGAAGCGCCTGTTCGACAACGTCCACGGCACGGGCGAGTCGGCGCTGTCGGCGATCGCGATGACGACGAACCTCTCGTGGGCCGGCAAAACCGTCGTCGTCGCCGGCTACGGCTACTGCGGCAAGGGCGTCGCGAAGAAGGCCGCCGGCCAGGACGCCAACGTCGTCGTTTGTGAGGTCGAGCCCCGGAAGGCGCTCGAAGCGCACATGGAGGGGTACGACGTGCTCCCGATGGCCGAAGCCGCGGCGGAGGGCGACGTGTTCATCACTACCACCGGGAACAAGGACGTGATCACCCGTGAGCACTTCGAGCAGATGCAGGACGGCGTCCTCCTCGCGAACGCGGGCCACTTCGACGTGGAGATCAACCTCGACGACCTCGACGACCTCGCGGTCGACCGCTACGAGGCCCGCGACGGCGTCGAGTCCTTCGAGATGGCCGACGGTCGCCGGCTGAACGTGCTCGCCGAGGGCCGCCTCGTCAACCTCGCCGCGCCGGTCGGGCTCGGCCACCCCGTCGAAGTCATGGACCAGTCCTTCGGGATTCAGGCGGTCTGTGTCCGGGAGCTGGTCGAGAACGGCGACGCCTACGACGCCGGCGTCCACGAGGTGCCGGACGAACTGGACAAGGAGGTCGCCGAGGTGAAACTCGCCGCCGAGGACGTGGCGTTCGACAGTCTCAGCGACGAGCAGCGCGACTACATGGACTCCTGGCAGCACGGGACCTGATCGGGTTCCGCGGGGCGTCGACGCCGCCCGACTCACCCGGCTGGCTCGTCACCGACCGCCTTTTGGCGCCCCGTACCGGACCAGTTCGTAATGCCGACGAACAGGAAAGGCGACCGGCGCGAGCGCGAACTCGTCAATCGCCTCGACGACGCCGGCTTCGCCGTCATGCGCGCGCCCGCCAGCGGCGGCGCGACCCAGCGCGAACTCCCGGACGTGCTCGCGGGCAACGGGGAGTCGTTCTACGCCATCGAGGCCAAGTCCTCCGCCGGCGACCCCATCTACCTCACCGGCGAGGAGGTGCAGGCGCTGGTGTACTTCGCCCAGAACTTCGGCGCCAAACCCCGCATCGGCGTCCGCTTCGACCGCGAGGACTGGTACTTCTTCCACCCCGGCGACTGCTACACCACCGACGGCGGCAACTACCGCGTCAAGAAGGAGACCGCCCTCGCCGACGGCACCGACATGGCCGAACTCGTGGGCGACACCGAGAAGGTCACGCTCGCGGAGGCCACCGAGCGCGGCACCGCGACCACGGGCGACGACGCCGACGACGGGGTCCGGAAGCTGCTCCAGGCCGTCGCCGACGGCACCCTCAGTGTCGAGGAGGCCGCCGACGCGCTCGCTTGAGCCGCATCGAAGTGCTTTAGGGTACTGCCGGGCCACTCCGGAGTATGGATATCGAGGAGGGCATGGCGCGGAAGATCGTGCTCTCGATCGTCGCCGTCGTGCTGTTCATCGTCTCGTTCATCGCCGTCGGCAGCAGCTTCAGCGCCGACGGGGCACTCAACTCGACCGGCGGCCTCGGCCTGCTCGCCGCGCTGGCCGGCTTCATCGTCCTCATGGGGGCGCTCGGCCTCTACTTCGCCAGTCAGGACTGAGCCAGTTCTCGCTCGCGCCAGTCGACGCGTTCCGCCGGATCCGTCTCCTGCAGTCGCTCTCGATACAGCACCAGCGGGTGATCCGCCCGCTCGCGGTGGCCGTTCTGGTTCGTACAGATGCCGTACGCCGACAGCGTCTCACACGACGGCGGCGGATACTGCGCACCGCGGTTCTCGCCCAACCGCTCGACCGCGTAGCGGACGTGCCGGGCGTCGATGGTGGTGTCGGCACAGAACGCCGCCGCCTCGTCCGCGTCGAGGCCGATGGCCGCGAGGAAGGAGAGCAGTGCGAACGACTCGGTGTCGTCTAACTCCTCGCTCTCGGCGCGGGTCAGCAGTTCGTCGATGCACTCCGGGAACAGCGACGGGAGCACGGCGTCGATCTCCCGGACCGCCACGCGCTCGCCCAGCAGGTCCCGGAGCGCCGAGAGCGGCTCGTCGAGCGCCGCCTCCAGCGCCGTCCGTCGGTCGTCACCCAGATCGAACGGGAGCCCCTCCGAGACGCGCCGGCGGACTGCCTCGACGAGCAGCCCCTCGCCGTCGGCGCCGTACAGCTCGCCGCGCCGGATCCGGACCTCGCCGTCGGCGAGTTCGCGGTTGACGAGGCGCCACTCCTCGCCCCAGTCGTCCGTGAGCAGGAGGTACTGTTCGACGCCGACGCGGTACCAGTCACGGTCAGTCGCGCCGGCGCTGCGGTTACGCTCGGCGCCGGCGAGCCGCTCCTCCCGGACCGCCGCTTCCAGCCCGAACTCCCGCAGGATCCGCGGGAGCGACACCGAGGCGTCGGTCGTGCTTCGGAGGCCGTCGTCGTCGCCGGTCACGTCCTCGGCAAAGCGGGCGGCGGCCGTCGCCGCCTCCGCGGTCGCGTACTTCTCGACGGCCTTCTCCTTCGACAGTAGTGAGACGAGCACGCGCGCGACGGGGTAGGAGAGCAGTTCGGCCTCGTCGCTCCAGCGCCCCGGTTCGTCGGGTGCGGTGGTGCCCTCCGTCAGCGCGCGCTCGACGCGCTCGCGGCCGCGCTCGACGGCTGGGTTGCCCGACTCGGCCAGTTCGGGCACCGAGGCGCCCAGCTCCCCGACGGCCTCGCGGGCCGCGTCGAAAAAGGGGTAGCGGGCGTGAATCGGCTGCATACCCCGCCGTTCCGGAGCACGGTGAATAAGCACTTCGAACCCGACCTTTTTCTTCGTCGGGTGCGCCGGCGGCGCACCGCTCCTCGAAAAAGCTCGACCAAAAAGGCCGCTCGCTCGGGCTCCGGGAGAGCTTCGCTCTCCCGTGCTCCCGCTCACTTCGTTCGCGGGAACTCCGCCCTCGCTCGCGGTGGGTGTTCGGTGTCCAGCTACTCCTCGTCGTCCAGCGACAGCGCCGCCAGCAACGCCTCCAACTGCACCTGCTCGTTCGCGCCCTCGGCGATCCGGTAGTCGGCCTCGCCCAGGCGTTCGAGCAGGCGGACGACCGCGCGGTCGTCGAGGTCGAACTCCCACGCCGAGCGGTGGAGCTGGTCGACGATGTCGCCGCCGGCCATTCCCACGTCCGTCAGCAGCATGTCCAGCGTCGCGCGGGCTTTGGGGAAGTCGCCGGCGACGGCGGCGGCGACCATCTCCTCCACTTCTTCGGGCCGGGCGGTGGCCGTGACCGTGTACACCGCCTCTTCGTCGACCACGTCGCCGGTCGTCGCTGCCGCCTGGAGGTTGTTGATCGCGCGGCGCATGTCGCCGTTGGCGGCGTAGACGAGCGCGTCCAGCCCCTCGTCGGTGATCTCGATCCCCTCGGCGGTGGCGATCTCCCGGATCTGTGCGGCGACGGCGTCGTCCGAGAGCGGCGAGTAGCGGAACACCGCACAGCGGGACTGGATCGGGTCGATGATCTTCGAGGAGTAGTTACAGGAGAGAATGAAGCGGGTGTTGTCCGAGAACTGCTCCATCGTGCGGCGGAGCGCGGACTGGGCGTCGCTCGTGAGGGAGTCGGCCTCGTCGAGGAAAATGATGCGATAGTCCTCTCCGCCAAAGGCCGAGCGCGCGAAGTTCTTGATGCGGTCCCGGACCACGTCGATCCCGCGCTCGTCGGAGGCGTTGAGTTCGAGGAAGTTCCCGCGCCAGTCGTCGCCGTAGATCTCGCGGGCGATCGCGGTCGCCGTCGTCGTCTTCCCGACGCCGGCCGGGCCGGTGAAGAGCATGTGCGGGAGCTCGCCGCCCTCGACGTAGCTCTTCACGCGCTCGATGGTCTCCTCCTGTCCGTGGATGTCGTCGAGGGTCTGGGGCCGGTACTTCTCGATCCAGATCTCCCGCCCCGTGGACTCGGCGTCGGCCTCGCTCATACGTAGGAACGGGCGCGGCCGGGGCATAAACGGACCGGACACGGCCGCGATCGCGGACGGTCACCCGGCGCCGAAGGGAACCCTGAAACCCGCGGCCGGCCCACGGCCGTCCATGGAGCTCACCGTCGAACTGGTCGGCGAGGGCGAGCGGACCGTCTCGGTCGCCGACGACGCCGACTACGCCGCGGTCGTGCGGGAACTCGGCTACAGCACCCACGAGGTGACCGTGCTGGTCGGCGGCTCGCCCGTACCGGAGGACGCCCCCGTCGACGCCGACCACGTGCGCGTCCTCCGGCTGATCGCTGGCGGCTGAGGCACACTCCGCCACTCGTGTGCGGGCGTCGCCGTTTTGTACTCCGGGCTCTACGTCCGTCCATGGACCGCGGGTTCGTGCTACCGAACGTCGGGCCGGGGCCCGACCCGCTCTCGTTCTGGGAGCTCGACGCGAGCTTCGCCGTGTTGCTGCTCCACCGCGATTTCTACTGCAGCGAGTGCCGCCAGCAGATCCGCCGCGTGAAGAAACGCTACGACGAGTTCGAGGCCCGCGACGCCGAGGTCGTGTCGGTGCTGCCGGAGGACCGCGAGACGGCGACGGAGTGGCAGAAGCAGTACCACCTCCCGTTCCCGACGCTCGCCGACCCCGACACCGAGCTCGGCGACCGGTTCGACCAGCCGACGCGGTTCGGCCTGCTGGGGAAACTCCACGACGTGATCGGCCGGATGCCCGCGGCGATCGTGCTCGACCTCCGGGGCGACGAACCCGTCGAGAGCTACGCCCACCGGGGCGACTCCCGGACGGACCGCCCGCGGATCGACGAACTGCTGGAGGCGGTCGACCACGCGGCGACGAGCAGCGCCGCCGAGGGGGCCGACTCCCCCGACTCGGTCGAGATCGACCGCGTGGAGCCGACTGCCAGCGCGGACCCGCTCGACGACGGGACTCCGACTGACGATGCACGGACCGACGGGGTGGTCGACGAGGGAGGCTCCGACGCGTCGGATGCCGACGCACAGGCCGACGACGCGCTGAGCCCGCGCGAGGCCGAGCCCAAACCCCAGCGCCCGCTGCGGACGCCCGAGGGCGTCGACCTGCCGGAGGGGGTCGAGCTGCGGCGGGGCGACAGCGACGACGTGGTCGCGGCGATGCGCGTGCTGCAGGGGGCGCTGCTGGACATCGACGGCTCCACCGTGCGGGACGCGGCGCCGGCGGGCGAACTGCTCCTGGCCGAGGAGGGCGACTGGGTCGTCGGCGCGCTGGTGCTGCGGGACGGGCACGTCGAGGGCGTCGCCGTCCGACGCGAGCGCCGCGGGCAGGGGATCGGGTCGGCGCTGGTCGAGGCGGCGGTCCTCGACGAGGGCAGCACCGTCACCGCGGACTTCCGGGCCGGCGTCCGCGGGTTCTGGAAGGATCTGGGGTTCGAGGTCGAACAGGAAGGGAGCCGGTTCTGGGGCGTCCGGACGCCGTAGGCGCTCAGACCAGCGGCGCGACCAGCTCCCGGCCGGCGTCGAGCACCGCTTGGACCCGCGACTCCGTCGACGCCTCGGCGTAGACGCGGAGCTTGGGCTCGGTCCCGGAGGGGCGGACCAGCAGCCACGAGCCGTCCTCACAGAGCAGTTTGAACCCGTCGACGGTGACGGTGCGATCGACCGGCACCCCCGCCACCTCGTCGGGGATCACGTCCTCCAGGTCCTCGAGCACGCGCTGCTTCTCGCTGTCGGGGCAGTCGACGCTGAGCTTGTCGGCGACGATCCCCCGTGGTCCGCCTCCAGTCGGGAGATCCGGTCGTCGTAGGACGCCTCGGCCTCGATCGCGCAGGCGAGCAGCGCCATCAGCACGCCGTCCTTCTCCCGGACGTGGCCGCGGATCGAGAACCCGCCGGACTCCTCGCCGGCCATGAGCGCGTCGTGTTCGCCCATCGCGTCGGCGACCCACTTGAACCCGACCGCGGTCTCGATCACGTCCTCGCCGTGGGCCTCGGCGACCCGGTCGATGAGGAACGTCGTCGAGACCGTGCGGACCGCGGGGCCGGACGCCGTCTCGAGCAGCGCGTCGTACGTCGCCGCGAAGAAGCGGTTCTCGCCGAGGTAGCCGTCGGGCGTCGCGACCGCGATCCGGTCGGCGTCGCCGTCGTTGGCGATCCCGATGTCCGCCTCGCCGTCGACGACGCGGTCGACCAGCGCGTGGAGGTTCGACTCGGCGGGCTCGGGCGCGCCGCCGCCGAACTCGGGGTCCTCGTCACAGCGTAGGCGCTCGACGTCGGCGCCGGCAGCTTCGAGCACCTCGTCGGTCACCCCCCGGCCGGAGCCGTGCATCGCGTCGTAGGCGACGGTGAGCTTCGAGAGGTCGACGCCGCCGTCGTCGGTCGAAAAGCCGTAGGAGGCGACCAGCTCCTCGACCGCCGCCGAGTGCGGGCTGATCAGGTCGCCGCGGGCGACGCGCCCGCGTTCGGCCTCGGGCAGCGCCTCCGGTTCGCGGAGGTTCGCCTCGATGCGGTCGGTGACCTCGGGCATCGCCGGCGCGCCGTCGCCGGGGAAGTACTTGATCCCGTTGTACTCCGGGGGTTGTGGGAGGCGGAGAGGATGACCGCGCCGGCACAGTCGCGGTCGACGACGGTCCAGACCGCGGTAGGGGTCGGCACGTCCCGCTCGGGGAGCAGCACGTCGAACCCGTTGTCGGTCAGCACGTCGGCGACGCTCTCGGCGAAGCCGGGCGAGGAGGGCCGGGCGTCGTACCCCACGACGACGGGGGCGTCGGCGCCCTCCTCGCGGAGGTAGTCGGCGACGCCCTGGGCGACGATGCGGACGCGGTCGTCGGTGAACGTGTCGAGCGTCGCCCGCCAGCCGTCCGTGCCGAACTGGATGGCCTCGGTTGGATCGGTCATGTCCCGGGGTTCGTGGGTGGGAATGAAAAAGGGGACTGTCGCGGCGCTGGCCTGTTCCGACTCGCTTTTCACTCCCTCGGCTATAGCCGGGTTAATGACCCGAGTCGTCGCCGTCAGCGGCAGTCTCCGCGACGGGAGTTACACGAAAGCTGCCCTCCAGTACGCGCTCGACGCCGCCGAACTCGCGGGCGTCGAGACGGAGCTGATCGATCTCGCGGCGGTCGACCTACCGCTGTACGACCCCGACCGCCCGACTGCCGAGGCCGGCGACGCCGAGCAACTCCTCGCCCGGGTTCGCGCCGCCGACGGCGTGCTGCTCGGGGCACCCGTCTACCACAGCTCCTACTCCGCGGCGTTCCGGAACTTCCACGACTACTGTAGCTTCGACGAGTACGAGGAGACCGTCGTCGGCCTGTTGGTCGCCGCCGGCGGCGGCACGATCGCGGACACGCTCACCGACATGCGCACCACCGTCCGCGGGGTCCACGGCTGGACGCTGCCGACGCAGGTGGGGCTGCGCAACGCCAGCAGCCGGTTCGAGGAACGCGACGGGGAGCCCGCCCCGACGAGATCGGGGCCGACGCCGAGTACGCGTTCGTCGACGACGACCTGCGGGCCCGCACCTGCAAGCTCGGCTACCGCGTCGGCACGTACGCGAGGCGGGCCCCGGAGTTCATCGGTATCGACGACGAGCCCGACTGGTAAGGCGGGCTAGCGCGGAGCTCACCCGTCCAGTGTTGGCTGGTCGGACTCCGCGATCAGTCGCTCCTTCTGTGGTCGTGAGAGCTGTTTGATCTCGTGTTCGCGGGACATCGCCGCCGATCTGGTGTCGAAGGACTCGACGTGGACCAGCTCCACGGGGGTTCGCCCGCGAGTGTACTTCGCGCCCTCGCCGGCGTCGTGTTCCGCGACGCGTCGTGCCACGTCGGTCGTGTAGCCCGTGTACAGCGTCTCGTCGGCACAGGCGAGGACGTACACGTAGTGCACGCGGGCACAAACACGGCCGATCGCCTAAGCGGTCCGGTTCGGATCGGCCGAAAGTGAGGATCGGGGGTACCGGCGCGGCCGCGGACCACGCCGGGGAACGCGGTAGTTGGCTATCGATGCCCTCAGTGGGTTTCGGTACGGGTCCGGTCCCGTGCGACTTCCGCGATACCGGCGTTCGCAGCGCACGAGGGGCAGGCGTCGAGCCGACCTTCCTCGTCGGCGAACACGCGGGCGAAGCGCTCGGAGACGTGTGACCCGCAATGGTCACAACGTGACATCAGGTTCACCGGTATCCACCGGTACCGGCACGCGGGGTACGCCACCGACGGGTCAATAGGTTTGTGGGCATTCCTGCCACACAGCATGAAACGAACGACTGCGGCCCCACGCTGTCGGTTTTCTTCAATCGCTATCGGTTGTATCTGTGGTCGATCGCCGACGGCGGCGGTTGCGCGACGGGTGGCCGGGTGGCTACTGTGGCCTTCGGCCTGGAGTCGCCACACGTAAATGTCCCGAAATCGCCGCCTGACGCGCCCCCTTCGGTCGATTTGGGAAATCTTATTAAGAGGCGTCCAGTAGCAGAGGACGCATATGTCCAACCTTATCGTCAAGGCCGCCGTCAAGGAGTACCTCGATGAGAAGAACGTCGCGTCGGACTTCTACGGTGCGCTCGACGAGGAAGTCGAGGAGCTGCTCGAGGACGCCGCCCGCCGTGCCGAGGAGAACGACCGGAAGACGGTCCAGCCGCGCGACCTTTAAATCCGGCTGTAGCAGTTCTCGCTTTTTCCGACCTCGAATCGACCAGCGACGCGGCTCTCGACCGTTCGATCGACCGACTCAGTACCGAGTCACGTCGACGCCGTCGTCGGTGCCGACGTGGAGCTCGTCGACGAGATCGACGAACAGGCCGTGTTCGACGACGCCCGGCGTCGCCGACAGCGTCCGCGCGAGCCCGTGGGGGTCGTCGATCGTGCCGAACTTGCAGTCGAGCACGAGGTTCCCGTTGTCGGTGACGACGGGGCCGTCCTTCCGCTCGGCGGCCCGCAGCGTCGGGTCGCCGCCGGCCGATCGGACGGCGTCGGCGACCGGGGCCCGGGCGTCGGGCAGCACTTCGACTGGAACCGGCTGTGAGAGCCGGTCGGACTCCTTCGTGGGGTCGGCGACGACGACGAACCGCTCGGCGGCGCTGTCGACCAGTTTCTCCCGGGCGTGGGCGGCACCGCCGCCCTTGATCAGTGCGCCGTCGGCCGCGACTTCGTCGGCGCCGTCGATGGCCACGTCCGGGACGGCCTCGTCGAGGCTCGTGAGCGGGATGCCGGCCTCGCGGGCGAGTTCGCGGGACTGGAAGGAGGTGGGGATCCCGCGAACGTCGAGGCCGGCGTCGACGCGCTCGCCAAGTTCGCGGATGGCGTGGGCGGCCGTGCTGCCAGTGCCGAGCCCGACGACGTCGCCGTCGCCGGGGATGTCGGCCGCCGACTCGCCCGCCCGCCGCTTCGCGTCGTCGCCGCCGCCGGTCTGCTTCATGCGCCGTCGTTGGACCGGGGGAGCAAAGGCGCGTCGGCGGCGTCGGGTGGCTCGCGGGTCAGTCGCCGATCCCGACCACGGAGACCGGCCCCTCGGCGAAGGAGAGCGCGCCCGTCCCGCCCTCGGCGACCACCGAGAGCGGCGCGATCTCCGCGCCGCGATCGGTCGGGAACCACTCGCGGCCGGGGGTCGCGAGGACGAACGCGCCCGCCGGCCCGCCGACGTACGCGAACTCCTCCCGCGGATCGCTCTCCAAGCCGAACGCCCGGTCGAGGCGATCGGCGGCCCACGGCACGTCGCTGGTGGTGATCCCGATCTCGCCGACGTCGAGCAGCGAGTCCGGGCCGAAGGGATCGGTCGGCCCCTCCCGCCCGTCGCGGGCGAGGAGTTCGAGCACGTTCCCCGCCGGATCGGTGGCGTAGACGGCCGTGGCGTCGAGGAACTCGTAGCGGAACTGGGTTCGGCCGGCCTCGGCCAACAGCCCGGCTCGGTCGTCCAGCCAGTCGGCGGCCTCGTCGGCGCTGTCCCCCGGCACCGAGAACGCGACGTGGTAGCACGGATCGCCCTGGTCGGCCGCACGGAACTCCAGCGCCGAGCGACCGACGGCGACGACGAACCCATCGGCGGTGTCGCTCACGGGCAGGCCGAGCGCCTCCACGTAGAACTGGCGGAGGGCGTCGGGGTCGGCGGTCGCGAGGGTGACGTGTCGCAGGCGCATCACTCCAGGCGATCCAGTACGGCCTCGGGCTCGTAGGCGAGCGAGAGCGAGCGCGAGCGCCCGCGGCCCTCCACGTCGGCGTACTCGGTCTCGAGCACGCCGAGCTGTTCGAGCTTCTTCACGATCTCGGAGTAGCGGGTGTAGCCGAGGTCGGTCTCCTCGTGGAACACGTCGTACACGTCGCCGGCCTGCTCGCCCCCGTGTTCGGCGACGACACGGACCAGCGCGCGCTCGGAGTCGGTGAGTTCGCGCAGGCTGCGCGCGAGGTGGACGTACTTCGAGCGCTCGTACGCCTCCTCGATGTCGTCCTCGGAGATGGTGCGGGAGCCCCGCATCTCGGCGTTCAGTCCCGCGCGGCGCAGCAGGTCGATCCCGACCCGGAGGTCGCCGCTGTCGGCGGTGAGTTCGGCGACGCGGTCCAGTTCCGGCGCCGAGAGCACCCCCTCGTGGAACCCGCGTTCGACGCGCTCCCGGAGGATGTCGACGATCTCGGGGGCGTCGTACGGCGGGAAGTAGATATCCTCCGGCCGGAACACGCTCTGGACTCGCGAGTCGAGTTCGTCCATCACCGACAGCGAGAGGTCCGAGGAGACGACGACGACGCCGATGCGCGCGCCGGCGTGGGTCTCGTGGGCCCGGAGCAGCGAGTACATCGTGTCCGAGGCCTCGTTCTCGTAGAACAGGTAGTTCACGTCGTCGAGCGCGACGATCAGCACTTCGTCCTCCTCGACGAGCCGGTCGGACACCTGCTCGAACAGCTTCTTGAACGAGACGCCGGAGGAGGGCGGCTCGTAGTCGAACACGCTCTGGAACAGCCGCGAGAACACCGCGTAGCGGGTGGAGTCGACCTGGCAGTTGACGCGGACCGTGCGGACGTTCGGCGCCTCGACGCCGAGCTCGCCGAACAGTTTCTGGACCGCGGTCGTCTTCCCCGTCCCGGGCGGGCCGCGGATCACGGTGTTGAGCGGGCGGGAGCCCCGGACGGCCGGCCGGAGCGCGTACTTCAGGCTCTCCAGTTGGCTCTCGCGGTGTTTGAACGTCTCGGGGACGTAGTCGACCTCGAAGACGGACTCGTCGCGGAACACCGACTCGTCCCAGGAAAGCATGCCGTCGGGGTCCCCGGTCATGGCTGAGTGTGTCGGCGGTGACCACTTAACGGTTTACGAGGAGTGGGTGCGCTGTTGGGACTTTCTGGGGTTTGCAGCCCGACCTTTTGCTGCGGGCCCCCAGAGGGGCCCTGGCAAAAGCTCGACCAAAAGCGCTCCTCGCTCCCGTTGGTCGCTCGCCGGCCCGCGCTCACTCCGTTCGCGCGGTCAGAATTAGTAGCCCAGAAATCAGGCCAGCGGCGTCCGCTCGACCACGGTGCCGTCGTAGTTCGGGTACTGCTCGACGATCTCGCCGTCGTCGACGTCGCCGTCCTCGATCATCTCCTCCAGCAGCCACCACGCCACCTCGACGTGGTCGGACTTCACCGTGTAGTACTCCTCGGGCACGCCGAGCTCCTCGAAGCGCTCCGGATCGGCGTAGCTCTTGCCGTACACCAGCGTCCCGTCGTCGGTCACGTCGTCGAACTCCCGGCGGACGTTGCGGGCCATCCGCTTCAGCCGGCGGCGGTGCTGGGCGGCGTCTTTGAACACCGAGGTGCAGAAGTACACCTTCTCGTGGTCGCCCATCACGTCCAGGATGTCGCCGCGACTGTTCTCGACGGCGGACATGTGGCCCTCCTTGCGCTCGAACCCTTCCTCCTGCATCCGGCGGTAGTTGCCGTCGGACATCTCGAACTCGTTGACGTTGCAAAAGTCGGCGGCGCCCTCGTCGAGGAACTCCAGGAACTCCGGCTCCGGCCGGATTCCCGGGATCTCGAACGCCGGCGTCAGCCCCTCCTCGCGGGCGATGTGGAGGATCTCCTCCCACTCGGTGCCGTGCATGTCGCCCCAGAGCTCCAGCGGCGGGTGGAAGCGGATCTCGTCGAGTCCGGCTTCGGCGAGTCGGCGCATGTTCTCCCGGCCGCCGGTGATGCCGGTGTAGAGGTGGATGTGGTGGTCCTCGCCGAACTCGTCTTTCAGCAGTTCGATGTAGTGGCAGGTGCGCTCGAGCACCTCCTGGGGCTCGCCCCCAGTGATGGAGGAGCCCAGTGCGTCCATCCGTTTGGCCTCGGTGATCACGTCCTCGTCGCTCTCGACGGGCCGTTCGTTGGCGTACACCTGCTCGACGTTCTTCCGGTTCTCGCCGAGGGACAGTAGAAACAGTCCCGCTGGTCACAGTAGCCGTAGACGAACATCACCATCTTGCCGCCCTTGGCGCACTGTTCACAGCCCTTCGAGATCATCAGTTACCAGTGCTACCCAGCCGAGCCCCAAAAACCGCACGATCGGCCGTGTGAGCCGATATCACGCCGTTGAGCCGCCCGGTCGCTCAGCCGTTCCACGCGTACCAGAGCATCGGCCCGGCGAACGCCGCCGAGAGCGTGACAGCGTAGGCTAGCACCACCGCCCCCGCCCCGGCGTCGCCGATCAGCAGCCAGAGCGCGGGCCCCGTCGCGAGCACCCCGAGGCCGAACAGCGCGACGACGGCCCGCTCAGCACGACCGATCGGATCGGCGTTCGGGTCGGCGTCGACGCCGGCATCGAGAGCCTCGCGCACCCGCGTGACCTGCCCGCGTGGAACTGCCAGCACGCGAGGGTTCCGGAAGCCGTCGGCGCCCCGGGCGTAGACGAGCCAGAACACAGTCAAATCGCCGAGATCGATCGACAGGACGCCAGAGAGGGTCGACAGAGCCGCGGTCGAGTACTGGGTCTCCAGCCTGCGGTCGTCGTCGATGACGGCGTCGGTGCTGAGCGTCATCGCGAGCAGGCCCGCCCCGAAACTTAGGACGGCGACTGCCACGACCGCGATCCGTGAGTGCAACGATGCCGCGAGCATCGCCCCGCCACAGAGCACCGACGCCGTGAGCAGGCCACGACGGCTCGGGTGCCAGTCCTCGTGGCCGAACGACGCCTCGGTCTCGTCGCTCAGCATCGCCGCGAGTACCGGCGGCCGGGCAAGCGCGATCACGACGGCCACCCCCAACAGGAGGAGCGGTGTCCACGACCCGTCCCGGACCGCGAAAGCCGCGAACGCGACACCGCCGACGAGGAGTGTGAGCGCGACCGCACCCAGCGGCGCCAGCAGCCCGTAGGCGAGCACGTGGAGCAAGCGGCGGCTGTCGGGCGTGACCTGCCACGCGAGTGATGCCGGCGGATCGTCGTTCGCGGGACCGTCGGCCGAATCGGCGGACATCTGCGCTCCCTTCGAGCGACACCGACAAGAACACGTCGCCGAGGGGAACGGTTTACCGGCGCCGGTCGCACTTGTCGTCCATGGTCCGTCAGCCCTCCACCGACGCGGCCGAGCCGCGGACGCTGAACCGCCGACGCTACCTCGCCATCGCGGGCGCCGCAGGACTCGCAGGAGCGACCGGTCTCGGCGCCGCACGCCCTGCCGACGCCCAACAGGAGACAGCCTCGCCGCCGGGCGTCGCCGCACGCCGCGAGTACGAACAGCTCCGAATTACCGGGACAGCCCCCTCACACGGCGGGGCACGAGTGTTCGTCGGCCGCCGTGGAACCCGTCCTGCACCCGACGACCCGGTTCGGATCGCCGCCGTCGGCCCCGACGGCGAGGCCCGACTCCGAACCGACATCACGCCCGACCTGCCCGATGACGCCCACGCTATCCCGGACGTCGTCCGCACCGAGAATGGCTATGCGGTCGCCGCTGGCCCGTGGCTCGCGCGCCTCGCGCCCGATCTCTCGGTGCTCTCAATCGGGAAAGAGGGGTCGATCCCCGCCACCCAACGGACGACGCTGCTCCCCGTCGACGGCGGGTTCGTCGTCGGCTTCACCGAGTCGCTGCCGGACGCGTTCTGGACGTGGCTGGTCGGGTTCGACGCCGACGGCAGCTACGCGTGGCACCACCGACACAACGTCAACGGCTCGCAGGCACTCGAGTTCCTCCTTCCGGACGGCGACGGCGGCGCGATCACCGGCGGGACGTTCCCGTGGTTGGCGCGGGTCAGTGCGGACGGTGACTTCGAGCCGATCGACCTCCCCGAAGGGCTCCCGTCGGGGGTCCTGCAGACCGGGATCCGCGACGGCGACGGGCTCCTGCTCTGCAGTGGGGACACGACTGCACGGCTCGACGCCGAGTTCGCGCTCGACTGGACCCGGGAGTACGAGTCCGTCGCCGAGCAACAGGCCAGAGAGTTGCAGCCCGACGGGGACGGCTTCGTCGTCAGAACCACCGGGGAGGACGCGCACGACTTCGGACTCGTGAGTATCGACGCCGATGGATCGCTCCGCTGGCGGCAGTCCTACGACGTCGACGACAACCGAAACGTCGACCCGCGAACACTCGCCGCCGCCGGTGACGGGACCTACCTCGTCGCCGGCGGCTACAACGAGGGCGAGGCGGGGTGGACGTTCGCGCTCTCGCAGTCGGTCTCGCCCTCGACACCCACACCGACGGCGACAGGGACGACCACCCCGGCGTCGACGGACACGCCGACTGCGTCACCCACGCCGGCCGGGACGACAACGACTAGCGTGCCCGGGTTCGGTGTCGCTACCGCGTTCCTCGGCCTCGGCGCCTCGCTGGCTGGCCTGTTGGGCCGCGACGAGTGAGGCTCCCGAAAACAGATATGCCCCCACGCCCTACTCGTCCGTGATGCTGTTGGTCCTCGCCGTCGACCTCGACGACGACCTCGGTCGCAAGACCGGGATCTCCACTCCCGTGTTGGGCCGGGAGAACGTCGAGGACGCCGCCACGCAGCTCGCGACTGCCGACCCCGAGGACTCCGACGTGAACGTGCTGTTCCAGGCCATCCACACCCGCGACCAGCTCGAGCGCGGGGGCGAGGAGGTCGCGGTCGCCGCCGTCACCGGGCTCGACGGCAGCGACGTGAAAGCCAACCGCGCGGTCGGCGAGGAGGTCGACACCGTGCTCGCGGCGCTCTCGACCGGCGAGAACGTGCGTGCGATCGTCATCACCGACGGCGCACAGGACGAGTCCGTCCTCCCGGTGATCCGCTCCCGTGTGCCCATCGACGGCCTGCGGCGCGTCGTCGTCCGGCAGGCCCAGGACCTGGAGTCGATCTACTACACGATCAAGCAAGTCCTGGGCGACAAGGAGACCCGCGGCACGCTGCTCGTCCCCTCGGCGTCCTCCTGCTCGTCTACCCGATGGTGCTGATCGCCAACGCGTTCGACGTTGCGGGGGTCTCCGTGCTCGGGGTGCTCTCCGGCGCTCTCGGCCTCTATACGCTGTTCCGTGGGCTGGGGCTGGAGGAGGCCGTCGACGACGCCGCCGAGGAGGCCCGCCAGCTGCTGTACGCCGGTCGGGTGACGCTGATCACCTACGTCGTCGCGATCGCGCTGGTCGCTATCGGTGGCTGGCAGGGGTACCAGGCGGTGACCGCCGACGCGTCGACCCCCCTATCCCTCCCGACCCAGGCCGCCGTGTTCGTCCACGCCGCGGTGAGCTGGGTCGCCGCCGCCGGGGTCACCTCAAGCCTCGGGCAGGTCACCGACGAGTACCTCGACGGCGCGTTCCGCTGGCGCTACCTCAACGCTCCCTTCTACGTGCTCGCGATCAGCGTCGTGCTCCACGCCGTCTCCGGCTTTTTCCTCCCCGGCGAGGGCGCGATGGCGATGACCGATCTCGCAGTGGCGCTGACGGCGGGGACCCTCCTGGGGTGCTGAGCACGCTTACGTTCGCGATCGCGGAGAACCGGTTCCCGGCGACGGCGGAGGCGGCCTGACCGCTCGCGACTCTACCGCTCCCGACTGACGACGTACTCCGCCAACTGTTCGAGGTACTCCCGAGCTTCACCGTTCTCGACGGTCGCCGTCGCCAGCGCGTCGAGCGCGCGGTCGGACTCCGCGGTCGCCCGCCGGTCGGCCTCTTCGGCCGTGAGTTCGGTTACCTGGATCAGCGACGGGCGATCCATCTCCGCGTCCTGTCCGGCGGGCTTGCCCAGATCCGCCGCGTCGCCGGTCGCGTCCAACACGTCGTCGCGCATCTGGAACGCGACGCCGACGCGCTCGGCGTACTCGCCCATCGACTCGACGGTAAAGCCGTCGGCGCCGGCGGCGATCGCGCCGACTTCCGCGGCGGCACGGAACAGCGCGCCCGTCTTCCGGCGGGCGAGCTCCATGTACTCGGCCTCGTTTTCGGGTTCGGCGACCAGCTCTGTCGCCTCGCCCTCGCCGAGTTCGACCATCGCCTCGGCGACGACGGTCATCGCGTGTTCGTTCGCGGAGAACAGCGCGAACGCCTCGCCCAGCAGGCCGTCGCTGGCGACGATGGCCGGCCCGTAGCCGTACTCCGCCCAGGCGCTGGGGGTGCCTCGCCGGAGTTCGGAGCGGTCGATGATGTCGTCGACGACCAGCGAGGCGTTGTGAACCAGTTCGATCCCGACGGCGAAGTCGACGGCGTCCTCGGGATCGCCGCCGGCGGCTTCGCAGGCCAGCAGCGTGACGGCGGGCCGGACGCGCTTCCCGCCCGACAGCGTGACGTGTGACAGGCGCTCGGCCAGCTCAGGGGGCTCCACGGACTCCACCAGCGTCGACAGTCGCTCGTCGACGATGGCGACCCGGCTGTCGAGCGTCTCCATTACCGAAGTATGGGGGCGGAACGCCCAAGTACGTGACGATAGCCACCGATCCCGCCGCTCCGGAAAACCGCAGCATTATGGCCCGCCCGCTCCAAGTCGTGGCCAATGGGATTCTTGGAGGACAAAGCGCGGGCACGCACCTTCTACAAGTACCTCTCGCAGGTGTACGACACGGTGAACCCGCTGGTCTGGAACGAGGAGATGCGCGACGAGGCGCTCTCCCGGACCGGGATCGAACAGGGGGATCGCGTGCTCGACGTGGGCTGTGGCACCGGATTCGGCACTGAGGGGCTGCTCCAGCACACCGACGACGTCCACGGGCTCGACCAGAGCGTCCACCAACTGGAGAAAGCCTGGGCGAAGTTCGGCAAAACCGACCAGGTGAAGTTCTACCGCGGCGACGCCGAACGCCTCCCGTTCGCCGACGACAGCTTCGACCACTACTGGTCCTCCGGGTCGATCGAGTACTGGCCCAACCCCGTCGACGCCATCGAGGAGGCCCGCCGCGTCACGAAGCCCGGCGGTACCGTCCTCATCGTCGGCCCGGACAAGCCCAGCAACAGCCTGTTCCACAAGATCGCCGACGCGATCATGCTGTTCTACGACGCCGACGAGGCCGACCGCATGTTCAGCGAGGCCGGCTTCCCCGAGCGCGAGCACGTCGTGATGCAGGCCAACCCCGGGAGCCCGCGGGCGATCGTCACCATCGCGACCGTCCCCGAGGAGTAGCCTCGCGAGCCCCCTCCTTACCCGTCGACGCGCGTCGAGAGCGACGCGAACCGGTGGTCGCCGTAGAACAGCTCGACCGTCAGCCGCGCGCCCGCCTCGAGCGCGGGGTCGTTCGTCGCTGCAACGCGGAGCGTCGTCGTCTCCCCGACTGCCCACTCGTCGTCGGTCTCGGGGTTGAACGCGCCCCTCGGCCCGCCGTGGAACCCTTCGGCGGCGAAGAACGGCACCGGCGGCTGGTGCGTGAGCGGGTCGCCGTCGATGCTGATCTCGACCCGGAGCGCGTGTACGTCGACGGCGTCGCCGCCCTCGTGAGAGAGCGTGATGCGGTCGCTCTCGGCGCTCACGTCGAACGACGCCGTCGGCGGCGAGCCGCCGAGTGCGGCGGCCTGTCCGAAGAGGACGGTTCCGAGAATGGCGGCGACGGCGACGGTGATCCCGACGAGTAGTACGGCACCGAGCGCCGGCGAGACGGCGCGATCCGAGTCAGTCAGCGCGGTTGGGACGGCTGCGGGCGACGCGGTCGAATCGCGGGGGAGCACGACGGGGCTGGTCGCGCTCTCCTACTTCAACGCTCGCCCGCCCTCAGCGCTCGAGCTCCGGCGGCGCGGTCGCGTTCGTCTCGACGTAGGCCGCAGTCGCCTCGTTGCCCACCGCGAGAACGGTGTAGCTGCCTCGCGGCGAGACTGTCCAGACCGTGCCGTCGTCGCCAGTTCGGCCGACCGACGTTCGCTCGGCCTGGCCCTGGCTCAGCGTGACGGCGAGATCGACCGGCTCGCCCGACTCGGCGTCGGTGACGCTGATACGGAGCGGCCCGCCGGGGTAGGTGCGGTTGACCGTGACGTTGATCCCGTTGATCGTGTTCGACGCGATCGAGCCCGACCGGTACTGCTCGAGCGAGAAGCGCTGGTACTCCTTGAACACGCGCTCGGAGCCGCTGTCGACGAACGCGGTCAGCGACCGGTTGCCCCCAGTGAGCGTGACGATGTTGGTCGTCCCGGATGTCGTCGCCGACGGGTCGCCGTACCGGAAGATATCGGGGTAGCTCTCGCGGGTCACGTTGACCGCCTCGTTGGGCTCCATCGTCGCGCTGTCGTCGTCCGACTTGACGGCACCGCGATACGCCTCGCGGTGGTAGTGACCGTCGTCGACGGTCGCCAGTTCGTAGCCTTCGGGGCCGGTGGTGACGAAGAACTGCGCCGGCTCGTCGACACCCCGGATCGCGTCGGCAGCGCGCTCACGGACGGGGCCGCCGAACGTGCGGAGCTCGTACCGGATCTCGGTCGGCCGGGAGAGGCTGAACCCGTCAATCTCGTCGGCGAGCGCGGTGAGTTTGACCATCCGGGCCTCGAGCGCGTCGGCCTTCGCCGAGATGGTCGCCAGTTCGATCACGAACTCCTCGGGGGTCAGTTCGCCGGCGTTGAACGCGCGGATGGCGGCCTCCTGTCTGTCGCGCAGCGTGATGATCTCGGTTTCGACGGTCGAGGATGCCTGGATGATGCGGCGACTGCGTTCGCTCTCGCCGTCGGCGGCGTGGATGAACTCCACCACTGCGGCGGTCTCGACCTCGACAGCGGTGACGTTGCCGTTGAACTCCGCCGCCGGGCCCAGGTTCAACGTCGCGCGGTCGACGTCGCTCCGCTGGACGGCGCCGTCGGGTACGACGAGCACCCGGGTCTGGTTGCTGCGGTTGAACGATTCCTCTACCTGCGCGGGGGTGGTCTGGGTGACGGTGTCGCGGGTCTGGAGACTGTCCGCCGGCACCGTATCGGGGGCGCCGGCGGCGCCGATACCCGCCGGTACGGCGAGCGCCAGGGAGAGGGCGACTGCGGCGATGATCGCGAGGGACCTCATCAGCGAAACCTATCGCGGCCTCTCCCTTAAAACTCGCCGGAGCGCATCGCAGGGGTGATAGAAAGCGTTTTGCCCGGGCGCTGTCACGCTGGGGACATGCGGTACGTCGTCGTTGCCCTCCTGTTAGTCTGCGCGCTCTCGGGCTCAGCGGTGGCCCAGGAGTCGCCAAACGTCGCCACAGCGACGACGACGTTCGACGTCGACCTCCAGCCCGACGGCGACGCGGCCTGGACGGTCCGGACGACGATCCCGTTCGACACCGACGACGAGCGGGCCGGATTCCGATCGTACGCCGAGGAGTTCGAGGCCGGCGAGGCGTCGGGCTCACCCGGAATCGCGTTCTTCGAGTCGGCCGCGGCGGCGGCGTCGACGGCCGCCGACCGGGAGATGGCGATCACGGGCGTCGAGCGCAAGTACACCGTCGGGAACAGCTCCGGCACCCTGGTGCTTCAGTTCCGGTGGACGAACTTCCTCGAACCCACTGGGGACGGCTACAAGCTCAGCGACGCGTTGCTAACGGAGGACGGGACGTGGCTCCGGTCGCTCCAGTCCGGACAGGAGATCCGGATCCGAACGCCGCCGGGCTACGATATCCAGCGCAGTATCGAGGCCCGACAGGAAAACGACTCGCTGGTCGTCACCGGCCCCGAGTCGTTCGATCCGGAGGAGTTCTCGGTCGTGTACGCCGCCGAGAGCACCCCGACGCAGTCGCCCACCGAGCCTGACGAGGGGATCGACGTACTCGCCGCGGCGCTGCTCGGCCTGCTGTTCCTGGTCGTGCTCGTGTTGGCGGTCTGGCGCTGGCGTGGCGGCGAGCCGATCGCCACGGAGAACGGCGACGGCCCACCGTCGTCGACGGACGCCTCGGCGCCCGAGCCGAGCGAGCCGGACGAGGAAGACGCCCACGTCGACCCCGAACTCCTCTCTGACGAGGAGCGCGTCGAGACGCTGCTCGAGAGCAACGGCGGCCGGATGCGGCAGGCCGACATCGTCTCGGAGACCGACTGGTCGGACGCGAAAGTGTCACAGCTGCTGTCTCGGATGGCCGACGAGGGGCGGGTCGAGAAGCTCCGGCTGGGCCGGGAGAACGTCATCTCCCTCCCCGACGACGAGGAGTAAGTTGCCCCGTCGGTGGGTCATCCGCGTGAGGGCATAGCGAAAGGATTTACCCCCAGCCACGGGAATTTCGTGCCGATGAAGGTTCTGGTAACCGTCAAGGAGGTGGCTGCCGTCGAGGACGACTTCGAGATCGACGGACTGTCCATCGACGATCGGTACCTCGAGTACGACCTCAACGAGTGGGACGACTACGCCGTCGAGGCGGCCGTCCAGATCGCCGAGTCGGCCGACGAGGACGTGGAAGTCGTCGCCGCCACCATCGGTCCGGAGCGCAGCGAGGAGACGATCCGGATGGCGCTGGCGAAAGGCGCCGACCGCGCGGTCCGTGTCTGGGACGACGCCATCGCCGAGCAGACACTGCTCGACGTGGACGCGAAGGCGAGCGTGTTCGAGCAGGTGGTGGCCGAGGAGGAGCCCGACCTGGTGCTGACGGGCGTCCAGGCCGCCGACGACGCCTTCGGCGCGACCGGCGTCGCGCTGGCCAACCGCGTCGGCTACCAGTGGGCGGCGGTCGTCAACGACCTCGACTACGCGGCCGGCGACGACGTTGCCACGGTTCGACGCGAACTGGAGGGGGCATCGAGGAGATCACCGAGGTCGATCTCCCGGCCGTGCTCTCGATCCAGACCGGTATCAACGAGCCCCGCTACGCCAGTCTCCGCGGGATCCGACAGGCCCAGCAGAAGGAGATCGCTCCGCACGATCTGGGGGATCTGGGGCTCGACGCCGAGACCGTCGACGGCGCGCTCGAACTGGTCGACATGTACGAACCCGAGAGCGAGTCCGACGCGACGATCTTCGAGGGCGGCGCCGAGGACACCGCCGCGGAGTTGGCTAGCGTGCTGCGGGACAAGGGGGTGGTCGGCGAATGAGCGACGTTCTGTTCGTCGCGGAACACCGCCGCGGCGACCTGCGTGACGTGAGCTACGAGGGGATCTCCGCCGGCCGCGAGCTCGCGGACGCCCTCGGCGGCGACCTCCACGTCGCCGTCGTCTCCGGCCCCGTCGACCGGTTCGCGGAGTCGCTGAACACGCCCGAGGTCGACGCGATCCACACCGTCGACGCGGGCGAGGAGTTCGACCACGACACGTACGCGGCCGCGACCGAGGCGCTCCACGCCGAGCTCGACCCGGCCGCGCTGCTGCTTCCGAACTCGGTCAACGGGCTCGACTACGCCCCCGCCGTCGCCGACTCGCTGGGGCTGCCCTACGCGAGCGACGCCGTCGACATCGCGTACGACGACGGGCTGACCGTCACGCGCGAGATGTACGGCTCGAAGGTCGAGACCACCGTCGACGTGGCGGGCGACCAGTTCGTGATCAGCATCCGGAGCGGCGAGTGGGCGGCCGCCGACGGCGCCGGCGACGCGACGGTGTCGGCGTTCGAGTTCGACGCCGACTCGGTCGACGACGGCGCCCGCGTACAGGGGTTCGAGGAGGTGGGAAGCGGCGACGTGGATATCAGCGAGGCCGACTTCCTCGTCTCCATCGGCCGCGGGATCGAGGAGGAGGAGAACCTCGACCTGATCCGCGACCTGTGTGACGCCACAGGTGCGACGCTGTCCTCGTCGCGACCGATCGTCGACAACGGCTGGCTGCCGAAGAACCGGCAGGTGGGCCAGTCCGGGAAGCAGGTGACGCCGGACGTGTATCTCGCGATCGGGATCTCCGGCGCGGTCCAGCACGTCGCCGGGATGAAGGGCGCGGAGACGATCATCGCGATCAACACCGACCCGAACGCACCGATCTTCGACATCGCGGACTACGGCATCGTCGGCGACCTGTTCGACGTGGTGCCGGCGCTGATCGAGGAGTTCAACTAGAACCTTTTGCTGCGGGCCCCCAGAGGGGCCCTGGCAAAAGCTTCACCAAAAGCTTCCTCGCTCCCTACGGTCGCTCGTCAGCCCGCTCGCTCGGGCTTTGCCCTCGCTCGCGGTGACTGATCGGCGGCGACTGCCCCGGCCACGGGGACTGCTCGCCGTTCCGAAAACTCACGCTCGCGAGGGGTAGGACCCGTCTCGCTCCACCGCTCGCTTTCGCAAACACCTTATACGGCCCGGAAAAACCACGAACTGATCAGCTAATGCCCAGACCGGAAGTTCTTGATCGGATCAAGGAGGCGGAGGCCGACGCCGACGAGATCATCGAGGAGGCTCGCCGGGAGAAGGAGGAGCGCATCTCGGAGGCTCGGGAGGAGGCCGCCGAGATCCGTGAAACGGCCGAAGCGGAGGCCGACGAGCTCCAGGAGGAGCGCCTCGCGACGGCCCGCGAGGAGATCGAGGAGGAGAAAGAAGCGATTCTCGAGGAGGGCGAGTCCGAGCGTCAGGCCCTGATCGAGGAGGCCGAAGAGAACATCGAGGAGGCCGTGGAGTACGCGGTCGACCAGTTCGAGGAGGCGGTGCATGCTCAGGCCTAAACGGATGAGCAAGCTCTCGGTGGCCGGCTCCAAGCGGGTGATGGGGTCGGCTATCGAGGTCGTCCACGACGCCAACGTCCTCGACGTGTCCGAGTACGACGGCTCGTGGGACGGGTTCGAGCCGGGCGACCCGGAGGCAGCAGCCGAGCAGGCCTCCGAGAAGCTCGTGACCGTCCGCTCGATCAAGAGCATGCTCGACATCGACGACGCGTCGGTCGAGAGCAGCCGCACCATCTCCGAGGCGGATCTGGCGGAGACGCTCCCCGAGATCCGGGATCGCGTGAACGAACTCGACGACGAGCGCGACGCGCTCCGGAACGAGCTCCGCGGCGTCCAGGAGCGGCTCGACGCCGCGCGGCCGTTCGTCGACCTCGGGATCGACCTCAACCTGCTGTCGGGGTACGACAGCCTCGAAGTCGCCGTCGGTCAGGGCGACCGAGACTCCATCGAGCGCGAACTGCTCGACGCCGACGGCGTCCGCCAGTACGAGATCTTCGCCGGCGACGACGTGCTCGCGGTGTTCGTCTACCCCAGTGAGCACGCCGACGGGGTGCTCGACGACGCGCTCGTCGGCGCCGCGTTCACGAGCATCGACGTGCCCGACGCCGAGGTGGCCCCCGAGTCCTACGTCCGCGAACTCGAGAGCGAGAAGGACCGTATCGAGTCCGAGATCGCGGAGGTCGAGGCGGAACTGGGCGAACTCGAGCGCGAGAACGCCGAGTTCCTGCTGGCCGCCGAGGAGCACCTCGCGGTCCAGGTCCAGAAGGCCGAGGCGCCGCTCTCCTTTGCGACGACGAAGAACACGTTCGTCGCGGAGGGCTGGATCCCGACCGAGGAGTACGAGGGCGTCAGCGCCGCGCTGAAAGACGAGCTCGGCGACCGGGTCGAGGTCGAAGAGGTCGAGCGCGCCGCGTTCAAGTCCGACGGCGAGGCCGTCCACGAATCGGGCGAGGCCGTCGCCGACGGCGGCACCACGATCGGCAAAGACGAGCCGCCGGTCGTGCAGGACAACAACGGGCTGGTCCAGCCGTTCGAGGTGCTGGTCGAGGCGATCGGCCGGCCCAACTACGAGGAGTTCGACCCGACGGCGCTACTGTTCCTGACGTTCCCGGTGTTCTTCGGGTTCATGATCGGGGACGTGGGCTACGGGCTGGTGTACACCGCAATCGGCGGCTTCCTCTACACGCAGTACGACAGTCCCGGCTTCAAGAGCATGGGTGGCGTGACGATCGCGGCCGGGCTGGCGACGATCGTGTTCGGCTTCCTCTACGGCGAGATCTTCGGCCTGCACACCGTCAGCGAGGTCGTCTGGGGCGGTCACGCGCCGCTGCACAAGGGGCTCATCCCCGAGTACAGCTACTGGGTGCCCGCGTGGATCCTGGTGAGCGCCATGGCGGCGCTGGTCCACCTCAACCTCGGCTACGTGCTGGGCTTCTTCGAGGAGCTCCAGTTCCACGGCATCGAGGAGGCGGTCACGGAGAAGCTCTCGTGGATCTTCGCGATGAACGGCCTCTGGATCTTCATCGCCAGCAAGTGGTTCCAGGGCTCGAAGCCCGAGTTCATCTTCACCGTGTTCGATAGCGGCCCGAAGGCCGCCTTCGAGCTCGGCTTCAGCGGCTTCCCGGTGATCGTCGGACAGGTCGGTATCGGTCTGTTCCTGCTGGGTGCCGTGCTGCTGTTCCTCGGCGCGCCCGCCGAGGTCGTCGAGATCTTCGACGCGCTGGTGAACGTGCTCTCCTACGCCCGGCTGGCGGCGGTGCTGCTGGCGAAGGCAGGGATGGCCTTCGCGGTCAACCTGTTCTTCTTCGGCGTCGCCGTCACCGGCGAGGGCGAGGAGGCGTCGTGGCACTTCATGACCGGCCACGCCTACGAGGTCGGCGACATGTACCACGGCCACGAAGTGACGGAGATCCTGTTCGGCGGCCTGATGCACGGCGGCGTCGCGTCGCTGGTCGGCGGGATCCTCGTGCTCGTGCTCGGCCACATGCTGGTGCTCGCGCTGGGTGTCACCAGCGCCGGGCTGCAGGCGGTGCGTCTCGAGTACTACGAGTTCTTCTCGAAGTTCTTCGACGGCGGCGGCCGCGAGTACGAGCCGTTCGGCTACGAGCGCGTCCACAGCCGCGAGGAGTAGCGGGCCGTTCGGTTTTTCGGTTCTTTTTCGTTCGCCGAGTGACAACTCGGCCGCAACACCTGCTTTTCGTGTGTGCCGGTCTCGCACGTTCTCTTCGGCGCCTTTGGGAAGGTTTATGACCGTCGTGGGGCCAACTACGGCTTGTTCGGAGACGACTAACCGCGAATCCGAGTGGATACCCCTATGTTCGAAAACGCACTCCAAGTCGCAAGCCTCGTACTGCAGGACGCAAGTGGTCCGGCCATCACCTCGACGGGTATGGCGGCCCTCGCGGTCGGTCTCGCCGGTCTCGGTGCCGGGTACGCCGAGCGTGGGATCGGGTCCGCCGCCGTCGGCGCCGTCGCCGAAGACGACGATCTCTTCGTGCAGGCCCTGATTCTGACGGTTCTGCCGGAGACGATCCTGATCTTCGCGCTGGTCGCCATGATCCTGGCGTAACTTTCCTCTCCCTTTCCGCTCATGAGCTTGGAAACCGTCGTCGAGGACGTCAGAGACGAAGCCCGCGCGCGTGCCGAGGAGATACGCGAAGCGGGCGAGAGCCGGGCAGAGGAGATTATCTCGGAGGCGGAGGCCGACGCCGAGGAGATCGTCGAGCAGCGCGAGCAGGAAGTCCAGACACAGATCGACGAGGAGCGCGAACAGGCGCTGTCGAGCGCGAAGCTCACGGCCAAACAGAAGCGCCTGGAAGCCCGTCGTGACGTGCTGGAGCGGGTCCGCGAGCAGCTCGAGGAGCGCGTCGCCGAGATCGACGGCGAGCGCCGCGAGGAGCTGACCCGTTCGCTGCTGGATGCGGCCGCCGAGGAGTTCGACGACGATGCGGACGTCGAAGTCTACGGCCGCGAGTCGGACGAAGCGATGCTGACGGACCTGCTCTCGGAGTACGAGGGCTGGTCGTTCGCCGGCACCGAGGACTGTCTCGGTGGCGTCGTCGTCGAGAGCGAGAGCTCTCGCGTCAGCGTGGACAACACCTTCGACTCCGTGATCGCGGAGGTCTGGGACGAGGAGCTCAAACGCATCAGCGAACGCCTCTTCGAAGAATGAGCGCAACCGGCAGTTCCAACCCGGAGTACGTCAACGCTCGCGTGAGCGCCCGGCGTGCGACGCTGTTCGACGAGGAGGACTACCGGAAGCTGCTGCGGATGAGCCCCGACGAGATCTCCCGCTACATGGAGGAATCGACGTACCAGGGTCAGATCAACCGGCTGAGGTCGCGGTTCTCGGGTGTCGACCTGGTCGAGTACGCCCTGAACGCGGGGCTGGCCGACACGTTCGACGAACTGCTCGCGTGGGCTGACGGCCGCCTGTACGAGCAGGTCGCCCGCTACCTGCGGAAGTTCGACGCGTGGAACGTCAAGACGGCCGTCCGCGGCATCTACGCCGAAACCGACCCCGAAGCGGTCGAGGACGACCTCATCCGTGCCGGCGAGTTCGACGACGTGCTGCTCGACCAACTGGTCGAGGCCGAGAGCGTCGACGCGATCGTCGACCTGCTCGACGGCACGATCTTCGGCGACCCCCTCGCCGCGGCCGCCGAGCAGTACGACGAGTCCGGCATGCTCGTCCCGCTGGAGAACGCCATCGACCGGGCGTACTACGAGAACCTGTTCGAGGGCGTGACTAGCGCCGCTGGTGCGGGGCCGGAGTCGGCGTACGCCGAGTACCTGCAGGCCGAGATCGACTTCCGTAACGTGCGCAACGCGCTGCGGCTCGCACGGAGCGGTGCGGAGGTCGAGCCCGCCGAGTACTTCATCGAGGGTGGCACGCTGTTCACCCCGAGGAGCTGTCGACGCTCTCCCGGAACCGCGACCAGCTGGTCGAGCACATCCGCGAGAGCCGCTACGGCGACGAGCTCGGCGCTGCGCTTGACGAGATGGCCGAAGCGGACAGCCTCATCGGCTTCGAGCGCGCCCTCGAGGGTGCGCTGGTCGAACACGCACGCAACGCCGGTCACGCCCACCCGATGTCGGTGTGTCCGGTGATCGCGTTCGTGCTCGCGAAGGAGCGTGAGGCGGACAACATCCGTGCCATCGCCCGAGGCACCCAGGCGGGGCTCGACCCCGAGGAGATTCGGGCGGAACTGGTGGTACAATGAGTCAGGAGATCGCCGTGATCGGGAGCCCGGAGTTCACGACCGGGTTCCGCCTCGCCGGCGTCCGGAAGTTCGAGGACGTCCCCGACGAGGAGAAGGCGGATCGGCTTGACGACGCCGTCGCGTCGACGATGACCGACGACGACGTGGGCATCATCGTGATGCACAACGACGACCTCGACTACCTCTCGCGGGGACCCGCGAGGACGTCGAGACGAGCGTCGAACCGACGCTCGTGACGCTCGGCGGCGGCGCCGGCAGCGGCGGACTGCGCGACCAGATCAAACGAGCCATCGGGATCGACCTGATGGACGACGAGGACTAACAATGAGTCAGGCAACAGACGTCGCCGCGGAAGACCGCGGCCAGATCGAGAGCGTGAGTGGTCCGGTCGTGACCGCCGTCGACCTCGACGCCCGGATGAACGACGTCGTCTACGTGGGCGACGAAGGGCTGATGGGCGAAGTTATCGAGATCGAGGGCAACGTCACGACGGTCCAAGTGTACGAAGAGACCTCCGGGGTCGGCCCCGGCGAACCCGTCGTCAACACGGGCGAGCCGCTGACGGTCGACCTGGGTCCGGGGATGCTGGACTCCATCTACGACGGCGTTCAGCGCCCGCTGGACGTGCTGGAGGACAAGATGGGCTCCCCGTTCCTCGACCGTGGGGTCGACGCCCCCGGGATCGACATGGAGCAGACGTGGGAGTTCAAGCCCGCCGTCGAGGAGGGCGACACCGTCGAGCCCAGCGAGATCGTCGGCGAGGTCCCGGAGACCCAGACCATCGACCACAAGGTCATGGTCCCGCCGGACTACGAGGGCGGCGAGGTCGTCGCCGTCGAGTCGGGCGAGTTCACCGTCGAGGAGACGGTCGTCGAGCTCGACAACGGCGAGGAGATCCAGATGCACCAGGAGTGGCCAGTGCGTGAGGCCCGACCGGTCAAGGAGAAGCAGACGCCGACGGAGCCGCTGATCTCCGGTCAGCGCATCCTCGACGGCCTGTTCCCGCTCGCGAAGGGCGGGACGGCGGCGATTCCGGGTCCGTTCGGCTCCGGGAAAACCGTCACCCAGCAGAGTCTCGCGAAGTTCGCCGACGCCGACATCGTCGTCTACATCGGCTGTGGCGAGCGGGGCAACGAGATGACGGAAGTCATCGACGACTTCCCGGAGCTGCCCGACCCCCAGACCGGGAACCCGCTGATGGAGCGGACGACCCTGATCGCGAACACCTCGAACATGCCCGTGGCCGCACGGGAGTCCTGTGTGTACACCGGGATCACCATCGGGGAGTTCTACCGCGACATGGGGTACGACGTGGCGCTGATGGCCGACTCCACCTCCCGGTGGGCCGAGGCCATGCGCGAGATCTCCTCCCGACTGGAGGAGATGCCCGGCGAGGAGGGGTACCCGGCCTACCTGGCCGCCCGCCTCTCCCAGTTCTACGAGCGAGCCGGCTACTTCGAGAACATCAACGGTAGCGAGGGCTCGATCTCGGTGATCGGTGCCGTCTCGCCGCCGGGCGGTGACTTCTCGGAGCCGGTCACCCAGAACACGCTGCGTATCGTCAAGACGTTCTGGGCGCTGGACGCCGACCTGGCCGAGCGCCGGCACTTCCCGGCGATCAACTGGGACGAGTCGTACTCGCTCTACAAGGACCAGCTCGACGAGTGGTTCGAGGAGAACGTCTCCGAGGACTGGCCCGAGCGGCGACAGTGGGCCGTCGACGTGCTCGACGAGGAGAGCGAGCTCCAGGAGATCGTTCAGCTGGTCGGGGAGGACGCCCTGCCCGACGACCAGCGACTCACCCTCGAGATCGCGCGCTACATCCGTGAAGGATGGCTCCAGCAGAACGCCTTCATCGAGGTGGACCAGTACTGTCCGCCCGAGAAGACGTTCCAGATGCTGGGTGCGATCCGGAAGTTCGACGACGAGGCGTTCGAGGCGCTCGAGGCCGGCGTCCCGATCGACGAGATCACGAGCATCGACGCCGCGCCGAAGCTCAACCGCATCGCCACGACTCCCGACGACGAGGTCGAGGAGCACGTCGAGGAGCTGAAAGACGACATCGAGACCCAACTGCGCGAGCTCTACTGATGAAAGAGTACAAAACAATCACCGAGATTTCGGGCCCGCTCGTCTTCGCGGAGGTCGACGAGTCCATCGGGTACGACGAGATGGTCGAGATCGAGACCGCCGACGGGGACACGCTCCGTGGGCAGGTGCTCGAGTCCGCCGACGACCTCGTCGCGATCCAGGTGTTCGAGGGCACCAGCGGTATCGACCGCAACGCGTCCGTGCGGTTCACGGGCGAGACGCTGAAGATGCCCGTCACCGAGGACCTCCTCGGACGGGTGCTGGACGGCTCGGGCAACCCCATCGACGGCGGTCCCGACATCGTCCCCGACGAGCGCCACGACATCGTCGGCGAGGCGATCAACCCCGTCTCCCGGGAGTACCCCGAGGAGTTCATCCAGACCGGCGTCTCCGCCATCGACGGCATGAACACGCTGGTCCGGGGCCAGAAGCTGCCGATCTTCTCCGCCTCCGGGCTGCCCCACAGCGAACTCGCGCTCCAGATCGCCCGACAGGCGACGGTGCCCGAGGAGGACGAGAGCAGCGACGACGGCGAGGGGTCGGAGTTCGCCGTGGTGTTCGGCGCCATGGGGATCACCCAGGAGGAGGCAAACGAGTTCATGGCCGACTTCGAGCGCACCGGCGCGCTGGAGCGCTCGGTCGTGTTCATGAACCTCGCCGACGACCCGGCGGTCGAGCGAACGGTCACGCCGCGGATGGCGCTGACCACCGCCGAGTACCTCGCCTTCGAGAAGGGTACCACGTGCTGACGATCCTGACGGACATGACCAACTACTGCGAGGCGCTCCGAGAGATCGGCGCCGCGCGTGAGGAGGTCCCCGGCCGGCGTGGCTACCCCGGGTACATGTACACCGACCTGGCCCAGCTCTACGAGCGGGCCGGCCGTATCGACGGCCGCGAGGGATCGGTGACCCAGATCCCGATCCTCACCATGCCCGGCGAGGACGACACCCATCCGATCCCGGACCTGACGGGGTACATCACCGAGGGGCAGATCGTGATGGACCGCGACCTCGACAGCAAGGGGATGGAGCCGCCCGTCAACGTCCTGCCCAGCCTCTCCCGGCTGATGGACGACGGTATCGGCGAGGGGCTCACCCGCGAGGACCACGGCGACCTGAAGGACCAGCTGTTCGCGGCGTACGCACAGGGTGAGGACCTGCGCGACCTCGTGAACATCGTCGGTCGCGAGGCGCTCTCGGAGACCGACAACAAGTACCTCGACTTCGCCGACCGCTTCGAGACGGAGTTCGTCGATCAGGGGTTCCGCACGAACCGCGACATCGACCAGACGCTCGACATCGGCTGGGAGCTCATCTCGCTGCTCCCGAAGACGGAGCTCAACCGTATCGGCGAGGACCTGATCGAGGAGTACTACGTCGAGGACGCGGGCGTCGACGGCGACGCCGGCTCCGAGGAAGCACCCGCGGACGACTGAACCGATCGCGGCTGGCGACCTGCTGGGCCCTCCGTGGCCCAGCAACGGAGCGCCACGACGCGATCGTGTAGCCAGTCACGGCTTGCGACCGAGAGTGACCCCGTGTCACTCTCCGGGAGCGTGTTGCCGTGACTGTGTCGGCAGTCCCGGTGCCGATCTTCTCTCCCTCTCTCCGTTCTCACTCGTTCACAGCGCCGAGCCCGCCGTTTCGCGCGTGCGAGAGGATTCGCTCGTGCTGAGCCCCGGCGTTGGCGACGATGGCCTGTTCCGAGAACCCCGGAAGGATCTCGTTGTAGGCCTCGTAGCTCGTGGTTCCCACGGTCACCGTCTCGCCGTCTGGAACCGGTTCGCCGCCGACGGTCGCGGAGTTCGGATCCGCGTTGGCCCACACCCCCAGACCGTGCGTGGCGTCGATTGGCCCCTGCGTCGCCCGGAGTGCCGCCCGCAGGTCGGCGGCGTCGACGGCCAGCGTGACCAGTTCAGAGCCGAAGGGCACTGTGCCGATCAGGTCGCCGGTGGTCACCTCGCCCGCGATGGACTCGCGAACTGACGCTTCCAGGACGAACCCCACGTCGGCGCCGCGTTCGCCAGAGGGAGTCTCCGCCTCCGCGCGATAGGCGTCGGCGACGAACCCTGCAGTCTCAAGCGTCGTCAGCGGCGCGTCGAGGGTCGCGAGGCGGTCGTCCAGTCCGGCGGCGTCCAGCCGGGCGCGGTACGCCTCGGCGATGGGGCCGGAGACCGGGTAGTCGGCCGTCTCGTGGATTTCCCCCATCGCTTCCGCCCTCAGTTCGACTTCGAGCAGTTCGTGGCCGACGCCGGCGGTCCTGGCGACCAGCGTCCCGTCGACGTGCTCCACGACGCGTTCGTGGTCGTGAGCACCGACCACCGCGTCGGCGTCGACTGCGCGTGCGATTTCCTCGTCGAGTGGGCCGCAGTGAGAGAGCACGACGACGTGATCGACGCTCGGCGGGAGGTCGGCGATAGCCTCCGTCGCGGCCCGGATCGGGTCCGTGAACTCGAGGTCGTCGACCGCGAAACAGAGCTCCGGCGTCTCAGGGGTGACGAGGCCGACGACGGCGACCGTCCGGTCGCCGATATCGAGCGTGACGCTGTCCGGGAGGTCGAGATGCTCGCCGCCGTCGACGTTCGCGCCGAGCCAGCGACCGGGGGTGGCGGCCGCGAACCCGGCCAGCCAGTCGGGGCCGTAGTCGAAGTCGTGGTTCCCCGGGACGTGTGCGTCGGGGGCGAGCGCCCGGTGGAGCGGGGCGATCTGTCCGCGGCCCGTGTCGGTCGTGAAGGCGAGGGCCCCCATCGCGGTGGCGTCGCCGGCGTCGAGCACGGCGGTTCGGTCGTCCCGCAACGCGTCCACGGCGCCGGCGAGGCGGCCGATCCGCTCCGGGTGGTCGACGGCAGTCTCCACGTCGTTGATCACCAGCAGCCGGGGCCCAGCGGCCCCCGCGTCCGTCGTCATGCGTCGGCGTGGGGTCCTCGTCGTGATAGGTTCACGGGTCCCGAGTTCGGGCCCCAACGGCCGGCTCCGGAGGGTTCCGAACAGGTATTTAAACCTGTGCATGATACACGTTAGCAAACCGCTGTATCGGCTGCGTGCGGCGATCTCTCACGGGGTGACCACAACATCTTTATAGAACCACGGACAATCTATCGCTGAACATGAGTCAGCGACAGCGCATGGGTAACCAGCCCATGATCGTACTTTCCGAGGACAGCCAGCGAACCTCCGGGCAGGACGCCCAGGAGATGAACATCACGGCCGGGAAGGCCGTCGCCGAGTCGGTCCGCACCACGCTCGGACCCAAAGGCATGGACAAGATGCTCGTCGACTCCTCGGGCGGCGTCGTCGTCACGAACGACGGCGTGACGATCCTGAAGGAGATGGACATCGATCACCCCGCGGCCAACATGATCGTCGAAGTCTCCGAGACCCAGGAGGAGGAGGTCGGCGACGGCACGACGACGGCCGTCGTCGTCGGCGGTGAACTCCTCGACCAGGCCGAGGAGCTCGTCGAGTCCGACGTGCACCCGACGACGATCGCGCAGGGGTACCGCGCGGCCGCCGAGAAGGCCAAGGAGATCCTCACCGAGGAGGCCATCGAGGTCACCGCGGACGACTACGACACGCTGACCAAGATCGCCGAGACGGCGATGACCGGCAAGGGCGCCGAGACGGCCAAGGACCAGCTGGCCGAGCTCGTCGTCGACGCCGTCCTCGCCGTGCAGGACGACACCGGGATCGACACGGACAACGTCTCCATCGAGAAGGTCGTCGGCGGCTCCATCGAGAACTCCGAGCTGATCGAGGGCGTCATCGTCGACAAGGAGCGCGTCAACGAGAACATGCCCTACGCCGTCGAGGACGCCGACGTCGCGCTGTTCGACGGCGCCATCGAGGTGAAGGAGACCGAGATCGACGCCGAGGTCAACGTCACCGACCCCGACCAGCTCCAGCAGTTCATGGAGCAGGAGGAGCAGCAGCTCCGCGAGATGGTCGACCACCTCGTCGACGTCGGCGCCGACGTGGTGTTCGTCGGTGACGGCATCGACGACATCGCGCAGCACTACCTCGCCCAGGAGGGCATCCTCGCGGTCCGCCGCGCGAAGAGCGACGACCTGAAGGCGCTGGCTCGCTCGACCGGCGCGACGACGGTCTCCGCCCTCGACGACATCGAGGAGGAGGACCTCGGCTTCGCCGGCAGCGTCGCCCAGAAGGACATCGGCGGCGACGAGCGCATCTTCGTCGAGGACGTCGAGGAGGCCCGCTCGGTCACGCTGGTGCTCCGCGGCGGCACCGACCACGTGGTCGACGAGCTCGAACGCGCCATCGACGACTCCATCGGCGTCGTGCGCACGACGCTGCTCGACGGGCAGGTGCTGCCCGGCGGCGGCGCGCCCGAGGTCGAGCTCGCACTGCAGCTCCGCCAGTTCGCTGACTCCGTCGGCGGCCGCGAGCAGCTCGCCGTCGAAGCCTTCGCCGACGCGCTGGAAGTCATCCCGCGCACGCTCGCGGAGAACGCCGGCCTCGACCCGATCGACTCGCTGGTCGACCTGCGCGCCAGCCACGACGGCGGCGCGTTCACCTCCGGCCTCGACGCCTACACGGGCGACATCGTCGACATGCAGGAAGACGGCGTCGTCGAGCCGCTCCGTGTGAAGACCCAGGCCGTCGAGTCCGCCACGGAGGCGGCGACGATGATCCTCCGCATCGACGACGTGATCGCCGCGGGCGACCTCGCCGGCGGTCAGGTCGGCGACGACGACGGCGGGGACGAGATGCCGCCGGGCGGCGGCGGCATGGGCGGCATGGGCGGTATGGGTGGCATGGGCGGCGCTATGTAAGATCGGTCGCAGACCGATCCGCCATGGCCGCGTAGCCCCCCACCGCTGTATCGGCCTCCAACTGAGGGTCAGACAGCACGCGTTTCTCAACCCGCGACAACTTTCCGATCGTTTCTACACGGACGCCGTCTAGCCCGGTATTTATTTGTGCGTCCCGTACCGCCTCTCAAACACCCGACTGGTCCGTCGGGTAGTCAGAGGCAGGCCGGCGGGTCCTTCCGGCCCCGCTGTGTTCGATCTGGTGCAGTGCCCGCTCCGGGCACGCGTTTTCACTCGTGAACCGTCCGGAGCAGCGCTTCGAGCTCGTCGACGAACCCCTCGAACATCGCCTCGCCCTTCGCCGCACTGACCGCGCTCACGTCGCCCATCGCCCCCGAGTCGGACCACTCGGCCACGTCGAGCGTGACGTTCAGCGGGCCCGAACCCAGTAGATCCGCGGGCGCCTGGTCGTACTCTGTCTCCCACTCGGTCGCCGCCAACCGCTCGTCGTCGACCAGTTCCGGGTGGAGGTGGAGCATCAGCGAGGTCTCCAGCTCCCCGCCGTGGGCCATCCCGCCGAGATCGCTCTCCCGCACGTCGTCGAGGAAGTACTCGCCGAGTTCGAAGTAGGTCAGTCCCAAGATCTCTGTGTCCGGTTGCTCGGCGCCGACGCGCTGGGTCGCTGCCGCGATCAGCGGGCGGTTCCCCCCGTGGCCGTTGAGGAAGAGGAGAGTGTCGAACGCGTTGCCCAGCGCGCTGTCGGCGATCTGCGAGAGCGTATCGCTCAGCGTGTCGAACTCCGCGCTGACCGTGCCGCCGAAGGGGAGGTGGTGTGGCGAGTGACCCAGCCACAGCGGCGGCGTGGTGAGGACCGGAATGTCGTCGGCGACGCGCTCGCCGGCACGCTGTCCGCCGGTGTTGGCAACGCGTTCGGCGCCGGCCGTGGCGACGGCGTCGACGAGAATCGTGTCGGTGCCGGTCGGGAGGTGGTGGCCGTGCTGTTCGAGGGCGCCGACTGGCACGACGAGGATGGAGCCGTCCTGCTCGGCGATCGCCTCGATCTCGGGGTACGGTTTCGCGGCCCACGCGACGGCGCTGCTGGTGTCGACCATGGGGTGAGTTGGCAAAGGGCTGGCAAGTAGGTGTGGGTGGCGGACATCGACGGCCCGCGGGACCCGGTGGCCGGAGGCAGGTGCGGTGGGAAGCGAACCACGGTCGGACGTGCTCGCCCACTGCGTTCGCTGCGCCCGACCTCCCTGCTTCGAGCCCGACGGGCGCCGCTGCTCACGTTCGTTCACAGCCACGGGCACGGTGGGACTCTCGCGAGCGACCGAAGGGAGCGAGTGAGAGTACGCCGCGACCGTGAACGGCTGAAAGGAGTGAACGGGCACGGTGGGGGTTGACGTTTCGGCTTTTCGCGGGGTAGGAACTCGCACTCATAGGTCTGGCAGGAAGTCGCTACGCTGTTCGGCCTGTTCACGGTCTGAACGCCGGTCGTAGTGGCGCGTTAGGATGTCTTCGCTCGCGTTCAGGCGATCCTCGACGATCCGACGCGGCACGTCCTCTCGACGGTAGTACGTCACCCGACCGCTCCGAACGTCGTGGGGAGATCGGGCGGACGGGCACTTGCTCGCGTGGTCGAGATGCGTAGCCTCACACGTCTCTACGTCGCGGTCGTGCGGGCACTCTGCGCCGCGCCAGCAGGGGCGAGTCACGCGGTAGAGCGTACTCCGTAGCGTGTTGCCGACCGGGCGACCGTACTGGGTCGTGATCAGCGGGTCGCGGCCCTGGTCGTCCGTCACGTCGTTCCGGTGGTACTCGATGTAGTCCTCGATGTACCGGGCCGCTTTCTCGCTGATCCGATTCCAGCGCGTGCCGTCCTCGTGGTTCTTCAGCGGCGTACCAGACTCGGGGCGGTGGACGAAGTGGACCGCGGGGCCGTTGAAGCGTGGGTGGGAACCTTCGAGGTCGCAGTCCTCGAGGTCGAGCCCGCGAATCGCACCGGAGCGGGCGCCCGTCTCCCACAGCAGCAGCATGATGATGTGGTCGCGGCTGCCCGGCTGCGCGCCTTCGAGGTAGTCGAGTATCTCGATAGCCCGCTCAGGCTTGAGGGTCGAGTCCGACACGTCCTCGCCGTTCTTCATCGTCGGCAGCGTGAGCTGCTCGTACAGCTCCGGGTCTACTGCGTCCACGTCGCCCGCGAAGCGCAGGAACCGCCGGAGCGTGGCCAACTGGCCTTTCAGCGTGACGAGTCGGATAGCTTCCCGGCCGTCGCCCTCACCTTCCCGACGCCACGTCCGGTAGCGGTAGAGGTCGCGGCCGGAGAGTTCGTTCAGATTCTCGATCCCTTCCTCGTCGCAGAACTGCAGGAACGCGTTCAGCCGGTGGCGCTCACTCTTCCGGGTCGACTCCGCGTGTTCGTCCTGCATCGCATCGAGGAACATCTTCACACCGTCGACCGGCGAGATCGGGTCGAGGTCCATCAGGCCGACACCCCATCGGGGAGTTCGAACGCGAGCGACAGTCGCTCGGCCTCGGACCCGCAGGCGGGGCACGTTGCCACGTCCTCGAACGTCAGCACCGAGCAGTCGGCGCAGATGAACAGGCGGTCGCTCACTAGTCGGCCCTCCGGTACGGGGTCATCCGACCGAGCCGACAGCTGAGGCAACGGTCGTGGTAGTCCCTCCGCAGGACGTTCATCAGCCCGCCGCAGTCGTCACACCGTTCGTCGGCGTCCGTCACGCCGAACCACCTACCGTGAGGAACTGTGCGCAGCGTTCGCAGGCGGTCTCTTCCCGGCGCGGGTCGGGCTTCGTGGGGTCGCCGCAGTAGACGCAGTACCCGCCGGAGTTATCTGAAAGCGGTACATCTGACCGTTTGGGGCTTTCTAGCCCCGTGTTGGCTTCGTTCAATCTGACCACCGGAGCCACCTTCGGGCCGTGTCTCAGCACGGCCCGGCTCTCAACCGAGGAGAGCCATCAGTCGGCGACTCCGATTCGGTACATGATTGGAGCCCACTTATTTGTTTGGTCTAATTCGTTAGACGGATTAGTTAGCTCCTGTCGGCGGCACCCTTTTGGTTGACCGCAGTTGTGCATACAGTAATGACCGACGAGAAGCCAGGGGAGCGCTCGGAATTCGATGAATACCTTGAGGAGCACGGATGGCATGTGAGCACTGGGGAGTATGACCACGAAGAACTCAGCCCGCCAGATTGGATTACCGATCTAGACCGGGAAATCTGCAAGTTACTGGCCATGGGCCTAATTCTCACGCCGTCGGTAATCAGCAAGAATATCGACAGGCCCAGGAGCTCGATCTCAAACCGTCTCAGTACGCTTGAAGCGGGGGGTTGGTCGAGAAGGTGGAAAGGGGCCACTACAAGCTCACTGAGGAGGGGTACGCCACAATGCTGGAAACTATTGAAGTCGAGGGGCCCGAGAAAGAATCAGGCGGCAGAACTTGGCACGCAACGAGGGTTCTTTCTCCGGAGGAAGCAGAAAAGCACAGCGACAAATAGACGGTCGCGTTCGACTTTTGGGCACTCAGTCGCCGCCGTCGATCGGGGACTCACTCGATGGGCACTCCGTTGGATAAAAAATGGGAGTGAAGGGCTCTACGCCCTCAACTGCTTGACCGAACGATATACCGGGGCTTGTCCCTCAGCCGGTATTTGTTCCTGGTCCAAGTTGCCCGAAGCTCTACACTGCTGGCCCGAGCGTTGAACTTCGACTGGAAGTTATTCCGTTCTGAGTTACTCGCCCAGTTGACTTTGCTGGGGTTCAGCGAAAGCCCTTCTTTGTTGACCATCTGCTGGGCCAACTTCTCTTGGCCGCTGAGTCTGAATTTGGCCTTGTTGTCATCCCCTGGAATGACCGCGAGCAACATCGTACTCCCGCCCGGATACCTGCGGAAGTAATTGTCGTTGGCCGCGATTTTGTTGAGGGTCTGGGTTGTCGTTGAGTCGGTTAGGTGACGATTCAACTCGGAACATGCGAAGGTGTCATCACCGAAGTTCGCCTCCGCAACTTCCAAGATCTGTTGTCGGCGGGACGTGAGTTCGTCCCAGTTTGTAACGTGTTTCAATTGCTGGAGTGCCGACTATTCCCTCCTCAGGTCACTTTCACCGTGGCCAAAGGAGCAAAGTACTCCCTGGAACAAGGTGCGCTTGACCCGAGGCAGGGCGATCCCCTGTCGGCGGGTAGGGGTAGTACCAACCTGCGCGTATCGCTCTGTGTGTGTGTGATTGTGGATACGCGCAGGGCGATGCGCCCTTCCTTTCCGTTGTTACTGGTAGCTCACAGCATGACAATCAATAGTATGGTATGCTGCTTTATAGGCTTGGCCGAACCAAGGTGAAAGTGAAATTAAGCGCTATATAATCAGGGTACGGGAGTGAGTTTTGCAAGTGAATGGAAGGGGTTTCTATGGCAAAATGGAGTCGAAAACAGCTTTCGATTCAGTAGTAATAGATAAACAAATCTGTCACTAAAATCGTTCAAACGCCACTGGGGCTACACGATTCGGGCCGCGGGGCGGCCCTCTCACGTCCCGGCTTCCGGGTCGAGGGCGAGCCCTCGCTTCCGGCAGTCGCTCCGCTGCGCGGCCCTCGGGGCGCTCGGGCCGCGCCGGGCGCTCCGCGACTCTCCGGTCCTTGCGGTGGACTGTGGCACGGAGCAGCCCCAACGGAGATATAGCAATATGGCGCTTATTCGGCCACTTCTTTAAATAGAGCGAATGAAAATAGAACATCATGACTACGATCAACTCCCCGGCCGGATTATTAGAGAGTTTTCAGAACCAACTTGAACATGATTGGAGTCGGTTTCGTAATATTGCAGGTAACGATACTGCTAGAGGAAGTTCATATGAAAATGCACTAAGTAATTTACTTGACCAGTATTTAGGGGGCAAATTTGACATTCATACAGCATGCTCTGTGATGGATAGAAATGTATCCTGTTTTGACAAATTTGGAAATGGTGCAAGTAATGAAATCGATGTTGTGGCTCTGTTTTCACATTCCACTCCGAGAATTGTACTTCGGGAACATGAGATTACATGGGTTCCCCTGAGTGGTGTCGCATTCTTGTGTGAAGTGAAAAGCCGTGTTGACAAAGGGCGCTTAGAGTCTGACCTAGATAAGTTATCAGTACTACGTGAATTGGAGAAAGACCCCGACGATAGGTTTGGAGTTACTGTGTCTGGCGATTATTCAGTTAACCATCAGTTACACTGTCTTGTTTATGATGAATCCTCTATCTCTGATGATGAATTGAACTCCCAGCTAGCCAACTCCACTGACTGGGATTTAGTTCTGCTTGTGAAAGAAGGCACTCTGATGATCAACAATACCTTGTCCATCTCCGAGTATCTAGTTCCTCTCGCAATAGCCTCTCAAATACCTGACCCATCAAACGATGAACGGATATCTAACTCAGATGAACCACAGGATATCCATATTCCGGGAAACAGTGAAGATGGCATTATTTCTATAAATAATGGTCTTACTTGGTTTATTCTAGCGATATCTGGATCTATCCCGTGGCCAGTAGGACTGACCACCGCAGATCACCTGTCACAATTAGCGATGAAATCTGAAACAAAACTCCAATTTGGCGCGGCCAAGTCAGTAAGTGAACAAATAAATCTTGACGGCTCTGATGAGAATAGTTCCTAAGCAACGTTCACCAGTTGATAATATGGCATTTAATCCCTCCTTTTGATGCTGGATTAGATTGCAATCTCAGGCCCAAACGTCGGCGACGGGCGGATCGTTCTCGCGGTCGATGATCGGCAGATCCTCTTCCTGCTCGGTGTGATCCTCGACGAGTTCGAGATCGCGGCTCTGGTCGAGCTCACCGCTGGGAGGTCCCAGTACGCGTACGCACCGCGGTAGTTCACGATACACCGGAACGACGCTTCATCGGGTAGGGTCGAGCGCACCGCTGGAGCTTCGACCTCGGACAGCGCGCAGTCTATCGCGGCTTCGAGATCGTCCACGTCGTCCCACTGTCGCCGGGCGAGTTCGTCCCGGAGGTCCGACTCGCTGGCAGCTCGTACCGAGTCGAGCGAGCACCACCGGACGGCCTCTCGTACGTCGGGGTCGTGCAGGTGGTCGTTCGGCTTGATCCCGTCGCTGATGCTCTGCGAGCAGGACCAGAACCGGCGGTTCGTGGCCCAGTACAGCGCGAGCTTCCACGTCGCGGCCTTGTCCGCGAACGAGTCGGAATTCTGTTCCTGGAAGGATTCCGTGGCGTCGAGCAGCGAGCCGAACGTCGCGCTCAGGTACTTGCCGAGGTACGCGCCCGCTGTCGACTCCATCTCGTGGCCCTCGTCGCCGAACTCGATGAGTTCGTGCGAGCGGGTGCGGTCGCGGACCCACTCTTCGCCGTGGTCGTGATCGCCGAAGCGATACCAGTCTACGAACCCCTCGTCGCTCTGGAACTCGGGGCCGAGATCCTCGAGGTCGTCGCGGTAGGTCAGCGGGTACACGTCGACGATCTCGCCCTGTCCGTAGTCGGCCCACTTCGCTGCCAGCTCGGGCTTGTCGCACAGCCACGGCATGCCGTCCTCGGCACGGGTCGGCACGTCGAAAAACAGTACGTGCAGGTGCGGGTATCCGCTTTCAGTGAACTCCAGCGCCTTGATGTAGTCCGGTCGCCGTCGCGGTCGCCCGGTCACATCACTATCTAGTCCTGGTCTCCAGCCGCGCACGTCGGGGTCGCGCGTGTCGCTCTTGGTCGAGGGGTCCGAGTCCATGTACGACAGCAGGCGGTTGAACGCGGGGTTGATCGAGTCGATCCCGTCGAGCAGGGACGACTGCCGCTTGGGGTCTGTGGTGAACGTGGCGAGTACGGCGTTCTCCGACCGCTCGTACGCGTGTTCCAGCGCACCGTTGAACCGGGCGAACTGCTTCGACACCCGGCCTTCATCGTTGAAACGGGTCTTGTAATCCTTCGTCATCCGGCGGTCTGTCTGACCGCCTCGGCGGTCGAGGAACTGCACGTCGAACAGCAGGCAGTAGTCCTCGATCCTGTTCAGGTACGATGTAAAACCGTCCGTCAGCAACTCCCGCAGGTCAGGGTCTACAGAATCGACGCGAGCGAGGTAGTTACGCAGGAAATCGCGGTCGAAGGTGACGCCCTCGCTCTGGGCCGTTTGAGTTTTGCCTTCTGTAATCAAGTCAAGAAGCCGCAGTGTGGGCGTCACCGTCAGGACCCCTGACGACCGGCATTTCCGTACGTACGGGTCGTCGGGGTCGGCGAGGTCGTTCACGAACCTGTACGCGAACTGGTAGTCAGAATCTGATCCGTCGACGCGCTCGCAGGACTCTGGGCTGACTCCCTTCACGGCGTACGAGACGACGTGAGACAGCGGCGTACCCTCCGGATGCTCCGCGAGGAACCGTACAACGCGTACGCGCTGCTCGTCGCGTTCGGTCAGGCTTCCGTCGAGGAGCAGCCCGCGGCCGAGTAGATCGCGCTCTTCCAGCAGCCCTGCGAGGGCGGGTGTGTTACATCTGTCCGCGAGGTCGCTGCCGCTCAGCGTGTGGAGCGGCTGGACGCTCATCAGCGACCTCTCGATCTACGGCTCTGGAGCCGAGAGTTCGAGTCCGCGCGACCCCCGCAGGGAGGGGCCGCGCGGACGGATGCCGCCGGCCCTTGCCATGGGTGGGTCGGGCGGTGGGTGGGTCACTCGGTTGGGGGTCGAGGTACCGGGCATCAGTCCCACCGGCTGGAGATGCGCTTTCTGACGTGCCCGTGAGCAGCGTAGTGAACGTGGCACTCCAGACAGGTACCGGCTTCATGGAGAGCCGACCGTTCAGGGTTGAGGCACCGCTCTTGGCAGCGTTCGCAGTTGTACGCGACGAAGTTCTGATGCCGGAGGTCCTTCTCCGGGTCCGGCGTCACCTTCGGCTTCAGGATCTGCCGAACCGTCTGGATCGGGTCGACCTCTTGGGTGCTCACCGAGCACCACCTCCGAGTAGGTCGACCGCTGTACGGCGAAGGGGCCCGTTCGACTGTCGAACGAACTCCGAAATTCCAGAACGAACTGGGAACTCTGTACTACCGAGAGACGCACAGCAGCGGCTCTGTACCGTTGCTTCGCTGAAAAGCAAGTAACCGCGAGTTTCAGCACGGGCACGGTGGGATTCGAACCCACGACCACCGGATGGCTCCCCCGAGGGACCCACCGGGGTTAGAAGTCCGACGCTCTGTCCAACTGAGCTACGCGCCCTCATCGATCCATTACCCTCCGAGCGCAAAAACCGTCGGGTTCGTCCCGCAGCGCTTAACCCCGCCAGCCGAGAACCCAGAGCCGATGCGAATCATCGGCACCGTCGGGCTGCCGGGCAGCGGCAAGGGCGAAGCCGCCGCGGTCGCCCGGGAGGCGGGCATCCCGGTCGTGACGATGGGCGACGTGATCCGGGCGGAGACCCGTCGACGCGGACTCGACCCGAGCGAACACCACGGCGAGATCGCCCAGCAGCTCCGCGAGGAGGAGGGCGAGACCGCCATCGCCGACCGCTGCATCCCGCTGGTCCGGGACGCCGCCGAGGACCAGTCGGGCGAGCCGGTCGTGCTCGTCGACGGCCTGCGCTCGATGGCGGAGGTCGAGCGCTTCGTCGACGCCTTCGGCGAGGAGTTCCTCCTCGTCTCCATCGAGGCGCCCTTCGACCTGCGCGCGAAGCGGCTGGGCGACCGCGGGCGCGAGGCGACCGATCTCGACCGCGAGAAGCTCCGGGAGCGCGAGGAGCGCGAACTCGGCTTCGGGATGGGCGAAGTGATGGACGCCGCCGACCTCACCATCGAGAACGACGAGAGTCTGCAGGCGTTCCGCGAGCAGGTCGAAGCGGTGCTGGAACAAGGCGAGGCCGCCGTCGACGAGCGAGGGTCGGCTGCCGGCCGGACGCAGTCCGGCGACGGAGGTGAACGAGAATGATCTACAGCGTCGACGTGACGATCGAAGTGCCGGTCCAGGCGACGGAGGTCGCAGAGCGCGTCGAGGACGCGGTGACGAACCTGTTCCCGGACGCGGAGTTCCGGCGCGAGCCCGACCGCTTCGTCGCCGAGAGCCACTCCCTCGACGCGTTCTCCGACGTACTCCACGAACAGGAGATCCTCGACACCGCCCGCCGGGAGTTCTTCAACGGCGCCGATGACGAGGGGTTCTCCTTCTCGCTGAAGAAACAGCCCGCCTTCGAGGGCAAAGTCAACTTCGCGGTCGGCTCCGCGGACGAACTCGGCGACATCCAGGTCCGCGTCGACGTCCGCGAACCCGACGTGGAGTCCTTCATCGATCACGTCGCCCCGCCGACCGAGGAGGGGCGCCCGATCGATCCGGACGACCGCTAAGTCGCCTGACGGCTCCGCCGGGGACGACCATACCCTTGCCAAGTCACAGCGTGAGTTCGACGACCGCGAGCAGCACCACCACCCCGAGCACGTCGCAGGTGTTCGTGACGACCGGGATCACCACGTCGTCGGGGTCGAGCCCGTAGCGGTAGGCGCCGTACGTTGCGACGAGGGTGACCGCGACCGCCAGCACCGCGAGCACCACGCCGCTGACGAGCGAGATCCAGACGACGGTGGTGATCGCCAACTGCGCCCCGCCGAGCAGCGAGCGCAGCGCCCACGCCCCGGCGCCGACGACCGGGAACAGCGTCACCGCGAGCGCGACGGTGGCGACGGCGTTGCCCGCGAGCGCCTCGTCGGTCGGCGAGAAGGAGAGCGTCCCGAGGTGAAACGCCGTCGAGAGCCGCGACGCGAGGATGCTGCCGAGGTTGCCCGCGGTGCCGATAGTGACGGGCACGAGCACCAGCAGGGTTGGGTAGCGATACAGCGACGCCTCGAACGTCCCCAGCACCAGCCCCGAGCCGACTTCGACCATCGTCAACACGAGCAGCACGGGCAGCATCGCCCGAGTAATCGCCCGAACCGACCACTCGGTCGTCACGCGCCACCTCCGGCGGCGAGCACCAGCCGCACCGCCAGGAGGAGGAAGGCGAGGCCGAACACGTCGCCGGTCGTCGTCACCACCGGGCCGACCAGCGTGTCGGGGTCACGCCCGCGACGGTAGCCCACGAACACGACGACGACCACCACCGCAGTCAGCGCGACGCCGGAGAGCAGCCCCGCCACGAGGCTGATCGCGACCAGCGTCGTGACGCGAGCAACGTCGTCGCCAAACACAGTGAGGATCAGGAACACCGCGACGGCGGCGACCGCGCTGGCGAGCAGGCCGTTGGCCAGCGCGGCGGCCATCGCCCCGCGCAGCCGGCGGTTTCCGAGATCGACGCGCGGCTCGACCAGCCCCTGGTGGAGCTCGGTCGAAAGCCGTGCGCCGAGGCTGCCGTAGACGTTCCCCCGCGTCGCCAACAGCGCCGGCACGAGCACTAACAGCCCCGGCACCGCCCGGAGTTCGGCCTGCATCCCGCCGAGGACGACCCCCGCGAGCAGGCCGCCGACGAGGCTGGCGCCCAACGGGGGGAGCGCCGCCTCGTAGGCCTCGCGGGCGACGGCGAGGACGCTCATCGACCGGAACCACGACGCCACGGGTGAAAAACCCCGGGCGCCGGCCTACGCCGCGTCGCCCAACACCGCGATGACGCCGAGCAGGGCGAGTGCGACCACGAGCCCACCCCCCAGCGCCGTGAACGCGGCGTCGTACCCCTGGGTGTCGATCAGGAAGCCGGTCACCCCGGGTGCGACGGCGCCGGCGGTCATCAGCACGGTTCGTACCACGCCCAGCCCCCGCCGGCGGCGTCGTCAGGCAGCAGCGACATCAGGAACGCGCTCCGGACCGGTCGGAACCCGTGGGCGCCCAGCCCGAACACCACGACGGCGGCGGCGACGGCGACCACGCCCTGCACCGAGAGCAGCAGCGCCGCGCCGACGACCGCGGCGCCGACGGTGGCGAACAGCATCGGCAGTCGCCCGACCCGGTCGGTGAGTTCGCCCGTGCCTAACTGGACCAACGAGACGACGAACAGTCCGGAGTAGAGCGTGTTCGCGACGCCCGGCTCCAGTTCGGCGGCCTCGGTCAGGTACAGCGGGAGGAACGCCACGACGCCGTTGTACGCGAACGCGAACGCGACGGTGACGCCGACGAACAGCCCGACCCGCGGCACCGTCATCAGCCGCAGGTAGCCCGCGAGCGAGCCGTCGATCCCGCCGTCGCCCGAGGGCGCCGTCGCCCGCTCGTCGTCGAGATGTCTGGGGGTCCGGCGGACGAACAGGACGGTCAGGGCGGCGACGAGCAGCGCACTGGCGAGGAAGAGGCCACGCCAGTCCGGCAGTGCGTACGTGACCGCGAGCGGCGCGGCGACGCCGCCGAAGGCGGCGACGGTGTCGAGCACGCCCAGCGCCCGCCCCGTGCGCTCGCGGTGCACCGCCGCGAGCAGCCGCACGGCGACGGTTTTGTGCGCGCCGGTGCCGACGCCGATCAGCAGCATCCCGCCGACGATCGCGAGAAACTCGCCCGGCACCGACGCGACGGGGCCGACGGGGACTGCCAGATCCGGGAGGGGGACCGGCACCACCAGCGCGAGCGAGCCGAGGGTGGCGACGACGGCGCCGCCGGCGATCACCCGGACGGGCCCCTGTCGGTCGGCGATCACGCCGGAGGGGAACTGCATCAGCGCGTAGACGGTCATCAGTGCCGAGAACGCCAGCCCGGTCGCGGTGTTCGAGACGCCGAAGGCGGTCTGGAACGGTTCGAACAGCGGCGGGAACAGGTAGCGGACGAACTTCGCCATGAACCACAACAGCGACGTGAAGATCAGCGCGTCGTAGCGCGCGAGGCGGCGAAGCTCCATTCGACCCGCGATACCTCGGCGAGGGGGAAAAAGCGCGCGAATCCGGCGAACGGCGTCAGAGCGGCGGTCGCTCCCAGCAGTCCGGACACCGGAACCCCGCGGGTTCGTCGCGGCCGTCGCGGGTGACGACCCGCCGTACCGACGCCTCGGCCCCACAGTCGCCACAGGTCACGCTACCGGGTCGGTCGTACCCCGCGGGCACCCACTCGGGCGGGTCCCGGGCCGCCTCCGGCGAGAGCAGCCACCGCGGCACGGCGGGTCTGTCGGTCAGCATCGCTTCGGCCATCGCCGCCACGCCCCTCGGGTCACCACGACCGACCCGCTGCGGGAGCCCGTGTAGCTGAGCACGTAGCGGTCCCCGAGAGCGCGGCGACGCGGACGCGATCCACGCCGTCGCGGAACACGCCCCCCTCGGACTGGTTGTAGCCGAGTTCGGCGACGGGCTCGCCGGCACATGGCCGTGGCTCGTCGGACTCCTCGAGCAGTTCCGCTTCGGGGATGCCGAACACGGACGAGCGTCGTCGGCCCGCAGAATCAAACTACCGGCGGCACCGCCGAACCCGGCCGTGGCGACTACCCGAACGGCCCCATGCCGCCGAGGCCGCCACCGCCGCCGTCGCCGCCCTGCATCTTCTTCATCATCCGCTGCATCCTAACTGAATCGGTAGACGTTCGTAAAGACAAAGTGGGTGGGCTGATTAGTGGGGGATACGATGGGACGGACCCAACTCAATATCCGCATGGATGCGGAGGAAAAGGAGGAATGGGACGAATACCGTGAGCAAGCGCGTTGGGCCGACAGCCTCACCGATTTCGTAAAAACAGCAGTCCGTGAGAAGATTGAGCGGATGGATTCCGAAGGGGGCGACTTCGAGGTTCCTGAGGTAGACGCCAGTGGTGGCGGTGTCGCTAACAGTGGTGAGGTCTTGGAGCGGATTCAGGACCTTCGCAACGATATGCAAGACCTTGAGTCAGAGGTGAGTGGTGCTGTAGACGCCGTGCATGCCCAACAGGGTGTTGACCCTGATTTGGCACCAGAGCTGTATCAGGCCCTTCCTGTGGGTGAGGAAGACGCCATGACGGCGGAAGACCTTGCACACAAGACGGGCCACAAAGAGGCCGCTGTTCGGTTCGCCCTCGAAAACCTACGCCGTAGTGATGGGTTGGGGGTAACGAACGTGGTAGAGGTAGAAGACCAGCGAGGTAACGTCACTACCTCCGTGGGGTAGAGTCTTACCCCACAGGAGAAGTGAAAGGCGGTGCTGCTGCTCACGTCGTCGGTGAGCCACGGTGGTTCAAATCTGAGGAGGCCTAATTCATGTCTAAGACCACCGACCGCGAAGCCGAGTTCATTCAAGAGTACGTCGAGAGTCGGGCGTATGACGACAAATATGGTGGTCCTGAAACTCTCCGTGAGAACGCCAAGAAGTACGGAGCCAGCCTGTTCGGGACGAATGTAAGTCGCATGGGGTGGTTTGACTGGCTGGATGAACGGAAGGACAAATCGCCAGAGGAAGCCACTACGAAAGACGTTCGGGGATTCCTCTTGTACCTCCAAGAGGAAGGTCTATCCAGTCCGTCACAGACACAGGCTCGCTCAGGTATCAGCCTCTACTACCAGTTGATGGATATAGACTGTGAGAATCCTGTTGAAGGGCTTGACGGCTCTTGGCGGGCTACCACGAACAAAGAGAAGGCGACGGGAGACAAGCGCAACCACCCTTCGCGTGAGGATATTCAGGCTATGGTTGAGAACGCTCCAGAGCCAACCCTTCGCTCTACTCTCATAATCAGACTGTTGTATCAAACGGGTTGTCGACGTATGGAACTCGCAACCATGCGGAAGGACAAGGTGGACCTTGAGAACCAAGAAATCCGTGTTGAAGCCGATAAAACCGATGACTGGAGGACTGTTACATTCCGTGAATCCCTCCGTCAACCTCTCAATATCTGGATTAACGGTCCCCGAGAGGATGAACCAAGTTACGACGAACACAACCCCTACCTGTTCCCTTCCCCCACCACACGGGGAAAGAATGACCATATCAGTGGGCAAATGGTGCGCCAGACGGTGCATGAAGCCGCTCAGAACGCGGGAGTTCAGGATACCTACGGTGACGGTGATGTGAACGGGCAAAACCAGTGGAAAGTAACTCCCCACGCGCTACGGCATGCCTTCGCCGTTCATTCTGCGGAGAACAGTGTCCCCGCCCCACATCTCAAGAAGATTATGGGACACACTAAGTTGGACATCACGCAGATATACGCCGACATCGCAGAAGATGACGCTGCAGAAATGATGAAAAAGCGGGGACCGTCCCTCGGGGACTGAACCGCTCACGCCGTACTCAGACGCTATTTTGCCGTTCGTAGCCGATTCAACTATCCGAGCAGCAACTATTCGACAGAATCGCTCAGACTAAAACCCCGAGGAACAGGTATCGCCCCGCCCTGAGGGTAGGGGTAGCGCGGAGTAGACACGGCTCCCGCTCTACCGCTCAGTTTCAGCAGTCTCAAGCCGTCTCTGTCGGGTGGGGGTAAAACGCTTCTACGGCCTGCCTGTGGGCGGTAGAGACGCCGACGGCCCAATATTGGGGTAATCGGAGGTAGTTGAGAGCCGTGACTGAAACATGAGCATCGGTAATACTGTGGCCGCTCAGACGAACCTATGAGAGGCTCAAGCGCGTTCGGTGTGACGCCGATGGTTGGCTGTGGCGTCGCTTCGAGCGGCGTGGGCGGGCGCACACGCGTGTGCGATTGCGCTCGCGCCCGCTTCCCGACCCGCGGGAGCTACGTTCGTGGAGCGGCCCCACGTTCATAGCACATCTGGAGCCAAGAACGTGGAGTAGTATTACTATGCTGTATATAGCTGCGCGCGTAGACCACAGAATGGGCGTGTCTCGGCCCGTACCGCCCGCTATCAGACGCCTTAGCCGATTCCATCTTTTCGGAATAACTAATTTGCTTACATATCCGTTGTGGGCGGGCCATGTGGGTGGTACTCACGACACCCACAATTGGTGGCTCCTATCCGCGCATGGGGGCGCTAACCCCGATTTTGGCCTTCTCGGGGCCTATTCGAGATTCTATACAGATTTGTGTATATCTTTGGCTATCTTTCAGGTATTCTATACGCGTACGCGCACAAGACAAGGCCGTTCCAGTGTATTAGTCGGGTATCCCGCGGTAAATCCGTCTGCCGATACCCACTTACCCCCATCTCGGCCCCATCTCTCGGGTTACGTAGGTGGCGGCCGAATAACCCGAATCGGTGGTGTGGGCCGTCTGTCTGTTGCTCACGCCGATAGGGGCGGCGTCCAACGCTCGTAGTACACACTTGTCAGTACGGTTAACGTGAGAGGAAAGATGTCTGAGGAACCTGAGCCGCGAGAACGCTACCTGCGTATGAACTCAAAGGACCGTGAGGCTATCAAGAAAGTGAAAGATGAACACTTCGACGGAGAAGTCCCGCTTGGGTACGCCGCGAGGTACGCTTGCGAGCAGTTGGTAGAGGACACTGAGGACACTGACGCCGATAGTGGAGGTGTTCGGCTATGAGTGAGTTGACAGTTGTGGATACTCGGGTGGAGCCACTGAGCCGCGTGGAGTTCAACCCCGACGGCCGTGTAGAGTACGCCGATGGGCGGCTCACTGCCGTGTATCCCAAGAACGCGGATACAGTGGAGTACGTCGTTGGCGTGTTCAACTACCGCGAGAGTTCAACTGTCGAACTCCCCGACAATAGCGTAGTTCTCAGTGTCGGTGAGGGGACGGTAGTGGCGGCCGTACCCGCCGACGCCTACGGTGTGGAGGGTGAGGCATGACGGTGGACCTACACCCTGACACGGTGGAGGAAGCGCGGGACCGTGATGGGTCGGCCGCCGAGGACCGTCCCGAGGCTATCAGTGAGGCTCTTGAGGGAGCGGAACTCGGGTACGGCGATGGGGAGCCACTGGTTGGGGACACCTACGACGGCTACCCCAACCGTGAGGAACTCTCGAATCCGTCGCAAGGGGGTTCCTCCGCGACCTTCTCGCCCACCCGCAAGTTGACGGGCTGGATACGGCCGTGAAGGAACTCACTGGGGCGCGAGATACAGCAACCCTCCGTAAGTGGCTCACCACCCTCGAAGCGGCCGCCGACGCCCACGGGCTGGATGTGGACACCCTCACGGCCAAGGGTGAGGACGAGCGGGAGCAAGGGGGTGGGGACACTCTCACGTCCCTTCTGGGCTACGAGCCGCCCACGGACATGGTACGCCGTGACAGCCCCATCCTTCTGGCGGAACTCTACACCCTCGGGCTGAGTGTGACGGAGGTAGCCGATACGCTCACCGAAAGGGTGGAGGGTGACGTTCGGCCCGCTCATGTCCGTGACACCCTCAAGGACATGGGGTTACTGGAGGGTCGTACCCGTGAGGAACAGCAGGAAGCGTTCGAGGAGAAGGGTGGGCGGATTGGTGGGACCACTGTGGACCATTCCGACTCTACAGATACGTCGCCCGACCTTACGGTTAGCGCGAGCGACTTCTAAGCGGCGTCTCACAACCCTCTGCGGCTCTTTTTACGTTATCTAATCAAGGGTAGCCACAGCTGTAGCGGCCTACCCCCGTGTAGCGATTGACACACCCAAGGCTGGCGGGTGTTGAAGTATGCCAAGGGGTTGGCAAAAAAAGCGGGAGATGTACGGCGGGATTTCTACACGTCGGCTCCCGTGGGCCGCGCCGACGTATTAGCGCCCGTCGGTGGCTGAGTGAAACAACGAAGGATTCGACAATCCCAGTCCTTTCTGTTGACGCACTGGCGATATGGCACCAGTGGCAACCGTGGTCATCAAGTCGGGGCAACTGGCCCCGACTCTCCCGTGTTAACCGTACTGACAAGTGTCGTAGGACAGTTGTGGGACGGCTCAGACGCTTGGTTCGTCTGCGTTGTGGAGGGAGGGCGCAGCCCCGACCGCTCCCGACACGCGGGGCGAAAGACAGTTCTTTGCGACCCAAGTTGTTTTACCTAAAAATTCGTTACTTGAGGTATGCTTGGCGCAATAGCTGGAGGTCTTGTTAGTGGTTTTCTCGGGGGCGCTGTTGCCGTGGAATACCGCACTCGTCGGGACAAATGTTCTGAGTTAAATAATTGGTACGGTGAAGTGATACGGTATTCGACCCAAATTGAGAACGCAATTCCTGAGGATTGGTTAGAGTATCTTGAAGGGGATATGGAAGATTTCGACAACGCAGATGTCAGGAATGACAGGAAAGAGCAAATGGACTCGGAGTTAGGTGAATTAGCTCGAAAGCTTCGCGCCCACCTTGATAATGCTCCAGCGGATGTTCCATCAGAAATAGTCAAAAAGATGGATGAGTCTGCGCGGAAGTGCGAGATGGCGTCTGAAAATCGAGGCCAAGTAAAATTGGGAACAGTTCATGACGCGTATATTTCTCTCACCAGTGCCAAAGAAAAGTCAGAAGATGAACAAGACAATATCGGTTGGATATTCATTTCGTGACTCAGGCCCCACGCATGGGGCGCGTAAATCCACCCCCTACCACGGAGAGTAGGGAACCTACTTCGGCGCCAAAGACGACGGGGGAGCCGACTACCCGAACGGACCAAGACCGCCCATACCACCCTCTCCGTCTTTACGCCCGTCTTGCATTTTGCGCATCATCCGCTGCATGTCGCCGTCGCCCATCCCCTGGAACTGGTTGAGGGTCTGGTCCATCATCTTGTGCTGTTGGAGCAGCTCCTGGACCGTCTCCTCGTCGGTGCCGGAGCCGCGGGCGATGCGCTGGACCTGCTTGGCGCCGATGGAGCGGGGGTTCTCCAGTTCCTCGTCGGTCATCGAGTCCATGATGACCTCGAAGTTGCGCATCCGGTCTTGGGTCACGTCCATCGCGTCGTCGGGGAGCTGGTCCATCATCCCGCCGCCCATCCCGGGGATCATGTCCATCACCTGGTCGAGCGGCCCCATCTTGTTCATCGCGTCCATCTGGCGCTGCATATCTTTCAGGGTGAAGTTCCCCTGCAGCATGTCCTCGGGCTCCCAGTCGTCGTCCTCCTCCCCGGTCTCGGCCATCGCGCGCTCGACGCGCTCGGAGAGCTGCTTGAGGTCGCCCATCCCGAGCAGCCGGGAGATGAACCCGTCCGGCTCGAAGCGCTCGATGTCCTGGACCGTCTCGCCGGTGCCGAGGAACGCGATCGAGGAGTCGGTCTCGTTGACCGCCGTCAGCGCGCCCCCACCTTTGGCGGTCCCGTCGAGCTTGGTGATCGTCACGCCGTCGATGCCGATCGCGTCGTCGAACTCCCGGGCCTGCTCCTTGGCGCCCTGTCCGATCGCGGCGTCGAGGACGAGCAGGTTCCGGTCGGGGTTCACCTCGCGCTCGATCTCCTCGATCTCGTCGATGAGCTCGGTCTCCAGCGCGTGTCGACCCGCGGTGTCGACGATGTGGACGTCGGCGTCCTCGGTCGCTTCGAGGCCGTCGCGGGCGATCTTGACGGGGTCCTCGGCGTCGGGGTCGCCGTAGAACTGCACCTCGGCGTTCCCGGCCATCTGCTTGGCCTGCTGGTAGGAGCCCGGCCGGAACGTGTCGGTCTGGATGACCGCGGGGCGCAGCCCCTTCTTCGAGAACCACCAGGCGATCTTGGCGGCGGTCGTCGTCTTCCCCGAGCCCTGAAGCCCGGCGAGCATGATCGTCTGGGGCTCGAGCGGGATCTCCGTCGAGTCGCCGACGACCTCGACCATCTCCTCGTAGACGATCTTGAGGATGTGGTCCCGCGCGGAGGTGCCGCCCGGCGGCTCCTCGTTCAGCGCGCGCTCCTCGATGTTCGAGGAGAGATCCATCACCAGGTCGACTTCCACGTCGGCCTGCAGCAGCGAGCGCTGAATCTCCTTGACGATCTCCTGGACGTCGTCCTCGTCCAGGCGGGACTTCCCGCGGAGCTTGTCCATCGTGCCCCGCAGAGAGCTCCCGAGGTTGTCGAGTACCATCTTACGTCTCTCTTGACGGCCGATCCATAAACGCTTGTCCGTCCCAACGCAGGCGACAGCGCCGCGACTCGGAGGGAACCGAGGCTGAAGCTGGCCGTTCTGGCTCCCGTCTTTCGCTCGGCGATCAGGCGTTCGACAGCGTCCACACGTCGGCTTCGTCCCCGGTCCGCGTGTCCCGTTCGGCGACGCCCTCGATCAGCTCCCGCGCGAACGTCGCGGCCTCCTCCAGCCCCTCCGGAACCCCGGCTTCCAGTCGGCCGAACGCCAGCTCCGCCCCCGTGCCGAGCGCGACCGGCGAGTCGTCGATGACGCTACCGTCGGCGTACACCGCACGGGCTCGTGCGTGGCCGTCGTCGTCGCGGGCGAGTACGGCGGCGTCGGTGCCGACTGCGCCGGCCACCTCGCTGGCCAGTTGGGTGAATGGCTCGATTCCCGGGTTCCCGCCGTGGTCGGCTTCGTACTCCCGGCGCTTCCCGTCGAGTTCGCGCCGGAACTCGCCGGGGTCGTCGACGGCTGCGCCGCCGCAGTCACCGAACGCGGCGAGCCGGTCGGCGCGCTTGCTGCTGACGGTGTCGTTGCTGACGACGAGTCGGTCGGCGGCGAGGGTGGCGCCGCCCTCGGTCTCGAACGCGACGACGGTGGGCATGGGGCCGTGTTTGGGCCCCGGCGTGAAAACCCCCGTCCCGCGTCGGAGCCACCAAGTGTCCCCGTCGCCAACCACGGCCAATGCCCTCCCGACGCGACCTGCTCGCGACCATCGGCGCCGGCGCGGCGCTGGGGCTGGCGGGCTGTGCCAGCCGCGACTGTACGCCCGCCGCGCCCGTCGGCACCGACTGGCCCCAACCGGGTGGGGATCCGGGGAACACCGCTGCCCTCCCCGACGGCTCGGTCCCCGCACGCGTCGGCGACCGCTGGCGCACACCGATCGTTCCCGACACCGACCTCCTCGCCTTCGCGGGTGCGGTCGTCGACGGCGACCGCATCGTCGGGCTCAGTCGGATCCCCGAAACCGGGCTCTACACCGAGTACGTACTCCGCGACGGGAGTACGGCAACCCGCGCCACGGTCCCGGAGCGGATCGCCGCACCGCCGGTTTCGGGCAGCGGCTTCGACGCCGTCACCGCCGCGACAGCCGACGGCTCGGAGCTGCGGCTGTTCGCCGACGGCACCGAATCCGGGCGCTACGCGTTCGGCTCGGCCCCGGCCACCCCACGAGCCGCCGGGTCGACGTTGTTCGGCGGCGACGCCGACGCCGCGTTCGCCTACGAGGTGACGGACGACCGGGAGCGATGGCGGCGTGCGTTCGGCGACCCGCAAGAGGGCGGCGCGGTGTCGTTCTCGCCGGCCGTCGACGACCGACGGGTGTACGTCACCGTCACCAGTTCGAGCGACCGCGGGATCCACGCGCTCGACCGGGCGACCGGCGAGATCGACTGGGCCGTCCCGGGGCCGCGTGCGACCCGTGCGCCCGTCCGAACCGGCTCGCTGCTGCTCGTTCCCGTCAGACACGAACTGCTGGCGTTCGACGCCGAAACCGGCGAGCGCCGCTGGTCGACGCCGACGCCGGCCGACCGGCGGACGTTCCGCTCGCCCGCGGGGACCGACGCGGGGCTGGTCGTCGCCGACGGCGCGGTGATCCACCAGATCGACCCGGAGACCGGCGACCTCGGCTGGTCGGTCGAGTTCGATGGCGTGGGCCGGCCCGCCGTCGTCGGCGACACCGTACTCGCGTCGAACGACGCGGCGACACGCGCGCTCGCACTCGGCGACGGGAGCGAGCGCTGGCGGATCGACGACGTGTCGCTGATCGCGCCGCTCGGAAACGGCGTGCTCGTGCGACGCGACGACGAGCTGGTCGCGTGTACTACCTGCGAGAACTGAGGACGGGGGTTACTCCTCGTCGCCGAGCAGTTCGGCGACCAGTTCCTCGGGATCGAACTCCCGGAGGTCCTCGTACCCCTGCCCGGTGCCGAGGAAGAGAACCGGCTTGCCCGTCACGTGGGCGATAGAGATCGCGGCGCCACCCGAGGAGTCGGCGTCGGCCTTCGTCAGCACGGCGCCGTCGATCTCGGCGGCCTTGTTGAACTCCTTGGCGCGCTCGACCGCGTCCTGTCCGGCGACGGCCTCGTCGACGAACAGCGTCATCTCGGGGTCGACCACGCGGTGGATCTTCTCCAACTGCGTCATCAGGTCGTTGGAGGTGTGGAGGCGACCGGCGGTGTCGCCCAGCACCACGTCAACGTCGTTGGCGGCGGCGTACTCGACGCCGTCGTAGATGACCGCGGCGGGGTCGCCGCCCTGCTCGTGGGCGATCACCTTCCGGCCGACGTTCTCGGCGTGTTCGGTGATCTGCTCGCTGGCGCCGGCGCGGTACGTGTCACCGTTCGCGAGAACGGAGCTGTAGCCGCGCTCGCCCAGCCACTCGCTCATCTTGGCGATGGACGTGGTCTTACCGACGCCGTTGACGCCGGTGAACACGATCGTCACGGGCTTGTCGGCCTCGGCGATGCGCTGCTCGAAGTCGAACTGACCGACGGAGATCACGTCGACCAGCGCGTCCTGGAGCGCCTCCTCGACGAGTTCGGCGGTCGTGTCGACCTGTTTGCGGCTCTCGCCGATCAGCTGCTCCCGAACCGAGTCGAGAATCTCCTCGGCGACGCTCATCTCCACGTCGCTCTCGAGCAGCGCCATCTCCAGCGACCAGAGCGGCTCCTCGAGGTCTTCCTCCTCGATGATGACCCGCCCGGTCGCGAGGGCGGCGGCCTGCCGGAGGCGGCCCGGGCCGCCGTCGTCGTCCGTCTCCTCGCTCGACTCGCGGTCGGGCGCCGCGGCGGGCGTCGAGGACTCGTCTTCGTCGTCGGCTGCCGCCTCCGCCTCGGCGGCGGCTTCGGCCTCCTTCTCCTCGACTTCCTCCTCGACGTCCTTGCGGAACGAGCCGAGCTTATCCTTCAGTCCGTCGAACATGGGGCCTTACTGGTCGTCTTCCGCCTGCTGCTGCATCTGCTGCATCTGCTGTTGCTGCATCTGCTGTTGCATCTGCTGGGCGCGCTGTTCGAGCTCGGCGCTCTCCTCCTCGAGGTCGGAGATCTCCGAGCGAACCTCGCTGATGCGGTCGTCCAGCGACTCCTTCTTCGACTCGAGCGCGTCGACGGCGTCGGTGCTGTCCTGCTCGGCCGCGTAGCCGCCGCCGAGGTCGACGATGATCTCGTCGATGTCCTGAACCTCCGCGCGGACGTAGGCGCCGCCGCCGGGGGACCTGCACCGTCGAGCCGCACCGTCGAGCCGCTGTCGAGCGTCTCGATCGCCTCGATGGCGTCGTCGACGCCGGCCTTCTCCGACTGGAACTCCTCGATCTCGGCTTCCTTCTCCTCGATCTCGACGTCGAGCTCCTCGAGCTCCTGGGAGAGCTGCTGCAGCTGCTGCTGGCCTCCGCCCATCATGCTGCGGTCACCTCCTCGATCTCGATCTGCGTGCGCTTGAGGTTGTGCTCGGCGCCGAACTGGGAGAGCACGTGCTCCTGGGCGACGGACTCGTTATCGGCGTCGACGCTCCGCTCGAAGGCCTGGCGACCGTCCCGGGCCTCGAACGTACCGCTCACAGTAAACTGACTCATGCCCGAAAATGGCCGGGCGAACGGGAAGTAGCTTCCGAAAGGGTACTCGGACGACCAGCGGGCTCACCGTAGCCACGGCGTCGAGCGCCGTGGGAGCGACACGGCAGTCACTCCCGGTCACTCGCCTGGGCGGCGTCGCCTCAGTCTAGATAGCCCAGCGTGTCCTCGATGCGGCCGAGCTCCGGCCCGGTCGTGTCGCGCCCGACGACGTACCCATCGTCGTTCGCGACCAGTCCGGACCCGACCAGCGGCGCACCGTAGTTGATCGTCCCCACGTCGGCGTACACGTCGAGCAGTTCCTCGAGGGCTTCCAGCTCGGGCTCGCGGGCGCCGGGCTGACAGAGCACGCCCTGGTTGGTGGCAACCGCGGCGGTGCCGACGGTGTCCACGTCGCCAAGCGAGCCGCGCTCGACGGGGACCGACAGCGCCTCCTTGACGACACTGACCTGTTCGTCGGTCAGGTCCGGGTGGACGTAGGCGCCGCTGTCGTTCGCGAGCACGACGTTGCCGGCGGCGTTGATCTTCCCGGGCAGCCCGTAGACGGGCCGCTCGGTCGCCGACTCGATGCGTTCGCGCTCGCGTTCGGTGACCCGCCCGGAGACGAGTAGCCCGTTCTCGTTGCCGACCGAGAGCGCGCCGACGGTGTTGGAGCCGGCGACGGTGGTCGGGAGGGCGTCGACGCCGAGCTCGTCGCTCATCCCCTCGATCACGTCCTCCTCGGCGTCGGGGCGGATCAGCAGACAGTCTTCAGTCGCTCGCGCGAACACCCCGACGTACGAGGAGCCGGCGAAAGCCGCGCGGAACACAGCGTGTTACTCCGTCGGCTCGGCCTCGACGACCGTCTCGCCGTCCTCGTCGAAGCGTGCGGCGCGAACCCGAATCGAACTCGGGGGCTTGCTGCGCCCGCGCTCCCAGACGACTTCGTTGACGGCCGGGTCCAGGCGGACCTCGTCCTCCTCGACGGAGAACTGGGTCGCGAGGTGTTCGGTGATGATCGAAATCGCGGCGTCGGCCCGCTCCTGCTTGGGCGCGTTCTTGGCGTCTCGCAGCGGGACAGTGACGACCCGCTCCTCGAAGTCGCTTGCGCTCATTATTCGTCGATGTTAGAGCGCCGCCAGTTGCGCCGCTTCGGGTTGCGGGTGACTTCCATATCGGTCTTCATCATCACCCACGCCGGCACGCGGGAGTTCTGTCGCTCCTTCTTGCCGAGCCGCTTCTTCTGCGCTTTCGATTTCTTCCCCATAGTGGCCGCCAGTTCCCTCGCTCGACGTAAAACGCTGTCCATCCGCGTGCTCAGGACCGGGACTCGACCCCGAGGTGGACGGTGAGCGAGACGGTCTCGCCCCGCTCCGCCGCCCGGTGGAGCCCACAAGCCCGATGGTTCCCGTCGAGTAGCCGGGGTGGCCACTCGCCGTCGCGCTGCCACGCGACCGCGGCACCGAACTCCTCGTCGTTGTGGGCGGCGAACCACGTGATCTTCGCTGCGGCGTCGGGGAAGTCGTCGACGACAGACGGGTCGTCCAGCCGTTCGACCGCTCCTGCCACGGTGCCGTCCCCGGAGAGGTGGTCCCACGCTGGTTCCGGGAACGTCCCCAGTCCGCCCAGTTCGTCGCCGGTCAGTTCGACCGCGCGCCAGTGGAGCCGATCGTCGACGACCGGCTCGGCGGGTTCCTCGTAGGTATCGGTCAGCTCTCGAAGGAGTCGCTCGCGCTCCCAGTCGGTCGGGTCGGCGTCGGGGTACGCGTCCTTCCGGGCCTCGCGCTCGATCCAGTCTCTGAGCACCGTCTCGACGGCCACTGGCTCGCCGCGCTCGATCCAGTCGGGCATGGGTTCGGGACTGTCGGCAGAACGAACAAACCGGTTCCGGTCGGCCCTTGCCGCCCCAGCGGGCGCGGACGACGAATGGGCCCAGCCGTCGGCTCCTCAGTTTCGCGTCGACTTCGAGCTCCCCTCGTTGTCGGGCGAGGAGAACTCCGCACCTTCGACGGCTTCGGCGGTCTCGACCTGCTTCTCGGTGTCGACGTGCCAGCGGTCGACCTCGTCGTCGTACGCCGCGAGCCGGTCGCTGACCTCCTCTTTCAGCTCGTCGTCGTTGACGTTGACCTCGAAGACGAACTCGGTCTCGCCGCCCCGGGAGCTCCGCTGGATGTTGGCGCTGATGAGCTCGTTGTCGAAGTAGTACGGCGCGAGCTGGGTCATCACCTTCCGGTAGACGGTGTCCTCGACGGTCCGGATCGCCTTCCGGCCCGCGGAGTCCGCCGCGCGGGTCGCGTAGTCGATCGAGTCCTGCCAGCGCTGCAGCGCGCCGTCGTTGTCGCCCTCCTCGACTTTCTCGTAGGACTCGGTCAGCTTCTCGCCCGCGGACTTGATGTCCTCTTCGGGGTCTTTCCCCTCGCGCTCGCCCGGGCCTTCGCTGATGCTCGCCTGCTCTGCGGTCTTCTCCTCGACGTCCTCGCCGAGCGTCTCGTGGGCTTTCGGCCGCCACTCGTCCCACGCTTCGAACGCCTCGCCCTCGACGCCGGCGTCACGGAGTGCGCGACTGATGCGTTCTCCGTGTTCGACGATGTCGCCCCACGAGCCCCGCTGTTTGAAGCCCGCGATGCTCTCCTCCATCTTGGTGGAGCGAACGGCGCGACGACACATAAGTCCACGTAGTCCCTGTGGACGTACCACACGGTCGCATAGCCTGTTCAGCGCCGCCGCCACGACGAACGAGCGACGGACAGAACCGGCCGGCGGCGAACGGCGGCCCACTTTTCTCCCCCGCGCCCCCAGCCACGGTCGATGACTGACGCGCTCTCGATTGACGCGCCGGCGCCGGCCCGCCCCGACGGCGTCGACGCCGACTGCTGGCTGGCCTGTATCGACTGCGGCGAGACGTACCCGCCGTTCGCGGCGGTGCGCTACGCCTGCGACGACTGCGGCGGGCTGCTCGAAGTTCGCTACGCCGACCTGCCCGACTGGGACGCCTTCGCCGGCCGGGGGGTGTGGCGCTACGCCGCCGCGCTCCCGTTCGAGACGGGGCGGACCGGCCCCGTCGACCCCGCCGAGCCAGCAGGCGTGAGCCTCCCCGAGGGCGATACGCCGCTGTACGAGGTGCCCAGACTCGAAGCCGAGCTGGGCGTCAACCGCCTGCGCGTCAAACACGAGGGGATGAACCCCACTGGGAGCTTCAAGGACCGCGGCATGACCGTCGGCGTCGGCGCCGCCGCGGCGGTCGGCGTCGACCGACTCGCCTGCGCGTCGACGGGTAACACCTCCGCCGCCCTCGCCGCGTACGGCGCCCGCGCTGGCCTCGAAACGCTCGTCCTCCTGCCCGCGGGGAAGGTCGCGGCGGGCAAGGTCGCCCAGGCGGCGCTCCACGACGCCCGCATCCTCGAGGTCGACGGCAACTTCGACGACTGTCTCGACATCGTCCAGGCGCTCGCAAACCGCGGGGAGGCGTACCTGCTCAACTCACTGAACCCGTTCCGACTCGAGGGCCAGAAGACGATCGGACTCGAGATCCTCGAACAGTTCCGCGACGAGGAGGGTGGGTTCCCGGACCGTATCGTGCTCCCGGTCGGGAACGCCGGCAACACCGCGGCGCTGTACAAGTGTTTCCGCGAACTCGTCCAGGCCGGCGCGCTGGCTCGCGAGGACGTGCCGAAACTCACTGGCGTGCAGGCCGCCGGCGCCGCGCCGTTCGTCGAGGCGATCGAAACCGGCTCGGACACCGTCGAGCGCTGGGAGACCGTCGAGACGCTCGCGACCGCGATCCGCATCGGCGAGCCCGTCAACGCGCCCAAATCGCTTCCGGGCGTCCGGGAGACCGGCGGCACCGCCGTCGCCGTCGACGACGCGGCGATCACCGAGGCACAGCGCGATCTCGCAGGGGAGGGGATCGGCGTCGAACCCGCGTCCGCGGCGTCGATCGCCGGCCTGCGGGCCCTCCGCGAGCGCGGCGTCGTCGACGCCGACGAGCGCGTGGTCTGTCTGACGACCGGCCACCTGCTGAAGGATCCGGCGGCAGCGACCGCCGCCAGCGACGACCCCGAACCGGTCGGCGCCGACGTGGACGCGGTGCTGGAACTGGTGGGAGAGTAACGCGGCGACGGCGCGAGCGACTGCGCTCGCGCTGGCCGGTTCGTGAAAAACGGAAAGGCGGGCCCGCGTTAGCGGATGACGTCGACGTTGCTGTCCCTGTCGTCGGGCTCGTGCCCGCCGCCGTCGCGTGCCGCACCGCCGCGCTGGGTCGCGGTCTGTGCGTTGCTCTTGGCGTCGAAGTCGACGCCCTCGAGGTCGTCCTCGCCGAGCGCACGCCGGGACTCGTTTGCCTGCTTCTGGGTGGTCGAACCGAGCACCTGTGCGGACTGGACGCCGGTCATGATCGCCATGACCCGCACCTTGCCCTTGTACTCCTCCTGGATCCGGGCGCCCCAGATGACGTTGGCGCTGGCTTCCAGTCGCTCGGTGATGTTGTCGGCGATCCCCTCAGCCTCTTTCAGCGTGAGGTCGGGACCGCCGGTGATGTGGACCAGGCCGCCGGTGGCTCCGCGGTAGTCCACGTCCAGGAGCGGGTGGTTCATCGCGTCGTTGACCACTTCGTCGGTCTTGTTCGAGTCCTGCGTCTCGCCGACGAGCATCACGGCGACGCCGCCCTGATTCATGATCGTGGACATGTCCGCGTAGTCCAGGTTGATCAGCGACGGCTGCGTGATGGTCTCGGAGATGCCCTTGACGGTCTCGGCGATGATCTGGTCCATCACCGAGAACGCCTTCCCGATCGGGAGGTTGGGCACGTAGTCGAGCAGTCGGTTGTTGTCCAGGACGATGATCGAGTCGGCCTCCTCACGGAGCTTCTCCAGGCCCTCCTCGGCTTTCACCGTGCGGGCGCGCTCGACGTTGAACGGCGTCGAGACCATTCCGACGACGATGGCGCCCTGTTCTTTGGCGATGTTGGAGACGACCGGCGCCGCACCGGTGCCGGTGCCGCCGCCCATCCCGGCGGTCACGAACACCAGGTCCGCGTCGCCCAGCACTTCCTTGATCGTTCCTGGGCCATCTCGGTGGCGCGCTCGCCCATCTCGGGGTCGCCACCCGCACCGAGCCCCTGCGTGAGGGATTTACCGACGAGGATCTTCGTGTCGGCCTCGATCATCTTGAGGTGCTGTTTGTCGGTGTTGATCGCCACCGTCTCGGCGCCGTCGACGCCGATGTTGTAGAGCCGGTTGATCGTGTTGTTCCCGGCGCCGCCGGCACCGACGATGACGATCCGGGGATCCCCGAACTCGTCGTCGTCGCTTTCGACGTCCTGCATCGATCGCTGCTCGGCCTCCGCGTTGTCAAGTGCGTCTTGAACGATATCCTGCATGTATTACACCTTGGCCCAGCTGCGATCACGACTCGTCCCCTCGGACGCGTCGTTCTCGTTGATCATCTCGCGGACGGCCGAGCGAATCGCCTCGCTCCGGTTCGGGAACTCCCCGGTCTCGACCATCTGTTCGACCTCTTCCACCTGTTGTCGCGGTATTCGCAGTGTGACACGCTCCATTGTTGGTTTCCCCCGGTAAGACGAACCGGCGCGAGCCGTCGCCTACAGTCCCAACCGGCCGGGGTCCCCGCCCCGTCCGGCGCTGTAAGACGACCGTCTTACGCGTACCCATCAACGTAGCTATCCATTAAAAAGCTACCGGCGATTTCACTCGAATGTAAGACACTCGCGTCGGACAAAAGCTACGCGCGATCGAACACGTCGGAGTTCGGGCTGCGCCGGCCACACCCCGGACAGAACGTCCAGTCCGCCTGAATCTCCTCCCCGCACTCGCAGTGGACCTGCTGCTCGCGCTCCTCGCCGCAGTTCGGACAGAACGAGTGTTCGGGGTTCAGGCGCTCACCACACTGTTTACACGCGTTCTCGTTTTCGTCAGTCGGCTCGTCGTCCCCAGTCTGCCGTGCCGGGTCGTCGACGGCTGTCGGTGCGGCGCCGTCGAAGCTGATGTTGACGGTGAGCTCCGGCGTCCCGGCCTCGTCCTCGACGCGCACCGCCGGCGTCGCCGCCACCTCGCGTCCGGTCCCCACCTCGGGGTGCCGGTCGAGGAACTCCCGTAGCGCCTCGCGCATCACCTCGCTCTTGGAGGCGTCGAGCACGTCCAACTGCTCGACGAGCGCGTCGTCGGCGCGGAAGGTGATCTTGCTCATGAGCCACACCTTGACACGGCCACGGTAAGTAGTTTCCCCAGCGCCCGCTCGGGGTCGCGCTCGCGCACGCGTAGAAGAACGATAGCGTCCCCTCGGAAGCCATAAACACCCTGCGCCGATTACTACCTGTATGGAGTACGAGGAGCAACTCGACCGGGCACTCGAAAACGTGCCCGAACTCGGGGGAGCGACGAGCGTCTCAGCGTCCCCGACCCGGAAGTACAGAAAGACGGGGCGTTCACCCGACTCACCAACCTGAAGGAGATCGCCGACGCGCTCTCGCGGGACCCTGAACACCTCCACCGCGAGATCCAGGGCGAGCTCGGCACCGCCGGCCAGCTCGGCGACGGCCGCTCGCGGTACAACGGCAGCTTCTCCGAGCGGGACTTCCAGGCGGCCATCGACAGCTACATCGAGGAGTTCGTCCGCTGTTCGGAGTGTGGCCTGCCCGACACCCGGCTGGTCAACGAGGAGGGCACGATGATGCTGCGGTGTGAGGCCTGTGGGGCGTTCCGTCCGGTCACCAAGCAGTCCACGTCCAGCAGCCAGCAGACCACCACCGAAATCCAGGAGGGCGAGACGTACGAGGTCGAGATCACCGACACCGGCCGGAAGGGCGACGGCGTCGCCAAGCGCGGCGACTACACCATGTTCGTCTCCGGCGCCGAGGAGGGCGAGACCGTCCGCGCCCGCGTCAACAACGTCTCGGGCAACCTCGTGTTCGCCAGCAAGGTCAACTAACCGACGCCGGCTGCTTCTCGTCGACCCGTACGCCTCGACCGGAACGGTCGACACTCGTTTCTACTCGGTGGTGTTGCCGGAGTCGTCGCCGAGTCGGCCCGCTTCTGTCGTGCCCGGCTACTCGCGCTCAACGATGCCGCGGCGCTGGAGCACGACGGTCGCGATGGCGACGACGACGACGGCGATCAGGTGGCCGACGAGCGCGGCCACGAGCACCGGGTGATCGAGCACGAACGGCACCAGCAGCACCTGCACCCCGGCGAACAGGACGTTCAGCGTGTCCAGTCGGGTGAGCTGTCGGGTGGTCGCGGCGTCGAAGCCGTACTGGATCGCCCGCCAGAAGCCGACCACCGTCGCCCACCAGCAGGCGCCGATGCGGTAGATCACGTCCCAGCACACGAGTAGCAGGATCACCACCGCCACTACGGGCGGCTCCGACCCCAGCAGCGCCGTCAGGAGCGACTCCCCGCCTCGCTGTGGATCGACGACGAACAGGTACGTGACGAACAGCACGAACGCGAGGACGCTGAGCGCCAGTTCGATGCTGGAGCCGAACAGCAGTCGCCGGTAGCCCGTGGGTGGCTGGAGCCGCCGGACTGTCCGGCTGAACGTCAGCATCAGCCAACTCCCCACGACGGCGACGAGGATGGCCGCGGTCGCGGCGGGCACCGCAGTCCAGCGGCCGTAAACGCCCGCCACGACGAGCACGATCGCCTCGAACACGACGAACTGGGTGATCAGCGCGACACGATCCGAGAGGTCGAGCCCCGGGATCGCCCCGATGAGGCTCTCGTACACCCACGTCTCCCCGTACTGTGGCGTCATCAGGCGGCGCCCGTCTCGGCTTCTTCGATCGCCCGTTCGACGGCCGTCTCGAACGGCGTGAGTTCGACTGGCACCAGCGAGCGGATGCGGTCGTCGGTGACCACCACGTCCGTCGCCATCCCGTCGATCAGCGGGTAGGCCACCCCGGCCGGCACGTCGGTGACGAGGTCGACCCAGTACGCCGAGAGCCGCGGCGTGAGGACGGGAACCGGGACGATGATCGGCTCCCGTCCGGTGAGGATCTTCCCGACGGTCCCGAGCATCTCCTTGTAGGTCAACACCTCCGGGCCGCCGATCTCGAAGGTGTCGCCGGCCGTCCCGGGGGCGTCGAGGAGCCCCACCAGATACGCGATCACGTCGGCGATCGCGATCGGCTGGACCCGCGTCGACACCCAGCGCGGCGTCGTCATCACCGGGAGCCGGGAGCTGAGCTGCCGGACGATCCGGAAGCTCGCGCTCCCCTCGCCGACGATGATGGCCGCCCGGAGCACGGTGAGGTCGTACGACCCCTGCCCGAGCACCGCCTCGACCTCCTGGCGCGAGCGGAGATGCGCCGAGAGATCGTCGCTGTCGACGCCGAGGCCGCTGAGGTAGACCACGCGGTCGACGCCCGCCCGTTCGGCCGCGTTGGCGAAGTTGTGTGCGCCCCGCCTGTCGCGTTCTTCGAAGCCGTGACCGCCACCCATCGCGTGGATGAGGTAGTACGCCGCGTCGACGCCGGCCAGCGCGTCGTCGAGCCCGGCCGGTTCGAGCACGTCGCCCTCGAACACGGTGACGCCGGCGGGTGCGTCGTACCCCGCGCGGTCCCTGACGAGCACCGATACGTCGTGTCCGGCGTCCAGCAGCGCCGGAACTAGCCGTTGCCCGACGAACCCGGTGGCGCCCGTGACGAGAACGTCCATGGAGTCGATAAGTTCTCACAGCGCTTAGGTGCTGGGACGGACGGCAGCGGCTTCGACAGTACGGCCACGCTCCGCTCCCGACCCGATACTGCGATCCGGAAAACCCAGTAAACTGGCAGTAGGGGGCTATTAACCGGCGGTTAGGAAATTCTTTCAGGAAAAGTGATATATCTACTCGCTTCTAAATAGGTGGCGTGACACACAGTACCAATCTCGACCGACGGACGCTGTTGAAACTGGCCAGTGCCGGTGCGGTCGGTTCGATCGCCGGCTGTCTCGGTGGCAACGGTAACGGGAACGAAGACTGGGAGGGCGCTGTCGAGGGGCTGAACCTCGGCGAGGACTGGCGCGCACGACGCATCGGCGCCGCCGACGACTGGCCCATCGAGCAGCGGCGACAGGTGCCCGACCGACAGAACGACACGACGTGGACCGATTCGGGCGCGTTCCAGAGCGCGGCCGAAAACGACGTGTGGGCGCCGCCCGACGGCTGGGACGACACCGCGGCGGGCGACGTGGACAGCATCACGATCCTCAACCACGGCGCCGCCAACATGGAGTTCGACCCGGCGACGCTGGCGGCCCACGAGCTGTTCACCGAGCAGACGGGGATCGACGTCGAGGTGATCGAGATCGGCGTCGATCAGGCCAACACGCGCGAACAGCAGTTCCTCTCCTCGGAGGAGTCCAGTCCCCACGCGTTCAACGTCGACGGGATCCTCGTCCCGCAGTTCGTCCAACAGGGGTATCTGGCGGTGACTGACGGGCTGTACCCGGAGGGGAGCTACGATCCGTACATTCCGGGGCTCCAGAGCCTGGTCCAGTGGGATATCGACGCTTCCCGTGAGGGGATGCACACGTACGGCTACCCCAACATCGGCGAGGCGAGCATGGGCCACCTCCGGCCCGATCTCGTGGAGGAGCAGGGGATCGACCCCAGCCGCTTCGACGGCCAGTGGACGTGGGACCTGCTCGAAGAGCTCGGTGAGGCGTTTGCGGGCACCGACGTGAACGCCTTCGCGTACTACGCGGGCACGTCGACGTATCTCGCGTACTCCTTCCGCGAACTCCTGTTCCAACAGGGCGGCAGTATGGTGCAGGACGACGGGACGGTCGTGATGAACTCGCCGGCGGCGGTCCGGGTGATCCGGAAGATGAAGGAGTGGCGCGACGCCGGCTACGTGCCGAGCGACGTGATCTCCTACGGCGAGGGGGATATCGTCGACCTGTACGCTTCGGGCCAGCTCGCGTACACGACCGCGTTCAGCGACTTCATCCCGCGGCTGCTCCAGCAGTACGAGCCCGGCACCGAGTACCAGGTCGTCGTGCCGCCGGCGGCCAACGCCGGCCCGTCGCCGACTCAGGCGGGGCTCGTGGCGCCGAACACTACGAGCATCAACCGGTTCGCCGACACCGGCGAGAAGCTCGCCGCGATGCTGTACGGCGACCTGAAGCTGAGCTACTACACCCAGTGGCTCGAGTTCACCTACGAGGGGAACATCTCCTACATGGACCAGGTGTACACCGACTCCGCGGAGAACGACTTCGTCACGTTCGGGGACAACATCGGCGAGGCGATCGCGGCGGGCCAACTCGAGCTGTTCCCCCAGATGGCGTCGGTGTTCCAGCAGATGCTCAGCCCGGTCCAGCGCGCACTCCAGGGCGAGATGACGCCGCAGGCGGCGATGGATCAGGTACAGGACTTCGTCGACGACGAGATCAACAACTGATGGCCGCGAGCGCCGGAGGCACCCATGGCGGCTGAGGAGGTCGGGCAGGCTCCCCACGGCGAGGGCGTTGTCGGACAGCTGTCTGACTGGGTAAACGACCACATCCGGACCGTCCTGCTCGGCCCCTCGTTGGTCGCGCTGTTCGTCGTGTTCATCTACCCCGCGACCATGCTGCTGTGGCTGTCGCTCCAGAACACCCGCGGAATCGGCGAGACGTTCGAACCGGCGTACAACTACGGCCGGATCTTCAGTGACCCGACGTTCTGGAACGCCGTCGAGAAGACGCTCATCTACTCGACCGGCTCGCTGGTGCTTTCGGTCGGGGCGGGGCTGGCGATCGCGCTCGCGCTCAACAAGGTGCTCGACAGCCGCGTCCGGAACACTTACTCCACGCTGATCCTGATCTCGTGGGCCGTCCCGCTCTCGATCGTCGGCGTCACCTGGCGCTGGATGTTCAACGGCCAGCTCGGCGTCGTCAACAAGCTGCTCATCGACCTGGGGATCCTGCAGAGTTCCTACTCCTGGCTCGGGAACTCGCTGTCGGCGATGGTGGTGGTGATCCTCGCCGACTCGTGGTCGCGCATCCCCTTCGCGGCGGTCGTGTTGCTCGCGGGGCTGCAGTCGATCCCCCAGGAGATGTACGACGCCGCGAAGATGGACGGCGCGACGACGCTACAGACGTTCCGCCACGTGACGCTGCCGTACCTCCGGCCGTCGTTTTTCGTCGCGGGACTGATCACGTGGATGTTCGCGTTCCGGGCGTTCGCCATCCCGTTCTCGACGACCGGCGGCGGCCCCGGCGGGGCGACGGAGACGCTCGCCGTGTACATCCACCGTTTCGGCATCCAACTGCTCGACTACGGGTTCGCGTCGGCGGTCTCGGTGTTCCTCGTCGGTGTGACACTGATCGTCGCCACGGGCTACGTCTACTTCGTTCTGGAACAGATCGAGGAGATCGAGGTGTGAAATGGCGGGTCCAGAGTTCACCGTCGAGCAGTACCGCCGGCGACAACGCCTCTGGGACGTACTGGAGAGCCGGTACGTTGTCCACCTCGTGCTGTTTCTCGCCGTGTTCTTCATCGTCTCGCCGCTGATCTGGCAGCTCCTCACCTCCTTCAAGACCTCACAAGCGGTGCTCGATCTCACCTACCTGCCGGTCGACCCCACGCTCGCGGCGTACGAGCGGGCGCTGATCGATCGCGGCTTCTGGCGCGCGGTGGTCAACAGTGTGCTCATCGCCTCGGCGTCGACGGTGATCGTGATGATCCTCGGGACGCCCGCGGGCTACGTGTTCAGCCGCTTCCGGTTCCCCTTCGACAACGCGGTGTTCGTGTTCGTGCTGTTCACGCGGCTGTTCCCCCCGATCGGGCTGGTGACGCCGTACTACCGCATCGTCACGACGTTCGGCCTGTTGAACACCAAGACCGGGATCGTGATAGCGAACGTCTACCTCTGGCTCCCGCTGGTGATCTACATCATGCGCAACTTCTTCATCACCATCCCGCAGGCGCTCGACGAGGCCGCCCGCGTCGACGGCTGCACGAAGGTCCAGGCGTTCCGCTACGTCGTGTTCCCGGTCGTCCTCCCGGGGTTTGCGGCCGGGACGATCCTCACCTTCCTCTACTCCTGGCGGGAGTTCCTCTTCGCCTTTACCGTCAGCACCGACCTGAACTCCATGACCATCCCCGTCGCCACGTTCCTGTTCGTCGGCGACGCCGGCATCGACTGGGCGGCGATGGCCGCGGCGGCGATCGTCGCGGTGATCCCCTCGGCGTTGGTGGTGATCTTCTTCCAGCGCTACATCGTGGTCGGCCTGACCGGGGGGTTGAAAGGATGAGCCTCGCTCGGCCACCCGACCACGGTTTCGGCCCCGGCGCGCTCCAACGCGACCGATACGGTGACGCCCATGAGTGACACAGACCACCCCACGACCGACGGAGCGGCACCGGCCGCCGACGAGGACCGGGCGCTGAGCCTCGAACTCGACGGCATCACCAAGGAGTACACCGAGGACGACGGCTCGACGGTCGTCGCCGTCGACGACGTGAGCCTCGACGTGTACGAGGGCGAGTTCATCGTGCTCGTCGGCCCCTCGGGCTGTGGCAAAACCACGACGCTGCGCATCGTCGCCGGGCTCGAACAGCCGACCCGGGGCAGCCTCCGCATCGACGGCGAGGACGTGGCCGGCCGGGAGCCCCGGGAGCGCGACATCGCGATGGTGTTCCAGAACTACGCGCTCTACCCCCACAAGACCGTCCGGGGGAACATCGCGTTCCCGTTGAAGATCCGCAAGTACCCCGACGACGAGACCGAACAGCGCGTCCAGGACACCGCGAATTTGCTCGGCATCGGCGAACTGCTCGACCGCCACCCCGCCGATCTCTCGGGCGGCCAGCAACAACGAGTCGCGCTCGGTCGCGCGATCGTGCGCGACCCTGCGGTGTTCCTGTTCGACGAACCGCTGTCGAACCTCGACGCGAAGCTCCGCATCCAGATGCGTACCGAACTCAACAAGCTCCACGACCGGGTGGGCCGGACCTCCGTCTACGTCACCCACGACCAGGTCGAGGCGATGACGCTGTCGGACCGCGTGGTGGTGATGAACGACGGCTCGGTCCAGCAGGTCGCGCCGCCGAAGACCGTCTACCAGCAGCCCGCGAACCGGTTCGTCGCGGGGTTCATCGGCGAGCCGCCGATGAACTTCTTCCCCGTCACCACCACGCCCGAGGGCGATCGGCTCCGCGTCGACGCCGAGGGGTTCTCGCTCGTGTTACCCCCGAAGTCGGCGAGGCGGTCGCGGCGTGGGACATCGACACCGAGCGACTCGATCTGGGGCTCCGGCCCGAAGCGTTCGAGGACGCCGCGCTGGTCGAGCGAGAGCTCGCCGACGGCGAGACGTTCCCGGCGTACGTGGCCGTCGTCGAGCCGATGGGGCCCAACACCGACCTCGCGCTCCGGCCCGTCGAGCGCGCCGACGAGGAGGCCGCGGAGTTCACCGCCCGCGTCGCCAACGAGACCGACGCGGCGCCCGGCGAGACGATCACGCTCGCCGTCGACACGAGCGAGGTTCACCTGTTCGACCCCGAGACCGGGGAGAACATCCTCGCCTGACGATGCCCCACCAGATCGGCCTGATCGGCTACGGACGCATCGGCAGCGACCTCGCGGAGCGGGTCCGGGCGGCCCCGGACACCGAGTTGGCGTACGTGTACGTCCGTGCCCCGAAACCCGAGATCGACGAACCCCAGCTCACCGCCCCCGACGAACTCGCCGACCACCCCGTCGACCTCGTCGTCGAGGCGGCGACGCCGGCGGTGCTCGCGGAGTTGGCCGAACCGACCCTCGCCGGGAGCGACCTACTGGTCCTCTCGGGCTCGGCCTTCGCCGACCCCGACGTGGAAGCGCGACTGACCGACCTCGCGACGGCCAGCGAGCACGACCTCTATCTCCCCCACGTGGCGCTGTTCGGCATCGACGGGCTCGTCGACGCCCGCGACGCGCTGGAGTCGGTCCACATCGAGGCCCGCAAGGCGCCGAGCCACCTCGACTTCGAGTACGCCGACGCGGTCGACCCCGCGACGATCGAGGGTGAGACGGTGCTGTACGAGGGGCCGACCCGCGGGCTCTGCCAGCGCTTCCCCCGGAACTTCAACTCCCACGCCGCGATGGCGCTGGCGGGGTGGGGCTCGACGACACCAGCTCCCGGCTCGTCGCCGACCCCGACCAGGCGTCGGCGTACCACCGGATCACGGCGACCGGTCCGGGGTTCGAACTGGAGGCGGTCAGGGACTCGGCGATCGAGGGCGTCACCGGCGACTACACGCTGGTCTCGACGTGGGGGTCGGTGCGGCGGGTGCTCGGCGCCGACGAGGGGTTGCGGTTCCTGTAGCTGGCTACCCGTCGGCCCGGATCACCACCGTCAGCGCCGTCTCCCCGCGGTCGTCGACGATCCGGAGGTCGTACGCGACCGCGAGCAGGTGGGTCTCGTCCGCACGCTCCTGGACGACCATCCCGTCGATCGCCTCGCAGTCGCCGAACAGCCGGCCCGCGCCGCTCGGGCAGTGCTCCCTCGCCCAGTCGCTCGCGGCGCTGGCGTTGCGCTCGATCCGGACCGCGACCCCGCCGGCCAGCTGCGCGGACTCGATATCCCGCTCACGCGGCGCGAGCGAGGCGTTTACGCGCCGAACCGCGCCTTCGCGGCCCGCCCACGGGTGGCCCGTCGCCTCGCCGCCGGCCTCGTACACCGCGCGTTCGAGGAGTCGGACCGTCTCGCTCCCGGGCGTCTCCGGCGCCGTCGACGCCGCCACGTCCTCGTGGTAGCCCAACTGGAGGTAGGCGAAGCCCAGCGGGATCAGCGCCAGCGCGAGCATCGCCGCCGCGGCGAGCACCATCTGCCCGCGGTCGTTCCGGCTCACGCGTACCACACCCAGATTGTCACCCGGCCGCCGACCGTCGGCACCGTCGCGCGCCCGGTCGGCACACCGGTCGGCCGCTGGAATCCGACCGCGCCGTGTGGGGTCACCACCCTGTACATGAGGTTCTCCGGCAGGATCCGTTCGACGCGGTGGGCCAGCGCGTCGCGCTCGCGCTCGAACGCGCTCGCCGACCTGGTCACCTCCGAGAGCCGCGTCAGGCCCTCGTGCCGTGGCGGCTCACGAGAGAGCACCGTCCCGGCGTCGTCGGCGTATCGGTCGAGTTGGGCCGACTCGGCGCCAGCGGCGGGGAGGCCGAGTGCGAACGTCGCGGTCGCCGCGAACAACAGCAGCACGCCCAGGCCCGCTTCGACCATCGTGAGCGAGAGTTGGCCGCGGTCAGTCATCGACGGTCACCCGGAGCGTCGCCTTCTCGGTTCGGAGCGGGCGCGACTCGATCCCGACCTGTGCGGTGCCGCCCTCGAAGGAGAGCGTCGCCGTCTCGTACCGCGAGGGCTCGACGACGAACTGCCCGGCCAGCCCGCCGGGGTCGTGGAGCACGATCCGGCCGTTCACGCGGACTGTTTTGACCGTCGAGCCGGCGGCGAAGGTGAGCTCCACGCGGTCGGTTCGCCGCGGCAGCGTCAGGTCGTCGCCGTCGCCGACCGCGACCGAGCGCGACCGCGTCGTGCGCTCGGCGACGAGCACCACCCGCTCGACGGTCGCACCGGTCGGGTCGCCGCGCTCGAACAGCGTCTCCTCGCCGAGCTGCACCCGGATGGATCGGTTCGCGGCCGGCGGTGCGAGCTCGGCGATCGTTGCCGCGGACAGGTCGGCGATCACCTCGCCGTCGAGCACGTTCTCCCGAACCGTCGTCGCCTCGGCGCTCACCAGCCGTTCGGCGACGGCGCCGGCGGCGCGGCGCTGGCCCGGATTCCGGTCGGCACCGGCCAGCGCGCCGTCCGCGACGACGAGCCCCAGCGTCGCCGCCGACACCAGCGCTGTCAGGGCGACCGCCAGCGAGAGCAGGTTCGCCTGCGCTCGCGTACCACTCATCGCTCTTCTCCGAGCTGCTCGCGAGTGGTCAGTTCGACGTGCAGTCCGTCGGCGCCGTCAGTCACGAGCACCACCGTGTCGTCGCTGCTCCGCCACGCGCCGTCGACGCTGTCGACGCGATCCGGAAGCGCGAGGCGCGCCCTGGCGTCGACGGCCGGCGACGGGTGGTCGAGCACCAGCGTCCGGTTCTCGACGGCGATCCCGTAGTTCTCCCCCCGGATCGACCGAGGCAGGTGGACGCTGTGGACCGTTCGAACGTCGCTCGCGCTCGGCGGGACGGCGTTCTCGACGCGTTCGGCCGCCGCGACGACGGCGCGGTCGCCGACCTCCCCGCCGACCACGTCGCGGTACTGCGGCACCGCGCCGCCGTACAGCGCCGTCGTGAGCACGCCGACGAACAGCACGACGATACCGAGCTCGAGCGCCTTCCCGACGGCGGGAGTGAGCGCGCGATCGTCGTCGACGAGATCGCGGCTCACGGCGCCACCTCCAGCTCCGTCTCGTGGATCACGAGATAGCCAGTTCGGTCGCCGGGGAACGCCGCGACGACGCTCGGGAGGTCGTCGCCGTCGAACGTCCGCCGGCTCACGCGGGCGTTCTCCTCGGCGAAGTAGCGCTCCCACGCGCCGGGAGCCGCGGTCTCGACTGCGAGTCGGTACTCGCCCGTCCCGAGTGCTCGCCGGTCGTGGCTCGTTTCGGTCCGCAGCGTCGCGGTCACGCCGTTCCCACCGACCGAGAGGGTGCCATTCGTATCCAGCACCGGCACCCCCACGAGTAGCAACCCCTCCCCGGTCGCGATCGGCGGCGTCTCGTCCAGAACCGACGCGTTCCCGCGGCCGCGAGTGACGCCGCCGGCGAGGAACGTGACTCGGCGATCCCCGGCCTCGAACACGAGCGCGTTCGCCCGGTGTTCGGCGACGACGCCGTCGCCATCGAGCAGCCGGACCGTCCGGGGCTCCACCGTGAGCCGTCCCTCGCCGAACGCGAGGTCGTGCCGTTGGACGCCCGTGGACTTCGACGGTTCGATCGCCGCCAGCGTGTCAGCGACCCGGTCGGTGTCGGCGGCTGCGGCGTTGCTCTCGACGAGCTGGCCGACCCCTGCCGTGAGCGCGCCCATCGAGACCGTGGTGATAGCCAGCAGGAGCGCGACGCCCACGACGTGAGACTGCGCACGGAGCCCCGGGTCGTTCTCGCTCACGCCAGCCCCACCCCCGCGAACACGGCGGCCGCAAGCGCCCCGAGCAGACTCGAGTGCAGCAGCGCGTCGTAGGGGCCGCGGCTGGCCATCCCCGCGAACCAGCCCGCGGCGATCGAGGTGGCGACCGCGACGACCGCGAACCGGAACCGCTCCCGTTCGAGTTGGATCGCGTCCGGATCGAGCGCGAACCCGGCCGAGCCGGGCATCGCCGACAGCTGTGCGAACCCGTCGAGGACGTAGAGATCGACGGCGACGACGATCCCGACGACCAGCAGCGCGGTCACCCAGCCCACTGCGACGTACACCGCGAGATCGCTCCGCAGCGCCCGTTTCTCGTGGTAGAGCTGCCCGACTTCGGTCTGGAGCGTCTCGAACACCGCCTCCGTGTCGCTGCCGGCGTCGAGTGCGCCCGTCACCAGCCCCATCGTCTGGGCCGCTAGCGGCGTCCCGACGCGATCGACGAACCGGGAGAGCGCGGCCGTCCGCCGGTCGGTGCCGTCGGGGCTGTCCGACAGCGAGAGATCGAACGCGAGCGACGCCACGTCCGGCCCGAGCGGGCCCAGATCGACGTCCTCGGCGACTCGCGCGACCGCTTCGCCGAACGGCCGGCCGAGCCCGACGTGGCCCGAGACGGCGTGGACGAACTCCTGAATCTCCCGGTCTTTCGCGTCGTCGATCCGCGCGCGTCGGACGGCGATGGCGCCCACCGGGACGCCCCACGCCACGTAGCCCGCGAGCAGTGAGCCCAGCGGGTGGAGCCCGGCGACGTGGCCCGCGGCGATCCCGCCCAAGGCGAGGGGCGCGAGCACGACGGCGCCGCTTGCGGGGTTCGTCGGCGCCGAGCGGACGGTCGCCACCGCGCCGTCGGGGCGGCTGTACGTCACCTGTCGCTCGGTCGGGCGGAGGTGGCCGACAGTCGCCGCCGCGCCGGCACCGACGAGAAGCACGAACCCGGCGGCGCCGTAGATCAGCAGCGCCCGGAGCGTGATCGACCCCATCGGCGTCGAAATCGCCCTCGAGAGCATCGGTGCGAGCACGCTCATCACCGTGAGCACGACCACCAGCAGCGCCGGCATCACCAGGAGCACGACGAACAGCTCCGCGATCAGTTCGAGAAACCCCTCGTTGCGACGCTGGGTCTGTGAGCGCTGGTGGCCGAGCATCCGCGCTTCCAGGTCGAGGTAGTTCGCCAACGCGTCGCCGCCCTGCTCGCTGTGCTCGCGGAACTTCAGCAGGAACGGCGCGAGCGTGTCCCGTGACGGGGTGTCGCGGGCGACTCGGCGCAGCCCCTCGTTCAGGCTCCCGGTGAGCGCGGCGGTGTTGAGCACCTTTCGCGCCGCGACGGCAGTCTCGCCGTAGGCGTCGTTCTCGGCGACTTTCCGCAGCATCGCTCGCGGGCCGTCGGCGCCCGAGGAGAGCGCGTGGAGATATCGCGCCGCGCCCGGGAGCGTCCGCTCGATGTCGGCCTGTCGGGCGCTCGCCAGCCAGCCGAGGTAGCGCCCGCCCAGCCCGATCACTGCACGGCGAGTGACGATCCCGACAACGGTCCCGACGACGACGCCGACGAGCAGGCGAGGCGGTCGCGGCGCGACGCCGATGGGGGCGACGCGGGCGAGCAGCCTCGCCACCCCGTCGTACGCGCCCACGGGCGCCGCCAGCGCGATCGCGAGCGTCGGCAGAACGGCCAACACCGCCGTCAGCCACGCCACCCCGTGGAGTCGTGCGACGTACACGTCGAAGCCGATGCGAAGGTCCGTCCCGCGGTACTGCTCGCGGTGGGCGCTGTGGCGCGCGGCGTCGGCCTCGCTCGCGAACAGCGTGTACAGCGTCCGGTCGAGCACCGAGAGCCGGGAGACGGTATCTCGCCGCCCGGCCTCGCCCGTCGGCCCCCTCGTTCGAGACTCATCGCGCATCCTCCGGGTGGCTGTCGTCGCCACCGTCCGCGACCGCGGTACGGCGGAGACGTTCGACGGTCGCGGCTTCGTCGGTCCGGAGGTTCGCGAGCAGGTCGAACAGCGCGTCGAACTCGGTCACGCCCTCGTCGTCGAGGAACTCGACGTAGCGGCGTTTGCGCCGGAACTCCTGCTCGACGGCGTCGACGGAGCGGTCCGTCGCCGCCGCGATCCGGTGGAGCAGGCGGAAGTCGCGGTCGTCCGGGGTCGCGGGATCCGACGGCCCGGAGAGCGAGAACGAGCCGTCGATGTCGCGGCTGAACACCTCGTTGTAGTGGACCGTGGTGTCGCCCTTCTCGACCACGTCGCCGGCTCCGGGCGGGAGCTGCTCGGCCTGTTCGGGCGAGAGGAACTCCACTGCGCGTGCGACGTAGCGCTCACCGTCCGAGTGGTGCGGGAAGGCGACGAGGTCGATCTCTTCGAGCAGATACGCCGGTACGTCCTGCTCGACGACGCGGTTCACGAGCGTCCGCACGTCCTCGGCGTGGGTGGTGCCGACGACCCCGTGGCCCGTGTTCACCGTCTCGGCGAACGTCTCGAAGCTCTCGGGCGTGTTGATCTCCGCGATCACCTCGGTATCGGGGTTCAGGTAGTTGGACTCGGTCATGAGGTCCGCCATGGTCACGCGCTTGTACTCGCTTTCGTGGTCCCGCGTGGTGAGCGACACACCGGTCTCGTGCGGCAGGCGGACCTCCCGCGACCCCTCGTCGATGGAGACCGGCCGGTCGTCGAAGGGGACGAACGGCATATGCGCGTTCATCAGCGTCGTCTTCCCCGCGCCGGTCGGCCCGGAGAACAGGACGACTCGCTGGTGCTCGTAGCAGAGCCACAGCAGCGCCACCAGATCGACCGAGAGCGTGCCGCTCCGGAGCAGATCGACCGGCGTCATCGCCTCGGCGGCCTGCTTCCGGATGGAGACGTACGGGCCGCCTTCGCTGATGACCGGCAGCGCGACCGCACAGCGGACGGTCTCCGCGACGCCCGGCGGGTCGAGGTTAACTTTCGCGCTCGGGTTCGAGGCGTCGAGTTCGACGCCGTCGCCCGCCGCGAGTTGGGTGACGACGTTGATGAAGGCGCTCTCGGTCTCGAACGTCAGGTTCGTCGGCACGCGGTCGCCGTCGGCGACGTCGGTCCGCGGCACGACTTTCACCCGCTCGCCGACCCGGTTGGCCTCGATATCCTCGAGGTTCGGGTCACGGATCGGCACCGTCAGCGGTCCCTCGCCGACGTAATCACGGAGGACGTGGTAGACGAGGTCGTCCAATCGGTCTTCGGCGTAGCGGTCGTCGACGGGCGGGATCCCGATCCCTAGATCCGCGAGCGCCGACCGAACCCGGTACTCCGCCGAGGCGAGCCACTCTCGGGTGTTGCGCCCGGTCAGCCGGCGCGATAGCAGTCGCCGGGCGCGTTCGGCGACGAACGCGCGGCGGTCGGTGCCGTCGCCGATCACGTCCTCGGTGCTGGCCTCCCAGACCCGCTGTTTGCACTCCGCGATCAGCGCCTCGTCACCCGGCAGCAGATCCGGCTCCAGCACCGCGTAGCGCGTGGCGAACCGGTCGCTCCCCAGCAGTCCGTCGCGGTAGACGACCACCGGAACCGGGTAGCCCGCGAACTCGACCTCGTAGCGGCGCAGGCGCTCGGCCGCGACGCGGTCGACGAACTCGCTGTCGGCGTCGAGATCGGTCACGGCGGGCGCGAAATCGGTAGTGTGGACGACCAGTTTCCCCTCGGCTGTGGCCTCGCTGTCGGCGACGCCCACGTCGTCGTCGAGCGCCAGCGGCGTGGCGTCGCCGAGGAGTCGGAGGTCACGCAGCGCGTGGTAGTTCAGCCGCCGCCGCGCCCCCGGACCGCCGGAGAGCAGGCGATCGAGCGTGCGCTCGTACTTCGGTGAGAACCCAGCCGCCGCGCGCTCGACGGCGCCCTGTCGAGTGAGCGGGCGCCGACGCTGGGTGTCGGCGAAGTGATCGCGGACCCGATCGAGGTCGGCCCGCTCGCTCGGCGAGAGCGGCGGTTCGCGGGCGTCGTAAGCGAACTCGGTCGTTCCGTCGCCGTGCTCGTCGGCGTCGCGCCGGGAGACGGTCGCGACGACGCCGGGGGCGCTCTCGTACTGGGCGAGCGTCTCGGGCGCGTACCACGCCTCGCCGCTCTGGGGCGGCGTCGGCGCCGGCACGCGGTCGAAACGTGTCGATGGCGCGGGCATAGTGGGTTTGGGACGGGTTGGTTCGGTATCTGGTTTAAGGGTTTTGACGAGGAATTCATACTCGAAAACTGTGGTCGAGTCGTCGCCCCCCGACAACCCTACCCACACCCCACCCAAACCCCCGGCAAATGCGCGCCGCAGTGCTCCGCGAGTACGGCGAACCGCTCGACGTGACCGAGGTTCCGGACCCCGAGCCCGCCCCGACGGCGCCGTCGTCGCCGTCGAGGCCTGCGGCATCTGCCGGAGCGACTGGCACGCCTGGCAGGGCCACGGCGAGTGGGCCGACGATCAGGTGCCGCTCGATTACGTGCTGGGCCACGAGCCGGCCGGCCGCGTCGTCGACGTGGGCGACGACGTGGAGCGGTTCGCAGTCGGCGACCGTGTGGTCGTCCCGTTCAGTCTCGGCTGCGGGGGCTGTGGCGAGTGCCGGACCGGCCACGGCAACACCTGCGAGGACGGCCACGCGCTGGGGTTCGAGCGCGACGTGCCGGGCGCCTTCGCCGAGAAAGTGGGCGTGCCCCACGCCGACCACAACCTCCAGACCCTCCCTGCGGGGTGAGCTTCCGCGACGTGGCCGCCGTCGGCTGCCGGTACATGACGGCGTTCCACGCGCTGGCCCACCGCGCCGACGTGGGCGGCGGCGACTGGGTCGCGATCCACGGCTGCGGCGGGGTGGGGCTCTCGGCGATCCAGATCGCCGACGCGCTGGGGGCCCGGCCGATCGCCGTCGACGTGAACGACGCCGCGCTCGCCCGCGCGGCCGACGTGGGCGCGAGCGAGGTCGTCGACGGCAGCGAGGTCGACGTGGTCGAGTCGATCCACGAAATCACCGACGGCGGCGCCGCAGTCAGCGTCGACGCGCTCGGCCGTGCCGAGACCGCTCGCAACTCCGTGCGCTGTCTGCGCTCCCGTGGCGCCCACGTGCAGGTGGGGCTAACGACCGACGCCGAGAAAGGCGAGATCCCGCTCCCGACCGACTGGATGACCCGCTGGGAGATCGACTGGCTCGGCTCCCGGGGGATGCCGCCCGCACGGTTCGACGAACTGCTGGCGATGGTCGACGACGGCACGCTCGACCCCGGCGCGCTCGTCGGCCGCGAGGTCGGACTCGACGACGTGTCAGACCGGCTGGCGGCGATGACCACCTACGACACCGACGGAATCGAGATCCTCACGTTCTAGAGCCCGAACGCCAGCTTCTCGCCGACTTCGAGGCCGTTCTCCAGGGCGGCGTGCACGCGTGCCTCGCCGGCGACCCAGTCGCCGGTGCAGTAGAGCCCCGCGTCCTCGGCGCTGTCGAGCGGCCCGGCAAGCGCGCTCCCCGCCGTCAGCGCGTAGCGCCAGCCCTGGTGGTCGGTCCAGTCCGGATCAGTCAGTCGGTCGTCACCGACGATCTCGGCGGCGTGTGCCGCGAGCGCGTCGACGTTCGCCGTCGGGTCGTCGTCGTAGCGCTCGACGGACCAGTCGTGGTTCGCCTGGACTACCAGTAGCGACTCGCCGTCGGGGACGTGGCCGGGCTTGCACTCCTCGCGGGAGATCCACCCCACCGCGTGCTCCTTGTCGGTGTTCACCAGCGCGTAGTACGGCCGGTCGAGTTCGAAGGGGTAGTGCAACACGGCCGTCCAGATCGTGCGGAAGGGCACGTCCGCGATGGCGTCGACGAGGGCGGCTTTCACCGGCGACTCCCACTCGGACCCCCGGAGCAGGTCGGCGGTCTGTGGTGCGGGCGGATTGAGGACGACGGCGTCGAACGGGCCCCAGGACTCGCCGTCGGCGTCGACGAGCGTCCACGTCCCCGCCGCCGGATCGCGCCGGACCGTTTCGACTCGGGTCCGACGGTGCACAGCCGCGCCGGTTCGCGCGAACAGCCGTTTCGCGATCTGGGTCAGTCCCGCCCGGTAGGACCACTTGTGGCCGTCCGGCTCGCGGCCCGGCGTCACCTCGCCGTGTTCGTCGAAGGTGTACACTCGTTCCGCCACGTCGACGAGGCCGTCGTCGTCGAGCTGCTCGGTCAACAGGTCCGAGACGCGCTCACTCGCTGACTTGACGTAGTTCGCCCCGTAGTCGTACGTCAGGTCGTCGTGGCGGCGGGTCGCCGCGCGGCCGCCGAGGCCGCCCGATTTCTCCAGAACGGTCACGTCGGCGTTCGGGCGCGCCTCGTCGACGACGAACGTCGCCGCGGCTGCCGCGACGCCGGCGCCGACGACTCCGATGCTGGTCATACGTGGACTCGGGCCGGGGACGGCATCAAACGTCCCGGTCGCGGCACGAAGAGTCAACGAAACCACTATACCTCGGTTGTGATTAGCACACGGCGTGCAGCGGGACACCGCGGTCGCAGTCGTCCTCGCCCTCCTTGCCCTCCTCGCGATCGGCGCCGCGGGCGCCACGCTCGAGAACCCCGCCGCGACCGACTCCGGCGCCGGTCTCGGCGACGGCAGCGGCGGCGGGCTCGGGAGCGGCGACGGGAGCGACGCGGCCAGCAACTCGAGTGGCGGCGGTAGCGGCGGGATGCAGTGGACCGGCGAGATCAGCGGCGCCTGTATGAGTATCCTCCAGACGCTGCCGGCGAAGCTACTGATCGCCGGCAGCGTCGCCGCGCTCGCGGGCTACGTCTGGTGGCGCACCGGCTCGCTGGGGATGGGGATCCTGACGGCCCTGCTCTACGGGCCGATCGTCTACCTGATGTGGTTCGCGCTCGCGGGCTGTCAGACGATCCGGGAGGGGCTCCAGCCCGCCCAGCCGGCGAACCGGACGAGCACCGCCAACGAGACCGGCGGCGGCAGCCTCGGCGCCGCCGCGGAGACGGCGGCCAGCCAGCCGTCGGTGCTGCTCGTGATCGTGCTGGTCGTGCTGGTGCTGGCGGCGATCGTGCTGCTCTACGTCGCCTCTGCGGACGACGTTGTGGATGCGGTAGTCGACCGCGAGCGCGACGCCGACGACGAGGAGACCGACATCGCCGCCGTCGGCCGGGCGGCGGGCCGGGCCGCCGACCGCATCGAGACCGGCGACACCTTCGACAACGAGGTGTTCCGGGCGTGGGCGGAGATGACCGAACACCTCGCGGTCGAGCGGCCCGAGTCCTCGACGCCCGCCGAGTTCGCGACCGCGGCCGTCGACGCCGGGATGGCGCCCGACGACGTGAACGAGCTCACTGACCTGTTCGAGGCGGTCCGGTACGGCGATCAGGACGTGACCGAGGAGCGCGAACAGCGCGCGACGGCGGCGCTGCGCCGGATCGAGGAGAGCTACGCGGAGGCCGAGGAATGAGGCGCCGACTCGCCGCCTTCGGCGCCGTCGCCGTGCTCGTGGGGCTGTTCGTCTCCTTCCGGCAGGAGTTCGCCGGCCTGATCCCCGCGACCTGGGTGTTCGTGCTCCTGATCGCGGTCGCCGCCGGCGTCCAGTCCGTCACGACCGCGCTCAGTCGCCGCCGGACGCCGCTCCGGGAGACCGACACCGGCGACCCCGAGCGCCGCTACGAGGCGCCGACGCCGGGCGACGACCTTCGTGAAACCCTCCGCTACGCGCGTCGCTCCTCTCGCCGGGGGATCGCCCACGCGAGCAGATCCGCGAGCGGATCGCGACCGTCGCCGCCGCGGCCGTCGCCGACGCCGAGGGCTGCAGCGAGTCCGCGGCCCGCGAGCGGCTCCGGACGGGCGAGTGGACCGAGGACCCGGTTGCGGCGTGGTTTCTGAGCGACGAGGTCCGGCTCCCCCGGCCGAGCGGGCGCGCCTGCTCGCGACGGCGCCGTTCTCGCAGTACGAGGCGGCGTTCGCCCGCACGGTCGGGGTCGTCGACGACCTCGTCAGCCACGAGGGTGACGGATGAGCTACGTCGACGCCGTCGACACCGAGCACTGGGCGGGGATCGGCGCGCTGGCGTTCGCGGCGTTCGCGCTCGGCCTGCCGTTCCAGCGCCCCAGCCTGTTCCTCGTCGCACTCGTCGGCGTCGGTTTCGCGGCCTACGCCCGGTTCGGCGACGCGCCGCCGGCCGATCTCGCTGTCGAGCGGGAGCTCTCCGAGGCGTCGCCCAGCCCGGACGACGAGGTGACGGTGACGGTCACCGTCGAGAACGCCGGCTCGGCGACGGTTCCGGACCTGCGATTGATCGACGGCGTCCCCCGGGGCTCTCGGTCAGCGACGGCGCCGCCCGATTGGGGACCGCACTCCGCCCCGGCAAGCGCGCGACGTTCAGCTACACGGTGACGGCGACGCGTGGCAGCCACGAGTGGGAGCCGCTGACGGCGGTCGTTCGCAACGCCAGCGGCTCGCGAGAGCGGGTTGTCGAGGTCGACGCCGCGACGACGCTGCGCTGTCTCCCCACCCTCGAAGCCAGCAGCGATCTACCGCTACGCGGGCTGACGACGCCGTACTCCGGGCGGGTCGCGACCGACGTGGCGGGCTCGGGCCTGGAGTTCCACTCGACTCGGGAGTACCGACGGGGGACCCGCTCTCGCGGGTGGACTGGAACCGCTACGCCCGCAGCGGCGAGCTCTCGACGGTCTCGTTCCGCGAGGAGCGGGCGGCGACGGTGGTGCTGCTGGTCGACAGCCGGGAGGCGGCCTACCGGGCGCCGGACGAGGACACGCCGAACGCGGTCGAGCGCAGCGTCGAGGCCGCGGGCGAGGCGTTCTCGGCGCTACTCTCGACGGGCGATCGGGTGGGGATCGCCAGCTACGGCCCCGAAGCCTGCTGGCTCGCGCCCGCGACGGGCGAGCAGCACCGCGCGACCGCCCGGCGCCTGCTCGCGGACCACCCGTCGTTCTCGGTGTCACCCTCGGAAGAGCCGTTCTACCCCTCGATCGCGCTGCGCCGGCTCCGGCGCCGACTGCCCGCGGACGCCCAGATCGTGCTGTTCAGCCCGGCCACCGACGACTACATCGCGACGGTCGCGGAGCGACTGAACGCCTACGGCCACCAGCTGACGCTGATCAGCCCCGACCCGACGACCGACGACACGGCGACCCGCCGGCTCGCCCGGCTCGAACGCGACACGCGGCTCCGCCGGCTCCGGAGCCACGGGATCCGGGTGATCGACTGGGGCGAGCGGCCGCTGGCGGTCGAACTCGCCCGGGCGACGCGGAGGTGGTCTCGATGACCTGCACGCGTCGAGTCCACAACACCGACTGCCGGCGCCGTCGGAGGTGGCCTCGATGAGCGAAATCACTCGCGAGCCGTCCCGCTTCGGCGTCGCCGTCGCGGCCGGGTTCGCGCTGCTCTCGGTCGCGGCGACGGCCGTCGTCGTCCCCACCGGCGGTGCCGTCTCGGGGCTGGGGCTGGTCGTGCTGCTCGCCGGGCTCGCGGTCGCGTCGCGTCGGCTGATCACCAACGGCGGCGGGGTCCTGGTGCTCGGCGCGCTGTACGCGGGCTACACCGGCGCGCCGCCGCTGCTCGTGCTCGTCGGCGCCCTGACGGGGGTGCTCGCGTGGGACGCCGCCAGCAACGCCGTCTCGGTGGGCGAGCAGTTGGGGAGGGAGACCGACACCATGCGGGGCGAGACCGTCCACGTCGTCTCGTCGGTTCTCGTCGGGAGCCTCGCCGTCGCCATCGGCTACGCGGTGTATCTCGCCGCGGCGGGGGCCAGCCGATCGCGTCGGTGTTCCTGCTGGTGGTCGGCGCTGTCGCGCTGGTGAACGCGCTGCGGTGAATCGTAACCGATTAACCGGAGCACGTCCGACGGTTGGGTGAGCCGAGGTAGCCTAGCCTGGCCAAGGCGGTAGATTCGAAATCTACTGTCCTCACGGACTCAAGGGTTCAAATCCCTTCCTCGGCGTTTTTCAGGCGTCACGTCGACCGGCGCCGCGGCTCGTCGTCGACGATTAGCCCAGAGTCGGGGGCTGATGATGAGTTGCTCGCTGACGCTCTCGAGCACGCTCGCCGGGAGATGGATCCGTCCATCCTCCCGTTGATCGATCCCGAAGATCGCCGACTGCTCGGTGTTCACGACCAGCGTCTCCAGTTCGCCCGTCGCCGGGTCGAGGGTGAGCGTGTGCAGCTCACCGACGTGCTGGCCATCGGTACTCATCACTGACTTCTCGGAGAGCTCGCTTGCAAGGACGGGGGACACGCCCGTCCGTTTCGACCGAGTCCCACTAAAACACCGTGCTCGGCGGTGCAGACGACCCGCGGTCCGTGCGGCAACGACGGCGAGCGTCACGCTCGCGGTTCACCATCCCTCGGCACTTCTCCCGGACAGCCGGCGTCCCCGCCGCTAGAACTCCGTCACTTTCGACTGGATCCGGCCGTCGTCGACGGTCTCGTCGTCGGCGACGTAGCGCGCCAACCGGTCCCGGCTCACGTCGTCGTGGCCGTGGAGGTACGCCAGCTCCGTCAGCGACAGCTCCTCGCCCTGCTCCAGCTTGTGCAGCAGGCTCTCCGGGCTCAGCCGCTCGTACGTCACGTCCAGGTCGACCGTCGCCGCCCGGCCATCGCTCGCCTCGGCGACGTTGATCGCCTCGTGCAGCACCGTCGCGAAGTCGAGGTCGGTGTCGTCGACGCCACGGTACAGCAGCGCTTGGGCCGACACCAGCGCGTCGAACGCGTCGGCGCCGGCCAGGTTCCCGAACCGTTTCCCGAACACCAGCTCGCGGTCGTGGTCGTCGAGCCGCTCGATCAGGAGTTCGAAGTCCCGAACCGCCTCGAACAGCCGGTCGCGGATCCGCGCCCGCGCGTTGCGCTCCGACTGAACGCTCGAGAACGTCGTCTCCCCGCGCAGGTACGCGCGGTCGGCCTCGCTCAGGATTCCGCGCTCGCGATCACTATCGACCATACTTCGAAAACGGGTATGGATGTGGATAAAAGTGGCGTTAAATACTTGGTAATTGATTATCCACCACACTACTGGTAAAAATGCTTATACAGAAGCCGGACGCGGGTTCGACCATGTCCGAAGCCGTCTCGCCGACCGTGTCGCTCCCGCAGGACCCCGCCGTCGACGCGACGATCGACGCCGACCGACTCGACGACTCGCTGGCCGTCCTCGGCGCGCTCGTCGACGAGTGTCGGCTCGAACTGGCCGCCGACGGCCTCCACGTCCGCGCGGTCGATCCCGCGAGCGTCGCCGCCGTCTCGCTCGATCTCCCGGCCGACGCGTTCGAGCAGTACGCCGCCAACGGCGAGACCGTCGGCGTCGACGTGAGCCGGCTCGGGGAGGTCGTCGGCCTCGCGGATCCGGGGGATTCGGTTCGGCTCGTCCTCGACGCCGAGCGCCGTCGCCTCCACGTGCTGGTGGGCGAACTCGCCTACACGCTGGGGCTGATCGACCCCGAGGCGATCCGCGAGCCGCTGGACCCCGCCGAGATGGAGTACGACTGTCCGGCCGAACTGGCGATCGCGGGCAGCGACGTGTCGCGGATCGTCGACGCCGCCGAGATGGTGTCGACCCACCTCACGCTGGGCGTCGACGCGGACCCGGCGGCGTTCTACGCGGAGGCCAGCGGCGACACCGACGACGTGGCGCTGGCGTTCGACGGCGACGATCTCGCCGCGCTCTCGCCCGCCGCGGTCGAGTCGCTGTTCAGTCTCGACTACCTCCGCGAGATGGCGCGCCCGATCCCCGCCGACAGCGAGGTGACGATCGCACTGGGTACCGAGCAGCCGGTGACGCTCGGCTTCGACCTCGCCGACGGCCCGGGCGAGGCGACGTTCCTGCTCTCTCCCCGGCGCTCGGTCGCCTGACTCGGCACGCCGGGGTTTGATAGTCCCGCCCCGAGAACGGCCGGTATGAGCACCGAAGAGCCAACCGAACGATGCTACTCCGAGATCGTCACCCGTCTCGACCCCGAGGAGCGGGAGACGATCGCCGAGGCGGCGGCGCTGCTCGCCAGCACCGCCGACCGGATGGCGCAGATCGAGAGCGACGGCGACGCCGAGGGGATGGCGGTCGAACTCCGACGCATCGCGGACGAACAGGCCCGGATCGAGGAGATCGCCCTCGCTCCCTGTTCGGGCACGAACTGAAACCGACAGAGACGAACACTCGATGGTTTCACTCCCGAGCACGTACGTCGATTACCGCGTGAGCGTCGGCTTCGTCGGCCGCGTCCTGAAGTATCTCGGTGTCACGCCGCTGATCCCGCTGCTGGCCGCCCTCTACTACGGCGAGAGCCCCGTCCCCTTCGTCGCCACGAGCGCCGTGATGCTCGGGACGGGCCTGCTGTTCGAGCGCCTCGGCACTGACGACGAACTGGGTCGGCGCGAGGCGTTCCTCCTCGTCAGTCTCGCCTGGCTGGTCGTCCCGCTCGCGGGACGGTGCCGTACCTCGTCGCCGGGACCGGCACGGTCGCCGCGCCGATCAACGCGCTGTTCGAGAGCATGAGCGGGTTCACGACCACCGGCGCGACCGTGCTGGGCGAGATCTCCACCGAACGGCACGGCCACGCGATGCTGCTGTGGCGCCAGCTCACCCAGTGGCTCGGGGGATGGGGATTCTCGTCCTCATGGTGGCGATCCTGCCCGAGATGTCCGTCGGCGGCGCACAGGTAATGAACCAAGAGGCGCCGGGGCTGAGCCTCGACAAGCTCACCCCGCGGATCCAGGAGACCGCCCGCGCGCTCTGGGGGATCTACGCGGGTTCACCCTGCTCGCGGCGCTGGTCTACTTCGCGCTCGGCGTCGTCGACGTCGCGCCGAACATGGACCTCTACAACGCCGTCGCCCACGCGCTCACCACGCTCCCAACGGGCGGGTTCTCGCCCGAAGCCCGCAGCGCCGAGGCGTTCGCGCCGGCGATCCAGTGGGCGATGATGCCCTTTATGCTGATCGCGGGGACCAACTTCGCGCTGTTCTGGCACGTGTTCAACGGGGAGCCCCGTCACCTGACCGACAACGCGGAGTTCCGCGCGTACCTCCTCGTCATCGCGGGGTTCGGTGCGGTCGTCTCCGCAGTCCTGTTCGCGGGCGTCGGGATGGCCGAGACGCCGACGAACGTCGACGCCGTCGCCGGCAACCTCGAGAACGCGCTCCGGCAGGGGCTGTTCCAGGTGATCGCGATCGTCACGACCACCGGCTACGCGAGTATGGACTTCAACACGTGGGACGCTTCCGCGCAGACGGTCCTGCTGTTCGCGTACTTCCTCGGCGGCTCGGCCGGCTCTGCCGCGGGGTCGATCAAGATCGTGCGCTGGGTGATCGCGAAGCGGGCGGCCGACCGTTCGCTGTTCGTCGCCGCCCACCCCGAGGCCGTCAGGCCGGTCCGGCTGAACGACGAGGTCATCGACGAGACCACTATCCGCGAGGTGTTCGTGTTCGTGACGGTGTTCGTGGTGCTCTTTGCGGTCTCGACGATGCTGCTCTACCTCGACAGCTTCCGGACGCCCGACGTGACGCTGTCGGGCCTGGAGGCGATGAGCGTCGCCATCGCGACGCTGGGCAACGTCGGTCCGGGCTTCGGCCCTGTCGGCCCGATGAACAGCTTCCTGGCGTTCTCGGGCGCCGCGAAACTGTACATGGTGTTCCTCATGTGGATCGGTCGGCTGGAGATCCTCTCGGTGCTGGTGATCTTCACGTCGTCGTTCTGGACGCGCTAGTACCCCAGTTCGGCCAGCGTCTCCCGAACCGGCTCGCGGTACTCGTCGCCGAAGTGACGCAGATGCACCAGCAGCGGCAGTAGTCGGTAGATCGGCCGCCGGCCGGCAACGCCGTCGGGGAGTCCCCCGTCCGGCCCCGCCGCTCGCTCCCGATACCGCTCGAAGAACGCCTCCCCGCCCGTCCCGGTCCAGTCGACGTAGGCCAGTTCGACTTCCGGGTCGGCGTAGTAGCAGGCGGGATCGAGGAACGCCCGCACCGACTCGCCGTCGGTCACGAGGTTCTCGGTCCACACGTCGCCGTGGATCAGCGACGGCGCCGGGTCGTGATCCAGCAGCGCCGGCAGGTCGTCGACGAGTTCGTCGATGCGCTCGGCGTCGCTCGCCGGCAGCAGCCCTTCCGTCTCGGCACGGTCGGCCATGTAGCCGAGCCGGTACTCGCCGAAAAACGTCGGCCAGTCCGCCTCCCGTGGGTTCGGCAGGTCGAGCTTCCCGGTGAGCGTGTCGACCGGGAAGCCGAACGTCGGCGCCGACTCGGCGTGCAGCGCGGCGAGTCGGTCGGCGAGATCGCGCTCGACGGCGGGCGTGATCTCGGAGTCGCCCTCGACGAACTCGAGCACGAGCAGCGCCTCGCTGGCGTGGAACACTTCGGGAACCGTGAGCCCGTGGTCGGCGAGGTGGCGGAGCATCCGCGCCTCGGTCCGGAGATCCGTCGCGGCGGCCTTGGCGACGAGCCGGCGGCCGTCCGCGAGGTCGACGCGGTGGACGCTGCCCACCTCGCCGCCGTCGAGTTCGGCGGCGTCGACGATCGGTGCGTCGGCCCACGACTCGACGGCCGCACGGATTGGGGCGTCCATCTACCCGTCCAGCGTCTCCAGGGCGTTCGCGACCAGCATCGGCAGGAACACGGTCGCGTCGCCGACGATCGTCGCGTTGCGCGCGTCGGGCTCGAACTTCCCCAGGACCGGGCCTCGTCGAGCGTCGCGCCCGAGAGCCCGCCGGTCGCCTCGGGGTCCATGGTGATCTGGACGCCGTAGTCGTACGCACCCGGCGTCACGAGCATCGTCTGGAGGGTGAAGTTCTTCGGCACGCCGCCGCCGACCAGCAGACAGCCCGCGCGCTCGGACTCGAAGGCGAGGTCCGTCAGCCCGGTCATGTCCGCCAGCGCGTCCAGCGAGAACTCGGAGGTCTGGGAGTACACCCACGCCTGCAGGCCGAGCACCGAGTCCTGCACCGCCGGACAGTAGATCGGTACGTCGTTCTCGTACGCCGCGGCGGCGATGCCCGGGCCCTCGTCGATCTCCTCCGCGGCGTTCACCTCGCTGTTCGCCCGCCCCAGCTCGCGAGTGAACCGTTCGATGCTGACGACGCCCTCCGCCTCGAGCGGCGGGAACACGTGCTCTCGGAGATGCTCCTCGAACAGCGCGAAGTGCTCCTGTGGCAGGTAGACGTTGTAGATGCGGTCGACGCCCTCCTCGCGCAGGCGCTCGTCGTGGTCGCGCGTGCCCGAGCCCGAGGCGTGTTTGGGGTGGTCCTCGTCGTGGCCGTGTTCGCCGTGGCCTTCGCCCTCGTGGCCGTGCTCCCCATCACCGTGGCCGTGTCCGTGGACGCTCCCGTGGTGGTGCTTGCCGCCGATGGCCTCGATCGCGTCGTGGGTCAGGTTCGCGCCGGTCGTGACCAGCGCGTCGACGTGGCCCTCCCGGATCAGGCCGGCGACGACCTCCCGCATCCCGGCGGGCACCATCGCCCCCGCCAGCGAGAGGAAGACGGCGCAGTCGTCGTCCTCGAGCATCTCGGTGTACACGTCGGCGGCCTCGTGGACTGCGGCGGCGCCGATGCCGGCGTCGCCATACTGCTCGACGAGCTCGCCCACGCTCATCCCCGCGCTGACGGAGGCGTGCCCGATCGGGTCGTGCTGGAACTCCCGGCGTTCGGTCTCCTCCCCGTGATCGGCGTCCTCACTCATACACCCGTCTCGTGGCGGTACGGGCTTGAAGCACCCGATACGTGGGTACCCCTCCCGGCGGCTCAGAGTCCCGTCGGGTGATCGACGAACACCGTCTCCAGCCCCCACTCCTCGGTCAGCGCCTGCAGCGACCGTACCCGAAGGTCTCCGTCGCGTAGTGCCCCGCGAGCAGCACGTTGATCCCCGCTTCGCGGGCCTCGTGGTACACCTGCTGTTTCCCCTCGCCCGTGACTAGCACGTCGGCGCCAGCGTCGACGGCCTCCCCGAGCCAGTCGGTGCCGCTGCCCGTCAGGACGGCGACGCGCTCGATCTCCTCGGGGCCGAAGGCGAGCGTCTGGACCCCTTCCTCACCAGTGTCGAGTTCGTCGGCCAACAGCCCCGACAGCGCGCCGACGGTGATCGGCTCGTTGCGCTCGCCGAGCAGGCCGACGGTCTCCGGGCCGACCTCGCCGAACGGCTCCCGGGCGTGGAGGTCGAGCAGGTCGGCGACCCCGGCGGCGTTCCCGAGCGTCGGATGCCCGTCGAGTGGCAGGTGCGAGACGTACAGCGGGAGGTCGTTGCGGATCAGCGGCTCGATCCGTTCGTACTCCCGGCCGGTCACGCGGTCCAGCCCGCCCCACACCAGGCCGTGGTGGGTGACCAGCGCGTCGGCGCCGGCGTCGAGCGCGGCCTCGATCGTCGCGTCGGCGGCGTCGACCGCGAACGCGACGGTCTCGACCTCGCCCTCGCGGCGGCCGATCTGTAGCCCGTTGGGGCTGGCGTCGACGTCGGCGTAGTCGTCGGTCCGGAGCTCCTCGTCGAGTCGGTCGACGAACTCGGCGCGGTCCATGGCTGGGCGGTAGAGCGCGCGCGGTTTGTACCCCCGACTCCGGGCAGCGTTCGACTGTCGCACCAATACTCCTTTGCGCCAGCGCGACGTATCTTCAACCACGTGAGCGGTGTCGCCCTGCTGTGGCGGCGACCGCCACACCTGCCCATGACTCCCAGCAAACGCGATCCAAACCACGGTGACAGTTCTGACGCGTCGGCGACGGGCGCCAGTTGTACTCGCCGCCACGCAATCGTGGCGACCGCCGGGATCACTGCCGGTCTCGCCGGCTGTCTCGGCGGCGACGGCGGCGCACCCGAAGCAGTGACGCTGTCCGAAGACGCTACCTGTGACGTCTGTGGCATGGTCATCTCCCAGCACCCCGGCCCGACCTCGGAGATCTTCTACGCCGACGAGCAGCCGGCCGGGCACGACAACCCCGCGCGGTTCGACAGCACGTGGGAGGCGTTCCAGTTCGACTTCGAACACGAGGACTGGAGCCGCGAGGCGTTCTACGTGACCGACTACTCCACGGTCGACTACGAGATCCGGACCGACGACGACCAGGAGATCATCTCGACGCACTACGACGCCGACTCGTTCGTCGACGCGACGACGGTCACGTTCGTCGCCGGCTCGTCGGTGGTCGGCGCGATGGGTGAAGACCTGATCGCGTTCTCCGAGGCGGGGGACGCCGAGTCGTTCCAGTCGGAGTACGGCGGCGACATCGTCAGCTTCGAGGAGGTATCGCCGGAGCTCATCTCGACGCTCGGGCGGTAGATGGCCGCGCGAAGCCTCCCGTTGACCGCGTTCGCGACGGTGTTCGTGGTCGCCGTGGTGGTTCTGAGCGCCACGCTCGTCGTTCCCGTCGGCGCCGCCGACGACGTCGAGCCCGTCCCGTTCGGAGACACGTTCACGCTCGGCCTCACCGACGAGACCGTCCGCCAGACCGAGGCGAAGGGGCTCTCGATCCCCCGGGTGGAGGTGTACTACTCGGCCTACGAGTACGTGGTCGGCTTCAACAGCGTCGGCTCCTACGTCGCCGAGCAGGGCCGAACCGGCCACGAACAACGCTTCGGCCAGCCCGTCGCGGCGTTCGTCTCCGACTACGCGGGCGCCAACGCCTCGCTTACCGACGACGGCTACCTGACCGCCGAGGGCGAAGTCGAGTTCGCCCCGGCCGAGGAGACCGTGATCGTCGTCGACAGCCGCGCTCGCCTGCCGAGCGGCCCCGTCGCGGTCCCCTTTTCCGACCGCGACGACGCGGCGGCGTTCGTCGACGCCTACGGCGGCGAGATCGTCCCCTGGACGGCAGTCACCGAGCGGGTACAGGCCCGCGAACCGGCGTCGGCGGCGACGCTCCGGGCCGCGGTCGAAAACCGCTCGACGTGGGCGAACGATAGCGTCGCCGCGACGACCGCTCGCGACCGCCCCACGTCGATCGTCGTCGGCGAGGACGCCGAGAGCCTCGCCGCCGCCGTCGCGGCCGCCCCGCCGAACACGACCGTCGAACTCCCGCCGGGCACCTACCACACCGACGGGCTGGTCGTCAACAAGTCGCTGACGATCGCCGGCGCCGGGAACGCGACGACGATCCGGGGCAACGGCAACGGCACCGTGGTCACGATCGCGGCGCCCCGAACCACCCTCACTGATCTCCGGGTCGACGGCGTCGGCGACGTGGGGAGCCGACGGAGCATGCTCAACACGACGCAGATCGAGGGGCTGAACTGGTCGAAAAACGTCGAACTCGCTTACGGCCGGGGCGACGCGGCAGTCCGGTTCATCAACGCCGAGCGCTCGCTCGTGGCGAACGTCTCGATCGAGACGCCGGCCTCGGGCATCGTCACGCTCGATAGCCAGGGCACCGTGGTCCGCGAGTCGACAGTCGCCGTCGCCGGCGGCACCCAGGAGGGCTTTATGGGGCTGGTCGCGATGTACGAGCCGATCGTCGTCGAGGACACGCGATTCAGCGGCGGCCGCGACGGGATCTACACCCACCGCGCCGACGGGATCGTCGTCCGGGACAGCGAGTTCACCGACCACCGCTTCGGGATCCACGAAATGTACACTTCCGACTCACTGCTGCGAAACAACACCGCCCGCGACTCGAACGCGGGGATCTTCATGATGACTCGCCCGTCGGGCAACCTCCTCGTCGGCAACGACGTGCGTAACTCCCGGGTCGGCATCTCCACCGCGGGGTCGCAGTCGTACTTCAGGGGGAACGTCGTCGTCAACAACGGCCGCGGGTTCAACGTGTACAGCACGCAGTCGCTGTACACCCACAACACCGTCGTCGGCAACGACGTTGGGCTCCGGGCCGGCGACGCGCTCGCGACGAACCTCCTGACCGCGAACGACATCGTCGGGAACGAGCAGGCGGCGACGGCCAGCATCGGCCCGCTCCGCGTCTGGACCGTCGGGGAGCAGGGTAACTACTGGGGGCCGGCACCCGGGAGCGACACCGACGGCGATGGCCACTACGAACGCGCGTTCCGGCCGACCGGGCCGGTCGACTCCCGCGTCCAGACGACGCCGGGCGCGTGGACGCTCGGACGCTCGCCGGCGGTCGATCTCGTTCGCACGGTGCAGGAGACCGTCCCCGGACTGCGTGCGACCGGCGTCGTCGACGTAGCGCCGCGGACGACGCCCGCCCGCCCGGAGACGCTCGCCGAGCTCCGGGCGTCGGGCAACGTGACGGAGGTGGCCGGATGAGCGAGCCCGTGCTCGAGTTCGCGGACGCCTCGTTCGCCTTCGGCGACGTGACGATCCTCGACGACGCGAGCGTCGCGCTCGAAGACGGGACGTTCGTCGCGCTCGTCGGGCCGAACGGCTCCGGGAAGACCACGGCGCTCGAACTGTTTGCCGGCCTGCGATCGCTCGACACCGGGACGGTCACCCGGCCGGCGACGACCGGCCGGACCGTCGCGTACCTCCCGCAGTCGCCGCGGTTCCGCCCCGGCTTCACCGTCCGCGAGGTCGTCGCGTTCTACGGCTCGCTGGTCGAGACCGAGGTCGACGCCGACGCCATCCTCTCCCGCGTGGGGCTGGGCGGCGCGACCGATCGCCGCGTCGACGAGCTCTCCGGCGGGATGACGCGGCTGTTGGGGCTCGCCCAGGCGCTGATCGGCGACCCGCCGGTCGTCGTGCTGGACGAGCCCACCAGCGGGCTCGACCCGGACATCGCCGACCACATCTTCGAGGCCGCGGCGTCGATGGCCGCCGACGGCCGGCTCGTGCTCACGACGAGCCACGACCTCGAAGCCGTCTCGCGGTACGCCGATCGGGTGCTCCTGATCGCCAACGGCGAGTTCGTCCTCGACGGCTCGCCCGCCGCCCTCGTCGAGCAGGCCGGCGCCGAGCGGCTCCGGGACGTGTTCTCGGCGACGGTCGCCGGCTCCGGCCGGGACGCAGTCGACATCGACGCGCGGACGGAGGGGGATTCGGCGTGATCCGTCCCCGCCTCGTCGCCGCGGTCGCGGGCCGCGAGGTTCGGACGCTGCTGCGGAACCGGGCGCTGCTCGCGGTCGCGGCGGCGTTTGCCGCCGTCGTGATCGGCCTCGGCGGCGCCTCGATGGGCTCGCCCGGCGGCTACGTCTCGCTGACGTACGACCTGCTGTTGCCGGTCGAACTGCTCGTTCCGGTGCTCGCATTCGCCATCGCCTTCCAGTCGATCCGCGGCGACGACGAGCGCGGCACGCTGTCGATCCTCCGGACGTACTCGGTGTCGCGACTCGAGTACGTGCTCGGGGTGTTCGTCGGCCGCGCACTCCCCGCGTTCGTGCTCGTCGTCGCGGTGCTCGGGGCCGCCGGCGTCGTCGCGGGGCTCGGCGCGCCGGCGACCTCGTCGTTCCTGGCGACACACTCCGCGGGCGACACGCCGCTGATCTACGGCCGGTTCGTGCTCTTCGCCGGCTGGTACGTGCTCGCGACGGTCGCGTTCGTGCTGGCGGCGTCTGCGCTCGCCCGGACCGACCGCGAGGCGCTCGCGGCGGGCGTTGGCGTCGTCGTGATCGTGGCGTTCGTCGCCGACCTCGCGCTCGTGGCGCTGCTGACGACGGGGTTCGTCGGCGACCTGATCGGCGTGCTCGTCGGGCTGGCGCCCGCCAGCGCGTTCCGCGGGCTCGTGCTCGAACTGGCGATCAGGCCGGCGATCGCGGCTGATCCCGGGGTCGCGACGGGCCACCCGCTGGTCAGCGCGCTGGGGCTCGCGGGCTGGACCGTGGCGGCGCTTGCCACCGCCGCCGTGGCGGTCTGGCGCCCAGTCGAACGCTGAAAACCGGTCGGCGGCAGTCGTCCTGTCGCCGAGAAGAGTGACGCTAGTGGTCGTGATCGTGATCGTGGCCGCCGTCGCCGGCGATCGCGGCGCCCTCGCCGTCGATCATGTCCATGTTCTTGAGGTTGTCCCGCTCCTCGAACCCCTGGACGGCGTTCATCACGTCCTGCTGGGTGAGCTCACGGCGCCCTTCGGTGAGCGCCTGGAGGACCGCCTCGCGCAGCACCATCCGGAGGTCGGAGCCGGTGAGCCCCTCGGTCTCCTCGGCGACGACCTCGGGATCGAAGTCGCCCATCTGCATGTCCTGCGTGACGATACGGAGGATGTCCGCACGCATCTGGCGGTCGGGCTTGGGGAAGTTCACGACCTCGTCGAAGCGCCGCCAGGCGGCGGCGTCGAGCTGGTCGGGGTGGTTCGTGGCGGCCACCGTGAGCACCTCGTCGCGCACCAGCGAGATGTCGTCGATGCTCTTGAGCAGCGTGTTGACCGCCCGCTTGAGCGCGGCGTGCTCGTCGGACTTCCGCGTCTTGGCGACGGAGTCGAACTCGTCGATGAACAGGATACACGGCGAGAGCCGCTTGGCGACCTCGAACGTCTTCTCGACGTTCTTGGCCGTCTCGCCGAGGTACTGGCTGGTGACCATCGAGAGCTTCACTTCGACGAACGGGAGGCCGAGCTCGTGGGCCAGCCCCCGGGAGATGGTGGTCTTCCCGGTGCCGGGCGGGCCGACGAACAGGATCTTCCCGATCTCGCTCAGGCCGATGCTGGCGAGGTAGTCGCGGTTCTCGATCGCGGTGACGATCTTGTTCACCTCGTCGTTCTGGTCCTCGGTCAGCACCAGATCGTCGAGGGTCGTCTCGATCTCCTCGGGCGCGAGAATGTGGACGAGATCGAGCATCTCGGCGTCGTCGTCCTCGTCGAAGTACTCGTCGAGCAGGGAGTCGATCCAGACGCGGTCGGCCTGGATCGGCTGATTGTCCTCGCGGGCCTGCTCGCGGGTGACGCCGACCTCGACGTCGGCGTGCTCGGCGGCGTAGGCCAGCGTGGGGTTGGCGGCGAGGCGGTCCTCGTCGGCGTGGTCGAGATACCACTCGAGCGCCATATCGGGCTGGGTCAGCGAGATCTCGCCGGAGAACTCCGTCCGCTGGGTAAAGAGCAGATCCGAGACGGCGTCCCACGGGTGATCGACGCTGGTGGCGGTGCGCGCGCGGTCCTGCGTAACCGCCAGCGGGCGCTCGATCGACCCGTCGGACCAGAACACCTGCCGGTACCGGGGTGGGAGGTCGTCCTCGTCGAGGTCGTCCTCCTCGGTGTACGTGTGTGCAGTCAACAGGAACTCTACGACGTCGACGGCGGGGTCGCTCATCCTGACAGAGTTGCCGCCCCAGTCGGTTAAGCGCGTCGGACCCCCACTATCGGCCACCCGTGGGCGGATCTGTTCGTTCGCCCACGATCCAGTCGCGACTCGTCGACGAACGTCACGACCGCCTGCTCGTGGTAGAGCCCGAGGTCGTAGCGCGTGCGCTGGTACCCCCGATCGGTGAGCACGGCCGCCGCCGAGTCGGCCTCGCTGGGGTCCGCGAACACCACCGGCGGTATCGACGCCCGCTCGCTCAGCGCGTCGGCGCCGCGGGCGTACGCCGTGGGAGCATCGGCCTGTTCGGCGTACCACGCCATCGGGAGGCGGTTGAGCCACCAGCCGAGCCAGTTCTCCCCGTCGGCCGGTGGCGTCCTGTCGACGGACTCGTTGGGCAGGTAGTACTCCTCGCCGTAGAACAGCACGCCGCCGTCGTCGGCCGCGTCCGCGACGGTCGCCTGCACCGGTGAGAGATCGTCGGGCGGCTGTGCCGACTGCGCGAGCACGTTCACGTACAGCGGCGGTGTGATCGACGTGGCCGCGAGCACCAGCGGCACCTGCACGGCCGAGAGTACCACCAACGCCGCGAGCGCGTAGCGGGCGTACCGCTTGCGGGCGTCGGCATCCGGCAGGCGGTCGGCGGCGCCGTCGGCCGGTCCGTCGACGGTGAACTCCCACGCCCGCCCGCGAGCGAGTGCGACCCAGCCGACGGCCGCGGGAACGAGCAGCGGCATCAGGAGGTGGATCGAGATCCACGGCGCGGGGATGTCCGTCGCCAGCGGGTAGCCCAGCATCGACGCCACGCCCCAGGCGACCAGCGGGACGACGATCGGCCGCGACGGCGAGCGAAGCTCTCGGACGAACGCGGCGCCGGCGCCGACGGCCACCGGGAGCGCGCCGACCAGCAGGTAGCCCCAGAGCTTCCCCGCGTACTCCGGGTAGGAGTGGCTCCGGCTGCCGGTCCAGAGGCTCGACCTGAACGTCTCCCACGTTCCCAGGGTGGCACGCTCGATCAGCCCGAGCCAGCCGGCGTCGCCCGCCAGCGCCGCACCGAGCGAGGGGTCGCCAGCGGGCCCACGCGGCGCGAGGAAGAACACGATCGGGACGAGCGCCACGAGCAGCGCCAGCGGCACCGCGGGGAGGTGGCGGGCGGCGACGGCCCGCGCCCGGACGAGCGAGTCGCGGAGCGCCGTTTCGGGAGGCGGGTCGGCCGCCGATTCGCGCCACGGGAGTAGCGAGCCGACTGCTGGCCAGCCGACCGCGACCGCCGCCGTCCCGACCGCGCAGGCGGCGTACAGCACCACGTTCTCCTTCGTCGGGACCGCGAGCCCCGCGAACAGGCCGGCGGCGACGACGTGGCGTCGACGCCCCGTCGCGAGCGCCCGGACGGTGCAGCCGAGCGCGAACAGCGCGAACACGGCGAGTGGCACGTCCGAGCGCATGAACCGCGAGTAGTAGACGAGAGTCGGCGTGCCCGCGAGCAGCGCCGCGAGGGCGACGGTCTCGGCGTCCGAGAGGCCGAGACGGGGGAGTCGGTCGGTGGCCGGCCCCGCCGACTCGCCGGGCCGGCGGAACAGCAGCGCCGACAGCGGCGCGAGGCCGCCGATGACGGCGACCGGGAGCCGGGCCACGAACGCCGTCGGGCCGAGGCGTTCGAACAGCGCGCCGGCGACGATCGGGACGAACGGGCCGTGGATGATCGGCCGGTAGGCGAAGCCGGCGCCGCGGACGTAGCGCAGCGTCCAGTAGGCGACGCGGGCCTCGTCCCAGTGGACGGTGCGGTCGCCCAGGGCGACCAGTCGGAGGAGGAGGGCGAGCGCGGTCAGCGCCAGGACGGCCACGACCGGGCGACGGCGCGCCCAGCGAGCGGGGCGGAACACGTTCGAGAGCGTCCGGGCGGTGCTGTAAGTACTTTCTCCGTCGGCCTCCGGAAACCTTCGACCACGCACGCCGCGTTCGGTCGGATTTATGCCCGTCCCGAACGCAGGCTGAGGTATGTCGACACCTGTCGTCGTACACGCACGCCGGACCCCGCAGGGGAAGCAGGACGGCGTCTTCGCGGAGACCAGAAGCGAGGATCTCTCGGTGCCGCTGATCGAGGACGCCCTCGAGACCACCGGCGTCGACCCCGAGCAGGTCGAGGACCTGATGTGGGGCGTCGCCCAGCAGCGCGGCGAGCAGGACAACAACGTCGCCCGCGTGATCGCGCTGCTCTCCTCGCTGGGCGAGGGGACGCCGGCGACGACGATCAACCGCTGGTGTGCCTCCTCGATGCAGGCGATCATCTCCGCCGCCGACGCCGTGGCCGCGGGGAACCGCGACTGCATCGTCGCCGGCGGCGTCGAGAACATGTCCCGGGTGCCGATGGACGGCGACTCCTACGAGTACCTCCACCCCGAACTCGGCGAGCAGTACAACATCTTCCAGCTCCAGATGGGGATGACCGCCGAGAAAGTCGCCGAGGAGTACGGCGTGAGCCGTGAGCAGCAGGACGAGTACGCCGCCCGGAGCCAACAGCGCGCGGTTGAGGCCACCGAGTCCGGCCGCTTCGACGACGAGATCGTCCCGATCGAGACCGACGACGGCGTCGTCGAGGAGGACGAGGGGCTCCGCCCGGGGACGACCGCCGAGAAGCTGGCCGGCCTCCCGCCGGCGTTCACCGGCGACGGGACGGTGACCGCGGGCAACTCCAGCCAGATCTCCGACGGCGCGTCGCTGGTGATGGTCACCTCCCGGGAGTTCGCCGAGGCGAACGATCTGGAGATCATGGCCGAGATCGGCACGAACGAGGTCGCCGGCGTCGACCCGACGGTGATGGGGATCGGTCCCGTGCCGGCGACGAAGGGGCTGCTCGAACGTGCCGGGACGGATATCGAGGACTACGACCTCGTGGAACTGAACGAGGCGTTCGCCTCCCAGTGTGTGTACGCCCAGGAGGAGCTGGGGATCCCGGACGACCAGTTCAACGTCAACGGCGGCGCCATCGCGATCGGTCACCCCCTCGGCGCCAGCGGGGCGCGGCTGCCCGTGACGCTGCTGCACGAGATGGAGAAGCGCGGCGACTCGCGCGGGCTGGCGACGCTCTGTGTCGGCTTCGGGCAGGGCGCCGCGATCGAGTTCCTGATGGACTGAGGCCGCGACTGCGGTTTTGTGGCTGGTCGACCGCGACGGCGACCAGCGCCAACCGTTCGCTGCTTGGCCACTTGCGACCGCACCGCCCCACCGCTGGGGCCTCCCAGTCGAGTTCGGTGGGTGAACCGGACGCTCCGTTCGCTCCTGGCTCGGAGCGGCTCGCTGACGCCGCTCCCGGGCGGGAAAACAAACGGTATACTCTTGGCCGCGTAACTGTCCACACATGGGCGATTCAGAACTCTCGAACTACGAACTCACAGCATCGCGTCTCAGCCCCCGACGGACGGAAGTCAGTACTGGTGACGCCGAGTTCGTCGTCGGTAAGGACGTAAACCCCGTCGAGTACTTGCTCGGCTCCCTGGTTGCCTGTCTCAACTTGACCGGGACGATGGTCGCACGAGACATGGACATCGACATCGAATCCCTCGAGGCGACGATCCAGGGGACGTGAACTACGCGACGTACCGGGGCGAAGACGTCGACGACCGAGCGGGGCTCCAGGGCGTCGAGGTTTCGCTGTCGGTCGAGACGGCGGGCGATGCGGACCTCGACGCGTGGCTGTCGAACGTGGAAGATCGGTGCCCGGTCACTGATAACGTCGAAAACGAGACCGGCGTCTCAGTCTCGCTCGATTGAACAGAACCGCGTGAGATCCGGCCCACAGGGGTTGGGACGCGTACGCTGCCTTTTTCGAGGGCCGTCGATGGGGGCTGTCTCTGCAGTCGAGTCGAGACAACCGATCAGCAATCGCGGGTTCAACCGGAACCAACTGCGTCCCTGTGACCGAAGTCGGCGTACCCGAACCGCTTTCACCCGCAGCCACCAACGCCCGGCCATGGCTATCGGCGACGTGACCGCGGTCGAAGGAGCCGAGAACGTCCACTACGTCGACACCGGGATGTACGACGTGCCCGAGTACGGCTCGGTGTACGTCATCGACGGCGAGCGCACCGCCGTCGTCGACTCCGGCACCGGCGGCGACTACGAGCGGATCGCCGACGCACTGGACGAACTGGGGATCGACAGTCTGGACGCGGTGGTGCTCACGCACGTCCACCTCGACCACGCCGGCGGCGCCGGCCACCTGCTTGCGGCCCACCCGGACGCACAGGCGTACATCCACGAGCGCGGCGCGCGACACCTGATCGAGCCGGACCGCCTCGTCGCCGGCACCAAGGACGCGGTCGGCGACCAGTGGCAGTACTACGCCGAACCCGAGCCGATCCCGGACGAACGAGTCACCCGCCTCGCGGACGGCGACGCGGTGGATCTCGGCGACCGCACGCTCGTCGCCCACGAGGCACCGGGGCACGCGCCCCACCAGCACGTGTTCCACGACGCCGACGCGGGGATCGTCTACACCGGCGACGCCGCGGGGCTGTACATCCCCTCCGTGGACACGATCCGGGAGACGACGCCGCCGCCGCAGTTCGACCTAGACCAGGCCCGGCGGGACGTGTCGACCATCGCGGACCTCGAACCGGAGATCCTGGCGTTCTCGCACTTCGGCCCGCGGGCGTTCGACGAGGCGTTCCTGAACGGCTACAAGCGCACGCTGATGGAGTGGGTCGAGGCGGTTCGGCGCAAGCGGGCGGAGCTGGGCGACGACGACGCGGTGATCGAGCACTTCGTCGACCACGCCGACGAGATGGCCGGCGCCGAGGTGTGGGGCGAGCGGAAGGCCGCGGCGGAGGCGCGGCTGAATACGCGGGGGTGTTGGCGTATTTGGGGGCGAAGGAGTAGAGTGGGCTAGGTAGCACCGCACTGCGGTGTCTACCCTTGTGCCTTGATGACGATACCGCCGCCCGAGAGGTCGACGCCGCCCGTGGTGTCGATTCGGACGCCGACAGCCATCGAGTCGCCAGGGGAGATCCCGGGGCCAGTGTATCCTTCGTCCCAGTTGGGGTAGGAGTCCAAAGCGTCGCCGTACGGGTAGAAGTCCCACTTCTCCGGGTGTGAGAGAGCGGTCTTGTCGATGCCCAGTCGGACGAACTGCGTCCCGCTGTTCGTGATCCGGAACACGTAGTCGAACCGCGAGACTGCGTCGTCGTTGATGCCGTTGCCCCCACATCCGCCGACTCATCGAAGTTCAGTACTAACTGATCGGTACTCCCTTCGTCGGCGTCGGTGGCGTACTCCCCGTTCTCGAGATTGTTCGGTGCGGTGAGACCGAGTAGTGCACTGCTGTCGTCGGCGACACTCACTGAGAGTGAGCGGTTCGCACTCACACTGGTGAACGCCCCCGTCCCGATCCCGGCCGCCCCAGCGGCGGTGAGTGATCCGAGCCCTGCGATGAATTTGCGTCGTTGCATTGGGAATCGAGCCTCGTCAGTATCTAGACAGTGTGGGGTGGTAGTATTGACCGGGCTGACGTAGTTCAGCATCACCTTGTCAACCCACGCAGCCTATCTGGGGAACCCTGTGTACTTGTTCAACACGGCTACGGCGTCCGGATCAGGCTCAAGATCATCCGCCAGTGGACCACGGTGGAGTAACTGTGGTACGGAACCGGGGTGAGCCGGCCCTACTAAGTGGGCGATTCTGCGCTCGCGTGGATCGTCACCGTTCCTGAGAGCGAGTCGACGTCGCCGGCGCCGGCGCCGGAGGCGGTCGTGTCGACCTCGACGCCGATCTTCATGTGCCCGCCAGCGGCGAGCCCGATCTTCGCGTTCGACGGGCCGTCGAGGCTGTTCGAGTCCGGGTCGAACCGGTAGAACGTCACACCCGGGAGGTCGTGCTCGAACCAGATATTCACGGCCTGCGTGCCGCGGTTGACCAGTTTGAACACCTGATCGAACTGGGACACCGAATCGTGATTGACACCCTCTCCACCGACCTCGGTCTTGTCGAAGTCGAGGATCAGTTGTCCGTCCTCGTAGGACGCGAACGCGTCGTTCGTCGAGGACCTCAGCCCCGGGTCGAACATCAGGAACGCGCTGCTGTCGTCGGCGACCTCGACGGCGACGGCCCGGTCGGCCGAGACGCTGGTGAACGCACCCGTTCCGACGGCGACGGCGCTCGTCGCCGCGAGCGATCCGACGCCGGTGAGCAGCGTGCGTCGTTTCATATTGGTCCCTCCGTGGGAAACCCACCAGCGGAGTCGAACCGCCGTGGCGGGGCGTCGATACCCCTCGGCTCCCCGCTATCGGGGATACTGTGCACCAGCGTGGGCTACCGTCGTCAGTCCATCACTGGACGGCATCTGGGTTCTCCGGCGGTGTCGGTGCTTCCCCACCGGACTCGTCCGACTCGCCCGTTCCGAACGAGGACGCAGTGAACCCCGGCGTTCCATTAGTGTTCCAGTCCGGTCCGGGGGCAGTCGACCAGGGGTCGGCGTCGACCGATCCTTCGGTTCCAGTGGTGTTGCTTCCCTCCCCGGGTCCGGCCTCGCTTCCCCACCAGTTGCCTGTCGCTTCCACTTCCCCACTCCCTTCGTTCGCGACCCCAACGACGTTCCCGACGATGTCGTTTTTCGTGACCGTCACTGTATTGGCGTCGGTACCGGCCAGGAAGACGCCGTCGTCGTTGTCCTCGATCGTGTTCTCCTTGATCTCCACCTCGGCCCCGGAGAAGTGGGCGACCCCAGACCCGCCCTCATCTTCGAACTCGTTTCCAGTTATGCTGTTTCCGCGAATTTCCGCGTCGGTCCCGACGACGCCGATTCCGACCGCACCGCTGCCGGATGCGCCGTCGAAGGTACTGCCACGGACTGTTGGTGTCGCCCCACCGAACTCGTTGCGCCCGCTGACGATCGCGCCGTAGAACGAGTAGTTCTCGACGGCGAGGTTCTCCATAACGACGTTCTCTGCGGAGGGTACGAACACACCGTTCGTCACGTCGCTAACTGTCACATCACGGATGGTCACGTCAGGCTCGAACGCCGCGAGCCCGTACCCGAACACTTCGCCCGTCACCTCGAAGCCCTCGAACGTGACGCCGGGGTCGAGAATCTGGACCCAGCCATCGATTGTCGGCGTCCCGCGGCCGACGATGCTCACGTCCGCCAACGGCGCCGACGCAGGGTCCGTGCCGGCGTCCTGCGACCCAATCTGGAGTCCGGGTTTCTCGCCGTACGCATCTGCACCATACGTCCCGGGAGCAACATCGATACGAGCACCGGTCGCCGACACATCGAGTGCCGACGAAATTGTCGGGAGGATGGCTTGCTGATACGGAGTCGCGGACTCGGGCCTGAGTGAGTTCGGCTTGACCGCGTCCGTCGCTGCCGCCTCCCCGAAGTCGTTGTTATCGAGTACGTCCGACAGCCCGACGTTCCCCGTCACGTCTGCCAAGTGGATGTCCGAACCATCGAACGTGTTTCCGCTGAACGTCGTCGCTCCCGCAGCGGCTTTGACCTCCACGCCGAGCTCTGCATCCGTGATCGTGTTCCCCTCGAACGCGAGGTTCGAGCCGTCCGTCTCCACACCGAGGCCGACGCCGAGGTACGGGCCGTCGTCTGACTCGATCGGTCCGATACCGTTTTTCCGGACCGTTACGTCCGCAGGGTCCTCGTCGTGGTTTCCGGTCCCTCGAACCGTCACCCCGAACCCGTACGACGTGACACCTTCACCGATTCCGGAGAGGGTGTTGCCCGTGATCGTCGCACCGTCGACGTTGCCCTGAACGCTGACCCCGGCGACCCCGCCTTGGTCCGCGTTCCGGAGGCTTCGAACCTCGTTGTTCGTCACTACGACGTTCGACACGGAGTCGTCAGCACTGCCACCGAAGATGTTTATTCCGTCGACACCGTAGAAGCCGCCCTCCGGATCGTCCCGCTCGAAGCCGTCGACGAGATTGTTCCTGACGTTCACATCGTCCGCGCTGCCGCTCACTCTGATCGCCTCGGACTCGGACGTCGATCCCGCCGCGGGCGGTGAGACAGTGAACCCATCGAGCGTGGTTCCGTCGCTGCTGGCGACGACACGGCCCTTAATCGTGGCTTGCCTCTGCTCGGTCGTTCTGAGTGTCAGGCCGGATTTGTTGACCTCGACGTTCTCTTCGTACGTTCCAGGCTCGACGAACACCGTCGTCCCGTCTACATCGTCGATGGCAGCCTGAATCGACCCGTACTCGCCGTCGTCTGGATCCTCACTTACGACTGCGGCGTCTTCACCGGTCGGATCCGTCGGACTAGAACTGCTCGGAACGTCGACATTCGCGGTAAGCGTCGCCGTCAGGTTCTGGGTGTCGATAGAACTCAGAACTGAGGTGTCGACGTACACGCCCACCTCTACCGTCTCGCCGACCGGCAGCGTGACGACCTCGTTCGTCCCGTCGTTCAGTTTGCGGTCGGAATTGCTTCCGGGATAGAACCAGATGTTGTCGTCGTCCAGACTCCCGCCGCTAAAGTTCGCCCAGACGTAGACGGGCTGGGTCCCCTGATTCGTGATTCGGAATACGTCGTCGAACTCGTAGGTGGAGTTGAGTCCCAGCCCGTCGCCACCGGCGTTGCTGTCGGAGAAATCCAGTTCGATCTGGTCGTTGTTTATCGAGGCGAACTCGCCGTTGGCGGTGCTGCTCGCGTCCATCGCGAGGAACGCGTTCGCGTCCCCCGCTACGGAAACACTGACACTTCGGTCGGCAGAAACGCTCGTGAACGCCCCCGTTCCGACCGCCCCGGCGCCGCTAAGTGCTCCGATCCCTGCGATGAATTTGCGTCGGTCCATAGTTGACCCCTTTGCGGGAAACCCACCGGCGGAGTCGAACCGCCGAACGGCCGGAGTGGGTTAGAATCAGTCGCCTGCCGCGACAGCCGTGATCGTGAGCGTCACATCGTACTCCGTCTCTCGCACTGGAACGCCGTGGGTGTCGACCTCCAGCCCACAGAGCAGTCTATTCGCGGTTGGGAGCGTTGCCGAGGGACTATTTTTTGTGAGGAGATTCCCTGTTTCTACGTTGTACATCGTTACTTCGGGAACCCCACTCGTATCGGACTGCGTACTGTATACCTGGACTGGCTGCGTACCGAGGTTTTCAACGGCGAAGAGCCCACTCGTTTCAGCCCCCGCATCTTGGCCGAAACGGTATACTGAATCCGTCCCGAGCCCCTGCGGGTTAGTCGGATCTTGGGATGGGTATTCGTCTTCGTCGTCTCCAGGGAGCGTGAACTCCAACTGAGACGGTGTTCCGTCTAGTTCGGAACGCTCCCCTGCTCCAATCTGTGTAAGTCCGAGCAGCGATTCATAGTCCGCTGCGGTCTGGACTGACACCGTGCGGCGCGCGCTGACGCTCGTGAACGCACCCGATCCCACGGCGAGTACGCTACCCGCCGTGAGGCTGCCGAGGCCAGCCATGAGGGTGCGTCGTTTCATTGTTTTCTCCTAGGTAGGTTGTCTTACGTACCGCTTCCCGAGCCGTCTCCCGTGTAACTGTCCGGGACGCGGGTCGCATCGGCAACGATCTCTATCGTCTCGCTGATGGAGGAGGTATTATCGACGGTGCTGTCCGTGGAGACGTACAGACCGAAGTCGAATGACTCACCAGGCTCGAGGACGTATTCCTCGAGCGAGTCATCATCGTCGCTACCTACCCCACTCCAAGTGGGGCCTTTATCTCCTCCCGTAAGGGAGATCTGATCGTCCTCAACACCTGCGGCGAGCGAGCCAGTGTTGGTGTAGTCTCCGTTAGGTCGATTGGAGGCCTGCGGGTCGATCGTGATCCCGGAACCTGACCAAGTAAGGTTGCTGTCACTGATACTGTCAGGATCAACGTAGACGACTGCTGCCTGCGTTCCCTGGTTTACCACTTTAAACAGGTCGTTGATCTGCGTCGTTGCGTTAGCGTTGACACCCGATCCAGTGGTACCCGCAGCACTGTCGATGTTGATGCTGAGTTTACCGTTGTTCCAGCTCAGGTAGTCCGCATTCTCCGACTCATTCGTTCCATCGTCGTCCGGATCCGGAGTCAGGGCCAGTAGGGCATCAGTGTCGTCCGCTACGGAGACACTAACACTACGGTTCGCCTGCACAGTCGTGAACGCGCCCGTACCAATGCCCGCCGCGCCAGCAGCGGTCAGCGATCCCAGACCAGCGATGAACTTGCGTCGTTCCATTGTTGTATTCCTCCGCGCCCCGAACTCCCTCGGGAACGCTTCACTTGACACATACCCCCTTTGTAAGTAGTATTGAGTCGGCTGACACGGTTCAGCCCGAACCAGTTGGATAGACGAAACGTCTCCGGCCCGGCCTGAGAACCGCCCGCGAACCCACAGCCCCGGTCTGACACCGCCTCAAGCGGCTCTTGAGATACCCACTGAAACCGGTTTCGTCGGTCGTTTTTCCCGCGAACCCGCCAATCGAGAACCAACCCTGAACAACTGCCCTCGCGTTGCCGAATCGGCGTCGACGCCCGCCGAATCAACCCCGAGCAACACCCCCGTTGTGTACGGAACTTTATGGTCGTTCCCGACACAGCCCCGACTCATGGATATCCGCGACGCCGAACGGGGGTTCGACCACCCCGTCATCGAGGACGACACGCTGCCGGCGATGTTCGAGGCCAGCGCCGAGCGCAACGCCGACGAGGTGGCCCAGCGCTACAAGGGGGGATCTACGACCGCTCGCTGGTCGCCGAAGGCGCCATCCCCGAGGCGCCAGCGGGCGACTACGCCGACCTGCGCTACGAGGAGACCCGCGAGATCGTGCGCAACCTCGCGGCGGGCTTCCGCGAGCTCGGCATCGAGGCCGGCGACCGCGTGGGGCTGTTCGCCAACACCCGGATGGAGTGGGCCCAGGCCGACTTCGGCGTGCTCGCCGCCGGCGGCGTGGTCAACACCGTCTACAGCGGCTCCTCGGAGCGCCAGACCGAGTACCTGCTGGGCGACGCCGGCGCCGACGGCGTCGTCGTCGAGAACGGCGACCTGCTGCGGAAAGTGCTGAACGTCGAGGACGAGCTCGACCTCTCCTTCGTCGTCGTGATGGACGAGCCCGCCGACGGCAGCGGCGCCGCGGCGGCGGTCCGGGACCGCGACGACGTGCTGACGCTGGGCGACCTCCACGACCGCGGCGCCGCGGCGTTCGACGAGGACGCCTACGAGGGCTGGCTCGACGAGCGCGATCCCGACGACCTCGCGAGCCTCGTCTACACCTCCGGCACCACCGGCCAGCCGAAGGGCGTGAAGCTCACCCACCGCAACTTCCGGTCGAACGTGAACCAGTGCTACCGGCGCTTCGGCCCGCGGCCCGACCGCGACCCGGAGATGCCGACGACCGACACCGACACGGTCGCGCTCTCCTTCCTCCCCCTTGCGCACGTGTTCGAGCGGCTCTCGGGGCACTTCCTCATGTTCGCCTCGGGGGCGACGATCGCCTACGCCGAGAGCCCGGACACGCTGCGGGAGGACTTCAAGCTCGTCAGGCCGACGACGTTCACGAGCGTCCCGCGCGTGTACGAGAAGCTGTACGCCGCCGTGCGCGAGCAGGCCAGCGAGTCGCCGATCAAACAGCGGATCTTCGAGTGGGCCGTCGACGTGGCCCGGGAGTACGAGCGGACCGAGAACCCCGGCACGCTACTCTCGCTGAAACACGACGTGGGCGACAAGCTGGTCTACTCGAGCGTCCGCGAGGCGCTGGGCGACAACGTCGACTTCTTCGTCTCCGGCGGCGGCAGCCTCTCGGAGGACCTCTGCCGGCTGTTCCACGGGATGGGGATCCCGATCCTCGAGGGGTACGGGCTCACGGAGACCGCGCCGGTGCTGAGCGTCAACCCCATCGAGGATCCCAAACCCGGCACGATCGGCCCGCCGGTCGTCGACGTGGAGATGGACCTCGACGAGTCCATCGGCGTGATGGGCGACGATATCCAGGGCGACACCGGGGAGCTGCTCGTCCGTGGCCCCAACGTCACCGACGGCTACTGGGAGAAGCCCGAGGAGACCGCCGACGCGTTCGAGGCGGCCGACGACGGCGGCGACCCGTGGTTCCGGACGGGCGACGTGGTCGAGATCCGGCCCGACGGCTACATCGCGTTCCGCGAGCGGGCGAAACAGCTGCTGAAGCTCTCGACGGGGAAGATGGTGCCGCCGGGCCCCATCGAGGACGCCTTCGCCGACAACGAGCTGATCGAGCAGGCGATGGTCGTCGGCGACGCCCGGAAGTTCGTCGGCGCGCTGATCGTCCCGGCGTTCGACGCAGTCCGGGCGTGGGGGAGCGTGAAGGGTACGAACTCCCCGCGGACGACGACGAACTCTGTCACGACGACCGCGTACGCGACCGGATTCAGGCGGAGGTCGAGGCGATCAACGAGGAGTTCGAGAGCCACGAACAGATCAAGCAGTTCCGACTCGTGCCCGAGGAGTTCACGCCCGAGAACGACCTACTGACGCCGACGATGAAGAAGAAACGCCGGAAGATCCTGGATCGCTGGAGCGACGAGGTCGAGAACCTCTACGAGTAACCGGCCGCGGTAGCCACGTTTAAGCCGACCCCACCGATTCCTTCGAACGTGAGGGCGAACAGAATCGTCGAAGCCGGGGTGCTGTAGATGGCCGGGAACGAGGCAGCCGTGCTCATCGCGGTCGTCGCCGGCATCATCGGGATCGGCGTGATCGCACAACTGCTCTCGGACTGGTTCCGGGTGCCGAGCATCGTGTTCCTGATCGCGGCGGGGATCCTGCTCGGCCCGGAAGTGACCGGGCTGCTCAACCCCGAATCGTTCGGGACGCCCGCGCTGTCTGCCATCGTCGGCCTCTCGGTCGCGATCATCGTCTTCGAGGGGGCGTTCCACCTCCGGATTGACGAGATGCGGGAGGCGCCACGGACGGCGTTCAGGCTGGTGACCGTCGGCGCCCTGATCGCGCTGGTCGGCACCGGCGTCGCCGTCCACTACCTGCTGGGTGTCGGCTGGCTGGTCGCCTTCCTCGTGGGGTCGCTGCTGGTCGCCACCGGGCCGACCGTCATCGCACCCATCCTCGACGTGGTCCCCGTCCGCGACCGGGTCGGGATCGCGCTCGACACCGAGGGGATCGTCAACGACGTGACCGCCGCCATCACCGCGGTCGTGATCTTCGAGATCATCACGACCGGGGCGTCGGGCCCGAGCGCCCTCGTCACGCTGTTCGCTGAACGACTCGGCTACGGGCTGCTGGTCGGGATCGCCGTCGCCGGGCTGCTGTACTACGCGCTCCAGTACGTCGATCTCTCGCCCAGCAACGCGCCGCGGAACGCCCGCCTGCTCGTGCTCGCGGGCGCGCTGGTCGCCTACGCGGCCGCGAACTACCTCGCCAGCGAGTCCGGCGTCGCCGCCGTCGCCGTCGCGGGCATTCTGCTCGGCAACGCGGACGTGCCCTACGAGGACGAGATCGCGGCGTTCAAAGGCGACGTGACGCTGATCGTGCTCTCGTTCGTGTTCATCACGCTCGCCGCCCTGCTCAAGTTCTCGGTGCTGCTCGAACTCGGGGTGGCGGGGTCGGCGTCGTGGTCGTGGTCGCGCTCGTGCTGCGGCCGCTGCTGGTGTTCGTCTCCAGCGCCGGCGACCGCTTCACCCGGGGAGAGAAACTGTTCATGAGCTTCGTCGGCCCCCGCGGGATCATCCCGGCGTCCGTGGCGACGCTGTTCGCCATCGAACTGCGGAGCGACGCGGTCGGAATGCCGGGCGCCGCCGACGTGCTCGTCGGCACCGTCTTCCTGACTATCCTGCTGACAGTCGTGTTCGAGGCGGGGCTAGCCCGCCAGATCGCGGAGAAACTCAACGTCATACCCATGCGAGTCATCATCGTCGGAGGGGGTCGGTCGGGCGCGAGCTCGCGACCCGCCTCGAAGACCGAGGCGAGAACGTCGTGATCGTGGAGAACAACCAAGAGCGGATCGAGCAGGCCCGGAACGCTGGCTTTGCGGTGCACCAGGGCGACGGCTCCGACACCGAGGTGCTCCAGTCCGCGGGCGCGGAGAACGCCAAGATCATCGTCGCCGCGACCGGCGATGACGACGCGAACCTGCTCATCTCCCAGCTCTCCCAGTCGAAGTTCTCGCCGGATCGTGTGATCGCCCGGACGAACAACCCCGAGAACGTCGACGCCTTCGAGGAGTTGGGCGTCCGGACGATCTCCCCCGCGATGGCCACCGCACAGGCGATGGACGACTACATCGAGCGCCCCGCGATGGCGCGGTGGATGCAGGGGATCGGCGACTCCGGCGACGTTCAGGAGATCGAGGTCACCGCCGAGCCGCTGATCGGCCAGACGATCCGCGAACTCGGCCCGCAACTCCCCGAGGGCTGCATCATCGGGCTGGTTTGCCGGGACGCGGACACGTTCGTCCCCGAGGCCGACTTCACGCTCGAACGTGGCGATCGCGTCACCTTCATCGGCCGGAAGGAGGCGGTCCGCGAGGCGATGAAGTGGGCCCACCCCGAGGAGTAACGAGGTTGGGCAACGCCCTCGAAAACGAGCGGTCAGTGGTTTCGCCGACCGATACCGACGACGGTTTCTCCGCGGAACCCTGACCCTCGGTAATGGCGCTCTCACGCCGTGCGTTCCTGCCCCTCCCGGTCGTCGTCGCGCTCGCCGGCTGTACGTCGTTGACCAACGAAGCGGTCGAGATGGCTATCGAGAACCGTAGCGGCGGCGCGCGGGACGTGACTGCGACGGTGACGCCCGTCGCCGAGTACGACCCCGACGACCCACCCGAGCCCGACTTCGAGGGGACGGTCCCGCCGGGCTCCCGACAGTTGGTGGCCGACGTAGCCCCGTCGCCTGACGCGGGCGAAGCGCCCATCCCGACCCGGGTCCACGTCGTCGCCGGCCCCTACGAGGACGTACTGCAGGTCGAGGTGACCGGCACCGGGACGATCGACGTGCGGATCACGCGCAACGGGCTGGACGCCTTCTTCGCGGCGCAGGACTGAGTCGCGGTATCCGGCGGGCGAGATTCCGTTCCGAGAGCCGCCGTCTCCCCCGCCGACTCGCGTTACGGCGCCCCACGGACCCGACACGGTTTTCCCGAATCACCGAGAACTCCGCCCATGATCAGCCGACAGACCCTCCGAGAGGAGCCCGAGCGCGTCCGGGACGCGCTCGACGCGAAGGGCGTCGACGACGTGGATCTCGACGAGATCCTCGAGATATACGACGAGTGGCGCGACCTCAAAGCCGAGGGCGACGACCTCCGTCACGAGCGCAACGAGGTCAGTCGGACCATCGGCGAACTCAAACGCGACGGCGAGGAGGAGAAAGCCCAGGACGCCATCGATCGATCGAGCGAACTCAAGGAACGACTGGAGGAAGTGGAGGATCGCGCCGACGAGCTCGAAGCGGATCTGGAGGAGCGCATGATGCGGATTCCGATGCTCCCCGACGACGACGTGCCCCGCGGCGCCGACGAGAGCGAGAACGTCGAGCGCCGGCGCGAGGGGTTCGACGACCTGCGCGACCTGCCCGAGGAGGTCACGCCCCACTACGACCTCGGCGAGGAGCTCGACATCCTCGACTTCGAGCGCGGCGCGAAAGTCAGCGGCGGCGGCTACTACTTCGCGAAAGGCGAGGGCGCCCGCCTGGAGCACGCCCTCATCCAGTTCTTCCTCGAAACCCACCGCGAGCAGGGGTACACCGACGTGTTCCCGCCGATCCCGGTCAACAGCCGGTCGATGGAGGGCACCGGCCAGTTCCCGAAGTTCACCGAGGACGCCTACCGCCTTGAGGGGAGCCACGACGAGCCGTACGACGACGACGACCTGTGGCTGCTCCCGACCGCGGAGGTCCCCGTCACGAACCTCCACCGCGACGAGATCCTGCTCGACGACGACCTGCCGCTGAAGTACCAGGCGTACTCGCCGAACTTCCGGCAGGAGGCCGGCGAGCACGGCACCGAAACCCGCGGCATCGTCCGCGTCCACCAGTTCAACAAGGTCGAACTGGTCAACTTCGTCCGCCCGGAGGAGAGCGACGAGCGCTTCGAGGGGCTGGTCTCGGAGGCGGAGTCGGTGCTGCAGGAACTGGGGCTGCCCTACCGGATCCTGGAGATGTGTACCGGCGATCTCGGCTTCACGCAGGCCAAGAAGTACGACATCGAGGTCTGGGCGCCCGGCGACGACATGGCCGAGGGCCCCGACCGCGGCGGGCGCTGGCTCGAGGTGTCGTCGGTGTCGAACTTCCGGGAGTTCCAGGCCCGCCGGGCGGGGATCCAGTACCGGCCCGAACAGCACGAGTCGGCGGAGTACCTCCACACGCTCAACGGGTCGGGCGTCGCCGTCCCGCGCGTGGTGGTGGCGATTCTCGAGTACTACCAGAACGACGACGGCACCGTCGACGTGCCGGAGCCGCTCCAGCCGTACATGGGCGGCCAGGAACTCATCGAGGGCCGGGAGCCCGTCGGTGAGAGCGCGGTGGGGGACGGGAACTGAGCGCTACTTCGTAAAGGTCCGTAGCTCGACGATTTTCTCTTCCTCGACGGTGAACAGGTCGACGAACGCGAACAGCTCCTCGCCGTCCTCGGCGAACAGCCGCCCGTGGGCCGCGACCTCGCGCTCGCGGGCGTCGTCGGCGTCGACGGCCGGCAGGAACAGCGTGTCCACGGCGTGGACCGTGTCGGTCTGTGGCCGGTCGTTCATCATGAACTCGACGAACCGCTCGCGGCCCTCGATTGTCCGGTCGCTCCGGTCGTGGCGGAACTCGGGGGCGAGCACGGCCGCGAGGCCGTCGGCGTCCATCGCGTCGATGGCCTCGTAGTAGCGCTCGACCAACTCAGTCTGGCTCATACCGCATCTCGGGCGAGCGGACCCAAGAAGGGTCGGGGAACATTTGGCCCTCGGGCGCCCAGCGAGCGTATGGACCTGCACGTTCGGTACGAGGGCGACGACGACCCCGAGAAATGTACCGCCCGGAAGCTCGCGCGGTTCGACCTCGCGGAACTCCACCGCTCGGACCGCGCGACCCCGTACGGCGTCGTGCTCAACCCCCACGCCGACCGGGCGCTTTCGCCCGCCGATCGGGACGCCGCCGAACACGCACTGGTCGCGCTCGACTGCTCGTGGGAGTCCGCCGGCGAGAAGCAGTTCACCATCGACGGCGACCACCGCGCGCTCCCCTACCTCGTCGCCGCCAACCCGGTGAACTTCGGGAAGCCGATGCAGCTCACGACCGTCGAAGCGTTCGCCGGCGCGCTGGTGATCCTGGGCGAGCGGGCACAGGCCGAGCAGGTCCTCTCGAAGTTCACGTGGGGAGAGACGTTCCTCGAACTCAACGAGGAGCCCCTGCGCCGGTACGCCGACTGCGAGGGCTCGGCCGAGGTCGTGGCGATCCAGGGGAGTACTTGGACCGATAAACCGCAAGCGACGATACAGAACTACCTGCGCGTGGGCAAACACGCGAGTTGGCCGACGACAGCCGTTCGGCGATCGGCGACAGGGTTCGTCGATGCCGGCCGAGAACGGGGCTCGGTAACCGCGGGGCCGCGCTTCGACGGGGTTCGGCCGCTTCTGGTTACCAGACTCGACCCACGACCGTTCGCCCCCACCAGTCGACTTACGGTCGATGGCCCGCTACCCACTCACATGGCGAGCTTCCAGATCGGGCGGATCTACGGGATCCCGATCAAGATCGACGTGACGTTTCTGTTGGTGCTACCGTTGTTCGCGTGGGTGATCGGTTCGCAGGTCGGCTTTTGGGTCGACATCCTCGGTATCCTGCCCTCCACCGTGCCGGGCGCGGCGCCGCTAACCGAGGGGAACACGCCGTGGCTCATCGGCTCCGCGTCGGCGATCGGCCTGTTCGTCGGCGTCCTCCTGCACGAACTGGGCCACTCGCTGGTCGCGATGCGCTACGGCTTCGAGATCGACTCGATCAAGCTCTGGCTGCTCGGCGGCGTCGCCCAGTTCACCGAGATGCCCGAAGACTGGAAGCAGGAGTTCTCGGTCGCCGTCGCCGGCCCGATCGTGAGCGTCGCCGTGGGGATCGTCTCCTACGGCGTGTTCACGACGATCCCGGCGGAGCTCCCGGCGGTCCAGTTCGTGTTCGGCTACCTCGCGCTGGTGAACGTGATGCTTGCGGTGTTCAACATGCTGCCGGGGTTCCCGATGGACGGCGGGCGCGTGCTGCGCGCGCTGCTCGCGCGGAACCGGTCGCACGTCCGCGCGACCCAGATCGCGACGACCGTCGGCAAGGGGTTCGCGATCCTCATGGGCTTTTTCGGCTTGCTCCGGTTCGACCTGATCCTGCTTGCCGTCGCCTTCTTCATCTACATGGGCGCCTCGAGCGAGGCCCAGCGCACCGTTCTGAAGGCGGCGTTCGAGGGCGTGACCGTCCGGGAGCTGATGACGCCGGCCGCGGAGCTCCAGACCGTCACCGAGGAGACGACGGTCGCCGAACTCATCCAGCGCATGCTGCGTGAGCGCCACGTCGGCTACCCCGTGATGCGCAACGGGGCGTTCGTCGGCATGGTGACCTTAGAGGACACGCAGTCGGTGCCCGAAGTCGAGCGCGACGCCTACCTCGTCGAGGACGTGATGAACTACGAGGTGCCGACGCTCGACCCCGACAGCGAGGTGATGGACGCGCTCGACGCGATGCAGTCCCACCAAGCCGGGCGGCTCCCGGTCGCCGACAGCGAGGGGAACCTCGTGGGGCTGCTCTCCCAGACCGACCTCGTGATGGCGTTCAACATCTCCCAGACCAGCGGCGGGCTCGGCGGGCTCACCGGGCAACGGCTCCCCCGCAGTCGTAGCTCCTGGCCGGCCGAGAGCGCCGCTCGCCGGTCGTTCCCCGAACGGACGCGTTTTTACGCGCTGGGCGGCTACACTCCCGTAATCGATGACCTTCGAAGATCTCCCGACCACCCCACGGTCGGAGGAGCTCCTCGACAAGGCGTTCTCCCGGGCCGCCCGGACCGGACGCGCCAAGGAGCCCTACGAGGCCCAAGAGGCCATGCTGCGCACCGCCGGGAACATCCTCTCGGACAACCTCCAGAACGTCGCTACCGCCTGGCCGGACTTCGACTACGTCGACCCGTTCTACTACGAGCTCGCCGACGCGATCGTCGACGTGGACCGGCTCCGACAGGCGCTGAGTGAAGTCACCTGGGCCGGCAACCAGATCGAGGCGCTACGGGACGAGTACGCCTCGAAGATCCGGAACAGCGACACCGAGACGGCGAAGAAACACCGTAAGCAGGCATTCGCCCGGATGGCCGACATCATGGACGAGATCGAGGACGACCTGCTGGCCGTCGGCGAGGCCCGGGACGAACTCAAGACGCTGCCGGACATCCGCCCCGACGAGCCGGCGATCGTCGTCGCGGGCTACCCCAACGTGGGGAAGTCCTCCTTCGTCAACGAGGTCACCAACGCGCGCAACGCGATCGAGTCCTACCCGTTCACGACGACGGCGGTCCACGTCGGCCACTTCGAGCACGATCACATCCGCTACCAGATCGTCGACACGCCGGGGCTGCTCGACCGCCCGGAGGATGAGCGCAACGACATCGAGGCCCAGGCGGTCTCCGCGCTGCGCCACCTCGCCGACGCCGTGCTGTTCGTCGTCGACGCCTCCGGCCAGTGTGGCTACCCGCTGCCCGCCCAACTCGAACTCCGCGAGGAGCTGGCCGCCCAGTTCGACGCGCCGATGGTCACCGTCTGCAACAAGTCCGACGTGTCGACCGAGGTCGAGGCCGACGCCTACATGAGCGTGACCGAGGGCGAGAACGTCGACGCCGTGCTCGACACCGTAGTCGAAGCGGTCGACTGGACGCCCGACATCCCGCCCTCCCGGAACGACTGAGCCGCGGCGTCGCCGACGTCCGACCGCGTCCCCTCGCCGCCGGCGGTTTCGACGGCGGCGTAGCGCACCGACACCGAGACGCCCTCGCCGCTTCCTAGCTCGAACGGTCCGTTCTCGATGGCGCCGATCCGCTCGGCCAACCGGTCGGCCAGCGCGGGCGGCTCCGTCCCCGACTGGTACCCGATAGTGACGAGCACTCGCTTGGGGCTCCGGAACGGGAAGGTGGAGCCGTGTTCGACCTCGAAGGAGACCAGCGACAGGCTGGGCTCCCCGGCGAGGAGCGACTCGGTCTCCTCGCGGGCCTGATCCGCGAACGCCGCGCGCTGCATCGAGGCGTACGTCGCGCCCGCGAGCACCGAGGAGAGCACGAGCACCGTGACCGCGAGCGCGCCGATCCGCTTGACCGTGTCTTTCCGCGCCTCGCCGACTTTGAACCACTCCTCGGGCTGGTACCCCTGGTACCAGAACGTCGCCAGTGCCACGAGGTTGATCGAAAGGAAGTTCACCGCGACCAGCACCGCCGAGCCGACGATCGCCGCCGGCCGCCCCCACGCGATCCCGATCCCGACGACCGCGGTCGGTGGCACCAGCGCCGCGGCGATCATCACGCCGACGAGCGCCGAGGAGACGCCAGAGGAGAGCGACAACGCCCCGGCGACCCCCGCCGCGAGCGCGACGGCCAACGACGGGACGCCCGGCGAGAGCCGCTCGCGCACCTCGCCGATCGCGAACACCTCGGTCACGCTCAGCGGGACGACGTTGCCGAACCGCAACAGCCCCGCGAACGCCGCGGCGCTCCCGACCGCGAGCACGGCGCCGACCAGCTGCAGCTTGATTCCCCGGACGAACAGCTCCCGATCGTCGACGACGGAGCCGACGCTGGTGGCCATCGCCGGCCCGATCAACGGGGCGATCACCATCGAACCGACGACGACCGCCGCCGAGTCGATCAACAGCCCGGCGGTCGCGACGACGGCGCTGATCATCGTCATTACGAGGAAGGGGACCCAGTCCGGCGCCAGGTCCGACGCTCGCTGGACCAGTTCGTCGCGGGCGATGCGTTCGCCCTCCTCGCCCTCGGTCCACTCCTTCTCCAACTGCTCGTAGCGCTCGGACACGACCGTCTCGGCGTCGAGCACAACGGTGTAGGCGTCGCGGTCGATCCCGGTCTCCTCGCGGAGCTGGTCCAGTATCGGCTCGACGGCGTTGGTCGGGAGCGGGAACGAGACCACGGCGGTGTAGCGCCGCCCGCTGGTTTCGTCCGAGAGCGCGTAGTCGATCCCGTTGTCGTCCAGCACCGAGAGCACGGCCTCGCGCTTCCCGGTGGGGATCATCACCTGTACGAGTCGCACGGCTGTGTCTCTCGGGGACTCGGGAAATAGCCGGCGGTGGTGTCGACCACGCCGTTCGCTATCGCCGTATGGAGTTTACACCCCGACCCGTGAGGGTTAACCCCGTCTGCCCGCTAGCACGCCCATGCCTTTCGAGAACCGGCCGGACCGGGGGGACGAGGTCGTCCTCGTCGGCCGGTCGAACGTCGGGAAATCGACGCTGATGCGGGAGCTGACGGGCCACAGCTTCGACACCGGGGGGAAACCCGGCGTGACCCGGCAGCCGAACCATTACGACTGGGCCGGTCCGGACTTCATGTTCACCGACCTGCCCGGCTTCGGCTTCATGTCCGGCGTCGAGGAGGGGAAACGCGAGCAGATCAAGACCGACGTGGTGCGCTACGTCGAGGCCAACGCCGACGACATCCTCGCTGGCGTGCTGGTCGTCGACGGGAAGGCGGTCATCGACATCATCGACCGCCACCGCGGTAACGGCGATATCCCCCACGACGTGGAGATGTTCCACTTCCTGCAGGACGTGGGGATCGACCCTATCGTGGCGGTCAACAAGATGGACAAGGTCGACGACCGCGACGAGCGGCTCGACGAGCTCTGTGACCGGCTCGGGCTGTTCCCGCCCTGGCAGCAGTACCAGGAGACGATCTGCCCGATCACCGCCAAGACCGGCTCGATCGAGCCGCTCGAGTCCGCGCTCGCCCAGCGGTTCCGCGACGCCAAGCGGGACGAGCTGCTGCAGTTCGTCAGCTGAGCGCGTAACGCTCTTCCGCCTCGGCCCCCCTCCTTCGGCCATGTCTGCGGTCACCGGGCCCCCGCCGGAGCTCGACGAGCGCCGTGACGAGCTCACGCCGATGCTCCAGCAGTACGTGGATCGCTGCCGGGAGTACGACGACGCGCTCGTGCTGTTCCGGGTGGGGGATTTCTACAAGACGTTCTGCGGCATCGCCGAGGAGGTCGCCCGGATCTGTGAGCTCACGCTGATCGAGCGCGAGGACTCGACGGGCACCTACACCGCGGCGGGGATCCCCGTCGACAACGCCGCCGAGTACGTCGAACGCCTGCTCGACGCCGGCCACCGCATCGCGATCGCCGACCAGGTCGAGGACCCCAGCGAGACCACCGGCATCGTCGACCGCGCGGTCACCCAGATCGTCACGCCCGGCACCGTCGTCGACGACGAACTGCTCTCGCCCGATTCGACGTACGTCGGCGCGATCGTCGGGGACGACGACGCCTTTGCGGTCGCGAGCGTCGACGTGTCCACCGGCGAGTGCCGGGTCGCCGCCGCGCCGGATCGCGCGAGCGTCCGCGAGGAGGTCGCCCGCGTCGGGCCCGCAGAGCTGCTCGTGGGGCCGGGTGCGCCGGAGGTCGATGCAGCCTGCCCCACGACGGACTGGGACGACGACGCCTTCGCCGCCGACACGGCTCGGGACACCCTCGACGCCTACACCGATCCGGACCGCTTTACGGCCGTCGAGGCCCGCGCCGTCGGTGGACTGTTGGCCTACGCCGAGTACACGCAGGGCGACGACGGCGCGCTCGCGTACGTCTCGCGGGTGCAGCGGTACGACGCCGCGGACTGTCTGCGGCTGGACGCCGCCGCGCTCCGGAGCCTCGAACTGTTCGAGAACCGCGCGGGCGGCGAGCGCGAGGGGGATACGCTGTTCGAGACGATCAACGAGACCGTCTGTGCGCTGGGGCGGCGCCGGCTGGCGTCGTGGCTCCGCCGGCCGCTGGTCGATCGCCGCGCGATCGAGGCTCGCCTCGACGCCGTCGACGAACTCGCGACGCGGACGCTTCTGCGGGAGGCGCTCCGGGACGAACTGCGCGCCGCCTACGACCTCGAACGGCTGGTCTCCCGGGTTTCCCGGGAACGGGCGAACGCCCGCGACCTGCGCTCGGTCGCGGGGACGCTCGCCATCGTCCCGGAGCTGAAGGACGCGCTCGCGGACGCCGAGGCCGATCGCCTCCAGCGTCTCCGGGACGACCTCGACGAACTGCGGGAGACGCGGCAGCTGATCGAGAGCGCGATCGTCGAGGACCCGCCCCAGGAGATCACCGAGGGCGGGGTGATCCGCGACGGGTTCGACGACGAACTCGACGAGGTCCGAAGCACCGAGCGCGAGGGGCGAGCCTGGGTCGCCGATCTCGAGGAACAGGAGCGCGAGCGGACCGGGATCGACAACCTCGAAGTCGGCCACAACCAGGTCCACGGCTACTACATCGAGGTGACCGACAGCCACCTCGATTCCGTGCCCGAGGAGTACCGCCGGCGCCAGACGCTGAAGAACTCCGAGCGCTTCGTCACCCCCGAACTCCGCCGGCGCGAGGACGAGATCCTGGGCGCCGCCGAGCGCGCCGACGCGCTGGAGTACGAGCGCTTCTGTGCGGTCCGCGCCGAGGTCGCCGACGCCGCCGACCGACTGCAGGGGCTCGCGGACGCGCTCGCCGACCTCGACGCGCTGCTCTCGCTTTCGACCGTCGCCGTGGGGCCGGCGTTCTCCCGCCCCGCGTTCCACGACGGCGACGAGCCGCTCGCGATCGAGGCCGGGCGTCACCCCGTCGTCGCGCAGGCACAGGCGGAGTTCGTCCCCAACGACGCCGAGCTGCCCGCCGGCAGCGTCGCCCTCATCACCGGCCCCAACATGAGCGGGAAGTCGACGTACATGCGGCAGGTCGGGCTGATCTGCGTGCTCGCACAGGCCGGCGGGTTCGTGCCCGCCGAGTCCGCGAGCCTCCCCGTGCTGGACCGGGTGTTCACTCGCGTCGGCGCCAGCGACGACATCGCGGGCGGGCAGTCGACGTTCATGCGCGAGATGAGCGAACTCACCGACATCCTCCACGACGCGACCGCGGACTCGCTGGTGCTGCTGGACGAGGTGGGCCGCGGCACCTCGACGGCCGACGGCCTCGCCATCGCCCGCGCGGCGACGGAGTTCCTCCACGACGAGGTGGGCGCCCGGACGATGTTCGCGACGCACTACCACGACCTGACCGCGCTGGCCGACGAGCGCGAGGGCGTGTTCAACCGCCACTTCACCGCGATCCGTGACGGCGACGACGTGACGTTCCTCCACCGCGTGGACGACGGGCCGTCGTCCTCCTCCTACGGCGTCGAAGTCGCGCGGATGGCCGGCGTTCCCGAACCGGTGGTCGAGCGCTCGCGGGCGCTGGTCGAGGGTGGGGGCGACGACGCGAGCGCCGACCCCGAGGCGGACGGCTCGGCGCCGGCCCCGACACAGGCAGCGACCGACGGCGCGGGCGCCGACAGCGCCGGCGAGAGCACCGCGCCCGAAGCCGACGCCGGACCGGCGACGCCCCCGGGCCAGCAGACGCTTCCCGGGGTCGAGCCCAGTACGCCAGCCGAAACCGACGCGGTCGTGGCCGAGCTCCGCGACCTCGATCTCGCCCGGACGACCCCGATCGAGGCGTTGAACCGCCTGCAGGAGCTGCAGGATCGCGTCACCGACGAATGAGCGACCCCACCGAGCCGACGCCGACGGTCGAGCGACTCGACGCGTCGACGGTCGACCGCATCGCCGCCGGCGAGGTGATCACCCGGCCCGCCCGGGTCGTTGGCGAGCTGCTGGACAACGCGCTCGACGCCGGCGCGGACTCGATCCGCGTCGAGATCGACGGCGACGGCACCGAGCGCATCAGGGTCGCCGACGACGGACACGGGATGCGCCGCCGCGACGCCGAGCGGGCGATCGAGCGCCACGCGACCAGCAAGCTCCGGGACGCCGCCGAGCTGCCGTCGACGACCAGCCTCGGCTTCCGCGGCGAGGCGCTGCCGAGCATCGCCGACGCGGGCCGGCTCGAACTGGTCACCAGCGACGGCACCGAGCCCGGAACCCGGCTCGTCGTCGACGGCGAGGTGGAGGTCACCGACGCCGGCCGGGCCCGCGGGACGACCGTCATCGTCCGGGAGCTGTTTGCGGACCGCCCCGCGCGCCGCGAGTCCCTGGGCGGCGCGGGCGCGGAGTTCGCGAAGATCTCCTCGCTGGTCGCGCGCTACGCGCTCACGCGGCCGGACGTGTCGTTCTCGCTCGCCCACGACGACCGAGAGGTGTTCGAGACGCCCGGTAGCGGCGCGTACGAGGACGCGCTGGCGGCGGTGTACGACCGTCACGTCGCCGCGCGGTCGACGACGTTCAGCCACGAGACGGCGCTCTCGGGGGCGTTCGACGGCGCGGCCATCCACGTCGACGGGGCCCTCGTCTTCCCCGCGACGACGCGCTCGGACCGATCGCACCTCCGGACCGCGATCAACGACCGCCCCGTCGTCGACGAGGGGATCCGCCGCGCGGTCGAGCGCGGCTACGGCCGGCTGCTCCCGGACGGTCGCCACCCGGTCGCCGTCGTCTCGATCTCGCTCCCGCCGGCGGCTGTCGACGCGAACGTCCACCCCGCGAAGGCCGAGGTCGCGCTCTCGGTCCGCGAGGCCGTGGAAGCGGCAGTCGAGACGGGCGTCAGCGACGCGCTCACGACCGCGGATCTCCGGCGCTCCGGCGAGGTGGCGATGGGGCTGGCGGAGTCCCTGGAGCCGAAACGGGGGGAGTCCGCGCTCGCCGAGGCCGACGTGCTCGGGCAGTTCCGGGACACGTACATCCTCTGTGCGGAGGGCGACGACCTGCTCGTGATCGACCAGCACGCCGCCCACGAGCGCGTGAACTTCGAGCGCCTGCAGGCGGCTGTCGCGGGCGAAGCGATCGAGCGGATCGAACTCTCGCCGCCGGAGACGGTGTCGCTGTCCCCGGCCGCGGCGGCGGTCGTCGAGGAACGAGCCGGCGAACTCGCGGCGCTGGGGTTCGACGCCGCGTCGTTCGGCGGCGCGACGGTGAAGCTCTCGACGGTTCCCGCGCCGCTGGGCCGGCCGGCCGACACCGAGGCGTTTCGGGAGACGCTCGCCGCGCTCGCGAGTGGCAGCGACCCCGACGACGCCCGGGAGTCGGCGCTCGCGGAGTTGGCCTGTCACCCGTCGCTGAAAGCCGGCGACGCGCTGGCGACCGAGGAGGCGGCGGCGCTCGTCGAGCGACTGGGGCAGTGCGAGCAGCCGTTCGCCTGCCCGCACGGTCGGCCGACGGTCCTCAGCGTGAACGAGGAGACGTTGGCGGCCGGGTTCGAACGATAGCCGACCGCGGCGCGCGAGCAGGCGCGACCGCCGTGTCGCGCCGCCGAGCCAACGCCGCGGTCGTGCGAAGCCGAAACCCGACGATCGAACGGGCGCGACCGCCCCGTCGGGCGCCGCCGGAGCCAACGCCGCGGTCGTGCGAAGCCGAAAACGGACACCCGACGCAACTGCCGTGTCGCCTCGGGTTCCTACCACTCCTTGCAGTCGGAACAGACCAGCGCGTCGGGGGCGAGATCGGGCGCCTCGGCGGCGCCGCCCTCGCCGGCCCGCCAGCGCTGCTCGACGCTCGCGCCGCAGGCCGCACACGCCGCGCCGTCGGGCGTCGACGTGTAGGTGAACGTCGGCGTCTCGGGGGCTGATTCGGCGTCCGGGTCGTCGGCCTCCGGTTCGTTGGCTTCCGGATCGCCGTCTCCCGGGCCACTGGCCGCCCGCTCGCCGTGTCCGGCCGCCTCATCGCCGGCCGCCTCGCCCGCGAAGTCCGTGAGGCTGGCGTCGTCGCTCATGCTCCCGGCTGGGGGCGGCGGGGGCTTAGCGTTGGCGTCCCGCAAGCGAACGCTTTTCACCCCCGACGGGCCCACAGTCGGGCATGGACCCCGGACATCCGCTGCAGGGCATGACCGACCTCTGGGACGACACCATCGACGACATGGAGGCCACCGCGGCCGAGTTGCGGGACGATGGCTGGGAGACCGTCGAGCTCCACCCCGGCGCGGTGACGCCGCTGCCGCGGCTGGAGACCGAGGACGGCTACGAGGACGACCGCACGGGGTTCGACGTGCTCGTGCCGGGCAACGAGTTCTCGGCGGTGCAGGACGCCGTCGACGGCGCCGCCTTCGACGAGTACGAGGCGTACAACGCCCAGGCCAACGGCGTCGTGTTCGCGGTGGTCGTGATGAAAGCCGACGACGCCGGACGGGCGGTGCTGATCCCCATCTACTACCGGGCCGACGAGGCGGCCGAGACCGTCCAGCGTATCGAGGCGGCCGGCGAGAGCCGACTTTTCGTCCGCCCGCTCGACGACAGCGAGCGCGTGCTGTTCGTCCAGCAGTCCCCTGCGGCGCTGCTTCCCGGCGAGGAGTAACGCCGCGTCCGGTCCACCCCTGCCGGAACAGGCGGTTTCGACGTGTTTTTCAGCCGCGGCCGAGAGTTCTCCGGTATGGCCGAACTCAAGCTCGTCGTGTCGGACCCCGACACGGGCAACACGTATCAGACGGAGGTCGACGGACAGGATGCCAACCGGTTCCTCGGGCGCTCGCTCGGCGACGAGGTCGACGGCGACGTCGTCGGGCTCTCGGAGTCGACGCTGAAGCTCACCGGCGGCTCGGACGCCGCCGGCCGACCGATGCGGGAGGACGTGGCCGGCTCCAACCTCAAGCAGCTCCTGCTCGAGGGCGGCGTCGGCTTCAACCCCGAGAAGGACGGCGAGCGCCGACGCATCACGGTCCGCGGCGCCGAGTTCAGCGAGGAGAGCGCGCAGGTCAACGCCACCGTCCTCGGCGACGAGGACGTCGCCGCCGCCTTCGGCGAGGGCGACGACGAAGACGCCGAGTAAGTTCCTACTCGCTTCTCGATGGCCGACCGTATCCCCAGCGACCACGCCAGCGTGCACACCGAACGGGCCGAGGTGGCTCGCAGCGGCGGCACACGCCGGCCCTGCCTCCACCTGCCTGCCGATCTGGCGCTCGCCCCCGGCTCGTTCGTCCGGCTCGTCGTCGGCGGCGACGAGTACCACGCCGAGGTCCGCGAGCACCGCTCGGGCTTCCTGCTCCGTGGCGCCTACGACCTGAAAAGCGAGGCGCGCGATCCGGGTCGGGCCGAGAACCGACTGGTCGAGTGGCTGCGGGAGGAGGGCCGCGAGGCGGGCGACCCCGTCGAGATCGACGAGATCGAGCCCGGCGAGCGCTACGGGCTCCGCCTCCCGGGCGAGCGAGCGTTCTACCGCGACAGTAGCGGCCCGGGTGGCTCGCTGCAGGACATTGCGAGCGATCTCGCCGGCACCGGGCAAGGCGGCGAGGACGGCGATTTCGCCGGTAACGACGCCGACGGCACCGACGACCCGTTCGATCTCGACTGAGCCGACCGAAACGCGGTCGCTTTTTCCCGTTCAGGCGCCTCGTCGGGGTATGAGCAAACTCTCGGAGTTCCTCGCGGGCGAGCGCCTGGAGGACGTGGCGCTGTTCCTCGCGGAAGACCAGCTTGACGAGGCGGGCAAACTGGCAGACGCCGGCGAGGAGGTCGACGGCGGCGTCGTGCTCGTACGCCCGGGCGAGCAGGGCCGGAAGCTGTTCAGCGCCGGCACCGGCCAGGACGCCATGGAGTTCGCGAAGGAGGCGATGGGCGAGGGCGGCAGTATCGACGCCGACCTCGCGGGCGGGCAGTGTCCGGCCGGCGACGGCGACGCCCACCAGGTCCAGTACGTCTTCGCGTTCGCGGAGGCGGAGAACCCCGAAGTCGGCGGGATGTACGCCGACGGCGACGTGATCCACGCCTACGCGAAGTGTGCCTGCGGGGAGTCGTACTCCGAGAAGTGGGTCGTCGGGAGTCGCGAGTAGCTACGCGTCGTCGTCGACCAGTTCTTCGAACGCCCGCCGGATAACGGTCCGTGCTGTCCGGCCCTCGCTGGTCCAGTGCTGGGCCATATCGAGCATGTCGTCGTAGATATCCGGCTTACAGCCCGCAGCTTTCGGGTGGCCGCCGCCGTTGACCTGGCCGGCGACCTCGTGGCAGCGCTCGAACCCTCGGAGCCGCGGATGCTCGCGCTCCCGGAGGGTTTGACGATCACCGCGGCGTCGCAGCCGTCCTCCCGCAGCGCCTCGGCGACCTCGTTCTGCGAGCAGCGACCGTACGTGAACCCGACAGTCCAGTCGCCGATCTCCCGGCGGTTCGCTCGCGACACGGCGGCCTCGATGCGCTGTTCCTTCTCCACCCGGCGGTGCTCGACGTACTCCAGCACGGTTTCCGGGAGTTCGGCGCCGTACTCGCCGACGACCGCGGCGTACTCCTCCGGGCCGCTCCAGTAGGCGTAGTCCGCGAGGTCGTCGCTGCGGGCGTCCTGCTTCAGCCAGAGGTCGTGGTCCCGGGTGACCGCGGCGAGTTCGGCGTAGCGCTCGTCGAACGCGTAGTCGAGCGAGCGCAGCGTCACGTCGGTGGTGCACTCTTCCTCGCTGTCGCCGATCACGAGGTCGACGCCCGCGTCGCGGACCTGCTGTTCCAGCTCCTCGCCCCACTGGTGGTGGTCGAACCACCGCACGTCGCCACAGCGCTCGACCAGCGTCGCCAGGTCGTCGGCGATGTACTCGTAGCTGTCCGGGCAGATGTCACAGACGTAGCAGTCCGTGCCCGCTTCGACGTACTCGGCGACCAGTTCGAGCGACTCCTCGATGTCGCCGGGGCCGGACGCGACCAGCGCCACCGTCGAGCGCTCGTGGGGTTCGGGTTCGTCTTCCTCCTCGTCGGGCTCAGCCTCGTCCTCGTCCGCCTCGTCGGCCAGCTCCGCGGCCAGCGCCGCCTCGAAGGGGGCAACGTCGAGGGCGGCGTCGCGGGCCTCGCGGATCAGCGCGACACAACCCAGCCCGTCGGCGTCGGAGTCGGTGATCACGACCGCCTCGGCGCCGTCGACGGCCTCGGCGACGCGTTCCTCGGTGCGATCCTCGTCGAGCGAGTCGGGGTAGAAAAAGCCCTTGCCGGGCAGTAGCGAGCGCCGGTGCAGCGAGAGATCGCCGGTATCGATGAGTTCGTCGTCCATACCGACGCGTCGGCGAGCCGGGGTATAAGCGCCGTGGAACGGGCTACGCGGTCGCTCCGTCGCCCTCGGCCGCGGCCTCGCCCTCAAGCTGGCGGACGGTCAACACCGGCACCGGACAGCGCCGCACGACGCGCTCGGCGACGCCGCCGATCAGGTAGCGGTTCTCGCCGTGGCGCCCCGTGTGCCGGTCGCGACCACGTCGGCGTCGACCTCGCGGGCGTAGTCGGAGATGGTCGCCGCCGGTCGACCCTGGCGGACTGCCGTGGTGACTGGCTGCTCGGCGCGCGTGGCCACGTCGGCGACGGCGTCCTCGCCGTCGTTGCGGAGCCCCTCCCGGAGCTCCTCCCGGACACGCTCGGGCGAGGACTCGACCTCCCCCTCGTCGACGACGAACAGCGCGTGCACCTCGGCGTCGAACCGCTCGGCGAACTCCAGCGCCACGTCGACCGCGCGTCGAACGCTCGCGGAGCCGTCGGTGGCGATGACTAGGGTGTCGAACACAGTCGTTCGTTCGCCCGAGAGGACATAACTCCGACGGGCCAGCCCGGCGCGGGCGTCGCGCTCTCAGAAGCTACTTCCCGATACCGACCCCCACTCCGACCATGCGCACCGACATCGGCAACGCGCTGGGCGGGGAGCCAGCCCTGACCCGCGACGCCCTCGACGAACTGGACGCCGACGTGGCCGCGGCCCACGAGCGGATCGCCGCCGGGATGGCCGACGACGAGTTCGGCTACGCCGCGCTCAATCTGCCGGAGACGGCCGACCCCGAGCGCATCCGCGCCGCGGTCGAGCCGTTCGCCGACAGCGAGGCCGTACTCACGGTCGGCATCGGCGGCAGCGCGCTCGGCGCCGCGACGCTCTCGAACGCGCTGGCGAGCGACATCGACGCGTACTACCTCGACAACGTCGACCCCGAGCACACCACTCGCCTGCTCGACTCGCTGGATCTCTCCCGGACCGCCGTGAACGTCGTCTCGAACTCCGGCACCACCGCCGAGACGCTCTCGAACTTCCTCGTCGTTCGCGAAGCGATGGAGTCGGCGGGCGTCGACTGGACCGAGCGGACGTTCGTCACCACCGGGCCGGAGGGAAACCTCCGGAACCTCGCGACCAAACACGATCTGCCCGCGCTCGACGTGCCAGCGGGCGTCCCGGGCCGGTTCTCGGTGCTCTCGACGGTCGGGCTGGCCGTCGCGGCGATTCAGGGCCACGACATCGACGCCGTGCTCGCCGGCGCCGCCGCCGAGCGCGAGCGACTGGCGGGGTCGCTGTACGACTCGCCGGCGTACGCCTACGGCGCGACGACGTACGCGCTGGCCCAGCGCGGCGCGCTGACGAACGCATTCATGCCGTACGCCGAATCCCTGGAGACGTTCGCGGAGTGGTTCGCCCAGCTCTGGGCCGAGAGCCTCGGCAAGGACGGCCAGGGGCAGACGCCCGCTCGCGCGCTGGGCGCGACCGACCAGCACTCACAGCTCCAACTGTACCGCGCCGGCCCGCGGGACAAGCTCGTGACGCTCGTGCGCCCGACCGAGCGCGCGGACCGCGACATCCCGGAGACGGACCTCGAGGGACTCTCCTACCTCGGCGGCGAGTCGCTCGGCACGCTACTCGACGCGGAGTTCGAGGCGACCGAGGCGAGTCTCACGGCCGCGGACTGCCCGAACGTCCGGCTCGAGATCGACCGCGTCGACGAGCGCGGGCTGGGCGAGTTGCTGTTCGGGATGGAGGCCGCCTGCGTCTGCTACGGCGAACTCGCCGACCTCTCGACGTTCACCCAGCCGGCCGTTGAGTGGGGGAAGAAGGCGGCTCGCGGCCTGCTCGGCGGCGGCGAGTTCGAAGAGGCCGAGGCGGTCCGCGGGAAGGACCGACTGGTCGTGGAGTAGGGCGGCTCGGCGCGCGTCGACGCCCCGACCGTCACCGATTTGCCGCCCGGGCCGTTGGCTCCGGTCATGAGTCAGCCCGCACAGGCCTCCGCGATGGGGGCGAAAGCCCTCCGGACGTTCCAGGCGATCGTGCTGTTCGTCGCGGCCATCGTCGGCGGCAGCGTCGGCATCTCGCTGTGGGCCGGTGCCGCGCCGGCGCTGGGCGTCGCCGAGGGGACGACCGCGTTCGAGCTCGCCAACACCGTCGCGCAGTTCGCGGGGTTGGTGGCGCCGGTCGGGCTGTTCGTCGCCGCCGCGGGCGACCGCGAGTTGCTCTCGTGGGGCCGTCCCGACGGGCGCCAGGTGGCGATCGCGGTGGGTGCCGTCGTCGTGCTGTACCTCGGCCAGATCGCGCTGATCAGCGCGTTCTCGCTGATCGACGTGGCCCCCTCACAGAACCCCGCGGTCGACCCGTCGGGGCGGCAGGCGACGTACTTCCTGCTGATGATCCCCGTCTCCCTGTTGGTGGTCGGGCCCGCGGAGGAGCTCCTCGTACGCGGCGGGATCCAGGGACTGCTGAAGCGGGCGTGGGGGCCGTGGCCCGGCATCGTCGGCGCGAGCGCGCTGTTCGGGTCGCTGCACTACATCGGGTCGGGGAGCAGCGCGCTCGCGTACGTGGTGTTCTCGTTCCTCCTCGGCATCCTGCTGGGGTATCTGTACGAGCGGACCGGGAACCTGATCGTCCCAGCCGTCGCTCACGGCGGCTACAACGCGGTGATCTACGCGATCCAGTACGGCCAGGTGGCGTAACTCCGGCGCCGACAGTCGTGAGAATCAGGCGGGGTTCTTCCGCGAGAGGTCGCTGCCACAGATCGGACAGCGCTCGCGGTCCTCGTCGAACTCGCGGCCACAGCCCGCACACTGGAACTTCCAGTCGCGCTCCTCTTCGATCCCCTCGCGGGCGATCACCTGTACGTCGATGTCGAGCTTCTCGGCGACGTTCTGCATCGCGTAGTCGTCGGTGACGAGCGTCGCATCGAGTTCGAACGCGGTCGCGAGCAGGCGCGTGTCGGTCTCGGAGAGCTCCTCGGCGTCGCCCGTCTCGCCGGCGGCCCGGCGCACGCGGTCGACGGTCTCGTCGGCGGGGAGGTGGAGCTCCATCCCCGCGCCCTCCATCGCGTCGAAGCGGTACTCGTTGCCGCCCTCGAGCTCCTCTTTGACGAGCGGGATCGAGACCTGCTCGTCGTCGGTGTGGTACTCGTGGATGAACGCCGAGGTGTCGAGGACCTGCATCTATCGCTGGACGACGATGTAGTCCTTCACGGCCTGCACCCGGGAGACGGGAACCCGGAACCGACCGCCCTCGTCGCGCTCGAAGTTGATCTTCCCACGGGGGTGTCCTCGTTGGGCGAAACCAACAGGTCGTGGAGTTCGCCGGTCTTGAGGTCCATCGTGATGTTGTACAGCATTCCCAGCTCGGTGCCGTCCGAGCCCATGACTGCTTTCCCCGAGAGGTTCTCGGCGAGTATGTCGGCCATACGGCCCAACACAGGCCGTGGCGTGATAAACGCCACGGGGGCGCTATCGTCGTCGCCGGGATCGGGCCGTCTCACGCGGCGGAGAGTCGAAACAGGTAACTGGCGCCCGCGACTCGCTGAAACCAAGAGACGTTCTCTCGGTGATTTTCGATGCCTGACGCCAACAACGACGACGCCAGCGCCGACCCCGGTTCGCTCCGCACACCCATCGTTGCCGTGCTCGGTCACGTCGACCACGGGAAGACGAGCCTGCTCGACAAGATCCGCGGCTCGGCCGTCAGCGAGGGCGAAGCCGGCGCCATCACGCAGCACATCGGCGCCACCGCGGTCCCGCTGGACACGGTGTCGTCGATGGCCGGCGAGCTCGTGATGGCCGACGACTTCGACCTGCCGGGGCTGCTGTTCATCGACACGCCCGGCCACCACTCCTTCTCGACGCTACGGGCCCGCGGGGGCGCGCTCGCGGACATCGCGGTCCTCGTCGTCGACGTGAACGACGGCTTCCAGCCCCAGACGAAGGAGGCGCTGGACATCCTCCAGCGCACGGGGACGCCGTTCGTCGTCGCGGCGAACAAGATCGATACCACGCCGGGCTGGAACCCCAACCCCAAAGCGCCGGTCCAGGAGACGTACGAGGCTCAGACCGACCGCGCCCGGCAGCGACTGGACGAGAACCTCTACGAGATCATCGGCCAGCTCTCGGATTCGGGGTTCTCAGCGGATCTCTACTGGCGCGTCCAGAACTTCCAGAACAACATCGGCGTCGTCCCGATCTCGGCGATGACCGGCGAGGGCGTCCCGGACCTGCTCGCGGTGCTGATGGGGCTCTCCCAGCGCTACATGAAAGAGGAGATGGAGATCGACCTGACAGGCCCCGGGAAGGGGACCGTCCTCGAAGTGAAAGACGAGAAGGGGTTCGGTGCCACACTGGACGTGGTGCTGTACGACGGCACCGTCGAGGAGGGCGACCGGATCGTCGTCGGCGGCGTCGAGGGGCCGATCGTCACGGAGGTCCGCGCGCTCCTGCGCCCGCGGGCGCTCTCGGAGATCCGGACGGAGGCGGAGTTCGAGCGCCTCGACTCCGTCCAGGCCGCCTCCGGCGTGAAGCTCGCGGCGCCGGACCTCGACGACGCGATGGCCGGCGCGCCGGTCCGTGTGGTCCGGGGCCGGCATCTGGAGAAAGTTATCGACGAGGTCGAGGCGGAGCTCTCCGAGATCGAGGTCGACACGGAGGACGAGGGCGTCGTCGTCAAAGCCGACACACTGGGGAGTCTGGAGGCGATGGCCAACGCGCTCCGGGAGGCGGAGATCCCCATCCTCCGCGCCGAAGTCGGCGACGTGGCGCCGCGTGACGTGGCGGTCGCAAGCACCGCGAACGAGGACGAGCACCGCGTGATCCTCGGCTTCAACGTCGACACCCTCCCCGACGCCGAGCGCGAACTCGACCAGCAGGGCGTGAAGCTGTTCGGCGACGACGTGATCTACCAACTAGTCGAGGACTACGAATCGTTCATCGAGGAGCGCGAGCGCGAGCAGCAGGAGACCGTGCTGGACAAGATCCACCGCCCGGCGCGCTTCCGCATCCTGCAGGACCACACGTTCCGGCAGAACAACCCCGCGGTCGTCGGCGTCGAGATCCTCGCCGGCACGATCGAGAACAACCGCCGGGTCGCGAAGTTCGAGAACGGCGAGTCGACCCGCGTGGGCGAACTTTCCGGGATGCAGGAGCAGGGCGAGGACGTCGACAAAGCCCGCGCCGGCAGCCGGGTCAGCGTCGCCATCGACGGCCCGACGGTGGGCCGGGACATCGAGGAGGGCGACGAACTCTGGATCGACCTCCCCGAGAAACACGCGAAGATCCTGGAGCAGGAGTTGAAAGAGGAGATTCCCGCGGACGAGCGCGAGGCGCTGAACGCGTATCTGGAGAAGATGCGGAAGCGCGATCCGTTCTGGGGGAAGTGACGCTCACCGGTTCTGTTGCGTTGTTTGGCCAGTGGTCGGTATGTTGTGGTTTGGTGAGTACAGACAGTACATGTGGAGCCGCCTTACCTCTCTCCCGGTAAATCCATTTGATCCTTCTTCCGTCATTGTTACTACAATATAGTGGATACGTCGGCTAGCGAATCCAACTGGAACGTCGGTGTTGGATCGGGAGTGCCTGGAAGAGATTCATGGGGTCGGAGATGGGGAACCCACGCTGACTGAAGACCTGCTGTATGCGCCCCGACGACATCGGTGCTGTGGTCGTCTCCAATATGAATCACCTCCTCTGCGGATGCCGAAAGTTTGGCAACTGCCTCTCGAAACGGCTCACTAGCGGGTTTGGGATTAATCCCCTGAGTCGGATCGCAGAACACTCTGACATCAAACATATCCTTGATGCCGAGTGTTTCAAGTTTCTCCTGCTGGGTTTTCTGTCCGCCATTCGTGATGAGCCCTATCTCGTAATGTCGACGAGCGTAATCGAGAGCGTCTTCCGCCGCCGGGCGAAAACTCACATCGGTTTCATCAACGACATCCGTCGTGATCTCACCCAACTCTCTGAGCACTGCTGTATCCACATCTGGACTGGTCGGTAAATTGGATACTGTCGCACGATAGAGATTCGTGTAAAACTCTGCATCGCTTTCTGCCGTTTCGATTTCGGCTGAATCGACTGCTCGGATGTCGGCTGGCGTGAAAATCGGGTCAATTCCTGCTGATTCGAAAACCTCCTGATGGATGTCGTTATCGGACTGATTTGCCACACACAGCGTACTGTCCAAGTCGAAACAGACGGCGGCAATATCCGACATTTTGGTCGAATATTCGTCAACTTCTCTTAATGCTCTCGGTTCTCTCGAAAACGGGTGGGCAATGTTCGCAACGTAATCACTCCCAACCCCACTTACCGGCTGTTTCAGCAAAAGTCGCCCCGAACGAAGAGTGTCCAACAGGGCCAGCACACCCGCATGCGTTCACAACCGTCCAGCTTTTCGACCGCCGAGCCAGCAACCGCCGATAGCCTTCACACCGAGCGGTTGCTCCCAACTCCGAAAAACGAACCGCAGAACCGCAATAACCGTTCCTGCTACCGAGCGACCGGAACCGGATCGTCGCCCATCGCGTACATCACCTGCGCCGCGGCGCTCGCCGCCAGCCCCTTCGCCACCTCGTCGCGGTCGGCGTCGTCGAGCCCCGCCTCGATGTCGTCGGCGTCGGGCTGGAACCCCGCGCTCACGGGGTGACCCGCCGGCGGGCGGACAGCCACGGTGGCCTCCGGCCCGTTCGAGCCGTAGGTGAGTTCCGAGCCGACGACGTACCCCTCGGGGAGGTACGACTCCGTGCGGGAGACGATCCCCGCGACGGCGCGCCGCAGCCCCGCTTCTCGTCCGGCGAGAGTTCAACGTTGTTCGACGACCCCCCATGATTCCGGGGGCCCCGGCGTAATCAGTCCCGTTCATGTCGTCGGTGTTTGGCGGTATCCACTGATAAAGTCACCGGCGGTGGAACGCCCGCGAGTCGGGCGACCGCGTCGACGCCGCGCCGTCGTCGTCCGGCAGTTCGGACCGGTCGACCTCGTAGATCGTCACTGCGTCCTCCTGGAACGCGACGGAGAACGCCTCGCGGTCGAACGAGCGCATGGCGTCGCCGTACAGCTCCTTCTCGTTCGGCCCGACGTACACGTAGGTCACGTCGTACCGATCCAGCAGCGCCGCGGCCTCTTCCCAGTCGCCGGCGTAGATCGTGTCGACGTGGCCGACCCGGCGTTCGTAGGCGTCCATCCCCCGGTACTCGGCCTGGTGGTCCCAGCCGACGACGGTCGGGAGCCCCGAGAACGTCGACGCCGGGCTCGTCCAGCCGTACGACCCGCCCGGCACTTCGACGATCGTCGGCCGGCCCTGTCGGTCCGCGAGCCACTGCAGCGCCTCGTACTCGTTGGCGTGGAAGTTCTGGACGGCTTTCGTCCCGTCGAGCGAGGGGTCGTAGTGCCCGCCCTCGACGGGGCCGCCGACCTCCGCGGCGAACATCATCACCGGGAACACGGCGGTGGTGAGGAGGATGCCGACGACCAACGCGACCGTGAGCGCCGAGGTGAGCGCGGCCTTGGTGTCCGGCGACGGCTCCGCGTCGGCGCCCAGCGACTCGATCCCTGCGGCGAGTCGGCCGCCGTGCCGGTGGAGTAGGCCGACCGACGCGGCGGCCGCGCCGGCGGCGCCGAGCGTCCACGCCTGCACGCCGACTTTCAGCGACGTGTTCCAGCGCGGGTTGTCGATCAGCGGGAGGCGCGCGTGGGCCAGTTCGAGCGCGGCCAGCAGCCCCGCGCCGGCGACCAGTAGCACCATCCCGAAGCCGGCCCGCCCCGACCGCACGAGCAGCCAGCCGGCGACGATCAGCGTCCCCAGCAGCGCTAGCACGGCGGCGTTCTCGACGACCAGCGCGGCCCCGACCGCGCCGAGGCCGAGCACGCCAGCCGCGCCGAGCCACGGCGCCGGGAGGTCGTCGACGGCCGGCCAGCCACGGGTCGCGACGGCGGCGGCGAAGGCGGTCATCAGCGCGCCGTACATCACGAGGAACGCGGGCAGCGGGCTCCGTGGCGGGAAGAAGCCGATCCCCTCGTTGCTCGGCACGTGGCCGAAGATCAGGAACGGGGAGGCGATCGCGATCCCGATCAACAGCACGATGGCGCCGGCGACCGCCGCCAGCACGACCCGCCAGAGCTCGTGGGCGAGCCACTCTCCACGAGTCTCGGCGGCGGAGGCTGGTCGCAGGCGATCGGCCAGCGTCTCCGGCAGCAGCGTCGCCGGGTGGGCGTCGGCGGCGCCGACGGTGAGCGCGGCCACCCCCGCGGCGGTCGGGAGTGACCACGTGTTCATGAAGCCGAACAGCCCGGCGACGGCGCCGAGCCCGCCGAAGACGAGCACGCGGCGCCGCGTTCGCTCCGCTTCCGGGGTCGCGTAGTACGCCAGCGCCAGCGCGCCCGCGAAGAGCACGTAGGGGTTCGCGAACGTGTGGCCGTGGAGGTCTGCCTTGACGAAGGAGTACAGCGGCACCTCCTGGATCGTCCCCGGGATCACGTAGCGCGTGTACCACCAGCCCCAGTCGAGGGGCTGGGAGAGGTTCTCGACGGTCGAGGGGAGGTCGCCGCCCTCGAAGCGCTGGGCGACGAAGCCGAAGGCGGCCTGTTCGACGACACCCCGGACCGACCCGGGGAGGTACGGCGTGGCGAGTCGGACGGCCGTCGTCGCCGCGCCGCCGACTGCGACGAAGAAGGCGCCCACGACGCCGCCGATTCGCGGGGCGTACCCCCGACGCTGGACCACGGCGCTGCCGACGCCGTAGGCGACGACGAACAGCATGCCGTAGAACGTCGCGATGCCGAGGTTGAAGCCGTAGCGCATCGCCGTCCCCGTCAGCATCGCGAGGCTGGCGACCTGGAGTTGCGTGCCGTAGTAGTACCGCAGCGGCTTGCCGGCGAACCACATGTCCTCCGGCGGGAGGCTCTCGGCGCGTTCGAGCGTGTTCACCAGCGCGAAGTGGAGGAACTGCTCGCCGGCCTGGGGCGTGATCGCGGGGTCGGACGCCCGGAACGCGAGCATGATCAGGAAGCCGACGACGAACACGCCGTACATCGCCGCCACCGACCGCCAGTCTGGCCGAGCACCCACTCGGTGGGCGAGAACGGTGCCGGCGAGCACGAGTCCGATGCCGAGCAGTAGCGTGTGGAGCCCGAACGTCAGTTGGCCGATCCAGAAGACGGCGATCGCGAAGGGGACCAGCGCAGTCGGGAGCGCGAACGCGGCGCCGTTTCGGGGGAGATGTCGGAACAGCGCGGCGGCGATCGGCGCGCCGACGGCGGTGAACGCCGCGGCCACGAGGAGGTACGCGAGGACGGGGATCCACTCCATGGGGTAGCCCTACGGGCCAACCGTTTTCACCTTTCTGGGACGCGACGGTAGCCGAGCGGCTGGGAGACCGCCTAACAGATCGGCTCGCTCTCGCCGTAGGCCGCCAGCACGACGACGCAGGTGTGCTCGCCGGGGGCAGCCTCGGCGCGCTCGACCAGCGTCTCCTCGTGGTCGAACGACCAGTCCCGGAGCGCCCGCCCGGCGTCGAGGCCGGTCTCGAGGCGGGCTTGTACGTCGGATTCGGACTCGGCGTCGGCCTCGTAGAACAGGCCCGGCCCCGGGCCGGTCGTCCAGCCGATCCCGGCGGCGACGGTCTCGGGGCCGACGGCGCTGGCTTTCGCCTGCACGACGTTGAGCCGGTTGCCTGCGGGGCCGAGGTCGGGGGCGTCGTCGACCTGAACGACCTCGGCGTCGGCGGGGACGACCGAGGAGACCGGGACGAGGTTGTAGTTGTGGAGGTTCGCGTCGGCGAGGGCGGCGTCGTAGGCGGCCTTCTCGGTGGGCGCGGTACCGGTACCGCCGACGACGTGGATGGTACTGCTCACGGACGAACGCGGCGCCGGGTAGAGAAAGGGGCTACGGACTGGTTCTCCCCTACCAGGGGGCGTAGAACGCGATGGCGACGACGACGATCACCAGCAGCGCCACGCCGGTCGCGACGACGTAGCCGAACAGCCCGACCGTCAGCGCGATCCGGCCGTCGTACTCGCCCTCGGTTTTCGGGTCCCAGACGCCGCGTGTCGGGAACACTACCGCGGCGGCGAGCCACCACAGCAGCGCGTTCCCGAGCGTGATGCCGGCGACCCACTTGAGCACGTCCTGCTGGAGGCTCCCCCGTGGAGCGCGACGGCGGCCATGATCGCCGCGTAGTGGGTGATGCCGAACGCCGCCGCGGCGACGAGGTAGTTCACGCCCAACGAACCGGTCGGCCACTGGCGACCCAGTCGGCGGACCGCAGTGGAGAGCAGCACCGGGAGGAGGGCGACGGCGTCGAACGCAGCCAGGGCCAGCAGCCCCAGCAGGAGGTCGGGGACGATTCCGGGGAGCATGCCCGGCGATGGTGTCGGTGCCGAGAAACGTTTTGTGGTGTGGACGGGGCGTTTAGCGGTCCTCGACCGTGCGCTCGTCCAGCGCGATCAGCAGGCTCGCGGCCGCGAGCACGCCGGCCATCGGGAGCACGAAGATCCACAGCGTCGCCTGCCAGAACCCCAGCAGTGCGAGCAGCAGCGCGCCGACGGCCGCGATCGACGCCCGCTGGAGCACGGCGCCGGCGGTCCCGAGCGTGGCCGCGCCGCCGAGTGCGAGAAACAGCGCCAGCCGCGCGGGGGTGTAGCCCGGCCGGTCCAGGTAGACGACGAGGACGCCGAGAAAGGCGAGCAGCGCTGCGGCCGCCAGCCCGCGGGCCGGCCGACTGCCCGTGATCGGCATCCCGCTGTCGTCCGGGCTCGACCGGCTCATCCGCCGCTACTGGAACGCGACGGGGCCGGTCGTCGGCCCCTCGCCGGACGCCATCTCGATCTTCTCGTGGGCGTCCCGGAAGTCCGCCATGCGGACTTCCTCGCGCTCGTCGCGGATCGCGAACATGCCGGCCTCGGTCGTGAGCGCGGCGATGTCGGCGCCGGAGTACCCCTCGAGTTCCTCGGCGAGGTCGTCGAAGTCCACGTCGTCGCCGAGGTTGAGTTCGGCGGCGTGGATCTCGAGGATCCGGCGGCGCCCCTCCACGTCGGGCTTGGGCACTTCGATGAGGCGGTCGAAGCGGCCGGGGCGGAGGATCGCCTCGTCGAGCATGTCGAAGCGGTTGGTGGCGGCCATGATGCGCACCTCGCCGCGGTCGTCGAACCCGTCCATCTCCGAGAGGAGCTGCATCATCGTCCGCTGGACCTCGGCGTCGCCGGAGGTCTTCGAATCGGTTCGCGTGGTGGCGACGGCGTCGATCTCGTCGATGAAGATCACGGCGGGCTCGCGCTCGTTGGCGAGTTCGAACAGGTCGCGGACGAGGCGGGCCCCCTCGCCGATGAACTTCCGGACGAGCTCGGAGCCGGCCATCTTGATGAACGTCGCGTCGGTCTCGTTGGCGACGGCTTTCGCGAGCATCGTCTTCCCCGTGCCGGGCGGCCCGTGGAGCAGGACGCCGCTGGGGGGCTCGACGCCGACCTCGCGGAACGTCTCGGCGTTGATCAGCGGGTCCTCGACGGCCTCCCGCACCTCGCGGATCTGGTCGTCGATGCCGCCGATGTCGTCGTAGGTCACGTCCGGCGACGCCTCGACCTCCATCGCTTGCGCCCGGGCGTCGGTCTCGTCGTCGAGCAGCTGCTGGACCGAGAAGGAGTCGTTGATGGCGACGCGGTCGCCCGCCTCGACCTCCCCTTCGAGGGCGGGAGACAGTTCGGTCAGCACCTCCTGGTTGTTGCCGTGCTGCTTGATCACGACGCCGTCCTCGGTCAGCTCTTCGACCGTCGCGAGGTAGAGCGAGGACGTTTTGAGCGTCTCGTTGCGTCGTTTGAGCTGGTCGACCTCCTCGCGGAGCTCCGCCTTGCGCCCCTCGGCGTCCTGGAGGCGCTCGTCCAGCTCCTCGTTGACCTGAACGAGCCGCTCGAAGTGTTCCCGGATCGCCTCCAGTCGCTCGGCCTGGGACATTTCGGGATCCAGGTCGAGCCGGGGGCGGTCGGGAAGGGAAGGACTGCGTGACATCTCTCTGTCCGGGTTTAGGGGTAGGCGTAAATGTGCCTTTGGGTCGGGGAATCGGCGCGGACGCCGGCGAACGCCCGCGCGCTCCGTCCCGGGTCGGCGGGCTACTCGCGGTCGAGCACTGCGTTACTCGAGATCCATCAGCTCGGCGGCGTCGTCCAGCCGGTCGCCGTACACCGAGAGCGCGGACTCGATTGGCTCGGGGCTGGTCATGTCGATGCCCGCGATCTCGAGCACGTCGATGGGGTACTCGGCGCCGCCGGCTTCGAGCGCCGCGCGGTAGTCGGCGGCGGCGTCCTCGCCCTCCTCGCGGATCTTCTCGACGATCGCGACCGCCGCCGAGATACCCGTGGAGTACTGGTAGACGTAGAAGTTGTAGTAGAAGTGGGGGATGCGCATCCACTCCTTGGCGATCAGGTCGTCCACGTCGGCGTTGGCGTAGAACTCCTCTTTGAGGCCGCCGTACACTTCGTCGAACGCGTCGGGGGTGAGCGGCTGGCCGTTCTCGGCGCGCTCGTGGACGCGCTGTTCGAAGTCCGCGAACATCGTCTGGCGGTACAGCGTCGAGCGGAACCGTTCGAGGTACTGATCCAGCGCGTGGGCGCGGATTTCGTCGTCGTCGACGTTCTCCAGCAGGTAGTGGGTAAGCAGCGTCTCGTTGACGGTGCTGGCGACCTCGGCGACGAAGATCTCGTAGCTGGAGTACTGCCAGGGCTGTTCCTCGGCGGCGAGTTCGGAGTGCATCGAGTGGCCGAGCTCGTGGGCCAGCGTGTACATCGAACTCACGTCGTCCTGGTAGTTCATCAGGATGAACGGCTGGGTGTCGTACGTCCCCGAGGAGAACGCGCCCGAGCGTTTCCCGCGGTTCTCGTACACGTCGACCCAGCGGCTCTCGAGGCCCTGCTCCATCCGGGCCTGGTACGCCTCGCCCAGCGGCGCGACGGCCTCGACGACCCACTCCTTGGCCTGCTCGTAGCTCACGTCGGGGCCCTCCTCGCCCGTGAGGGACATGTACACGTCGTGCATCCCGAGCTCGTCGACGCCCAGGGCCTGCCGCTTCAGGTCGGCGTGGCGCTGGAGGTAGTCGAGGTTGTCGTGGACGGTGTCGACGAGGGTGTCGTACACGTCGGTCGGGACGTTGGTGCCGTCGAGCGCGGCCTGCCGGGCGGTGTCGTAGTTGCGTGCCGCCGCCAGCTTCACGTCCTTCTTCACGGAGTTCTGGAGCGAGGTGCCGACGCTGTTGCGGTAGTCGTCCCAGGTCTCGTAGTACTGCTCGTACACCTCGCGGCGGAACTCCCGGTTCTCGTGTTTCTGGAGCTTCGTGAAGTTGCTCTGGGTGATCTCGACCTCGTCGCCGTCGGGCTTCTCGACGGTGGGGAACGAGAGGTCGGCGTTCGAGAGCATCCCGTAGATGTCCGACGGCGCGTTCGTGATCTCCGAGAGGTCGGCCAGCAGCTCCTCGACCTCCGCCGAGCGCGTGTGGGGCTTCATCCGCAGCGCGTCGTCGAAGAAGTGCTCGTACTCCTCGAGGGCGGGCTCCTCGGCCATCAGCGCCTCGACCTCCTCCCAGTCGAGCTCCTGCAGTTCGGGCTCGAGGAAGCTGGTCGCACTGGAGGCCTCCGACTGCAGCGACTCCGCCTTCGCGGCGATCGCCTGGTACTCCTGGTTCCGCGTGTCCTCCGCGGACCGCAGCCGGGCGTAGGCGCCGACCTTCGCCACGTCGCGCATCACGGCCTCGTACTCCTCGAGCAGTTCGGCGAGCGTCTCGGCGCTCTCGGTCGCGCGCCCCTCGTACTCCCGCAGGTCGTCGACGCGCGCCTCCACGTCGTCGTAGGCTTCCTGCCACGTCTCCTCGTCGGGGAAGATGGACGCCAGATCCCACTTGTACTCCTCGTCGATATCCTCGCGTTCGGGGACAGTGCTCATCGTGCTGGCGTAGTGTCGGATTCGGTGGTAAGTCTTCTCACTCACACCCGCGAGACCGCAGGAGGTGGCCGTATTTGCCGGATCGCGCCGGTCGTCGAGGACGGGGGACTACGCCAGCCCCGACAGGACCGTCTCCGCCACGCGAACCCGCTCCAGCCCGTCGACGCGCCGCTGGCTGAACACGCCGCGGGCGCTCTCGACGGCCTCCTCGTCGACCGCGAACTTGACGCCGGGGTAGTTCACTCCCGTCAGTATCAGCGGCTCTGGCGGCATCCGGGGCACGCCCTTCCCGCCCTGCAGCGACGCCTCGCCCAGCACCTCGTCGACCCGCGCGAGCGGCTGGCCGTCGACGGCGACCTCGGTGAGGACGCCGACGAGTCGGCGGACGAACTCCCGGGGAACCCGCCCGCCCCGACCGTGACGACGAGGAACTCCCCGTCCCGTTCGACCCCGACAGTCACGTCCCGAACCGTTCCCGACTCGTCGCTCGTGAGGTTGTGGAAGTCGTGCTCGCCGGCGAGTCGGTTCGCGGCCTCGACTGCCGCCGCGTCGTCGGCGTCGGGCGCGTGGAGCTGGTAGGTGTAGGTCCGCCGACTGGCGTCGTGTGTCGCGTGGAACCCCTGGGGCACGTCGGCGGCGGCCCAGGCCCGGATCGACCCCGGGAGCCGCCCGTTGAGCGCGGCCGGCGTACACCAGTCCGGTGCCTCGAACGCGACCGTCTGGGCGACCGCGGAGACACCGGCGTCAGTCCGGCCCGCGGCGGCGTACCCCGGCGGCGTCTCGCCGTCGTCGAGGACGCCGCCGGCCGCGAGCGTCTCGAGGAGCGCGCCCTCGACGGTGGGAACGTCTGGCTGGCGCTGGAACCCGTAGAACGCTCGGCCGTCGTAGGCCAGTCTGAACGCGCGCATCACGGGCTGTTCGTCGTGACCCGAAATCGTCCGTCGGCGTGCACGTCCCGAGGTTTCGGACCGCGGCCCAAAACGGTGCCGACCGGCAGGACCGGTCCGGGCGACGGAAGCTCCATCGGCAGTGAACACCCCTCTTGTTCGAGTCGAACCTCCGCGATGTCCCGCGATCGAGACGGCCGCGAACCACTTTCACTCCGGTTCGGCCAACGTTATATCCGGCCCGCACGTACCATCACACGAGTGCCGCGACGGCGGCCATACGCCTCACACGATGACCAGCAACAGCACCCAGCGCAAACAACTGAGTTTGTACTACTACAAGCCCACCGGCAACCAAACGGTTAATGGGGGTCCACGAAATAGGACTTCTCCGTCACAGATGTCCGACCTACACACCAGCTACGAGGGTCGAGTTCGGCCAGACAGCGCCGTGTTCGGGGTGAGCGCGCAGTGAGCACGCCCGACCTCGGCGCCGACGAGCTAACCCTGCCGATCAAGCGCACCGACGGGGAGACGCTCGAGGACCGACTCACCGACAACGCCTACGAGAACATCCTGCCGGCGCGGTACCTCCGGAAGAACGCCGACGGCGAGGTCACCGAGGATCAGGAGGAGCTGTTCGCCCGCGTCGCCAAGAACATCGCGCTCGCCGAGGCCGTCTACGAGGCCGAGCGGCAGGGCGTCGACGTGACGGTCACGCCCGACCAGCTCAAGCCCGATCACCCGCGCCGCGACGAGCTCGCCGAGGAAGTCTTCGGCAAGGGGTTCGACGCCGAGTCCGACACCGAGACGGTCCTGAACGAGCACAACGTCAACAAGTTCGCCTACGACACTGTCGTTCCCGAACTCGACGCGGAGATCGCCTCGTCGGTCCGCGAGACCCGCGAGGAGTTCGAGACGCTGATGACGGATCTCTCCTTTATGCCGAACTCGCCGACGCTGATGAACGCCGGCGACGAGCTCCAGCAGCTCTCTGCCTGTTTCGTCGACTCGCCCGGCGACGACATCACGGACATCCACCAGACGGCCAAGGAGGCCGCCGAGGTGTTCCAGTCCGGCGGCGGCATGGGGTACGCGTTCTGGAAGCTCCGCCCCTACGGCGACTCCGTGGGCTCGACCGGCGGCATCGCCTCGGGCCCGATCACGTTCATGCGCACCTTCGACCAGATGTGCGAGACGATCGCCCAGGGCGGCGCCCGCCGGGGCGCCCAGATGGGCGTGATGCGCGTCTCGCACCCGGACGTGATCCAGTTCATCCACGCCAAGAACAAGGACGTGAGCCTCGCGAACACGCTGCGGCTCAACGACCCCGACGACTTCACGCACAACTCCTTCGCGGACGCGCTGGAGGAGGCCCGCGAGCTCATCGACGACGAGGGGCGCGTCCCCGAGCACCTCCGCAACGCCGTCGAGGGCCACCTCTCGAACTTCAACATCTCCGTCGGCATCACCGACGACTTCATGGCGGCGCTGAAGAACGACGAGGAGTTCACCTTCACCAACCCCCGGACGGAGGAGCCCCACATCGCCACGCCGGAGACGAAAGAGCTCTACGACATGTTCGGGCTGGGCGAGCACGTCGAGGTCGGCGAGGAACTCTCGGTGCCCGCCGAGGACCTCTGGGACCAGCTCATCGAGGGCGCCCACGAGAACGGCGAGCCGGGCGTCATCTACCTCGAGCGCGTGAACAAGCGCCACTCCTTCGACGTGGAGGAGCACCCCGACCACCGCATCCTCGCGACGAACCCCTGCGGCGAACAGCCGTTGGAGGAGTACGAGGCCTGTAACCTCGGCCACATCAACCTCTCGACGCTCGCGGCCCAGGACGCGCCGGACTGGCGCGTCTGGTCCGAGGAGCACGCCGACGAGTACGACAGCCACGAGGAAGCCGTCTCGGCGTTCCTCGACGAGGCGATGAACTGGGAGGACTTCGACCACCGCATCGCCTACGGCACGCGGTTCCTCGAGAACGTCGTCACGATGTCGGACTTCCCGGTCGACGAGATCGAGCAGAAGGTCCGGGAGATGCGCAAGATCGGTCTCGGCGTCATGGGGCTCGCACAGCTGTACATCCAGCTGGGCGTGCGCTACGGCACCGACGACGCCGACGAGATCGCCCGCCAGCTCATGACCCACATCAACCACGGGTCGAAGGACGCCAGCCACGAACTCGCCGAGGAGCGCGGCGTGTTCGCCGACTGGCACGACTCGAAGTACGCCGACCCGACGAGCTACCCCGAGTGGTTCGAGCACCACACCGGCGAGGACCCGCAGGACTGGGCGGACGGCTACCCGCTGCGCAACCACAACACGACGACCATCGCGCCGACGGGCACGACGTCGATGATCGGCAACACGACCGGCGGCTGTGAGCCGATCTACAACGTCGCCTACTACAAGAACGTCTCCGGCGACGTCCAGGGCGACGAGATGCTCGTCGAGTTCGACGACTACTTCCTCCGCGCCTTGGAGGACAACGGCATCGACGTGGGGGCCGTCAAGGAGGAGGCCCAGGAGCAGATGGCCAACAACGAGTTCGACGGCGTCGAGGGGCTGGAGACGGTCCCGGACGCGCTGGGCGAACTGTTCGTGGTCACCGGCGACCTGAGCGCCAAGCAGCACGCCTCGATCCAGTGTGCCGCACAGGCCGGCGTCGACTCCGCCATCTCGAAGACGGTCAACGCGCCGAACGACGCCAGCCTCGAGGACGCGAAGGACGCCTTCGAGTACGTGTACGACAACGGCGGCAAGGGCGTCACCTACTACCGCGACGGCACCCGCAGCAAGCAGGTGCTCACCACCCGCGCGGACAACACCGAGTTCGCCGACGAGGACGAGGCCGCCGAGGCGCTCGTCGAGCAGATCACCGAGGTGTTCGGCGGCATCGAGGGGTTCCTCGACAACGAGGACGTGCAGGCCGCCCTCGACACGCAGGTCGAGCAGCTGCTCGCGAGCGCCGACGGCGACGACACGCCGCCGGGCCGCAAGCGTCCGCGCCCGGACGTGCTCCACGGCGTCACCCAGCGCATCGACACCGGCTACGGGAAGCTCTACGTCAACATCAACGAGGACCCGGCCACCGGCGAGCCGTTCGAGCTGTTCGCCAACATCGGCAACTCCGGCGGCTTCACCGCCTCCTTCACCGAGGCGCTGGCGAAGACGATCTCTACCTCGCTCCGCTCGGGCGTCGACCCCGACGAGATCGCCAGCGAGCTGCAGGGTATCCGTAGCCCGAAGGTCGCCTGGGACAAGGGTGAGCAGATCCAGTCGATCCCGGACGCGATCGGCACGGCGATGCGCCGGTATCTCGACGGCGAGATCGACAAGGGGATCCCCCAGCAGCAGACGATCGACGAGCTCGACGACGAGGCGGCCGACGCGTCCACCGACGGCGGGGCGGCGGCCGAGCCGCCGTCCGAGCCGGCGGGTGTCGACGTCGAGCCCGACGCTGACGCCGACGAGGCGCCGAAGGAGGACGCCACGGGCGACCTGATCGCTTCCGGTGAGAGCCCGGAGTGTCCGGAGTGTGGCTCGATGAGTCTCTACTACTCCGAAGGCTGCAAGACCTGCGAGTCCTGCGGCTGGTCGGAGTGCTGAGCTAGCGCGGCTCCCCTTCTTTCGGCTGGTCGCCGACGCTACGCCTCCTCCGCCCGCGGAAGCGAGACGGTGATCCGGTTTCCGCTGTCCTCGTCGTAGTGGGCGGCGACGTGTCCGTTCGACAGCTCGACGGCCCAGTAGATCAGCCAGAACCCGAGGCCGCTGCTGTGGTAGACGTTCGTCATGTCGTGGTCGCCGGTGAGCACGTCCGCCTCGATCCGGGGGATCGCCGTCCCGTCGTCTTCGACGGTGAGTTCGACGTGGGTCTCAGTCTCCCGTAGGTGGAGCTGTACCGTGGGATCGCTGTCGTCGCTGTGCAGGATCGCGTTCTCCAGCAGTTCGATCACGGCCAGGCGTAGTTCCGGTCGGCCGTACACCGCCGCCGGCTCCGGGGCCGTCACCTCGACTGTGGCGTCGGGGTGGCGCTCCCGGACGGTTTCGACGCTCTCGTGGACCGCTTCCCGGAGGTCGATCCGCTGGCGCCCCTGCTGTTCCGTCAGCAGGTCGATGATCTCGCGTTCCTTCTCTGCACTCTGGAGGAGCTGTTCCCCGACTCGGCGGATGATGGCGGTGTGCTCCGACACGTCGGGCACCTCATCCGCGATGAGGTCCGCCTGTCCGAGCACGACGTTGAGGTCGTTCCGAAGGTTGTGTCTGAGGAGGTTGTCCATCACGACCAGTTGCCGCTCGCGCCGCCGCCGATCCGTGATGTCACGTGCGAAGCCGACGATGCGGACGACCTCGCCGTCCGACGTGATCGGCTCTGCCTGCACCCACACCCAGCGTTTGTACCCCTTCCCGGGTTCACCCGATACTCGATGTCCACCGACTTGCCCGCGGAGAGACAGGCCATCGCGTCCTTCACCGCGGGACGGTCCTTGGGGTGGACTGTCTCGAGGAACATGTCGGGGTCTTCCTGGGTCGATTCGATCGACCCGCCGAAGATCTCCGTGTAGGCGGGGTTGACGAACAGTAGCTCCGACCAGTCCCCGTCGAACATCCACAGCACGTCGCTCGCGACGGCGGCGATCCCCTCGAGTCGGGAGGCGGTCTCGGCGCGTTCGCGCTCGGCCTGGACGCGGTCGGTCACGTCCCGGGAACTGACGACGTAGCCGTCGAGCGCCTCGTCGGTGATGTTCGACATCCGGCTCTCCAGCCAGACCCAGTCGCCGTCGCTAGTCCGGTGGCGGTACTCGACGGTCTCCTCGGTGAGGGTTTCGCTCTGGATCGCCCGTTCAAGCGTCCGGCGGACCTCGTCGACGTCCTCGGGGTGCATGAACGCGAAGGCGTTCTCGCCGACAAGCTCGCTCGGTTCGAAGCCGAGGATCCGCTCGACCGCCTGGTTCACGTAGGTGAACGTCCCGTCGGGCTCGACGAGGGCGATCTTGTCCTGGGTGTGGTCAAGGAGGAGTCCGAGTGACTCGGACTGTTGCATCCCGAGTAAATTTATTCCGAATGGAGATAACTCTCACGGCAGCCGGGATGGGTTGTAACGCCAGCCGCGGCGACGATATCCGCCTAGAGCTCGATCGTCTCGCTGACCCACCCGGTCGGGCCCGACGGCCGGAGGTCGCTTTCGGCCTCGGGCTGGCGCTCCCCGTTGCCGTCGATCGCCCGCACGACCACTTCGTGGCGCTCGGTCGCCTCGTACTCGTGTTGCCACATGCGCCACGCGTCGGCGGCCTCGCCGTCCGGCTCGGGGTTCTCGGCGTCGAGGGGGACCGCGCCAGGCAGCGGGTCGGTGAGCGCCGCCTCGGTCCAACTGTCGCCGCCGTCCGTCGACACCTCGACGGCGCTGATCCCGTCGGTCCCGGCGTAGGCGTGCCCCCGACTCGAACCGCCTCGCCGTCGACGGTCGTGCTGTGGAGTTTGGCGACGGTTTTCACCTCGCCGGTGCCCTCCCAGCCGCGCTGTTCCCAGTAGCCGTCTTCGGGTTCGTCGCGGATCTCGATCTCGGTGAGCCACTTGGCGTTGGTCTCGCCCCAGTGGCCCGGGACGAGCGTCCGCAGCGGGGCGCCGTGGCCCCGCGGGAGCGGGCGGCCGTTCATCCCCACGCCAGCAGGCCGTCGTCCAGCGCCTCGCGGGGAACGAGACGAAGTAGTCGTCGGCGGCGTGGAGCGTCACACAGCAGCTCTCGGGGGCGCCCGCCTCGTCGAGCACCGACGAGACGGGGACGCCGTCCCAGAGCGCGTTGTCGATCTTCGTCCCGTTCAGCGGGTCGCTCACACAGCGCAGCGTGACGAACCGGCGCTCGCCCCCCATCCCTTGGAGCTCCGAGAGGGTGAACGTCCGTTCCTCGGGCACCTCGCCGGTGACGGTGAGGTCCCAGTCGCCCGGGCCGAGGTTCGGGTCGACGGACGCGATGTCGACGGTGTAGAACCCATCCGAGACGAGCGGGTCGGTGTCGGGCAGCGAGAAGGAGCGGTCCTCGGCGGCCGACAGCAGTTCGGCGGCGCCCGGGTCCCGGGGCTCGCGGTCCGCATCCCCCGTCGACGCCGGCTCGCGGAGGCGGATCGCACTCGCCGCCAGCGCGGCGACGGCCACGCCGGCGCCCTGGAGCAGGCGCCGACGCCCCGGCGGCGTCTCGCGGCCGGTCGGTCGGCCCAGATCCAGCGTCGCGTTCGCGGCGCCGACGACGAGCGCGCTGCCGATACCAGCCCCCAACGCGCCGAGGGCGCTGCCCGAAAGCACCAGCGTGAGCCCGCCGACGAGCCCGAGCGTCGCGAGCGCTCGCGTGGGCGTGTCCGCGACGTACCGCCCCACGAGCACCGTGAGTGTCGCGTAGGCACCGAGCAGCAACACGCCGGTCGTGGCCACGAGCAGCGGCTGGGCCAGCTCGCCGAGGGATCTGACGCCGACGGCGACGAAACTGGGCGCTGTGTCGCGGACGACCGCGGCCGCGCCGGCGCCGACGAACGCCGGGCTGTCGCCGGCGGCCAGCAGGGAGCCGGCGAGGGCGGCGACTCCGGCGATGACGCCGACACCGGCGTCGGCTAACTGCTCGCTACTCGGGCGGTTCATGCTGTCCTAGTGGGGCTCCGTGACCGAAAGCGTTCCCCCAGCTGGCACGCTCACGCCCCGTAACTGCTTTCTCGGCGGGGCTGCGACTGGCTGGCGTGAGCGATTCGGAGCAGGAGACCACGGCGCCGGGGCGGCCCTGTCCCCACTGCGGCGAGACGATGGTCCACCGCCACTGCGAGTACGTCTGCCCCCAGCACGGCGTCGTCTTCGACTGTGCGGACACGTTCTACTGACCGCGAGACGGGTTCAATCGATGTCACCGCACCGTACAGTTAAGCCGCTTCGGGTCCAACTGCCGGTACAGTACTGACTTTTCGCCCGGCGTCGACGGCGCGTGCCGCGGCCGGCGAGGGTCACCACATCCCCATGGTCGAACAACGGCAGCTCGCCCGCAGCAAACAGATCCACCGCGAGACTGGCAAGACGTTCTACGTCGCGACGCGGTTCCTCCCCGAGCGCGTACGGCACCCGACGTACGTGCTGTACGCGTTCTTCCGCGTCGCCGACGAGGTCGTCGACGGCGACAACGATCTCGCGCCCGAGGAGCGGACCGAGCGCCTGGAGTCGTTCCGCCGCGCAGCGCTGGGTGAGGAACCGACCGACGACCCGGTGCTCGCGGCGTTCGCGGAGATCCGCGAGCGCCACGACATCCCCAAGTCGGACGTGAACACGTTCGTCGACGCGATGGCGACCGACGTCGAGACGACGCGCTACGAGACGTACGGCGAGCTCCGCGAGTACATGGACGGCTCCGCGGCCGCAGTCGGCCGGATGATGACCGCCGTGATGGCGCCGGACCGCGCCGAGGCGGCGCTCCCGGCGGCGACGGCGCTGGGTGAGGCGTTCCAGCTGACCAACTTCGTTCGCGACGTGCGCGAGGACGTGATCGAGCGCGACCGTATCTACCTCCCCGCGGAGACGCTGGAAGCCCACGGCGCCAGCCACGAACAGGTCGCCCGACTCGAGTTCGACGAACAGGTCGCCGACGCGGTGCAGGCCGAACTGACCCGGGCGGAGGCGCTCTACCGCGACGGCGTCGCCGGCATCGAACTCCTACCGGACGACTGCCAGTTCCCGGTGCTGCTGGCGGCGATCCTCTACGCCGACCACCACCGACTGATCCGGAACCTCGACTACGACGTGGTGTCGACGACGCCCTCGCTGTCGACGCCGCGGAAGCTCTGGCTCGCGGCCCGTGCGCGGCTGGCGTGGTGGCGCAACCCCGACCCCGTCGCCGTGTTCCGCTCCGTCAGCGCGATCCCGAGCGACGAGACCGACCACCGGCTCCGGCGGGTGACCGGACGGCTGCCGGTGCCGTAGTCCGGTTCGGCGACAGTCTCAGTTCGGCGGCCACCACTCCAGCGACTCGTTTCTGGTCGCGAGGTACTCGTCGGCGACGCCCGCGTCTCGGAGTCGATCGAGGCGCTCCCCGTGGCGCGCCCGGAGACTCTCCCGCATCCAGCGGTCGTCAGGGTCGTACTCGGGGTGCACCCAGAGTCGCCCCGCCCCGTCGAACGTCCAGAGCGCGGCGTCGAACGCGAAGTGGTGGGTCCAGTTCAGCAGCAGCGCGTTGCCGGGAGCCTCGGCGATGTCGGGGCGGTCGCTCCGTGGCAGGACGTGCGAGACCGTCAGCAGGCTCCGGTGATCGATCTCGGTGACGGCACAGCGGCCGTCGAACCGGTCGTACACCGACTGTTTGAACGACGCCGAGACGCGCACCCCGGCGCGGGTCTGCGTGACGGTTCGGCCTGTGGTGTCGCCGGCCTCGAACGGTGGCGCCGGGGTCGCGGGCTCGTCGACGCCCGGTTCCGTGCCGGGTCCGTCGACGTGGCGCATCTCGAACTCCAGCACCTCGCGGTCGCCGTCCGGATCGGCGACCATTTCGTGGCCCACGACGCTGACCTGCCCGCGGTACTCCCAGCCGGGTTCGTCGCCGGCGGTGTAGAAGAAGTAGATCGGGACTGGCTCGTGCTCGGCCTCGATCAGCGCCGCGTTCCCCAGCGAGTCGGGCGACTGGTCGCCCTTGTCGGGCAGCCCTTCGCCCACGTAGGTGAACGTCCCGGCGGACACGTCGTCGTCGTACGGTCCCTCCTCACGGGCGAACAGCAGGACGTAGCGGTCGCCGTTCTCGTCGTTCCGGACGTTGATGCCCGAGACGCGGTAGCCGAAGCCGGTGTCGAACAGCGCCTCGATGTCGGCCTGGTCGTAGCGTTCGCCGCGGGCGATTTCGGGGTCGGGATGGGCCATCGCGTTCGGGAGAGGGCTCGGCGGGCCGACTGTTCAAGCTACCGACGTTCTGCGTCCCCCAGCCACGGCACCATCCCCGCGTCGAAGCGATCCGTCCGGAGCAGGCCGGCGCCGATGCCGGCGGCGACGACGGCGGGGATCCAGTTGCCGTAGATGGCGTTCACGCCGCCCCAGAGCAGGACGAAGCTCACCATGTCGTCGAGCGCGAACTCGCAGGCCTCCAGCCGCGCGCCGAGTGCGGTCCGATCGAACGCGGCGTCGAGGACGACCACCGCCACCGTCGCCGAGAGCACCCAGCCCGCGTAGTTCGACAGCGGGACGCCGTAGAACAGCCCGCCGCCCTCGTAGCGCCAGAACCCCAGCGCGACGGCGCCGGGATCGAGCACCACGTCCATCGCCAGCACGAGCGCGATGACCGAGAGCAGCCGGGGCACTGCACGGTCGGCGAGGGGGCCCAACAGCAGCAGACAGAGCAGGTAGGCGTTCGCCACGAGCGGGAGGAAAAACACCGGGAGCGCCACCGGGACGCCGCCGAGCATCGGTCCGAGCGAGACGCCGTACTCGAAGAAGCCGTACGGCCAGCCCGTGGTGACGCCGACGATCTCGATGGCGTAGCTGTACGCCGCCAGTGCGGCGACGCCCAGCGCGGCCCGGCGGTCGACAACCGGAAGGACGCCGACGACGAGCGGCGAGCGCATCACCAGCACGCCCGTCAGCACGAACAGCGGATTGAACGCCAGCGGGTCGGGCAGCCAGCCCTCGGCGCTGGCGATCAGCGAGAGCGCGCCCACCGCGGGGAACACCACCGCGATGGTGAAGCGGTTCTCCTGGATCAGGCGCTCGAGCGCCGCCTCCCACGAGCGACGATCCGCGGGATCGTCGGGCAGCCACGCGGCGACGCTCACGCGAGCACCCCACGAGGCGGAGCAGGCCGCCGAGCGTCAGGAGCATCCCGACGATGCCGTTCACGATCGGGAACCACCAGTACGCACGCTCCACGTCGACGCCGGCGCCGACAGTCACGAGCAGGAACAGGGGGTAGACGCCGAGCAGCGCGCCGAGTCGCACGTCGAGCAGGCCGAACGCGACCGCGGCGAGCGTCCAGCAGCCCGCACAGTAGAGGTACGTTCGCGTCTCACCGAGCACGGTGGCCGTGGTCTCGACGCCCGCCGCGCGGTCGGGGTCGATGTCGGGGATCGCGGAGTAGGTGTGCATCGCCATCGTCCAGAGCCAGCCGCCCACGAGCGCCGGCACGGGCGGGTGACCGCCCGCCAGCGCGGCGTAGGCGGCCGCGCCCGGGAGCAGGTACAGCCCGTTCGAGAGCGAGTCGAGCAGCGGGCGCGCCTTGAACCGCAGCGGCGGCGCGCTGTAGGCGGTCGCGAGCGCGAAGAAGCCGGCCAGGTAGGGCCACGCGACCCGGGGGTGACCGGGAACAGCGCGAGCCCGAGCAGTCCCGCGGTGGCGACGACGGCCGTGACTGCCGGCGAGTCGCGCCAGCGCGCCTCGGGGCTGCCCTCGGCCGCCTTCTTCGGGTTCTCGGCGTCGATCTCGCGGTCGAACCGGTCGTTGACGCCGTAGAGATACACGTTCGCCGGCAGCAGGTAGTACAGAAAGAGGGCTGCGGGCAGCGGGGCGAGGAGGTCGCCGGTCGAGTCGGCGGCGTAGGCGACGCCGACGAGGACGGGCCCGGCGGTGTAGAGCCAGAACCGCGGGCGCGAGAGCGTCAGCAGGTAGCGCAGCATCAGGCTTCGCGGTCGGCGACCGCCTCGGCGGTCAGTTGGCCGCTGATCAGACACATCGGGACACCGATCCCCGGGGTGGTGTAGGAGCCGGTGAAGTACAGCCCCGGTACCTCGCTGGAGGCGTGGGAGGGCCGGAGGAGTGCGGTCTGGCGGAGCGTGTGTGCGAGGCCGAGCGCCGAGCCCTGCATCGAGTTGTAGCGGGCCCCGAACTCCGACACCGAGAACGTCTCCTCGACGACGATACGGTCCCGGAGATCGGTGTCCGTGTTGGCGGCGATATCGTCGAGCACGGTCTCCCGGTACGCCTCGCGCGTCCCGTCGTCGTCGAGTCCGGGCGCGATCGGAACGAGCGCAAAGAGGTTCGAGTGCCCCTCGGGAGCCACCGTGTCGTCGGTCTTCGACGGCGCACAGAGGTAGTACGCCGGGTCGTCGGGCCACGCCGGTTCGTCGAAGATCGTCTCGAAGTGTTGGTCCCACTCCGTCGGCAGGACGAGCGTGTGGTGCGCGAGTTCGGGCAGGTCGCCCTCGACGCCCATGTAGAGCAGGAACGCCGAGGGGGCGTAGGTGCGGGAGTCCCAGTAGTCCTCGCTGTACTGCCGTTTGCGCTCGGGCAGGAGCGCCTGCTCGGTGTGGGCGTAGTCGGCGTCGCTGACGACGAGATCAGCGAGTTCGTAGCCGCCGGAACCGACGCGCCACTCCTCGTGGCGGTCGCTCGGCGCGAAGTCGGCGGGGTCGGCGGCGGCGTAGTCGACCTTGAAACCGCCGCGCTGGCCGTGGATCTGGGTCACGTCGGCGCCGGCGCGGTACTCGACGCCGAGCTCCTCGCCCAGGTCGACGAGGCCGTCGATCACCGCCGCGAGGCCGCCCTCGGGGTAGTAGACGCCCAGCTCGAAGTCGACGTGGCTCATCAGGTTGTACAGCGCCGGCGTGTTGTGCGGCGACCCCCGAGGAACACGAGGGTGTACTGCATCACCTGCTGCAGTTTGGGGTGGTCGAAGTACTCCTCGACGTGGTCCTGCATCGACCCCAGCAGCGCCAGCCCGCGGGCCTGCTTCCCAACGTCGGGATCGAGGTAGTCCCTGAGCCGGGGGCGGTCCTCGTAGACGAAATGCTCCATCCCCACGTCGTAGGTGTACTCGGACTCGTCGAGGTACGAACGGAGCGCGTCGCCGGCGCCCGGTTCGTACGCCTCGAAGCGCTCGACGTTCGTCTCGATGTCGGGCGCGAGATCCATCGAGTCGCCGTCCTTCCACTGGATCCGGTAGTGCGGGTCGAGCCGGTTCAGCTCGTAGTAGTCGCTCGCGTCCCGATCGAAGTGGCCGAAGAAGCGCTCGAACACGTCGGGCATCAGGTACCACGACGGGCCCATGTCGAACCGGAACCCGTCGCGCTCCATCACGCTCGCGCGGCCGCCCAACTGCTCGTTGCGTTCGAGCAGGGTCACGTCGGCGCCGGCGTCGGCGAGGTAGCAGGCCGTCGAGAGGCCGCCGACGCCGCCGCCGATGACGACGATATCGCGGCCGGAGAGCGAAGCGAGGTCCGGGGCTACGTCCATGTTCGGAGCAGGGGCGCAGGGGGCTTAAAACGGGCGACGCCGGTACCCAGGCGTCGGCGATTGCTCCGGGAGCCGTACGGCTAAGTCGGCGGGGACCGAGGGTCCAGTATGGAGAACACCACAGCCGTCGTTACCGGCGCCGGCGGCGCGATCGGAGCCGCGGTGGTCGAAGGGTTCGCCGCCGACGGCGCGACAGTACTCGCGGGCGTCCACCACGACGAGGGGCGGTTCGACGGGACCGACGCCGTCGAGACGATGCGCGTCGACGCCCGCGACGAGTTCGACGTGGAGTTCCTGATGGAGCGGGCGGCCAGCGAGGGCGGCGAGATCGACCTCGTGGTCCCCTGTGCGGCGGTGTTCCACGGCGACCCCGGCGAGCAGGAGCTGGCGTCGGAGAGCTACGCCGCCTTCGACGACGAGCTCCGAACCAACGCCCGCGGCGTCTTCGTCGCGATCTCGGAGGCGCTCCCCCACCTCGCCGCCGACGCGCGGGTGCTCGTCCCTCGGGGTCGATCGCCGCCGACGCCAAACCGGGCTACGGCGGCTACGCGGTGTCGAAAGCGGCTGCGGAGGCCGTGACCCGACAGTTCGCGGTCGAGACCGAGCACACGATCGGCGTCGTCGACCCCGGGGTCGTCGCCAGCGACCTCACGGGCGGACAGGGTCGGGCGCCCGAGGACGTGGTCGGGCTGTTCCGTTGGGCGGCGACGGACGCGCCGGCGGAGGAGCTGGACGGACAGCGGCTCGGCCTCGCCGAGTGGAAGCGGGCGACCCGGTAGCGACCCCGAGAGCCGTACGTTCTTCACCCCCCACCGCCTTGGCTCGGCCATGCAACTGGAGGCCATCCGGACGGCGGAGGGCGAGACGGTGTACGTCGACTACGCCGACGGCGAGAAGGGCTCGAAGGGGATGTTCTTCGTCGCGTACGTCTCCGAAGACGGCGAGGAGCGCTGGGGCTACTTCTGTGGGAACTGCGAGACGACGGACAACGCGGTCGACCCGATGGGCCGGATCGAGTGCAACGTCTGTGGGAACGCGAAGAAGCCGGACGAGTGGGACGCGGCACACGAGTGATCTCGGCGAGCGACCGCCGTGGTCTCCGTACCACGGTATCGGAGACTCTGTCGAGATCTGTCACGAGTGATCTCGGCGAGCGATCGCCGTGGTCTCCGTACCAGGGGCGTCGGAGACTCTGTCGAGATCTGTCACGAGTGATCTCGGCGAGCGACCGCCGTAGTCTCCGTACCACGGCGTCGGAGACCCCGCCTCGATCCTCGACAGTAGCGCGTCGACGGCTTCGGCCACGCCGTCGCGGATACACGGTGGCGGCGAACAGCGCACCTGTGTGTCGTGGCGGCCGGGGCCGAACACCGCGCCGTGGACCGCGGAACTGCTGGAAGAAGTGATCGAGTACCGGGATCGCTGAGCCGGCTGCGTTTACGAGTGCGCGAAGTACGCCACCGACTCGCCGCCCTCGTTCTGCTCGTCGACGCGTGCGAAGCCGACGCGCTCGAACTGCACCATCTCGTCGGCGTCGTAGTCGGCGTAGCCCGGCTCCGCGTGGCCGACCTCGTCGCCGTCCGTCGTCCGCAGCCGCAGGTCGACGCTCTCGGCGGCCGGCACCCAGTGGATCACGTCCACGTCGCCGCTTTTGACCACCGCGAGATCGTCGTCGGTGTGTTCGAAGCCGCCGGCCGTGCGCGTCACGGGGCCGAACCCTTTGAGCCAGACTTTCTCCCCCGCCGCGGGGAGGTCTGCTTCCTCGACGAGCACGGCGTCGCCGACCGGGATGTCCCGCGTGCCGCGGTCCTCGTGGTCCGGGTGGAGTGGCGGATTAGCCACGTCGGGGCCGCCGGAGACGGGGACCTCGACGCCGTCCCGGACGAAGAAGCGCCGATCGGCGTCGTCGTCGATCAGTTCGCGGTTGTTCGCGTACACCGCCGACATCGCGAGATCCACGTCGGAGGTCGAGAGTCCGAGCTCGAGCATCGCATCCACGAGCGCCTGTCCGCGGATGCCGCGCCGACGCACGGAGGCGATCGTCGGCGCGCGCGGGTCGTCCCACCCCGAGAGCTCGCCGTTCTCGATCTTCTCGATGATCGTCGACGTGCTCATCTTCACGTCGTAGGCGTCAATCTGGACGTGGCCCCAGTGCAGCACTTCGGGGTACTCCCAGCCGAAGTAGTCGTAGACGAAGCGCTGGCGTTTCGCCGAATCCTGCAGGTCGATCCCGCGGATGATGTGCGTGACGCCGGTGAGATGGTCGTCGATCCCCGACTGGAAGTCCAGCATCGGCCAGCAGCGGTACTCGCTGGCCGCCTCGCGGGGGTGCGGGGTGTCGACCATCCGGAACGCGACCCAGTCACGCAGCGCGGGGTTCTTGTGCTCGATGTCGGTTTTGACACGCAGCACCATCTCGCCGGAACTGTACTCGCCGGCGACCATGTCGTCGAACTCCGCGTGGACCGTCTCGATATCCTTGTCCCGGTGCGGACAGGCCTCGGCGTCGTTTTTGAGGTCCGAGAACGTCTCGCCCGAACAGGAACAGGTGTACGCGCCGCCCTCGTCGATGAGCTTCCGGGCGTGCTCGTAGTACGTCTCGACGCGGTCGGACGCTTTCAGCACCTCGTCGGGGGTGAACCCGAGGTAGCCGATGTCGTCGAGGATCGCGTCGTAGACGTCCAGATCGGGCCGCTTGGTCTCGGGGTCGGTGTCGTCGAACCGGACGATGAAGTGACCGTCGTAAATCTCCTCGGTGTAGGTGCCCATGACCGACGGCATGCGGGCGTGGCCGAGGTGCCACGGGCCGTTGGGGTTCGGCGCCGCGCGCATGCGGATCTCGTCGTACTCCTCGGCGTTCGGGAGGTCGGGCAGGATCTGGTCGTCCTCCTCCTCCTCGGCCATCAGCTCCGCGTACAGCTCGGCGTCCAACGCCTCGAGGCGCGCCTCCTGCTCGTCCTCGTCGAGGCCGTTCACCCGCGAGACGACCGGGGCGACGACGCCCGCGATCTGGTCGCCGTGCTGGCGGAACTCGGGGTTCTCGCCCATGAGTGGCCCCATGATGGGGCCGACCTCGGCGTCGCTGCCGTGTTCGAGCGCGTTGAACAGGGCGTGCTTCTCGGCCTCCCGTTCGACCCGCTCGCGAAGATCCTCGTCCATTAGCGGATCGTACTGCCCGGCGTCGCAAAAAGGGGTGTGAATCGGTCGGGCGCCGCAGTCGCAGACTCAGACGATCCCGCGAGCCCGGAGCGCGTCGCGAACGAACCGCCGGTAGACGGCGGCGTAGGGCAGCAACAGCAGCGTCGTGACCACGATCAGCAGGACGAACCGCCCGTAGCCGCCCGCGATGGCCCCGGCGCCCATCGCCGGCTCGATCGGCGCCAGCCCCATCGACCGCAGCGCGTCGTCGAAGGCGAGCCTGAACGCCGCCCAGAGCGCGGCGAACAGCAGGATTCCCGGCACGAACAGGACGAGCAGGAACTCGTTGATGATCGTTCCCGGGTCCTCGGCGTCGAACATGGTCCGACGCTCGTCCGTCGCTGAAAAATAGCTTGGGAGCTACTCCCGATGATGCGCGGCCCACTTCCCGAGCGAGCGCCGATAGAGCCCCATCCCGAGTGCACCCAGCACCACCCCACCGACGCCTAGCGCCGCCAGCAGCGTCGCCGAAACCGGTGCCAGCGCGAACGCGACCACCAGAATCGGGACCAGCGGGACCGCGATCGCGGCGCCGAAGGCGGCGTACAGCCCCGTGTCGAACAGGAACTCGTTGGGCGACATGCCGGCGAGGCAGATCGTCAGCCCGAACACGTAGCAGGCGACGCCGACGAGCACGACGGCGCCGACGGCGGCCTCCCCCGGCGGCGTGCCGCGCCAGAGCACACCCACCGCGTAGAACGCCAGCCCCACCGCGGGGCCGAGCAGCAGGAACGCCCGCAGTTTCCCGCGGAACACGGCGGCGGTATCGATCGGGTGGGCGAGGTAGCTCGCCACGTCGTCGTTCGTGGTGAGCCAGTTGTACGTGGTAAATCCCGTCAGTCCCAGCACGGCGCCGAAGGAGATCCCGACCGAGGGCGCGACGCCGGTGATGTCCGCTGCCAGGTCGACGAGGCCGGCCGTCACCCCGAGCAGCACCGCGGCGGAGAACAGCACCTTCCCGAAGCCGCCGGAGCTCCGGGACACGTCGAGCAGCGTCTTCGCGGCCACGGGGTCGCTGACGCGGCCGAGCCAGCGCCGGAACGCCGGCCCGACCGAGCGGTCGGCGGGCTTGGCCTGCGGGTCGAACGTCGCCGCGCCGACGGCGTAGGCGGCGAGGATCAGGGCGGCGGCGGCGCCAGCGCTCGCGACCCCCGGATCGAGATACAGGCCGTAGGGGGTGTAGTCGACGACCGGGACGCCCGTGTACCACGCCGCGACGGCGACGCCGAGCAGGGCGAGCAGCAGCCCTCTGCCCGGGAGCCCCTTCGCGGAGAGCCCCACGCCGGCGATCGTGAGCCCGATCCCGAGCACGAACGTCGTGACGAGCGTGGCCCAGAGCAACGGGATCGCGGCGAGGCCGATCCCGGCGCCGGCCAGGGCGGCAGGGGCGACGCCGACCGCCATCGGCAGCAGGAAGAGGACCGCGTAGTAGCACACGTCCTTCACGACGAAGATTCCCAGCAGGCGGGCTTGGGAGAGCGGCAGCGTGCGGGCGGAGAAGACGATCAGCGTCACGTCGCCCAGCACGTTGGCGACCGCGTCGCGGCCCACGAAGCCGATCGAGCCCGTGTGGAGGCCGAACACGAACGCCAGCGCGTGCATTCCGGCGACGACCGCGCCGGGGTCGGTGCCGGTGGAGTCGAGCAGCCACACCGCCCCGGCCACGAGCGCGACCACGAGCAGCGGGAACGCGCCGAAGCGGCCGCCGCCGAGCAGTTCGCTGTGGAGGCGCCACTCCTCGCGCAGCATCTCCCGGAAGACGGTCTTGTCGCGGTCCCAGCGGCTCGGGGACTCCTCACTCATCGCCCTTCCACTCCTCACCGGCGTCGACGTTCTCGACGAACACGTCGAGCAGCGTCTCGTCGGGGTCCAACTCGGCCGGCTCGACTTCCGCGACGAGTTCGCCAGCGTTGACGATCCCGACCCGCGAGCAGAGTTCCGCGGCGACCTCGACGTTGTGGGTGGAGACGACCACGGTGTTGCCCGCCTCGCGGTAGGTCGTGAGGAAGCGCTTGACGCGTTCCTGGACGATCGGGTCGAGGTTCGCGAGCGGCTCGTCGATGAACACCACCGCCGGCTCGTGGAGGAAGGCGCCGGCGATCATCGTCTTCTGCTGCTGGCCGCGCGAGAGATCCGTCGAGAGCGTGTCGAGCTTCTCGGCGAAACTCAGGCGTTCGGCCCACGTCTCGGTTCGCTCGTCGACTGCGTCGTCGTCCATGCCCCGCACCGAGCCGACGAACTGGAAGTACTCCCGCGGCGTCAAGAAGCTCGGCGGTGACTCCTTCTCGGGCAGGATTCCGACCCGTTCGCGGACGCCGATGGGGTCCGACTCGGGATCGACACCCAGCACCGCCGCCTCGCCGGCGTCGGCGAGGATCTGGCCGGTCAGCACGCTCATCGCCGTCGTCTTCCCGGCGCCGTTGGGGCCGAGCAGGCCGTACAGTTCGCCCGACTCGATCGAGAGCGAGAGCCCGGCGAGCGCGTCCACATCGCCGTAGGACTTGCGCAGGTCGTCGGTCCGGATCGCGGTCATGGGGGTGCCCTGGCTTCGACGGCGGGGGCATAGTTCGTCCGGCGCTGGCTATCGGTTCTGAAACTCAGAGCCGGGCTGCGAGCGCGGCCAGGGCGTCGCTGCCGCCGGTGGTCAGCGGCTCCCCGTGGCCGACACAGGCCAGTTCGAACTCGGGCGCCCGTTCGGCGAGGTCGCGGATGCTCGCCGCGACTGCGGCGGTGTCGTAGCTCATGAGCCAGCCCGAGGGTTCGAGTTCGCCGTCGCCCCCGGCGACGAGATCACCGAGCACCGCGGCCCCGTGGTCCTCGCTCACGAAGACGACGTGGCCCGGCGAGTGTCCCGGCGTGTGGTAGGCCGTGAACGGGCCGACTTCGTCGCCGTCCTCGACGTGCTCGATCTCCAGCGGCGGCCGGGTGACGAACAGGCCGAGCAAGCGCTGCAGCGCGCCTTTGTGGTTGGTGAGCGGCGGCGAGCGCTCGCCGGTGAGGAGTTCGGCGTCGAGCCGGTGGGCATACACCGGCGCGTCGAGTTCGGGCGTCAGTCCCGCCAGCCCGCCGACGTGGTCCAGGTCGTAGTGGGTGAGCAGCACCCGCCCCACGTCGCCCGGCTCGTAGCCCGCTTCCGCCAGGCCGGTCCGGATGTCGTCGGCGTCACGCGGCGTGCCGGCGTCGACGAGCGTCGGCCCGCCGTCGTCCTCGATCAGGTAGGCGTTCACGCCGCGTAACTCGAACTGCCAGACGCCGGGAGAGAGCTCCCTGACCATGCGGGGAGCACGGGCTCCAGCGGCTTAACACCGGTCTGCGGAGGCGGTCGGTTTCTCCTACATAAATCGGTCGCCGACTTCGCGGCCCGCGAAGCCTGCGGCGGGTGGTAACTGGGTGCCCCCCGTCCGTTCGCACATGGTCCAGAACTCACCGATCCACGACCGGTTCGCCACGATCGTCCCCGAGACGCTCCAGACCCGGCGTCTCGGGATCTTCCTCGCCGTCGCGTTCGGGCTCCACTGGCTCCCGGCCGCGTACTTCATCGCCGAGGGCGTCACCGTCACCGACCGGAACTTCTCCACGCTGGCGTACAACGCCGTCGTCCTCGTCGCCAGCTTCACCCCCGCGTTCGCGACGCTGGTCACGCGCTGGCTCACCGACGAGGGGCTCGGCCGCGAGGCGCTGCTGCTCTCGCCGGAGCTCCGGGGGAACTGGCGGACGTACGCCGTCGCGGGGCTCCTGCCGCTGCTGCTCGCCGTCGTCGGCGCCGCCGTCTACTTCGCCCTCTTCCCCCGCTACCTCGCCGCCGACCCGCTGGCGACGTTCGCGTCCAACCTCGCCTACGGGGGGACAGTCCGGCGGCCACGCTCGCGCTCGCGGTGCCGGCCACGCTGGTGAGCCTCGCCGGCGGCGCAGTGATCCTGCTGGGCGAGGAGCTCGGCTGGCGGGCGTACCTGCTGCCGAAGCTCTCGCCGCTGGGTCACCGTCGAGCCACAGTGCTCACGGGTGTGCTCTGGGGGATCTGGCACTGGCCGTTCATCTCCCTCGGCGTGAACTACCCGGACGCGCCGTGGCTCGGGATGGCGGCGATGGCGTGGGTGACGACGCTGTACGGCGTGTTCCTCGCGTGGGCGACCTACCGGACCGGCAGCGTCTGGCCCGCCGCGGTCGGCCACGCGGCGTTCAACACCAGCTCCCGCTGGGGGCCGATGGTCGCCGAGGGGGCGCCGAACTTCGCGATCGGCCCGACGACCGGCGGACTCCTCGGCGCCGTCGGCTGGCTCGTCGTCGCGGGCTGGCTGCTCGCCCGCTCGCCGGTGTTCGCGGGCGACACTGCTGGCCCGGTGACGGACTGCGAGGCGGCCGAGACGACGAGCCGGTGAAGGCAGCATGGGGGTACGCCGGTGGCTCGTGACTGGTGGGGCGCCCGCTGGCGATCCTGTACGCTTACGTGGTCCCACCCCACAGATGGGGGCGATGTCCGGTGAGGGCAGCGTCGTCGCCATCGACGCCGACGACGCCGACGTCGTCGCGCTGCTCGACGACGAGTACGCGCGGGCGGCGCTCGTGCTGACCTACGGCGAGGCGCTGGCGACCGACGAGTACGCGCGGGCGGCGCTCGTGCTGACCTACGGCGAGGCGCTGGCGACCGACGAGCTCGCCGACCGCCTCGACGCCGCGCCGTCGACGATGTACGACCGGCTCGACCGGCTGACCGACCACGACCTCGTGACCGAACAGCAGCGCCTCGACCCCGACGGCCACCACCACAAGGTGTACCGCGCCCGCCTCGACCGCGTGGTGACCGAACTCACCGCCGAGGGGTTCGAACTCCGCATCGATCGCCGACCGACCGACCCAGCCGACCGCCTGACGGCGGCGTTCGAGGACCTCCGCTGATGCTCCAGTTCACGCCACTCGACCTCGCGCTCGCCGTCGGGTTCCTGCTCTCGGTGGGGCTCCCGCTCGCGGTGGTCGCCGTCGTCGTCCGGGGGTACCGCGAGGGGACACACAGCACGGCCGCGATCCGGCTGGCGGTCGGGGTCGTCCTTGTCGCGGCCGCGCCGACCCTGCTCCGACTGGGGTTCGGCGCCGTCGTCCCCGGCGGGGCGTGGGTGCCGCTGCTGGTCCGCTCGACACAGCTCGTCGGGCTCCTCGTCGTCCTCGGGGTGATGCACGGTGACTGACTCGGCGGGCGGCGGTGCGAGCGCCCTGGGGGAGCTACTCCGGGAGGCCGGACCGGTGGAGTTCGCGACCGCCGCGGTGACGCTCGCCGTGTTAGTGCTCGGGCTCTACGTCGGCTACCAGTCGTACCGCGGCTACCGGCGCAACGACAGCCGTCCGGTGCTGTTCCTGGGGATCGGCGTCGCGCTCGTTGCGACGGGGCGGCCGGTCGTCTCGACGCTCGGCTACCTCCTCCTCCCCGGCGCGGATCTCGTGCTCGCCGTGGTGTCGTTCGGCGTCTCGGTGACGGGGCTGCTGTCGATTCTCTACGCGTTTTCCCGCGCCTGACGGCACCCCAACCGTTAGGACGGTCCTGACTGAACGGTCAGTCATGAGTTGGGACCGTTCGTCGATACCGACACTGACCGGTCGAACCGTCGTCGTCACCGGCGCGAACAGCGGTCTCGGCTACGAGGCCACGGAAGCGTTCGCGGGCCAAGGCGCCGACGTGGTGTTGGCCTGCCGACGCCTCGACAGCGGCCGGGACGCCGCCGAGGCGATTTGCGAGACGCTCGCCGACGGCCCCGAGTGGGCGTCAGCCCCCGACGACGGGTCGCTGACAGTGATGGAACTGGATCTGGCTGATCTGGGCTCCGTCGCGAGCTTCGCCGAGCAGTTCGGCACGCGCTTCGACGACCTGCACGTGCTCTGTAACAACGCCGGCGTGATGGCGATCCCCCGCGACGAGACCGTAGACGGGTTCGAGCGCCAGTTCGGCGTCAACCACCTCGGCCACTTCGCGCTCACGGGGCACCTGCTCGAGGACCTACGGGCGACCGACGGCGAGAGCCGGGTGGTCACCCAGAGCAGCGGCGTCCACGAACGAGGGACGATCGACTTCGACGATCTGCAGCACGAGGCGTCCTACGACAAGTGGGGCGCCTACGCCCAGAGCAAGCTGGCGAACCTGCTGTTCGCGTACGAACTGGACCGCCGGCTCGACGCCGCCGACGCCGACGTGACGAGTCTTGGCTGTCACCCCGGCTACGCCGACACGAACCTCCAGCGGCGCGGGCCCGAGGCGGCGGGGTCGACACTCGGGATCTGGGCGATGAAGGCCGCCAACGCCGTGCTCGGTCAGTCAGCCACGCAGGGGGCGCTGCCGATGTTGTACGCCGCGACAGCGGACGGGGTCTCCGGGGGCGAGTACGTCGGCCCGGGCGGGCTGTTGAACATGCGCGGCGCCCCGGAACTGCAGGAGTCGAACGCGGCCTCGCGGGACGAGGAAACCGCCGACCGGCTGTGGGACGTTTCGGCGGCGCTCACGGGTGTCGAGTACGACCTGCCCGACGCGTAGCGACGCGGCGTCGGTCGGCAAAAATCCGCAGAACGGAGCGGGACGTTACTGGAACGTCGGCGCCGCGGGCTCCTCGTCTTTCTCCACGTCGGCTTTCTGGAACCGCTCCTCGATCTTCTGGTACTGCTCGCGGGTCTCGTCGGTGACCGACGGGACGACTTCCTCGAGCGCCTCCTCGAAGTGGGCCATCGTCACGCGGACGTTGCCCACGCTCTCGGTGGCCTCCTCGGGGTCGACGCTGTTGATGAACTCCCGGGTGGCGTTCATCGACGCCTCGCGGGCCAGCGCCTCGAGGTCGGCGCCGACGTAGCCGTCGGTGCGGGCCGCGATGTCGTCGAGATCCACGTCGTCGGCCAGCGGCTTGTCCGCCGTGTGGACCGCGAGGATCGCGCGCCGCGCGTCCTCGTCGGGCACGGGCACGTGGACGTGCCGGTCCAGCCGGCCGGGGCGGATCAGCGCGCTGTCGATCAGGTCCGGCCGGTTCGTGGTCGCGACGACGACCACGTCCTCCAGCTCTTCGAGCCCGTCCAGTTCCGTCAGGAGCTGGGAGACGACGCGCTCGGAGACGCCCGAGTCACCGCTGTTGCGGCCCCGCTCGGTCGCGATAGCGTCGATCTCGTCGAAGAACACCACCGTCGGGGCGTTCTCGCGGGCCTTGCTGAAGATTTCGCGGACGCCCTTCTCGGACTCGCCCACGTACTTGTCCAGCAGTTCGGGCCCCTTCACCGAGATGAAGTTGCTCTCGGCCTCGTTGGCGACGGCCTTCGCGAGCAGCGTCTTCCCGGTGCCGGGCGGGCCGTACAGCAGCACGCCCTTCGCGCTGTCGACGTCCATCTGCTCGAACACCTCGGGGTAGTCGAGCGGCCACTGGATCGTCTCGCGCAGGCGCTCCTTCGTGTCGCCGAGGCCGCCCACGTCCTCCCAGGTCACGTCGGGGACTTCGACGAACACCTCACGCAGCGCGCTGGGCTCGATGCCCCGCAGCGCCTCGCGGAAGTCCGTCTCCGTCACGTCGAGGCGTTCCAGCGTCTCGGCGTCGATCTCGTCCTCCTCGAGGTCGAGTTCGGGGCGGAAGCGACGGAGCGCGATCATCGCCGACTCCTTGGCCAGCGACTCCAGGTCCGCGCCCACGAACCCGTGGGTGTTCTCCGCGAGCTCCTCGATGTCCACGTCGTCGGCCAGCGGCATGTTGCGCGTGTGGACCTGCAGGATCTCCTCGCGACCGTTCGTGTCCGGCACGCCGACCTCGATCTCGCGGTCGAAGCGGCCGCCGCGGCGCAGCGCCGAGTCGATGGCGTCGACGCGGTTGGTCGCGCCGATGACGACGATCTCGCCGCGCTCCTCCAGCCCGTCCATCAGGCTGAGCAGCTGGGCCACGACGCGGCGCTCCACGTCGCCGCCGGCCTCGTCACGCGCGGGGGCGATGGAGTCGAGTTCGTCCATGAAGATGATCGCCGGGCTCTCCTCCTGGGCCTCCTCGAACACCTCGCGGAGCTGCTCCTCGGACTCCCCGTAGTACTTCGACATGATCTCGGGGCCGGAGATGGTGTGGAACGAGGCGTCGATCTCGTTGGCGACGGCCTTGGCGATCAGCGTCTTCCCCGTCCCGGGCGGCCCGTGCAGCAGCACGCCCTTGGGCGGTTCGATCCCCAGCCGGCCGAACAGCTCGGGGTGGCGCATCGGGAGCTCGATCATCTCCCGGACCTGTTCGAGCTCGTCGTCGAGGCCGCCGATGTCCTCGTAGGTTACGTCGGGGCCCTCGGTACCGCCGGGGGTGCCGGCGCCGGCCGCGGCGCCGCGGTCGTCCCGGATCTGTTCGGCGGGCTGCTGGCTGATCTCGACCTCCGTCGAGTCGGTGATCACGACCGTCCCGCTGGGGTCGGTCTCGGCGATCTTCAGCGGCACCGCCTGTCCCTGCCCGCCCATCAGGCCGAAGCCCAGCGGGAGCTGGACGTCCTGCCCGGTCGTGACGGGCTGGCCGGAGAGCTCCTTCCGGACGAGGCTCCCGATGTCGCCGCGGATCCCCATGTTCTGGGGGAGCGCGACGGTGACGCTGTCGGCGGGGTTCACGTCGGCGGGCTCGACGGTGACGCGGTCGTCGATGCCGACGCTGGCCTCCTGTCGGAGCCGGCCGTCGATGCGTACGACGCCCGTGCCGTCGTCCTCGGGGTAGCCGGGCCAGACGCGGGCGATCGCGGCGCCCTGGCTCCCCTCGATGCGGATGAAGTCGCCGCCCGAGAGGTCCATCTCGTCGGCGGCGACGCGGTCGACGGCGGCGAGGCGGCGGCCGGCGTCTTTCTGCTTCAGCGGCTTGACCGTGAGCTTCATGCCTCCACCTCCACGGTCAGCACGCCGTTGTTTACCGTGCTCTCCCGGGCGACCCCGGGAAGCTCGAACTCGGTCTCCGTGGACGTGCCGTCGCCGTTCTCGACGACGACGATGGCGGTCTCGCCGACCGTGTCGACGGCGACCTCCCCCTCCGCGTCAGCGAGATCGAGCGCGACCACGAGGCTGTCGTCGTACTCGTAGACCCGACCGAACTGCTCGTCGGTGATACTGCGTTGGTGAGTGGTCATTAGCTAACCCCAAGTAATCGCCCAGGGTATTTAGATCTGTCGCCAAAAAATCGCCATACGGGAGCGACATCGCCGAATACGGATGGGGTAGCGGTTCAGCTGGTGAGCTGCGCCGGACCCGCCCCAGCTGGCAGCTCGCTGTTCGGCGTCGACCGGGTGGCCGTCTGGCTCGCGAGGCCACGTTCGCGTGGCTCGTTCCCGCGGCTTTATGCTGGGCGCGGGAGACACAACGGTATGAAGCAGGTTTCGCACCACGGCCGGGGGACGGCGTACCGCCGCTCGGCGCGGACCGAGGCGGGGCCGGGGCTGCTCTGTATCCACGGCAGCGGCGGGGCAGCGGGCGTCTGGAAGTCCCAGTCGCGGCTGGCCGACCGGACGCCGGTGACGGCGATGGATCTGAGTGACCACGGCGAGAGCGGGTCGCTGACCGCACAGGCCGGCTACGAGGCGCTTTCCGGCTACGCCGACGACGTGGTCGCCGTCGCCGAGGAGACGGGCGACCGCGTCCTCTGTGGCAACTCCCTCGGCGCCGCCGTCGCGTTGACTGTCGCGCTGGACCGGGAGCTCCCGATCGACGGGCTCGTCCTCACGGGTGCCGGCGCCCGACTGCCCGTGCTCGACGACCTGCTGGTCTGGCTGGAGGAGGAGTTCGACCGCGCGATCGAGTTCCTCCACGGGCCCGACCGGCTGTTCCACGAGCCGAGCGACGAACTGGTCGGGATCAGCGAGGCGGCGATGCGGGAGACCGGCCGGGAGATCACCGCGCGGGACTTCCGGACCTGCCACGAGTTCGACGTGCGCGAGCGGCTGGGAGAGATCGACGTGCCGACGCTTGCGGTGGTGGGCGAGCACGACAAGCTCACGCCGCCACACTACCACGAGGCGCTGGCGGACGCGATCCCCGACGGCGAGATGGCGACCGTCGACGACGCCGCCCACCTGGCGATGCTCGAACAGCCAACCGCGTTCAACAGCGCCGTCGCGTCGTTCCTCGACCGTCTCTGATGCCAGAGCGCGTCGCCACCACCGATCCCGACGGCGTCGACTTCGGCTGGGTGATGCAGGTGACGTTCGTGTTGACGATCGTCGTCGGCGCGCCGGTGGTCGCGCTGCTGTCGATGCAAGCGACGCTGCCGGACTGGCCGTCCCGCGCCTCGTTCGCGATCCGGGTCGGCGCGCCGGTGTGGGTGCTGACGGGGCTGTGCGTGTATCTGTACGCGCGGTGGCGGGAGGGCGACGACGCGTAGCTACTCGACCCAGCGGAACGGGACGCCGGCTCGCTCCGCCGTCACGCGGTCGCGTTCGGAGTCGCCGACGAACACCGCCGCCTCGCCCTCGACGTCCATCGCCGAGAGCGTCGACAGCAGCGGCTCGGGGTCGGGTTTGTAGCTCCCGACCGAGTCGCGGCCGACGACCGCGTCGGCGTCGAGCCCGTGTCGGTCGAGCGCGATCCGGCAGGCCGCCTCGCTGTTGAGCGAGCAGACGCCGACCGGGCCCGGGTGGGCGCGGAGTTCCTCGACCAGTTCGAGCGCGGGTGCCGCGCGAGCGGCCTCGCGCTCGTGTTCGCCGACGACGGCCTCGAAGCGGTCGCGGTGGCCCTCCGTCTCGGCAAGTTCGAGCAGGCCCCAGAGGTCCCGATCGCCCGGGTCGACGCCGACGCCGCGGAGGTCGGCGGCGAGATCGTCGCGCGCGGCGCCCCAGTCGACCGGGAGGGAGACGAGTGTGCCGTCGAGGTCGTAGACGACGGGCTGCATGCCCGGCAAGAGGGGTTGGGGGAGAAAAAGCGTGGGGCGCTCGCGCACCCAGATTCAAGTAGTCTGACACCCACCCTGGGGTATGGCGGGGCCCGACCCCCAACAGCTACAGCGCGTGGTCGATCGCTTCCCCGAGCCGCGCGCCGACGATCGGTTCGTGGCCGCGGACCGCCTGCTCGGCGGCGCCTACGGCCGCATCGCCGGCGAGTGGTACGACGAGCTCCGGCGGCTCGCCGACGCCTACGCGGACGGCGAGATCCTCCGCGAGACGGTGCTGGCCCACGTCGAAGCCGTCCCGACTTCCGACTCACCGACGGCGCCGCGCCGCTGCCGGACCGCCGCGCCGCCCTCCGTGCGGCCGCGGACACGCTGCCCGAAGTCGGCGAGCTATCCGTGTGGTACCACGAACTCCGGAGCCTGCTCGACGACGATCCGGACGAACTCACGCCGTTCGAGCGCGCGCTGCACGCCTTCGGCTACGTCGTCGCCCACGGGCTGTTCCTCGGCGCCAGCGCACCCGAAACCGTGGTCCGACGGCTCCGGCTCGCCTACCGCCTCGTCGGCGTCCGGATCGACGACACCGGATCCGAGGGCGCCGAGCGGACGACGTTCACCTGCCCGTACCGGACCCTCGGCGCCGACCGCCGGGGGACGCGCTGGGTCTGTCACGAGAAACTCGACCGCGTCGACGACGGCTACGTCAGCTACCTCGGCGAGCGCGGCATCGACTACCAGCGGCCGCGGGGCTGTGCGGACTCCGAGCAGTGCTACTCGACGGTCGCGCGAGCGAGCCCCGAGCAGTGGTGGCCGAAGACGCCGCCGGAGGCGGTCCGGGACCACGGCGGATGAGCGACAGCGCGCACCGTCGCCGAATCCGGGACAGCTACCGGCGCTGGGCGCGGCTCTACGACTGGTTCGCGCGGGCGACCACCGGCGTCGGCGGCGTCCGAGCGGCCTGCGTCGACGCGCTGGAGCTCGACCCGGGCGACACGGTGGTGGAGTTCGGCTGCGGCCCCGGGCCGAACCTCCCGGCGCTCCGCGAGGCGGTCGGCCCCTCGGGCCACGTCGTCGGCGTCGACGTGACCGACCGGATGCTCGATCGGGCGCAGGCGCTCGTCGCCCGACGCGGCTGGGAGAACGTCTCGTTGGTGCAGGCCGACGCCGCGACGCCGCCCATCGCGGCGACAGACGCCGTCCTCGCGACGTTCGTCACGTCGCTGTTCCCCGACCCGGAATCGGTGGTGCACGAGTGGTGCGATATCGCCGACAGCGTCGCCCTCGCCACCTTCGCGCCGCGGGGGAACCGCGCGGCGAACGCGGCGCTGTGGGGGTTCACACGCCTGAGCACGGAGTTGTTCGACGCCGCCGGGGCGACGCGCTCGCGCAGTTGGACCGTCGGACGGCGGCCGCCCGGGCGGGGTTGGAGGCGTCGATGGGGACGGTCGAGAGCGGGAGGTTCGTGTTCGGGACGATCACGGTCGCTGCGGGCCACCGCGAGCCGTAGCGTCAGTCCAGCAGATCCCGCGCGATGATCGTCTTCTGGATCTCGCTGGTCCCCTCGTAGATGGTCGTGATCTTCGCGTCGCGGTAGAACCGCTCCACGTCGAACTCGCTCATGTAGCCGTAGCCGCCGTGGATCTGCACCGCCTCGTTGGTCACGTCCATCGCCGCCTCGCTGGCGAAGTACTTCGCCATCGACGCGATCACGCGGGAGTCTTCGCCCGCGTCGGCCTGCCGGGCGGCCTCCCGACAGAGCAGCCGCGAGGCCTCGACCTGCGTCGCCATGTCCGCGACTTTCTGCCGGATCGCGCCGATGTCGCCGATGGGCTTGCCGAACTGCTCGCGCTCGCCGGCGTAGGCGATCGCCTCGTCCAGCGCGGCCTGTGCGACGCCGACGGCCTGCGAGGCGATGCCGAGTCGCCCGCCGGTGAGGATCTTGAACGCCGCGGAGAGCCCCTCGCCCTCCGGCGTGAGGCGGTACTTCTCGGGAATTTCGACGCCGTCGAACGTCATCCCCGTGGTGTCGCTGGCGCGCAGGCCGAGTTTGTGCTCCTTCTTCCCGACTTTCACGCCGTCGTACTCCGCCGGGACGAGGAACTGCGTGATCGAGCCGCGGTCGTCGGCGTCGGTCTTGGCGAAGACGATGTAGACGCCGGCCCGCTGGCCGTTGGTGATCCACTGCTTCTCGCCGGAGATGCGATAGCCGTCCTCGGTCTTCTCGGCGGTGGTGGTCATCTCCGCGGGGTTGGAGCCGGCGCCGGGCTCGGAGAGACAGAACGCGCCGACGGGACGGCCGTCGACCATCTCCGGCAGCCACTCCTCCTTCACGTCGTCGCTGCCGAACTCGGCGATACAGGAGGTCGCGAGACAGTGCACGGAGAGCGCCGTCGCGACCGCGAGGTGGCCGTACGCCAGCGCCTCGTTCACGACCGAGTAGGTGGTCTTGTCGGCGTCGAAGCCGCCGTACTCCGCGGGGACGGTGAGGCCGGTGAGGTCCAGTTCGGCGAGGTCGTCCCACGCGTCCTCGGGGAACTCCTCGGTGGCGTCGAGTTCCTGCGCCTCGGGACGGAGCTCCTCGAGCGCGAACTCCTCGACGGCGTCCCGGAAGGCGCGCTGCTCGTCGGTCAGCGCGGAGTCGGTCTGCAGGTGCATAGCTCGTTCGTGGGCCGGACGGCGCAAAAACGGTCCGACTCCCGGGCCGACCGCCTCAGTCCTCGTTCCGGAGGTAGCCGACGACTTCCACCGGCGGCACCGGGATGCCGCCGCCCTGGGCGAACGTCGGGCTGCCGCCGCCGCCGCCGCCGAACTCGCCGGTCACGTCCTGGACGACCGCGTTGGCGTCGGCGTCGCCGTCGGTCGCGACGACGACGAACGTCTCGCCCGAGGTTCCCGTGACCGCGACGCCGTCGACGCCGTCGCCGACGTACCCCTCGAGTTCGCCCTGGAGGTCGTTCGGCGTCGCGCCCTCGATAGCGCCGACGAGCCACCGCCCGCCGTCGCGGTCGACGGCGTCGAGGCCGTCGAGCCGGTCGGAGAGGAGTTCGGACTTCAGGTCGGCCGCCTCGTCGCGGAGTTCGTCACGTTCGTCTGTCAGTCGGTCGACGGCCTCGGGGATCTCCGGCGGCGCCACGTCGAGGCGCTGGGCGCCCTCGCGAGCGGCCACGTGGAGGTCGGCGGCGGCGTCGATGGCGCTCGGCCCGACGGCGAACTCCACGCGCGTCGCGCCCTCGCCGGGGTTCGAGCGCTCGAGCACGTGGATCGGGCCGATCTCCTGGGTGTTCGAGACGTGCGTGCCGCCACAGGCCGCCACGTCCCAGCCCTCGACAGTGACGACGCGCACCTCGTCGGCGTCGGCCATCGCGCCCTCCTCGGTTTTCGTGTTGAACGCGACCGCCTCGCGCTCGCGGGCGGTCTGGGTATCCTCGTACCCCCACGTCACGGGCAGGGAGTCCCAGACCGCGCGGTTGGCGAGCCGCTCCATCTCGACCATGCGCTCGTCGGTGATCTCGGTGTCGGCGGTGAAGTCGACGCGGACGCTCTCCTCGCCGATGTCGAAGCCGGCGTAGCCAACGTCGTCGAGCACGCGTCGCCCCGCGCCGAACAGGACGTGGCTCGCCGTGTGGGCCCGCTTGCAGTACGTGCGGAACGCGGCGTCGACGACGCAGTGGACCGTCTCGCCTTCCTCGAACTCGGGGGCCTCGGCCAGCGTGTGGACGACGCCGTCTGCGGACTTCTGTACGTCCGTGACGGCGAGGTCGTCGATCACGCCGCGGTCGGCGGGCTGGCCGCCCCCTCCGGGTAGAAGTACGTCTCGTCGAGCACCACCTCGCGGCCGTCGACGGCCGCGACCTCGGTGTCGAACGAGAGCGTCTCGGGGTTGTCGGGTGCGAGGGTCTGCATGGCTGTCGGATATCGTGGCGCCCGCAAAAAGCCGCGGGCTCCGGCTATCTTCGCGTTCGCTCCCGTGCCACGGCACGGCCTCGGAATCGCTGGCCGGAGCCAGCGAGGCTCGCTCGCCGTGAACGGTCACACACGTCTACGGCATGGGCTCGGAATCGCTGGCCGGAGCCAGCGAGGCTCGCTCGCCGTGAACGGTCACACACGTCCACGGCATGGGCTCCAGTCACCGACCGTCGTCGGCGACGTTCGCGCGCCGTGAACGGTTACTCCGCCAGTTCGATGCCGAACCGGTCCTCGAGCTTGGCGATCACGCTCCCGCCAACGTCGGCGCGGATCGCGCGCCCGTCCTCGACGGCGAGCAGGTCGTCCTCGTCGAACGACAGCTCCGCGGCCAGCTCCTCCGTCGTGAGGCCGGCGTCCTGCCGGGCCTCGGTGACCACATCGCCGTAGCCCGAGACGAGGTACGGGAGGCTGTCGTCGTCGTAGTCGGTGTCCTCGACCCACTCGGTGTCGGGCTGGTTCGAGTCCATCAGCTTCGCGGTGTTCTGTGCCGCGCGCTTCTTGCGGTTGGTGCGAGCGCCGTCGCGCGTTCCCTCCTGCTGCTCGCGCTTCTTGCGGTCCTTGTTGCGGTTGGCGCTCATCGGCGCGCAGTCGTCACAGACAAGCAGCTCCGCGCCCGCCACGTTCGCCTTTTGGAGCGAGGCGGACTCGGTGCCACAGAGTTCGCAGGCGTCCCCGTCGTCGCCACCGCCGGCGCCGCCGGTCGAGTACTTGGCCATGGCCCGGCTACGTGCCGCGGCGACATTAATTCGTGGTCGTGGACTCGCTCACCTGCCTCTGGCTTCAGGGAAGCAGCGCCGGACCGGCGGTCACCAGCGCGACGCCGAGGACGATCAGCGCCGCGCCGGCGACGACGCCGCGGGTCACTCGCTCGAGGTCGCCGAGCAGGAAGTACGCGAAGGCGGTGGTGAAAAGCGGCGCCGTCGCCGCCAGCGGGTCGACGATCGCGACGGTCCCCTGGGGTGGCGAAACGCCGCGAACAGCGAGAGCAGCGCGACGGCGGTGACCGCCCCGCTGCCGGCGAAGTACGTCCACGTCTCACGCGGCGCCGCGCGCAGGTCGCCCAGCCGGCCGCGGGCGACCGCGTAGCCCGCGAGCACCGCGAGCGCGGCCAGTTCGTTCAGCGCGACCGCCTCCAGCGAGGACACGCCCGAACTGGTCAGCCCGTAGCGCCGCAGCACGTTGCCGATCGCGAAACAGCCCGCCGCGCCGACGGGGAAGAGGAGTTCGTACGGCTCCCACCCGCTGATGTCGCCGCCTTTCGCCAGCGCGAGCGCGGCGAGCCCGACGACGAGCACGATCACCCCGACGGCGGTGGTGAGCGCCGCGGGCTCGCCGAGGAACCCGACCGCAAGCAGCGTCGCGAACAGCGGCCGCGCGGAGACGCCGGCGCTGTTCACGCTCGCGCCGACGCGGTCGACGCCGGCGAACGTCGCCAGCCGCCCCAGCGCGGTGCCGACGACGCCGGCCGCGACGAACACTCCCACTGTCTCGGGGGTCAGCCCCGCGAACGCGTCGCCGCCCTGCAGGACCGCCAGCGCGAGCAGGTAGAGCGTGCTGTCGACGATCACGACGGCCAGCGACGCCTGCAGCGAGCTCCCGCCCGCCGCCATCCCGCGCTTGGAGAGCACCGGCGAGAACCCCCACAACAGCGCCGGCACCAGCGCGAGGGCGTACACGACCGGCGGGGCGGCGAGAGCGTCTGCCATCGTCGACCTCTTCGCCGCTGCCCACAAGGGAGCGTCGGTTGCGGCAGCCGCGGTCCGTCGGTCCCGCCAACCGCGTTCGTGTGTTCGAGTCGCACACCCACGCCAGCGCGTACCGACGGGATTATGCGCCCCACGGTCCCCAGTTCCCTTAGGCGATGAAACTACACGAGTACCAGGCCAAGGAGGTGTTCGCCGAGGCCGGCATCCCCGTGCCGGAGTCTCGGCTCGCCTCGTCGGTCGACGAGGTCGTCGAGGCGGTCGGGGAGATCGGCTACCCCGCCGCGATCAAGGCACAGGTCCACGTCGGCGGCCGCGGGAAGGCCGGCGGCATCGAGATCGTCACGAGCGAGGACGAGGCCCGCGAGGCCGCCGAGTCGATCCTCGGCATGGACCTGAAAGGGTACACCGTCGAGCGCGTGCTCGTCGAGGCCGGCGTCGACTTCGTCGACGAACTGTACGTCGGCGTCACGATGGACCGCGCGGCCGGCGAGCCGGTCGCGATGGTCTCCACCGAGGGCGGCGTCGACATCGAGGAGGTCGCCGAGGAGACGCCCGAGGCGATCGCCCGCGAGCACGTCGACCCCGCCTTTGGCATGCACCCCTACGAGTCCCGGAAGGTCGTCTACGAGGCCGGCGTCGAGCAGCAGTTCGCCGGCGAGGTGGCGTCGATCCTGCGGACGCTGTTCCAGCTCTACGAGGACTCCGACGCCTCCGAGATCGAGGTCAACCCCGTGATGATCACGGCCGACGACGACGTGATCGCCGCCGACGCCGTGATGAAAATCGACGAGGACGCGCTGTTCCGCCAGCCCGAACTCGCCGAGATGGAAGAGGACAGCTACGAGGACGACCTCGAGCGTAAGGCCGGCGAGTACGGCTTCGACTACGTCCGGCTGTCGGGCAACGTCGGCATCATCGGCAACGGCGCGGGCCTGGTGATGACGACGCTCGACCTCGTGGACTACTACGGCGGCGAGCCCGCCAACTTCCTCGACATCGGCGGCGGCGCCAAGGCCGAGCGCGTCGCGAACGCACTCGACATGGTGTTCTCCGACGAGAACGTCGATTCAGTTGTGTTCAACATCTTCGGCGGCATCACCCGCGGCGACGAGGTCGCCAAGGGGATCAACGAGGCGCTGGCGCAGTTCGACGAGATCCCCAAGCCGGTGACGGTCCGGCTCGCGGGGACCAACGCCGAGGAGGGATGGAGATCCTGAACACCGACCTCGTGACGGTCGAGAAGACGCTGGAGTCGGCGGTCCAGCGTGCGGTTGCTGACGCCGAGGAGGTGAACCAATGAGCATTCTCGTCGACGACGACACCCGAGTGGTGGTACAGGGCATCACCGGCGGGGAGGGCAACTTCCACGCCGAACAGATGATCGAGTACGGCACCAACGTGGTCGCCGGCGCCGTCCCCGGCAAGGGCGGCCAGACCGCCGCGGGCGTCCCCGTCTACGACACCGTCCAGAAGGCCGCCATCGAGGAGGACGCCGACGCCTCCGTGATCTTCGTGCCGCCGGCGTTCGCGGGCGACGCGATCTTCGAGGCGCTCGACGCGCCGCTGGACCTCGCGGTCGCGATCACCGAGGGCGTCCCGACCCAGGACATGGCGAAGGTGAACAAGCGCCTCTCGGAGGTCGACACCCGCCTGATCGGCCCGAACTGTCCGGGCATCATCACCCCCGGCGAGGCCAAACTCGGCATCCTGCCGGGCAACATCTTCTCGGAGGGGAAGGTGGGGCTGGTCTCCCGCTCCGGCACGCTGACCTACCAGGTCGTGGACAGCCTCACCCAGCGCGGTATCGGCCAGAGCACCGCCATCGGCATCGGCGGCGACCCGATCATCGGCACGTCGTTCGTCGACGCCCTCGCGGCGTTCGAGGACGACCCCGAGACCGAGGCCGTCGTGATGTGCGGCGAGATCGGCGGCGAGGACGAGGAGCAGGCCGCCGCCTACATCGCGGAGCACATGGAGACGCCGGTCGCCGGCTTCATCGCCGGCCGCACGGCGCCGCCGGGCAAGCGCATGGGCCACGCGGGCGCCATCGTCTCCGGCAGCGGCACCGGCACCGCAGAGAGCAAGATCGACGCGCTCAACGACGCGGGCGTCCCCGTTGGCGACACCCCGAGGAGGTCGCCGACAACGTCGAGAGCTTCCTGTAACGCGCTAGCTGTCGTCGCCGTCGGCGGTGCCGCCGTCGATGGCGGCGGTCGTGTTCTCGACGGCGCCGGTGGTCGTGCCACCCCGTTCGCCGACTGTCGACGCGAGCACCGACGAGACGCCTCGCCGGAGTCGCTCCGACAGCGCCTGTTCGGAGATGTCGAACCGGTCGGCCAGCGTCTCGAGGTCGGTCTGGCGGGGCACTTCGAAGTAGCCCGCCTGCAGCGCTTCCTGTAGCGCTTCGGTCTGTTTCTCCGAGAGGTCGTACTTCTGTCCGTGGTCGCCGTCCGCCGGATGGGCTCGCAGGAGTTCGACGCTGAACCCGTTCTCTCGGAGGAGGCTGATGTACTCCGTCAGCGCCTCGCGATCCGGCAGCCGCACCTTCAACACGGCGCCGTCGACGCTCGTCTCGATGGAGAGCCGGGAGGCGCCGGTCTGGCGGTCGATCGGGCCGGGGTTCGTGGTGTCCTCGCGGTCGACGACGACGCGGTAGAGCCGCCGATCGTCGCCGCCGTCGATACACTCGTACGTTCTGACCGTCGGATCGTCGGGCAACGCGGCCTCGAACGCCTCGAAGTCGCCGCCCGAGGCCCAGACGAACAGCACGGGATCGGACGCCCGGTCGGCCGCCGTCGCCCACTCGCGTTCGAGGGTCATCCCGGGAGCCGCCGTTACCGACGGTCGCATCACTAACTGCGCGTCGGTCAGACGGAGTTCCGCGATGAGGCTCACAGCTACCGGTTCGACGGCGTGTTACTAAGGTTATGTGGCGACGAAAAGTGGGGGTGGACGGGAAGGGATCCACGCCCCGATGTCAGAGGCGGCCCATCCGACGCTGGTGCGTCGGTGGACATCGTAACGTATGACCGGGGAGGAGGTAGTCTTTTGGCTTGTTTACTCCGGGCTTTTAAGCGTGCCTGGCCGCGTTCACTCGAACAGTGAACCCACTCCCGACAGAGTGACGCGGTCGGTCGCGACCTCGGCGCCGCCGTCACCGAAGCCGCGACCGGTCGCGACGAGCGCCGCCGTGTCACCCTGATCGAGGACGCCGGCGTCCCGGAGGGGTTCGAGCGCCGCCAGCGTCGTCGCGGAGGCGGGTTCGACCGCCAACCCCGCGCTCGCGAACCGGCGGCCGGCACGTTCGATCGCGTCGTCGTCGACCGCGACGACGGCGCCGTCTGTCGCTCGCGCGGCCGCGAGCGCCCGGTTCCCGCTCGGCGGATCGGCGTTGGCGATGGAGTACGCGATCGTCTCCCCGCCCTCGACGGCGGTCACCGTGTCGTCGCCCCGGGCGAACGCCTCCGCGATGGGGGCACAGGCGGCCGCCTGCACGAAGCAGAGCTTCGGCGGCGCGTCGAGCAGCCCCGCCGCGGTCAGCGTCCGGACCGCCTGCCACGTGCCGCTGGCGTGGCCGCCGCTGCTGACGGGGAGTACGACCGCGTCGGGCGCGTCTTCCAGTTGCGCCAGCAGCTCGAGCGCCGTCGTCGCTTGCCCCGCCACCCGCCACGGCGCGTCGCTGTTCAGGAACCGGACGCCCGCCTCTTGCCCGACTTCCAGCGCCTCGTAGTACAGTCGGCCGTAGTCGCCGTCGACCCGGACCAGCCGCGGGTCGTAGCGCCCGATCGCGGCGAGTCGTTCGTCGGCGATGTCCGCCGGCACGAGCACGGTACAGTCCATCCCGGCCGCGGCGGCGCCGGCGGCGACGCTCTCGGCCATGTTCCCGTGGGAGACCGTGCCTATCCGGCGCTCGCCGCGTTCGAGGGCGGCGGCGATCCCGAACGCCGTCCCGCGATCCTTGAAGCTGCCCGTCGGGTTCAGCCCCTCCGGCTTCACGTGGACAGTGACACCGTCGGTGTCGAGCGATTCGGCCCGGACGAGCGGGGTCCCGCCCGCGGCGGCCGGCAGGCCGCTCCCTGGGGCCGGTGCGTCGACGCCCAGTAGCGGCAGCACGTCCCACATCGACTCGACGCAGGTCGGGTACGAGTCGGGGACTGCATCGGGGTCGGTGTCGAGCCAGAGCGGTTCGCCGCAGTCACACCGCACCCGGCGGTCGTCGTCTGTTCGGGCGTCGCAGCGCCAGCACACGCGGGTCATGGCGCGTGATGAGGGCGGGGAGCGCAAGAAGGGTGCGGGTCGATTGCTGGGCGCGCCGGTCGGGGACGCCTACTGGCCGTCGCGGACAGCCACCAGCACTGGCACGTCGACCCCGCGGAGCACGTTCGAGGCGACGCTGCCCAGGAGCGTCCGCCGGAGGTTGCTTCGTCCGTGTGAGCCCATCACGACCGCATCGACGCCCTCGTCCTCGACGTACGTCCGGATGCGGTCGGCGACGCTGCCGGCGGCGTCGGCACGCTCGACGGCAGTCCGAACTTCGGCGTCGGGGTTGTGGCCCCTGAGTTCCTCGGCGGCGTCCTCGACGGCCTCCCGCCCGCGGCTCTCGAGTCGCTCGACAAACTCCGAGCTGAGCCCGCCGGCGTTGAACGCCCCGCCGGCCTCGGCGAGGTCGATCACGTTCAGCAGATCGACGTGGCCGCCGTCGATCCGACTGAGTTCGGCGGCGTGGGGGAGCGCCCGCGCGGCGTTCTCGCTGCCGTCGGTGGGAACGAGCAGTCGCTCGGCCGCGAACGATTCGGCCGCATCGGGGACCACGAACACCGGCTGCTCGCTGCGGTACAGCACCTGTTCGGTCGTCCCCCGAGCAGGCGCCGTTTCACGCCGGAGATGCCCTGGCGGCCGAGTACGACCAGATCCGCGTCAGTCTCGTTTCCGTACGCGGTCAGCCGTTTCGCGGGGTTGCCTTCGAGCAGTTCGGTCTCGATCGGCTGTCCGACCTCGTCGGCGACCGCCTCGAGCTCCGCGAGCACGGCCGCCCGCTCCTCGCGGAGCTCGCTGGCCTCGCTCGACCCCTGCGTGAGCTCGAGGGTGCCCTGTTCGACGACGTGGACCGCCGTCACCGACGCGTCGACGCGCGTGGCGAGTTCGAGGCCGTATCGCGCCGCCCGTTTCGACTCGTCACTCCCGTCGACGCCGACGAGGATGTGGTCGTACATGTCCGACTGTTGGTACCGCTCCCCTTTACCGCTTGTCGCTGCGCTCACTGACGGCGACCGGCTGGCCCAGCCGGCGGTCGAGGAACTCCCCGAGCAGCCGGAACGTGCGCTTCTTCTGGTCGATGTCGGAGGAGCCGTGGCCCTCCTCGCCGAGTTCGTGGTACTCGAAATCGCCGCCCTCGCCCTGTTCGTACCCTAGCTCGGTCAGGCGGTCCCGCATGATGCGGGCCTGGGAGACGGGGACGCGTCGATCGTTGACGCCGTGGACGATCAAAAGCGGCGCGTCGAGGTTCTCGGCGTGGGTGACCGGCGATCGTTGCTCGTACAGGTCGGGGTTCGCTTCGGGCGTGCCGAGATACCGCTCCATCAGCCCCGTCTTGAAGTGGGGCATCGTGTTCTCGTACATGTCCACGAGATCCGAGACGCCGACGAAGGCGATCCCGGCGTCGTAGAGATCGGGGTACTGGACCAGCTGCCAGTACGCCGAGTAGCCGCCGTAGGAGCCGCCGTAGATGCCGACCCGGTCCGCGTCGATCCAGTCGCGTGTCTCGATGACGTGCTCGGCTGTCCGAGCCACGTCCGCCTGTTCGGCGCCGCCCCAGTCGCCGTAGAGCTCCTCGCGGAACGCCCGGCCGCGCCCGGCCGAGCCGCGGTAGTTCATCTGGAGGACGCTGTAGCCTTGCGTCAGCAGGAACTGGGTGTAGAGGCCGAACGACCGCTTCTCTTGGACCGGTGGGCCACCGTGTGGGTTGACGATCAGCGGGGAGGGGCGTTCGCCGGAGTCGTACAGCAGGCACTCGATGTCGAGCTCGGTCGCCGGCGAGAGATCGACAGCCCGCGCCGGCGTCTCGGCGACGCCGCTGGAGCTGACCGTGAAGAACTCGGCGTCGCGGAACAGCTCGGGATCGACGCCGCCGTACTCCGCCTCGATCAGGGTCTCGTACTCGTCGGTCGCGAGGTCGTAGCAGAGCAGCTCCGGGCGCCGCGTGGGCGTCGTGTGGAGGACGAGCACCCGTCGGTCGTCGAGTATCGGGTTCCCGAACCGGACGAACGGGCTCACGCCTTCGGGCACGTCGAGTTCCCGGCTCTCGCCGGTTTCGAGGTCGTACACCACGCTCGCGTCCGCGGCCGCTCTGGTCCTGACGGCGAGTACCCGGTCGCCGTCGGGCGTGAACCCCACGGGCCGCTCCTGGGCGTCGCCGTCGCCGAGCCACGTGACCTCGTCATGCTCGGTGTCGTAGACGCCACAGCGGTTCAGGTCGGTGCTGGTGTCACTCAACAGGAGTCGCCGGCCGTCGGGGCCCCAGTCGACGGGGACGGTTTCGGCGCCCGGCTCGCCCACGTCGAGCCGCCGCTGGTCGCTGCCGTCGGTGCCGACGAGGTAGGTGTCCTGGTTGGCCGAGTCCTCGCGCTCGTTGGTCGCGTACGCTACGCGGTCGCAGGCGGGCGGGAGGACACCGCTGTGGGCGGCGTGGTCGTGGTCGGTGAGGCGCTCGGTCTCGCCCGTCGAGCGCCGATGAACGTAGAGGTTCTGCTGGCCTTCGGCCGTCGAGCCGATCGCCAGCGTGTCGCCGTCGTCGCCGACGTCGAACAGCGTGGTTTGGCCGTCGAGCGTGACGACTGCCGCCGTCTCGCCGTCGGCGGTGATGCTGTGGATGTCGTGCTGTTCGTCGCCGTCGTCGTCCTTGTGGAAGTAGACGCGCTCGCCGTCGGCGCTCCACTGGGCCGCCTCCTTGACCGCCCGGGGACCTCGCCGTCGCTCCACTGCGTGAGCGCCCCGACTCCACGTCCAGCACGTGAAGCTGGTTCCGGCCGGTGATGTCGTAGAACAGTGCGATCCGGTCGCCGTCGGGTGATGCCGTCGGATGGGCCAGCGTCGGCAGGCTGGCGAGCTCCTCCAGCAAGTCCATCTCGTCGGTCACAGTCTCCGGTTGGGAGGAGCTGTAAAAACGCTTCGCAGAACGCCTTTTCTGAAATAATGGTTACATGAACGCGGGATCGCGTCGCTCCGGGCATGGACGGGCCCGACGAGGCTGAGCGCACCGTGACGGTCGACGAGTCGGGCTCGGTCGTGGGGACGACGATCGAGCCCGGGACGGGTGGGTAGCGGCCGCTACGCCCGGATCGCCTGCCGCTGCTCGTCGACGAGGTCGAACGCTGCCTCGGTGTCGCCCAGCACGAGCAGCGCGTAGTAGCGCAGGAACGTCTGGACCGGCACCGAGAGTAGCAGCGCGAGCACGAACAGCAACAGGACGAACAGCGCGATCGTGATGGCGATGAGGGCCCCGCCGGCGATCTCCGACACCGAGAGCAGCGCGACGCCGCCGACGCCGACGATCACGAACGGGATCGCGAGGATCAGCATGCCCACGAAGGTGACGATGCCGACGACGAGGCCGACGGCGATCGACAGCACGAACCGCACGAACACGTAGACGAGGTACTGCTTCCACTGGCCGGTCAGCGTGGGCCAGAACCGACGCCAGGCCGCGAGGACGTTGCGGTTCTCCGCGATCATCACCGGCACGACAAACTGGGTCGTGAACCCGTTGACGAGCGAGGAGACGATCGCGACGACGAACGCGACGCCGATCGCGAGCAGCAGCAGGATCACCGAGAAACTACCGTTGCCGGTCAGGAGCGGCCAGGCCGCGGCGGCGATCGCCCCGCCAGCGACCACCAGCGAGAGCAGGCCGACCACCAGCCGGAAGCCGAACAGCCGGCCGCCCTGCCGCCAGCGCTCCCCCAGTAGCTCCGGATCGACACGCGTTCGCGACGGATCGACTCGACGAACACGAACTCCATCACCGCGCCGACGAACGCGAAGCCGACCCCGATCAGGATGATGGCGCCGACGATGGCGCCGATGATGGCCCACTCGGTGGGAGTGAGCGAGTTGACGATCTCCGAGAGACTAGGCAGCTGTCCCGGATCCGACGGCGTGGTGCTCGACGTGGTGTTGCCGAACTGCGCGGGGTTGGCCGACCCGGTGCCGCCGAGGAAGAACACGACGAACGCGAGCTTGAGCCACCGACCGAAGTCGAACGGCCAGAGGAACGAGCGCGTGGCCGCGATGGCGTCGTCGATGTCCTGGAGCGCGTACAGCGTCATCGACGCCACCCCCGTGGGTGGGAGCAACTGGACAGCGATGTCGTGGAGGGGCTGAAACGGCTAGTCCGGGGCCTCATGTCAGGGCTGTTGGGCGACCGGTATCATATAGTTTCGCCTACGCTATCGGGCGTGAAAACGCGCCCCGGGATCAGAGCACGGCGAAGTAGTAGTACCCGCCGACGGCGGCGACGACGAGGACGGCCACGACCGGGAGCAGCCGCCGCGTCGTCGACTTCGGCACCGAGTGGCTGTGCAGGTTCCGGCCAACCTCGAAGAGATCGTACTCCTCGCTGCCGTACTCGTAGGTGACCTTCTTGACTGGCACCGACCGCTGCTCGACTTCGTGTGCCACCGTCGTCGGGCCGCCGTCGCTCGCTCGGTCGGGCGTCTGCCGGACCGTCATGTCGAAGCGGTCGCCGTCGACATCGGCGAACCACTCCTCGTCCGCGCCCCGGATGTCGTCGACGGCGAACGTCGATTCGGGCTCGTACTCGAGCGTCCCTTTCGTGGTCTCGTACAGTTCGCCAGCGCCTGAACAGGTGCTACAGGGTACGTCGCCTTGCCCCGCGCAGTCGGGGCAGGTCACCTCGCCCGCGCCGTCACACGTCGGACACTGCCGTTCTCCCGTCGCGTTACAGGTCCTGCAGGCGAGTTCACCCGTGCCGTTGCAGCGACTGCACGTGGTGTCGCCCCGGCTGCCAGTGCCGTTGCAGTCACCGCAGTCGACCGCCCCCTGGCCGGCACACGCCCCGCAGTCGGCAGTGCCGTCGCCCCGGCACTCGTCGCATCTGACGACGCTCCGTCGGTCGCAGGTCCCACAGGCTTCGCGGCCGCTCCCGCCGCAGTCCGTGCAGCCGACGAGCCGTGCCCCGTCGAAGTCCGCGAACTCGACAGTCCTCGACTCGAAGCTGTCCGGCGCGTGCTCGTAGCGCTCGTCGATCGGTACGATCGATCCCCGGGAAGGGGCGTCGGACGGCGGGACCGAGATCGTCCGCGTCGACTCGGTAACGGTGAGTGTCCGCTCGATCTCCTTGATCGCGTCCCACTGCTCGTGGCTTCGGACCGTCGACGACTCGGCGAGATCGTTCGCGACGCTCCAGGTTTCGGTGTACTGGTCGAGCAGCGCTTCGGCCTCAGCGTCGCTCGCGGCGGCGACCGGGTCGGCGGCGCCAGCGTCGGCGTCGGCAGCCATCACGAGGCCTCCACGTCCAGGGTTTCGAGCACCTGGATGTCGCGGTCGAGGCCGCGGGCCTCGCGGGCCACGTCCGCCGCGCCCACCTCCGGCGTCATCTCGTTGCCGAAGTACACACGCTCGGGTGCGTACGGCGGCCCGACCTCGGCGGCAAGCGAGTCGTCGCTGGTGAACCGGGCGCCGATCTGATGGGTCAGGTTCTCGCCGGACTCACCCTCGCTGCCGAAGCCGGAGATGACCACGCGGTCGACCTCCCGGGGCGCGTAGCCGGCTTCGAGCACCAGCTCCGTCGCCAGCGACTCCGCGACCGAGGTCATGTCCGCGAACAGGTCGATGAAGTGCTCCGTCCCGACCCGGACCCGGATTCGCTCCCCCCGATCTCGACGGTTCCGGTGGTCGAATCGGTCGTGGGATCGAACGCTTCCCGTGCCAGTGAGTGCATCGCGACCGTCGTCGAGAGGTCGATCGCGTCTTCCGGGACGCCAGCGTCGACGAGCGCGTTCTCGGCGGTTACTTCCAGTAGCTTCGCGAGCCCGGCGTCGATCGTCTCGCGGCCGCGAACCCGGACCCGCCCCTCGTCGAGGTTGACCGCCGCGACCGTCACGGTGATCTCCCAGAGTCCGAGGTCGACCACCACGATCGGGTGGCCACCGTACTCCTCGGTGTTGATCTCGTAGTCGACGGCGCCGAGCACGCTGGTGGCCACGTCGTGGCTGACGACCTGTCGCACGTCGAACCCCGCATCGCCGACGGCCTCGGCGAGCGCCTTTTCCGCGCTCTCGGCGTAGTCCGTGGGAGGGCGACGACGGTCTCGCCCGTCCAGCCGTCGTCGTCGATGGCGTCGTACACCGTCGCAAGCCGGTCGGCGTACCCGTCGCCGACGGACACCGTCCGGATCGGCCCGAGGTTCTCGATCTCGAGCATCGGCGTCGCCGGCCCGGCCAGCGCCGCGAACGTCTCGTCGAGCCCCGACGGCTGCTCCCCGCCGGGCGTGTCGATCATCGAGACGAACTCCTCGCCGGTCGGATTCGACTGGGTACGGTCCTCACAGGACATCGTCGTCACCCGCAGCCCGTAGTCGTCGATGGCGATCCCGCAGACGCGGTCGTCCGGTGTACTACTGAACAGCCCCATACGTAGAGTAGCCGAGTGTGGCGACCGTTAGCTCACGGGCTGACGGGATTCATCACCGGCCGACGAACGCAGAACCGTACAGCGTTTCGACTACCGGATCCGCGCCGAGAGAAAGTGGGTCGGCCAAGATTTGAACTTGGGGCCTGCTCCGTGTGAAGGAGCCGTCATAACCGGACTAGACCACCGACCCTTCAACCGGAAGTTACGCGAGGGCGGACTTAAGCGTACTGTCTCAGTCCTCGCGCTGCTCGCGGTAGGCGGTCACCCGCTCGCGAGCGTTCTCGACCGCCTCGCGGGCCTCGCCTTCGGCGCGTTGCTCCAGCTCCTTCAGGTCGCCCTGGAGCTTCTCCAGGCGCCCCGGCTCGGGCTCTTTCTCCGTGCCGGTGAGCTCGCGGACCCGATCCTCCAGCGGCTCGACTTCCTCTTTGATGCCGGCTTTCGCGTGCTCGACTGCGCGACCCATGTAGTACCGTGCGTCCTCGAAGTGACTCGCCATACGTCTATGTTGCTCTCGAAAGGTCAAAAGCCTTGAGGCCGACTCAGTACGTCGGCGACTCCTCGGGCTCCCCTTCGCGCTGGTTCACGAGGCGTGCGGCGGTGAACAGGTAGTCCGAGAGCCGGTTCAGGTAGCGGATCGCCTCGGCGTTGACCGGCTCGCCGTCGGTCTCCGCGAGCGCGACCGCGCGGCGCTCGGCGCGACGGGTGACCGCGCGGGCCTGGTGCAGTCGCGCGCCGGCGTCGCCGCCGCCCGGGAGGACGAACGAGGTGAGCGGTTCGAGCTCGTCGTCGGCGTCGTCCATCCACGCCTCCAGTTGGTCGATGTCCTCGGGGCCGATCTGGGGGTCGTCCGCGCCGGTGTCGGGGTTGGCGAACTCTGCCTGCACGACGTGGAGGCAGTTCTGGATCTGCTCGAGCTGGCCATCCACGTCCTCGTGGCCTGTGGGGCGGACGCGCCCGACGAGCGCGTTGGCTTCGTCGACCGTGCCGTAGGCCTCGATCCGCGGGCTGGTCTTCGAGACGCGTTCGGCGTTGCCGAGGTCGGTCTCCCCTCGTCGCCGCGGCCGGTGTACACCGTCACGCGAGGGTCGCCTCCACGTACTCGACGATGTTTGCGCTCTCGGCCATCGTGACGCCGCGGTCGTCGTCGACGAGCACGGGCACCGCGCGCTGGTTGCTCACGCGAGCGACCTCGTCGCGCTCGGAGTGGAGCGCGTCGACCCAGACGGTTTCGTACTCGACGCCGGCGTCGTCGAGGGCGTCGTGCGCCTTCTCACACCACGGACAGCCGTCCAGTGAGTACAGGGTGACGGACATACCCGGGGGTTGGGTTGGACGGGGGAAGTAGCTTGTTACGGCGGGGGTACTGCGGTTCCCCGTTCGGGAATGGAACACCCTGGCGTGGTGTGTTCGGCCCGCTGTCGTCGAGTCCGGGCTGTGCGAGTCCGTCGCGCAACGTCGACCCGAGCGAAAACGCTATTCGCTCTGCCGATGATGTAACTCACGTTATGAATAACTCTGGTACCTTTCGCTCTCGGTTCGGGCTCTCGGACGCTTCGATCGCGGGCGTCAGCCTGACGCTGGCGGGATTCATCGGCGTCATGGGGATCATCACCGCCGAGGTCCTGTACCCGGACTACTCGACGAGACAGGACATCAGCGACCTGGGCTCGACACGCCCGCCGAACCCCGTTATCCACGAGCCGTCCGCGACGATCTTCAACAGCACCATGCTCTTGACGGGGGCGATGGTGCTCGTCTCCGCCTACCTGCTCTACCGCGTCCTGGATCGTCGCGGGTTCCCGATCGCGCTGGCGGTGTTCGGGTTCGGCGCGTTCGGCGTCGGCGTGTTCCCGGGAAACGTGGCCCCGTGGCACGGGCTGTTCGCCATGCTCACGTTCGTCTCGGGTGGGATCGCGGTGGTGCTCTCCGCTCGAGTCGTCCCGAGGCCGTTCTCGCTGCTCTGTGGGCTCTTCGGCGGTATCTCGCTGCTCGTCCTCGCGAGCGTCTTCTTCTACGGGTTGGTCGGCGGCGGTCCCAGCCCGCTCGAACCCCTCGGGCCCGGCGGGATCGAGCGGTGGGTCGTGTACCCGCTGATCCTCTGGCTGCCCGCCTTCGGCGGCTACTTGTTGGCGGACTCGGCCGACGCGACGGCGACCCACGAGTAGGACGGGGGCGAGACCGACGATCGTGTCGGGGTCGGTACGGCGTCGACGCCGGAGCCACCGAAACGACATCTTCAACAGGCCCACGATCGAACTCGGCGGGTATGAGCCTCGAACGCGAACACGAGTGTCCGGAGTGCGGGGAGACGCGGACGTTCTGGAAGGTCGCGGCGATGAACCTCCACCTCGGCGAGAAAACGAAGTGGCACTGTGGCGAGTGCGACTACGGCTTCATCCAGATCAACGGCATCAGCACCGAACAGGCCGCCTGAAGGCGTTTCGCTCCGTTACTCTTCGTCCAGCGCCTGCCACGAGAGCCGCGGGTCCCGCGCGGCGCTCGTCTGGTCGATCCGCCGTGCGGTCGTCCGACTCGGGGCGTCGTGGCGCTCCTCGTCGGTCGACCCCATCGCGGCGTCGAACGCCGCCGCCAGATCGTCCAGCGACTGCTTGCTCTCGATCTCGGTCGGCTCCGTGAGCATCGCCTCGGGCACCATCTCCGGCCAGTTCGTCGTCGGCGGGTGGACGCCGAAGTCGAGCATCCGCTTGGCCACGTCGGCGGCCGCGGCGTCGCCCGCGGTGGCCGCGAACTCGTGGTGGAACGGCTCGTACGGCACGTCGAGGTCGATCTGTTCGGCGAGGTAGTTCGCGTTCAGCACCGACTTCGCGCTCGCGTCGCGTAGCCCCGAGTCGCCGAGGCGGGCGATGTAGGCGTACGCCTTCACGAGCACGAGCCAGTTGCCCTGGAACCCGTGGACGTTCTCGATCGCCTCGTCGCTCTCGACGAGTTCGTAGCCCGAGTCGGTTTCCTCGACGCGGGGGTTCGGGAGGAACGGCGTCAGCTCCTCGACGACGCCGACGGGGCCGGCGCCCGGCCCGCCGCCGCCGTGGGGTGTCGCGAACGTCTTGTGGACGTTGTAGTGCATGATGTCGAACCCCATGTCGCCGGGCCGTGCGCGCCCCAGCAGCGCGTTGAGGTTCGCGCCGTCGTAGTACAGCAGCCCGCCGGCGTCGTGGACCACGTCGGCGATCGCTTCGATGTCGCGCTCGAACAGCCCAACCGTGTTGGGGTTGGTGAGCATCAGCGCCGCGGTGTCTTCAGAGACGGCCGCCTCGAGCGCCTCCATATCGACGCGACCGTCGTCGCCGGAGGGGAGTTCGACCACGTCGTAGCCCGCGAGCGCCGCCGTTGCGAAGTTCGTCCCGTGGGCGGAGCTCGGGATCAGCACCTCGCTGCGCTCCTCGCCGTTGGCGCGGTGGTAGGCGCGGGCGACGGCGATCCCGGTGAACTCGCCGGCGGCGCCGGCGGGCGGCTGGAGCGTCACCGCGTCCATCCCGCCGATGCGGGCGAGGTAGTCCTGCAGCCCCGCGAGCAGGCCGAGCGTCCCCTGGATCGAGTCCGCGGAGCGGTCGGGGTGGATCGCCCCGTTGGGGTCGGCGGCCACGTCCTCGGTCACCGGCGGGTTGTACTTCATCGTACAGGAGCCCAGCGGGTACGGCCCGGACTCGATGCTCCAGTTCATCTGGGAGAGCCGGGTGTAGTGGCGCGCGACCTCCGGCTCCTCGGGGTTGGGGAGCGTGAGATCGTCCCGCGTCAGGTCGTCGGGGAGCGCGTCGCCGGGCTCGACGGTGTCGCTGCGCTTCTCGGTCAGCAGCGGTTCGTTCTCGTCGTCGCTAACGGCGTAGGTGGCTTGGTCGTAGCTGCGACCGGGCTCGCGTCCGTTCCCTGTCGGTCCGCTCATGCCGCCACCTCCTCGAACGCGGCGACGAGATCGTCGGCCGCGTGAGCGTTGGCGTCGGTGATGCAGACCTGCAGCCGGTGGTCGCCGATCACGTGGACGGCGAACCCCTCGTCCGCCAGGTCGTCGGCGATCGCGGCCGCGGGCTGGTCGGTGCCGACGACGAACTCTCGGAAGTGGTGGCGGTCGTCGACGGGCGCCTGCAGGCCGGTGATGTCGTCGAGGTCCGCCGCGAGATCTTGGGCGAGGGTCACGCAGTCCTCCGCGAGGTCGACGAGGCCGTCGGCGCCCAGGGAGGCGGCGTGCATCGCCGCCCGGAGCGCGACCCACGCCTGGTTCGTACAGATGTTCGAGGTCGCACGCTGCTTGCGGATGTGCTGTTCGCGGGTCTGGAGCGTGAGCGTGTACGCTCGCGTGCCGTCGGCGTCCTCGGTGGCGCCGACGAGCCGGCCCGGCACCTGTCGGAGGAACTCCTCCTTGCAGGCGAACATCCCCAGCCCCATGCCGTAGGCCGCGGGGAGGCCGAGCACGCCGGCCTCACCGACGACCACGTCGGCGCCGACGCTCGCCGGCTCCTCGAGGATCGAGAGCGCGACGGGGTCCGAGCCCAGACAGAACAGCGCGCCCGCCTCGTCGGCGAGCTCGCCGATCTCGGCCAGGTTGGGCTCGATACAGCCCCGGACCGTCGGCGTCTCGGCGTAGACGAACAGGGTCTCCTCGTCGACGGCGTCGGCGAGGGCGTCGACGTCGGCAGTCCCTGGGCTGTGGGGTAGCTCTCGACGCGGAGGTCGGCGCCGTCGACGTAGTTCGCGAGCACCGAGCGCTTGCCCTCGCGCAGGTTCTCCGGGACGAGCACGACCTCGCCGTCGGCGCTCCGGACGCGCTCGGCGAGCAGCGCGGCCTCGCCCAGCGCGGTCGCGGCGTCGTACATCGAGCAGTTGGCGATCTCGAGCCCAGTCAACTCCACGAGCATCGACTGGTACTCGAACAGCGCCTGCAGGAACCCCTGCGTGATCTCGGGCTGGTACTGGGTGTAGGAGGTGAGGAACTCCGAGCGCTTCGAGAGGCTGTCGATGACGCTCGGCACGTAGTGTTCGTAGTGCCCGCGGCCGAGGAACTCCGTCAGGTCGTCGTTCTCGGCGAGCAGGTTCGAGAACTCCCGGCGGAGTTCCTGCTCGCTCCGGGGCTCGATGCCGAACTCGCCGTCGAACGCGACGGGGTCGGGGATATCGAACAGATCGGCCTCGTCGTCGACGCCGAGGGCGTCGAGCATCGCGGCCGTCTCGGCGTCGGTGTGAGGAGCGTACGGGCTCCCGCTCCCTCCCTGCTGAGGACTGCCGTGGCTCATGGTTCGACAGGTGGGCCCTCGGGGACAAAGACGTGCCGACTCCGGCGCGTTAGTGGGGTGACTGTGCAGGGTCGTGTGGTAAAGGGGGCGACAACCGATCCCTAGCTACTGCTGCTCCCGGACTCGAACGTGGCGCCGTTCACGACGACGAACAGCACGAGGAGCATGACGCCGCCGACGCCGAAGGCGAGCGCGGTCGTCCGCTGTTGGCCCGGCGTCAGACCGACCCGCGCCGCGGCCCACGAGGTGCCTCAGGCTATCTGTGCTTCGTACTCGTCGGCGTCCATCAGCTCCTCGAACTCCGACTCGTCGCTCGGGTCGATCTCGAGCAGCCAGCCGTCGCCGTAGGGGTCCTCGTTGACCAGCTCGGGCTGGTCGTGGAGGGCGTCGTTGACGGCGACGATCTCGCCCGAAACCGGGGCGTAGAGGTCCGAGACGGCCTTGATGGACTCGACGACGCCGAACGGCTCGTCGTGGCTGATCGTGTCGCCCTCGTCGGGCAGTTCCACGAACACCACGTCGCCGAGCTCGTCCTGTGCGAAGTCGGAGATGCCGATCCGGATCGGTTCGTCGGTGGTCGCCCACTCGTGCGATTCGAGATACTTCCGGTCGTCGGGGGTGTCGAAGCTCATTGGTCGATGAAGGGGGTGTGGTGACTGCTGCGCGCTTCTCTTCGCCGCGGATCACGACGGCGACCTCGGTGCCGTCCTCGGCCAGTTCGGTCGGGAGGTAGCCCAGCGCGATCGGCTCGCCGAGCGTGGGGCTCATCGTCCCGCTGGTGACCTCACCCACCGTCTCGCCGTCGTGGGTGATCTCGTAGCCGTGGCGGGCGACGCCGCGGTCGAGCAGCGTGAGGCCGGTGAACGTCTCGTCGACGCCAGCCTCCTGCTGGGCCGCCAGCGCGTCACGGCCGACGAACTCGGTGTCGAGGTCGACCGTGAAGCTGACGCCGGCCTCGTACGGCGTTCGCGGGTTCTCCTCGGGGTGGAAGTCCTGGCCGGAGAGGAGCAGCCCCTGCTCCATCCGGAGGGTGTCCCGGGAGCCCAGCCCGCAGGGCTGGCAGTCGAACGCCGCCCAGACCGGCTCGGCGTCGTCGGCGTCACAGAGGATCTCGACGCCGTCCTCGCCGGTGTAGCCCGTCCGGGCGACCAGACAGTCGGCGCCGGCGATGGTCGCCTCGGTGGCGGTGAACCGCGGGAGGTCGGCGAGGTCGTCGCTCTCCTCTCCCAGGGGCGCGCCGACGGACTCGACGGCGTCGGCGGCGAGGCCGACCGCGTCGGGCCCCTGCACCGCGAACATCGCCCAGTCCGCGGTCTCGTTGGTGACCTCGGCGTCGAGCCCGTGCGCGTCGCGGTAGTCGACCCAGCGCCGCTCGGCCTCCTCGTCGTGGCCCGCGTTGGGGATAAAGAGGTACCCACCCTCGGGGAGGCGGTACGTCATCGTGTCGTCGTGGATGATCCCGTCCTCGTCGGTGATGCAGGCGTACTGGGCGTCGCCCGGCTCCATCGAGGCGATGTCGTTGGTCGTGAGTCGTTGCATCAGGGTCTCGGCGTCGGGGCCCTCGACGCGGATCTCACCCATGTGAGACACGTCGAAGATCCCGGCGGCCTCCCGGACGGCGGTGTGTTCGGCCCGGATGGAGTCGAACTCCACGGGCATCTCCCAGCCGCCGAAGTCGGTGAACCCCGCGCCGCGGTCCTCGTGGACCTCGTACAGCGGTGGTCGCCGTGTGGCCATACTGGCACTGTCGGTGGCGGGAAGTAATGTCTTGCCATCCCGGCCACCCCGACGATCGTGACCCGAGCAAAAAGGCTAACTCGCTGTCTCCCGACGCCGCTGACGTGCCGACACTCGCCGAACTGTTTCGGCTGGGGCAGGTCGTCGTGCTCTCGGCGACGCTGCCGCTCGCAGTCATCGCCGCCCGCGGCTTCCGGGACGCGCCGTTCGGCCGCGTCGTCCGGCCGCTGGTGCCGATCACGCTCACGTATCTCGCGATCGCCGCGATCAAACTGGCCGACCCGTCGATGGGGGCCGACGCCAGCAGACTACTCGGGAGCGTCGCCGTCGTGCTGATCGCGTGGACTGCCGCCCAGGGGATCCTGCTCCTGAGCGGCCGGAGGCCCCGATGAGCGTCCACGTCCTGGCGGCCCAGACCGTCGTCCTCGTCGTCGTCTCGCTGGCGATCCTCTACCCGGTCGTCGCCTACGCCCGGACGCTGCTGTACACCGAGGCCGTCACGCTGCTTGCGGCGTCGGTGCTCGTGTTCACCGCCGGCTCGGTACTCCAGGGTGGGCTCGGGATGGTGACGGCCGCCGAGGGGACGTATCTCCTCTCCTGTCTCTGCTTTGCCGGCTCTGTCTGGCTGTTCGCCCGCGAGTTCGTCCGGGTGGGTGACTCGTCGTTCGACACCGACGACACGCCGGGATCGTCCCCGGGGTTCGACGGGGCGACGACGGGCGTCCCGTCCCCGAGCGAGGAGGGGTTCGCCGGCGCCACGGAGGGGGACGATGGCGAGTAGCGAACAGCAGTCCCCCGCGGAGGGGCCGCTCGACCTCGAGCCGGGAGAGGCGGCGCTCGCGATGCTCTCGACCCGTGACACGCCGATCGCCTACCTCCCGCCGCAGGCGCTCGAGAACCTGCTCGTCGTGACTGTCGACGCCCCGAACGCGTCGAGCAGGCCGTGCGGGAGGCCGGCGGCGACCCGAAGAACGTGGGGATCGTGCCGGTCTCGGCGTCGCCGGTGCAGTACGACGGTCCCTGTTGGACCGCCGAGCGGGTTTCGCCGTCGGACCTGACGGGGATCAGTATCCAGTTCTCGCGGGGCGAGCGCTACCTCGCGGCGGATACGGGCTGGGTCGTCGTCGACGGGCTCGGGACGATGCTGATGTACGTCGAGGAGACGAAGCTCTATCGGCTGCTCTCGCATTTCGTCACCCGCGCCCGTGGCCGTCGGTTCCGGCACGTCACCGGCATCGCCGACGACGTCGTCTCGTCCGACACGCTTGCGCGGTTCCAGAGCCTGCACGACCGGTCGGTCTCGCTGGAGTAGCGGGTCGACCGAATCCCGGGTGGTCGGAGGCTCTCGGCCCGTTCCAAACGGTTTATACCCCTCACCCGGAAACTCCCACGTATGGCGAAAGAGCAGAAGCAGGTGCGTGAACTGCAGGAGGGGAGCTACGTGATGATGGACGAATCCCCCTGCGAGATCAACCACTACAGCACTGCCAAGCCCGGCAAGCACGGCAGCGCGAAGGCGCGGATCGAGGGCGTGGGCGTGTTCGACGAGAAGAAGCGCAGCCTCTCCCAGCCGGTCGACGCGAAGGTCTGGGTCCCGATCGTCGAGCGGAAGGGCGGCCAGGTCGTCTCCGTCGAGGGCAACGACGCGCAGGTGATGGACCTCGACACCTACGAGACGTTCACGATGCGGATCCCCGAGGACGAGGAGCTCAACCCGGACGACGAGATCGAGTACCTCGAGTACGAGGGCCAGCGGAAGATCGTGTGATGGGGTTTCCCGGCGCCGTCGCCGAGCGAGCGGCCGCCGACTACGCGATCGTCGGCGCACCCCTCGACGCCTCGACGACGTTCCAGCCGGGGACCCGGTTCGGCCCGGAACGGATCCGGCGGTTCGCGCGGACGTTCGACGACTACGACCGCCGCACCGACTACCACTTCTCCGACTGTGCCGTCCACGACGCCGGCGACGTGCGGGCGTGGGACGACGCGGTCGAGTACCTCGAGTTCCTCGGCGGCAGCCTCGCCGATCTCGCGCGTGACGACGCCGTCCCCCTCCTGCTGGGCGGCGAGCACACCGTCACCGCGGCGGGCGTCCGCGCGACCGACCCCGACGCGCTGGTCGTACTCGACGCCCACCTCGACCTCCGCGACGACTACGACGGCAACCCCTGGAGCCACGCCGCGGTCACGCGCCGCGCGCTCGACGGCGACCCCGACGACGACCCGCTCTCGACCGTCTCCGGCACCGCCGACCGCGCGGTGATCCTCGGCGCTCGAACGGGATCCGCGGCGGAGTGGGAGCGCGCCAAACAGGACGACGTGACGGTCGTCGCCCCCGAGGACACCGCCGACTGGGAGGCCGACTTCGCGGACGAGTCCGTGTACCTCTCGGTCGACATCGACGGCGCGGACCCGTCGGTCGCGCCCGGAACCGGGACGATGGAGCCGTTCGGGCTCGCGCCCCGAGAGATGCGGGACGTGGTCCGGCAGGTCGCGCCTCACGCCGTCGGTTTCGACGCCGTCGAGGTGAACGACCGCGACGACGGGCAGGCCGCCGCGCTGGCGGGCAAGCTGCTCAAGGAGTTCGTCTTCTCGCACGCCGACGCGTGAGTTAGCTGTCCGTGACTGTCCTTTCGACTGCACCGATCACCGCGTAGAGTACCACAGGGGCGGGCCAGAGGAGGAGGTACCAGCCGAACGGGGTCGGGTCGACGGGCGTCAGCCCGGAGGCGACGATCCGGTACGTCCCGAACGCGGAACCGACGAGGAGGAACACCGAGAGAGCCCCCGGCGCACGGGAGCCGTACTTCGAGTAGAGAACCGCCGGCACGAACCCGAGTGCGAACATCCCGCCGACGAGGTAGAACACGTACAACGGCTCGGTACCGACGGAGGACAGCAGATCCCCGAAATCGAGGAGGGACCACAGCACTAACGATAGCAGCGCGTGGCCGACTCCGACTGCGAGGCCCAACAGGCGCGGTCGGTCGTCGACGGACGCACGGAGGCTACTCGGGGACACGCGTCTCATATGTCGTGTGCGAGATAAACCCCTTCTGGGGCTGGGTCGCGGCGTCTGAGCGTGAGCCGGCTCGGCACGGCCGCGAAGGGAACGCTGTTCCGGACGCGACCCCGACGACTAAGTCCTCGGCCGCCCGCTCCCGAACTGAATGCGCGTCACCCTCCTCGGCACCGGCGACACTACCGGCACCCCGACGGTCGGCTGTGACTGTGCCACCTGCGAGCGCGCTCGGGAGCGCGGCGTCGAGCGCTCGCGCTTCTCGGTCCACGTCGAGAACGAGCGCACCGGCGAGTGCCTGCTGATCGACGCCTCGCCCGACTTCCGTCACCAGTTCCAGGCGACGGGCGCCGACCTCCCCGACGCGGCCGTGATCACCCACATCCACTTCGACCACTTGGACGGGCTGGGGAACTTCTACCGCCTGCTCGACGATCTGCCGGTCCACGCCGCAAGCGAGGTCGACCCGTTCACCGGCGAGAGCGTCGCCGACTCGGTCCGGGAGCGCTACGACTACCTCGACGTGGTCGAGGTGTTCGGCCAGGAGCCGCTGACGACGTTCGCCGCCTGTGGCTTCGAGTTGACGCTCGTCCCCGTCGACCACCCGCCGATGGCGTGCTACGGGCTGGTCGTCGAGGACCCCGAGACCGGGGCGAAGCTCTCGCTCTCCGGTGACACCAGCTACGACATCCCCGAGGCGTCCCGCGACGCGCTCCGGGACCCGGACCTCCTCCTGGCTGACGCGATCGTCCCGGCGTCGCTGGCGCCGAAACACCCGATGGGCGGCTCGGACGTCGTCGACGGCGTGCCGATGACCTTTGGCACCAAGCACATGACCCGCGAGGGGGCGATCCGGCTCGGTGACGACCTCGACGCCGACGAGACGCGGCTGGTCCACGTCGCGCACTACTACCCACCGACGGAGGCGTTCGCGGAGCCGCTAGCCGTCGACGGCGAGGTGTACGAGCTGTAGGGACCGCTAGAACTGGTCCAGCCCGGCCTGCTCGCGCGCGACGCCCGCCGGATCCTTCTCCCACGGGCTGCGCTCGGCGCGGCGGTCCTCGGAGTCGAGCTCCGGCGTCCCCCCGGCTCGTACCCCGGACAGTCCGTCCCGCAGTCCATCGACGGCACGACGAGGCGATCGTGGAACGAGCAGTGCGGAACTGCGTCCGGGGTCGCCGAACAGTTCGCACAGCCCGGGAACTCGGCGGGGCGCCAGCCTTTCCCCCAGGCTCGCTCGGCGATCCGGCGGCGCTGGCGCGCCTTGGCGTCGGTGTCGACGATGCGCACGTCGGTCCGCAGCGGTTCCTCCGCCAGGAGTTCGACGCCCGGTTCGTCGACGGGCAGCGACGACGCCTCGCGGACCGTTTCGCGCTCGCCCGTCTCGGGGTCGAACCGCCAGACGCCGACGGGCTCGGGGAGGCGGTTCAAGTGCGCGCCGGTGACGTAGCTCTCCGTCGCCAGCCACACCTCGTCGAACAGCCCCAACGCGGCGTCGAACCGGAGTTGGAACTCGAGATCGCCCGGCCGGCCGAGGTCGGGCTTGTTCTCGATCCCGACGAGTCGGTCGACCCACTCGGGTAGCGAGTCGTCTGCCGGACGTACGTGCGGCCGCCGCGGCGCGAGCGGTGGAAAAACCCCAGTTCGGCGGCGCGTTCGGCGACCGACGCGGCGTGTTCCGGGCTGCAGTCGAACGCCTCGGTGACGGGCACCGCCTCGCCGACGCCCACGTCGGCCTCGACGGCCAGCGGCGGGATGGTCCGGTCGGTGATCGCGGCGCGGTCGGTCACTCGCTCCGTCGGGACGACGCCGACGAGGTCCATCACGCGGGCGCCGGGGGTCTCGACGCCGGCGCCGAGTTGGCGAGCGACGATCCAGTCGGTCGCGGCTTCGAGGTGGGCCGACAGTGCGAGTTCGAACGCGACCTCCACGGGCGGGGGTGGGTGGGGCGCGGACAAAAGGGCGTCTCTCCGACGGATGCGGCCCCCACGAGGCCGGGAGAACAGCACCTTTATCAGTCGCTCGGGGTGAATTTAGAGTAGAATTCCTCTCAGGAGGTCATATGGTGACGGAGAACCCAACACAACCGGAGGTGAACATCGGACTGGTCGGCCACGTCGACCACGGGAAGACGACCCTCGTGCAGGCGCTGAGTGGTTCGTGGACCGACAAGCACAGCGAAGAGATGAAGCGCGGGATCTCCATCCGCCTGGGCTACGCCGACGCGACGCTGCGTCGATGCCCCGAGGAGGAGGAGCCCGAGTGCTACACGGTCGCGGAGCACTGCGACGAGCACGACGTGGACACCGAGGTCGTCCGCGAGGTGTCGTTCGTCGACGCGCCGGGTCACGAGACGCTGATGGCGACGATGCTCTCGGGCGCGGCGATCATGGACGGCGCCGTCCTCGTGGTTAGCGCCACCGAGGACGTGCCCCAGGCCCAGACCGAGGAGCACCTCATGGCGCTGGACATCATCGGCATCGAGAACGTCGTTATCGCCCAGAACAAGGTCGACCTGGTCGACCGAGAGCGGGCCCAGGAGAACTACCGCCAGATCCAGGAGTTCGTTGAGGGTACGGTCGCGGAGGACGCGCCGATCGTCCCGATCAGCGCCCAGCAGGAGGTCAACATCGACCTGCTGATCGACGCGCTGGAGCGGGAGATCCCGACGCCCGAGCGGGACCCGACGGCCGACTCGCGGATGTTCGTGGCACGGAGTTTCGACATCAACAAGCCGGGGACGACCGCCGACTCGCTGCTCGGCGGCGTCGTCGGCGGGTCGCTCGTACAGGGCACCCTCTCGGAGGACGACGAGATCGAACTCCGACCCGGCCGCGAGGTCGAGGAGGGCGGCCAGAGCGAGTGGCAGCCCATGGAGACAACCGTTCGCTCGATCCAGGCCGGCGGCAACCCCGTCGAGGAGGCGAGCCCCGGCGGCCTGCTCGGCGTGGGGACGGGGCTCGACCCGTCCTACACGAAGGGTGACGCGCTCGCGGGACAGGTCGCCGGCGAGCCCGGCACCCTGCCGCCGACGCTCGAAGGCTTCGAGATGGACGTCGAACTGCTCGACCGCGTCGTCGGCGAGGACGAGGACGAAGTGGAGGAGATCTCGACGGGCGAGCCGCTGATGCTCACCGTCGGCACCGCCACCACCGTCGGCGCCGTCACCAGCGCCCGCGACGGCGAGTGTGAGGTATCGCTCAAGCGCCCCGTCTGTGCGGAGCCGGGGGCGAAGATCGCGATCAACCGCCGCGTGGGCGCACGCTGGCGGCTCATCGGCATCGGCACGCTGAAGGAATGAGCGCGACGGCGGTGCTGGACACCAACGCCCTGATGATGCCGGTCGAACTCGACGTGCGCGTGTTCGACGAGCTCGACCGGCTGCTCGGGGCGTACGACGCCGTTACCCCCCGAGCGGTCGTCGCGGAACTGGAGAAGCTCCGGGACGGCAACGGGGCGGAAGGCACCGCCGCATCGGTCGGTCGCGATCTGGCCGAGCGCTGTCGGATCGTGGAGACGGACGAACCGTACGCCGACGACGCCGTCGTCGCGGTCGCGGAAGCGACCGAGGGCGAGGTGTACGTGGTGACCAACGACCGCCCGCTGCGTGATCGCCTGCTCGACGCGGGCGTTCACGTAATCGGTTTAAGGGGGCGGAACACACTGGCGATAACTGAAACCTAGCATGTACAAACGGGTACGACTCAAGGACACGGTCGAGGTGCCGCCGCGGAACCTGGCCGACGTGACGGAGGAGCGGGTGCGAGCTCTGCTCCAGGACAAACTGGAGGGACGGATGGACGAGGACGTGGGCAGCGTCGTGAGCGTCGTCGAGGTCCACGACATCGGCGACGGCGCCGTGCTGCCGAACCGACCGGGCGTCTACTACGAGGTAGAGTTCGACGCCATCACCTACGACCCGGACATGCAGGAGGTCGTCGACGGCACGGTCGTCGAGGTCGTCGAGTTCGGCGCGTTCGTCGGCATCGGCCCGATCGACGGGCTGCTCCACGTCTCCCAGATCTCCAACGAATACCTCGCCTACGACGGCGAGAACCAGCAGCTGGCGTCCTCGGACTCCAACCGGACGCTCGGCGTCGACGACGCGGTGCGCGTCCGCATCGTCACCAAGAGCATCGACGAGCGAAACCCCCGGGACTCCAAGATCGGCCTGACGGCCAAACAGCCGGGGCTCGGCAAGCACGAGTGGCTCGCCGAGGAGTACGAGAGCCGCCAGGAGGAGGAGGCGTAGATGGCCGACCCGCGACTGGCGTGTCGGGAGTGCCACTACGTCAACGATCCCGACAGCCAGAGCTGTGACTACTGTGGCTCCTCCAGCCTGACCGAGGACTGGGCGGGCTACGTGATCATCAACCACCCCGAGGAGAGCGACGTGGCCGACGAGATGGAAGTCACCGAGCCGGGGAGCTACGCGCTCAAGGTCCGGTAAGGTGCTCGCGCTTCCGCCCGAACTTCGGTCGGAGTTCAAGGAGCCGTTCGGCCCGGTCTTTTCCGACGCCGAGTCGCTACTCTCCGCGGCGGGCCGCCCCATCGTGGCCGTCGGCGACGTGGTCACCTACCACCTCCGGGAGGCGGGCCACGAGCCCCACGTCGCCGTCGTCGACGGCCGGACCGAACGCGAGACCGTCACCGAGGAGATCCGTCTCGCCCTCGAAGACGCCGAGCACCACCGAATCGAGGTGGTGAACGAGCCCGCCGAACTGTCCCGGGAGCTCCTCCTCTCGCTCCGCGAGGCCGTCGACGCCGAGGAGAACACCCTCCTGCTCGTCGAGGGCGAGGAGGACCTCGCGACGCTCCCCGCCGTGCTCGCGACGCCGCTGGGCGGCAGCGTCGTCTACGGCCAGCCCGGCGAGGGGATGGTGTTGATCGACGTGACCGAGTCGAACCGGGCGACGATGCGGGATCTGCTGGTCCGCTTCGACGGCGACGCGGACGCGGCGCTGGCGGCGCTGGGCGTGTAGCGTCGACCGTTCGAGTCGCGAACTCCGACAGTAGCCCTTCGAAATCCTTTTGCCGTTTTCCGGCGCATCTTCGGGCAACTGACCATGGAGATCGAAATCGTCCACGAGGAGGAGAACCCGATGTTGCACCGTACCGACGTCCGCTTCGAGCTCACCCACGACGAGGCCACGCCCTCGCGCCTGCAGGTCCGTGACAGCCTCGCGGCGAAGCTCGACAAGGACTCCGCGGAGGTCGTCGTGCGAAAGCTCGACACCAAGTTCGGCATGCGGAAGACGATCGGCGACGCGAAAGTGTACGAGTCGCCCGACGACGCCCGTGACGTGGAGCAGGACCACATGCTCGAGCGGAACAAGATCGAGGCCGACGCGGAGGCCGAGGAAGCGGCAGCGGACGGCGAGTAACGCCGAATGCGCGTTCTGGGTGTCGAGGGGACGGCCTGGTGTGCGAGCGCGGCCGTCCACGACACCGAGACCGACGAGACCTTCATCGAGTCCGACGCCTACGAACCCGACAGCGGCGGCATTCACCCGCGCGAGGCCGCCGAACACATGGGCGACGCCATCCCGCGGGTGATCGAGACCGCGCTCCAGCGAGCCGACGGCGAGATCGACGCGGTCGCGTTCTCGAAGGGCCCCGGGCTGGGGCCGTGCCTGCGCGTCGCCGGCACCGCCGCGCGCGCGCTCGCCGGCACGCTCGACGTGCCGCTGGTCGGCGTCAACCACATGGTCGCCCACCTCGAGATCGGGCGCCACGAGTCGGGGTTCGACTCGCCGGTCTGTCTCAACGCCTCCGGTGCCAACGCCCACCTGCTCGGCTTCCACGACGGCCGCTACCGCGTGCTGGGCGAGACGATGGACACCGGCGTCGGCAACGCGATCGATAAGTTCACGCGCCACCTCGGCTGGAGCCACCCCGGCGGCCCGAAGGTCGAGGAAGCGGCGAAAGGCGGCGAGTACGTCGACCTTCCGTACGTCGTGAAGGGGATGGACTTCTCCTTCTCCGGGCTGATGAGCGCGGCGAAGGACGCCGTCGGCGACGTCCCCGCGAGCGAAGCGAGTGGGGGCCAGTCGGAGCACCGCTCCGACGACGGCGAGGCCGTCGAGAACGTCTGTTTCTCGCTGCAGGAGCACGTCTTCGCGATGCTCACGGAGGTCAGCGAGCGCGCGCTCTCGCTGACGGGCAGCGACGAGCTCGTCCTCGGCGGTGGCGTCGGGCAGAACGCCCGCCTGCGGGAGATGCTCGCGGAGATGTGCGAGCAGCGCGGCGCCGAGTTCTACGCGCCCGAGCCGCGGTTCCTGCGGGACAACGCCGGGATGATCGCCGTCCTCGGCGCGAAGATGGCCGCCGCGGGCGACACGATCGAGATCGCTGACAGCGCGATCGACCCGGACTTCCGCCCCGACGAGGTGCCCGTGACCTGGCGCGACAACGAGTCCGTGGCGGTGGGCCACGGCGTGACCGACGGGACCTCGATGTCGGGGCTCTCCGACCCCCGGCGCGGCGCCGAGGCCGTCGTCGACGTTCAGGACGGCGTGATCGTCAAGCGGCGGCTCCCCAAGGGGTACCGCCATCCGGCGCTCGACGCGACACTCCGGCGGGATCGCACCGTGCTGGAGGCGCGGCTGCTCAGTGAGGCCCGTAAAGCGGGCGTACCGACGCCGCTGGTCCACGACGTGGACGTACCCGAGGCGACCCTCCGACTCCAACACGTCGGCGACAGCGACCTCGCGGACGCACTCACGGCCGAGCACGCCCGGGAGCTCGGCGGCCACCTGGCGCGCCTGCACGACCGGGGGCTGGTCCACGGCGATCCGACGACGAAGAACGTCCGGGTCGGCGACCGGCTGTTTCTCGTCGACTTCGGGCTGGGCTATCACTCCGGCCACCCCGAGGACCACGCGATGGATCTTCACGTGTTCGAGGGCTCCGTCGCGGGGACGGCGACGGACTCGGCAGCCATCTGCCGGGCGTTCGAGGACGGCTACGCCGCCGTCGGCGACGACGTGGTGCTGGAGCGGCTGGCGGAGATTCGGGGACGTGGCCGGTACCAGTAGCGTACCAAAACGATTTATCGCCGCCGACCGAGGGTGTAGCTATGGCAGACAACGACAGCGGCAAGCCCCAGTCCGGCGAGCTGTTCGGCATCCCGTACAACTTCGAGCAACCGAGCATCGGCCGGATGCTCTCGGCGTACTGGCAGCCCGGCGAGGGGATGCTGGTGGAGAAGCCGTTCGGCGTCGGCTACACGCTCAACCTCGCGAACTGGCGCTCGTGGCTGGTGGGTCTCGTCGTCGTCGGCCTGCTCTGGCAGGAGAGCCAGAAGGGTCGGGACACCGAGGACGACAGTGAGGAGCCGGTCGAAGTCATCGTCGACGACGACTGAACCTCGGCGACGGTCAGCCGAGGTTCTGTGACGACTGAGCGCGGCACTGGGCGGCCGCGTTTCGGTGACGACTGAGCGCGGCACTGGGCGGCCGCGTTTCGGTGACGACTGAGCGCGGCTGTCCGTCGGCGCATCCAGGGCGAACCGCACCCTTCTTTCCTGAACCACTCCCACCCCCGGTAGATGCTGCGCTACGTCACCACCAACCCCGGAAAGGTCCGCGAGGCCGAGGAGTACCTCGGCGAGGGGGTCTCCCAACTCGACTACGACTACACCGAGATCCAGAGCGACGACCTCGGCACGATCGCCGCCCGCGGCGCGCGCGAGGCGTACCGCCACGCCGGCGAGCCGACGCTCGTCGACGACGCCGGGCTGTTCGTCCGCGCACTCGATGGGTTCCCCGGCCCCTACTCATCTTACGCCGAGGACACCATCGGCGTCGAGCGGACGTGGGAACTCGCCCGCGAGGAGGACGACCGCGCGGCCTCGTTCCGTTGCGTGCTGGCGTACTGCGACGGCGAGGGGTTCGACGCCTCGCCCGATCCCGTCGACGTGGACGACCGCGTCGCCGCCGCCGCGGCGGGGCCCGAGGCCGACGACGACCGGGAGACGCTGCCGGTGAAGCTGTTCGAGGGCCGCGTGCGCGGCACGCTGGTCGAACCCCGCGGCGAGGGCGGGTTCGGCTTCGACCCGATCTTCGAACACGAGGGGGCGACGTTCGCCGAGATGGACGAGGCCGAGAAGAACGCCATCTCCCACCGCGGGCGGGCGCTGGCGAAGTTCGCGGAGTGGCACGCCGAGCGCTGATGGAGATTCGTCCGCTCCGGGAGGGGGAGGCGGCCGCGTTCGTCGAGGAGCTGTGGGTTCCCTACTCCGAGGCGCTGGCCGCGGTGGACCCCTACGGCGGCCTCGTCGACGGTCCCCACGCGGACGCGACCGAGCACCGCCGCGAGCGCGTCCGCGAGGACGGCACGTTCGACCGCGTCGCCGTCGCGGACGGCGCGCTGGTCGGCTACGTCGCCGGCGACTTTCGGCCCGCCCCGCCGGTCGTCCGTCACGGCGACACCGCCCACGTCAACGAACTCTACGTCCGCCCCGCGTACCGACGCGAGGGCGTCGCCGACGCGTTACTGGCCGAGGCGGAGGCGTGGGCCCGCCAGCGCGACTGCGTCTACGTCTCGCTGAACGTCCACCGCGAGAACGAGGCCGCGGCGGCGCTGTACCGCGACCGCGGCTACGAGGTGGCGCGGTACAACATGCGGAAACCGCTCGAGTAACGGCCCCGGTCAGGCCCGCGGATCTCGGTCCGGCCCGGGGTACTCGCCGCCGACGACTTCCGGATAGAGCGGCGCGGGATCGAACAGGGTCGCGAAGGCGTCCGGCGTCCGGACGGCGGTCTCGACGCGGTCGCGGACCATCGTGTTCCCCATCGCGCCCGTGAGCCGGTCGTCGAAGGAGAGCACGTGCATCGCGCCGCCGTGGAACGCCGACGCCAGCGCGGGGTGGTCGCCCGCCGGCTGCTCGACCGGCTCGCGGAGTTCTTCGATCCGTCCGCGCCAGTCAGCCGCGAGGTCGGCGTCCGCGAGCCGTTCGATCACCGCTTCGGCGTCGTCGAGCAGGGGATCGCTGGCGACGAGCGTGAGCCAGGAGTGACTCCGGACGTAGTCGAGACACTCCCGGGCCGGGCCGCCGACCAGTAGATCCGCCGCGAGCACGTCGCTGTCGGCGACGATCCGGGCCGGCGACGGCTCACTCATCTCTGACCTCCGCGAGCGCGTCCTCGACGGCGGCTCGGTCCACCTCGTACGCGGCAGCGCGGTCGAACAGCGACTCCCAGGGTTCGGCCATCGGTTCCCGTATCGGTCGCGGACGGTATCGGTGTTGCGGGTCGCCCCCGCGGAGCGCGGTCGTGGGGGTGCGTCGGTGCTGGCAGGCGATCGTCTGACGCGGGTTTAAGGTGGTCCGACAGCTGGGTTTCAGTGGGCGTACACCAATCCTCCCATCCTGTACGGTGCGCCCGACACGGCTCCTGACGGACGACGCCGGCCGTTGACCTTTCCCCACCTCCCCGGTGACGGCCAGGGCGTCGTCGTTTTCGGCGGCGTGAGCGTTATCAGCGCCGAGCGCTTACTTTCGCGAGATGATGGTCACTACCCACGCGCTGGCGGGGCTGTTGCTGGCGGTTCCGGTCGCGTTCGTCGCGCCGGAGTTCGCCGTCGTCGCCGCTGTCGCGGGGTTCTCGGGCGGGGTGTTCCCCGATCTCGACATGCCGGGCCAGCACCGCCGCACGCTGCATTTCCCGGTGTACTACTCGCTTGCGGCCGCCGTGGCGGGCGCCGTCGCGCTGGCGCTGCCGAGCGGGTGGACCGTCGGCGCCGCGCTGTTCCTGGCGGCCGCGGCGCTGCACGCCGTCAGTGACGCGGCCGGCGGGGGGCTCGAACTCCGTCCCTGGGAGGCGACCGGCGAGCGCGCGGTGTACAGCCACTACCACGGCCGCTGGTGGCGACCGCGTCGCTGGATCCGCTACGACGGGGCGCCGGAGGACGCCGTCGCCACGCTCGCACTCGCGGTGCCGGGCGTGCTCGTCTACGACGGCCACGTCGAGACGGCCGTTCTCGGCGCCGTCGCCGTCGGGGTGGGGTACGCGGCGGTCCGGCGGCCGATGATCGACTGGGCCGAGCAGGCGGTCGACCGGCTGCCGCCGGCACTGCTCGATCGCATTCCGGGATCGCTGCTGACTGACCTCCGCTGACAGGCCGGCGACGTGTTTTTCGCCCGGCCGTCCCTCCGTCGCGTATGGACACTGTCGATCTCGAGGACGCCTTCGCGGCGTTCGAGGAGCGTTGGGCGCCGCGGCTGGTCGCCTCGCTCAACGGCCAGGAGCTGAAAGTCGCCAAACTCGAGGGCGAGTTCGTCTGGCACAGCCACCCCGAGGCCGACGAGCTGTTCTGGGTGATCGACGGCGACCTGACGATCGAACTCCGGGACGAACCAGACGAACACCTCAGCGACGGCGAGCTCGGCGTCGTCCCCGCGGGCGTCGAGCACCGCCCGGTCGCCGACGGGCTGGCCGAGGTGGTGCTGTTCGAGCCGGCGGGCACCGAGAACACCGGCGACGCTGAGGGGACGGGCCGGACGAGCGAGGTCCAGCGACTGGAGGACTGACTCAGCGCGGGTCACCCCCGCCCGTCGACGACCCCGGAAGCCGGTCGAGCGCGAGCGCGGCCCCGAGGACGACGCCGGCGACGAGTAGCCCGCCCGCGGCTTCGTCGACGGTGTGGGCGCCGGTGGCGATCCGGCTCCAGACGAGCGCCGGCGGTACGGCGAGCAGCGGCGCGAACCGCCGGTCGGCGGCGACCAGTGCGCCCGCGGGGACGGCGGCGTAGATGACGTGACTCGACGCGTCCCACAGCGGGACGACGACGAGGTGGAGCAGCGAGGTGACGACGAGCAACGCCGCGTACGGCGGCACCAGCGATCCCCAGTCGAGGCGGCGCCACGCGAACGCGATGGCGCCGAAGGCGACGATCAGCCCGAGTGCCGCGAAGAAGTCCTCGCCGCCCGGGAGGTCGGTGCCGACCATCCGTGGGCCGCCCTGGTAGACGGCGACGGCGAGCACCCACGCGCTGGCGACGACGCCGGCGCGGCGAGCCAGCGAGCCCGCTGCGGGGTCGAGACGGCGTTCGTAGCCAACGAGCAGCAGCGTCGCGACGAGGACGAACAGCTCCGGAGCGAAAACCGTGGAGACGGTGGTTGCAACGCTCATACCGGAGGCGTGGAGCGCCCCCGAAAAGGCGTTTCGTCACGGGTCGAACTCGCCCGCCCGACCGCGCCGGAAGCCCCCGCCGGCGACGCCGAAGTCGGTCAGGTACACCGCCACGCGGATCGCGTGTCGACCAGCTGTTCGGTGGCCTATCCGCGTCTAGCGGTAGTGAAAACCGGATGCGAAGGAAACGGCAAGCCTAGGCCGGGATTTGAACCCGGGCTCTCGTCCTTACCAAGGACGCGCTTTACCGCTAAGCTACCCAGGCGCGCATCTTTGCTTACCGCGGTTTCGTCTTTAGTGGTTTCGATTCGCCCCGGAGTCAGGCATCCGTTCCCGTGCCACGCGCTCGGTCCGGCTCGACGACGCTGTCGGCGAAGCTCGCGATACGGTCCCGGGTCGACTGCGCCAGCAGCTCCGGCGCTGCCGGGAGCCCTCCGTCGTAGGAGCGAGCGATGTCGCCCGCGAACGCCAGTAGCTCCTCGGAGGGTGTGGCGTCGACGGCGGCGGCGCCGGCGACGATCGCGAGTTCGAACACGTCGACCTCGAGGTTCCGATCGATCGCCCCGGTCTCTTCGACGGTCTCACGCACGGTCTGGTCACGGCCGAACGTTCGAACCGTTTCGACCGCCCGGTCGGCGGCCGGCGTGCGAGCCAGAAGCGAGAACCCTCGCGAGACGAGCACGTCGGCGGCGACGACCGAGAGGTCGGCCTCGATGTCGGCGTCGGGGTCGGCCGCCCACGGCTCGTCGTGGGCCAACTGCCGGGTCAACGAGAGTCCCTCGTAGATCAACTGGACGCCGGCTGCGAGTTCGCCGAGTGCGGCCACGTCGGTTCTGGCGTCGAACGCGCGGGCGGATGCGAGCGTCAGCGCACCCGGCGCCATCGACGCCGTTGCCAGCCGCTGGTCGAGTGTCTCACGGAGGGGCTCGGGCTCGATCTCCCCCAGTGCGTTCCGGGCCGAGCGGCGGGCCACGGCGGCATCGTCCATCGTGTATGGAAAGCCGCGGCGGAGGCAAAGACCTTTGGAAAGCACACCAAAGCGCCAGTACCGTCGGTCAGTACTCTCCGGTTCGTTGGCGTCGCCGACCACCCGATAGCCAAGGGTTATGAGCGACGGGAGCGGTGGTGGAATATGGTCGAGTGTGAGTACTGTGGGGCGGCCTTCGACGACGAGGCGGCCTACCTCGAACATCTCGGCGAGGAGCACGCCGGGGAGCTCGGGCCGATCGATCAGCGCCGGGTCGAGTCAGTGCAGGACGACGAGGAAAGCGTCCCGATCGCGGGGCTGCTCTCCGGCGTCGCGGTGCTGGTGGTGCTCGTCGTCGCCATCTGGTTTTTCTTCCTGAGCGGCGGGGGCGGCGTGCAGGGCGTCGACGCGGAGCCGACAGGAATCGAAGACGATCCGCTCGAGGAACGCGGCGACGACGAGTGGATCTCGCAGGTCGAGACGGTCGAGAGCAACGGCGCTGCGCACCAATCGGACGCGGTCGAGTACGAGCGCGTGCCGCCACTCTCGGGCCCGCACTGGGACGGAACCGTCGCGGCCGGCTTCTACACTGAGACGCCGCAGCTGGAGGAGCTCGTCCACACGCTCGAACACGGCGCGGTCGTGATCTACTACGACCCGGCGACGCTGACCGACGAGGAGGAGGCCAGCCTGCGGGCCTGGAGCGCCAACTACCAGGGGACCTGGCAGAGCGTTGTCGTCGCCCCGAACCCCAACGACGACCCTCGGGGAGAGTACGTGTTGACGGCGTGGACCCACGAACTCGTGCTCACGGACTACGACGCCGAGGCCGTCCACGCGTTCGCCTCGGAGTATCTCGGCCGCGGGCCGGAGAACCCGGTTCGGTAGGCGACGCCGCCCCTTCTCACGTTATTCGCGTACTGAAACTCCCGGTGCGGGCGGCATCGACCGCTTGTGCGCGCTCCTCTCGACTAGTTCGACGACGCGCTCGACGTGGTCCTCGGTGACACCGTCGACGTAGCGCACCGTCGCGGCCTTCGATAGCGGGCCGTCGACGTGCAGCGCCAGCACGGCGTCCAGGTGGTCGTAGTTCAGCCCCATCTCTTCCTCGTCGGTCTGGCCCGCCCACATCTCGGCCGTTGGGGTCTGCATTACCAGTTCGTGGGGGACGCCGACGTGGGCGGCGAGCTGGCGGACCTGCTGTTTGTACAGGTCGCCGATGGGGTTGCAGTCGACGGCCTGATCGCCGTACTTCGTGAAGTAGCCGGTCATCGCCTCGCTGCGGTTGCCGGTTCCCAGCACGATCCGGTTCTCGACGTTGGCGACGTAGTAGTTCAGCACCGCCCGGGTGCGGACGCGGACGTTGCCAGCGGCGGTCCGGTCGTCGACGCCCTCCGGGAACGCCTTGTCGAACTGCTCGGCGATGGGCTCGATCTCGATCACGTCGTAGGGGATCCCCAGCGACTGGGCGACCGCCTCGGCGTCGCTCATCAGCTCGTCGTCGCTGACGCGGGCGGGCATCGTCAGCCCGTGGAGCCCCTCCTCACCCAGCGCCTCGACGGCGAGATAGGCGGTCAGCGTCGAGTCGATGCCGCCGGAGAGTCCCAGCACGGCGCCGTCGGCGCCGGCGGCGTCGACGGTGTCCTCGATGAACGAGACGATCTCCTCGCGGGCGGTTTCGAGTTCTTCCTCCGAGAAGCGGATGTCGAGCGGCGCGTTCTCGGTCAGGACGTCTTCGGGCATACGCGGGAGTTCTGTCCGCGCCGGCAAATAGGCACGCCCCGATCCGGTGACGTGGACGCGTGTCCGGTTCCGCCGGGGTCGACGCCGATGGGGTGGTGGATTCCGAAACCGACTTACCGGAGGCTGGCGTTCCTCGGAATGCAAGCACGCGCCGTTGGTCCAGTGGTAGGACAGTAGCTTCCCAAGCTACCGGCCCGGGTTCAATTCCCGGACGGCGCATTTCTGCCGAACGAAGTGAGGCGAAATCGCCGACGGGAATTGAAGTAGACGAGTCGCGCGCAACGAAGCGGGCACGTCTCGGCGTGGTTCAATTCCCGGACGGGGCACTCCTTCCCTACGGTCAGCCGTGCGCCGTCCGTTGTCTCGTTCGCTACGCTCACGAGACTCCCGGACGGCGCTTTTGGGTCACGGGGCGCGATCCGCTCCAGTGTCAAGGACGTTGTTGTTCGACCCCGACGCCGCTTTCTTCACCACCACCGCCGAATCCCCGCGCATGCACACCGTCTACCACGTCTCCGACGTCGACGCCTACCGCGTCGCCGAGCCGAAAGTTCGGAACCTCCTCGACGACGACACGCTCGAACTCGACGGCGTCGCGGTCGTCGTCGATCGACCCGTGGTCATCGACGCCGCGGCGGGGGAACTCCGGGAGACGACCGATGCGCTGGTCGGGATGGGGGCGACGGTGAAGCTCTGCTCGAACGCTGCCGTCGGCGCCGAGGCTGGCGAGGCTGATTTCGGTGAGGGCGTCGAATTCGTCTCCTCCGGTGTGGGCGAGTTGACGCGGTTGCAGGACGGCGGGTGGGCGTATATCCGGCTCTGAGGAGATCTCTCAATGATCAGTCTTTTCACCACTGCCCGTGATTAATGCGCTGTTCGTGTGCCGAAACAATCCACCGTCGAAGCCGAAATTTGACGATGACTGACGATAGCCTGCTCTCGAGTGAGCGGAACGCGGCACTGTTCACGGCGCTCGGCGTCGTCGCTCTCGTTGCCGGATTCACGGTTCTCGACGGGTGGCTGCTGCGCTGGATTGGCGCCGCCATCGTCGTCGGTGGGGTCGTTTCTCTCGCATTCTGGCGATTCGACGCTTCCGCGCGGACGGCAGCGACTCCAGCAGCGGCGTCGGTGCTCGTCGTCGGTGGATTGGTCGCGTGGCGAGGGATTCGGGCCGGGTCCGTACTGTGGACGACGGTCGGTGTCGGCGTCGCTGTCGCGCTGGGGCTGCTGATGCTGTTCCCGAACCGACTGGTGCTCGCCTGTGGACTCCTCACGGCCACGTTCGGCGGCGCCGGCGTCCTGTCCGTCGCGACCGGAGCACTCGCCACTGGGCTGGTGCTCGTCGGGTGGGCTGTCGGGTTCGCCTGGGTGGGCTACCAGAACCGGCCGACTGCGGAAAACTGACCGCTTATTCGCTCGACTCGCCCGGCGGCTGCAGGTCCCGCTGGAACTCGTCGAAGGCGTCCAAATCCTCGGGCAGGTCGTACTCGATGCGGCGCTCCTCCTTGTTGCGCTCCAGTCGGTCCTCGATCGGATCAGCCACGTCCTCCCACCCCGGCTTCACGCGGACCGACTTCGCGGGCTGGCCGACCGCAACGTGGTGAGCTGGCACGTCGCCGTCGACGATCGCCTTCGCGCCGACGACCGAGTTCTCGCCGAGCTTCGAGCCAGCCCGCACGAGGGTGTCGTAGGTCAGGCGGGCGTCGTCCTCGATGATCGTCCGGTAGTTGTCGACCTCGGTCTGGTCGACGACGTCGTGGTCGTGAGAGAGCACGTGAGCAGAGTCCGAAATCGAGACGCGGTCGCCGATTTCCAGCGCGCCGCGGTCGTCGAGGTGCACGTCGTCGTGGACGACGACGTTGTCGCCCATGGTGATGTTGTGACCGTAGGTGAACGTGATCCCCTTGAAGAAGCGGCAGTTGTCGCCACACTCCTCGAACAGGTGGGTCGCGAGCATCTGCCGGAAGCGCAGCGCGAACTCGACGTTGTCGGCCATCGGCGTCGCGTCGAACTGCCGCCAGAGCCACTGGAGGTGTTTCGAGCGCTGGAAGCGGTCCTCGTCCTTCTCGGCGTAGTACTCGGATTCGAGGGTCGAGTTACACGGATCGTACCCCTGCAGGCGGACGCGCTCGGCCGGGTTCACGTCGCCGCCGTCCTGCCAGCGCTCGTAGGCGTCGCGGTCGCCGAACAGGTCCACCAGCACGTCCTGCACCACGTCGCAGGTGTCCTCGTCGGACGCAAGTCGCTCGTCGACCGCCTCGATGAACTCGTCCACTCCTGCCTCGGCGTCCGACGGGAGCGAGGCGTGACGTTTGGTCATGCCCCGAAACTGGGGTGGCGCGGCCATATGGGTTCGGGTGTTCACACGCCGTACAACTGCCGTCGGGCAGTCGCCTCAGTCGATGCTCACGAGTCGACGACGGCTCGCGGGACCGAAGAAAACCGGTTGGTCGGTTGTTCAGGCCAGGAACACGTGTCGCGGCCGGTCCGCCAGCACGTCACGCCCCCACTGGACGGTGTCGCGGAACGCGTCCGAGCGGAAAAAGGCCATCGCGTCCTCCTGTGAGACCCACTGGCTCGCGATGAACATGTCGTTCTCGTCCTCGCGGTTCATCATCAGGTCCGTCTCCATGTGGCCCTCCATATCCTCGAGCAGGCCGCCGACGGTGTCGAACTTCTCGACGAACTCCTCGTGGTAGTCGGGCTTGACGGTGTAGAACATCCCCATCGTGCCGAAGCCGGACTCCTCGCCGGCCCGGGAGACCACGCCCGGCAGGTCCGAGAGGAACCCTGCCGCCGTCTCGGCGGCGCTTGCGGTGTCCCAGATGCTCACGACCGCCACGCGGTCGGTGTAGGTGCCCTCGTAGACGGCAGTCTTGACGTGGGTGTCGTAATGCTCGAAGTTGCCCCGGAGGCCGTCGACCTCGTCGGCGACCTCGTCTGCGCCGGCCTCGCTGTACAGCACCGTGGCGTACACGTCCTCGCCGTGGGGCTGACCCGCGTAGATGTCGAGGTCCTCGAGCTGGCCCCGGATGTCGCCCTCGTCGGCGTCGTCCCCGCCGTCGTCGTGATGGCCGTCGCCGTCGCCGTGGTCGTCGCCGTCGCCGTGGTGGTGGCCCGCCGCAGCCTCGGCGTGGTGGCCCTCGGTGTCGCTGGTCGGCACGGTCTCGCCGCGCAGGTACGCGCCCAGGTCCGCGGGCGGGAACCGCCGGCCGACGTAGAACGAGCCGAACTCGCCGTACTTCGAGGTGGCGTCGTCGAACCGCAGCTCGTAGACGATGTCCTTGATGTCGACGGCGTCGCCGGCGAACAGGGTCACGCCCCACTCCCAGTCGTCCAGTCCCAGCGAGGAGGAGATGATCTGGTCGACTTTCCCGCCCCACTTCCGGGCGGTTTCGCCGTGGCCGGCCATCAGGTCGGCGCGCTCGTCGAACGGCAGGTCGTACCAGTTGACCTCCTCGCCGCGGCGCTTGTCCATCGGGTAGAAGCAGACGTACTCGTCGTCGGGCAGTTCGGGCTTGATCTTCCCCTCGATGTACTGCTTGAGCCCCTCGTCGACCTCCTCCTCGTCCTCCGAGAAGTAGGCGTCCGAGACGTAGCCCGACACTTCCGTGACCGAGACGTAGGCGGTGGTCTGCTCGGTGTACTCGCCGAGGGCGGTGTGTTCGAACCGCCGCTCGGCCGTCGAGAGGTGGTCGAGCGTCGGCCGCAGGTGCAGCACCATGAGGTCGGCCTTGTCGCCGACGACGCTGAACACCGCCGAGGTGCCCTCGTCTGCGTCGACGACCGCCTCGTGGTCTTGGAGGTACTCGACGCCCTCGGAGATCGCCCGCTCCCGTTCTCGGTCGGGGGCGTCGCGCCAGGCGTCCCAGTCCACGTTCCGGAAGTCGTGGAGGACGAACCATCCCTCTTCGGTCTGCGGTGGCTCGGTCATACACGTAGTTGGGAACCAGGGGGCTTGGGCGTTGCGTGTTCGCGCGCTCCCACGCCCGAACCGGCCCAGAGCGGGACCGATCGTGTGCGCTGGTGGGTCGGCCGCACACGTGTCTCACGCCGGTCTCGACGGTCGCGTGCGCGGCTGAAACGCCGATTGGCGGACCGAAACGCTTTCGAGTACCCCCGCCGGTACGCTGAACGATGCGGAAGAGCGGCCCCCGAAAGGCCTCATCTCGTACATCGTGCTCGAACTCCTCGAGGAGAAACCCCGCTACGGCTACGAGATCCTCAAGGAGATCGGCGACATCAGCGGCGGACACTGGGAACCGTCCTACGGCTCCGTCTACCCCATCCTCTACAAGTTCGAGGACAACGGCTGGGCGGAACGGATCGAACGCGAGGACGAGCCCGACCGGAAGTACTTCGAGCTCACCCCGAGGGCGAGGAGGAACTCGCCGAGAAGCGCGTCGAGACCGGCGCCAAAGCCCGGGAGTTCGCCGACGTGATTCTCGGGTTCTACCACGTTTACGTCGCGTTCGCGACCGACGAGCGCTTCGACGTGGAACACCCCGCCGAACACTGGCGGTTCGACGAGACGTTCTCCCGGTGGATCTGCGAGCAGGTCGTCCGCCACCACGAGTACTACTTCGACGACTTCCAGCGCATCGAGGACACGCCCGAGGAGTTCTACGAGCGGATGGGCGTCGAGGAAGACCCCTACGAGTAGTCGGCGCGCTTAGGTGGTTCGGGAATCTCTGTCGCAGTAACGTGTCCCGACACCGGCCACGGAGGCTCCGATGAGCTTCGAGTCCACGTTCGTCGACGTCGTCGGCACCGATCCGGTCGTCCAGGGGCTCGCCGGCGGGCTGTTCATCGCGCTTCTGAACGCCCTCGGCGCCACCGTCGTGCTGGTCTGGCGGGACCCGAGCCGGAAGTGGCTCGACGGCTCGCTCGGCTTCGCGGCCGGGGTGATGGTGTCGGCCAGCTACACGAGCCTGCTCGTTCCCGGCATCGAGTTCGCCGCCGACCCTGCCTACCGGGGGCTCGGCCTCGGCCCGGTCGAACTGCGGGGGATCGTCCCCGTCCTGATCGGCTTCGCGCTCGGCGTCGCGCTGCTCGACAGCGGCGACCGCTGGGCACACAAGTTGAGTTTCCTCGTCAGCTCCCGGCTGACCGAGACGGACTCGGCGTCGCAGGAACACGACCCGCGGCTCACCTCCGTCCTCCTGTTCACGCTCGCGATCACGATCCACAACATGCCCGAGGCGCTGGCCGTCGGCGTCGGCTTCGGCAGCGGCGACGTCGCGGAGGGCCTCTCGTTGATGCTGGCGATCGGGATCCAGAACGTTCCCGAAGGGCTGGCGGTGTCGGTCGCGGCGGTCAACGCGGGGCTCGGCCGCCGCTGGTACGCCACCGTCGCCGGCGTCCGGGCCGGCCTGGTCGAAGTGCCACTCGCCGTCGTCGGCGCGTGGGCCGTCGTCGTCGCCGCCCCGTTGCTCCCCTACGCCATGGGCTTTGCCGCCGGCGGGATGCTGTACGTCATCGTCGACGACATCGTCCCGTCGACCCAGGAGCACGGCCACGGGCGGGTCGCGTCGCTCGGGCTGATGCTCGGCGCCGCCGTGATGCTCACGCTCGACGTGGTGCTCGGCTGAACCGGCGCCCCGCAGCGATCAGTTGAGCAGCTGCGGGCCGAACACCACCAGCAGCAGCGACGCCAGCATCGCCAGCCCGACGCTCGTCGTCACCGCCCGCGTGGCGGCGTGTTTGTCCTCGATCGGGAGCCGCGACACCACCGCCTCGACGCTGGCCCGGAGGATCCGCCCGCCGTCGAGCGGGTAGCCCGGGATGCAGTTGAAGAAGGCGAGGTTGAGGTTGATCCAGCCGGTCCAGAACAGCAGGTTCGCGAGCAGGAACACCCCGCCGCCGAGCGGTTCGAGCGGCCCGGTCACCTCGTAGAAGTTCCGGTTGGCCGCGACGAAGCCGGCGAAGTTGTACTGCGCGCCGCCGACGGCGCCGATGAACGGCAGCAGCAGGATCACCAGCGTCGCCCCGATCACCGACTGGCCGCCGATCGCCGTCTCGACGTCGCCGGTCAACAGGCCCAGGAACTCGGCGGCGGGGTAGCTGTCGACCCCGAGGCTACTCGCCTGGATGCCGCCGTAGCTCGCGACCGGCGAGATGCCGAGGTAGCCGCCGGTCTCGCCCGCACGGTAGTCTTCGGCGAGGGTGACGGTCTCGGTCCGGCGCTCGCCGTCGACGATGGCGACGACCTCGACCGACTGGCCCGCATCCCGGCCGGCGAGTGCGGCGGTCACGTCCGCCGGGGTGTGCGTCGACTCGCCGGCGATGCTGAGCACGGTGAAGGAGTCACGAGCCGGGAAGCCGGAGGCGTTGAGCGGGTGGTCGTCGGCCGTCCCGCCGACGCCCGGGAGGTCGGGCGAGGTCGCTCGCACGATCACGCCCATCGGCGCGGTCGTCGTCTCGCCGTCGTCGGTCCGGAGTTCGACGACCGACCGGTTCCCGACCGCCTCGCGGAACCCGCGCTCGGTGCGGACCTCGGTGCCGTTGACGGCGGTGATGGTGTCGTTCACGTCGACCCCCGCCGCGCCCTCGCGGTCGAACGGCGACCCGCCGTGGAGTCGGGTGACGAGCAGCGACCGTTCGACGGCCGCCTCGGTGCCGTCGCCCATGGTGACGGTGACCTCGCTCGCGGTGCTGGTCGCGAGGTAGGCGTCGAGTTCGGTGGCGTTCTCGATCTCCCGGTCGCCGGCCATCACGATCCGGTCCCCGGCCTCGATGCCGGCGTCGTCGGCCGCGGAGCCGGGGAGAACCCCGCCGATCGCGGCGCCGGAGGCGACGCTGATGGAGCCGACGACCGGGCCGAGCAGCAGGGCGAAGGCGAGGATCGTGACTGCGTAGTTGTTCGTGACGCCGGCGGCGAACATCCGGGCGCGGGCGCCGCGGTTCGCGGTTCGCTGGCTCTCCTCGTCGGGTTCGACGAACGCGCCGATCGGGATAACCGACAGCGTGACCAGCCCCATCGACTCGATGTTGATGTTGCCGACCCGACAGAGCAGGCCGTGGCCACCCTCGTGGACGACGAGGCCGATCAGCAGGCCGGCGAGGATCTCCGGGGCGACCGACAGCGGGAGGAACTCGTTGACGCCGGGGATCACCAGCACGTTCGCGGGCTCGTTCACCGGCGTCGGCGCCGGCGGGTTCTGGAGGATCGAGCGGCCCTGCTGGAGGAGGAGGAGGAACATCCCGACCATGATCACCAGCGTCACGCCGAGTCCGACGTTGGTCCAGGCTCGCCAGAACCGCTTGGGGCCGGCGAGCCAGTCGAGAAACGCCCGGCCGCGCTTGGTGTGGATCGTCGTGATCGGCCCCGAGACGCTGACCGACTCTGGGACGTATCCCTGGCCGTCGAGCCAGTACGCCGCGAGGGTATAGGCGGCGACGCCGACCAACACCCACGTGAGCGGGCCGAAGTCGGGAACAGCCTGAAGCAGCCCGTCGATCATCTGCCCGAGAGTCCGGTCCGCCCGGGCAAATGCGTTCGGGTCCCGGGGCGTCGTTCAGCCCTCGCGACGGAGCCGTTCGACCACGAACGAGCGGTCGAGTTCGCCCAGGAACTCGCCGAGCCGGGGTCCCTGAGTCTTGTCGAAGAACAGCCGGTAGCCAGCCGCGAACAGGTCGCTCGTCTCCAGGTCGTGGGCCTCGGCGAGCTCGTAGATCTCGCCCTGGATCGCCTCGCCGTCGTGGTTCGACTCGACGAACGCCGCGAGGTCGTCGAGCGCCGCCGCCTCGTCGTCGGTCAGGTCCACGTCCGGGAGGTCGGGCTGGAGCCGGTAGTTGTAGGCGTTGTCACACCGCTCGGCCCACGCGCGGGCCTTCTCGACGCGTTCGAGTGCGGCCTCGACCGTTGCCTCGTCGGCGTCTTCGGGGATGTGGCCCTCGTTGCGGGCCATCTGGACGCGAAGGTCGCGGTCCTCGACCATCCCCAGCACCGCCGCGAACGTGTAGGGGAGGCGGATGCGGTCCTCGCGGACTTCGTCCACTACGAATGGATAGGCGCGCTCGGCGAACCGCGTCAGCTCCGCGTCGTCGACCTCGCCGAAGTAGGCGCGTTCGAACCGGTCGAAGTCGTCGACCAGCTGATCGAGCCGCGAGACGTCGAAGTCCCGGGCCTTGTTCGGGTCGAGCGCGAAGAAGTACCGTAGCACTTCGGGTTCGAGCAGGTCGAGCACCTCCGGAACGGTGACGACGTTCCCCTCCGAGGAGGAGAGCGGCTCGCCGTTGAGCGTGAACCACTCGTACGTCATCGGCACCGGCGGCTGGATGCCGAGGACGTTCCGGGCGATGTCCTCGCCGCTGGGCCACGAGCCCTCGGCGTGGTCCTTCCCGAACGGCTCGAAGTCGACGCCGAGCAGGCTCCACTGGGCGGGCCACTCGAAGCGCCAGGAGAGCTTGCCGTCCCGGAACGTCGCCTCGCTGTGGTGGCCACAGCCCTCGATCTCGCGGTCGCCCGCCGTGATTCCCGTACACTCGTACTCGACGACGCCGGCGTCCAGATCCGCGACGGTCACGTCGGTGGTGACGATGCCGCACTCCTCGCAGACGACGCGGAACGGCGAGTAGCTCGCGTCGACGGAGTCCTGGTACGCCGAGAGCACCTCCCGTGCCGTGTCGACGTTCTCGAGGATCGTCCGGATCTCGGGTTCGAACTCGCCGGCCTCGTACAGTTCGGTGTTCGAGAGCACCTCGACGGGAACGTCCACCATGTCGGCGGCCTGGGAGAGCAGGTCCGCGAAGTGTTCGCCGTAGGAGTCGTGGCAGTCGCCGAACGGGTCGGGGATGTCGGTGTACGGCTTGCCGAGGTTCTTCCCCAGCGCGCCGGCGTCGACGGCGCCGAGTTCGACGACGTTCCAGTCGGCGTCGGCGAGCCGTCGGGGGAGCTTCCGCAGCGGGTCGCGGTCGTCGGAGGTGAACACCTGCCGGACCTCGTACCCGCGCTCGCGGAGCACTTCGGCGACGAAGTGGCCCCGGAGGATCTCGTTGAAGTGGCCGAGGTGGGGGATGCCGGAGGGGAGACGCCGCCCTTGATGACGATCGGCTCGGCGGGGTTGCGGGCTTCGATCTCGTCGGCGACCGCGTCGGCCCAGAACGCGTGGAACTCGTCCTCGCCGCCGCCGTCGCCGGCGTCGCTGCCGGCGGTCGGGCCGGAAGAGGGGCCGACGGCGTCGGCGTCGGGCGTCTGTTCGCTACTCATGCTGGGTCCAGTACGTCGGTTCGTCGGTCTCGCCCGTGGGGACGATGTCGGTGCCGGTGTGGTCGCCGCGCAGGACGGCGTCGACGACGGCCTGGGGGTCGGTGCCGTCGAGAACGATCGTGCGCAGCGAGGACCGCTGGATGAGTTTCGCCGCCAGCAGGTCGACGGGCGCGGAGGCACCGGCGCCACGCTCCATCGGCGCGATGACCTCGACCAGTTCGCTGGGCGTGAGCTGGCCGTACTGTTCGGCGTCGTCGTCCTCCTCGGGGTCGGCGCTGTACACGCCGTCGGCGCTGGTCGCGAACACCAGGAGTTCGGCGTCGACGTACTCCGCCAGCGCGGCCGCGACGGCGTCGGTGGTCTGGCCGGGCGTGACCCCGCCCATGACGGTCGTGTCGCCCCGGCGGATCGCCTCGCCGGCCTCGTCGTAGCTGGTCGCCGGCGTGCGCTGGACGCCGTGGCCCATCGCGGCGATGAGCAGCCGAGCGTTCAGCCGCGTGACGCCGATCCCGAGCTCGTCGAGTTGGAACTCGTTGGCCGCCAACTCCCGGGCGGCGCCGATGTACTGTCTCGCGACGGTGCCCCCGCCGACGACCGCGCCCAGCTCACAGCCCTCCGCCGAGAGCGTCTGCAGGGCGTCGGCGAACCCTTCGACGCGCTCGGGGTCGAGCCCGGGCGCGAGCACGCTACCCCCGATAGAGACGACGACTCGCATTAGGAGCAGTTGCGGCGGTGGCGCTCTTAAGGCCGGTGGTCGGCCGTCGCCGCGAGAAAAGGCCTAAGCCCGTGCCCACCCGCCTCACAGCTATGCAGGCTCTCTCCATCGTCGGCTCCGGCAGCGCCGAAATCCGGGACGCGGTCGTCGCACACCTCGACGGCCGGGTCGCCGCCGTCGGCCGAACCGAGTCGGTCGACGACGCCCCGGGCGACGCCGACGGCCGGTTCGAACTGAGTGAGGACGGCGACTGGACCGCCTCGGGCGGCGACCGTTCCTTCGCGGACCTGCTCGACGAGCTCGCCCCCGACTACGACTACGCCGTGATCTCGGGGTTCTCCAAACTCCGGCTCCCGACGGTCGTGATCGGGGACGCGGAGGTGCCGGGCGACGTGCTCCGGCGCGTCGACGACGCCGCGGCGCTCGATCCGGGCGATATCGCCGCGGAGCTCGACGAACTCGACCCGTACGTCACCCTGGAAACGCTCGTTACGGAAGCAAAGCAGTCGCCGCTCGCGGAACGCTCGGGCGCTATCGCGACGTTCACCGGCCGCGTGCGGGCGAAAGACGCCGCGGACGATAGCCGGACGACCCACCTCAAGTTCGAGAAGTACGACGGCGTCGCCGAACAGCGGATGGCCGACATCGCCGCGGCGCTCGAGGAGCGCGAGGGCGTGTTCGAGGTGCTGTTCCACCACCGGACCGGCGTCGTCGTCGACGGCGAGGACATCGTGTTCGTCGTCGTGCTCGCCGGCCACCGACGGGAGGCGTTCCGGACCGTCGAGGACGGAATCGACCGGCTGAAAGACGAGGTGCCGCTGTTCAAGAAGGAGACTACGGAGGACGAGGAGTTCTGGGTGCACGACCGCGCGTGACGCCGCGCCGCCGCGCCGAGTCTGCTCGCGGCCCGGTTTCGACGGGCGAACCGGGCGCGATCACGTTCTCGAGAAAGGTGGTCGATAACCGACTCAAAACTGTTTGTAAAAGGTCTAAGCTGTTTTCAGGCGCTCGTTAACGACTCGTTTTACGCCGATTTCACGCCTCAATCCGCCTGAAACGGTTCGAATTCCGGTGGACGGTCTGGAATTTATATCCCCCCAAGGCCGTGGCCCTGAGTGAGGCGAACACCAATGAGCGCAACCCGGAATCCCTCCACCGACGGCGTGACCGCGAGCGACGATCTCTCGAAAGAGGAGCGCCTCACGCGCTACCTGCGCGAGAAGGCTGAAGACGGCGAGATGTACTTCAAGTCGAAGTTCATCGCCGACGACGTCGACCTCTCGCCGAAGGAGATCGGCGCGCTGATGGTGAAGCTCAGCGACGCGGCATCGGACCTCGAGGTCGAGAAGTGGTCGTACACGAGCGCGACCACGTGGCGCGTCGAACCGGCCTAACCGATCCGTCCCGTAACCGACCACACGCCGCCGGGCACGCGACGCCGGCGGTCCCCCTGACAGCCGCCCTCCTCTTCTGCCGTACCAAGCCTTATGCGCGAGCGTCGGTAATCCGGACTGATGGCAGATAGGTCCGGGTCCGACGAGGTCCCCCACCCGGAGGCGCTCGACGCGTGGTTCCACCTGACGGCGGTCCGGCGCGACGGCGACCGAATCCGCTACCACGGCGAGTCGTTGGTCCCGCGCTCCCGACTCGCCGAGGAGCTACGGCCCGCCTTCGAGGCTGCGGGGTACGACATCCGCTTTTCGGTTGACGACGCGGGCAACGACGTGCTGGTCGCCCGCCCCTTCGGCGCTACCACCACGTCCGAGACCACCCCTACCACCAACATCGCGCTCCTGTTGGCCACGATCGTTTCGACGATGTTCGTGGGCGCGACAGTTTGGTACTACATCCCGCTCTCGGCGATCGCCGAGAACCCCCTCCGCGTGCTGGAGGCGTGGCCGTTCACCGCCGCGGTGCTGGGCGTGCTGTTGACCCACGAGATGGGTCACTACCTCGCCGGGCGCTGGCACGGCGTCGACGTGAGCCTCCCCTACGTGATCCCGTTCTACATCCCGTTCGGGACGATGGGCGCGGTGATCCGGATGCGGAGCCGCATCCCCGACCGCGAGGCGCTGTTGGACATCGGCGCCGCCGGGCCGCTGGCGGGGCTGGTCGCGACGATCGTCGTCACCGCCATCGGCGTCTCGCTCGACCCGATGTCGGTCCCAGAGCGCGTGCTGGCGGGAAACAGTGAGGCGATCATCTTCCACAACCCACCGCTGTTGAACCTGATCGCCGACACGCTGGGGCAGCCGACCGACTACAACGACCCGACGAAGGCGGTTCACCCCGTCGTGATGGGCGGCTGGATCGGGATGTTCTTCACCGTGTTGAACCTGCTCCCGGTCGGCCAACTCGACGGCGGCCACATCACGCGGGCGCTGCTGGGTCGGCGACAGGAGACCGTCGCCGCGCTGGTCCCCGGTGCGCTGTTCGCGCTCGCGGGCTACCTCTGGTACGTTCGGGACATGGGGATGCAGAACTCAGTCGGCCTCTGGGTTCTCTGGGGGTTCATCACCCTGCTCGTCTCCTTCGGCGGCTCCGCGAACCCCGTCGACGAGACGCCGCTGGGCTGGAAGCGCACCCTCGTGGCTGCGCTGACGTTCGGGCTGGGGGCGCTCTGTTTCCTCCCGGTGCCGATCGAGATCGCGACCGTCTGAGCCCGCGGCGGCCGATCACTCCGTCTCGCCGTGTGTGTAGCCTCGATCCGGGAGCGGCTCGCCGGCCGCGAGCACGCCGTCGTCGGTCACTTCGCCGATCACCGTCGCGTCGGTGCCGGTCGCTTCGACGGCCGCCACCGCGGCGGCGGGGTCGGGCGTCGTGAACACGAGTTCGAAGTCCTCGCCGACGTGGGCCGCACACTCCCGGCGGTCGGCCTCGCTCTCGGCGACGGCGTCGACAGCCGGATGGACCGGGAGCCGGTCCCACTCGACGGCGAACCCGCAGTCGCTCGCCTCCGCCAACTGGTGGAGCGAGCGCGCCAGCCCGTCGCTCGAGTCCATCATGGCGCTCGCGTGGTCCCGGAGGGCGCGGCCGGCGGCCACACGCGGGGTGAACCGGAACAGCTCGTTTCCCGCGTCGGCGTCGCCCGCGGCGAACCGTCGGAGTGCGGCCGCCGTCCGGCCGAGCACGCCCGTCACACAGACCGCCTCGCCCGGGGTCGCACCGCTCCGGTAGATCGGCTCATCGGCGTGGCCGACGGCGGTCGTGGCGGTCGTGAACTCGGAGTGGTGGTCCAGATCGCCGCCGACGTACTCGGCGTCGACCAGCTCGCAGACCTCGCTCGCGCCCCGGACGAACGCTGCAAGCGCCGCCTCCTCGAACGCGGGGGCGGCGTACACCGCGACCGCACAGGTCGCGTCGGCGCCCATCGCCGCGAGATCCGAGAGCGACGCGCCGACCGCCCGCCAGCCGGCGGTCTCACGGGTCGTTCCCGCGGGGAAGTCCGAGCGTTCGTGGAGCATGTCGGTCGTGATCGCGAGGTCGTCGACGACGGCCGCGTCGTCGCCGGCGGCGGAGAGGGATGTCGAGAGCATCGCCAACGCGCTTCGCTCGTCCATGGGGTCGACTGGTCGCGGGCGCCGATAAAGGGCCGGCGTCGAGCGCCGTTATCGGAGGCTTGAAACGCGCGCCGGGAGTTCCCAACGCCATGGAAACCGACCAGCTCAAGACGACTCTGGTTGGCTTCGTGGCGGCGATCGCCGTGCTCGCGGTGTTGCTGTACTTCGTGGGCGTCGGCGACCTGCTCCGGTACCTCCGCGACGCCGAGTTGTCGACCGTCGGGCTGGTCGTCGTCGTCACCGTCGGCTGGCTGTTCGCGTGGGGGATGGCGCTGCATACGGTTCTCGACGTGCTCGGGACGGCGGTGTCGCCGCTCAAGACGTTCCTCGTGTTCGCGGGGGCGACGTTCAACAACAACGTCACCCCGTTCGGCCAGGCCGGGGGCGAGCCCGTCACCGCGCTGCTGATTTCGGAGGTGACTGACACCGAGTACGGCACCGGCCTAGCGGCGATCGCGAGCGTGGACACGCTCAACTTCGTCCCCTCGATCACGCTGGCGCTGTTGGGAATGGGCTACTTCGCGACCGGGACGACGTTCAACACGCGCCTGGAGTCGGCGGCGATCGTCGTCGTCGGCCTCACCGTCGCGGTCGTCGGCGCCCTCGTGTTCGCCTGGCGGAACCACGAGCGCGTCGAGGCGGCAGTCGTGACTGCGGCCGCCCGCCTGTTTCGGGTCGTGGGGACGTACGTCCCGCGTTTGAGCGATCCGGGTCGAGCGGCCATCGAGCGTCGCGTCGGGCACTTCTTCGAGGCTATCGAACGCGTCGCGACCAACCCACGGGGGCTCGCGCTCGCGCTGGGGTTCTCCGCGCTGGGCTGGTTCCTCCAGATGTCGGGGCTGTGGCTGGCGTTTCAGGCCATCGGCGAGCCGGTGAGCCTGGCGGTGGTGATGTTCGTCGTCCCCATCGGCGCCATCGCGGGGATGACGCCGCTACCCGGCGGCGCCGGCGGGATCGAGGCCGTGCTCGTCTTCCTGCTCGTCGCGGCGCCGCTGCCCGGCGTCACCGAGTCGGTCGCGCTCGCGGCGGTGGTCATCTACCGCGGCGCGGTGTTCTGGGTACCGATCGCGATCGGCGGCGTGGTGATGGGGACCGTCGGGGCGGGCGCCCGTGCCGGCGCCTGACACCCGGCGTGGACACCGATACGATGGGTTTATCCGGAACAGGGAAGAAATCCTCCCTATGGCAACCCTCTACGACGTTCCGGCAGAGGACCTCCTCGAGGCCCTCGCCGAGGAGCTCGACGGCCGCATCGAGGAACCCGACTGGGTAGAGTTCACCAAGACCAGCGTCGACCGTGAACTCCCGCCCCAGCAGGACGACTTCTGGCAGGTCCGTACCGCCAGCCTCCTTCGGAAGGTGGCGATCCGCGGTCCCGTCGGCGTCGAACGACTCGCGACGGAGTACGGCGGCTCGAAGTCCGGCACGACGCGGTACCGCGTCTCCGGCAACGAACACACCGGCGGCTCGCGCAAGATCATCCGGACCGCGCTCCAGCAGCTCGAGGACGAGGGCCTCGTGGAGACGGCCAAGGGTGAGGGGCGACGCGTGACCGACGAGGGGCAGAGCCTACTCGACACCGTCGCGAGCGAGACGCTCGAGGACCTCGACCGGCCGGAGCTCCAGAAGTACGCCTGAGGACGCCGCAACCGTTTTGCGCAGAGAGCAGTAACACACGCCTATGAGTGGAAACTCCGAGGAGGACCGACTCGAACAGCTTCGTCAGGAGCGACTCGAAGAACTGCAGGACCAGGCTGGCGGTGAGGAGGCCCAGCAGGCCGCTCAGGAGCAACAGGAGCGCGCCAAAGCCCAGCAGGACGCGCTGCTGAAGCAGTACCTCACCGACGACGCCCGCCAGCGACTGAACGCAGTCGAGATGAGCAAGCCCGAGTTCGCGGAGAAGGTCAAGCGGCAGGTGACCGCGCTGGCTCAGAGCGGACGGATCCAGGGGAAGATCGACGAAGACCGGATGAAGCAGATCCTCCGCGAGCTGAAACCCGAGGAGAAGAGCTTCGACATCCGCCGGCGCTGATGGAACTGGCGCTTCTCTACAGCGGTGGGAAAGACTCCTCGCTCGCGGCGCTGACGCTCGACCGCTTCTACGACGTGACGCTCGTGACCGCTCACTTCGGCATCACCGAGGAGTTCGAGAACGCCCGGCGCGCCGCCGACGCGCTGGGGTTCCCGTTCGATACGGTCGAACTCGATCGCGAGGTCGCCGAGGAGGCCGTCGACCGCATGATCGAGGACGGGTACCCGCGCAACGGGATCCAGCGCGTTCACGAGCACGCACTCGAAGTCGTCGCCGACCGCGACGTGGTCGCCGTCGCCGACGGCACGCGGCGGGACGACCGCGTGCCGACCGTCTCCCGCGCCACCGCACAGAGTCTCGAGGACCGACACGGGATCGACTACCTCTCGCCGCTTGCAGGGTTCGGTCGCGGCGCCGTCGATCGGCTGGTCGAGCAGGAACTCGACGTAGAGACCGGCCCGAGCGAGGAGATCGCTCGCGCCGACTACGAGGGGGAACTCCGGACGCTCATCCGCGAGCGCGGCGGCGAGGAGGCCGTCGCGACCGTGTTCCCCGACCACGACCAGACGATCGTCCGCGGACTGGCCTAACACAGGATTCAAGCGCCGGCGCCCGGAACGCTGGGGCATGTACGACCGCCTGAAGGGGTTCAAGGATTTCTACCCCGGCGAGATGGCCGCCCGCCGTGAGGTCATCGACACGACCGAGTCGGTAGCCCGGCGCTACGGGTTCCGCGAGATCGCCACGCCCGCACTGGAGGACGTGGGGATGTACGTCGACAAGTCCGGCGAGGAGATCGTCGAGGAGCTGTACAACTTCACCGACAAGGGTGGTCGCGACGTGACGCTCACGCCGGAGCTCACGCCGACGGTCGCGCGCATGGTGGTCGCCAAACAGCAGGCGCTCTCGAAGCCGATCAAGTGGTTCTCGACGCGGCCGTTCTGGCGCTACGAGCAGGTCCAGCAGGGCCGCTTCCGGGAGTTCTACCAGACCAACGTCGACATCTTCGGCTCCGAGGCGCCCGAAGCCGACGCCGAGATCCTCGCGTTCGCCGCCGACACGCTGTCGGAGCTGGGGCTGCCCGCTTCGGAGTTCGAGTTCCGGGTCTCCCACCGGGACATCCTTGGCGAACTCCTCCGCTCGTTCGACGAGGACGTCGACGTGCAGGCGGCGATCCGGGCGGTCGACAAGAGCGAGAAGGTCGACCGCGCGGAGTACCTCGGGCTGTTGGCCGACGCCGGGCTCTCGATCGAGGACGCCGAAGCGTTCGACGACCTCCTCGCGGCCGGGAACGAGGATCTGGACGCGCTGCTGGCGGAGGTCGACCGGCCGACGCTGACTGCCGCCGTCGAGAACTTGCAGGCCGTGCTGGCGGCGACCGAGGACTTCGGCGTCCGCGACCACTGTGAGGTCTCCCTCCGGACGGCTCGGGGGCTCGACTACTACACCGGCGTCGTGTTCGAGTGTTTCGACACTCAGGATCGGGTCTCCCGAGCGATCTTCGGCGGCGGCCGCTACGACGACCTGATCGAGTCCTTCGGCGGCCAGCCCACCCCCGCTGTCGGCGTCGCCCCGGGCGTGATGAACTCGACGCTGCCGCTGCTGCTGCAGGAAGCCGGCGTGTTCCCCGAGGAGGAGATATCGACGGACTACTACGTCCTGACGGTCGGCGATACCCGCGCTGTGGCGTCCCGAATCGCCCGCGAGCTTCGGGCGGCCGGGAACGTCGTCGAGACCGACGTGTCGGCCCGGAGCTTCGGCGCCCAGATGGGCTACGCCGACTCGATCAACGCCGAGACGGTCGTCATCGTGGGTGAACAGGACCTCGCAAACGACGAGGTCACGATCAAGGAGATGCAGAGCGGGGATCAGACCACCGTGCCCGTCGACGAGTTCCCTGGCGATCGCGAGCAGCCACGCTACGAGGACTTCGCGTAGGGCGAACAGGCGACGACAGCGACGCGCCGGGGGTCGTCGCGCTCCCGCCTCGGCCCCGACGCGCTGGATTCACCGCACACAGGGGGTGGTCCCGTCTTCCTACTTGAGTTCGGCCCCCAGAGTTATGCTGCCGGCCGGCCCACCTCGGGGTATGTCCACCACACTACCGTCAGCGTCGCTGGCGCTCCTGCAGCTTCCGATGGGGGAGGGGATGCTCGGGCAGGCGCTTCTGGTCCTGCTGGCGATCGCCGTCGTTATCGTCGTCGGCCGGGTGGTCCTCAGCATCGCGTGGAAGCTGGTGCTGATCGCCTCGGTCGTGATTGGCGCGCTCTGGCTGGTGAGTACGGTTCTGGGCTGACAGCTACTCCAGCGCGCCGTCGAGGAAGTTCCCGATCACGTCGTGGCCCACCGCCGTCAACACCGACTCGGGGTGGAACTGCACGCACTCGATGGGGTGCTCCCGGTGGCGGACGCCCATCACTAGCTCTTCGGCGTCGCCGTCCTCGGGGTCGTCGACGGTCGTCGCCGTCACCGTGAACGCGCCCGGAACGTCGGTCGCGACCAGCGAGTGGTAGCGACCGGCCTGGAACCCTTGTTCGAGCCCCTCGTACACGCCCTCGCCGTCGTGCTCGACCGGAAACGCCTTCCCGTGGATCGGCCGTGGGGCGTGACCGACCTCGCCGCCGTACTCGTAGACGGCGGCTTCGAGGCCGAGACAGACCCCGAGCGTCGGAACGTCGGGGCTGACCTCGCGGAGCACGTCCATCGTCAGGCCGACGTCGCGCTCGTTCTTGGGGTGGCCCGGGCCGGGACTGATGACGACCGCGTCCGGGTCGATCTCCTCGACCTGCTCGAGCGAGGCCGTGTTCCGCAGGACGACCACCTCGGCGTCGGGTGCGCCCTCGCCGACGTACTCGACGAGGTTGTACGTGAACGAGTCGAAGTTGTCGACGAACAGCACCGTCGGCGATTCGTCGGCCGCCGCCGTCGGCGTGCTCATGGGTCACCTCCTTCGATCCGTTCCAGCGCGTCCAACACGCCGCGGACTTTCTGTTCGGTTTCCTCGTACTCGCTTTCGGGGTCGCTGTCGGCGACGACGCCCGCACCCGCACGGACCCGAACCGCGTCCGACTCGTCGCCGTCGCCGTGTTCGACCGTCGCGGTCCGGATCACGATCGCCGTGTCGGCGTCGCCGGTCCAGGAGAAGTAGCCGACGCCGCCGCCGTAGACGCCCCGCGGCTCGACTTCGAGCTCGTCGAGCAGCTCCATCGCCCGGACTTTGGGCGCGCCCGTGAGCGTGCCGGCGGGGAACGCCGCCCGGGTGGCGTCGAACCCGTCGAAATCCGGTGCGAGCCGTCCGGTGACGGTGGACTCGATATGCTGGACGTGGCTGTACTTGAGCACGTTCATGAACTCCTCGACGCGCACGCTGCCCTGTCGAGAGACCTGCCGCACGTCGTTTCTGGCGAGGTCGACCAGCATCGTGTGCTCGGCGCGCTCCTTGTCGTCGGCGAGCAGTTCGCCCGCGAGGCGGCGGTCCTCGACGGGGCTGGCGCCGCGGGCGGAGGTGCCCGCGATGGGGTTCGAGACGACGCGCTCGCCCGTCACCGAGACCAGCGTCTCCGGGCTGGCGCCGACGACCGAGCGGTTCCCGAAGGAGAGCAGGTACATGTACGGCGAGGGGTTGACCTCCCGCAGCGACTCGTACAGGCCGAGCGCATCGAGATCGCCCTCGATCTCGTGGCTGCGGGAGACCACGCCCTGGTACACGTCGCCGTCGAGGACGTGTTCCTGCATCTCGGCCACCGCGGCCTCGTACTCCTCGCGGGCGCCGGCGGTCGCGCGCTCGCGGTCGAACCCACCGGGATCGGGCGTGCTGGCGACTGCGAGATCGGCGGCGACGGACTCCGCTTCGGCGACGAGTCGGTCGTACACCGCGCCGGCGTCGTCGCCCGCGGCGACGACCGGCGTGAACACCAGCTCCACGGTGCCCTCGCGGTCGTCGAAGGCGAGGGTCCGGGTCGTGAGCACGAACTGTGCGTCGGGGACGACGGGGTCGGGCCTGTCGACGCCCACCTCCGCGAGGTGGAGGTCGTAGACGGCGTCGTACGCCAGGAAGCCGACCAGCCCGCCGTCGAGCCGCTGGCGGTCGCTCGCCTCGAAGCCGACGCGCTCCACGTCCGGGAGCGCGAGTCGCAGCCGATCCAGCGTGTCGGGGTCGTCGAGTTCGGTTCCGCAGGCGCCGACTTCCGCGCCCGCCGCGGCGTCGACCCCGTCGAGGAAGCGCGCCGCGGGGCCGAACCCCTGGACTTCGGTCCGGTCGGGGTACACCGAGACCAGCGCCTCCGGGTCGTAGCCGACGAAGGAGAAACGCGCGTGGCGGTCGGCGTCGCCGTCGCCGGCGGCCGGATCGGTGTGGCCGTCCGCGGGGGCGAACGCGCCCGCCGGGTCGCTGGATGCCACTTTCTCGGCGCTTTCGAGCAGGAACGTGTGGTCGCTGCGGTCCGAGAGCGCGGCGTACGCCGACAGCGGCTCGGTGTCCACGTCGAGCGTCGCGGTGAGTCGCGCGACGGCGGGGCCGTCGGCCTCGGCGAGCAGCGCCTCGAACTCGTCTCGAGAGTGGTCGAACGCCGGCATCAGGCGGTCCCCGTCTCGGCCGTCCGACTGGCTTCGCGAACGAACGCCCGGAGAGCGTCGTGGGCTTTCCGCCCCGGTTCGTCGGCGCGCTCGACGCCGCTTGCCACGTCGACGGCGAAGGGGTCGACGGTCTCGACGGCCGCAGCGACGTTCTTGGGTGTGAGCCCGCCAGCGAGCACTAGCGGCGTCGACAGCGCCTCGCGAAGCTCGCGGGTCGCGGCCCAGTCGTGGGTCTCGCCCGTGCCGCCGGCGCCATCGTCGCTCAGGGAGTCGACCAGCAGCGCGTCCGCGGCGCCGTCGAGATCGCGCGCCCGGTCGGGTTCGTCGGCGTCGAGGGCGACGATCACGTCGACGCCCGCACGCTCGCGGATCTCACGCACCTCGTCGGGGCTGAACTCGCCGTGGATCTGGAGCGCGTCGGGGTCGACGCGGTCGGCCACGTCGACGGCCCCACCGACGCTCTCGGGGATCGTGACGGCGACGGTCGTGACGAACGGCGGCACCGACGCAGCCAGCGTCGCTGCGCGCTCGGGGATCACTTCCCGCGGCGTGTCGACGCCGACGTCGGTGATGAACCCCAGCGCGTCGGCGCCCGCGTCGACGGCGGCACGCACGTCCGCGTCGGTGCCCAGCCCACAGAGCTTCGTTCGAACCATCACTCCGCCTCGACCGGCTCGCCACAGAGCGCGTCGAACTTCTCGGCCGCCGCGCCGTCGTCGATGGACTGGGCGGCCGTCTTGACGCCCTCCCGGAGATCGTCGGCGAGCCCGGCGACGTAGATCGCGGCGCCGGCGTTGGCGAGGATCACGTCCCGTTTCGGCCCGGTCACGTCGCCGGTGACGATCCCGCGGAGGTCCTCGGCGTTCTCTTGGGGGTGCCGCCGGCGATGGCGTCGACGGGCGCGCTGTCGAGCCCCAGGTCGTCCGGGGTGAGGGTGTACTCGGTAACCTCTTCGCCTTCGACTTCCGCGACCGTCGTCGGCCCGTGGAGCGCGATCTCGTCCATGCCGTCGCCGTGGACGACCAGCGCGTGCTCGACGGGCATATGGGTCAGCGCGTTCGCGACCAGGGGCACCAGCTCCTCGCTGTAGACGCCGAGCACCTGCGCGTCGGCGCCCGCGGGGTTGGTCAGCGGCCCGAGCACGTTGAAGATCGTCCGCATCCCGAGCTCTTTGCGCGGGCCGATGACGGCCTTCATCGCGGGATGGAACACGGGCGCGAGCATGAAGCCGATGTCGTCGCGCTCGATCGCGTCCTCGACGGCGGGGGTTCGGCCTCGACGTCGGCGCCGGCCACTTCGAGCACGTCGGCGCTCCCCGAGGAGGAGGAGACCGAGTAGTTGCCGTGCTTGGCGACGGCGACGCCCGCCCCGGCGGCGACGATGGCGCTGGTCGTGGAGACGTTGATCGTGCTGTAGTCGTCGCCGCCGGTGCCGCAGGTGTCGACCAGCGGCCCGCCGTCGGGGTCGATGGTGCGCGCGGCGTCGCGCATCCCCTGGGCGAAGCCGGCGATCTCGGCCTCGGTCTCGCCTTTGGCCCGAAGTGCGGACAGCAGCGCGCCGATCTGTGCCTCCGTCGCCTCCTCGAAGACCAGCGTCGCGGCCGCACGGGCCTCGTCGACGCTCAGGTCCTCGCCGTCTGTCACGCGTCGGATGAGTTCCTGCATGGATGGGGGATCCGAATGTACGGATTGGGTGTATAGTGTACAACTTTGTTCATCGACTTAAGGCTGTCGCGAGACTGGAGCACACGGCGGCGGCGCTGAATCACCTGCCGGAGCCGACTTTCGAAAGCTTCAACTAAGCCCGCGGGGTATCTGTGAGTGCGAAGTAAGCCCGGTCGGGTTGGTAGTCTAGTCCGGTTATGACACCTCCTTGACATGGAGGAGGCCGGCGGTTCAAATCCGCCCCAACCCATTCTCGCCGTTCACGTTTTACAAGGATACTCCAGAGCTATCGTCGTCTTTCTGCTCCCCCGCTGACCCGATATCGGCGGGCTGTTTCCGGTTCTGAACTCACCGTCTCAGCCGGTCAGGCAGGCGTTCCGAACGACGTCGAAGAACGCATCGAGCCGGGAACCGCGATGGTGACCTCACCCCCAACGCCCGCGACTGTGTCACACGCCGCTATATTGGACACCGCTCCCGCAGCCGACCGAGGCGATAACTGATACGGGAAGCGAGCTGCTGCGTCGCCGTTCGTGCGGCTTCCACACGTCGAGCGGCTGCGAACCGAACACCGTCGTAGGTGTTCCCGAGTAGGTTGCCGAAGTATATGGCCCGGACGAACGCCTGCACGTCGGCGGCCATCGCGTCCCCGTAGGTACGTCGTAACGCTGCCACCGCTTCCCGGCCGGGATCTTCGTTCGTCTCGGCGTATCGCTGGGCGAACTGCAGAGCAGGGAGCTCGTCGTCGTCGACAGCCGACTCGACGTCGTTTTCGAGGATGGTGGTGATGGTCTCACGGTCGACGCCTGTCTCCTGTGCGAGGTCGGTGTGATACCGGGTGCAGTACTGGCACTCGTTGACCGCCGTGACCGCCAGCATAATCTTCTCGGCGAACGCGTCGCTGACTCTGTCGGCGCGCTTGGCGCGAACGAGTCGGGGAAGGGTTTGCACGAATCGGACAGTTCCACTCGCCAACGACCGGGGCGTGAACGTCTTTTTCTGGAACTCGCTGTCGGCGGGGTTTTCGGCTCCCATGTCGTCTTTTCGTTCCACTCTTCGTTGTAAATCGATTGTGGTTGTTGGTTTCGCCAGTCAATCGAGCGCGGCGGGATTGTCGTTTCGTGGCAATACTGTCCTCCCTCTTTCGGTGTCAGATCCGGAGGCGTTCATCAGCGCCAACAATCTGCCAATATTGTCGTTACCCCCACGCCGGACCGCCGACCAAACCACGAGCACAGCGCCGTTGAAGCCGCGGCGCACCGACTTGCGGTGTGGGCTGTCGACTGTGCATCAATCGTGGATAATGGGGGGAACCCTTCCTCTTAGTGCGGGGCTGTCCGTCCACAGCAATGGCGATTCCCACGATGACTATCGAAAACGGAGTCGATATGGAGAAGTTCGAAGGACTCACTGCTGCCGCACAGTCGGACGCTGACAACGCCCAATTTCGCTTTTTCGCCGAGACGGAGTGGACAGGCGGGACGACGTGTACCACGTCGGTGAGCGACATCGAGAAAGGTGGGGAGATGGTTTCCTCGCCCGAATTCACGATGGAGGGTGCGCTGTTCGGACACCGGGATGGGCCCAACGCCCTCGAGCAGCTACTCGGCTCTATCGGCACCTGCCTCACGATTACGTACGCCGCCCACGGTGCCGAGATGGGCATCGAACTCTCGGAGATGCGCTTCGAGTTCGAGGGCGGTGTGGATATGCGTGGCCTCCTCGGTCTCGGTGACGACGTCCGCCCGGGGTTCGAGTCGATCGAGTGTACCGCAAACATCGAGTCGCCGGCCTCGACCGAGCAGCTCGAGGAGCTCAAGCAGGTGGCCCGCGAGCGGTCCCCACTTCTCGATACCCTCGAGAACGAAATCACCGTCGCTATCGAGCACGAACAGTAGTCGTCTCGCGTCGGCACTGAACCCCATCGAGTGGCGACGACTGAGGTGAGTGAACCCCGCCGCCGGCGTCAGATCACGAGCGACCACGCGATGACGACTGCGACGCCGCCGAGGATCGAACTCAGGGCGGCGTGTCGGCGGAGCCGATCCTGTAACTGGTGGACGTCGACGTCGTGATCCGCGGCGTCGACCGGACACGTCTCGCTCCCCGTGGTACACTCGGGCAGCAGATCGACGGCGACGTGGAGGAACACACCGGCTGCGACGCCGAACAGGAGCCCGCGAAGCTCGCCCCCTGGCGAAATACCGACGATACCCACCGGGAGAGCCACGAGGCCGACCGCCGCTGCGGGCAACAGCAGGGTCGTAACTGACTCCCCGCGCTCGGCGAGGCGGCGGGCCGCGGCATACCCCGCGGGTGCCTTGTGCGAGATCAAGGCGATCCCGAGGATGGAGGTGAGCGAGGGCATCGCCGTGTAGATCGCCCCGATGATCGCCCCGGCCGAGAGCGCGTGGATCGTCAGCTCCGTCGCGGTATGATCGACGGGCAAGTCCAGATGGGTGAAGCGGTGGCCGATCGTGTGGCCGACGTATCCGCCGAGGAAGCCGATCGCTATCCCCAAACTCCCGAGGCGGCCGTGCTGGCCGAGAGCCTGCGGTATCAGAAAGAGCGCGGCGCTGGTCACCATCGCGCCGCTGGCCAGCCCGTACCCCAAACAGGCTCCAGCGGGTGGCTGCTCCGCACTGCACGTGCGCCAAGTGGCGCACCGATGGCCATCGCCGCAAACGCCGTCCACGATATCGCCACGAGCTTCCAGTTGACACCGGTGAGCGTCGCGGCTACAGAGAGGACGGTCAAGGCCACCACCCCGGCCACCCCGATGATCCGTCCCGATCGGTCGCCGTCCGACTCGTCACTTCTGAGCGAAGGGTACTCCCGAGCACTATTGTACACTAATAACTATACTACATAAGTTAATAAACGTTCCGTGCCGCTTCTTGCCTAGCACGGACGGCCGTGTTTGTGAACTGTGGACCGCAGCAGTACGGCGTAGTTAGCCAGTCATGGCGAGGGCCTTCCCCGCTCACCGAAAGTGGTCCGCTACAGACCAGCAAGATAGGGGAATGCACGGGTCAAGCAACACACGAGGTTCGAGGAGACGGCGTTCGCGGCGTCGGCGGTTTACGAACGGGGTTGTGGATCGGCCGTGGGCTCCCATATCTCGGTCGCGCTCGGGGGCCAGGAGGGTCGACGACGCTCCCGCGAGGGTTATCGCCGACGCGACTGTCGTTCCCGTTCGAGGCGCTGGCAGCCGACCACGAGCGAATCCGGAACGTCGCCCGCCGTTCGCTGCAGCGACTCGAGGACGATCGCGATCTCGTCGAACTGCGGACCGCGGGCGGCGACGAATGGCTCCCGCTGCCACTCGATGAACCCACAGTCGGCCAACAGCGGAAGGTGAACGTGTCGCAGTCGGAGCCGAAACTCAGCCAGCACTATCGGGACGTTCGGATTACGGGCGCTCTCCGGAAGTGCGACGGTCTCCCCGGGTGGCGCGTCCGAGAGGGAGACGACGAGCTGGCGCCGTGGCTCCGCCGATAGCGCCGTAAACACGGTGTTCCACCTGTCGATCACCGCCTTCGCGTTCTCGACACGAACGGCCACGTCGCCCATAGCCCGGAATTGTTGGGGTACTCATATATAGGTTTACTCCCTGCTTCGGCGCCCCTCTCGCCGTTTTTCGAGAGGCGCAGGCGTACCGCCAGCTGCGGGGGTCGTCGACTTCGGGCTGACCAAACCGTGTGCCGGACCGGCTTGGAGCGGCTCCTGGCGGGCGGAGGTTTATCCGGCTACCTCTCCGAGTGACACGAGTACACATGGGCACGAGCGACGAGGCCGGTGGGCAAAACAGGGCTGGCGACGAACCCGAAGAGGCGTCGACGAGCGGTGACGGGGAGACGACAGTCACCGAGGAGGGGTCGGAGCTCGAACGCTCAATCGGCCTCACCGGGGGACTGTCGATCGGGATCGGGACGATGATCGGCGCCGGGATCTTCGTGTTTCCGGGGCTCGCCGCCGGGGATGCGGGGCCGGCGGCGGCCGCCTCGTTCGCGATCGGCGCCGTTATCGCCCTCCTGGTGGCGCTCCCGGCGTCGGAGCTGGCGACGGCGATGCCGAAATCCGGCGGCGGCTACTACTACATCTCGCGTGCACTCGGCACGCTCCCGGGCGCCGTCGTCGGTATCAGCATCTGGCTGGGGCTGGTGTTCGCCACCGCGTTCTACCTCGTCAGCTTCGGCAGCTACGCCGCCGCGCTGCTGTCGGAGGCCGGGGTCAACGTCGCCGGCCTCCCGATCGTGGGCACGTTGGCGCTCCTGTTCGGCGTCGTCCTCACCGTGGTCAACCTCGTCGGGACCGAGAACGCGGCGAAGCTCCAGAACTACGTCGTCGGGCTGCTGTTGACGATCCTCGTGGTGTTTCTGAGCTACGGCGGCCTCGACGTACTGGGGGTGTTCGGGTCGGAGAGCACGCCCGAGCAGTTCCTGCCGTTCGGGGTGATGCCGGTGTTCACGACCGCGGCGCTGGTGTTCACCTCCTACCTCGGCTTCGCGCAGGTGGCGACGGTCGCCGGCGACATCAAGGACCCGGGGCGGAACCTCCCGCTGGCGATGGTCGGCTCGGTGCTGACTGTCGCCGTGCTCTACGTCGCCACCATCTTCGTCGCGACGAGCGCGTTCGGAAGCGGGCGCCTCGCAACGTTCGGCGAGACGGCCATGGTCGAAGTGGCGCGGGCGTTCGTCGGCGACGCCGGGGCGATGGCCATCCTGCTCGGCGGGCTGCTCGCGACGGTATCGAGCGCGAACGCGTCGGTTCTCTCCACTTCGCGGGCGGTGTTCGCGGTGAGCAAGGACGCGCTGCTGCCGACGATGGCGAGTCGCGTGAACCTCCAGTACGGCACGCCCCACATCGCGCTGTCGATGGCTGGCGGGCCCGTGCTGGTGTTGGTCGCCTTCGGCCGGGTGGAGGTGCTCGCTGAGGTGGCCTCGTTCCTCCACCTGGTCATGTACGGGCTGATGTGCGTGGCACTGATCGCGATGCGTCGCGACGAGCCCGAGTGGTACGACCCCGATTTCCAGGTGCCGGCCCATCGCGCCGTCGCCGGCACGGGCGCGGTCGCGAGCTTCGGGCTCATCGCGTTCATGCAACGCGAATCGCAGATCATCGGCGTCGCCATCATGATCGCTGCCGCCGGGTGGTACAAGTACTACGCGGGCGATGTACGGCTCAAGGGGGCGCTGTAGATGGCCGACGAGCGTTCGGAGACACCCATGACCACTGATTCACACACGATCCGCGAACCGCCGCGGCTCCTCATCCCGATCGAGGTGCTCGAAGGAGAGTCGATCTCGGCGTCGCTCGTCGAGTTTCTCGCGCCCGCGGAGGTGGTGTTGCTCGGCTACCACGACCTCCCCGAGCAGACCCCGACCGAACAGGCGAGCATGCAGTACGAGGAGAAGGCCAGAACGGCCATCGACGACATCGCCGACTCGTTCCGCGGCGCCGGCGGCAAAGTCGAGACGCGGATCGCGTTCACCCACGACCGCGACCAGACGGTCGACCGAGTCGCGGCCGAGGAGTCGGTGACGGGACTGCTCCTCCCCAACCCGGTCGGCGAGATCGAGGAGGTGATCGTCCCGATCCGCGGGGCGATCGACGTCGACCGACTCGCCGACCTCGTTGCCACCCTGCTGGAGGACGGCAGCCGGCGGGTCACGCTCTGGGGGCTCGCCGAGGAGGGCGACGAGTTCGACGCCGAGGCGGCCGTCGAGTACACCCGCAACACGCTCTCCGAGCGAGGGCTGCCCGACGACCAGGTCAGTACGGAAGTGTCGGTCGCGGAGTCGCCCGTCTGGGACATCATCGAGCGCTCGAGCGAGTTCGACGTGATCGTGATGGGCGAGGGCGGTCCGGGGCTGCTCGCCTCGCTGTTCGGCGACCCCTCCGAGCGCATCGCCGAGGGCGCCGTCGCGCCGGTGATCGTCGTCCGCAATCGGTAGGCTGCCCGCAACGGCGCTCCAACGCACTTTTGCCGGCTCCGCCCGACCGCCTCGACATGTCCCCAATCGCCGTCAGCATCGGCGTCCCCGACGAGGACGACGCCCGTGAACTCTCCCGCACGCTCGTCGAGGAGCGTATCGCCGCCGGCACGCGAACGACCTCGGGCCTCAGCCACTACCGCTGGGCGGGGTCGGTCCACGAGCGCACCTACTGGACGGTCACCGCGTTCACCACCAGCGACCAGCTCGACCTGCTGTACGAACTCGTCGACGGCATGCACGACGACGACCTGCCGGGGATCACCTACACCGAGATCGACGCGAGCGAGGCGTACCTCGACTGGATCGACGACGGCACGGGTCGAGACGGCGACTGACGGCTGGCTCCTGGGCGACTGACTCGGCGTCCCGAGACGACAGGGATACGCAGTCAGTCCGAGCGCTCGGGGAGGAGCTGTCCCCACAGCACCTTCTCGACGAGCCGGACCGTCAGCGGCTCGTCGACCGTGATGCGACAGGAGAGCCGCGGGTAGCCGAAGCGCGCCGCCGCGGCGTCATGCCAGTGGGTCGGCGTCGGCGCGGACGCCACTTCGACGCCGCAGGTGCCACAGAGCCCCCGGCCGCCGCAGTTGGCGTGTTTCGAGACGCTGCCGTACACCGCGAAGCCGTTGTCGCGGAGTGCGTCTCGCAGCGTCCGGCCGCGTTCGACGTCGACAGTCGAGCGCTCATCACCGTCGACGACCGTCACCGGTACCGTGTCGCACATACCGTCACCTTCGGTCCCCGCCGATGTGAGTTCCGGGGCCGCCGGAAACGCGGCGTTTCGGACCCGGAACCAGCTGGCGCCTCTGTACCGTGGAAGCTTTACCCGCGCCCCCGCTCCGTTTCCAGTAATGCAGGGCGAGGACGCTCCGACGAATCGACGAACGTTTCTCACGGCGGTCGGGGGCGCTGCTGCGGCGGCGCTCGCCGGCTGTACTGACGGCGAGGGCACGCCGACGGGTGACGGAACCTCGTCGTCGACCCCGTCCGACACGCCGACCGACGCGTCGACGCCCGCGGGCGGCCCCCAGTCGGGCGGGACGCTCCGGGTCGGCTTCGAGTCCGAGCTCACGGGGCTGGACCCACACCGCACCGAGAGTGTGGTCTCGTGGCTGGTGGTGTTCAACGTCTGTGAGACGCTGATCACCTTCGAGGACGGCGCGCCGGCCGGCCGGCTGGCGACCGACTGGGAGATCGGCGACGACGGCCGTACGTACACGTTCACGCTGACCGAGGACGCCCGCTTCCACGCGCCCGTCGACCGCGCGATGACCGCCGACGACGTGGTCTACTCCTTCGAGCGCATGAACCAGGACGGCGCGATGGGTTCGGACCTCGTCGCCGTCGACAGCGTCGAAGCCACCGGCGAGTACGAGGTGACGTTCACGCTCGCGGAGACGTTCGCGCCCTTCTTCAACTTCCTCGGTCGCGTGCCGTGGGTGATCGTCCCCGAGGAGGCCGTCGAGGAGCAGGGCGGCGAGCTCGGCGACTTCCAGGAGCCCGTCGGCACCGGCCCGTTCCAGTTCGACGAGTACGAACCCGGCGAGAAGCTCACGCTGACGGCGTTCGACGACTACCGCGCGGACGACGTGCCGCTGCTCGACGCCGTCGAGATCACCCCGATCCCGGACGCGGACTCCCGGGTCGCCGCGCTCCGTGGGGGCGACGTGGACATGGTCCGGGGCGTCTCCGGCAGCGACGCCGAGACGCTGCGGGAGGACGCGGAGACCAAACTCTCCCGCCAGCGCGGCACCCAGTGGGGCCAACTCCACATCAACTGCAGCGAGCCGCCGTGGGACGACCCCGCGGTCCGGCGCGCCGTCGCCCACGCGATGGACCGCAGCGCGATCGTCGAGGCCGCGGTCTCGGGCTACGGGCAGGCCGCGTGGCAGCCCTACGCCGAGGAGAGCGTCTGGCACTACGACCTCGGCGACAGCCGTCGCACGCACGATCCCGAGCGCGCCCGCGAGATCCTCGACGACGCGGGCAACCCCCTCGACGGCGAGACGCTGACGATCAAGACCAACACGCGCTACGGGCTGATGGAGACCACCGCGGAGCTGCTGGTCGCCCAGCTCGGGGCCGCGGGCATCGACGCCGAGACCGAAGTGCTGGAGTGGGGGACCCAGCTCTCCGACTTCCTCGGCGGCAACTTCGGCGCGATGGCGTTCTCGGTCCCGTTCAAGATCGACCCCGACCGGCACTACTACGGGTTCGTCCACCCCGAGGGGACGCAGTTCAGCCACTACGGCGAGGACCAGCCCGACGCCCAGCGCATGTACGAGCTGCTCGAACGGGGCCGCAGCGAGACCGACCAGGACGAACGCGTCGAGATCTACGGCGAGTTCGAGCAGCTGGTGAACGAGCACTGCCCCTGGATCTCGGTCGCCCGCGCCGACGGGCTCGCGGGACTGCGCGCGGACGTGTACGGCGTGCAGCCGTGGCTGCTGCCGTACACGCGGTTCTGGACGATGTGGACGGAGGACTGAGAACGCCCGGCAATGGTCTCACGGCTCCAGGCGTTCCTGATCCGGCGGCTGCTCTGGGCGCTGCCGGTGCTCGCGCTGGTCTCGATCGCGATCTTCGGGCTGATCAGGCTCGTGCCCGGCGATCCCGCGATCGTGATGCTCGGCGCCGACGCCCCGCCGGAGCAGTTGGCGGCGGTCCGCGCCGAACTCGGCCTGGACGACCCGCTGCCAGTGCAGTACGTCGACTACGTCGCCGACGCCGTCCGGGGCGACCTGGGCCACTCCTACGTCGACGAGCGCGCGGTGAGCGGGGCGATCGCCTCGCGGCTCCCGACGACGCTGTTTCTCACGGCCGCGGGGTTTCTGGTCTCGCTCTCGATCGCGATCCCCGCGGGCCTCCTGAGCGCGACGAACCGCGGCGAGTGGCTCGACGGCGTCGGCCTCGGCTTCGGCCTGCTGGGCGTCTCGATCCCGAACTTCTGGCTGGGCGTGGTGCTGCTGTTGCTGTTCGGCGTCCACCTCGACTGGCTCCCGGTCGCGGGCTACGTCTCGCCGCTTTCCGACCCCGTGGCGGGGGTTCGCTACCTCCTGCTGCCGGGGATCACGCTCGGGACCGCGATGGCCGCCGTCGTGACCCGGATGCTGCGCTCGGAGCTGCTGGAGGAGCTGCGCCGGGAGTACCTCGACGCCGTCCGGATGAAGGGCGTCGGCGAACTGCAGGTGCTGACCCACGCGACGAAGAACGCCTTCATCCCCGTCGTCACCGTCATCGGGATGCAGTTCGGCTACCTGCTCGGCGGCTCGATCGTCGTCGAGACGGTGTTCTCGATCCCCGGGATGGGCCGGCTGCTGATCGACGCGATCCAGAGCCGCGACTACATCATGCTCCAGGGCGTGGTGCTCGTCTACACCACGTTCTTCGTCGCGGTGAACATCGTCGTCGACGGCGCGTACTTCTACCTGAACCCGAAACTGGGGGTGAGCGATGAGCGACGCGACCGAGTCGGACGCGGACGAGGGGACGACGCCATCCACGCGGCCGCAGTCGCCGCTGGCCCGCCGCGCCCGGGCGTTCGTCCGACGGTTCCGTCGGAACCGCCTCGCGGTGGGCGGCCTGCTCGTCACGGCCGCCTTCGTCGTGATCGCGCTGCTGGCGCCGGTGCTGGCCCCCTACGACCCCGCGGTCGTCGACGTGCCCGCACGCCTGCAGAGCCCCAGCCTCGCCCATCCGTTCGGCACCGATCGCTACGGCCGGGATCTGTTCTCGCGGGTGCTGTACGGCGCCCGGATCGCGCTCCAGGTCGCCGTGGCGACGCCGCTGGTCGCCGGCGCCGTCGGCGTCCCGATCGGGCTGGTCGCGGGCTACGTCGGCGGCCGCGTCGACGACGTGTTGATGCGCCTGATGGACAGCATCTTCGCGTTCCCCGCGATCCTGCTCGGGCTCACCCTCGTCGCGGTGTTCGGCCAGTCGCTGACCAACATCGTCGCCGCGCTCGGGATCGTCTACATCCCGCAGTTCGCCCGCGTCACCCGCGGCAGCGCGGTCTCGGTTGTCGAGGAGGAGCACGTCCGGGTCGCCCGATCGCTCGGCGCCTCCCACGCCCGGATCGTGCTCGTCCACGTGCTGCCGTTCTGCCTCTCGGCGATCCTCGTGCAGGCGACGGTGACCGCCGCACTCGCAATCGTGTTGGAGTCCTCGCTCTCCTTCCTCGGCGTCGGCGTCCCCTCGCCCACCCCCTCCTGGGGGTCGATCCTCCGGGTCGGCAAGGGGTACGTCGACAGCGGCGAGTGGTGGTACAGCGTGTTCCCCGGCGTGGCCATCGTCGTCGCCGTCCTCGGCTTCAACCTCCTCGGTGACGGCCTGCGCGACGTGCTCGACCCCCGAACCGACCCCAACAGGTGATCCAGCATGACTGACCCCATCCTCCGAGTCCGGAACCTTCGAACCCAGTTCGGCCGTCGCGACCCGCTCGTCGCCGTCGACGGGATCAGCTACGACCTCCGCGCGGGCGAGACGCTCGGCATCGTCGGCGAGTCCGGCGCCGGCAAATCCGTCTCCGTGCGCTCGCTCGTCGGGCTGATCGACGAGGGCGAGGTCACCGGCTCCGTCGAGTGGCGCGGCCAAGAACTGGTCGGCGCCCCCACGCGGACACTTCGCGAGGTCCGCGGCTCGGAGATCGGAATGGTGTTCCAGAACGCCGAGGCGGCGTTCGACCCGATCGAGACCGTCGGGAGCCAGATCGTCGAGGCGGTCCGGGCGAGCCGGGACCGATCGAAGCAGGCCGCCCGCATCGAGGCGATCGACTTGCTCGAGGAGGTCGGCATCGGCGATCCGGCGGGCCGCTTCGACGACTACCCCCACGAGTACTCCGGCGGGATGGCCCAACGTGCCGCGATCGCGATGGCGCTTGCGGGCGAGCCGGATCTGCTGATCGCCGACGAACCCACGACCGGGCTCGACGTGAGCGTGCAGGCCGGCATCGTCGACCTGTTCCGCGATCTCGTCGCCGAGCGAGAGATGTCGCTGCTGCTGATCAGTCACGATCTCGGCGTGGTCTCCCAGCTCTGTACGCGGATCATGGTGATGTATGCCGGCCGGATCGTCGAGCGCGGCAGCCGGCGCCAGCTGCTCGACTCGCCGCGACACCCCTACACGGGGCGTTCCTCCGGAGCGTCCCCGACGTGGACGTGCGCCGGGCGCTCGAACCCATCGGCGGCTCGCCGCCGAGCCTCGACGATCCGCCCTCTGGCTGTCGGTTCCACCCGCGCTGCCCCGCCGCGGAAGCGGGGCTCTGTGACGGCGCCGCGCCGCCGACGGTCGGCTTCGACGACGGGGACGACGCCGAGCGCCACGAAGCGACTTGCCACGGCTACACCGACGCCCACCCGGGCGGCGACGCGTTCGATCGGGACGCCGTCGACTGGGTCGAGCCGGCTGCCTCGGAGGTGGACGAGTGAGCGACCCCCTGCTCTCGGTCCGCGAGCTGAAACGCCACTACCCCGTCCGCTCGGGGATCCTCAAGCGAAAGACGGGCGCGGTCCGGGCCGTCGACGGCGTGAGCTTCGAGCTCCGGCAGGGGGAGACGCTCGCGATCGTCGGCGAGTCGGGCTGTGGGAAGTCGACGCTCGCGGAGACGGTGATCGGGCTGGACGAGCCCACCGCGGGCGAGGTCGTCTTCGACGGCGCGTCGCTCGCCGGCGGCGTCGACAAGTCGTTCCGTCGGCGAGTCCAGATGGTGTTTCAGGACCCGTTCTCCACGCTGAACGAGCGCATGACCGTCGGCCGCCTCGTCGCCGAACCGCTGGTGATCCACGACGAGCGCGAGGACGACCGCGCGGCGTACGTCCGGGAACTGCTCGAAACCGTCGGGCTCGACCCCGTCCGCCACTACGACGCGTTCCCGCACGAACTCTCCGGCGGGCAGCGCCAGCGCGTGGGCATCGCGCGGGCGCTCGTGCTCGACCCCGACCTCCTCGTCCTCGACGAGCCCGTCTCGGCGCTCGACGTGAGCGTCCGTGCGGGGATCCTGGAGCTGCTCCGGGAGCTCCAGGCCGAGCGCGGCCTCACGTATCTCCTGATCAGCCACGACGTGAGCGTCGTCCGGCAGGTCGCCGACCGCGTGGCGGTGATGTATCTCGGCGAGTTCGTCGAACTCGGCGAGCTCGCCGGCGTGCTCGACGACCCTGCCCACCCGTACACGGAGGCGCTGCTGTCGAGCGTGCCGCGGGTCCGGGCCGAGCCGGCGCCCGACGAACGCATCCGCCTGCCGGGCTCACCGCCCGATCCCGCGGACCCGCCCGACGGCTGTCGGTTCCACCCCCGATGCCACCTCCGGGAGCGGCTCGACGACGACGCCGCGGCCCGGTGTGTCGCCGACGAGCCGACACTCACCGAGCGGGGCGACGGCGGCGACCCCCGACAGAGCGGCGACGGCCGGACCGTTGCCTGCCACTTCCGGCCGGCGGACGAGTAATTACCAGCAAGCATCCCACGAAGTAGGAATTATTAAGCGACTGCATCCGTTACGATGGTGTATGACCGACCGAGTCGCGACTACACTGGGACTGTACCCGCTCCCGGACTGGGCGAAAGACGAACTCTCGAGCCTCAAAGGCCACCAGAAAGCCGACCTCGTCGACGGCAGCGAGGGGCCGGAGGTCCGTGCGGCCTACGAGCGCGTCCGCGAGGAACTGATCGACGACCAGCGCGAGGCCGGCCTCGACCGGATCGTCGAGGGGCAGGGCCGCTGGGACGACTGGCTCGCCCACCCGCTGGCGGTGCACGACGGCGTCGAAACCGGCGGCATCGTGCGCTACTACGACAACAACAACTTCTACCGCGACCCGCGGGTCGTCGACGACCTCGCCGCCGACGGGGGCGACGTGGCCGCCGAACTCGATGCCGCGACGGCCCTCCTCGAGGACGAGGAGTCCCTCCAGGCGGTCCTCCCGGGCCCCTACACGCTCGCCGACCTCGCGACCGACGAGTACTACGGCGACGACGCCGAGTTCCTCGCCGCGATCGCGGAGTTCCTCGCCGGCGAGGTCGAGGCGCTCCCCGAGCACGAGACGCTGTTCCTCCTCGACCCCTCGCTGGTGACTGATTCGCCCGAGGGCGAGGCAAACGAGCGCGTCAGCGACGCGGTTGACACGGTCGCGGCCGCCACCGACGCCGACGTGGTGCTCCAGAGCTACTGGGGCGCTCACGAGGAGAAGACGTACGCCCACCTGATGGACGCCGACGTGGACGCGTTCGGCTTCGACTTCGTCGCCGGCGACCGCGACGCCCACCTCTACAACGTCACCGAGTACGGCACGAAAGACGCCATCTCGGTCGGCCTCGTCGACGGACAGAACACCGCCGTCGAGAGCCCCGAGACAGTCGCTGAACGCATCGACTGGGTGACCGAGCAGATCCCGAGCCAGACGTTCGACACCGTCTACGCGACGCCGAACACCGAACTCGCCTACCTGCCCGTCTCGACGTACCGGGAGAAGCTCTCGGTGCTCGGCGAGGCGGTTGAACTGGCGCCGGAAACGGAGGTGAGCGCCTGATGGCCCGCGACGCCGCCAACCGCGAGCAGTTCCGCCCCGACGACCACGACCACGAGCACTTCCTGCTCACCAGCGTCGTCGGCTCCTACCCCAAGCCGACGTGGCTCAACCGTGCCGACGACCTCGTCGACGATCCCGACGCCTCCTTCGACGAGGCCGACCTCGAGGAAGCCCACGACGACGCCTGCCGCCTCATTACCGAGGAGCACGAGCGAACCGGCCTCGACACGGTCGTCGACGGCGAGATGCGGCGCAACGAGATGGTGGAGTTCTTCGCCGAGCGCATCGACGGCTACGAGTTCAACGGCCCCGTGAAAGTGTGGGGGCACAACTACTTCCACAAGCCGAGCGTCGTCGAGGAAGTCAGCTACGACGAGCCGTGGCTGGTCGACGAGTTCGAGTTCACCGACGCCGTCGCCGAGCGCCCCGTCAAGGTCCCGATCACGGGTCCATACACGCTCGCCAACTGGGCGTTCGACGAGCACTACGGCGACAGTGAGGCGCTCGCGTACGACCTCGCGGACCTGGTGAACGAGGAGATCGAGAAGCTGGTCGAGGCGGGCGCCCGCTACATCCAGATCGACGAGCCCGCGCTGGCGACGACGCCGGACGACCACGCGATCGTCGGCAGCTGTCTGGAGCGCATCGTCGACGGCGTGCCCGACGAGGTCCGCGTGGGCGTCCACGTCTGTTACGGCGACTACTCCCGGATCTACCCCGAACTCAACGAGTTCCCCGTCGACGAGGTCGACCTCGAACTCTGCAACGACGACTACCAGCAGATCGAGACGCTCGCCGACGGCGAGTTCGCGCCCGACCTCGCGCTGGGCGTCGTCGACGTGCACGACGCCGAGGTCGAGAGCGTCGAGGAGATCAAGCAGAACATCAAGCAGGGGCTGAAGGTGGTGCCGCCGGAGCAACTCACCGTCTCGCCGGACTGCGGGCTGAAGCTGCTCCCCCGCGAGGCCGCCTACCAGAAGACCGAGAACCTCGTCACCGCGGCTCGCGAGGTCGAGGCCGAACTCGACGCCGGCGAGATCGAGGTGCCGGCTCGGGACGCCCCGACGGCCGACGACTGAGCGGTAGTGTTCAGATAAGCTGGTTCCATGCGAAGGCGAACGCTTGAAGCCAATTTTCGACAGTATCTGCTTCGGCATGGCTGAAACAGTTTGAGAACTGGTTAGTTCGTCGTTTTAGTTCTCGAAAGACACGTTCGACGCTATTCCGATTACCGTGTTTTTCGTATCGGTAATCGAGGCCATGTCGGTGGAGTGCTGCTTGCAGCCACGGTGCAGAATCGACGAGAAAGACTGCGTCATCGACGAGATGTTTCTCGCGGAGTTCGGAGAGGAACATCTCGGTAATCGCTTGATTTCTCGTCGGAGAGAGCTTGACGTGCAGCAAGCGGTTCGTGTCGGTATCGACAGCAGCGTACAGCCAGAACCGTTCATCGTTGAGTTGGATCACGGTCTCGTCAACCGCGACGTGATCCGGATTTGCACCGCCAAGCGGCTGTAAATCGGCCTTCTGCACCCAGTTGTGAACGGTCGTTCGACAGCGTTCGACACCCAACCTATCGAGAATCGAAATGGTATCCGAAAGTGATAATCCAGCCAGATGGAGTCGGATACCGAGCTTCATCGCGGGCTCGGGTGTCGCCTCTCGCTTCACAAAATCTAACTCGAAGCAGTCGCTACCTCCGTTGAGGCGGGCGATTTCGAGCATTGACCACTCACAGATCGTCCCGCCTCACTCTTCATCCTTATCTGAACACCGCCGCCTTTCGTAGAGGGAAGGTTCTTAAGGTGTTCGACGGTACGACGAGGTATGGGACTGTTCGACCGACTCCGGGGCGAGAGTGACCCCCGAGTCGTCTTCCTCGGTATCGACGGTGTGCCGTTCAGCCTACTCGACGAGCACCCTGACGAGTTCCCTAACTTCGCCGCGCTCGCCGACGAAGGCAGCGCCGGCCCGATCGACAGTATCGTTCCGCCGGAGTCGAGCGCCTGTTGGCCGTCGCTGACGACAGGAGTCAACCCCGGCGAGACCGGCGTGTACGGCTTCCAGGACCGCGAGGTCGGTACGTATGACACCTACGTCCCGATGGGCCGAGACGTGCAGGCAACCCGGCTCTGGGACCGCGTCGCCAACGACGGCCGCGACGCGACGGTGATGAACGTCCCCGTGACGTTCCCGCCCCAGCGCAACGTCCAGCGCATGGTGTCCGGCTTCCTCTCGCCCAGCGTCGAGAAGGCCGCCTACCCCGACGATCTCCGGGACTATCTCCAGTCGATCGACTACAAGATCGACGCCGACGTGAAGCAGGGCCACGAGGAGGACAAGGAGCCGTTCATGCAGGACGCCCACGAGACGCTGGATAAGCGCTACGAGGCGTTCACCCACTACCTCGAACAGGACGACTGGGACCTCTTCTTCGGCGTGTTCATGACGACCGATCGCGTGAACCACTTCCTGTTCGAGGACTACGAGCGCGACGGGCCGAACAAGGACGCGTTCATGGAGTTCTACCGGCAGCTCGACGAGTACATCGGCAACATCCGGGAGATGCTGCCCGACGACACAACGCTCGTGGTCGCCTCGGACCACGGGTTCACCAGCCTCGACTACGAGGTCCACCTGAACGAGTGGCTCGAGCAGGAGGGCTGGCTCTCGTACCAGGACGACGATCACGAGGAACTCGGCGACATCGCCGACGACACCCGTGCGTACTCGCTGATCCCCGGCCGGTTCTACGTCAACCTCGAGAACCGCGAGCCCCGCGGGAGCGTTCCCGAGGCGGAGTACGACGCGGTCCGCGACGAGCTCAAGGCCGAACTCGAGGCGCTCGAAGGCCCCGACGGCCGGAAAGTCTGTGAGCGCGTCGTCGAGAAGCAGCAGGCGTTCCGGGGCGACCACGACGACATCGCGCCCGATCTGGTCGCGATTCCGAACCACGGGTTCGACCTCAAAGCCGGCTTCACCGGCGGCAGCGACGTGTTCGCCGACGGCCCCGAAACGGGATGCACAGCTTCGACAACGCCTCGCTGTTCATCGACACACCCGACGCCGATATCGAGGACTGCGACCTGCTCGACATCGCGCCGACGATTCTGGAGCTGATGGAACTGGAGTTCTCCCGGACGGAGTTCGACGGCGCCAGCCTGGTCCGGAACTAACCCCTCGGCTCCCGAAAGCGGCATACCCCTGCCGCCATACCCTCCGCCATGGAGTACGAGGAGCCCAAGTTCTTCGAAGTGATGGGCTACGTCGGCGACGCCGAACGCGACGTGATCGACATGGTCAGCGGCAACCCCGACTGGGAGCCGCCGCAGGCGCTCCGGGAAGGGCTGCAAGAGTACGCGACGTTCGAGCCGGATCGGTTCCAGTACCCCCCAGCGACGGCACCGCGGCGCTCAAAGCCGAGATCGCCGAGCGCCGCGGCGTCGACCCCGGCCGGATCGTCGTCACCAACGGCACCGGGGAGGCGAACTACCTGGGCATGGCGGCGGCGCTGGAACGAGACGCCGGGGACGAGGTGCTCCTGACCGATCCAGTGTACCCCTACTACCCGGGGAAGACGCGGATGCTCGGCGGCGACGCGACGTTCGTGCCCGCGAACCGGGACGGCAGCCTCGACGTGGACGCCTACCGCGAGGCGATGGGCGACGAGACCGGGCTGGTGGTGCTCAACACGCCGAACAACCCTACCGGGGCGGTGTACGATCACGCGAAGGTGGCGACGATCGTCCGGCTCTGTGAGGAGCACGACGCCGTCGCGGTCGTCGACGAGGTGTACGACCACTTCGACCTCTCGGGCACGTTCGAGTCCGCGCTCACGATCGACTCCGAGCACTGCGTCGTCACCTCGGGGTTCTCGAAGTCGCTGGCGATCACGGGGTTCCGTGTCGGGTACGCGATCTTCCCCGAGTGGCTCGCCGAGAACGCGAAAGCCCGCCACATGCTGGTCAACGTCGCCACCACCCGACCGGGGCAGTACGCCGTCCTCCGCGGGCTCGAGGGGCCGACGCGGCCTACTACGAGGCCGCCCGGGAGCTGATCCGCGAACGCGTGGACACGTTCACCGAGGCGCTCGACGCCGCCGGCGCCGAGTACACCCGCCCGGACGGCGCCTTCTACGTGATGGCGCGCTTCGACGACTACCCTGGGACGATGGCGAACGTGAAGCGACTCATCGACGAGGCCGGCGTCGCCGGCATGCCAGGTGAGGGGTTCGGTGAGGCGTACAGCGACTGGCTCCGCTTCGCGTTGGTGACCCCCGCGTCGAGGAGGCCGCCGACCGCCTGGCCGCGTTCTTCGCCTAACGGAGCGCTCGCCCACTCAGCGGCGGTTTCTCGCTCCGCCGACATCCGGCCAGTTGTCGGTGTCTCGTGAGCCCGTAAACCGTATTTCGAGATAGCGAACGGGGGCCGGTGCCGCCACACAACGCTCAAGCGCCCTCGGCGAGAACGCCCGGCCGTGTCGACCCGCGAGGAGAAACGCGAACTCGGCCTCGAACTGCTCGCCCATCTGGAGGACGAGGAGCTCTCGCTGGCCGAGACGATCGATCGGCTGGAGGCAGTGACGACCAGCCCCTCGCTCACCCGGGAGATCCTCGACGACGCCGAGAAGCGCGGGCTGATCGAGCGGGAGGACGGTCGCCTGCGCACACGCACGGGCGGGACGTTCGTCCGGATGGGCAGTGACGTGGTGCAGCGGGAGGGTGACTACGACTGCCGGCGCTGTGGCGCGAGCATCTCGACGGGCCACTTCGTCCAGTTCGAGAGCGGGGAACTGGGGCCGTTCGGGCCGTCGTGTATCAGAAAAGTGCTCGGACGGGAGTAGCTACCAGGCCGACCAGGCGCTCGTCTTCTCGTCGCGGCCGAAGACGCGCTTGATGTCCTTCGCGAACGCGAGGTCGCCCTCGTGGTCGAGCTTCTTGTGGCGGTAGTCGTCGGCGACGGCGTCGCGGAGCTGGAGGCTCTGGACCTCGAACTCGTCGTCGCCGAACTCGTAGGTCTTGCCGACGACGAACTCGAAGTCGCCCGGCAGGAACGCCTTCGTGGACCGGGACTGCTCGTTGCGGCCGTCGCCCTCCTTCGGGTGGATGGTGATGTTCACGCCGACGTTGTCGACGACGCGGGTCCAGACCGTTTCGACTTCGTCCATCGTGGCGTGTTCGGTGCGGCGCTCGGGGCCGAGCTCGATGCTCGTGACCTCGACCTGCTGGATCGCCGCCTCGGTCTCGACGACGAACTCGTCGCCGGCCTCGATCTCCTCCTCGGCGACGGCGTTCAGCGTCGCCTTGTAGGAGTCGCCGTCCTGGGAGACCACCACGTCGACGGTGACCTCGTCGGGCGTCTCGATCTTCTCTTTGTGGACGTGGCCACACTCCGTACACCGGACCGTCGTCTGTCCGCCGGGACTCAGTACCTCGTGGACTGTCTCCTCGTGGGGGAACAGGAGGGACAGGGAAGCGGCAGGCGATCAGCAGACTCACTCATACCTCCGATTGCCGGTCGAACGGTTTAAAAGCGCGTGTTCGGGGGCGCCGTGAGAGGGAGGCGCGCGGTCCGGCGCTGTCCGGCTCAGGGGAGCGCCCGGAGCGCCGCCAGCATCTCGTCCAAGTCTTTGGTCGACGCCGCGAGCGAGAACCCGTCACGCTTCGCGAGGGCGGGGGCGTGGTCCCACACGTCTTCGGGCTCGATGCCGTGGAGGACGACGGCGTTCGGCGTCGGCGTCAGCACTCGCAGGGCGACCAGCGGCGACTCGCCGCGCGTCACCTCGGTGAACACGAGCGCGCGGTCGGTCGACTCGCCGTAGAGCCGGTAGAACTCCTCGCTCGACAGGCGGGTGATCGCCTCGATGCTGTCGATCACGGTGTGGCCGTTGACGTGCGTGGACTCGCTGCCCGCGAGTTCGGTCGCCCCGGTCGCCTCGTAGAACTCCGAGAGCGGGACGGCCCGCGAGTACTCCCGCAGGTCGTGGACGATGTCGCTCTCGAAGCCGGCGGTCACCACGCGAGCGTACTGCCGGACGTGGGCGCCGCCGCGGGCGGTGTCGATAGCGAGCAGCCCCTCGACCAGCCGTCGGACGACGCCGATCCCGGGGCTCTCACGGCGGCCGCTCTCGTAGTCGGAGATCACCGACGAGGAGACGTCCATCTCCTCGGCCAGCGCCGTCTGGGACACCTCGAAGTCGGTGCGCCACTTCCGCAGCGTCGCGCCGGGATCGTCCGAGAGGACCACTTCGCCGGCGATCCGGCGGGCGAGTCGGCGCTCTGCGTTCTCGGTCACGCGTCGGCGTGGGCGGGCCCGCGAGATAGGCGTGTCGGTGCGGCGCTTCGCCCGGCGTCGACGCTACTCCCCGAGCGTGACGCTCTCGTCGGCCGCCGAGCGCAGCGCGTCCGAGCGACCGTAGCTCCCGGGCGCGATCGCGAGCGTGCGGACCCCCTCCCGCCCCGCGAGCTCGAAGGCGGGTTTGAAGTCGGTGTCACGGGAGGCGACGGCGATCGTGGCGACGCGGTTCCGGAGCACGAACTCCGCGGCGTCGACGGCGAGTCGCACGTCCACGTCGCCGCTGGTGGTGATCACTTCGAACCCGTGGGCTTCCGCCGCCCGAATCAGGCTGCCGGGCGCCGCCTCGTTGAGGTAGAGTCGTGCGGCGACGACCCGACCGGAAGCGGCCGCGGCCGCACGCACGTCGTCCAGATCCACGTCGAACTCCTCGCGCAACACGTTCGGCCCATCGACGAACAGCGCGACCCCCTCGCGCCGGTCGCCCAACAGCCGCCGAACCCAGTCCATAGCCGTCCCTGCACCTCGCTCGTGATATCGGTTCCGGGAAGCGCCGGTATCTTCGATACCGCTTATAAACAAATGTATAAACTGTATTAGTTGAACGGTTTTTGAGCTATATTTAGACTAAATCAGTACAAATATATGTTGCCACCCTCGTTGTGTTTCTGCACTATGCCAGAGGATAGCGAACACGGTTGGCAGCGACGTGGCGTTCTGAAAGGGATCGGCGCGCTGGGCGCCGCCGCGGGACTCGCGGGCGTGGGCTCCGCGACGCCGGGGCGGGATCCGGGTCCCAAAGAGGGCGAGGTGCTCGTGGGCGTGTCGGCGACCGCTGACGGCGTCGCCGCGACCGTCGAGCAGTACGTGCCGGGCAACGCCGAGCTCGTTCACGCCAACGAGACGCTGCGCTACGTCGCAGTGAGCTTCCCCGAGCAGGCGAGCGACGCCGCTCGCCAGAACTTCGTCGAGGCGGTGACGCAGAAAGATCACGTCAAGTACGCCGAGGCGAACGCGACCCACGAGGCGCTCGCGACGCCGAACGACCCGCAGTTCGGCGATCAGTACGCCCCGCAGCAGGTCAACGCGCCGAGCGCGTGGGACACGACGTTCGGCGACTCCTCGGTCACCATCGCCGTCGTCGACACCGGGGCGCAGTACGACCACCCGGACCTCTCGGGCAACTACGCCTCCGACCCCGGCCGGGATTTCGTCGATGCCGACTCCGACCCGTACCCCGACGTACCGCAGGACGAGTACCACGCGACCCACGTCTCCGGCTGCGCGGCGGCCGTCGTGGACAACGGCACCGGCGTCGCGGGCCAGGGGAACTCCACGCTGATCAACGGCCGCGCGCTGGACGAGAACGGCAGCGGCTCCACCGCCGACATCGCCGACGCGATCGAGTGGGCCGCCGACCAGGGCGCCGACGTGATCAACCTCAGCCTCGGCGGCGGCGGGTACACTGACACGATGAAGAACGCGGTGAGCTACGCGACCACAAACGGCGCGCTGGTCGTCGCCGCGGCCGGGAACGACGGCTCCTCGTCGGTCTCCTACCCAGCAGCCTACTCCGAGTGCGTCGCGGTCTCGGCCGTCGACGACAGCGAGAACCTCGCGTCGTTCTCCCAGTACGGCGACTCGGTCGAACTCGCCGCGCCGGGCGTCGACGTGCTCTCGACGACGACCGAGACCCGCGGGAGCTACGAACGGCTCTCGGGCACCTCGATGGCGTGTCCGGTGGTCTCCGGCGTCGCCGGCCTCACGCTCGCGCAGTGGGATCTCTCGAACAGCGACCTCCGGAGCCACCTGAAGAACACGGCCGCCGACATCGGGCTCCCCGACACGCAACAGGGCAGCGGGCAGGTAGACGCCGCGGCGGCGGTCACCACCGAACCCGGCAGCGGCGACGGCGGCGGCGGCGGTGACGGCGGGTCGGGCGACTCCACGTCGTCGTCGGTCAGCGGAACTCTCGACGGCTACTGGGACTACGACGACTACAGCTACGGCTGGAACTACGACAGCCCCTCGCAGGTCGTGATCGAACTCGACGGCCCCAGCGACGCCGACTTCGACCTCTACGTCAACACGGGCACCACCGCGAACGCGACGCCCAGCGACTACGACTACGGCTCCTACACGACCGACAGCCAGGAGTCGATCACGATCGACAGCCCCGACGACTCGACGGCGATGCAGGTCGACGTGGACTCCTACAGCGGGTCGGGGAGCTACACTGTGACGATCACCGAGTACCAGTAGCGACCAGAAATCGCCGGGTGGGCGGAACCCGGCGGGCGGCCGGCGATGGTGGGTCAGACAGCCAACACACCGCCGGTCACCCGACGCCTTCTCTCTCGTACCGCATCCAGTGTTCGAGTTGTCGGCGATACCACGCCACGTTGGTGATGCCGCCGCACGTACTCTGGCGACACCCGTTCACACCCGAACGTTCGGGGACGGGCTTACTGCCCGACGGGATCGGGACCTCCGCAACCGTCGCTGGCGGTCGAGAGCCCCAGACCTATTAGCCGCCGCCGCCAACCCCGGTGTAATGGCGACCTGCGACGAGTGTGGCAAGCAAGAGAACATGCCGTACGAGTGCCGCCGCTGTGGCGGCACGTTCTGTGCGGACCACCGACTCCCGGAGAACCACGACTGTCCGGGGCTGGAGTGGGACGACCCGGTCGGCGTGTTCAACCAGGCCGAGGAGCGTGACGCCGGGGCGAGTCAGGGGAGCCGTGCCGGCCTCCGACGCCGTGCCCGGTCGATCTGGCGGAGCTACGTCCAGAACAACGCGACGTTCGTGTTCCTGCTGTTGATGTGGGTGACCTGGGTCACCCAACTGCTGGTCCGAAATCTGGTCTCGCCCGAGCTCGAGGCCACGCTGTTCGTGCTCCGCTCGACCCACCCGGAGTACGTCTGGACGTGGATCACTTCGGTGTTCGCCCACGGCGGTATCTTCCACATCGCGGCCAACAGCATCGGGATCTTCTTCTTCGGCCAGGTGGTCGAGCGCCGAATCGGCACCAAGCGCTTCGTGGCGCTGTTTCTCGCCTCTGGCGCCGTCGCCGGCCTCGCCCAGATCGGCGCGAGCATCCTGCTCTCGCCGGCGGTCGCGACCGGCGTCGTCGGCGCCTCCGGGGCGCTGCTGGCGATCATGGGCGTCTTGACGATCCTGAACCCCGGGCTCACGGTGTATCTCTACTTCTTCCTCCCGGTGCCGATCTGGGCGCTGACCATCGGCTTCGCCGCGCTGAGCCTGCTCCAGGGGTTCGGACAGGTCGGCGGCGGCGCCGGCATCGCCCACTGGGCCCACCTGGCCGGGCTGGCGATCGGGCTGATCTACGGGCTGTACGTCCAGGACCAGATCGAACCGCCCCGCCAACTCCAGTTCGGCGGCGGCGGCCCGGGCGGCCCCGGACGCCGGGGCGGCGGCCGGTTCTGACCCGTGGCGCTGGACCGCCCCGAGTTCCGGCCCGATCCCGCGCTCTCGCGCGACGCGATGGAGACACTCCAGCGTGACATCGCCGACGCTGCCACGTTCGCCGACGACCTGCCGTTCGATCCCGACACCGTCGCCGTCGACGGCCCCGTCGAGGCCGACGCGAGCGGGACCGAGCGGCTCGGCGCGAGCAGCGACGCGCCGGTGATCGTCGGCGTCGATCAGGCGTTCCTCGACGACCGCGCGGTGTCGGCGATCGTCGCGATCCAGGACGGCGCCGTGATCGAGCGCGCTCACGCCGTGACGCCTCTGGAGATCCCGTACATCCCCGGACTCCTCGCGTTCCGTGAGGGCGGCCCGATCCTCGCGGCGTTCGAGACGCTCTCGGTCGAGCCAGACCTCGCGGTGTTCGACGGCTCCGGCCGGATCCACTTCCGGCAGGCCGGCATCGCGACCCACGTCGGCGTGGCGCTCGACCTGCCGAGTATCGGCGTCGCGAAGAAGCTGCTCTGCGGCGAGCCGGCCGAGCCGGTCGACGACCGACCGGCGGGCTGGTCGACGCCGATCGAGGCAGATGGAACTGTCGAAGCGCCCGATAGTACCGTGATCGGCTACGCCTATCAGTCCCGGCAGTGGGACCGCGACCAGTCGATCAACCCCCTCTACGTCTCGCCGGGCCACCGCGTCTCGGCGGCGACGACGCGTGACCTCGTCGACGCGCTCTGTGCGGGGTACAAGCTCCCCGAACCCACGCGGCTCGCCGATCGGAACGCCGACGACACGAAAGCGGCGCTCGGCTGAGCCGCCGGGGCGATCGGCGCGGCTCGCTGCCGCCCGCCCGGCTTCCTTTGCGCACACTTAACCCTCGGCCGAACCAGCACGTAGCTATGCGACCGGAGACGGTGCTGATCACTGGCTGTTCGTCCGGCATCGGCCGCGCCACCGCCGAGGCGTTCCTCGACGACGGGTGGACGGTGTACGCGACGGCCCGGGACACCGACGACCTCGACGCGCTCGCCGATCGAGAGAACTGCGTCGTCGACGAACTCGACGTGACCGACGACAGCGACGTGCGCAACGTCGTCAACCGGATGCTCCGCAACGACGACCGGATCGACTGTCTCGTCAACAACGCCGGGTACGCCCAGTTCGGACCGACCGAGGAGCTGCCCGTCGACGCCGTCGCGGACCAGTTCGCGGTGAACGTGTACGGCCCCCACCGACTCACGCGTGCGGTGCTCCCGCATATGCGCGAGGCGGGCGAGGGGACCGTCGTGAACGTCTCGTCGGTGGCCGGCCGAGTGTCGATGCCCGGCGGCGGCGCCTACTCGGGCTCGAAGTTCGCGCTCGAGGCGATGACCGACGCGCTGCGCTGGGAGGTCGAGGGCCACGGTATCGACGCCGTGCTCGTCGAGCCCGGCCCGGTCGAGACGCAGTTCACCGACCGCGCGAACGAGGAATCGGACCGGACGGAACGGACCGGCGCCTACGAGTGGTTCTGGTCGATGTTCGAGGACACCGAGGCGGTCGGCGGCGGCGGGACCGGCGCGGTCGAGCCCGAGCGCGTCGCGACGACGATCGTCGACGCCGCCAACCTCACGGACCCGCCCGCGCGGATGCCCGTTGGGCGGCTGGCGGAGCTGCTGGTGAAGTCACGATACCTCCCCGACTCGGTGGTGGATCTCGCGATCCGGTTCGCGCGCAAACGGCTGGCGTAGCGCGACCGATCCTTTCAGTCCAGACAGGCCGCAACGACGCGCAGCGCCGCCTCGCCGCGCACGTCGTCGGCCAGCAGCGGCACGCGCTTGACGTCCCGGCCGCGGTAGAGGTCGCTGGCTCGACCCAGCGCGTCCTGCTGGACGTTCCAGCGGCGCTGGCAGAACGCACAGTTCTCGAGGTTCGGCGTGACGATCCAGTCGTCGTCGACGGCGTCCAGGTCCGCCACGTCGGCGGGGTCCTCCATCACGCGGTTGACGACCAGCGTGCTCACGGGAATGTCGAACTCGTCCAGGCGTTCGACGAGGCGTTCGGACTCCACGACGCTCATCGTTTCTGGCACCATCACCACCCGGAAGTCAGTCCGGGATGGGTCACGCAGAATGCCTCGCAGCCGCTCGATGCGTTCTTTGAGCTCGTCGAGATCCTGCTGGCCCGCGGCGTCGCCGTCCTCGCCGCCGCCGAACATCCCCTTCAGGCCGTCCATCATCCCGGAGAACTGCTGGCGGAGCTTCACCATCCGGCCGACCATCGTGTCGAGCATCTCCGGCAGCTGGAGCAGGCGCAGCGTGTGGCCCGTCGGCGCGGTGTCGACGACGACGCGGTCGAACCGCGGGTCGTCCATGTGTTCGATCAGCTTCTGCATCGCCGCCGCCTCGTCGGCGCCGGGCATCGTGCCGCCGAGCAGCGACTCCATCCCGGCGCCGTCGCCGAGCATCCCCGCGAGGTCGCCGACGGGACCTTCCTCCTGCTGAGCCGCGAAAAATCCCTCCTCCATCGCGGCGTCGGGGTCGATCTCGACGCCCCACAGCGGCACGTCCTCCCGGAGCCGGCTCGGGTGGGCCGGGATGTCGACGTCGAGCGTGTCCGACAGCGAGTGGGCCGGGTCGGTGGAGACGACGAGCGTCTTGGTGCCCGCCGCGGCGGAGGCAAGCGCCGTCGCGGCCGCACAGGTCGTCTTCCCGACGCCGCCTTTCCCGCCGTAGAGGACGTACTCCGGCGCGTCGACGCGCTCAGGGAGTGCCGTCTCCGTGTCCAGTGTCTCGGGGGACGCGTGGTCGTCGTGGGCGGACGACTCCACGTCGATTGACTCGTCGTCCTCGACCGAATCGACCGGCTCCACGTCGATTTCGCTCATTGGCGGCTCTCGGCGGCGGGGACTTGTGTGTCTCTCGGTCCGGAGCCGGTCAGCCCTCCCAGTCGGTCGGGACGTACTGCTCGAAGCCGGGCTCCGGCTCGGCCCCCAGCGGCCGAAACGCGCGCTGGCCGTCGACCCGGAACTCGGCGATCGTCGACGCCGCCGTCCCGGTGAGATGGCCCACGAACGCCATCGCCAGCGGGTACGCCACGTCGTGGCGGGCGGGATTCGTGGGGATGACTCCGTACTCGTTACGCAGCAGCGCCGGCGGGTCGTCGATCCCACGGTCGACGTGGGGCGTCAGTGACCCCTCCCGCACCGTCAGGAAAGTGCCCCGGTCGGTCAGCGTGTACGCCCCCAGCTGCTCGGCGACGGTGAGCGTGTCGCCCATCCCCTGTCCGGTCTCGCGGTACCAGTCGCCGGCCGGGTCGCGGTCGGCCGCCGCCCAGATGCGCTGCTCGCGGATGTGGGTGCCCGAGCGGTCGCCCCGGGAGACGAACGGCGCTTCGGCCTCGGCGACGGCGCGGAAGGCCTGGACCGGGTCCAACCCCGCGGCGTCAGCCGGGTCGTCGGGCGGCCCGACGAGGAGGAAGTCGTTGACCATCAGCCGCCGGCGGTTGAGCCCGTGCCCGGAGCGGAGGAACGCGTCTTCGAGCGGGCGGGCGTGGACCACCACCACGTCACAGTCGCCGCTGCGGGCAGTCTCCAGCGAGCCGCTGGTGCCGCGGGGAAGCATCCGGACCGACGCGCCGAACGCTCGCTCGAACCCGGGGACGACGGCGTCGAGCAGGCCGCTGTCGTACGCCGTCGTCGCCGTCGCGAGGGTGAGCGTCCCCGCACCGTCGAACGCCTCGGCGTTCGCGGCGCCGGGATCGCCGCCACAGCCCGCGAGCGTCAGCGCCCCGCCGACGCCGACAGCCCGGAGGTAGTCCCGCCGATCCATACTGAGACAACCGCCCGAAGTTACAAATAATCACTGGAGTAGCCAAAATCAGTTTCACCGCGCCGCAGCCGACCACAAGCCACATCGTTCTGCGACGGCGACGCCCGCTGTGCAGCGACGCGCTCGTGTGGCACTCGGGGCGACGGTTCTCCTGATCGTCGGCCTCGGTGCCGTGCTCACTTCGCCCCGGTGGGTGCTGACGCGGCTGGACTGGCTGGCCGCCGATTCCGTGCGGTTCACCGCCGCGTTGGTCGCGCTGGCGCTCGTGCGGCCGCTGCTCGCGTGGCCCACCACGCTCATCGCCGTCGTCGTCGGCTACGGCTGGGGGCTCCGCGGGCTCCCGGTCGCGCTGGCGCTGATCGCGCTCACGAGCGTCCCGCCGTTCCTGCTCGCCGGCCGCTCGGCCGGCGGCGGCCGGGTCGCGACGGCGGGCGCGCGCGCCGTCGACGCAACCGGTGACCTCCGAGGGGTGATCGTCAGCCGCCTGCTCCCGGCGCCGTCAGACGTGGTCTCGGTCGGGATCGGGCTCTCGGGCGTCCCGTTGCGGGCGTTTCTCGTCGGCACGACAGTCGGTGAACTGCCGTGGGCGTTCGCGGGCGTCGTGGCCGGTGGCTCGATCCAGCGCGTGCTCCGGAAGGGGTTGAGGGCGGTGATCGAGCCGCAACTGATCCTCGCCGCGGCGATCGCCGCGCTGCTGTTGCTCGCTGGGCCGGCGTACCGCCAGCTCCGGGGTCCGGAGCCGCGCTAGCTCACTCGAACAGCGACTCGCCGGTCATCTCGTCGGGCTGGGGCATCCCCAACAGGGAGAGGATCGTCGGCGCCACGTCGGGCAACGAGCCTCCCTCCCGGATCGCCCGGCCGTGGGCGTCGCCCTCGGGCGAGACGTAGATCACCGGGACTGGGTTGAACGTGTGGGCGGTGTGGGGCGACTCGGGCGTCCCCATGTCGTCGGCATTGCCGTGGTCCGCCGTCACGAGCAGGTGTGCCCCCACTTCCGCGAGCACGTCCGCGAGCCGACCCAGTTCGCGGTCGACCGCTTCGATCGCCGCCACGGCCGCGTCGAAGTCGCCCGTGTGACCAACCATGTCCGGGTTCGCGTAGTTCAACACGAGTGCGTCAGGCTGGGGATCACCCTCGGCGACGGCTGCGACGGCGGCGTCGGTCACCTCCGCCGCGGACATCTCGGGCTGGTGGTCGTAGGTGGGGACGTCCGGCGAGGCGACGATCCGGCGCTGCTCGCCCGCGAACGGACGGTCCCGGCCGCCGTTGAAGAAGTAGGTGACGTGGGGTTCCTTCTCGCTCTCGGCGACCCGCAGCTGGGCCATCCCCGCGTCGGCCCACAGCTCGCCCAGTGTGCGCTCGGGCTCGTTCGGCGGGAACGCGACCGGGAACGGGTACGTCTCCTCGTAGCGGGTCATCGTCGTCAACCGAACGTCGGGGCGGTCGAGGGTGAACGGCCACTCGTCAGTTCCCACCCCACCCAACAGCCGACAGAGCTGGCGGGCCCGATCGGCTCGGAAGTTGAACACGATCACCGCGTCACCGTCTTCGACCGGGGCGCGCCACTGACCAGCGTCGGCTCCACGAACTCGTCGGTCTCCCCGCGCTCGTAGCTCTCTTCGACGGCGGCCACTGCGGAGTCGGTTTCGTATCGCGCATCTCGGTTTACGATGGCGTCGTACGCCTTCCGCGTGCGCTCCCAGTTGTGGTCCCGGTCCATCGCGTAGTACCGGCCCGTGACGGTGGCGACGTGGCCGGTTTCGTGCTGTTCGATCGTGCGCTGCAGGTCGGCGAGGTAGTCAGCGCCGCTTTTCGGCGGCGTGTCGCGGCCGTCGGTGAACGCGTGGGTGACGGCGTCGACGCCGCGTTCGGCTGCCAGTTCGATCAGTGCGTGGAGGTGGGACTGATCCGAGTGGACGCCGCCGTCGCTGACGAGGCCCGCGAAGTGGACCCGGCCGCCGGTGTCGGCGGCGTGCTCGAACGCCGCCGCGATGGCGTCGATCTCGCCCAGTTCGTTCTCGGCGATGGTGTCGTTGATCCGCGTGAACGGCTGTTTGACCACCCGGCCGGCGCCGAGATGCATGTGGCCGACTTCGCTGTTGCCCATCTGTCCCTCGGGGAGGCCGACCCGGCGGCCGTGGGCGGTCATCGTCCCGAACGCCCCGGCCTCACGAAGCGCGTCGAAGTTCGGCGTCGCCGCGGCGCCGACGGCGTCCCGACCTGACTGATCGTCGGGCGCGAGCCCCCAGCCGTCCAGGATCACGAGTGCAGCGTCCATGGCAGAACGATCGGGTGGCCGGCGTATCACGCCTTCGGTGCAGCCAAAGACACATACCTGTTCGCGCGAAACGGATCGGCAGACGAATGGACTGGGATAGGGTCGACAGGCGCCACATGCTTGCCCTACTCGCCGGCGGCGGCGCCACGGCAAGCGGCGCCTACCTCTTTTCGGGCAGTCCCGAGCCAGCCACCACCGACTCACTCGGCGACGAGGAGTCCCGACGACTCGCGGAGGCGCACGCGCCGACGCTGTACTACGGCGCCCACGAGCAGTGGCCCGCAACGGATCCTCGGGAGTACGAGTCCGAGCGCGACGGCAACACCGTGGTCGACGGGTTCGACGCACTCGACGGCTACAGCGTCGACGCCCGCGAGACCGAGTATCCCCACCCGACGGTGTTCTACAACGCCGTCGACTACCCCGACTCGCCGCTCGTCTGCGTGCAGTTCTGGGCGTACTCGGCGTTCGACCAGTTCTCGACGAACTTCCACTGGCACGACTGGGAGGTGCTACACGTGTTCGTCGATCGCTCCGGGGACGGCGAGGCGAGTTCGAGCACCGGGTCGTCGACGGCCGACGGCACGAACCAGTCGACGCCGGCCGGGACGGGCGAACCGGTGTTGTTCGTCGCCTCCGCCCACTCCCGGAAGGTGCCCAACAACGAGCACCTGGATCCGGACGTGGAGCGGGCGTCGATCATCAGCGAGGTGGGCTCACACTCCAGCACGCTCGGGGTGAACGCCCGGCCGACGACGTTTCAGCGAACCGCGGTCGACGGCCTCGCACCCGACATCAGCAACGACCCCGTGGAGGTCATCTCCGGCGAAGCGTCGCTCCCGCTGGCGTACGGCCTCCCGCGTGACGAGGGGCTGACGTTGCCGTACGCCGTGCCGGAGTACGAGGGCAAGCGCCTGCCGGAGCACGATCGCCTGCCGAACGTCCGCCCGGGGGACTTGATCCCCGAGGAGCTCACGGTCGACACGTACGACGCGCTGGCGAGCCCGCCAGCGTCGATCCCGAAACGCGAGGGCGAGGTCGCGTTCGTGCCGGACGTGCAGGCCGAGGCTGCTGTCGACGCCGACGCCCGGTACGAGCTGGTGGAGATCGAAGCGATCCGGCACATCGACGACTTCACCGGGCCACAGCTGAGCTTCAGCTTCACCGTGCCGGAGTTCGTCGAGGACGCCGTCTCGGGCCACATCACGACCGTCGGCGTCCCGTGGGACCAGCCGCGTTTTCAGAACCCCGAGACCGACATCAGCGACCCCCAGCACCGCGCCGCACTGGCCGACCGCTACGAGCCGATCGAGGCCGGTGGGGACGTGAGCCGCATCCTGGGCGCCGTCCGTGAGGCCACCGGCGCCGACGAGGCGCCCGGCAAAAACGGCGTCTCGCTGCTCGCCCCTCGATCGAGACCGTGGCGCTACTGGAGAGCGATCCCGAAGCGGTCCCGTCATTCTCTGGCGTGATCACGCTCGAGAACCCCGAGAAAGGCGACCACCAGCTCACCGTCAACGGCGCGGGGATGGCACCCTACAGCGAGCGCTTGACCCACGAGGGCGGCACGACCCGCGCCGGCGTCGACGGGGCGATCCCGATGAGCGCCAACGAGGACGCCGTCAAAGTCCGCGGCGAGACCGCCGAGGGGACGGCGCTGGCGTCGGTCGCGCTCGACGACGACTTCGCCGGCACCGTGTACGACGGCCGCCCGCCCAGCGACGACGGCCGGTTCGGGATCTACGCCCACCGCGAGGGCGCCTACACCGCGGAGATCCGCGACGAGTCCGGGGCGACGGGCGCGCTCCGTGTCAACCCCAACCCCGACGACGAGACGATCGATCTCTCGGGGATCGAGACGGGGAAGGTCGCGCTGACGGAGTTCCTGCTCCGGTTCCTCGTGGAGACTCGCCTCCAGGTCGCGGCGATCCGCGACGACGAGGATATCGACAGCGTGCCCACGGGACAGAACATCGACGAGGGGACGGTGGCCGAGGTCGTCGCGGCTGCGGAGGAAAACGCCGGCGAGCTCGTCGACGGCGTCGACGACGCGGTCGCCGAACTCCTCGGCGAGGAGAACGAGGACAGCGACGACAACGGCGGCGGGAACGGCAGCCTCGGCGGCGGTGTCGCGGGCGTCGTCCGCGCGGTCGACGCCGCGGTGCTGATCGCCGTCGCCGCCCGGGCAGCCGCCCGCGACGGTCGCGGGGATGACGCCGACCGACGGCTGGAAGGGCTCAGGACCCGACTCACGAGCCTCGACGACGCCGTCGAGGGGCAGGGCATGCCTGGTGAACTAGCGGGGTTCGTCACCGGCCGAACGGAACGGATCCGGCCGCGGATCGACGCCGCCGTCGAGGCCGAACTGGACACGGAGTCGTAGCCGGCTATCGCAACCTGATTGGCACACGATCACGGCATCACGCTCCGTGGCTCGGACATGGCGTCCGAGCGGGTCACGAGCCGTGACCGGCTACCCCTCGTCGGGGCGATGGGGCCGGCTGCTCCCATCGTCGGGGTCGAGGCGGAGGTACTTCGCGAACAGGTCCGCGACGCGCGTGTAGGCGTCGACGACGTTCTCACGCTGGCTGAACCCGTGCGGTTCCTCGGCGTAGGACTGGAGTTCGTGCCGTTTGCCGTGTTTCTCCAGTTCCTCACAGAGCTGTTCGGACTGGCTGAGCGGCACGCGAGTGTCCTCCTCGCCGTGGAGCACGAGCACGGGGTCCTGAATGTCGGGCACGTCCCGGATCGGGCTGGCCTCGCGGTAGTTCGCGAGATCGGTCGCGAGGTCGCCGAGCTCGCGCTTCATCAGCTGCCAGCCGACGTCGTCGGTGTCGTCGACGAACGTTTCGTAGTCGTAGACGCCGTAGAACGCCGCGCCGGCGTCGTAGGCGTCGGTGTTCCCCAGCGCGTTCACCGTCATCAGGCCGCCGCCGGAGCCGCCGAAGATCCCCGCACGGTCGCCGTCGACTGCGGCGAAGGCGTCGGCCGTGGCTTCGGCCGCGTCGATCACGTCGTCGAGGTCGCCGCCGCCCCAGTCGCCGTCGTTTGCCATGCGGTGATCCCGGCCGTAGCCGTCCGAGCCACGATAGTTCGGCATCGCGACCGCGTAGCCCAGCGCCGCGAAGTACTGCGAGCGGTAGTCCCAGCCGAAGTCGTCGAACGCGGTCGGACCGCCGTGGGGGTGGACCAGCACGGGCACCGAGTCAGGCTCCTCGGGGAACCCACCGACCGGGGGGTAGACGATAGTGTGGATCTCTCGACCGCCGGAGCGGAACGTGAACTCCGTCGGTCGGGCGAGTCGCTCGGGGAACCCGACCGAGCCGGTCTCGATCGCCGGCTCGCCCGCGCTGGCGTTCCAGACCTGCGGCGGCGTCGTCGGATCGCCCCGGACCGTGTACACGTCGCCGTCCAGCCAGACGGGGGCAGTGTGGAACGCGTCCTCCTCGCTCAGCAGGTCGGCGTCGCCGTCGAGGTCGGTGACACCGACGTACGAACGGCCCGCGGCGGTCGCCGTGAACGCGAGGCGGTCGCCGGCGGGGTGCCACGCGGGCGCGCCGACTTCCGTCTCCGCGGCGGCGTGGACCGTGGTCGTCTCGACTGCGCCCTCGGCCGCCGCTGCGACCGCCTCGCCGTCGGCGTAGTGGATCTCGTCGAACCCGTTCGCGTCGTGGACGAACGCGACACCGTCGCCGTCAGGGTGGGGCCGCGGCGTCTGGACCCGGACGGCGTCTTCGGCAACGACGAGTTCGGGGTCGGCGGCGACGGTGCCGTCCTCGATCGGGAACCGGACCAGTTCCGACTCGAAGTCGAACAGGCTGCGGTGGGGCGCCCGGATCGCGTAGAGGGCGTCGTCGCCCCAGCGCGGGTCGTTGTACAGATAGTCGTCGTCCGCGAGCACGCGCTGGCTCCCGGTGTCGGGGTCGACGAGGACCAGCGCGGCCCGCGAGACCGCGTTCGTGACGGCGGCGATCCCGGGGGTCCCCCACGCGAGCCCGAGATCCGGGTCGTCGTGGTGAGTGACCGTCTCGACCTCGCCGGTGTCGGCGTCGACCGTCGAGAGCGTCCCGGCGGCGTCGACGAACGCGATTCGGTCGCCGTCGGGAGCCCACGCGAGCCACTGGGTGTCGCCACGGCCGCGACGCATCGCGGTGACTCCCTCGCTCGTGAGGCGGGCGTCGGCGCCGTCCTCGTGGAGCCAGAGATCGGTCTGGTCCTCGCGGGTTCGTGCGTAGGCGATGCGGTCCCCGTCGGGGCTCGGCGCCGCCTGCACGGCGAGGTCGGCGGTCGCCATGTCGGCCAGCAGGCCGTCGCGGGACGTGTCCCGCAGGTCGCGTCGGTACATGGGCCGGAAGTGGCGGGCCCGCAGGGATAGCCTTTTGGCCCCCGGAAACGCCCGCCGTCGGCGGGGGGAGGCGGGTCCTGCAGTGAGACAGCCTTTTTGCTCCCTGCCGCCAAGCCGGAGTATGGACTCGGCGGTACTGCTGAACCTTCTGGGCAACGAGAACCGCCGGCGCATTCTGCGGCTCCTCTCGCATAAGTCCTGCTACGTCACGGAGATCAGCGAGTACCTCGGCGTGAGCCCGAAGGCGGTCATCGATCACCTGCGCAAACTGGAGGAGGCCGGCCTGGTCGAGAGCCACACCGACGACCAGCGACGGAAGTACTTCCACATCGCCCGCGCGGTCAGGCTCGAAGTGAGCGTCTCGCCGCACAGCTTCGGCGCGAAAAGCGCCTACCCCGCGAGCCGTGGCCTCGACATGACCGGCTGCTGTGCGCATCTGGAGATCGACATCGGCGACCAGCCCGAGGACGACGGGCTGGCGGGGCTCGCGAAGGAGTTCGACCGGCTCCAGAGCCTCGAACGCGAGCTCTCGCTGGCCCAGCGGTGGGTCGACGGCCGGGTGAACGAGGTGCTCGACCGGCTGAACGGCCACATCGGCGCCGAAGCCGACTCACGGTTCTACGCCGCGGTGCTGTCGGCGGTCGTTACCACCGACGGCTCACGCAGCGAGATCGTCGACGACGTCGACGCCGACGAGAGCGCCGTCGCGGACGCGCTGGAGCAGCTCACCGAGCACGGGCTGCTCCGGCGGGTCGAGGGCGCCGACGCCTGGGAGCTCGCCTAGATCGACTTCGTCAGCCCGGCTCGGAGGTCCCGTCCGAAGTAGTAGCCGAGCAGCGACGCGACCGCGCCGCTGCCGGCGCCGATGGCGCCCAGCGCCAGCCCGTACTGCTGGAGCCACTCGACGCCGATCGGGAGGAACACGCCGCTGAACACCTGCGTCACCGCCAGCACCGCCGCCACCGCCGCGCCCGCCACGCCGACTTCGAGATACTGGCGACGCGAGCGCGCCAGCCCGAGGAGGAACGTCGCCGCGACCACCCCCACAATCCGGCCGACGGTCCCCATGAACGGGACGACCCCGCCGATCGCGCCGCCGGCGACGACCCCGACGGTCACGACCGCCAGCGCGAGGAGGAACGCACGGAGGGAGAACAGCCGGCCCAGTCGTCGGCGAGCGCCAGCGAGCCGGCCGTCGCTCGACGCCGCCTCGTCGTCGGTGTCGGCGGCGAGATCCGCCGCAGTGTCCGTCTCCGGCTCGCGCGATCGCTGCATACCCCGTACTGGGGGAGCCGGCAGTATGGGTCTTGCGCCGTCACGGCCCTGGGAGCGCCGGAAGAAGGCAGTTTCAAGTCCGACCGACCGGAACCTGCGGGTATGAATCCCGGGGACCGCGTCCGCGTCGATCACGACGGCGCGACCGACGAAGGCGTCCTGATGCCGACGACCGACGAGGACCATCTCGTGCTCAAACTCGACGGCGGCTACAACGTGGGGATCGCCCGCGACGGCGCCGACGTCGAGATACTCGAGTCCGACGTGTACGACATCGCGGAGGGCGAGGCCGGCGGCGACGCCTCCGAAGTCGAGTTCGACGAGGCGCTCCCGACGATCGCGCTCGTCTCGACCGGCGGGACGATCGCCTCCACCGTCGACTACCGCACCGGCGCCGTCACGGCTCGGTTCGACGCCGAGGACGTGCTGCGGGCGGTGCCCGAACTCGCGGGGCGGGCGAACTACCGTGGCCGCGTCGTCGCCGACATCCTGAGTGAGAACATGGAGCCCGCGATCTGGCAGGAGCTCGCCCGGGCCGTCAAAGAGGAGATCGAGGCCGGCGCCGACGGCGTCGTCGTGATGCACGGCACCGACACGATGCAGTTCTCGGCGGCCGCGCTCTCGTTCATGCTCGAGACGCCGGTCCCGATCGTGTTCACGGGGAGCCAGCGCTCGGCGGATCGCCCCTCCTCGGACAACGTGATGAACGCGGTGTGTGCCGTCGAGGCGGCGACGGCCGACGCGGCCGAGGTGATGGTCTGCATGCACGCGACGCCCTCGGACGACGACTGCGCACTCCACCGCGGCACGCGCGTCCGGAAGAACCACACTTCCCGGCGCGACGCCTTCGAAACCGTCGGGAGCGAACCGCTCGGAACGGTCGACTACGACGCGGCGAAGGGCGGGCAGGGCGACGCCGCGGGCGTCGAGTTCCACGGCGAGTACGCCGACCGCGGCGAGACCGACCTCGCGATCCACCCCGATCTCGCGACCGACGTGGAGCTCGTCAAGCCGACGCCCGGGATGGACCCGGCCGCGTGGGAGTACCTCGACGGGAAGTCCGGCGTGGTCGTCGAAGGAACGGGGCTCGGCCACGTTCACACCGACCTCATCCCTCGACTCGCGGAGCTCGTCGAGAACGGCACGACCGTCGCGATGACTTCCCAGTGCATCGAGGGCCGGGTCTGTGACCGCGTCTACGACACCGGGCGGGACCTGCTCGACGCCGGCGTCGTGGAGTGTGGCGACACGCTTCCGGGCACGGCGAAGGTGAAGCTGATGTGGGCGCTCGAGAACGCAAACCAGCCCGCGGACGCGATGGGTCGGGACCTCGAAGGTGAGCTCACCAGGGAGTCCCAGCCATGGACGTAACGCGGGCGACCGAGTACAGCACGGACGCGGAGATCGAAGTCCGGGAGGCGGTTCCGGGCGACTACCCGGCGGTCGTGGCGTTCACCGCCGACACCTGGGAGAACGGCGACTACATCCCCGACGCGTTCCCGCGGTGGATGGCCGACGACGACCCGGACACGCGGACGTTCGTCGCCGTGGACACCGCCGCGGCGCCGCCGGCGCCGGAATCCGTCGACGGCGTCGATCCCGACGACGTGCCCGAACTCGCCGACGACCGCGCGGTAGGGATCTGCCAGGCGGTCGGCCTCAGCGAGCACGAGGGGTGGATGCAGGCGATGCGGGTCGATCCCGAGTACCGCGGCCGGCGGCTCTCGCGGGCGCTGAACGACGCCGGCTTCCACTGGCTCTACGAGACGGGACGGCGCGTGGCCCGGAACATGGTGTTCTCCTGGAACACCGGCGGCCTCGGCGCCTCCCGGGTCAACGGGTTCGATCCCGGCACCGAGTTCCGGTGGGTCCAGCCCGCCCCGGACGCCGACGCGACCGCGCGAACCGACGAGGCCGGCGTCGTCGACGCCGATCCCGACGCTGCGTGGGGGTTCTGGGCCGACGCGGCCGCGCGGGACGCGCTCGACGGGCTCGCGCTCGACCCGTCGGAGTCGTGGGCGGTGTCGGAGCTGACCCGCGACCGCCTCCGGCAGGCCGCCGCGGCCGACCGTCTGGTGGTCGTGTCGGCGCCCGACGGCGGTGTCGGGGGTTCAGCTACCGGGTCCGGACGAGCAAGCGTGAGGACGGCGACGGCGAGCCACGGACCCGCGCTGAGTACGGCGTCGCAGCGTGGCGCGATCCGGCGTCCTGCGACGCGCTGCTGGCCGCGATCCGCCGCGACGCCGCGTCCGTCGGCGCCGACACGACGCGGGTGCTGATCCCCGAGGCGGTGGAGTGGGTGAGCGACGCGGCGCTTGCGGGCGCCGACGTGGGCGACGAGCCCGACTTCGTGATGCGGGCAGATCTGACCGAACGTCACTGGGCGTAGTCCCCGGGCGCTTCTGTCGCCGGCTCAGACGGCGACGACCCAGGCGCGGTACTCCTCCTCGCACTCGTACACCTCGCGGAACACGCGGTCCGCGAAGTCCGCGAGGCGGTTGGCGTCCGAGCGGGCGGTGATGCGAACGTTGGTCCCCTCCGCCGTCTCGGGCGACTCGAGTTCGTCGATGCGGAACTCCGGGAACTCGTCGACTAGCGACTTGACACGCTCCAGTTCCGCGTCTGTGGCGTCGAGGTTGAACGTCTTCTCGGCGAACTGGAGCCACGGCTGGGGCTCCTCCTCCGCGTCCTCGTCGTCGCCGGATGGGTCGGCGGCGCGCTGCCGGCCGTCGTCGCCGGATGGGTCGGCGGCGCGCTGCCGGCCGCCGTCGCCGTCCGGGTCGAACGCCGGCGTCTCCGGCGGGGCGGCCTCGATGGTGAGGAAGGCGCTGCCGCGGTTTCGGTGGGCGGTGACGGCGTCGGCGAACAGCTTTCGCCGATCGGTCGGCGTGTCGGCGTCGAAGCGGGTCATACCGGCTCTGGGGCGCGCGGCGACTAATCAGTCCCGGATAGCGAGGAGCGCGTGCCAATCCTCCTCCTCACCGAGTGCAGTGATCCCGGTGAACCCCGCCGCGTCGAGACGGTCGCGGATCGCCGCCTCCTGCCAGAAGGTGAACTGCCGGCCGTCCGGCAGTTCCACAGCATCGGCACCGCGCGTCTCGCTCGCCATCACCGAGAGCAGCAGGGCGCCGCCGGGGGCGACCACGCGGGCGAACTCTTGGAGTGCCGAACCTGCCGTCCCCCGTGGGAGGTGGAGGAACGCGGCACTGCTCCAGAGCCCCTCGAAGCGTTCGCGACCGAACGGGAGTGCCCGCATGTCGCCGCAGACGAACCGTGCATCAGCGACACGCTCGTTCGCCTCCCGGAGGAACGCGGGCGTGATGTCGAGCCCGACGGTTTCGAGGCCGATATCGGCCATCGGGGCGGTGTCGGCACCGGGACCGCAGCCCACGTCGAGGACTCGAGGCGGGCGGTCGTCCGTCTCGGGGAGCGCGTCCCGGAAGGCGGCACCGTGGCGGTCGAACAGCGAGAAGTCGAGGTACTTATCGACGAAGTGGGTCGCCTGATCGGCGTACGTGCGCGCCGTGGTGGCGACGTGGACGGCCTCGTCGTCGATGGGTGTCGCGGGTGGATCGCCCATGCGGGGTGGATCAGTCGGCGGTCGCAAAAACGTGCCGCGCGACTGCTTTCTTCAAGCCTTTATGCGCGGCCCGAGTGAGTCCAACTATGGCCGACTACCACATCCTACTGCTGGGTCCGCCCGGCGCCGGCAAAGGCACGCAGGCGACGCGACTCTGTGAGACCTACGACCTCGATCACGTCTCGACAGGCGACGCCCTGCGGGCGAACAAGGACATGGAGACGGAGTACGGCACGCCCCGGAGCTTCATGGAGGCCGGCGAGCTCGTCCCGGACGAGGTCGTCAACGAGGTGCTCGCGGCGGCGCTCGAGGACGCCGACGGCTACGTGCTCGACGGCTACCCGCGCAACCTCGACCAGGTCGAGTACCTCGACGACGCGACCGACCTGGACTACGTGTTCTTCCTGGACGTGGACCGCGACGTGCTGGTCGAGCGCCTGACCGGCCGCCGCGTCGACCCCGAGACCGGCGAGAACTACCACGTCGAGTTCGACATGCCCGAGGACGAGGACGTGCGCGAGCGGCTCGTCCAGCGCGACGACGACGAGGAGGACGTGGTTCGCGACCGACTCGAGGTGTACGAGGAGAACACCGAGCCCGTGATCGAACACTACCGGGAGACGGGCGACTTGGTCGAGATCGACGGCGAAGGGACGCCCGAGGACGTGTTCGAGCGACTCAGCGACGCTATCGAGGCGTAACCGCCCCCTCGTTTCTCCGACTGCCGGCTACGTCGACAGCGGCAAGTAAAAGGTTCATTACGCCCGGTAGCGAAGGGAGTCTCAATGGTACGGACCGAGAAGCGCGTCCGCGAACTCGTCTCGGAGGACCCCGCGATGCGGGATGTCGTCGAGACGGTGCTCGACCGCGCCGACGACGGCGAGGTCGGCTGGACGGACGTGAAAGGCGAGATCGAGAGCGGCCAGTGGGGCCGACTGATCGAGAAGGAGGTGCTCGTCGAGGGCGAGACGGGGTTCCGGATCGAGGATCCCGCGGCCGCCCGTGAGGCGCTCGAGTCCGACGACGACCTCACCACCTCGTCGGTCGACCTCGACGACGTCGAGGGCACGTCGTGGTCGAAGTGGGACAAGATGGCCGGTGGCGGGACGGTGCTGTTCATGGTCGGGTACGCCTACGCCCCGGTTCGGAACGTCGTCGGCAGCACCATCGACCTCGTTCTCGGGCCGCTGCTCGAGGTGCTCCCGTTCTACGCGGTCGTCCTGCTGCTGGCGATGACGACCGGGCTCTACTCCACGGTGCTGCGTGCGCTGCTCATGGATATGGACAAGATGAGCATGTACCAGGACCGGATGAAGGACATCCAGGAGCGCCGGAAGGAGGCCAAGGAGCGCGGCGACGACGCCGCGATGCAGAAGATCCAGGAGGAGCAGATGGAGGCGATGGGCGATCAGCTCGGCATGTTCAAAGAGCAGTTCCGCCCGATGGCCTGGATCATGTTCCTCACCATCCCGGTGTTCCTGTGGATGTACTGGGCCATCGGCGCCCGCGGCGCGACCAGCCACCACGTGCTGGGTGAGGTCGTCTTCCCCATCTGGGGGAGCATGACCTGGACCGAGCCGATGCTCGGGCCGATCCAGCCGTGGATCTTCTGGTACTTCATCTGCTCGACGGCGTCGATCCAGATCATCCAGAAGGCGATGAACATCGAGATGACGCCGTCGACCTCGTAACTGCGCCGACGCTTCTTTGGTTTACCGCGGCTGACCGGTTGCCGGGTCGCTCGCCGATCACCCCGGCTGACTGTTGCCGTGTCGCCCCACGATCGACACGGCCGACCGTTACCATGTCGTCCCACCGCCACCGCCGGCTTTTTCGAGACGCGCCCCCATAGCCGAACTATGGACACAGTTCGCGAGGCGCTCCGAGAGCTCCCGGACGCCGTGTTTGCCGACCTGCTCGAGAGCGAGTCTGCCTACCGACTCGTGATCGACCTGCCGGGGGCGACCGCCGACACGACCGACCTGCGCAGCGAGGGCGGTCGACTCCAGATCGAAGCGCGCCGCGAGAAGTCGTTCGGCGGGGCGTTCGACTACGTGCGCGAGGACCGGCCGCTGTTCCTCGACGTCGAGATCCCGCTCCCGCCGGACGCCGGCAGCGATGCGGATGCGTCGATGGAGCGTGGCGTTCTCACCGTCACCATCCCGAAACGGTCGGCCGGGCCGGCCCAGTCGATCGACATCGACGAGGCCTGATGGTCGGACCGAGTTGCCACACAGGCGGGGAGCCGACGCGCCCAACGGTGGGGTGATTCAGGCTGGCGTCGCTCCGAGCCTACTGGCGGTTCCTCGTCGTCATCAAGGGGTTCTTCCCGCTGCTGTTCGCGTGGACGCGGGACCGGAACCGGTTCCTGCTGTTCGGACGGAGCCGCAGCGTCGATAGCGAGACGCGCGTCCGCCGAGCCGAGGCGCTGCTCGAGACGCTGTTGACGCTCGGGCCGACGTTCATCAAACTCGGCCAGCTGCTGTCGACCCGCCCCGACGTGGCGCCGCCGGAGTACGTCGACGTGCTCTCGACGCTGCAGGACGAGGTGCCGCCGGCCGACTGGGCAGCGGCCAAAGAGGTGCTGGAGGCCGAACTCGGCCCCGTCGACGAGACGTTCGACGAGTTCGACACCGAGGCGATCAGCGGCGCCAGCCTCGGGCAGGTGTACCGCGCCGTCCACGACGGCGAGCAGGTCGCCGTGAAAGTCAGGCGGCCGGGGATCGTCCCCCTGGTCAACGCCGACCTGCGGGTGATCCGCTGGTCGCTGCCGGTGCTGATCTACCTCGTCGACGAGTCGAGCGCGTTCTCGCTGTCGAACCTCGCCGACGAGTTCTCGAAGACGATCCGCCAGGAGATGGACTACGGCCGCGAGCGGACGATGCTCGAGGAGATCAGCGAGAACTTCGCGGACGACGAGGAGATCCGCATCCCGCGGACCCACGAGGGCGCCTCCGGTGAGTCGGTGCTGACGATGGAGTACCTCCCGGGGACGAAGATCAACGATATCGACGAACTCGACGCCCGCGGCGTCGACCGCACCGAACTCGCCGAACGTCTCCAGCGCATCTACCTCCAGATGATCATCGACGACGGCGTGTTCCACGCCGACCCCCACCCGGGGAACCTCGCGGTCGACGAGGAGGGCGCGGTGATCTTCTACGACTTCGGGATGAGCGGCCGCGTCGATCCGTACATTCAGAAGAAGATCGTGGATTTCTACGTCGCCATCGCCGAGCAGGACACCGACGCGATCCTGGACGCGCTGGTGAACATGGGGACGCTCTCGCCGGAGGCCGACCGCGAGGTGATGGGCCAGATAATGGAGCTCGCGATCCAGGACGCCCGCGGCGAGGACATCGAACAGTACCGCGTCCAGCAGATCATCGAGCAGGTCGAGGGGACGATCTACGAGTTCCCGCTGCGTCTGCCCCGCAATCTCGCGCTGGTGCTCCGGGTCGCGACGGTCGTCGAGGGGGTGTGTGTGACGCTGGATCCGGACTTCGACTTCATCAGCGTCGCCACCGACTACCTCGCCGAACAGGGCTACCGGGAGCAGACCGCCCGACGCATCGCCAGCGACGCCGCCGGGCAGGCACAGGAGACGGCTGGTGCGCTGGTGTCGGTCCCACCGAAGCTCGATCGAGTGCTCGACGGGCTGGAGGACGAGGACCTCACGGTCAACATCAACGTGAAAGACGACGACGACGTGATGCGGGATCTCGCCAAGCGGCTGATCCTGGGGATCTTCGTCGCCGCCGGCGTGCTCTCGGCGGCGCTGATCTACGCCTTCGGGCAGGACTGGCGGGTCTCGGCCGGCATCCTCGCGGTGACGGCGCCGATAGTCGTCATGCTCTGGCGCTCGTTCCGGCGCAAGCAGAAGTCGATCCGGGCGAAGCCGCAGTTCACCCGCCAGAGCATGCGCCAGCGCGAAGGGGACTGAGCCGGTCGCCGGCACCCGGTGGTTTTTGCGGCCGCCCGACGGACTGGGCGTATGGACGTCTCACCGTTCGGCCTCGAACGCTGGTTCGCGGAGTACGAACACGACGCCGACATCATGCTCGCCGAGAGCGGGATCCGCTCGCTGCCGGCCGACCGCTTCGACCTCGACCCGGGGAAGCTGGGCTACGTCATCCCGACCAACGGCGACCCGGAGTTCCGTGCCGAGGTGGGCGAACGCTACGGGCGGGGCGCCGACGAGGTGCTGTTCACCGTCGGCACGCAGGAGGCGAACTTCCTCACGTTCCTCTCGCTGTTGAACTCCGAACACGGCGATCACGCCGTCGTCGTCACCCCGACGTATCAGGCGCTCCACGCCGTGCCGGAGGCGTTCGGCGACGTGACGCGGGTCCCGTTGAACCGCGAGAACTGGAGCGTCGACGTGGCGGGCGTAAAAGAGGCGATCCGCGACGACACCGCGGTCGTCGTGCTCAACAACCCCAACAACCCGACGGGGAACTACCACGACGAGGAGACGGTCCGGGAGCTGTACGATCTCGCCGCCGAGCACGACGCCTACCTGCTCTGTGACGAGGTGTACCGGCTGCTCGCCGAAGAGCCCATCACCCCCGCGGCGGCGATGGGCGAGTACGGCATCTCGACGACGAGTCTCACCAAGGCGTACGGCCTCGCTGGCCTGCGCTTCGGCTGGGTCGTCGGCGACGAAGACGTCGTCGAGCGCGCGTGGCGCTGGAAGGACTACACCACGATCTCGCCGACGCTGTTCGGCCAGCACGTCGCGAAACAGGCGCTGGGCGATCAGGAACAGGATATTCTCACCGAGAACCGCGACCTCGCGACCGAACACCGCGATATCGTCGCCGACTGGATCGACGAGCACGACCTCGACTGGCACGAGCCGGTCGGCGTCAACGGGTTCGTGACGATCCCTGACGGCTTCGAGGACGCCGAGGAGTTCTGTCGCGTCGTCGTCGAGGAGGCGTCGGTGGTGCTGGCGCCGGGACACCTGTTCGGCCCCTACGAGAACCGCTTCCGCATCGGCTTCGGCCTGCCGACCGCGGAGCTACGGGAGGGGTTGGAGCGGGTCGGTGACGTGATCAGAAATCGCTGATCGCTCCCCGTCGCCGGGAGTCACTCACTGCTCGTCGTCGGCGTCGTCCTCGGTCGACTCATCGGACGGCGCCGCCGGTGCGGGGACGACGGTCACGTGGTCGATGCCGACGGAGTGGTTCTTTGCGGCCATATGCGAACCATCGGCCCGACCACCCAAGAGATTACCCATACGCATAACTCATCCCGATTACGCGGCGAATGTCTGGGAGGTATACCCATGTCTCCCACGTATGTGGTGTCTGGCGGCGAGAACTGCGGCGCATCGCCGCCGACGGATACGGGGCGGTACGTCGACGTTCGCGGACGCGCTAGCGCGCGCGGCCGCGTCACCTCCAGTCGCGAAGTAAGGGTCCGACATAGCGACGGCGACGCGCTCCGTCGCTCTGGTACGGAGGCCAGAGCACGTCGCGAGCCGAATTAGGTCACCACACAGCGACGGCGACGCGCTCCATCGCTCTGGCACGGAGGCCAGAGCACGTCGCGAGCCGTCGCTGGTTAGAACGTCTCGTCGTACAGCTCCTGGGCGTGCTCGATCGCGTCGAGGGACGCCTGCTTGTCCTCCCAGCCCAGCGTCGTGACCTCCTTGCCCTCCTCGAGGTTCTTGTAGGTCTCGAAGAACTCGTCGATCTCGTCGAGGGTCTGCTGGGGGATGTCGTCGATGTCCTGGATGTGGTCGAAGCGCGGGTCCTCACTGGGGACGGCCAGCACCTTGTCGTCCTGCTCGCCGTCGTCGTCCATCTTCATCAGTGCGACGGGGCGGGCCTCGATGACACAGCCCGGGAACGTCGCGTCCTCGACCATCACCATCACGTCGAAGGGATCCTCGTCGTCGTAGTAGGTCTGCGGGATGAAGCCGTAGTCGTAGGGGTAGTGGACGTTCGAGTGGAGAACGCGGTCGAGGACGACGCCCGGCACGTCCTTGTCGTACTCGTACTTGTTTCGCTCGCCTTTGAGGCACTCGACAACCGCGTAGATCGTCTCGGGCGCGTCGGGGCCGGTCTCCAGATCTTCCCAGAGGTTCGTCATGCCTCCTGAGGTTCCGGCAAGCCGGTCAAATGCTTTTCGGGACGTTCCTGTCCGGGCGAAAACGCTTTTACAGTTGGACGAGTAGAACATGTTGCGAGCACTGTACGAATACCCCGTACTGTGCGCCGGCGCTGACAACGCCCCGGGAAGGGGGCTTGTCACGTACACGGTGGGGGGTAGCGCACAGTGCCCCACATCAACTATGTCAGAGGCAGAAGCAGTCAACGACGAGCAGCCCGGTATCGCACGTGACCTCACCGCGTTCCAGCAGAACATCCTCGTCATCCTCTCCGAGGAGGCGATGTACGGGCTCGCGATCAAGCGTGAGCTCGAGGACTTCTACGGAACGGAAGTGAACCACGGTCGACTCTACCCCAACCTCGACGATCTGGTCGAGATGGGGCTGGTCGAGAAGAGCGAACTCGACAAGCGAACGAACCAGTACGCCCTGACCGAGAAGGGTCGCGACGCAGTGCTGGACAGTCTCGAGTGGACGCTCTCCCGGTACGTCACCGACGAGAGCCGCGCCGACGAGATCGGCGACATCGTCGACGACGCATACTGAGGCCAGCTTACTGGTCTTCGACCGGCGCCGGCGGCTCGGTCTCCGCCGCCGCGAACAGTTTTCGGACGGACTCCTCGATGAGCGACGCCTGCGTGTCGCTCGGCCAGGCGTTCCGCGGGTAGTACTCGTCGAGGAACTCCCGAACCTCCTCGGCGGTCAGCTTCTCGATCTCCTTCGCGTAGTGGTTGCTGGCGAACGCCGCCACCGCCTCGGCGTTGGCCTCGTGGGCCGGGGCGTCGTCGGCGACAGCGGCCACGAGGTCGTCGTTGTGGTCGGCGACTTCCTGCCAGTGCTCGGGATCGCCCGGGCCCGACAGCGTGACTTCGACCCCGCGGTCGGTGTTCTCGACGCGATCCAGTTGGACGACACCGTCCTCGAGCCACTCCTCCGGGTAGAGGACGAGCGTGTCGTCCTCGTCACGGATCCGGGTCTCGTAGTCGTGTTCGGCGACGAGCTCCTCACGGCGCGTTCGGTACACGTTGGCCTCCTCGGCCGCGGCGTCGTCCTCGCGGCGCTCGGCCGCGCGCGCCAGTCGGGTGAGCCGTTCGGCCTCGTCGACCGCGTCGGCCGGGATGTCCGGCACGCGCTCGTCGTCGGCGTCGCCGACGCCCACCACTTCGGTTCGTTCGGCCGTCTGGGGGTCGCTATCGGTCATCGAGTGCCTCGTTCGCTAGATCGTCGGCGCGTTCGTTTATCTCCCGCGGAACGTGCTCGACGTCCCAACGGTCGAACGCCCGCAGGAGCTCCCGAGCGGTCACACGTAGCTCCTGGAGCTCCGGGTCGTTAGTGTTCCACTCCCCGTGGAGCTGTTTGACCACGAGCTGTGAGTCGCCGCGAACGTCGATCTCGTCGAGCCCCAGATCGCGTGCGGCCCGGAGCGCCCGCAACAGCGCCTCGTACTCGGCCTGATTGTTCGTCCGGCGGCCGATCCGCTCGCTCCCCTCGGCGACGACGCCGTCGCTACTGACGATGGCCCAGCCGACCGCGGCCGGCCCGGGGTTGCCCCGACTGGCCCCGTCGAAGTAGACGTGTGCACGGCCGCCGCCGTCGCGCAGAAGCAGCGTGAGATCGGTGGGTGAACTCCCCTGGACGACGACCTTGTCGTCGTAGGCGACGGCGACGGCGTCGCCGCGTTCGGCTCGCCATCGCTCGTGGTCGGTGTTACCCGCCAGCACCTCGATACCGGCCTCACGCAGGCGGTCGCGGGCGTCGTCGGGATCGACAGTGACCGTCGGCATGGGGGCGCTATCCGGCCGGCGAGTAAAGGCAGTTCGTTCCCCAGCCGCGAACGCTGACACTCGCCCCGACACTCAAGTACGAGAACGGGACCAGCCACGCCATGCGCTGAGAACGGCCCCGGTCCGGCCGAGGCGGGAGCGCGACACACCGGCCGGGGCGCCGCCGTGACGCCTGTTCGCTAGCTGTGTGCCGCATCCGGGGTGCCGTGCACAGAACTTTCAAGCCGCCGTAGCGCCGAGTCCACGCTGATGCGACTCGACGAGTATCTCGAGTACGAGGCGGACGAGGCCGCCGAGCGACGGCGCCTCGCCGAGGAGAAGAACTACGAGATACTCGATCACCTGGAGTCCTTCGAGAGCCGGTTCGAGGAGCACGTCACGGGCGACTCGCTGGTCGGGAGCGTGTCGCCGTCGATCTTCGTCGGCCGGTCCGACTACCCGAAGGTCTCCACGGGGATCCTCTCGCCTGTGGGCCACGAGGAGGACGCCGGACGCTTCGAGACCAGCGGGGAGTGGTACGACGAGGGCGTGGGAATCGCGGACGTGTTCGAGCGCCGGACCAGCCTGCTGAACTCCAACCGCACGGGGGTCGGCGTCGACGTACACGACGCGTGGGACGGGTTCACCGGCGTCCAGCGCGAGATCGCGATCGCCGACCGGCCGGTCGGCGTCGAAGTCGGGCTCGACGGTCGGCCGGACGTGGACTACGACGTCTCCCGCGACGACGTGGCGACGCCGGTCGGCCCCCGAGCGACCGCTCAGTCGGCCGATCTCACCGAGAACCCACACGTCCCCGCCCCGTGGAGAAAACCCTCGAAGACGACGACTGGCAGGCCCAGGGTGCGATCAACTACCTCTACCGCCGCGGGTTCGACGTGTACGACATCAATACGATCCTCTCGGCGGGCGCGCTGGGCCAGGCCGAAAACCGGAAGCTCGTCCCGACACGGTGGTCGATCACCGCCGTCGACGACACCGTTGGCCAGTATCTCCGCGGGACGCTCCGGGGGAGCCAGAGCGTCGACAGCGTCCAAGTCTGGCACAACGAGTACCTCGGCAACAGCTTCTGGGTTGTTCTCGCCCCCGGGAAATGGGAGTACGAACTGGTCGAGATGAAGGCACCCGGGAGCATCTGGAACCCCGATCCCGAAGCGGGGACGTACCTCGCCAGCGCCCACGAGCAGTTCGAGGGACGGACGGGGTACGTCGACGAGACCGCGGGTGCGTACTACGCCGCCCGCCTCGGCGTGCTCGAACATCTTTCGGATATCGGCCGACAGGGGAAGGCGCTCGTACTCCGCCACGTCTCCGACGACTACTGGGGCCCGGTAGGGGTTTGGCAGGTTCGTGAGGCCGTCCGGCACGCGTTCGGAGGCGAACACGGCACCGCAGAGACACTGACGGGGGCGATCAGCGAGATCGCCAGCCACCTGCCGGTCCCGGAAGCGCGACTGCGAAGAAAGTCGACGATGGCGGCGGGGCTCCAGTCGAGTCTACTGGAGTTCTGAGCCGCGCTACTCGGTCTGGACCGGACCGCGGCCCACGATCGACTCGACGGTCTCGACGAACGTCTGCCGAGTGTCGAAGTAGCTGGTGTCCGACTCCGCCAGCACCTCCTCGAGGGAACGCGGGCCCTCGGGCGTCCGAATGGTCGCGTCACCCTCCTTCTCGACGATACGACTGCGCTCCTGTGGCCAGGTGAGTCGTGCGGCGACGCGAGCCAGGGGCGCCCCTCGACGGTACTCCCCTCGCCGAGTTCGACCGCCGGCTCTGCCGCCTCTTCCTCGGTCTCCTCTTCGCTCATACCCGGGACATCGCCCGTCCGGACGGTAACGCTTTCGATGGCGTCGACGGCCCGCGGCAGGATGTATTTCTACAGACATGTGTATGACGTACGGCTTTTTGTCCGTGGGGAGTATTGAGCCGTACATGACCAGTCTCTCGGAGGTGTACAAGCCCGATGCGGAGTTCCAGACCAGCCTCCGGCGACTGTACGCGGGGCTGGGCCTGTTCGCGGTCGGTGGTCTGCTGGCGATAGCCGGGGTGGTCGTAGGGGCGATCACGCCGTTCGACTCGCTGACGGCCTCCTGGGAGTGGGCGGGGATCCTCGCCGGGCTCGGCGTTCCGGCGGCGATCCTGGGTATCTTCTCCGTCCTCCCTTCCGGCCGACGCACCCGGGTCGCGGCCGTCATCGGCGCTGCGCTCTCGATCCTCGGAGTCGCGTTGTTCGTCCACGCCTACCCCTGCCAGTGGGTCGGCACGAACTGCCTCAACGGCCGGACGCTTCTGACGCTGCCGGTCGCGCTACTCTACGCGGCAGGGATCATCACCACGCTCTGGTGTCTGTTCACCGGGATCGTCAACTTCGAGTCCCGGAACAGCCCCGGCGGCACCGCTCACGTCGAAGTGACCACTCAGGGCGAGACGAAGGTGATCGAGGTGCCGACTTCGGAACTCTCGAAGTTCTCGGGCAGCATGGGCGTCCTCGGAGATACCCCGGACGTCGACCCGCCGGACAGGCCGGGTGCCGGCGGCGGGAACAGCAGCGTGGCGAGTGACGGCGGCGCGTCGACGAACACGGTCACCGACCTCGGTGGGAGTGGAGCGTTCGTTGACGAGTCGGAGATCGCCGACGCCGGCCCCAGCACCCCCTCGGCCGGGTCGGCGACGAACGAGCGGTCGAGTTCTGCCGACGCGAACGGCGGCGTCGACTCGGTCGGATCGAAGCCGCCCCGGCGCGAGAACCGTGAGTCGGCCGCCGGTCGCTCGGCGGGGCAGTCAAACAGTGCCACGGACGAGGTGAGCGAAGTGGGCCCGGGGAGCTCACCCCTGCGCGACGACGACTGGACGCCGACCGGCGCCACCCCGATCGCGCCGAAAGCGGCCCGGATCGGGACAGCTACTGTGGCTCCTGTCGTCACTTCGAGTACGTGCAGACCGAGCAGGGGATGCAGCCTTACTGCGCGTTCCACGAAGGACTCATGGACGATATGGACGCCTGCGACGACTACACGCCACGGCAGTAACTCACAGCCTCGACAGCGTCTCGCGAACGGCGTCCCAGTGTGAGCCTTTCCAGAACCACTGTCCACAGTCCCGACAGCGGTACGGTTCGGCGTCGTCGGGCACGTGTGCGGGCGCCTCGTCGGCGTCAGCGGGTTCGAGCTCGCCGTTACAGTTGCTACAGCGACGCGGCCGCGCCGGGAGCGAGAGGGCGACACCCGCCGCCTGTAGTTCCCGGAGTTGCCCCTCGATCCCACGCTCGGTCAGCAGGATCGCGTCGGCGGCCCGAGCGGCCAGCTGTTCGTCGCGGGTGAGCAGCGTGCGATCCTCGCTGGCCGCGAGCCGCAGGATGGGTTCGTCGGCTTCGAGTCCGCGATCCAGCGCGTAGGCGGTGTCGTAGCCACACATCCGCAGGAACGTGGCGAGCTTCCCGAGCATCACGTCGAGGATGAACCGGCGCTCGGTCACGATCAGTCGAGGAACGCCCGTACGCCGTCGATATCGCGAGCAGTGAGCACGTCGTCGGTCTCGGCCCAGCCGCGGCGTGCGGTGTGGACGCCGTACCGGCTCTCGGCGAACGCCCCCGGCCGGTGGGCGTCGGTGCCGATAGCGAGGACGGCGCCGGCCTCGACGGCCACCCGGACCGCCGAATCTCGGAGGTCCAGCCGGCTCGGGTTGGCGTTGATCTCCAGCGCCGTTTCGCTCTCGGCCGCGGCGTCGGCGAGCCGATCGATGTCGGGCGAGAGCCCCGGGCGTTGGTTGATCATGCGCCCGGTCGGGTGGCCGAGGATGTCCGTCTGTGGGTGCTCGATCGCGGCGACGAGGCGGTCGGTCGCCGGCTCGCGGTCCTGATCCAGCGCCGCGTGGGGCGAGGCGATCACGATATCCAGCTCCGCGAGCACGTCGTCGGGCGTCGAGAGCCCGCCGTCGGCGCTGACGTTGGTCTCGACCCCGTGAAGCAGTTCGAGGCCGTGGCCCGCGTCGGCGAGGGCGTCGCGGGCGTCGGCGATCGCGTCAGCCTGCTCCCGGATCTCGTCGGCGGCCAGCCCCGTGTTCCCGAACACGCCCGGGCCTTCGGCGTGGTCAGTGATCGCCAGGTAGTCGTGGCCGAACTCCGCGGCGCCGAGCGCCATCTCTTCGACGGTCGCGTCGCCGTCGGACCACTCGGAATGGGCGTGGAGATCTCCCCGGATCGCGTCCTCCGTGACGAGATCGGGGAGCGAACCCTCCCGGGCGGCCTCGATCTCCCCGGTGTTCTCCCGGAGCTCCGGCGGGATGAGCGGCAGGTCCAGCGCCTCGTACATCCCCGCCTCGGTCTCGCCGGCGACGCGCTCGCCGACGCGCTGGCCGGTGTCGGGGTCGTCGACGGCTGACACGTCGAAGCAGCCGTACTCGTTCAGCTTCAGCTCGCGGTCGATAGCGACGTTTCGCAGGTGGATGTTGTGGTCGCGGCTCCCGGTGAAGTACTGCAGCGCGGCGCCGAACTCCGAGGGGTCGACGACCCGGAGGTCGACGCGGACGCCGTCGCCGGTCCGGAGGCTGGCCTTCGTCGGGCCGGACTCGATCGTCTCGGTGGAGTTCTCCCAGTCGAGGAAGGCGTCGACGACCGCCTCGCCGTCCGTACTGGCCGCGAGCACGTCCACGTCGCCGATCGTCTCCTTCCAGCGGCGGTTCGAGCCGGCGAGTTCGGCCTCGTCGACGGCGTCGATGCCCGCGAGGAACGCCCGCGCGGCCTCGCCCAGCGGGCGGGCTTTGCCGAGCAGCGTTCGCTCGTGGGCCTGTCTGGCGAAGTCGATGCCGTCGAGAATGTTCTGCTCGGTTTTCGGACCGAACCCCTTGACGGCCCGGATCTCCTCGTTTCTGGCCGCCGTTTCGAGGTCGTCGAGATCGGTGACGCCGAGCTCCTCGTAGAGCGTGCCGACCGTCTTGGGGCCGACGCCCTCGACGCTCGTGAGCGCGGCCATGTCGACGGGCAGCTCCTCACGGAGCGTTTCGAGCTCCTCGATCTCGCCGGTCTCGACGTAGGCCACCAGCTTCGTCGCGATGGCGTCGCCGACGCGGTCGATCTCCGCCACGGCGTCCGGCCCCTCCGCGGCGAGCTCTTCGATCGGTTTCGGGTGCTCCCGGACGTTCTCCGCGGCCCGCCGGTACGCCGTGGGTTTGTACTCCACGTCCTTCGCGTCCAGCAGGTCGGCCATCTCTTCGAGCAGGGTCGCGAGTTCGTCGTTCGTGGGCATGTGGTAGCTCCGGATGGTGGCGGCGGTCTGTTCGTCGCAGTTGGTCGCTATCGTCAGAGCGATCCGCGTCGCGGGCCGCCGTCGTCGTGGCCCAGCGCCTGCTGGAGGAAGTTCATCCAGCGCTTCTGGTCGGCGGCCTCCTGTCTGGCGGCCTCGCTCTCGATGTCGCCGGCGTCGAGCTGTTCCAGCGCGTCGAGCGCGCGGTCGATCCCGATGATGCTGTTGGCGATCGCCTCCCCCTCTCGTGGCTGATCTCGCCGTCTTCGAGCAGTTCGAGGCGCTCGTTGCGCTCGCGGCGGAGGTTGCGTTTGGCCTCGTCGACGCGCTCGCGCTGCTCGGCGGGCACCGTCTCCCGGCGCTTGATCTCGAAGACGAACTGCTGGAGCTCGAGTGTCTCTCCCTGGACCTCGATCTGCTCCGGGATGTCGGCGCCGATAGTGGCGGCCTCACGTCCGACCCGCTCGAGGAGTTGCTTGCGCTTGTACTCCTTCACACCCGGGGTTGGGCGCGACGGCTCTTTGCTCCTTCGGCGAGAAAAACGAGAGGGCGCAGCCCGCGCTACAGCCCGTAGAGGTCGGTGAACTTCTCGTTCACGTAGTCGAGGAAGTAGTCGGCGGTCAGTGGCTCGCCGGTCGCCTCCTCGATCAGGTCCTCGGACTTGTACGCGCGGCCGTGGCTGTGGACGTTCTCGTTCATCCACTCGCGCATCGGCTCGAAGTTGCCGTTGCGGATCTTGCCGTCGACGTCCGAGATGTCCTCCCGCATCGCGGCGTCGAGCTGGGCCGCGAGCACGCTGCCGATCGTGTACCCCTGGAACCCCGCGAACCGGGAGGACCAGTGGATGTCCTGCAGACAGCCCTCGCCGACGCCGTCGGGCGTGACGCCGAGGTACTCCTCCATCTTCTCGTTCCACAGCTCCGGAATCTCGTCGACCTCGATCTCCCCGGCGACGAACGCGCTGTCGATCTCACACCGGAGGATGATGTGCATGTGGTAGGTGAGCTCGTCGGCCTCCACCCGGATGAGGTTGTTCGGGTAGATGCGGTTGACCGCCTCGTAGGCCTCCTGCACCGTGAGATCGTCGACGCCGTCGAGGTGCTCTTTCACCTTCGGGAGGAAGAACTCCCAGAACGGCTTCGTCCGGCCGACGTGGTTCTCCCAGAAGCGGCTCTGGGACTCGTGGACGCCCGAGGAGAGCGACTGGCCCAGCGGCGTGCCGTAGTGCTCCTTCGGGAGCCCGAGCATGTAGCTCGCGTGGCCGTACTCGTGGATCGTCGCCGTCAGCGCGTCCATCGGGTTCTCGGGCTTGTAGCGCGTCGTCACCCGAGCGTCGAACTGGGTGCCCGAGGTGAACGGGTGGGCGGAGATGTCCAGTCGCCCGTGGTCGCGGTCGTAGCCGATGGCGTCGAGGGCGGCCTCCGAGAGCGCGCGCTGATCCGCCTCGGGGTACTCCTGTCCCTGGTACGGCGTCGCGAGTTCGTCACCGTTCTCGGTGATCTCGTCGATGAGGGGGACCAGTTCCTCCTTCAAGCGGTCGAAGATCTCGTTCGTCCGCTCGCGGGAGATGTACGGCAGCCCGTCCTCGTACAGCACTTCGTAGGGCGGCTGGTCCGGACTGATGTGGCCGGCGCGCTCGATGGAGAGATCCCGCAGCGTCTCCAGGCGTGGCGCGAACAGCTCGAAGTCGTCGTTCGCTTTGGCTTCCTGCCAGATCTGCTGGTTCTCGCTCTGTACCTCCGAGAGCTCCTCGACGAGATCGCCCGGCACGTCGGCGGTCCGGTCGTAGCTGCGCCGGATCTCGCGGACGGCGGCCTGCTGTCGCCAGTCGAGGTCGTCGGCGACGTCCTCGCTCGCGACCAGCGCCGCTTCGAACTCGTCTGCGGTCATCAGGTCGTGGGTGACCGCCGAGAGCGCCGAGAGCTGCTTCGAGCGGGCGGGGGCGCCGCCCTCGGGCATGGTGACCTGCTGGTCCCAGCCAAGCACACCGCTTGCGTCGTTGAGGTAGGAGATCCGTCGGTTCTGCTCGATGAGGTCGCGGTACGGTTCGGGCGCGTCCTCAGGAGGTTCTTCGATTGACACAGCCCGTAATCAGCCTGCGAGCCTATCAATCCCCGGGCCCCGGCAGCCTGTGGGTCGCTACTCGTCGTCCTCGGCCGCCTCGAGGTCGTCGTCTTCCATCGCGTCCTGGTAGCGCTCCATCGCCTCCGCGAACCCGTCGCCGGCCAGGCGGTACGTCTCCCGCAGGTCCTGAATCGGCGTCTCGGTGGCGTCGACGCGCAGGTCGTTGTAGTACGGCGAGTGTTCCTCCTCCTCGGTGGTCCGCACTTTCAGCGCGGCGCTCTGGACGTGGAGCTCCTCGCGCTTGTCGCCGCCCTCGGCGTAGCCGGCCCCGAGCGCGTCGATGAGCCGCTGGGCGAGCGGGGCGTCCCGATCAGATTCCTCGTACGTCTCGGCGACGTTCTCGATCACCGCCTCGCCGGTGAGGAGGTTGCCCGCGACGGTGTAGTTCTCGCCCTCGAGGTGGCCGTACCAGCCCTTGCACTCCTCGCCGGAGAAGGTGAACGTCCCGTCGGCGTCGATGCCGTGAAGCTGGCGGTTCTCGGCCCCATCGTCGGCGTTCAACAGCGACTGGAGCGCGTCGTCGACCGCGAGCCCGTCGTCGATGTACTCGATCCCCCGCTCGCCGAGTTCGACGTTGACGAGGCTCTGGGTCGCCACCGCGCCGTTCTCGGAGGCGAACGGACAGAGCGTCCCGACCGCCGGGAGGCGGGTGGTGACGGCGACCCCGAACCGGAGCTGGTCGGTTCCGTCCTCGTCCTCGTACTCCTCGCGGACGCAGATGCTGAACGTCATAGCCGTCGCTGCGGGCGGCGCGGGGAAAAGTGGTCGTCTCCCGGCGAACGCCGCGAGGGATCGCCCCGCCGTCGTCCCGCCGGCGCAAGAACTAATGCGACAGCCCGGGTTGCAGCCCACATGGGAATCATGAGCAAAATCCTCGGCGGGGGCGGCAACCGCGACACCGAGGATTACGTCACCCTCGACCTCGAGGAGGACTTCGAGAGCCCCGGGAGCGCGGGGAGCATGAGCGTTCACTTCGCGGAGATCGGCGGGCAGCAGGACGTGATCGCGATCAAGGACGCCGTCTACGACGGCGACATGGTGATCGCCGACATCACTCGCCACTCCACGACCGACACCGAAAGCGACCGCATCATCGAGGAGCTCCGGCAGGTCGCCCAGGAGGTCGACGGCGACATCGTCCAGAAGGGCGACGATCAGATCGTCGTCACGCCGACGGGCGTGGGGATCGCCCGCGAGAAGCTGAACTGACTGCTGACGCCTGCTGTCGTCGATCCGCTGCTGCCGACCACTCCCGCCAGAATCGGGACGAACCGTCACCTACCTGTTCTTCCCCGGCGAACCCGGGTCCATGACCGAGCCATCGTCGAACGTTCGGGTCCGGGGGATCTACGCCACCGCGCTCACGCGGACGCTGCTCGACGCCGGCCACACTGTCGTACAGGCCTCGCCGCCGATCCAGCGGCGCTTCGACGCCGACCTCCCCGCCGCGGACCACGACGCCGCGGTAGAGACCGGGCCGGACCGACAGGGCGTCAACGTCGCCGGCGACCCCGACGCCGTCGACGCGATCCGGGAGCTGCTCGTCGACACCGGCATCGACACGCTGGCGTGGGACGACCCCGCCCCCGTCGGCGCGGTGTTCGACGGCCGCGTGACCGAGACGCTCGGCAGTGGCGCCGTCGTCACGCTGGGCGAGACAACGGGCTACCTCCCGTTCCGCGCCGTCGACGGCCGCGTCGACGAGGGCGACACGGTACGCGTGCAGGTGACCGAGGCCGCGGCGCCGTGGGACGACGACCGGCCGCTGCTCGACACCGGCCTGGCGGTCGAGGCCGGGCTGGCGACGCTCGTCCACGGGGGCGAGGGCGTCCGCGTGGCCGGCCGCGACGACGCCGCGGGCCGCGAACTCGCCGGGCTCACCGACCTGCTCTCGACTGCCCCGCCAGCCGGCTGGGGGCTGGAGTGGGCCCACGACGCCCGCGACGCCGAGATGGCGACGCTGGAGGACGCTCTCGACCGCGCGAGCCAGCGAGCCACGGCGCTGGAAGCCGCCGTCGACGACGCCGGCGACCCCGAGCCGGTTCGGGCGGTCGCCAGCCCCACCGCTGGCGCGTGGATCTGGTTCGGCCGCGAGTCCCGGTTCGCGCTGGACGAGCGTCGCCGGGAGGTGACGGCGACGATGCCCGGCCACCACCGCACCAAAGCCGGCACCACCGCCGCCAGCGCGGGCGTCGACTTCGTGGAGGCGCTCTGTGCCGACGGGCTGGGCGAGGAGTTCCCCTTCGACGTCGTCGCCGACCAGTTCGGCCCCACGAGGGGGAGACGGTCCGCATCGGCCACGGGAAGCCGGCGGGCCACCGGATCGTCCTCGGCGAGGCCGAAGTGACCGACCGCGACGGCGAGACGCTCGCGGTCGAACGCGAGATCTCCGCCGGCGGCACGTACGACGCGCTGGGGACGCCCAGAGCGGCTGGCGACATCGCTCACACGAAGTTCCGCGAGGGACGCTGGTGGTACCCGACGACGTACCGCTCCGCCGACGGCGAGCACAAGGGCACCTACGTCAACATCTGCACGCCGGTCGAGCTGTTCCCCGACACCGTCCGCTACGTCGACCTCCACGTCGACGTGATCAAATACCCCGACGGGACGGTCGAGCGCGTCGACGACGACGAACTCGACGCCGCCGTCGAGGCGGGCAACCTGCCGGAAGCGCTGGCGGAGAAAGCCCGTAGCGTCGCCGCGAGCATCGAACGCGCGATCTGAGTCGTCGCTACGCCTCGCTCTTGCAGGTCGTGTGGAGGTGGACGCGACCCTCGGCATCGACCTGAACCGAGACCTCGGCAGCGGCGGCCTCGCCGCAAGTGCCGGCGCCGACGCTTCGGATCGACTGCTCGGTGTTCGGAGCGGCGACGGTGGTGACGACGGTCGACCCGAACGCCACGGGTTCGAACTCGACGCCGAGCCCGGAGCCGCCCGTCGACCGGAACTGCCGGCGCTGGTGTGGCCCCACCGGTTCGAACGTCACCGCGCCGTCCCACGCGTCGGCGGGCACGTCGTCGAGGGTGTCGGCGTCCGGGAACGTGCGCTCGCTGTCGTCGCGATAGGTGATCCGGACGCCGCCGAGGCCCGCTTCCACGACGGCGGCGGTGAACACGAGCGTCCGGTCGCTCTCGTTCGAGAAGCTGACGGTGAGTCGTTGGCCGCCGGGGGTCGGCGTCGAGTCGGCCGGTGCGCTACAGCCGGCCACGGGAACGGCGAGTGCGAGCCCGAGCCCTGCGAAATACTGGCGGCGCTGCATACCGATACGTCGCGCGTGTTCGAAATGAAGCCACCGGCCCGGTCAGAAGTGATTGGGGTGCTCGGTCGCGTGCTGCAGTTCGCCGCCACGGCCGCCTTCGACGGTCGAGTCGCCCTGCTCGCCCGTCGAGGGGACGATGACGTGGACCTCGTCGACGTCGTCGAACTCCATGATCATGTCGCGTTTGATGTTCTGGGCGGTGAGATCGCTGATCCCACAGCCGGCACAGGCCCCGCCGAGTTCGACGCTGACGGTGCCGGTCTCCGGGTTGGCCTCCCGGACGACGCTTCGCCCGCCGTGCATCTGGATGATGGGCATCTGCCCGGTCATCCAGGTTTCGACGCGCTCTTTCAGGCTCTCCTGGCTCATTGTCTCTCGTTGGGGGCGGGGACACTGGTAGCTTGCGGTTTTCCTGCACGCTGGCGGCCGCGAAAAAACTGTATCACGATCGTTCCTCCCGGTGGCTCAGGGATGCTCGTGCCGCCGAAGCCGGGCGAGCGCGCCGGCGCCGACGCCAGCCAGCGCCGCGAGCGGGCCGAGTCCGGGCGTGCTCACGCGCGAGGGTGTCTCCGTCGCCGTCGGCGTCTCGGCGCTCGTCGGCGTCGCCGCGCCGTCGTCGAACCCCCACGTCGTCTCGCCGTCGGCGTCCGGGAACACGTACAGCGCCGCCGGCGACTGCCCGGTGGCGCGCGAGGCGGCGACGAACGTCGAACCGGGGACGGCGACGCGGGCGGTCCAGAACTCCGCGTGGGGGCGGTCGGCCCACCACGTCAGTTCCAGCGGCGCTGCGGGATCGGACACGTCGTGCCGCTTCACGCCGCCGCGGTACCACGAACTGTAGAGGATCTCGTTTCTGAACTCGAAGTTGTGGGCGGTCGTCCAGACCCCTTGCTGGGTCGCGTCCGGCGTGGGCGGCGGATCGATCGTCGCGCGGTGGGTGGGCGATTCCGGCGTCGACACGTCGTAGAGGTCGATCCCGCCCGGGCCGCCCTCGGGGCGCTCCTCGGTGGCCCAGGCCTCGCGCCCGATCGCGAGCAGGTCGCCGGACTCGTCGACGGCGGCGTAGTGGTCGTTGCCCGGGAGCCCGTCGTAGCCGTCCGCGCCGGACTCGTACTGGTCGATCACGGTCCCCGGGTCGCGGCCGATGTGGGTGAGTACCGTCGGCGACGCGGGGTCGGTCACGTCGAGCAGCCACGTGCCGGCGTCCCAGTGGGCGAGGTAGGCGACGCCGTCCTGGACGAACACGTCGTGGAGCGTCCGCGGGTACGGGGCGAGATCGCCCCAGCGCTCGTCGTGTTCGCGGAGCGACCACGCGCCGATCTCGGTCGGCTCGCCCGCCACGTCGACGATCGACAGCGCCCGCCGGTCACCCCGGTTGACGGTGAGGTAGGCGCGGTCGCCCTCGAGGTCGCAGTTGTGGATCGGGTAGTCGGTCTCGTAGAACGCGCGGTGCTCGGGGCGAGACGGCTCGGCAACGTCGACGACCAGCGCCCCCGAAAGGTCGCTCTGGCCGGGGTTCGCCGGGCCGACGACCAGCAGCGTGTCGCCCGAGAGCTTCACGTCGTATATCCCCGTGAGTGGGCCGCCCTCGCGGTCGGCGAGCAGGTCGCGGCGCTCGGCGAGGATCGCGGGGTCGTCGGGATCGGAAACGTCGACCACCACATAGCCCGTCGTCGCGGCGACGAACGCGGTGGTGCCGTCGTCGGAGACGACTGCATCGGTCGCGCCGCCGACGTGGAGCCGTGCGAGCGGGCCGTACCCCGTGTCAGTCCGGGTCGGCGGCGTCCCGTCGGGGTCGCCCTCCGGCGGCGTCGGGTGGGCAGCGGCCCGCCCGGGGAGGAGGGCGCCGGCGGCGAGCATGGCGAGCGCCTCGCGCCTGCGCATAGCTGTCGGGAGCGGGCGTGAACGGATAAGGGGCCGGGTCGTGCCAGCGAGCCTGACGGGGGCGAAACGGGCTTGGGATCGGCGCCCGACGACAGCGTATGGACGACACACCCCTCGCCGGACGGGTCGCGCTGGTGACCGGGAGCGCATCGGGGCTGGGGCGCGGGCTCGCGCTCGCGCTGGCGGACTGGGGCGCCGACGTGGCGGTCCACTACCACACCAGCGCCGAGGCGGCAGCCGCGACGGCGGCGGAGGCCCGCGAACACGACGTGTGCGCCACGACAGTGCAGGCTGACGTGACCGACCCCGAGAGCGTCGACGACGTGTTCGACGACGTGGAGACCGCGCTGGGGAGCGTCGACGTGCTGGTGAACAACGTCGGCGACTTCGCGCCCCAGCACTGGGCAGAGATCGATCTCGACACCTGGAACCGGGTGCTCGCGACGAACCTCACCGGGACGATGCTCTGCTCGCGGCGGGCGCTGCCCGGAATGCGCGAGCGGGAGTGGGGCCGCATCGTCAACGTCGGCTACGCGAGCAGCGAGCACGCGCTCGTCGGGCCGACGAACTTCCCCTACTTCGTCGCGAAGACGGGCGTGTTGATGTTCACCAGAATGCTCGCCGCCGACACGCAGGACGACGGGATCACGGTCAACGCAGTGTCGCCGTACGTGCTCGAAACCAGCGACGAGTTCCCCGACGACGCGCCGCGAGGACGCTGGGGGAGCGTGGAAGACGTCGCCAACGCGCTACGGTTTTTCTGTCGGCCGGAGAACGACTACGTCTCGGGCGAGAACGTCGAAATCGACGGCGGGTGGCTGCCCGAGGAGATCTAGTAGTCCGGCGCGTCGTCCTCGACTTCGCGCTTGAGCGACTCCCGCCGGGACTTGGCGTCACGGCCCGTCGCTTCGAGCAGGAAGTCGTTCTTCGTGTCGACGGCCTCGCCGGCCGCTTCGAGTTCGTCCGCGTCGAGTTCGGTGGGGTCACGCTCCTCGAACTCCACGCCGAGCCAGTCCTTCTTGCCGGAGTACTTCACCGCGCCGGCGACGACGCGGTCGAAAACGGGGTTGTCGGGGTTGCCAACGACGTAGAGGTCGTTCCCCTTGTACTCCTCAGTGCCGGTGATCTCGCCGAAGTACTCCTCGACTGCTGCCTCCATGTCCGGGATGCGCTCCTCCAGGGTCTCTCCGCGGCGCATCTTGTACTCCTTCATGCCCGCCCGTTTGCGAGCGGTCGGTTTACCTGTTATGGGTCGCTACTCCGCCTTCTGCTGCTCGGTGATGTAGCCGACGCGACACTCCGGGCAGATGTCGCCCGCACGCATCGAGGAGTTCCCGACGTCGCGGGTCAGCCCGCACTCGGGGCAGACGTACTCGAGCTCCGCGTCGCGGCTCGATCGCTCGAGGTCGACGTTCGCCGTCGGCGTCACCGACGCGTCGCGCGATTCGCCCGTCCGCGTCCGGTCGCCGTTCTCGCGATCGGCCTCGGTCGGTTCGGCGTCGGTGGTCGGCGAAGTCGTGGCGCCGGATTCGATGTCCGTGGCCGACGATGTCGCGGACTCGGGTTCGTCGTCCGTCGTGAACCCCTCGCCGAAGTCGATGTCCGCCGGTTCGCCGTCCGGAACCGTCGCGTCGTGACCCTCGTCCTCACCCGGGGCGTCGGGCCACGGCATGTGGCCGTCGTCGGTCTCCTCGGGGTCGCTCTCGGTCGGTTCGGCGTCTGCTGGCTCGGGATCGGCCGGGGTGGGGTCGGCGTCGACGATCTCGGCGTCCTCGGACTCCACTGCGGTGGGTGTCGAAGGCTGCTGCGTCTCGTCCGCTTCCGACCCCGTCGACGCCCGCGACTCGGACGACGCCGTCGGCTCGGGCTCCGGCTCGGCGACCGACGAGTCGGGATCGGCGTCGATGATCTCGGCATCGGTGCCCTCCGGCGCCGCGGACTCCTCGACTTCGGGGTCCTGATCGGGGACTTCCTCCGGGCTGGCTTCCTCTTCCCACTGCTTTCGGGCGTTCTCGGGCGGCGGCGTCTCGTCCTCGTCGAGGATGACGCCGTCGTCGTCCGCCGCGTCGGGGATCTCCGCGTCCTCGGCGGCCGCCGACCGCTGCCCCGGGTGGACGGGCACGTCGTCGTCCTCGTCATCCTCGGGCTCGGCCGGTCCCTGGAGCATGTCGTCGTCGCGCTCGGCCTGTTCGATGATGTCGGCGACGCCACGTTCGACGGGGTCCTCATCGGCGTCGGTGACTGCCTCGGACGACGCCTCGGCCGGCTCCGCGTCGGCCGCCGGCGTCTCGTCGGCGCTCGGCTCCGGCTCGGGGGCGCTCTCGGCTCCACCCGGCGAGAGCTCGTCAGTCCCCCACTCCTCGGCGCCTCCGGCGTCACTGTCCGGGGTTGCCGACTCGGTCGTCGGCGACTCGCCCGTCGCCGACTCCCGAAGCTGCTCGATCGAGGTGATCTCCTTGTTCTCGCTGACAACCTGCTTCTCGCCGCAGCGCTGGCAGGTCTTGACCTCCCGGACGGTAACGACGACCTCGTTACCCTCCTCCGTTCGTTCACGCTCGGTCTCCGGCTCGCCGAAGTCGTGTCCGAGCAGACACCTGAGTCCCATTACCCGAGTTAGACAGGCGGAAGGCTAAAAATACCCCGCCACCTCCCGGCGTAACTTGTTCCCCCACAGGCCGCACAGGCGAGCAGCCGCCGGTAGAGGTAAGCCGATCGCACACCCACAGACGGGTATGGCCGTCAGTCCAGAGCTTCGCGACAGGGACGAGGTGGAGTTCGAGGTGCTCGCGGCGCTGGCCGATCGCGCCGAGGAGGGGATGAGCGTTCTCGAACTTCGGGCGGCGGTCGACACGGACATCGACCGGCTCGAACCCGCACTCGGCGACCTGAAGGAGGAGGGGCTGATCGACGTCGAGAGCGACGGGGAGCGCGTCGTGCTCTACCCCGCCGAGGGCGTCGTCGCCGACCCCGAGGAGCTGGACGACGATCCGAGCATCCTGCAGCACCTCCGCGAGCGGTTCGGCTTCTGAGTCGCGGAACCGGCGGTGTTTTTCCCGCCGCCGGCTAACTTCCGGGCAATGACGTTAGTCGCCGGGAGCCACACCGACCACGGCGCCACGTTCGGCGATCGTGGCGGCCGATCCGTCGTCGAGGAGTACGGGCGTCCCGACCGTGCCGTGCGAGCGGTACGAAACGCGGTCGGGGTGATCGAGATGGGGTACGGCGTGGTCGTCGTCACCGGGGCGGACCGCCGGGCTGTCGTCGACGACGCCGTCACGAACGGGGTGCCAAGCGCGGACGGCGAGGGCTGTTACGCGCTGGCGCTCGCCGCCGACGGCACCGTCGAGACGGAACTGTTCGTGTACGACGCCGGCCAGCGCCTGCTGCTTTTCACGCCGCCCGGCCGCGAGGGCGCGCTGGCTGACCGGCTCAGCGGCGACCACCGGGACGCCGACGTCCGCGACGCGACGACCGAGTTCGGGGTGTTCGGCGTCCACGGCCCGATGGCGACGGAGAAGATCGCCTCGGTGCTCCACAACGCCGGCGCGCCGACGGGCGCGTACTCGTTCGTCCGTGGGTCGATGGGTGACGCCGGCGTCTCCGTCGTCGCCGGCGACGCCCCCGGCGGCGAGGAGAGCTACGAGGTGATCTGTGCCGCCGACGACGCCGCGGAGGTGTGGACCACACTCCTCTCGCGTGGTAACGGCGCGGCGCCGTTCGGCTATCAGACGTACGAGACGCTGACGCTCGAAGCGGGGACGCCGCTGTTCGAGTCCGAAATCCGGGGCGAACGACCGGAGACAGTCGGACTGACCGACGTGGCTGGCCTCGAGGGAGCCGTCGAGGATCCGACCCACCGACTGGTCGGCCTGGAGCTCGACGCCGATGTCGACGACTCGCTTCCGGCGGCCGGGTCGGCGGTGGTCGGTGAGGACCGACCCGTCGGCGAACTGACCCGCGTCCGGTGGAGCCCGTCGCTGTCGACGGCGGTCGCGTTCGCGCGAGTCGAGCCGGGAGAGACGGTGCGAGCAGTCAGTACCGACGAAGGGGAGATACCGGCTGGGGGAGTTGCGCTCCCGTTCGTCGAGGGGAGCGACCGGTCGAGGCGGCTCCCGACGTACTGAGCGCGCGGCCGTCACCGGGAGATCGTCCTACGGCAGGTAGCTGCGCAGGTGCTCCCGGGAGAAAAGCGTCGTCGGGCGGTCCATGTGGACGCCGATTTCGCCCGACGTGAGCCGGAGGCCGAGTCGCTGGACGGGTGCTGGGAGGGAGTAGGCTCGCCGGAGCCAGTGGCCGAGTCGGATCTCCCTCGCGAGTTCGTCGCGCCACGCGACCTCGTAAGCCGACAGCGTCGCCGGCTCTTCAGGGTCGATCTGTCGGACCGCGTGGTCGGCCGACCGCATCCCGTAGAGGATCCCGCCACCCGTGAAGGGTTTCGTCTGTGCGGCGGCGTCGCCGACGAGGAACACCCGGTGGGAGGTGACCGAGTCCGGCGGGCCGATGGGGATGGCGCCCGAGCAGAACCGGTCGATCTCGGCGCCGTAGGCGTCGACGAGACGGTCGAATCGGGCACGGGCGTCCTCGTCGGCGTCCGGGCGGACCGCGAGACCGTACTCGACGCCTGCCTCACCTCGTGGGATCCGCCACGCGAAGAAGCTCGGAACCGTGAGGTGCACGTCGACGAAGTCGCCGTGGTCCGGTTCCGGGTCGAACCCTAACACGCCGTGGAGTTTCTCGTCGGGTTCCGGGAGGTCGACCGCCCGGCGGACCCGCGAGACGGGGCCGTCACAGCCGGCGACCATCCGCGCCTCGACGGTGAAGGGATCGGCGTCGTCGGGCGAGACCGTGAGCTCGACGCTGTCGGCGCCCTCGTCAACGCCCGTAACGGTGTGGCCGTCGTGGATCTCCGCGCCGGCGTCGCGGGCCGCCGCCGCGAGCGTGCGGTCGAGTTGCTCGCGGTCGATGACGTTCGAGACGGGCTCGTCCTTGTAGAAGGGGTAGGCGTCGCTGTCCGGGCCGCCGACGTGGAAGTCGGCGCCGTACACCTCGTTCTGGAGCAGTTCCTCGCGGGCGCCGTCGGGTGTGTACTCCCAGATGTCTCTGGAGACGTGCCCCGAACAGGCCAGCGGCGTCCCGATCTCGCCCTGTTCGAAGGCGATCACGTCGTGGCCCGCCTCGGCCGCGCGGCGGGCGACGCGTGCGCCGGCGGGCCCGACGCCGACGACGGCGAAGTCGTACATGCCCACGGCTATCAGGGCGCGGACCATATGTCTCGTGGTTAGGGGCTCACAGCCGACGCGCTGCAGTTTGCGGGCCGGTGCGTCGGAACACCCGCCGTGTTCGACCCGCACGATCGGTTAGTGCATCGGCGGCGCTGGTCGCGCTCTGGTACTTGAACTCCGGGGCGTAAGTGCTCGCCGCGATCAGTCGACGATCGCGAGCCCACGACACGTCTGCTCGCCGACGGGCTCCGGCCAGGCAACGGCGATTTCGGCCCAAGAGTCGCCGCCGTCGTCAGTCCGATACAGCCCGTGGTTGTTCGCGGCCCACACCGTGGCCTCGTCGGCACCGCGTTCGAGCACCGCCCGGTACACCCCTCCCCGGTCGGAATCCCGCGGTCGTCGAGGCGCTCCCACGTGTCGCCCTCCCGTCGGTAAAGGTAGGACTCGCCGACGCGGTGGGCCTCCCGCGCGCTCGTCGCCGCCGAAAGGAGTACTCGCGGGGTGGGTCGACCGCTCGAAGCCTTCTCCAGCCCGACCGCGACGCTCCAGCAGTAGGTGTGGTCGAGCCCGGCCTGGGGGTGCTGCCAGGACTCGCCGGCGTCAGTCGTCTCGGCGTAGCCGTCGCCCGCCGCGACCCACGCGTGGCCCGGCCTGTCGGGGTGGGTGGTGATGGTGTGCGTATCGAGGCGAGCGCCCGGCACGCGATCGGTCCACTCGACACCGTCCGCGCCCAGGCGTGCCCGGACGAGCGCGCCGGCCTCGACGGCGACGTGGAGCAGGTCCGGGTCGCCGGGGTCGGGCTCGATCCACCGGACGTGGTGGGTGTCGGGTCGCGGCGGGAACGACCACTCGTCCGACGAAGGGAGGGTCGTGAGGCCGTCGAGTGGCTCGAACGTCTCGCCGGCGTCGGTGGACCGATAGACGCGACTGGGTTCGGTGCCGGCGTAGACGGTTTCGGGATCGTCGGGGGCGACCGCGATCGAGGTGACGGCGTCCTGCTCGATCCCGTCGGCGCGGGCCCACGATTCGCCGCCGTCAGTCGATCGCTGGAGGCCGTCCTCGAACGTGCCGACGAGGACGGCCCCGCCGGTCACCGCGACGCACTCGGTTCGGGAGTCGAACGGGCGCTCGCGCACCATCGACTCGCGGTCGGCGTCGACGACGAACAGGGCGTCCTCGTAGACGACGTAAGCGGTAGTCATAGCCGGGGTGAGGGCCGCTGGCGTCGAAAAGGTAGCGCCGGCGGCGTTACTGCCCGGTCGGCGTCTCGGTTTCGGTCCCCGTCCCGCTCTCGTTTGCGAGGTGGTCGTGGTGATCCTGGTGCGCGGCTTGGTCGCGGTAGGTGAGCCCGATCAGGTAGTCGGCGCCGTCGTACCGGTACACCCCACCCACGCCGTCGTCGCACTGGCGGGTGAACGTGTTCGAAATCTCCCGCCCCGTGGGGATCGACAGCCCGCGGTGGACGCGCTCGCCGTCCTCGGCATCCTTGAGTTCGTCGAGCGGGCCCCGGAGTTCGGGGATCTCGTCGACGGCTTCGGGATCGAGCCGACACTGGGTCTCGCTCTCCTCGCCGCTGGCTCGGATAACGGTCATCGACACCGGGGCTCGGCGAAGGGGTTGAGGCGGGCGCGCTCGGCGGCCGTACAGCCCGCGAGCCCCGTGGTCGCGACGGCGCCGACCGCCGCGAGCAGCCGCCGGCGTGTCGGGGCGTCGGTCATCAGTCGTCGTCGACCGCGGGCGCTTCGGCCTCCTCCTCGTCGGCGTCCTCGGCCGTCGTGGTGGCCGTCTCCTCCTTGGCGGGTTTCCGGCGGTCCGCCCGTGGCCCCTCGGCGTCGACGGCCGGGAGGTAGTCGCGGAGATACCGCCCGGTGTGGGACTCCTCGACCCGAGCGACTGCCTCCGGCGTGCCGCTGGCGACGATCTCGCCGCCGCCCTCCCCGCCCTCGGGGCCGAGGTCGACGATGTTGTCGGCGTTCTTGACGAGATCGAGTTCGTGCTCGACGACGACGACGGTGTTGCCGTTGTCGGTCAGGCGCTGGAGCACGTCGATCAGCTTGCGCTCGTCCTCCTTGTGCAGGCCCGTGGTCGGCTCGTCGAGGAGGTAGAGCGTGTCGCCGGTCTGTTTCTTGCCGAGCTCCTCGGCGAGCTTCACGCGCTGGGCCTCCCCGCCCGAGAGCGTCGTCGAGGGCTGGCCGAGCTTCATGTAGCCCAGCCCCACGTCCTTCAGGAGCTTGAGCCGGCGGCGGAGCTGGGAGTTGGCCTCGAAGAACTCGTAGGCCTCCTCCACGTCCATGTCGAGCACGTCGGCGATGGTTTTCCCCTTGAACTCCACGTCCAGCGTCTCGTCGTTGTAGCGCGCGCCGCCACACTCCTCGCAGGGGACGTGGACGTCCGAGAGGAAGTTCATCTCGATCTTCACGGTGCCCTGCCCGCCACACTCCTCACAGCGGCCGCCCTTGACGTTGAACGAGAACCGGCCCTTGTCGTAGCCGCGCTGTTGGGCGAGTTTGGTCTGGGCGAACGCCTCGCGGATGTGGTCGAACACGCCGGTGTACGTCGCGGGGTTCGATCGCGGCGTCCGACCGATCGGCGACTGGTCGATCAGGCGAACCGTCTCGATCGCCTCGGTGCCCTCGATGGCGTCGTGCGCGCCGGGGTCGACGCTGGTGTTGTCGTTCATCTTCCGAGCGAGCCCCTTGTACAGCACGTCGTGCATCAGCGTCGACTTACCCGACCCGGAGACCCCGGTGATGGCGGTGAACTGCCCGATCGGGAGGTCCACGTCGACGTTCTTGAGGTTGTGCTGGCGGGCGCCGACGATCGTGAGCGCGTCGTCGCTCTCCCGGCGCTCCTCGGGGACGGGCACCGCCTTCCGGCCGGCGAGGTAGTCACCGGTGACGGACTCGTCGCTCGCGACGATGTCGTCGAACTCCCCCTGCGCGACGATCTCGCCGCCGCGCTTGCCGGGGCCGGGCCCCATGTCGATCACGTGGTCCGCGCGGCGCATCGTCTCCTCGTCGTGCTCGACGACGAGCAGCGTGTTGCCGAGATCTCTGAGCCCTTCGAGCGTGTTCAGCAGGCGGTCGTTGTCGCGCTGGTGGAGGCCGATGGAGGGCTCGTCGAGCACGTACAGGACGCCGACGAGGCCGGAGCCGACCTGCGTGGCGAGCCGGATGCGCTGGCTCTCCCCGCCCGACAGGGTGGAGGCTTCGCGGTCGAGCGTGAGGTAGTCGAGGCCGACCTCCTCCATGAACCCGAGGCGGGCGCGGATCTCCTTCAGGATCTCCTCGGCGATCGTGCGATCGCGCTCGGAGAGGTTCGCCTCCATCCCCTCGAAGTGTGCACGGGCGTCGGCGATGCTGAGCTGATTGACCTCCGTGATGTCCGTGCCGTCGACGAGCACCGACCGGGACTGCGGTTTGAGGCGCGTCCCCTCGCAGGCCGGGCAGGTGGTGACGGCCATGTACTCCTCGATGTGCTCGCGGGTGGAGTCGCTGTCAGTTTCGACGTGGCGCCGTTCGAGGTTGGGGATGACGCCCTCGAAGCGCTTCTCCTTGCGCCGGGTGCCGTTTTTCGTCTGGCGCTCGAACACGACCTGCTCGTCCGTGCCGTAGAGGAACTGCTCCTGCTGGTCGTCGGGTAGCTCGGAGAACGGCGTCGTCACGTCGACGCCGAAGTGGGCGGCGACGGAGTCGAGCCGGGTCCGGTAGTACGAGCGGTTGTAACTCCACGGCTCGAACACGTCCTTGATCGGTTTGTCGCGGTCGACGACGACGAGGTCCTCGTCGACCTCCTTGGTCTCGCCGATCCCCTCACACTCCGGGCAGGCGCCGTGGGGCGAGTTGAACGAGAACGAGCGCGTCTCGATCTCCGAGAAGTCGATGCCGCAGTGGGTGCAGGCCAGCTCCTCGGAGAACTCGACGACGAGACGGTCGTCCCCGTCGTCGCCGGCGTCGGAGTCGTCGCCGGCGAGGTCACCGGTGCTTCGGGAGACGTTGCCGCCGAACGACTCGGGCAGCTCCGCCGGCGGCGACGGCAGGATCACCTTCAGCACGCCGTCGCCCTCCTCCAGGGCGGTCTCGACGGAGTCGGTGATCCGCGAGCGGTCCGCCTCCGCGACTTTCACGCGGTCGACGATCACGTCGATCGTGTGGTCGTAGTTCTCGTCCAGCTCGGGGTCGTCGGTCGTGAGGTCGTAGCGCTCGCCGTCGACCTCGACGCGGGCGTACCCCTCGGAGACGAGCTCCTCGAACAGGTCCTCGAAGGCGCCCTTCTGGTCGCGCACGACCGGCGCGGCGATCTTCGCGCGCGTGCCCTCGGGCAGTTCGAACACGCGGCGCACCATCTGCTGGGCGCTCTGAGTGCCGACCTCGCGGCCACACTCCGGACAGTGCGGCGTGCCGACGCGGGCGTACAGCAGCCGCAGGTAGTCGTGCAGTTCGGTGACGGTGCCGACCGTCGATCGGGGGTTGTTCGCCGCGTTCTTCTGGTCGATCGAGATGGCCGGCGAGAGCCCCTCGACGGACTCGACCTGTGGCTTGTCCATCTGGCCCAGGAAGTTCCGGGCGTACGCCGACAGGCTCTCGATGTAGCGGCGCTGCCCCTCGGCGTAGACGGTGTCGAACGCCAACGAGGACTTCCCCGACCCCGAGAGCCCCGTAACGACGCTGAACTCCTCCCGCGGGATCTCCACGTCGAGGTCCGCGAGGTTGTTCTCCTCGGCGCCGCGAACCTCGATGAAGTCCTTACTCATTCAGCGCGGGATACGGAGTCGGGAGGGTTGAACCCGTCGGTCCCGGGGTATCGCACACGCGGCCCCTGTCCGCAGTCCGGCTATCGGCCGAAGGAGATCGTATGCGCAGTGACTTTCCCGCAGCTCGGGCAGTCGTGCTCGTAGCGGACCTCGGCGCCGTCGGTCTGGCTGACCCACGTCCCCTCGGCGTCGTCGTAGCCACACGCCGGACACTCCGTCTCCACCGCCTCGTACCGGTCCCGGAGCGTGTCGAGCGGGTTCATGCCGCGGTTGCTGGTGGCCATACAGGCGATATTGGCGCCGGAGCGTCTAAGTTCTTGTGCATAGTTGACAAGGATCACGGGCCGTCCGCGAACACCCGGCTCTAGTCGTACTCGATCGGCAGCCGAAGCGCCCAATTGGGGGCCAGCGACCGCACTGCGAGCCGAAAAAGTGGTCGCCGATCAGGCGGGCACGACCGTGATCTGCTGCTTGCGGTCGATCGCGTCCTCCAGTTCCTCGGCGATGGCGGAGCCGCGGGAGACCTGCACGTCGCCGCCGCGGCCGACGGTCGCGGTGAACAGGTAGTCGCCGCCGGCGCGGACTTCGACGGTCTCGCCGACGTGTTCGTCCATCCGAATCACGACGTGGCGGGCGGTGATCTCGGGCTCGACGATCTCGCCCTGCGGGGAGCCGGCCGACTCGCCGCCGTTGGCGGCCGCCGGCGCGGGGTTCTCCGCGTGGGTTCGCACGTCGATGTCGATGCCGAGGCGGTCCTCGATCTCGCTGATCCGGCCGCCGCCCTTGCCGATCACGTAGGAGATGTCGTCCTCCTCGACGTAGACGACCGCGCGGTCCTGGCCCTGGAGCTCCACGTCGACGTGACCCCGGGCGACCGAGTGGATCTCGCGTTCGATCTCCTGTTTCGCGATCTGGTTCACGCCGGAGGGCTCCTCGCCCTCGTCGTCCAGCGGGACGGTGACGACCTGGCGGTTGAACGTGTAGATCTCGTACTTCGGCTTGCCCGTCTCGGTGTCGGAGACGAGGATCACGGGTCGGGCGAGGTCCTCGGCGGTCAGCCCGGCGGGCACCTTCACCTCGGTCTTCACGTCGTACACCGTGTGGATCTGGCCGGCCTCGATGTAGACGACGGTGTCGACGACCTGCGGGATCATCCCGAGTTCGACCCGGCCGACGAGTCGCTGGAGCGCGTCGATGGCGCGGGTGGCGTGGACGACGCCGATCATCCCGACGCCCGCCAGCCGCATGTCCGCGAACGTCTCGAAGTCGTCGGTCTTGCGGACCTCGTCGTAGACGGTGTAGTCCGGCCGGACCATCAGCAGCGAGTCGGCGGTGTTCTCCATCGAGCCGCCGAGTTCGGTGTACTGGGTGATCTCGGGGCCGACCTGCAGGTCCCGCGGCTTCTCCATCGTCTTGACCGCGAAGTCGTTGTCGTTGAGGTACTCCGCGACCGCCTGGGCGAACGTGGACTTCCCGGCGCCGGGCGAGCCGGAGATGAGCACGCCGCGCTGGCGCTCGGTGAACCGGTCCTTGAGCTCGTCGGCCATCGCGTAGTCGTCGATCGTGGTTTTCGCGACCGGGCGGACGGCCGTGATCTCGACGGCGTCGGCGAAGGGCGGGCGCGCGACCGCGATCCGGTAGTCCCGGTACTGCACGATGTCCATCCCCTCCTCGCTGAGTTCGATGAAGCCGTCAGAAGACGCGCGGGCAGTCTCGATCACGTCGGTCGCCCACTCCTCCATCTGCTCGTCGCTGGTCGGCTCCTCGGCGATCCGCTCGTAGTGCATCTCGCCGATATCGCCGCGCTTGGCCTTGGGTTGGGTTCCGGCCCGGAGGTGGAGGCTCATCGTGTTCTCGGTGAAGAACTCCTCGATGGCCAGCCCCTCGGTCTCCGGCTCGGCGGACGCGGTGTCGACGACAGGTTCGACGTAGTCCACCTCGAGCCCCTTCGCGCGGGCGACCTCGGCCTGCACGCCATCGCTCGTCAGCAGCGTCGCGCCGTACTCCGCCGCGAGATCGCGGATCAGGGCGTCGATGTCGCCCTCGCCGGCGCCGGCGGTCTCGGCGGCGCTGGGGCGGCGGCCGACGTACTCGATCTGGATCTCGCCGTCGTCGGCGTACTCGGCGAGTCGCTGAAGCTCCTCTAACCCCTTCCAACCAGGGTCGTAGCCGGCGTTGGCCTGAGCCTCGAGCTCGCCGACGACAGCTTCGGGGACGTAGACGGTGACACCCTCGTAGCGCCCGTCGGCGACGCGCTCGGAGACGCGGCCGTCGACGACGACGCTGGTGTCGGGAACGACGTTCACACGTGTGGTAGGTGTCGGAGGCTCAAAAGGGTGTATATGCCCCGCCTGCCGGCGGGGACGAGGGACTCGACGCCGGGCGGCCAACCCCGGCCGCCCGGCCCGTCAGCACGTCGAGCGTCGTCGGCGTCTCGGGATCGATCACTCGCTCACCGGTTCGCCTCTCGTCCGCTACGACGGTGGTTCCCGTCGGAACCCGCCTCAACGGGGTTCATCACCATGTTAGTTAGTGACACACAAATAGTTAACGGCCGACTGATCGGTATGCCTGCCGCTATCGACCGTATGCGCGGGAAAACCAGTCCGGGCGGCGTCGATCAGTCGATGTGGCCTTCGCGGCGGAGCTGCTCGGCGTCCTGCTCGTCGTAGCGCCACTCGATGTTGCCTTTCTCGTCCTGCCAGTCCCACGGCTCGATGATGACCACGTCGTCCTCGTTGATCCAGGTGCGGTACTTCATTCGGCCGGGGATACGGCCCAGTCGCGTCTCGCCGTCGGCACACCGAACCCGGACGTGGTTGCCGCCGAGGTGCTCGGTGACGACACCGAACAGTTGGTTGTCGTCCGGCATCCGGAGGTTCTTTCGTCCTGATGAATCGTCGCTCATACGGGTAGTACGCGACACCCACGGATAAGCCGTGGGATACGTGCCCGTCACTGGCTCCCACACGCCCCGGTACCGGGAGAGACAGCATTAACTCCGGGCTCCGAGAAGCAGGCGTATGAACGGAACGCACGACCTCAGAGGTGTCCGACGGTGCGCGTAGTCGCGAAGTTCGGCGGCACCTCGCTCGGCTCGGGCGACCGAATCGAACGGGCTGCCGACTCCGTCGCCGACGCCGTCGCGGCGGGCCACGACATCGCCGTCGTCGCCAGCGCGATGGGGTCACAGACCGATGAACTGCTCGACGAGATCTCCTTCGACGCCAGCGACGAGGACCGCGCGGAGATCGTCTCGATGGGGGAGCGCACCTCCGTCCGGATGCTGAAGGCCGCGCTCACGTCGCGGGGCGTCGACGCCACCTTCCTCGAACCGGGAAGCGAGGACTGGCCGGTCGTCACCAACGAGCGCGGCGAGATCGACGCCGAAGAGACCCAGCGCCGCGTCGACCGGCTCGCCGAGACGCTGGACGACACGGTGCCGGTCATCACGGGCTTTCTCGCCGAGGACCCCGCGGGCAACGTGACGACGCTCGGCCGTGGCGGCTCGGACACCACGGCGATGATGCTCGGGAAGTACCTCGAAGCCGACGAAGTGGTGATCGTCACCGACGTGGAGGGCGTGATGACCGGCGACCCCCGCGTGGTCGAGGGCGCGCGCAACGTCGGTAGCATCACCGTCGACGAGCTCCGTAACCTCTCCTTCCGAGGCGCCGAGGTGATCGCGCCCTCCGCACTCGTGTACAAGGACGAATCGCTCGGCGTCAGGGTGGTCCACTACCAGCACGGCGATCTGCTCTCGGGCGGCACCAGCGTCGAGGGGAGCTTCGAACACCTGATCGACATGGAGGAGGCGCCGCTGTCCTGTCTCACCATCGCCGGGCGGGCGATCAGGAACCGGCCGGGAATCCTCGCGGAGGTCTCAGAGACGCTCAGCGACGCGGGGATCAACATCGACGCCGTCGCCAGCGGGATGGACTCGCTGACGTACTACGTCGAGACCAGCGTGGCCGAGGAGGCGGAGGCGACGCTGCACGACGCCGTGGTCGAGGACGAGTCGCTCTCCTCGGTCACCGTCGAGGACGAGATCGCCGTGATCCGGGTGACCGGCGGCGAACTGCCCAACCAGCCGGGCGTGATCCGTTCGCTGGTCGACCCGCTGGCCGAGGCGGGCATCAACATCCACGACCTGATCACCTCCGCGACCTCCGTCGCCATCTTCGTGGCGTGGGCGGACCGCGAGGAGACGCTCGACATCGTCCACGAGCAGTTCTGAAGCGGTTCCGCGGGGAGCGCCGGTCTGTTACTGGGTCGGCGCCGGCGCCTCGTTCCGTGCGGCGTCCCGCAGGCGGCGTTCTTCGGCGGTTTCGACCGTCAGCTCCGGCACCGACTGGACGTTCTCGGCGTCGTCGATCGCGACGAACGTCAGGTGTGAGGACGCAGTGTCGCGCTCGACGCTCTCGCTGGGACGCTCGGCAGTCACGTCGACGCGAACCTGCATGCTCGTCTCACCAACGTCGTAGACGTAGGCGGTGAGGACGGCGATATCCCCGAGATCGATCGGCGCGTGAAAGTCGACGCGCTCGATGCTCGCGGTGACGACCTGCGACTGGGCGAACCGTCGGGCGGCGACGACCCCACCGAGGTCCATGCGGTGGAGCACCCACCCCCGAGTGCACGCCCGAGGTTGTTGGTCGCGTCGGGCATCACCACCTCGCTGGTCTCGGTGTAGGAGTCGATGAGTCTCACCATTCCAACGATCCTCCGGAGCGGTATTCGGTGACCTGCGTCTCGAAGAAGTTCTTCTCGCGGTTGAGGTCGGCGGCCTCCGAGAGCCACGGGAACGGGTTCTCGGTGCCGTACTCCGGCTCCATCCCGAGCTGTGTCAGCCGCCGATCGGCGACGTACTCGACGTACTCCGAGAACTGGTCGGGACCCATCCCCAGGATCTCGTCGGGACAGGCCTCCCGAGCGTAGCGCTGTTCGAGCCCCACCGCGTCGAGGATGAGGTTGCGGATCTCCCACTCGAACGCCTCGGTCCAGGCGTCGGTCTCCTCACGGATCGCGTCGATGAGTTCGATCCCGAAGCCGAGGTGGAGCGATTCGTCCCGCATGATGTACTCGAACTGTTCGCCGATCCCGGTGAGCTTCCCCTGGCGCTTGAGTCCGAGCATCATCGCGAACCCGGCGTAGAAGAAGATCCCCTCCATGATGACGTAGAACCCAACGAGATCCCGGAGGAACGCTCGCACGTCGTCCTCGTCCTCGATGGTGAACTCGGGGTCGTCGACGACCTGCGTGAGGTCGACCACGAACTCGTCTTTGGCTTCGATCGCGGGGATGCGCTCGTACATCCCGTAGAGGTAGTCGGGCTCGAACCCCAGCGAGTCACAGCAGTAGATGAACGTGTCCGTGTGGACGGCCTCCTCGTACGCCTGCCGGAGCAGGTACTGCCGACACTCCGGCGCGGTGACGTGGTCGTACACCGCGAGCACGATGTTGTTCGCCGTGAGCGACTCCGCCGTCGAGAAGAACCCGAGGTTCCACTCGACCAGTTGGCGCTCGGCGTCGGTGAGCTCGTCGCCGTTCCACTGAGTGATGTCGTTGCCCATCGGGATCTCCTCGGGCACCCAGTTGTTGTCGACGCCCGCCTCGTAGTACTCGCGGGCCCACTCGTAGTCGAACGGGAGGATCTTGTTCGGGTCGTGCGTGTCGCTGTCGGTGAGGTAGTCGATCGGCATTACTGGCAAGCCTCGCAGGTCGGGTCTTCGACGCTCGGGAGGTCCGAGTCGTCGTGCGGTTCGCAGGCGTCGCCGCCGTCGGCCTCGTCGGATGGCGGCGATGGCCGGCCGCCGTCGGCGGCCGCCTCGCTCTCGTCGTCCGCCGTGTCACGGCGCTGGGTCCGGCCGTACTCCGCCATATCTAGCGTCGACTTCTCGAACTGGCTGGCGCCGAGCGTGCGGAGGTAGTACGTCGTCTTCAGCCCGAGCTCCCAGGCCCGCTGGTACAGGTCGTCGAGCAGCGTGCCGTCCGTCGAGGGGAAGAACACGTTGTGACTCTGGGACTGGTCGACCCAGATCCCCCGCCGGGCGGTGAGTTCGAGCTGGTGGCGCGGATCGATCTCGAAGGCGCCGCGGTGGCGCTCCCGGAGCGCCGGCGGGATCTCGTCGATCTCCTGGATCGCGCCGTCGTGGAACTTGATCCGGTCGAGCATCTCGTCGGTCCAGAGCCCCAGTTCGTCGAGTTCGTCGACGAGCTGCTCGTTGACGACCGTGAAGTCGCCGCTCATGTTCGACTTCACGTAGAGGTTCGAGTAGCGCGGCTCGATCGAGGGCGTCGTGCCAGCGATCGTCGAGATGGTCGCCGTCGGCGCCACCGCAGTGGTGTTGGAGTTCCGCATCCCGTGTTCGGCGACGTGGTCGCGCACCTCGTCCCAGTCGAGGCGCTCCTCGGCGTCCACGTCGACGGGTTCGCCGCGTTCCGCTTCGAGCAGTTCGACGGTGTCCTGCGGGAGCAGGCCGCGATCCCACTTCGACCCCTCGTAGGAGTCGTAGGTGCCGCGCTCCTTCGCCAGCCGCGAGGAGTTGTGGATGGCGTGGTAGGCGACCTGCTCCATCGTCCGGTCGGCCACGTCGAGCGCCTCGTCGCTGGCCATCGCCACGTTGCGCCGTTCGAGCATCTCGTGGAACCCCATCACGCCGAGGCCCACGGGTCGGTGGCGAGTGTTCGCGCGCTCGGCCCGATCGGTCGGGTAGAAGTTCAGGTCGACGACGTTGTCGAGCATCCGCATCGCCGTCCGGATCGTGTCGGCCAACTGCTCGCGGTCGAGGCCCTCCCCGTCGACGTGCCGAGCGAGGTTGACCGAGCCGAGGTTGCAGACCGCTGTCTCCTCCTGTGAGGTGTTGAGCGTGATCTCCGTACAGAGGTTCGAGCTGTTGATCGTGCCGTAGTGGTCCTGCGGCGAGCGGACGTTACAGGGGTCCTTGAACGTGATCCACGGGTGGCCGGTCTCGAACAGGCGGGTGAGCATCGTGCGCCACAGCTCCGCGGCCTCGACGCGCTCGTACTGGCGGAGCTCACCGTTTTCGGCCGCCCGCTCGTACTCCTCGTACAGCTCCTCGAACTCCTGCCCGGTGGCATCGTGGAGCTCCGGCACCTCGTCGGGCGAGAACAGCGTCCACTGCTCGTCGGCCCGGACGCGCTTCATGAACAGGTCCGGCACCCACGCCGCGGTGTTCATGTCGTGGGTGCGTCGGCGCTCGTCGCCGGTGTTCCGCTTCAGGTCGAGGAACGCCGGGAAGTCGAGGTGCCACGCCGCGAGGTACGCACAGGCGGCACCGCGGCGTTTGCCCGAGCGGTTGATGGCGCCGGTCACGTCGTCGGAGATGTTCAGGAAGGGGACGACGCCGGTCGATTCGACGCCGGTCGACTCGATCAGCGAGCCCTCGGCGCGGACGTTCGTCCAGTCGTTCCCGAGCCCGCCGGACCACTTCGACAGCTTGGCGTGGGCCTTGTAGGAGTCGAAGATGTCCTCGAGGTCGTCCTGTACCGTCGTGAGGTAGCAGGAGGAGAGCTGGGGGTGGGTGGTGCCGGCGTGGAACAGCGTCGGCGTCGAGTGGACGAACCGCAGCGTCGAGAGCGCCTCGTAGAACTCGATCGCGCGCGCCTCGCGCTCGGCCTCGTCCTCGGCTAGCGCGACCCCATCGCCACGCGCATCCAGAACGACTGCGGGAGTTCGATGGGTTCGTCCCCGCAGCCGTTCGGAGAAAGTACCGCTGAACGAGCGTCGAGACCGCCATGTAGCCGAACTCGTCGTCCCGCTCCGGGACGAGTGACTCGGCGAGCGCCTCGAGATCGTACTCGGCCATCCGCTCGTCGAGCAGGTCCGCCTCGACGCCAGTCTCGATCGACTCCACGAACGAGGCACGGTAGGTCTCCTTGGGAAGCGGGCCGTCGGTGCCGGTCACGTTGCGGGCGTGGCGCCAGCGCGCGATCCGCGCGGCCGCGTCGTCGTGGGCGGGGTCGCGCTCGGTGCGGGCGGTGAGCACGCCGATGAGCGCCTCGTCGATCTCGTCGGCGTCGGCCCCCTCGTAGCTGTCGCGCTCGGCGGCGCGGGCGAGCGCCTCGCGATCGCTCACGAGATCCAGATCCGCCGTCGCCGCGGCGAGCCGGTCCTCGATTCGGTCGGTCGTCGGTCGGTTGAGTTGCGTCATATCCACGGCGAGCTCGGGGAGCGATCGCCAGCGTAGCCACTCACGGCGTCGCTGCCGGTCGTTTTCGACTCGCTCCCGCGAATCGAGCCCTGCCGTTTGTCCGGTTTTCGGCGATCGGGTTAAGACTTTCCCAGTTTGGTTTCAGTAGTACAAACTCAATTGTCTATCGGTACGAGCAGCGGCGACGCGTCGCTACTCGGGCGCTCCGAGAAGCGTCGATCCTGGCGTGACAGCCGGCGAAAAGTAGCGGCCTGCCGTGCTATCGCCCGTCTCGCAACCGCTCGCCGATCTCCGCGGGGAGGCCGGCCTCGGCGACGGCGTCGACGACGGCGTCGATGTCGTAGCTCACCCGGCGTTCGTCGACCGTTCGCTCGTCGAGGTCGACGACCGCGTACGCCGCGTCGGGGTCGCGGTCCCGGGGTTGGCCGACGCTGCCGGGGTTCAAGACGATCCCGTCCCCGAAGACGGCGTGGTGCTGGACGTGCGTGTGGCCCATGACGAGCAGTTCCGCACCGTCGAGCAGGTCGGGCGCGAACTCGCGGGGGTAGGTGTAGTGGTCCGGATCGTCGGGGTGGCCGTGGACGACCGTCACTCGGTCGTCGACGACGTGGCGCTCGGTCGGCAGCCCGTCGAGCCAGTCGAGCGCGTCGGCGCCGAGGTGATCCCGAGCGTAGTCGACGCCGGCCTGCGCCATCCCGTTGAACCCGGGTGCCCGGCCGCTGGCGACCGCGCGGTCGTGGTTGCCCTGCACCGTCGGCACGTCCCGCCCCGAACGCGCTCGACGCATTCGGCGGGCCAGGGGTTGTAGCCGACCACGTCGCCGGCACAGACCAACAGATCGACGGCCGGCATGTCGTCGAGCACCGCCTCCAGCGCAGGGAGGTTCCCGTGAACGTCGGAGATAACGCCGAGTCGCATGGCCGGCGAAAGCGCGGCGACCGGGAAAAGCGTCGCGCTACTCGCCGTTGTGGATCGCCGTCTCGGCCCCGTTGGCGTCGACGCGCACGCCGGCGGCGCAGACGGCGTGTTCGAACGTGTGCTCGTAGAGCTCCTGGGCCGCCGATTCGGCCTCGGCGGCGTCGAGGGCGAACGGCTCGGGGTCGTCCCGCTCGTAGGTGGCGATCAGCGTCGGCTCGTCGACTTCACGAACGACGAGCGCGTCCCGACGGACGGTACCGACGAACGCGGTGTCGGCACCGACGACGGCGGCGATCCGGGGGTGTCGTAGTCGTCCTTCTCGAAGTCCAGCGCGAGCAGTGCGGCCGCGAGCGCGTCGCGGGCGGGGTAGCCCATCTCGACTTTCTCCGCGATCGGGTCGACGTGGGAGCCGTTGCCGACGACGGCCCGCTGGCCGTCCGGGGCGTCGACTCGCCGGACGCAGTTGTAGGAGACGTAGGGGTTGTCGGTCGGTTCGGCGTCGTCCGTCGGGACGACGGTGAGGCTGCCGTCGCGCTCGATTACCTTCCGGTTGGGGAACGAGCGCGAGGAGACGCGGTAGGCTGCCAGTCCGGGCGCGGCGACGAGGAAGCGGCCGACGTACATACCGGTTCTGTGGCCGAAGCGGCCAAGTAGGTGGTGGTTTCCCGGCTACCGAAATCGGCCGGTACAGACGTTCCCATGGCTCGGGAACTACGCTCGGGGCATAAGACCCGCGCCGTCCAAGCTCGAAATATGGCAACACAAGAAGTCACACTCCGAAGTACGCTGGGCGGGTTCACCGCAGAAGGGAAGCTCCACACGCTGAGCGTGTGGTTCATCCTGGCGCTGCGGCTCATGATGGGACTGGCGTTCTTCCAGAGCGGCCTGGACAAGGTACTCTCGGGGAGCTTCTCCGCCGGTGGGTACCTGCTGAACGCCCCACGAGCCAACGGCAGCCCCGTGGCCGGGCTGTTCGAGGCGATGGGGTCCTCGCAGCTGTTCCTCGACTTCGTGAACGTCGCCGTGCCGTGGGGTGAGCTGCTCATCGGCCTCGGCCTGCTGGTCGGTGGCCTCACTCGCCTCGCCGCGTTCTGGGGCGCGTTCATGATGCTCATGTTCTACCTGGGCAACTGGAGCGTCTCGCACGGCTACATCAACGGCGACTTCGCGTACATGCTCGTGTTCCTCGCGGTCGCGGCGTTCGGTGCGGGCCGCATCCTCGGGGTCGACCAGTACCTCGAGCAGTACGAACTGGACGGCCGGCCGTTGGTCGAACGCTACCCGTGGACCCGGTACCTCCTCGGGTAACGTCGCCGCGACGAGATCACTTTTTCGCGAACCGGTCGGGAGCAGCGCCACGGTGACCGAACCGCCGACGGGCCGGCGATTGACTCCGAAACACTCATACTTGCGAGCGGATTACCGTTGGTTGCGAAGCACGCCACCGACGAGGTGGAGCGTAGCAGTCCATTGGGGTAGTGGCCAATCCTGAAGCCTTCTGGGGCTTCGACCCTGGTTCGAATCCAGGATGGACTACTTCCTCGCAGTTCTCGACCGACGAGCCGTGGCGGCGTCGACGACTACCCGCCACGGACGAGTCAATCCACGACGCGAGCTACTTCTCGACGTCCAGCAGCGCCACGCGCTCCAGCACCAGTTCCGTCAGGTCCCCTTCTACCGCGTCGAGTTCGGCGTCGGACACGTCGAAGAACGTCCGGACCGTCGCCTCGTCGTGCTCACCGAGCACCGACGCCTCCGTGACGTGTTCGCGGAGCCGTTCGACCGCTTCGGCCTCCGCAGCTTCGTCGCCGGCGGGCGAGTCCACGAGCACGACGACGCGGTTCGCCCCCTCGCCGACGCCCATCTCCAGGGCACGGTTGATCTGGCGGCGGCCGGCCGCATAGCAGAGCAGTTCCACCGCACGCTCCCGGGCGATGTTCTCGCCGCGGGCGATGGCGCGGTCGGCCCGGTCCAGCGCGCGCTGGAGGTGCGCAGCCGAGACCACGTAGTCGGCGTCGAACGCCTGTACCGTCGTTCCGGTCGCCTCGGCGACGTCGTCAAGCGTCGCGAGGAAGGCGTCGAGATCGTCGACCGTCGCCCGGCCGTCGAGGAGCCGCATCAGAAATCACCCAGCGAGGCCTGGCCCGCCTCCTCCCCGCGGCCGGCACGTTTCGCGTCGGCGTCGGCGGTCACGCCGTCCATCGACGGATCCTCGCGGCCGACGTTTTCGAGCACGGTCTCGGCGGTTTTCGCCCCGCGGAGCGCACCGAGGACGACCGACTTGTCGACGGTCCGGAGATCCGCCCGGCTCTCGACACCGGCCTCGAACAGCCGCCGCGCGCGCTTGCGGCCGACGCCGCGGACGCCCGTGAGATCAAGCAGCTCCTCCCGGACGCCGTCCTCAACGCGCTTTTTCGCCTCGCGGACGGCGACGACGGTCGAGAGATCGAGTTCGCCCGCCAGCCGCTCGGCGGCGTTGAGCAGCCACTCGGCGGTGTCGACCTTGCCCCGGATGTCGCCCGGGCCGACGCCGTATCGCTCGGCGATGCGATCCTCGTCGACCTCGCTGGCCCAGTCCTCCAGCATGCGGGCGGTTTTGAGCGCGGAGAGCCACTCCTCGAACGCCACGTCGTCGTACTCCGAGGGGTGCGCCCGAGCAGTTCGGTCTCGCGCTCGAACAGCTCCTCCTCGTACGTCTCGCGGTCGCCGGACTTCAGGTAGAGCTGGTACATGTCCGGCGTGCGGGAGACGAGGTGATACAGCCCGAGCGCCGACACGTCGCCGGCGTCGTCGCCCCCCTCGACCTCTTCGCCCATCGCCTCGGCCTCGCCGTCCGCGTCGGCCAACGGGTCGTCGTCGAGCAGATCGTTCCCGGAGACGAAGCCCGAGGACTCCGCCGGGTCGCCGTCCATCGCGCCCCGGGAGCCGTACTCCCGGCTTCCGTCGTCGCCGTCCTCGGCGTCGCGCAGGCCGTCGATGATCTCCGCAGCGCTCATCGGGTCGAGGTAGAGCCGCGAGACGGTGTGGCCGATCTCGGTCGCGGTGATCGTGTCGCCGTCGCGGTCGACGAACTCGTTGGCAGCGAGGTAGTTCAGAACCGTGTCTGTCACCGACTCCAGCTGCGCGTTCCCGGCGCTCTGGACCGCATAGAGCGTGTTGTCGAGGAACTCCAGGATCTCCTCGCGGGTGTTGGCAAAGCCGGACGCGACCGTCGCGAGCAGGTGGGTCCGCAGGGCGGGCTCGGCGGCCAGCTTCGACCGGACGGGTTCGGGCTCGCCGTCGATGTAGCGCTCGAACAGTTCCGCCTTGGTGTCGTTGTTCGAGGCGAGCAGGACCGCCTCGCCGTACGGGTCGAGGCCGGGCCGGCCCGCCCGCCCCATCATCTGGTGGACTTCGAGCGTGTCGAGTGGCTTCATACCGCCGAACTCCGGGTCGTAGCGCCGCCAGTCTCGGACGATCACCCGACGTGACGGCGTGTTCACGCCGGCGGCGAGCGTCGGCGTCGCCGCGATCACCTTGATCAGGCGGTCACGAAACGCCTCCTCGACCAGATCGCGGTGTTCGCTGGAGAGCCCGGCGTGGTGAAACGCCGCGCCCGCTTTGACGCAGTCGGCGAGGTCGTCGCTGGTCGCGGTGTCGGACACGTCCCGGATCGCCGTCGCCAGCTCCCGGAGGTCGGCGCGTTCCGCGTCGGTGAGATGGTCACTCGTGGTGCCGCCGAGCCGGCTGGCCGCGGATTCGGCGTTCCGGCGGGAGTTGACGAACACCAGGCTCGACCCGCCTTCGTCGAGCGTATCGTCGACCAGCGCCGGGGTCTGTTTGCCGCCGCTGTCGACCGACACCTCGCGCTGGGAGCCGTCGGCGAAGTTGATCGCGTTCCCGAAGTGGACGCCCGTCTTGAGGTCGATCGGGCGCCAGTCGGAGTCGACCAGTTCGGCGTCGAGCCAGTCGGCGATCTCGGGCGCGTTGCCGACCGTCGCCGAGAGCGCGACCGTCTGGAGGTCGTGGTTGATCCGCCGAAGTTTCGCGAGCGTCACTTCGAGCGTGGGGCCGCGCTCCCGGTCGTCGACGAGGTGGACCTCGTCGGCGACGACACAGGAGAGGTCGTCGATCCACGGCGCGCCGTTGCGCACCAGCGAGTCGACTTTCTCGCTCGTGGCGACGACGATGTCCCGCGAGGCCAGCCACTCGCCATCGGACTCGTAGTTCCCCGTCGAGACGCCGACGGTGACGCCGTACTCCTCCCAGCGCTCGAACTCGGCCTTCTTCTCGCTTGCGAGCGCTCTGAGCGGGACGATGTACAGCGCGGTCCCCCGCGTTCGACGGCGGAGAGCATCGCGAGTTCGGCGATCAGCGTCTTCCCCGAGGCGGTGGGGACCGCGGCAACGACGTTCTCACCGTCGGCCACCCCTCGCTCGACGGCCTCGGCCTGGGGTGGGTAGAGCGCCTCGACACCCTCGTCCTCGAGATGCTCACCGACGCCCGGAGGCAGGCCCGACAGCTCCGTCGGCTTCATTGGGAGAGGATTGCCCGCTCTCGGGTTTAAGTTGCCGGGTCCGATGCGACGACGGGAGCGCGCGTCGACGCCGCAAATCGACGGTCAGACAAGTTCGTCGGGGTCGGCGTCGGCCGGGAGGGGGACTCGTACTCGCGGTCGCCCTTCCGCTCCTCGAACTCCGCGCGGGCCTCGGCGAGCAGCTCCTCGTCGGTCAGTAGATCGTACAGCGACCCCGCGACGACTTTCCCGGCGAACAGCATCCCCGCGGTGCCGAGTTCCTTCCCGGCCGCGACAGCCTGCCAGGAGTGCGCTGGCGTCCCCGTCGGCCACGTCGCCGCACGGAACCGCCCGAGCGGGACGTTCCAGGACACGTCGCCGGCGTCAGTGGAGTAGGAGCCGACACCGCCCTCGTCGGTGGCGTCGAGGGGGTCGCCGAACATCGCCGCCTCGGCGACCTCCTCGCGGCGTTCGGGCGGCGCGCCGGCGTAGGAGGGGTCGTCGAGCGTCGCCTTCAGGTCCGCCGCGAAGGACTCCTGCTCGTCGGTGAGCGTGAACTCGGCCGCGTCCATCGTCGACCTGATCGAGTCGGCCAGCGCGTCGTTGGGAAGCACGCCGTACATGCCGCCGGTCTGGGTCACGTCGACGTCGGTGCCGGACATGAGCGCCGCGCCCTCGGCGGCGTCGCGCACGCGCTCGGAGACGCGCTCGACGGCGGCGCGGTCGGGCGCGCGGACCATCACCTCCATCGCCGCCTCCTCGGGCACGATGTTGGCGGCCTGCCCGCCGTCGCTGACAACGTAGTGGATGCGGACCGATTCGGCGACGTGTTCACGCATGTACTCGATACCGTTCCCGAGGAGTTGGACGCCGTCGAGGGCGCTCCGGCCCGCTTCGGGCGCGGCGGCGGCGTGGGAGCTCTCGCCCTCGAACCGCATCTCGAAGGAGTCGACGGCGAGGCAGGACCCTCGGCCGGGAGTGTTGAGCCAGTCCGGGTGCCACGAGACGACCGCGTCTACGTCGTCGAACGCGCCGGCCCGGACCATGAACACCTTGCCGGCGCCGATCTCTTCTGCCGGCGTCCCGAAGTAGACGACCGAGCCCCGGGCGTCGCCGCGCTCGATGGCGCGTTTGACCGCGATCGCGCCGGCGAGGCTGCCGACGCCGAAGAGGTTGTGGCCACAGCCGTGGCCCGGGCCACCCTCCTCGATCGGTTCACGTTCGGCTTTCGCGGCCTGGCTCATCCCCGGCAGCGCGTCGAACTCCCCCATCGTCCCGACGACGGGGCCCTCGTCGCCGTAGCGCGCGACGAACGCCGTGTCGATGCCGGCGACGCCGGATTCGACGGTGAACCCCTCCTCGCGAAGCGCTTCTTCGAGCAGCGCGGCGGAGTCGTGTTCCTCCAGGGAGAGTTCCGGGTTCTCCCAGAGTTGCTCCGAAAGCGCCGTGAGTCGGTCGTGCTCGGCCTCGATGTCGTCGAACAGATCCTGTTTGGTCACGGCTGTCCGGTGTTACCGCGGGACGAAAAGCGTTCGTGACGGATAACGGGTCGCCGGCTCAGATGTCCTGGACGAGCCCTCCCAGGTCGTCGACGGGGATGATCTCCATCGTCTGGGTGTCGAGCCCGTAGCGTTCGATGGAGACCGAGGTCTGGAACGCGCCGTCGCGGCCGTCCGCCTCGAAGATGACGACGAAGTCGTGTTCGCCGAGGATGGCGTACGCGTCGATCAGCTCCCCACCGAGCGCCTCGATATCGCCGGTCAAGTCACCCCAAACCGTCGCGAGATCCTGCACGTTCTGGACCGTTTCGTCGGTAACGTCGACCAGCGCCATGTACGTACCCATAATCGTGCCAAACGTTGCCACGTGCCGAAAACGTTCCGGCTGGGGTACCCCCGAGGCTGCGCTGGACGAACGAGTCGGTGACGGAGGGTCGTGGGGGCTCTCACCAGGAGAGCGACACGTCGTCGCCGACCGCGAGGTCGAACGCCTCGTCGCCGCGGCCCTGGTTGACCGCGAACTCGACGTTGCCGTGGCTGCCGACGGTGACGAGGCGCTCGCCGGGGTCCATCTCGGCGTAGGCGTCCTCGACGGGCGCGAACTCGTCGTTGACGCGGACGGTGCTGTGGCCGTCGAGGACGTGGCCGGGGATGTTGGTGATCGCGTTGCCGAAGCCATCGACGACCAGCACCTCGCCCGTCGCGGCGTCCTGGTCGCGGATCGGCTCGGGGAACGTCATGTCGACCCAGTCGTCGGTCGACACCACGCCGTCGGCGTGGGCGACCTCGTCGACCTCGTGGACCCGCGCGGCGGCGGGCGCGAACACGTCCCGACCGTGGAACGTGTTGCTCGCGGTCTCGTCGTCGTCGTAGGCGACCTCGTACACCGCGATCGCCTCGTCGTCATCGGCGAGCCGACGGGCCGCCGGGAGCGCGACGCCGTTGTCGGGCGCGACGATCCGGTGGCCGCCGGCCTCGACGACGATCGCGGCGCGGTCGGTGCCGACGCCGGGGTCGACGACGACGAGATGGGTCGCCGGCGGGAACTCGGGCAGCACCTCGCGCAGCCAGAACGCGGCGGCGCGCACGTCCTGCCGGGGGAAGTCGTGGGCGATGTCGACCAGTCGGGCGTCGCACTGCCGGAGGATGACGCCCTTCATCGTTGCTGGGTACGGCGTGCCGAAGTCGGAAGCAAGCGTGATCATGTGTTGGTGTGATCTGCGGCGGGTGGTTCAGAGGACGATCGCGTCAGCCGGGTCGAACCCGACCGTGATCGTGTCGTCGGCCGGCGGCTCGGGCAAGCGCAGCACGATCTCGCGGCCCGCCCACTCGCCGTAGAGACGCGTGATGCCGCCGAGGTACTCCGTCGTTTCGAGCGCGACCGGGAATCGGTTGTGGCCGGGGTCGGGGGAGAGCGCCGCCGGGCGCACGCAGAACGTCACGCGGTCGCCGACAGCCGCGGCGGCGTCGCCGGCGGCGACGCGGAAGGTCTCCTCGCCGCTGGCAGCAGCATCGCTGGTGGGGTTGGCGCCGGGAGTGGCGGCACCGTCGCCGTCGGCGCCAGTGACGCCCACGTCGACGGCCAGTTCGTCGCCGTCGCGGTCGGCGACGACGCCCGAGAACACGTTGTTCTCGCCGACGAACGAGGCGACAAACTCGGTCTCGGGGCGCTCGTACACCTCGACCGGGGTGCCGACCTGCTCGACGCCACCGTCGTGCATCACTGCGAGCCGGTCGGAGACCGCCAACGCTTCCTCCTGGTCGTGGGTGACGTAGACGGTCGTCACGTCGAGCTCCTGCTGGATGCGCTTGATCGCCCGGCGGAGCTGCTCGCGGAGTCGCGCGTCGAGGGCACTCATGGGCTCGTCGAGCAGGAGTACGTCCGGCGCCGGCGCGAGCGCGCGGGCCAGCGCGACCCGCTGTTGCTGCCCGCCCGAGAGCTCGTCGGGCTCGCGGTCGCCCATACCCGGGAGGTCGACCAGGTCGAGCAGTTCGTCGACGCGCTCGTCGGCGGTGAGCCCGCGCGGTGGGTCGGTGAACCGGAGGCCGTAGCGAACGTTCTCCGCGACGGTCATGTGCGGGAACAGCGCGTAGCTCTGGAACACGACGCCGACGTTGCGGTCCTCGACGGGCGTGTCGCTCACGTCCTCGCCGTCGAAGCGAACCGTCCCCGCGGTGGGCGAGGAGAGGCCGGCGATCGCCCGCAGCGTCGTCGTCTTCCCACAGCCCGAGGGGCCGACGAGCGTGAAGAACTCCCCCTCCTCGACGGTGAGCGAGACCGCCTCCAGCGCGACCGCGTCGGCGAACGTTTTCCGGACGCCGTCGAGTTCGATGCGCGCCATCTACATCCCCCTCCCCTCGCCGAGGCGGTCGATGACGAGGAAGCTCGCGGCGGTGACGACGAGCAACACACAGCCCATCGCCGTCGCGGGGCCGAGGCGTCGCCCGATGAAGCGTTCGATGGCGACCGGCATGGTGTACGCCGAACTCCCGCTGGCCAAAATCACCGTCGAATCGAACTCCCCGATGCTGATCGCGAACGCGAACGCCGCCCCGGCGACGACGCCGGCGAACACCTGCGGGAGTTCGATGTCGAGCAGGACCCGGAACCTGGAGGCGCCGAGGGTGCGCGCGGACTCGACGACCGAGCGGTCGATCGTCGCCAACAGCGGCGCGACGTTGCGCGTGACGAACGGATAGGCGCCGACGGCGTGGGCGGCGACGACGGCGACGGCCCCGGTGACGGTGAACCGATAGCCGAAGACTGTGGTGCCGAACACCAGCCCCTGGAGCAGGCCGAGGCCGACGACGACGCCCGAGACGGCAAAGGGCGCCATCGAGAGCGTGTCGATCAGCTTGCTCCCGGGCACGTCCCGGGTGGAGACGACAGCCAGCAGCACGCCCATCGGCACCGCGATCGCGAGGCTGCCGGCGCCGTACAGCAGCGAGTTGCTGATCGCCGTCAGCGGCTTGATCTGGAACGCTTCGGCGCTCAGCTGGCGGCTGACGAGGAACTCGTAGTTCGCGAGGGTGAACCCGTTGGGGCCGGTGACGCTCGCCAGAAGCATGCTCGCCATCGGCGTGACGAACACCACCAGCGCGACGGCGACGTAGGCCCAGACCGCCACCCGGTCGGTGTTCAGCGGGCCGAACAGCGGCTTGCGGGGCGCCGGGCGGGCGGCGCTCTCGGCGCGCTGGCGGGCCTCGTACTGGAGGTACGCGTACGTCAACACCAGCGAGAACAGCATCTCGAGGGTCACCAGCGTCGACGCGCCGCCGTAGTCGAGTTGGTTGACGCGGTGGTACACCCAGACTTCGACGGTCGCCAGCCGAAGCCCGCCCAGCGCGAGCACGATGGCGAAGGACATGAACGAGAAGATGAACGTCAGCAGCGCGCCGGTGAGGATCGCCGGCAGCAGTTGGGGGAACACCACGTCGACGAACGCCCGCCGTGGCGACGCGCCGAGGCTGCGGGCCGTCTCTGCCGTGCCGGCGTCGACGCTCTCCCACGCCGTCGCCGTCACCCGCGCGATCAGCGGCGCGTCGTAGAACGCGTGGGCGAGGACGATGATCGGCAGCGTGTACAGCAGTTCGATCCGGGGGAGCCCCACGGCGGTCAGCGCCGTGTTGAGGACGCCGTTCCGACCGAACGTGGCGATGAAGCCGATCGCGACCATGATCGACGGCATCACGAACGGCACCGCGGTCAGCGAGCGGATCGTCTTCCGCCCGGGGAACTCGAACCGCGCGAGCACGTACGCGCCCGGCAGCCCGAGCGCGATGCTCGCGATCGTCGACAGCAGCGCCTGGTACGCGGTGAAGCCGAACAGCCCCAGTTTGTAGTTCGGGAACGGGTAGGTGATCGGGCCGATCCGATGGGGCTCGATCGCCGTCCACAGCACCGAGGGGTCCTCGGCGGCCTGCGCGAGGACGCCGAAGAAGAACGGGTCGGCGAGCACCGAGCGCAGCGGCTCGAGCGTGAGCCGCCCCTCGCGGAGGATCGCCTCCGAGAGCACCCGGCCGACGGGGTAGTAGAACAGCAGCGTCAGCAGGGCGAGCGTCGAGAGGGCGGCCACCGGGAGCGTGGCGGCTTCGAGTCGCCGACGGATGGCCGTCACGCTACTGTTCGGCGACCTGCCGGGACCACTCGCCGAGCCAGTCGTCGACGTTCCCGGAGAGCCGGTCGTAGTCGAACGACACCACCGTCTCGGGCTCCGGCGTCAGCTCGTCGAACTTCTCTGGGAGCTCGGCGTTGTCGACCGCCGGCAACGCCACGTTGCGCTGGGCGACCTCGGCCTGGATCTCGGGGCGGAGCATGAACGAGATGAACGACTCGGCCAGGTCGGGCTTGTCGGTGTCGCTGAACCGGGCCATCGCCTCGAGGTAGGCGTACCCCTCGCCGTTCAGGAAGCCGATCTGGTGTTCGGCCATGTCGGCGTCGGACATGTCGGCGAACACTTGGTCGGTTGAGTACGAGACGACCGCGGGCGCCTCGCCCTCGCTGTAGGCGCCGTAGGCGGCGCCCCAGCCTTCGAGGATCCGGGCGCCGTTGTCGAGCAGCCGCTGCCAGTAGTCGAGGTAGCCGTCCTCGCCGTACTCGTTGATCGTCCAGAACAGGAACTCAAGTCCCGTCTCGCTGTTCTGGGGGTTCGGGATCAACAGCGCGTCGCGGTACTCCTCGGTCGTGAGATCCTCGAACGTCTCCGGCCCGGAGACCCCACGCTCGTCGAGCATGTTCTGGTTGTAGACGAGGCTGATGTACGCCGCCCCCATCGGCAGCGCCCGCCCCTGTGGGTCGAACTGGTACTCGTCGATCAGGTGGTCGGCGTTGTCGATGTTGCCGGTGTCGACCGAGTCGAACAGCGAGTCGCCGTTCTGGAGGTTGTCGTCGGCACGGACCATGTTCTCCGGCGTGAGGCCCGCGTAGAGGTCGGTGTCGACGGTGACGCCCTGATTGCGCCGCTGGAGGAAGTAGTCGATCCCCCCGTCCGGCGCGAACCACTCGAGTGTGGCGTCGTGTTCGGCTTCGAACTGCTCTTTCACCCACGCGCCGGGGCTCGTACTCGGCGCGTCGATGAACGAGGTGTACGTCCCGACACGGAGCGTCGGCGTTCCCTCGGTCGTCCCCGTGGTCGTGCCTGTCGGAGTGTCGGTACTGCCGTCTTCGCCGGTCGGTTCCGCGGAGCAGCCCGCGATCAGGGCCGCAGCGCCCACGCCGGCGGTTCGAAGGTACGCGCGTCGCTTCATGAGTACCCGTTACTATTCGGCCGTTATATAACCGTTGGAAATTTGTAGGGAAGGAGTAATTCGCCGGAGTGATCCGAAGTCAGCCGGACTCCTTGGTCTCGACCTCGGCGTCGTCGACGAACTCCGACTCGTCGGCGTCGGCGACCACGTCGTCGGCCGACTGGATGTCGGGCTCGGTGTCGCCGGACATGATCTTCTCGGCCTCCTCCTCCATCGCCTCGGTGTCGAGCTCGGCGGCCTCGTCGATCTGGCCGAGGATGTTCTCGATGTCGTCGAGCCCCAGCATCTCGCGGGTCTCCTCGTCGAAGTCCAGCGAGTTGAGGCTCTCCTTGGTCTTGGTGTCGCTGCCGGTCAGGTGCTGGCCGTAGCGGCCGACCAGCGAGGTGAGCTCCTGGGGCATGATGAACGTCGAGGAGTCGCCCTGCCCGATGTTCTCCAGCGTCTCCATCCCCTTGTCGATGATCGCGCGCTCGCCCATCGACTCGGCGGATTTCGCCCGGAGCACGGTCGAGATGGCGTCACCCTGCGCTTCGAGGATCTGGGACTGCTTCTCCCCCTGTGCGCGGATGATGTTGGACTGCTTCTCCCCCTCGGCCTCCTCGACGGCGGAGCGTCGCTCCCCCTGCGCTTCGAGGATCATGGCGCGGCGGCGGCGCTCGGCGGAGGTCTGCTGCTCCATCGCCTGCTGGACGTCCTTCGAGGGGTTGACCTCGCGGACCTCGACGGACTCGACGCGGATCCCCCACTCGTCGGTGGGCTCGTCGAGCTCTTTCCGGATCCGGGCGTTGATCTCCTGGCGCTTGTTGAGCGTGTCGTCGAGCTCCATGTCGCCCAGCACCGCACGGAGGGTGGTCTGGGCGAGGTTAGAGACCGCGGTCTTGTAGTCGTCCACTTCGAGGTACGCCTTCCGGGCGTCCATCACCTTGATGTAGACGACGGCGTCGGCGGTGACCGGGGAGTTGTCCCGCGTGATCGCCTCCTGGCGGGGCACGTCCAGCGTCTGGGTCCGCATGTCGAACGCGTGGGTCTGGGAGACGAAGGGCGGGATGAAGTTGATACCCGGTTCGAGGAGCTTGCGGTACTCCCCGAACACGGTGAGGGCTTTCTTCTCCGTTGCGTCGACGATCTCCACGGCCTGCCACACCGCGGCGATGACGACGAAGAGGAACAGCAGGCCGACGACGCCCGTGACGGCGCCGGCGAACTGCAGTGGTGCAATGACCATACCCGGGGTTGGGGTGTTGGTGGCTTAATAGTTTCCCGCGAAAAAACCGCCAGGCGGCGGTGTCGCCCGGCGATCAGTTCGTCTCGGTCTCGCGCTCGGACTCCTCCTCGGACTCCGCGTCGGACACCCCGTCCTCCGCGGCCTCGTCGGCGGCGACCGCGTCGGGCCGGGAAGTCCAACCGGAATCGTCGCCCGACGGGGCGTCGTCGGCGTCCGCGGCGTCGTCGCCCGCCCGCTCGTCGGACTCGGCGTCCGCGGCCTCCTTGCGGGCGTTCTCGGCGCGGGCACGTTCGAGTTCGCGATCGAGGCCCCCCTCGATCGCGCCCAGCGACTCGACGGTGACGACGTTGCCGCCGCCGGGGTCGACCACCATCACCTCCTCGCCTTCGGGGATCTCGCCCTCGATCGTGCGGGCGGAGTAGTAGGGGTTGAAGCCGCCGTTGTCGATCTTGACCTCGCCCTCTCGAGGGGTGACCCGGGAGGTGACGCGGGCGGTTTGCCCCTTCAGGTCGGCCGAGTCACTCGTCTGGGGCTGTCCCTTCCCGCCGTAGAAGTCGAGTTCGCGGTAGCCGTACAGCGTGACGATCCCGATCAGGAGCACGAGTCCGGCGAGCACGAACGGCGTCGCCGCGGGGCCGAGCAGCAGGCCGACCAGCCCGGCGCCGAGCAGCGACACGCCGACGACGATGAAGTGGGCCCCCGGCGCTAACGCCTCCGCGATCGACAGCGCGATCCCTGCCACGACCAACAGCAGGGGAGCGTCTCGGGGCCAAGCAGCCCTGACTGGAGCAGCATCGTGCTGGACATAGACCCCACGACGTATCAACGTTGGCTCCGTGCCACAGCCATGCTCGGGCGCGAACGGTAAGAGAAGGCTTATTCGGCACGCGAGGGGAACTCGGCGGTATGAATCAGTTCGTCCGGGAGGTGAGGTGAGTGCCGAGCGTGGACCTCCCCTTCGGACTTCCGGAGGTAGACTACGCCGAGTACTCGAACCGACAGCTGGTCGCGGTCCCGCTCGTGGTGCTGGCGATTGCCCTCCTGATCATCGGCGGCGTCTGGCTCACGACTGGCGCGCCGGTCGATCTCGGGATGGAGTTCACCGGCGGCACCGAGATGCGACTCCAGGTCGACGGCCCGAACGCCGAACAACAGATCCAGGAGGCGTTCACGGCCGAGCCGGCGAGCATCCAGCCGGTCGCCGGAAGCGACATCTACCTCGTGAGCTTCGGGGCGGATGCGAACAGCGAGCAGTTGGAGACCCAAGCCGAAAACGCCGGCTTCGGCGTGGAGTCGATCGATGCCACGTCGCCGAGCTTCGGTAGCGCGGCCCAGACCCAGGCGATCGGCGGCATCGTCATCGCCTTCGCGGGGATGAGCGTGCTCGTGTTCGCGATGTTCCGAACGTTCGTTCCCAGCATCGCCGTCGTGGTGTCGGCGTTCTCGGACGTGGTGGTGCCGCTGGCGCTGATGAACGTCCTCGGTATCCAGCTCACGCTCGGCTCGGTCGCCGCGCTGCTGATGATCATCGGGTACTCCGTCGACTCCGACATCCTGCTCAACAACCACGTGCTCCGCCGACAGGGGAGCTTCTACGAGTCGGCCTATCGCGCGATGGAGACCGGGATCACGATGACGGTGACCTCAATCGCCGCGATGACCGTGATGACGATCGTCGCGACCGCGTTCGGGATCGGGCTACTCTCCTCGATCGGGCTGATCCTCGTGTTCGGCCTCGCGACCGACCTGCTGAACACCTACATGCTCAACATGTCGCTGCTTCGCTGGTGGAAGTTCGAGGGGTGAGCCGATAATGGCCGACGAGGGCGGCACGTGGGCCAGCATCAAGGAGAACTGGCGAGTGGCCCTGCTCGTCGTGATCGTGCTCGCGAGCGTGTTCGCGCTGTTCTCGCCGACGCTCGCACCGAGCACCAACACGCCAGGATCGACGAGCAACGGCACGGCGGCGAACACCGGCATGACGAACCTCCAGTACGGCCTCGAACTCTCCGGCGGCACCCGGATCCAGGCGCCGCTGGTCGGCGTCCACGCGACCGGCGTCGACGTTCCCAACGGAACCGAGCGGCAGACGATCCGCCAGGAAGTCGCCGCCGGCCTCGAGAACGCGAGCGCACAGGACATCGCCGTCCGCTACCCCGGCGAGTACGGCGACACCGTCCAGCGGACGACGGTCGTCGAGGTCAGAACGGCGAACGTCACCGCCGCACAGCTCGACGCCGCGCTGAACGAGGCGGGCTATGAAGCCGACGACACGCAGGACCGCGTCTCGGAGATCACCCAGCGGACCGCGGTGACCGTGCTGCGACAGAAGGTCAACGAGGCCGGCCTCTCCGGCGGGACCGTCCGGGTCGTCGGCGGCGACGTGATCGTCGTCGAGGTGCCCAACGCCAACCAGACCGCAGTCCGCGAGCTGATCGAGTCCCGGGGCAGGTGCTGATCCAGGCGTACCACCAGAACGAGAACGGCACGTACGTCCGGACGACGATCATGGAGTCCGACGACCTCCGGCAGGTCGGCAACGCCGAACCGCTCGAGGGCGGCCGGGGCGGCGAAGTCGGCGTCATCGTCAGGGAGGACGCCGCCGAGGACGTCCAGCAGCGCTTCGTCGACACCGGACTCGCCCAGGAGGGCGGCACGGAGTGCCGCTACCGTGAGAACCCCAACGGGACCGAACCGTGCATCCTGCTCGTGCAGGACGGCCAGGTCCTGAACGCCTTCGGCGTCGAAGGGGCCCCAACGGCCTCGCCAAGCCGATGCGTGATGGGACGTGGGCGGACAACCCGCAGTTCCGCCTGACGACCGGGAACCTCTCGACGGCCCAGGAGGTCGCGATCAACCTCCGCGCCGGCGCGCTCCCGACCGAGCTCGACCTCGACCAGAACTCGATGCTGTACGTCGACCCCTCGCAGTCCGACCGGTTCAAGACCGACTCGTTGATCGCGGGGATCGCCGCGGTGCTCGCCGTGAGCGGCGTGGTGTTCGCTCGCTACCGGCGCGTCGAGGTCGCGGGGCCGATGATCGTCACCGCGCTCTCGGAGGTCGTGATCCTGATGGGGGCGGCCGCGGCGATCGGCTATCCGATCGATCTCTCGGTGATCGCCGGCTTCGTCGCCGCGATCGGGACCGGGGTGGACGACCTGATCATCATCGCCGACGAGGTGATGAGCGAGGGCGAGGTGAGCAGCCAGCGCGTGTTCCAGAGCCGCTTCCGCAAGGCGTTCTGGGTCATCGGCGCCGCGGCGGCGACGACGATCGTCGCGCTCTCGCCGTTGGCGGTGCTCTCGCTCGGCCAGCTCCGCGGGTTCGCGATCTTCACCATCCTCGGCGTGCTCGTCGGGGTGCTGGTCACCCGTCCCGCGTACGGCGACATCCTCCGGTCGCTGCTGACCGGAGACCACTGAGCGGCCGAACGTTTTTCTCCCGTTCGGGCGAATCCCGGCGTATGCCCTCCGGCGCCGATAATGGCGATGACGTCGATCCAGAAACCGAACGAGCGATCCGGCAGGCGGTTCGCGCGGAGATCCGCGGCGCCGTCCGGGCGCTGAGCCAGATCGGCGGCGGCCTGCTGCTGGGGTTCTTCGCGCTCCCGGCGCTCGCTGGCGTGCTGCTGGTGCTGGGTGCGCCGCTGATCGTGGTGGTGATCCTGTGGATCGGCGCGCTGCTCGCGCTCGGCGCGTACGCGTGGGAGCTGCCGCCGTTCCGTTAGAACTCGCTCAGCCCGGACTGTTCCGCGCTCGCGAGCACGTCCTCGCAGGTCGCCCACGTCGTCCGGGCGCACGCGGGCAGTTCCCCGTGTTCCTCGACGTACCCGGCGAGGAACGCCCGCGTGGTCGGATCGGAGGGGTAGCCGCTCCCGACCGCGCGGTCGTACTCGTCGTCGATCTCCGCCATCCGGCGGTCCCGCTCGACTTTGGCGACGACGCTCGCGGCCGAAACGACCGCGTACGACTCGTCGGCACCGTGTTCGGCAGTGACTGTGACCTGGGATCCCCGCTCGGTCACCGCATCCCGGAGTCGCCGGCCGAACCGCGACTCGTCGGTGTCGGCGGCGTCGGCGACCACGTCGTCGCCGTCTCGGGCGACGGCGGCGACGGCTTCGGCCTGCGCCGCGACGCCGAGGCCGTTCATGTCGGTCTCGGGGGCGTCGATCCGCTCGGGCGCGACGGCCGCGGTCGCAACCGATATCTCGGGGCAGTCGCGGAGCCCGGCGGCCAACTCCTCGCGGCGCGCCGCGGACAGCTGCTTCGAGTCGTCGAGCCCTGCCGGGAGGTCGGCGGGATCGGCCCTGACCGCACCGGCGATCAGCGGACCGAGTGCCGGGCCCTTCCCGGCCTCGTCGGCGCCGACGACCATCAGTCCCGGAAGTACGCCGCGTTCTCGAACGGCTCTGATTCGCCCTCGACGCGGAGCACGTCCAGCGCCGTCACCTCGGCGCCGACGCCCAGCAGTCCCGCGAGCGACGGCGTGGTGCGGCCCTCGTCGCTCGAGACGAGCTCCTTGATGTAGAGCCCGCCCGCACCGTGGATCTCGACGGTCGCAGTCCGGGCGTCCTCGAGGTCGCCCTCGATGTCGTACACGTCGCGGGTGCGGACCTTGCTCGCCCGGCGGTGGTCGACACGGTTGGGCGTCTCCTGTTCGATCGTCGCGCCGTCGAGTTCCTCGAGTGCCGCGGCGAAGTCGTCGGCGTCGACATCGGCGTCGAACGCGACCGCGGCGCGGTAGCGCTTCGAGGCGTCGTGGCGCTTGACGCGCTCGACCATCTCGTGGGTCGCGAGGCGCAGCCCTTCGACCTCGACTTTCCCGTCGGCGAAGGCGTTGATGTCCTCCTGCAGGCGGTCGGTGTCCACGTCGCGCCGGCGGGGGTCCTCGATCTCGATGACGAACGGTCGCCCCGTACCGAGCATCCGGGCGTCGACGTCCTCGCGGCCGGCGCCGTGGAACGTCGCCCCGACGCCGTCCATCACGTCCTCGACGACCGGTGCGGTGAGCTGTTCGACGCTCTCGGGGTACCGATAGCCCAGCCCGTCACACTCCTCGCAGGGCTCCCGACCCTGCCGGCCGCTGCCGTTGCAGGCCGAGCAGGGCCACTTCGTCTGCGGGATCCCTCGCTCCAGCTTGCGGTAGCGGCCGTAGACGAACGCGGAGTTGACCTTCGCCTCGACGGTGTCGTCCTCCAGATCGAGCAGGAACTGGACCTCCGGGCGGTCGAAGTCGACCTCGGTTCCAGTCAGTCGGCCGACGCGCTTGCCGACCTCGCGGTTGAACTCGCTTTTGAACCGTTCGCCGGCGTCGGCGTCGAGGCCGGCGTCCTCCCGGAGCATGCGCTCGTTCTCCTCGATCAGCGCGGGCGGGCGGGTGCCCACCTGGTAGGTCTCGTACTCCACGTCCTCGACTTCGGCGGCGGCGCGCTCGGCCCACTCGTCGAACGCGGCGCAGTAGCCTTCACAGACCCAGCACTCTTCAGGGTCGACGTAGGCGGGTTCCGCGTCGTCCTCCAGCCCGACGACGGTCCGCAGCGCCCGCCCCCGTTCGCGGTTGGTGAGGCCGTGGCTTCGGTCGGCGAAGACGCGGCCCAGACAGGCGTCGCAGACCCCGTCGACCGCGAGCACGGCGCGGGCGTCCTCCAGTACGCTCATGGCTGGAGTCGGGGCGGAACGGGTAACTACCTTGCCCTTCCCCGACGGCATCGCTGGGTGGGGAAGACGTGCGTGGTGGAGCGTATTTCTGGGGAGGTGAGAATGGAGGGCCCGTGCGCCAGCGGGGGCGTACACAGGGGGCGACCCTGCGTGACTTCGCACAGCCACGGCATCGGTTTCGTGATCGGCGCACGGCGGCGCCGATCGGTCACGGGCTATCAATCAGCTTCCGCACAGCCACGGCATCGGTTCCGTGATCGGCGCACGGAGGCGCCGAGGGGTTACGTACTGTCAATCGGCTTCCGCACAGCCACGGCATCAGTTCCGTGATCGGCGCACGGCGGCGCCGAGGGTTACGTACTGTCAATCGGCTTCCGCACAGCCACGGCATCAGTTCCGTGATCGGCGCACGGAGGCGCCGATCGGTCACGTGCCGTGGCTGGCTAAGGAGGCCCCGTGCGTAACTCCACCTCCACCTCGCTGACACCGAATCGGTCCTCCAGCCGCGCGGCCGTCTCGGCGCTGTCGTCGACGACCAACGACGCCGAAACGGTGACCGTCAGGTCGTTCAGGCCAGGGCGGATGCCCTGGAGGTCGACCTCCTCGACCGCGTCGACGCCGTCGGCGCCGCCGAGACGGTCTCGAACGCCGGTTTCGAGGTCGCCGGCTGCGTTGCGCGGGACGCTAACTGTACAGTCCACACCGATGGGCTGGCGGTGAACCGCCGACCCGTCGGAACTTTTGGTGCTCATCGCATGCTCCCACCACGACTCGAACGTGCTGGGGACCAGCTCCCGTGGGAGTTGGCCCACAACGTGAACAGACGGCTCAGGAAAGTGCAGGTTCGCACCGACCGGGCCGCCGTGAACCGATTCACGCTGCGAGCCGACCGGAACGAACCTGCGGGCGTACGATGGAAATCCCGACATACCCGAACCGGTCCGCTCCGGTAAACCCAAGCGCAGAGCTATTGAGCCCTGTGAGCATTGGGAGGGATGTCGGGAGGCGCATCGTTCGTCCTGTCAGTTCCTCTATTCCGGTCCCACTTAACTCTACTCCGAGGTTGTGAAACCGTGTCACGGGAGTAAGAGACACACCGACGGTCGGTCGGGGCCGGCCGTGCTTCGAACCGAAATCATTTGTTCGACCGCTCCGACTCGCGAGTATGCGAGTCATCCGGAACGGGGTCGTACACACTCAGACCGAGCGCGGAACGATCGAGGGCGACGTACTGATCGAGGACGGGGAGATCGCCGACGTGGGCGAGGTGGACGCGCCCGACGACGCCGACGAGATCGACGTCGACGGCGCACACGTTACGCCCGGGCTCATCGACGCCCACTCCCACGCCGGGATGGCCGAGTGGGGCGAACCCGAGGACGGCGACTTCAACGAAGGCACGTCCGCGACGACGCCCCACGTCAACGCACTCGACGGGTTCCACCCGCGCGACGAGGAGCTCAAACACGCCTTCCAGAACGGCGTCACCAGCGTCTCCAGCCGGATGGGGTCGGGCAACGTCATCGGCGGCGTGATCGTCTCGATGAAGACCTACGGCGACCGCGCCGACGAGATGCTGATCACCGAAGACGGGATGAAGGCCGCGATGGGCGAGAACCCGAAGCGCTTCCACGGCGAGCAGAAGGATCGCCAGCCCTCGACCCGGCCGGGCGTGGCTGCCACGCTCCGCGAGCAGTTCATGGCCGCGGAGGACTACCTCGACCGGAAGGCAAACGCCGACGGGGACGACGAGTTCGAGCGCGACCTCGGGATGGAGAACCTCTCTCGCGTGCTCACCGGCGATCTCCCGCTGCGGGTCCACGCCCACCGGGCCGACGACATCCGGACCGTGTTCCGCATCGCCGACGAGTTCGGCATCGACGACCTCTCGATCGAACACGCCACCGAGGGCCACGTGATGGCCGAGGAGTTCGTCGAACGGGACGTGCCCGCGGTCGTCGGCCCGTCGATCTCCTCGGCGAGCAAGTACGAACTCCGGAACATCACCTTCGAGACGCCGGGGATCCTCCACGACGCCGGCGTGAAAGTCGCGATCCAGACCGACGCGCCGGTCCTGCCCCAGCAGCATCTCGACGTCTGTGTCGGGCTCGCGGTCCGTGAAGGGTTCCCGAAGGAGGCCGCACTCGACGCCGTGACCACCAACGCCGCCGAGATCCTCGGGATCAAGGACCGCGTCGGTACGCTCGAACCGGGCACCGACGCCGACGTGGCGGTCTGGGACGGCGAGTTCTGGCGGGTCGACAGCCGGACCCAGCACGTGTTCGTCGACGGCGAGCACGTGTTCGATCGCGACGCCGACGCGGTGGATCCGCGCGAAGAGTACGCCTGGTAGCGCCGATCGTGCAGGTCCCCACCCTCACCAGTCCCGCGATCGACGACGAGGACCCGAGCGTCCCGGTCGTCGTCGGCGCCGTGATCGCCGGGGTGTTCTTCGGCGGCGTGGGCGGCGGTGTCGCGTTCCCGACACTCCCGGCGCTGGGGACGGTGTTGGGGATCTCCTCGTTCGTCGTCGGGATGATCCTCTCGGTCAACCGCTTCACGCGGCTGCTGTTGAACACGCCGGCGGGGCAAGTGCTCGACCGCCTCGGCACGCGCCGACCGATGCTGATCGGCCTCGCCGTGCAGGGGCTGGTGCCGTTCGGCTACGTGGTCGCGCTCGATCCGGGCGCGATCCCCCTCTCCAGCGCCGCGATCTTCTTCCTCTCGCGGGCGCTGTGGGGGTCGGCTCCGCGTTCGTCTTCGTCGGCGCGTTCACGACCGTCACCCACGTCACGACCGCGCAGAACCGCGGGAAGTGGGTGGGGTACATGCGCGGCGGCCAGAGCCTCGGCTTCCCCGCCGGGCTCATCCTCGGCGGGATCTTGACCGATCTGTACGGCTACAGCGAGGCGTTCGCCACGGCCGGCGCGGCGGGGCTGTTCGCGGCGGTCGTCGCGTTCGTCGTCCTGCCGAACGTCGAGGGGAGCGCGTCGGCGACGACGCGGCTGCGGGACCTCCCGGCGGTCGTCCGCGCCGACGCCCGGGTGCTCGGCATCGGCGCCACTAACCTCGCGGTGCGGTTCCTCTACGCCGGCATCCTCCTCTCGACGGTCGTGCTGTACACGAACGAGTACAACATCGCCCTCGGCGCGCTGGCGTCGACGGGCGTCAGCGGGATCGTGATGGCGATCTCCGTGCTCGCGATGTCGGTGACGACGCTCGTGGTCGGTCGGCTCTCGGATACGCTCCCCTCGCGGACGTACACCGTGATCCCGGCGCTGGGGCTGCTCGCGGCCGGCTTCGCGCTGCTCGCGTTCGTCCCAGCGTCGCGAGCACGGTCGTCGGCGTCGCGCTCGTGGGGATCGGCGTCGGGGGCACGGGCCCCCCACTGATGGCCTACCTCGGCGACATCGCGCCCGGTGGCGACGTGGGGAAACTCGGCGGCGTCTACAACGTGTTCGGCGATCTGGGCTCGACGATCGGCCCGCTCGTGGCGCTGCCGGTCGCCTCCGTCGTCGGCATGCGGCTCGAGTACCTCGTCTGCGCCGGGATCGCCGTGCTGACGGCGGCGATGGTGCTCGCGACGCTCGACGGCGACCCCGAGACGCTCCGGGCGCCGGAGGTCGTGCCGAACGACTAACGAGATTTTTTACCACACGCCGCCCCCAGTTCCACCAGAGCGATGAGCGACCCCGTCCCCGCGATGGCCGACCGCGCGAGCGCCTGCGCCGAGCGCGTGCTGGCTGCCGACTCCGTCGTGCTCGCCTCCCACATCGACGCCGACGGCCTCACCAGCGGCGCCATCGCCGCCACCGCGCTGGAGCGGGCGGGGATCCCCTTCGAGACCACGTTCGAGAAGCAGTTGGACGCCGCCGCGATCGACCGCATCGCCGCCACCGACCACGAGGTCGCGCTGTTTACGGACTTCGGCAGCGGCCAGCTCGACGAGATCGTCCCCCACCACCGCGCCGGCGAGTTCGACGCCGTCGTCGCCGACCACCACCAGCCGGCGACCGGGGAGGACGGCGAGGAGCCGCCGGAGATCGAGCACCACCTCAACCCGCTTCTGTTCGGCATCGACGGCGCCGCGGAACTCTCCGGCGCGGGGGCGACGTACGTGCTCGCCCGCGCGATGGAGCGTGACGGCGTCGACAACCGCGACCTCGCGGCGCTGGCGGTGGTCGGCGCCGTCGGGGACATGCAGGACACCGACGGCGGCCTGCGGGGGGCGAACGAGGGGGTCGTCGCCGAGGGCGTCGACGCCGGCGTGATCGAGGAAGTGACGGACATCTCGCTGTACGGTCGCCAGACCCGCCCACTCCCGAAGCTGCTCGAGTACGCCAGCGAGCTCCGAATCCCCGGGATCTCCGGCGACGAACAGGGGTCGATCCGGTTCCTCTCGGAGTTGGACGTGGACCTGAAAGTCGACGGCGACTGGCGGCGCTGGGTGGATCTCTCCTTCGAGGAGCGCCAGACCGTCGCCAGCGCGCTGATGCGCCACGCGATCTCGCGGGGCGTCCCCCGGAGCGCGTCAACGGCGTGACGACGACGACGTACACGCTCTCCGCGGAGGAGGTCGGCACCGAACTCCGGGACGTGAGCGAGTTCTCGACCGTGCTGAACGCGACCGCTCGCTACGAACGGGCGGACGTGGGGCTGGCGGTCTGTCTGGGCTACCGCGACGAGGCACTCGAGGAGGCTCGGACGCTCCTGCGCACCCATCGGCGGAACCTCTCGGAGGGGCTGGAGTGGGTGAAGACGGAGGGCGTCGAGCAGGCGGAGCATCTCCAGTGGTTCGACGCGGGCACGCGGATCCGCGAGACCATCGTCGGCATCATCGCCGGGATGGCGCTGGGCGCGGAGGGGTACGACGCGACCAGCCGATCATCGCGTTCGCCCAGGAGAACGACGAAGAGCTCAAAGTGTCCGGGCGGGGGAGTGGGTTCCTCGTCAGCGACGGGCTGGATCTCTCTGTCGTGATGTCCGAGGCCGCCGCGGCGGTCGGGGCGGCGGCGGTGGCCACGACGTGGCGGCGGGGGCGACCATCCCCCGAGAGAAACGGGACGCGTTCGTGGAAGAGGCGGACCGAATCGTCGGCGAACAGCTGGGCTAGGCGCCGATGTCTTCGAACAGCCGTCGGTAATCCTGCGTGTCGAACTGCTCGGTGATGCGCTCGAGTTCGGCGTCGAGCTCCGCGAGCTCCGCGGTCAGCTGCTGATACTTCTCGTTCCGTTCGAGCGCCTCGCGGGGTTTCTCGGCCTCCAGCGTCGCCCGCTTCGAGGCCAGCGCCGCGGTTCGCTGGAGGTGGTCGTCGTACTGGCTTCGGGTGCCGAGGCGCTCGACGGCGTCGAGGAGCTCGTTCTGGGAGAGCGGCTTGAGCACGTAGAGGTCGAACCCCATCTCGACGATGTCGAAGTCGGGTTCAACCGCGGTCACCATCCCGACGCGGATGTCGAGTTCCCGCTCACGAATCGTCGCCAGCAGCTCCTCCCCGTGGCCGTCCGGGAGTCGTCGATCCAGGAGCGCGATGTCGTACGCCGCGGATAGCCGGTCGGCGCCGTCGCCGACGCTGTTTGCGACGTCGACGTCGTACCCCGCCGACTCGACGGTGGTCTGGTAGAGGTCGGCCACGTCGGGCTCGTCCTCGACGATCAACACCCGGTTCGTGTCTGCCCGCTCGTCGGTGCGACCTGTCTCCCCCGGATCGGGCCCCGCCTCGGTCATAGTGGCAACAGTTCGGCTGCCAACAGTTAACAGTACCGTCACGACCGCATCGTCCCCACGCAGTGCCGGATTCTCCGGCGTTTCCCGCTGTGACAGCGTGATTCGTCTGCTGCGTGTCCCGCAACGAGCCGTCGGAACCGTGACAGACCCGGTGGGCTTAATTCCCTCCGCGACGCTACGTCACGCTATCCATGGTCGACGTTACCGAGACCGGGGTCGACGGTCTCGACGCGATTCTCAACGGCGGTATCGTCGATAACTCGACGGTGCTGGTCAGCGGCAACCCCGGGACCGGCAAGAGCATCTTCGGCATCCAGTACCTCTACAACGGGGTGAGGGAGTTCGACGAACGAGGGATCTACATCTCTTTCGAGGAGAACGCCGAGGACATCCGGCAGGCCGCGGAGTCGGTCGGGTTCGAGGAGTGGGGCGAACTAGTCGACAACGGCGACATCAAGGTGTACGACAAGTCGACGATGCTCCGGGAGGAGGACTTCAACACCGCGATCGACCGCCTCCTGCAGGACTTCGCCGGCACCACGTACGACCGGCTGGTGCTCGACTCCCTGACGATGTTCAGCCTCTTCTTCGACGACGAGACCGAGAACCGCACGTACCTGCTGAAGTTCTCGGACATCCTCAAGAAGAACGGGCTCACCTCGCTGTTGATCAACGAACAGGGGGCGGTGTTCCCCGAAACCGAGATCGGCCTGGAGAACTTCCTCACGGACGGCAACATCTACTTCATCCAGACGCCGACGGACAACGGCGTGAACCGCTACATCTGGGTCGCGAAGATGCGCAAACAGGACATCAACACCGACATCTTCCCCATGGAGATCGGCGAGGGGGGATCACCGTCTACGAGCGGGCCGGCGGCTTCTCGATGATGGGCAGCGAGGAGCAGCCGGGGTTCTAGCTCTGGCCCTGTGACATCCGGCGCCAGACCTCGTCGAGCTTGTTGGTCACGTCCGAGCGCTGCTCGAGTTCGACGCTGAGCTCCTCCCGAAAGTCGATAGTGATCTCGTCGATGCAGCGACGGTACACCTTGATCCGGCGGTGCTCCTCAGAGAGCGGGCGGTCGTGGAGCTCCAGCAGGTCCGCATCGGTCAGCTCGTCGATGCGGCGGTAGCAGGTCGCAATCGGCACGTCGAGCTGGTCCGAGAGCTCCTGTGCGGATTTCGGCTCGCTCGCCGCGTCGAGGATCTCCGGGTTGTACTTGTTCCCGAGCACCTCGAGGATCTCGTCCGAGGCCATTCGTTATCGCAGATGAGACGGTGTTTCAAAAACGTACCGCCACACGGAGTCGCTAGCGCCCGCCCAGAATCAATCGCGATACTGACTACTCTTCGGTGATCGTCCGCTCCTTCTCGTCGAGTTCGCCGCGATAGAGCTTCGCGCCGTCCTGGGCGACCTGCCGGGCCAGCACGGCACACTTGATCCGCATCGGCGAGATCTCGACGCCGAGCATCTCGGTGATGTCGTCGGTGTCCATCGCCTGCAGCTCCTCGATGCTCTTGCCGGGGAGTTTCTTGGTGAGCAGCGACGCCGCCGCCTGCGAGATGGCGCAGCCGTCGCCGGTGAACGAAATCTCCTCGATCGTCTCGTCGTCGTCGGCCAGCTTCACGTCGACCTTGATCGTGTCCCCACAGGAGGGATTCTCTCCCACGTGCGAGAAGTCCGGGTCCGGCATCTCCCCGTAGTTGCGCGGATTCTTGTAGTGATCGAGGATCTGCTGCCGGTACATGTCCGAGCCACTCATGCCTCGAAACAGGCGGTTTCGCCGGAAAAGGGTTCCGGGGGCGGCACCCGGGCCGACGTGTTCGTCGACGGCGGCTCAGGCGAACAGTTGGCGGGCGGTGTCGACGGCGTCGATCAGTTCGTCGATCTCTTCGCGCGTGTTGTAGAGGTAGAACGAGGCGCGCGTCGACGCCGGGACGCCCAGCACGTCGTGCAGCGGCTGGGTACAGTGGTCGCCCGCGCGGACTGCGACCCCGTGGTCGTCGAGGATCGAGGAGAGGTCGTGAGCGTGGACGGAGTCGAGGTTGAACCCCACGAGCCCGCCGCGCTCCTCGCGGGGGCCGTAGATCTCGATGTCGTCGAACTCGGCCAGTCGGTCGTAGGCGTAGCGGGCGAGTTCGGACTCGTGCCGCTCGATCGCCGCCATCCCCACCTCCTCGAGATAGTCGATCGCCGCAGTGAGCCCGACCGCCTCCGCGATCGGCGGCGTGCCGGCCTCGAACTTCCAGGGCAGATCCTCCCACGTCGCGCCCTCGAACTCGACGCGGCGGATCATCGCGCCGCCGACGAGGAACGGCGGGAGCGCCTCCAAGAGCCGTTCCTTGCCGTAGAGCACGCCGATCCCCGTCGGGCCCAGCATCTTGTGGCCCGAGAAGGCGTAGAAGTCGGCGTCGATGGCGCCCACGTCGACCGGGCGGGTCGGCACCGCCTGCGCGCCGTCGACGAAGGAGAGCGCGTCGTGCTCGTGGGCGATCTCGGTGATCTCGGCGACGGGGTTGACCGTCCCGAGCGTGTTCGAGACGTGGACCGTGCTGACCATCGCGGTGTCGTCGTCGACTTTCGACCGGAGGTCGTCCATGTCGAGGTGCCCGTCCTCGTCGATCTCGACGTAGCGCACCTCCGCGCCCTGTTTTTCACAGAGCTGCTGCCACGTGACCAGCGAGGCGTGGTGCTCCATCTGCGTGGTGACGACGTTCTCGCCGGGCTCGAGTTCGGTCAGCCCCCACGTGTAGGCGACGAGGTTGAACGCCTCGGTGGTGTTCTTGGTGAAGACGATCTCCTCGCGGCCGTCGGCGCCGACGAACGCGGCGACCCGGTCGTGGGCCTCCTCGTAAGCGACGGAGGCCTCCTGGCTCAGGCTGTGGATGCCGCGGTGGACGTTCGAGTTGTACTCGTAGTAGTACTCGGTCATCGCCTCGACGACCTGCCGCGGCGTGTGGCTGGTCGCGGCGTTGTCGAGGTAGTACAGCGGCGTGTCGTCGGTCTCGTCCGGGCCGGGGGCGGTCACGTCGCCGCCGATCTGCCGGTCGAGGATCGGGAAATCCTCCCGGATGGCCTCCACGTCGAGGCCGGTCGCGTCGGATACAGTCATTATCGAAGGGAGGGGCTGGAGAACCAACACCCCTTCGGTAGGGGTGGAGACGCTGGCGACCCGACCAGATCAGCGCTCAGACGGCGATTCGAGGCAGAGACGCTAGCTCACCACAGCAACAGTGCAGAATTCATCGACGACCGGGGCTCAGAAAGCTCCGCTTAACAATCCGGGACTGGTTCGAAACTCGATCGATATGTCACGACGGGGTTCGTTGGGCGACGGAGAATCGAGCTACGACATGTGGGAGCGCCGGCACTACCTCGTCGCTACCGTCGGGTTAGCGGCGCTGAGTGGGTGTGGGGCGGCCCAGACGACCAGGCCGGGACGACGGAAACGACGGGGGAGCCAACAGAGACAGAAGAGCCAGCGGAGACCGAAGAGCCAACCGAGACGGAGGAGGACGGGGATGCGGAGGAACGCCCGGAAGGCGTCTCCGAAGAGGAGTTCGAGAACGGACCCGTTCCCGAGGTGTACCTGTCGGCGACCTCGCTCGGGAACGAGCAACGCGATCCGGACAACTTGAACGCGAAAGCCGACGTCGGGTTCGCCGAGTACGAGGAGGCACGGGAGAACGACGCCCACCAACCGGGGACCTGCTGTGCGAACTGCGGCGACTTCATCCCGGACAAGAACGGCGACGCGTTCGGCGCGTGCGCGGAGGTCGACGGCTACATCGACGGGGCGGACTGGTGTACGATCTACGAATCGCTGCCAGAGCCCGAAGTGCCCGAAGGGATGTCCGAATCCGACCTCCCGACCGCCGAGGTCCCCGAAGAGTACCGGACCGCGGATTCACAGACCGGCGAAACACGCGACCCCGAGAACCTCCAGACCCAGGCGGACGTTCGGCTCATGGAGTCCGTCGACGCCATCGCGGACGGACTCGCCCAGCCCGGCCAGTCCTGCGGCAACTGTGCGGAGTACATCCCGGACAAGAACGGCGACGGCTGGGGCGCCTGTGCAAAGGTCGAAGGGTACGTCGCGACCGAAGACTGGTGTGTGGTCTGGGAACACGTCACCGCCGAACTCTGATCACCCCGCTCGTCGTGACGGCGACCAGGAGGCAGTGGCGGTCGGTCGGGGACGGGCTACTGGATCTGCAGCAACTGCGCGTGCCGGGTCTCGCCGATCTCCAACACGGCCCCTTCGTCGATGATCCCGGCCTCGACGGCGACGCCGACACACTCCTCGCCGACCAGGTTGGCCACCGACGCGCGCCGCAGGCCGTCGATCACAGCGTCGGCGTCGGCGTCGACGGCGCTCTCGCCGGCGTAGAACGACTCCGAGACGGTGATGGAGACCTGCCCGTTCTCGAACGTCTGCCCCACCAGGTCGGCGTCACAGACCGAGACAAGCAGGCCGCGTTCGGTCTCTCGTTCGCGGAGCAGCATCAGTGCTGATCGATCATCTCCTGCTCGGCCGCCTCGCGGAGCTCCTCGGCGCGCTGGCGGACTTCTTCGGCCTCCTCCTCGCGGCCGACCTCCTCGAGGGCGCGGACCTTCTCCTCGAGTACTTCGGGGTTGGACATCCCGAGGCGTTGGGCGTTCTCGAAGCAGTCGACGGCGTCCTCGGCGAGCCCGCGTTCGAGCATGAAGAAGCCGCGGTTGTACCAGGCTTGCGCGAACCGCGGGTCGATCTCGACGGCGTTCTCGGCGTGGCGCAGCGCCTCCTCGCTCTGGCCGAACTCCCAGAGCGCGTAGGCGAGGTTCGTCTCCGCGGTCGCGGCGTGCTCGGAGTCGTCGTCGATGTCGATCGCCTCCTTGTACGCGCCGATCGCCGCGTCGTACTCCTCGAGTTCGGCGTGGGCGGCGCCCTTGTTCACCCAGGCCTCCTGCTCCGTGCGCGGGTCCTCGGCGAACTTGGCGGCGCGCTCGAACGTTTCGGTCGCCTCCTCGAAGCGGTTGATCTTCGTGTAGGAGACGCCGACGTCGATGAGCTGGTCGGTGTCCACCTCGTCTTTCGGGATGTTTCGCTCGTCGAGCAGGTCCGACAGCACCCTGCTGTCCACGGGGTCGACCTGGTCGGGGTCGACTTTCAGTTCGGGCGGGTCGATGTCGAACTCCTCGAACTCGTCGGGGAGTCCCTGCCCCTCCGAGAACTGGTGGTCTCGGTCCTCACGGGGGTTATCAGTCATTACCCGCGATTCGTCGTCGTCGGGGGTAAGGGTTACGCGTCCGGCCCCAACGCTTAGTCGCCGCGGGCGCGTGTCGCCGCGTATGCGCCTCTTTTTCGCCATCGACCTGCCCGAAGCACTCCACGAGCCGATCGCCGCGGTCCAGGCCGATCTCGCCGACGCCGCGGGGCTCAGCTTCACCGACCCCGCACAGGCCCACCTGACGATGAAGTTCCTCGGGGAGACGCCGACCGCGGCGGCGGCAGACGGCGACGAGCCGAGCGTCGACGACGCGAAACTCGCCGGCGCGGCCGCGGTCGACGCGGCCGATCAGGGTCCGTTCGAAGTCGAGGTCGGGGGACTCGGCGCGTTCCCTTCGACGGAGTACATCTCGGTGGTCTGGGCCGGCGTCGACGACGGCGCGGCCGCGCTCCGCGACCTCGCCGGCGCACTCGAGGCGGCGACCACCGATCGCGGCTTCGCCGCGGCGGACAACGAGTTCACGCCACACGTCACGCTCGCCCGGATGAACGACGCCCGTGGGAAGGATCTCGTCCAGGACCGCCTCCGGAACGCCGACCCGACTGTCGGCCGCTTCACCGCCGAGGAGCTCCGATTGACACGCTCGATCCGCCGCGAGGACGGCGCCGAACACGAGACCGTCGCGCGGTTCCCGCTCTGATTCCCCGGGATCGGCCGACAGCGGGCCGTGCGCTGTTCTGTCCTTCCGCACGCAACAGTTATCTCTACTGACAGCGGAGAGTGGGTATGGAACGCAGCCAGATTCAGCAGTACGTGGGCGGCCGAACCGTCGACGCCGACATCGCGACCGAGCAGCTCCGCGCCCGGTTTGCGGCGCTTCGGGCCCGTGCCGCCGAGAGCGAGGAGGCCGCGGCGGCGCGCCACCAGCTCGCCGAGCGAACGCTCGACCTGACCGAGGAGTACTTCCCCGCGGAGGTGGCGGCGCGGCGTCGCCGCGTCGCGGCTGCGGGCTTTGCGGCGGGCGTCGCCGTCGGCGCCGTGGCCGGCGCGGCCATCCGGCGATAATCTCCGCGCAGTACACTCCGCGGGCGGAAACGCTCGGGTTTTTGGGTCCTCTCAGTCCGTGCGGTCGAGCGTCGCGTCGACGGCGTCGAAGGGAGTCTCACAGGGCGGCCCATCCGCGAACTCGAACCGGACATCGCCGACGGCAGCCCCGTCGTCGTCAGCACCGGCGCCGATCCCGATGAGCGACGAGGAGACCGTGCCGTAGCCGTTCTCGTGGACGCAGACGCCGAACTCGTGGTCGCCGAGTACGCCCGCAGCGCGGTCGAGCCACGCGTCGCTCGACTCGTCGGGCTCGGGCAGTAGCGCGGTTCGAACCGCGGCGGCGTCCGTGGCCTGTTCCTGCCCGCGTTCGGCGGCCGACGCGGGGATCGCCGGCGCGTCGCTGGCGCCGACGTTGACGACGACGTGGACGCCCGGCTCCAGCTGGCGGACCAGCAGGCGGCCGTCCCACTCCAGCAGGAACGCGGCGGTCTCGTCGGCGAGCACGAGGTTGAACCCCGCGTACTCGTTCTCCTCGACGGCGTCTTCGACCAGCCGGACCGCCGCCTCCGCGGACGGCTCCCGCAGCGCGTCGCGCACGAGCAGGCCCCGCGAGCGCTCGCCCGCGAGGTCGGCGTCGGTCCAGCGGTTGGTCACGCCCACGAACAGCCCCGACTCGTTGTACCCCTGCCACGTGCCGCCGGCTTTCGCGTCCCGCGGGGCGACGACGGCGGGGGATTCTTCGATCAGCGCCGGCGGCTCGGAGGGGCGGTCTCGCTGCTCGTCACGGTTCGCCGCGACGACGACGGGCGCGTCCTCGAACACCTGCCAGGCGAGCGTCAGCGTGCACACGGGGTCGGGTAGGTGCGGCGGGTGTTTAAGCCCGCGGCGTTCGATCGGTCAGTCGATGCTCGAAGGCGTCAACGTCGCGCTCGGGGTCACCGGCAGCATCGCCGCGGTGAAGGTCGTGGAGCTCGCCCACGAGCTCCGCCGCCGGGGCGCCGAGGTCCGCGGCGTGCTGACCGAGAGCGCACAGGGGATCGTCCACCCGTGGGCCGTCGAGTTCGCGACCGACAACGAGCCCATCACCGACCTCACCGGGCGTGTCGAGCACGTCGAGCTCTGCGGCCGCGAGGGCTGGGCGGACGTGCTCCTGATCGCGCCCTGTACCGCCAACACGGTCGGGAAGATCGCCGCCGCGGTCGACGACTCCCCGGTGACGACGACGGCGACGACCGCCATCGGCGCGGGCGTGCCGGTCGTCGTCGCCCCCGCGATGCACGAACCGATGTACGACCATCCCGGCGTGCTGGACGCGATCGACCGCGTCGAGTCGTGGGGCGTCGGGTTCGTCGATCCGCGGATCGAGGAGGGGAAAGCGAAGATCGCCACCGAGGAGGCCATCGTCACCGAGGTCGCCCGGGCGACGACGCCGGACCCCCTGGCCGGCGAGCACGTCGTCGTCACCGCGGGCGCGACCAGCGAGCCGATCGACCCGATTCGGACCATCACGAACCGCGCGTCGGGGAAGACGGGTCGCGCGATCGCGAGGGGCTGCTACGTCCGCGGCGCCGACGTGACGCTCGTCCACGATGGCGAGGACGTTCCCTACGCCCACGTCCGGCGGGCCGAACGGGCGGCGGAGATGCGCGATGCGGTGCTCGCAGCGGTCGACGACCGCGCCGACGCCCTGATCTCCGCGGCGGCCATCTCGGACTTCACCGTCGACGCCGCCGACACGAAGATCAAGTCCGGCGAGGCGCGCACGCTGACCCTGGAACCGGCGCCGAAACTCATCGACGGCGTCCGCGAGGCCCACCCGTCCCTCCCGATCGTCGGGTTCAAAGCCGAGACGGGCGCCGACGACGAGGAACTGGTCGAGAAGGCGCGGGGATCCTGGACCGTGCGGGGCTCTCCTTCGTCGTCGCGAACGACGCGAGCGTGATGGGCGACGACGAGACGCGGGTGCTGCTGGTCCGGGGCGAGGGGTACGTTGCGTTCACCGGGAGCAAAGCTGAACTCGGGGCGTTGGTTGCCGAGCAGTTGAGCGACGTGTTGGCGCCGGCCGAGTAGCCACGCCCGGCGACTACTCCCGGCGACGATCCCCGTGCCCCGGGTAGTCGCGCTCGAACCGATCCCCGATCTCCTCGCCGGAGATCTCCACGATCACGGGGCGGCCGTGCGGGCAGGCGTAGGGGTTCTCACAGTCGTCAAGCGCCGACAGCAGTTCACTCACGGAGCCCTCGGTGAGCGAGGTGTTCCCCGTCACCGACGGGTAGCACGCGAGATCCCCCAGCAGGTCGTCGACGGCGTCGTCGACGGCCGCCTCGCCGTCCCCCTCGGCAACGAACGCCGAGAGCGCGTCCCGGAGCAGTTCGGGATCGAGCGTCGCGTCGAACACCGCCGGGACGGCCGTGACCGCGACCCGCCGGTCCCCCTCACGCTCGGCCTCGAACCCGATCTCCGCCAGCGCGTCGGCGTGGCTCGCGAACAGTTCGGCCTCCCGGGCGGTGAGTTCGAGCTCGACCGGCGTCGCCAGCGCCTGACTCGCCATCCCGTCGGCGAACTCCCGCTGGAGGCGCTCGTAGTTCACGCGTTCGTCGGCGGCGTGCTGGTCGATCAGCACCAGGCCGTCGTCGGTCTCGGCGACGACGTAGGTGTCCTGCAGTTGGCCAAGCACCCGCAGCGTCGGCAGCGAGTCGAACTCGCCGCCGGCCTCGGCGGTGCCGCCGCCGAGAGCCTGCTGGGTCGCCGTCGAGAACGAGTGGCCGCGGTCCGACGCCGCGTCCCGGGAGTCGGTCGTCGGCGCCGGGTCGGCCTCGCGGTCGCTCGCGCCGTCGCGCGCGGACCCGCGCGAGCGCTCCGCGTCGGGGCTGTCGGCCTCGACGCTCCCGCCGCCGCCGCCGGGCGCCGACTCCCCCGTCGACGACGCGCTCGACCCGCCGGAGAGGTCGACCGACCAGTCGTCGGCGTCGTCTCCGCCGCCTGCCTGCGGGTCGGGTGCGTCCGGTCCCGACTCAGTGCCCCAGTCGTCGATCTCTGTCGAGGCCGAATCGGCGTCGTTTCGGACCCCAGCGTCGGGCGGGGCGTCCGCCGTCGACGCGTCGGTGGCCGACCCGTCCGCCCCGTCGAGCCCCGACCCCTGCGGACGCCGCCGCGTCGCTCCGTCCGGCGTTCGGCGGCGCCGCTGGCTTCCTCGTGGCGCGTGTCGGCGCCGCCGACGACCGCCTCGTCGTCGGTTCCGGGGCGGACCGGGGTCTCGTCGGCCTGCGAGCGCCCGCGAGGGGCGGAGCTGCGGATCAACCCCTCCGCGAGCAGCGCCTCCTTGACGGCCTCGGTGACCGACTCGCGAACCCCCTGCTCGTCGTCGAAGCGGACCTCCAGCTTCCGGGGGTGGACGTTCACGTCGACGGTCGCGGGGTCGAGTTCGACGAACAGCACCGCGAACGGGTAGCGATCCGGCGCCAGTTGGCCGCCGTAGGCGTCGAGCACCGCCTCCCTGAGCGTCGACGCGGTGACGTAGCGATCGTTGACGAACGTCGAGAGGTACTCCCGGCCGGCGCGGGTCGTCTCGGGGTGGGAGACGAGTCCCTGCACGGAGTGGACGGGCGCATCGTCCTCGTCGGCGGACCACTCGACGTCGACCATCGACTCCGCGACCTCGCGGCCGTACACCGAGAGCACCGTCGACCGAAGGTTTCCGGTGCCGTCGGTGGCGAACACCTCCCGGTCGTCGTGCTCCAGCGAGACGGCGACGCCAGGGTTAGCCAGCGCGTACTGCGTGACGACGGTGTTGACGTGGTCGAACTCCGTCGCGTCGGTCTTGAGGAATTTCCGGCGGGCGGGGACGTTGTGGAACAGCTCCGCGACCTCGACGACCGTGCCGGCGGGGCAGCCGGCCGGCTCGGGCTCGCCGATGTCGCCGCCCTCGACGGTGAGCTCGTGGCCCATCTCGCCGCCGCGGGGCTTCGAGCGCACGGTCAACCGCGAGACCGCACCGATGGCTGCGAGCGCTTCGCCACGGAAGCCGAGCGTCCCGACCCCGGCCTCGAGGTCGCCGATGTCGCCGATCTTCGAGGTGTGGTGGTCCCGAACCGCGAGGTCGAGTTCGTCGGCGGTCATCCCGACGCCGTCGTCCCGGACGCGGATCCCGTCCTTGCCGCCGCGGTCGACCGCCACCGAAACGCGGGACGCGTCGGCGTCGATGGCGTTCTCGACCAGTTCCTTCACCACGGAGGCGGGGCGCTCGACCACCTCGCCGGCGGCGATGCGCTGGACGGTCGCCTCGTCGAGCGCCGTGATACGCGGCGTCTCGGTGTCGTCCGCGTCGTGTCCGGCCATGCTCAGGAGTCCCCCGCCAGTTCGATCGCCCGCTTCTGGGTGCTGTTCAGGTCGCGCTCGAGCGCCTCGTCGGGGGCGAGCCAGACCGCCCGGACGTGATCGCCCGCGAGCGTCGCCTGCTCGGTCGGGCTCCGGGCGCGGTACACCGCGGCGAAGGCGCCGCCCTCGTCGATCTCCCACGCGGAGTTCAGGATCGGGCCGTCGACGCTCGCGTCGAGCCCGGTCGTCTCCCGGATCGCCCGTTGCAGCCCAGGGACCGGCTGTTCGCCCGTGTGAAGCTGGCCGCCAGGGAGCTCCCAAACGCCGGCCTCGTTCTCCAGCAACAGCAGGCGCCGCTCGGGGCCGAACAGCACCGCCTTCTGGGTGACGGCGAACTGCCGGCTCACCGTCGACCCCCCGCCTCGACTCGCTGCGCTCGGTTCATGCGCGGACCCACAGGCCGCGTCGCAAAGAACGATGCGCTCGGCTCATTCGTTCAGCCGCGACTGCCACTCCTCGACGCGCTGCATCAACTCGACCGGCGATATCTCGGCGACGTTCGTCTCGTCGAGTTCGTCCAGCACCGCGGCGGCATCGGGGTCCGGCCCCTCCCCGTGGCCGTCGACGCCCGCCCCGCCACCGTCACCGACGGCTTCCGTCGCGTCGGCGGCAGGCTGCGATGGCTCGGTCGGGCCGCCGGCGAAGCTGCCCGAACTCAGGTCGAACACCGCCTGTTTCGTCTCGCCGTCGCCGCCGGAGCCGCGAGCCTCGATGGCTTTCTCCTCGCGGAGTCGGTCGAGTACGCCGCCCGCACGATCGACCACCGGGTCGGGCACCCCGGCGAGATCGGCCACGTGGATCCCGTAGGAGCGATCGGTCGGCCCGTCGCGAACGGTGCGGAGGAACGTCACGTCGTTCTCCTCGCCGGGTTCGCCGTCGACGGCGACGTGGACGTTCTCGACGCCGTCGAGATGGTCCGCGAGCGTCGTGAGCTCGTGGTAGTGCGTGGCAAAGAGCGTCTTCGCCCGCACCTCGTTGTGGAGATACTCCGTGGCGGCCCAGGCGATCGAGATGCCGTCGTAGGTCGCCGTCCCGCGGCCCACCTCGTCGAGGATCACCAGCGAGTCCTCGGTCGCGGAGTGGAGGATGTTCGAGAGCTCCTGCATCTCGACCATGAACGTCGAGCGCCCCTGTGCGAGTTCGTCCAGCGCGCCGACGCGGGTGTAGATGCCGTCGACGAGGCCCACCGTCGCCGAGCGTGCGGGGACGAAGCTCCCGGCCTGCGCGAGCAGGGTGATCAGGGCGGCCTGGCGCATGTACGTCGACTTCCCGCTCATGTTCGGCCCGGTGACGATCAGGAACCGCCGGTCGCGGTCGAGGTGGAGATCGTTCGGGACGAACTCGGTGGTCGTCTCGACTACCGGGTGCCGGCCGGCCTCGACGTGGAGAGCGTCGCCGTCGGTGAGCTCGGGGCGGGTCCAGTCGTTGCGTGCGGCGTGGTCCGCCAGCGAGGCCAGCGCGTCGACCTCGGCGATGGCGCGCCCGGCGTCCTGCAGGAGGGTTGCGTGGTCGGCGACGTGCTCGCGAAGTTCCTCGAACAGCTCGTACTCCAGCTCGCCGCGGGCCTCCTCGACGCGCATGATCTCGCGCTCTTTCTCCTCCAGCTCCTCGGTGACGAACCGTTTGGAGTTCTTGAGCGTCTTCACCTCGCGGTAGTGTTCGGGCACCTGGTCGGCGACGCTCTTGCCGACCTGGATGTAGTAGCCGTCGGTCTTGTTCCGGTCGACCGTGACGTGTGAGAGGCCGTGTCGGCGCTTCTCGCGGTCGGCGAGCGTGTCGAGGAACCGTTCCAACTCCTCGTGACGCTCGATGAGCTCGTCGAGCTCGGCGTCGTACCCCTCGCGGAAGATGCCGCCCTGTGTGACCGTCTTCGGTGGGTCCTCGCGGAGCGCCGCGTCGAGCTCGTCACGCAGGTCGGCTGCGGCGCCCCGATCCGGCCTGTCGAGCACGTCCGGCAACGGCGAGTGCGCCAGTTCGGTGCCGTCGATAGCGTCCTCGAGCGCCGGGAGAACGGCGAGCGTGTTCTCGACCGCGAGCAGGTCGCCGGCGTCCGCGGAGCCAGACGCAGCACGGGAGGCGAGCCGTTCGAGGTCGTAGGCGTCGTCGAGACAGTCCCGGAGCGCCTCCCGAGCGAGCGCGGCCGAAGCGAGCGACTCGACGGCGTCGTGGCGGCGGGCGAGCAGATCACGGTCACGCCGCGGGCGGGTGATCCACTCCCGGAGCAGGCGCCGGCCGGGCGAGGAAACGGTGGCGTCGATGGTGTCGAACAGCGAGCCGTCGCTCCCGCCCTGCATCGTCTCAACGAGTTCGAGGTTGCGCTGGGTGGTCGCGTCGAGGTCGAGGTGGTCGTCGGGGCGGTAGTGCTGGAGGCGGCTCATCGCCGCCGAGACGCCGAGACCAGTGTCCTCGACGTAGGCCAAGACGGCACCCGCGGCCTGCACGGCGGGGGAGTCCTCGTCGAGCCCGATGCTCGAAAGCGTGGACTCGCCGAAGCGCTCCCGAACGCGGTGCCGTGCCCGGCCGGGGCCGAACTCGTCGCTCGGCCGGAGCGTGTGGGTGGCGTCGAGGCGTTCCTGGAGCCGCGAGAGCAGCGAATCGTCGTTCCGAACGTCGGGGCCCGGCAGGAGTTCGGTGGGCGCGAACCGGTACAGTTCGGCGCTCGCGGCGTCCGCGCCGTCGACGGCCGTCACGAGGAAGCGGCCCGTGGTGATGTCCGCGAACGCGAGCCCGTACTCGCGCTCGCCGCGCCCGGCGGGGGCTTCGACGACCGCCGCGAGGTACTGCGCGTCGTCGTCGGTCGTCTCCACGAGCGTACCGGGGAGGCCAGCCGGGTGATCTCGCGGTACTTCGAGCCGTCCTCGGCGTCGAACTGGTCGGCCACCGCGACGCGGTAGCCGCGTTCGACCAGCGCGGTCAGGTAGGGGTGAGCTCCGAGAGCGGGACGCCCGCCATCGGGTAGGAGGAGCCGTGGGAGGACTTCTGGGAGATGGTCAGGTCGAGTTCGTCGGCGACGACCTCGGCGTCGTCGGCGAACAGTTCGTAGAAGTCGCCACACTGCATCAACAGCAGATCCGCGTCGGTCTCGGCCTTCAGAGAGAGGAACTCTTCGACGATACCCTGCGACATGGCACTCTCTCGGTGTGTCGGTGGCTAAAGCCCTGCGGGTCGCCCGCGCTCACGGTTTCGCCCACCCGTGGCTGGCGGGTCGTTTCACTCCCCGTTCGCTTCCGAGACGGTTTACCGCTCGCTCTGCTCGCGTTTTCCCGTCTCGCCGATAAACCGCCGTGGGTGACCGGCCACGTCTGGCCGACCGCACGGCGATGCGCGCACCGCCGCGGTGCCATCCCGGCTGGCCCCTACCCCGAACCGGGTCGGCATCGCGACACGAAAAGGAACACAGTCGAGGTATAAGTGTTTCGTGGGTGTGACTCAGTTCCCGCCCTCGATCAGGCGTTCGAGCTGTTCTGGGGGACCGCGCCGCGGGCGGCGTGGCCGTCGGCGGCGAAGGTGGGGACGCCCGTGACGCCACGATCACGGGCGTCCTCGAACTGCGCTTCGAGTCGGTTGGCCCACGCCTCGTCGGTCGCGGCCTCCCGGACTGACTCGGCGTCGAGGCCGACCGACGCCGCGGCGTCGGCGATCACGTCGGGGTCGCCGATGTCGCGGTGATCGTCCCAGTACGCCGCGAACAGCGCGTCGTCGAACGCCTCGAACTGCTCGGGCTGTTCCTCGCGGACGTAGAACGCGGCCTGCTGGGCGTTCCAGGAGTCCGTCTCGGGCACCGCGTCGATGTCGGCGTCGACGCCGTACTCCTCGCTGAGCCGTTCGACGTTCTCCCGGACCTGCTCGAAGTAGTCGTCGTCCTTCCCGTCGTCGACGTCGGACTCGATCTCGCGGTGCTCGTCGCGTTTGTACCCCCGGAGGTCGAACGGGTGCCACTCGACGGAGAGCGGCGCGTCGCGGCCCTCCCGATACAGTTCCAGCGAGGCACGACCCAGGTAACAGAACGGGCAGACGTAGTCGCTGAACACGACCACTTCGGCAGCGTCGGCGTCGGCCGCCGCATCGGCGTCGACGACGCCGTCGGATTCGGACATACCGTCTCCAACGGGTGAACTCGGAAAAGCTACTGGGTAGCGGCGTCCGTGCCCGCCGAAGCTTCAAGCGCTGTCCCGCCCAGCCACCCCCATGGACACGCTCGTCACCGGTGGGACGCTGCTCACGATGCGAGGCGATCGGCTGGGTATCGTCGATTCGGGGGCGCTCGCCGTCACGGACGGCCGGATCAGCTACGTCGGCCCGGCGGCCGAGGGGCCGGAGCCGAACGACGCCGCCGAAGTGGTCGACGCGTCCGACGCGGTGGTCATGCCGGGCCTGGTGAATGCACACGCCCACATGGCTCACACCCTCCTCCGCGGGGGCGCCCAGGACGTCCCCGAGATCGAGTGGATGAACCGCGCGCTCGGCCCACTGTCGGCCCACGCCGACGAGGCTGACCGCGCCGCCGGCACTCGGCTGGGCGTGCTGGAGGCGATCCGTGGCGGCGCGACGACGATCGCCGAGTACGCGAGCGAAGTCGGGACGCTCGTCGAGCAGGTGTACCAGCCCCTCGGTGTCGACGTGGTCGCCGTCGAGACCATCAACGAGGTGCCCGACGAGCGCGACGATCTCGGCCCGAGAGAGCTGTACCCGTTCGATCGCGAGCAGGGCGACCGTGCGCTGGCTCGGGCGGACCGGCTGTTCGAGCAGTTCGGCGACGACCCGCTCGTGACGCCGGCGTACGGCCCGCAGGCGCTGGATATGGTGTCGGCCGAGCTACTCCAGACGGTGCAGGCGCACGCCCACGAGCGCGACGCGAAACTCCACCTCCACACCGCACAGGGCGAGCGCGAGGCGATCCAGATCGAGGAGCGCTACGGCGCGGCGGAGTCGACCGTCTCGGTACTCGACGATCTCGGGATCGTCGACGACGCGCTGGTCGCCGTCCACTGTCACGGGGCGAGCCCCGACGAGCGCCGGCGGCTGGCCGAGGGCGGCGCCGCGATGCTCGGCTGTCCCTCCTCGATCGCGGCCATCGACGGGATCGTCCCCCCAGTGGCGGCGTTCCGGGAGTACGGCGCCGCGGTCGGGATCGGGACGGATCAGGCCCCGGGGCCGGGGCATCACTCGATGTTCCGCGAGGCGCGGACCGCGGCGACGCTCTCGAAAGTCGAGCACACCGATCCGACGGCGCTGACCGCGGCCGAAGCCCTGCGACTCGGAACCGTCGGCGGCGCCGAGGCGCTGGGGATTGCCGACGAGGTGGGCACGCTCGAAGCAGGCAGCCGCGCGGACTTCCTCGTCGTCGGGACCGACCGGCTCTCGACCGCGCCGGCCGTCGAGTCGCCGCTGCACACGGCGGTTCCGAACCTCGTCTACTCGACCACGGGCAGGGAGGTCCGGGACGTGTTCGTCGCCGGCGAACCGCTCGTGCGTGACCGAGCGTTCGTCGACGCCGACCCGGAGGCGGCGGTCACGGCGGCGACCGAGCGGGCCCGGGCGCTGTACGAGCGCGCGAGCGAGGACTGGCGCGCCGCCGGCTCCGAACTCGTCGGCGCCGTCGACAACGGCTGGCTCTGAGAAGGCGGGCGCAGTGGTCGTGACGCGCCGTGCCGGCTTGCGTCAGCGCTTGGGGTATCGAGCCGCTCACGACGGTGACATCGCAAAAAGGCGCTGGTCGGTACCGCTCCACGAAACGGGGCGGGCCCGTTGCTCGCCTCAGCGGACCGAGTCCAGGATCAGCTGCTGTTCCACGCGCTTGACCTCGTGTTGGACATCGCGCACGGCGTCGATGTTCGCGGAGATGCTGGAGATCCCCTTCTCGACGAGGAAGTTCACCATCTCCGGCTTGGAGCCGGCCTGGCCGCAGATCGACGTGTCGACGTCGTGCTCGCGGCAGGTCTCGATGGTCTCGGCGATGAGTTCGAGCACCGCGGGGTGGAGCTCGTCGAACCGGTCGGCGACGTGCTCGTTGTTGCGGTCGACCGCCAGCGTGTACTGGGTCAGGTCGTTCGTCCCGAAGGAGGCGAAGTCGATGCCCTGCTCGGCCATCTCCTCGACACACAGCGCGCTCGCGGGCGTCTCGATCATCACGCCCCAGTTGCGCTTCTCGGTGTCGATGTCGGCCTCCTCCATCAGCCGCTTCGCCTCGATCACGTCGTCGGCGTCGTTGACGAGCGGGAGCATGAGCTCGACGTTGTCGTAGCCCATCTCGTACAGCTTCCGGAACGCCGCCAGTTCGTGCTGGAACACGCCGGGCTTGGCGAGGCTGCGACGGATGCCGCGCCAGCCGAGCATCGGGTTGTGTTCGTTCGGCTCGTCCTCGCCGCCCTCCATCGACCGGAACTCGTCAGTCGGGGCGTCGAGGGTGCGGACGCGCACGGGGCGGGGGTAGAACTCCTCAGCGACGCCCTGGATCCCGTCGACCAGCTGGTCCTGGTAGGCCTCGCCGCCCTCCTCCTCGATGTAGCGCTCGGGGTTTTGCCCAGCGTGAGCACCATATGCTCCATCCGGAGCAGGCCGACGCCGTCGGCGCCCGTCGCGGCCGCGCGCTCGGCCGCCTCGGGGATGGAGACGTTGACTTTCACCTCGGTCGCGGTCATGGGCTTGACCGGCGTCTTGGGCCGGACCTCCTCGACGGGTTCGTGGTCCGGCTCGGCTGGCTCGGTGCGCCCCTCGATGACGGTGCCGCGGTCGCCGTCGATGGTGACGACCTGATCGTCGACGAGCTCGCGGGAGCCGCTGCCGGTGCCGACCACCGCGGGCACGCCGAGTTCGCGGGAGACGATCGCCGCGTGGCTGGTCATCCCGCCCTCGTCGGTGACGATGCCGGCGGCCCGCTTCATCGCGGGCACCATGTCGGGCATCGTCATCTCGGTGACGAGCACGTCGCCGTCGCCGACCTTGTCGAGCTGGTCGAGCTGGGTGACGACACGGACCTCACCCGAAACGACGCCCGGCGAGGCGCCGAGCCCGCGGAGGATCACGTCGCCCTCGTTCTCGGTCTCGGTCTCGCGTTCCTCCTCCAGATCCGCGTCGGCGTCGTCGATCGTGGTGATCGGCCGCGACTGGAGCATGTAGATCTCGCCGTCGGCGACCGCCCACTCCACGTCCTGTGGCTCGTCGTAGTGGTCCTCGACGCGCTCGCCGAGTTCGACGAGTGCCTCGATCTCGTCGTCGGAGAGCACGCGCTCGTTCCGCCGATCCTCCGACACCGACTCCTCGACGGTCTCGCCGGTCTCGGCGTCCTTGACCATCTTGACCTTCTTGTCGGCGACGGTCACCTCCTCGACGGAGTCGCTGGTTCGGTCGTAGACGTAGTTGTCCGGGGAGACCGTGCCCGAGACGACCGCCTCGCCCAGCCCCCACGCGGCCTCGATGATCAGGCGCGGCTCGCCCGTCGAGGGGTGGGAGGTGAACATCACGCCGGACTTCTCGGCGTCGACCATCTGCTGGACGACGACGGCGATGTCGACGGCGTCGTGCGGGAAGTCCTTGCGCTCGCGGTAGTAGATGGCGCGCTGAGAGAACAGCGACGCCCAGCACTCCTTGACGCGTTCGAGCAGGGCCTCCTCGGTGACGTTGAGGAACGTCTCCTGCTGGCCCGCGAACGACGCGTCGGGCAGGTCCTCGGCGGTCGCCGAGGAGCGGACGGCGACGAACGCCTCGCCGTTGCCCAGGTCGTCGTAGGCGGCGAGGATCTCCTCGCGCACCTCCTCGGGGAACGGCGTCTCGAGAATCAGCTCGTGGGCCGTCTCGGAAGCCGCCTTGAGGGCGGCGGAGTCCTCGGGGTCCACGTCCATCGCTGCGAACAGTTCCTCGTCGATGCCAGCCTCCTCGATGAACGCCCGATACGTCCCTGCCGTGACCACGAATCCCGGCGGCACGGGAAGCCCCGCCCCAGTGAGTTCACCGAGGGAAGCGCCCTTCCCGCCGACCGTCTCCAGGTCCGCGGCGCGAACGTCGTCGAGCCAGAGTACTCCCATCAATGGAAAAGTCCGGTCTACAGATAAAGAAGGTTCCGGACGGCCGGGGGTTACCGCCATCCGCAGCGCAATCGTGTCACTCGGTATCGTCCGGCATCGACGGCTCGGGCGGGAGCTTCGGGTCGCGGTCCGGCCGTTCGCTCGGCTCCTCGGGCTCGACGTCGGGGATCGTCACGTCGTCCATCTCCTCGAGCACCTGCTCCATCAGGTGGAGCCCGGCAGCCTTCGTCGGCGCGTCGCCGATGGCGCCGCGCTCGGAGTCGACCAGCGTCCAGAAGCCGCTCTCGTCCTCGATGAGCTGGATCTCGCGGGTGGATTCCTCGTCGGCGTCCTGTTCCGCCGTCGCCTCGGCGACAACCTCCCCGTCGTCTTCGCTATCGTCTGCCATGGGGAGGCGTTACGGACTCGCGTGGAAAACCGTTCGGGTCGGCGACGAGTCGGCTCGGCGACGCCCGCCGGCTACTCGAACACCGCGTCGAACGCCGACGCGCCGAGGGGATCGAACGTGCCGGCGGCCAGATCCTCCCGGACGGTCGCTGGCCGGCCCATTCCCACGATCGCGGCCACCACCGCCGGCGCCGACCGGGCGAAGTTGATCGCCCGCTGGGCCGGGCTGTCGCCCGCCAGCTCCGCCGAAATGTCGGGTGGGAGCCCCTCGACGAGATCGCCGCCCATCAGCGCCGAACTCGCGAACACGGACAGCCCCTCGCGGTGGGCGAACTCGAGTGCGCTCACCGCCTCGCCGCTCTCGGGGTCCTCGTGGTGGGCGCTGGTGAACGCGTCGGCCATGTGGACGTTGAACGGGAGCTGAAGCGCCGCGAGCCCGTGGTCGTCGGCATCGCGGCCGACCGACTCGGCGGCTGCCCGAGCGTGGTCGAGCACCCGCGCGAGCGAGAGGTGCCGGTCGTGATCGGGCGCCACCCGGAACGCCTCCCAGGATGCGACGCCGTAGCGGCCGATCCGGCCGCGGTCGATCTCGCGTTCTAGGTACTCGAAGGCGGCCTGAAGCTGGTTGTACACCGCCTCCCGGGATCGCGCGGCCAGCTGGGTCTCCGGGCTGTGGACGTAGTAGCAGTCGACCGCGTCGACGCCCAGCGCGTCCAGCGACCGCTCGAGCATCGCCTCGAGGAACGCGGGCGTCATCGCGTGGCTCCCGTGAGCGAGGTCCGCCGGGTCGACGAGCCCGGGTTCGAGGAACTGCTCGCGGACGTACACCGAGGGGTCGGCGGGGCGCTCGCCGTCGAACGGGACGAACCCCCCTTTGGTCGCGAGCAGCACCGCGTCGCGGCCCACGTCGGCGGCCGCGAGCGCGTCGCCGACGACGCCCTCGGCGCGGCCGGCCCGGTAGTCCGGCGCGGTGTCGAGCACGTTACAGCCGTTCTCCAGCGCCGTGACCAGCGCCTCGCGGTGGCGGTCGTCGACGGCGCGGGTCGGCTCGCCCCGGTAGCTACCGGCGCCGATAGAGGAGACGACGCCGGGGCCGAACCGCCGGAAGTAGGTGCGGCCGTACCGGTCGCCGAAGCGATCACGGTAGCGCCACGTCGCGTCGTGGGTCGCCATTGCCGGGAGCACGGCGCGGATCCGGATATGGCTGCCGTTCGACGGCTCGCCGACGGCGGCCCGCGGGCCGCTACACGTCGCCTTCGAGGCTGTCGAAAATCCGCTCGATTAGCGTCCCCCGGACAGCTCCTCCGCCGCCGGGAACTGCCCGCCGCCCATGCGGGCGTGCCCCCCGGCGCTGGCGTTTGGGATCTCCTCGACCGCGTTCTCCAGAGCGCGACCCATGTGGACGCGATCGTCCCGCGAGCGCCCCGAGAGATGCACGGTGCCGTCGCGCTCGCCGACGACGACGACCGCGGTGATCCCCTCGAGCGTGATGAGTTCGTCCGCGGCCTGCGGGATCGCGTCGGCGTTCGACAGCGTCCCCACGTCGCTGACTGCGAACGAGCCCTCGACCTGCCGGCCGGCGATGGCGCGCGCTTTCACGTCCAGGGTCTCGCCGCTGACCTGTGGGTTTGCGATGCGGTCAAGCGCGTCCTCGTCGACGCCCGGCGCGAGCGAGGCCGCCGCAGTGAAGTCCGCCGCCGCCGCGCCGGTCGTGAGGTGGCGGGTGTCCGCGAGGATTCCGTAGAGGAGGCCGGTCGACTCGCGCGAGGGCAGGGTGAACCGTGCGTCGACTTCGCTCTCGTGGACATCTGGCGGTACCGGTTTCCCACCGACGTCCTCGAAGTACTCCGCGACGATACTCGCGGCCGCGCCGTAGTCGGTCCGCACGTCGGTGAACTCCTCTCCCGTCCCCTCGCCGGGGTGGTGGTCGACGACGGCGAACGGCAGGACGCCGTGGGCGCCCTCGAACCCGCGGGGTTGGTTGTGGTCGACCAGCACGACCGCCTCGGCCGCCAGTTCGGAGACGTGATCGATTTCCTCGAGGTCCAGATCCAGCACGTTCCGGAACGCACGGTTCTCCTGGTGACGGATCTGGCCGGTGAACTGGATCGTCGCCTCACAGTCCACCTGCTCGGCGAGTCGGGCGATACCGATTGCGGCCGCCATCGCGTCCGGGTCGGGGTCGGGGTGCATCAGCACCGCCACCTGCTCCCGGTTCGCCAGCGCTTCCTTGAACTGGACGCCCACCGGCCGACGATAGCGCAGGAGCGCCAGCGCGGCCACGAGCGAGACCATCACCACCGCCGCCGCCGCGGCGACGATTTCGGGGTTCTGCTGAGCGTACCGCTCGGCTCTCGCGATCGCGTCCGCGTAGCCGGCGGTCTGCATAGATGACTCTCTCCGGCCGTGAGGGGAAGTAGTTTCGGCACGCGCTCGCCGAACGCCTTTATCCGTGCCGACCTAACTTCGGACTTATGGCGTTCGAACAGCGACGCGAACGGATGGTCGAGCGACTCCAGGCGCGTGGCGCGATCGAGCGGGAGCCGACCGCCGACGCACTGCGCTCGGTTCCCCGTCACGAGTTCGTCCCCCGGACAAACGCGGGGCCGCGTATCAGGACCGGCCACTCCCGATCGGATCGGGGCAAACCATCTCCGCGCCGCACATGGTGGCGTCGATGATCGAACGACTCGAACTCGAGTCGGGCGAGCGCGTGCTGGAGATCGGCACCGGCTGTGGCTACCACGCCGCAGTCACCGCCGAGGTCGTCGGCGACGAGAACGTCTACTCCGTGGAGTACGTCCCCGAGTTGGCCGATCGGGCGCGCGAGACGCTCGCGGAACTCGGCTACGAGATCGCGATCAGAACCGGCGACGGGCACGAGGGGTGGCCCGATCACGCGCCGTACGACGCCGCCTACCTCACGTGCGCCGCGGAGTCGGTGCCGCCGGCAGTCGTCGAGCAGATCCGTGCCGGCGGCCGCGTGCTCGCCCCCATCGGCGACACGCGACAGCAGCTGGTGCTGCTGACGGTGCAGGCGGACGGCGGGACGACGCGTGAGACGTTCGAGGGGGTGCGGTTCGTCCGGATGCAGGGCGAGTAGCCCTCGATCCCAACCGCTTTCTACCCGACTCCCCCGTCTGCGACACATGCCGACCGCTGGAGACACCGATCTCGATCTCCCGTCGCTCGCGCTGCTGTGGGCCGCCCGCGAGACCGGGCTGCTCGAGGCGCTCGTCCACGGCGCCGGCGGCGCCAGCGAGGCCGCCGACGCCGCCGGGGTGATGGAGCGCGCGGCCACGATCGTCGTCGACACGCTGGTCGACCTCGAGTTCCTTCGCCGTGTGGGCGACGCGGTCGAACCCACCAACCGCGCGCTCGGCCTGCTCGCGACCCGGGACCTACGGTCGATCGGCGGCGTGCCGACTGCACTCGACCGCTTCGACGCGTACGCCGCGCTCCCGCGGACGATGGAGAGCGGCGTCCCGCCGATCGAGTCCGACCCCGAAGCCCGTATTCGGCACCGACTGGGCGCCGCCGAAGCCGTCGATGACGCGACCGTGGCGGCGACCGTCGACGCCGCGCTGGCGGCGAACCCGGACGCGGATCGCGCGCTCGTGATCGCCGACGGCCCCGGCCGGCACGCTCGCGCGCTCGCCGACCGCGGGCTCGACGCGACGCTGCTCGAAGGGGCGAGCGTGGCCGCGGCCGTCGAACCGCTACTCGAACGGACTCCCGTGACCCTCCGGACCGGGAGCCTCGCCGGCGTAGCGTCGCGGTTCGATCTCGTCCTCGCCGTCGACGCGGCGTGGCGCCAGTCCGCGGATGAGAACCGCTTCACGACGCTGGCGATGGCCAACGCGCTGGCGCCCGGTGGCGCGGCCGTCTGTGTCGAACCGCTTCGGGACCGCTCCAGCGCCGCCGTGGCCGTCGCTGCGGCCGCACTCGCGACCGGGAGCGGCCAGCCGTATCCGGAATCGACGGTGCGTACGTGGTTCGCCGACGCCGGCCTCGAGGCCGTGGCGACGAGCGAGGTCCCGGACACGCCGTATCAGGCGATCGCCGGACGGCGACCGGACGACACATCGGGCGTCTGACGCACCGCCGAGTTCAAATACCCCCATCACCGACTCGCGGGTATGGATCCCGCGGTGCTCCGGGACGACATGGTCGACGGGCTGGAACACACCCTCGGTCGCCCGCTCCCGGAGGAACTCGGGCTCGCGATGCGGACGGTGCCGCGTCGTGAGTTCGTCGACGACGCTCCCTACGACAACCGCCCGTCGACTGTCGACGGCGCCGTCACGCTCGCCCCCGGGACGGTCGCTCGCCTCCTGACCGCCCTCGACCCCCGTGCGGACGACGACGCGCTGGTGGTCGGCGCGGGCGCCGGCTACACCGCCGCCGTGCTCGCCGAGATGCTCGGCGATCGTCACGTTCACGCGCTCGACATCGCGCGACCACAGGTGTACCGGGCCCGATCGAACCTCGAAGCCGCCGGCTACGGCGGCGTGCTCGTCGACTGCCGCGAGGGCTCGGCCGGCCTCCCGGAGTACGCCCCTACGACCGGGTTCTGGTCGAAGCCGCGGCCGTCGAACCGCCGAGGGGGCTGCTCGGGCAGTTGGCCGACGGCGGTCGGCTGGTGTTCCCGAAGGGGAACACCGACCAGACGCTGGTCGCCGTCACGCGGGACGACGACGCCCCGGACGGCTACCGACGCGTCGACGAGCGCGGGCCGGTGCGGTTCGCGCCGCTGCTAGTCGACGGCGAACAGCCCGGCGTCACTCGGAACCGGACCCGTCGGGAGGACCGCGAGCACGCCGAGCGCGGCGCCTCCCCCGGCTGGGAGCACGAGTGGCTGGACTGGGACGAGCGGCTCTCGGGGCGGGAGCGAAGCGATGGCGCGCCCAACTGGGGCGACTACGGCGATCACCGGTAAGGCGACGCGGAGATCACGTTTCGGGGCGGTACGCCGCCCAACGCTGGACCGACGAGTAGGTACCGCGGCAGCGTCGCCGACCCCAACCCGTGCTTGGCCCCCGGTCGTTCGGACCGACTCACTCCTGGATCACCAGCACGTGGCTGTTCTCGCGGCGGTCGACGTACGATCCCCCGGCCGGCGGCTTCACGTCGAGCACCAGCGTCCCCTCGGCCTGGTTCGCACCGAGTGCAGGATCGATCGAGACGGTCGCGTTGCCGTCCGCGCCGGTTTGTGCCGTGGCGACGCCGTCGAGGCTCGCCGTGCCGCCGTCGACGATCACCGTCGCCCCCGACACTGGGTCACCGTCGGCGTCGACGACCCGCAGCGTCAGTTCCTGTGGTCCGGTCTCCACCACCTCCGGTGTCGGGCGCACGTCGACCTCGGCGGCCGCGAGCCCCCCGACGCCGTTGACGAGGTTCAGCATCACGCTCAGACAGGCGGCGCCGACGACCAGCGAGACGACGAGGCGGACCGGCAGCCCCTCGATCGCCCGCTCGTCCTCGCGGAGCGAGACGAGTCGGTCGGCGACGGTCTCTCGAACACGGCTCGGATCGAGCATGGGGTGGCTGGTCCCGTCATCGTACTTGAATCGTCGGACGGGCACTCAAGGGGATGGGGCGACCACCCCAGGCATGCACGCCGTCGGGCGCGATCGGGAGCGACGGGAAAACGGCGAATCGCCGCCGATGACCGGCCACCTCGGGCGCTATCTCGCACGGGACGGGACCGTCGGCGCGGCCGTGGGAGTCGATCTCGACCGGCCACACGCGGGGCTCGTCGTGGGGAAACGTGGCGCCGGGAAGTCACACACCCTCGGCGTGCTCGCGGAGGCGGCAGCGCGCGCTCGGGGCGTCGCACCGGTCGTCGTCGACCCGATGGGAGCGTTCGCGGGGTTGGCGGGCGATTCGGACGACGACACGGCGGCAGTCCCGGCACGGGTGATCGACGCGCCGCGGATCCGTGCGGGCGCTGTGCCGGCGGCGCAGTGGCCGGCGCTGGTCGGCCTCGACCCCGCAGCCGGCCCGGGGGCGTTGGTCTGGGAAGCCGCCGCGTCCGCGTCGACGCTCGCGGGATGCTCGAGCACGTGCACGCGGCCGACAGCCAGCGAGCAGTCCGTCGGGCAGCGACGAACCACCTCGGCCGGGCGCGGGGGTGGGGCGTCTTCGATCCGGATGGGATCGGACGGGACGAGCTGTTCGATCCCGCGGCGACCGTGCTCTCCCTCGACGGCGTCGACGACGCGCCGACGAGCGCCGTCGTTGCCGCCGTGGCACGCACGCTGTACGACGCTCGTGTGGGCGACGATCCGCCGCCGCGGCTGCCGTGGCTACTCGTCGACGAAGCCCACGTCGCCGTCGACGGCGTCGCCGGGCCGGCGCTCCGGACGCTCCTGACGCGGGGGCGAGCGCCCGGGATCTCGCTGGTGCTGGCGACGCAGCGCCCAGCCGCGCTCCCGGCCGTCGCGGCCTCACAGGCCGACCTGCTGTTCGCCCACCGACTCACCAGCGAGGCCGACATCGACGCCCTGGAGCGGGCGAGCCCGACGTATCTGTCGGGCACCGTTAGGGAGCGCCTGCCGAGCGGCCGGGGCGAAGCGCTGCTCGTCGACGACGGGACGGAGTCGACGCACACGATCCGGGTTCGGGCCCGGCACACCCCTCACGGTGGCCACACGCCGCGGGCGAGCGAGGTGGCGACGGTAGTCGACGACGAAAGGGAAAGCGACAGGTACGAGCGGCCGAACGGTGAGTTGTGAGTAGCTCTGACGAGCGACCCGGGCGGGCGTGGGACGAGGGCACGCCGACGCTCCGCGAGCGGTTCAGGCTGGCAGTCCGACAGAACCCGATCCGCGGCCTCGGGATCTTGCTACTGCTCCTGCTCGCGTCGGTGTTCTTCGTCGCCACGATCCTCACGTTCCAGTTGGGCGAGTGGATGGTGATCCTGAGCGTCGGCCTGCTGATCCTCGCCGTCGTGCTCGGTGGGATCGGCGCCGCGACGCTGTTGACACGTCGGTAGGGCGGCGGTGATCAGGCGAGGCGTTCGCGGGCGAGCGTTCTGCGGATCCGTCCGACGAGCGCTTCGAGCCCATCGACCTCGGCGAGATCGGACAGCGCCGCCTCGAACGCCGCGGCAGTGCCGGCGACGAACGTTCCCTCGCTTGCGGGGCTGTCGCCGCGGCCGCCGGCGACGCTCTCGGGCGACGGCCGCTCCTCGCCGCCCGCAGCGACGAGGACGTCGTGGTCCGAGCCGATCGCCGCGAGTCGCTCGCGGGTCGATTCGTCGAGGCCCGTCGTGCGGAACGAGAGCGTCGCCGCCGCACCCGGGGCGACGCCGTTGTGGCCGCGGAGGCCGACGTTGCGCTCGATCTCTCGCGGGACGACGCCCGGAAGTTCCCCGGCGCCGTCCGCACTGGCGGCCGCAGCAGCGCCGTCGGCGTTGCCGCGGGCACCGTCGCCGAGGAACTCGGCAACGGCGACCACGTCGGCCGTCTCGGGGACGTCGTGGGTCCGGACGATGTCGGCGCCGCGCTCGACCTCCATCGTCGCCGCCGCGAGGCTGACGGCGAGTTGGTCCGCCGTCTCCGGCCGGTCGGCGATGACGCCGAGGAAGTCCTCGCGGTTGGTCGCAGTCAGCATCGGCCGGCCGAACGCACGGAACTCCCGGAGCCGGCGGAACATCTCCCAGTTGTCCTCGTGGGTCTTCTCGTCGTACCAGCCGCCGAACGCCGGGTCGATGATCGTCTTCTCGGTGAAGCCGCCGCGTTCGAGCGCGGCGAAGCAGTCGTCGATCGACTTCAGGTGGCCCGGCGACTGGATATCCGGCGGCGACGCCATCTTCACGACCGCGGCGTCGTGGGATTCGCACACGTCGGGCATGTCGGGGTCGGCGAACCCGCACACGTCGTTCACCATGTCGAAACCGCCCTCGAGCGCGGCGTCGGCGACCTCGGCGTAGCGCGTCTCGATGGACCAGACCGCGTCGCAGTCGGCGCGGTCGACGACCTCGAGCGCGCGTTCGAGCCGGTCGAGTTCAGTGTCGACGGCCTGCCAGGGGTTCTTCGGGTTCGAGGACTGGAGCCCCACGTCGATGATGTCGGCGCCCGCGGCGACCATCTGCTCGGCGTGCTCGACGGCGCCGTCCACGTCGCCCCAGGTGCTGGGGTCGTAGTTGGACTCGACGCTCATGTTCAGCACGCCCATGATCCGGGGCGGGTGACCGTCTCCGACCGGGAGGCCGGCGATGTCGACGGGGTTCATAGTTCAGCGTCCGGCGGCGCGGGCTAAAGCGTGCTGGAACCGGCCCCCGACCCTCGCCACGTCGTTGCCACTCCCGATGGGTTCAACACCGGCCGGCGACCACCAAAGCACGTGATCGACGACGCGTCCGGCGACCGGTCGCTCGTGGTTGTCTCGAATCGCGAGCCGTACGTCCACGAGTACGCGGACGGCGAGCCGACGGTCGAGCGACCGGCGGGTGGGCTCGTCAGTGCGCTGGACGGCGTCGTCACCGAGACGGGCGGAACGTGGGTCGCGTGGGGGAGCGGCGACGCCGACTTCGACCCCGCGGTGGCGCCCGACGGCGAGATCGAGCTGCCGCCCGGGGCCGCCGACAGCACGGCGGCCGACGACCCACCGGGCTACACGCTCTCCCGGGTCGACCTCCCGCGGCGCCTGGTCGAGAACTACTACTACGGCTACAGCAACCAAGTGCTCTGGCCGATCTGTCACCTCGAAGCCGACCCCGTGACCGTCGACCCGGAGTTCGCCCCCGCGTACCGCGAGGCCAACCGCCTGTTCGCCGACCACGTCGTCGCGGCGGACCCCGACGTGGTCTGGTTCCAGGACTACCACCTCGCGCTGGCACCGGGGTACGTCCGCGAGGAGCGCCCCGACGCGCGCCTGGTGCAGTTCTGGCACGTCCCCTGGCCGACGCCGGAGTTCTTCGAGATCTGTCCGCAGGCCGTCGAACTGCTCCGCGGGCTGTTGGGCAACGACGCGGTGGGCTTTCACCTCGAACGCTACGCGGCGAACTTCCGGGACTGCGTGGCCCAGTTCGTCCCCGATGCGGCAGTGATGGAGTCGGGCGAGGTGCGCTACGACGGCCGGACGGTCGAGACGTACGCCTCCCCCATCGGCGTCGACGCCGACCGCGTCGCCGAGAACGCCCGGAGCGACGCCGCGAGACACTACTGGGACCGCGTCGTCGACCGGTACGACCTCGATCCGAACCGCTCGGTCGTGCTGGGCGTCGACCGCCTCGACTACACGAAGGGGATCGTCGAGCGACTCGACGCGCTCGCACACTTGCTGGAGACGAACCCCGACCTCGCGGGCGAGTTTACCTACGTCCAGAAGGGGACCCGGACGCGCGAGGGCATCCCGGCCTACCGGCGCTACTACGACGAGGTGCGCGACCGCATCGCGGAGCTGGACCGGGTCCACGGGACAGCGGACTGGACGCCCGCGGTGTACATCGAGGACGACGTCGACGACCGTGAGCTCGCGGGGCTGTACCGCAACGCCGACGTTGCGGTGGTCAGCTCCCGCCGCGACGGGATGAACCTCGTGGCGAAGGAGTTCGTCGCGGCCCAGGGGCGACCGTTCCCGAACGCCGGGCTCGCCCAGGCGCGGGGGCTCGGGACGCCGACACGTGACCGGGTGCCGGGCGCGCTCGTACTCAGCCAGTTCGTCGGCGCCGCCGAGTCGCTCTGTCCGGCGGCGCTGTCGGTCAACCCCTACGACGTGTCGACGTTCGCCGGGACGATTCGGGAGGCGCTGGCGATGGGCGAGAACGAGCGACGCGACCGGATGGACTCGCTCCGGAGCTCGGTTCGGGAGGCGGACATCGACGCGTGGCTCGCGACACAGCTAGACGTGTTAGCCGCCGACGAGCGGGCGGCGCCCGCAAACGACGACTGACGAGCCTGGGACGGAGCCGGGGCTACCGGATCGTGGGTCGGCGACGAGAACGCGACGCTCGAAGCTTCTCGCTCACCAGTCGAGTCCAGTAGAAAGCGCCAAGGCCACGGTTCAAACTCCCTCGACGGTCGCGGATCACGATCCCCCCGTCGTGCTGCTGCTCGTTGAGTTGCGAGCCGAAGAAACGCCCGGAGCGGGATTTGAACCACGAGGACTCGCTGCACTCGTCCTCTGGGTTCAGACCCCTCGTGGTCGTTCTCCGCTCACGATTCGTTCGTCGCTGTCGCTCCTCACTCACTTGTTCGCGGAAGAAACGCCCGGAGCGGGATTTGAACCCGCGTCACGACCGTGACAGGGTCGTATGATGGGCCACTACACCATCCGGGCACGCTTCCTCGCTGCACTCAATCGTACCGCCGTGTTGTAAATAAGGCTTGCCATCCATCGGCGCCGTGGGACGCCCACCCGTGGCGTCCCCCGCGTCGTCGCGTCGCCGGCGACGGGTGGCAACGCCTCGCGCACGCGCAACCTACATTAGCAAGCGTTATGTGCCGGCGGCTAAAATACAGCCGTAGTATCTCGTGACCGATTCTCTGAACGCCCAACACCTATGGTAGACGTAAGCCAACACGAACTGGTTCCGGAGCACACGCTCCTCGACGAGCCCGAGGTCGAGGAGGTGCTGGAGGAGTACCAAGTGAAGAAGACGAACCTACCCAAAATCAAGCGCAGGGATCCCGCCCTGCCGAAGGAGGCAGAGCCCGGCGACGTCGTCCGCATCGAGCGCGACTCGCGCACCACAGACACTGCGGTCGTCTACAGGCTGGTGGTCGAATAATGGACCGAGAGAGTCGCCGCGCAGTCTCCCGGGAGTACTTCTCTCAGGAGCGACTGGCGGAGCACCACTTCCGGTCGTTCAACAACTTCCTCGACCGCGGCATGCAGGACGTCGTCGACGAGAAGGAGACCATCGGCACCGACATCGGCGACAAGGAGGGCCAGGAGCCCGTCTGGGTCGAGCTCGGCGACGTGCGCATCCTGACGCCGCGTGTCCGCGAGGCCGACGGCTCCGAGGAACTGCTCTACCCGCAGGAGGCACGCCTGCGGAACATCACCTACGCCGCCCCCGTCTTCATGGAGATGTCCATCGTCCGGGGCGGCGAGGACGAGCCCGAGGAGGTCGTCGACCAGACCGAGACCAAGGTCGGCCGGATGCCGATCATGGTCGGCTCGAACAAGTGTAACATCGACGGCTTCTCCGACGACGAACTGATCGACATCGGCGAGGACCCCGTCGACCCCGGCGGCTACTTCATCGTCAACGGCTCCGAGCGCGTGCTGATGACCAGCGAGGACCTGGCGCCGAACAAGATCCTCGCGGAGCACGACACCAAGTACGGCGACGACATCCAGGTGGCCAAGACGTTCTCCCAGCGCCGTGGCTACCGCGCGCTCGTGCTCTGTGAGCGCAACCGCGAGGGGCTGCTCGAGGTCAGCTTCCCCTCCGTCTCCGGCTCCGTACCGTTCGTGACCCTCGTCCGTGCACTCGGGCTGGAGTCCGACGAGGAGATCGTCCACCGCGTCTCGGAGGACCCCGAGATCGTGAAGTTCATGCTGGAGAACCTGGAGGAAGCCGACGTTCAGACCGAGGAGGAGGCGATCGAGACCCTCGGGAAGCGCGTCGCCTCCGGCCAGGGGAAGAACTACCAGCTCAAACGAGCGAACTACGTCATCGATCGCTACCTGCTCCCGCATCTCCACGAGGAGGGCGTCGAGGAGGAGGACGTGCGCATCAACAAGGCGTACTACCTCTGTCGGATGGCCGAGGCCTGCTTCGAGCTCGCGCTCGGGCGCCGCGACTCCGACGACAAGGACCACTACTCCAACAAGCGGCTCAAGGTCAGCGGCGACCTGATGAAGGACCTGTTCCGGACTGCGCTGAACAAGCTCTCCCGGGACGTGAAGTACCAGCTCGAACGCGCCAACATGCGGAACCGCGACCTCAGCGTCAACACGGTCGTGCGCTCGGACGTGCTCACCGAACGGCTGGAGCACCCGATTGCGACCGGGAACTGGGTCGGCGGCCGCTCGGGCGTCTCCCAGCTGGTCGACCGCACCGACTACATGGGCGTGCTCAGCCACCTGCGACGGCTGCGCTCGCCGCTGAGTCGCTCCCAGCCCCACTTCGACGCGCGTGACCTGCACGCCACCCAGTGGGGGCGTATCTGTCCCTCCGAGACCCCCGAGGGGCCGAACTGTGGGCTGGTGAAGAACTTCGCCCAGGCGATGGAGCTCTCCCAGCACGTCGACGACGAGCGCGAACTGAAGCGCGAACTCGACGATATGGGCGTCGAGGGCATCCCCGGTATCGAGGGCGTCGAACGAGCAACACCCGCGGACGACTGAGATGGCAGGAAAACAACAACGGCCTGCGAAGGTCTACGTCAACGGCAGCCTCGTGGGGACCCACCCGGACCCCGAGGAACTGGCAGCACAGATCCGAGAGTCTCGCCGCAACGGTGAGGTCAGCGAGATGGTCAACGTCGCGGTCAAAGACCGGACTCGCGAGGTCATCGTCAACGCGGACTCCGGTCGCGCGCGGCGCCCGCTGATCGTCGTCGACGACGGCGAGCCGCGGCTGACCGACGAGCACATCGAGGCCGTCGAGAACGACGAGCTCGAGTTCGAGGACCTCGTCGATCGCGGGATCGTCGAGTTCATCGACGCCGAGGAGGAGGAGGACATCCTCGTCGCCGTCGACGAGGACGACCTCACCGAGAAGCACACCCACCTCGAGGTCGACCCACAGCTCATCTTCGGCATCGGCGCCGGGATGATCCCCTACCCCGAGCACAACGCGTCGCCGCGTATCACGATGGGCGCGGGGATGATGAAGCAGTCCCTCGGGCTGCCGAGCGCGAACTACCGGATCCGGCCGGACACGCGCCAGCACCTCCTGCACTACCCGCAGCTGTCGATGGTCAAGACGCAGACCACCGAACAGATCGGGTTCGACGAGCGCCCCGCGGCCCAGAACTTCACGGTCGCGGTCATGTCCTACGAGGGGTTCAACATCGAGGACGCGCTGGTCATGAACCAGGGGTCGGTCGAGCGCGGGCTCGCCCGCTCGCACTTCTTCCGCACCTACGAGGGTGAGGAGCGACGCTACCCCGGCGGCCAGGAGGACCGCTTCGAGGTCCCCTCCCAGGACGTGCGCGGCGCACGCGGGGAGGACGCCTACACCCACCTCGACGAGGACGGCCTCGTCAACCCCGAGACGAAAGTCGACGAGAACTCGGTGCTGCTGGGCAAGACCTCGCCGCCCCGGTTCCTCGAGGAGCAGGAGGACCTCGGCGGGCTCTCGCCCCAGAAGCGCCGCGAGACCTCGGTCACGATGCGCTCGGGGGAGGACGGCATCGTCGACACGGTCACGCTGATGGAGGGCGAGGACGGCTCGAAGCTCTCGAAGGTCTCCGTCCGGGACGAACGGATCCCCGAACTCGGGGACAAGTTCGCGTCCCGGCACGGCCAGAAGGGCGTCGTGGGCCACCTCGCACCCCAGGAGGACATGCCGTTCACCGAGGAGGGACTCATCCCCGACCTCGTGATGAACCCCCACGCGCTCCCCTCGCGGATGACCGTGGGCCACGTGCTGGAGATGCTCGGCGGCAAGGTCGGCTCGCTCGAGGGCCGGCGCGTCGACGGCACCGCGTTCCAGGGCGAAGGCGAAGAGGAACTCCGCGACAGCCTCGAGGAACGCGGCTTCAAGTCCTCGGGCAAGGAGGTCATGTACTCCGGCGTCACCGGCGAGAAGATCGAGGCCGAGATCTTCGTCGGCACCATCTTCTACCACAAGCTGTACCACATGGTGAGCAACAAGCTGCACGCCCGCTCCCGCGGGCCGGTGCAGGTGCTCACCCGCCAGCCCACCGAAGGCCGGGCCCGCGAGGGTGGCCTCCGCGTGGGGGAGATGGAGCGTGAGGTGCTCATCGGGCACGGCGCCGCGATGGCGCTGAAAGAACGCCTGCTGGACTCCTCGGACCGCGAGACCGTGTACATCTCGGAGGACACCGGGATGGTCGCCGTCGAGGACGTGGAGCAGCGCCGGGTGTACGACCCCATTACGAAAGACGAGGACAACATCCACGAGCTGGAGGTCAGCTACGCGTTCAAGCTGCTGCTCGACGAGATGAAAGCGCTCGGCATCCGACCCAAACTCGAACTGGAGGACGCAGTATAAATGTCAATCTCAGGCTCACCCAAGGAGATCGGCAAGATCAGCTTCGGCCTGATGGACCCGGAGACGTACCGGGACATGAGTGCGACGAAGGTGATCACCGCCGACACGTACGACGACGACGGCTACCCCATCGACATGGGGCTGATGGACCCCCGACTGGGGGTCATCGACCCCGGGCTGGAGTGTCGAACCTGCGGACAGCACTCCGGCTCGTGTAACGGCCACTTCGGCCACATCGAACTCGCGGCGCCGGTGATCCACGTCGGCTTCGCGAAGCTGATCCGTCGCCTACTCCGTGGCACCTGTCGGGAGTGCGGCCGGCTCTCGCTCACCGAGGACGAGCAGGCCGAGTTCGCCGACCGACTCGAGCGCGCCAAGGAGCTCGGCGACGACCCCGACGACGTGCTGAAGGCCGCGATCCGGCAGGCACGGAAGACCTCGCGGTGTCCGTACTGCGGCGAGACCCAGTACGACATCAAACACGAGAAGCCGACCACCTACTACGAGGTCCAGGACGTGCTCGCCGGCGAGTACTCCGAGATCATCGCCGAGGCGATGCAGCCCGACGACGAGGACGACGAGGGGATGGCCCCGACCGAGCTCGCCGACGAGACCGGCATCGCGCTCGACCGGATCAACGACATCCTCGGCGGCGAGTTCCGCCCGCGCGAGGAGGACCGCAAGGCGCTGGAGAAGGCGCTGGACATCGACCTCACCGAGGAGGACGAGAACAAGCTGATGCCCAGCGACATCCGGGACTGGTTCGAGGACATCCCGGACGAGGACCTGGCGAACATCGGCGTCAACCCCGAGACCTCCCGCCCCGAGTGGATGATCATGACGGTGCTGCCGGTGCCGCCGGTCACCACCCGCCCCTCGATCACGCTGGACAACGGCCAGCGCTCCGAGGACGACCTCACCCACAAGCTGGTCGACATCATCCGCATCAACCAGCGGTTCATGGAGAACCGCGAGGCGGGCGCGCCCCAGCTGATCATCGAGGACCTCTGGGAGCTGCTCCAGTACCACGTCACCACGTTCGTCGACAACGAGATCTCCGGGACGCCGCCGGCCCGCCACCGCTCCGGCCGGCCGCTGAAGACGCTCTCCCAGCGACTCAAGGGGAAGGAGGGTCGCTTCCGTGGCTCCCTCTCCGGGAAGCGCGTGAACTTCTCCGCGCGTACCGTCATCTCGCCGGACCCGACGCTGTCGCTGAACGAGGTCGGCGTCCCCGAGCGCGTCGCCCGGGAGATGACCCAGACGATGAACGTCTCCGAGCGCAACATCGAGGAGGCGCGGACGTACGTCCGGAACGGCCCGAGGGCCACCCCGGCGCCAACTACGTCAAGCGCCCCGACGGTCGCCGGCTGAAGGTGACCGAGAAGAACTGTGAGGAGCTCGCCGAGAAGGTCGAGCCCGACTGGGAGGTCTCCCGACACCTGACCGACGGCGACATCATCGTGTTCAACCGACAGCCGTCGCTGCACCGGATGTCGATCATGGCCCACGAGGTGGTCGTGATGCCGTACAAGACGTTCCGGCTGAACACGACGGTCTGTACGCCGTACAACGCCGACTTCGACGGCGACGAGATGAACATGCACGCCCTCCAGAACGAGGAGGCGCGTGCCGAGGCCCGCGTTCTGATGCGGGTCCAGGAACAGATGCTCAGCCCGCGCTTCGGCGAGAACATCATCGGCGCGATCCAGGACCACATCTCCGGGACGTACCTGCTGACCCGGAACAACCCGACGTTCACCGAGAACCAGGCGCTGGACCTGCTGCGGGCGACCAGCGTCGACGAGCTCCCCGACCCCGACGGCGAGGAGGACGGCGAGCCCGTCTGGACCGGTCGAACCGTGTTCTCGGAGCTGCTGCCGGACGACCTCAATCTCGAGTTCCGCTCGGAGGCCGACGACGAGGTCGTCATCGAGGACGGCCAGCTCGTGCAGGGGACGATCGACGAGGGCGCAATCGGCGCCTTCGGCGGCGACATCGTCGACACCATCACCAAGGAGTACTCGAAGACTCGCGCACGCGTGTTCGTCAACGAGGTGGCGACGCTCGCGATGCGCTCGATCATGCACTTCGGGTTCTCGATCGGGATCGACGACGAGTCGATTCCCGCGGCCGCGGGCGAGCAGGTCGACGAGGCCATCGACGACGCCTACGAGCGCATCGACGAGCTCATCGAGACGTACCGAGCGGGCGACCTGAACTCGATCCCGGGTCGGACCGTCGACGAGACGCTCGAGCTCAAGATCATGCAGACGCTGGGGAAGGCGCGTGACTCCGCCGAGGACATCGCCAGCGACCACTTCGCCGACGACAACCCGGCCATCGTGATGGCCAGTTCCGGCGCACGTGGGTCGATGCTGAACCTGACACAGATGGCCGCCACCGTCGGTCAGCAGTCCGTCAGTGGCGAGCGCATCAACCGCGGCTACGAGGGCCGCACCCTCAGTCACTACGAGCCTGGTGACCTCGGCCCCAAGCCCCACGGGTTCGTCGAGAACTCCTACCGCTCGGGGCTCACCCCGCGTGAGTTCTTCTTCCACGCGATGGGGGCCGCGAGGGGCTGGTGGACACCGCAGTTCGGACCTCCAAGTCCGGCTACCTCCAGCGCCGCCTCATCAACGCGCTCTCCGAACTGGAAGCGCAGTACGACGGCACCGTCCGGGACACCTCCGGCACCGTCGTCCAGTTCGAGTTCGGCGAGGACGGCACCTCGCCGGTGAAAGTCTCCTCCGACGAGGACGACCCCGTCGACGTGGAGGCGATTACCCAGCGCGTGCTGGACGCCGAGTTCAGCAGCGACGAGCAGAAAGCCCGCTTCCTCGGCGAACAGACCGAGGAAACCAACCTCTCGGAGTTCGCCGGTCCCGGCCTGAACAAGGCGGGACAGGGGTGAGCGATGACTGACGCCGAGGCGCTCCCCGAGAGCTTCGAACACATCGACGAGGCGACCGAGCAGTTGGTCGAGGACACCGAGCTGCCACGGCGGTTGAAGGACCGCATCTACGGCGCCATCGAGGAGAACGAGGGCGCGACCGAAGCGGAGATCGAGGAGATCGTCAAAGCCGTCGTCGCACGGTACGACGACACCCGGGTCGACGCGCTCGACCCCGTCGGGACGGTGTCGGCACAGTCGATCGGGGAGCCGGGGACCCAGCTCACCATGAACACGTTCCACTTCGCGGGCGTCGCGGAGATCGACGTGACACAGGGGCTGCCCCGGCTGATCGAGCTCGTCGACGCCCGGAAGACGCCGGACACGCCGACGATGACCGTCCACCTCGACGAGGAGCACGCGACCGACCGCGACAAGGCCCGCGAGGTCGTCTGGCAGATCGAGGCCACCAAGATCCTCGCACTCGGGGACGTCTCGACCAACGTCGCGGACATGCAGGTCACGATCGACCTGAACGAGGAGACGCTCCAGAAGCGCTGGCCCACCTACGACGACGTGGGCGAGATCGCCGAGGAGATCCAGGACAAGATCGAGAGCGAGCTCAAAGTCGCGACCAAGCGCAAGGGGACGACGGTCGCGTTCGGCCCCGAGCAGCCCAGCTACCGCGAGCTGCTCCAGCTGGTCGAGGAGCTCCGCGAGGTCGTGTTCAAGGGGATCGAGGAGGTCTCCCGCGTCGTGATCCGCAAGGAGGAGCTCGACGACCGCGAGGAGGAGGAGTTCGTCCTCTACACCGAGGGGTCCGCCTTCGGCGACGTGCTCGAGATCGAGGGCGTCGACACCACGCGCTCGACGTGTAACAACATCCACGAGATCCACCAGGAGCTCGGGATCGAGGCCGCCCGCGAGACGATCATCAACGAGACCCACGAGACGCTGGCCGAACAGGGGCTCGACGACGTGAACGTCCGGCACCTGATGCTGGTGGCGGACATCATGACCAACCGCGGGACGATCGAGTCGATCGGTCGCCACGGCATCTCGGGATCGAAGGAGTCCGTGCTCGCCCGCGCGGCGTTCGAGGTGACGGTGAACCACCTGCTCGACGCCGCCGTCCACGGCGAGGTCGACGATCTCGACGGCGTCATCGAGAACGTCATCGTCGGGAAGCCGGTCTCGATCGGCACCGGCGACGTGGACCTCCGCATGGGCTCGGGCAGCGCAATGAAGTCCGCCGACGACTGATGGGGCGGCGCCGCCCACCGACGCAGCCGCCAGCCCGGAGGTGGCGTCGATGACGCTGACGCTGTCGGACGAGGCCCGGCAGTACATCGGCGCCTTCGACGAGGTGACCGGCGTGGCGCCGGTCGACTGCCTCGTCGACGAGGACCGCGCGGTGTTCCTGATCCCGGCCGGCGAGATGGGGGCGGCGATCGGCCCCAACGGCCAGACCGTCGACGCGGTCGAGGCGGAGTTGGGCATGCGCGTCGACCTGGTCGAGAACGCCGACGAGCCGGCGGCGTTCGTCGCGAACTGCCTCGCGCCCGCGGCCGTGCGTAACGTCACTCTCTCGACGCAGGGCGGCAGCACGGTCGCGTACGTCGAGGTGGCTCAGGCCGACCGCGGCGTCGCCATCGGCGCCGACGGCGAGTCGATCGAGACCGCCCGACGGCTGGCGGCACGGCATTTCGACATCGACGACGTGCAGTTGGCCTAGGACGCGACCGGCGCAGATCGGAGTAGCGGTACCTCTAACGCGTTCTCCGACCGTTTCTCTTCGCCGAAAGGGGACGCTTAAGTGGCTCCGTCGAGGAGTTGGGGTATGGCGAACGGCAAATACGCCGCGCGCAAACTCAAGAAGGACCGCCAGAAGCGGCGGTGGTCCGACTCCGAGTACGCGCGCCGAGAACGCGGACTCAAGGAGAAGTCCGACCCGCTCGAGGGAGCGCCCCAGGGTCGAGGGATCGTGCTGGAGAAGGTCGGCATCGAGGCGAAGCAGCCGAACTCGGCCATCCGGAAATGTGTCCGGGTCCAGCTCATCAAGAACGGGAAGCAGGTCACCGCGTTCTGTCCCGGTGACGGCGCCATCTCGTTCATCGACGAGCACGACGAGGTCACGATCGCCGGGATCGGTGGCTCGAAGGGTCGTGCGATGGGTGACATCTCCGGTGTCAACTACAAGGTCGAGAAGGTCAACGGCGTGTCGCTGATCGAACTGGTTCGCGGGAACGCGGAGAAACCCGTCCGATGAGCGAGGAAGAAGCCGCCGAAGCCGAGACCGAGGAGGTCGACGCCGAAGCCGAGGCCGAAGCGGAGTCGTCCACCACGGGCGCGAAGCTGTTCGGCGAGTGGGACGTGAGCGAGATCGAGTACTCCGATCCCTCCACCCAGCGCTACCTCAACGTGACGCCCGTCGCACACACGATGGGCCGTCACGCGAGCAAGCAGTTCGAGAAGTCCGAGATAAGCGTCGTCGAGCGCCTGATCAACCGACTGATGCAGACCGAGGACAACACGGGTCACAAACAGAAGACGACGCGTATCGTGCGCGACGCCTTCGAGATCGTCCACGAGCAGACGGACGAGAACCCCGCACAAGTGCTCGTCACCGCGGTCGAGAACGCCGCGCCGCGCGAGGAGACCGTCCGCCTGAAGTACGGCGGGATCTCCGTCCCGAAAGCCGTCGACGTGGCGCCTCAGCGTCGCGTCGACCAGGGGCTGAAGTTCATCGCGCAGGGCACGCTCAACGGCTCGCGCAACACGGCCACCCCCGTCGAGGAGGCGCTGGCCCAGCAGCTCATCGGCGCCGCCGACTACGACGTGCAGGTCTACCCGATCTCCCAGAAGGAGGAGACCGAGCGCGTCGCCGCCGCGGCCCGCTAAGCGGTTCTCTCCCTCTCTTTCGTTCTCCAGCCCGAGAGCGGCGGCGCCGTCGATCCGTCGGGCCCCGACGGCGCCGAGCGTCGACAGCGACAGAAGGCATTTACTCCCGGCTCGTGGATACCCGGGCAATGGACCCCGACGTGCTCTCCCGCCGGACGATGCTGGCCCTCTCGACGATCGGCCTCGCGGGCTGTAACAGTCTCGACGATCCCAACGACCCGCCGACGGACTCGTCGACGGACCCACCGGGATCCGGAACGCCGGGGTACGACCCGAGCCTCGACCACGACGAGACGGCTTGGGACGGCTACGACCCCGACTGGTCGGCGCCGACCGACGCCGCCGAGCCCGACCTCGAGATCGAGGTGTTGGCCGAGACCCTGGAGATCCCGTGGGACCTCTCCTTCGCCGACAACGGCGAGCTGTTTCTCACCCAACGGACGGGGCAGGTGCTGCGGTACGCCGACGGCGAGGTGACGCCGCTGTTCGAGCCGGCGAACGTCATCGACGCCGGCTCCGTCGAGCCCGGGAGCGACGAGGCCAGCTGGTTCGTCGACGGCGGTGAGGGCGGCACGATGGGCGTCGAAGTCCACCCGAACTACCCCGACGTGCCGCTTTTGTACGTCTGTTACACCGCCGACATCGGGACGGACGACCGGGAGCTGGTGGTCCGAGTCGCCGCCTTCGACCCCGAGAGCGATCAGCCGTCGGAGCCGGCGAACGTGTTGCTCGAGGCGCCCGCACGGGAAGGGACCAGAGCGAACATCCACAACGGCGGCCGCGTGCGGTTCGGCCCGGCCAACTACCTCTGGGTGACGACCGGCGACGCCGGCGACGGCGAGCTCGCGGCCGACCCCTCGTCGCTGGCGGGGAAGATCCACCGGCTCACGCCCACCGGGGAGGGCGCGCCGGAGAACGAGAGCGGCGGCGACCCGCGAGTGTTCACGCTGAGTCACCGCAACCCCCAGGGGATCAGTTGGCTCCCGGACGCGACGCCGGTCGAGAACGAACACGGCACCGGTCCCGACGAGCTGAACGCGCTCGAAGTCGGCACGAACTACGGCTGGCCCGAGGCGGCAAGCGAGACCGAGTACGCCGACACCGACTACCGCCCGCCGGTCGCGAGCTCACAGGTCGAGGGCGTGACGTGGGCGCCGTCGGGCTCAACGTTCTACCGCGGCGACGCGGCGCCGACGCTCTCCAATCGCCTGCTTGTCGGCTGTCTGGTTCACCAACGGCTGAAGGCGTTCACCCTGACCCCGCCGGACGGCGAGCCGCCGGCGCTGGGCGAGACCGGAGTGCGCCAGGACGCCGGCTGGCTCGACGACGCCTACACCGTCACCAGTCACGACCTGCTGGTGAACGAACTCGGGCGGATCCGCCACGTCGAGGAGGGCCCCGACGGCGCACTGTACGCGATCACGTCCAACCGCGACGGGCGGGCGAAGGATCCGTTCCCGCGGGAGCGCGACGACGTGTTGGTGCGGATCACCGAGAACTAGTCCGCACCCACGTACGCGCGGGTCACGTCGACCAGCGCCTTCCGGTACTCGCTCTCGGAGGGGTCGGCGGCCAGCGAGCGGAACGTCTCGGCGAAGCGCTCGACGCCGACCTCGGGCGCGTCGTCCGCGGCCGCGTGCGCGAGGTCGTAGATGCGGTGGCTCTCGTCGACGAGATCGTGGCGCTCGACCAGCGCGAGCGCGAAGGCGGCGTTGACCGCCGTGATCTCCGGGTCCGAGCCCGGCGTCGCGAGCTGCCAGCCCGTCGGCACCGCGGGCGGACGATCGGCGACGGCGTCGGCCAGCCGGGACTCGAGAAACGTCACCAGCTTCCTGCCGGGCGCGACAGAGAGGGTGATGTCGTCGGCGTAGATGTCCTTCATGTGGTTGGCGAGCTGGTGGACGTGAGTCAGCTTGCGGCGTTCGACGCTTTTCCCGGCCAGCGCGAGGAAGATGGCCTCCCGGGTCGACTGATGGTGGGAGGGGTGTTCCTGCTCGTAGCGCGCCATGTGTGAGAGCTCGTGTAACGCCAGCTCCCGGGCCATCGCGCTCGTTGCGGCCTGCCGGGAGATGTTGAGCACGTGGCGATCCTCGTAGTGGCCGGCCCAGGTCCGCTCGTCGGGATCGTCGCGGACGCGGACGTGGACTGGGTCGGCGATGTCGCTCTCAGTCTCCAGGAGGTCTGCTGCGCCGAGAAACGGCTCCGCGGGGCCGTTGTCGGGGAGTCGTATATCCATGTGTATCTGTACCACGGGGTAGAGGGGGAAGACGGTTTCGGGGGGCGCGGGTAGAAGGCGGCGACGGTCAGCCGCCGGTTCCGGAGCGGGTTAGAGGCGGCGACGGTCAGCCGCCGGTTCCGGAGCGGGTTAGAGGCGGCGACGGTCAGCCGCCGGTTCCGGAGCGGGTTAGAGGCGGCGACGGTCAGCCGCCGGTTCCGGAGCGGGTTAGAGGCGGCGAGCCGAAACCGTCCGCACGAACGGCCAAACCGCCGTGTGGCGGTGCCACACCCGCCTACGCGAAACACTACCCTTTTGACCCCGCCACGGGTACTCGACGGTAATGGGCCGACGCAAGAAAATTGTCCAAGAGTGTGAGCGGCTGATGGACACCCCGGAGAACATCCGGAACATCGCCATCGCCGCCCACGTCGACCACGGGAAGACGACCCTTTCGGACAACCTCCTCGCCGGCGCGGGGATGATCTCCGAAGGGACCGCCGGCGAGCAGCTGGCGATGGACACGAAGGAGGACGAACAGGAGCGTGGGATCACGATCGACGCGGCGAACGTCTCGATGACCCACGAGTACGAGGACACCAACCACCTCATCAACCTGATCGACACCCCGGGCCACGTCGACTTCGGTGGCGACGTGACCCGCGCGATGCGTGCCGTCGACGGCGCGCTGGTGGTCGTCGACGCCGTCGAGGGCGCGATGCCCCAGACGGAGACGGTGCTTCGGCAGGCGCTCCGCGAGGGCGTGAAGCCGACGCTGTTCATCAACAAGGTCGACCGCCTGATCTCCGAGCTCCAGGAGGGCGAGGAGGAGATGCAGGAGCGTCTCCTCGGCGTCATCGCCGACGTGAACGAGCTCATCCGCGGGATGATCGAGGAGATGGACGACATCAACGACGACTGGACGGTGTCCGTCGAGGACGGCACCGTCGGGTTCGGCTCGGCGCTCTACAAGTGGGGCGTCTCGATGCCGTCGATGCAGCGCACCGGCATCTCCTTCGAGGACATCATCGAGCTGGAGCGCAACGACAAGCGCGACGAGCTGCACGAGCGCTCGCCGCTGTCGGACGTGGTGCTCGACATGGTCTGTGAGCACTTCCCGAACCCCGTCGACGCCCAGCCCCGTCGTGTCCCGCGCATCTGGCGTGGCGACGCGGAGTCCGAGCTCGCCGAGGACATGCGGCTGGTCAACGAGGACGGCGACGTCGTGTTCATGGTGACCGACATCTCGATGGACCCCCACGCCGGCGAGATCGCGACTGGTCGCGTGTTCTCCGGCACGCTGGAGAAGGGTCAGGACCTCTACGTCTCCGGCACGGCCGGGAAGAACCGGATCCAGTCCGTCGGGCTGTTCATGGGGAGCGAACGCGAGGAAGTGGAGCGCGTGCCCGCGGGGAACATCGCCTCCGTCACGGGCCTGCGCGACGCCATCGCCGGCTCGACCGTCTCCTCCGTGGAGATGACGCCGTTCGAGTCGATCGAACACATCTCGGAGCCGGTGATCACGAAGTCCGTCGAGGCACAGACGATGGACGACCTGCCGAAGCTGATCGAGACGCTCCAGCAGGTCGCCAAGGAGGACCCGACGATCCAGATCGAGATCAACGAGGACACGGGCGAGCACCTCATCTCCGGGCAGGGCGAGCTCCACCTCGAAGTGATCACCCAGCGTATCGAGAAGGAGCAGGGCATCCCGGTCAACACCGGTGAGCCGATCGTGGTGTACCGCGAGCAGCCCCAGGAGGAGTCCCGCGAGGTCGAAGGGGTCTCGCCCAACCGCCACAACAAGTTCTACATCTCCATCCACCCGATGGGTCAGGAGATCGTGGAGGCGATCCAGCGCGGCGAGGTCTCCATGGACATGCCCGAACTGGAGCGCCGCGAGGCGCTGCAGGACGCCGGCATGGACAAGGACACCTCCCAGAACGTGGAGACGATCCACGGCACCAACATCCTCATCGACGACACGAAGGGGATCCAGCACCTGAACGAGACGATGGAGCTGGTGGTCGAAGGCCTGAGCGAGGCGCTCGACGACGGCCCGCTGGCGGCCGAGCCCGTCCAGGGGACGCTGCTGCGACTGCACGACGCGCGCCTCCACGAGGACACCATCCACCGTGGTCCCGCACAGGTCATCCCGGCCGTTCGTGAGGCCGTCCACCACGCACTGATCGACGGCGAGATCCGGCTGCTGGAGCCGATCCAGGACGTCCGCATCGACGTGCCGAGCGAGCACATGGGCGCCGCCTCCGGCGAGATCCAGGGTCGCCGTGGCCGCGTCGACGACATGTACCAGGAGGGCGGCCTGATGGTCGTCGAGGGCGTCGCACCCGTCGAGGAGATGATCGGCTTCTCCAGCGACATCCGGAGCGCGACCGAGGGGCGTGCCTCGTGGAACACCGAAAACGCCGGCTTCCGCGTGATGGCGGACAACCTCCAGCGCGAGAAGATCATGGAGATCCGCGAGCGCAAGGGGATGAAGCTCGAGCTCCCCGAGTCGATCGACTACCTCTAACTCGGCCCCCTCTGCGATATCTCTTCGCTCTTTCCCGTTCGACGAGCGGCGGCTCACACACCCCGGGAAGGCTTTTACCGACCCAGAAGCTCCGTTCGAACGTGCTTCACGCGTATCCGTTCGACCGAGGTGCCGTCACGCAATGAGCCGGCAGGACAGCGTCACCACCCACACGCTCCGGCTCGAGCTCACAGACGAGCCGGGCGAGCTCAGAGCCGCGCTCGAACCGATCGCCGAGCACGGCGGGAACCTGCTGTCGGTGTTCCACGAGCGGGGGAACCTCACCCCGGGCGGGCGCATCCCCGTCGAGGTGGCCATCGACTGTCCGGCCGGCCGGTTCGACGACGTGATCGAGGGGCTCCGCGAGGCGGGCGTGACCGTCGTCGCCGCCGACGAGGAGTACTACGGTGAGGCGTTCCGCGTGCTGTTGACCGGCCATCTGGTGGACACCGACCTCTCGGCGACGCTGCGGGAGATCGAGCGCACGTCGACGGTCTCCGTCGAGGAGCTGTCGCTGTCGGCGCCCGACGGCGTCGAAGCGGTGTCGAGTGCGTACCTGCGGCTGGGTGCGCGCTCGGGCGAGCGCGGGGTCGCGCTGGATCGCGTTCGCGAGATCGCCGACGCCAAGGGGCTGACCGTCGTCGAACCGCTGGGGACGGACGCATGAGGCTCGCGATCGTCGGCGCCGGCGCCGTCGGCCGATCCGTCGCCGAACTGGCCGGCGACGCCGGCCACGACGTGATCGGCATCGCGGACTCGACGGGGGCCGCGCTGGCGGACCCACTCGACGTGGCTGCGGCACTCGAACGCAAATCCGAGACCGGCGTCGTCGGCGACGCCGACCACGCCGACCTCCTCGCGGCAGATTACGACGTGCTGGTCGAGGCGACGCCGACGACGCTCGGCGACGCCGAACCCGGCTTCTCCAACGCCGTCGCCGCACTCGAGCGGGACCGCCACGTCGTGCTGGCGAACAAGGGCCCCGTCGCGGAACGGTACGACGAGATCCGGGCCGCCGCCCGCGAGAGCGCGGGCGCCCTCCGGTTCGAGGCCACCGTCGGTGGCGCGATCCCCGCGGTCCGGACCGTCGAGGACTTCGGGCCGAGCCGGGTCCAGCGCGTCCGGGGGTGCTCAACGGCACCGCGAACTTCGTGCTCTCCCGGATGGCCGCCGAGGGGCTGAGCTACGACCACGTGCTCGCGGAGGCCCAGGAGTTAGGCGTCGCGGAGGCCGACCCGACGTTCGACGTGGACGGGACCGACGCGGCGCTGAAGGGCGTGATCGTCGCAAACGTGCTCAGGGAGGCCCGCGGCGAGGACGCACTCTCGCTGTCGGACGCAGAGGTCGCCGGGATCGAAGATCTCCCGGTGAGCGCGCTCTCGCTGGCCGGGGACGACGGCCGGACGGTGCGGCTGATCGCCGAGGCGTCGCCCGACGGCGTCCGTGTCGGCCCGCGGCTGGTGACCCAGAACGGCACGCTCGCGGTGACCGGCACCCAGAACATCGTCCAGGTCGAGACGGCCCACGCCGGCCGACTCAACCTCTCGGGGCACGGCGCCGGCGGCCCCGAGACGGCGTCGGCGGTGCTGTCCGACGTGGGGCGATTGCCCCCCGCTGAGGCCAGAACCACGGTACGGTGGCACAAACCGCCGTACGCGGCCGGTTTCCGGTGGTACGTATCGAAATGGTTTTACGGCGTTCTGCCGAACGTTTCCCCACAGCGCCTTTAGCGCGTGAATCCATCATGAGCGAAGACCAACCGCACCAGAACTTGGCCATTATCGGCCACGTCGACCACGGGAAAAGTACCCTCGTGGGCCGGCTCCTGTACGAGACAGGGAGCGTCCCCGAGCACGTCATCGAGCAGCACAAAGAGGAAGCCGAGGAGAAGGGCAAGGGCGGCTTCGAGTTCGCCTACGTCATGGACAACCTCGCCGAGGAGCGAGAGCGTGGTGTCACCATCGACATCGCCCACCAGGAGTTCGACACCGACGACTACAACTTCACCATCGTCGACTGTCCGGGCCACCGTGACTTCGTGAAGAACATGATCACGGGCGCCTCGCAGGCCGACAACGCGGTGCTCGTCGTCGCCGCCGACGACGGCGTCGCGCCCCAGACCCGAGAGCACGTGTTCCTGGCCCGCACGCTGGGTATCAACGAGCTCATCATCGGGATCAACAAGATGGACCTCGTCGACTACAGCGAGGACTCCTACAAGGAGGTCATCAGCGAGGTTACGGACCTGCTGAACCAGGTCCAGTTCGCGACGGACGACACGACGTTCATCCCGATCTCGGCGTTCGAGGGCGACAACATCGCCGAGGAGTCCGACGAGACGGCCTGGTACGACGGCCCGACCCTGCTCGAGGCCCTCAACGACCTGCCGGAGCCGGAGCCGCCGACGGACGCGCCGCTCCGACTGCCGATCCAGGACGTGTACACCATCTCCGGTATCGGGACGGTCCCGGTCGGACGGATCGAGACGGGGACGCTCAACATGGGCGACAACGTCTCCTTCCAGCCCAGCGACGTGGGCGGCGAGGTGAAGACGATCGAGATGCACCACGAAGAGGTGCCCAGCGCTGCGCCCGGTGACAACGTCGGGTTCAACGTCCGCGGCATCGGCAAGGACGACATCCGCCGTGGCGACGTCTGTGGCCCGGCCGACGACCCGCCCAGCGTCGCGGAGACGTTCCAGGCGCAGGTCGTCGTCATGCAGCACCCGAGCGTGATCACCGCCGGCTACACGCCGGTGTTCCACGCCCACACCGCACAGGTCGCGTGTACGATCGAGTCGATCGACCAGAAGATCGACCCGTCGACCGGCGAGGTCGCCGAGGAGGACCCGGACTTCATCAAGTCCGGCGACGCCGCGGTCGTCACTGTCCGACCCCAGAAGCCGCTCTCGATCGAGCCGTCGAGCGAGATCCCGGAGCTGGGGAGCTTCGCCATCCGCGACATGGGTCAGACCATCGCGGCCGGCAAGGTCCTGAGCGTCGAAGAGCGATAGATGCCCGAACAACAGGCCCGCGTCCGACTGACGGGAACGAGCCCGGAGGATCTGGACGAGATCTGCGACGACGTCCGCGAAATCGCGGAGAAGACGGGCGTCTCGCTCTCGGGCCCCATTCCGCTCCCGACGACGGAGCTCAACGTGCCCTCGCGGAAGTCCCCTGACGGCGAGGGGACCGCCACGTGGGAGCACTGGGAGATGCGGGTCCACAAGCGGCTGATCGACATCGACGCGGACGAGCGCGCGCTCCGCCAGCTGATGCGGATTCAGGTCCCGAACGACGTCTCGATCGAGATCGTCCTCGAGGACTGAGCGACCTTCCGTTCTCACGTTTTCTCACCCTGGTAGCGGCCGCGCCACCGACGGCGCGCGTCGTCGACGCGACGAGGAAGCGCAACGTTCAAACCGCTCCCCCGCATCGATTCGAGTGCGGGCTCGTAGATCAGTGGTAGATCGCTTCCTTCGCAAGGAAGAGGCCCTGGGTTCAAATCCCAGCGAGTCCACTTCTTCACTCACTTCGTTCGTTCAGTCGTAAACTCGCGCTAGTCCCACCCGTCCACGCCGATCACTCGCGGGGCTCCCAGCGAGTCCACCGTTAGGACCGATCGAGCAGCGAGAAGGGGGAGAATCAGCGCCCGGACTCAGTCGAACGTCACGTCGATAGTGAACCGAACGAGCTGGACGCGATCGACGTTCTCGACTTCACAGGTGAGCCGGCTGCCGTCGTCGCCGTCCGGGCGGTTGCAGTCCATCCCTTCACCCTCGAAGTACGTCTGCCACGCGCCCGCCGCCGGCGTGGTGAGGTTGACAGTCAGTCGATCGACGTCGGTCTGGTCGATCTCCACGTCGTTGAGGGTGCGGTCAGCGCGTACGAGCACGGTCCGCGATCCGGCGATCGTCCGCTCCTGGACGGTGAGCTCCACGACCGGGATGATCACGCTGTCGTTCGCGAGACGGTAGTTGGGGTCGCCCAGCAGCGTCGAGCCGTCGGACTGGACCCGCGTCACCGCACCCCCGCGTAGCGGATCTTCGTCCCGTCGGCCTCGTACTCGATGGTGTCGAGCGTGTTGTTCCCCGTTGAGAACTGGCGCGAGCCGTCGGCTGCGAACCCCGAGATGTTCATCGTCACCGGTTCGCCGGGGCCGATGCTCGCCTCCGCCAGCCGGATCTCGGTCCCGCGGCTGGGGCGCCGCGGGCGGTGATGTCCTCGATGTTGTTCGCGAGCACGTCGAAGGCGCGCTCGGCGTTGTTGACGCGCTCGGCGTCGCGGGCGTCCTGCAGGCCGGCGTAGCCGACGGTGAGAACGGTACCGACCGTGAGCAACACGAGCGAGAACACGAGCACGAACCCGACGGTCTCGCTCACCCCGCGGCGGTCACGGAACACGCCTTAGCCTCGGCCAGCGACGCCATAAGCGTTCGCCACGTTACTCCTCCTCCAGCAGCCCGAGGTCTTCGACGACGAGGTCCTGAAACGCCGCCGCGAGTTCGGGGTCGACCCGGGCGAGCTCCTCGCCGTCGTGGACCGACTCGTTGTGTCGGTCGATCCGCTCGGCGAGCTCGTCGAGCGGCACCCGAGTGGTGGTCTCACACGCGGGACAGTGGATCGGCACCTCGGGGGCGTCGTCGTCGCTCATACTCGATGCTCGCCAGCCGGAACCATAAGCGTCCGGATGGGTTCGGGCGCCTACTCGTCGTCGGCGTCCGCGTGGTCGGCGTCGGCGGACTGCGCCCCGCCGGCTGCCGAGCCGGGTTCCTCGACGCCGTAGCGCGCCTCGGCGGCCGCGGGCGTCAGCTTCCCCAGACGGAGATCGCGCTCGATCGCCGCCGCCGCGCGGTCGTCGGGGTCCCCGTAGCCGCCGGCCCCGGGCGTGCGGATGCTGACGACGCTCCCCGCCGGGAGGTCGTGAACCGACTTCTGGGGGAGTTTCTCCCCCTCTGCGTCGGCCGTGGCTGCGGCGTAGGCGTCGGCGTCGGCGTACAGGTACGCGGCGCCGCGCTCGCCCTCGTCGCCGCCTTCCAGGCCGTACGGCGCGTGGCGCTGCCGGTCGGCGAGCAGGCTGAACCGAGCCTCGTGCCCCGAACCTCGATATCCCGCCGGAGGCCGAGGCCGCCACGGAACTCGCCGGCGCCGCCGGAGTCGGGCCGCAGCGCGTAGCGCAGGATCCGCAGCGGGTAGGCCGTCTCCAGCACCTCCGCGGGCGTGTTCATCGTGTTGCTCATGTGGACGTGGACGCCGTCCATGCCGTCCTTGCCCGCGCGGCCGCCGAAGCCCCCGCCCTGGGTCTCGTAGAAGGCGTACGGCTCGCCGTCGCCGTTCGCCCCTGTGTCGCCGTCGCCGTCCGCCCCCGCGGGTCCGTGCCGCCGAAGGTGACGTTGTTCATCGTCCCCTGGCACGCCGCGAGCACGCGCTCGGGCGCCTCGGTCGCGAACGCGCCGAGCACCACGTCGGTCACGCGCTGGCTCGTCTCGAGGTTGCCGCCGACGACCGCCGCCGGCGGTTCGGGGTTGACGAGGCTGCGCTCGGGGGCGTCGATCGTGATGGGTCGGTAACAGCCGTGGTTCGGCGGGATCTCCGGGTCGGTCACGCACCGAACCGCGTAGTACGTCGCCGAAGAGGTGACCGCCAGCACGGCGTTGATCGGCCCCTCGGTCTGGGGCGCGGTGCCGGCGAAGTCGACGCCCACCGCGTCGCCGTCGACGGTGACCTCGACCGCGACGGGCAGGTCCTCGTTCCCGCGGCCGTCGTCGTCGAGCAGGTCCGAAAACTCGTAGGTGCCGTCGGGGAACGCCTCGATCTCGCTGCGCATCCGGCGCTCGGAGTAGTCCTTCACCGCCTCGAAGGCGGCTTCGAGCGTGTCGGCGCCGTACTCCTCGACCATCCCGTGGACGCGCTCGCGGGCGGTCTCGTTTGCGGCCTCCTGGGCGCGCACGTCGCCGCGGCGCTCGTCGGGCGTGCGCACGTTCGCGAGGATCATGTCGAACACGTCGTCGTCGATCTCGCCGCCCTCGATCAGTTTCACCGGCGGGATCCGGAGCCCCTCCTGGTAGATCTCGGTGGAGTCGGCGGCGACAGAGCCCGCAGTCGAGCCGCCGATGTCGGCGTGGTGGGCGCGGTTGGCGGCGTAGGCGATGAGCCGCGGTTCGTCGTCGTCGACGGTCTCGGGAGCGAACACCGGCGAGACGAGCGTGAGGTCGGGCAGGTGGGCGCCCCCGCGGAACGGATCGTTGAGCAAGATCGCGTCGCCGGGGTTCAGGTCGCCCTTGAACGCGTCGACGGCCGCGGCGACGGAGAACGGCATCGCGCCGAGGTGGACCGGCATGTTCTCGGCCTGGCTCACCATCTCGCCGTCGGCGTCGAACAGCGCACACGAGCAGTCCCGGCGCTCCTTGATGTTCGGCGAGTAGCCCGTGCGGACGAGGTTGGCGTTCATCTCCTCGGCGACCGCGACGCAGCCGTTCCGGACGACTTCCAGCGTGACTGGGTCGACCTCGGTGCCGCCGGGGCCGCCCCACCCGCGGGATCGTCACTCATCGCTCCACCCCCGTATCCACGACCAGCGTCCCGTCCGGATCCACCTCAGCCGACTGGCCGGGACGGAGGACGACCGTGCTCTCAGGCCCCTCGACGACCGCGGGCCCGTCGAAGGCGCCGCCTGCGGGCAGGCGGTCGCGGTCGTAGATCGGCGCGTCGTGGGCGTCGCCGTCGAAGCGGACCTCGCGGCGCTCGGCGACGGCGTCGTCGACGGTGCCGGCGGCGCCGACGCTGGCCGTTTCCGGCGAGTCGACGACGCCCCGGGCGTGCAGGCGCAGCGTGACCAGTTCGACCGGCTCCTCGGGGTCGGCGTGGCCGTAGCGGGACTCGTGGCGCTCGTGGAAGCGCCGCTCGATCGTCTCGAGCATCGCGGCGTCGACCTCGCCGTCGGGCAGCGGGACGGATACGTCGAAGGACTGCCCCGCGTAGCGGAGATCGGCGACGCGCTCGAACTCGCGGCGGGCGGGCGGCACGTCCTCGGCGGCGAGTTCGTCGTCGCCCTCGGCACGGAGTTCGGCGAAGGCAGTGGCGACGGTGCCGGCGTCGACGGCGTCCCACGGCCGGACCATCGACTGGCTGTAGTCGTAGCCCACGTCGCTGATGAGGAGCCCGAGTGCGGAGAGCGCGCCCGCGGTTCGGGGACGAGCACGGTCGGCACGTCGAGTTCCGCCGCGAGCGTCGGCGCGTGGAGCGGCCCGGCCCCGCCGAAGGCGACGAGCGCGAACTCCCGGGGATCGTGGCCGCGCTCGACGGAAACGACCCGCAGCGCGCGGGCCATGTTCGCGTTCGCCACGTCGAGCACGCCCTGTGCGGTTTCCTCGGGCCCCATCCCGAGCTCGTCGCCCAGCGCTTCGAACGCCGCGCGCACGTCGGCGACGCCCACGTCGCGGTCCTCGGGCAGGAACCCCTCGGGGTCGATTCTCCCGAGGAGGAGGTGGGCGTCGGTCGTCGTCGGGCGCTCGCCGCCGCGACCGTAGCAGATCGGGCCCGGATCCGCGCCCGCCGAGCGCGGCCCCACGCGGAGCGCGCCGCCGGCGTCGACCCACGCCACCGAGCCGCCGCCGGAGCCGACGGTGTGCACGTCGATCATCGGCACGCCGACGGTGTAGTCGCCGACGGCCACGTCGGTCGAGACGACCGGCTCGCCGTCCTGCACGAGCGACACGTCACAGGAGGTGCCGCCCATGTCCATCGTGATGAGGTCCGCGTAGCCCGCGCGGGCGGCGACGTGGGTCGCCCCCTGAACCCCTGCCGCGGGCCCGGAGAGCAGGGTGTTGACCGGGCGCTCGCGGGCGGCGCCGGCGTCGATCAGGCCGCCGTTGGACTGCATGATCTTCACCGCGGCGTCGACGCCGCGGCCGCGGACCTCCCGCTCCAGCTCCCCCACGTAGTCGGACATCACGGGCTTGAGTGCGGCGTTGAGGCTCGTGGTGACGCTGCGCTCGTACTCCCGGATCTCGGGGAGGACGGTGCTCGACTGCGAAACCGAGACATCGGGCAACTCCTCGCGCAGGATCTCGGTGACGCGGTGTTCGTGGGCGGGGTTCTCGAAGGCGAACAGCAGACAGACCGCGACCGCGGAGACGCCAGTGTCGTCGATGGCGGCGGCGACCGCCCGCACGGCGTCCTCGTCGAGTTCGCGCAGGACGCTCCCTCGCTCGTCGAGGCGCTCCGGGACCGTGAAGCGGCGGTCCCGCGGCACCACCGGCTCGGCCTTCTCGGCGTCGAAGTCGTAGATGTCCGGGCGGTCCTGGCGGCCGATCTCCAGCGCGTCGCGGAACCCCTCGGTCGTCACCAGAGCGGTGTCGGCCCACGTGCCCTCCAGCACGGCGTTGGTGGCGACGGTAGTGCCGTGGCTGAAAAAGTCGACCGTCTCGGGCGTGTAGCCCGCCGCGGACTCGCTCTCGTCGAGGCCGTTCATCACGCCGCGCTCGGGCTCGTCGGGCGTCGAGGGCGTCTTCGTGACGGTGACCTCGCCGTCGCGGACGGCGACCACGTCGGTGAACGTGCCGCCGATGTCGACGCCGACGCGTGTCTCGTCTGTGTCGGTCACGGTGTGCCTCCGGTGGTCGGGGTCGTACGCATTACTCGTGGGGAGTGGGTCGTAGTACGTGGGTGTTTCCCTCTCGGCGACCTGGACACCCCCACCCTCGAGGGTGCTAGTTCCCGAGGTGGCAGGCATGTCCAGGTAAAAGGCGGCCGTCGGCGGCCTCGCCGGGACGCTCGGCGGGGGCGTACTCGGCGCCGTCGCTGGAGCGACGTTCTTCGTCCTCCTTGCGGGCATGACGCCGTCACACGCCCAAACCGTGCCCGTCGCGGAGCTCTCGACCACTACCGTGGGGTACGGTGCCGGCGGGGGCTCCCGCCCCGGGGTTGTACTCCGCGCGATCGGTGGGGCCGCCGCCTACTCAGTCCGGGGAGCATCGACCGGGTCAGAAGGTGGATAACGAAGCGGCGCCACGGCCACCGCCGCCTACACGTCGTGGTCGGCGTCCTCGGCGTCGACGACTTCGACGCCGCGGTTGTTGACGGCGTGGGGGTCGAGCCCCTGTTCCTGCATGAACTGCTTGTAGAGCCGTTCGGCGGTCTCGCCGTCCTTCTGCTTGTCCGAGGCCCGATCACAGAGTTCGATCAGGTCCTCGGGCACCTCGTTGGTGTGGACGATCCAGTGGTTGATCAGGTCCGACAGCCGCCGGATGGGCGAGGTGAAGTGGCCGTAGATGTCGAAGTTGAGCGCGTGGTGGCCGCCGAAGGGGTCGTTCATGTACTTCGCGCGGGGCATCACCTTCAACACGGCGCGCTGGATCTTGTCCAGCGAGCGCCCGGGTGACTCCTCCAGTGCCGCGTTGACCGCCTTGCGCGGGTCGTCCCCGAACGCCTCGCCCGGGATGGAGACGCCGTCGAGCTCCTGAATCTCCTTCAGCGCCTCGTTCCACTGCTCCGGGGTGGGCTGGGGTGGACCCGGTACATCGCCTCGACGCCGCGGTCCCACATCAGCGTGTGCGTCACCGCCTTGTTCGCCTTCAGCATCGACTCCTCGATCATCGTATGCGCTCGGTCCCGGCGGGGGTTGAGCACGAGCGAGCCGTCGGCCTTCCGCTGTTCGTGCATCCGGTCGGCGAGGTCGAACGCCAGCTTGTTCTCCTCGTGCAGCGGCGCGTCCTCGTCGTCGAGGCGGTGCTCACACTGGGTGTACGTCAGGCGCTCGTTCGAGTTGATGACCGATTTGTAGATGTCGATCTCCTCGAAGGAGAGGTTCTCCTTGTCGAGATGCATCTCGACGGTGTGAGCGAGGCGATCCTCCTCGGGGACGAGCGAGCAGACCGTCTCTGCGAGCGAGGGCGGGAGCATATGGGTGGTGTAGCCCGGCAGATACACCGTGTTACAGCGCTCGACGGCCTCCTCCCACATCAGCGAGTCCGGGTGGACGTAGTGGCTCACGTCGGCGATGTGGACGTAGAGCACGTACTCGTCGTCGTGCTCCTCGACCGACAGCGCGTCGTCGAAGTCCTGTGCGTCGGCGGGGTCTGTCGTCCACGCGGTCAGGTCCCGGAGGTCCTCGCGGTCGTCGATCTCCTCCTGGATCTCGTCTTCGACGTTCTCGATGCGGCGTTCGGCCTCCCGGAGCACGGCGGGCGGGAACTCGTCACGGAGGTCGAACTCCTCGAACAGCTCGTCGCGTTTCTGTTCCAGCCGTTCGTCGAGGGCTTCGGAGATCAGCACGGGGCCCTGTCCCTCGGCCGTGCCGGCCTCGGCCTGGGCGTCGTCAGTTTCGCTCATGGTTCCCGTTGGCGGACCCGGCAGGTAGGCGTTTCGGGGCGACAGCGTCCACAGGGCGAGCCGGCTCAGAGCAGGCCGAAGAAGCCGGCGTACACCAGCCCGCCACCCGCGAACAGCGCCACCGAGAGCAGCACCGCGGCCGGCGTGCCGACGAGGAGCCGTCGGGCGAGCCCCAGCCGGTCCGTGTCGGCCAACAGGAACGTCGAGCCGCCGTCGATAGTCGCCTGCACGGCGCCGACCGCACCCCGCGCGTCCCGGGCAGCACCACAGACCAACACCCCGTCGCCCGGTTCGACCCGGCGCTCGACGTACCGACGGTCCGTCCCGACACCCCACTCGATCGGGCCGAGGCCGACGCTCACGTCCTCGTCGTCGACGTCGTCGTTGCTGTCGATGAACCGCCGGATCCGCTCCGGCGGCGTGTCGCCACCCTTCACGCCGATCACCGTATCCGGTTCGAGCCGGAACGTCGCGCCGCTGGGGTCGACCCGGACCTGCCCGCTCCCGTCGTCGAGCAGGAACGGGCTGGCGACGGCGCCGCCGTCGATGGGTTCGAAGCTGGTCATGGTGCCGAACGGGAAGCCGAGCCACCACAACCCGGAGGACTCCTCCTCCAGCACTTGATACGCCATCGCGACGGCCGAGCGGCCCGAGAACGGCGCCTCGACAGTTCGGCTGTCTCCGGCCTCGACGACGGTGCCGGAGAAGCAGGCGCGGTCGGGCCGGTCGCCGAGCAGGTCCGAGACGGGACGATCGGGCATTCGGAGCAAGCGGAGCCCGGTCAGCGGCGCGGGCGCGGCGCCGAGCCAGACGAGGACGCCGGCGAGGAGGAACGCGGCGGGCCAGAGCGGGGGCATCGGCTCGGCTCTCGGCGCCCGCGGGCAAAAGCGGTTCGGCGACGCGGCTCGGAGCGGGCGATTTATGCCCCGAGACGGCCCATCGGGAGGTATGGAGATCAGCTCCCGTCACCACCTCCGAAGCGACGCCGTAGCCGAGATCGAGAACGCGCTCAGCGAGGGGCTGGGCGTCGACCTCGACGCCGACACGTACGAACTGGTGGAGCTGGAGGACACCGAGTTCGACGTGGTGCTGGTCGACGGCGACCCGGACGTGCTGTACTACGACGGCGAGCCGTTCCTCTCGGTGCGCGGCGCCAACGCCCACCCGCCCGCGGAGGGTGTCGTCACCGTCGACGCCGGCGCGGTGTCGTTCGTCAGCAACGGCGCCGACGTGATGCGCCCCGGGATCACCGAGGCCGACGAGGGCATCGAGGACGGCGACCTCGTCGTGATCGTCGAGGAGAGCCACGGCAAGGCGCTGGCGGTGGGACGGGCGCTGGTCGACGGCGAGGAGATGGCCGGCGACAGCGGGAAGGTGGTCGAGTCGCTACACCACGTCGGCGACGACGTGTACGAGTTCGCGGTCTAACGCCGACGGCGACTGGAACACAGCGCCTTTGAGCGCGCGCCGCCTCGATCACGGTATGAGCGAGTCTCCCGGGAGCGAGAACGACACGGCACGGAGCTACCGGCTCGACCGGCTGGCAGGGTTCTCGGTGATCGGCGCGTTCGTCTTCTCGCTCGCGCTGCTGTTCGTCGGCGAGCCGCTGTTCTGGGTCCCCTTCGCCGTCGGCCTGGGCATCGGCCTTCCGGGGTTCGCGATCCTCGCGGACCGCGAGCGCGACCGGACGGGCAGGGGCGGGCCCGTGTCGGTTGAGGAGGCGGACGCGTCCGAGCCCGGCGAGGAGTCGGGGTAGTTAGGGCACCTCACCCGACATCGGGCCGCGGTACCAGCGCCCAGTTTCGGTTCCACACACCTTGCAGACTGCGATGACTGCGTCCTCGTCGTCGGCGCGGTCGAGTTCGTTGTCGGTCTCCGTCTCACACGCCGGACAGTCGCGGCGTTTCACCTGCTCGCCGTACTCGAGCGGCGCGCCCAGCGCGAGCGCGACGACGCGTTCGTCGCCGCGGTTCCAGCCGCGCTGGAACTCCTCGCGTCCGAACCGGATCGCCTCGTCGGGTCCGACCGCGACGGAACCGGACTCGGTCTCGAACGTCGCCGTCCCCGTTATCACGTAGAACACCTCCTCCTGTACCTCGTGGTTGTGGTAGGCGAAGGCGAAGGAGTCGCCGGGTTCCAGTTCGTAGTAGTTCAGCGCGAAGTCCGTCAGCCCGAGCGGCTCGGTGAGGTGGCGCATCACCGCGGCGGCCTGGATGCTGTCGTCGAGATCGTCGACGGCGATATGCTCCATGGTCGGTGGGTGGGCTCGAGCGACAAAAAGCCGCGTCGGCTCAGTCGAACCCGCTGAGCAGCGTCACCAGCCACTGCGCCGGGTCTGGCTCGCGCCGGAGTTCGACGCGCTCGACCCACTTCACCCACTGGAACCCCCGGCGACCCGGAGCGACCAGCCGCGCGGGCCCGCCGTGGCCGTGGGGCAGCCGGGAGCCGTCGATCGCCGTCGACAGCAGCGCGTCGCGGGCCTCCTCGATCGGGAGGCTCCAACGGTAGCCCGTGACGCTGACGAAGCGTACCCAGCGCGCCCCGCCGCCGTCGACGCCGGCTGCCTCGAACAAGGCACCCACGCGGACCCCTTCCCAGTCCTGTACCGTGTACCAGCCGCTGGTGCAGTCGAGCGTCGCGCGGCGCCCGTCGCCGGCGAGCCCGAGCAGTTCGCCGTACGTGATCTCGCGCTCCCCCGCCGGCCCCGCGACCGTGAGCGTCCAGTCCGAACGGTCGATCGGCTCGGGGTCGTCGGCGACCCAGGAGGTGACGGGGAAGGCACCGCCCTCGGTGTCGGTGTCGTACAGTTCGCCCGTCGGCTTCGAGCCGGTGTCCGCGATCGTCGTGCCGCGGAGCGACGCGGCGGCCTCGCTGAGGCGCCACGCGATCGTGCCGGCGACGAGTAGGCCGCCGAGTCGGAGCGCGCTCCGGCGGGACGCGTCGGTCCGGGCGGGCAGCCGGAGGCGGGCCCGGAGATGCAGGAGGAGGATCGGGACGACGAGCAGCCCCAGGCCGACGTGGACGGCGAGCGTCGTCCACGGCCCGACCGGGACGTTCCCGCCCAGCCCCCAGAACGCGCCCGAGGCCAGCGCGGCGACGGCGACGACACCGAGGAGGACCGAGACCGGCGTCGCACGGTCCCAGCGATCGCGGTCCAGCACGCGCCGGGAGACCCGGGCGAACTTGAACAGGAGCAGGCCGGCGAGCGTGAGGCCGACGATACCGTGGAGATCGACCAGCAGCGCCGGCGGGAGCCAGCCGGTCCACGCGAGCAGCCCCGTGGCGACGACGCCGGCGACGACGGCGAGGATCGCCCAGTCCACGACTCGCGGCGGCGGGGCGAGTCGGCGCAGCAGCCGGCTCAAGCGACCCATATCGGGTGATGGGCCCGCGTGGGCAAGAGTGCGTCGCGGCGGTCGATCACCGGTGACGGCCGCCGGCCGGCGTCGCCGCCACCCCGAGAGCCAAGTGCCGTAGCGACGATTGACAACCGTGCCAGCAGCTATCGTCACTGGTTCGTCGCGGGGTATCGGACGCGGGATCGCCGAGCGCTACGCCGCCGACGGCTACGACATCGCGGTGAACTACCACACCAACGAGGAGGCGGCCGAAGAGACCGCCTCGCGGGTTCGGTCGGCCGGCCAGGAGGCGATCGTCGTCGGCGCCGACGTGTCCGACCCCGACGCCGCCGCACGGCTGGTCGAGGCGGCGGTCGACGCGTTCGGCGGCGTCGACCACGTCGTCAACAACGCCGGGATCGACCAGCACGTGTTCACCGAGGAGCTCTCCCCGGAGGACTTCGACCGCGTGATGGACGTGAACGTCAACAGCGCGTTCAACGTCACGAAGGCGGCGCTTCCCCACCTGCGGGAGTCAGGCGACGGCCCCTCGATCGTCAACATCTCCTCGATCCTCGCGTTCGAGGGCGCGCCGGTCGAGGTGCATTACGCCTCCTCGAAGGGGGCGTTGCTCTCGCTGACCAAGAGCCACGCCACGGACTTCGCGCCCGAAATCCGGGTGAACGCGGTCGCGCCGGGCCACATCGAGACCGACATGGTGAGCGACCGCACGGAGGAGGAGATGGCCGAAGAGATCGCCCGGATCCCCGTCGGGCGGATCGGCCAAGTCGAGGATATCGCCGACGGCTGTGCGTATCTCCGTGACGCGGGGTTCGTGACGGGTGAGACCCTCAACGTGAACGGCGGCGAACTGATGCGGTAGCCGCCGCCTCACTCGGCCTTCGGCGCGACCCCGAACTTCCGGCCGGACCGTTCCGCGGGGACCAGCCGGTAGTAGGTCATCCCCAACTCGTCGAGCGTGCGGTCGGGCAGAACGTTGAGCGTCGGCACCGTAGCGTTCTCCGCGATGGCGTTCGCGGCCGCGGCTTCCTCGGTCTCGGGGACCGGTTCGATCGCCCCGTGGACGACGACGCTCCGGGGCGGCTCCTCGTGCCAGGCCGTCAGCGTCGCCACCTCGGTGCGCTCGATGAACTGCATCTTGCGGCTGTCATCAGTCTGTACCAACTGGAAGTAGAGATGTTCCCCGTCGTAGCCGAACGACTCCGGCACCGCGTAGCTCTCAGCGCCGTCGGCCAGGGAGAGCGTCCCGGAGCCTTGTCGTCGAAGGAAATTATCGACCTCGTCGACCGTCATTTCGACAGCAACCATTACGACGGCGTACGCCGCGGGGAGGGATAACCGCGTGGATGACCGCCGCGCCGTCGGGGGATGTCGCCTCAGGCCTCCCGAAGCGCGGCCTCGATCCCGTCGAGGCCTCGCTCCAACTGATCGAGCGAGTTCGCGAAGGAGAGCCGAAGCTTCCCCTCCCCGGCCTCGCCGAACCCGTCGCCGGGGGCGAGCACCACGTCCCGCTCCCGGAGCAGGCGCTTGGCGATGTCGAGGCTACTCCCTGGCAGATCCACGTCGAGGAACGCGTAGAACGCGCCGTCCGGCGTCGGCGCCGAGAGCCCGTCGATCGCGTCGATGCGCTCGGCGACGTAGTCCCGACGCTCGGCGAAGGCGTCGTACATCTCCTCGACGGGCGCCTGCGGGCCAGTGAGCGCGGCGATCGCGGCGTGCTGGGCGACCGAGCCCGCACAGGCGGTCGTGCTCTCGTGGATCTTGGTCACCTCGTCGATCACCGCCTGCGGGCCGCCGAGCCAGCCGACCCGCCAGCCCGTCATCGCGTACGTCTTCGAGCAGGAGCCGATCGTGAGCACGTGCTCGGGGTGGCCGGTCAGGGCGGCGATCCCCGTCGGGTCGCCGTCGTACGTCAGTCCGAGATACACCTCGTCGGCGAGCACGTACGCGTCGTGCTCGGCCGCGGCGTCGACGACCGCGCGGATCTCGTCGGGGTCGTACAGCTGCCCGTAGGGTTGGCGGGCGAACAGAGGATCACCGCCCCCGTATCCGCGCTCATCCGGTCGATCACGCGGTCGGCGTCGAGCGCGTACCCCGACTCCTCGGGCATGGGGATCTCGACCGGCTCGGCGTCGGCAAGCCGGGCTTGCGCCCAGTAGTTTGGCCACGACGGCGAGGGGAGCAGCAGCTCCTCGCCCGGACCGACCGTCGAGAGGATCGCGAGATGCAGCGCCTCCATCCCGCCGTTGGTGACGACGTACTGCTCGGGGTCGTAGGACACGTCGTAGTCGCGGTCCAACGTCTCGGCGATGGCCTCACGGAGTTCGGCCATGCCGGCGTTGGAGGTGTAGTGGGTCTCGCCCGCGCGGGCGGCGTCGGCCGCCGCGTCGATGATGTGCTCGGGCGTGTCGAAGTCCGGCTCGCCGACCTCCAGTCGGACGAGGTCGCGGTCGGCGGCTTCCGCGAGGTCGAACATCACGCGAATCTTCGAGCGCTCGCAGGCGCGAACGCGCTCCGTGGGCGTGGGCATACGTCGACCTCGTGGTGGAGGGACAAGGGCGTTCGCCTCCCGGCGATCACCCGGCCAACATCACGGCGCCGAGCACGACCGCGAACGCGCCGATCGCGAGGCCGATCAGCGACGTGCCCGCCATCCGGCGGATCGTGGCCGTCGGCGAGCGGTCCGACACTACCAACGGATCGACGCCGCCCGCGTCCGTGACCCGACCGACGACGGTCACGTCGTCGCCCGGGGTCGCGCGCGCCTCGGTGTAGCGCCGCGCCCCGAGCGAGAGCGCGTCCATGATCGTTCCGAGCGCGAACGGCCGGGCGTGCCAGACCGTCGCCGACGGAAGCGCGTCCGTGTGGCGCTCGAAGCGGCCGATCCGCTCGGGCTGTGCCTCGTCGACACCGACGGCGGCGACGCGATCCGTTTCCAGCGTGACCGTCCGCACCGGCTCGCTCACGTCGACGACCGCCGCAGGCGTTCGGAGCCGGAACGGGACCGAGCCCGCTCGTTCGTGAACCGTCACGAACCACGGGAGGAGAGAGGGGCTGGGCCGGCGCTCCTCGACCGCGTAACGCAGGACGAGCGAGTCGCGCCCGGAGAACGGTGCCGCGAGTGTGCCGGCGTCGCCCGACTCGGCCGTGCCGGAGAGCCGTACGAGCGAGCCGGGATCGACACGCGCGAGCGTCGAGACGGCCGCCGCGCGGATCACCGCACTCGCCCGCCAGACGTACCGCGCGCTGGCGAGGAGGACGACGATCCCGACCGCGAGCATTCCGACGCCGAACAGGTCGGTGCCGGAGAGTCCGAGGACCATGCGGTCGGATCCGGCCGGACAGCGCAAGGAACTGCCGGTCCGCTTACTCGACGAGCGACGCCGGCGGGCCGCCGGGGAGCTCGTCCCGGCCGTGCGATTCGGTGAAGTCGATGTCGGGGCCGGTCGCCACGATGCGCGTGGGGTTGATGTCGGCGTGGCTGCCGTAGTAGTGCCGGGTGGTGTGATCCATGTTTACCGTCTCCGCGATTCCGGGGGTCTGGTAGAGATCCTTCGTGTACCCCCAGAGGTTGGGGTACTCGTGGATCGCCCGACGGTTGCACTTGAAGTGGGTGTGGTAGACGTGGTCGAACCGGATCAGCGTCGCGAACATCGCGAGGTCGGCGAGGGTGAGGCGTTCGCCGTCGCCGGCGAGGTAGCGCTGGTCGGCGAGCACGTCGTCCCACCGGTCGAGCGCGTCGAACAGGTCGTCGACGGCGCGATCGTACGCCGCCTGCGTGCCCGCGAAGCCGGCGCGGTAGACGCCGTTGTTGATCGGTTCGTAGATGGCGTCGACGACCGCGTCGATCTCGGCGCGCAGGTCAGCGGGGTAGAGCGACACCTCGTTGCCGTCGAACGCCGTATCGAGCATCCGCATGATCTCGCTCGACTCGTTGTTGACGATCGTCTCCGACTGTGTGTCCCAGAGCACCGGCACGGTCACGCGGCCGGTGTACTCGGGATCGGCGTCGACGTAAACCGCCCGGAGGTAGTCGTACCCGTACAGCGGATCGGGGTGGGCCTCGGAGAACTCCCAGCCCTGGTCGTAGCGTTCGGGCTGGACCAGCGAGATGGAGAGCTGTTCCTCCAGCCCCCGGAGCCGTCGAGTCATCGCCGCGCGGTGGGCCCACGGACAGGCCCGACAGATGTAGAGGTGATAGCGGCCGGGTTCGGGAGTGAACCTCGTGGATTTCGGCGCCTCGCCGGCGGCGGCGACGCTCCCGTCGAGCCAGTCGCGGAAGCGGCTCTCCTGACGGTCGAACGCCCCGGACTCGTCGGTGGATTCGTACGCGTCGGTCCGCCACTCGCCGTCGACGAGCATGTTCATGCTCGGACCGAGGAGCGCGGGGCGGAAAAGCCGAGCGTCGCCGGCGGACGCGCCGAGGATCGGTAGCTGACGCGAACAGTATTGTCGGTGGCGCCGTAACTGTCACTCGTGCGCTCACGCCCCGCACTGGTGGCGGTCCTGCTCGTCGCCGCCGCGCTGGCCGGGACGACGGCTGGGTCGCCGACGGTCGAGCCGTCGGCGCCGCCGGGCGACCAGCTCGTCTCGCCGGCCGGGACCGAGAGCTACGTGTGGCCGTACACCAGCCGGCGGCAGTCCACCGCCGGCCGGACGCTCGCGCTCAACGTCGTCGTCCACGGTGAGCCGGACCGAGTCCGGCGGGCGTTCGTCGACCGCTCGGGCGCGAACTGGACGACCGTCGGGGAGAACGAGACCGTCGACGTGTCGCCGTGGCGGCCGGCCCACGGCTCGGTCAGGTACTCCTACGTCAGCCCCGACGGCGAGGGCAACGGCGGCTGGATCGCCCCGGAGTACCAACTGGGGGTCGGCGCGTACTTCGGCGAACGAACCCACATCCGGGCGTACCCCAGCGCCTCGGCGAACTGGACGGCGCTGCAGGCCCACACGGAGTACTGGGACTGGTTCCGGCTCCGCCACACCGTCACCGGCGTCGAATCCGGCGCGTTGGTCGTCGAACGCGACCTGGAAGACGAGCCGTTCGTCGACGCCGTCGACCGCCGGACACGGGGGTCTCTCGGCGGCGGCAGCGACAGCAGCTGGATCGCCGTCGAGTTCACGGCGGCGACGCTGCTCGGGGTGGCGCTGCCACTGACCCGTCGCCGGCTCTCGCGTCGCGACATCGCGATCCCGGTCGCGGTCGTCGGCGTCGTCCTCGGCGTCCGCGCGTGGGGGCTGGCGGCCGAAGCGGTCGCTCCCGGCGTGAACCCGAAGCTGTACGTCGCAGTTGGCTACCCCGTGCTCGTTGTCGGGCCAGCGGCGCTGGTCAACGCCCTCGCACGCGACCGGCCGCCCGTGCTGGCCGCGCTGCTCGCGTTCGCGGGGATGGCCGTCGCCGCCGGGGCCGACCTCGCGCTCGTCGGCGTCGACCCGATCCCGACACACATCGTCCACCACCGCCTCGCGCTGGCGGCTGCGCTGGGAACTGTCGCGTTCGGCGCCGCACGAACTGACCGGCGTCTCCTCGGAATCGGCGTCGTCGCGTGGCTCGCCGCGCTGGCCGCGCCGCTGTTCGGCATCGTCTGAAACCGAGACCCGGCAGGAGCGCTACCGCAGCTGTGTCTCGACGACCGCTCGCGCGACCGCCGGCGCGTCGGGGCCCAGGACGTACGTGATCGCTTCGACGCCGTGGGCGCCGGTCTGGTACAGCACGAACGGCTCGTCGTCGTCGAGGTCGGCCGCCGCGACGGCGCGTTCGGCGCCGTCGTCGCCCGCGCCAGGGTCGAACTCGACGGTCGCGTAACCGGCGTCGGTGAAGGCTGTCAGCATCTCCTCGTCGTAGGCGACGTTCACTGCCCCGTTGGCCGCCGCGCCGCCGGCGCGGGCCGCGAGCAAGATCCCGGCGACGTGCTCGCTGACGCCGAACTCCGGGTCGCCCGGCACCGTCGCGGCGCCTTTCACGTCGACGATCCGGCCCGGGACGGCGGCCACGTCCTCGATCCCCGTCGGGTCGGGCAGGGTTTCGACGAGGTTCGTGCCGACGTTGGGGATCAGCCCCGCGAACCCCGAGGCGTTGGTGAGCACTCTGAGCCCGCGCCGGACCGAGGCGAGCACCTGCTCGCTCGTGCGCAGCGCCGAGTCGGCGTCGTGGACCGCAAACGTCGCGTCGGCGTCGGCGAGTTCGGGGACCGCCGCCTCGTGGAGTCGGGCGAGCAGGTCGCCGTCTTCGAGCTCGCGGATGAGCACCTCCGCCTCGACCAGCGCGCCGACGCGGCTGAGCGTGCCGTCGGCGAGCCCCGCCGCGACGCGGTCAGCGAGCGCCCGGACGCGTTCGTCGCCCTCCACGTCGGGGTGGACGTCGACCTCGCCGTGGGCGTACTTCGAGACGGCCGACTGGCTCACCCCCAGCAGGTCGGCGACTTCGGCCTGGGTGAGCCCGCGATCACGGAGGCGTTCGGCCAGCATCGCCCGGTAGGTCGGGAGGAAGGCGTCGACGACGACCTCCTCGACGAACTTCATTCGCCGTCCCCCGAGAACTCCGGATCGATGCCGAGGCGGGACGCCTGTGGGCCTTCCTGGTTCTGGTACTTCGAGTCGCGGTCGACGCCGTAGGGCCTGTCGGCCGCCGACGAGAGCTCGGTGAAGATGAGCTGTGAGACGCGCATCCCCGGCGAGAGCGCGACCGGGGCCGTCCCGAGGTTCGAGAGTTCGAGCGTGATCTGTCCCTGGTACCCGGGTCGACGATGCCCGCCGTGGCGTGAATGACGACTGCGAGGCGGCCGAGCGAGGAGCGCCCCTGGACGGTCGCGATCAGGTCGTCCGGGATGTCGACGCGCTCCTTGGTCGTCCCGAGCACGAAGTCACCGGGGTGGAGGATGAACTCGCCGCCCTCGGGTACGGTGGTCTCACGCACGTAGTCGCCGACCTCCTCCTCGCGGTTGGGGTGGATACAGGAGATGTTGGTGCGCTGGAACTCGAGGAACTCCTCGCCGAGACGGAGGTCGAGACTCGCCGGCTGGAGCTGGGTGTCGAGATCGTCGATAGGGTCGACGACGAGGTCGCCCTCCTCCATGCGGCGCAGGATGTCGCGGTCCGAGAGGATCATACCGGAGAGGCAGGAGCCGGGGGTGCCTAAACGCCCCGGTCCGCCAAGGCTTGAAAGGGGATGGCGCGGGCAGCCGGCCCATGAGCTGAGAGCCGCCCCGGAGCGGCGAGCGGGAGTACGGCACACCGCTTCGGGGTTCGCGAGTCCGTCTGCTCGCCACAAACGACCGGTTCAGCCGAGTTCGAACGCGAACCCGAGCAGCGTGAGCGCCGCGACCACGGTGGCCGCCGTCGGCACCGGGATCTCGTGGGCGTCGGCGAGCCCGTACGCCCGGATCGCGCCGGCCCAGACGCCGACGAGCAGCACCGTGACCAGGCCGACCAGCTCGACGCCCGCGATCGCCGACTGCAGCACCGCGACCGCGTTCTCCGGATCCGCGGGAACCGTGACCGACTGGAGCTGTGTCACCACGAACCCCAGCACGACGACCAGCCGCAGGAGGCTCGGCGCCATCCCCACCCGGCGACGGTGGCAGTGTCGGCGACGTTCCCGGAGCCGCCCGCGACCTTCCCCGATCCGTAGAGGACGATCGTGTGCCAGAGCCACCAGAGCGGGACGAGCACGAGCGACGCCATCGGGAGCCAGGAAAGTTCCTCGGCGACCATGGCGCCGAGGTTGCGCTCGACGGTCTCGGGCTCGTTACAGCCCTACGGCGTCTGTTCGAACGTTCCGTCCTCACAGAACGCGTCGCCGGGGTACGCCGGGTTGTCGACGGTGATCGGCGTGTCGAGCGCCGCGGCGAACTGATCGAGCAACACGGCCATCCCCGCGGCGACGCCGATCGTCACGACAGCGACGACCGCTGCCGCGTGGGCCAGCGGCGGTTTGCCGTCCTGTGCGCGGAAGTACCGGTCCGGTCGGAGGAGGGGCGTTCGGGGACCAGCCATGGTTTTCCGGTGGTCGCCGGGGGCAAATAGCCTGCCCTCGACGCCCAGCGGCGCCGCCGGTCCCGAAGCGCTTTCCCGCGTCCCGGGGGAGAGACGGGTATGAAGCAGGCGATCGTCGCTCGGACCGACCTCGGCATGGGGACCGGGAAGCTGGCCGCGCAGGTAGCACACGCCTCGCTCTCGGCGTACGAGGACGCCGACGACCGGACCCGCCGGGCCTGGAAGGGCGAGGGACAGAAGAAAGTCGTCCTGAAAGGCAGCGGCGAGGACCAACTGTTCGAGCTGGCCGACCGCGCCGAGCGGGAGGGGCTCCCGAACGCGGTCGTCCGCGACGCCGGTCACACCCAGCTCGACCCGGGGACGGCGACGACGGTCGCGATCGGCCCCGGCGAGGACGAGATCGTCGACCGCGTGACCGGCGACCTCTCGCTCTACTGAGAGTCGGTCACGACGCCGCCGGTCGGCGGCCGCGTCGGGACGGACAGCGTTAACTCCCGAGCCAGGGTAGCCGGAAGCGATGCGCGAGGCCCACCCCGCGAGCGGACGGTCGGCGTCGAGTGGTACGTCAGCGACGCCGACGGCGTCGGCGGCCGCCTCCGGGAGCGCCCGGGAGATTTCCGCGTCCGGGAACTGGAGGCGTTCGACACCCATCCCGTCGACGCCGGCGCCGACGACTACCCGTACCTGGTTCTCCGGGCGACGCTGACCGGCTGGGACACGAACGACTTCGCCGGCCGGCTCTCGGACGCGATGGCGGTTTCCCGCGAACGAGTCGACTGGGCGGGGACGAAAGACAAGTACGCCGTGACGACCCAGCTGTTCTCAGTGTACGACGCGGAGCCGGAAGCCGTCCCCGAAATCCGCGACGCGGAGGTCGAGATCGTCGGCCGTGCGGGGCGGCACCTCTCCTACGGCGACCTGGCGGGCAACGCCTTCGATATCACCGTGCGTGACCCCGAACACCCCGAGACAGCCGACGCGATCACCGACCAGCTCCGGGCGTTCGCCGGCGGCCGGGACGGCGACCGGATCGGCGTCCCCAACGTGTTCGGCCACCAGCGCTTCGGCAGCCGGCGACCCGTCACCCACGAGGTCGGGCTGGCGATCGTCCGTCGGGAGTGGCGCGAGGCGGTGCTGACGTACGCGGGCAACCCCTACGAGCCCGAACCCGACGACACCCGCGAGGCCCGGGCGGTCGTCGACGAGCAGGCCGCGAGCGACGACCCCGACTGGGGTGCGTGCCTCGACGTGATGCCCCGGAAGCTGGGGTACGAGCGGTCGATGCTCCACCGCCTGCAGGAGCGCGGGGCGGGAACTGGCGACGCCGACCCGGGCGCCGACGACGAGCCGGACGATCCGTGGCGCCACGCACTCGAAGCCGTCCCGTCGAACCTCCAGCGGCTGTTCGTCAACGCCGCGCAGTCGTACGCGTTCAACCGGATCCTGAGCGAACGCCTCGACCGGGGACTCCCGTTCCACGAACCCGTCCCGGGCGACGTGTGCTGTTTCGCCGATACCGGGATCGACGCCGTCCGGAAGCCCGATCCGGACCGACTCCAGCACGCAACCGAGGACCGCGTGGACGTGCTCTCCCGGCACTGCCAGCGCGGGCGAGCGTTCGTCACCGCGCCCCTGATCGGCACCGGGACCGAGTTCGCGAACGGTGAGCCGGGCGAGATCGAGCGTGCGGTGTTCGACGATCTCGGACTGAAGCCGTCGCTGTTCGACCTGCCGGGGAACTTCGAGTCGACCGGGACGCGGCGGGCGATCCTGGTCGACACGGAGATGACGGTGTCGTCCGACCCCCTGACGTTCGAGTTCGCGCTACCCTCCGGGAGCTACGCGACGACGGTGCTCCGGGAGTACCTGAAGACGGATCCGACGGATCTGTAGCCGAACCCGCGCCTCGGGGGACGACGACCACAAGCGGGCCGCTTTTCCCGGCCAGCCGCCATCTCCCAACATGGACTGTCGGCGGTGTGGCACCGAACTCGAGCGGCCGGGCGACTACTGTCTGGCCTGCGACACCGCCAACTGCGACGCCGTCGTCGCCGCGTTCGAACGCGAACGGGCGACGCTGACCTTTCTCCGCGATCCCCCGAGCACGCCGAGGGTGAGGAGCCCGAAATCGTCGGCGAGACCACCGTGACCACCGTCCCCGAGGAGGACCCCGAGGCCGAGGTGGTGGAACTCCGGAACTTCGCCGGCAAAGTCGCCGACGAGATCCGGCGCAAGCGCCCCGAGGAGGTGTACGCCGCCGGCGCCCGCGAGCCGCTACGGGAGTGTCGCGCTCAGTTGCATCACCGCTTCTACCGCGTCCCCGACGACGACCCCGTCGAGCGGGTACGCAGTCAACGCGGCGAGCGCTCGCTGGAGGTCGTCCAAACCCCGCCGGAGGAGAAACTCGGCGGCTCCCACTCCACCCTCATCGGCGGCCGGGACGGTCGTGACGTGGTGAACACCGTCGCCGCCCATCCGAACGTGAAGAAGCTGATTCCCGGGCCCATCGAGGCCGGCGGCGGTGGCAGCCGCGGCGGCGTGCGGGCGAAGGCGACCCGAGCGGGGCAGAACGGCAACGTCCGCCTGCTGATCCGTGACGGCTCCAGCGTCCAGGAGAACCGCGTGGTGACGACGGCGATGGATCGCGAGACCGGCGAGCGCGTTCGGGACGCACTCAACGAGGCGCTGACCGAGGCCGGCTTTCAGGCGGAGTAGTCGGGGCGACTCGCAGGGTTTTTGTGCGCGCTGGGGTTACCTCTCTCCACTATGGCTGAGAACAAAGCACGGTCCATCGGCAGCGCCGGCCGCTTCGGCGCACGCTACGGGCGTGTCTCCCGGCGACGTGTCTCGGAGATCGAGGACGCGATGGAGAACGCCACCGTCGACGGCGACTCCGTCAAGCGTATCGGCACCGGCATCTGGAAAAACGAGGAGACGGGCGAGACGTTCACGGGCGGCGCCTACCGCCCCGAGACGCCCGGCGGGCGCTCGGTTCAGCGCTCCATCCGTGCGGCGCTCTCCGAAGACAACGAGTAACGTATGAGCTACAAGTGCTCCCGCTGTAAGCGCGACGTCGAACTCGACGAGTACGGCGGCGTCCGCTGTCCCTACTGTGGCCACCGCGTCCTGCTGAAGGAACGCGGCGGCGACGTGAAGGAAGTCGACGTGAAGTGACGGCACACACCGCCACTCTCTCTATTTCGTTCGACTCTCCCGACCGCGCCAGACGCGTCGCCGAGAGCCTCACCCCGGAGGTCGGCGGCGTCGACGACGACCGCGCAACGGCGGGGGTCACGCGCGACGGCGACACCGTCTCGGTGACCGTCGAGGCGACCGACCTGACGGCCCTGCGGGCCGGCACGACGAGTTGGAGTCGGCTTCTCACCGTCGCCGAAGCGGTGACTGAGGCCGGAGCCCAACGGTTTTAGGCACCCCCAGGCGAACGTTACGGGTGTGATACCCCCATCGCCAATAACTTCGTCGCAGGTGAGAGTCCGGCGGCCGCGCTCGATCACGCCGCGCGCGCGAACGACGACGGCGTGAACGTGATTCTGAACCTCCTCGGCGAGCACTACGACGATCCGCGCGACGCCGCCGCGGACACGAAGGCCTACCGCGCGTTGGTCCGCGATATCGCCGACAGCGATGTCGATGCCTGCATCTCCGTCAAACCTTCACAGCTCGGGATCGACATCAGCGACGAGGTGTTCACCTCGAACTACCGCTCGATCGTCGAGGCCGCACAGGACGCCGGCGTGTTCGTCTGGTGTGACATGGAGGACGCCGACACGACCGACGTGACCCTCGACGCCTTCGAGGAGTTCGGCCGCGAGTTCGACGGCGGCGTCGGCCAGTGTGTCCAGTCGAACCTCCGGCGAACGAGCGACGACCTCGAACGGCTCTCGGACGTGCCCGGGAAGATCCGGCTGGTAAAGGGCGCCTACGACGAGCCCGAATCGATCGCGTACACCGAGAAGTCGGCGGTCAACGAGCGCTACCGCGAGGACCTGGAGACGCTGTTCGCCGAGTACGAGGGCGAGGTCGCCGTCGGGAGCCACGACCCGAAGATGATCGACTACGCCCGCGATCTGCGCGAGGAGTACGATCGGGAGTTCGAGATCCAGATGCTGATGGGGGTTCGCGAGGACGCACAGCGCGATCTCGCCGCCGAGGGTGAAGCGGTGTGGCAGTACGCACCCTACGGCGAAAAGTGGCTCTCGTACTTCTACCGCCGCCTGCGCGAGCGCAAGGAGAACGCGCTGTTCGCGCTGCGGGCAATCGTAAGCGGGTAAAATCGTAAGCGGGTAATCGCGTTACGCGCGGGTAGCTGACGGAGCGGTACCGCTTTACTTCTCGGGGCAAACGTGTAGACGAATGACTCGGTGGAAGCGAGACTTCGCCAGCGGCCTGATCGTCGTCCTCCCGGTCCTGGTGTTGCTGCTGGTGCTGCGCTGGCTGATCGGCCACCTACTCGGCCTGCCGCTGAACGTCCCACCGGACCGCATCCCGCCGGAGCTCGTGCCGGCGCCGATCACGCTCGAAGCGGCGGCGATGGCGCTGGAGCTCGGCATGACGCTTGGGCTGTTCGTGACGGTCACGCTCGCGGCGGGCTACCTGATGCGCACGCAGATGGGGCGGATCGCCGAGGGGCTGTTCGACGATATCGTGAACCAACTCCCGGGCGTTCGCGTGCTGTACAACGCGTCGAAGCTGGCAGTCGAGACCGCGGTCTCCGGCGCGAGCGACCTCCAGCAGCCGGTGAAGCTGGAGCCCTGGAACGGGATGCGGATGACCGCGTTCAAAACCGGCCAGCGCACCTCCGACGGCCGGGACGTGCTCTTTCTCCCGACCGCGCCGAACATCACCACCGGCTTCGTCGTCGAGGTCGACCCCGAGGAGTACGAGGAGACCGACGAGACCGTCGAACAGGCGCTGACGCGCGTGCTCTCGGCAGGCTTCGGCGAGTCGGAGGCGGCGGACGCGACGGAGATCCCGGTCAGCGACGCCCTCTCGGGGACGGCGACGACGGTGCGGAACGCTCCCAAACCTGAAGACTTAGGTCGGCGCAGGCTGGATACGTAGCCGTGTTGCCGGTCCCCGGCTTCGACCCGCTCGTCTCCCCTCTCACGGTCCTCCTCCAGCACACCGCTTCCGGCGGGCCGCTCTCACAACTCGTAGAGACCGCCACCGGGCCGGTCGGGCTCGTCGCGATCTTCATCTACTCCTTCCTGATCGCGTTCGCCCTGCCGGGCGTGAGCGAGATCGTGTTGGCGGCGCCGCTGGATCTGGGGCTGAGTCAGAGCCTCCGGCTCGCCGTGATCATCCTCGTCTCCGGCGTCGGGAAGGCTGCCGGCTCCGTGTTCGCGTTCCACATCGGTCAGGAGGCGAAGGAGTCCGGCCCCGTGACGCGGGCGCTGCGGCGCTCGCGGTTCGACGTGGTCGAGTGGTCCGAGAAGAAGGTGGTCCAGCTCGCGAAGAAGTACGGCTACGGCGGCCTCGCGCTCGCGCTCTGTGTCCCGACGTTCCCCGACACGCTCTCGATCTACGCGTTCTCGGTGCTCGAGGAGGACTACTACCGGTTCGCGCTGGCGACGTTCGTCGGGAGCGTCGGGCGCCTGCTGGTGACGCTGGGGTTGGTCGAGGTCGTGACGTTCTTCTGAGCCAGCCACGGCCCGCGACCGCGAGCGGCGTCGACCGCTCGCTCGGAACTCGATACCGTAGCTGTGCGAAGCCCCGCCCCCTGGACGCCGCGACCCACAGCCTACAAGCGCCACCCACCCCACCGCCAGGTATGCGTCTCGCCGATGCCACCTGGACCGACGTTCGCGACGCCGACGCCGACCTCGCGGTGCTCCCGGTCGGCTCGACCGAGGGCCACGGCCCGCACGCGCCGCTGGGCACCGACAGCCTGACGGCCGAGACCGTCGCCGAGGCCGGCGCCGACGCCTACGAGGAGGCGACCGGCCAGTCCGTACTGGTGGCGCCGACGGTCCCAGTCGGGATCAGCGAGGAACACCGCGCGTTCGACGGCACGCTGTGGGTGACGCCGGACACGTTCCGGGCCTACGTCCGCGAGACCGCGGAGAGCCTCGCTGCCGGCGACGGGCCGGCGGCGATCGTACTCGTCAACGGCCACGGCGGGAACGTCGACGCGCTCCGGGAGGTCGCCGCCCGGCTGACCCGTGACGGCGTGGCGCGAGTCGCCCCGTTCACGTGGTTCGAAGCCGTCGGCGAGCACGCGAGCGACATGGGCCACGCCGGCCCGCTGGAGACGGCGTTTCTCCGACACGAACGGTCCGACCTCGTCAGGGAGGACCGCATCGAGGACGCCCGCGAGAACGGGAGCGAACGCTGGGGCGACTGGGTCTCGGGGTGAACCTCGCCGTCGACAGCGACGAGTTCACCGAGAACGGCGTCGTCGGCGATCCGAGCGAGGGCGACGCCGACAGGGGCGAGGAGCTGAAGGAGCTGGCGACTGGGGCGCTGGTCGACCTGCTGGCGGCGCTTCGGGAGCGGACCGCGTAGCTACTCGTCGGCGGCGTCGGCTTCGTCCCCGTCCGCGGCGTCCTGGAGTTCGGCGCGGATCTCGGGGAGCGTGCCCGCGAGATCACCGACGTCGTCGTGTGCGTCCTGGATCTCCTCGATAAGCGCCTCCAACTCGTCGATCTCCTCTTCGAGGTCGGCGGCGTCCTCGAAGGCGTCGGCGCGTTCGCCCATCACGTACTGCTTTTTCGCCGCGCGGAGGTGCTCGGCGGCGTCGCCGGTGTCGAGCGCCGACTTGAGAGCGTTGAGCGCGCCGAGCGCGTTGTCGGACTCGATCTCCCAGACGGCGTCGGCGGCCGGCAGCGACTCGCGGGCGTCCGCGAGGTGGCTCTCCACCTCGCTGCGCATCTCCTCGGCAGCCTCGCCGAACAAGTCGTCCTCGTCGAACGTACTCTGACTCATGCCGACAGATTGCACACCCGGAGGGTAAAAAGGTCGCCACAGAGTGAAACTGAAACACCGGTCGATACGGGTTCAACACGCGGTTCAGCCGGGAACCGGCGATCAGTTTCACCGCGCCGGGGGTTACGCCTCGACCGCGACGAGTCGCATCCGCGGGTAGCCGTCCGCCATCGCCATCCGGGTCCGGACCGTGGTTCCCTCGTAGTCGATCCGCATCTCCACCTCCATCAGCGAGCCCGTGAGTTCGGCGTACCCCTCCTCGTGGTCGATCGCGTCGGCGACGCGGTCGTCGAGGATGTCGACCGAGACCGACTCGCAGTGGGGCTGGTTCTCGATCGCCTCCGCCATCGCGGTCTCCAGGCTGCCCGTGCTGGCCGGCGAGACGGGCGTCCCGGCGAACTGGTGGTAGAGCGAGCCGAACTTGATGCCGGCCTCGAAGCAGGCCTGCTGGGCGTCGGTGGGTATATCGGGCATGGTCGGAAGTGCGGGAGGCCGGCGGAAAGCCGTGTCGGGAGCGCTTCTCTGCCGCTCCGGGGGGCGCCCGGGTGCGGTGGGCGGCCGGACCGTACCGTATTTACCCCCGGTATACACATATCCATCCGAATGGACGACCCGGTGCTCCTGACGGGTGCTGGCGGCCGCGTGGGACAGGCGATCCTCTCACAGCTCGCCGACGAGTACGACTGGCGACTGCTCGACCGGGAACCGATCCCCGAGACGCGCCGACACGGCGTCCCCGAGTCGGCGACGTTCGTCGCCGACGTGACCGACGAGGCAGCCGTCGCGAACGCGATGGCGGACTGTGGCGCCGTGATCCACCTCGCGGGCGATCCGCGCCCCGACGCCCCGTGGGACTCGGTGCTGACGAACAACATCGACGGGACACAGACCGTCTTCGCCGCGGCCGTCGACACCGGCGTCGAGAAGGTCGCCTTCGCCTCCTCGAACCACGCCGTCGGCGCCTACGAGACCGACGAGCGGACCCCCGAGATGTACCGAGACGACGACGACTACCGGCTCGACGGCACCGAACTCCCCCGGCCGTCGAACCTCTACGGCGTCTCGAAAGCCAGCGGCGAGATGCTCGGCCGCTACTACTACGACCACACCGACCTCGACGTGGTGTGTGTCCGGATCGGCAACCTCACCGAAGGCCACCCCCGCGGGAGTACGAACGCGGCCAGGCGATGTGGCTCTCCCACCGTGACTGCGCGCATCTGTTCGATCGCTGCATCCAGGCCGACTACGGCTACGAGATCGTCTACGGCATCTCCGACAACGACCGCAAGTACTACTCCATCGAGCGCGCGAAGGCGGTGCTCGACTACGAGCCCGTGGACAACTCCGCCGACTACACGTTCGAAGGCGAGCCGAAAGACGAGGCGTAGATGGCCAGCCTCGACCGCATCCGGATCTACCCCGTCAAGGGCCTCGACGCCACCGAAGTCGAAGCCACCGACGTTCTCGCCGGCGGCACGCTCGCCGGCGACCGGGAGTTCGCGCTGTTCGACGCCGATACCGGCCCGGACGAGACCGACGGCAACCCACACGACAACGGCGTGTTCAACGCCAAACACAGCGATCTGTTCCACCGGCTCGACACCGAGTACGACCCCGCGTCGACGACGCTGACTGTCGAGACCGACGCGACGCGGCGGGTGTTCGAGCTCGACACCGAACGCGAGGCCGCGTCGGCGTGGTTCTCCGACGTGTTCGATCACGGTCTCACCCTGCGCCGCGACGACTCCCGCGGCTTCGTCGACCGGCGGACGATGGGCCCCTCCGTCGTGAGTACGGCCACGCTCGAGACGGTCGCCTCGTGGTTCGACGGCATGGCCGTCGAGAACGCCAGAGGCCGCCTCCGGGCGAACCTCGAAGTTTCGGGCGTACCGGCGTTCTGGGAGGACCAGTTCGTCGGCGACGACGCCCCGGCGTTCGAAGTCGGCGGTGTGCGCGTGGAAGGCGTCACGCCCTGCGCGCGCTGCGTGGTGCCCGAGCGCGACCCCGAGACCGGGGAGCCGACAGCCGAGTTCCGCGAGCGGTTCCTCGAGAAGCGCGAAGAGACGTTCCCCGACTGGGCCGAGGAGAACGCGTTCGACCACTTCTACACGCTGATGCTGATCGCACAGGTGCCCGAGCACGATCGCGGGCGGACGCTCACGGTGGGGGACGCGGTCGAACTCGTGGATTAGCGATCGAACAGCCCGTCTACGTCGTCCTCCTTCCGTCGCTCCCGGGCGACGACGCCGGCGAGCCGTTCGAACACGATCGACCGCTGGCTCGGGTCGGCGGCCGCGTAGTCCCGGAGGAACGTGGCGTAGCGCGTCGACTCCGGGTGCTCGGCCGCCCTGGCGAACCGGAGCGCGTCCGTCACCACCTCGGGGTCGTCACCACGGGTGGCCGCGACGGCGCCGGCGACGATCGTCGCCGCCGGGAGCGGCAGTTCGCCGGGGGTGGGCCGGTCGCCGTCGACGGCGACCGTCGGCGGCGGCGAGCGCTCGGCCAGCTCCGGGTCCGCCGCGAACGCCGCCAGCCAGCGCGCGATCGGCCCGCGATCGATCCCGTCGTCGGCCGCCTCGAGCGCCAGTTCCGCTTCGGTCGCTGCGTCGAGCGCCGCGGTCCAGTGGCCCCGGCGACTTTCCGTGACCGTCGTCCCGAACGCGGCGAGCGCGTCGAGCAGCTTGTCGTCGGTATCGATCTCGTCGCCGGCGGCGGGAAGCGCCGGGTCGACGGGCGCCTCACCCGCCCAGATCGCGCTGGCGACGGCGTACTCCCCGCGTTGTGCGCGGCCGCGCCGGCGAGGACCCTGATCATGCGTTCTCGGCCGTAGCGAGCGCGTCCTCGTCGACGAACACGACGACTTCGCGGCCCATCGTTCGGAGGTGGAGCTGCCGGCGCTCGTACTCGCCCTCACCGTCCAGCGCGGCCGTCACTGCGCCGTCGCGGTTCACGTGGGCGATGACGACTGCCGGGCTGTCCGCCTCGATCTGGGTCCGCAGTTCGCTCTCGTTGTACGCACACTCGGTGGTCACGTCGTCGGCCGCGACGTACCAGTGAATGGGAAGTGCGTGCCCGAGATTGAGGCACTCCGGTGGCATCCCCCCGCCCGTGCCGGGTTCGACGACCAGTTCGTTACCGTAGATCAGGAGATCCGTCCCCTCGTGGGTCGGCGCGATGGCGCCGATGTCGTCGAACGTCTCCCGGAACTCCTGCTGCGGTTGGGCGTACTGGACGAGTTCGTTGTCGTCGGCGGTGGGGTTGACGTAGGCGGCCGACGCGGCCGGCACGAGCATGGCGCCGACGACGAGCACCACCAGCGCCGCGCTCACGACGGTGCCGACTCGGTCCTCGGCAGCCAGCGACTGCCAGCCAGTGCGGACCACCAGCGCCAGCGCGACGGCCGCGGGGATCACCAGCGGCACGATCGCGTTCACCATGATCCAGCCGGCGCGGATGTCCGTCGCCAGCGGGTAGCCGAGGATGCTGACGAACCCCCAGTAGCTCGCGAACATCACCAGGGGGCGCGGGCGGTCGCCGCCGTAACGGGCGACGAGGAACCCAACCACGGCGAACGGGACGACGACGAGCGCGTAGTTCGCCAGCACGCCGACGGTGTGTTCCAGGAAGCAGACGTACCCCCGATCACCGTCTCCTCGCCGCATTTGGGTTCGACGCTGCCGCCGAACCAGTACTCCAGCCCCGGCCGGATGTCGCCCCACGTCGCGTCGAGCAGGGCGGGGAACCGGGTGGGGTCGAACACGGCGTCCCAGAGGCCGACGCCGGCGCCGACGGTCCGCGGCGCGTAGAAGAACAGCGAGACCAGGGCGAACAGGCCCAGACTTCCCAGCAGCGCGCCGCCCCAGCGGATCGCCGCGCCCTCAGGGTGGACGAGGTCGACCAGCATCGTCAGCGCGACGAGCAGCACCAGCGCGGCGACGATCGCCGTCAGCGGCCATCCCGAGAGGGCGGCGTAGCCGAGCACCAGTAGCGTCAGCACCGACACCGCCGTCCAGAGAATCACGTCGGTCGATCGGTCGGGGCCGGCGAGCGCGTCGACGTAGGGGTCGATCCGGGCGAGGACGGCGTCGAGCCCCGAGTCGTAGTTCCGGGGGTTCATCAGCGAGAAGTCGAGCAGGAGCGCGCCGGCGCCGACCCAGCACATCAGATACACCAGCGCGTTCTCCTTGGCGGCGAACCCGAGCGCGCCGAAGGCGAAGGCCGGGTAGAGCAGACGCGGCCGGGCGTCGTCCAGCGCCCGGAGGCCGAAGCCGAAGGCGACGAACATGAACGCCGCGACCAGCAGCGAACTGCGGTAGAACCGCGAGTAGTAGAGCAGGATCGGGTTGAAGGAGAGCAACACGGCGGCGAGCACCGTCTCGAGATCGCTGAGCCGGCCACGGAACAGCAGCGCGGCGAGGGGCAGCAGCGCGCCGACGACGGCGACGAACAGGCGCATCGAGAAGTCGTTCGCCCCGAGGAGGGCGAACACCCAGGCGTCGGCGTACTGCGCCAGCGGCCCGTGGACGATGTACCGGTAGCTGATCTCGCCCGTTTCGAGGTAGTTCAGCGCCCAGTAGGCCACTCGTCCCTCGTCGAAGTGGGCGACGCGCTGGCCGAGAAACAGCAGTCGGGCGACCAACCCCGCGGCGACGACGAGGAGGACGGCCCGCACCGTGTCGTCGGTTCGGCGGAGGGCTTCGGGGAACGAGGAGCGATCCATCGGTCAGCGAGTGTAACGGCCGAAACCTAAGTGTGTCCCTCCGGGACGAGCGACCGCGGTCAGAGCAGTTCGTCGGCGTCGATCCGCCCGTCGCGTTCGACCCCGCGGACCGTCACCTCCTCGCCGAGCTGGACGCTCTCGCCAGTCTCGACGCTGCGGGTCTCCTCGCCGTTGTCGACGACGACCGGGCTGCCCGACTGGACGACCGTGCCGGTGAACTCCACTTCCTCGCCGTCGTCGCTCGTGTCGTCCTCGCGGAGTTCGTCGGCCCCATCGCCGTCCTCGCCGAACGCGGAGAGCCCGCCCTGATCCGCGGCCGGTGGCGTCTTCTCCCCGTCGGCGTCCGGGGTGTCGACGTCGGCCTCGCCGTCGAGCACCGAGACGGTCGACTGCCAGCCGGCGGAGGCTTCGAGCTCGTCCTGCCAGCCGTCCTGGATCTCCACGTCCGTGAAGGCGACGCGGTCGGCGAGGTCGATCTCCCGGTCCGCCTTCTCGCCCCAGAGCGCGACCCGAATGTCGCCGGTGTCGTCCCGCACCCGGACGTTCCGGACCTGGCCCTGCGAGCCGTCGTCGCGGTCGAACGTGCGCTTGTCGTCCGTCTCGATCACCGCGCCGGCGATGTCGACGGTGTCGCCCATCTCCACGTCGTCGATGGCGGTCGTCTCGGGGACGTACTCCACGTCCTCGTCGACTTCCTCGATCGTCCCGCGGGAGCCGACGTGGAGTTCGAGATCGCCGTCGCGCTCGCGGACGTAACCGTCGACGACCTCGACGACCTCGTCGGCGTCGAGCTCGGTCAGGAGGTCGGTCGCCTCGTCCCAGAGCGTCACGCGGATGCGCCCCGTCTCGTCGCCGATAGCGACGTTCGCCACGCGACCCTCCGTGCCGTCGTCGCGGTCGAACGTGCGGTAGTCGTCGTCCACGTCGAGCAGCTTCCCGACGAGGGTCACGTCCGAGAGCCCCATCGAGAGCTCCTCGACGGTGTAGCTGTCGCTCAGCGACACGTCGATCTCCACGTCGGGATCGATCTCGGCTTTGTCCGCCGAGACCTCGACGCCGTTGTACCCCTCCTTGGGGCGGCCGGCGATACGGAGCACGTCGCCCTCCTCCAGTTCTTCCAGCGCGGACTCGGCCATCTCGTCCCACAGCGAGAGCCGGATCCGCCCGGACTCGTCGGCGACCTCGGTGTTGACGACCTGGCCGTCGGGCTGGTCGCCGTCGCGCTCGAACGTGCGTTTCTCGCCGATCGAGACGAGCTTGGCGACGAACTTCACGTCGTCCATGCCGGGCTCGATGTCGGCGACGCTCTCGACCTCCCCGCCCTCGTCTTCGAGTTCGTGGGCGACGAGCATCGCCGCCGTCTCGTCGTCCGCGAGGCCACCCATCTCCTCGACTTTCTCCGCCACCATCTCCTCGAACTCCTCGGCGGAGACGTCCGCGTCGAGTTCTTCGTGGACGTCCTCGATGGCACTCATTCGTAGCGGCAGGTAGCACAGGCGACGGTTAAGCGTTGCCGTTGGGGTGTGAACGCGCCGCTATCCCTCGGTTTTCGCGTGCTGTCTTTCGGGTCCATAACGCGGGCTGGCGCGCCCTCCTACAAGAGGTCGGGGGCAGCGGCCCGGAGCGGCGCCGCGCCGCCGAAACGGCGACAACGCTTTTCGGTGCGCTGGCGCTACCGAGGGGCATGAGCTACGAGACCACGACCGAGCGAGGGTTCCTGCTCTCGACGCGGGAGTGGGGCGTCATCGGCGGCGCGACGGGGCTGATGCTCCTGAACGTGTTCGTGATGTATCTCGCGGCGGCGACGCCGCTGGCGCGGCTGAACCAGCTGCTGTTCTCGGTGCCGATCGTCGGCGCGCTGGTGTACGGCGCGCTGATCACCGGCGGCCAGATGGTCGCCGAGCGAGGGTTCAAGAACGACTCCATGGGGCTGGCGATGGCGGGCGTGGTCGTCCTCGAACTCGCCTTCGGCGCCTTCGGCGGCGGCGTGCTCTCGTTCCTCTCGGCGGGAGCTCGCGTCCCCGCGCTCGCGATCGCCGGCGCCGTCGTCGTCGTCATGACGGCGGTGATCGGCGGCTACGTCTACCTGCGCTCGGGCACGCAGTTCGATCACTACGGCCGCTGGGCGACGTACGCCTTCCTCGGCGGGCTGGGCGCGCTCCTCGTCGCGACGTTCGTCCCGGTCGTCGGCGTCGCCGCGTTCGCGCTCATCTTCCTCGGCTTCCTGTTCCGCCTGGGGTACGAGATGTGGCAGGTCCGGGAGAGTCGCGGCCGGCCGGCGATGCAGTCCGTCGGGCTGTACGTGGCAGTGGCTGGGGTGTTCGTCCACGTGCTCCAGATCGTCGTGCGGATGCTGGCCGAACGATAGGTCGTGGTACCACGACCCTCGCAAGGGTTATCCCGTAATGGGCTGTACGTTTGTTTGCAATGGCAAACGGTTCAGTTGATTTCTTCAACGACACAGGCGGCTACGGTTTCATCTCGACTGAGGACGCGGACGAGGACGTGTTCTTCCACATGGAAGACATCGGCGGCGCCGACCTCGAGGAGGGACAGGAAGTGGAGTTCGACATCGAACAGGCCGACAAGGGCCCCCGCGCGACGAACCTCGTCCGCAACTAATCTGTCTTCTGTCGCCTGACAGCGACCGGATACAGCACCTTTTCCCAACCCAACTACCCACGAGCGACCGCGCTCGCGGCGTCGACGCCGGCAAACGACACCCGTAGCCGGTGGTCTGTCGTGACCACATCGCACGGCCGCCGACGGCGTCCGCGCACCCGAGTTATCAGTCGAGATAGATGCAGGGGAAGTTTTTACGTTGACAGGATGGATCTCCCGCCCATGAGCCACCGACAAACCGGGAGCACCGGGGGCGAAACCGTGGCAGTCGGCACGATTGGGGAGCGAGTGTCCGGGCGGCTTCACACGCGAGGGCGATGACCGACACACTCGAAATCACCGTCTCACTCGACAGTGAGGCGGCACATGCGTACCAGCGGATTCTGGACGGCCTCGAGCAACAGCACGAACGGACGGTCAGCGCCGACGATCACGCCGAACGAATCCTGCGGAAGTACATCGCCGACGAGTATCGGAAGCTAATCCTCAACGGGGATTCGACGGCGAAGATTCAGCAACTGCCGGAGGAGTGATCGGGCGTCGAGTATCGCGGCGGGTCTATCTGTCGGGAGGTTCGGCTCGCCACGCTCCTCACGTTGGTCGTCAGGAAAAGTGGGACCGCCCGGATTCGAACCGGGGTCACGGGCACCCAAGGCCCGAAGTATACCAGACTAACCCACGGTCCCGCAGTCCTACCTCCGCGACTCTCGCGGTAAAGCGTTTCGGGGTCAGATCGGGATGTCGAACATCACCGCGATCCCGACGGTCGTCACGCCCATCAGGAGCAGTTGCAGTGGCCCCCCGACCCGGACGTAGTCCGTGAACCGATAGCCGCCCGGCCCGTAGACGAACAGGTTGGTCTGGTAGCCGACCGGCGTCATGAACGCGGTGCTGGCCGCGAACATCACCGCGAACAGGAACGCGGTGGCGCTGGCGCCGACGGCCTGGGCGGTCTCGACGGCGACCGGGATCATCAGGACGACGCTGGCGTTGTTGCTGATCACGTTGGTCAGCAGCGCGGTGAGCAGGTAGAACACCGCGAGCACGCCGATCGCCGGCAGCATCGACGACGAGGCGACGACGCCCTCCGCGAGCAGCGAGGCCGCGCCAGTGCGTTCGAGCGCGATCCCGAGCGGGATCACGCCCGCGAGGAGGAGGATCACGTCCCACTGCACCGCCTCGTAGATCTCCCCAGGGTCGAGACAGCCCGTGACGACCATCGCCAGCGATCCCAAGAGCGCCGAGACGACGATGGGGAGCACGCCCAGCCCCGCCAGCGCGACGACGCCGGCGACGATCCCGATGGCGATCCCGGTTTTCTCCTGGCGGTAGTCGTGGTGGTCGACCTCGCCGATGAGGATGAACTCCCGCCCGGCGTCGATGCGCTCGACGGTCTCGGTCGGCGCCTGCACCAGTAGCGTGTCACCGACTTTCAGCGGCACCTGATCCATCCGCCGGCGGACGACCTCGCGGCCGCGCCGGAGCGCGAGCACGGTCGCGTTGTAGCTCTGCTGGAACGAGACCGAGGAGAGCGACTCGCCGACCAGCGACGAACCGGGCGCGACGACCACCTCGACGAGGTTCTGGCCCGCCTCGGCCTGTTCGAGCTCCGCCTCGTCGACCGGTACGTCGGTCAGATCCAGCCCCTCCACGTCGAGCAGCGAAAGCAGCGTGTCGCGATCGGTCCGGAGCGTGAACGTGTCGCCCGCCCGAATCTGTTTGGGGCCGAGCGGCTCGAGGAACACGTCGTCGCCCCGGATGAGCTGGAGGAGGTCCACGTCGAGATCGCTCTCGACCAGCGCCTCACGGACCTTCTTGCCGACCAGCGGCGAGTCGTTCCTCACGGTTACCTCGGTGAGGTAGTCGCCGACGCCGAACTCCTCGGTGAGGTCGTCCGTCGGCGGGATGCGCCCCGGCGTGAGCCACCGGCCAACCGTCAGCAAGTAGGCGATCCCGACCAGCATCACCACCACCCCGAGTCCGGTGAACTCGAACATCCCGAGCGCGTGGAGGTCGGTGTCGGCGTACGCCGGGTCCGTCGCCAGCCGCGCGGCCACGTCGCTGGCGAGCACGTTGGTCGAGGTCCCGATCAGGGTGAGCGTCCCGCCGAACATCGACGCGTACGACAGCGGGAGCAGGAGCTTCGACGGCGAGGTGTTCCCGCGGTTGGCCACGTCGGTCACCATCGGGAGCAGGATCGCGACCGCGGCGGTGTTGTTGATGAAGCCCGAGACCGGCGAGACGATGCCGACGACGGCACTCAGCTGCTTCGTCTCGCTGTCACCGGTGACGCGGCCGATGTACTCCCCGAGCGTCTGGACTATCCCCGTCATGCGGACGCCCTCACTCAGGATGAACATCGCCAGCACGGTGATCGTCGCCGCACTCGCAAACCCCGAGAGCCCCTGTTCGGGGTGATCATCGTCACCGGCCCCGCGAGGTAGCCGGCGTCGGCGAGCAGGCCGCTGATCGGTTCGACGAGCATCAGCGTCACCATCACCCCGAGTGCGGTGATGTCGACGGGCACGGGCTCGGTCGCGAACAGCACCAGCGCCGCCAGCACGATCAGGGCGACGACGACGACTCCGGGCGTGATCGCTGCCACGGCGTTGCGGTCTCCGGGCGTCGGCAAAAGGATGGGGTTCAGTCGTCGTCGCCGGCCGCGCGTCGAACTGTCGAGGGCCTAGAGCTCTTGCTCGGCGAGTTCGAGCGCCGCCACCTGCTCGTAGGGGCTCTTCCCGTTCCGAATCCCTTCGAGGATCAGGAAGGCGTCGTCGGGCGAGAGGAAGTGGCTCGTGACCGCCCGGCCCAACGGCGTCGCCTCGAAGCCGTCGATGAACTCCCACTCCAGCAGCTTCCCGATCGCGTGTTTCGTGGGCACGTCGCCGATCATGCGGTCGTTGAGCTTCTTCGCGAGCTTGCCGGCGACGGCGATGTTCGCCAGTGTCTCCTCGGCGGCGGCGGACTCGTCGTACACCGTCGCTACGTCCTCCATCTCACCTTTCAGCAGTTTGAACGCGATCTCGTCCTCGGTCGCCTCCATCGAGCCGTGGTAGCTGCAGTCCGGCTCCACGAGGAGGTACACTTTCCCCTGATCGTGGTAGTCCGGCCGGCCCGCGCGGCCGAGCATCTGGGAGAACTCCTGCACCGAGAGCCACTCGATCCCCATCGCGAGCGAGTCGAACACCACCTGCGAGGCGGGGAAGTCGACGCCGGCCGCGAGCGCGGCCGTGGTGACGACGGCCGCCAGATCCTGGTCGCCGAACTGGCGCTCGACCTGCTTGCGCCGGCCGTAGTCCAGGCCGGCGTGATACGGCGCGGAGTCGTACTCCAGCTTCCGGGAGATCTCGTGACAGCGCCGGCGGGAGTTGGTGAAGATGATCGTCTGGCCCCGGTACCCCTTCGAGGACTTGCTGTCGAACTCCCGTCTGACGAGGCGGTTCTCGATCCGCAGCTTCTCCCGGCCGTCGGCGAACGTGACGTGGCGTTCGATGGGGACAGGGCGCTCCTCGAACTCGATCAGCGTCGCCCGGAGCTGTTCGGACAGCCACTCGGGGTTGCCGACGGTCGCGGAGAGGTAGACGTACTGGGCGCCGCCGTAGCTCGGTCGGTCGTTCTCGCGCTGCTCGCAGTAGTGCTTGAGCCGGGAGATCATCCCGTCGAGGCGGTGGCCGCGTTCGCCCTCCTTCAGGCTGTGGACCTCGTCGATGACGACGGTCCCGATGTCGCCCATGTCCTTGCCCGTCCGGAGGCCGTGGTCGATCCCCTCGTAGGTGCCGACGATCACGTCGGCGTTCGGGTCGAACTGGGCGCCGGAGTCGGTGACGCGGGAGCCGCCGACGCGGAGGGTCACGTCGAGGATGTCGCCGTAGCGTTCCTCGAAGTCCTCGTGTTTCTGGTTCGCGAGCGCGACCAGCGGGACGAGAAAGAGGAGTTTCCCCTCGCCTTTCAGCGCGCGGTCGACGCCCGCGAGCTCGCCGACGAGGGTCTTCCCCGTCGCCGTCGCCGACACAACGAGCTGATCGCGCCCCTCGAACAGCCCGTTCTCGACGGCCAGGCTCTGGACGGGCAGGAGGTTGTCGAACCGGTCCTCGATCATCGACTGGAGTTTCGGGTGGAGGTCGAGATCGCTCGTCGGGTACGGGTCGACCTCGTCGGTCGTCGCCGAGATGGTGTCGAACTTGGTGAGGTCGGGGTCGAGTTCGCCCTGGAGGAGGTCGGTGATGCGGTCGAGGTCGCCGACCTCGAGCAGGAGCTCCTCCAGGCGGTCCTGTGCGGCGCCGGTGAACTGCCCCTTGTAGGCGAGTTCGCGCTCCAGTTCCTCGACGGCGCAGTCCTGACAGATGTAGTCCCGATCGGCCGAGATGGCCGTCTCCTCGGTGATCGGCGAGTACCGGCCGGCGTTGGCGCAGTAGCGACAAGTGCGGACGACCAGCGCCTCCTGCTGGTAGCCGTCGAGCATCTCCTGGAGGCGCTTGCGCCCCTCGGGGAAGTCTGCTCGGAGATGCGGATGCGCTCGGCGCGGCGGGCGAGTTCGACGAACTCCTCCGGGCGCATCGGCTCGCCGCCGTCGTCGTCGGACTGGAGGAACCGTCGGGGTCGGGGGCCCGCGTCGGTCTCCTTCAGTTCGAGTTTGCCGCGGAACACCCGAGAGCCGTCACGCAGCACCGCGACGAGGAAATCGTCGCCGGCCTCGTGGAGGAACAGGGTGTCGACGCGAGCGACCTGCTGAGACACGAGTAGCCGTAGGCGAAACGGGTACTTCAGCCATGCGGTGCAGCGCGGCCCGTTCCCGCGGGAATCCGCCCCATGCGGGTGTAACACAGCCTCACAGAGCCTTTACCACCCCGGAGCGGGTAGGTTCCGGTAATGAACTCCTCCACGCGAACGAAGACGACGCTGTTCTGTTCGGTGTGTGGCCACGAGAGCCCGCCCGACGGCGACTGGGACGAGTCCGAGACGACGACGGAGCTGGGCCAGCGGCTCACGCTCTCCTGTCCGGACTGCGGGACGACAATCACGCGCCGTCCCCTCCGCGGGCCGGGCGTCGATACGGTCGTAGCGGGCGATTGATCCCGCCGGTGCCGAACGACCGGCGTGGGCGATTGTTCCCGCCGGTGCCGAACGACCGGCGCGGGCGATTGATCCCGCCGGTGCCGAACGACCGGCGCGGACGACTACTCACCAACCACTAACAGGGAAATCGCGTCGCGGCGCTACTCCTCGACCAGTTCGATCGCGTCGTCGCCGTTCGGGACCGCACAGATGAACGCCCCCGGCTGGTCGCCCTCGTTGCGGTACCAGTGAACGACGCCCGCGGGGATCAGCAGCGAGTCGCCCGCCGAGACGGTGTACTCCTCGTCGCCGATGCCCACGACGTACTCGCCCGCGAGGACGTACTGTTCGTGTTCGATCTCGTTCGTGTGCTCGGGGACCTCGGCGCCGGCGTCGAGTTCGAACCGACGGATCGCGAAGTTGGGTGCGCCGTCGGAGTCGTCGATCAGGACGCCTTTCCGCATCCCCTCGGCGGCGTCGACCGAGTCGTAGTCGATCTCATCACTGCGCTTCAGGACGGGGTCAGTATCGCTCATACGTCCCCGTTCGACGCCGACGGCATAAACCGTGCCGACAGCGCCGCGCCTTTTTCACTCCGTACCCCGAAGCGGGGAGTATGCGAGGAATCCGGTTGGGGAGTATCTTCGGCATTCCGATCAAGCTCAACGTCACGTTCCTGCTGATCCTGCCGCTGCTGGCGTACCTGATCGGGAGCGACGTCGGGACGATCGTCGAACAGGTGCTCAACCCCACCTTCGGCGCCGGCATCGAGGCGACGGCGTTGACCGGCGGCTCCACCCCGTTCGTGTTGGGCGCCGTCGCCGCCGTCGGCCTGTTCACCTGCGTGCTCCTCCACGAACTCGGCCACTCGGTGGTCGCGATGTACTACGGCTACGAGATCGACTCGATCACGCTCTGGCTGCTCGGCGGCGTCGCCCAGTTCACCGAGATGCCGGAAGACTGGAAGATCGAACTGCAGGTCGCCATCGCCGGCCCCGTCGTCAGCGTCGCGTTGGGGGTGCTGGCCTACGGCGGCTTCACGCTCCTGGCCGGTGGGGGCCAGCCGGTCCTGGTGTTCGTTCTCGGCTACCTCATGCTCGCGAACATCGTGCTCGCGGTGTTCAACATGCTGCCGGGGTTCCCGATGGACGGCGGCCGCGTGCTGCGTGCGCTGCTGGCCCGCACACGAACTCACGCCCGCGCGACCCAGATCGCCGCCGAAGTCGGGAAGGGCTTTGCGCTGCTGCTGGCGCTGTTCGCGCTCTTTACCGGGCTGAACCTCTACCTGCTCGCGCTGGCGTTCTTCATCTACATGGGCGCGGCGGGCGAGGCCCAGCAGACCGTCCTGAAGGCGGCGTTCCGCGGCGTCACGGTCGCCGACGTGATGACGCCGGGCGAGGACCTCCACACCGTCTCGCCCGACGACAGCGTCGCCGACCTGATCGGGCGGATGTTCCGCGAGCGCCACACGGGCTACCCGGTCGTCGACCGCGGCACCCTGGTGGGGATGGTGACGCTCGGCGACGCCCAGTCGGTCGACGAGGTCGAGCGCGACGCGATGCGCGTCGACGACGTGATGGCCACCGACGTGTTCACCGCGACGCCGGAGACCGACGCGATGGACGCGTTCCAGACGATGCAACAGCAGAACGTCGGCCGACTGCCGGTCGTCGACGCCGACGGCGAACTCTGTGGGATCGTCTCCCGGACGGACCTGATGACCGCCTTCGACATCATTCAGCAGAGCGGCGCCGCCCAGAGCGAGACGATGGGACCGAACATGTCGCCGTTCGGGCGATAAGCGGCGTTTTTTGTGCGTTTTGCAGGTCGTCGTTCGTGGACAATTGGCGGTGAGGCAGTCAGAAAATATGGCTCTGTGGAACTCCTATTGGTTCGCCAATATTTGTGGTGAAACGTCCGGGAAATAGGATTGCGGACCACTAAACAGGGCGCATAAGGGGAGGCGCTATTCACCCAGGGAAACCAACCACGATAATGTTTCTTCTGTGATAACCGAGAGCGTAGACAGAATTGGAGAAAACATATACCAGTCGTAGTAGGTTGAGAGTTTGCTACTCATGTCTGGTCCTGTATAGAACACCATATACGAGACTGGGAGTGAAACCGCGACCACGGCGGACATCAAATAAACAAATAGACGTACAATGGACCGCGCTTGAAGCTGCTTGAATACCATGAGAGACTTTGCGAGGAATATTCCACCGAGGGCGGCAGCGGGAGTAATTAGGAGCGGTGCAAACAGTCCTCGGCCATCAACATGGGGTTCCCCAGGCGGTAGTGGGTGGTAGGTGCCCTTAGTCAGCAAGAGGCCAAACCCGATTAATGCGACGCCGATGAGCATTCCTCCAGCGGGTAGTATACGACTTTTCAGCATGCCTTTCAATAATTTCAGAAATAGTAAATGTCTTCTGTATTTTGTTTAGAAGATCCTTTCAGTAGATCTGTTTCTAGTAACTGTTCAGAGATTTCACAGAGACTTCACCACGATTTTTGAACTGACCTTACTTTGAGATCTGATCCGACAGCAACAGCACCTCGATCGTTGATCACTTGTGACCGCGCCGCACATCCCACAGGCCTCCCCAGCCGACTCACTCGCTTCGTTCGTCCCTCGCGCTGACTCGCGGATGGAAGCGCGACCGCTTCGCGCCGACAGCTCCGCGGTGCGGTAACCGTGGACGCCTCGCGGCCGCCAACGGTCGGCGGCCGCGGGGGGGGTGGGGAATCGGCGCTGCGCCGGACCTCGTGTCCGGCGCACTGCGGTCGCAAGTGGTCAAGCATCGAGATGCTGTTGCTGTCGCTGTCCGAAGCACCAACTGTCGACGACCTGAACTCGATCGCAGCCAACGAACGAGGGCGGGGGAATTGAACCGGAGCCAGACGTGCTCGCTCACTCCGTTCGCTATGCGCGACTGGCAAGGTTCAGTTCCTTACCGACGGACCTTCGGCTGCTCACGTTCGTTCGCAGCCAGAAGGTCCGGGCGCGGGAATTGAACCCGCGTCTCAGCCCCCACAAGGCTGAAGGATACCACTACCCCAGCCCGGACACACTCTCTCCTACCGGGGTTCGAGGGAAATACGTTACGACATTCCCGGCGCCGTGTGACGCCGACGCAGAGGAGCGGGGAGCTTTTGCCGGCGAACGCCGTAGCCGCCGGTAGTGGCCATCACCGACAAGATCTACGTCAAGAACCACCGGCAGATCGCCTCCCAGCTGGAGCGCTCGATCCCCAAGGGCGCGTTCAAGGGCGCGACGCTGGACCTGCTGTTCACCGGTGACGGCATGGAGAAACTCGACGAGGCGACCCGCGAGAAAGTGCTCGACTTCGCGGAGGACTTCCTCGACTGCGACTGCGACAACAACCCCTACTGCGGCCACCCCGAGGAGAAGTTCATCACCTACCTGCTCGAACTCCGCGCCCAGGGGCTGGGCCCCGACGCCATCGTCGACACGATGTCCGCGGAGTACATGCTGTACGCCTACTCGGGGGACATCCTCTCCTTCCTCGACAGCGCGATCCGGCGGCTGGAAGCCGTCGAGTCGCTGGCGGAAGTCGAAGGCGATCAGGAGGCGGCGCGGCGCGCCCGCGAAGCGAAACAGGAGCTCTCCGGGTAGCTACCCGATCTGATAGGTGTTCTCGTCGCCGTCGAGCTCTTCGAGTTTGACCACGTCCTCCTCCTCGTCGGCCTGCTCGCGGAGGTAGTCGATGTAGCGTTTGTGCTCCTCGAGCTGCTCGCGGAGGTGGTCGGCCTCCAGCTCCAGCCGCTCGTGTTCGCGGATGAAGCTCTTCGGCACCTCCACCGTCGGCGGGAACCCCTCGCCCTCCTCGGGCCCCTCGCCCGCGGGGACGAGATCCACCTGCCCGTCGTGGGCGACGAGGGTGTCGACGTAGTCACGGAACACCGCCGACAGCGAGAGCTCCCGCTCCTCGGCGATCTCCCGCAGCGTCTCGAAGGCGTCCTCGTCGACGCGGAACGAGATCGTCTTGCTCTTCGTGCCCATCTTGGTGGCGCTTGCGAGCGACCGGACTTAAGGGTTTGTCAGACTACGGGTTCGGCGATCGGGGAGATTCGTGCGGTCACTCTCTCGAAAAGGTTATCCCGTCGGCCGGCGTTGCTCGGAGTGCAATGGCGACTGGAACGGTTGATTTCTTCAACGACACGGGCGGTTACGGTTTCATCGAGACTGAGGACGCGGACGAAGACGTCTTCTTCCACATGGAAGACGTGGGCGGCCCTGACCTCGAGGAAGGCCAAGAAGTTGAGTTTGACATTGAACAGGCCGACAAGGGCCCCCGCGCGACGAACCTGACCCGCCTGTAAGTCGGTTCTTCGCTGCGGACTTCTGCGTTTATCACATCGAGTAGCGGTCGCGCCGGCGGTTCGACGCCAGCAGCCCGCCCCTGCCGTTTTGTCCACCCGCGACGAACGCCACCCATGAGCGACGCCTCCCGGTTCGATCGGCTCGAGCGCCACGCCACGCCCGGCCCGCGGAACTCCCTCCAGCACTGGCCCGACGCCAAGTCCCCGATCCGCGTCGCGCTGAACTACGTCCTCGTCTGGCTGATCCGCATCTCCCCCAGCCTCCGACTGAAGAACTGGCTGCTCGCGCGGCTCGGCGCCGACGTGGGTGAGGGGGTCTCGTGGGGACTGGAAGCCACCCCGGACGTGTTCTGGCCCGAGCGCATCACGCTCGGCGACGACGCCATCGTCGGCTACGACGCGACACTGCTCTGCCACGAGTTCCTCCAGGAGGAGTACCGCCTCGGCGACGTTGAGATCGGCGACCGCGCGATGATCGGCGCCGGCGCGATCGTCCTCCCGGGCGTCGAGATCGGCGACGACGCCCAGGTGGCGGCGAACTCGCTGGTCGTCGACGACGTGCCGGATGGCGAAACCGTCGCCGGCGTGCCCGCGGAGCCGCTGGATCGCTCGGAGTGAGCACGTCGGCACCGCGCTCAGTCGTCGTGGAGGATCACGATGCCGCCCTCGAACACGCGGTCGTTGGGGACCACGTACTCCTCGCCGTCGGACTCGATGTGGGTGACGAACACGTCGATCTCCTGGACGACGCCGGCCTGGTCGCCGATCCGCACTCTGTCGCCGATGCCGTAGGGCTCGTTCAGGAACAGGTACAGCCCCGCGGCCGCGGAGGTGAGCAGCTGTTCGCCCGCGACGACGGTGAACACTACGAGTGCAAGCGCGTACAGCGCCAAGAGGACGACGAGCGCGAACGTCGCGACGCCGATCTGGTCGAGCGCGAGCACGAACGCGACGTAGAACACGCTGTACTTCGCGACCGTCGGGATGATCCCGATCTGCGGGAGTTTGACGCTTCGGAGCCGCTCGGAGAGCAGGAGTTCGATCTTGTCGCCGACGATGACGCCGACGATCAGTATCAACACCGCGACGAACAGCCTGGGGAAGAAGCCGGTCGCCCGCTGCCAGAACTGCTCGGCGTACGTCGGTTCCGCGATCGAGAGGGCGACGATGCCGCCGAGGAGGATGATGAACCAGCCCGTGAGCTGGGAGACGATGGCGACCGTCGAGGTGCCGATCCCGCGGACGGTACGTTCGAACGCCGTGCCCTCGATCGTTTCGGGCACGCCGGCACGTCGGAGCAAGCCGGCGTTGATACGGACGACCACCCACGCCAGCAGCGCTGCGAGGGCGAACACGGCGAACGCGAGCCAGACGCGCTCCGGGATCACGCCCAGCGGGCCACCGATCTCGACCCCGAACTGGATGGCTGGCGCACCAGACATCAGTAGTCCTCCGGATCGATCTCCAGGATGAGCTCACCACCTTTGAACGCCCGGACCATCCCGTCGGACTCCGAGAGCACGATGGTTGTCGCGTTGGTCTCGCGGGTGATCGCCGCGCCGGCCATGTGGCGGGTGCCCAGCCCCTTCGGGATGTCGACGCCCTCGGCGCCGGGTTCGAGGTAGCGGTAGGCCGAGACGATCTTCCCCGAGTCGCTGATGACGAACGCGCCGTCGAGCCGGGAGAACTCCTTGAGCATCACGTTCACGATCGGGTCGCCGACGTGGACGTGGGACTTCTCGAAGGGGTTGTACGAGAGCGGCCGGGACTTGTTCATCACCTTCCCGGCGTCGCCGACGACGAACAGCGCGCCGACCGGCTTCCCTTTCTGCCCTTTCTTCCCCAGTTCGATCACGACCTCGAACACGTCGCGGATGACCCCCGGATCCGCACGCGAGTTGGCGAACAGGTCGTAGACGCCGGAGTGCATCGACTCGTCGGCGCGCACGCGGACGATCGCGTCGTGGTCGCCGTCGAACACGCTCACCACACAGCCGACCTCGTCGCCGTCGCCGACGAAGTTGCGTTCCATCGCCCCCTCGACGCCGAACCGGATCCGATCGCGGATGTTCTCGAACGCGAGCGGCAGTTCGACGTACTGGTCGGCGTCGACGGTGTTCTCGGGAGCGATAACGACCACCCCGTCGTCGAGCTCCTCGAACTGTTCGTAGAACCCGCTACTGGGAGAGAACACGAACACCGCGTCCAGGTCGGCCGTCAGATCGTCGAGGAGATCGGCAGGGGTCGACATTATCAGGAATAATCCCACCCGTGGATGAAAGGGTTTTGGGGTTTGTCAGACGGACGGCTGACACGGCCGGCGAACCAGTTCGCTCCAGTACACTTTACAGCAACCGCGATGTTGGCTCCCCCATGGACGAGAAACGGCTGGTCATCGCCGCGTTCGGCGTCGTCGTCACAGCCGTGGTTGGCTTCCTCGCCTACCAGTTCATCGCGCCGTTGACCGTGTCGATCTTCCTCTACTACTCGACACGGCGGTACTTCAAGTTCCTCCGGCGGCTCCGGCTGCCGGCGCGAGTGCGTGCGGTGGCCGTGCTGGCCTCCCTGGCGGTCCCGCTGATCCTGCTCATCAGCTACGCGACGGTGCTGCTGGTGATCGAGGCGCGGGCGTTCGTCACGGAGTACTCCCTGCTCGAGGTGGCGGCGACGAACGTCGACTGGCTCGGCGGCGTCGACGAGATCCCGGCGTTCACGGTCCAGGGGCTGTACGAAGCCTACCAGTCGGGCGATCTCTCGCCGTTCATCGATTTCGCGAGCACCCACGCGGAGCTGCTGACCTCACTGATCTCGGGCTTTTTCCTCAACCTCTTCGTCGTCGTCATCGTCACCTACTACCTGCTCGTCGACGGCCGCCGGATCCGCGACTGGCTGCTCCGGTTCGACGACGACGCGATAATCCGTGAGTACCTCGAGGCCGCCGACCAGGAGCTGGAGTCGGTGCTGTTCGGCAACCTACTCAACGTCATCGCGATCTCGCTGATCGCCATCGCCGCCTTCACCAGCTACAACGCGTTCGTTCCCACCCCCGCCGAGGTGCCCTACCCCGCACTCGCTGGGACGCTGACGGGCATCGCGAGCCTGATCCCGGTGGTCGGGATGAAGATCGTCTACCTCCCGCTGACGGGGGTTGCCGCGCTGCCGATCGTGCTTGGCGGCGACAGCTCCCACCTCGCCTACGTCGTCGCCTTCCTCGCGGTCGCCGTCGTCGTCGTCGACACGATTCCGGACATCCTGCTGCGACCGATCCTCAGCGGCGAGAACACCCACGTCGGGCTCCTGATGCTCGCGTACACGCTCGGCCCGGTGGTGCTGGGGTTCTACGGGCTGTTCTTCGCGCCGATCGTGCTGGTGATCGGGCTGACGTTCGCCCAGACGGCGCTCCCCCGGCTGTTGGGCGCCGACGAGGACGACGGTGTGTCCGCGGAGCAGATGCGACTGGGTGACTTCGGCGTCTCGACCGACAGGAGCGTTCGGGACCGCGTTCGGGCGGCGGCGGCGAAGCCGTTCCAGCGCGAGTGAGCAGTAGGTCGTGAAAACGGTACTGGCTGCAGTGGGCGGGACCGGATTCGAACCACGAGAACTCACTACGTTCGTTCTCTGCGCTTCGAACCCTCACGTGGCGCATACACGTCTCTCACGTTCGTTCGAGACGGTATGCGCGGGACCGGATTCGAACCGGCGGACCCCTACGGGATAGCGTCCTAAGCGCTACGCCTTTGGCCTGGCTCGGCAACCCGCGCGCACCAACACGTACGACCCAATCGCGGTAAGAAACTGTCGTTCGTTTCCGCGCCGGCGGCGACGTCCTCAGTCCGCCAGCGCGGCTTCCAGCCGGTCGACGTACCCCGTGTTCCCGACGTGAACTGGCACGCGCTGGTGGAGCTCCGTCGGCTCGACAGCCAAGAGCGACTGCTCGCCGTTCGACGACGCCCCGCCAGCGGCCTCGATGATCTTCGCGATCGGCGCGCCCTCGAACTGGAGCCGGAGCTTCCCGTTCGGCGCCGACTCCAGCGCGGGGTACGCGAAGATCCCGCCGTAGGAGAGCACCTGGTTCACGTCGCCGACCATCGCGCCGCCGTAGCGGAGTTTCAGTTCGGTTTCGACCTCGCGGGCGTAGTCGTGGAACGCGTCGGGCCAGTCCGGCACCCGGCCGCCGAAGCCGTACACCACCGGCTCGTCGGGCAGTTGCACGTCCTCCTCGACGGCCGTCATCTCGCCGCCGTCGACGACGTAGGTGGTGACCGACCCCCTGCGGGCGACGGTCATCGTCGTGATCGGGCCGTAGAGCACGTACGCCGCGGCGACGAGTTCGGTGCCAGCGGCGGGCAGGGAGTCGTCGGCGACGCCGACGATCGTCCCCATCGCGTTGTTCGAGGCGAGGTTCGAGGAGCCGTCGAGCGGGTCGATCGCGACCGCGACCCGCCCGTCGCCGGGCTCGCCGTCGCCGGTGTCCGCGACCGCCTCGCGCTCCTCGCTGGCGTACTCGACGACGCCGTCGATGGCGCCCAGCGCCTCGAAGAACAGCTCGTCGGCGTGGACGTCGGCAGCCGTGACGGTCTCGCCGGAGGGGTTCTCGACGCCCGCCTCCGTCAGTCGGCGGCCCGGGAGCCCGCCGCGAACGTCGGGCGCGACCGCGGCGACCGTCTCGAGTACGTCGTCGACGACCGACTCGTGGGGCGCCATCAGTCGAGCGTCGCCTGCTCGCCGTGGCTCTCGACGGCGGCCAGCGCCTCCTCGACCGACGTTTCCTCGAAGATGACCTTCTCGAGGCCGTCGAGCAGCGCCTCGGGGTTCTCACGCTGGAACACGTTCCGGCCGACGGCCAGCCCCTTCGCGCCGGCGTCCATCGCCTCCTTCACCGTCGAGAGGAACGCCTCGTCGGACGCTTTCGAGCCGCCGGACATCACCACGTCCGTCGACGCCGCGGCGTCGCAGGCGTGGGCCATCGCTTCGGGGTCGCCGGGGTACTTGATCTTCGCCACGTCGGCGCCGAGTTCCAGGCCGAGGCGGGCCGCATAGGAGATCGTGCCGGGCTTGGTGTCGTTTTTGACGCCCTGGCCGCGCGGGTAGGACCACATCACGACGCCCATGTCCTTGTCGCGGGCGGCCTCCTGTGCGTCGCGGAACTCCTCGGCCATCTCGACCTCGTGGTTCGAGCCGCCGTACAGCGTGAAGCCGATCGCGTCGGCGCCGAGCTCGTCGGCGTACTCGACCGACCAGTTCACCGCCGAGTCGTGCTCGCCCATCCAGAGGTTCGAGGTGCCGTTGAGCTTCGCCAGCAGGTTGACCTCGTCCTCGTAGTCGGGGTAGTGGGCCTCGGCGACGCCCTTGCCGACCGCCAGCGCGGTGACGGCGTCGTGAGTCGCCACGTCGAACACGTGCTCGGGGTTCATCGACTCCGGCACCGCCTCGAAGTCGACGGGGCCGTGTTCGAGGCCGTGGTCGTACGCGAGGATCAGTAGTTTGCCGTCACGGGAGATGGGGTCAGTTGCACCGGGGATCATATCCGGCGTTCGGGCGACTCGACACAAAAAGCTATCCAACGGCCGGTCCGAATCGCCCCGACCGAAAGCTCGAAGCCGGCGGGGACCTCCCTGACGCGTATGACCCTGCTCTGTACTGGCTACGAGCCGTTCGGCGATCACGACACCAACCCCAGCCGCCAGGTCGCCCGCGAACTCGACGGGGAGACCGTCGCCGGCCACGACGTCGTCGGCGCCGTCCTGCCGGTCGAGTTCGACCGCGTCGCCGACGAACTCGCGGCGCTGATCGACGAGCACGACCCCGCGGCCGTCGTCGCTACGGGGCTGGCCGCCGGCCGCACGACCGTCAGCGTCGAGCGCGTCGGCATCAACGTCGACGACGCCGTGACGGTGCCGGACAACGCCGACGACTCGCCCCACGACGCCCGGATCGAGCCGGCGGGCGCCGACGCGCACCTGTCGACGATCCCGGTCGTCGGGAGCGTCGAGGCGCTGCTCGAGGCGGGCATCCCCGCTCGCGTCTCCAACTCCGCGGGCACCCACTGCTGTAACCACGCCCTCTACAGCCTGCTCGAGAACCACGACGTGCCCGCGGGGTTCGTCCACCTGCCGCTGACTCCCCAAGGCGCCGTCGCCGAGGCCGAAGCGCCCGAGCGCGGCGGCGGGGTGCAGGCCTCGCTACCGCTCTCCCTGCAGGTCGAGGGCGTCCGGACGGTGCTCGAGACGACAGTAGCCTAGCTCGGTCGGCACGCGAACAGCCACGTTCCAGCCCGTAGGCGCCGATTACTCGGCGAACCCGACACAATAGCTAAGAGCGCAGCGAACCAACTCACGTTCGTAATCATGTCAGAGAAGAAGATACTGGAGATCGTCGGCGACTTCGTCGAAGATTACGAAGTGATGGTGCCGTATCAGGCGCTCGAGATGGTCGGCCACGAGGTCCACGCGGCGTGCCCCGAGAAGGACGAGGGTGACGTGGTCAAGACCGCCGTCCACGACTTCCGTGGCGACCAGACGTACCTGGAGACGCGCGGCCACGACTTCGGCGTCGACGTGGCGCTGGAAGAGATCGATCCGGCGGACTACGACGCGCTGGTCGTCCCCGGCGGGCGCCCCCGAGTACCTGCGGTCGTACGACTCGGTGATCGAGACGGTCCAGCACTTCTTCGAGGCGGACAAGCCAGTGGCCGCGATCTGTCACGGCCCGCAGATCCTCGCGGCCGCCGGCGTGCTTGAGGGCCGCGAGATCACGGCCTACCCCGCGGTTCGTGCGGAGGTCGAACGAGCCGGCTGTTCGTGGGTCGACGGGACCGTCCGCGACGGTAACCTCGTGACCGGACAGGCCTGGCCCGACCACCCCGAGTGGCTGGCGACGTTCCTCGACGTGCTGGGTACGGATATCGATCACGCCGATCCTGTAGCCGCGGACGACTGAGCCTGGCGGCCAGTTGCCCGCGGGTCGCTTCGTCGCCGGCGGATCCGCCGCCGGCTGCTCGCGGGACCGTCGGTCCCGCGTTGCTCCCCGCTCGCTCTTCCTCGCGATTTCCGCCTTCCGCATCCCTTTATCCCGGCGCCGTAACAGGACCGTCCATGGTCCATCTACCCGACGCCGTCGTCGGCGACGCACAGACGAGCCTGTTCGCCTGGAACCGGCTCGAGGAGCTCGTCGACGTGGGCAACCGCATGGCCGGCCAGCAGGGCGAGGCAGCCGGCGCAGAGATCATCCACGAGGCGTTCGAAGACGCCGGGCTCCGGAACCCTCGGATCGAGGAGTTCGAGATCCCCGGCTGGTGGCGTGGCGACGCCTCGCTGACGGTCGAGTCGCCCCACGAGCGCACCCACGACGGGAGCCACCAAGTCGTCGCGCTCCCGGGCACGCCGGCCGGCGAGGCGTCGGCGCCGATCGTCGACGTGGGCGACGGCACCTACGAGGAGTTCGAAGCGAAAAGCGACGACCTCGACGGCGCGATCGCGATGGCCTCCAGCGACACGCCCGAGCACGCCGACCGCTGGCTCCACCGGATGGAGAAGTACGTCAACGCCGCCGACCACGGCGCCGTCGCGTTCGTGTTCCGCAACCACATCGAGGGCGCGCTCCCGCCGACCGGCGAGGTCGGGTACAACAATCGTCCCGGCCCGATCCCCGCAGTCGGCGTCAGTAAGGAGGTCGGCGCGCGCCTCGAGCGCTACGCCGCCGAAGACGACTGCGAGGTCACCGTCGACGTGGACTGTCGGAACGAGCCCGCGACCTCCCGGAACGTGGAGGCGCTGGTGGGTCCCGAGGGCCCCGACGAGGGCGGCGAGGCGGACGAGGTGCTCGTGACGGCCCACGTGGACGGCCACGACATCGCCGACGGTGCCAACGACAACGGCGCGGGCTCCGTTCTCGTCGCCGAGGTCGGGCGTCTGCTCTCGCAGGTCGAGGACGATCTCGACAGTCGAGTTCGCCTGGTGACGTTCGGCTCCGAGGAGATCGGCCTGCGCGGCGCCTACCACTGCGCGGAGACCACCGATCTCTCGAACGTCAAATGCGTGATCAACTTAGACGGCGCCTGTAGCTCCCGGAACCTCCGGGTGGGGACCAACGGCTTCGGCGAACTCGGCGAGCTGTTCCGCTCGGTCGCCGACGACTTCGACGCCCCCATCTCGACCGGCGACACCATCTCTCCCCACGGCGATCAGTGGGCGTTCGTCCAGGAGGGCGTGCCGGCGACGATGACCGGCACGACCTCGAACCAGTCGGGTCGCGGGTGGGGCCACACCCACGCCGACACGCTGGACAAACTCGACTCCCGAGACCTGCGGGACGTGGCGACGCTGGTGACCGAAGCGGTCTACCGCGCCGCCCGGGACGGGTTCGAGGTCGAGGCCCGCAGCCGCGAGGAGACCCGCGACGCCATCGACGAGGGGTACGTCCAGGAGCTGAAGATGGGCGGGCGGTGGCCGTACGAAGACGACAACTGAGCCACGGCGCGAGACCTGCCGCCGGCTCCGTCCGGCGGCCGCGGAGCTTGATGCCGTGGCTCTGGGACTGGTACCAACGGCGCGCGACCGCTCGCGACCGTCGTGTCGCGAGCATAGAGCTTGAAGCCGTGGCTCTGTGACCTGTACCCAACGGCGCGAGACCTGCCGCCGGCTCCGTCCGGCGACCACGGAGCGTGCTGCCACCGGCCGACTGAGTTCCCGTCACGTGAGACCGCCCGGTAGCTTTTCGACGCCAGGCGCCGACCACTGAGGCATGTCGAAAACCGTGCTGGTCCCCGTCGATGGATCGCCACAGGCAGACGCCGCGCTCGAGCACGCGCTGTCGCAGTTCCCCGAGGCGGAGATCGTCGCCCTGACCGCGATCGACCCCGTCGCCGCCGGCTACGCGTCGACGCCCGGCCCGGACGGCGGCGGCTACCCCGGCGAGTGGGTCGAACAGGCGAACGAGCGCGCGGACTGGATCCTCGACGAGGCCGTCGAGACCGCCGCCGACGAGGGGCGGGAGATCGACACCGTCCGCGTGAACGACCGCCCGGCGCGGGCCATCGTCGACTACGCCGAGGAGGAAGCGATCGACCAGATCGTGATCGGCAGCCACGGCCGGACGGGCGTGACCCGCGTGCTGCTCGGCAGCGTCGCCGAGAAAGTGGTCCGGCGGTCGCCCTGCCCGGTGACGGTCGTTCGGTAGCGAACGGCGTCCCGCAGTCGGTCGGGGTCCCGACCCCGGCAGAGCCCGCCCGGTCCTGTCCCTTTTTGCGTCCGCTTCCCCAAGCCCGCGTATGTCTGAGCCGGACCTCGACCGATTCACTTCTCGCCGTTCGACCGTCTACGGCGCCGAGGGCGTCGTCGCGACGAGCCAACCCCTCGCCTCGCAGGCGGGGATCTCCGTCCTCCAGGACGGCGGCAACGCGTTCGACGCCGCCGTCGCGACCGCCGCCGCGTTGAACGTCGTCGAGCCCACCTCGACCGGGCTGGGCGGCGACGTGTTCGCGCTGTACAAGACCGCCGACGGCGACGTGGGCGCGATGCGCTCCTGCGGGGGCGCCCCCGCCGACGCGACGCTCGAGAACGTCCGCGAGGCCGTTGCCGAGCAAAGCTCGGCAGCCAACCAGACGCAGTCTGGTGACGTCGCCGATGAGTCAGACGAGGAGATCGACCCCGAGGAGGCGGAAATGCCCCAGACCGGCGCGCAGGCCGTCACCGTTCCCGGAACCGCCCGGGGCTGGGAGCTGACCGCCGAGGAGTTCGGCCGCAAGGAGCTCGGGGAACTGCTCCAGCCGGCGATCCGCTACGCGACCGAGGGGTACCCGGTCTCGGAGGTCGTCTCCGCGCAGTGGCAGCACGCCGAGGAGCTGTTCACCGACGATCACGCCCGCGACGCGTTCCTCTTCGACGGCGAGGCACCGAGCACCGGCCAGGAGGTCACGCTCCCCAAACTCGGCGCGTCGCTGGAGACGATCGCCGAGGAGGGCGCCGACGCGTTCTACGAGGGCGAGATCGCCGAGAAGATCGCCAACGAGGTGCAGTCCAAGGGCGGCTTCATGACGACCGAGGACCTCGCCGACTTCGAGCCCGAACTCCTCGACCCGGTGTCGACGACGTACAACGGCGCCGAGATCTACGAACTCCCGCCGAACAACCAGGGGCTGATCGCGCTGGAGGCGCTCAACGTCGCCGAGGAGATCGGCGCCGGCGAGTACGACCTCGATTCGCCCGAGCGCGTCCACTACTTCGCCGAGGCGATGAAGGTCGCCTTCGCCGATGGTCACCACTACATCACCGACCCCGAGTACGAGGACCACCCGCCGCTCGGGTCGAAAGAGTGGGCCCGGAAGCGCGCCGAACTGATCGGCGAGGAGGCCAACCACGACGTGAGCTTCGGCGTCGAGGGGAGCAACGCCGAGGACGCCGACACGGTCCTGCTCTGTGTCGCCGACGGCGAGGGGAACGTCGTCTCGTTCATCAACTCCCGCTTCGCCGGCTTCGGCTCCGGGCTCGTCGCGGGCGATACGGGGATCGCACTCCAGAACCGCGGCGCCTCGTTCTCGCTCGACGAGGACCACCCGAACCGCATCGAGCCCGGCAAGCGCCCGTTCCACACGCTGGTGCCGGCGATCGCCGACTTCGCGGCCGACGACCCCGAGACGGAGGACTGGGCGGCCTTCGGCGTGATGGGCGGCTTCATGCAGCCCCAGGGCCACCTGCAGGTGATCGCGAACATAGTCGACTACGATCTGCCGCTGCAGGCCGCGCTCGACCTGCCCCGCTGGCGCTACCGCGAGGACGGCTCGCTGGCCGTCGAGGAGCGGATGGACGCCGACGACGAGCTGCTGACGAAGCTGACCCGGAAGGGCCACGAGGTACAGGTGCTCTACCCCGGCCTGTTCGGCGGCGCCCAGATCGTCCGCAACGAGGACGGCACGCTCTCGGGGGCGACCGAGCCACGGAAGGACGGCAACGCACAGGGGTACTGAGGAGCCGAAGCCGGCCGATCGTCGCCGGCTCCCGCCGGGAAGCGGAACCCCTTCCACCCGGAAGCGCCGATGGGTGAAATATGCGCCAGTTCCTCGTCGTCGGCCACGACGCGCCGACGGAGCCCGACTTCTCGCTCGACGACATCGCCGGCGGCGCCGGCCGGCTCGACGTGCTGTGTCGCTGTGTCAACTCGGCGTTTTTCCTCTCACACGACCTCAGGACGGACGTACAGGTCCACCTCGTGCTGTCGGACGAGTACACCGTCTCCTTCGACGGCGCCGCCCTGCGGCGGCTGAACCCCGACGAGCGCTCGACGGCCGCCCTGATCCGCGGCGCGCTCGAGGAGAAACGGGAGGCGATCGGCCACCAGCCGGTCGAGACGAGCCCCGGCGTCTCGCTCTACCGCATGGGGTTCGCGGACACGGTCGAGCGCGTCGCCCGGGACGCGACGGTCGTCCAACTCCACGAGGACGGCGACCCGCTCCCCGAGGTCGAGCCGCCCGAAAACCCGCTGTTCGTGCTCTCGGACCACCACGACTTCGGTGACGCCGAGGCGGATCTGCTGGCCGACGCTGCCGATCGCCGGGTCCGCGTGGGGCCGAAACGGCTCCACGCCGACCACACGATCACGGTGGCCCACAACTACCTCGACACGGACGGGTACGAGCGTTACTGACGGGAGAGAGCGTCGACCAGCTACCTGATCTTCCGCACGTCGCTCACGTCGAAGCCGCCCTCGTGGATCTCGGTCTCGAACCGGACGATGTTCTCGGCCTCCAACTGCGAGAGCACGCCGCGGAACTGTCGGACGACCATCGTCCGGGCGCGCTGGGAGCCGCCGGACTCCCAGGTGAACTCGAACGTGCCCTCCACGGCGTCCATCAGGTGGCCCATCTCCGTCGGCGTGAGCGTGTCGCTGTTGACGAGCAGGATGATCAGGCCGTCCCACGTGTGGGAGGCCTTCGTCAGCCCGCGGATCACCGTCGTGATGTCGTTCCACTCCACCTCGTCGCCCATCGCGCCGACCAGGTCCGAGACCGAGTCGATCACGACCAGGTTCCCGGCCGCGTACTCGTTGAGGTAATCCCCCAGCGCCCCGAGCACGTCGTCGGTCGCTTCGGCTTTCCCGAGGTCCTCGATCGTCTGGGCCTCGCCCATGTACCACTCCCGGGGGATGGGCGAGAGCTGGAAGTACTCCGGCGAGAGATCCCGGAACTGGATCGCATCGGTCGCCGCCTCGACGATCTCGTCGGCCATCGTGTGCTCCATCTCGCGGGCGATCTCGTCGGAGTTGGCGGTGAAAGAGACGTAATGAACCTCCGACGGCACCGCGGACTTGCCTGGTAGATCCCCGTAGTAGAGGTCGAACAGGTCAGGGTCGGCGTCGTACAGCGCGTTCATCGCCGCCGCGGTGTGGGCGAACTCCCGGCCCCCGGCACCGGACTCGCCCGCCGCGAGCAGAGTGCTCCCCGGCGGCGCCCCGCCCCGGAGGATGCTGTCGATGCGCGCGATGCCGAACGGTAGCCGCTCCATGCACGTTCGAGGGCTCGCCGTCCGTATAAAGGGTTCCCGTGTCGCGGGCGCTACGGGTCGATCGACGCGCCCCGGTTGTGACCCTCGGCGACGAACACGTCGCCGTCGACGCCCGCGGCCGCGAGCGCCTCTCGGCCGGCCGCCCGCGCCGCGTCGGCGTGGGCAGCGTCGGTGACCCCGTAGACGATCGGCCCCCACGACGACTGGCCGGCGCCATACACCGCGGCCGACCCCGAGAGCGAATCGACGAGGCTCCCGACCGGCGGCCGGTAGGTGCCGCCCTGCTCGTCGGCGTACCACGCGCCGTTGAGTCGCCCGACCTCGCTCACCGCGTCGCCGAAGCGGGCGGCGTCGCCGTCGGCGATCGCGGGCAGCACCCCACGGACGACGACGCCCGCGACGCGGTCGGCCAGCTCCGGGTCGGCGTCGGTCACCGCCCGGCGCATCGCGGCGTCCTCCTCGTCACCGCTCCGGCCCGCGGCCGCGTCGGGGACGACGACGAGGAACCGCCAGTGGTCCGGGATCGGGTGGCGGGTGGCGACCGGCGGCACCTCCCACTCCCCCACGGCGGGCGCGTCGGACGTGAACAGCGCGGACGGGTGGCCGGCGTCGAGCACGAACCCGCCCTGCTCGAAGGCGGCGATGCCGATGCCCGAGCGCCCGCCGCGGCCGAGTTCGGGCGCCCGTTCGCGGGCGGCCGGCGCGCGGCCGTAGGCGCGAGCGATCGCCGACAGCACCGCGAGCGCCAACTGCGTCCCGCTCCCGAGGCCGGCGTGTCTCGGGAGGTGGCTCTCGACGGTCACCGCGGCGCCCGGGACGGAGAGCAACTCACAGACGCGTTCGGCGTACTCCGCGGCCGCGTCGTCGGCGCACTGCACCGTCTCGGCCGTCGTCGCCTCGACGACCAGCCGCGGCTGGTCGATCGCGACGCCCAGCGCCCCGTAGAGGCGGTCGTGTGCCAGCGAGAGGTTGCCGAAGCCGAAGTGGAGTCGCCCGCTCGTCTCGACGCGTGCCATCGTCCGTGTCTCTCGCTCCGTGACCTTCGCCGTTTCGGCAGTGGCTTTGCTGCTAGAACTTCGCCGTCCGTACGGGTCGCACCCGTGACTTGCCGGAAACGGAGGGCTGAACGCCCGCCACTGGTCGGTCGCGGTCCCGTTGCCGCTCCCGCAAGGCGCGGTTACGCCCCCTCGAGCGTATCCAGGATGTCGCCGACCAACGACGGGTCGTAGGTCCAGAACCCTCGGTAGCCGTCGTCGTGTTCCCGTGCGACCAACGCACACCGCTGGCTCTCTTCGGTCCCGCCGTCGAAGGCCATGAACCAGTACGGCGCGAGCGTCCCCGCCGTGTCGCGGTGGTAGGTCACGTTCGGGATGGTCGGGGGCGACCAGTCCGGTTGGCCGTACACGTGGATGTCGAGGTCAGTCTCCGCCCCCAGGCGCTGATACGCCTCAGTCTGGGGCTCGAACGCCGACAGCGACTGGAACCCGACTCGAAGCGTCCCCCGACCGACCTGCCAGGCCCGGCTTTCGAACTCCCGGCTGGTCGCCTGGAGCTGTTGCCGGTCGAGCGTCGCGAACACAGTCCCGTCGAGTACTTCCAGTAACGCACGGTAGGCTTCGCCGACGTCTTCGGGGTCGCTGGGGCGGACGATCGGTGGTTCCAACAACACTTGCAGATCGTCCAGGTCGATCCCCCGAGGAACCGCTCGCCGTCGTAGATCTCCACGAACGGCTCCGGGTCGGTCGACGGGAGATCCCGACGTTCGACTGTCACGTTCCGCGTGGCCAACTGGTCGGCGACGTCGACCGCCTCGTCGCTGTAGACGACGAACCGCTTCTGACGGCGTTCGACCTCCTCGATGAACTTTTCGAGCATGGTTACCGGAGCCCCCGGTGTGGCTGTCTGCGACTCGCGTGGTGGGTCGCATCGTGTTTCGGCCTCGATCGCGACCCGGAGGAGTCCCCGGACTGGTTTTGGGCATGAGTACACAATAGTCAAAGCTAATAGTCAACGTTTCTTAAATTTCCGCGCTGCCACGTCATGAATTCAAGCAGCCGCCGGTCTCGTGGTCAGCCTCGGTCGGGAGAGCGACGGACACTCCGGAAGCGATGAACCGCGTCCGGGGTCGGACCGAGAGATCGTGTGGCTCCGTCCGTTAGCGCTCCCTGACGCGCTCGCGGTCTCGCTCCCCGGCCGCACCAGCGTTCCCGTCGTCGACTGCGGAGCGCTCGGCTCGTTCGGTCTCCAGGAGCCGATCCAGCCGACGCTCGAACTCGGATTCGGTCAGTTCACCGCGTGCGTAGCGATCCCTGAGCGTCGCCACGGGGTCGTCGTTTCCGGCGGGAGCGTCGCTCCCGTCATCGTAGTACGTGAGGATCGCCAGCACCGGGGCGACGAGGAACCACCCCACGATAGTGATGACCGCGGGGAGCGCGCCGAGGGAGAGCACTGCGGTGAGCGCCGCGAGCCCGAGCGTAACCACGAGCACGAGGGCGATCCCGGGAACCGATTTGAGGGGGACCATGACGAAAGGACAGGAAGGATTGTTGAAAAGTCTACCGCGACGGCATCGCTACAGCTCGTCCACGTGCCGCGTCTCGACCGCGATCCCCCGCGTCGACTCCTGCATCTCCGCGCCGAACATCGATGCCCGGCCGACGCCGAACGCCTTCGGGCCGGAGACGATCACCTCGTCGCCGGTGCGGATCGAGTCGTCGGCGTCGACGACGCCCGGCGCGAGCACGCTGCCGTGCGGGACGAACTCGTCGATCTCGACGACCTTGCTCGGCGCGTCGCTCTCGGCCCACTTCCGGGCGCCGGCGGTCGTGAACGAGAGCACGCCGTAGTTGGGCACCATCGTCGCCAACTGCTCGCCCTCGGTGTCGCGGACCTGGATCTTGGGGTAGCGACTGGTGGTCTGGATCTCGTCGCTCGGGAACAGCGCCGCGCCGGCGCCCTCGCCGAGCTGGTAGTCGGCCATCGCCCGGACGATCCGGTGCTCCCGGGTCCGCTTCTGGTAGGCTTCTTCGCCCTCCAGCGCGCTGGAGAGGGCGGCGAGGGACTCGTCGGTCGTCGGGTGGTCGGCGACGGTGTACTCGAACTCGGCGTCGACGGCGGCCTCGACGGTCTCGCAGATGTCGGTGTAGCCGCCCGGCGGGACGTGGGCGATGACGCGGTCGTACTCGTTCCGTTCCAGGTAGCGCCGGAGGACTGTCGAGACGAACTCCTTCTCGTCGGCGCTCCAGCGGCCGGTGACGACGGTATCGTACTGCTGGGCGGGGTAGGTGAGCTCCAGTTCCTGGGGCACGACGCCGATGGGCGAGGTCATCGACGCGAGGTGGCCGCGCCACTGGATCGCGTCGTGGAACTGCCGGTGGCTCTGGGACTCGCTGTAGGGCTTCGTCGCCGAACAGGGCACCAACACGAGCGGGCCGTCGAACTCGGTTTCGTAGCGCTCGGTCACGCGCTCGGCGAAGCGCTGGATCTCCGGCCGCCGGATGCTGTCGCCGCTGGCGGCGGCGAGCTCGCTGTCCCGGACCACGGGGGTGCGCTCCTCGACGTAGGCGTACTGCTGGTCGAACTCCCGGAACGCGGCGGTGAGCCACTGCTCGTGGCGGGCCTGCCCCTCGATGTAGTCCCGGAGGCGCCCCTCGCGGATCCGTTCGCGCACCACGCGGAGTTCGGTCCGCAGTGCGTTCACGTTGTGCTCGGCGCAGTCACGCGGGCCGAACTCCTCGATCGGCTGCTGGCAGGCCGAACAGGAGCAGGGAAGCTCCCGCAGGTCCTCGAGGAAGCGCTCCCCTCGCTGGTGAGATAGAACCCCTCCGCGCCGCGAACTTTCGCCTTCTTCGCGTCGACGAGGTCGACGCCGGCGTAGACGAGCGTGGCGACGTTCCGGGGCGTCGCGACGCCCGAGAGGTAGAGCGCGGTGTCGGCGGGGATCGCCTCGCGGGTGCGGACGATCGCGTCCTTGAACGCCGACGCGTGGCCGACGAACCCGTTGGCGTCCGAGAGGAGGTAGGCGTCCGCACCCACGTCGCGGGCCTCCTCGCTGGAGACGACGGCCGCGCTCGGGGCGTCGATGTCCGGGTGGTCGACGCGGAACGACTCCCGGACGGGCTCGCGGGTGCCCGGCGGGAACGCGCGGTGGGGGAGCACGGTGAGGCGGTCCTCGGCGCCCGCGGGGAGTTCGCGCTCCTGAGCCCACAGCGAGCCGGCGTCCTCGACGTGATCGTCAACCGTCGCCGGCGTCGTGACGGGGTCGGCGAGGCGGAGTTCGCCGAGGCGGGCGGCGCCGTCGCGCCCGTGCACCTCGAAGTACTCGGTCATGCCCGGAACTGGCGCCGGGAGGGCCTTATCCCGTTCGTTGTGACGGCGTCGGTAGCTTGATGCGGCCAGTGGGCCACGACCCGCTATGACCGAAACCGGGGGCACAGGGGGTATCGTCGACGCGATCCTTCGGGAGGTCGGGTTCAACCCGGCGGTCGAGTCCGACCGGGAGCCGGACCGTGGAACGGTGCGAGCCGTCGCGAGCGCGATCGTCGTGCTGACGGGAGTCGTGCTGCTGATCCCGAACGTCACGGTGCTGCTGACGTGGCCGATCGAGCCGGTCGGGACGGTGCTGTCGCTGCTCGGGACCGTCGTCTCGACCGGCCTCGTCGCGGCGGGATACAGCCTCTACCACAGCAACTTCAGCAACCGCAACGCGATCCGGATCGCGATCTGGAACGTGCTCGGAATCGTCGTGCTCGGCGCCGTGATGGTCGGGCTGTTCGCCTACCAGCGCAACGCCGGCGCCGCACCCGTCGATCAGACGTTCACGATCGCGAACCTGCTGGCGATCGGCGCCGCGGCCCACGTGATCATCGGCGTCTACGACGCCCGACGTATCCGAGCCGAGGAACTGGCGGCCGAGCGCCGGAAGCTGGCGGTGTTGAACCGCGTCCTCCGGCACAACCTCCGAAACGAGGCGACGGTGATGCTGGGCCACGCCGAGCACATCGCCGCGACGGCCGACGACGAATCGGTCGCCGCTTCCGCCGAGACGCTCACGCGCCACGTCGAGACCGTCGGCGAACTCGCGAACGAGGCCGACACGGTGATGAGCATCTACGAACGCCGCGGCCAGCAGTTGGAGGATCGCTCGGTCCGCGAGGACGCCACGGCAGCGGTGCGCGCGGTCGCCGAGGAACATCCCGCGGCGGAGCTCTCCGTCGACGTGCCCGAGGGGCTGGCGGTCCACTCCGACCCGGCACTCCCGGACGCGCTGCGAGAACTGGTCGAGAACGGCGTCGTTCACGGCGCCGACGAGCCCACCGTCTCGGTCCGGGCTGTCCGTGAGGACGACTGGATCGCCGTCGAGATCCGCGACGACGGCCCCGGGATCCCCGAAGCGGAGTACCAGATCGTCACCGGCGACAGCGAGATCACCCAGCTCACCCACGGCTCCGGGCTGGGGCTGTGGATCGCGCAGGCGGTCGTCGACGCCGCGAACGGCCGGCTCGACTTCGGCGCCCCGGAGTCGGGCGGCGCCGTCGTCACGCTGCGGCTGCCGCCGGCCTGAGCGGCCGCGGTTCCCGTCCGGGCGCCTGCCGTCCGAACCCGGCCTGGCCCGCCGAACCCGTTAGCTTCTTTCGCCGGCCGACCCGACCCCTAGTACATGAACCACGAGCGCTCTGGCGACCTCTACGACCGTGCGCTGTCGGTGCTGCCCGGCGGCGTCAACTCCTCGGTGCGGGCGGCGATCGAGCCGTACCCGCCATTCGCCGACCACGGGGAGGGAGGCCACCTGATCGACGCCGACGGCAACCGCTACGTCGACTGGGTGATGGGGCTGGGCCCGCTGCTGCTGGGCCACGACCTGCCCGAACAGGTACAGTCCGAGATCCAGCGCCACGCCAGCGCCGGCCCGATGTACGGCATGCCGACCGAGATCGAGGTCGAGCACGCCGAGTTCGTCGCCCGGCACGTCCCGAGCGTGGAGATGCTGCGGTTCGTCAACTCCGGCACCGAGGCGACGGTGTCGGCGACGCGGCTCGCCCGCGGCTACACGGGCCGGAACAAGATCGTCGTGATGCAAGGCTCCTACCACGGCGCCAACGACTCCACCCTGGTCGAGGGCGACGTGGACGAGCGGGGGCCCTCCACCGCCGGGATCCCGGCCGAGTTCGCCGAGCACACGATCCCGGTGCCGTTCAACGACCCCGAAGCCGCGACCGAGGCGTTCGAGAAACACGGCGACGACATCGCGGCGGTGCTCGTCGAGCCGATCCTCGCGAACAAGGGGATCGTCCACCCCGTCGACGGCTACCACGAGACGCTGCGGGACCTCTGTGACGACTACGGCTCGCTGCTGATCTGGGACGAGGTGATCACCGGCTTCCGCGTCGGCGGCCTCGGCTGCGCCCAGTCGAAGTTCGACATCGACCCGGACGTGACCACGTTCGGGAAGATCATCGGCGGCGGGTTCCCCGTCGGCGCCATCGGCGGCAAGTCCGAGATCATCAGCCAGTTCACCCCCTCCGGCGACGTGTTCCAGGCCGGGACGTTCTCGGGCCACCCCGTGACGATGGCCGCCGGCCTCGAGACGCTGCGCTTCGCCGCCGAGAACGACGTGTACGAGCACGTCAACAGCCTCGGCGAGAAGCTCCGGAGCGGGCTGACCGAGATCGTCCGCGAGCAGGCGCCGGCGTACACCGTCGCGGGCACCGACTCGATGTTCAAGCTGATCTTCACCCGGGAGGGGCCGGCGGACGTTTCGGACACCTGTTCGGGCGGCTGTCAGCAGGACGAGAGCTGCCCGCGGTTCGACTACTGCCCGAAAACCGGCGCCGACGTGGCCGCCGTGGAAACCGACCGCTGGCGCCGGCGCTTCTGGCCGGCGATGAAGGAGCAGGGGATCTTCCTCTCCCAGAACCAGTTCGAGTCGCAGTTCGTCTCCTACGGCCACACCGAAGAAGACGTCGAGGAGACGCTCGCGGCGTACCGCGAGGCGCTCTAGGCGTACTCTTCGATCTTCAGCCCGTCCACGCCGGCCTGCTCCTTGATCCGGCGTCGGAAGTCACCATCGTCGGTAACGACAGGCTCCCCGACGTGTACTGCTGTCGCGGCGATTACTGCGTCTGCGGCGCCGACGCCGCTATCGTTCGGGTCGGCTGCCTGTACCCGGCCTTCGATCTCGCCAGCCTGCTTCACGATCGCGTCCGTCGTCTCCGCCCGTGGCAGCCCGTCGAGTACACGTTCGAACTTCCGTCGATTGGGTTCCGTTTCGGAGCCCTTGCCGACGGCCGTCCACAGTTCGAAGAGGACGACGTGCGGGACTCGTCGGGGGAGCCCTTGCTCCTCGATCTCTCGGGCTTTCTCGATTGCTTCGGGTCGGTTGGCGTCGATGTCGATCAGGAAGTTCGTATCCAGAATCACGTCTCCCGCTCCGTGAGATCGGTCAGTGAGACCTCGTCAGCGTCGGCAGTGCGTTCGAGAGCAGCTTTCCGCTCAGCGGCGCGTTCCTCATCGTACTCCCCGCCCTCGGCGAGGTCGAGCAGCGAAACGTCGTCGATGAGCCGGTCGACGGTCTCGGAGACGGTCTCACCCTCACGCTTACGGGCCATCACTCGCTCGTACAGGTCGACATCGAGGCGGACGCTCTTGGTCGGCATGCGTATACGTTCGTGTACGAGCCGTATCAGCGTTTCGTCGCGGTCGGTGTTCGGCGGCGAACGCACCCCTTTTCCCCACCGGTCGCCCAGTTCCGGCTATGAGCACCGACAGGACCCTCCGCCTCGCCACGCGCGGGTCCGACCTCGCCATGCGACAGGCCGCGTTCGTCCAGGAACGGGTCGGGACCCGGCGCCGGCCCGTGGAACTGGTCGAGATCGAAACCGAGGGCGACCGGATCCAGGACGAACTGATCGCCGACCTGGGTCGGATCGGCGCGTTCGTCCACGCGCTGGATCAGGAGGTCGTCGACGGCGACTGCGACGCCGCGGTCCACTCGATGAAGGACATGCCCACGGAGTTCGCCGAGGGGATGGTCGTCGCCGCCGTCCCCGAGCGCGCCGCCGCGGGCGACCTCCTGGTGACGAAAGACGGCAGCTCACTCGACGACCTCCACGAGGGTGCCGTCGTCGGCACCTCGTCGCTGCGCCGGACCGCCCAACTGCTCCACGCCCGGCCGGATCTCGACGTGCGGCCGCTGCGCGGGAACGTCGACACCCGGATCGAGAAGCTGCTCGCCCCCGAACTCCAGCGCGAACACGAGCGCCGGATGGACACCGAGGAGGCGGCCGAGAGCAAGGAGATGCGGGAGTACAACATCGACCCCGAGGGCGTCCTCGACGACGAGAACGAGGATCTCGACGAGCCCGACGACGCCGACGACGGGTTCGACGAGACCGTCGAGGAGTGGTTCGACGGCCTCTCCGAGCTCGAACGCGGCGCGCTCGGCCAGGAGTACGACCACGAGTACGACGCGCTCGTGCTCGCCGAGGCGGGGCTCGAACGCAGCGGCCTGCGCCACAAGATCGGGACGAGTCGCCTCCCGATGGACGAGTTCGTCCCCTCGCCCGCTCAGGGCGCCATCGCCGTCACGGCACGCGACGAGGACACAGTCTCGCGACTCCGCCAGAAGCTCGACCACGCGCCGACCCGCGTCGCCGTCACCGTCGAGCGGACCGTGCTCGCCGAACTCGGCGGTGGCTGTGTCGCCCCGCTGGGCGTCCACGCGACGGTCCAGGGCGACACCGTCACCGTCCGCGCCCAGGTGCTCTCGACCGACGGCACCGAAGTGGTCGCGGAGAGTCGCGACCTGCCGATCGAGACTCACGTCGTCGCCGCCGAGTCGTTCGCCGCCGATCTCGCCGAGCGTGGCGCGGCCGACCTGATCGCGGCCGCAGCCGACGAGTAATGGCTCGCCCGCGCGTCGCCGTCTTCCGCCCGGACGACGAGCGCATCGACGACGCCGCCGCCCTCCTCGACGAGCTCGGCGCCGAGCCGGTGCCGGACCCGATGTTGACGGTCGAGCCGACCGGCGAGACGCCGCCGGACGCGGAGTTCGTCGTGCTCACGTCGTCGACGGGCGTCGACATCCTCGCCGACGCGGGCTGGGCGCCCGGCGACGCGACGCTGTGTTGTATCGGCCCCTCGACGGCTGACGCCGCCGAGGCGGCCGGCTGGACCGTCGATCGCGTCCCGGAGCAGTACGACTCCGCGGGGATGGTGGCGGAACTCGAGGACGACGTGGCCGGGAAGACCGTCGCGCTCGCGCGCTCGGATCGGGCGAGCGCGAACATGCCCGAGGGGCTGCGCGCGGCGGGCGCCGTGGTGAGCGAGACGACGCTCTACCGGCTGCACCGTCCCGAGGACGCCGGCGAGTCGGCCGAGTTGGCCGCCGAAGGGCGGCTGGACGGCGCGGCGTTCACCTCCTCGGCGACTGTCGAGGGGTTCCTGACGGCGGCCGAGGAGCGCGGGATCAGCGACCACGCGCTCGCGGGGCTGAACGACGCCGTCGTCGGCGCCATCGCCGAGAGCCCCGCCGAGACGGCTCGCGATGCGGGTATCGAGGTCGACGTGGTGCCCGACGAGGCCGACTTCGAGGCGCTGGTCCGCAGGGTCGTCGAGCGGGCGACGCGACGGGAGTAGCGCTCGGGCCGCTCAGCGGTGTGCGTCGTGGAGTTTCTCCCCCTCGGCTTTCAGCACGTCCGGGATCACCCGCACGTCGCTGCGGCCCATGTCGAACACCTCAGTCGAGGAGAGCAACGGCTCGGTACCGTGGATGGCTGCGGCGCGCTCGCCCGAGACGCTGTAGACGACCGCCCGGAGGCCGGCGATGTCGATACCGCCGGCACACATCGGGCAGGGCTCCGTCGAGGTGTACATCACCAGTTCGTCGGCGTCGTCGCGCTCGGCCGCGGCCCGTTTCGCGAGCGTGAGTTCGGGGTGGGCCCGGAGGTCGTTCTCGGTCTCGATCCGGTTGCCGGCGGTCATCACCACCTCGTCGTCTTTCACCAGCACGGAGCCGAACGGGTCGTCGCCGCGGGCGGTAGCCTCGCGGGCACAGTCGAGCGCGTCGCGCATGTGTGACTCGTGGTCGAACGCGTCGAGATCCATACCCGCGGCTGGCGGCGACGAGGGATAGGCGTTCGGTCGGCTCACACCGTCGGGAGCCGCCAGCCGTACCGCAGGGCGCCGAGACGGAGCGCAAGCACGACGCCGGCGGCGAGCAGCGTCGTCGCCCCGAGCGGGAGGCCGAGCGCGACCGCCGGTGGAACGACGGCGCCGCCGACGACGGCCGGCGTCGCGTAGAAGTCCTCGCGCAGGACGGCCGGAACGCGGGCTAAGAGGAGATCGGAGAGGCTGCCGCCGCCGACGCCGGTCAGCGTCGCGGTGACGACCACGCCGAAGGGCGAGAGCCCGGTTTCGACGCCGACGGCGGCGCCGGTGGCGGCGAAGGCCGCGAGGCCGATCGCGTCGGGGAGGAGGACCGCCGGGCTCTCCATCAAGTCGCCGCGGACGCGCGTGGCGAGGACGACCGCGAGGGTGATGCCCGCCGCCGCGATGAGCACCTCCGTGTTCGACTGGAGCGACGTGGGAACCCGCCCGACCAGCAGGTCGCGGATGGTGCCGCCCCCGAGCGCCGTAAGGAAGCCGAGGACGGCGACGCCGAACAGGTCGAGGTCGGCGTCGCTCCCCTTGAGCGCGCCGACGGCGGCGAACGCGACCAGTCCGATCGCGTTCATCGCCTCGAAGGCGAGCCCCGCCTCGACCATTACCCCGAGTTGGAGTCGGTTTCGGAGACCTGTTTGATGCGCTCGACGCCGTCGACCTCGTGGATCGTCTCGACGACGGCGTCGGGGACGAGCGACTCCCAGTCGCCGCCGTTGACGAGGCGTTCGCGGATCTCCGTCCCCTCGAGCACGTCGCGCTGGAACATCGGCGACTGGCGCACGTCGACGCCGGCCTCCGTGAACAGCCGGACGACGAGCGGGTTGTTGGAGTAGGCAACGTCGAACTTGGGCGTCATCGACCGGACGTGCCCGACCCACACCGCGTTGCGTTCGAGGTCTTCGATCGGGACGACGTACGTGGGGATGTCGAGCGTCTTCAACGCCTTCGTCACCATCATCACCCGCTCACCCGCGGTGAAGGGGTTCCGTGTGGTGTGGGAGTCGCCCGCGGAGCCGATGCCGACCACGAGTTCGTCGACTTCGTCGGCGATCTCGGCCACCATCTGGTGGTGTCCGTCGTGGTACGGCTGGAATCGACCGATGTAGAACCCCCGCATGATCGCGGCTTCGCTCTCGGAGGGAATAAAAACGGCGAGTCGCCTGTCGGAGTCCTTTATAAGCACAGGAGGCTACCCCCACTACCGATATCGCCAGATAGAGGCCTCAAGAACGCCATTCACGACGTTCGAACCGTCGTCTGTGATGGGGGAAAGTATATCAGGCGCGCGAGCCTCGTTTGGGGTAGCGAAAGCGTTCTATGAGCAACGAAACGGAGGATACCGACGTGCCCGACGAGGGGGAGGAAGAGCCCTTCCCGCTCAACGGGTCGGGCACCCGAGAGGGTGACCCCGACGAACAGCCCGACCGGCCCGCGGAGCAGCAGCCCCGCGAGGCGGACGAGGACGAGGCTCCCAGTATCGACGACCTCGGGAGCGAGGTGGAGTTCGACGCCGAGATCGCCGACGACGAGGAGATCGGGAAGGACGACCTGCTCGGTGGTCTCCGGATCGACTCGACGGCCGAGATCGAGGTCCCGGATCGGCTGGTCGATCAGGTGATCGGGCAGGAGCACGCCCGAGACGTCGTGATGAAGGCGGCCAAGCAGCGCCGCCACGTGATGATGATCGGCTCCCCCGGGACGGGGAAGTCGATGCTCGCGAAAGCGATGGCGGAGCTCCTCCCCAAAGAGGAGCTGCAGGACGTGCTGGTCTACCACAACCCCGACGACGGCAACGAGCCGAAAGTCCGGACCGTCCCCGCCGGCAAGGGCGAACAGATCATCGACGCCCACAAGGAGGAGGCCCAGAAGCGCGATCAGCTCCGGAGCCTCCTGATGTGGATCGTGATCGCGGTCGTCGCCGGCTACGCGATCCTGGCGATGGGGAACCCGATCCTCGCCGTGATCGGCGCGGTGCTGATCTACATCGGGTTCAAGTACGCCTCGCGTGGCAGCGACGCGATGATTCCGAACCTGCTGGTCAACAACGCGGACACGAAGACGGCGCCGTTCGAGGACGCCACGGGCGCCCACGCCGGTGCGCTGCTGGGCGACGTGCGCCACGACCCGTTCCAGTCCGGCGGGATGGAGACGCCGAGCCACGACCGCGTCGAGGCCGGCGCCATCCACAAGGCGAACAAGGGCGTGCTGTTCATCGACGAGATCAACACGCTCGACGTGCGCTCCCAGCAGCACCTCATGACCGCGATTCAGGAGGGTGCGTTCGGGATCACGGGCCAGTCCGAGCGCTCCTCGGGCGCGATGGTCCAGACCGAGCCCGTCCCGACCGACTTCGTGATGGTCGCGGCCGGGAACATGGACGCGATGGAGAACATGCACCCCGCGCTCCGGAACCGCATCCGCGGCTACGGGTACGAGGTGTACATGGACGACACCATCCGCGACAGCCCGGAGATGCGCCGGAAGTACGCGCGCTTCGTGGCCCAGGAGGTCGAGAACGACGGCCGCCTGCCCCACTTCACCGACGACGCCGTCGAGGAGGTCATCCTCGAAGCCCGACGCCGCGCCGGTCGGAAGGACCACCTCACGCTCGAACTCCGTTCGCTGGGTGGGTTGGTTCGCGTGGCGGGCGACATCGCCCGCGGCGAGAACGCGGAGTCGACCACGCGCGAGCACGTGCTCGAAGCCAAGGGTCGTAGCCGCTCGATCGAGCAGCAGCTCGCCGACGACTACATCGAGCGCCGGAAGGACTACGAACTGCAGGTCTCGGAGGGCCACCAGGTCGGCCGCGTCAACGGCCTCGCGGTGATGGGCCAGGACTCCGGGATCATGCTGCCGGTGATGGCGGAGATCACCCCCTCCCAGGGGATGGGTGGGCAGGTGATCGCCACCGGCCAGCTCAAGGAGATGGCCGAGGAGTCGGTGCAGAACGTCTCGGCGATCATCAAGAAGTACACCGACGAGCAGATCTCGGACAAGGACATCCACATCCAGTTCATCCAGACCGGCCAGCAGGGCGTCGACGGCGACTCGGCGTCGATCACGGTCGCGACGGCGGTGATCTCCGCGCTGGAGGACATCGGCGTCGACCAGAGCCTCGCGATGACGGGCTCGCTGTCGGTGCGGGGCGACGTGCTCCCCGTCGGCGGCGTGACCCACAAGATCGAGGCAGCCGCGAAGGCCGGCTGTGACCGCGTGATCATCCCGAAGGCCAACGAGCAGGACGTGATGATCGAGGACGAGTACAAGGAGATGATCGAGATCATTCCGGTCTCGCACATCTCCGAGGTGCTCGAGGTGGCGCTGGAGGGCGAGGGCGAGAAGGACTCCCTCGTCAGCCGACTGAAGAGCATCACCGGCTCGGCGCTGGAGAGCTCCGACGTGACCACCCCGGCGGGCGGCTCCGAGCCGACGCCGCAGTAGCGTTTTCGGCGGCGCTTCTTTCGTGCGCTCCGCTCCCTGAGCCAGCGGCTCGTCAGTCAGCCAGTGGGCCGTGAATCAGCCTGTGGGTGGGCTCACCATCGGACGGCGTCGATGGGCCCCGGTGTTCGGAGCCGGCAGTGGCGCAGCCGTCGCCGTCCCTCGTCGATACAGGCCACCACGCTGACGGCGCTCCTGAAGCACGGGCGCGTCCAGAGCCGGCTACCGACGACGGCTCCACAAGCGAGGGGCCCCGCGTCGAGCCCACGATGGCGGTCTTAACGGTCAGGGCAGAAAGGAGGTGGCAGCAGGGTAGTCACCTCGGCGACGCAGCGACTACCTCGGCGGCGACGACGGACGGAGCGGCGACTGTGAGGCGTTCGTGGTCGAAAGGACCCGCGACCGACCGGTCAGTTCCCGGTCCAGCGCAGCAGCGCCAGCGTCCCCTCGTACAGCACGATCATTGTCGCCGCGATGATGAACGGCGTCATCCCCGTGGGGTCGGGGTTGACCAGGAACGCGATGGTGAGGAACCCGCCCCAGAACAGCAGGCGCTTGTCCTCCAGCCACTGCCGGGTAACGATCCCCATCATGATCGCGAGCATGATGAACAGCGGGATCTGGAAGATCACCGCCATGTAGCCCATGAGGACGATGATCAGCGAAAACGTGCTCTCCAGCCCGTAGGCGACGGTGGCGACGTTCTCGTCGGTGTACACCGTGAAGTAGCGCATGATCGCCGGGATGATCACGAAGTGGGAGAACGCCATCCCGATCGTCCCGAGCACCAGACTGGTGGGATCGCGGCGATGTAGTACCGCCGCTCCTTCGGGAACAGCCCCGGGCGCATGAACATGTACGTCTCGTAGACGAACACGGGGAGTGCGACCAGCAGGCCAGCCAGCGCGGTCACCTTCAGCTTGGTGAGCAGCAGTTCCAGCGGCCCGTACACTCGCGGGCGCCGGCCCTCGATCTCCGGCGCGCCGGGGATCGCGTTGTTCCAGAGCGCGTCGATGATGTCCACCGCTGTCGGGACCTGCGGGAACAGTTGGCCAAGCCCCAGCAGCGTCAAGGCGACGGTGCCGCCGACGATGAACACCACCGAGAGCCGCTTCATCATCTCCTCGATGTGGGCCGCAAGCGGCATCTCCTCGTCCGAGTCGGGGCCGTCACCCAACAGCCCGTCGTCGACGTCGCCACCCGCCGAGCGGTCCACATCACCGCCCGGCGAGCGATCGATGTCGGTGGGGCCGGCCTCGCCGTCGCTCGACGGCGGGCGCGCGCCGTGCTCGGCGGCCGCCGCGGGCGGCTCGTTGGGGTCGTAATCCTCGAACATGTACTCGCCGTCGTCTTCGGACCCCTCGTCCCCGGCTTCGTCTGACGCGTCGGCAGTGTCGCCCGGTTCGTCGGCCGGCTCGTCACCCGAGTCGGGGCCGAGCCCCTCCACGTCAGTGAACGCTGGCGCGGTCTCGTCGCTCGACTCCGCCCCGTCCTCGTCGGCGAGGTCGTCCCCTCGGCGTCGTCGGCGTCGTCGGCGCCGTCGGACTGGTCCCCCTCGGCGTCGTCGGCGTCGGCCGTCGTCGGCTCGTCCTCGCTCGGTTCCTCGTCAGTCGAATCGTCGTGGGACTCCGTGGGTTCCGACTCCCGTTCCTCGTCGGAACCGGGCGCCGACGAGTCGGACGGCTCGCGTCCACCCTCGTCGTCCGGTTCCTCGGCCATATGGGTCGGTATCGCTCACGCGTTCTTATAGGCCTTTTCGGATCGCCCGCCCGCGAGGTGAAAAGGTTGATAACGCCGAAGTGGCTCCTTCTCGCTATGTCCAGCGCGCTCGACGACGATACCCAGCGCGCCATCGCCGAGGGTCGGGAGACTGCGGGGGCGATGCTTCGCTCCGCCCAGAAAGACCTCCAGAAGGTGTTCGTGGTCTTCGTCATCGCCTTCATGGGGATGTTCATGGCCCTCCGCGGGGGTATCTGGGAGTGGCTCAAAGGCGTCACCACCCAGCGGATGCCCGCGGAGCTGGTCTCGCAGTTCGACATCATCGCCCAGACCCCGTTCGACGTGATCCTGCTCCAGGCGAAGATCTCGCTCGTCGTGGGGCTGATCGCCGCCGCACCGGTGCTCCTCTACTTCTCCCGTGACGCGCTGAAAGAGCGCGGTCGCTGGCCGGAGATGCCGATCCCGCTGTGGAAGGCACTCCCCATCGTCGCGCTCTCGTTCCTCCTGTTCATGGGCGGAATGGCGTACGGCTACCTCCTCTTTTTCCCGATCATGTTCAACTTCCTCGCCGGCAACGCGGCGGCCGCCGGCTTCGCCCCCACTGGTCCATCGTGCTCTGGACCCAGTTCGTCCTGCTGCTGACGTTCTCCTTCGGGCTGGCGGCCCAGATGCCGCTGGCGATCACCGGACTGTCCTACACCGGGATCGTCCCCTACGAGCAGTTCCGTGACAAGTGGCGCTACGCCGTCGTCGCCATCTTCGTCTTCGGCGCCGTGTTCTCGCCGCCGGACCCGTTCACCCAGATCATGTGGGCGGCGCCGCTGTTGGTGCTGTACGGGTTCAGCCTCTACCTCGCGAAGTTCGCGGTCACGATGAAGCGCGGCAGCGAACGGCTCACGATCGGCGGCGTCCTCCGGCGGAACTGGAACGAGGCCGCCGCGCTCGTCGTCGCCGGCGTCGCCGTCGCGTGGCTCTACGCCAACGCCGGCGGCCGCGACGCGATCAACGCCGGCCTCGAGGCGATCGGCAGCAGCTACCGTGCCCCCACAGTCGGCAGCCTCACCTCGCTCTCGGCCACCGGAAACGTCGTGTTGGTGGGTCTCGTCGTCGGCATCGGCTTCGCCGTCGTCGGCCTGCTGCTGTTCGCTTACCGCGAACTCGAGGGCGCCGTCGACCCCGGCGCCGAGATGGGCGATCCGACGGGGATCGATCTCGACGCACTCGACGAGGAGGGCGTGCGCGCGGCGCCGATCCAGGCGTTCGAGACGATGGACGAGCCCCAAGCGCTCGAAGCCGCCCAGCGGGCCATCGACGACGGCTACCACGGGAAGGCACAGGCCATCCTCGACCGCTACGACGAGGCCAACGAACCCGCCGCGGACGAGCCCGAACCGCCACGACACGAGGCCGAGCCGCTGTTCACGCCGGCCAACCCGCTCGAGGCGATCCAGCGCGGTCGCGAGTGGGTCGACTGGGGCCAGCGCGCCCGCAAACAGGGCCAGCCACTCGCCGTCCTCGCGGTCGTACTGTTCGGGCTGGCCTACGCCGCACTCGGCTACACCGCCGCGGTGAACGACCTACTCCGACAGGCGGGGTTCGAGCTCTCGCTTCCCGCGTTCGGCTACTCGACGCTCGTCGCCGCCGGCATCGCGGCCGCGGGGGTGCTCGCAGTCGTCGCCGTGCTCGTCGGCGTCTACGTCCTCCTCGCGTGTTACTTCGCGGGCACCGACCCGACTGCGGTCAACGTCGGCCAGCTCTCGACCGACGAGCTCGAGCGCGCCCCGCCGGCGACGTTCCAGGCGCTGAGCGAGCAGGCGGCGAACTTCTACGCCAACAGCGCGCTTGCGGCCGACGACGACGAGCGGGCGCGCCTGATCCTCGATCGATTCGACGACGCCCAGGCGGCTGCCGAGACCGAAGCCGAGGAGGACGAGCCCGACCCCGGCAGCATGGGCGACCGCACACAGCGCGCCGGCAGCACGTTCCTCGACGAGTTCGCCGACGACACCGACGAGGACGACATCGGCGGCTACTACAAGGACATCCAGTTCATCCTCGGCTCCGTCACCTCGGGGCTGTTCTACATCGTCGGCACGTTCATGGTCGTGATGGCCGGCTCGTTCTTCTGGCTCTACACGGGCGGGATCAAGGACGTGTACGCCGACTTCCTCTCTCGGGTGCCTGGGGAGGTGCTCCAGCCGGGGCAGACGGCGATGGAGGCGTCGAAAGTGATCGCGCTCCATCCCGTCGAGGCGCTGGTGTTCGAGGTGAAGTTCTCGGCGCTGCTGGGCGTCGTCGCCGTGCTGCCGATGATCGCCTACTTCGCGTGGCCGGCGCTGCGCGACCGGGGGTTCGTCCGCGGGCGCCGCGAGGTCATCTTCGGCTGGGCCGCGCTCCTGACCGGCGGGCTGCTCGGCGGGCTGGTGTTCGGCTACTTCGAGGTGGCGCCGCGGGTCATCTCCTACCTCGTCGAGGACGCGCTGGCGGCGAACATGACGATCAGCTACCGGATCACCGACTTCTTCTGGCTGATCTTCTTCACGACCGCCGGCATCGGTATCCTCGCCGACATCCCGGTGTTGATGGCGCTTCTGAACACCGCGGGGATCTCCTACACCGCGATGCGGACCCGCTGGCGGGAGGTGATGATCGGCATGATGCTCGTCGCCGCGCTGCTGACGCCGGCGGACGCGCTCACGATGATCATGATCACGGTGCCGCTGATGGGGGCGTACGGCATCGGTCTCGGCGTGCTGTACGTGCTCACCCTCGGCGGTCGCCGGAACCTCCGTAAACCCACGATCGGGCCCGAGACGGCCGGCGACGACGGGTAGCGCGACCCGGCGTTCTTCGAGCCAGCCCCGTTCTCACCGGCCAGTCACGACGCTGTCGGCACCAACCCTCGAACGGTGCGTTTTTGCGTATCCCTGGGTATCCCTCCGGTATGACTATGCGAACATTGATTCGGCCGACGCCGAGCGCCGGCGATCGAGGCGGCGCCAAAGCACCGGAGGGCGGGCGATGACGAAAGTCTCCGTGGAGATCCCCGACGAACTGCTGGCGGATCTCGACGAGCACGTCGGCGCCGAGGGGAAGTTCGTCAACCGCAGCGACGCCATCCGGGCGTCGATCCGGAAGACGCTCGACCGCCTCGACGAGATCGACGAGCGACAGGGGCGGATCGAGGGGGACGACGCGTGAGCGCGGACCGTCGCCCGCTCCCTGTCGATCGCCTGCTGCTCGCGGCGCTGTTCGTGACGGCGCTGGTGACTGCCCAACTCACCGCCGCGAAGCTGCTCTCGTTCCAGTTGCCGTTCGCGATCCCGGTCGCGGGCAGCGCGCTCACGCTTCCGGGTGCCGCGCTCGCGTACGCGCTGACCTACTTCGCCTCGGACTGCTACGCCGAACTGTACGGCAAGCGCGCCGCCCGCGAGCTGGTCAACGTCGCCTTCCTGATGAACTTCGTCGTGCTGGCGCTGGTCTGGAGCACCATCGTCGCCCCCGCCGCCAACCCCGAGTTCGCGAGCACGTTCTCCTCGGTGCTCGGCGCGTCGACGAACATCGTCGCCGCCAGCCTGCTGGCGTACGTCGTCAGCCAGAACTGGGACGTGATCGCGTTCCACCGGCTGAAGGAGTACACCGACGGCGGGAAGCTCTGGCTCCGAAACATCGGCTCGACCGCCAGCAGCCAGCTCATCGACACCGTCATCTTCGTCGGCGTCGCGTTCTGGGTGCTCCCCCAACTGGGCATCAACCCCGGTCTGGGGCTCCCGCTGGTCGGCGGTGGGCCCGTGCCGAGCGTCGCCGCGCTGATCGTCGGGCAGTACGTCCTGAAACTGGGCATCGCCGTGATCGACACCCCGTTCGTGTACGCGGCCGTCGCCGCCGCAAGACGGCGTGACGCCGACGAACGGCGGCTGTTCACGACATAGAGCGGGTCGATTTTTCCCGCGCGCGCCGGGTTGGTGCCGATTGGCAATCGCGGCGCACAGAAGCTTCACGCCAGCACCGCCAGCAGCGTCACTGTCCTCGGTGTCGGCACGCCGATCGAACTGAGACGGTGGTCCCGCGGACGTCGTTACTCGACGCGCTCGGCGAACCCGAAGTTCGGCTTCACGTCCGTGACCGCGATCTCGAGCTCCTCGCCCTCCTCGGCGCCCGAGACGAACAGCGTGAACCCATCGACCGTCGCGATACCGTCGCCCTCCCCGCCGGTGTCGGTGATCTCGACGGTGAGCCGGTCGCCCTCGGCGACGGGCGCGTCGGTGTACCCCTTCCCGATCAGATACACCTCGCTCGAGGCGTCGCGGGAAGCGTCGGGCGATACCCGCCGGACGTACTGGAACGACGGCTCCATGTCGGCTTCCAGATCGTCGAGGTCCCGACCCTGGAACACCTTGGCGACGAAGTCGCCGCCTGGTTTGAGGAACTCCACGGCGGTCTCGTAGGCGATCCGCGCGAGATGGACCGAGCGCGCGTGGTCGAGTTCGTACTCGCCGGTCATGTTCGGCGCCATGTCCGAGACGACCAGATCGACGACGCCCTGCCCGCCCTCAGCACCGAGTTCGCGCCGGAGTCGGTCGCGGGTCTCCTCCTCGGTCATGTCGCCGGGGATCGTGCTCACCTGGTGGGCCTCGAGGTCGTCGATGCGCTGGAGGTCGACCCCCACGACCTTCCCCTGCGGGCCGACCTTCTCGGCGGCGACCTGGAGCCATCCGCCGGGGGCGGCGCCGAGGTCGACGACGGTGTCGCCGTCGTCGAACAGGTTCGCGGTGTCGTCCAACTGCTTCAGCTTGTACGCCGAGCGGGCGCGATACCCCTGCTGTTTGGCCCGGTTGTAGTAGTCGTCTTTTCCAGTCATGGTTCTCCCTCTGGCGGCGCGGTCGGTCGCGGGGAACCGACCGGCGAATTCGCGTTCATACCGGTTCTGAGGGAGTCTACTCGGAAAGGCACATCGGATACGCTGTCGTCGCCACAAGCCGGACCCAGCCCGGGTCGCGGGGCGATATCGGCGTTCGCTGACACGATTGTGACCAGCGGATCAACACAGATTTGTCTGTCCTGTGTCCAACGCTGTACACTGATGGCTACACGTGACACGTGGGTATCGAACGTCGGGTTCGTGCTCGCCGCCGTCGGCAGCGCGGCCGGACTGGGGAACATCTGGCGCTTCCCGTGGCTGACAGCCGGCAACGGCGGTAGCGCGTTCCTGCTCGTCTACCTGCTGATCGTTGTCGGCGTCGGCGTGCCGGGGCTGCTCGCGGAGTTCGTGCTCGGGCGCCGCGGCCGGCAGACGCCGATCGGCGCCCTCAGCGACCAGATCGGCTCCCGGTGGGGGTCGGCGCTGGGCGCATTCAACGTCGCCACGACGCTCGTGATCCTCTCGTTCTACTCGGTTGTCGGCGGCTGGATCCTCCGCTACACGCTGGTCTCGCCGACAGGGGCGTACTTCAGCCAGCCCCAGCAGTACTTCGGGGAGATGAGCTACGGCCTCGCGGCGGTCGGGTTCCACCTGCTGTTTCTGGCGATCGTCGCCGGCATCGTCTTCTTCGGCGTGAGCCGCGGTATCGAGCGCGTCTCGAAGGTGATGCTGCCGGCGGTCGTGGTGCTGCTCGTCGGCCTCGCAGCCTGGACGGCGACCCAGCCCGGGGCCGCCGCTGGCTACGAGTTCTACCTCGGCTTCGACGCCGACTACCTCGCTGCGAACTTCGCGAGCGTGATCGGTCCGGCGGCGGGCCAGGCGCTGTTTACCCTCTCGGTCGGCGCCGGGTCGATGCTCACCTACGCCTCCTACCTCGACGAAGAGGCGTCGCTCCCCAGGGACACCATCGTCATCGCCGTCTCGAACACGTTCATCGGCGTGCTCGCCGGTCTGGTCGTGATCCCGTTGCTGTTCTCCCAGGGTATCGACCCCGGCCAGGGCGGCCCCGGCGCGCTGTTCGTCGCGCTCGCGACGGCGTTCGGCTCGCTGCCGGGCGGCACCGTCGTCGCGACGGCCTTCTTCGCGACGGTGCTGATGGCCGCGATCACCAGCGGCATCAACCTGCTCGAGACGCCGGTCGCGACGCTCGTCGACGAGTTCGGCGTGCCGCGCCGGCGGGCGACGCTGGCCGTCTCGCTGCTGCTCGCCGTCACGGGGAGCGGGCTCGCGCTCGCCAGTTCGGCGTTCCGGTTCGCCTCGGGCACCCTCGCGGACCTGATGCTGACGCTCGGGCTGTTCGGGTTCCTCGCCATCGTCGGCTGGGTGCTGCGGGCGGAGTCGGTCACCGAGTTCCGTGCCGGCGCGGGGCGGTACGCCGTCCTCGCCGAGTCGTGGGTGCTGACGGTCGGGTGGCTGCTCCCCGTCGTCGTTCTGTTCTCGCTGGCGAGTTCGGTCGCGCCGCTGGTCGGCGTCTCGCTCGGCCTGGGGGCCCGGGTGGCCGTCGCCGTCGTCGGGACGCTGGCCAGCCGGCTGGCTGTCCGGCTGGCGGCGACCCGCTGACCGGCGCTCGCGGCGACGCCGAGGACACCCCTACAGACAGAACATGAACGGGTACAACAGCGCGACGCGATCGCCGTCTTCGAGCGCCGTACCGAAGCCGTCCAGCAGTTCGTTGAACGTCCCGTTGACCAGCACGCGGGCGAACGCTCGCGTGCGCTCGCCTTCGGGGTTGCGCTCCCACCGCCCCGGCGGGTCGCCCGGGTAGTCGGCCCAGCCGTTGGCGGTTTCGTCCACTTCGGTCTCCGCCAGCAGCATCTCCTCGCAGCCGTATTCGGCGAAGAAAGCGTCGAGGAACGCACCGAGCGTATCGCCGGCGAAGCTGAACTCGAACTCGTGGGTCCCGAGCTCCCGGCGGACGTGGCCGGTCGCCTTCACCTGGACGGTGGTCGTCGGCAGCTGGTCGGTCTCGGCGTGGCTCATGTGTGCTGGTACGCGCCGCGGCCGGATACCCACCTGCCCGAACATGATCGGCTGCCCGGCCGGGGACGAGTGTCGCCGATAGCTGAACGCTTTTCCCCCGGTCATCCCAATACTGCACTGTATGAGCGAGACAGATCTCGGCTTCGTGCAGTTCGGCGACAGCGGCCTCCAGAGCAGCGAGCTCCAGTTCGGCACCTGGCGCTTCGGCCGCGAGACCGAGGAAGGCAGCCTCGAGATCGGCGAGGGGCAGGCAAAGCGTCTGCTCGACACCTACGCCGACGCCGGCGGGCGTTACATCGACACCGCCGACGTGTACGGCGGCGGGCAGGCCGAGGAGTGGATCGGCGACTGGCTGGGCGAGCGCGACCGGGAGCGTTTCACCGTCGCCTCCAAGATCTACTGGCAGATCCGGGAGGACGACCCAAACAGCCGCGGCAACAACCGGAAGAACCTCCGTCACCGCGTCGACGCCATCCTCGATCGGCTGGACACCGACTACATCGACGTGCTCTACCTCCACCGCTGGGACGGCGAGACGCCGACCCGCGAGACGATGAAGACGCTGAACGCGCTGGTCGAGGCGGGGAAGGTCCACTACCTCGGCGCGTCGACGCTCTCGCCCAACGCCTGGCGGGTGGCGAAGGCGAACGAACTCGCCCGCGCCGAAGGGTGGGAGCCGTTCACCGTGCTCCAGCCCCGGTACAACCTCGTCGACCGCGAGATCGAGGGGACTACCTCCAGTTCGCCCGCGAGGAGGGGCTGGCTGTCTCCCCGTGGAGCCCGCTCGGCCAGGGGTTCCTGACCGGGAAGTACGACCGCGAGGAGGGGCTGACCGGCGAGTCGAAGGCGGCGGAGTCGAGCCGCTTCGAGAGCGCCTACCTGACCGAGACCAACTTCGACGTACACGACGTGCTCGACGAGGTGGCCGACGAGGTCGACGCCTCGCCCGCCCAGACCGCGCTGGCGTGGCTGATGCACCGCGACGGCGTCACCGCGCCCATCGTCGGCGCCCGCACCGTCGAGCAGTTGGAGGAGAACCTCGGCGCCGCGGCGATCGACCTCTCCGAGGAGCAGGTCGACCGCCTGACCGAGGCGAAAGGCGGCCCGTACGCGAACCTGTAGCGCCGGAACCCGGTAACGTTCCAGCCGGAACCCGGTAACGTTCCACCCCACCGAGTCCCTTATTCCTCCGCCTCTCCCAGCGACCCCATGGTCGTAGACCTTCGCTCCGACACCGTCACCAGACCCTCAGACGCGATGCGGGAGGCCGCCAAGAACGCCGAGGTCGGCGACGACGTGTACCGCGACGACCCGAGCGTCAACGAACTCGAAGCCCGCGCCGCCGAGATCCTCGGCAAGGAGGCGGGGCTGTTCGTCCCCAGCGGCACGATGGGCAACCAGGTCGCGATCCGGACCCACACCGACCGCGGGCAGGAGCTGCTCGCCGACGAGCACGCCCACGTGCTGAAGTGGGAGCTCGGCGCCGTCGCCCAACTGAGTAGCCTCCAGACCCGCCTGCTCGACTTCGGCGACGACGGCGCGCCGACGCCCGAGCAGGTCGAGAACGGCATCGTCGAGGAGGGGCTCCACGAGGCCGGCACGGGGCTGTTCTGTCTGGAGAACACGCACAACTACCGCGGCGGCGTCGCCGTCTCGAAGGCGGAGATCGACGCCGCGGCCGCGGCCGCCCACGATCACGGCGTCCCGGTCCACCTCGACGGCGCGCGGCTGTTCAACGCCGCCGAGGCGCTCGACACCGATCCCGCCGCGCTGGCGGAGAACGTCGACAGCGTGATGTTCTGTCTCTCGAAGGGGCTCGGCGCGCCCGTCGGCTCCGTGCTGGTCGGCGACGAGGCGTTCATCGACCGCGCGCGCCGGACCCGGAAGCTGTTCGGCGGGGGGATGCGCCAGGCCGGCATCATCGCCGCCCCGGGGCTGCTCGCACTGGAGAACCGCGACCACCTCGCCGACGATCACCGACGCGCCGAGCGGATCGCCGAGGGGCTCGGCGACATCGACGGCATCGAGACGACCGAGCCGGACACGAACATCGTCGTCGCCGACGTGGCGGGGACGGGCCTGAACGCGGAGGAGTTCGTCGGCCGGATCGAGCAACACGGCGTCCTCGCCGTGGCGTTCAGCGAGACGACGGTGCGGTTCACCACGAACTGGGACGTGAGCGACGAGGATATCGAGGGCGCGATCGACTCGGTGCGGACGGCGATGCGGGACTAGGCGATCTCGAACTCGAATCTGGCGCCGCCGTCTTCGCTTTCGGTTACCGACACCGACCAGCCGTGGGCTTCGGCGATGCTCTGGACGATCGGGAGCCCGAACCCGGTTCCCTCCTCGCTGGTCGTGACGCCCGTGTCGAACGGGTCGATGTCGTCGTCGATCCCGGGACCGTCGTCGGCGACGTAGAACCCCTCGCCCTCGGCCAACGTCCCGACGGTGACCGTCGGGGCGTCGCCGGCCTGATCGGCCGTTGCACTGCACACCGTTTGGCTGCTCGTGGCGTCGTGGGGCGCGCCGTCATCCTCGCTACCCGCCGAACAGTGCTCGACGCTGTTCCGGTAGAGGTTGCCGAGCAGTTCCACCAGCCGATCCTGGTCGGCCTCGATCGTCGCGTCGTCGACGACCTCGAGGGACGCCTCGCCCGTCGCGACGTGGGCCCACGACTCCCGCGCAATCGTCGAGAGCTCGATCGGCTCCGTCTCGCCCACGTCCTGTCCCTCACGGGCCAGCGACAGGAGGTCGGTGACGAGCTGGTCCATCCGATCGAGCGCGTCGTCGACCTGGTCGAGCTTCGCGAGATCGCCGGTCTCCCTGGCCAGATCGAGGTAGCCCGAGGCGACGTTGAGCGGGTTGCGCAGGTCGTGGGAGACGACGCTGGCGAACTGGTCGAGACGTTCGTTCTGTCGGCGGAGTTCGGCTTCGCGCTGGCGCTGCTCGGTCACGTCGGAGTAGATGGCGTACCCCGGGGCGTTCTCCTCGCCGACCTCCAACGGAGTGACCTGCAGGAGGAAGTGCTTGGTGCCGTCGGCGGTCTCTCGCTGGACTTCGGTCTGGACCCGGTCGCCCTTGGCGAGCTGTTCGTTGAACGCCTCCGCCTCGTCGGCGCTCTCGGGCGGAACGATGAACTCGTCGAGCGACGCCCCCTCGACGTCGTCGGCGCCGTAGCCGAACGTGCGCTCGAAGGCACCGTTGACCCGGCGGACGATCGGCTCGCCGTCGATCATCTCGTAGGCGACGGCGGCGCCGGGGATGTTCTCGAACAGCGCCTCGAGGCTGTCGCGCTCCCGCCGGAGTTCGGCTTCGGCGCGGATCCGCCGTAGCGCCACCGCGGTGTGGGCCATCAACAGCTCCGCGAGTTCCAGATCCTCCTCGTCGAACGCTTCCTGCTCGGTCGATACCGCCTGGAACACTCCGAGATCGCCGAGCGGCACGGAGATCGCCGACTCGAACTCGGGGTCGGTGGGTTCGGCGTCGCTGTCGCTGTGGAGATCGTTGACCAGGAACGACTCCCCGGTCCGGACGGTTTTGCCGGCGAGCCCCTCCGAGACGTGCATCTCCCGACCCGCGTCCTCGGGGACTTTGCCCGACTCCGCGACGGGGATGAGCATGTCGCCGTCCCGGATGTCGAGCTTGCACATGTCCATCTCGAGGACGTCGTGGGCGGCGTCGACCGCGCGATCGAGCAGTTCCCCCTCGGTCTCCGCGGTGCCGAGCTCCATCGCGGTCGTGTGGAGCCGTTCGATCACCCGCCTGGACTCACGGAGTGCGGTCTCCGAGCGGATGCGATCGAGCGTCGCCTCCACGTAGCCCATCAACAGCTCCGCGAGCTCCATGTCGGTCTCGTCGAACGCGTACGTCTCGTCGGAGAGAACCTGAAACACGCCGGAGTCGCCGACGGGGACGCTGATCGCCGACTTGACCGACTCGTTCGCCGGCTCCGCGTCGGGGTTCGCCTCGGCGTCGGTGACGAGGAACGACCGCTTCTCGTTGTACGTCCGGCCGACGATGCCGGTGTCGGTCGACACTTCGTCGACCCTGTCGGTGCGGCCGCCGACCGGCGTGAGTTCGCCGCCGCGCTCCATCAACAGCACCGACTGGTCGAGCGCGAGCACGTCCTCCGTGATGTCGACGACGCGGCGGAACAACGCCGGCTCGTCGTCGGCGTTGATCAGCGACGGCGCGGCCTCGTGGAGCCGCGTGATGCGCTCCTGGCGATCCCGGAGGTCGGCCTCCGCCCGGAGGCGCGCGTCGACCTGCGAGCCGTGGGTGACCAGCAGCTCCGCGAACTCCAGATCCACCTCGTCGAACGCCGACAGCTCCGTCGAGATGCCCGCGAACACGCCGTCGTCGCCGAAGGGGACGGCCAGCCCCGAGCCGTGGCGTTCGATCTGCCGTTCGGCGGTGGGGTGGGCCTCGATGTCGTCGACCAGCGCCGGTTCGCCGCTCTCAAACACCTGCGAGATCATCCCGTGGTCCGAATCGAGCCGGCCGGGCTGCTCGTCGCCGGTCGCGGCGCTCGGCACGAACCCATCAGCGTCGTGGAGGTACAGCGCGGCGGCGTCGAAGCCGAGCACGTCCTCGGCGATATCGACGACGCGGCGGTGAAGCCGATCGCGTTCCTCGATGCTGACCAGTTCCGCGGCCCCCTCGTGGAGGCGGGCGATCCGTTCGCGGTTCGGCGTGCTGCCGACGGCGTTCGTGACGCGCTCGTCGAGGTCGTGTCCGTCGACCGGCTCCTCGCCGCCGTCACTCCTGGTCGGGACCACTGGCTCGTCGCAGTCGACGATCGGGCAGCCGTCCTCCGAGGCCGCCACCGCCAACTCGGTCGGGATCGAGCCGCCACAGACGACCAGACAGTCGGGATGTAGCTCCTCGAACGCCGAGCGAGCTTCCGACGGCGGGCGGGCACGTCCGGTGAACCCATCCTGTTCGAGCAGCATCCCGGCTCCCTCGCAGGGTGAGTCACCGACAACGAGAATCTTGGTTCGACGTGGCACGGGCTGTACAGTTACTGTTTGTCTTGTGAGACTATCTCATATGTGTTTCGGTAAGCCGTGTCGCTGGTAAACCGGATCCGCTCACGTCCTCGCGCTTTCGGCCCACGGGAGGCGCTGTTTGTCGGATGTGTCGCTCGCTCGGACCCCGGAATCCTTTTGCCCGGCGGTAGACCACATTCCGGTAATGAGCGAGCTCGAGAGCGAGTACCGTCTCGACTACTTTGCCGAGAACGGGTTCGAACGCCAGACCTGTTCGTCGTGTGGCGCACACTTCTGGAGTCGCGCCGAGCGTGAGACCTGTGGGGAGCCGCCGTGTGAAGACTACGGCTTCATCGACGACCCCGGGTTCGACGAGGCGTACTCGCTGGTGGAGATGCGCGAAGCGTTCCTCTCTTTCTTCGAGGAGCAGGGTCACGAGCGCGTCGATCCCGCGCCGGTCGCCGCCAACCGCTGGCGGGACGACGTACTGCTGACGCAGGCGTCGATCTACGACTTCCAACCGCACGTCACCAGCGGCGAGTCGCCGCCGCCGGCGAACCCGCTGGTCGTCTCCCAGCCCTGCATCCGGATGCAGGACATCGACAACGTCGGGAAGACCGGCCGGCACACGATGGCGTTCGAGATGGGCGGCCACCACGCGTTCAACGCCGACGAGGGCACCGACTACGCCTACGAGGGGGAGGTGTACTGGAAGGACCAGTGTGTCGAGTACTGCGAGGAGTTCTTCGCCTCGATGGGCGTCCCGAAAGAGGAGATCACGTTCATCGAGGACCCGTGGGTTGGCGGCGGCAACGCCGGCCCCGCCTTCGAGGTCATCTACAAGGGGCTCGAACTGGCGACGCTCGTGTTCATGATGCTCGAGCGGGACCCCGACGGCGAGTACGAGATGAAGGACGGCAATACGTACTCCGAGATGGACCGTCGGGTCGTCGACACGGGGTACGGGATCGAGCGCTGGACGTGGATGAGCCAGGGCACCCCGACGATCTACGAGGCGATCTACCCCGAATCGATCGAGTTCCTGAAGGAGAACGCCGGAATCGACATGACGGATGAGGAGCAGGAGCTCGTCCACCGCGCCTCGAAGCTGGCGGGCCACATGGACATCGACGAGGCCGAGGACATGGAGGCCGCCCGCGACAACATCGCCGAGCGGCTGGACGTGGACGTGACGCGCCTCGAGGAGTTGATGGAGCCCCTCGAAGCGATCTACGCCATCGCCGACCACGCGCGCTGTCTCGCGTACATGTTCGGCGACGAGATCGTCCCCTCCAACGTCGGGACGGGGTATCTCGCCCGGATGGTGCTCCGCCGGACGAAGCGACTCGTCGACGACGTGGGCGTCGACGTGCCGCTGGACGAACTGGTCGACCGCGAGGCCGAGCGACTGGGGTACGAGAACCGCGACACGATCCGTGACATCGTCCGCACCGAGGAACGCAAGTACCGCGAGACGCTCGAACGCGGCGGGCGAAAGGTGCGCCAACTGGCCGACGAGCACGCCGAAGCCGGCACCCCGATCCCGACCGAGACGCTGATCGAACTGTACGACTCCCACGGGATCCAGCCGTCGATGGTCACCGATATCGCCGAAGAGCGCGGCGCCGAAGTGAACGAGCCCGACGACTTCTACTCGCTGGTCGCCGAGCGCCACGACGCCGAGGAGGCGCTCGAGGACGAGGGCGCGGAGACCGATCGCGTCGACGACTTACCGGAGACTGATCAGCTCTACTACGAGGATCAGGACCGCATGGAGTTCGAAGCGGTCGTCCTCGACGTGCTCGAGCGTGAGGAGGGGTACGACGTGGTGCTCGACCAGACGATGTTCTACCCCGAGGGCGGTGGCCAGCCCGCCGACCACGGGACGCTCGTCTCCGAGGACGGCAGCGTCGCGGTGACCGACGTGCAGCTTCGTGACGGCGTGATCCTCCACCGAACCGACGAGCGCCCCGAGAAAGGCGAGTTCGTCACCGGCCAGATCGACGCCGAGCGCCGCCACCGGCTGATGCAGCACCACACCGCGACCCACATCGTCGGCGCCGCCGCGCGGCAGGTGCTCGGCGAGCACGTCCGGCAGGCCGGCGCCCAGAAGGGCGTCGACAGCTCGCGACTCGACGTGAACCACTACGACCGGGTGAGCCGGGAGGAGGTCAAAGAGATCGAGCGCGTCGCCAACCAGATCGTCACCGACAACACCAGCGTCCGCCAGGAGTGGCCCGAGCGCCACGAAGCCGAGGAGAAACACGGCTTCGACCTCTACCAGGGCGGCATCCCGCCGGGCGAGAACATCCGGCTGATCCACGTCGGCGACGACGTGCAGGCCTGTGGCGGAACCCACGTCAACCGGACCGGCGACGTGGGGACGGTCAAGATCCTGAACACCGAGCCCGTGCAGGACGGCGTCGAGCGGTTCGTGTTCGCCGCGGGCGGGGCCGCCATCGAGGCGACCCAGCGCACCGAGGACGCGCTGTACGACGCCGCCGACACGTTCGACGTGAACCCCGAGGAGGTGCCCGCCGCCGCCGAGCGCTTCTTCGGCGAGTGGAAGGAGCGTGGCAAGACGATCGAGGACCTCAAACAGCAGCTCGCGGAGGCCCGCGCGGGCGGCGCCGGCGCGGGCGAGGAGGTCGATATCGACGGCACGACCGCCGTGATCCAGCGCATCGACGCCGACGCCGACGAACTCCAGGCGACGGCGAACGCGCTCGTCGGCGAGGGGAAGCTCGCGGTCGTCGGCTCCGGCGCCGACGACTCCGCCCAGATCGTGGTCGGCGTCCCCGACGGCGTCGACATCGACGCCGGCGACGTGATCGGCGAGCTCGCCCGCAAGGTCGGCGGCGGCGGCGGCGGCCCGCCGGACTTCGCCCAGGGCGGCGGCCCGGACGTGGAGGCGCTCGACGAGGCGCTCGAGGAGGCGCCCGACGTGCTGCGACGGAAGCAGGCGGCCTGAGGTCGGCACAAGACCTTCAACCCGATCGGACCATCGTGGGGACGTGCGAAAACCAGCCCCCGCCGTCGCCGTCACGCTCCTCCTTCTCCTCGCCGGCTGTAGCGCCCCTGGAGGCATCGGTGGCGACACCGTCGCGTACGACGACCTCGACGAGAGCCAGCAGGACGCGTTCCGCGAGGCCATCGGCGACGACGCGACGCTCACAGGGGTCGACGCCGCCCCGTTCCGGAACCACGACTACGTCCGCTACGAGGGGAAGCGGTACCGAGTCGGCGTCTCTCGAAGCTGGTCCGCCTCGTACACGATCGAGGCGTCGCCGGGCGGTCCACCCGAGGACGCGACGGTGCGTGCCGTGGAGGAACTCCCGCCCGACGTTCGGGACGAGGTCCGGACAGCGGTAACCGAAGGGAGCTACTACGCGCCGTACGGGAAGTGGGACGCGCTCCCGGCGCCGCTGAACGAGGTCGAGTACGTCACGTACGGGAACGAGAGCTACGAGCTCTCCTACGTCGTCGGCGACGCAGTCTCCGAGACGCTGACAGCCGAACGGGTGGAGTGATCGACTCGGGTCGGCCGTAAAGTCCCGGAACGGTAAACACCGACCCGTCCGAACCCCCACTGTGCCTTACGCGAGCAACGACGCCGTTTCGCTGTACTACGAGACCGACGGCGACGGCGAGGCGGTGCTGTGCTGTGGCGACGTGGGACTGGGCGCGTGGCAGTGGGGCTGGCAGCACGCCGCCCTCGCGGGGCCCTACGAGACCGTCGTCGCCGACACCCGCGGCTGCGGGCGTTCGGACGACCCGCCCGCGGACTGCACCGTCGAGACGCTGGCCGCCGACGCGGTCGCCGTCCTGCGGGACCACGACGTGCGCGCGGCCCACGTCGTCGGCGCCGGACTCGGGGGATGGTGGCGCTCGAACTGGCCCGCACGACGGGCCGAGTGGCGTCGCTCACCCTGATCGGGACGGCGCTGTCGGGCGACGGCTACGACCCAGAACCGATGTTCGCGGCGCCGAGCGACGCCGACGGGCTCCGAGAGAGCCTCGAAGCGGCGCTCTCCCGAGAGTTCGTCGACGCACAGCCCGACGTGATCAGCCAGATCGTCGAGTGGCGCGCCGCCGAGGACGCCGACGCCGTGTCGTGGGAACGACAGGCCGCCGCCCTCGACGGGTTCGCCATCGAGAAACCCTACGAGATCACCGAACCGACGCTGGTGGTCCACGGCACCGACGACCGACTCTGCCCGGTCGCCAGGGGCCGTGAACTGGCTGCCGACCTCCCCAAGGCGGAACTGTTCGAAGTCGAGGGCGCCGGCCACCTCGCCCACGTCGAGGCGTCGAAAGTGGTGAACGACCGCTTGCAGACGTTTCTGGGGCCAACGTAGCCCTCGCCGCGGGCGGCTTTAACTAGCTGACCCCCGAACCCGAGCGCATGCACCGACGCGCACTCGCCGGCGGCGGGCTGCTCGTCGCCGGGCTGGCCGGCTACGTCGCCGGCGTGTCCGTCGCCTACCCGGGCCGGGCGTTCTCCCTCACCGCGATCATGGCCGGGATCGTGCTCGTGGTGATCGAGGGGCTGCCGACGACCGGGGGTGACCGATGACGCTGCAGACCGTCGTGTACACGAGCGACGGCGTCGAGACGTACGACGACGTGGCCGCGGCCGTCGACGCCCCGGGGGAGACGTGGATCCACGCCTCGGCCGATGAAGCCGCGGATCTGGCGGCGGTCACGGAGCGCTTCGGCCTCCACTCGCTGGCCGTCGAGGACGTGCTCGACGAGAACACCCGCCCGAAAGCCGAGGCGTACGACGGCCACACGTTCGTGCTGGTGAAAACCACCCGCCTGAGCCAGCGCGACGACGTGGCGTTCGGGAAGGAGATCCACACCCAGTCCGTGGGGCTGTTCGTCGGCGACGGCTGGCTCGTGACCGTCGCGCCGTCGGAGCTGGAGTTGATCGCGCCGACGGCGCCGGCCTGGACCCGCAACAGCGACCGCGTCGTCGACCGCGGCGCGGACTTCCTCGCCTACCGAGTGCTCGACGCCGTCGTCGACGACTACTTCGACGTGCTCGACGAGATCGAGACCGACATCGAGGCCGTCGAGGAGCGCGTGCTGACTCACCCCGAGCCGGAGATCCTCGAAGAGCTCAACGGCGTCCGCCGGGACCTGCTCGCGTTCCGGAAAGTCGCCTGGCCCGCCCGCGAAGCGGTGGGCACGCTCTCCCGGGGCGACAGCCCGCAGGTCGCCGCGGCGAACGAGAAGTACTTCCGGGACGTGTACGACCACCTCGTTCAGGTCGTCGACCTGGCGGAGACGTACCGCGATCTGACCAGCGGCTCGCGGGACATCTACCTCAACGCGGTCTCGCAGTCGACCAACGAGGTGATGAAGACGCTGACGGTGGTCGCGACGATCTTCATCCCGCTGACGTTCGTCGTCGGCGTCTACGGGATGAACTTCGCGGGCACGCCGCTGTCGATGCCCGAACTCGGCTGGACGTACGGCTACCCTGCGACGATGCTGGGGATGGCGCTGGTCGCGGCGCTGATGCTCACCCACTTCCGGCGGCAGGGCTGGCTCTGAGTGTCGGAACCGACCGCCCAGCGCCGGTACCGGCCGGCCCTGATCGCCGGAACCGAACTCCTCTTGCCGGTGCCCGCGTGAGGCTCCGGTAGTGTCGCTGCTCTCGATCTTCGCCTCCGCCATCCTGCCGATCGTCCTGATCGCGACCGTCGGTGTCGTACTCGGCCGGCTGCGGGACGTGGAGCCCGGCCCGCTCAACACCGCCGTCGTCTACGTGCTCGCGCCGGCGCTGGTGCTACACAGCCTGATGGCGACGGAGCTGGCTGGCGGGACGCTGCTCAAACTCGCCGCCGGCGTCGCCGCGTTCACGCTGGGGATGGCCGCGATCGTGGAGCTGTCAGGCCGGCTGCTCGGCGTCGACGAGGCCACGCTGTCGGCGCTCGTGCTGGTGTCGACGTTCCCCAACGCCGGCAACTACGGGATCCCCGTCAGCGACTTCGCGTTCGGCACCGTCGGCCGGGGCGTCGCGGTACTGTACGTCGCCGTGCAGGCGGTGTTGATGTACACGATCGGCGTCTACGTCGCCTCCCGCGGCGGCGGCAGCGCGGGGCTCGGCGCCCTCAAGCGCGTGTTCCGCATCCCGCTGATCTACGCGGTCGCCGTTGGCCTGCTCGCGCGGGCGCTCGACCTCGTCCCCGCCGCCGACTCGACCGCGATGGAGACGCTCCAACTGGTCGGCGACGCCTCGATCCCCGTGATGCTGCTCATCCTGGGCATCCAACTCGCGAACACCGACTTCGGCGCCGCCCTCCCCCAGATCACGGTCGCGACCGCGGGCAAAATGGTCGTCGCGCCCGCCGTCGCCGTCGGCGTCGCGCTCCTGCTCGGCTTCGACCAGCCCACCGTCGCCCGGACGTTCGTGCTGGAGTCGGCGATGCCCGCGGCGGTGACGCCGCTGGTGTTGTTGATCGAGTTCGCCGACGACGTGGAGGTCGGCGGCGTCAGCGCCCCCGAGTTCGTCTCGACCGTCGTCGCGGTGACGACGATCCTCTCGGTACCGCTGCTGACGCTGCTGATCTCGGTGCTCCAGTCGGGCGTGCTGGTGTAGCCAGGTCGGTCACGCTCCCCTCGCCCGGTCCATCGAGAGTACGGTATGCCATAGCGAACCTATGAGACGTGAACGCGTCACTAAGTGACTGAAAATTTATAATTGCGGTGTGTTACACAGTAGGTATGGACGCCCCGTCGCTGCCCACCGGCGATATCCTGCGGTTCTACGCGTTCCGTGCGAGCCAGTCCGCCGGGTTCAGCCTCCCGATCTACGTGCTGTTCTTCCAGTCCCGCGGGCTCTCGCTCGCCGAGATCGGGGCGATCGAGGCGCTGTTCACCGTGTTCGTGGTGGCCGCGGAGACGCCGACGGGCTACCTCGGCGATCGGTTCGGCCGGCGGGCGAGCCTGCTGGCCGGCACTGCGCTGTCGGCGCTGGGCATCGTCGGGTTCGTGTTCGCCCGCTCGTTCGCGGCGTTCGCGGCGATCATGGTCGTTCGGGCGGTCGCCGAGGCGTTCCGCTCCGGCGCGACGGACGCCTGGCTCTACGAGACGCTGGCCGGAACCGCCGACGACGACCGGTTCGCCCACGTCTCGGGGCGTGCGAGCGCGATCGGGCTCGCAACGCTCGCGGGCGCCTCGCTCGTCGGCGGCGGGCTGTACGCGCTCGACCCGGTCTACCCGTGGCTGCTCGAAGGCATCGCACTCACGACCGGGATGGCGGTCCTGCTCGGGATGGACGAGCCGGACCGGACCGTCGAGGACGGGGCCGGATCGGCACGGTTCTCGCCGTGGGAGACGCTCGCCGCGATCCGCTCGACGCTCGCGAACCGCGCGGTGGGCCCGCTCGTGCTCGCGGTGGGGCTGCTCGCGGGCATCACCAACACGATGGAGTTCTACCTCCAGCCGGTCGCGGTCGCCACGCCGGGGCTCTCGGCGACGACGCTGGGGCCGCTGTACGCCGGGCTCACGCTCGCCTCCGCGGGCGTCACCGCGCGGGCGGGCTGGATCGAGGACCGCTTCGGCGTCCGGGGGTGGTTCCTCGTCGGCCCGCCGCTGCTGGGGCTCTCGCTTCTGGCCGTCGCCGTCGCGCCGGCGTTCGCACTCCCCGTGTTCGTGCTCGGCCGGGCGGTCAGAAGCGCCACCACGCCGATCTTCGGCCAGTTCCTCAACGACCGGACCGACGAGGGTCGGGCGACGGTGCTGTCGGCGGCGTCGACGGTGCGGTCGCTGTTCACCGCGCCGCTGAACCTCGTCGGTGGCGGGCTCGCGACGGCGTACGCGCTGTCGACCGGGCTCGGCGGGCTCGGCGTGATGCTGCTGGGCGGGCTGGTGGTCACGCTCGGGGTGTGGCGGCCGTCGTTGCCGAGCGTGACGGCGAGGGAGTCGGACGCCGCGTGAGCCAGTCAGTCGTCCGTCTGATCGGCCGACAGCGTGGCGATCAGTCGTCTGCCCTGCCCGGCTGACAGCGTGCCGGTCAGTCGTCGCTCGGCGGCGGGACGTTCCGGGTCTGCGAGACCGGCGCCTCGGCGTCGACGACCGCCGACTTCCACGTTCCGCGTGAGAGCCACGCGACGGCGACGACGGCGCCGACGATGTCGCCGAGTGCGACCGCGGTCCAGACCCCGGCCGGCCCCCAGCCCAGGGGGAACGCCAGCAGGTACGTCGCCGGGAGTCGGACTACCCAGAGCGCGACCAGCGAGAGCCCGAGCGCCGTGGTGGTGTTGCCGGCGCCGCGGAACGTCCCCATCGCCACCTGGAACGCGCCGAAGAACACGAACGCGACGCTCGCGATCCGGAGGTACGCCGACGCGTAGTCGATCGTCGCGACGGCGGTCTCGCTCCGGGCGGGGAGGAACACCGAGACGATCGGCTCCGGCACCGTGGCGACGACGACCGCGACGACGGCGAGGACGCCGACGACGAGCACCAGCCCGAGTTTGACCGCGCGGGTCGCCCGCTCGGGCTCGGCGGCGCCGAGGTTCTGGCCGACAGCGGTGTCCATCGCCTGCGAGAGCCCCATGGCGGGCAGTGTCACCAGCGAGAGCAGGCGGTTGCCGAGCCCGTAGGCGGCGACGACCGCCGGCGGGAACGTCGCGACCATCGCGGTGGCGACGACCATCGCCAGCGCGGTGCCGGACTGCTCCAGCGCGGTGGGGACGCCCAGTTCGACGATCTCGCGAACGGGGCCGGGCTGGGGGATCAGGTCCCGCGGTTCGATCGCCGGCCCGAGCTCCGTCCCGAACAGGACGTACAGCCCGGCGACCGTCGCGACAGCGCGCGAGGCGACGGTGGCGACGGCGGCGCCCTGCACGCCCCAGGCGGGGAAGGGGCCCCAGCCGAAGATCAGGAACGGGTCGAGCGCGACGTTGACGACCACGGAGAGCACCATCACCACCAGCGGCGTCCGGGTGTCGCCGACGCCGCGCATCAGCGCCGTGAACACGAAGAAGCCGAACAGCGCCGGCGCGCCGAGGAAGAACACCCGCATGTAGTCGGCCGACAGCGGGATGACTCGCTCGGCGGTCGCGGCGTCGGCCGGCAGGAGGGCCAGCAGCGGCCCGGTAGCGAGAAAGCCGAACGCGCCGACGGCGACGGCGACGAGGCCCACGAAGCCGAGCGTCTGGCCCGCGATCCGGCCGGCCGCGCGCTCGCCGCCCGCGCCGGTGTGCTGGGCGACGAGGATCGCGCCCGCGGCGGTGAAGCCGCCGCCGACGGCGATGACGAGAAACACGAGCGGGAAGGCGAGACTGAGCGCGCCGACGGCGTCGGCCGAGAGCCGGCCCAGCCAGACGGTGTCGACGAGGTTGTAGGCAACCTGGAGGAGCTGGATCGCCACCAGCGGCCACGCCAAGCGGACCAGCGGTCGCAGCAGGGGCCCCGCGTGAGCGAGGCGCGTTCGGCGTGTGTGGCGGTCATTACGTATCGAAGGTCGTGGGGGTCTTGAACACGAGCAACAGACGGTAGCACGGTGCACTGGGCACGCGCTCGCCGGGACGGCGGGGAGCGCGAACCGCCGCCGTTTATTTCGGCGGCTGTCCAACGGGTGGGTATGACTATCGGCTTCATCGGCGGCTCGGGCATCTACGAGGCGCTCCCGCTGAGCAACACGCGCGAAGTGACCGTCCAGACGCCCTACGGCGAGCCGTCCTCGTCGGTCACCATCGGCGAGTTCGGCGAGACCGGTCGGGAGGTCGCGTTCCTCCCCCGGCACGGCCCGGACCACCAGCACTCGCCGACGAACCTCCCGTACCGTGCGAACATCTACGCGCTGAAACAGGTCGGCGTCAACCACGTGCTCGCGACGAACGCCGTCGGCAGCCTGCGCGAGGACCTGCCGCCGCGCACGCTCGTCGTGCCGGACCAGATCTACGACCGCACCAAGCAGCGCGACCTCTCCTTTTTCGGCGACGGGATCGTCGTCCACCAGCCGTTCGCCCAGCCGTACTGCCCCGAGATGGTCGACCACCTCAGCGACGCCGCCGAGCGCGTCGAGACCGACGCCGGCGTCGAGGAGGGCGGCACCTACGTCTGCATCGAGGGGCCCCAGTACTCCACCAAGGCCGAGTCGGAGTTCTACCGCGAGCAGGGCTGGGACGTGGTCGGCATGACGGCGATCCCCGAAGCCAAGCTCGCCCGTGAGGCCGAGATGTGCTACGCGACGCTGGCCGGCGTCACCGACTACGACGTGTGGAAGGACGACCACGAGGTGACGCTACAGGAGGTGCTGGAGAACGCGTCGGCCAACGAGGACGCGATCAAGGCCGCCGTCGAGGAGGCGATCCGGACGTTCCCCGAGGATCACGAGTGTAGCTGCCACAGCTCGCTCGAGGGGACGATCAACACGCCGACCGAAGCGATTCCCGAAGAAACCCGCGAGCGCGTCGACCTGTTCGTCGGCGACTACCTCGAGGACTGAGGCGTCGGGTCGCTACTGCTGAATTTCGCAGTCGGTGTTCGTGAAGAAGCCGAGCCGCGGCGCCCCCTCCCCGTCGCTCTCGACGACGGGGAGCACCTTCGCGCAGAGCGGTCCCGACTCCGAATCTGGGAGCGAGTCCGGGCCGAAGGAGAGATGCGCCCGTTCGTCGCTCGCCTGCCCTTCGTGCCACGCGTACAGCTCGTAGCGACCCGGTTCCGTCGGGTAGTTCTCGAACTCGCCGCCGCCGGCCTCCGTCGTGCCGTCGTCGCGTTCGCGTGCGCCGTCGGCGTCCATCGTCGCCCGGTACACTGGCTCGTCGTGCTCCAGGACGAGCACGGTGACGGTGAGCGGGTGAGAGTTGACCAGCGTCAGCTCGTCGAACCCGACATTCGGCGGCTCCGGCTCGGAGGAGCAGCCCGCGAGGCTCGTTGTGGCGGCGACGCCGGCGGCACAGAGGAGGGCTCGTCGGGAGGGTACGGACCCCTAGAGAACCGGTGTTCGCAAAAAGTTGCCGCGTCGGCGCCGTTCGTGCGCGCTAATCGTCGTCCACCGCGGCTGACAGCGTGCCGCGGCGCCTAATCGTCCACGTCGACGTCGGCCTGCGCGTGACGCTCCTGGGCGCGCCGGATGAACTCCTCGGGGAGTTCGTCGATCTCGCCGGCCTGCACGCCCCAGAGGTGGGCGTACAGCCCGTCCTCCTGCAGCAGTTCGTCGTGGCTGCCGCGCTCGGCGATCTGGCCGTCCTCCAGCACGAGGATCTGGTCGGCGTCCTTGATCGTCGACAGTCGGTGGGCGATCGCGAACGTGGTGCGGTCCTCGGTCAGCTTGTCGATGGAGCGCTGGATCAGCATCTCCGTCTCGGTGTCCACGTCGGAGGTCGCCTCGTCGAGGATCAGGATCTCGGGATCCTTCAGCATCGCGCGGGCGATGGAGAGCCGCTGGCGCTGGCCGCCCGAGAGCTTCACGCCCCGCTCGCCGATCTCGGTGTCGTACCCCTCGGGAGGTTCATGATGAACTCGTGGGCCTCGGCGGCTTTCGCGGCCTCGACGACCTGCTCGTGGTCGGCGCCGAACGTGCCGTACTCGATGTTGTCCGACACCGTCCCGTAGAACATGAACGTGTCCTGGGAGACGTAGCCGAGTTTCTTCCGGAGCGAGGGGATCGTCACGTCGCGGATGTCCTGGCCGTCGATCTCGATCGACCCCTCGTCCACGTCGTACATCCGGAGGAGGAGTTTGAGCACCGTCGACTTGCCGGCCCCGGTCGGGCCGACGAGCGCGAGCGTGTTGCCGCCCTCCACCTCGAAGTTGATGTCGTCGACGATGGTCTCCTCGTCGTAGCCGAAGGAGACGTTCTTGTACTCGACGTTGCCGTCGGTGACCGTCAGTTCGTCGGCGTCGGGGTCCTCGACGATACGGGACGGCGTGTCCATCAGACCGAACATCCGGGCGCTGGACGCTCGAGCCCGCTGGTACATGTTGATGATCGAGCCGAACTGGGCCATCGGCCAGATGAACCGCTGGGTGTAGAGGATGAAGGAAACGAACACACCGGCGCTGAGATCCTGCTGCCCGCCGGTAATCCACGTCGGCGCTTCACCCAACACCCAGAGGCCGCCGACCATGAAGGTGATGACGAAGCCGATACCGGCGATGACTCGCAGCGCCGGGAAGAACTTGATCCGGGTGTTGATCGCGTCCCAGTTGGCGTCGTAGTACTCCATCGACACGTCGTCGACGCGCTCGGACTCGAAGCTCTCCGTGTTGAACGTCTTGATCACCTTGATGCCGCCGAGGTTGTTCTCCAGCCGACTGTTGAGGTGCCCGACCGTCTTCCGGACCGTCGCGTACTTCGGCTGGATGATGTCGATGAACTTCCACGTCGTGACGGCGATGATCGGGATGGGGAGCAGCGTGACGATCGCCAGCCGGGGGTTGAGCCAGAGCAGGATGCCCGCGATCCCGATCACCATCACCGAGAGGCGGAACGCGGAGTTCATCCCGTCGTTGAGGAACCGTTCGAGGCGGTTCACGTCGTTCGAGAGGATGGACATCATCTCGCCGGTCTGCTTCTCGGCGAAGAAGTCCATGTTCAGGCGCTGCATCTTGTCGTACGTGTCGGTCCGCACGTCGTGCTGGATGTTCTGGGCGAACGCGTTCCAGCCGTAGTTCCGGATCCAGTGGAACAGCGACCCGCCGAAGAAGGCGAAAGCGATCGCGCCGATCGTGAACCAGAACTGCCCCTCGGTCGTCGACGGGAGCCACGCCTGCGGGATCAGCGGGAGGTCGTACGCGGCGTCGTTGCGGAAGATCGAGTCGACGGCGATACCGAGCAGCAGCGGCGGTAGCAGGTCGAGTATCCGCGCGATAACGCTGCCGAAGAACCCGAGCCCGAAGTAGCCGAGATTCGGCTTCCCGTACTCGGAGAACAGCCGCCGCATCGGATTGTCCGTCTTCTGACGGATATCCTCGAAGGGGTCTTCGTCGTCGGAGGGATGTGACATTACTTACTCTCTGGGACGCAAGGGGCCTTCAAAAACCTTTACGAATCGAAACACGTCGTTGTCAGGGTAAGGCGGCCGAATTCACCGGTATCGGTCGAGCGGGCCGGGGAAGAAAGTAGTTTCCGGTGGGGTGCGGTGTGTGGACGCTGCTCACAGTGGCCGGTTTTCGACGCCGGGGTCGACGCCGGCGGCAGCGAGATCCTCACGGATCCGCGCGCGCAGGGGGTCGGGGACGGTGTCGCGGCCGACGGGGGCGGCGGTCTCGCCGTCGCCTTTGACCTTCCAGTAGAGCACGCAGTCGCTGGGCGCGTAGTACTCGATGCTGTAGCGGTCGCCGTCGCCGCGGTAGTGGACGCGGGCGGCGAACCCCTCGGCGGTCCAACCCTCGCGGTCGGCGAGGGCGTCGACGGCGTCGTCAGTCACAGCGACACGTTGGGGCGCTCAAACCTCGGCCTTTCGGTGTTCCTCGGGGATCTCGACCCGGTCGCCGACCTCGATCCCGTGGTCGGTGGTGTACTCGTAGGGGAGCTCGACGACGTACTTCCCGTAGCCCTCGTAGGTGGGGCTGTCCTCACCCTCGGGTGGGAGCTCGGCGTGGTGGATCGTGGTGACGGTGCCGTTCTCGGCGACGAACACCATGTCGATAGGGAACGCCATGTCGCGCATCACGTAGCCGTGGGTCGCTTCCCGGGGGTGGACGAACAGCATCCCCTCGTCGGCGTTGAGGGAGTCGTGGTTGCTCAGCCCGGTGTAGCGCTCGTCGTAGCTGTCGGAGACGTTCACCTCGACGGTCGCGAGTTCGCTGCCGTTCTCGCCGTCGACGAACGTGACGGTCGTCTGTTCGGCGGGGCCGCCGAGGAAGAGGGCCACCCCGGCAACGACGGCGATCACCGCGAGCAGGAGCGCGAGCCAGGCGCGATTTCGCACGCCTCGAAGGAGGCGGTACGGGGTGCTAAGCGTTGCGACGCAGAGCGTAATCGTTATTCGCCCGGCGGCGGGAGTCCGAAGTACGGGCTCGTGGTCTAGTGGTTATGACGCTTCCCTTACAAGGAAGAGGCCGGTGGTTCAAATCCGCCCGAGCCCACTACTTCTGTGCGAACGAAGTGAGCACGAAGTAGTGACAGCGAGGGCGATTTGAACCCAGAAGACGAGCGCCAGCGAAGTCCTCGCGGTGCAAATCCGCCCGACCTTCCCCAGCACCCATCCGCCCGAGCTGCCGATTCCGGCCGCCGACGCCGCCGAACGCGTCGGGTTTCCAACGGAACCGCCCAACAGACCTTTTGCTGGAGAGGGAGTCTCGACGCACAAACCATGCAACGAAGTCACGTCGTGCTCGCGGCGCTCGTCGTCGTGGTCGCACTGGCCGGCGTCGCCGGCGCGTTCATCACCGGGTTCGGGCCGGCTCCCGGCGGCGACAGCGGGAGCGCAGACACGTCGACGCCCTACGAGGACACCGTCGTCGTCGAGTCGACCGACGCCGGCGGAACCGGCGGTGAAGACGGCGGCGGCGAAGACGGCGGCAACAGCAGCTCGACGACCACCGAGTCCCAGCCGCCGTTCTCGTTCGTCATCGAGAACATCACCGAGTGCGGCCAGACGTGCCGCGACGTGAACGCCACGATCGTGAATCAGCAGGACACCGCCGCCACCGGCGTCGAGGTGCACTCGGAGATCTACACCGACGGCGACATGATCTGGGAGGGGACCACCGACGTGGGCCGGCTCGCGGCCGGCGAGTCGTTCACCGACTCCAAGCGCGTCGAGCTGAGCTACAGCGAGGCGTACAAGGTCCAGCAGAACGACGGCGAGATCCTCGTGAAAACGTACGTCCGGACCGACTCGGGGACGTACGTGTTCAAGGACACTCGGAACGTGAACTGATCGTCGCCGGCTCGCGGTTTTCGAAATCCTTAATGCGCAATCGGGCCTCGTTCGGAGTGCGCCGCCTTAGCTCAGACTGGGAGAGCACTCGACTGAAGATCGAGCTGTCCCCCGTTCAAATCGGGGAGGCGGCATCCCTTTTCCACACGAACTGCATTCGACAGCCACGACTGAACGTCGAGCTGTCCTCCCCCGCGAGCGTAGCGACGCGGCGGGCACACTTCGCTCGCCGCGAACGCGATCAGCGGCGTTCGTCGTCGGTCTCTTCCTCTTCGGGCGTGAAGCCGAAGGCGTTCTGTAGTTGGTCGACGCCGGCGACGTTCTGGATATCGTCCATGGAGAGCGGGTCTTTGGCGGTTGCGCCTTTCCCGGTGGCGACGCCGCTGGTCAGGATGCTTCTGACGCCGTCCTCGATGGTCATGTCGATGTCGAAGACTCGTTCGCGAGGGACGTACGTGAGGAAGCCGCCGGTGACGGGGTTTGGCGCCATCGGAACGAACAGCGTCACCATCTCCTCGTGATCGGCGGAGGTTTCGACGCTCGCGGGGCAGCGCTGGTCTCGAAGCCGAGCACGTACATCTCCTCGCCGAGACACCGCACGAGCTTGATGTCCTGGAAGTTCTCGGCTTCGTTGTCGAGCATCACGTCGCCCATGCGGCGAAAGCTCTTGTAGACGGTGCCGACGCCGGGGATCGAGGCGATCGTGAGGTCGATGAACTCGATGATCTGCTCGCCGTATCGATTGTGACCGATCGCGCCGACAACCATGACGATGCCGAAGAGGATGAGCAACGCGATGAGTTCGGTGAGGAACTCGATGACGAACGACATGTTCAGGTCGATGAGGAGGCCGAAGAGTTCGACGCGCTCGAAGGGCCGAATGAGGTTGAAGTGGCGCAGCACCAAGATGAACGGGTCGAGCGCTTGCCTGATGACGTTGACCGCCATCCGCGCGAGATAGAGCGTGATGATCACCGGGATGATGATGGCGACACCGGTGAGGAGGACGTTCCAGAAGTGTTCGTACATCGCGGTGAAAGTGCCGAGGACCAGAGAGCGGGATTGAGGGTCGTCGTCCGGGGCAGCCATACAGATGTACAACTCTCTCCGAAAGGAAATAAACAGTCTGGCCGGGATGAATCTGGACCGCACGACGGGTGGATCGGTCCCGACGACCGAGTTCCGCGCCCGACGGGGAACGTTCTTCGCGTCGGGAGCCGACGTGCCGACGATGACCGAACCCGACACGTCGTCTCGTTGGAGCGGGCGCCGGCTCCGGTACGTCATGGGGCTGTTCTACGTCGTCGCCGGCGTGAGCCACTTCCGCGCGCCGAACGCGTTCAAACGGGTCGTGCCGCGTCGGCTCCCGCGGCCGACGGCGCTCGTCTACCTCTCCGGCGTCGCCGAGATCCTCCTCGGCGTCGGCGTCCTGTTCGAGCGGACCCGCCGGCTCTCGGCGTGGGGGATCGTTGCGCTCCTGGTCGCCGTGTTTCCGGCGAACGTCTACACCGTGACCGACGACGTCGCGCCCGAACTGGTGCCCGACCGACTGAACGACGTGGCCCGGCTCGCGGCCTGGGTTCGCCTCCCGATGCAGGCGGTGTTGATCGGCTGGGCGTGGCTGTACACCCGGCCGGCGGAAGACGACGCGTGAGCCGACCCCGGTAGCTCTTTGCCCGCGCCCCGACCAGCGCCGACTATGCCCGAGTACGGTCCCTATCGCCACCTCGACGTGCGCGTCGAGGACGGCCTCGCGACACTCACGATCGACCGGCCGGCGACGCACAACGCGCTGAACACCGCCGCGATGCACGATCTCGGTCGCGCGTTCGCGGAGATCGAGAGCCACCGTGACGCCGTCGACGCCGTCGTGATCGAGGGCGCCGGCGACGAGGCGTTCTCCGCCGGCGCCGACCTCGCGGAGTACGCGGGGCCGTTCGAGGACCACGATCCCGACCAGCGCGAGCGACAGGAGCGCTTTCACGACGTCTTCCGGGCGCCACACGACTGTCACGCGCCCGTGATCGCGAAGATCGACGGGTTCTGCATCGGCGGCGGTCTCGTGCTCGCGCTGTACTGCGATCTCCGGGTCGCCAGCGAGCGCTCGACGTTCGGGCTGCCGACCGCCGCGGTCGGGCTGCTCCCACCGGCGGCGCGACGCGGCGGCTCGTCGACGCCGTCGGCGAGTCGACCGCGAAGGAACTGGTGTTCACTGCCGAGCGCGTCGACGCCGCGCGCGCCCAGCAGGCGGGCCTCCTGACTGGCGTTGTCGCGGCTGACACACTACCGGCGCGCGTCGCCGAACTCGTCGAATCGATGCGGACAGTCGGGGACGACGCTCGGACGCGGGCGAAACAGGCGATCAACGCCGCCGTCGCGGCGCCGGATCCCGCGACGGCCCGCGAGCGCGAGGCGTCGCTCTGGTGGGCGCAGTTCGAGAGCGAGGAGCGCCGCGAACGCGTCGACGAGTTCGTCGAGAAGTAACCTCAGGCGTCGTCGCGCTCCGGCTCGTCGACCGCCTCGTCTTCGGCCTCACCATCGTCCGACTCGGTATCGTCGTCCGTCTCGTCACCCGCCGCTTCGGCGCCGTCTCCCTCGGTCTCCGCCTCGGCCGCGGTGTCGGCTTCGGTATCGCCGCCGGCTTCCGCGACGGGGCCGACGCCGCCGACGACGCTCTCGCTCGGGTACTCGTCGCCCGCCTCCGTGTCCGCTTCGGCGTACAGCAGGTACAGCACCGGGGCGATGATGAGGACGAGGAAGGCGATTCCGGCGATGTAGGTGAATATTGGATCGACCATACCTCCCCGTTTTCCCGGGGGACTGTATGTGCTACGGCTTCCGTTCACCGGCTGTCAGCTTCCGGTGGCCGGGGGTCGACGACCCCGGTTCGGGGGACCGTCGGCCATTTGTCCGTCCACGCCGAACGGGAACTGTGAGCGTGACCACTCTCCACCGGCCCACGCACCGCGACGCGCTCTCGGCGCTGTCGGCGGCGTTCGAGCGCGGGAGCTGGTCACCGTGTTCGGTCGCTGCACCGTCGAGTACGACGGCCGCGCGGCCTCCTCGCTCGGGGCCGGCAACCGCCTGCTGATCCTCAAACCCGACGGGACCGCGCTCGTCCATACCGACGAACAGCGCACGCCCGTGAACTGGCAACCCCCGGGGTCGGAGCACCGCGCCGCCGTGCGCGATGGCCGCCTGCGCGTCCGCAGCGTGCGCGAGAACCCCGACGAGCGGCTGGACGTGCGCTTCGACCGCGTCGAGCAGGTGTCGGCGCTCCCGGTCACCGGCGGCCGGAGCGTCGACGTGTACGGAAGCGAGGAGGATCTCCGCCATCGAATCCTGGACGAACCAGAACTGGTCGAGCCCGGCTTCGAGCCCGCGGCGACCGAGCGTGCGACCGCCGCCGGCCCCGTCGACGTGTTCGGCCACGACGACGAGGGGCGGCCGGTCGTCGTCGAACTCAAGCGCCGGCGTGTCGGGCCGGACGCCGCCGGCCAACTGGGCCGCTACGTCGAGGCGCTCGCGCGCGAGCTGCCCGACGGGACCGAAGTTCGTGGCGTGCTGGTCGCCCCTTCCGTGACCGATCGGGCAGGGGAGCTGCTGGCCGAGAAGGGGCTCTCGCACGTCCCGCTCTCGCCCCCGGCGTCGTCGACGACGCCAAGCGGCGACGGCAGGGGGTCGACGACGGCCCCGGAGCGCTCGACTGACGCCGACGACGGGGCGGACTGACGCGGCGGCGACGCATCGAAGGCTTTAATCGCCGCCTGGGCCTCAGAACAGCCAAGTAGCTATGTCTGACAAGCCCGCCTCAATGTACCGGGAGATCGACAAGCCGTCGTACACCCGGCGTGAGTACATCACCGGCATCCCCGGTTCGAAGATCGCACAGCACAACATGGGCGACCTGCAGGCTGACCCGCAGGACTACCCCGTCAAGATCTCGCTGCGACCCGAGGAGACCCTGCAGGTCCGCCACGGCTCGCTCGAGTCCGCGCGGCTCTCCGCCAACCGCCACCTGATCAAGACCCTCGGCGAGGGCAACTACAAGATGGTGCTGCGGAAGTTCCCCCACCAGGTGCTCCGCGAGAACAAACAGGCGACCGGCGCCGGCGCCGACCGTGTCTCCGACGGGATGCGGCAGGCGTTCGGGAAGCCGGTCGGCACCGCCGCCCGCATCAACCAGGGCGAGAACATCTTCACGGCCTACTGCGAGGTCGACCAGGCCGACGAAGTGAAGGAAGCGTTCCGCCGCGCGTACAACAAGATGTCGCCGCCCTGCCGCATCGTCGTCGAGCGCGGCGAGGATCTGCTGGTCCGGTAACCCCGCGGCTTCTTTCGCGCTCTCTCCACCCCAGCGACGCTTCCGAGCGTAGCACCCTTCTTCCCCCGGTCGAACGCCGTCGCGTGCCCTACCAGCGACTCGCCCGCCGGCTGGCCGACGACCCCGCGCCCGCGGTGACGACGCTCCCCGACGGGAGCATCGACCGCTACTGTCGGCTCTCGACGGGCGCACTCGACCCAGTCAACCGCCGGACAACGTTCGCCCGCGAGGCCGGCGCCGACGGCCGGAAGGGGTTCGATCTCGAGCCGCGGTTCGTCGAACCCGGCGGCCAGGCGGTCAACGCCGCCCAACAGGCCCACGCACTCGGCGCCAGGGCGGCCTGCTACGGCCACCTCGACGACCCCGAGCCGGGCCGGGACGTGTTTGCCGACCTGCCGTTCGAGACCGTCTCGATGGGGCGGGCGGCGAAGGTGAACGTCCTCGACTTCGTGGACAGTGATCTCCTGTTAGTGGAGGCGTCGCCCGATCTCACCGGGTGGTCGCTGGCCGACCTCCGCGAAGCCGCACCGCTCTCGACCGTCTTCGGCGTCGACGCCGTCGTCTGTGCGAACTGGGTCTCGACGCCCGGCATGGCCGAGGCGTTTCACGAACTCGGCGCGGCGGCGCTCGGACGCGTGCCGTTCGTGTTCGACCCCGGCGACGTGCTGGGGGCGACCTCGACGACCACCAGGAACTCCGGGAGGCCGTCCGCGCGCTGGGCGACAGCGTGGACGCCGTGCTCTCGGTCAACCCAACCGAACTCCGCGCGCTCGCGGCGGCGCTGCCGGCCCCGCCCGCCCCGCCGGTCGACGACGAGGACCGCGTCGTCGCCGTCCGCGAGGCGTTCGACGCCGCGGCGGTCGTGAAACACGGAAAACAGGCCGCGCTGGCGGCGACCGGCGAGGGCGTCGTTCGCGTCGAGAACCCCACCGTCGACGCCCAGCGCCAGGTCGGCGGGGGCGATCGCTTCGACGGCGGGCTTGCGGTCGGGCTCGGCGCCGGCTGGGACTGGCCGGTCGCGCTGGCCTGCGGGAACGCGTGTGCCAGCTACTACGTCGCGACGAGCGAGACGGCCTCGGCCGCGACGCTCCGGACGTGGCTGGCCGACCGTGGTCTGGTGGGGAACGCCGACTGACCGCGGGCGGCTAGCGCTGGGCGACGATCCGCTCCACCGCCCCACGGGAGACACTGACCGAGTCGCCGTCGAGCGTCCGCGCCAGCGCCGCGGCGGCGGCCCCCCACTCGAGCGCATCGCCGACAGCGGGGGGCGACATCCCCTCGCTCCCCGGTGTGCCGTCGCCGTCGGAGTGGGCGCCCCTCGCCTCGGCGGTGTCGGCGATCCGTTTCGCGTGGAACGCGCCGACGAACGCGTCGCGGGCGCCCGCGTCGTCGACCGACTCGCCACGAACGGCCTCGGTCTCGTGAACCTCGTCGTCGTGGACCGCCAGCGCGCCGCCGTCGCTCCGAAGCAGCACCACCGTCTCGAGGCCGTGGTCCGTCCGGAGCGCGTGGGCAGTCTCGATCGAATCCCCCTCCTCGCCGAGTACGTCCCGGGCCGCCGTCGAGGAGACGAACAACACGTCGACGGCGGGGAGCAGCGACTCGCAGGCCTCGCGTGCGGCCGCGGGCGACCAGTCCCGGCTCCGGTAGTGGAGGTCGAACGCGGTGGTCGTGTCGCCGTCCCCGGCCGCGGCCAGCAGCGACTCCGTCGCCGCCGCCGTCTGCTCCGTCCGCGCGACCGTGGCGCCCGTGACGTGGAAGCGGTCGGCGTTCTGCACCGCGTTCAGCGGCAGGTTCTCGGCGTGGATCCCCTCGAAGGCGGCGCCCTCGCTGTCGCGGACGACCGTGCTCCCCGTGGCTGGGGGCCAGTCTCGACGAACGCCGTCGCGAGCCGTGCGTCGGCGTCGGCCCACGAGACGCCGGTCCGGACGCCGTGTCGGCGCAGATCCGCGACGACACGCTCGCCCAGCGGCGAGTCGGGGAGTCGGGAGAGCCAGACGGCGTCGGCGCCGAGCCCCGCCGCCGCGACGACGGCGTTTCGCTCCGGCCCGCCGACGGCGGCGTCGAAGGAGTCGGTGTCCGCGAGCTGGCGGCCGCGCCCGGCGCGCAGTCGAAGCGTCGCCTCGCCGAACCCGACGATGTCGAACATATCCGGCCGCTCGGGCGGTCGGGTGAAAAAGCCTCGGCGGCTACTCGGTCAGCGGCAGCACGATGCCGAACACGATCGGACTGAGGACGAACGCGAGCAGTCCGACCACCGCGGTGGCGAGAAACAGCGACTCTTCCCACCCCGGGATGCTGACGTAGTTCTCTGCGAGATAGCCGCCAGTTTCACCCACGGCCATGAGCACCAGCCCCAGCAAGAGGCCGCGTTTGACTGTCGACGAGTAGTCGATCGATCCGTATCTGCCCATATCGGTTCACGGTTGTCGCGTCGCTACATACGTCTTGTGAGGTCGAAAGGCGTATACGAGATAGCGCGAATTCGGGGTATGGCTTCCGGAGTCACGGAGATACTCATCGAACTCGCCACGCTGCTGGCGTACACGCTTCTGTCGGGCCTGCTGACCTACGCCGGCATCCTGTCGGAGCGCACCGCCGTCGAGCTGCTCGCGGCCGGGGTGACGCCGCTCTCGGTCTGGTTCCTCGTGCTGGGAGCGATCGCGCTGTACGGCGGCGTCGTGGCGGTCGGCCGAGACGTGGTTGGCACGCGCCTGCTGTCGCTGCTGCACTGACTCCGAAAAAACGGCGAGCGGTTACTGCGTCTCGATCTCTCGTTCGAGTTCGCGCAGGCGGTCGACGCGGTTCTCGGTGCTCGGGTGGGTGCTGAACAGCTTGCCGATGACCCCCGAGCGGATCGGGATCACGAAGAATGCGTTCATCTCCGCTGTCTCCCGGAGATCCTCCTGTGGCACGCGGTCCATGCTGCCGTCGATGGTCATGAGCGCCGACGCCAGCGCCGAGGGGTTGCCCGTGATCGCGGCGGCGCCGCGGTCGGCCGCATACTCCCGGTAGCGCGAGAGCGTCCGGATCAGCACGAACGAGAGGATCCAGACCGCGAAAGAGACGCCGATCGCGACCAGCACCTGGCCGCCGCCCTGCCGGTTTCGGCCGCCGCCGAACAGGAAGCCAAAGCGCACGACCATGAACGCGAGCGTCGAGAGGAACGAGGCGATGGTCATCACCATCACGTCCCGGTTTTTGACGTGGGCGAGCTCGTGAGCCAGCACGCCCTCCATCTCCTCGCTGTCGAGGGTTCGCAGCAGCCCCGAGTCACACAGACGGTCGCGTTCTTCTGGGACCGCCCGGCGGCGAAGGCGTTGGGCACCTCCGAGTCCGCCACGGCGACGGTGGGTTTGGGGAGGTCGGCCTGCTGGCTGAGGCGCTCGATCGTCCCGTGGAGTTCGGGGTACTCCCCCGATCGACCTCGCGGGCGCCCATGCTCCGCAGCGCGAGCTTGTCGCTGAAGAAGAACTGGCCGACCATGAACAGCCCCATCACGACCACGATCCCGCTCATGCCGATATCCGTCAGCGAGAGCGCGGCGATGAAGACGATATAGAGGAGGCCGAGCAGCAGCATGGTGATCGCCATGCGCGCCCGGAGCCCCCAGTCCGCTTTCCACTCCATACCGGTGAATAGGCGTTCAGCGGTTTAAACCCTCCTCGCCAGTCCCGTCGCCGCCACCGGGGACGCTTTCAGGCCGGCGGCTGGTGGGTCGGTATGGACACCGTCATCGTCACCGGCGGCCGCGGCGCCTCGGGGCGCTGGGTCGTCGACCGCCTGCGCGAGGCCAACGAAGTCGTCGTCGTCGACCGTGACCACCCCGGCTTCGGCGCCGAGCCCGTCGAGAACGTCGACTTCCGCGCCGCGGACCTCACCGACCGCGGCGCGGTCCGGGAGCTCGTCGCGAGCGTCGAGCCCGACGGCGTCGTCCACTGGGGCGCGATCCCGGCGCTCGGGCGCCACCCGGAGGGGGAAGTGTTCGAGAACAACGCCGTCGCGGCGTACAACGTGCTTACCGCCGCGGGGGAGGCGGGGCTCGAGTCGTGCAGGCGTCCAGCGACGGCGCCTACGGCTTCTTCTTCGCCGACGAGGAGCTGCTCCCCGACGAGCTTCCGGTCACCGAATCCCACCCGCGGCGGCCGGAAGACGGCTACGGCCTCTCGAAAGTCGCCGCCGAGGCGGTCGCCGCCGGCGTCGCCCGACGCCACGGCGTGCAGGTCGCGTCGATCCGCCCCTCCTGGATCCAGGAGCCCGGCGGCTACCCCTGCCGGGACCCCGACTACACCGGGAATCTCGCCGCCGGCGCGGGAAACTACTGGTCCTACGTGGACGCCCGCGACGTGGCCGAGATGGTCCACGCGGCACTGACGACCGCGTTCGCCCCCGATGGCGGCCACGAGGCGTTTAACTGCGTCGCCGCCGACAACGCGCTGGGCGAACCACTCGAGGAACTGCTGGCGCGCTACTACGGCGACGTTCCCGAGGCCGGCCCGGGCGTCGACGGCGACGGCGGCGCCTACAGCGTCGCGAAAGCCGCATCCCTGCTGGACTGGACGCCCGAGCACTCCTGGCGCGACGCCGCCGAGGAGGCGGTTCCGCGGCCGGAGCTGGTGCGGGACTGATCGATCCCGAACGGACGCGGAACTGATCCGGGGCTGGACGGGTCGATATCGGCCGCGAAGCGAACCCCTTTGGCCCCGCCGACGGAGCTTCAGCCATGCGACTAGCACGGATCCAGACCGACGACGGCGTCGTCGCCGGCGAGTACGAGGACGGTGCGGTCGAAAGCGACGGCGAACGCTACGTGGTGGGCGAGGACGGCGATCTCGCCGCGCCGTGTGAGCCCTCGGCGCTCTACTGCATCGGGCGCAACTACGCCGAGACGCTGGAGCAGAAAGGGTACGAGCGCCCCGAGCAGCCGACGTTCTTCATCAAGCCGCCGGCGTCGGTGGTCTCCCACGAGGCGCCGATCCCGTACCCGACGTTCTCCGAGGAGGTGACGTACGCGGGCGAGCTGGTGGCGGTGATCGACGAGCACTGTCGCGACCTCACGCCCGCGGAAGCCGAGGACGTGGTTCGGGGGTTCACCATCATGAACGACGTGGACGCGCTAGACCAGCCGGGGCTCACCTCGCGGAAGGCGTTCGACGGCTCCGGGCCGCTGGGGCCGTGGATCGAGACCGACGTGGACCCGCGGAGCCTCGACATGTACACCGAGATCAACGGCGAGCGCCGGCAGGCGGCGAACACGGAGCTGATGCTGTGGGGTCCCTACGAGCTGATCTCGTTCCTCTCCGAGCGGTTCACGTTCCGGCCCGGCGACGCCATCGCGTTCGGGAGCCCGGGGAACCCGGGGACGATCGAGCCGGGCGACGAGGTGGAGATCTGGTACGAGGGGGTCGGGACGCTGCGGAACACGGTCGAATAGTCGGATGGGGAGGCAAGCTTCTCGGTGTCAGTAGTAGCGACAGCGACCGCATCGGCAACGGCATCTCGTTCGTAGCACACTTGCGACCGCCACGCGCCGGGAACGAGGTCCGGCGCAGTGCCGAATCCCCACCCCTCCCCCGCGGGCGCCGACAATCGGCGTCACCAGAAATCGGAGAGTTCTGGTTGGCAGCCGAGAGTCTTCGGCTCTCGGCGACGCCCCCGGGGCGTCCACCGCGACCGCAGCGCGGCCGCGGTGGCGCGCGACGTTAGCCCCTGCGTGGGCGAACGAGCGCGCGAGGGACGAGCGAGGGGGAACCCGAGCGAGTCGGCTCGGGAGGTTGTGGCCGCGGTGCTCGGCGGTGCGGTCACAAGTGGTCATGCTCACTCCGCGGTGACGTTCGCCGTCGCAGTCCGGAAGCCGCCGAAAGCGGGGTTCCGAACCCACACACCGTATAGCGCGGGCCTTATCAGTCCGAACCGTCCAGTTTTCGGTAATGAGCAAGTCCGGCGAGTTCTGCCCTCGCTGCGGCGACGACGTGCCCGAGCGCCCCGAGCCGCTCCCCGGGGAGCCGCGGGACCGCGACGCCGCACTCTGTGACGCCTGCTACTTCGAGCAGTTCGACCTCGTCGACGCGCCCGACCGGATCGAGGTGCTCGTCTGCTCGCGCTGTGGTGCGGTCCACCGCGGCAACCGCTGGGTCGACGTTGGCGCGAAAGACTACACCGACGTGGCCGTCGACGAGGTGGCCGAAGCCCTCGGGGTCCACCTCAAGGCCGAGCAGGTGCAGTGGGGCGTCGAGCCCGAACAGGTCGACCAGAACACCATCCGCATGCACTGCACGTTCTCCGGGATCGTCCGCGGCACGCCCGTCGAGGAGCAGGTCGTGGTGCCCGTGAAAGTCTCGCGGGGCACTTGCAAGCGCTGTGGCCGCATCTCCGGCGGCGCCTACGCCGGCGAGGTGCAGGTCCGCGCCGACGAGCGCGAACCCACGAAGGCGGAGCGCGAGCGCGCCATGGAGATCGCCCACGAGATGGTCCAGGAGCGCGAGGCCGACGGCGACCGCGACGCGTTCGTCACCGAGGCGAAAGAAGTCGACGACGGCGCCGACATCAAGCTCTCGACGAACAAGCTCGGCCGCGCGCTCTCGAAACGGCTGGTCGAGGAGTTCGGCGGCGACTTCGAGGAGTACGCCACCCTCGTCACCGAGGACTCCGACGGCAACGAGGTGTACCGCGTCACGTTCTCGGTCCGCCTGCCGCGCTATCGCCCGGACGAGATCATCGACCCCGAGGACGGCGACGGCCCGGTGCTCGTCACCTCGGTCCGCGGCAACCTCAAGGGGACGCGACTCGCCTCCGGCGAACGCTACGAGGCCCGGTTCGACGAGGAAGACGCCCCCGACGCGCTCCGACTCGGTGAGCGCGAGGAGGCCGTGGAGACCACCGTCGTCGCCGTCGAGGACGAGCACGCGGTACAGGTGCTCGACCCCGAGACGTTCGAGACGGTGAGCATCCCGCGGCCCGACTTCTTCGACACGAACGCCGACGAGGTGCTGGTGCTGAAGTCCCGCGCCGGCCTACACATGGTGCCCGGCGAGGACGCCTGATCGGCGACGGAAGTTAAGCCGCTGGCGCCGCTAGGTCGCGTATGGAGTGGAAACAGGTGCTCGCCGTCGTGCTGACCGTCCTGATGCTCGGCTCCTCGTTCGCCTACGCGCTGGCGCTGTGAAACCCGGTTCTACGGCCGGTGCTCGCGGTTGATCGCGTCGAACACCCAGCCGAGGATCGGCCGACTCGATCCCGCAGGACGCTCGACGGTTACGTCGTTCCACCGGTCGTAGCGGTAGCGCTGCCAGTCGGTGTCGTTGCCGTTGGCCGAGTAGATCGTTATCGCCCGCAGCCGACCCGAATCGGCGTCGACGGTCACGGTGACGTTGGCGTCGAACGACTCCGGCGGCGCCGAGGCGTTCGCAGACGTGCCGAGCAGCCGACTCGCGACCGTGTCGTTGTCGGTCCGCAGCCGGATCGTCCCGTTGGACTCCGAGACGGTCGTCTCGACGGCCGAGTCCGCGAGCGTCGCCGCCAGATCGCTCCGGTCGAGGCGATCCGCGCCTTCCCAGAGGTTCAGCGCCCGGGAGCGACTCCGGTCGGGCCCCTCGGGGAAGTCGTAGTACGTCGCGCTGACCGCGTCGGCGTACACGTCCGGGCCGCTGCCGAAGTATCCCTCGCCGTTGTCGGTGTCGAACTCCCGGTCGCTGCGCTCGACGGTGTAGCGCAGGAACACACAGCCGCCGTCGCGGCGCGTGACGTTCTCCTGGTCACAGGGCGTGATCCAGTCCATCCGGTAGTCGTTGGTCGCCGTGGTGTTCAGCGCGTCCAGTGCGACCTGTTCCGGCGGCGCGTCGGTGTCGACGGTCCGGGGCTCCGGCGGCGAGTAGAACGGGTCGGCGACGCCGAGTGAGCCCATCAGCAGCGCGGTCAGTACGGCCGCGATCGCCATCCGGCGGAAGATGTCCTCGCCGAACCGTGCACGGATGGCGTCGGTGAGTCGGCTCATCCGTCACCCCAAACATCCGAGAGGGGATGGTTCTCACGCTTTGCCGCCTCCGCCTCGGTCTTGTTCGCCGGCGCGTCGCCGCCCGAACTGGACGAACGCGTCGACGACGATCCCGAGGACGACGAGGTCGTCGAGCCGCCGGACTGGCGGCTGGCGCCCCGCCCGGACCACCCCGACGAGCGCGCGTTCGGGCTGGCGTCGACGCCCGCGAGCGCGGCCGCGGGGTCGGCCGCGGGCAGCGTCGGCGTCGAGAGGCGGTCGACCTGCTCCTGGAACCACCCCGGGATGTCGGTGCTCGCGCGGTCGAACAGCTCCAGGAGGGAGTCGTCCGCGAGGTAGGTCGCGCCGTAGTCCTCCGGCGAGCGGACGACCCGGCCGCAGGCCTGGATCACGGTTCTGAGGGCGGCGCGGTAGTACCACGCCCACTGCCCCTCCTCCAGTCGCTGTTCGACGCGTGAGTCCTTCGTGTTGAGGTACGGCGCCTTGCAGAGCACCTGCCAGCGACAGAGGTCGCCCTCCAGATTCAGGGCCTCCTCCATCTTGACTGAGAGGAACAGCTCGGGCTCGTCGCTGGCTTTCCACGCCTCGAGCTGGGCGTCACGGTTCTCCCGGTCGTGGACGCGCACCCGGCCGGCGACGCCCAGTTCGGCGAGCCGCTCCGTGAGCCGCTCCTGGATCCCGTAGGAGTGGCAGTGGACCAGCCCCTTCTCGTCGGCGTGTTTCGCCATCAGCCGGACGACCAGATCGGCGATCTTGGGGAGCGTCTCGTCGCGGTGCTCGTAGGTCATCTTCCCCTGGGTGGTGTCGTACAGCGGGCGGTTCTCGACGGGGAACGTGTGGCCGACCTCGACGAGGGCGACGTTCTCGGGGTCGAGCCCGACGCCGCGGCAGAACGCCTCCTTGTTGAGGATCGTCGCCGACAGCAGCGCGAACTTCGAGCCGCGGTCCCAGACGGTGTGCTTGAGGTACTTCGCGGGGTCGAGCGGCTTGATCGAGATGGCGCCGCCGGCGCCCTCGGGCTGGTCGACGACCCACGTCGTCGGCGAATTTGGGTCGCGGTAGTCCTCCGCGAAGTAGGCGAGCTCGCTGATCAGCTCCTGCAGGCGGTCCCGGCGGGCGGCCTCCTCGGGCGTGAGTTCGGGCTTGGCGAGCAGTCCGTCCTTCTCGGCCTCGCAGCGCTCGAGCAGCTGTTCGGCGAACCGGACGGCGCCCTCGACGGGATCGCCGGTGGCCGCGGTCACGTCCGGCACGTTCACGTCGTCCCAGACCGGCACGCGCCGGGGGAGAGCTCGACGGCCGCGTACATCTCCGCCCACTCCGCGAGCCCGTGGGCCTCGTCGACGACGACCACGTCGCGCATCCGGAACACGTCGCTGCCGGCGGTCTGCATGAAGTACGCGAGCGTCATCGCCGCGATGGGTTGGTTCGACGCGATCGCGCGATCGGAGAAGTACGGACAGCGGTGGCGAACCGTGCAGTCGAACCCCTTCTTGCGCACGCAGGGGGCCTGATCGACCGGCGTGTCGTGCTCGCCGGGGAGGATGCAGTCGTAGTTGTTCTTCCCCGGATCACCCGGAAGTCGTCGAGCAGGTCGTCGGCCTCCACGTCGTCGAGCTGGCTGACCTGCGGCGTGGTGTAGTAGGCGCCGGTGGGCTGGGCGGGGTCGGCTTCGGCGACGGTCCGGGCCGCACCCATGATCGAGCGCGCGAGGAGGGACTTGCCGCTGCCCGTCGGCGCGCGCACGAGCACGACATCGTTCCCGGCTGCGAACGCGTCGCGGATGTCCGCGAGCGCCCGCTCCTGGTTGCCGCGGTAGGAGGGCGCGGGGAACGACTCCGGGATGCGGGCGGGCTCCACTCTGTGTAGTGGTACGCGGTCGGGCGGATGAATGTAGCGCTCCGACGTGGTGGGGCGGACGACCCGGGCCAGCGGGATCAGGACTCCGCCGTCCCGGCGTTCAGGAACGCCTCGTCGATCGTCCGGGTGAAGGTGTCGCCGTCGACGGTCAGGCGGATCTCCACCTCGAGCGGCGAGTGCGACCGGACGACCGTCTCGTAGTTCGAGATCGCGTTGAGGTAGGCGGTGACGGAGTCGGGGTTCATCGGGTTCAGCCCGTGGTTCGTCATGAACGCCAGGAACTCCGTCTCCGCGAACAGCGCCATGAGCACGCCGCCCGCGGCCTCGTAGTTGCAGTTCGTACACGCGGAGCCGAACACGACCGACCGCCGGCGCCCGCAGTCCGAACAGACACCCCCGTCGGCGCCGTGGTCGTCGCAGGCCTCGACCGTGCGCTCGGTCCGGGCCGAGCACCGGGGGCAGATCCCCGTACTCGCCGTGACGAACTCGGTCTGCCCGAGGCTGAACGCCGCCCGCAACACCTCGTCGGCGTCCCGTCCGTCCAACCCCGCCGGCGGGAGCGGCATCCCGCCGAGCCAGCCGTACCCCGGCGGGATCTCGGCTTCGGCCGGCGCGTGCCCAGCGTCGTACGCGCCGCTGCACTCGGGACAGAACACGTCGACCTGCTCCTGTCGGTACCGAACCTCGACAGGCGCCCCGCAGTAGTGGCAGTCCTCGTCGACCGGCGTCGGCTCCATCACGGGCGTCTCCGTCACCGTGCCCGAGAGGACTGCCTCGACCACACGCTCGCCGGCCTGCCGGAGGCGGTACCCCTCCTCGGTCTTGCCGACGAAGTGGCCGACAAGCTCCCCGAGGTGGTAGTTGAACTGGCCGGAGTCGCGAACGTCCACCGCGTCGCGGAGTTCGGAGAACGAGAGCGGGCGGTCGGCGTCACCTAGCCGTCGGACGATGTCGAGTCGGATCTCGCTGCCCAGGGTCGAGAACGCGTCGTCCGGCGGGACGCCGCCGAGTCCGGGTCGGGTCCGGAAGCCATACCCACTCGTTGGCTGTCACGTTTGAAAAGAGTTCGCGGCGGTCGGTTCCACCGGAGCCCGGGGGAACACCGCCCGCGTCGCCGTTACCGGGCCGGCCCCCGGCGGGCGGCGTCGACGCCTCGGTGTCGGGGTTCCTCCCACGTATAGTGGTCGGCGTCTCGCCGACGATGCGGCCGGGCACCTCGTACCTGCCAGCTGCGGCACCGACGGCGACGCCCGCCACGCCGGCCGCGACTGTCGGGGCCTGTATCGCCCAGACGGCGGCGAACACGACGGCGGGAACGACGACGGCAGCCACGAAGGCGCCGTCCTTGGGGTGAGCGTCGATCGTCGGGTCTGTACTACCGTGGGGGGATGGGTTGTGGTCCGTCACGTCTACCACGTGGCTACCCGGCCCAAAAAGTGTAATCAGAACTATGTTTCTGTTCGCGATCGAACCGAAGATCGCTACTGTACGATCGCTGTCAGTTATCGGGTCACGTCCGCCGCGACGCCGCCGAACCCGTCGACCTCCGCACGCACGTGCGAGCCGGGTTCGATGACGCCCGCGCCGGGCGTGCCGGTCGAGATCACGTCGCCCGGCTGCAGCGTCATCACGTCGGAGTGATACGCCACGAGCTCCCGGGGCGAGAACGTCATGTTCCCGACGACGTTCTCCGCGATCGTCTCGCCGTCGATCACGGTGCGAACGGTCGTGTCAGCGAGGTCGGCCCCGGGTTCGGGCATCGCGATGTGGGGACCGAACACGAGGAACGTGTCGAAGCTCTTCGAGCGCGTCAGGAACCTCGGGTTGCGCTGGAGGATGTCCTCGGCGGTCATGTCGATCACCGGCACGTAGCCGGCGATCACGTCGTCGGCGTCCGCGGCGTCGACGTTCCGGCAGGTCCGTCCGATCACGACCGCGAGTTCGGCCTCGGCGGTCACGCGGTCGCTGATCTCGGCGGGCGGGAGGCGGATGGGGCCGCCCGGCCCGGTCGCGGCCGTCGTCGGCTTGAAGAAGCTCGCCGGCTCCTCGGGCGCGTCCTCCGAGAGGTCGCCGGCGTGTTCGACGTAGTTGAGGCCGATGCCGAACAGCTTCCCCGGCTCCGCGACGGGGGCGCCGAGGGAGTAGTTCCCGCGAGGGGTTCGCTCGGCGGTTGCGTCGTCGGCGCCCGGGAGCGTCCCGGCGGCCGCTGCGGGCAGCGCGTCGCGGACGCTCGTGTGCTCTGGTACAGCCGCCTCGAGCGGGACGACGCCGTCGTCGTCGCCCAGCAGCGCGTCGCCGTCGGCGGTTCGTGCGAGGTACCGCATCAGCGCCACCCCCCAGCGTCGGGTCAGCGGTTCGTAGAGCAGTCGCCATACCTCGTCACTGGCACGTACCTTCATCAACGTCCCGACTGCCGACGGGTGAACAGGGAACAGCGTTTTGTGGTCTCCCCGAGAGGTGGGCGTATGAGAATGGAGGAGCCCACCTCCCAGACCCTGGACTCCGCCATCCCGATCGCCGAGCTCGCGGTGGGTCGGAGCGTGCTGGTGCGCGGCCCCGCGATGTCCGGGAAGTACGACCTGCTCCTCCGGCTGCTCGACGCCCTCGCGGACTGCGGGCTGCTCGTCTCCACCAGCCGGCAGGCGACCGGCGCCCGCGAGGATTTCGCCGACTACGGCGACCCCGACTGCTTCGGCATCGTCGACTGCGCGAGCCGCGCCCAGGGGCGTGACGGCGACGAGAACGGGCTCGTTCGCTACGCCTCCTCGCCGAAGAACCTCACCGAAGTCGGCGTGAAGTTCACCGATCTGGTCGATTCGGTTCAGGCCGACGCCGACCACGCCGCCGTCGGCGTCCACTCGGTGTCGGAGCTACTGATGTACTGGGAGACCGAGCGGGTCTACCAGTTCCTCCGCGTGCTGCTCGCGGAGGCGAAGGGGCTCGACTGGCCCGCCGTCGCCGTCATCGACGACGACGCCGCGACCGAGCAGGCGGTCACCACGCTCACCCAGCCGTTCGACGCCGTGATCACCACCCGGCGCGACGACGACGGACGGGCGTTCCGCTACCAGGAGTCGCGACGGGAGCCCACCGACTGGGTCGCGTTCTGAGGCCGGCCGAGTCGCCCCACTTTTGGCCCCGCCTCGCGAATCGTCGCCGATGGCCGAGTTCGACCCCGAAACGTTCGAGGAGGAGAAGTACACCGACCACTTCACCGAGCTCCAGCGCGCGTACAAGAACGCGTTCGAGACGATGAGCGAGCACCACGACTCGGACCTGATCCACGTGATCGACCAGCAGGTGCTCAACGAGTCCGAGCCCCACTTCGTCGACGGCGCCTTCGAGGTCGAACTCCCCGAGAACCCCGCAGACCGCGTCACGGCAGTGAGCGTCGACCCCGAGACGCTGCACGAGACGCTGGAGCAGTACACCGACGTGATCGCCGCCGAACTCCACCAGCTGTTGGGCGTCGAACAGCCCGAAACCGACGGCTGAGCCGGCTATCGAACGTGTTCGGGGTGACCCGAACCAAAGGCATAAGCCGCCCGCTCGCCAAGCCGAAGTATGAGCACGGAGAGCCAGTCCGGCGACGACGACCTTCGCGAGCGCGTCAGCAACTTCCTGCGACGCAACTTCCCGCAGATCCAGATGCACGGCGGTTCGTCCTCGATCACCCACCTCGACCGCGAGGCGGGCGAAGTACACATCCAGCTCGGCGGCGCGTGTTCGGGCTGCGGTATCTCCCCGATGACGATCCAGGCGATCAAGTCCCGGATGGTCAAGGAGATCCCCGAGATCGAGACGGTACAGGCCGACACCGGGATGAGCGCCGGCGCCGACGGCGACCTCGGCGGCACCGGCGGCAGCAGCATGAGCCCCTCCTTCCCGGGCGAGGGCGACGACGACGGCGAGGACGACGAAGGTCCGCAGGCTCCGTTCTAACTCGCTCCCGTTCAGTTCCCGTGTTTTCAGCCGCCTAGCCGCGGCACTGGCGTTCTCGGACTACCACGCCTTTTTGCCCCGGAGCCCCAACCGACGCCCATGAGCGAGGAGTTCGACAAGGAGGCCGAGCGGGAGAAACTCCGCGAGAAACTCGAGAAGGACCAACAGAAGCGCCAGGAGACCCAGCGCATGAGCGAGCTGCTGCTGCAGGGCGCGACGATGACCAACGAGCACTGCGAAAACTGCGGCGACCCCCTGTTCCGCGACGGCGATCGCACGTTCTGTCCGACCTGTCACGGCGGTGGCGCCGACGACGCGGCACAGGCCGGCGAGCAGACACAGCAGCAGTCCTCGGGACAGCGCCAGCAGCCCGCGAGCCAGCAGCCGGCCGAGCGCCAGGCTCCCCAGCCGGTCAGTGCCGAGCCGACGCGGACCGAACCCGACCGGGGCAACGCCGCGCCGACGGAGTACGTCGACGAGAGCAGCCAGGAGCCGACTGGCGAAGCGCCGACGACGAGCGAGGCGCCGACGCCGGCCGACGGCCCGCGGGCTGAACTCCAGCGCGCGGTGACCCGCAGCGCGCGGAAGGCGAACGAGGCGAGCGATCCGCGGACGGCGAAGCAGTGGCTCGAAGCGGCGAAAGAAGCAGCCGAGGCGCTGGACGCGGTGGAGTAGTCAACCCGAGTAGTCCGAGCCGACGACCTCACGCAGTCGATCCGCGGTCACTTCGCCGACGCCGTCGACCGCCATGAGGTCCTCCTTCTTCGCGGTCATCACCGCCTCGACGGTTTTGAACTCCTCGAGCAGCGCCCGCGCCGTCACGGGGCCGATGTCGGCGACGCTGCCGACGACGTACTCCTGCTGTTCGGCAAGCGTCTTCCCGGATTTCTCGCCGTGGACGGAGACCGTCCGGTCGCTCTCCTCCTGTTCGCGGCCCGCGACGACCTCCAGCAGGTCGGCAGTGTCGTCCTCGTCCTCCGTGCGGAGTACGCTGGCATCGAAGTCGATGGCGAGCGAGGAGAGCGCGCCGCGGATGGCGTTGGGGTGGACGTTGCGCTCGCCGTAGAGATCCTCGCCTTCGAGGATCACCACCGGCCGGGCGTACGCCCGCGAGAGGTCGCCGACCTGCTCGAACATCGAGCGGTCGCCGCCGGTGAGCGTGTCGAGGAAGTCCGCGACCGACTTGCGCTCGACGGCGACGCGGTCGGAGAGCACGTAGTCGCCGACTTCGAGCGTCTCGAGCCGGGTCCGAACGCCCTCCCGGCGGGAGAGCTCCTTCGCGATCGGCGAGTCGAGCTCGCGCTGGTCGACGACGACCTCGATCACGTCCTCCTCGGGGTCGGAGTCGGCAGTGGCGACGACCCCCTCCTCGGCAGGGTCGGACGCGGCGTCCGCGCCGTCGGCGCTGCTCTCGCTCTCGCTCTCGCTCTCGCTCTCGAAGTCGGTCAGCCCGGGCTCGACGCGCTCTTCGCGTTCCCTATCGGCGTCGCCGAACGCCGAGAGCGCCTGCTGGGCGTCGTCGAGCTCCGCCTCGACCTCGTCGGCGACGCCTTTCAGCTCCCGAAGCTCGTCTTCCATCTCCTGTTCGCGGCGGCGAGCGATCCAGAAAAAGGCCTCGTCCCGGGTGTCGTTGGCCATCAGGACGACCACCTTCCCCTCGGCCTGGCGGCCGGTTCGACCCTTCCGCTGGATCGACCGGATCGCGGTCGGGACCGGCTCGTAGAACAGCACGAGGTCGACCTCCGGCACGTCGAGCCCCTCCTCGGCGACCGAGGTGGAGACCAGCACCTCGAACTCGCCGTTGCGGAACTGGTCGAGGCGCTCCTGCTGCTGTTTCTGGGTCATCCCGTCGGAGCCCTCCTTGTCGCCCTGCCCGACGAACTTCCGGGTCTCGAAGCTCTGCCCGAGGAACTCGGTCAGGGCTTCGGCGGTGTCGCGGGACTCGGTGAACACGATGACGCGCTCGCCCTCGCCGATGCCGAGGGTCTGGGCCAGCAGAATGCGGGCCTTCGAGAACTTCGGGTGGAGCTCGTCGTACGTGTCGGCTTTCCGCATCGCGCGGCGAACCCGGGGTCGCTGACCATGCGCTGGCTGGCCTTCGACGCCCCCGAGGAGCGGGCGTCCTCGCGCTGGCGCTCGAAGTAGCGCCGGACGGACTCGACGGACTGGGTCTCGACGAGTTCGACCGCGCGACGGAGCTTCATGATCTCCGCGTGGGTGCTCATCCCCTGGTACCCCTCGCTCTGGTCGTTGTTGATCAGCTTCTGCAGTTCGGCGCGCATGCCGTTGAGCTTCTTCTGAGAGAGGTCCGGGCTGGTGGCGTTGGTGACGCCGAGCTCCTTCAGGTCCTCCAGCCGCTCAGTGATCACCTCGTTCAGCAGTTCACGGATTTCCAGGATCTCCTCGGGCAGGTCGACGCGCTCCCACTGCACGTCGGTGTCGTGGGTGAACTCGTCGACGTCGGCGTCGTCCTCGGTCATCACCTCGACCTCGGTCAGCCCGAGGTTCTCACACACCTGCAGGATCTCCTCCTCGTCGCCGCCCGGCGACGCGGACATCCCGGTCACGAGCGGGTCGGCGGCGTCGGCGTGGTAGCGCTCGGCGATGTACACGTAGGCGTAGTCGCCGGTCGCGCGGTGGCACTCGTCGAAGGTAAGATGGGTCACGTCCGACAGCGAGATGCGATTGCCGACGAGGTCGTTCTCGACGACCTGGGGCGTCGCGATCACGATCGTCGCCGACTCCCAGAGCTCGGCGCGGTCGTCCGGGCTGACCTCGCCGGTGAACACGACGATCTCGTCGTCCGGAACCTGGAGTGCCTCGCGGTAGAACTCGGCGTGCTGCTGGACCAGCGGCTTCGTCGGCGCGAGCATGAGCGCCTTGCCGCCGACCTCGTCGAGTCGCTCGGCGGTGACGAGCAGCGAGACGGTGGTCTTCCCGAGCCCCGTGGGGAGACAGACGAGCGTGTCGGCCTCCTGGGCGGTGCCCGCGAGCTGGAGCTGGTAGAGCCGGCGCTCCAGGAAATCGGGCGTCAGCAGCGGGTGGTCGATCCGGCCGACGTCGTCGGAGGCCGCCATTTGCAGGTACTGGGGCGCGCTCGCCGATAAGGGTTCGGCGAGCGTGGTGGAACTGAAACGGGGGCGTGCCGGGACGGCTCAGACGATCTGCTCGCCGTCGTCGTCGTACACGCGGATGGCGTCGACGGGGCAGGCCCGGGCGGCGAACTTCGCGTCGAGTTCGGCGTCCTCGGGCACCTCGCGGACGAACAGGTCCTCGTCTTTCGGTTCGGCGTCGACGAGGACGGCTTTCCCGGCGTCCTCGTCGCGCTCGAAGGCGTCCCACTCGGCGACGCACTGGAACATCCCGATACAGGTGTCGCGGTCGTACTCGATGCGCATGGCCGGCGGTTCGACGCGAGCCGTCGTAAGTGGTTGGTGTTGGCCGGGAAGGTCGGCGCCGAGGCTCGGCCGCGCGCCGGTCGACGGCCGCTCAGCGGCGCTCGACCCGCATCGGCATCCCGTTGCGCGGGTGCGCCGTCAGCGTCGGCAGCAGTTCGAGCGGACGCTGGCCCTCGTAGGTGAGCCGGTACTGACTGGCCGTCGTCGCGACGATGGTCCGGGCTTCGAGCATGGCGAGATGTTTGCCGATACAGTGACGCGGCCCGCCGCCGAAGGGGAAGTACGCGAACCGGGGGCGCTCCCGCGTCCGTTCGGGGCGCCAGCGCTCGGGATCGAACGTCTCCGGGTCCGTCCAGTACTCGTCGGAGCGGTGGACCGCCCACTGGGGAGCATGATCGACGCCTCCGGCGGGATCGTGTACCCCCCAACGTCGACGGGCTCACGCGGCTGGCGGAAGATCGTGTACACCGGCGGGTAGAGCCGCATCGCCTCCTTGATCACCCACTCCGTGTACTCCAGCTCCCGAAGCTCTTCGGCCGTCGGCCGGCCGTCGCCGACGACGGCGTCGATTTCCTCGTGGAGCCGGCGTTCGACCTCTGGGTGTTCGGACAGCAGGAACCACGTGTACGTCAGCGTCAGCGCGGTGGTGTCGTGGCCCGCAAGCAGCATCGTCATCATCTCGTCGCGGAGCTGTCGGTCGGTCTGCTCGCCCGCTTCCCGCGCCCGCAGCAGGATCGAGAGGAAGTCCATCGGCGCGTCGGGATCGTCCGCGTCGCCGATGTCGTCGCGGCGCTGGGCGACGATGTCGTCGATGACGGCTTCCAACTCCGTGACGGCGGCGTCGAACTCGGCGTCGCCCGGCATCGGCACCCACTCCGGGAGCGCGAAGCGGACGGGGTCGGGCTCGAACCGCATCCCCAGCGGCTCCAACTGCTCGCGGACGTGCTCCAGCCGGTGGCGCGGGAGCTCGACGCCCATCATCAGGTCGAGGATCACGTCGATGGTGACCGTCGTCATCTCCTGTTCGACGTCGAACTGCCCGCCGTCGCCCCAGTCGGCGAGCCGGGACTCGGTGTGGTCGACGATGCGGTCGGCCATCCCCGACAGCCGCGACATGTCGAACGCTGGCTGGGCGAGTCGGCGCTGCTGTCGCCACGTCTCGCCCTCGCTGAGCAGCAGCCCCTCACCGAGCAGGCTGCCGAGCGCGTCGTCCTGAAAATCGGGTTTGCCGAACCGGTCGGCGTCGGCGACGAGGATCCGCTCGATCTCCGCCGGGTCGGTCACCATGTACGTCTCGAGCGGCCCCATGTCGAACTGGCAGACGCCGCTGTACGCCTCCTCTAAGTGCGTGACGAACCGGAACGGGTCGCGAGCGTACTGCCGACTGCTCCCGAATACCGGCTGTCCTTTCGGCCCGGGCGGGGTTCGAGACATTGTGTAACCTAGGGGACGACAGGGTATAAATCTCGGTTCCGCGACACGGCTGTCGCGGCCGAGCGTCGGCCCGTTACGGCCACAGCCCGGCAGTTTCGGTCAGTGGCGCAGGGCGGCTGCTTCCGTCGTCACCGTACCGTCGTCACGGAACGCCTGCACCCGCCGTTACCGCACCTTCGTCCCCGGCTCGGCGTCGCCGCTCGTCGTCAGCAGGTCCGCCTGGTCGCCCGCCGCGAGCACCATCCCGTTCGACTCCACGCCGAACAGCTCCGCCTTCTCCAGGTTGGCGAGGACGATCACCTTCTCGCCGGTCAGGTCGTCCACGTCGTGGAGCTGTTTCAGCCCGGCGACGATCTGGCGGGTCTCGACGCCGATGTCGACCGAAAGCCGCACCAGTTTGTCCGCACCTTCGACGCCCTCGGCCGACTCGATGCGGCCGACGCGGATGTCCAGGCTCTCGAAGGTGTCGAAGTCGATACGCTCGTCGATCAGGGGTTCGAAGTCGCTCTCGTCCATGGCTGAGTCTGCAGTTTCGGCGTCGTCGTCCTCAGTGTCGTCCTCGTCGGCAGTCGCTGCCGCGATCTTCGCGTCCAGCGCCTCGTCCAGTTCGTCGACGCGGTCGTCCTCGATCTTCTCGAACAGCTCGTCCGGTTCGTCGAAGGCGCCCGGCTCGGTGTGGACCGCGTCGGTCTCGGCGGCGTGGACGTCGGCGTCGATACCGAGCTGGGTCCAGACCGTCTCGGCCTTCTCCGGACAGGTGGGCTCGAGCAGGACGGCGACGGCGGTGGCGACCTGCAGGCAGTCGCGGATGACCTGGGCCTGCTCGTCGCTGCCGTCCTCGAGCTGCCACGGCTCGTGCTGCTGGATGTACTCGTTGCCGAACTGCGCGAGTTCGACCGCGGCGTCGCCGGCAGTGCGCACGTCGTAGTTCTTGACCGCGCTCTCGAACTGCTCGACGGCGGCGTCGATGCGCTCGCGCACCTCGTCGCTCACGTCGGCGTCGGGCGTGCCGTCGAAGTTGCGCGCCGCGAACAGCATCGACCGGTAGACGAAGTTGCCGACCGTGCCGACCAGTTCGCCGTTGACGCGCTCCTGGAAGCGCTCCCAGGTGAAGTCGAGGTCCTGCTGGAACCCGCCCATCGTGGTCAGGTAGTAGCGGAGGAGGTCCGGGTGGAACCCCTCGTCGAGGTACTCTTCGGCCCAGATCGCGCGGTTGCGGCTGGTCGAGAGCCCCTTGCCGTCGATGGTGACAAAGCCCGTCGCACAGACCGCGCGCGGTTCGGCGTGGTCCGTGGCGTGGAGCATCGCCGGCCAGAAGATCGTGTGGTGCTGGATGATGTCGCGACCGATCACGTGGACGATCTCGCCGCCGTCGCCACCGTTGCGGCCCCAAACCTCCTCCCAGTCGTACTCGTCGGCGCCGACGCGCTCGGAGTACTGCTTGCTCGAGGAGACGTACTCGATCGGCGCGTCGACCCAGACGTACAGCACGAGCTCCTCCTCGCCGGGGTAGTCGATCCCCCAGTCCATGTCTCGCGTGATACACCAGTCCTGGAGCCCCTCCTCGATCCACTCACGGGGCTGGTTTTGGGCGTTCGAGGTGCCCTCGAGCCGGTCGAGGAACTCCGAGAGGTAGTCCGCGAGTTCGGAGACGGCGAAGTACTTGTGTTCGCGCTCGCGGTACTCCGCGGGGTTGCCCGTCAGCGTCGAGACGGGGTTCTCGATCTCGCCGGGTTCGAGGTGGCGGCCACAGCCCTCGTCACACTCGTCGCCGCGGGCATGCTCGCCGCAGTACGGGCAGGTCCCCTCGACGTAGCGGTCGGGGAGGGGCTGGTCCTCCTCGGGGTCCCAGGCGACGAGAATCTCGCCCTCGTAGATGTAGCCCGCGTCCTCGAGCCGTTCGACGAACTCGCGGGTGATCTCAGTGTTCGTCTCGTCGTGGGTGTGGCCGTAGTTGTCGAAATCGACGTTGAACTTCGGGAACGTCTCCTCGTACTTCCGGTGGTACTCCATCGCGTACGCTTCCGGGGAGACGCCCTCCTTGGCGGAGTTGAGCGCGACGGGGTGCCGTGCATGTCCGACCCACAGACGTACGCCGACTGCTGGCCGAGCTTCTTCAGCGAGCGGTTCACCGCGTCCGCGGCGGTGTACCCACGGAGGTGACCGATGTGGAGATCGCCGTTTGCGTACGGCAGTCCACACGTCACCACCGCGGGACGGTCGGTCGGGAGCTCCTCGTGGCTCATCTACTCGTGGATTGATCGATGCGGGCCTAAAGCCCGCCGGTTTCAGTGGTCGCCCGGCGAGGATTGCGGCGGCCGAACGGCCCTTACGTGTACGGTGAAAACGGCCGATCATGGAGCGCGCCGACCCGCCGGACACCGACGACCGGGTCGACGAGTATCTCGCCCGGGTCCGATCGCTGCCGGGCGACAGCGTCGCCGGCGCGTTCGCCCCCCGACCGCCCACGAGCGCGCGAACCCCCACGACGCCTTCGCCGAGACGTTCATCGCCGACGCGCCGCTCTACGGCCCGCTCGCCGACCTCGATCTCGCCGTGAAGGAGAACGTCGCCGTCGGCGGCGTGACGACGACCTGTGGCACCGACTGCTTCGAGTGGACGCCCGACATCGACGCCGTCGCCGTCGAACGACTCCGGGCCGCGGGCGCGACGATCGTCGGCACCACGGATATGGACCCGTTCGCGTTCGGGACGACGGGCGAACTGAGCGCGCGCGGCCCGACACGGAACCCCGCGGTCGACGGCCACGTCCCCGGCGGCTCCTCCTCGGGCAGCGCCGCCGCGGTCGCCGGCGGGAGCGTCGACGCCGCACTGGGCACCGACACCGCCGGCAGCGTCCGCATCCCGGCCGCGTTCTGCGGGATCGTCGGCTACAAGCCCACCTACGGGCTGGTGCCCGCGGAGGGCGTCGTCCCGCTCTCACCGTCGAACGACCACGTCGGCGTCCTCGCTCGCACTGTCGAAACGGCCGCACGGGTGCTGGAAGCGACCGCCGGACAGGAAGCCACGCGACCGGCGTCGCTGGGCGCGCCCGCACGGCTCGCGTTCGTCGACGATCTCGATCGCGAGCCCGACGACCTGCGGTTCGGCGTTCCCGATGCGTTCATGGCGGCGGCGACGCCGGCCGTCGAGGCCGCGGCCGAGGCGGCGGTGACGAGGGCGGCGGTCGCACTCGACGCCGAGATCGACTCGGTCGGGTTCCCGGAGGCCGAGGCGGCCGTCGACGCCAACGACGCCGGGACGGTGATGGAGTTCGCGGCGCTGCTGGAGCGGGGCAGCCTGCTCGGCACGGGGTCGCGGGCTGGCCTCCGAGCGGCGCTGCGGCGGGCGAACGAGCGACGCGACACGCTCCCCGACCGCGTACTGGAGTTGATCGAGACCGGGCGCCGCCTGCCGTCGCGGGCACCCGACGCGTACGGGCGGACGTGGGACGCCCGCCGGCTGGCAGCCCGCCGCCAGCAAGCGCTGTTCGCCGAGGTCGACGTGCTCGCGATGCCGACGACGACGATTCCGGCACCCCCTTCGGCGCGGTGCCCGGCGACGGTGGGCCGTCGGTGCTCGACACGGTGACGAACACCGCGCCGTTCAACGCCACCGGCGCGCCCGCGGTGTCGATCCCCTGTGGCGAGGTCGACGGCCGCCCGGTCGGCCTGCAGTTGGTCGGGCCGCCGGGCGCGGACGGCTTCCTGCTCCGGGTTGCGGCGTCGGTCGAACGGGCGCTGACTCAGCCCAGCCAGAGCACGAACACGGCGTAGCCCGCAAGCATCGACGCGACGAGTAGAAACACGGCGACGCCGGAGGCGAGCATCCCCCCGGTCGCCCAGAGGGCGTTCTCCAGTGACTGCTCGACCGTGCGGTCGTCGCGGCGCAGTTCCAGCACGAACACGGTACCGAACATCCCGAGCAGCACCCCGAGCGGGCCGACCACGAAAAAGAGCACCAGCCCGGCGACGGCCGCGAGCAGCGTCGTCTGGTTGCTCGTCCCGCGCGCTCGTCCGGCGATGGCGCCGCCGAACAGGTCGACGACGAGCGCGAGCACGCCGACGACGGTGAAACTCGCCAGGAGCCACAGCGCCATGCCGTCGCCGTAGAGGAACTCGGCGTAGATCCCCGCCAGCGCGAGCAGGCCGGCGGGGACGCCGGGCACGACGCTCGCGACGACGGCGGCCACGAGCAGCGCGAGCGCAAGCAGCGTGACGGCGTCGAACACGTTCGGGGAAACGCCGGCGGGCTACAAGAACCTGGCCGGACGCACCAGCGGATACTTACGTGGAGAGGCGGAACGCCGAGTATGCCCATCGACCCCAACTTCGACCAGAACCGCGAGCGCGTCGAGGGGCGGAGGCCGCCGACGCCAGCGGCGAGGACCAGGACGAGGCGGCCGTCGCCGTCTGGGGGCCCGTGGATCCGCCGGAGAAGCTCGGCATCCACGGCACGCACGTCGCCGTCGACTACGACCTCTGTATCGCCGACGGCACCTGCCTCGAGGACTGCCCCGTCGACGTGTTCACGTGGGTCGATACGCCCGACCACCCCGAGAGCGACCGCAAGGTCGAGCCCACGTTCGAGGACCAGTGTATCGACTGCATGCTCTGTGTCGACGTGTGTCCGGTCGACGCCATCGACGTGGACGCGAGCCGCGCCGGCGGCGGCGGGCTCTAGGCCGACTTTCGGAGCTCCCGCACGCCGACCAGGAGGTAGAGGAACCCGACCAGTCGCGTGCCGGTGTACACCCACGGCCGCCACTCGACGGCCGACGCGTCGCGGTAGGCCGCCTTCGCGCCGTAGTTCACGTAGGCCCGCGGCCGGAGGAACGCCAGCAGGCCGACGGCGCCGAGGAGCTTCTTGAACTGCGAGTAGGACCGGTCGCTGCGCCACAGCAGCACGAGGAACAGCAGTCCTTCGAGTCGCGCGCCCGGGAGTACCCACGAACGCAGTTCGCTGGCACCCGGATCGTCGAGTGCGACCGACTGGGCGGCCTCGATGAGCGCCCGCGGCGCGAGCACCTCGACGGCACAGATCGCGGTGAACAGTTTGCGGAGCATGGACGGCGTTTGGGGACCCGTGGGGATGAGTATAGACCGCTTACGTCCGGGGCCGTGGCCGCCTCGATCGTCCTCAGAGCTCCGGCTGCTCGACCGTCTCCGCCCAGAACGCGTCGTCGAGGTACCGCTCGTCCATCGCACGGCGACCGGCCCACTTCGCGACGCGACCGACCGACGCCCAGAGCGCCCGCTGGACGATCCGCGGGCCGAGGTCGATCCGGGTCTCCGCCCTGACGTACTCGGCCAGCAGCAGCCCCTGAACGAGGTCGGGCTCCCCGTACTGGCCGTCGTCGCCGAAGTAGCCCTCGTGGTCGAGCCCCGCGGACATGTACTGGGTGTCGATCGTCCGCGTCCACGGCACTTCGACGCGGAACGCGACGAACTCGTCGGTGTCGTTCCGGAAGTAGTGGGGCTCGCCCGGGTGGACCGCCTGTTCCTCGCCTGGGGCGACCCGTTCGGGCTCGCCGTCGACGACGACGGTGAGTTCTCCCTCGAGCACCCGGAACGTCTCGGACTCGCTCGCGTGGACGTGGGGCGGGAGTTCGGTCGCGTCCGGCGCCAGCCAGACGAGCATCGCCGGCGTTCCCGTCTCCGACTCCGGGTAGCGAAGGATCGTCGACCAGAACCCCATGCCGGGGCTGGACGCAAGCGCGTGGGAGGACTCCGAGAACAGCGTCATCGCGGGGCCGTCGGGATCGACTTCCAGCGCCGGGCCGTCGGTCGGCTCGCCGGCGTCGTCAAGGGGTCGTCCCGTCGTCAGCGTGACCATGCGGGATGTCACGAAGATCGACGTAAAGGACTGTTGAAACTTCGTTCGACGCGGGCCGTGCCGGGACGAGCGACAGCTCTCGGTTCAGTCCCAGTACTCGCGGTGTTCCTTCGCCGCCGTAGTACCGTAAGTCTCGACCAACGGCTCGCACGCGTCGCCGAAGGCGCGCATCGTCATCCGGGTCGACACTCTGTCCAAGTCCGACGCAACCGCATCCCACTCGCGGTTCTGGAGCACCTTCTCGACGAGCAGGCGCTCGGCGGACGGCTCCAGTTCCGCGTCGCCGAGGACCAGGTCCCGCAGCGCCAGTTCGGTGAACGCCGCCGGCGCGGCGTGGTAGCTGCCCATCCCGTTGGCGGCGTCGACGACGACCCGCCAGTCACGCCCGGAGAGTCCCGGTTCCTCGGGAACAGCGTCGTCGTCGACCGCACGCAGCGCCCGCCGGACCACGTTCGGGTCGAGATCAGCGAGCGGCCCGGTCAGTACCCCGGGTGCGCGCTCCCGGAACCACTCGGCGTGCCGGGCAGCGAGGTCGGCGCCGTCGTCGGTGAGCGGTCGGACCATCAGCGCCGAGTGCTCGCCGCTGGCGTCGTTTTTCGTGGTGGAGAGGTGGACCGTCCGGTAGCCGTTCTCGGCCCAGAAGTCGAGCAGGTCGGCGGTAGCGCCGTAGCCGACGCCCAGATAGTCGACACGCTCGCCGCGCAGGTCGGCGTCGCGGCCATCGTCGTCCCGGAACTCCGACTCGACCTCCGAGAGCAGCATCGAGCCGAGCCCGCCGGATCGTACGGCGTGGTGGGTCGCGATGCGCATGACGCGGTAGCCGACCGGGCCGCCGCCGTCGCGGTCCCGGAGCTGGCTAGTGAACACGTCCGGAAGCATGTTCCCCCTGATCCGCTCGCCGCAGTAGACGCGCTCGCTGGTAGCGTCGTCGAGGCCGCCCTCGCGTGCGAGGAGGGCGACGCTGACCACGCGTCCCTCGTGCAACAGCGCCCGGCAGGTGAGGTTCGGCGCGTCGAGCAGGCGTGCGAGGTCGTCGGGCTCGGTTCGGTAGTGGGCGAGGACGAGCAGGCCGAACGCCTCCCGCAGCAGGTGTTCGTCCGCGAGTAGGTCTTCGGGGGTGAGCTCCTCGTAGGTGACCGTCTCCGGGGCGGCGCCGGCGACCAACTGGGCCACCGGTGGGCGGGCGTCGAGCAGCAGCGCGCGGAACGCCCACGACTCCACGGGGTCGCCGGCCGCGTAGCGGATCGGCTCGTCGAGGCGCACGTCGATCACCTCGCGCTCGGCGTCGGCGAGGCTCCCGCGGAACCGCACGTCGAAGCTCCGGCCGGCGCCCTCGTAGCCGTGGACCGTCGTGCAGAACGCCGCCGGCGGGCCGTCGAGGAACCGCTCCAGCAGCGCGACCGGGAGCGCGGCGGCCTCGTCGACGATCACGGCGTCCGGGTCGCCCGGGAGATCGGCGGCTTCGGGCGGGCGGGCGAAGCGAACGCAGCCGCCCGACGCGGCGTCGATTCGGTCCGCGGAGTCGCTCCCGATCGATCCAGCGGCATCGAGCCGCTCCCGAGCGCGGGCGAAGAGCTCGTCGGCGCCGCGGCGGTCGGCGGCGGTCACGAGCACGTCGCGCCCTTCCCGGGCGAGCGCGCCCGCCGCGAGGCCGGCGGCACTGGACTTCCCCCGGCCGCGGTCGGCCTCGACGACGATCGCCGGCGGCGAGTCGCCGGCGGCCGCGTCGCCAGCTCGGAGCGCTTCCAGGTCGTGGACCGCCTCGACCTGGTCCTGGGTCTCGCAAGCGCGGTAGATCTCGTCGCCGAACAGGGCGTCTGCCGGCGGTTCGGGGGCTCGCGAGGGCGCGCGGGCCGCGGGTCGGTCAGCCCGTCGTCTCGGACCTCGACCGCGTCGCCCTCGGGGTCGTCGTACCCCTCGTCGACCTCGCAGATCGCAGTTCCCGGGTGGGCGCGGAGCGTCGCGACGAGTCGCGCCCGGAAGTTCCCGGCCACGTCCTCGACGCCGAACGGCGGGACGGCGAGGCTCTCGTCGAACCCGTCACGGCGGTCGGGCCACGAGTCGAGGTCGGGCGCGAGCAGGAGATAGAGGCCGCCGCCGTCGACGGCGCCGACGGTGCGCCCGATGGCGTTGGGCGAGCACTCGTCGTGGCCGTCGACGACGATCGCCTGCTGGGTTCTCCCGAGGAGGTCACGCGAGTGCCGGGGGCCGACGTGTTCGAACGGCCAGTCCGCGGCGGCGGAGACGGCGGTGCAGTCGGGGAGCGGGAGCCCCGCCGCCTCGATCGCGTCGACGGCCGCGGCGCGGGTGGCCTCGGGCGGGCCAGCGAGCACGAGCGCCCGCCGCTCGTTCGCGCGCTCGGCCTCCGCGTGCAGGCGGGGCGCAAGCGAGGAGAGGGTCATGGGGCGGGATTCGCCCGCCGGCGGTTTGCCCGTTTCGGCTCCCCTGTCGGGCGCTGACACGGTCCCAGCAGTTTGAACACGCTTTTACGTGGGGCTAGCGAATCGAGGATCGAAGCCTGTCCGGGGTTGATGATACTCCCCACCGTCAGGGACGCAGTTCCGGTGGGGCAGTCGAGCCCGCAGGCAGGACCGAGGTACTACAACAATGCCAGTTTACGTCGACTACGAGACCCCCGCCGACCTCGCCGACCGCGCGCTCGACGCGCTCGAGGTCGCCCGGGACACCGGCACCGTCAAGAAAGGAACCAACGAGACGACCAAGGCCGTCGAGCGAGGCAACGCGGACCTCGTCTTCGTCGCCGAGGACGTCCAGCCCGAGGAGATCGTCATGCACCTGCCCGAGCTCGCCGAGGAGAAGGGCATCGCTGTCGTCTTCGTCGAGACTCAGGACGACCTGGGTCACGCCGCCGGCCTCGAGGTCGGCAGCGCCGCCGCCGGCATCGTCGACGCCGGGGACGCCGAGGACGACGTGGAGGACATCTCCGAGAAGGTCGAGGAACTCCGATAACCTATGAGCGCAGAAGAGGAGAGCGGCACGGAATCGACGCCGGCCGAGGTGATCGAGATCGTCGGCAAGACCGGCATGCACGGCGAAGCCATGCAGGTCAAGTGCCGCATTCAGGACGGCTCGAACCAGGGTCGAATCATCACGCGGAACGTGCTGGGCCCCGTCCGCGAGGGCGACATCCTCCAGCTGCGGGAGACCCAGCGTGACGCCGACTCCATCGGAGGTGCCTGATGCCCCAGAACCGAACCTGTGACTACTGCGGCGACGACGTCGAGCCCGGCACGGGCACGATGTTCGTCCGCACGAACGGTAGCGTGATCCACTACTGCTCGGCGAAGTGCGAGAAGAACGCCGACCTCGGGCGCGAGCCCCGAGACCTGGAGTGGACCGAAGAGGGCGGCGACCACGGCGTCGAGGAGGACGTCGAGGAAGCCGAACCCGAAACCGACGCGGTCGAGGAGGAGGCCGACGAGGACGAAGCCGATTCCGAGGAAGCCGAGGACGAGGCCTCCACAGCTGACGAGGACGAGAACGACGAGGACGAAGAATGAGCGAGCGAGAGCGTACTTTCGTCATGGTCAAGCCCGACGGCGTGCAGCGTGGCCTGATCGGCGAGATCGTCTCGCGCTTCGAGGACCGCGGCCTGAAGCTGGTCGCCGGGAAGTTCATGCAGATCGACCAGGCGCTCGCCGAGGAGCACTACGGCGAGCACGCCGACAAGCCGTTCTTCGACGGCCTCGTCGACTTCATCACCTCCGGCCCCGTGTTCGCGATGGTCTGGGAGGGCGCCGACGCCACCCGCCAGGTCCGGAAGATGGTCGGCGAGACCGACCCCGCCGAGTCGCCCGCGGGCACGATCCGCGGCGACCTCGGCCTCGACCTGGGTCGCAACGTCATCCACGCCTCGGATCACGAGGATCCGGGCTCGAACGAGCGCGAGATCGACCTGTTCTTCGACGACGACGAGCTCGTCGACTACGAGCGCGTCGACGAAGGCTGGCTCTACGAGTAGCGCCGCGCTTCAGCCACTTTCTTCGCAGTTCGTGTACTCGTCAGCGGTGCCGCGGCCGAACGCGACGTTGCCCTCGGTTAGTCTGACGAGGACGAAGTGACAATTGCCGTCCACAGGGTTCTCCGTCTCGCTTACCTCGTGAACCGCGCTGGGGCCACCGTCGACCCGGGCGGCAACCGTGTACTGGCCACGTCCGGGATCGTAGTCCGGCGGGTCGATGTGGTGGCTATCGTCAGTGGCGAGTTCGTGGGACCGCCAGTAGAGCTTCTCCCCATCGCGGACGATCAGTATTGAGACGCTGAGTGCGTCGTCGGTGTCGTTGAACACGCCGACTGCGCCCAGACGTTGCTCAGCTCCTGTGTCAGAGGTTAAACATCCGGACAACCCAGCAGCGGAACAGACGCCTATATATTGAACGTATTCTCTTCTGTGCATAATTGAATATTGGTTATTTCGAGACGGAAATAGATTTGTTGGGTTTAGATGGAGGGTCGTTACTTTTCGATTTTAGATACTGGAGGATTATGAGCCCAATACAGAGGAATGTCGTTTTTAGTATGTTTAGTTATGGACTTTTCATCAATTACAATATTACCTTTCTTTTGTTCACTGATGATTTCTCCGGGGGTATTTTCTCAATTTCCCAATCATGGCCGGATTCATCCTCAGAAGAAAAGCTCTTTTTCGTTGTAGAATAGCTTCCAGAAGAAGTTGTTGAATCTCGACTTGGAATTTTTGGACTATATCCGTTATATAGCTCAAGACTCAATATTGCTTCTGGAGTGTTATTATAATAACTATTCACTCTAGTTACAACATCGAAGTAGTTTCTCTCCCCATCGCTCGACCAAGCTTCAAAGAAATAATAATTTGAGAACTCTTCGAATACACTGGTCCCGTATGTCCATTCGCGGTCAATTTCATAATCTGGTTTGTCAGTTCCACTTGTAGCCTCCATATAACTTGCCACAAGTTCTGTTGCAGTAATAGCATATCCTACCTTTGTACTTATTTCACTTATTGCAGCATTAGCAACTTCATAAGCAACATCAGAATAATCAAAACTAGGATCACCGTCATCGGGTTGTCGCGGTCGAGCCCCCATGTAACAGTTATCGGTATATTCTGCGAGGTTATCGCAAGTTCCTTGATTAACTGACGATCTCTGTGTGCTAAGTGCATTAAGAGAGTCTCCACTAGGATATTTCTCTGACCGCGCGACTGTATTTTGCTTGAACTTGTACCTCCACACATTATAATCGGAATCAAATTCAGCACCTATACATCCCACAGAAGTTGCTAGATAAATACCTTCATTTTTACCTTTTGCATTTTCTTTTTCATCACTCACTTCCCAAGTATTATTTGGGTCTGGTAGTGAGCAGCTTGAGGACGCCTTAACTGGAGTACTTAATACGCTACCGAGGATGACTCCAGAACTAGCGCCAGTAATTCCCTTAAGAACCGTCCGTCGGTTAGTATTCGATCCATCATTCCCAATATCAGAGTATCCATCTGACATTACAAAGATAAGATGATAGAAGCTGTATATAATAATTTTTTAATTTTAGTTATATAATATAATGTATATTATTCTTATAGATCTTATTTGCGGTCACAAACGTCTTTTGGCCGACGCTCGAATCCTCCGTGTATGCTCCTGAGAGCTCTCACGTTCGTCACCGGCGTCGCCAGCGCCGCTGCCCCCGAAAAACTGCTCGACATCTGCGCCCGCTCGACGCTCGCGGGCTACGAGAACCCCGAGGACCTTGAACCCGAGGACTGGTACGTCGACGCCACGCGCTACGCGGGCCTGCTGCTCGCCGTCGCCGCCCTGATCGCGCCGTTCCTGCCGACGCCCAGCGAGGGCGACGACGAAGCAGAAGAAGTCGAAGACGGGCCGGTCGTCGACGTCATCGAGTCGAGCGACTAACCCTCGAACGCTCGCTCCTCGCCCCGCACGCTGTCGATTATCACGTCGCCGTCGGGGCGCTCGGCCAACCAGAACAGCTTGTACGCGTCGGCGACGCGCGCGAACTCGATCTCGGGCGCGTCGGCGAGGATCGACCCCCGAAGCGTCCACTGAAACGCGGCCTCACGCGCTTTTTCGTCGGCCTGGTCGGGCGAGAACTCGCCCGGCAGCACCAGCACGTCCTCGACTCGCTGTTCCGTGACCGCGGGGAGCGTGTCGGCCCGGACCGCGAGCCGGCGCGACCGGTCGACGCTGATCACCCGGCGATCGGTCCGCGGGGCGAGCAGCGGTCGGTCCACCTCGATCTCGGCCTCGTACACCCGAAACGGGTACGCCACCGCGCCGACCCGGCCCGCGGACTCGACCGACTCCCGCGGGACCGACGGCTCGATGACCGGGAGTTCGACCGACTCCTGTTTGTTGCCGACGAGCGGGTGGTCCGCCGGGGGCAGACCGTTCTCACCCGAGACCTCGGCGTCACTCATCGTCGTCCCAGTAGCCCGAGGCGGCGACGTGGGCGCGGATGTTGTCGCCCTCGGTGATCGCCTTGGGCGAGGTCGGCGTCTCCGCCCCGCCGTCGGTCGCGTACTCGGGGTGCCCGGCGAGCCCTCGGCGTCAACGATCGCCGAGAGCGGCTTGTCGAACACGTCGAAGTGCTCGTCGACGTTCTCGGGCGGCTCAGTCAGCAGCGACACCGAGACCAGCGTGATCACCGAAACGATAAACGCCGGGAACAGGCCGTACACCGTCACGAGCCCGTACCAGAACGCCGCGGACTCGGGCGGCATCATCCCGACCCAGCCCAGCACCGTCGAGAGCTGTGTCCAGAGCACCATCGTCGCCGTACCGACGATCATGCTGGCGAGCGAGCCCGCCGCCGTGACGCGTTTCCACCAGAGCGTCGCGATCACGGTCGGCCCGATCGCGGCGCCGAGGCCGCCCCACGCGTAATCGAGCACGAGCGTGTAGATCGGCGTGTCCTTCGCGACGAACGCGAAGGCGACGCTCGCGGCGCCGAGCCCGAAGGTGACGTAGCGGGAGTAGCGCACCAGTTCCTCCTGGCTGGCGTCACGGTCGAGGAAGCCGTGGTAAACGTCCTCGACGACCGCGCTCGTCGCGACCAGGAGCTGGGAGTCCGCACTGGACATCATCGCCGCCAGTGCGGCCGCGAGCACGATGCCGGCGACGACGCTGGGCAGGAGATCGAGCGTCAGCCGCGGCATCGCGTTGTCGGGGTCGGCCAGCGCGCCGTCACCGAACATCGCGATCGCGTAGAGGCCGACCAGCGCCGCGCCGACGTACGCGACGAACATGAACAGCTGGGCGACCATCGCCGCCAGGCGGACGTTCCGCACATGGTCGATCCCCATGAACCGCACCATGATGTGGGGGTTGCCGGGAACGCCCAGCCCGATCGCGGCGTAGCTGATGACACCGAAGACCGCGGCCCAGCCGGCCATCCCCGCGGTGATGCTGGTCGCGGAGTCGCCCGCCGCGGCCGCGACCGCCTCGAACGGCAGCCCCATCTCGGTGAAGGCGAGCACCGGGAGGATGATGAACGCGATCAGGATGATGGCGCCCTGGAAGTAGTCCGACCACGCGACCGCGAAGTAGCCGCCGAGGAACGTGTAGCCGATGACGATGATCCCGCCGACGATGATGCCGATCCAGGGCTGGATCCCCGTCAACACCTGCAGCAACGTCCCGGCGGCGACGATCTGGGCGCCGACGTAGCCGCCCTCGAACAGCATCAACACGAGCGCCGAGACGGCTTTCACTCGGCCGGTGTCGTCGCCGAGTCGCGTCTCGAAGAAGGTCGGCAGCGTCACCGAGCGGACGATCTCGGTGTACTTCCGGAGCCGTTTCGCGATGCCGGCCCACGCGAACAGGTCGGCCGGGATCATCCCCAACCCGTTGAGAAAGGCCATGATCCCGGTGCCGTAGGCGTCCGCGGGCACGCCGAGCGTGAGCCAGCCGCTCATCTCGGAGGCCCGCTCGGAGAAGCCGGTCACGACCGGCCCGATCTCGCGGCCGCCGATGACGTAGTCGCCGACGGAGTCCATGAAGCGGGAGGCCCACAGGCCGATCCCGACGAGGACGACGAGGTAGAGCGCGAACGTGCCGAGCACCCACACCCCCGCCGCGCCCGCGATGCCGCCAGTGCCCTGCATGGGCACGAGCGCGCCGCTATGCATGGTCGCCCTCCTCGTACTGCTCTCTGAGCGCCCGTTCGCGGCGCCCCTCCCAGACGTAGTACACGATCAACATCACGAAGAAGATCGCGTACGGTCCGACGACTCCGAGCCAGTCGAGTGTACTCATCGCGGCCATACTCGAACGGCCGTTCGCGAATCAGCCGTATATATGTTTGCTCACGGCCTGATAAATAAATAGGACGACGGCTCAGTCGGCGGTGTTCAGATAAGGATGAAGAGTGAGGCGGGACGATCTGTGAGTGGTCAATGCTCGAAATCGCCCGCCTCAACGGAGGTAGCGACTGCTTCGAGTTAGATTTTGTGAAGCGAGAGGCGACACCCGAGCCCGCGATGAAGCTCGGTATCCGACTCCATCTGGCTGGATTATCACTTTCGGATACCATTTCGATTCTCGATAGGTTGGGTGTCGAACGCTGTCGAACGACCGTTCACAACTGGGTGCAGAAGGCCGATTTACAGCCGCTTGGCGGTGCAAATCCGGATCACGTCGCGGTTGACGAGACCGTGATCCAACTCAACGATGAACGGTTCTGGCTGTACGCTGCTGTCGATACCGACACGAACCGCTTGCTGCACGTCAAGCTCTCTCCGACGAGAAATCAAGCGATTACCGAGATGTTCCTCTCCGAACTCCGCGAGAAACATCTCGTCGATGACGCAGTCTTTCTCGTCGATTCTGCACCGTGGCTGCAAGCAGCACTCCACCGACATGGCCTCGATTACCGATACGAAAAACACGGTAATCGGAATAGCGTCGAACGTGTCTTTCGAGAACTAAAACGACGAACTAACCAGTTCTCAAACTGTTTCAGCCATGCCGAAGCAGATACTGTCGAAAATTGGCTTCAAGCGTTCGCCTTCGCATGGAACCAGCTTATCTGAACACTACCTGGCATGGGGGCACAAGACTTACTTACTCGTGTGGCATACTGTGACATGCATGGCGACGTCAGAGCAGCACTCCGCCGACGAACTGTTCGACGAGTTCCTCGAAGACCGCGGACACGACACACAGGGATGGGAGGAGTCCTATAACAAGAAACAGTGTCCGGACTGCGGCGGCCTTCACGAAGCGACTGCGGTGGAGTGTTCGGTCTGTGGCTGGCGGCCCTGAGCCACGGACACCCGCGTCTCGCCGTCTCACGAACCCACTTCCTTATTGGGGACCGGCCCCTGTAACCGGTAATGACCGAGTCGGACGTTCACGTCACGCGCCTGTTCGGTGGGCCGGGGAGCGGGAAGACGACTGCGCTCCTCGACCGGGTAGAGGAACTACTTGAGGACCCCGACGTGACTGTTCGGGACGTGCTGGTGGTCTCTTACACCCGCGCAGCGGCGGCGGAGATCCGTGAACGCCTCGCCGAGCGCCTCGACACGACGCCGCGAGCCCTCCAAGGGAACGTCTCCACGATGCACGCGAAGGCGTACGAACTGCTCGACCTCTCGCGGGGCGACGTGGTCGGCGAGAGCGACAAGGAGGAGTTCTGCGAGGAGTACGGCGTCGAGTACGAGGACGAGAAATCGGGCGCCGGCCGGCGGACCGCGCGGTCGACGACGCTCGGCAACAAAGTGATCGCGACCTCCCAGTGGCTCCAGCGAACCGACCGCGAGGTCGCGGACTGGTACGACGTGCCGTTCCAGTGGGACGTGGAGGACGTTCGGCTCCCGCCCGAGATCGACCCCAACGCCCAGGAGGGGAACAAGTACACGCCGACGTGGCCGTCCGACGACGACCGCCTCGACGTGCCCGAGGCGATCCGCGCGTGGCGCAACTACAAGGGCGAGAACGGGGTCGTCGGCTTCGCCGACATGCTCGAACGCGTCGCCCAACGCTCGCTGCAGCCAAACGTCGACTACCTCATCATCGACGAGTTCCAGGACATCACGACGCTGCAGTCGAAAGTGTACGAGGAGTGGAAACCCCACCTGGAGAAGGCGCTGATCGCCGGCGACGACGACCAGGTCGTCTACGCCTGGCAGGGCGCCGACCCCGACCTCCTGCTGGACGAGGACGTCGACGAGGACGTGGTGCTGCCGAACTCCTACCGCCTCCCTTCCCGCGTGCTCAACGTCGTGAACAAGGAGATCCGCCACATCGACAAGCGACAGGAGAAGGATCTCCGGCCACGGAAGGAGGGCGGCCGCGTCGAGGCCGCCGAGTCGCCGTCGATGCTCGAGCTCGTGCGGAACGTCCGCCACACCGTCGAACAGGAGGACAGAAGCGAGGACGGCGACGGGACCGTCATGCTGCTGTTCCGGGCGCGCTACCAGATGTTCGACTTCGTCGACGAGTTCATCGACGAGGGGATGCCGTTCTCGTCGCTCACGGATCAGCGGCTCTGGACCGACCGGCTCACCGACTACGTCCGGGCGATCGAGGCCGTCGACGCCGGTGAGCGCCTCACCGCACTCCAGGCACGGCGGCTGGCGGACATCCTGCAGGAGTCGGCCTTCGGCAGCAGCGAGCGCGACGACCTCTACGACCTCATCGACGAGATCGAGGAGCAGTCCGCGAAGGACGATCTCGCGGAGATCCCGGTCGCGCCGGACGCCGTCGAGGACGTGGTGCCGTTCATGCCCGGCCCCCGAAGCGGGGGACATGGCCCGCAAGATCACCTCCTTCCAGCGGAAGTCGATGAAGGCGTACTTCGAGGGCGACTACCGCGGGATGGAGCCCGACCGCGTCCGCGTCGGGACGATCCACTCCGCGAAGGGTCGCGAGGCCGACCACGTGTTCGTCGCGACGGATCTGACCGAGAAGGTGGTCGAGCAGATGGCCGCACAGGCCGAGCAGGAGGGGATCGACACGCCGGGCGACGAGGAGTTCTCCAAAACCACCGACCCCGTGCCGGTGCTGACCGACAACGAGCGGCGCGTGTTCTACGTCGGGATGTCCCGCGCCCGGGAACGGCTCGTCCTCATGGAGAACCTCGTCACCGGCGCGCCGACGCTGCCGATCAGCGTAGTGCTGTTCAACGAACTCAGAGAGGATCCGCCGGGAGCGCTCATCGACGAGGTGCAGGAGTCGCTGGAGGCGCCCGAACCCGAGCCGTGACACGGCCACTCGCCCCCGGGGCGCCCGAGGTCGCCGCCGACCACCCCGACGCCCCGAGACCGACCTCCAGTCGATCGCCGAGGCCGTCGAGCACGCGGGCGCCGCCGGCTTCGTCGCCGTCGGCGACCGATTCGCCGACGATCTACGCTACCTCTCGCGGTTCGGCGGCCCGGATCGCGACTACGCCGTCGTCGTCACTCCCGATCGTGCCGCGCTGACGGCGCCGGGACTGTTCGACGAGCAGGCCCGCCGCGAGTTCGTCGACGGCGCGCCCGACGACGGGATCGCCCGCGAGGTTCGGACCGAGAACCAGGGCGAGCCCGCGGGCGTCCGCGCGGCCGCCGCGCTCGCGGACGCCGCCGCCGAAGGCTCGTCAGTCGTCCTTACCCCCGCCAGCATCCCCCACGACGCCGCGCTCTACCTCGAAGAGGCCGGCTACGAACTCGAGTCGACGACCGCCGCCGCCGAGGCGCGTCTGCGCAAGCGCGAGGCCGAACTCGCCTGCCTCCGGCGCGTGCAGGCGGTGACCTGTCGCGGGATGGCCCGTGCCGAGGCCGTCCTTGCGACGGCGGAACCGGACGGCGACGACTTGCTGTACGAGGGCGAACCGCTCACGACCGAGCGCCTGCGGCGGGAAGTCGACGCCGAGATGGCTCGCCACGGGATCCGGAGCGCGGGTAACACCGTGATCGGCGCCGGCGAGACGGCGGCGGATCTCCACTACACCGGGATCGACCACATCTCGCCGGGTGAGACGGTGCTGCTCGACATCTCGCCCCGCGGGCCGCACGGCTACTACGGCGACCTCACGCGGACGTTCGCCGTCGCCAGCGAGGGCGGCTGGGAGCGTCGCGCGTTCGTCGCCGTCGAACAGGCTCACGAGACGGCGCTCGAACACGTCGAAGCGGGCGCCACGGCCGGAACGGTTCATGAGGAGGCCGCGGCCGAACTCACCGCCCACGGGTTCCGGATCGACTCGTCGGATGTCGGTTTCACCCACGGCGTCGGCCACGGCGTCGGCGTCAGCCTCCACGAGGGGCCGTCGCTTCGGGCCGACACGCCGCTGGATCCGGGCAACGTCGTCACCATCGAACCCGGCGTCTACGACCCCGACACCGGCGGCGTCCGGATCGAGGATCTCGTCGCCGTCACCGAGCACGGCTACGAGCGACTGGCGACGTATCCGGTCCGATTCACCCCGGTCGCGCCCGAGTAATCCGGCCCCGACTTTTTGAGAGAGAACGCGACCAACTCCCCTGTGGTCTGAACCGGGCCGTGGGGTGGTCGAGGCGGGAGCACGGCGTGCCCCTCACGGCGGCGACGACGCGCCGTCTGTTCGCCAGGATCCGTAGGGCCGGCTCCGCCCTACTCCTCCTCGGACTCCTCGCTATCGGCGACGGCGCCCTCGACCGCTCGCTCTGCGGCCATCCCCGGCAGGTCGCCGGGCGTGGTCAGGTACTTGGGAAGCAGCACCATCAGCACCGCGACCAGCAGGAAGGCGCCGCCAACAGCGGTCTCCCCGCCGAGCAGTCGCTCGGTCGCGTAGATCCCCAGCGGGATCGCGAACACGAGGCTGCCCGCAACGCCGACGGTTTCCAGCAGGCCGAGTCGCATCACCGCCGCGTAGGCGCCCGATCGGCAAAACCCTCCCGTAACGGAATCGAGAGTGGAAACGTTCTTGAGACGCGACGGCGGATCTCAGAACGTGTTCACCGGCATCGTCGAGCGGACGGGCGAGATCACCGACGTGAACGAAACCGCGGATGGGCGCCGCCTCACCGTCGCGGCGTCGGGACTGGACGATCTCCATCACGGCCAGTCGATCGCCGTTAGCGGTGTCTGTCTCACGGTCGAGGCGTTCGACACCGCGGACGGCTGGTTCGAGGTGTTCCTCGCGAGCGAGACAGTCGAGAAGACGTACCTGGGCGAGCTGTCGGTGGGGGACCCGGTCAACATCGAGCGCGCGCTCCCGGCCGACGGGCGCTTCGACGGCCACGTCGTGCAGGGGCACGTCGACACCACCGCGACCGTCGAGGCGATCGAGCAGGTGGGCGAGGACTGGCGCTACACGTTCTCTCTCCCCGCCGAACTGAGTCAGTACGTGGTCGAGAAGGGGTCGATCGCCGTCGACGGCATCAGCCTCACCGTCGCCGCGCGCGACGAGGATCGCTTCGAGGTCGCGATCATCCCGGCGACCCGCGAGATCACGACGCTGTCGGCGAAAACCGTCGGCGACCCGGTCCACCTGGAGGTAGACGTGATGGCGAAGTACGTCGAGCGGATGACGGACGGCTATCGCTGAGTCGTCGTCGCGTCGATTCAGTCGGCCTGCCCGGAGCAGGCTTCCGCGCCGCCGTCGGCCTGGACGGGCTCGGGCGGGTTCAGCTGGTAGAGATTCTGTCGCGCGTCGGCGAAGTAGACGTCCTCGTCGACGACCCCGATCCCTTCCAGTCGTTCCAGTGCGTAGCGAACCGTCCGTGCAGAGAGCATCGACTCCTCGACGATCCCTTTCTGCGTCAGCGGGCCGTCGTACTCGAGCACTTTGAACACGAGCTTGGCACTTGGTGGGAGGTCGTCGAGGCCCTCCTCGTCAGTCTCAGTCATCATTTCGGATCGAAACCCTCCACCGGCATAAATCTTCGTGGACTGGTGTCGTGGCCCAACACGTCCGACAGCCAAGCGAACTCCTTTTGTCGGCGCGTCACGGAGTCGTCGGCATGGCTACGGAGAGTTCTCGCGGGCTGTCGGACCACGTCCGCGGGGTAACCGTCACGACGCTCGCCTGTCTGGCCGGCGTTATCGCGGCCGTCGTGACCGCGATCGTGTTCGGTACCGACCCGTCGGCGGTGTCGACGACGACGCCGTTAGCGGTCGTCGCGGCGTTCGTCATCGCTCAGTACCCGATCCTCTATGCCCTCCGCGTCGACGTGTCGGCGTTCGGCATCAAGGACAATCTCTACGTCGCGTTCATGACGTTCGCGCTCTGGTTCCTGAGCAACACCATCATGCTCTCGACCGGAGTGAGTTTCTGATGTCCAGCGACAGTATCGCGGTCGTGGATCTGGATCGCTGCCAGCCCGACCGATGTAACTACGAGTGCCAGAACTTCTGCCCGCCCAACCGGACGGGCAAGGAGTGCATCACACTCCGCGGTGAGGACGCGATGGAGGGCGACCCCGACCAGATCCACATCTCCGAGGAGATCTGTCTGGGCGAGTCCTGCGGCATCTGCGTCGAGAAGTGTCCCTTCGACGCGATCGAGATCATCAACCTCCCCTCGGAACTCGAGGAGGAGCCCGTCCACCGCTACGGCGACAACGCGTTCGCGCTGTACGGACTGCCGACGCCCGAACCGGGCAAGGTGACCGGGATCCTCGGCCCCAACGGGATCGGGAAGTCGACCGCCGTTCACGCGCTGGCTGGCGAGACGACGCCCAACCTCGGCGAGTACGAAGGCGATTCGGACTGGGAGGCGGTGCTCGACCGCTACCGCGGCACCGAGCTCCAGAACTACCTCGAACAGCTGATCGACGGCGAGATCGAGGTCGCGCGCAAGCCCCAGTACGTCGACCAGATCCCCAAGCAGTTCGACGGGAAGGTGCGCCAGCTGCTCGAACGGACCGACGAGCGCGGCGAACTCGACTACCTCGTCGACGAGCTCTCGATCCGGCCGGTGCTGGACCAGGCGATCGACTCCATCTCCGGCGGGGAGCTCCAGCGCGTCGCGCTCGCGGCCACGCTGGCTCGGGACGTGGATTTCTACTTCCTCGACGAGATCACGCCGTACCTCGACATCAGCCAGCGGATGACTGCCGCCCAGCTGATCCAGGAGCTCTCGGAGGACGGCGACCGCTCGATGCTGGTCGTCGAGCACGACCTCGCGATCCTCGACCTGCTCGCGGACACGCTGCACATCACCTACGGGGAGCCCGGCGCGTACGGTGTCGTCACCGACCCCAAATCGGTCCGTAACGGCATCAACGAGTACCTCTCGGGCTACCTCGACAACGAGAACATGCGGATCCGCCCCGAGTCGATCACGTTCGAGGAGCACGCGCCGCGTGCCGCCACGAAGGGCCAGCCGCTGGTCGAGTACCCCGACCTGCACAAGTCCTACGGCGAGGGCGAGTTCTCCCTCGACGTGGAGGCCGGCACCATCTACGAGTCGGAAGTGCTGGGCGTCGTCGGCCCCAACGGGATCGGGAAGTCGACACTCGCGAAGATGTTCACTGGCGCGCTCGATCCCGACGAGGGCGAACTCGACACGCAACTGGATATCGCGTACAAACCCCAGTACATCGAGATCGACCAGCCAATGCGGGTCGACGCGTTCCTCTCGTCGATCACCGATCAGTTCGGCTCCTCGTACTGGAACACCGAGATCGCCCAGCCGCTCCAGCTGGAGCGGATCATGGAGCAGAACCTCGACGACCTCTCGGGCGGGGAGCGTCAGCGCGTCGCGATCGCCGCCTGCCTCTCCGAGGACGCCGACCTCTACCTGCTCGACGAGCCCTCCGCCCACCTCGACGTGGAGCAACGCGTGCAGGCCACCTCCGCGATCCGCCGCTACACCGAGAACCACGACGCGACGGCGATGGTGATCGATCACGACATCTACATGATCGACCTGCTGTCCGACCGTCTGATGGTGTTCGACGGCGAACCCGCCGACCACGGGACCGCCCGCCCGGCCCAGGAGATGCGCGCCGGCATGAACGATTTCCTGGCGGATCTGGACATCACGTTCCGCCGCGACGAGCGGACGGGCCGCCCCCGGATCAACAAGCCCGGCAGCCAGAAAGACCGCGAGCAGAAGCGCGACGGCGAGTACTACTACGCCAACTAAGCCGCGACCGTTTTCCGGAACCGCCCGACTATAACTCCGCCCGCCCGTACTCCCGAGTATGCTCCGCCTCGCCGTCGCCACCCAACAGGAGACGTTCGAGCGCATCCGCGACCCGCTTGCCGACCGCGGGATCGAGGTCGTCGCCGTGCAAGCCAGCGAGCGAACGCTGTCGCTTGCGGATCCGGCCCTGCCGAGCGTCGACGCCGGGCTCGTGTTCCCTTCCCGGCTGATGGAGGGCGGCGCCGTCGCGGCCGCGCTCGACGTGCCCTGGGTCAACGACCGCGAGGCGATCCTCACCTCCCGCAACAAGGCGGGGGCGCTCGCCGCCCTCGCCGCCGCCGACCTCCCCGTCCCCGAGACCACGCTCGTCTCCAACCCCGTCGACGACGACGCCGTCACCGCCGCCGCCGAGACGCTTCAGGCCCACGCCGGGACCGACTCACTCGTCGTCAAGCCCAACTCGACCACCCGCGGCGTCGGCGTCGCCCGCGTCGAAGATCCGGACTCGCTGCTGGGCGTGACCGACTACCTCGACCTCGTGCACGACTTCCGAGCCACCGGCGATCGCTCGTACCTGCTCCAGGAGTACCTCCCCGACGCGCGGGACTACCGCGCGATGATCGTCGACGGCGAGTACGCCGGCGCCGTCGAGCGGCGGCTGCCGGCAGCGGAGACCGAGGCGGGGAAGTGGAAACACAACGTCCACCGCGGTGCGGTGGCGGAGGGCGTCTCGCTCCCGCCGGCGGCACGGGAACTCGCCGAACGCGCGGCCGACGTGCTGGGTATCGACTACCTCGGCGTCGACCTCCTCGAGACCGAGGACCGACTGGTCGTCAACGAGACCAACGCGCGCCCGACGGTCGACGACGCGACGAAGTACGAGCCCGGCTTTTACGACCGACTGGCGGCGCTGATCCGGAAAACCGCGGAGTAAGGGCGCACGGCGCCGATCAGGCGAGGTCGATGTCGGCGGCGTCGTCGGACTTCTCGAAGCTGACCTCGAGCACGCCGTTGTTGAACGTCGCCTCGGCGCTGTGTTCGTCGACGCGGGTGGGGAGCCGCACCCGTTCACGGTACTCGCCGGCCTCGATCGTCAGCGTCTCCCCGTCGCACTGCAGCGAGATCTCCTCCTTGCTCGCGCCGGGAAGGTCCGCGACGAGTCGGAGCTGGTCGCCCTCGTCGAACGCGTCGACGTGGGCGTCGCCGTCGGCCTCCTCCCGACTCCCCCCATCATCCGCTCGATCTCGTCGAAGATGTCGCCGAACGGGTCTTCGCGGTCATCCCTACGCATGGGAGAGGGTAGACCAGCACCGCTCAAAAGCCTTCTGTCGGTGGCTATCGTGGTCCCTTCCCCGAATCTCGTCGGTCGACGCCGACGGAACCGGTCGGTTTGAAGTGCGATTGGCCCCAATCGCGGGACGATGGCTTCTTTCGCGACGCTCGATGCGCTGGCCGGGCGGTTCTCGGAAGCCCGGGTGCTCGTTCGCCTCGACCTCAACTCCCCGATCGAGGACGGAACCGTCCAGGACAACCGTCGGTTCGAGCGCCACGCCCGCACCGTTTCGGAGCTGGCGGGGGCCGGCCACCGGGTGGTCTGTCTGGCTCACCAGGGCCGCCCCGGCCGCGACGACTTCACCCACCTCGATCAGCACGCCGGGATCCTGAGCGACTACCTCGACCGCGACGTGCAGTACGTCGACGACATCTGCGGCGCGACGGCGATCGACGCGATCGCGGACGCCGAGCCGGGCGAGGTGCTGCTGCTGGACAACGTCCGGATGCACGACGACGAACTCGCCGACCGCGACCCCGAAGCCCACGCCGACGCCGACCTGGTCACGACGCTCGCCGAGGCCGCCGACGCCTACGTCAACGACGCCTACTCGGCTGCCCACCGCGGCCACGCCTCGCTCGTAGGGTTCCCGCACGTGCTTCCGGCCTACGCCGGCCGCGTGATGGAGACGGAGTACGAGGCCAACTCCGCCATCGCCACCCGAGAGTTCGACGGGCAGGTGACGATGGTCGTCGGCGGGACGAAAGCGACCGACGTGATTCAGGTGATGGACGCCATCGGCGACAAGGTCGACGCGTTCTGTCTGGGCGGCATCGCGGGCGAACTGTTCCTCCGGGCGGCAGGCCACCCCGTGGGCCACGACGTGGGCGGCTCGGACCGCTTCGACGAGCAGTGGGAACGAAACGAGGAGACGATCCGGGCCGTGCTCGACGAGCGCGGCGATCAGATCCACCTGCCGCTGGACCTGGCGTACGCGGACGAGTACGAGCAGCGCGCCGAGATCGCGCTCTGGCAGATCGACGAGAAGAGCACGTCGTTCCTCGACGTCGGCTCGGCGTCGATCGACAGCTACCGCGACATCGTCGCCGACAGCGAGGCGGTGTTCGTGAAGGGCGCGCTGGGCGTCTTCGAGGACGAGCGCTTCGCCGACGGCACGGTGGGCGTGCTCGAGGCGATCGCCGACACCGACTGCTTCTCGGTCGTCGGCGGCGGCGACACCTCCCGCGCGATCGGGATGTACGGGCTGGACGAAGCCGACTTCTCACACGTCTCGATCGCCGGCGGCGCGTACATCCGTGCGCTCACGGGCGAGCCGCTGGTCGCCGTCGAGACGCTGGAGAACTGCCGACCGAAAACGGAAGCGTAGCCGTTACAGGTCCCGACCGAGCCCCATTCCGAGGGTCTCGTTCGTCGTCGCGATGCTCTCGGCTTTGCTCGCGCTGTCGGTGATCGCGCGGATCGCGTCGACGTTCTCCGGCACCACGTCGGACTCCTGGTGGATCGCCTGGAACAGGTAGAGATCGTTTCCACGGATGGCGATGGAGTCCGCCCAGATGCAGTTCTCCCAGACGTCGCCGCGGGAGCGGCCGCTGTCGAGCGCGAACTCCTTGAGCTTGCCCGAGCCGTCGATGCCCGCGTAGCCGGGAACCAGGAACGTCCGGGACTCCTCGGCGAGCAGGTCGCGGACCGCCTCGGCGTCGGCGTCGCTCTCGAGGGTGACGTTCACCGAGTGCATATGCATCAGCGTCGCCGGCACCTTCAGCCCGAGCGTGTCGATCGAAATATCCGGGAAGATCGTCTTCACGTCCGGGCCGTGGTGGCTCGGCAGCGAGACGGGATCGGGGAGGATGTCGTCGATGGGGCCGCGGCCGGTCTGGCCGGGGTCGCCGCCGCGGCGCACCAGCGTCACCCGTGCCTTCTCGACGCCGTACTCCTCACGCAGCGGCGCGAGCAGGCGTGAGAGGCCTGTCGTGTTACAGGAGACGACGCGGACGTGGTCCGCGCCGATCGCGTCCTCGTAGTTGGCGCGGGCGTTGAACGACGTGTCGGCCACATCGGCGTCCTCGCCGCCCTGGTAGATCGCGGGCGTGTCGTGGGCCTCGTACACGTCGCGGTTCTGGGCGCCGATGCCGCTGGGGGTGGCGTCGACGATCACGTCCGCGGCCTCGACGAGGTCGTCGAGATCGCCGGCGACGGGGATGCCGGCGTCGTCGAACAGCTCGCGGCGCTCTTCGACGGCCGCGTGGAGGTTGTACCCCTTCGAGACGGCGGTTTCGGCCTCGAAGTTGGGCGAGGTCTTGGCGACCCCGACGATCTCCATGTCGCGCTGTGCGACGACCGCGTCGGCGACGCGTTTCCCGATGGTGCCGTAGCCGACCACACCGACTTGGATCATGCGAGTAGATGGGGCGCTAGCCGATAAGTAGGCGGCGGTTCGTCGTGCGGCCGTCGACCGCGAACTGCCCCGCACGCGGACGGCCTCAGGACGATTCAGCTCGGTCGATCGCACACGTCCGCGGGTCGCCAGTCCGGCCGAGGAACAACAACAGCAGCGACAGGCCGACGAGGCGCAGCAGGTTCCCGTCGAACGGGAGCGTGGCCATGGCGCCGACGAAGCCGAGCGCCCCAGTACGCCGGCGCCACAGCCCGCACAGCCTGCCGCGAGAAAGCCCGGGAGCACGCCGAGCAGCGTCGACGCGTTCCGCCGACGTGCGCGTCGGGAGAGCGTGACCGCGTGCGTGGCTGCGACGCCGGTCAGCAGCGCGTAGGCCACGATCAGCCCCAGCCCGATCCAGCCGACGCTTCCGTACGTCTCTCGCGTGAGCGTCGCGACGCCGTAGAGCAGATCCCCGGATTTCGAGCCAGCAGCTGGACCGAGAACTCGGGGAACGTACTCAAGATCAGCGCGGCGTAAGTGAGCGCCGTCGCGCCGCCGGCGACGACGAGTCGTCCGTCCGACGTGAGCGGATGGACGAGCGCGGCCCGAAGCTGGTCCATCCACCCCGGGCGCCCGACCGATCGGCCGTCGCTCATGCGTTCAGCACCTGCTCGATCGCGTCGGCGAAGTTCTCGTAGGGGTGGGCGCCGACCAGCTTCCCGGCCGTCCCCGTCTCCCGGTTGTAGAGCACGAACCCGGGTGTCCCCCTGATGCGGGACGACTGCGCGACCGCGACGTTCGGGGCTATCGACTCACGGATCGCCTCGGTTCGGGACTCTCGACAGTCGTCGACGGCCGCGGCGGGGACGCCCTCGGTCTCCTCGGTGATCCGGGCGAACGTCTCCTCGTCGGCCCAGTCGGTCCCCGACGCCGGCTGTGCCTCGAACACCGACGCGTGCCACCGCCAGAACGCCGCCGGGTCGTCGGCGGCGACCTGCGACCAGACACACCGGCTCCAGACCGCTGCGGGCATCGAGTACTCGCCGATGTTCGGGTAGGAGAGCGCGACCAGCCGCACGTCCCCGGTGTCGACGTGGTTTCGCCCGACCGCCGGGAGCGTCTCCCGATCGAACTGCGCACAGAACGGACAGAGGTAGTCCGTCCAGTAGTAGAGGTCGACGGGCGCGTCTGGGTTGCCGGCGATCGGGCGCCCGGCGAGTTCGACCCCGAACCCGGTGGTCTCCTGACTCGTGTGGGAACGCTCGGGGACGTAGACACCAGCATCCGAGCCCGATCGAGTGGCGAGATACGCGACGCTCCCGCCGAGTGCAACGACGCCGACGCCGCCAGCGATCGCTCGCCGGCGGGATATCGACCGCCCGTCGCCCATCTACGCGCCGGTGTGTGACGAGACGAGCGTTCGGAGCTTCGACTCGTCCTGCATGCCGACGAGGCGCTCGACCGGCTCGCCGTCGGCGAACAGCATCATCGTCGGGACGCCGCGGACGCCGTACTCCGCGGCGAGCTGCTGATTGGCGTCGACGTCGACTTTCGCGACCGCGGCCTCGGTGTCTTCGGCGATCGTCTCCACGACCGGTTCCAGCATCTGACACGGCCCACACCAGTCGGCGTAGAAGTCGACCAGCACGACGCCGTGCTCGTCGGTCGTCGATTCGAGGTCGGCGGCTCCGGCGACCGGGATCGGCTCCGTCGGCGCGTCGTCCGCGTCGTCCGCGTCGTCGTCCCCTCGGCTCGCTCTCGAAGCTCTTCGAGCTTCCTCTCACGGATCTCCTCGATGTCTTCGGTCATTACCGGCGCTTTCGCGCTCGCTGGGCTTAGGTGTTTTGCAGTTTCTGTCCAATACCGGCGGGTCGTGGCCGCCCCAGTCGGCGTCGGTCAGGCTGTCGCGGCAGTCCCTGTCGTGCTGGCGTCCCAGTTGTTGATCCCGCCCCGCATCGCCTTCGCGTCGAAGCCGAGTTCGCGGAGCCGTCCGGCGGCGACGGCGGCGGTCGACCCGCTGAAACAGACGACGGCGATCTCCCGGTCGTCGGGGAGTTCGGCCGCCGAGACCTCGAGTCCGATGAAGTTCTCCCCTTGAGCTGGTCGTAGATCGGGAGACTGTGACTCCCCGGGATGTGGGCTTCCTCGTAGCTGTAGGTCGGCCGAATGTCGAGGACGTACAGCTCGTCGCCGCGCTCTCGAACCGTCTCGGCGTCGATTACAGTATTGCTCATCTGGCCCAATATTGGCGCTTCGCGGGTATGAATCCTCCGCGAGTCGAGTTAGCACGCAGCGGTTCCGGCGGTGGTGAGGCGTCGTCGCAAGACCTATTCGGGTCTCCGCTGAACCGCGAGCCATGGCCGATCTCAGAACTGCCGCGGAGACGGCGATCCACCAGTGTCTCGATCTCGACGCCGAGGAGTCGATCGCGATCGTCACCGACGACGAGCGTCGCGCGATCGCGGAAGCGCTCTACGAAGTGGCCGCCGAGACGACCGCCGACACGACGTTCGTCCAGTACCCGCCCGGCGAGCAGCACGGGCAGGAGCCGCCCGAGCCAGTCGCGGCGGCGATGAAGCACGCCGACGCCTTCCTCGCGCCGACGACGCGCAGCCTCTCGCACACCCGCGCCCGCTCGGCCGCCTGCGAGGCGGGCGCCCGCGGCGCGACGCTGCCGGGGATCACCGAGCAGGTGATGGTCGCCGGCCTCGATGCGGATTACGAGACGATCGCGAGCCACTGCGAGGACGTGCTCGACCAACTCGGGGACGCCGACGAGATCCGGGTCACCAACCCGGCCGGCACCGACATCACGTTCGCCGTCAGCGACCGCGAGTGGCACGAGGACACGGGGATGATCCGGGAGCCGGGCAGTTTCTCGAACCTCCCTGCCGGCGAGGTGTTCGTCGCGCCCGCCGACGCCAACGGCACGTTCGTCGTCGACGGCACGATGATGCCCCACGGGCTGTTGGGCGAGGAGCAGACGCTCAGCTTCGAGGTCGCGGACGGCCACGTGACCGACATCTCCGACGACGCGATCAGTGAGGACGTCGCGGCAGCCCGCGAGGAGGTCGGCAACGCCGCAACCAATCTCGCGGAACTCGGGATCGGCACCAACGTCGGCGTTGCGGAGCTGGTCGGCTCGGTTCTGCTCGACGAGAAGGCGGCGGGCACCGTCCACATCGCCATCGGCGACAACGCCTCGATCGGCGGCGACACCGAGGCGCCGATCCACCTCGACGGCATCCTCCGGTCGCCGACGGTGTACGCCGACGGCGAGGAAATCAGCCTGCCCGAGTGAGACCACTCCCGCCCGGATCGGTCGTTCTGCGGCGGTAGTGGCTCGGTGCGACCGACACAGAGGTCGGTCTCGGTCGCTCAGTGGTGCTTACACAGTCGCGGCATTAGCTCCGAGGACCGACACAGAGGTCGGTCTCGGTCGAGCGCCGCGACTGGTGTTACTCCATACGCGGTCGGCCTACGCTCCCCGACGACGACACGGAGGTCGTCGTCGGTCGCGTGCCATGGTTGGTTCTACACAGTCACGGCATGGGCTTTGTGCGAGCGGCCGTCGCCGCTCGCTGGTCACGCGCCGCGACTGGTGTTACTCCACGTACTCGTACAGTCGCTCGTTCATCCGGCCGCGGCCGGCGAACACGAACTCCCCTCGGGGTCGTGAACTCCTCGACGTCGACGGTCATGTCGTGGTTGTGAACGTCGTGGATCTGCTCGTACTCCTCGAAGTCGAGGTCGTAGCGCTGGTCGAGCTGTTCGTCGATGTTCAGGTTCTCGATCTCCTCGCGCCAGCCGTCGACGACGGTCTCGGCGTGGATCTCTGCCTGCGCGCCGGAGCCGTAGGAGCCGACGAGGAGCTTCTTGCCGGCGAGGTCGCGGTCCTGCTCGGCGGCGGTTTTGAGCGCGCTCGCCCGGGCGACGTGGACCGAGCCGGTGTACCAGTTCCCGACCTCCCGGGCGATCGACAGCGTCGGCTCGATGGTGTCGGCGTACCACGACTGGTACGTGTCGGTGCGCTTGAGCTCGTCCATGTACTCCTGGATCGCGTCCTCGTAGGCGTCCCAGTCCTCGAACTCGCTCTCGCGGGGCTGGCGCCCGATCTCGTCGGCGAGGCCGTCCTCGATCTCGGTGTCGCGGATCATGTGCCGATAGCCCAGCAGGCCCGCCTTTCGGACCATCCCCGGGAACGGCGTGTGGAACGGGATGTACGCGAAGTCGTCGGGGTGCATGTCCCACGCGACGGACTCGAAGTCCTCGACGGCCTCGCGCATCCGGGCGAGGTACACCTGCATCGAGCGCTTGCCGTCGACGCTCGGGAACTGCTGGTTCGGCTTCAGGAAGTCGGTCTCGTCGGCGCTGCCGTACCCCTGTTCCGTCGACAGTTCGACGAGGCTCGGGTCCTCGGTGATCAGCATCGCAACCGCGCCCGCGCCCTGGGTCGCCTCACCGCTCGAACCGCGGGCGTACAGCGCGGTATCGGTGGCGATCACGAGCGCGGACCGCCCGCGGTTCCGTCCGGCCTTGATCCAGTTGTACGCGTCGTCGATCGACTGCGTGCCGGAGATGCAGGCGAACTTCCGCTCGCCCTTGTTGGCGTGGTGGAAGTCGTCGTCGTACACGTCCTCGAGACAGCCCGCGATGTACGTCGAGACGGGCTTGGAGTTGTCGAACGCGGACTCGGTCGCCACGTCGATGCGCCCGATGTCGTCGGGCGTGAGCCCCTCGCGGTCCATCAGGCGCTTGGCCGCGTTGGCGCCCATCGTGACGATGTCCTCGTAGACGTCCGGGAACGAGGAGTTCACCAGCCCCAGCCCCTTCCGGTACTTGTCCGGTTCTTCGTCCTTCTCCGGGGCGAACGTGCCCGGGAGATCGAGTTTGGTCTTGCCCGCCCAGATCTCGACAGCGTCGATGCCCACCGTGGTCATGGTGCCGAATGGGTCGGTTGGCTATTTGGGTTTGTCGATGAGGGTTACGTTGTTTGTCGAAATAAATAATTAGAGGTGTCGGTTATCCTGCTTGGAACTCGATCGTCTCACTCGCCGTGTTGCCCGCTTCGTCGGTAACCGTGATCGTGATTCGGTAGGTGTTCCAGCGAGTGTAGTCATCTTGTACAAGAGTGGTTTCCCCGGCTGTAGATGCACTGTACGAAGCTGCATCGACTTGGCTCCAATAGAACAGCACTCTTTGCTCCATCGTAATGGATACATCCGAAATATTTCGGTTATCGTACACCTCCCAAGACACTGTAACGTTCGCCTTTGAAGCCGTGTAAGGGCCGAAGAACCCTTGTCTCTGCTCAGTCGTCGTGTTGTCCGCAATTATCTCGAATGACTCGATAGTTGGGTCTGTGGTGTCAGGCCCTGACGGGGTTGCGGTGGGAGTAGCGGTGGGTGTCGCGGTTGGTGTTGCGGTGGGAGTAGCGGTGGGTGTCGCGGTTGGTGTTGCGGTGGGAGTAGCGGTGGGTGTCGCGGTTGGTGTTGCGGTGGGAGTAGCGGTGGGTGTCGCGGTTGGTGTTGCGGTGGGAGTAGCGGTGGGTGTCGCGGTTGGTGTTGCGGTGGGAGTAGCGGTGGGTGTCGCGGTTGGTGTTGCGGTGGGAGTAGCGGTGGGCGTTACAGTGGGCGTCGCGGTGGGTGTCGCGGTACTGGTAGGCGTGCTCGCAGTGGACGTCACCGTCCGCGTCCACCCCTCGCCCACTGCCCACTCCTCGCTGTACAGCCGGCTCTCGCTGGGCAGGTGGTACAGAGTGACGCCGACGATAGACCCGCGGCTGACGTTCGCGTGCTCGGAAACGTTCACTGCCCACGTCTCCCCGGGTGTGAACTCCTCGCCGAGTGGAGGAGGGTAGGCGACTCGGCTCCCGTTCACCTCCATGGAGAGCCGCAGTTCTCCCGCGCCGACGGAGTCCCCCCGGCGTGAGTGATCGTCACGTTCGGGGATCGGTGTTGCCCTCGATAGAGAACAGCGGTCGCTCGCCGCCATCGTCGAGCGTTGGAAGGTAGAACGCGCCGAAAGCACCGACAGAGAGAACGATGACTCCCGCGAGGAGGATGACGCCGATGGACTCGGACTGGGCGCGAAGACCCTGCATCAGGTTTTTATCTCTACTTCGCCTGGATCAACGCTACCCTCTCCTTCGACTTGGCTTGTTTCTCTGACTTCGGCGATCAATTTGGCGTTGCCGCCGGTGATTCCCAATCCGCCGACCCTGATCCTCCCGTCGTCGTCATTGTTGATCTTTGCCTTCTTCTCACCCGGCGCACTGACAGTCGCATCTCTGAGATCGATATCGCCAGTCTTCGTGGTCAGAGTAACCTTAGTTGAGGAGTCGAGCGTTGCGCCGTCCGCGATGATATCATCTCCATCGCCATCGGCGCTAATCGAAATCTCCCCTGGCGTGGAAACATCCGCGTTACTGAGGCCGATGTCGCCCGAGTTCGAACTCAGTGTGACCTTGGTCTGAGACTCGATCGTCGCACCGTTTGCGATGATATTATCGGCGTTGTTTTCGGCGGTAATCGACACCTCCCCTGGCGTAGAGATCGTCGCGTCGGTGAGGTCGATATCTCCCGATTTCGCCCTCAGAGTTACTTTTGTCGAGGACTCTATCGTTGCACCGTTCGCAATAATGCTGCCATCGTTTTGTACTGAGATTTCGCCATCGGCATCGATGCTCCCTCCGATTACGTTGAGGTCGCCGGACTGCTGGAACTGCATTTGGCCGCTCGAACTCACACTCCCCTCGATAGTGACGCTGCCGACGTTGTTTCCCACTTTGAACTGACCGTTCGTGTTCACCGAGGCTCCATCCTCGACGACGAAGGAGTTCGCTTTGTTGATCTGTATCTTGTTGTTCGACTCGATGGCATCGGCGATCCGGAGGTCCGCGGATTGATCGTCGAAATTTTGCAGTTGAGACGGGGTATACCTCGTTTCGCCGTCGTCGTATACGCCGTCACCGTCTGCGTCCTTGTAGGCGACGTACTCTTCGCCGTCCTGTGAACCTGGAACGTTGTTGTCGTTGCCATCGTCGCTGTCACCGTTTCCGCCGCCACCGCCGTCGGTCCCGCTCCTGTCGGTATTCACGACGGTGAGGTTCACCGCCGCACGCTCCGCAGCAGCACTGCCGCCGCCGAACGTCGCCTCCACTCGAACCGGCTCCGAACTGCCGTCGATGTCGTTCGTCGCCCGGAACTGCACCTCGATCTCGCCGTCGTGGTCGTCGGCGTCGACCGTGACACTTGACCCACAGTTATCTGGATTCGTCACGTAGATACAGCCCAAACTGGAGTCGTTGATCGACACCGTCACGGCTTCGCCGCCGGTCGGGTTGTTGAGCTCGTCCCGGAGTTCGAACCGGACGGACTGCTCTGTGTTCTCATTGACAACGGCGTCACCGCTGACTGCGGTCAGGTACGCCGCTTCCGTCCCTCCCGCGCTGCCGACCGTTCCGACCCCGATCTTCGAGACGCTGAGTCGGTAGCTCCCGGGCTTCAGCACCAGCCTGATGCGGTTGAACTCCTCGTCGATTGAGCCGACCGACTCGACAGCCAGCACCGGTTCCTCACTCGTCAGGTCCTCCCACTGCTCGACGCTGAGTCGAGTCGCGAGCGTGATCGTGACGTTCTGATCGCTGTCGATCTCGACTGTGTTCTCTGAACTGCTCACCGGGCGGATGTCGAGGGAGGTGGCGTACGAGCCACCCTTACTGAGATTCCCCGCGAGGAGAACGAGGTTGATACGGTTCCCCTGAATCAGCTGCTGGTCGGTAGTAGGTATCTTCGCGTCCTGTTGTGCGTTAAAAACCACTCCAGTGCCGATATCGATCCCCGTATCCGGGGCGTTCTGGTACTGGTTGTAGTCCGGGGAGTAGACGATCGCTCCCGTATTGAACGCCCGGTCGCTCCCGTTCCAGTAGTCACCGACATCGCCGTCTGCGGTCGCGTTTCCGATCGTGACGTTTACCGCGTCGTCGTTCGTTCCGACGGTTTCAATCGTTCCTGAGGGCGGAGGTGGATTAATAAAGAGCGCCCGGGCAGGGTACCGGGTGCCCAACTGCACTGTCGTCGCCGTTGTTCTCCCGGTCCGTCCGGCAGTGAGCAGGTCGTTCCGGAGGTCGAGCATGTCCATCCCGGCCGCCTGATTGTGGTTGTACTCTATCTCCGCGTTCTGCTGGGGGACGACCGTCGTCTGGTACGTGGTGAGGGCGATAACGAGAAAGCCGAACAGTAGGACTGCCCCGACCTGTACGGACTGCCCCCGGTCGTCACCCCAGAACTTCATACTCCCTCCCACACGCCCGGTGGGGAAAAAGCTGCTCCGTCAGTCCTCTTCTTCGACGGTCTCGGGGAGGCCAGCGCGTTCTGCAGCGACTCCAGCCCGTTGACCCACTCCGCGACGAGCCCGTACTCCATCTCCTCGACCAGCGCCGGGTCGATCTCCTCGCCGTCGATCACGAGCGTCCCTGCCTGCACGATGTAACCGACCGCCGTGTCGATGTCGTCGCCCGCCTCGGCGTCGGCGGCAGCGTCGATGTACTCCTCGACGCTCGCCTCCTCTGCGGCGCCGGCGGCGACGAACTCCTGGGCCGCGTAGAAGACGACTTCGAGGCTCATCTGGACGCTCTCGATCAGCATCGCCTTCTCCTCGTCCTCCAGGGGCGCCTCCGCGAGCACGATCTCCTGCATCTCCGAGAGCTCCTCGTGGGCGCGCTCCTCGTCGATGCTCCCGTCCTCGTAGGACTCGAGCACTTTCGCCACCGCGATGGCGGTGTCCTCCTGGAGGTTCATCAGCAGGCGCGCCGAGTCCTCGTCCTCCAGGTCCAGATCCTCCTCGCGAAGGCGGTCGATCCAGTTCTGCCAGCGCTCTTCGGTGTAGAACGTCTCCACGGGCTCGTCGTCGGTCATACCCCCATCTCCTCCCCGACGACGCAAAGGGTTTTCCTATCCGTTTCCGCGAGCGAATCCGCCGAGACCCCGTGCAGGCGGACTATTCGCCGGAATCGAGGGTCCCGACGGTGTCGATCCCGTAGACGAGTTCGGGCGTCTCGACGTGGGCGCGAGCGACCGCATCGTCGTGGCCCGCTTCTAGCAGCCACCGAACGCGGCGCGGAACGGTCTTCGGACCCAGTACGGCGCCCGGGCGATCGGGATCGTCGACGAAGTCCGTCTCCATCAGGAACGGCTCGCCCGACTCGACGGCGACGCGGAGTCGGTCCTTCTCGCTCATGACGCTCGGTGTCGGCCCCGCAAGTTCGCCGCCGGCGTAGTGCTTGACCACCTTCTCGGTCGGCAGCCCGCGCGCCTCGGCCCACTCGGCGACCTCGGTCAGGTCGTCGGTGCCCTCGGTGTGGAGCTGGACCGCGCAGTCGTGTTCGGCGCCGAGCCCGAGCCCGTGTTTGAGCACCGCGTTCGAGGCGTCCCACACCGCGTCGCTCACCTCGTAGTGGGGACGCCCCGTCTTGAGTCCCAGCGCAGGACCGTCAGCGACGTACTCCGCGGCGAGGTCCAGCCCGGACTGCATCAGGTCCCGCGCCTCGGCCGGCTCGTACCCCTCGTCGACGAGGTGGCTGATCAGCCCTGGATGCACGCCCAGCACGGGCCACGCCTTCCCGGGGAGGATCTCGTTCGCGTCGGCGACGGCGTCGATCGTCGCCTCGAACGCGGTCCGGAAGTCGGCTCGCTCGCTCGGTACCGGCCCGAGGTGCCACGAGGGCTTGTTCACGACGAGGAGGTGGGTGCCGCCGAGGCGCACGAAGTCTCGGACCGCGTCCATCCCGCGCCCGTGCTCGGGATCGAGGTGGAGATGGTTGTCCAGCACCGGCGTGTCGAGTTCGTCCATGTCCGACGTGGGGGCGAGCCGCCCTTGAACGCTGTCCTGTCGCTCGGCGGCGGCGCCCGACACGGTGGCCGGCCGAGAGCACACCGGGGTGGATCGCCCGGCACAAACGCTATATCTGTGTGTGGCTCACCCCCACGCGTGCCCTCGACGCTGGTCCACGTCGCCGTCGGCGGCCTCGTCGGCGCCGCGCTGCTGGGCGATCGCTTCACGCCGAAAGCGATCGCCGTCGTGCTCGTCGCCGCCGCTATCCCCGATCTGGACTCCTTCCTCGCGCCGGTGATCGGCGGCGCACACCGCTCGGCGCTGCACACGCTGCTCCTGCCGGTGCTCCTCGGAACGGTGCTGTACGTCGATTCGCGCGTGCTCGACCGCTCGCGCATCCGCGAGCGCTGGGGACGAGTGCGCCCTACGTCGCCGGCGTCGCGATCGCGGCCCTGCTTGCGGGCGGCATCCTCCCCGACCTGGTCACCAACGGCGTGAACGCGCTCTGGCCGCTGCACGACCAGTTCTACACCGTCGACGGCGAGCTCAAACTCTCGACGACGGAGGGGCTCGTCCAGACGTTCGTCGACCTCTCGCCCGCGGAACCCTCGCGACCGTCGACTACCGACAACACCCGATACAGTACGGGCGCGGACCCGACACCGTGGCAGGAGCGTGAGGGCCCTGTCGAGCGCGTGTTCCCCGTCGTGACTGCGGGTTGGCAGCTCATGCTCGTCGGCCTCTCCGCGGCGACGGTGAGCGTTCGCTCGTGGCAGAGCTGGCGGCACTGAGTCGGCGAGGCTTCGGGGGAGCGACAGCCTCAACAGCGGCCGGGCGTCAGTCGATTCATGGAGATCCGTCCGTACGAACCCGGCGACGCCGACGGGCTGTGGGACTGCAAACGCGCCTTCGAACTCGGCCTCGGCAGCGGCACCGGCGGCGACAACAAGGCCGAGAAGTACGAGGGGAAACTCGACCGCGAGTACCGCGAGCAGTGGGTCGGGTGGGTCGAGCGCTGCGTCGACGCGGATCCGCGGTGTGTCACCGTGGCCGTCGACGAAGCAGGAGGCACGGACGAGACCGCCACCCTCGCCGGCTACGTGTTCGTGCTGCCCGAGAGTCACCGATTCATCTGGGACGCGGCCGTCCTGAACGAGATCTACGTCGCCCCCGACCACCGCGGGACGGGCGTCGCCGACGACTTGATGGACGCCGCGGTCGCGTTCGCCCGCGATCAGGACCTGCCGCTGGATCGGCTCGTCCTCGACGTGGATCGGGAGAACGACCGGGCGAAGGGGTTCTACGAGCGCCACGGCTTCGAGCACTGGGGCGAGATGGTCGCCCGCGGGATTTAGGCTCCCAACGGGCTCCGCCGACTCACGTCGCCGCCGACCCGTCAGTCGCGGAACTCGACGGCGGTCTCGGCACCGTCGGCGGCGGCCCACTCCGACTGGCTCACCGAGTACTCGACGGTGTCGTGTATCGACCCGTCGTCGAAGCTGACGCGGTTCCGAAACCGCCCCTCGCGGCGACCGCCGTGTCGATCGACGTACTTCGTGATCGCGCGCTCGGAGTTCGTGTTCTCCGGAACGTGCGAAACCCGGACGACGTCGAGGTCCAGTCGGTCGAACGCCAGTTCGAACAGGGCGTCGGCGCGTTCGCCGGAGTAGCCCCGCCCCCAGAACGGCTTACGCAGCCACATTCCGAACACCGCGAGCCGTTGGTCCCAGCCGGTGAACAGCCCGGTCGTTCCCGCGATCTCGCCCGCTCGATCCTCACCGTCGCGGGGCCGGAGCAGGTACATCGCCCCGTCACCGCCCTCGACGCGGTCGACCGCTCGCTCCAGCGTCTCGGCCACGCCGTTGGGGTGGTCGTACGGCTCCCACGAGACGTACTCGGTGGACTCCTCGACGTTCGGCGCCTCCGTGCGCCAGTGTTCGTAGAGGTCGAGCGCGCCGGCGTCGTCGGCGTCGACGCGCTCCAGTCGCAAGCGGTCAGTTTCGACCGACTCGGGGAACAGGCTCGCGCTCACGGCCACGGCTCCCCATCGCTATCGAGGAACGTCACCTCGTGATCGGGGTCGGCGTCGCGGTACTCCGACTGCGTGACGCTGTAGCGGACCGCGTCGACGGGACCGTCGCTGCTGGGGTGGAAGTTCCGCAGCGTGCCCTCGCGGCGGCCGCCCATCCGCTCGATGTACTTCTCGATCGCGCGCTTGGACTGCTCGTTGTCGGCGTCGTGGGTCACCGTCACGACCTCGACGTCGAGCCCCTCGAACGCGAGTTCGGCCAGCGCCAGCGCTCGCTCGCCCGAGTAGCCCCGGCCCCAGAACGGCTTCCGCAGCCAGGTACCGAGTTCGGCGCTGTCGGTGTCCCAGTCGAAGGAGAGGCCGCCGAAGCCGGCGATCTCGCCGGCTCCCGCTTCGCCCTCCTTCGGTCGGATGACGTAGTCGATGCCCTCGCGCTCGTCGCGGCCCTCGGCGCCGCGTTCGAGGAACTCGGCCGACTCGTTCGGCGTGCTGTGGGGCTCCCACGGCAGGTACTCGGTAACCTCGTCGATGTGAGGGTGGCCCTCTCGGCAGTGTTCGTACACGGCCAGTGCGTCGACGTACTCTGGCGTCCGTGGCTCCAACCGGAGTCGCTCGGTCTCGATGATCGCGGGGAACATACTCGGGCTGACGTGACCGGACTGAAAAAGTCTGCCTCGGCTGTGGGGGGCGCTGGCAAACGACCCACCACCGAACGATTCATTCGTCACCCGCCGAACCCGCCAACGATGGAGACACCCGACGAACTCGATGTCGATGTCGCGGCGGCGCTGGCCGGGACCGTGACCGACCTCGGCGAGGACGCCCTCCGACGGCTCGCGCACCACCCGCTCGACTCCGTCGGGCAGGCGTACCCCCACCACGGCGGCGCCGTCGACGGCCCCGACGACACCGTCCGACCCCGGGAGGACCACCCCGTCTTCTTCGGCTGCTACGACTGGCACTCCGCGGTCCACAGCCACTGGGCGCTGGTCCGGCAACTTCGGCTGTTCGACGGCCACCCCGACGAGGACGCCATCGTCGACAGCATCGACGCCCGCCTCACTCCCGAGAACGTGGCCGGCGAAGTCGCGTACTTCGAGGAGCACCCCGCCTTCGAGAAACCGTACGGCTGGGCCTGGCTGCTGCGGTTCGCCGCGGAACTGCACCGCTGGGACGACCCGCGCGCCGACCGCTGGGCCGACACGCTCGCGCCGTTGGTTGGACGGATCCGTGACCTGACCGCCGAGGCGTTCCTGACCGACTCTCGGCCGTTCCGGGTCGGCACCCACGGCAACAGCGCGTTCGCGCTCTCGGCGGTGCTTGACTACGCCGAGGTGGTCGGCGACGACGACCTCGCCGCCGACGCCGCCGAGACCGCGCGGCGTTTCTACGCCGACGACATCGACGCGCCGGTCGCCTACGAGCCGCTGGGGTGGGACTTCCTCTCGCCCACGTTGGCCGAGGCGAACCTGATGCAGCGGGTGCTGGAGGCGGCGGAGTACGCGGCGTGGCTCGACGGCTTCCTCCTGGATCTCACGGCGGCGCGCAACGAGGCGTTCCTCGATCCCGTCGACGCGGGCGCCGACGGCGAGGGCGGCCTCGCGCTCCATCTCGTCGGGCTGAACCTCTCGAAAGCGTGGGGCCTGGCCGAGGTAGCCGACGCTGTCGACGGGGAGACGGCGACCTTGCTGGAAGCGAGCGCCGAGCGGCACTTCGACGCCGGCCTCGGCGGCGCCTTCACCGACGACTACGCCGGCGCCCACTGGCTCTCCTCGTTCGTGCTGTACGCGCTGACGCGGAACGTCGACGACGGGGCGGCGTAGCGCGTGTCGGCGACGCGCGGACGCGGCGCTCGCCCGCTCCGGAACCACTAAACGCGAAAGCGCCCTGATGCCGGTAATGGCTGATTGGACGGAGTCCTACCGGCCCGACACGCTCTCGGCGGTCCGGGGGAACAACAAAGCCCGCGACGCCTTCGAGGAGTGGGGGCGGACGTGGGACGACCACCGGGAGGCGGTCATCCTCTACGGCAGCCCCGGGGTCGGCAAGACCTCCGCGGCCCACGCACTCGCCGCGGACATGGGCTGGGAGACGGTCGAACTCAACGCCTCCGACCAGCGCACGGCCGACGCCATCGAGCGCTTCGCCGGCCGCGCGGCCCGCAACGAGACGCTCGGCGGCGACTCGACCGACGAGGGCGGCCGCCAGCTCATCATCGTCGACGAGGCCGACAACATCCACGGCAACTACGACCGCGGCGGCGCCCAGGCGATCACCAAACTGGTGAAGGAGGCGAACCAGCCGATCGTCCTCATCGCCAACGAGTTCTACGACATGAGCCGCGGACTCCGGAACGCCTGCCAGGACATCGAGTTCCGGGACGTGTCCGCGCGCTCGATCGTCCCCGTCCTGCGGGACATCTGCCGGAAGGAGGGGATCGAGTTCGACTCGGACGCGCTCCAGCGGATCGCCGACGCCAACAGCGGCGACCTCCGGGGCGCCGTGAAGGACCTCCAGGCCACCGCCGAGGGGAAACAGCACCTCACCGTCGAGGACGTGGTCACCGGCGACCGCGACACGACGGCGGGCATCTTCACCGTTCTCGACGCCATCCTGAAAGAGGAAGCGAGCGCACAGGACGCGCTCCACGTCGCCTACGACGCCGACGAGACGCCCGACGATCTCACGGCGTGGGTCGAGGACAAGGTGATGAAGGTGTACGACCCCCAGGAGACCGTCCGGGCCTACGAGTTCATCGCGAACGCCGACCGCTGGCTCGGCCGCGTGCAGGCAACCCAGGAGTACGGCTACTGGCGCTACGTCACCGACAACGTCGCCGCCGGCGTCGCCGCCTCCCGCGACGGCACCTCCGGCGGCTGGACCCAGTACGGCGGCCGCCCGCAGATGTGGCCCTCCTCGGACGCCACGATCGACGAGATCTGCCGGAAGATCGCGGTCTCCGGCGGCCTGAGCATCGAGACCGCCCGCCGGGAGGTGCTGCCGTTCCTCTCGGCGATGATCCACCACTGCAAGCCCCGCGAGCTCACCGTCGCTGTGACGGCGTACTTCGAGTTCGACGAGGAGGACCTCGCGGCGGTCTCGGGCAGCGGCGAGTCCACCAACAAGGTGCAGGGGATCGTCGAGGACGCCCAGGAGCTCCGGGAGGAGGCGCTGGAGGAGCACGCCGCCGGCGCCTTCGCCGGCGACCTCCCCGAGCGCGACGACGACGCGCCGGCGGGCGACGACGACGCCGGCGCGACGGACGCGGAAGCGGGCGCCGATGCTGACGCCGCCGAGGGGCAGCGCCCGAGGAGGAGGAAGACGCCGACGACTCCCAGGCCGGGCTCTCGGACTTCGTGTAGCGCCCGACTCGCCTCAGTCGACGGTCGTCGCCCGCGCGGTCACGCCCCGTTCCCGCACGGTGACGAGCATCGTGTCCGCACCCGTGGGTCCGGGGAGTGCGGCGTGGAGTTCGATCCGACTGCGGTCCCCGTCGTCGTCGACGACCGCCTCGAACGCCCACCGACCGGCCGAGGGGAAGAACGCGCCGACTGCTCGCTCACTGCGGGGTCGGAGCCGGAACTCCCCGGTCACGTCGGGATCCGCGAGCGATCGGTCGTCGGGGTGCCGGGTGTCGCGGTGGCCGCCCCGGGACCCGGCTCTGGCAGGACTGCGGCCCGGATCGAGACCGTGACTGGCTCGCCACGGCGGTTCCGGAGGTGGAGCCCGCCCGGGACGGTGTTCTCGCGGAACGATCGGCCACAGCCGGCCAGCGCGACCGGGATGCTGGCGAGGACGGCGCGGCGGGACCGATGCATAGGCGAAAGCTACGGGGGCGGGGAGAAGAGCGTTGTGACGGCCCGGCCGCCTTACGCCAGCGAGGGCCGCTCCTCGTTCGAGCCACCACGGGCCGCGTAGGCGACGACCGCCGCGGCGGCGAAGCCGACGAGGTAGAGCAGGCCGTTGGCGAGGCGGGCTTCGGCGGTGTAGACGACCAAGTCACGGCCGAGCAGCGTCACGAGGAACATGGCGGCGCCGGCGACGAACACGCCGGGACGGTAGCGTGCCAGCTCGGTGCCCGGCAGCCAGACCGCGGCAGCGACCAGCATCGCGAACGCCGCGAGCGCCGTCAGCGCGAACGTGCCCTGGGCGGCCGGGCCGTAGTCGATCAGCGGGCTGACGCGGCTGACGAGGAAGTTCGCAACGATCAGCACCAGCGCCGCGCCGACGGCCAGTCGGCTCCGTTCGTGGGCCGAGCGGCGGTAGTGGCCACGCATCGCCGAGATGGTCGTCAGCGTCAGCGCGGTGAAGATCGAGAGCGCGAACAGGAGGTGGGCGGCGTGGGTCGGCACCGAGTACCCCCACGGGATCGTGCCGTTGAGCGTCACCGTGATCGCGCCCACGGAGATCTGGAACGGCAGCAGGACGAGCGCCGCCGTGGCGAACAGCGCGGTCCGGCGGTCCTGATCGCCCCGCCAGGCGGCGCCGACGACGCCCATGATCGCGAACCCGGTGATCATCGCCACGAGGCGGTGGAACCACTCGATGAAGCTCGGGATCGACTGTGGCAACACGCCGCCGTCACACAGCGGCCACTGCTGGGAACAGGCCAGCCCCGCCCCCGTCGCCGCCGTGTACACGCCGAGTGCGACGAGGACGCCGGTCAGAGCCGTAGTGAACAGGGCGAACCGCCGGTAGCTAGGGCGCTTCATTGGTCGGAATTGGGGCGCGAATCCACTTGGGGTTTCCGTTACGAGCGCGCTCGCGCGCGAGGCACGGAGCGGCGCGTTGAAGTCGGCGGCGGCGCCAGCGCGGGTATGGTCGATCTCGATGCCCGCGCCGAGCGCCTCGACGCCTCGCTGGCGGCGACGGGCGCCGACGCCGTCTGGTTCGCTCGCCCGAACGCCTTCGCGTGGCTCACCGGCGGTGACAACGCCCGCAGCGCGACTGACGATATCGGCGTCGCCGCGGCGGGCTACGTGCCCGAGCGCACGCCCTCGTTCCGCGCCGTCGCCCTCGCGGGCGAAGCCGACCGCATCGCCGCCGAGGAGCTCCCCGACGCGTTCGCCGTCGAGACCGTTCCGTGGCACGAGTCGCTGGGCGAGGCCGTCGCCGCCGAGACGGTCGGGGCGGGCGTGGCCGACTTCGACGCACCGGGACTGGAGCGCATCGATGCCAGCCCTCTCAGGCAGCCACTCGCCGGTGACGACGTGGAGCGCTACCGGGCGCTCGCCGAGGAGACGGCCGCGGCCGTCGAGCGTGTCTGCCGGGAACTCGACGCCGACGACGCGGAGTACGAGGCCGCGTCGGCGCTGCGGATCGCGCTCTCCTCCGGCGAGATGTCGGCGCCGGTCGTCCGGGTCGCCGGCAGCGAGCGCGCCGAAACGTACCGCACGCCGCCGGCCGGCGCCGCCGAACTCGGTGACTACGCGGTGATCACCGTCACGAGCGAGCGTCGGGGGCTCCACGCGTCGCTCACCCGGACCGTCGCGTTCGACCCGCCCGAGCGCTTCGAGACCCAGTTCCGGGCCGCGGCGCGGGTCGAGGCGACCGCGCTGGCGGCGACCCGCGAGGCCGTCGCGGCCGGCGGCGACGCTGGCGACGTGTTCGACGCGATCCGGACGGCCTACGACGAGGTCGGGTTCCCCGACGCGTGGGAAGCAGGCGAACAGGGCGGCGCTGCGGGCTTCGCCCGTCGGGAGTGGCTAGCGGCGCCGGCGGCGACCGGAACCGTGTCGGCGCCGATGGGATACGCGTACAACCCCGTCGTCGGCGGCGCGCGGAGCGAGGACACGTACCTCGTCGAGGCCGGCGACGAGCCGTTCGAGTGTCTGACCGCGACGCCCAACTGGCCGACGTTCGACGTGGCGGCCGTGGGCTACGACCTGACCCTCGAACGACACGCGCCGTACGCGCCCTAAACCGGGTCTCAGCAGCGGAAGCGCGTTCGACCCCGTACGTCGCACGAACCGGCATCTCCCGGACGACGCCGTCGGCGATCGTTCCGCGAGCTGTTCGACACGTGTCGAACTAAGTTACGACGCAGGTGGATAGATTTTTGGCCACGCCGAGTGACCCCGCTCGTATGGGACTCGACGACGACGCCCGGGAGTATCACCGGTCCGATCCGCCCGGCAAGATCGAGATTTCGACGACGAAGCCGACGAACACACAGCGTGACCTCTCGCTGGCGTACTCGCCCGGCGTCGCGGCGCCGTGTCGGGACATCGACGCCGACGAGGAGCGCGCCTACGAGTACACCGCGAAGGGGAACATGGTGGGGGTCGTCTCCAACGGGACGGCGGTCCTCGGCCTCGGCGACATCGGCGCGCAGGCCTCGAAGCCCGTGATGGAGGGGAAGGGCGTGCTGTTCAAGCGCTTCGCCGACATCGACGTGTTCGACATCGAACTCGACGAGACCGACGTGGACGCGTTCTGCCAGTCGGTGGAGGCGATGGAGCCGACGTTCGGCGGGATCAACCTCGAGGACATCGCCGGGCCGGAGTGCTTCGAGATCGAGGAGCGACTCCGCGAGTCGATGGATATCCCCGTGTTCCACGACGACCAGCACGGGACGGCGATCATCAGCGGCGCGGGCCTGCTGAACGCGGTCGACGTGCTCGACAAGGACATCTCCGAGATGGAGATCACCTTCTCCGGCGCGGGCGCGTCGGCGATCGCGACCGCGAAGTTCTACGTCGAACTCGGCGCCGACCCCGACAACATCACGATGTGTGACTCCTCGGGGATCATCACGGAGCAGCGCGCCGAGAACGGCGACGTGAACGAGTACAAACAGGAGTTCGCCCGCGACCTCCCCGAGGGCGACCTCGCGGACGCGATGGACGGCGCCGACATGTTCGTCGGCCTCTCCGTCGGCGGCATCGTCTCGCCGGACATGGTGGCGTCGATGGCCGAGGACCCCATCATCTTCGCGATGGCCAACCCCGAACCCGAGATCGGCTACGAGGAGGCCCGCGCGGCCCGCGACGACACCGTGATCATGGCCACGGGACGCTCGGACTACCCGAACCAGGTCAACAACGTGCTCGGGTTCCCGTTCCTGTTCCGCGGCGCGCTCGACGTGCGCGCGACGAGCATCACCGAGAACATGAAGATGGCCGCCGCGGAGGCGCTGGCGGAACTCGCCCGGAAGGACGTGCCCGACGCCGTCGTGAAAGCCTACGGCGACCAGCCGCTCCAGTACGGCCCGGAGTACGTCATCCCGAAGCCGGTGGACCCGCGCGTGCTGTTCGAGGTCGCCCCCGCCGTCGCCGAGGCGGCGATGGAGGAGGGCGTCGCCCGCACCGAGATCGACACCGACGCCTACTCCGAGAAGCTGGAGGCCCGACTCGGCAAGTCCCGCGAGATGATGCGGGTCGTGCTCAACAAGGCCAAGAACACCGACCAGCGCATCGCGCTGGCGGAGGGGACCGACGAGAAGATGGTCCGCGCCGCCGCCCAGATCCAAGAGCAGGGGATCGGCGACCCCGTGCTGCTGGGCAACAGCGACGAGATCGAGGGAATCGCCGCGGATCTCGGCCTCGACTTCACGCCGGAGATCGTCGACCCGCGCGTCGACGATACCGAGGCCTACGCCGAGCGACTGTACGAGCTCCGACAGCGAAAGGGCGTCACCCGGAGCGAGGCGACCGAACTCGTCAAGCGTGACACCAACTACCTGGGGAGCGCGATGGTCGAGACCGGCGACGCCGACGCGCTGCTGACGGGGCTGACCCACCACTACCCGTCGGCGCTCCGCCCGCCGCTCGAGGTGATCGGCACCGCCGACGACGCCGAGTACGCTGCCGGCGTCTACATGCTGACGTTCAAGAACCGCGTGGTGTTCGTCGCGGACGCGACGGTGAACCAGGACCCCAGCGAGGCGGTGCTCGAGGAGATCACCAAACACACCGCCGAACTCGCCCGGCGGTTCAACGTCGAACCGCGTGCGGCGCTGCTTTCGTACTCCAACTTCGGCTCGGTGGAGAACGAGGGCACGGCCAAACCCCGCGACGCCGCCGCGGCCCTGCGTGCGGACCCCGAGGCCGACTTCCCCGTCGACGGGGAGATGCAGGCCGACACCGCGGTCGTCGAGGACATCCTGACTGACACCTACGAGTTCTCTGAACTGGACGAGCCGGCGAACGTGCTCGTCTTCCCGAACCTGGAGGCCGGCAACATCGCGTACAAGCTGCTCCAGCGTCTCGGCGGCGCCGAGGCGATCGGCCCGATGCTCGTGGGGATGGACAAGCCGGTCCACGTGATGCAGCGCGGCGACGAGGTCAAGGACATCGTCAACCTCGCGGGCGTCGCGGCAGTCGACGCCCAGGGGGAGTAAGCCGCGGCCCGGGGAACCGGCAATCCCGGCCACTGACGCATCTTTTAGGTTGAATTACGTCGTTATTCGGTGTTAGCATCGGTTTTCATATCTGAGGTATTTCCCCGACGGCGACCGGGGACCAGTGTGCGGATGGGCGTAGGCTATAAGTTAGTCCGCCACATCCGCCTGCCTATGTCTGACAAAGACAGTCCGGACGTGAGTCAACGGAAGTTCCTCGGCTTCGCGGGCGCAGCGACCGCGACTGCCGTCGCCGGCTGTGGCGGCAACGGCGGGACGGACACTGCGACCGACCAGCCCGGCGGCGATACCGACGAGCCGACGGACACGCCGACCGGCGACGACACGCCGACGGAGCGGCCGGAGCCCGAGACGCGCGACGGCTACCTCCAGCGGGCGAACCGCGTCGCTCACGAGCAGGCACCGTGGGTGTTCCTCAACCGCCAGTACTCCGTCTACGGCAAGAGCGCCGACATCGAGTGGCAGGCTCGCGCCGACGAGTTCATCGACGCCTACGCCATCTCCCCCGCGACCGACAGCGGGGACGACGTGGTGATCAACCAGTCCCAGATGGACAGCGGGCTGGACCCCCAGGACCACCGCGCGACGCCGACGGACAACATCGTGATGCAGGCGTACGAAAAGCTGCTCGACCGCGACCGTGAGGGCGCTATCCTCACCTCGCTGGCCGAGGACTACAGCCGACAGGAGGACGGCGTGGTGCGGTTCCACATCCGCGATGGCGTCTCCTTCCACTCCGGGGACAACCTCACCCCCGAAGACGTGGCGTACTCGATCAACCGGATCGTCGACCCCGACACGGGGATCGCCAGCCCGCAGCAGGACCAGCTCGCGGGCGTGACCGGCGCCGAAGTGGTCGACGGCGAGCGCGCCGTCGACGTGATGAGCGACGGGCTCAACCCCATCGTGTTCTCGCTGTTCGCGAGCTACGGCCCGATCGTGAACAAGTCGTGGATTCAGGCCAACGAGAACGCCTACATCAACCAGAACATCGACGGCACCGGGCCGTTCGTGCTGGAGACGTACGAGCAGGGCGTCGAAGTGGTGTTCAACCGCAACGACAACTACTGGAAGGAGGCCGCGGACATCAGCAGCCTGACGATCACCTCCGCCAGCGAGTCGAGCACGCGAGTGAACTCGCTGCTCTCCGACGAGGCGGACATCATCGTCAACGTGCCGCCCCAGGAGGTCAGCCGGGTCGAGGAGAACGACGGCAGCAGCATCGCCGCGACCCCGTCGACGCGTGTCATCTTCAACGCGATGCGCTACGACGTGGAGCCGTTCGACTCCCCCGAGTTCCGTCAGGCCGTCAACTACGCGATCGACCTCGAGAGCATCGTCCAGAACGTGCTGAGCACGTTCGGCGACCAGACCGCCCAGCCCACGCTCGACGGCTTCTTCGGGTTCAACGGGGATCTCGACCCGTACCCGTACGACCCCGAGCAGGCCGAGGCGCTGGTCGAGGAGTCCGGCTACGCGGGCGTGGAGGTCGAACTCCACACCCCGGTCGGTCGCTACCTCAACGACGTGGAGATCGCCCAGGCGGTCGCGGGCTACCTCGACGATCTCGAGAACGTCACTGCGAGCGTCAACCAGCGTGACTTCCAGGCACTCGCCGGCGAGGTCACCGACGGCGACATCGAGACCAGTCCGCACTGGTACCTGCTCGGTTGGGGAACGCGACCTTCGACGCGAGTCAGACCCTGATTCCGCTGCTGAAAAGCGACGGGGTCCTCACCAGCTGGTCCAACGACGAGTTCGACCGCGTGATAGAGGAAGCACAGAGCCTGCCCAGCGAACAGTAGATGTCGTACGGACGGTTCCTGCTGAAGCGGGGCCTGCAGGGCGTCGTGGTCGTCTGGGGCGTCGTCAGCATCGTCTTCGTGCTGCGGTTCATCACGCCGGGGAACGCGGTCGACGCTGTCGCGCCGCTGGACGCGAGCCCCGAGCTTCGCGAACGCATCGCGGCGGAGTTGGGGCTCGACCAGCCGCTGTACGTCCAGTATCTCGACTACCTCTGGGAGCTGCTCAACGGCGACATGGGCTACTCCTACATCTCCGGGATCGAAGCCAGCCAGATGGTGTTCTCGAAGCTGCCGGCGACGATCGAACTGGCCGTCGCCAGCAGCATCATCGCCATCGGGCTGTCGATCCCGCTGGGCGTGATCAGCGCGACGCGGCGCCACGAGCCGGCGGACTACGCGGCGACGACGTTCTCGCTGGTGGGGATCTCGACGCCGAACTTCTGGCTGGGGATCATGCTGATCCTCCTGCTCTCGGTGCAGTTCGGGATCTTTCCCACCAGCGGCCGAGCGTTCGGCTTCATCGAGGCGTTCCGGATCGCAGCGAACCAGGGCGTCGGCGCCGGTGTCGACGCGTTCTACCAGTGGCTCCGGTTCATCACGCTCCCCGCGGTGACGCTGGGGACGTACTTCACGGCGCTGATCACCCGGCTCACCCGGTCGGGGATGCTCGAGGAGTTGGGGCAGTCCTACGTGCGGGCGACCCGTGCGAAGGGGCTACCCGAGTCGCTGATCCGCTACAAGCACGCGCTGCGGAACACCCTGATCCCCGTGATCACCGTCCTCGGCCTGCAGCTGGGGACGCTGATCGGCGGCGCGGTCATCACCGAATCGGTGTTCTCGTGGCCGGGCCTCGGGACGACGCTGATCAACGCCATCAACACCCGTGACTGGCCGATCCTGCAGGCGACGCTGGTCGTGATCGGCACGGGGTTCGTGATCGTGAATCTGGTCGTCGACGCCGTCTATGCGTATCTCGACCCACAGGTGGTCGCTGAATGATCTCTCCACGTACGCTCCGAAACCTCCGGAAAGAACTCCGCTCCAGCGCACTCGCGAAGATCGGTATCGTGCTCGTGCTGGCGATGATCCTGATCGCGGCGTTCGCGCCGTTCATCGCGCTGCACAACCCGACCAACCAGAACCTCGACGAGAACAATCTCCCGCCGATGGGGTTCAGCCGGACCACCGAGGAGACGACCTCGGAGATGGTCAACGGCTCGCTCGAGCTCACGAACGAGACGGTGTACGTCAACGCCAGCGCGAGCCACCCGATGGGGACGAACTCGCTCGGCCAGGACGTGTACTCCCGGGCGGTGTACGGCGCCCGCACGTCGATGATGGTCGGCGTGTTGGGCACGCTGCTCGCCGCCGTGCTGGGGGTGAGCGTCGGTCTCGTCGCGGGGTTCTACCGCGGCCGCGTCGACGACGCGCTGATGCGCTTTGCCGACGTGTCGCTGGCGTTCCCCTCGCTCGTGTTAGCCATCGCGCTAATCGGGCTCTGGGGCCGGGCGGCCGTCGACGTGCCCGACCCGTTCGTGGTGTTGGGGCTCGTCGACCCGGTGCGATCGGCGCTCGGCTTACCGACCGGGATGCCTGATTCCTTCGTGTTGCCGGGGACGGTGATCGTCGTCGTCGGGCTCGTGAACTGGGTCTGGTTCGCCCGGATCGCCCGCGGCGAGGCGCTCTCGATCCGCGAGGAGGAGTACGTCAAGGCCGCCCGCGCACTGGGCGCCAGCGACGCCCGGATCATCGGGCGGCACGTGCTCCCCAACGCGACGACGCCGATCCTCGTGCTCGCGACGATCCAGGTCGCCGCGATCATCCTGCTCGAGTCCTCGCTGTCGTTCCTGGGGTTCTCCGGGACGACGCTCTCGTGGGGCTTCGACATCTCGCAGGGCCGCGCCTATCTCTCGACGGCGTGGTGGATCGCCACCGTCCCCGGGCTCGCGATCGTGCTGGCAGTGATCGGCGTCAACCTCGTCGGCGACTGGCTGCGTGACGCGCTCGACCCCGGCATCGAAGGGGAGGGGGTGTCTGAGATGGCCGACGAGATCCTCAAGGTGCGGAACCTGACGACCCGCTTCTTCACGGAGGAGGGGCAGGTCAACGCGGTCGAGCACGTCGACTTCGACGTGCGCGACGGCGAGGTGTTCGGCATCGTCGGCGAGTCCGGCTCCGGGAAGTCCGTCACCGCGCTCTCGCTGATCGACCTGGTGGAGACGCCGGGCCGCATCACCGAGGGCGAGGTGTGGTACCGCGACGCCGACCTCGCCGAGGAGCACCGGGACTCCCACCCCGAGGCGGTCGACGGCGACTACGTCGACGTGCGCCAACTGCCCGAGGCCACCCGCCGGTGGCTCCGCGGGCCGGCGTTCGCGACCATCTTCCAGGACCCGATGAGCAGCCTCAACCCCTCGATCACGGTCGGCGAGCAGATCGCCGAGGCCGTCGAGGTGCAGCGCCGTGCCCGCGCGAACCCGCGGCGCACGCGATCGCGGACCCAGGGGTACGGGCTCGGTCGACTCATCGCCGGCGCCGTGCTCCCTTCACAGAGCTACGTCTCCGAGGAGAGCGAGGAGCGGGCGGTCGAACTGCTCGAACGGGTCGGGATTCCCGATCCCGAACAGCGCGCCGAGGAGTACCCCCACGAGTTCTCCGGCGGGATGCTCCAGCGCGCGATGGTCGCTCAGGCGCTCGCCGGCGAGCCCGACGTGCTGATCGCCGACGAGCCGACGACGGCGCTGGACGTGACGATCCAGGCCCAGATCCTGAACCTGCTGACCGAGCTGCAGGAAGAAGAGGACATGAGCGTCGTCCTGATCACCCACAACCTCGGCGTCATCGCGCGGATGTGCCAGCGCGTCGGCGTGATGTACGCCGGCGAGGTCGTCGAGCGCGGCTCGCTCGAGGACGTGTTCGAGAACCCGGTCCACCCCTACACCGAGGGACTGCTGGGCTCGATTCCGGACATCGAGGATCCGGCACCACGGCTCTCACCCATCGAGGGGAACGTCCCCAGCCTGCTGGACGCGGAGATGGGCGAGAAGTGCTACTTCGCGGACCGCTGCCCGAAAGCGATGACGTCCTGTCTCACGGACATCGAGGAGCACGAGGCGCCGGCGGCGACCGACGACACCGATCACCTGGTCCGGTGTATCCTCGCCGACCGCGAGTACGACGAGTCCGAAGCGCTCGGCAGCGCGGCGAAACAGGGGTGATCTCGGATGACTGAGACCGCTCCGGAGCGCGAGTCGACCGGCGACGACGCGCTCGTGGAGGTGCGGAACCTCCGGAAGTACTACCAGGACGGTGGCGGCCTGCTCGACCGCGTGCTGGGTCGGGAGGCGACCAGCGTCAAAGCCGTCGACGGCGTCAGCTTCGACGTGCGCGAGGGCGAAACCCTCGGGCTCGTCGGCGAGTCCGGCTGTGGGAAGTCGACGACCGGCGAGACGCTCCTGCGGCTGCGGGAGGCGACCGACGGCACGGTGGCGTTCGACGGCGAGAACGTGTTCGACCTCGACGACGAGTCGATGTCCTCGTTCCGTCGCCGCGCCCAGATCGTGTTTCAGGACCCGTTCTCCAGCCTCGACCCGCGGATGACCGTCGGCGCCATCGTCGCCGAGGGGATGCGGATCCACGGGCTACCCGAGTCCGATCCGACGGTCGCGACCGCCGCGGAGCTTACCGTCGGCGACGGGATCGACCGGACCGTCGAGGTGTCCGTCGCCGAGGACCTCGACCGCGTCGTCGAGGCCGAGGAGGGCGTCGCCCGCGTGTCGGTGAGCGTTCGAAAGCACGAGGGCGACGACGAGACGCGGTACGAAGCGAGCGTCGACAGCCACGCGGACCTGCTGGGCGCCACCGTCGAGGACCGCGACACCGACCTCCACGTCGAAGTCACCGTGACCGGGAGCGCAAACGCGATCCGGAAGAAGCGAGCGGGCGACCTGCTCGAACGCGTGGGGCTCTCGGCCGATCAGGTCGACCGCTACCCCCACGAGTTCTCCGGCGGGCAGCGCCAGCGCGTCGGGATCGCCCGGGCGCTCGCGCTCGACCCCGAGTTCATCGTGCTCGACGAGCCCGTCTCCGCACTCGACGTGAGCGTGCAGGCACAGGTGCTGAACCTGCTCGACGAACTGCAGGACGAGTTCGGGCTGACCTACCTGTTCATCGCCCACGACCTGAGTGTCGTCCGGCACATCTGCGACCGCGTCGCGGTGATGTACCTCGGCAGAGTCGCCGAGCTGGGGCCGACCGACGAGATCTTCGAGAACCCCGACCACCCCTACACCGAGGCGCTGCTGGAGAGCGTCCCGCGTGCGGAGGTCGCCGAGCAGGGTCGCCGCGTGGCGACGCTGGCCGGCGACGTGCCGTCACCGCGCAACCCGCCCTCCGGCTGCCGGTTCCGGACGCGCTGTCCGAAGGTGATCCCGCCCGACGACATCGAGATCGAGCAGGACGCGTTCCGTGCGGTGATGAACCTCCGTGAAGAGATCGAGGCCGAGAACCTCGATCCCGACGAGGTTCGGACGGCCGACCCGGCGGCGTACCGCAAGGAGGAAGTGCCGGGCATCGCCGGCGAGAACGCCGGCATCGTCGACGAGGCGCTCGAAGCCGTCGCCGACGGCGACTTCGACACTGCGGCCGAGACGCTGCGGGACCGCTTCGAGACGGTGTGTGAGACCACGCCGCCGGACGACTCGCCCGGCGGCGACGGGACAGTCGTCGCCTGTCACCTCCACGACTGACCCGGCACTCCCTTTTTGCCAGCGTCGGACGGCTGCTGGCCGCCGCCTTCCAGTTCATCAGCAACGTTGACGTAGCTCCCGCCCAACAGTTCGAGCATGAACGCATCCGACGTGATGACCGCCGACGTGGAGACCGTGACACCCGACGACGAGGTGGGCGAGGTGCTGGCTCGTCTCGCCGACGTGAACTTCAGCGGCTTCCCCGTCGTCGACGAGGACGACCACGTCGTGGGCGTCGTCACCGAGGGCGACCTCGTCGACCTGTTCGAGGTCGACGACCGCGTGCTCTGGATCCCGATCGGCATCCCGCCGATCGTCGACACGCTCACCTACGCGTTCGACCTGCCGGGCGACGACGTGGATATCGCCGCCCACGCCGACGACCCGATCAGTTCGGTGATGACGACGGAGCCGGTGACCGTCGACGCCGACGCGAGCGTCGACGAACTGCTCGATCTGCTGGCCAACCCCGAGCAGGACATCAACCGCCTCCCCGTACTCGAGGCGGGGAAACTCGTCGGCATCATCACCCGTCAGGACCTGCTGCGCGGGCTCAAAGCGGAGCGTGGCGCCGCGGGCGCGGCCTGACTGGAGTCGGCCGGCGCAGTCTGCAGGTGCCGTCGGCGAACGATGGGCCTAAGCGGACCCCACCGCTGAGTCAGCATCGTGACTCGCTACCGGAATCTCGCACTCTTTCTCGTTCTCGCAGCCGTTTGGGGCTCGGCGTTCATGGCGATCAAGGCCGGCCTCGACGCCGGGTTCCCGCCGGTGCTGTTCGCCGCGGTGCGGTACGAGATCGCCGGCGTACTGATGCTCGGCTACGCGTGGTGGGTGCTCGACGACCCGCTCCCGCGCGGCCGCACGCAGTGGGCGGAAGTCGCGGTCGGCGCGGTGCTGATGATCGCTGCCTACCACGCGTTCCTGTTCGTCGGCGAGGCCGACGACGCCGTGACCAGCGCCTCGGCGTCGGTGCTCGTCAGTCTGAGCCCGATCCTGACGACCGGGTTCGCGCGGGTGTTCGTTCCCCAGGAGCGCCTCGAACCCGTCGGCCTCGCGGGGCTGTTCCTCGGCCTCGCCGGCGCCGTCGTGATCGCGAACCCCGACCCCGCGAACCTCCTCGCTGGCGGGATGAGCGCGAAACTGCTCATCGTCGCCGCCGCGACGGCGTTCGCCCTGGGGAGCGTGCTCACACGGTGGATCGACAGCGACCTCTCCATCGAGGGGATGGAGGCCTGGTCGATGCTGCTCGGCGGTCTGCTGATGCACGTCGTCAGTCTCGGGCTGGGCGAGGCGTTCGGCGCCGTGGCGTGGAACCTCACCACCGTCGCGAGCCTGGGCTACCTCTCGGTGTTCGCCAGCGCGGTCGGTTTCCTGATCTACTTCGACCTGCTGGACAAACTGGGCGCCATCGAGATCAACCTCGTCTCCTACGTCGCGCCGGTGTTCGCGGCGCTGTCGGGGTGGCTAGTGCTCTCGGAGGTCGTCACCGTCGAAACCGTCGCCGGCTTCCTGTTGATTCTCGCGGGCTTTTCGCTGCTGAAACGGCGGGAGATCGCTCACGAACTGGACCGGACGGGCGTTCTCGGGTAGCGACCGGGGGTTCAGACCCGTTCGCCGCTCTTGTACACCGCGGCGGGCTCGTAGAGGTTCGTGATGTCCGACAGCGGCGACTCCTCGAAGGCGACCACGTCGGCGTGGTTGCCGACCGTGAGCGTCCCGATGTCGTCTGCAGGGACCGTCTCCGCGGCCGTGCCGGTGCCGGCGACGATGGCCTCGTGTTCGCTCATGCCGACCTCGTCGACGAACAGCTCCGCCTCCAGCGCGTTCTCGCCGTGGCCCATCGGCTCCGGCCCGAGGAAGTCCGTCCCGAGCGCGATGGGGATGCCCGCCTCGTAGGCGCGCCGGGTGGCCTCGAAGTGGGCTTCGCTGGCGTTGCGGGCCTTCCGGAGGCCGTACTCGGGCACGCCGAACTCGTCGCCGCGCTCGATGAGTCGGTGCATGATCGCGAGCGTCGGCACGAACGTCGCGCCCGTCTCCTCGAACAGGTCGAGACACTCCTGATCGATGTAGAAGCCGTGCTCGATCGTGTCGACGCCGTTACGGAGCGCGGATTTGATCCCCGGCGCCCCTTGCGCGTGGGACGCCACCGGGATCCCGACGCGGTGGGCCTCCTCGGTGAACGCCCTGATCTCCTCGTCGGTGAACTGGCTCTGGCTCGGGGCGTCCTTCTCGCTCAGCACGCCGCCGGTGGTCATGATCTTGATGAGGTCGGCGCCCTCGCGGATCCGTCTGCGCGCGCCCTTCCGGCACTCGTCGGCGCCGTCGACGATGCCGTCGCCACTGGCGTCCCGGCTGGTGGCCCACTCGTAGGGCAGGTAGTGGGCGTCGCCGTGACCTGCCGTCTGAGAGAAGGACTGCCCGCTGGTGAACACCCGCGGGCCGGGGATCGTGCCGTCGTCGATGGCATCCCGGACCGGGATGCCGGCGTCGCTGCCCACGTCGCGGATGGCCGTAAAGCCCGACTCGAGGAGCGTCCGCGCGTCGGCGGTCGCCCGCGCGGTGTTGAGTTCGCTCGACTCCCGGATCCAGTCGAACGGCTCCATCGATCGCGTTCCCTTCAGGTGGAGGTGGGCGTCGATGAGTCCCGGGATCACGGTCTCGCCCGAGTGGTCGATCCGTTCGGCCTCGTCGGGCACGTCAACCGACTCCGCGGGCCCGACCTCGGTGATGCGGCCGTCCTCGACGAGGATTCGGGCGTCGTTGATCGGGTCCTTGCCGGTGCCGTCGACGAGCGTGCCACAGTCGATAGCCTTCATCGGGTCGTGCTAACGAGTGGCGTCTGATAGTGGTTCGCTTCGCGGCAGGGGAGGGGAGCGAATCGACGGCTGACAGCCGGCTCCCGGGAGCGCCGGACTCATGCCGTCGCGCACCGAACCGGACACATGAGCGATCCCGAGTCGTCGGAGTGGGAAGCAGCACTCAGACGGAACCGCGAGGAGAAAGACCAGTTCTTCGACGAGCACCCGCAGTCGCCGATCCCGCCCGCGGAGCGCGACGAGTTCGACGGGCTCGACTACTTCGAGCCCGACCCCGACTTCCGGGTCGCGGCCGAGGTGACCGTCCACGACGACCCCGAACCGGTCGAGATGGAGACCACCAACGGCCCGCCGGCGCGGTACCTCCGGGTCGCGACGTTCGCGTTCGAACTCCGGGGAGAGGACTGCGAACTCCACGCCTACCGCCAGGAGACCGCCGAGGACGACCCGCTGTTCGTCCCGTTCCGGGACAAGACCACGGGCCAGCAGAGCTACGCCGGGGGACGGTACATGGAACTGGAGCCCGAGGAGGAACTCGAAACGGGCGACACAGTCACGCTCGACTTCAACCTCGCGTACTCGCCGTTCTGTGCGTTCAGCGAGACGTTCGCCTGCCCCTCCCGCCCGAGGAGAACTGGCTGGATGTCGTCGTGCCGGCCGGCGAAAAATCCCCCAACTGATCGGTTTTTAGCCGCGGGAGTGGGGGGCACCCTCGGCCGGTTCCGTTCGACTCTCGACCACCTCGAGGTGGTGGTCGAGTTCCGCGACCAGCGCCGCGCCGTCCAACGGGACGCGCACCCGGAACCGCCAGGGGTCCGTGCTGAGCATCTCGGTCGTCCGGTCGGTGACCGCCCACTCGAGTTCCCACTTCGGCACCGCCGTCAGGTCCCGACCGTGGGCGTGGTAGAACGCGATGGCGGCCGGGTGGTAGAGCAGGACCTGTGAGACCGGGAGGTAGTGGAACCCGGTACAGTTCGTACACCGGTAGACGGCGTACGCGTCGAGGTCCCGGGTGTCGTGCAGCGACGGGAGCGAGCCGTCGCCCGCGCGAACTTCCAGCGCGACCTCGTCGGCACACCACGGACACTGCCCCGAGGTCATCGCGTCGAGGACGGTTCGGCTCCGTCGGTGGACCGTCTCGAGCATCGCCTCGGGCGCTTTCCCGACCAGTCCCCGTGTCGGCACGTAGATGTCCGCGTAGTTGGCGTCGCAGGCCGAACACCGGACCCGGAACAGCGTTTCGTACAGGTCCCCTTCGACCGGTTCGCCACAGCGGTAACAGTCGACGCCGACCGGCACGGGGCCGATGTCGTGGTCGGTCTCGCCGGTGAGCAGGCCGGCGACCAGCGCGCGGTAGAGCACCATCCCCGGCCACCGGAGCCGGTAGCCGGCCTCGCCTTTCGCGACGTAGTTGCCGAGGAGCTTCGTCAGGTGGTAGTTGAACCGCCCGGAGTCCCGGATGCCGACGCGGGACTTCAGTTCCGCGTAGGGGACGGAGGGGATGCCCGTGTCGGGGGAGACGGTCGCGTCGCCGAGCTCCTCGATGATGCGGACGCGGTTCTCGTCGGCCAGCAGCGACAGCGCCGTCTCCCGATCGAACCCCTCCCCGCTCATCCTCGTGGCTCCGTGGTGGTCACGCTCTCGGGGCCGACGACGCCTCGAATCCTCATCGTTTCGATGTCGGGGCCGTGGTGGCCTCGACGATCGGGTTCTCGCACACGATGGTCGCCTCCCGGTCCGGGCCGACCCCGATCGCGTAGACGGGGACGCCGAGATCGTCGCTCACGAACTCCGTGTACGCCTTGGCGGTCTCCGGGAGCGCCTCGTAGCCGCGGTCGGCCACCGCCTGCCAGTCCTGGTCGGCCCAGGAGTCGAAGCGCTCGTACTGGGGGACACACCGCGCCCACGCCTCGGCCGAGGGCGGCGGCGTCTCGATGCGCTCGCCGTCGAGTTCGTACGCCGTACACACCTGCAGGTCGTCGAGGGCCGCGAGCGCGTCAAGGTGACCCAGCGTGATGCCGGTGTAGCCGTTGACGCGGGTCGCGTGGCGAAGCATCGGGAGGTCCAGCCAGCCGACGCGTCGCGGGCGTCCGGTGACGGTGCCGAACTCGCCGGCGGCCTCACGCAGGGTCGTCGCCGTCTCCCCCTCGAACTCGGTCGGCATCGGGCCGGCCCCTACCCGGGAGAGGTACGCCTTGACCACGCCGACGGTCTCCCCCGCCGCGACCGTCGCCGGGGGACGCCGGTGCCGACGACGGCGCCGCCGGCGGTCGGGTTCGAGGACGTGACGAACGGGTAGCTCCCGTGGTCGAGATCGAGCTGGGTGCCCTGGGCGCTCTCGAACAGCACGTCGCCGTCGTGGGCCGCGAGGAACGATCCGGTGTCGACGACCATCCCGTCGTGATCCAGCCGGCGGCCGTACGCCCGGAGCTGCTCGAACAGCGCGTCGGCGTCGAACGCCTCGCCCGGCTCGATGCCGTACACTGACTCGGCGAGCGCGCGCTTCTGTGGCACGACGTGTTCCAGCCGTTCCCGGAGCGTTTCCGGGTCGAGCAGTTCGCCCACCCTGATCGCGCGCCGACCCGTGGCGTCCTCGTAGGCCGGGCCGATCCCGTTTCCGGTGGTTCCGACGGCCGTCGCGGTCTCCTCGCGCGCTTCCTCCTCCGCTTCGTCGAGCACGCGGTGGTACGGGAGGACGACGGTCGCTCGGCTGGAGACGTACACCTCGGGATCGAGTCCTCGTTCCCGTAGGCGATCGAGCTCCTCGAACAGCGTCCCGAAGTTCACCACGCAGCCGTTGCCGAGCACGCCCGTCTTCCCCCGAACCACGCCGCTGGGGAGGAGCCGGAGTGCGTACTCCTCGCCGTCGGCTGCGACCGTGTGGCCCGCGTTGTCGCCACCTTGAAACCGGACGACGAGCTCCGCGTTCTCGCTGAAAATATCGGTCATCCGCCCTTTTTCCTTCGTCACCGAACTGCGAGCCGACGAGCGTCGTGTTCACAGGAGAGGGATGGACAGGCTGTTCATTAACGGTTCTGTGAATCGCGATTCACACCGGCCAGCGGTGGCGCTCCGACCGCGTTCGCAGCCGGGGTCAGGGCACGACCAAGTCGACGACCGTCTCGCCGTCGACGACGAGGTTGTACGCCTCCTCGTCGTCGTTCCAGAGCGCGAGCGCGTTCTCCATCGAGAGGACGGCGCCGTAGGGCGCGTCCCCCAGCGCCCGATTCAGCTCCGTGTGCTGTGTGAGCACCGCGTACTGCTCGACCTGCTCGCTCCCGTCGCCGATCTTGAAGACGGGGTTGGGGTCGCTCCCGTACTCACGCTGGCGCTCGCCCTGCCGGCTCAGGTCGGGGCTGAGCTTCACCGTCAGCAGGTCGATCCGGTTGCTCACGTGGCGCTCCATCTCCGCGGCCTTCGCGTGGTGGTCCGCCGACGCCCGCACGTCGGCGCGGCGCTTCCCGTCGGGGCGCAGCAGCGCGTACGCGAACTGCACCGTGGTTTTCAGGAACGTGCCGGGGTCGTCCGTCCCGTCGCCCTGTGTCCCGCGCTCGCCCTCGTCCAACTGGCGCTGCATCCGCGGCGCCTCGATCTCCGGGCGAACGTCGAACGACCAGCCACGATCCGCGGGCGACTCGCCGGGCCAGAGCCGCAGTGTCGGCGAGTACACCGACGGCCCGGCGCCCGGGCGAGCGAGCGCCCGTTCGACCTCGCGGAGCCCCGTCGCCGTCTCCAGATCCGCCGGCGCCATCGCGAGCATCGTGCCGTCACCCGCGACGGCGTCGAGGTAGCGCTCGGCGGTCGCCGCGGGGTCGTCCAGTTCGGAGAGCACGTTACAGAACGAGAGCAGATCGACCTCCCCGAGCGAGTCGGGGTCGAACGCCTCGGCCGTCTCGCGGTGGACCGTCGTGTGAACGTTCCGGGGGGTTTCGGCGAGCAGGGCTTCGAGGAGGTCCGCGGCGGGCGAGGGCTCCAGTGCGTGGTACTCGATCAACGGCGGGCTCTCGTCGTCGGTAGCGTCGTGCAGGTAGTCGATCAGCGCCAGCGCCGGGCCGCCGACGCCCGCACCCACGTCGAGCACGCGGAGCGTGCGTGGAAGGTCGCGGTTCGTCGCGAGATCGTCGAGCACGTACCCCATCGCGGCGTAGTAGTCCGGCAGGTGGTAGATCGCGTACCCGAGCGCCGCGGTCGCGTCGTACTCGACGGGGTTGCCGTGGTAGTAGTCGGCTTTGAGCCGGCGAACCGCATCCCGGAGCCGGTCGCCGGAGTCGCCGTCCTGCCAGTCGAGGCCGAACCGTTCGACCAGTCGATCGACGACGACGCGCTCGTACCGGTCCGGCAGCGACTCCGGCGCCCAGCCCGGCGGGTCGACGGGCGCGCCGCTCGCCGGGACGAACGTGCCGTCGTCGCGCTCGACGAGGTCGAGATCGAACGCCGCCGTCCGGAGCGCCTGTTTGACGACCGCGGGGTGGGGAGCGTCGTCGAAGTACTCCTGGATCTCGCTGGGGTCGATCGGCCGGACCTCCCGGAGGTAGTTCACCGTGTCCCGGAGTCGGTCGCGATCGACGCTCATCGCTCACCCTCCGTCGAGCGCGCGTCGGCGATCGCGCCGGCCTCGGCGTAGAGCTCGGCGAACGTCTCGCCGTCGGCCTCGGCGACCGCCCGGGCGGCGTCGGCGACGGCGTCGGCGCCGCCGAAGGCGTCCTGGATGTCGGCGTACACCCGCGCGTCGCCCTCCGTGACGGTCGCGGCGATGTCGGCCAGCCCCGCGGAGACCGGCGTGTGGAACTCCTCGCGAACGTCCTCGCCCGCCAGCGCCCACGCGAGCACGGCGGCGTGGCTCTTGGCCTGAACCGTCTGCATGGCGTCGTCGTGCTCCGCGGGGGTCGTCTCGAACAACTCGTTGCCGGCGTCCCGGAGCGCGTCGAGCAGCGGTTCGACCGTCGGGCCGACGGCGTCCTCGACCACGGCGACGTTGCCCGGCGCCCGCGCGGGAGCGAACAGCGGGTGGAGGCTCGCGCGCTCGCGGTCGGGCAGGTGCTCGCGCATGGCCTCGACGGGCGCGGCCATCACGCCCGAGAGATCCAGCATCGCCGACTCGGCGTGGGGCGCCCAGTCGGCCACGGCCTCCTCGACGGCCGGGATCGGGACCGCGAGGCAGACTGTCTCGAACGTGCGGTCGTCCTCGGGGGTGCCGTCGGCGAGCGGGACGGTCGCGGCGTCGTCGAACGCGGCGGCGGCGGCCTCGGCGGCCGCGGTGTCGGTGTCGGCGAAGGCGAGCTCGAACGCCGACGGGGCGGCGGCGAGCGTCTCGGCCAGCCAGCGTCCCATCGCGCCGGCGCCGACGATACAGAGCGTCATTACCGGTTCGAGGGCGTCGTCGGGTGAAAAGGGGTCGGTTCTCGCTACAGTTCGAGCGTTTCGGGGTAGTCAGTGAAGTTCTCGTAGCCGTCCTCGGTGACGACCGCGATGTCCTCGATCCGCACGCCGCCGTGCTCGGGGTCGTACAGTCCGGGCTCGATCGTCACGATCTGGCCGGCTTCGAGTTCCTCGCCGCGGGGCGACAGCGACGGCGCCTCGTGCACGTCGAGCCCGATCCCGTGGCCCGTGCTGTGGATGAACCCCGTCTCCGTCGAGGGGTCCTGCCGGAGCGTCGGGTAGCCGGCGTCCTCGTACACCTCGCAGGCGGCGGCGTGAACCTCGGCGCCCGTCGCGCCGGGCTCCAGCGCGGCGAAGGCCGCCTCCTTCGCCGCCTGGGTGAGCTCGTACCACTCCCGAACCGTCTCGCTGGCCTCGCCCTTGAGGAACGTCCGGGTCATGTCGGAGTGGTAGCCCGTCTCCTTGTCCCGCGGGAAGATGTCGACGATGATGGGCTGGCCGGCTTCGAGCGGGCCGCTCCCGCGGTCGTGGGGATCCGCGGCGTCGACGCCGCAGGCGACGATCGTCTCGTCCAGCGCGCAGCCGTGCTCCAGGAGGGTGACCTCGATCTCGGTCGCGACGCGCTCGCTCGTCAGGGGTTCGTCCTCGTAGTACAGCGTGCCGTTGCGCACCTCCGCGGCGTCGAGGAGGTCCTCGCAGGCCTGCATCGACGCCTCGTTCGCGACGGTTGCCTCGCGGACGTGCTCGATCTCCGCGTCGGTTTTCACCGCGCGGATGTCGTCGACGACGCCGTCGGTGTCGATCGCCAGCGCGATCCCCTCCTCGCGCAGGCCGTCCGCCGCGCCGACCGGGAACGTCTCCGGCACCGCCACCGCGTCGACGCCGTGGGCGTCGAGGAACGCGGCCTGCAGCTTCGCCCGGGCCACTCTGGACTCGTACTGCTCGCGGAGCGACTGGTAGTCGTAGTCGGAGGTGCGGTCGACCGTACCTCGGGCCTCCTTCGAGGCGCGGCCGTACTCCAGCCCGGAGGTCAGAAGCGCCGTCTGCTCGGGCGTGTAGACGGTGAAGAAGGGATCGGGCGCGTCGAAGCCGGAGAGGTAGCGCTGCGTGGAGTCGTCGCCGTCGGCGAAAACTGCGTAGCCGTCGAGCCCCTCGTCGTCGAGGTACTCGTCGAGGGAACTGGTGTCGATGTCCATGGCCGGGATGGCGGCCGGCGGAGGCAAAGGCGTTACCGTCGCGGTGAGTCTCGTGACGTGTCAGCCCCGGCGGCTCACCAGGTGCCGTGGAACGTGTCGAAGGAGAGCTCGTCCAGCGGCTTGTTGCCGACGGCGATCTCGTACTCGCCGGGGGTCAGCATCGGCTTGTGGAACTGCGGGCCGTCGTCGGTGGTGATCCGGGGACAGCCCGTGTTGACGAACGCGTCCATGTCGAAGTTGCGCAGGCGGTCCGGGGTGACCTCGTCCATCGTGATCAGGTAGGCGTTCTCGTTCTCGTCGACGATCTTCTCGGCCATCTCCCAGCGCCCCTGGCCGATCTTGGTACAGAAGATGACGCCCCACTTCTCGGCGTCCATCGCGCGGTGGACGGCGCCGTAGCGCTGCTTCATGAACTTCTCCGTGTCGGCGACGGTGACGACGTTGTTCACGGGGTCGGCGATGACGACCTTCTTGTCGGGGTGCTCCATCGCGAGGCCGAGGGGGTGGAACTTCCCGCCGCCGACGTACAGCACCTGATCGGCGTCGATGTCCGCGGAGGCGTAGTTGCAGCCGAGCACCTGCCCCTCGTGGGTCAGGCGGTCGTCGCCTTTCCGGGTGTGGACCTCGTACCCCTCCTCCTCCAGCCACTCCTTCATCTCGCCGAAGAGGTTCATGTGCTGGGCCGTCGTGACCAGCCCCACGTCGCCCTCGGGGAGCTCTTCGAGCGCCTCCTCCATCATCGGGAACGGGTCGACGTTGGAGAACAGCGGCACGTAGATGATCTTCTCGGAGTTCTTCATCGGCGAGTGGCCGAAGTGGACGAACACGTCCGTCCGGCGCATCAGGTACGTGTCGAGGTCACAGGCGCCGTAGCAGGGCTGGCCCGACAGCATGAACGTCACGTCGTCGGGCGCCAGCTCCCGCAGGTCGTCGGCGACCGCGGGGCCGCGGCGCTTGAGCCCTTCGGGGAACTGCAGGCCGACTTTCTTGGCGTCCCGGTCCTCGATCTCCTCGATGATTCGATCCAGTTCGTAGTCCCACTCCCGGTCGTGTTTCAGGGACATGCCCGTGTTCCGGAGGTCCCCCTCGGTCGTGGCGTCGCCGGCGGCGTCCTGACTCATTAGCGTTGCTACCCGGCCGGGACGGATAATCCCGGCGTTTCCGTCAGTCGCGTGCGCCCGCGGCGCACGGCAGCCCGGCGCCCGACCGAGTCGGCGACGCCGTGGGCGGTGCCGACTACTGGTCGAACACCAGCGAGAGCAGTTTGCGCTCGGCGGTCGTCAGATGCTCCGAGAGCGTCGGCTGGCTGATCCCCAGCTCGTCTGCCAACGCCGCGCCGCTGATCTCGCGGGGCCAGTCGTAGTAGCCCGCCTCGAAGGCGGTTTCGAGCACTTCACGCTGGCGGTCAGTCAGGAACTGATCGAGCGCCTGCTCGAGTTCACGCTGGCTGAACAGCGGCGTGAACGAGTCCCGCTCCCGTTTGGCGCGCAGTTCGCCCCCATACTCCGACAGGAACGTCGATACGACCTCGGTGGCGTCGTACGACGCCGGCAGCTCCGCGACGATCGTGCCGTCGCCGTGGTCGCCGACGACCGACCGGGGGAGTGCGCCCAACTCCGCCAGGCCGACCGCGGGGCAGTTCCCCCGACCTCGAACTCCATCAGCCCCCCGTCGTCGTAGCGCTCGAGCATCGTCGCCGACACCGAGGGATGGTCCTTCGCCATCGTCTCGACTGTCGACGGTGCGGCGCCGCGAACGCTGTAGAACTCGGCGTACGTCCCGTCCCCGCGGGGAACCATCTCCTCCAGTTCCACCCGGCACCCGGCCGCAGCCGAGGCGCCCACGAACGGGTACTCGGGGTCCTCGAACCCGAACTCGAGTTCGACGACCGGCCCGGAGTCCGCGTTGGACGGTCGGTGTGACATACCCGACAGTACTGGTTACTCTGTAAAAACGTTCTCGGCCGTCAGCGGGACGCTTTCGCCGGGGCCCCTTCCGTTTTAGCGGTCGGGCCGTCCCGAACCGCTTGACCCCGGTAAGGCCGGTGCCGGTCGTGGCTGGGCGGGCCACGACCGAACGGTGGTCGCTTCGGGTGAACCGGTCACGGTAACACGGTGTCGCTCGGAGGTGATGACCTCCAACCGTAGGTTACGGGACTGGCCACCTCAACTCACCGCCTAAGCTGTTAGGGACCACCCAGCCATTTATTCGCGGCAGTACCCAACACGCTGCATGGACCACACTCGGCGCCGGTTTCTGGCCGCGGCCGGGGCGGGCATCGCCTCGCTCGCGGGCTGTACCGCGCCCCAGAGCGGCCCGGCTGGCACCGGCGACGAACCGTTCGTCGATCTCTACGAATCGGTCTCACCAGCTGTCGTCCGGCTGCGGGTGTACGACAGCATCGGCGTGCTCGCGGAGGGTTCCGGGTGGCTCTACGACGACGGCGTGTTGGTCACCAACGACCACGTCGTCGCCGGCGCGGAGACGGTGCGCGCCCAGTTCGCCAGCGGCGACTGGGTCGAGGTCGAGATGCTGGGAACCGACCCCTACAGCGACCTCGCGGCGCTGTCGGTCGAGCCGCCGAACGACGCCGGCGGGCTCCCGCTGCTCGACGAACAGCCGGAAGTCGGCACCCAGGTCGCCGCCGTCGGCGCGCCGCTGGGGCTCGAGGGATCGCTCACCTCCGGGGTGGTGTCGGGGTGAACCGGACGATCTCTTCGGTCCGGAACTTCACCATCTCCGGCGCGGTCCAGACCGACGCCGCAGTCAATCCGGGTAACAGCGGCGGCCCCCTGCTGACGCTCGACGGCGACGTGGCGGGCGTGATCACGCAGGCCGGCGCCGAGAACATCGGCTTCGCCATCAGCGCCGCGCTGACCGACCGCGTGATCCCCGCCCTCGTCGAGACGGGGACGTTCGAGCACTCCTACCTCGGGGTGCGCATCCTCCCGGTGACGCCGCTGCTCGCGGAAGCGAACGATCTCGAGTCGGCCCGCGGCGTCTACGTCGCGGCGGTTCCGTCCGGCAGCCCCGCCGACGGTCGTCTGCAGGGCGGCACCGAGTCGGTGACTGTCGAGGGTTCGCCCCAACCCACCGGCGGCGACGTGATCGTCGCCCTCGACGGCCAGCGAGTCGACACGACCGGCCAGCTCGGGACGTATCTCGCGCTCGAAACCAGCCCGGGCGACAGCGTGTCGGTGACGGTGATCCGCGACGGCGAGCGCCAGACCGTTGACGTGACCCTCGGGACGCGGCCCGACCCGCGGTAGCCGCTCAGTCCTCCATCCGGTCGACGAGGTCCTCGAACTGCTGTTTCCGGCCCTCGACGGCCTCCTCGCGCAGCGCGACCTCCTCCTCGGTCGGACATTCGAGATCGGGCACCTCGGTCGGCGTCCCCTCCTCGTCGAGCGCGACGAACGTGAAGAAGGAGGCCGTCGTCTTGCGCTCCTCGCCCTTGCGGGGATCCTCGGCACGCACGTCGACTTTCACGTCGACGCTCGTCCGCCCGGTGTTGAACACGTACGCCTGCACCACCGCGACCTCCCCAGGTCGATCGGCGAGATGAAGTCGACGTGGTCCATCGACGCCGTCACCACCTGCGTGTTCGCGAACCGCATCCCCGCGATGGCGCCGGCGATGTCCATCCAGTGGAGGACGGCGCCCCCCAACGCCCGGCCGAGGTTGTTGGTGTCGTTCGGCAGCAGGAGCTCGGTCATCTCGGTGTAGGACTCCGCGAGCGTGCCCGTCTCGGTCATGCCCCACGCTCGGACGGGCGGCCACTCAAAGCCGCCGGTCGCTTGGCTCTCCGGCGTGAGTGAACACCCACCTCAGTCCGGGACGGGTACGCGATACGTGATTTCCCGGTCATCCTCGGTTCGAACGCTGGTGCTGAAGAACCAGACGAACGTCACCGTCGACGCGTCCGCCGGGATCTGGGCGTAGCACCACCCCTCGTTGGTCACGTCCGGCCAGTAGATATCCCACCTCCCGTACAGTTTCCGCTCGGACGAGAGGATTCGCTCTCGGGTGTCCGCCTCGTACTGCTCCCGGATCTCCGTCTCGCCGTTTTCCGTGCGGATCGCGAACGACGACGGTACGTTCATCGACTGGTCGCCGACGTTCGTCGTCGACAGTTTCAGGAGGAGGTACACGGTCCCCTCCGCGGCCGTCTCGGTCCCGTTGTCGAACTCCAAGGTCCGTCTGGTCTCCGGGGCCGAGACGGTAAGCGACTTCCCGCCGTACGTCTGCGTCTCCGCATAGCCCGGAGACGGTGTCGGCGTCGCCGTCGCGGTCGGCGTGGGAGTGTCGGCCGCCGGCCGTTCGGAGGGTTCGGGAGACTGTTCCGACGCCGTGGGTGATCTGTCGGTCGTTGCCCACACCCCGCCGGCACCGAGTCCGAGCACCGCCAGCAGCACCAGTTGTCGGCGTCGGCGCACGGTTACGCCTCGGTCTCGACCGGTTCGAGGTGCCTGAGTTGGGTCCCGCGGACGTAGATCCCCTCGCTGGCTGGCCGCAGGCGAACCTTCGGCTGGTCGTAGAGGCCGCCCTCACCCTCGCTCTCGTACATCGACACCCGGTCGGCGTCGCCGTTGGCGGGGTCGATGCGGTGGATTCTGATCTCACCGCTCTGGTAGCGGTCCGGCACGAGAAGCGCCTCGTCGGTGACCATCGACCCCGGGGAGAACGCGCCGGTGGTCTCGTACTGCCACTGCTGATCGCCGGACTCCCGATCCAGCGCCAGCACGGTATCGGCCGCGATCAGATAGACGTTGTCCTCGTCCAGAAGCGGCGGGGAGACGCCCTTGTTGACGAACAGGTCGGGCTGCCGCCAGTGTAGGCTGCCGTCGGTGTCGTAGGCGAACATGCCGTTGCGTGCGTCGTCGTACTGCATCCCGCTGCGGTCCGTGACGGAGAACACCGTGCTCCCGTCGACGGTCGACCAGTCGGCCCACCCCATCTCCTCCTCGCGGAGCCACGTGCGCTCGAACGAGCCCAGCACGTCGCCCGTTTCGAGGTCGCGGCGCTGGACCATCATAGGGTTGTCCTGCCACGTCGACTCGACGGGCGCCGCGCCGATCAGGATGATCTCGCCGTCGCTGATCAGCGTCTCGTAGACGCCGGCCATGCTCTCGACGGTGCTCTGGTGGACGATCTCGCCGGCCGTGAGGTCGACGATGGCCAACTCGGATGGATCGTACGACTCGCTGCTCACCGTCACGAACAGCCCCGACTCGCTCGCTTGATTCAACGACACGTCGGGTTCGGTCTCGACATCGGTGACGAGCGCCGTCCGCTCACCCGTTTTGGGGTCCAAGACGAGTACGTCGCCGTCCCGCGTGAGGCCGGCGACGGCGCCGTCGGCGTACACTGTCCCGCCGATCTCCCCGGCGTCCCACGTCCAGCGAACCTCGCCGTCGGGGTCGATCGCGCTCAGGGAGCTCGCGACGTGATCGCGGTCCGATTGAACGAACAGCGTCTCGTCGCCGGCGATCACCCGACTGGTGCTGGACACGTCGGCCGCCCAGTTGACCTCGTACTCGCCGGCGATATCCGGCTGGTCGGCGACGTATCTCGCGTTGGTCGCGTCCCGGGCGTACGTTCGCCAGTCGAGGGGGACCGCCGGCGGCTCCGTCGGCGTCGCCGTCCGGGTCGCCGTTTCCGTGTCCGTCTCTTCGGCCTCGTCCCTCGCCTGCTGTACCGTCTCGGGGAGCGTCGCCGTACCCTCGCTGTCGCCGCCACAGCCCGCCAACCCAGCCGTACCGGCCACCGCGAGCGCCTTGAGGTAGTTGCGTCGGTGCACACCGACTCCAGACCGTCGCCGGACAACGGTTCACCGGGTGAGGATGTTCGCCGAACCCCGGCGAACTGCGGCGCGGCTCAGTGGTCGGCGGCGACAACGTCGGCCTCGCACGTCTCCCGACCGTGGGTGCTCCGGGCGAGCGTCTGTGCGGCCTCGGTGTCGCCTACTTCCAGATACAGCCCGACGAGCTCCGCGGTGAGCGCGTCGGCCTGCGGTTCGGCGCCGCAGTCGCGGAGTTCGTCGATCCCGGTTTCGAGCTGTTCGATGGCGTCGTCGTACTCCCCGCGTTCGACCAGCACGTCCGCGAGCAGCGAGCGCGTGACGCCAACCGAGCGCTGGTTCCCGGCCGCCGAGAGGTGGACCATCGACTCGCGGGCCAGGGTCTCGGCCCGCTCGATCTCGCCGCGCTTGAGCGCACAGACGGCCAGGTTGTGCTCGCTCATCCCGATCTCGTGGGGGTTCCCGATCGCCTCGCGGATCGCCAGCGCCTCACGGTGGCTGTCGACGGCGGCCGCCAACTCCCCGAGGTCCTTGCGGACGATGCCGACGTTGTTGAGACAGATCGCCAGCCGGTGGTCGTCGCCGATCCGGCGGAACAGCGACTCGGCGCGTTCGAGGTACGACAGCGCCCGCTCGTCGTTCCCACGGCGGCGTTCGAGGTCGCCGAGACTGGTGAGCGTGCCCGCGGCGCCGTGGTCGTCGCCCCGTTCGGACTGGATGTCGACGGCGCGCTCGTACCGGCCGGCAGCCGCCTCGTACTGCCCCAGATTCACCATCGCGTTGGCGGCGTTGGCGAGGCAGTTGGCGACCCGGAGTGGCTCGTCGGCGGCCTCGAACGTCTCTCGGGCGGCCCGGGCGTGGGCGACCGCCGCCTCGTAGTCGGCCCGTTCGGCCGCCGCCGTGCCGAGGTTCTGTCGACTGACCGCGAGTAGCACCGCGTCGCCGAGCGCGGTCGCCTGCCGGTGGGCGGCGTCGTAGCGACTCGCCGCCGTCTCGTGGTCGCCGCGGCGCTGTGCCGCGGTCCCAAGATCGATCAGCGCGCGGACGGCCGTCTCCCGGTCGTCGAGTCGGAGTCCCAGCCCCAGCGCGGCCGCGAGGTCCTCGACGGCGTCCTCGTAGGCCGACTGCTGGAGCGCGGCGCTCCCGAGCCCGCGCCGAGCGCGCGCTTTCGCGTGCGGGTTCCCGGCCGCCTCTGCCGCCTCCAGCAGGCGGTCGAACGCGGCGGCCGCATCCTCCGGACTCCCGGCGTTCAGCGCCAGCCGACCGTGCCAGCGGTGGCGCCGGAGCGTGGCAACGGAAGCCGGAATCTGGCTCCGGAGCTGCTCACCGACCAGCCCGGCGAGACGGGGACGGGTCCGCAGCGCGTCGAACAGCGCCGCGACGAACGGCTCTGCCCAGTCGTCGGTGTGTGGGAGGGGCGACTCCTCACCGGCGGTCTGTGCCCCACCGTCGAGTACTGCCGTGAGCGACCGGCCGAGCGCCTCCTGTGCCCCGCGCTCACCGAGTCGGTCGACGGCGTGGGCGAGAAACGCGGTCGACCAGGCGTCGTGGACCGTCCCACCGACCCGGAGCGGGTCAGCGCGCCGGCCGAACAGCACCTCGCCGTCGAGCACGCCAAGCGCGTCTTCGAGGAACGTCGAATCGCCCAGCGGCTCGACGGTGCCGGGTCGGATCGGGAGGGCCGCGAGGTTCAGCAGATTGATCCAGATGCCCAGATCCACGGCGAGTCGCCCGCGGGACTGGAGGCGGTCGAACGCATCGGTGGCCGCCGCCGAGAGGCTGGTCGGGGTGTCGCCGGCCGCGACGGCCAGCGGATCGGCCAGCCGTGCGACGCGGTGGGCTGCGACGACGAAACCCCCGGCAGGGTCGTCGGCGGTGACCGCCTCATGGAGTTCGGCGGCCGAGAGCGGGAGCGCCGACTCGCGATCCTCGGCGGCCCGGTCGAGCAACGCCTCGCAGTCGGCGACCGACAAGCCGGGCATCGACAGTTCGGTCGGGCCACCCGCGGCGGGCGTGTCGGCCCGCTGCCACGCCGCCGTCCGTGCGTCGAACAGGAAGCTCACGTCCGACCGCCCGGCGAACTCCGCCCGGAGATCCAGCGCGCGCCGTGCGCTTGGGTCGGCAACGTCCTCGACGACCACTAGTGTGTGCCCCGAGGCGGCGTCGACGGCCCGGCGCAGCGCCGGGACCGACTGGAGCGACCGCTCGCCGTCCGGCTGTCGGTAGAGCACCGCCCCGCGGTCGTTCCGGTGCCACGTGACGGCGAGGCGTTTACAGACCGTACTCTTCCCCGACCCCGGCGGCCCGGTCAGGACCACGTCCTCGCCGGCCAGCAGACGTTCTCGGGCCTCGAGCGCCACCGACTGCTCGCCGTCGGCCGGGGGACGGTCCACGAGGTGGCCGCTGTCGGCGTCTGCGAGAGAGATTCCGGTGCGCCACGCTTGCAGCAGGGAGGCCGTTCCTCGGCGTGCGAGCAGTTCGTCGGTGACTCGGACGACTCCCTCCCGTTCCAGGCCTACCGGGAGCGTGTCGTCGTTCGCTGACTGGGTCGCTGGCTCGGTCGCCTCTGGAGTGGTCTCGACAGACGCAAGTTCGTCGGTCCACTCGGTCGCGGCCGCGATGCGCTCCGCGACGCGGTCGGCGAGTCGGTCGACGGCGGCGGGATCGGTCAGTTCCAGCACGCCAGCGACGCCGCCGAACCCGGTGTAGGCGATCACCAGCGCCCGGTCGGTCTCACCTCGGCAGACGACGATCCCCACGTCGGCGACGGCGCCGCGGAACACTCGTACGTCGGCGGTGGCGAGGCGGCGAGACTGGGTCGGGAGTCGGTCCAACAGCGCGTCCGCGAGCGAGGGTGAGAACACGAGTCGCGTTCTCGTCTCCGGGTCGGCGTGCTTTCGGTAGGTGTCGAGCACGACCGAGTCCGAGAGCCGCGGGAGCGCGGCGACGACGCTGGTTGCGCCGGTCAACGCCTCCCGCACGAGGTCGGGAACGTCGTGTGGGTCGACGCGGTGGGTCGTCGACTTGGCAACCGTCAGCGCCGAGAGCGTCACGTCCGCCGGGACGGCGTCGACGACCGGGCTGGCGTCGAGGACGTTCTGTACGTCCGAGCGAAGCGTCTCGTAGCGAGTGAGGGCGAGCCGGCCCGTTCTCGTCGTCCGGTAGCCGCCGTCGACGTGTGCGACGAGGCCCGCGTCGACGAGCGCGTCGATGGCGCGGTCGACTGTCGAGCGGGAGGTGTCGAGTCGGTCGATGATGTCCCGTTTGAACAGCGGCCCGTCACGGAGCACCCGGAGGAACTCCGTACGGTCGCCGACGAGGCCGAGCAGTTCGTCGATCGGGGCGTCGAACGACATCGTGACTGGATGCGTGGGGGCCCGGTAAAAACTTTCACCGGACGGGAGCCGGCGACTCGGGGACGGCTCAGTCGCCGTCGCCGACGCCGTCGACGCCGAGCTCCTCGCCGCTGCGCCCCGCGGCGTCGAGCACGGCGTCGGCCACCTCGATCGGGCAGTCCGCCCGGACCGCGATGGCGACGGCGTCGCTGGGGCGAGCGTCGAACGTGAGCGGTTCGGGCTCGCCGTCCACGTAGCGCTGGGCGTCGATCTTGGCGTAGAACGTCCCCTCGCGCAGGTCGTCGATCCGCACACGGTCGAAGGCGCCGCCGAACTCCGCCACCATATCGACGAACAGGTCGTGGGTCAGCGGCCGCTCGAAGGAGTCGCCAGCGAGACCGCGCCTGATCGCGTCGGCCTGATCGTCGGTGACGAAGACCGGGAGGTACTCGCCCCGAGCGCGCAGGAGGGCGGCCGGCACCTCCTCGCCCGACGGCGTATCACCCGTCGCGATTCCTGTGAGTTCGGCGACGTGACTCATACTGAGTGGATTCGTTCGAACCGGCAAATAGCTGTCGCGGGGGCGAACGTTCATGCCGCCGGGCCGTCAACTATCGGTGATGGACTGTCGAGTGGTGCTCGAGGCTGCGGTCCCCGTCTACGACGTGGCGACGCCCGAGGCGGCCGTCGGCGCGGCGATCTCGAAGATCGGGAAGGCGCTCAATCCGGAGCTCTCCTACGTCGACATCGAACCGCGAAGCCGTCGATCGCCCCGCGGCGCCGAGCTCCCGCCGGCGACCGTCGCCGCCGGCGAGGGGCTGGTCGCGCTCGAACTCGGGATGACGGTGTACGACGTCGAGGGGGCCGATCACGCCGTCACGATCGCTCGTTCCGAGATCGGCCGCCGACTGGAGGAGATCCCGCTCGAACGCGTCTCGTGTTCGCCCGTCGACGCGGACGATTCCGACGCTGCGGAGCCCGAGACCGTCGAGGAGGGAGCGGAGAGAGAGGACGACGACGGGGAGGAGACACTCCTCCCGGAGTTTGAGGAGATGGTCGAACGGCATCGAGAGTAACCGACCACGGCGACCGCCCGGTCGTGGCCTCCGTGCCACGACGCCGGCGGCGGATGCCGTGGTCGTGTGGAAGCGGATTACGGCGACCGCCCGGTCGTGGCCTCCGTGCCACGACGCCGGCGGCGGATGCCGTGGTCGTGTGGAAGCGGATTACGGCGACCGCCCGGTCGGGGCCTCCGTGTCGCGACGGTGACGTACATAGCGTCGTCTGTCTGACCAGTGCTGCCGCTCCGGGGGTGGTTGATCGCGGCGGGATCGCGTCTACAGATCAGTCGGCCGTCGGCGTGACCGGCTCCTCGGTGTCGATAGAGTCGGTCAGGCCGTGAACGAGTTCGAAGACGGCGCGTTTGTGGTCCGTTTTCGAACGGTGAATCGAGGTCGGCTGCACGCCGAACTCTCGGTAGTCGCTCAGGTCGAGTTCCGGAGTCTCCGCGCCCTCGTACTCGGCTCGTACTTCCGAGAGAAGGCCGTGGAGATGGATGAGCTCCTGCTTCTTCATGTCTATGCACATCTACCGGCTGGAGGGTTATAGGATTACTTTGTGTATTGTTAACACGGAATGGCTGTAGACAGGCTGGATTGGCCGAAATCGCCGTAATTGCTAAACTCGGCGACACGAATCAGTTCCATCGCCCGCGGCTGGGAAACGATGGCGATGCCTTCCTGCGAGTCGCCCCAACGCGGCTGTCCGACGAGCCGTTCCAGTCGTTTCAAGTCCGTGCACTCGGAGCAACGCGTATGGAGCCTACCGATGCCGCGGCGTTGATCGAGCGGGCTCGCGAGGCCCTCGACGCCGCCTACGTCCCCTACTCCGAGTATCAGGTCGGCGCCGCCGTGCTGACCGCCGACGGCGAGGTGTTCACCGGCTGCAACGTCGAGAACGCCAACTACAGCAACGCGCTCCACGCCGAGGAGGTCGCGGTCGGGAGCGCGGTTCGGGCGGGTCACCGCTCGATCACCGCGGTCGCGGTCACCTCCGGGGAGCGGGACGGCGTCACGCCGTGTGGGATGTGCCGACAGACGCTCGCGGAGTTCGGCGACGACGACGTGCCGGTGTACTGCGACACCGGCGACGGCGAGTGGAACGAGTACACGCTCGGCGAACTCATCCCCGACACGATCACGCCGGGGATGCTGGGTATCGACCCCGACGCGGCGTAACCCACGGGCGCGACAGTCCTTTGCCCCCTGGGGTCATACGATCGGGCATGTACGTCCGCGATGCCCGGAACCGGGACGAGGCGTGGTTACTCGACCGGATCGAGGAGATGGGGCTCGACAGCGTGGCCTTCCGTTCGCGGGACTACGTGATCGCGGTCGACGAGAGCACGAACGAGCGCGCCGGCTTCGGCCGCTACCGCATCCACAAGACCGACGAGGGCGAGTTCTGCGAACTCACTGGTATCGGCGTCGTCGACGGCTGGCGCGGCCAGGGCGTCGGCGCCCACGTCGTCGAACGACTGGTCGACCTCGCGGCCGACGAAGGGTTCGAGACGGTGTACTCGATCACCGACAGCGACGACTACCTCCGACAGTTCGGCTTCGATTCGGTCGACCCGGACGACCGGCCGCCGGTGATCGCGGACCGCCTCGAACAGAAGCGCGAAACCGTCGGCGAGGACGTGGCCGTCGTCGCCGTCGACACCGACGCCTTCGAGATGCCCGCGGCGCTCCGTCAGCGGTTCAAAGCGGCGGAGAAGGGCGGCTCCGACACCACCGAACCCGAGGAGACCGCGGAGGACTTCGGCATCGACGCCGACGAGGCGACGTACAAGTACGACACCGGCAACTGACGGAAAGCCTATACCGGTGGCAGTTGATCGCCGAACGTGTCCCTGAAACGATACCTCGGTGCCCTCCGCTTCTCACTGGTCGGTGTCGGCCTCCTCATCGTCGCCTACGGCGTCTACTTCGGCGCGAACATCCCCGAGCCGCCGCCGAACAGCGACGGCGTCCCGACGGGGTTCGCCGTCGTCTACGTCATGCTCGTCCAGGCTGCCGGCGCGCTGCTCGCCCAGATCGGCTACGCGCTGCCGGCCGGAACCGGCCGACTCCGGTTCGGCCCGCTCGCGGATCGCTCCCCGCCCGTCCGGGCGGCTGTGGCGACCGGCGTGTTCGCGGGGTCGTGGGTCCTGCTGACCGTCCTCGGGATGCTGCTGCCCGGCTCACTCCCCGACCTCGTCGCAGGGACACACGCCTTCCTGTGGTTCGCTAGCGTCGCCGGGGCGGTCGTTGGCGTCGTGTTCACCGCGGTGGTCGGCCTCGGCACGGCGCTTTGGCGGCTCGTCCGCGACGAACCGGTCCTCGGCGGCGCCGTCGGCGGTTAGGCCGCTCCGAAACCGACAAGCGCCGCGGCCGACCATCCCGGTATGAACCCGCTCGATCGCTACGAGCGCCTCGTCGACGACCCCGAGGCGTTCCGTGGCGCCTGCGACCGACGGCTCCCCTCGGTGGTTCGGGTCAACGAACTCCGGGCCACGCCCGAGCGCACCCGTCGCGCCCTCGACGAGGAGGGCGTCACCTACGAGTCGGTGGACTGGAACGACCGGCTGCTCCGCCTGCCCGACGGCTCGCCGGGGACGACGTGGCCGTACGTCCACGGCTGGCTCCACGGGCAGGAAGAGGTGTCCGCGCTGCCGGCGCTCGCGCTCGATCCCGACCCCGGCGACCGAGTCTGGGACGCCTGTGCCGCGCCGGGGAGTAAGACCTGCCACCTCGCGGACGTGATGGACGACTCCGGCGTGCTGATCGGCAACGACAACAACCTCGGCCGGCTCTCGGCGCTGCGGCACAACGCGGAGCGACTCGGGGTGAGCAACCTGGTCGTGACCAACGACGACGCGCGGAACTTCTCGCTCGACTCGCTGGGGATCGACGCCCTGGACGGCGCGGTCGCGGACGTTCCCTGCTCGTGTGAGGGCACCTGCCGGAAGAACCCCGACGTGCTGGAGAAGTGGTCGATGGGGCACGTCGAGGGGCTCGTCGGCATCCAGAAGGGGATCCTCCGGCGCGCGATCGAACTCACCCGCCCGGGCGGCGAGGTCGTCTACTCGACCTGCACGTTCGCCCCCGAGGAGAACGAGGCTGTCGTCGACCACGTGCTCGCCGAGACCGACGCCGAGATGGTGCCGTGGGACGCGCCGCTGGAAACGTCGCCGGGGATCACCGAGTGGGAGGACGAGCAGTTCGACGCGTCGCTGGCGAAGGCCCACCGCGTCTACCCCCACCAGAACGACACGGGCGGCTTCTTCGTCGCGAAACTGCGGGTCGGCGGCGCCGACGACGCTGGCGAGGTGGTGGGCGCATGACCGACTCCGAGCTCGCCCGGAACGACGGCCAGCAGTTCGACCGGCTGCCCGCCACGCCCGCCGATCGCGAGGTGGAGGGGCGTGCCTCCCGCGAGGAGGTCGTCGACTGGTGGCAGGAGCGCTTCGGCGTCGCCCCCGAAACGTTCGAGAACGTCACGTTCTGGGAGAAAGGATCGGGAAAGATCTGGGCGTTCAACGCCGACCTCCCGTCGCCGGTACGGGTCGAGGGGCTGGGGATCACCGTCCTCCGGACCCGCCAGGAGCACTGGAAGCCCACTACGACCGGCGTGAAGCGGTTCGGTCGCGAGGCGACCGCGAACGTGATCGAGCTGGAACCGGCCGAGGCCGCGGCGTTTGCGGCCGGCCACGACCAGCAGCTCGACCGCTGGGACGGCGACTGGGGCTACCTGATCGCCGCCCACGAACTCGCCGGGGAGCGCGAACCGATCGGCGTCGGCCTCTACCTCCACGGCGAACTCCGCTCCCGGGTGCCGAAAGGCTACCAGGAGGAGCTCGCGGTGCTAGAGTAGCTACTTCTCCCGAACCGTTCCGCCGCTCAACCCTTCCCACTCGACGCGGTAGCCAAGCGCCGACAGCGCCGCGGAGGCGTCGGTGAGCCCCTGTTCCGCCAGCACCGCTTCGGCCTCAGCGAGGGCCATTCCGTCGTCGATCCCGTCCCTTGCGGCGTCGAGCACCGCGGGCCGGACGAGCGTTCGCCCGACGAGTCGGTGGTCGGGGAACGATTTCCCTTCGACGGCGTCGACGCTCACGCCGTACTCGGCGGCCAGATCGGCCAGCCCCACAGTGTCGGCTTCGGGGACGATCTCGTCGGGGAGGGAGTCGGCGGCGTCGGCGACCAGCTCCTCCTCGAACGCCCGGAGCGCGTCGACGACGTCTTTCACTCGGACCGATCCGGAGTAGGGGATCGCGCGGTGGTCGCGGGCCTCGATCGCCTCGCTCGCGGCCAGGGACTCGTCGACGGCGACCAGGAGCGCCACGTCCTCGACGGTCGCCAACTGCGAGAGCTTCTTCTCGACGTACTCCGGCGTCCAGAAGCCCATGATCTCGAAGTAGACGCGGAACCGGTCGGCGACGGACCCGACGTCGGCGCCGGCGGGCGCGTAGTCGAACGCGAAGTCGGGGATCATCACGCGGCTCCCCGTCGCCAGGGGTTCGGGCTCGCGAACGAGCTCCCAGTCCGTCTCGAGACTCTCGAAGGCAGCCGCGAACTCCGCCTCAACCGTGGAGTCGTACGTCGGTTCCGCGACGGGATCGACGCCAGGCACGGACACGTCGGCGTCGGTCAGCGTCATCGTCCGCTCGCGGCCGCGGTCGTCGATGGTGGCCGAGAGCCGCCAGTCGTCGGTATTCGCGACCGACCGGAGCAGGCGGGCGAAGGAACTGCCGTAGCGTCTCGTCGCGCGGAACAGCGAGTCCGGGCCGGTGACGACGAGCGCCCGCCCCTCGTCGGTCTGCCGGACCTCGTACATCAGGCCGAGTCGCTTCACCGCACTGACGAGCCCTGCGGGGTCCGCGGAGCGCACTCGAACCTCGGTCGCGTCGAACAGCGCGGTTTGGGCCAAGGAGAGATCGTACTGCGTCAGCAGCGTCTCGGGGTCCCAGCGCGGCTCGAACGACGCCAGCACCTGATTCTCCTCGCGGTCGGCGTACAGCGACTGCTCGACGACGGCGGCGTCGACACCCAGTCGATCCGCTGCCGCTTCGAGGGCGTCAGCGCGCTCGCGGTCGCTGGCGACACCGATCGACTCCGCGCGCTCGAACACGACCCGGCGGGTTCGACGCGGGGGCACTTCGGCACGGGTCTCGAACGTCGCGTCGCGCTCTAGAAGCGCCGCCAGCCCGCGGACCAGTTTGAACGAGTCGGCCCCCCGTTCGGCCTCCTCGAGTGCCTCCCGTAGCCGCGCCCGGCGTTCGCCGACGTGGCCCTGAAACGTCCCGAGGAGGCTCGCCGCCAGCGCGCGGTCGCCCTCGTCGGTGAACTGGGGGTGGTACCCCCCCCGCTCGCGACACCCGGAGGTGTTCCTTCCGCAGCACGGGCGGAGTTGACCGGGCGGGCGTAAAACCCCGCCGGAGCAGTGTGTCCCCGAGTTCAAGTAGGGAGCCGGGACCAGCACGCCCATTCGCTGAGTCCGGCCGCGGGGTGGCCGAGGCGGGAGCGCGGCGACCCCCGCGGTAGCGATACCGCCGCCTGTTCGCACGCTACCGGGAGACCCCCCCTGTCGTCGACGCCCCTCGGCCGGTCGTCGCGGTCGCGGCGTCCGTTCCCACAGGGGAACGCTGATTGTCTCCCCCGCCACAGACGTGAGCGTGCAGCGACGGCAGTTCCTCTCGCTGACTGCGGTCGGGCTCGGGGGTTGTGTGAGCGCTAGCGACGGCTCCGGGCCGCGTAACCCGCCGACGACGCCGGAGGATGGCGAGCCGGTTCAGGACACACGCAGTCTCCGGATCGTCGACGCCGTGCCACGCGAGGGCGGGGACGGGGCGCTCGTCCTCGTGGTCACGGTCGAGAACACCGCGTCGGGAACGCGCAGCGATCAGCTCGTCGCGAAAGCGACGGTCGAAACTGACGACGGGACGACCGAGTACGAGACCAGCCGGGAGGTCTCTCTCGACGCCGGCGTCGAGGCCGAGGTCGAACTGTCCTTCGACATTACCTACGAGGCGTGGACGAGCGGCGGCGGGCTCTCCTACGGCTGGGACGATCAGCTCTAGCGGCGGCGCTCGGCAACCCGCTCCTCGGCCGTCTCCTCGCTGACGAGCTCGTACAGCAGCGCCCGCGAGCCGTCCTCGTTCGGTCGGAGGATCCGCCCCAGCCGCTGCGTGAACTCCCGCTCGCTTCCCGAGCCGGCTAGGAGGACCGCGACGTTGGCATCCGGCACGTCGACGCCTTCATCGAGTACGTTCGCGGTGACGACTCGGGAGTACTCGCCCGAGCGGAAGCGCTCGAGGACCTCTCGGCGCTCGGCGGCGCCGGTCTCGTTGGTGACCGCCGGTAGGAGGTAGCGCTCGGAGAGCCGATACACCAGGTCCGTACTCGCGGTGAACACGATCACCCGGTCGCCGCGGTGCCGGTCCAGCAGCCCGCCGAGCTCCGCGACTTTTCGATCGGCCTCGCGGACGATCCGTCGGGCTCGCTGTTTGGCCAGGAGCGCTTCCCGCGCGTCGGGATCGCGTCCCGACCGCTTCACGAGCTCCTGATAGTCGCTGCCGCGGTTCATCGAGATGCCCGACCGCTTGAGGTAGTCGACGAACGTCTCCTGAGCGGTGTCGTAGGCCGCGCGCTCCTCGTCCGTCAGGCCGACCTCGACCCGGCGGATCTCGTACTCTGCGAGGTGTTGACCGGCGAGGTCGTCGGGATCGAGGCTGTACACTCGCGCCCCGACGAGATCGACGACCGCCTCGTGGGCGCCGTCGGCGCGCTCGAACGTCGCAGTCAGGCCGAGCCGCGCGGGCGCCGCAAGCAGCCGCGCGATCTCGCGGTACCCCTCGCCGCCGAGGTGGTGGACTTCGTCGAACACGACGAACCCGAACTCCCCGCCCACGTCGTCGGCTTTCAGGTACGCCGAGTCGTAAGTGGCGACGGTGATCGCTTCCCGGCTTTGCTCGCCGCCGCCGAACTGGCCGATCGGCACGTCGAACTCCGCCTCGAGTTCGCGGCGCCATTGCTCCAACAGATCGATCGTCGGGACGACCACCAGCGTCGGAACACCCAGCTTCGCTATCGCGGCGATGGCGAGCACGGTCTTCCCCGCGCCCGTGGGGAGTTCGACGACGCCGCGGTCCCCGGCGTCGCGCCACGCGTCCAGCGCCTCCTGCTGGTACTCTCGGAGCTGGTAGCGCGTCGAGAGCTCGAGCGCATCGGTGTCGAGCACGCGGTCGCGATACGCGACCCCGCGGCCGTCGAGCGCTTTCAGGAGGTCCGCGTAGCGGTACGCCGGCGTGCGGTACCCGCCGCTTCTGTCGTCGCGCTCGAGGAACCCGCAGTCGTCGGCGAGCGTCGACGCCCCGCCGCCGTCGCTCACGACCCTGACCGTGCCGTCTTCGAACCGGAGCGTGAGCGTCATACCCCGGTTTGGCCGGCGCGGCGTTTGTGGATTTCGGGGCATCCCGAACAGCTTACCCGCTCGCGGGGGTTATCGGGGTTCATGAGCGAGGAACCCGAGGACGCCGTCGCGGCGTTCCTCGACGCCGCCGACAAGGTGTACAGCGAGTACGACCAGGGCTACATGAACGCCGACGTGGCGCTCTCCCAGCTGGAGACGCGGATCGAGACGCTGCGCGAATCGGTCGAGGAGTAGATTACTCGCTGATGCGGCCGCGCACGTACTCGACGTGCTCGGCGAATGCCTCCTCCGTCCGTTCCCGTGGGCGATCGAGGTCCACATCGACGATCTCCTGCACTCGGCTGGGGCTGGGGGCCATCACGACGATCCGATCGGCCAGCGTCACGGCCTCGTCCACATCGTGCGTGACGAACAGCACTGTTTTGCCCGTCTCTTCCCAGACTGACAGTCGTTCCTCGTGTAGCATCGAGCATGTCCGGGCGTCGACGCTGCCGGAGGGCTCGTCCATCAACCGGGTTTCGGGATCGACCGCGAGTGCGCGGACGCCCCGGCGCTCGCGTCGGAGGAACCAGCAGTTTCTGCTGCTTCCGCGCCCGCACCGGAGAGGGAACCATTAACGCGGTGCCGGCCAACGTCGGGGGTATGCCCCAGTTCTCAGACCGCGTGGAGCGTATCAGCATCTCCGGGATCCGCGAAGTGTTCGAAGCCGCGGGCGAGGACGCGATCAACCTCGGCCTCGGCCAGCCGGACTTCCCGACGCCCGAACACGCTCGCCAGGGTGCCGTCGACGCCATCGAGGCCGGCAAGGCCGACGCCTACACCGGGAACAAGGGAATCCCGGAACTCCGCGAGGGGATCGTCGACAAGCACGAGCGCGATCTCGGCCTCGACTACGACCCCGAGCAGGTGATCGCCACCGCCGGCGGGAGCGAGGCGCTGCACATCGCGCTGGAGGCCCACGTCGGCCCGGGTGACGAAGTGATCATCCCGGACCCAGGGTTCGTCGCCTACGACGCCCTGACGAAGCTGACCGGCGCCGAGCCGGTGCCGGTGCCCGTTCGGGACGATCTCACCATCGACCCCGCCGCCATCGAGGCCGCGATCACCGAGGACACCGCGGCCTTCGTCGTCAACAGTCCCGGCAACCCCACCGGCGCGGTCTCGCCCGCCGCGGACGTGAAGGAGTTCGCCCGGATCGCCCGGGAACACGACCTGCTCTGTCTCTCCGACGAGGTGTACGGTCGGATCGTCTTCGAGGGCGACCACCGATCGCCCGCGGAGTTCGCGCCCGAGCAGACTGTCGTCGTCGACGCCTGCTCGAAGACGTACTCGATGACCGGCTGGCGGCTGGGCTGGGTCGCGGCCGCCCCCGAGCGCGTCGAGCGCATGCTGCGCGTCCACCAGTACGTCCAGGCGTGCGCGTCGGCGCCGGCACAGTACGCCGCCGCCGCCGCGCTCTCGGGGCCACAGGACGTGGTCGAGGAGATGGTCGACACGTTCGAACAGCGGCGTGACCTGGTCGTCGACGGCCTGCGGGAGATCGGCCTCGACGTGCCCACGCCGGAGGGCGCGTTCTACGTGATGCCGGAAGTCCCCGAGGGGTTCGTCGACGAGTGTATCGCCCGCGGGGTCGTCATCGTGCCGGGCGAGGCGTTCGGCGACGCCGGCGAGGGGTACGCACGCATCTCCTACGCGACGAGCACCGAGGAACTCGAGGAGGCGCTCGCGATCATGGAGGCGGCGTACGAGGCGGTCCGCTGACTACTGGTACATCCCGGTCCGGGACACCTGCGAGGACTCGTGGCGGTCAGCCTGCCGCATCTGCTTTGCCAGTTCTTTGCGGCGCTCCATGATCTCCTCGGCCTGTTCGAGCAGTCGCTCCGTCTCGATCCCGGCGCCGGCGACGGGGTTGATCCCCTGCTTGATCAGCGCGTGGGCACCCTGTGGGTCCGGGAACCGCGGGTCGGTGCCGACCATCAGTCCGACGGCGTCGACGCCCTCGGCGGCGGCTTCCGAGAGCAGCGCGCCCGGCGGCCCGGAGATCATCCCGCCGCTGTCGGGCGGTGCTACCGCGGCCTCGTCAAGCCGGGCCTGCCCGTCGCCGACGCCGATCCCCTCGATCGACGGCACCTCGTCGGCGCCGCGTTCGGCGGGTACCCCACCGAGGTAGATGGGGAGCACCTCGTGGTCGACGATCCACTCGGTGAGGTGCTCGGCGAACAGCGGCGCGTCCATCACGTGGACCGGCACGTCGCTGCGGAGCGCGATCAGCTCCTCGTCGTCGTCGATGTAGAGTCGGATGGGGGTGTTGACATCGCGTTCGGCCTCGTCGAACACCGTCACCGGGGGACGCCGTCGCCACGGACGCTGGCGAACTCCGTCAGCCCCCGGCTCTTGATGACGTGATCAGTCGCGATTTTGCCGACCAGGCCGACGCCAGGCATCCCCTCGATCAGCGTCGCGCCCGTCGGATCGACCGAGTCGTCGGTCACGCGGATTTCGACCATGGCTGCACAGTCGGGCGCCGCGAGCAAGTGCGTTGTGGCGATGGGGACAGCGAAGTATTATTGTCCGCCGGTTCATCGGCCCGGGTATGAACGTGGATTCCCAAGAGATCACCGCGCTCGTGGGTCGGGAGGTCTACTCCAACAACGGGGTCTTCGTCGGCGAAGTCGAGGACGTCCGACTCGACCTCGGCGCCGAGCAGGTGACGGGGCTGGCGCTCGCGGATCTGAACACCGAACTGTTCCAGGGCAACATCGAACGCGGGAAGGGCGTGATGATCCCGTACCGCTGGGTCCGCGCTGTCGGTGACGTGGTCCTGATCAACGACATCATCGAGCGGCTCAAGGGCCCCGAGGAAGCCGAAGAGCCCCTCGCGTAGCTCTTCTGCGGCGTAGCGATACTGAAAGGATATATCGTCGCGGCTGATTGCTTCCGCGTCGTCGCTGTACCGTCGCGGTGACCGACGCTGTACTACCGCCGCTCACCGTCGCCGCGTCGTCAGTTCACTCCCCAGTGGGCCGTTTCGACAGGGCGCAGTTTTAGGACCCGTTCCCCGTCTCGCCTTCCACGCCCATCGCCTCGAACAGCTTCCGGCGAACCGCTTCCTCGGCGAGCGTGAGTAGCGTATCGCGGTTCTCCTCGGTTGTCTCGATACCGCCGAAGACGCCGAGCGGGATCTCGACGCTCGCCTGCGTCGAGTGGCCCGCGGCTTCGCCGATCTCGCCGAAGGCGTCGTGCAGCACTTTGCCGATGTTGAGCCGGATGTCCTTCGAGCGTGCCGAGAGGTAGATGGTGTCCTCGGCGATCCCGAACACCGCGGTGGTGGTGATGCCTTCCAGGTTCAGCAGGTGGGAGGCCGCCTGCGTGAGCGCGTCGCGATCCCGGATGAACCCCGCGTTAGAGACCAGATGACTCCCCTGCACGTCGCGGTTCTGGATCGCTTCGGCGAGCACGTCGAGCGTCTCCGGCGACATCGACGGCGACTCGACCTGTTCCAGCGTCTCGTGGTCCGCGAAGGGGTAGAGGTAGGCGGCGGCGGTGAGGTCGGCGGGCGTCGTGTCCCGCTTGAAGTCGAGGGTCTCCGCCCGGATCCCGTACAGGAGCGCGGTCGCAACCGCCTCGCTGGGGGAGATGTCGAACTCCTGCATGTACTTCGTTAGGATCGTCGACGTGGCGGAGATGTTCGGGCGCACGTCAACGAACGAAGCGTCGACGTCCTCGTCGGGTTCGTAGTGGTCGATGAACACGTCGATCGGGGCGTCGATGTCCAGTTCCCCGCTCTTCATGTGGTCGACCAGCGCCAGCGCGCCGTAGGAGGAGAGCGCGGGCGCCTCGTCGCGCTCGGTGAGTTCGATCCCGAGCAGATTGACGAACGCGCGGTTCTCTTGGTGGCCGATGTCGCCGTCGTAGAGGATGTCGGCGTCGACGTCGTAGCTCTCGGCGATGGCCCGCAGCGCCACCGCGCTGGCGATCGAGTCCGGGTCCGGGCTGTGGTGAGTCAGGATCGCGAGCTCACCGTCGGCGTTGCGCAGGATCTCGGCCAGCTGGCGCGCCTTGTACTCCATCTCGCCGGACTCCAGGGTTCGGAGCGCGGAGTTGGCGATCACCTCGGAGGGGTTGATCACCACGTCGGCGCCGAGCTCCCGGAGTTCGTCGCCGCTGACGGGGTCGGAGGCGCGGACGACGATGAACTGGTCCTCGTCCCGTTCCCGGATCGACTCGACGGCGGCTTTGTTCGCCTCCACGTCGGAGGCGAGGATCAGCAGCACGTCCCGGTCGGCGACGGCGTCGACGACACCGGGGGTAGCGATGTCCTGTACCACCGCATTGAGGTCCTGATCCCGCAGTGCCTCGACGCGGTCCTCGTCCTTGTCGAGGATGAGGACGTCCTTCCCCTCGGCGTCGAGCGACTCGGCGACCGCGTGGCCCACGCTCCCGCAGCCGAGAATGGCGTACGACGACATCGAGGAGATGCTGACCCCGGTGCTCATGAGTATCGGGATTTCCGCGGGACGACACTTAAGGGCCACCGTTCGGTTCGACCCGAAAAGGAAACGCTCTTTATCGGCCCGCCGGGATGTGGTTGTGAGGGCCGGTAGCTCAGTTAGGGAGAGCGACGGACTCTTAATCCGTCGGTCGAGGGTTCAAATCCCTTCCGGCCCGCTGACATTTTCCGCGACGCAACGCGCCGAGTGATAGCGAGGCGCCGCGTCGCGTGTGGCACGATCGCCGGAAGGATTTGAACGAGGCGAGACGAGCGAAGCGAGTCTCGACGTGGTTCAAATCCCTTCCGGCCCGTTTTCCTGCGAACGAAGTAAGCAGTGAAAACGCCACGAAGGGATTCGAAGCAGGGAACGGAGCGAAGCGGAGTGACCGTGGTTCAATTCCCCTTCCGGCCCGCTTCTCGCCTTTCGGAGAACGTGAGAACCCGAGAGCGTCGCGGAAGGATTCGTACGACGGAACGAGCGACCAGCGGGAGCAACGTTCCGGCAGTCCAGAACGCCGTCCGTCCGCTCCGAGCAGCAACCACCTGTGTTTCCCAGTCGGTGATATGTTGCACAACGTTAATGCCGTGCTTGAACGTCTATTCAGACGTTATGAGCACCGACGTGTTCGAACGACTCGACCGGGGGATCGACCGTGTCCGCGAGGAGATCAACGAAGCCATCGACGCCTCTCAGCAGCTCAGCGAGGAGCTCCGGACGACCGTCGAGGAGTCGCTGGAGGAACTCGACGACCGACTGGAGACGATACGGTCCCAGACCGAGGAGCAACTCGACGCCGCAGTCGCCGACTCGCAGGAGTCGGGCGAGGAGGTCCGTCAGGAGGCGAACGACGCCCTCGACGACCTCGAAGACACAGTCGCGACGCTCCGAGAGCGGGTCGAACAGATGGGGGAGGAGGCCCGCCAGGACAGCATCGAGGCGATCGATACCCTGCAGGCCGAACTCGACGACCTCCGGGAACGAGTAAACGAGTGATGGCCGTCGCCGGGAGCGACCCTGGCGCCCCGGGAGCGCGCCCTTTTTGCCCGCGTAGCCGGAATTACCGGTAATGGCGAAAGTGAGCGTCGGCCTTCGCGGCTGGCGGTTCGACGAGGACGAGGTGTTCACCGACGACGGGGAGTGGGCGCCGCTGGACGACATGCCCGACGACAGCCGGAACCGGCTGCTGCGGCTGGGCCTGTTGATGGACCAGCCCTGTGACGCCTGCTACCTCAAGCACGGTGAGGAAGAGAAGCGACGCGCGAACCCCGCCGCCATCGTCTACGGCGAGCCCGGCGACGAGGTCCTGCTCTGTGACGAGCACGAGGGCGACTTCCTCTACTGGTTCCGCGAGGAAGGGGGGAGCGAACTCGCCGGCGAGGAGCAGTTCCGCGACGAGTTCCACGAGTGGTTCGCCGCCGGCAACCGGGCCCCTGACGGGTACGGCCCCGACGAACACGTCGAGGAGGCGCCGGACGAACTGCCGGACCTCCCGACGCCGGAGGAGGCCCAGCGCCGACTCGAGCAGTCCGTCGAGTTCGAGGAGAAGCGCTACGACCTGCGAGCGCCAGACGGTGATGAGGAGGGCGAGGAGGACCTCGACGTGGCCGATCTCGATCTGGACACCGAGTACCCCAGCGGATGAGCGAGGAGCGACCGGCCGACGCCGGCCCGGACATCTCGGTCTGCATCGTCGACGCCCAGACCCCGGGCAACGTCGGCACCATCGCGCGAGCGATGAAGAACTTCGGCCTCGAGGAGCTGCTGCTGATCGACCCGCCGGCGATCGAACCCGACGGGGAGGCGTACGGCTTTGCGGGCCACGCCCGCGAGGACGTGCTTCCCGGCGCCGAGGAGATCGACTTCGACGACCTCTGTGCGAACTACCACACCGTCGGCTTCACGGCGATCACGGGCGAGGACAGCCGGAAGCACGTCCGGTTCCCCTACAGCACGCCCGCGGACCTCGTCGAGGAGCTCCGGGGCGTCGACGCGCCGATCGCGCTCGTGTTCGGGCGCGAGGACAAGGGGCTCTCGAACGAGGAGCTGAGCCGGCTGGATCAGGTCGCCGCCATCCCCGCGAGCGAGGCCTACCCCGTGATGAACCTCGGGCAGGCGGCGACCGTGACGCTGTACGAACTCCGAACGCTCACCCTCGAGGACACCCAGCTGCCCGACACCGAGCCCCACCGGGCTCCCCCGAGAAAGTCGAGCGCTTCCACGACTACTGGGGCGAGTTCTTGACGGCGATGGGCCACCGCGAGCACAAACACGAGAAGACCGAACGCATGTTCCGTCGGCTCGTCGGCCGGGCGAACCCGACCGATCGCGAGATCACGACGCTACTCGGCGTGCTGCGGCGGGCGACCGACCAGCTCGACGAGCGGAAGGAACTGCTCGACGAGCTCGACGAAGAAGACGAACTGCGGCGCTGACGGCGTCAGTCGGCGTAGTGGACCTCGACGCTCCCGTTCTCCGAAAGGTCGCTGTGGACGATCTCCTCGGAGTCACGGATCCCCAGTCGTGCCAGCGGGTCGTCGACGGTCGCTAACACGAACCCACAGGCGACGAGCAGGAACCCCGTCGCGGTCGTGGCCGTCGGCGCGCGGCCGAGGACGGCCCATGCCACCATCGCCGCCGTCACCGGCTCGAGGTAGGCCACGAGGTTCACCCGGACCGGGCCGACTCGGGAGAGCAGCTCGAAGTAGAGCAGGTAGCCCACCACGGCGGCGCCGAACACGAGATAGAGGAAGGGGAGCGCCGACGCGCCGCTTGCGACACCGGCCGGGAACGACTCCCCGCGGATCACCGCGGCGCCGACGAGTACCGTGGAGCCGAGCAGCATCGCCCACCCCTGCAGCGCCGCCGGCGGCAGCCCCACGTCCAGCGTTCGCAGGCCGACCGAGCCGCTGGCGAACAGTGCGACGCCGACGAACACCAGCACGACGCCCGACAGCGGCACGTCGCCGCCGCTCGGGTCCGCGATGACGACGACGCCGGCGAGCCCGAACAGCAGCCCGAGCCCGTCGACGACGTCCGGCGTCTCCTCGGCCAGCAGCATGCCGGCGGCGACGGTCGTCAACACCGGCGAGAGGCTGACGATCACCGAGGAGACCGACCCCGAGATCGAGGCGGTGCCGAGGTACAACAGCCCGTGGTAGCCGGCGACGACGAAGGTACTGACGACGGCGATCGCGAGCCACTCGGCGCGGTCCCGTGGACGGAACCGTCCGCTCGCGGCGGCGACCGCCGAGATGACTGCGCCGGCCAGCAGGTAGCGCAGGCCGGCGAACCACAGCGGCGGCACCGACCCCAGCCCCAGTTCGATGGCGACGAACGAGCCGCCCCAGATCCACGCGAGGGAAACGAACAACACAGCGGCCAGAAGTTGGCCGCGACTCCAGCGAATCGAACTCATTTCGTGTTTAGAACGAATCGAGAGGTGTACTTATGCTTGTCTCTCCCGGTATGGCGATTTTTTGAATCTGTTTCGGGAAATTGGGGAAGAATTAGTGAGAGCACTCACTTCACCACAATCCCTTTGGTTCGAGGTCTCGAACGACCGGTATGGACGAACGCGACGTGCGCCTGCTGAAGGCGATCTCCGATCTCGGCACCGGCAGCCCGGAGCGACTGCACGAGGAGACGGAGATCCCCGTCTCGACGATCCACTACCGGTTGAACAACCTCCGGGAGGCCGGCGTGATCGAGAACGAGCTCTACGACCTGGACCTCGACGCACTGGGGCTGGGCGTGACGGTCGTGATCGAGGTGCTGGCGGACTACAGCGGCTCCCACGAACAGCTCAGCGAGCGGCTGCTCGGCGTCGAGGGGGTGACGGAGGCGTACTTCACGATGGGGGAGACGGACTTCGTCGTCGTCGCCCGGCTCCCCGACAGCGACGACGTGGAGCGACTGATCCGCGCGTTCGAAGACATCGAGGAGGTCGACCGCACCGACTCGACGTTCGTGATCAAGTCCCTCCGGGACGGCCAGCGACCGCTGGAGAGCTACTCGCTCGACACGCTGGTCGGGATGCTCGCCGACGAGTAGTCGAGAGAACCGAGAACCGCCTGTTCAGGCCCGCTTCTGGATCTCCTCGCGCAGCACCTCGCTCACGAGGTCGCCGCCGGCCTGCCCGCGCAGCGCGCCCATGCACTCGCCCATGAGCCCGGAGAACGCGCCCATCCCCTCCGCTTCGACCTGCTCGGCGTTGCGCTCGACGACCTCCTGAACCGCCTCGCGCACTTCGGCTTCGCTCACACCGCCGACGCCTGCCTCCTCCATCGCCTCCTCGGCCGTGAGTTCGGGGGTCTCGGCGAGCGCCGTCAGCACGGGGTTGACGCCCTCCTTCGGCAGGTCGCCGTCCTCGACGAGCAGGAGCGCTTCGAGCAGCGCGTCCTCCCGGATCGCGTCCACGTCGACGCCGTCGCGGCTGAGCTCGGTCAGCGTCGACTCGAGCGTCGAGGCGGCGAACGTCGGGTCCACGCCCGCCTCGACGGCCTCCTCGAACAGCACCATCCGGCGGCCGAAGGCGACCTGCTCGGCGAGCCCCTCGTCCAGCCCGAGTTCGTCGGCGTAGCGCTCGACGCGCTCCGTGAGGAGTTCGGGCGTCTCGATCTCGCTGGGGTCGGGCTCCACCGGCGGCACGTCGGTCTCGGGGTACATCCGCGCCGCGCCGGGGAGCGGTCGGAGGTAGCGCGTGGTGCCGTCGTCGTTGGCGCCGCGGGTCTCCTCGGGCACGCCCTCGATGGCGGTCCGGGCGCGGTCGGCGGCGGCTTCGATCGCCTGTTCGGCCACGTCCGCGCCCGCGGCGACGATAGCCACCGCGTCGTCCTCGCCGGCGTCGACGGTCTCGCGCAGCGCCGCGACTTCGTCCTCGGTCACGCCGTAGGCCGGCAGTTCGTCGGTGTGGAAGATGCCACCCGCGCCGGCGCGCTTGGCGTGATCGGAGAGTTCGGTGCCGAGTCGGCGATCCGGCTGGATCTCCCGGCCGACGAGCCCGTCGAAGCCGTACAGCGGGACGGCCTGCACCTCGCCGCCGGCGTCGAGCGCGCCGCGGATCACGCCGGATTCGGTGTCGGCGAACGTCTCGCTCACGTCGACGACATCGCCGACGGCGGCGTCGCGGGCGTCGAGTTCGTCGCGGATCGCGAGCAGTTCGACCTGCCGGTCGACCTCGTTGGCGACGATGTCGCGGATGTCGCCCAGCGCCTGGACGCCCTTGATCTCGACACGGGCGCCCTCCTCGATCGAGACGTTCACGTCCTGCCGGATCGTGCCGAGCCCGCGCTTGACCGAGCCGGTCGAGCGCAGCAGCATCCCGATGTGTTCGGCGGCTTCGTGGGCCTGTTTCGGCGAACTGATGTCGGGCGCGGTGCCGATCTCGACCAGCGGGATGCCGAGACGGTCCAGGGAGTAGCGGACTCCTTCGTCGGTCTCCTCGACGCGCTGGGCGGACTCCTCCTCGAGCATCACGTCAACGATGCCGACGCTCCCCTCGTCGGTCTCGATCTCGCCGTTCTGGGCCAACAGCGTCGAGCGCTGGAAGCCGGAGGTGTTCGAGCCGTCGATCACCAGCTTGCGCATCACGTGGGCCTGATCGACCACGTCGGCGTCGAGCAGGTCGGCGATGCTCATCGCGACCTCCAGGGCTTCTTCGTCGATGCGGGCGGGCGGCTCGTCGTCCTCCTCGACCAGGCAGGTGGTGTCGTAGGCGAGGTACTCGAACGTGCGGTCGACGCGGCTCTCCTCCATCGCCGCCTCGTCGAGCTCGCCGAGCTCGCTTCGGGTCGGGTGGAGTTCGCGGGTGATCGTGTGGGTCGCCTCCTCCGGTTCGCGGAGTTCGGTGGGCGACTCGCAGAACAGCTTGGTCTCGGTGTCGAGCTGTTGGTGGATCTCGAGGCCGGCCACGAGGCCGAGCTCCTCGTAGTCGCGGGCGTCGTCGCTCATACTCGACGTGGGGGGCGGTGGGGGTAAAAATGGTCGCAGTCGCGGGCGGTCAGCCCGCTCGGCGAGTCCCCTCAGTCCTCGTCGCCGAGGATCCCGCGGTGGGTCATCTTCTCGGGGTTCAGAACCTCCTCGGCCTCTGCCTCGGTCAGGTAGCCCTCAGCCACGGCGACCTCCTTCACGGACTTCCCTTCCGCGAGCGCTTTCTTCGCCACCTTCGACGCCTTGTCGTAGCCGATCGCGGGGTTGAGCGCCGTCGCCAGCGCCATCGAGCGCTCGACCTGGGCCTCGCAGTGTGCCTCGTTGGCTTCGAGCTTCGCCACGAACTTCTCGGCGAACGTCGTCGAACTGTTCGCGAGCAGTTGGGCGGACTCGAGGAAGTTGTGCGCGATCACCGGCTTGTAGAGGTTCAGGTCGATCTGGCCCTCCGCGGCGCCCGCGGAGACGGCGGCGTCGTTGCCGACGACCTGTTTGTGGACCTGGTTCACCGCCTCGGCGACGACGGGGTTGATCTTGCCGGGCATGATCGAACTGCCGGGCTGGTTCTCGGGCTGCTCGATCTCGCCGAGGCCGTTGCGCGGGCCGGAGGCGAGCAGGCGGAGGTCGTTGGCGATCTTGTTCAGGCTCCCGGCGATCACCCGCAGCGCGCCGTGGGCCTCGCTCATGGCGTCGTGGGCCGCCTGCGCCTCGAAGTGGTCGTCCGCTTCGCGGAAGTTCAGGCCCGTCTCCTCGCTCATGTACTCGGCGGCGAGTTCGGGGAACTCGGGGTCGGTGTTGAGCCCGGTCCCGACTGCCGTCCCGCCGAGAGCCAGCTCCGCGAGGCGCGGGCGGACGCTCTCCAGTCGGTCGATCCCCTTCTCGACCTGCGTGCGGTAGCCGCCGAACTCCTGGCCGAGACGGACCGGCGTCGCGTCCTGGAGGTGCGTGCGGCCCGTTTTGACGACGCCGTCGAACTCGGCCTCCTTCGCTTCGAGTTCGTCCCGGAGCGTCGCCAGCGCGGGGCGAAGGTCCTTCTCGACGGCCTCCAGCGCGGCGACGTGCATCGCCGTCGGGATCACGTCGTTGGAGGACTGCCCGAAATTCACGTCGTCGTTGGGGTGGACGACGCGCTCGCCGACCTCCGCGCCGGCGATCTCGGCGGCGCGGTTGGCGATCACTTCGTTGGCGTTCATGTTCGAGGAGGTGCCCGATCCGGTCTGGAACACGTCGACGGGGAACTGGTCGTCGTGCTCGCCGGCGATGACCTCGTCGGCGGCGGCGACGATCGCCTCGGCGGTGTCGTCGTCGAGGTGGCCCAGCTCACGGTTGGCCTGTGCGGCGGCCTTCTTCACCACGCCGAGGGCGCGGACGAACCGCCGGCCGAACACGACGTCCGAGATGGGGAAGTTCTCCACCGCACGCTGGGTCTGGGCGCCCCAGTAGGCGTCTGCGGGCACCTGCACTTCGCCGAGGCTGTCCTCTTCAGTTCGGTAGTCCTCGCTCATGCGCGTTGGGTCGGCCGGTACAGCGTAAAACCCTCCGGTGTCGGCGTGGGCCGCCGCCGTCGCTTGCTACGCCTCGTCCTGCCGCTCGGCGTACTCCTCGGGCGTGAACGTCTCGATCTCCAGGGCGTGGACGCTGTCGGTCATCGCCTCGCCGACGGCGTCGTACACCATCTGGTGCTGGGCGACCAGCGTCTCGCCCTCGAACGCGGGGGAGACGACGACTGCCGCGAAGTGTGCATCCTGGTGGTTCCGGTCGTGGTGTGCACGCGGGAGGCTCACTGTCGCCTCGGCGTCGGGAATCTCGGCCTCGATGATGGCTTCGAGTTCGTCGCTGTCCATACCCCACTTCCCGGGGGCGACGGGGAAAAACAGGTCGGTGGATACAGGCGTGCGTGCTCGCCGCCGAAGGCCACACTCAAGCCGGCAGGCCGTCGACCCGTGGGCGTGTCCGTCGACGATCCCGCAGCCGCCGCGCGAGCCCACCTGCTCGACGAGGCGGCCGACAGTATCGACGCCGTGCTCGCCGCCGCCGACGCGGTGGCGGGGGACTGGCCCCGGCTCGCGGACGGCCGCCCGGCGACTGCCGACCGGGAGGCACTGGTGGCGGAACTGCACACGACGCTCGACGACGCGGGCGTGCTGGAGACGCTCCCCGAGACGCTCGCCGGCGCCGTCGACGCCGCGGGCTACGCCCTCCCGGCGACGCCCGTGGCCGCGCCGCCGTACGTCGTGCTCACCTCCACGGGGCCGGTGCTGCGCGGCACGGTCGACGACGGCCGCCTCGTCGCCCGGATCGACTGTTTCGAGGTCGTGCGCCGACCCGACGGTATCGACGCCGCCGTCGCGTACGCCCACCGGGCGGCGCGGCCGGCCGCGGCGCTGTCGGTCTCGTTCGTGGCGTCCGAGGAGTGAGGGTGGACGGGAGCTACGTCCAGTCGTCGAGCCCGGTCTGGACGAGCGACTCCTCGATCCGCTCGAAGCCGCGTTCGACCTCGTCGGCGTCGACCTCCCACTCGTCGACGACGTACGCGCGGGCGGCGTCGATGTCGGGGTCCACGTCCAGATCCACCTCGTACTCGTCGGTGACCGGCGGGTCGAAGAACAGCTCCCGGATCCGGTCGGCGTTCTCGACGTACACGTCGTCGGCCTCCATCACGCCCCAGATGTCGCCGTGTTCCTTCACGGCTTTCACCGCGGTCTTGGGGCCGTAGCCGCTGACGCCGTCGTTGAAGTCAGTCCCCATCAGCAGCGCCACGTCGACGAGCTGTTCGTAGCTGATCTCGTGTTTGTCGAGCGTCTTCTGGAGGTCCATCAGCTCCGGCTCGCCCTTCGAGGTGAGCTGGCGCAGCGTCCGCGGCGCGCCGAACACCATCGTGTCGTAGTCCTCGCTGCCGGCGTAGTCCACGTCGCCCCGGGCGGCCATGTGGGCGCACTGGGCCTCGCCCTCGGCCGGCGCCTCGATGTACGGCACGTCCAGCCGGTCGAACAGCCCCCGGGTGGTCTCGTGGATCGTGTCGGTCAGGCGCTGGGTGCGGGCGTCGAGCCGCGCGGCCTCGACGCCGTCGCCCGCCTCCTCGGCCTCCTGCCGGCGCTCCTCTGCCTTCTCGCGCTGCTCGCGGCGGCGCTCGACCTCGTCGCTCTTGAGGTCGGTGACGCCGCCGTCGAACACGAACACCGGCGTCACGTCGTGTTCGAAGAACTTCGGCAGCCCCTGGACGACGCCGACGAGGTTCGCGACCTCCTCGCCCGAGCCGGTCGTGTACACGGAGTCGGCGGTGAACTTCACCGTCGTCGTGAGGTAGCGGTAGAGCCAGTTGTGCGCGTCGACGGCGACGACGCTGCCGGCGAGCGAGTCGAAGGAGACGTCCTCGATCGCGGCCACGTCGCGGAGATCCGCGTTGCCCATAGAGCGCGTAGCCGACGGGCGGGCTTGAAGGTGGAGGTTCGCCGATCAGGGCTCCGGCAGATCGGTGGTGCCGCCGCCGCGAGCCCCGTCGGCGCCGTCACGCGGCGCCCCGACGAGGTCGGGTGCCCCGTCGCCCTCGTGGCGGTCGAGGAACGCGCGTTCGTCGTCGCTCAGGTCGCGGTCCTCGTCGGTTCGGAACGTGTCCAGCCCGCACTGGTAGGTTGCGGCGTCGCGCTGGCCGGGTCGTTCGAGCACCAACTCCGCGAGCCCGGTCTCCCGGCCGGTGAACACGAACCCTGCCTTGTACAGCGCGTGGTACGCGAAGGGGTTGTTGACCGCGATCCGGCAGCGCCGGTATCCCTGTTCGGCGGCGTGCTCGGCGACGAACGCGGCGAGTCGGGCGCCGATGCCCTCGCCGCGGCGGTCGTGACGGGTGGTGATGTAGCGGATCCACAGCACCCCGGATCGGTGCGGTCCTCGTTGAACGCGGCGGCGGCGACCACGTCACGTTCGAAGGGGTCGTCCTCGCTGCCCGGGTCGGGACGCGCCACGTCGGCGTCGATGCGCGGCGGCGCAGCACGCGGGCCGCCGGGGTCGCGGGCGACGGCTTTCCCCGTGTTGCTCATGACGAACTTTCCCGCATAGCTGAACTCCCGGAAGTCCAGTCGGAGCCTCGGCCCCGCCTCCGGCCAGCCCAGCAGCGCGAACTCCATGCCCGACTCTCACGGCTGGATGCTTATCAGCGTTCGCTCGTCCGAGGGTTGATTTCGCCGGGTGACCAACCTCCGGCAATGACTGGCTGGCTGGGCCGCGGCGACGTGCGGTTCTTCGACCGCGTCGCGCGGCTGTACGACGTGTTCATGCCGCCCTCGGGGACCGACTGGGCGGTCGAGGCGTTCGAGTTTGCGGACCGCCCGGTCGAGCGCGTGCTTGACCTCGCCGGCGGCACCGGTCGCGTCGCGGCGGCGCTCCCCCGGACTACGAGCCCGTGGTCGCGGACGTGTCCGCGGGGATGCTCGCCCGGGCACGCGACCGCGGGCTCCCGACCGTCCGCGCGGACGCGGGCCGGCTGCCGCTCCGTGACGACGCCGTCGACGCGGCGGTCGTCGTCGACGCCTACCACCACCTCCCCGACCGCGAAGCGGCGGTCCGGGAGGCTAGCCGCGTCGTCGCGCCCGGCGGCGTCGTGGTGATCCGCGATTTCGACCCGACGACGGTGGTCGGCCGCGGAATCGCTCTCGGCGAAGCGATGTTCGGGATGGACTCGACGCTCGTTTCCGCCGACGCGGCGACGCAGGCCCTCACGCGGGCGGGACTGGGGGCGCGCGTGCTCGACCGCGGACCCGTGTACACGGCCGTCGGTCGTGTTCCGCCCGCGGACTGATCGGAACGGGAACGAAGGAGTCAGTACGGAGGAGGGGAAAGCCGGGGCCATGAGCGAGTCGTTCCTCTCGAAGCGGGTCGACCGGTCGGCCGCGCCGCTGGCGGTCGGCGACGTGATCGCGATCGTCGCCGTGATCGCGATAGGTATGGAGTTCGGACACAACACGCTCACGGGGCCGGTGGCGCTGCTGGAGACCGCGGCGCCGTTCCTCGTCGGCTGGGCCGTCGTGAGCATCCCGATCGGCGCCTACTCCGCCGGCGCCGCCGAGTCGGCGAAGGCCGCAGTGCCGCTGGCGCTGCGCTCCTGGGTGCCGGCGGCGGCTATCGGCGTGCTCCTCCGCGGACTGCTCCAGACCAGCCTCGACCAGGGGCTGCTGATCTTCTTCGGCGTGATGCTGGTCACGGGCGGTGTCGCCCTCGGCGGCTGGCGCTGGGTCGCGTTCAAACTCCGGTAGGCGGCGCAGCACTGACGGTTCTTGCGTTGGGCTTGTTTCGCCGATGGCCCCGCGCCAGTCGACGTCGCATCACCTGCCACCATAAGTTACGAGAATTCACGGTGGCGGTTCCTCAAGCGTTCCCAAAAGGCCACTAGTGGCCACGGCGCTGGCTATCTCGACGACCGGAGTAACAGTTAATATCGATGCTGGCAAAGATCCTATCGAGGTATGATCGGCTACTACGACTACGTTCTGGCCCTGATTCCGGGAGTGTTGATCGGAGTGACGGCAGCGCTCTCCCTGTTCGGGATACCGTTGCGCGGCGCCCTGTTCCTCGGGGCTGGGGCGTCGACGATCGTAGTCGCCCACGCCTTGTTCGTCAGGAGCCCAGTGCCCGACGGCTACCAGGCGCCCGACGGGCCCGCCCGCTCGGAGTCGTCGGCGTCGAACGCCGACTGACCGCCGACGGCGCCAGTCCGCGACTGGGTCGGCAAGTACGCTTTAGACGCTTGCCACCCACGGTTCGTGTATGACCGAAACGCTGTTCCTGCGGAGTGACGAGCTCGACGGCCTCGCGACCCCGGCGGAGTTCGTCGACGCCGTCCGCGAGGGGTATCGCCAGCGCGGCGAGGGCGCCGCTGCCGAACCACGGACCAAACTCGGGCGCGAGGCGCCGCCGGGAATGCTGACCACGTACGGGGCGATCCTGCCCGACACGGGCGCGATGGGTGGCTACATGTACAGCGCCGGCTTCGCCGAGCGCGACGCGTGGTTCGCGACGCCGCTGTTCGACGCCGACTCCGGCGAGCCGCTGGCGCTGCTCGACGGCGCGTCGATGAACCCGTTCAAGACGGGGGCGACCGGCGCGGTCGGCGTCGACGCGCTCGCCCGCGAGGACGCGGACAGCGTCGCCGTCATCGGCTCCGGTGCCCAGGCGCGGGGGCAGCTGCGCTGTACCGCCGCGGTGCGCGATCTCGAGACGGTCTGGGTGTACTCCCCGACCAAGGAGTCCCGCGAGAGCTTCGCCGGCGAGATGAACGAACGCCTCGACGCCTCCGTCGCCGCCGTCGCCTCCTCCGCGGCGGCGATCGAGGACGCCGACGTGGTGATCACGGCGACGACGGCGTCGGAGCCGGTGTTCGACGGCGACGACCTCGAGCCCGGCACCCACGTCACCGCGATGGGGCAGTACGACCCCGACAAGCGCGAACTCGACGCCCGGAGCATCGAGCGATCGACGTACGTCCCGGACCTCCGCGCCCGGGCGACCCAGGACGCCGGCTCGTTCATCCACGCGCTGGAGGCGGGCGTCGTGGACGAGGACCACATCCACGCCGAACTCGGCGAGGTGGTCGCCGGCGAGGCCGAGGGCCGAACCGACGACGAGGAGATCACGGTGTTCGACTCCGGCGGCACCGGGATCGAGACGGTCGCCGGCGCGTACCTGCTGTACGAGAAGGCGGTCGACGACGGGCTGGGCGAGACGATCGACTTCTCGCCGGCGAGTCAGGCACTGACTGGGGAGTAACACCCCCGTGTTCGACTGGCTCTTCCCCACCTGGACCTCGCCAGGGTTGCTCGCCCTCGTCGTCGGCCTCCGGACGCTCTGTAACGTGGGCCTGACGGCGTCGATGCGGGAAGCGTCGGGCGCCGACCGCGCGGTGGCCGCTGGCGCGGCGCTGACACTCGCCTCGCTCGTGCTGACTGTCGGCGTCCTGCGCGGCTCGTTCGGGCTGACAGTGAGCCACGTCGAGAGCCTCGTGCAGGTGTCGCTGCTCGTGCTCACCGGCGCGGTCGTTCTCCGGGGTAACGGGGGGAAGCGTGCCAGAAACCGGGCGATCCTCGCTGGCGCGGGTGCGGTGGTGCTGTATCTGCTCTCAATCCCGCTGTTCGGTGAGGCGACAGTGGCGCCGTAGCCGGCGTCGCTCGCGGCGGCACAGCCGCCGCTCGTGGCCGCGAAAATCACCGGCGGAACGCGTCCGACGACAGGTATAACCCACCGTATCGCCTCGTTTCGAACGAGCGGAGCGACCGCCACACATCACCATTCAGCCCGGATCGGGCACTCATCATGCAAGACACAGCCAAATACCTCATCCACGCGAAACTATCGGCGGACGGTGTGATCGAGCGGAGCGACGTCGTCGGCGCGGTGTTCGGCCAGACCGAGGGACTACTCGGCGACGAGATGGACCTGCGGGACCTGCAGGACTCCTCGAAGGTCGGCCGCATCGACGTGAGCGTCGAAACCGAGGGCGGCCAGTCCTTCGGCGACGTGACCATCGCCTCCTCGCTCGACAAAGTCGAGACCGCGATCCTCGCGGCGTCACTGGAGACGATCTCCAGAGTCGGCCCCTGTCAGGCCCGCCTCGAAGTGACGAACATCGAGGACGTCCGCGCCGCAAAGCGCCGTATCGTCGTCCAACGCGCCAAGGAACTGCTCGCGAACTCCTTCCAGGAGACGGTTCTCACGAGCGACGAACTCCACGAGGAAGTCAGGGAGTCAGTCCGCGCCGGCGAGATGAACGAGTACGAGGGCTACCCCGCCGGCCCCAACGTCGAAGACGGCGACGCCATCGTCGTCGTCGAGGGGCGGGCGGACGTGGCCCGACTGCTCGAGTTCGGCGTGAAAAACGCCGTCGCCGTCGAGGGGACGAACGTCCCCGACGCCGTCGCCGAACTCACCGAAGCCCGAACGACCACCGCCTTCCTCGACGGCGACCGCGGCGGCCAGCTCATCCTCCGGGAGCTCGGCCAGGTCGGCGACGTGGACTTCGTCGCGTTCGCGCCCGAGGGCGAGTCGGTCGAGGAGCTCCAGCGCGGCGAACTGCTCGCGGCGCTCCGGGAGAAAACGCCGTACGAGGTGTACGAACGCGCCCGGCAGGCGGGCGACCCCGAGTCCGCCCGCGAGGTCGCGACCGGGGGCTCACGCCCCGGGACCACGGCGGCCTCGCCCGCCGTCGACGGCGAGACACCGACGCCCCGTGAGGAGTCGGCCCAGCCGGCTGCCGCCGAACGCTCGGCTGACGCCGACGCCGGGGCTTCGTCGGACAGTCGCTCCGGCGACGGGTCGGCCGCGTCGGCGACGGACGGTGGATCGCAAGCGGACGGCGGGTCGGGGGCGATGGCCCAACCGTCGCTCGTCGACCAGGTCGAGGGGCGTCCCGACGCCCCGGACGCCGCGGCGGCGTCGACGTTGACCGACCACGTTCGGGCGGTCGTCGGCGAGAACGCCGGCACGGTTCGGCTGCTCGACGAGGAGTGGGAGCCGCTGACGGAGGCGCCCGCCGACACGGCCTACGAGACCGTCGACGAGAGCGAGGGGGCCTACGCGCTGGTGCTCGACGGGGAACTCGACCAGCGAACGCTCGACGCTGCGGCCGACCGCGACGTACAGCACGCGGTCGCCAGAACGACCGGCGAGTTCGTCAAACAGCCCGCGACCCCGCACGTGCGGCCGGTCGACGGTTTCCTCTCCTGATCGGGGCTACCGTTCGGGACACTCCGGCAGGTGCGACGCGATGTCCGGCACCGACTCCCCACAGAGGCTACACTCGAACGGCTCGGTCTGTCGACCGCCGCGGTCGGTGTAGTCCACCTCGTACCCTTTCTCCGACAGCACCTCGCTGACCACGTCCCGCTTCTCGTGGGGCACCGACGCCCGGAGGCGACGCCGAACCGAGTCCGCGGAGATCTCCTCGATCTGGCTTTCGTTCTCCGCCAGCCATGCCTCGATCACGGCCGACAGCGCGTGCTCGTCGCGGAGATACGCGATCCCCGTCAGCCCGCCCGCGACGCCGGCCGTCGACCCCCCGCCACCCGGGCCGCCGGAGATGTTGAGCGTCCCGATCAGCGCCCGCACGTTCTTCGCGAGGTTCTGCACGGGGAGGTCGTCGCGGGGGACGGGCCGTGCTCCGCGAGGTACCGGACGGCTCGCGAGTCGGCTGGCTTCTTCGGCATGCTTTCACACGGTACTGTACGCTCCAGAAATGTATGCGTATCGGCAGGTCAGCCGTCGTCGACGACGGCACGCAGCAGGTAGCCGGCGCCGTCGTCGTAGGCGTCGGGCTCGACGGCGACGCGCTCGAAGCCGAGCTCGTGGTAGAGGCCCTGTGCAGCCTCGTTCTCGGCGGCGACCCGAAGCACGACTGCCCTCCCGGGGTCGAGCCGGTCGAACAGCGCCTGAAACAGCGCGCGTCCCCGGCCCTGGCGACGGTAGTCGGGGTGGACGACCAGTTCGGCGGCGTAGACTGGCTCGCCCGGAAACCAGAGGAGGTAGCCGACGACGGCACCCGACGCCGTCGAGACGAACAGGCTGCCGCCGGCGACGGGGGCGAGCAGTTCGGGCGCCGGTTCGGGGAGATACTGCTGGAGGCCGCGAACTGCGGGGCGGTCCTGGGGGCGACCCTCGCGGATCACACCACGAACGAGAGCATGACGCTCGCGAGCGCCCCGACCAGCGTGGCGAGCAGGTTCACCGTCTCGTTTTCGAGTCGGTCGCCCTCGACGGTGGCGCCGAGCACGCTGTCGGCCGTCATGCCGGCGAACCCGCCGACGGTGACTAGCGCGACGACGGTCGTCGACCCCTGGGGACGCTGAGCAGGACGACCGCCAGCAGCCCGACCAGCGCAGCGCCGAGGAGGCCGGCGAGTTCGCCCTGCCACGTGACGGCGCCGTCGGTGCCGGGGGGACGCGCTCGCCGGTCGTCACCAGCCGCGGGGTGTCGAACAGGCCGCCGATCTCGCTGGAGAGCGTATCGCCCGTCGCGGTCGCGAGCGAGCCGGCGAACGCCAGACGGAACAGGTTCGGGTCGATCGGGAACTCGCCCGTCGAGACGGCGGCGAAGCCGACGACGGCGGCGAGTGCGATCCCGGCGTTGCCGAGCACGTTCCCGAGCCCGCGGGCGCCCTCGTTCTCCTCGGCGACGCCGCGCTCGGCTTTCTCCTCGTAGCGGAACTTCGTCGTGAGCGACCCGATGCCGAAGAAGGTGAGCAGGATGACGAACCACCCCGGCCCGCCGAACCCGATGCTGACGAGGCTGAACACGACGCCCGCGAGCATCCCTTCCCCGGAGGCGGTGCCGGTGGCGTAGGTGAACCCGCCGAGGAACAGGGCGACGCCGAGTGCGAGCGCCACGTCCAGCACGTGAACTGCGGGCACGAGCGCGCCGACGACGAGCATCGAGGCGCCGACCGCGAACGTCACGGCGGCGGTGTCACCGGGCGAGAGCATCGAGCGCGTGAGTGCGCCGATCAGCGCCGCCATCGCGGCGTGGAACGTGAACGTCGTTGCGGCCCCGAACCCCACGTCGACGCCCGCCATCGCGAACGGCGTCGACGCGAGGGCGACGACGATCAGTTGGGCCAGCAGCGCGGCGACGAAGGCGGCGACCGCGAACGCCGCGACGACGAGGAACTGCTCGTCGAGGCGGTCGCGGACGGCAGTCGCGCCGAGGTTCCCGACGCCGACGGTGACGACGCTGGCGGCGAACGCCGGGAGCGGCATCGTGTAGGTCGCGGCGACCGGCGGCGCCGCGAGGAAGGCGAGGACGGCGGCGGCGAGGGCGAACGAGGCGAGGCCGTACAGCCGGCCGGCCTGTCGGTCGCGCGGTCGGGCGAACAGCGCGAACAGCGGGCCGTCGTCGACGAGAAACGCCGCGGCGCCGGCGACAGCGAGAAACGGCAGCGCCGTCGCCCGCCCGAGAAGCGGCGCTGACAGTGCGAGCAGGGAGACTGCGGCGAAGCCGGCGTCGCGCCTGAGCCTCCGGTTCACGTCGTCGGCTACCTGCGACGCGTACTTAACGCTCCCGACACCTCGCCGGGCGTCGAGCGCGTCGGCTCCTCGGGACCGAAAGTATCGGCCGCCGACGAAGGGTTTTCGAGCACGCGACCGCTACTCGGCCTCGTGGGAGCGTACGACGCCTATCTCGCCCTCCGCCATCGCCTCGCCGACGCCGACGGCCCCGCCCATGTCGCGTTGGTGCTCACCGAGCGTGATTTACTGGAGCAGGGCGCCTACGAGACGCTCGAAGCGACGCTGCGCTGGGCGTTCGACTACGGCGCCGAGCGCGTCACCGTCTCGGTGTCGGTGCTCGACGAGGCGGTCGTGCCGACGCTCGTCCGGGAGCTCCGGGGAATCGACGCACCGCGGGCGGTGGCCGTCCGCGGCCCCGACGACGCCGAGCGCGCGGCCGCGCCGATCCGGATCAACGTCGGCCTCGGGGGTCGCGGCGAGTTCGCCCGCGCGGTCCGGGAGATGGCCGAAGACGTGGCTGCCGGCGACCTCGACCCCGCGGACGTCGACGAGGAGACGGTGACGGATCACCTCGTGTTCCCGGAGGAGCCGGATCTGCTGATCAAGACCGGCGCCGAACGGCTCTCGGACTTCTTGATCTGGCAGTCGACCTACTCGGAGCTGTACTTCACGGACGTGAACTGGCGGGACTTCCGGAAACGGGACTACCTGCGGGCGGTGCTCGAGTTCGAGGACCGGCAGCGCCGTTTCGGCGAGTAGTCGGGGCCAGGTTTATTCTCCCGTCGGCGTAGACTCCGGGTATGCGTCCCCGCAGATCCCTCCACGTCGTGTTCGCCCTCCTGCTCGCTCTCGCGGCCGTCGCTGCCGTGCCGGCTGCGGACGCCCGCGCGCCGCCGACGCCGGTGTGTGGCGTCTGCTCGTTCGACACGACGGTCGACGGGACCGACGTCGCCGCGGACGAGAGCGAACTCACGGTTCGGATTCACGCGAACGGCTCGACTACCTGGATCGCGACGGTCGAACTCGCTCGCGGGGCCGCGTCGATGGCCGAGAACGACTCGTTCCGGCGTGCAGTCGTCGACGAGGCGATGGGCTGGAGCGTCGCCGAGCCTGAGGCCGTCCGGAGCAGCGTCGACGACGGTACGCTGACAGTCAGGTACCGCGACGACGAGGCCGCAGAGCGCCACGTCGGCGCGGTGGTGTTCACGCCCCTCACTCCGGAGGGCCCGAACGCCCTGTTCGCGTCTGGGGGTGAGGGGCCGCGCTACCTCGGCACCGACCGGTTCACGCTCCGCGCGCCGGCGGGGTACGACCTCCACGGCGGCGGAGAAACGGGAGACGCGGGCGAACTCGTCTGGACCAGAGCCGACGGTACGGAACGAACGTCCCTCGACGTGAGCGACGACCCCGTCGCGGTCGACGCCGATTCGGCCGCCCCGGGAATCCGGACGTGGTTCGCGCGGCTGCTGAGCTAGTCGGCGGACTCGGTGCCCCGAGCGTCGAGTTCGGCCTCGATCTCCGGGGCCGCCCCACCGGGGAGCTTCTCGCGCAGGCGCCCGGCGACGGTGCGGGCCTCCGCGAGTTCGGTCTCCGCGACCGCGCGGACGATCGCGGCCGCGCGCTCTCGGCGGGTGCGCTGCCACGAGCGCTCGCGGGACTGGTAGGTACGGATCCCCCGCAGGAAGTCGGTCTTCGAGAACTCCGGCCAGTACGGCGCACAGAAGTACGCCGCGGCCTCGTTGCCGTTGGCGTGCCACGGCAGGAAGTTCGAGGTGCGCTCGTCGCCGCCGGTGCGGATGATCAGGTCCACGTCGCGGACCTGCCGGCCGTAGAGCCGATCGTCGACGAGTTCGATGTCGATATCGCTTGGCGCGAGGTCGTCGTCGTCGACGTCGTCCAGCACGTCGCGGGCGGCCCGGAGGAGTTCGTTCCGACCGCCGTAGGCGAGCGCGACGTTCAGCCGGAAGGAGTCGTACCCGGCGGTGTGGTTCTCGGCGTACCGGATCGCCTCCTGGACGCGCTCGGGGAGGCGGTCGGTCTCGCCGATCGCGCGGATCGCCACCCCGTTCTCGTGGATACGGTCGTTGTCGGCGATGGAGGTGAGCTTCTCCTCGAGCAGGTCGTAGAGGTGTTCACGCTCCTCTGGCGGGCGCTTGAAGTTCTCCGTCGAGAACGCGTAGAGGGTGAGCTCTTTCACGCCGAGATCCTGACACCACTCGAGCACCTGCTCGGTGGTCTCGGCGCCGGCGCGATGCCCCTCGGGAGCGTCGTCGCCCCGTTCCCGGGCGTAGCGCCGGTTACCGTCCTGGATGATCGCGACGTGGGAGGGACCGCCGTCGCCCTCGCGACGGAGCAGCCGCTCGTAGGCCCGCACGAACTGTTTTCGGACCCACTGCTTCATGGGTGTCGGTGCGCCGTCGTGAGGTATGAGTCTTGTGACGTATCGAGGCCACGGCTCGCTCACTGCCGAGACCGCCGCCCCGCGGCGGGAGAAACTGTGTCGTGGCCGTGTGCAATCGCCGTCGACGCCCGTTCGCGGGTCGGGTCCCACAAACGGTTTAACCGAGAGCGACGCAGTAGGGGCCATGGACCCCGTCGCGCTCCAGTTAGACATCGATTTCCGGCAGCTCGGCGTCGAGGCCGGATCCGGCGCCCTCATCGGCGCCCTGATCGGCTTCGCCGCGAAGAAAGTCGCCAAGATCATCGCCGTGCTGGTCGGCATCGAGCTGGCGGTGTTCAAGTTCCTCGAGTCCCGGGAGATCATCACCGTCGACTGGGACAAGCTCACGTCCGGGCTGATGGGCGCTGGGCAGGACGCCGCCACCGGGACGCCGCCGTCGTGGGTCGAGACGATCCTCTCGACGGTGTCGGTGTCGGCCGGCTTCACCGGCGGCTTCTACGTCGGCTGGCGGCGGGCCTGAGCGGCAGTTCGAGAACGCGCCGGCAGTTCGTTACCGGGTTTTGAGGTCGTCTTTCTCCTTGACGATGCTCGTCTCGGCCTCGCCGCTGGTCTCCTCGTTGACCAGGTCGTAGAAGTCGTTCTGCATCCCCGCCGGGAACGTGACGACGCCGATCCAGGAGCCGTCGGCCTGCCACTCCTCGCGTTCCAGGTCGCCGTACTGGCGGATCTTCGCCTGTGCGCTGCCGGCGTAGTCCGCCGGGACGTTGACCGCGACCGTGATCTCGTCGAACCGAATGGGGATCACCGGCCGGAGCGCGTCGAGCGCGTCGTCGACCTGCGTCTCGACTGGCTCCATCGGATCGACCGTGAAGCCGGCCTCCTCGAGCGCCCGCTCGATGCGCTCGGGGGGTGGGGCGCGTTGTCCATCTGGGGGTTGACGGCGTTGCGTGCGATCTTGTTGATCAGCGCGTTGTGCTTCTGCTCCTCCATCTCCTTGCGCTGCTCGGCGGTGATCTGGATCTCCCCGCGCTCGACGACCTCCGGGATGATCTCCATGGGGTCGGTGGTGTCGAACACTTCCTCCAGCGCGCTCTCGGCGGGCCGATCGCCACGTGAGGCGTTCTCGAACACGTCTTCGGCGGCGATCACGTCCTCGAGCTCCCCCTCGAACTCGCCGCGTTTCATCTCGAGTGCGGCGTCGGGGTCGATGAGCACCTCGAAGCGCTCGCCGTGAGACTCGAGCCGCGCGGTGACGGCATCCTCAAGCGGAATCATGCTTCAGGGTTCCACGGCCGGGACCATAAACCGTCGCCCTCCGTTCAGCCGAAGGCGCCGAGACTCGACTGCATCTCCCGCTCGCTCGGCCCCTCGCTCACCTCGTACCCGACCAAGCTTCGCAAGTCGACGGCGTAGGTGCTCCCGGCCCGCTCGAGCAAGAGGATCCGACCCTTCACGCCCCGAACCGTCCCCGTGGCCATCGTTTCGGTCACCGGCCGGCCGTCGAGATCGAGGCCGTAGTCGAACTCGAACGTCTCGATCGGGTCGAAGTCGGCCAGTAGGGCCTCCCAGGCGTCGTCGGCGACCGAGCGGCCGAGCCCGTCGATCTTCGTCGGCATGCGGACGCGGTCCGGGATGCGCTCGGCGATGCCGGCCTCGATGCGCCGGGCGGCGCGACCGTCGTCGACGGTCCGAACGTGCGCTGCACGATCGGCGCCCTGCTCCAACAGTCGCGTCTCGAGGCGCCACTCGCGCGTGACGCCGACTTTGAACACGTCCGGAGCGAACGCGGCGAGATACACCGCGTGGTCCTCGAAGCAGTCCATCTCGTCTTTCAGACACTCCCCGGTACACTTGGCACAGACCCAGACGTGACTGTGGGCGTCGCAGTACGGCGCCCCGTCGGCGTCGCAGGCGGTGTGGCCACCCTCCTCGACGACGCCGGCGCAGTGGCGCTCGCCCAACTGATAGGCGATCTCGGTGCCGGGCGTCAGATCGACGTACTCCACGTCGCCGTCGCGGGCGAGCAACAAGCCGCCGTCGCCGGCGTCGTACCCCACGAACTGCACACGCCGGCTTGGACGTGGTCCCGCATATGACTGTTCATCCGGGCGGTCGGTCAGGGTGCCGACCCGACCGGCCACGCGAATATTTCTCCACAACTGGCACAAGAATATGTGTGCTGACTATTAGTTACGGGTTATTACCAGTAGATTTTTCAAACCACTGCGCTTGTTCCTGACTGCCATGCCAGAGGATAACTCGGGGGCGAAGCGTCGAACCGTACTCAAAGCGACCAGTGGTGCCGTCGCGGCCGGGGCGTTCTCCGGGCTCGCGTCGGCGGACGACGCGACGGTCGAAGTCAACGTGGGCTACGAGAACGATCGTGGTCGCGGCGCCGCGATGGAGGCGGCGAGCGAGGTCGTCCGGGAGTTCAACTTCGACGCGCTCACGATGCGCGTGTCCCGGAACGCGATCGAGGGGCTCGAGCAGAACCCTCACGTTCGCTACGTCGAGGAGAACGGCACCATGGAGGCGCTGGCCCAGTCGGTCCCGTGGGGACAGGACCGCGTCGACAGCGAGGTGGCCCACGCCAACGGCGACACCGGCGAGGGCGCCGATATCGCCATCCTCGACACCGGAATCGACTCGGACCACCCCGATCTGACTGCGAACGTCGGCGCCGGCAAGGCGTTCGTCTCCTGTAGCACGAAAGGCGGCTGTCGCTACGGCGCCAAGCCCGCGGACAACACCTGCTACAACTCCTGGGACGACGACAACGACCACGGCTCCCACTGCGCCGGCATCGCCGACGCCGTCGACAACAGCCAGGGGATCGTCGGGGCGTCGACGACGGCGACGCTCCACGCGGTGAAGGTGCTGGACAAGTGCGGCTCCGGGTCGTTCTCGGACATCGCTGCCGGGGTCGAGTACGTCGCGGACCAGGGTTGGGACGTCGGCTCCATGAGCCTCGGCGGCTCCAGCAGTTCCTCGGCGCTCAAAGACGCCTGCCAGTACGCCCACGACAAGGGCGTGTTCCTCGTCGCCGCCGCCGGCAACTCCGGGCCGTGTACGGACTGTGTCGGCTACCCCGCGGCCTACAGCACGGTGATGGCCGTCTCCGCGACCAGCTCCGACGACAGCCTCGCCGACTTCTCCTCGACCGGCCCGGAGGTCGAGATCGCGGCGCCGGGTGACAACATCAACTCCACGGTCCCGGGTGGCTACAGCCAGTTCTCGGGAACGTCGATGGCGTGTCCGCACGTCGCCGGTGCCGCCGGGCAGCTGATGGCCAACGGCGCGAGCAACACCCAGGCTCGGGACACGCTGAACAGCACGGCCGAGAATATCGGGCTCGCGAGCAACGAGTCGGGGAACGGCCTCCTCGACGTGGCCGCCGCGCTGGGCTACGACTCGAGCGACAACTGAGTTGGCGATCTGGTCCCCGTTCCTGCCGCTGTTCGGCGTGAAAATACTGGGGGTGATACCGGTCGGCCCCACTGCTCGACCGGTGACCCGGTCTCAGGCGTCAGAGGCGTCCCGCACGTCCATCGAGCGGCAGTTCGGACACCGAACGCCGATCATCCGCGTCTTCGGGCGATCGAACTCGGTGCCACACGACGCGCACTCGTAGCTGAACACGTCCCCGTCGTCGTCGGACCCGCCGGAGATCGCGTCCGAGATGGAGCGAAGGAGCCCTACGCTCATTGGCTCTCTACCGTGAATTTGTCCCGCGAACCGTTTCAACGTTCGGCTCGTTCCCCCACAGGTAGAACGGGTGCGCCTGACCGCCGGAAAATCAGTGAACAGCGGCCGGATCGATATCCGCCTCCCGCAACGCGTCGACGTAGTCGTCGTAGGCGACCTGGATCGTGTACTCCGCGACCGCCCGGGCGTCCGTCCAGTCGCCGTCCGTCTCACAGAGCGTCGTCAGCAGGTCGAGGCCGCGCTCGGTCCCTGCCTCGGTCTCCGCGCGCAGTTCACGGAACAGGTCGGCGCGCCGGCTGTCACCCGCGTCGACGAAGAAGGAGACCAGCCGCGAGTGGGTGCGCTCGGCGACGAGCCCCCGCCCCACCATCCCCGCGGCGACGCGGTGGATCGCCCCCTCACGGCCGCGGAGGTACTCGTGGAGCGGGCCGCCGTCGTGTGGCTCGTACCCCGAAGCGCTCGCTGGCAGTGCCGCGAGGACGCGTCTCCGGTGCTCTTGTTCCCGGTCGGCCACGTCCTCGAACGCCTGCCGGACACGCTCGTCGTCCTCGTCGACGGCCCAGCGGGAGAACGTCGTGTGTGCGGCGTGTTCTGAGTCGGCGGCCGCTTCGAGCACGCGCCGCGTCGTGGGGTCGGCGTCGGTCAGCGCGGCCAGCAGCGACGCCGAGCCGAGCCGGTCCAACTCGGTCGATTTCGCGGCCTGCACGCGGTCGCGGAAGGTGCCGCCGTCCATCTCGCCGTCGGCTCAGTCGTCGTCGGCCGCGGCGTCGGCGGCGTCGGCCTCGGCGTCCTCGATGCTCGGCGGGTAGCTCCCGCGGTCGAGTTTGAGGTCGGACTTGGGGCGGGCCATACACGTCAGCGCGTAGTCCTCGGCTTCCTCCTCGGTGAGCGCGCGCTGCTCGACGACGGTCTGTTCGACCTCGCCCTCGATGATCTCCGCGGAACAGGCCAGACACATCCCCACGCGGCAGGAGTACTCCTGGGCGATCCCCTCCTCCATGCAGACCTGCAGGATCGGGCGGGTCTCCGGGACCTCGATGGTCTCGCCGGTGCCGACGAACTCCACGGTGTGCTCGGTCATACTCCGGGGCTGGGTGGGGCGCCGAGAAAAGCGTTTCCTGATACGCCCCTACTCTTCCTCTTCCTCGTCTTTCTGTCGGATCGTGAGGACGGGAACGTCGGCGGTGCGGACGACGCGCTCCGTGACGCTCCCGAGCAGGAACCGCTCGACGCCGCTGCGCCCGTGGGTACCCATCACGACCAGGTCGACGCCTTCGCTGTCGACGTAGTCGAGGATGCGACGGTAGGCCGTCCCGGAGACGACGTGGGTTTCGACCTCGACGCCCGCGGTCTCGGCGGCGTCGACGACCTCCTCCACCGCGCGCTGGCCTTCCTCCTCGAGCGCGTCGATCACGAGCTCGGAGCCGGACTCGATCGACGAGAAGGCGCTGGCGTCGACGACGTACAGCGCGTGGATGGTGGCGTCGTACGTCTCGGCCAGCGAAACGGCGTGTTCGATCGCGGTGGTCGCAGCGGGGCTTCCGTCTGTGGGTACGAGGATGTCGTCGTACATCTCGTCCGCACAGTAGGTCGGCAGGGATTAGAAACCCCGGTTCAGTCAAGCGCCTCTCGGACGGCCGATTCGCACGCCCGCATCCCCTCGTAGCGTTCGTTCTCGCCGTCGCCAAGCGACACGGACTCGACGACGCGCCATCCCTCGTCTTCGTAGGCCAGGCCCTTCACCCAGTCCTCGGTCGCGAGGAGCACGCCGTCGATGCCCTCGCCTTCGGTTTCGCTGACCTCCACCGCCATCTCGATCGCGTCAGACCGGTTGAACGAGGCGAGTTCGGCGTCGCGCAGCGGGCGATCCGGGAGAGAGTCGAGCACGCTCATAGCTACGTGTCGACCTGCGTGGCCAAAGGCGCTTCCGAACGTTCCCTCGCGGCACGGCCGCTTCCGAAGCTTCTTGCTACAGGGGGCGACAGGAACCCCTATGTCCCGACTCGACCGGGTCCAACGAGCCGTCGTCGCGGTCGCGGCGGTCGCGCTCCTGGCCCGGTTTGTCGGCCTCGGCGCGCGCCCGTTCCACTGGGACGAGGCCCGCGTCGGCTACTGGACGCTGCGCTCGCTTGAAACCGGCGTCTACGAGTACCGCCCGGTCGCTGGCGGGCCGTTCCTCTACGTCGTCTCCCGCCGACTGTTCGCGCTCGGGCTGACCAGCGACGCCGCCGCACGCGCCCCAGTCGCCACGATCGGCGGCCTGCTGCCGCTCGCGGCGTTGCTGTTCCGGCGCGCACGGGATCGAGCAAGGGAACGGGATCGAGTAACGGGGCTTTCGGACACCGAGACGGTCGCGCTCGCGCTCCTGCTCGCGCTCGCGCCGCCGCTGCTCTACTACGCCCGTGTGCTTCGGGGGACCTGCCGCTGGCGGCGTTCGCACTCGTCGCCGTCGGCTTCGTGTGGCGCGCACACCACCGAGGGGATCGCCGGGCGTTCTACGCCGGCGCCGCGGCGTTCGGGCTGGCGCTCACTACCTCGGGGTTCGTGCTCGCGGTGCTGGGGTGCTGGCTGCTCGCCGCCCTGCTCACCGTCGACGAGGGCCGCATCCGGGGGAGGAAGCGACAGCGATCCGGGAACGCGTTCGCCAGGGTGCCGCGAGCGTCGTCCGTCGCCGCGTCGCACTCCTGCGGGGGACCGCCGTCGCCGTCGTCGTCGCGCTCAGCTTCTACGTTCCGCGCGGGCGAACCGACCTCTCGGCGCCCGCGTCGCTGCTGGCCGCGCTCGAATCCGGCACCGTCGGCGCCGTCCAACGCTTTCTTGCGGTGCGCGTGCTGGGTCGGCACGCGCCGCCGACGTACACCAACGATCACGCGCTGCTCCCGTACGTCGCCGGAACCGCCGAGGTGCTGCTGGCGGCGGCGCTCCCGGTCGTCGGCCTCGCGATCTGGGGGTTCTTCCGGGAGCGCTACGCCGGCCGGTCGCGCCCGGTGGTGAACTTCGCCGCCTACTGGGCCGGTGCGGGACTGTTGCTGTTCCCGCTGGCGACGGAGGTGAACCAGCCCTGGGTCGCCGTCCACGTGCTCGCTCCGGCGACGGTGCCCGCGGCCGTCGGTCTCGCCGCGCTCTGGAACGCCGCCGCCGAGAGCATCGCGGCCGACGAGGCCGCGCGACTCGCCGCGGCGCTACTGCTGCTCTCGGCTGCCGGCGTCCACACTGGCGCTGTCGTCGCCGGTGAGGTGTACGACGCGCCCGAAGCCGACGACGCGCTGCCGGGGTACGCCCAGCCCGGCGCCGAGTTCCGTGCCCCCGCCGCGGCGATCGAGCGCGCGGTCACGGACGGTACGGGCGTCGACGTGCTCTACGTCGGCGCCGACCTCGCGGTGCCCGACGAGTCGACGCTCGATCGCCCTCCAGTTCCCGAGGCGGCACGCGGGGCGTTCTCGGCGCGGCTGCCGCTCGCGTGGTACGTCGAGCGCGCCGGCGCCGAAACCGCGAGCGTCGACGCTCCGAACGCGATGGACGAGTCGGCGCCGCCGGTCGTCGTCACGACGCCGGCCCACCGGCGCGCGGTCGCCGACCGGCTGTCGGGTTACGAGCGCTACGAGATCGAGCAGGGCCTGACGGACCGGCGGCTCGTGGTGTTCGTGGAGTCCTGAGAACGGAAGCGGGTGGTTTGGGCGCTGAGCTACCGGAAGCCCATCGCTTCGATCTGTTCTTGATACCGGTTTCGGATGGTGACCTCGGTCACCTGGGCTACGTCAGCGACCTCGCGCTGGGTCTTCTTCTCGTTACAGAGCAGCGACGCCGCGTAGATCGCCGCGGCGGCGAACCCGGTCGGGGACTTCCCCGAGAGCAGTCCCTGCTCGGCGGAGACGTCGATGATCTCGGTCGCCTTCGACTGCACCTCCTCGCTCAGGCCGAGCTCGGAGGCGAAGCGCGGCACGAACTGCTTGGGGTCGACCGGTTTGAGCTCGAGGCCGAGCTCCTGGGAGATGTACCGGTAGGTTCGGCCGATCTCCTTCTGGGGCACGCGTGAGACCTCGGCGACCTCGTCGAGGCTGCGGGGGATCCCCTCCTGCCGACAGGCGGCGTACAGCGCGGCGGTCGCGACGCCCTCGATCGAGCGCCCGCGGATCAGGTCCTCGTTGAGCGCGCGCCGGTAGATCACCGACGCGACCTCACGTACCGATCGCGGCACGCCGAGGGCGGAGGCCATCCGGTCGACCTCCGAGAGCGCGAACTGGAGGTTCCGCTCGCCGGCGTCCTTCGTCCGGATGCGCTCCTGCCACTTGCGCAGGCGGTGCATCTGGCTGCGTTTCTCGGAGGAGAGCGACCGACCGTAGGCGTCCTTGTCCTTCCAGTCGATCGTCGTCGTCAGCCCGCGATCGTGCATCGTCTCGGTGATCGGCGCGCCGACCCGAGATTTGCTCTGGCGCTCGGAGTGGTTGAACGCCCGCCACTCCGGGCCACGATCGATCTGGCGCTCGTCGAGCACCAGTCCGCAGTCGTCACAGACGAGTTCGCCCTGGTCGTCGTCGGTGACGACCTCGTCAGACCCACACTCCGGGCAGGTGAGAACCTCGTCGGCCGACTCGTCCTCGGACTCAGACTCCCGCTGTCGCTCCCGGCTCGGACGTTCCATTAAAAGGTTTCTGGTGACCCCGACAGATAAGGCTTTTTTCGTCCTTGGGTAGAGCACAGAACTAATCGCCCGACTGAGTCGCCATGCTGTGGTTCCTGTCAGATCCCACCAGCTGGCGGGGGCCCGGATGTCGTCGTCGTGTGATTACCACTGCGAATTAAGAAAGACTTTTGCATAACTAGTAGCTATGCGTGAGTATGAGCACGAGCCCCACGCGCGTCGAGTCCGCGGTGTCGTCCTGTCGCCCGTCGAACGTCGAACCTGTCGCGCTCTCGGCGTCGTCGCTGTCGACGACTGCACCGGAGTACCTGCGGGAGCTGAAAGCCGAACTGGCGTCGGAGGGTTACCAGCCCGCGGAACTCACGGTGGCCGCCAGCTTCGCGGAGGACTGTTCGCTCGCGACCCAGTCCGAAGCTGATCGACTCCGTGACGTGGTTCGAGCGGGGGCGTTCCTCGGCGTCGGCGTCGTCCGCGTCGAGGTCGAGACGGTCAGCAACCCCGAGAAGGTCCGGCCGGCGCTCGAAGCGCTCGAAGAGCGGGCCCGTCGCGAAGGCGTCACGCTTTCGGTCGACGGTCTCGACGTGTCGGCCTGAATGGGCAAACGGGCACTGGCCGAACGACTCCACGGGCTCGCGGGGTTCCGCGACCCCGACCTCAGCCTCGAACAGTACCCGACGCCGCCGGATCTCGCGGCACACCTTCTCCACCTCGCGGATCTCCAGGGCGACATCGCCGGCCGGACGGTGCTCGATCTCGGCGCGGGTACGGGCGTGCTCGCGCTCGCGGCCGCCTGCCGCGACCCGACGCGCGTGCTCGCTCTCGAGCGCGACGCTGACGCCCTCGCCGTCGCAGGGGAGAACGAGCACGCGGTCGCGCCGGGAACCCCCGTCGACTGGGTTCGCGCCGACGCGACCCGCGCGCCGGTGCCGTCGAACTCGGTCGAGACGGTCGTGATGAACCCACCGTTCGGCGCCCAATCCGGCAACGAGGGGGCCGACCGGGCGTTCCTCCGTACGGCGGCGACGGTCGGAAGCGTCTCCTACTCGATCCACAACGCCGGCAGCCGCGACTTCGTGGAGTCGTTCGCCGCCGACGAGGGGGCACGGTCACCCATGCCTTCGCCGCGGAGTTCGACCTCCCCCGGCTGTACGACCACCACGAGCGCGAGCGCGAGGCGATCGAGGTCGAACTGTTCCGGATCGAGTGGGCCTAGTCGGAGCGCCCGGGCATCTGCCACTGCCGCGGTCCCGAGACGGACAACTCGTCGACGACGAGCCACAAGCCGGCGGCAAGCAGGGCGTAGCCGACTACCAACAGCGCCCCGTTGAGAAACGTCACGCAGCTATCGGCGGCGATCCCGATGCGGACACCGCTTCGAAAGATCTCGAGCGCGCCGCCCATTCGGTCACAGCCCCCGCCGAACGCGGTCACCGGCGCGGCGAGGATCAGCACCATCCCCCAGACGGCGAAGATCGCGCCGCCCTCGGTTTGCCGCCACACGGCGGCGGCTACCGCCGTCGTACCGACGCTGACGACCACGACGGGGAGCGACGACACCGGCCCGGCGCCGTCGACGCCTGCCGCCGCGAGTCGGACGGAGGCCGAAACCGCGAGGAGCTCGGCGGCCACGACCGCGGTCGCCCCCGCGAGCGCGAGCGCCGCGCGCGCCGGTAGCTGTCTCGACGGGAACACGTCCCCCAGTGGTTGGGTCAACGACCTAACTGTTTCGTCGCCACGAACCGTCGGAGCTATGGCCCGACCGGCCGGGCGGTCGGACATGGACGAGACGGTCCTCGAGATGCTGGATCGGAACGCCGACCACGCCGAGACGTTCGACACGCGGTTCGAGGGGCTCGAACACGAACAGCACCCCGACGCAGTCACGGTCTGCTGTTCGGACTCCCGGGTGCTCCAGGACCACCTGTGGGGCAACGACGAGCCGGGCCACCTGTTCACCTGCGGCAACATCGGCAACCGGGTCGTTCAGCGCACCGGGGCGGGCCCGCGCGTCTCGGGCGACGTGCTCTACCCGCTGGCGCACACCAACACCGACGTGGCCGTCGTCGTCGGTCACACGGGCTGTGGTGCGGTCACCGCGACGTACGACAAGCTCACTGACGGCAGTGCGGAGCCGCCGGGCATCGAACACTGTCTCGACCTGCTCGCACCGGGCCTCGAGTCCGGCGTCGACCGGCTCCCGGCCGGCCTCTCGCGTGAGGACGCCGTGAACCACCTCGTGGAGTACAACGTCGACCGCCAGGTCGAGTTCCTGCTCGACAGCGACGACGTGCCGGAGTCGGTGCAAGTCGTCGGCGCCGTCTACGACTTCCAGGACGCCTACGACGGGAAGCGCGGCGAGGTGCACGTGATCAACGTCGACGGCGAGACGGACCCCGACGCGCTGCGGGCGGCCCACCCCGAGATCGACTCGCGGGTCCAGCGCCGCTGGACGTACTGATCGCTGTCAGAAAACCGACTGCAGCCGTCGGACTCAGAGGTCGACGCGATCGCCGATCTCGACCAGTTCCAGTTCGCGCGGGTGGTCGAAGGAGTCGACGTGATCGTGAAGCGCCGTCGGGTCGGCAGTGAGCCCCTTCCACATGTCCCAGTGACTCGGCAGAAGGCGGTCGACCTGCAGCGCCCTCGCGGCTTCGACGGCTTCGCCCTCGTCGTTGTACCACTTGGTGTACGCCGGCTCCCGGCTCTGTTTGTCCGGGATCATCCCTGCGGTCCCGAAGGCGACGATGCCGAGATCGATGTCGAACTCCTCCCCAGCGCCGTGAACCACTCGGCCGGTCGGGAGTCGCCGGGGTGGAACACCGACCCGGCGTCGTGCTCGAACACGTAGCCGACGGGGTGCTCGGCGTCGGGGTCGTTCACCTCGACGACGTGGACGGTGAACTCGCCGATCTCCAGCACGTCGCCCTCCTCGACCTCGCGGAACTGCTCGTCGTCGATCGCCCAGCGGTCCGCCCACGCCTGCTCCTCGCGGGCGGCCGCCATCGACGCGTCGGGCGCGACGAAGGGCGCGCCGGTCCGCTCGAGGATCGGCGCCTGGGACTCGCCGTGGACGTGATCGCTGTGCTCGTGGGTCGCCAACACCGCGTCGGCGTCGTCAACGTCGGCCGGGTCGAAGGGAACCGGGATCATCCGGACGGTGCGTGGCGGGTCGCCCGTGCCGAGATAGGGGTCGACGAACAGCGTCGTCCCCTCGCTCCCCTTCAGCACGAACCCGTTGCAGCCGAGGTACCAGACCGCCACGCCGTCGGGGTCGGCCGCCGCGATCTCCCGCGGGAGCCAGTCGCCCCAGTCGCTCGTGGTCATGTGCTCTGTTCGGGTCGGGCCGCTCATAGCCGTTGTGACGTAGCGAGTGGAAGCCCACCCCTTCAGGGGTGGGAGGATGTCAAACCCCCGAAGATACTCAAGGGTCGGTCGTGTTAGGTAGTCACATGAACTCCTCCACCCGCGAGACGGCCGCGTTCCTCCAGATGGCCGAGGCGATGGCCGCCGCGGCGGGCGACGCCGCCGCTGCCGCCGCGGACACACTCCCGAAGCGGACCTGATCGCCGGTCGCGATACGGAAACCGCGACAGTTCGCGCGCCAGTCTGGCTTGCACAGCCACGGCGTAGACTCGACGATCGCGATACGGAGATCGCGACAGTTCGCGCGCCAGCTGGCTTGCACAGCCACGGCGTAGACTCGGCGATCGCGATACGGAGATCGCGACAGTTCGCGTGCCGTGACTGGCACGGACCGAAACGGGGAAACCCGCTCCCGGCCCACTCCCGCGTAATGGAGACGGGCCGCATCGACGTGTCTTCGCTCGACGGACCGTTCGACCTGCAGTCGACCCTGGAGAGCGGGCAGACGTACCTCTGGGAGCGCGCCGACGGCGACGGCTACACCGAGTCGGCCGCCCACGGGGGCGACGCGTGGTACGAAACCGTGCTGCCGCCGACGCCGGGGCTCACCGACCGACCGACGGTCGTTCGCGCGCGCCAGCGCGGGGGTGTCGACGAGGGGGTGATCGAGTGGGAGGCCGGCGCCGTTCCGGAAGACGCCGCCGATGCGGCGCCCGCCGACGCTCCCGTGGCACCCACCGAGCCCGTCGACGGCGAGGCGATCCTCACCCACCTGCTCCGCCTCGACGACGACCTCGCGGCGATCTACGACGCGCTCGAGGACCTGCCGCTGCTCTCGCGGGCGTTCGAGCGCTACCCCGGGATGCGGCTGCCGCGCGACCCGCCTTTCCCCTGCCTGATCACGTTCATCTGTTCGGCGCAGATGCGCGTGGGCCGGATCTTCGGCATGCAGAGCGCGCTTCGGGAGGCGTACGGCACACCCGTCGACCTCGGCGACCGAACCCTCCACGCCTACCCCACCCCGGAGGCGCTCGCGGCCGCGACCGAGGAGGAACTCCGCGAGTTGAGTCTGGGCTACCGCGCGCCGTACGTCCAGCGGACCGCGGCGATGGTCGCCGACGGCGAGGCACGCCCCGAGGACGCCCGCGGCCGCCCCTACGAGGAGGCCCGCGACGCGATGACTCAGTTCGTCGGCGTCGGCGACAAGGTGGCCGACTGCGTCCTCCTGTTCTCGCTGGGCTACCTGCAGGCGATCCCGCTCGACACGTGGATCCAGACCGCGATCGGCGACTACTTCCCGGACTGCGAGGGTGGGAACTACACCGAGACCTCGCGGTCGATCCGGCAACGACTCGGCGCCGACCTGCCCGAGCGCGGGGACGTGTTCGGCGAGAGCGGCGCCGACGCCTACGCCGGCTACGCCCAGACGTACGTGTTCCACCACCTCCGGACCGACGGCGACTGAGCCCACCGAATCGGCGACACCGTCGTCCACCCGAACTGACAAGCCATCGCCTCCCCAACCCCTGGGTATGTCTACCACCCCCTACGGCGAGTGGGAGTCGCCAGTCGCTGCCGCGGACGTCGCCGCCGATACGCTCCGGTTCGGCCCCGTCTCGGTCGACGACGGGAGCGTCTACTGGCTGGAACGCCGCCCCGACGAGGGGGGCCGCGGCGTGATCGTCCGCGCCGACGCGGGCGATCCAGCCGAGCCGATGGAGGTCACGCCCACAGAGACGGACGTACGGACGTTGGTCCACGAGTACGGCGGTGGCGACTTCGCGGTCCAGGACGGGCGCGTGTTCTACGCCCACTTCGACGACCAGCGGCTCTACCGCATCGACGGGACGGACGACGACCCCGAGCCGATCACGCCCGAACCCGAGACGGAACACGGGCTGCGGTACGCCGACATGGAGATCAGCCCCGACGGCGAGCGCCTCTACGCGGTTCGGGAGCGTCACGAGGGCGCCGCCGCCGACGTGATCAACGAACTCGTCGCGCTCCCGACTGACGGGAGCGCGCCGCCCGAAGTCGTCGCCGACGGTCACGACTTCTACGCGTTCCCCCGGCTCTCGCCCGCCGGCGACCGCCTCGCGTGGACGACGTGGGACCACCCGCGGATGCCCTGGGACGGCACCGAACTCCACGTCGCCGCCGTCGACGACGACGGCTCGCTCGCCGACGAGCGCGTGGTCATGGGCGGCCCCGAGGAGTCGGTGTTCCAGCCCGGCTGGAGCCCCGCGGGGCGACTCCACGCCGTCTCTGACCGAACGGGCTGGTGGAACCTCTACGCGCTCGACCTCGACGGCGACGACGAGCCGACGAACCGCACGCCCGAGGCGGCGGAGTTCGGCGTCCCGCAGTGGACGTTCGGGCTCGCCACCTACGCGTTCCTCGACGACGGCCGGGTGGCAGTCCTGCGGAACGCCGACGGCGAGTGGTCGCTCTGCCTGCTCGACGAGGACAACGAACGCACCGACGCGGGGCTGCCGTACTCGGCGTACCCCCACGCGCGCCTCGCGACCGACGGCGAGACGCTCGCGTTCGTCGGCGGCGGGCCGACGACGCCGGAGACCGTCGCCCGCTGGACACCCGGTGAAAGCCCCGAGCCCACTCAGCTCCGGCAGTCGTTCTCGCTCGACCTGGCCGACGGTATGGTGTCGGAGCCGGAGCACGTCGACGTGCCGACCCGCGACGGCGAGACCACCCACGCGTTCTACTACCCGCCGACGAACGCCGACGAACGGGCTCCCGAGGACGAGGACCCGCCGCTCGTGACGATGGTCCACGGCGGCCCGACGAGCCAGACCCTCCCGGTCGCGACGCTCGGCGTCCAGTTCTTCACCACCCGCGGGTTCGCCGTCGCCGACGTGAACTACCGTGGTTCGACCGGCTACGGCCGCGACTACCGCGACGCGCTACAGGACGAGTGGGGCGTGCTCGATACGGCCGACTGCGTCGACACTGCCGAGCATCTCGCAGAAACAGGCCGTGCGGACCCGGATCGTCTGGCGATCACCGGCGGGAGCGCCGGCGGCTACGCGGTGCTCTGTGCGCTGGCGTTCCACGACACGTTCGACGCCGGCGCGAGCCACTACGGCGTCGCCGATCTGGAAGCGCTCGCGACCGGCACCCACAAGTTCGAGTCACGCTACCTCGACGGGCTCGTCGGCCCGCTCCCGGAAGCTCGGGACACCTACGAGGCGCGATCGCCCGCGCTCCACGCGTCGGAGATCGACGCGCCGTTGCTCCTACTGCAGGGGGGTGAGGACCGTGTCGTCCCCCAGGAGCAGGCCGAGGACATGGTCGACGCGCTGGTCGCGACGGAGACGCCGTACGCCTACGCGCTGTTCCCGGCAGAGCGACACGGCTTCCGGACCGCGGAGGCGACTCGCCGGGCGCTGGAGCTCGAACTCGCGTTCTACGGGGAGACGTTCGGCTTCCAGCCGGCCGACGAGATCGAGGAGGTCAAACTCCACGAGGGCCAGCGGTCGGTCCGGCGGGTGGAGTAGCCCCTTCGGCTACTCAGAGCGTGAGCGTCGTGTCGGGCATGCCGAGGAAGGCGGTTTCGTACCCCTCGTGTCTGGAGATCTGCGGGGGCGAGTCGACCGTGATCGTGAACTCGTCGCCGGCAGCGACGCCCTCGACGACCGCCCCGTAGTGGATCCCGAGGTCCGGGCCGAGCCACTCGTTCAGGTAGCCGTCGAAGCGCGTCTCGCCGTCCCGTGACAGCGTCGCCGACAGCGACATCTGCGGCAGCGGGAAGCGGTTGTACGGTGTGCGCGGCGAGACGGCGACGTACTGCTGTCCCTCCTTGCCGCCGAATCGGGTGGCGTCGTCGAGGGTCGTGACCACGAACTGGGCGTCGCCGCTCTCGGTCGTTCCCCGGACCGTTCCGGGGAGGTCGTCCGCCGTGGGCGCCTGCATCGTCGGGACCATGTCCATCTGCATCGGCTCGGCGGCGCCGAGGGTCCCCTGTCGAGCCTCGGCGATGTCCTCGAACGGGAGGTCACGGAGCTCCGAGGGCTGGTAGTCGAGCGTGAACTCGAACTCGGCGGCCGCTGTGTCGGCCAGTGGCCCGGTTCGACGCTCACCGCCAGCCCCCACCGAGACGGTGACAGTGTACTCGCCTGCCTCGGGGAGTTCGATGTTGTCGCCGAAGTGATACCCCATCTGCTGGGCGAGCATCGGCCACGGGTTCAGGCCGTCGACGACCGACTCGCCGTCCCGGGTCACGTCGACGCGGGGGCTCACGTCCGAGGGGATGACCCCCGTCTCGCTGTGCCAGACGACCGGCATCAGGTGGAGCGCGTCGTCCGATCCCACCTCGACCTGCGTGGTGTCGCTACCGGTGACAGTCCAGAACCGGTGGGGGTAGCTGTAGGTCAGCGCACAGCTGTAGCCGCCGTCGCTGCCCATCTCCCCCATCGCCATCCCCTCCGTGTGGGTGGGGACGTAGACGGCGTCCGGACGGTTTTCCACCAGCGACGGCTCCAGGCTGCTCGATTCGAGTTCGAACCCGAGACAGCCCGCGAGGCCGCCGACGCCGGTGGCGCCGACGCCGGCGAGGAACGCCCGCCGGGAGCGCTTACGCATTGGCCACCTCCGCGTTCTCGGCGGCGGTCGCACGGGGGTCCGCGGGCGGGAGCGCCCGCAACGAACGCGGCGGGACGAGGAAGTTCCCCCGGCGGACGGTGTTGATGTACTGCAGGATCCCGTTGTTGGTGCGCTGGCCCACCGCGGAGTCGCTGTCGATCTGATCGCCGTTCATCGCCTCGCGGGTGGTGACGAAGTCCGTGATCGTCCGCTGGAGCGAGAGGAAGTGAAGCCCCGCGTGGTCACGATCGGTCGAGTCGAAGTCCCGGCGCAGGATGATCGGCGTGTCGTCTTCCCGCACGTCGACCATCTTCTGGCTGTGGCCGACGACGCCCTCGCGCCGTGCCGTCTCCATCGGGTCGCCGCAGTCGTCCATCCGTGTGTCGCTGCCCAAGTTTCCGCCAGCGCCCTCGACCACATCGTTCTGCGCGTGGTGGGGACAGAACATCTTGGAGACGCGCTGGTCGCGGGTGTCCTGCTCGTACCACTGCGTCAGGTTCAGCGTCAGCGTCGAGAGCTGCTGAGTCGTCCCGCCGGCGAAAGGGCCCTGCTGAATCGTTACGCGGTCCTCGGTGGGTTGGTTGCCGTCGAACGCCGACTCGAACCCCATGTACAGCGGCGCGTCCTCCGGCACCGGGTCGTCGTCGGGCACGCCGTCGACGTCCTGGTTCTCGGCGGGGAGCCCGTCGCCGACGAAGCCGGTCCGGCGCTCGGCGAGGCTGAACACGTCCGTCAGCGCGGCTTCGGGCTGGGAAACGCCGTTGAGTTCGCCGAGTTCGCCCTTCAGCGCCTCCTCGGCGCCCATCACGACCTCGCCGTGGTCGCTGGCGAGGTGGACGATCGCGTCGACGGCGTCGGCGTCTGGATCCTCGAAGGAGGAGAGCGCGGTGGGTTCGGGCAGATCGACGCTCTCGGGGAGGTCGTCGTCGAACCGGTCGAAGTAGTACGGCGAGTAGCTGATCGTCAGCAGCAGCCCCGCGGCCGATCGCTCGTAGGCGCGCTCGACGCCCGCGAGCGCGGCTTCGACGGTCTCGCGTTCGGCGTCGGTGGGTGTCCCGTCGCCGTAGTCGAGCGCCAGCAGCACGCGGTGGCGGGGGTGGTGGTTGTTCCCCGCGTCGGTCGTCGGGAGCGCGGCGTTCCAGGCGTGCTGGCGCTCCGGGAACGTGGCTGACGGCTCCTCGGGGCCACGTGGCACGTCGATCGACGGTCCGCGGTCCAGACAGGCCGACAGCGCTGCCGCGCCGCCGATGGCGACGGCGGACTTCACGAACGCGCGGCGGTCGATGCCGGGGGAGTCGCTCATACCCGTGCTACCACTGCGAGAAGAAAGTGGGTTCTGGTGCGCCTCTCGAAACGGCGCCCGCGCCGGTTACACTTCGAGGAGGTCGTCGACGAGCCGGGTGAACCGATCGACGAGACGGTCGCCCATCTCCGGCTCGACCGTGGCGAGCAGCGACTGCGTGGCCTCGGGATCCGACAGTGAGAGATGGACTCGGCCTCGTTCGTCCCGGCGTTGATCGACGAGGCCCGCCTCCCGGAGTCGATCGACGTGGTAGGAGAGGGTGCTCCGAGCCACGCCGACAGCCTCAGCGAGGTCGGCTGCCGGCTGCTCACCACCCAGGAGCGTGACGAGTACCGCGCGGGCGGTCTCCCGGCGCGCTAGCGCGATCCGTTGCCGTTCCTGGTCGTCGTACCCCGGCGGGAAGTAGTGGGTACGGCCGTACCAGTCGTCGGCGACGACACGGTCCGCCCGTCGGAGCCGCCGGAGATGGTACTGAAGCTGGCCGGTCGCGAGGTCTAACTCCCGGCCAAGCGCGCTCGCGTGCCGGCCGGGATGCTCGCGGACGTGTTCGAGCAGGCGCTCACGGGTGTCGTTCATCGTTCCTGGTCACCCCAGTGTGCCGCGTCGTCGTCGTGCCCGCCGTCGGCCCGGGCCGTGCCCGCCGTCGGCTTTCCGACGAGGTAGACGGCGGCGATCACCAACGCCGCCATCACCACGTCGAGTCCGTGCTCGAGGGTGTGGTGGATCCCCGGCCCGACGGTGCCGAGGTAGGCCGCCAGTCCCACGGCACTTCGGGCGAGTAGCGTCGACAGCGCCAGCGCCACCAGCAGGTAGCGCCGGGAGCGTCGCCGGACGAACGCGGCGATGGCGAGGCCGGCGACGACGGCGGTCAGCGCCGCCGCGAGGCTCAACAGAATGAATATCGTCGGGCCGTTCCCGTGGACGCCGGCCGCGAGCGGCCCGCCGGTGGCGACGCCGTTCATTATCGGCGCTTTGCACTCGATGGGGATACGCCTCTCGATACGCTCGCCTCGTGAACGACCGAGCGTCGATCTCTTGACGCGGGTACGGAAAACGAGTGAGTGCGGCGCTGGTGGCCTGAGCGACCGGCTCAGTCGTCGGCCAGCGGCGCGCCGTGTTCGGTCTCGGGCTTGTTCCGCAGACAGGAGGAGAGGTGACCGTTGCCGTGGTCGGTCTCCTGTGGCACCTCCTTCTCACACGGCGTCGTGAACGTCGAGAGCTGCTCGTTCGCGTCCTCGATGCGGCCATCGGCGAGCGCGTCGAGCGCGTCCTGCAGGATCGACTCCGCCTCGGGATCGTAGAGCTCCTCGGCGAGATCGAACTCCATCCGGAGCTCCTGTTTGATGGTTTCGTCGTCGATGCTCGACGGGTCGTCGTTCTCCAACGCGAGCGCCTCGCGGATGCTCTCGGGGTCGACCTCGCCGCTCCGGACGCGGTCACGGAACGTCAGCAGCGCACGCCAGCGCTCCTGTTCGAGGTCGAACTCGTCGGACTGTATCACCATGTGACACCGCGTGTGGAACTTACAGCCCGACGGCGGGTTGGTGGGGCTCGGCACGGTCCCTTTGAGCTCGATGTTCTCCCGCTGTGCCGACGGGTCGGGACGCGGGATCGCCGACAGCAGGGCCTCGGTGTAGGGGTGCTGCGGGTTGCTGAACACTTCGTCGGTGTCACCGATCTCGACGATCTCGCCCAAGTACATCACCGCGACGCGGTCACAGACCTCCCGGACGACGCTCATGTCGTGGCTGATGAACAGCATCGAGAGGCCGAACTCCTCCTGGATGTCGTTCAGCAGCGAGAGGATCTCCGCGCGGATCGACACGTCGAGCGCGGACACCGGCTCGTCGGCGACGATGAACTCTGGGTTGAGCACGAGCGCGCGGGCCAGCGCGATGCGCTGTTTCTGGCCGCCGGAGAACTCGTGGGGGTAGCGGTCGTAGTACTCGGCCTCCAGCCCCACGCGTTCGAGCAGGTCCTCGACGATCTCGCGCCGACGCTGCTTGTCGGTCATCCCGTGGACCAGCAGGAGTTCGGCGACCGAACTCCCGACGGTCATTCGCGGGTCAAGACTGGAGGAGGGGTCCTGGAAGATCATCTGGGCGTCCCGGCGGAACGCCTTCAGCTCTTCGTCGTCGAACGTCGTCACGTCGTTGGGGTGGCTGCCGTCCCCGTTACGGCTGCGGCCCGCCCGGTCGCCGCCGTTGAAGATGACCTCGCCCTCGGTGGCTTCCTCGAGTCGGATGATCGAGGAGGCGGCGGTGGACTTCCCACAGCCGGACTCGCCGACGAGCCCGAGCGTCTCCCCCTCGGCGATGTCGAAGCTGATGCCGTCGACGGCTTTGGCAGCGCCGACCTGCCGGGAGAGGATCCCCTGAGTGATCGGGTAGTGCTTCTTGAGGTTCCGCACCGAGAGGATGGGGTCCTCAGTCACCGGAAACACCTCCGGTTACCGCGCCGTCCTCCTGTGTGAGTTCGCCTTTCACGGTGTCGGGGTCGTACCCCTGCTGGTAGTGGACACAGGAGACGGTGTGGGTGTCCGACAGCGGCTCTTCCGGCGGCTGGTCGCCGGCGGTGCACTCCTCGACGGCGTAGTCACAGCGCGGCGCGAACCGGCAGCCGTCCGGCGGGCTGATCGGCGACGGGAGCGATCCGGGGATCCCCTCGGCCGAGCGCGCCTTCCCGGGTAAGCACTCGAGCAGCGCGCGCGTGTACGGGTGGGAGGGGTCGTCGAAGATCTCCTCGACGGTGCCCCGCTCCATCACCTTCCCGGCGTACATCACGACGACGTGGTCGGCGATCTGGGCCACGACCCCGAGGTCGTGGGTGACGAAGAGGATGCTCATGCCGTACTCGTCCTGCAGATCCTCGAGCAGATTGAGGATCTGGGCCTGGACCGTCACGTCCAGCGCCGTCGTCGGCTCGTCGGCGATCAGCAGGTCGGGGTTGGTGACCAGCGCCATCGCGATCATCACGCGCTGTTTCTGGCCGCCGGAGAACTCGTGGGGTAGTCGTCCAGCCGTGCGGCGGCGTTGGCGACACCCACGTCGTTCAGGAGATCGATCGCCCGTTCGCGGGCTTCCTGTTCGGACGTGTCCGGCTCGTGGGTCTGGATCGCTTCCACGATCTGCCAGCCCACCGTGTAGCAGTGGTTGAGCGCGTCCTGGGGGTTCTGGAACACGTGGGCGATGCGCCCGCCGCGGATCTCCCGGAGTTCGGACTCGCTCAGAGCGGTGATCTCTTCGCCGTCGAACTTCACGCTCCCGGTCACTTCACCCGGCGGCGTCGGGACGATCCGGGTAATCGACTCGCTGGCGACGGTTTTGCCCGACCCGGACTCGCCGACGAGACAGACCGTCTCGCCTCTGGGAATCTCGAAGTCGATGCCGTCGACCGCGGTCAGTACGCCGTTGTCGGTATCGAACTCCGTCGTGAGTCCGTCGACCGTCAGTAGTGGTTCGTCAGTCATTGTTCTGCCTCCGCGTCGGCTTCGGGGTTCAGTGCGTCGAGGAGCGCGTCCCCGAGGAAGTTGAACGCCAGGATGGTGAAGAAGAGGAACAGCCCGGGGATCAGCGTGATCCACGGCGCGAACGCCAGGTCCGAGCGCCCCTGCGCGATCAGCACGCCCCAGGAGGGGATCGTCGAGTCACCCAGCCCGAGGAACGCGAACTGCGCCTCGAACAGGATGAACGACGGGATCAGCAGCGTGATGTCGGTCACGATGCTGCTCGCGCTGTTGGGCATGATGTGCGAACGGATCACTCGGTACGTGCTCGCGCCGCTGAGCTGGACCGCCTTGATGTACTCCTCTTCGGTCTTGGCCAGCGCGTTACTCCGCACGTAACGGGCGGTCCCCTCCCACGAGAACAGTGAGAAGAGGACGATGAACAGGAACAGGCTGGCCCCGTAGATGTAGAGGATCAGCAGGTAGAGGATGAACGTCGGGAACGACTGCTGGATGTCGACCCAGCGCATCAGGACCTCGTCGACGAGGCCGCCGGCGTATGCGGCGACCGTGCCGACGATGCTCCCGATGGTGACGACGAACAGCGTCGCGATGAAGCCGATCTTCATGCTGATCTGCATCCCGTAGACGATGATCCGGAAGATGTCCTTCCCGTCACCGGTCGTCCCGAGCGGGTGTTCGAGTGAGCCCTGGCAGGTGCCGCCCGCGACATCACCGACACAGTTGATCGGGTACACGTTGTTGATCTCGAGGAACATCGGCGGCTGGTACTTCGACATCAGGTCGACCGTCGGCGCCGGGATGACCGCCGGGCCGATGACGCCGATGACGAAGATGAACAGCAGCCACCCGAGACTCGCCATCGCGGGACGGTTGCGCTTCATGTCCCGCCAGTAGTACTTCGTCATCCGGGGGTTCTGGTACAGCGGGAGCACCATGTACGCCCCGAACAGGAGCAGCGAGAACGCGAACATCCAATCGAGCTGGGTCACGTCGTACCCCCAGCCGATGAACTGGAACGTCGGGGTGTACTGGTTCCCGAAGTCCATCCCGATTGCGGCGTCCCACGTTCCGGTAACGAAGAAGTAGTCGAACGCCCAAACGATGCCCATCAGCGCTGTTCCCAGCGCGACGATGATGAAGTTCGGCGAAATCTCGCGTTCGGACTCCTCGTCGATCTGGGCCCAATCGATCTCGTCGAAAGATTGTCTGTCCGTTGCCATTATCGATCCTCGAAGCTGATTCGCGGGTCAAGCACTGTGTACACCAGGTCCTGGAGCAGGTTCCCGATGGTCGCCACGAAGGTGAAGAACAGGGTCGAACCAAGCACGAGGTTCGTGTCCTGTGCGACCACCGCGTCGTAGAGCGTCCGCCCCAGCCCCGGGATCCCGAACACCACCTCGACCAGCAGCGACGAGCCGGTGAAGATGGCCAGGAGGTAGCCGACCATCGTCGTCGACAGCGGGACCATCGTCGGCCGGATCACGTGGCGTGCGTAGATCCGGTACGTGGAGACCCCTTGGCCTTCGCTGTCTTGACGAAGTCCGCGTTCGCGTACTCCGCGGACTCGTTACGCGAGACGCGCATGATGGCGCCGATGGAGCCAGTGACGAGCACGAATATCGGTATCGTGAGCTGTATCACGTTCTCGACGCTGAACATCGGCACGTCGGTCTGGTAGACGATGGGGATCCATCGTAACTGGACCCCGAATATCAACAGCAGTATGATCCCGAAGAAGAAGTTCGGGATCGCGTAGCCGAAGAAGGCCAACCCAGTGGCTGCGTGGTCCTTCCAGCTGTACTGGTTGGCCGCAGAGTACACCCCGACGATCGGGCCGATCAACACGGTCAGGATCGTCCATGGCACTGAGTACTGGACGGTGTAGTAGAGCGCACTAGCCAGTGCACTCGTCACCGGCTGGTTGCGGGTGTTCGACCACCCCCACTCAAGCGTGTACACACCGACCACGTAGTCCATGAATCGCACGTGGAGCGGCCGATCGAGTTGGAGTTGAGCCTCCATGCGCTCTTCAGCCTCCGCTGGGTTCTCCCCGTCCATCGCTGCCTGTGTCACCGCCTGCTGGACCTGTGGGTTCGGCGCCGCCGTCAGTAGCCCCCACGTGATCGACACGATGATGAACGTCACGATGGCCGCCCACGCGACCCGTCGGACGATGTACCATTCCATTCCCATTGGTTATAACGACCTCATTTGTGTATCCCTGAAAGCTTCGACCGTGGTTTCCGCTGTATATGCATAATCCCCATCCGTGTGTATGTGTGGCAACCGTCGAACCGGTGTTTACCGGTACGACACGATTACCCCATGTGTGTTTCGATGGATAGCTTCCTCGTACGCTCAAAAAACGCCGAAGGCCCGATGCGGCGTTACTCCTCGCGGTACCAGGCGGGGAAGTCCCAGCCGCTGAAGAAGTTCTCCGCGGGGCCGTTGATGTCGGCCGCGTAGCCGGAGCGGCTGCTCGGGAAGGCGAGCATCCCCATCGGCTGGTCGTCGGCGACGTTGACGAAGATCTCGCTCATGATGTCGTTGAGCTCTTCGGTGCTCTCGGCGTTGTTGGCCTCCTCCCACAGCGTCTCGGCGTCCCAGGACGGGTAGTAGCCGTACGGGTTGTAGAAGGAGTCCTTCTGGAAGAACACCTCTGCGGTGAGCGGGTTGAGCGGGTAGGTGTTGAGGCCGAACACGACCGTCATGTCCCACGGGTTCGCGCTGGTGGCCTTGTCACGCGGACCGGCGTTGTAGGAGCCGTTGGACCACTCGAGCTCGTCGGCGTTCTCCGGCACCTCCTGCTGCCAGTACTCCTGGGAGAACTGCGAGCCCTGAATCGCGTTGACTTCGACGGCGATCCCGGCGTTCTGCTCGAACTCCTGGGCGATGAACTCCGCCATCGAGCGCTCGGTGTTCTGCCCGGCGCTGTGGTAGAGCGTGATCGTACACTGATCGCCTTCGGGGTTCAGGAGTCGACCCTGGCCGTCGTAGCTGTAGTCGTACTCGACGTTGTCGATCGCTTCCTTGATCCGGCTCTGAGTCGGCTCCTGGCCGTAGAGGTCCCCGGTCCCGTACTCCGGCACGTCGGCGTCACTGGGGTACCACGTGGACCAGCGAGGCTGCCAGGTGTACTCGACGTTCGCGTAGCCACGGAACACACCCTCGACCAGCGCCTGCTTGTCGACGGCGCAGCCGAGCCCCTGGCGGAACTTCTTCTCGCGGAAGAGGTTGCCCGGGCCGGCGTTCCATCCGTTCTCACGCATGTTGTAAACGCAGACCTCGTTGTACGGCTGGGGAATGAGGTAGACCTCGACGTTGTCCAGGCTGTCGAACTCTTCGACACGCTCGGGCGGGACTGCGGCGTAGTCGGTCTCGCCGGTCTCGAGCGCGCCGAGGCGGGAGGCCTGCTCCTGAACGACCCGACTCTCGAGGGTCTCGAAGTACGGCGCGTTCTCGAAGAGCTGGTTGATGTCGGTCGCCTCCTGCATGTAGTAGTCCTCGTTGCGGCTGTACGTCTGGCCGCTGGAGCGGTTCCACTCCTCGAGGGTGTAGGCGCCGAGGTTGCCGGTGAACTCGAGCTCGAGCAGCTCCTGATCCTCCTGCAGTCCCTTGTCGTCCTCCTCGTCCACGTACGGCTTGAGGAGATCCTTCGGGATCGGGTACAGCAGCGGGTCGTACGTCTGCGGGTAGAGCAGGTTCGCACTCGGGAGCTCGATCTGGAACTCGAACTCGCCGGTCTGCTCGACCGTGACCTCGCTGGGCCACGAGTTCTGTGCGGACGTCGACGCCCACTCAGACTGGTGGACCTCCTGCACGAGGTAGACGAAGTCTTCGGCAGTGACCTGCCCGTAGCCGGCGCCGAACTCGAGGTTCTCTCGAACCTTCGCGGTCCAGACTTTCCCGCCGTCGTCGGTACTCAGGTCGTACAGCTGGGGGATCACTTCGTTACCCGGCCCGAAGGTGTACCCCATGTCGAGGGCGTAGCCGATCAGCGTGCCGGCGCCGGCCTCGGTGTTGTAGAGCGGGTTCAGCGTGTCGACAGGACTGGAGGTGACGGTGTTGTACGTGCCGCCGACCTCGGGGATCTCGACCTCGCCCTCGGGCGTGGGCGTGTCCTCACCCATCGCGTCTCCTTCAGTCTCCGTCGGCGAATCCGTCGCCGTGTCGGTGCCGTCGCCGCCCGTACAGCCGGCCATCCCGGCTGCACCGGCGACGCCTAGGGCCTGAAGCCATCGGCGCCGGTCGATTCCCGCATTCTTGTCGTCACCACGTCGTCCGTGAGGGTCAGACATGTGGTCCTTCTGTTATCCGAAATAGCTGATAAAACTGTCGTTTGGTACCATGGGGCTTTTACTCATACGTAGACGGGGGTAGCGGCCGATTTGTAACACGATTCGGTAGCAGAAAGTTCGGCCCACAGCACTCAATGACTCGATTCTCCCGTGTCTTCCGCCATTCGGCGATCTGGCCGAGGAAACACGATCTCCCCACTTGCTGGGGGAAGTGAAACGCCCAGTCGTTCATCGTGGCGCGGAGTTCGACCAAGTGGCGCGGAGTTGCCGAGCGTCGTGACACACGGGCTGACCGCCCCTTCCGCGGGTTCCGACCCCGTATAGCGTGGGTGGTTTATCAGCTAGGTCGGTGGTAGAGCGCTTCTAGGTCGCGATTTCTAAGAAATTGAGAATCGTCATCTTCCCCTATACCCCGCCGGTGCCATGGTCTAGATGTGATGAGCTCAGTACCCACGACGACCCGACGGCGCGTGTTGCAGAGCATGGGTGCGGCCGGTGCGACGGCAGTCGCCGGCTGTGTCTCCGCCCCGCCAGCTGAGGAGCAGGCGGCGAAGTCGACCCCGCAACCCCCGAACATGAACGAGAGCCCCGTACTCGACACCCAGCGCATCGCCGGAAACCCGACTGCAGTGCCGCCGCCGATCGACCGCGACAGCCCGACCACCGTCAGCGTCGAGATGACCACCCACGAGCAGGTCGCCGAGGTCGAACCCGGCGTCACCTACACGTACATGAGCTTCGACGGCCGGATTCCCGGACCGATGATCCGGGCCCGCGTCGGCGACCACGTCGAGATGACGGTCACGAACGACGAGTCGAACTCGATGCCGCACAACATCGACCTCCACGCCGTCCGCGGTCCGGGCGGCGGCGCCGAGGCGTCGATGGTGGCCCCCGGCGAGACGAAGACGTTCACGTTCAAAGCCACCTACCCCGGCCTGTTCACCTACCACTGCGCCGTCCCGAACCTGGACTACCACATCTCCAGCGGGATGTTCGGCGCCATCCTGATCGAGCCCGAGGTGGGGCTGCCGGCAGTCGACCACGAGTTCTACCTCGGCCAGCACGAACTCTACACCACTGGCGACGCCGGCGAGGAGGGCCACCACGACTTCGACTTCGAGGCGATGAAGGACGAAGAGCCGACGTACGTGCTCATCAACGGCGAGAAGTACGCTATCGGCCCCAACGGCCACAACGAGATGCAGATCGAGACCGGCGAGAGCGCCCGCGTCTACTACGTCTCCGGCGGGCCGAACCTCTCCAGTTCGCTCCACCCCATCGGCTCGGTCTGGGACGAGGTCCACCCGCAGGGCGGCATCGGGAGCGATGTCCACCGCAACATCCAGACGACGCCGGTGCCCCGGGGTCGGCGGTGATCGCGACGCTGCACTCGCCCGTCCCGGGCCTGATCAAGATCGTCGACCATGCGCTCACCCGAGTCGGCCGCAAGGGCGCGCTGGCTGTCATCGACGTACAGGGCGACCCGAACCCCGACGTGTTCGACCCCGGTCAGGAGTCGAGCAGCCAGGCCGAAGGGCCAGCCGAGTTCGACGGCTGGTTCGACAACGTCGACAACTACGACGGCGTCGCCGACCGGACCGATGAGGACGAGATCACCGTGCAGGTGGGTTCACAGGCCAACGGCGGCGGCTTCGGGTTCTCGCCGGCGGCCGTCGCGGTGTCGCCCGGCACGACCGTCACGTGGGAGTGGACCGGTGAGGGCGGCAGCCACGACGTGCAGGCCGACGACGGGAGCTTCGCCAGCGAGATGGTCGGTGACGCCGGTCACACCTTCAAGCGGGCGTTCGACGACACGGGAACGACGAAGTACTACTGCATGCCCCACAAAACGATGGGGATGAAGGGTGCGATCGTCGTCAAGTGAGTGGCGCTTCCACCGACGAACGCCGTTTTCGCGTCTCGTTTTCGTGGACATCCCTCGCGCGAGCGGTGGCGATCCGCTCGTAGCTATCACTGCGAGTGAATTACCGGTGGAGCAGTAACATTCAGGATGCGCGAAACCGTACGGGCAGTCGCAATGACCTTCGACCTCACCTGGTACGGCCACTCGACGTGGAGCGTCACCGTCGACGACACCGAGTTCCTGATCGATCCGTTCTTCGACACCCCGTTCACCGACACGGATCCGGCTGAGTTGGACCCGGACTACGTCCTGATCACCCACGGTCACGCCGACCACATCGGCGACGCCGGCCGGTTCGAAACAGCCCACTTCGTCTCGACGCCGGAGATCACGAGCTATCTCGCGGACAACTACGGCATCGAGCACGCGACGGGGATGAACCTCGGCGGCACCGTCGAACTCGGCGACGCGTTCGTCACGATGGTGCGGGCCGACCACTCCAACGGGCTGGACACCGAGTACGACGCCAGCGGCGGCATGCCCGCGGGCTACGTGATCAGCGAGACGAAGCCCACACAGGAGACAGACGCCGACTCGACCGCGTTCTACCACGCCGGCGACACCTCGCTGCACTCCGAGATGAAGGACGTCATCGGGCCGTTCCTCGAGCCCGACGCCGCCGCGGTGCCGGTCGGCGACCACTTCACCATGGGGCCGGCACAGGCCGCGATCGCGGTCGACTGGCTCGACGTGGATGTGGCGTTCCCGATGCACTACGACACGTTCCCGCCGATCGAGATCGACACCGACGAGTTCGTTCGCGAGGTCAAAGCGACGGGTAGTGACACCGAGGTCGTCGTCCTCGACGGCGACGAGTCCTACACGCTGGCGGAGTAGGCGTCGACGGGACGGCGCCATCGTCGGGGCCCTTCGGCTGGGCGCCTGCACCGGCGGCCGATTCCTTCGGCCGGGGCAGCAAGATTTAGGCGGCGACCGGACCAACTTCGGATCGCGATGAGCAAACAAGTCACCACAGTCTCCGAGGACGGTTACGCTTCCACGACCGAGGTCCGCGATTTCTCCGTCGACATCGACCCCGGCGGCGAGTCCGCACCCGACACGCTGGAGTCGCTGCTCGCTTCCTACGGCGCCTGCTACGTGCCGGCGCTGCGCGTCGGCGCGAAGCAGCGCGACGTGGGCGAACTCGGAAAGGTCGAACTCTCGATCACGGGCGAACTCAACGACGACGACAAACTCGCCAGCATCCACTTCGACATCGCCGTCGAGAACGACGTGAGCGAGGCCGACGGCGAAGAGGCGATCGACCGCGCGTTCGACCTCTGTAAGGTCCACGACGCGCTCAAGGGCGACCTCCACGCTGAGACGACGTTCGAAGGCGACGCGTTCTGAGCCGGCGACTGCCCTCGCGGCTCAGCCCTCGATTTCTGTGACCCGTTCGCGCTCTACCGAGGCTGGCTCCCGGTCGCGCCGGTACTCCCCGTAGGTCATCGCCTCGCCGTCACAGATGACGAGGTCGGTGCCGACAGGTGATAGATCCGGACCGCGATCGCGCGGCGGCGAGTCGCGGACGACGGGTGGTATGCTACTGGTACCCATACGTAGGGCTACGAGGGAGACTGCATAAGTCTTTGCCCAATACTTCCCTGAGAACCCGTTTAGCGGCCGTTTTGGGGCGTGCCCACTCAGGTGAAGCTTTTTGGCCACGCGGGTGCCACCGCCAACCGTGCCGGCGCTTTCAGTCCACCTCAACCGAGATCGGCCGCGCGACATCGACGCGCCGGCGTCGTACGTGGCCGACGGGCCGTTCGACGTGGCCCTCGAAAACCACGGGGCGGGCTCACACGTCCACCTCAAACTGGACACGTCGCTCTCGCGAGCCGCGAGGCTCCGGGACGACAGCCGCTACATCGACGCCGAGACGACGACCCGCATCGGCGTCGACACCCAGCCGATGAGTGAGCCGGTGACGGGCGAGCTGACGATCTCTGCCGGCTACGGGGCCGAGACGGAGACGGTCGAACTCCGAATCGAGCCGTCCCGCGCGGGCGGCTACGGGATCGACGTGGACGAGACCCTCGCACAGCCACAGTCCGCGGAGAGCGTTCTGGACCGGCTCGACGCCGAGACGATCGGGCTGCTGGCACTCGCCGCGCTCACGCTGACCGTGGCTGTCGCGGTCGCGGTCCTCGTACAGAGCGGCGTCGTCATCGCCGCCGCGGCGTTCGTGGCGCTGGTGACCGTCGTCGGCCTCGTGCTGGCGTTGACCTAACGCTCGGGTACCCGAGCCCGCGGGTGGATGGATTTTTGCTGTCGCCGCTATCAGGCTCGTGTATGTCCACCGCAGCGGCGACGCGCGAGGCCGTGCGCGAGCGACCGTTCCTCCTGCTCGCGCTCCGTGCCGGCGTCGTCAACTACACCGCCGCCGCCGAGTACCTCGATACGGGTGAGACCGAGCCCGTCGCCACCGCGCTCCGCCGGTTCGCCGAGGACCTCCCGGCGCTCGACACACGCGACACCGAGCCCAAGGTCCGGATGGAGAGCGGCGTCGGTCTCGTCGACACGGCAGAGGGGGCGCCCGACGGCGCGCTCCTTTCGGTCGGCGGCACGGCAGTCGCTCCCGACGCGGGCTCGCTGACGGCCGTGATCGCGACGGGCGACGTGGGGACGAGCGCGCTGGGGGCGGTCTGTGGCCGCCTCGATGCCGAGGCGATCGACGCCGCGGCCGCGGCCGTCGCCGACGGCACGCTGTTGGTCGTGGTCGATCGTCGGGCCGGCGTCGACGCGCTCCGGGCGGTCGAGGACGCGCTGTCGCGCGTCCCGCAGTGAGGCGGCTGATCACGGGATCCTCCCGCCAGCCACGCTTCCGACGGCTTCAAACCGCCGGCTGGAGAATCCCCTCGCATGACCCTATCGCTGACCGACACCCTGTCGGGCGAGCGCGAGCCGTTCGAGGCGAGCGGTGAGTCGGTGCGGCTCTACGTCTGCGGGCTGACGGTCTCCGACGACCCGCATCTCGGCCACGCCCGCCTCTGGGCGCAAGCCGACATTCTCCACCGGTGGCTGGCCCACGAGGGGTACGACGTACGCCACGTCGAGAACGTCACCGACGTGAACGAGAAGATCACTGCTCGCGTCGGCGAGCGTGAGGCGTGGGAGACCGAGGCCGACGTGGCCCGCCACTACACGAACGAGGTGCTGCAGCGGATGCGCGACCTGAACCTCCTGCGTGCCGAGGTGTACCCCCGCGTCTCCGAGCACGTGCCGGAGATCGTCGAACTCGTCGAGACGCTGATCGAGCAGGGGTACGCCTACGAGTCGAACGGCTCGGTGTACTTCGACGTGACCGCCTTCACGGAGTACGGGAAGCTCTCGAACCAGGAGATCGACGCCGTGGAGGAGCAGGGCGACCCAGACGAGCGCGGGGAGAAGCGCAACCCCGCGGACTTCGCGCTCTGGAAGGCCGGCGGCGTCGACGCCGACGCGGTCGAGGAGCACCGCAAGCACGAACACGACGGACCACTCCCGGAGGGACAGACCTGGGCGTCGCCGTGGGGCGAGGGCCGCCCCGGCTGGCACATCGAGTGCTCGGCGATGTCGATGACACATCTCGGCGAGACGCTCGACATCCACATGGGCGGACAGGACCTCGTCTTCCCCACCACGAGAACGAGATCGCCCAGAGCGAGGCCGCGACGGGCGAGCGATTCGCGAACTACTGGCTCCACGTCGGCTTCATGCAGGCCGGCAGCGAGAAGATGTCCTCCTCGCTCGGCAACTACTTCACTGTCGCCGACGCCGTCCGTGAGTTCGGCGTGAACGTGCTGCGCACGTTCTTCGCCTCCGCGGAGTATCGCTCCCAGCAGGCCTACACCGAGGAGACCATCGAGGAGGCTCGCCGCCGCTGGGACCGCCTCGAACGCGCCTACGAGACCGCCGTCGAGCACGCCGACAGCGCCGACGCGCTCACGAAAACGGAAGACGGCGAGTTCCGTGACGCGCTCGCCGCGGCCCGAGCCGGGTTCGAGGCGGCGATGAACGACGACCTCAACGCCCGCGAGGCGATGGCCGAACTGCTCGAAGTCGCGACGGCGGTCAACCGCCACGTCGAGGCCGGTGGCCCCTACGACTACCGCGCGCTGCGGGAGTCGATCGAATTCTTCGAGGAGTACGGCGGCGACGTGTTCGGGCTCCAGTTCGGCGACGTGACGGCTGGCGAAGCCGAGATCGCCGAGAACCTGGTGGAACTGGTCCTCGACGTGCGCGAGGAGGAGCGCGACGCGGGGAACTACGAGCGCGCCGACGACCTCCGGGACCGACTCGAGGCACTCGGCGTCGAGGTGGAGGACAGCGACGACGGGCCGACCTACCGGTTCGACTGACGGCGACCGACGGCGGCGGTCCGGCTACTCGCCCGCGTCGGTCGTGAACAGTTCCGTCTCTTCGGGGATCTCGAACAGCCCGAACCGCACACCCGCATCGAGCCAGCCGTAGCCGTAGGAGAACGAGGCCAGCGCGTTCACTGGATCGTCGGCCGCCCGGAAATGGCGGCCGTCGTCGAGGTAGGAGTCGGCCATCTCGTACGTTTCGGCGGCGGCCTCGCCCAGCGGCGTCCCCGGCGGCGCCGCGGGTTCGGCGGCGTCGAGGGCGTCGGCGAGCATCTCGCCGTAGCGGTCGGTTTTCTCCTCTAGATCGGCGGCCATAGTCCGGCGTCCAGCGCTCGGGCGGTAAGGCTGTCGGAGGCGCCGAACGCAGTCTTGCACGAACAGCACACCGACAGCATAACCTACATACCCGGCACCGCCGTACCGACGGCTATGAGCGAGTACGTCGAAGAGGCGGTGGAACACCGTCGACTGATTATCGCCGGAACGGGGATCGCCGGGCTGACCGCAGCGATCTACGCCGGGCGCTCGAACAACGACCCCCTCGTGCTCGAGGGCGACGAGCCGGGCGGGCAGCTCACCCTCACGACCGAGGTCGACAACTACCCCGGCTTCCCCGAGGGGATCTCCGGCCCCGAACTCGTGAACAACATGAAAGAACAGGCCGAGCGATTCGGCGCCGAACTCGATCACGGGATCGTCGTCGACGTGACGGGGCTCGGGGAGAGCGAGGACGGCACCGACGCGCCGCCGTTCCGCGTGGAGATGCGCGACGGCGACGTGTACACCTGTGACGCGTTCATCGCCGCCTCCGGCGCCTCCGCGCGCACGCTCGGGGTCCCGGGCGAGGACGAACTGATGGGCTACGGGCTCTCGACCTGTGCCACCTGTGACGGCGCGTTCTTCCGCGACGAGGACATGCTCGTGATCGGCGGCGGCGACGCCGCGATGGAGGAGGCGAACTTCCTCACCAAGTTCGCCGACACCGTCTACATCGCCCACCGCCGTGACGAGTTCCGCGCCGAGGACCACTGGATCGACCGAATCATGGACAAGGTCGACGACGGCGAGGTGGAGATCCTCTGGAACACCGAACTCACGGAACTCCACGGAACGCCGGAGGACGGCATCGATCACGCCTCGCTCGTCCGCCATCCGGCGGGCCACCCCAAGGAGAAGCTGGAGGCCGGCGAGGAAGACGTCGAGTCGTTCGAGATGGACGTGGGCGCGGTGTTCTACGCCATCGGCCACACGCCGAACGCGGGCTACCTCGAAGGCACGGGCGTCGAACTCGACGACGAGGGCTACCTCATCACGCAGGGCGGCCGCGACGGTGGACAGACTGCGACCGACGTGCCGGGGATCTTCGGCGCCGGCGACGTGGTCGACCACCACTACCAGCAGGCGGTCACCGCCGCCGGGATGGGGAGCGAGGCCGCACTCGACGCCGACGACTGGCTCGAAGAGCGCGAGCGAGCGGACGAACTCGGCGTGGAGGCTGTGGCCGAAGCCGCAGCTAGCGACGACTAAGGCTGTCGCCGGTGTTGACAGCCCGGGACGACTGATGGTGTCGCCGACGCGAGCAGCCGGGGACGACTAACCCGGGCACTCCCCCGTTTCGCGAGCCGAGACCCACAGAACCTTACGTCCGACCCCCGATTCTCGCGTATGGCTGATACGGAGACGTTCACCATCGAAGGCCCCGAGGGCGAAACTGACACCGTGGAACTGCCGCCCGTCATGCTGGAGCTGATGCGCGACGGCGACGAGCCTGACGCCCAGATCATCGCCGACATCGTCCTGCAGGCGTTCGCCCAGCAGGCCCACGCCCGCGTCCACCACGCCGAGGGTGGCGTGAGCAACGAGGTCGAGTCCGCGAACGACACGCTCGAAGAGCTGTTCGAGGAGCGCTTCGGCATCTCGCTGTCCGAAGCGATGGGCCACCAGCACTAACGGCCGCGCCGCTTCTCACACCGTTTTCACTGTCCGATAGCTGCTGCGCCGGCGAGAGTTTATCACTGATAGGGCGACCACCCAGCCCGTGCGATGAGCACTGCCACGGGTCGAACGAGGCGGGAGCGCGACTCACCGACTCGTGGCGCCGTCGAGTCGCCTGCTCGCTACTAACGACGCGGGGGTCAGAGCTTCCCCTGGCGCGCCAGCGTCCGGACCGTCGCTGCGCGTTCCTCGAGCGCGTCCCACTCCGCCGCGTCCTTGTCGTCGACGTGGGAGTACATCAGCCCCATCCGCCCCGTTCCACGCAGCGTCTCCTCGTTCTCCCGGAGGAACGTCCAGTAGAGACTGTTGAACGGACACGCCCCTTCGCCCGTGTCTCGCGACACTGCGTACGGACAAGACGAGCAGTAGTCGCTCATCCGGTTAATGTAGCTCCCCGAGGCGGCGTAGGGTTTCGAGGAGAGGGCGTCGGTGCCGAACGAGCCCATGCCGACGACGTTGGGCGTCGTGACCCAGTGGAAGGCGTCGACGAACCCCTGGTGGAACCATTCGTTCAGCTTCCCGGGATCGGCTCCGTAGACCATCGCGAAGTTCGAGAGCACCATCAGGCGCTCGATGTGGTGGGCGTAGCCGTGCTCCCGGACGTGGCCTACCGCCTCGGAGAGACAGGCCATGTCGGTCTCGCCCGTCCAGTACGCCGGTGGTAGCTCCGCGGTCTGATCCAGTTGGTTCGCGTCGGCCATCTCCGGCATCGAGCGCCGGTAGACGTGTCGCATGAACTCCCGCCATCCGAGGAGCTGCCGGACGAACCCCTCGACGCTGTTGATCGGCACCTCCCCCGCCTCGTAGGCGCGCTCGGCTCGGTCGATCACCTCCATCGGCGTGAGAAGGCCCAGATTGATCGCCGCCGAGAGCAGCGAGTGGCTCATCGCCCACTCGCCTTCGACCATCGCGTCCTGGTACGGCCCGAACTCGGCGAACCGGCCGTCGACGAACGTTTCGAGCGCCGACAGTGCCTGGTCACGCGTCACCGGCCACCTGAACGGTGCCGCCTGGTCGCTGTCGACGAACGTCTCGAACGCCGCATCGACCCACGACGCCACTTCCCGAGTGGTCGCGTCCGGTTCGAACGACGGCGGCTCCGGCGGCGACCAGTCCTCCGGCGGCGTCTCCCGGTTCTCCTCGTCGTAGTTCCACTCGCCCCCTGCGGGTTCGTCGCCGTCCATCAGGACGCCAGTCTCGCGACGCATCCAGTGGTAGAACCCCTCCATCCGGTAGGTGTCGGGGTCGTTCGTGTTCCGGCTCTCCGCCCACTCGTCGAACTCGGCCGGGGTGAGGAGGAACGTCGGGTTTCGGACGAACGAAAGGGTCCCACCACGAGCGTCGACCAGGGCTCGTAGCCGACTTTCGGCGCCGTGGGCGGCCGGCCTGGGCATCGTCAGGTGGTCGCCGGGATGCGCGTCGAAGTGAGCGTCGAGCGCCGCGGCGAACGTGTCGGCCTGTCGGTAGTCGACGGTCAGTCCGCGCGCCCGCACGTCGTCACGGAACTGCCGCATCGCGGCGAAGACGAGGGTCAGCTTGTGTGGGTGGTACGGTCGCCGATCGGCGAACCCGGACGCCTCGATCAGCAGCACACGGTCGTGCTCGTCGAGTGAGGCTGCGGTCCGATCCAGTTGCGTTCCGAGCAGCCACAACGTCATCCGCTTGACTGGGTAGCCGGCGGTCGGCGGGGTCGTTGCATACGCCCCGTCTCGAGCGTCCGCCGTAAAGTTCGACCGGCGGCGGCCGGTGGAGTTTAGAGACTACCAGGCCACTGGTGGGTATGGAGTTCGAAAACGTCCTCCGCGACTGGTTGCTCGGACTGATTGCTGCGCTGCTGGCGGCGATCGCCCTGTCGACGACGCCAGCCGGTGAGGCGTACCTCGGCGTCCTGGAACCGTTGGTGATCGTGCTCGCGCTGGTCACGTTCCTCGCGTTCGTCCTGGTCACGGGCGCCTTCTTCATCTACACCGCGAGTTTCCGGGACTGAGCCGTTCGACGTGTTCGCCGGCGTGCGTGGGTTTTTGCCGCCACAGTGCGACCGGCTCCCATGGAGTACACGACACTCGGCGACACCGGCATCGAGGTCTCGCGCATCGCGCTTGGCTGCATGAGCTTCGGCGACCCCGACTGGCGCGACTGGGTGCTTGGCGAAGAGGCGGGAACGGAACTGATCGACCGCGCGGTCGAACTGGGGATCAACTTCTTCGACACCGCCAACATGTACTCGAACGGCGAGTCCGAGCGCATCCTCGGCGACGCACTCGGGGAGTACGACCGCGACGAGATGGTGGTCGCGACGAAGGGCTACTTCCAGATGCGGGAGGACGACCCCAACTCGGGGGCCTTTCCCGGAAAGCGATCGAGCAGGAACTCGACGCGTCGCTCGACCGACTCGGGATGGACACTGTCGACCTCTACCAGACCCATCGTTGGGACTACGACACTCCGATCGAGACGACGATGCGCGCGCTCGACGACGCCGTCCGGCGCGGGAACGCCCGCCACGTCGGCGCCTCGTCGATGTGGGCCCACCAGTTCGCCGACGCGCTCCACACCAGCGACCGCGAGGGGGTGGAGCGCTACGCGACGATGCAGAACCACTACAACCTCCTCTATCGGGAGGAGGAACGCGAGATGCTGCCGCTGTGTGACCGGGAGAACGTCGGCGTCATCCCGTGGTCGCCGCTGGCCCGCGGCTTTCTCGCGCGCCCCCACGAAGAACTGGAAGCCACGACCCGCGGACAGAGCGAGTCCGACGCCGCCCGCCACCCCTACCTCGAGAACGGCGGCCGCGAGGTGAACGAGCGCGTCGAGGAACTCGCCGCCGAGAAGGACCTGAAGATGGCGCAGATCGCGCTGGCCTGGCTACTGCACAAGGACGCTGTCGACGCCCCGATCGTCGGTACGACCAGCGTCGAGCATCTCGAAGACGCCGTCGAGGCGCTCTCGGTGTCGCTGACTGCCTCCGAGATCGAGTATCTCGAGGAGCCGTACCGACCGGTCGAGGTCTCCGGTCACCAGTAAGCAAGCGACGAAGCGCCGCGGCGGAGCTAACGGCGTGGGTGGCTGGCTACAGCAGCCCTTCGGCGGCCAGTCGCTCGAACCCTTCCTTCAGCCGTTCCTCGCTGGCCGCGTAGGAGATGCGGGCGTAGCCCGGGGCGTTGAACGCGGTCCCGGGAACGGTGGCGACGTGCGCGTCCTCGATGGCGGCGTCGGTCCAGGCAACGTCGTCCGCCGAGGTCGGGATCATCGCGTAGAACGCCCCCTGCGGCCGCGGGATCGACTTCCCGTGGTCTTCCAGTACGTCGACGACGAGGTCACGGCGGTTCTCGAACGCTTTTACCATCGTCGCAACGTCGGTTTCGACGCTGCGCAGCGCCTCGACGCCGGCGCGCTGGACGAAGTTCGGCGCACAGGTGACGGAGTGGCTGTGGATCTTCGACACCTGGTCCACGAGCGGCTCGGGCGCGGCCAGGTAGCCAAGCCGCCAACCGGTCATCGCGTAGGACTTCGAGAACCCGTTGACCGTCACCGTCCGGTCGGCCATCCCGTCGAAGGCGGCCAGCGAGGTCGGCTCGGCGTCGTAGGTGATGCGGTCGTAGATCTCGTCGGCGACGACCGTCACGTCGTGCTCGACGGCGAGGTCGCGGACGCCCGCGAGCGCCTCGTCGGAGAACACCGCACCCGTCGGGTTCGACGGCGAGTTGACCAGCAGCAGCGCCGTCTCGTCGGACATCGCGTCGGCCAGATCGTCGAGGGCGGGTTCGAGTTCGAACTCGTGTTCGCCCAGGTCGACCCGCGTGAGGTCGCCGCCGGCGAGTTTCACCATCGCCTCGTAGGAGACCCACGCCGGATCGAGCAGGATCACCTCGTCGCCCTCGTCGATCAGCGCGTGGACAGTCTCGAACAGCGCCTGCTTCGCGCCGGGGGTGACGACGACGTTGTCGGGTTCGGCGGGGACGTTCTTCGCTTTCAGGTCCGTCGAGATCGCCTGCCTGAGCTCCGTGATCCCGTTGGACGAGGTGTAGCCCGTGTGGCCGTCGGCGATCGCCTGGCGGCCCGCCTCCCGGACGCGCTCGGGGTCGGGAAGTCCGGTTCGCCGACCGAGAGATCGACCACGTCGACGCCCTCCTCCTCGAGCGCGCTGGCTTTGTTGCCGACGGCGACGGTCGCCGACGGTTCGACGCGGCCAACCCGCTCGGCGAAGTCCCACTGGTGGTCGCTCATGGCAGCACCTCCACCATGTCGACGGCGGCGTCGACGGCTGCCGCCCCTTGTCGACGCGCTCGTGAGCCTCGGCGCCGCTCTGGCCCGGCCCGGTGATGCCGAACGTCACGGGCGTGTCCCGGTCCAGCCCCACGGACTGCAGCGAGGAGGCGGTCGCGTCGCTGATCACCTGATCGTGATCGGTGTCGCCGGTGACGACGGCACCGACGACCGCGACGGCGTCGATATCGTCCCGGCGTGCGAGTCGGTCCGCCGCGAGCGGGCTATCGTACACGCCCGGCACGCGGACGGTCGATTCGATCCCGACGCCCCGATCCGCGGCGGCGTCTTCGGCGGCTGCCGCCATCTGCTCGGTGACTGAAGCGTTGAACTCCGCCACCACGAGTCCGAGATTCACCATACCTCCACCTGTCCGTGGGCGAAGAAAGAACTACCGAAGCGGGCGACCTGTGCGGCGCTCCGGGGCTGGAAAACCGAACGGCGACCCGACAGGTTCGGAACCCGAATCAGGGCCAGTTGCCGTTGTCGGTGAACGCGTCGACGACGCGCTGGATCGCGACGACGTAGGCGGCGGTGCGGAAGTTCGGCACGTCGAACGCCTCGTAGGCGTCGGTGAGGTTATCGAACGCGTCGGTGATGATGACCTCGAGCTCCTCGTTGACCCGTTCCTCGCTCCAGTAGAACCGCTGGCGGTTCTGGACCCACTCGAAGTAGGAGACGGTGACGCCGCCGGCGTTGGCGAGGATGTCCGGGAACACGTGGACGTCCTTCTCGGTCAGCACGTCGTCGGCGTCGGGGGTCAGCGGGCCGTTCGCGGCCTCGACGATCACGTCGGCCTGTACGTCCGCGGCGAGGTCGCCGTCGATGGCGTTCTCGAGCGCCGCGGGGACGAGCAGATCCACGTCCATCGTGAGCAGCTCCTCGTTGCTGAGCTCCTCGACACCCTCGTAGCCGCTGACGGAGCCGGTCTCGCGTTTGAACTCCTTGACGGCGACGGGATCGAGCCCGTCGGGGTCGTGGACCGCGCCCGAGGAGTCCGAGACGGCGACGATGTTGGCCCCGAGTTCGTCGATGAGTTTGGTGGCGATCCAGCCGGCGTTGCCGTACCCCTGCACGGCGACGGAGGCGCCCTCGATATCCTTATCGAGGTAGTCGAACGCCTCGCGGGCAGTGAGCATCGTGGACCGACCGGTGGCCTCGACCCGGCCTGCACTCCCGCCGGCATCGATCGACTTGCCGGTGACGACGCCCGGTTCGGTCGTGTTCTCGAGCGTCTCGTAGGTGTCCTTGATCCAGTTCATCTCCCGCTGGCCCGTGTTCACGTCGGGCGCGGGGATGTCGTTGTCCTCGCCGATGAACGGGCGCAGCTCCTCGGCGAAGGAGCGCGTGAGCCGTTCGAGTTCGGCCGCGGAGTACTCTGCGGGGTCGACGACGATCCCTCCTTTCCCGCCGCCGTAGGGGATGTCGACGACGGCGCACTTGTACACCATCCAGCCGGAGAGCGCCTTGACCTCGTCGCGGCTGACGCCCGGGTGGTAGCGAATGCCGCCTTTGTAGGGCCCCCGGTCGCCGTTGAACTCCGACCGGAACGCTTTGAACCGCTCGATCGACCCGTCGTCGAGGTCGACCGAGAGGTTCGTCTCTAGAACCCGCTCGGGGTACTTGAGCCGGTGAATGATGTCGTCGTCGACGTCGAGGTACGCGGCCGCGTCGTCGATTTGTTCCTGCAGGCTCTCGAACGGGTTTGCCTCATCGGACATTTCGGCATAGATATCATGTGTAGCTCGAATAAGCCTGCCGAAGTCCTACTACAAACGTTCGTGAACGATTTAGCGATCGTCGCCGGCAGCCGCACGCTCGAGCACGCGCTCGGCCTGTGCGATCAGTGGTGCGTCGATCATCTCGCCGTCGACGCTGAACACGCCTCGACCATCGGCCTCGGCTTCGTCGCGCGCGTCGAGCACGCGTTCGGCCCACTCCACCTGTTCGGGCGACGGCGTGAACGCGTCGTTGATGATCGGCACCTGGGCGGGGTGGATCGCGAGCTTGCCGTCGTACCCCAACTGGAGCGCGAACTCCGTCGCCTCGCGGAGTCCGGCGTCGTCCTCGTAATCGGTGTGGACCGTGTCGATGGCGTCGACGCCGGCCGCGCTCGCGGCCAGCACGACCTGCTCGCGGGCGTGGAGCACCTCGGTCCCCTCGCCGGTTCGGGTCGCGCCGATGTCGGCGGCGAGATCTTCGGCGCCGAACACCAGCGCGTCCGTCGCCGGCGCGTCGGCGATTTCCTCCGCCCTGAGCACTCCCCGGGCGGTTTCGACTAGCGCCAGTAGCGCGGGCTCGGCGTCGTGCTCGTCCAGCAGATCGGCGATCCACGACACGTCGGCGGCCTCGGCGACTTTCGGCACCATCACGCCGTCGAGACGGATCGACTGGTCGCCGTCGAGCAGCGCGTCGATGTCGGCCGCGGCGTCCACGCTCACGCGCACGGTGACTTCACAATCTGGGTCGAACGACGGGTCCGAAAGCACCTCGCGAACCGCCGCCCGCGCCGTGTCGCGCTCGCTGGGGGCGACCGCGTCCTCGAGGTCGAAACAGACGGTGTCCGCGCCCGCCGCGGGCGCCTTGCGCATCAGTTCCGGGCGATCGCCCGGCGAGAACAGGAGACTTCTGCGTGCCATACGTCGCGGGTCGGCCGGCGCGGAGTTAACTGGTCGGGATCGCGTCGGACTGAGTCGGCAGCGTTTTGCGCCGACCGCGCGAGGGGCCCGGTATGACGGGCCGCTACTACGAGGAGTTCCAGGTCGGCGAAACCATCGAGCACGGGAAGCGCCGAACCGTCTCGGAGTCGGACAACCAGACGTTCTGCGACATGACGATGAACCAGCAGCCGCTCCACCTCGACGCCGACTTCGCCGAGGACACACAGTTCGGCGAGCAGTTGGTCAACGGGCTCTACACGATGTCGCTGGCGGTCGGGCTGACGATCCCCGACACCACCGACGGCACCATCGTCGCCAACCTCTCCTACGACAACGTCGAGCACCCCAACCCCGTGTTCCACGGCGATACCGTCTACGCGCAGACGACGGTCACGGACAAACACGAGACCAGCGACGGCGAGCGCGGGATCGTCGAGATGCACGTCGAGGCGTTCAAAGTCGACGAGGGCGGCGACGGCCCGGACGGCGACACGCTCGTCTGTGAGTTCGACCGGACCGCGCTGAGCCTGAAACGCGAACACGTGGAGTGAGGCGTCGATGGACCCCGTGACGGCGAGGCTTCGACGCTGGCTCGCGCCGGTCGTCGACAGGGTGGAGACGGCCACGCTCGCCAGGGTCGGCCTCGGCACGATGCTGGTGCTCGCCGGGGTCCACAAGCTCCTGGCGCCGGCCGCGTGGGCCGTCTACGTCACGGACTGGCTGGCGCCGTGGCTCGTCGTCTCGCCGCGGCTGTTCATGCTCGCGAACGGGCCGCCGGAGGTTCTGGTCGGCGGACTGCTACTGGCAGATCGCTACGTCGCGCCCGCGACCGCCGTGGCGGCAGTCTCGCTCCCGGCGACGGTCGGCTACTTGGGTGTCGTCGCCGGTACCGACGGCGTGTTCGTCGACGTGCTGATCCGGGACGTGGGGCTGGCCGCGCTCGCGTGGGTGGTGCTGCTCGACGCGCTCGGGGACTAGCTCACCGAGAGGATCATCACCGCGTTGACGCCGACAGCTCCCCACGAGGGGAGCGCCAGGCCGAGCGGGACGAAGTACCGATGGCTGGCCGCGTCGTCGTCGAGATGTGGCAGCAGTCGCCAGGCCGCGTAGCCGACCCCGAGCGCGAACCCTTTGAGCAGCACGCCCGCACTGATCAGGCCGAACTCGCGGATGAACAGGCGGGCGAGGTAGTTGCCTTCGACGAGCCCGGCCGAGAGCCCGACCCCGGTGAGGGCGACGTCGAGGACCATCGCGACCGCGGCGAGCAGCCACAGTGCCCGTGCCCGTGCGTTGATCCAGCGGTGGTACGGGTCGGTCCAGGGCTCGCCGTCTGCCGCCGGAGGGAGGGGGCCGTCGACCATCGTTCGGTCGAGCGGTTGGCGCGCGCCGAGAAGAGTACCCGCCCGCTACCCCGGTTAGGAAGTGGAAAACCGCGGTTTACAGCACCGTGCCGTGCTTCTTGTCCGGCAGGTCCTTCTGGACGTCCTCGTAGAACGCGAAGCGATTGACGAGCTCCTGCCGGAGCGTCGACGGCGGCACCACGTCGTCGATCACGACTTCGCTGGCCATCCGGTGGGCGTCGATGTCCTGCCGGTACTCCTCGCGGAGCTCCTGCTCGCGCTGCTTGCGCTCTTCGGGGTCGTCGATGGCGTCGAGCTTGTTGGCGTAAACGGCGTTGATCGCCGCCTCGGGCCCCATGATCGCGATCTCCCCCGAGGGCAGGCCGATCACGCTCTCGGGGTCGTAGGCGGGGCCGCCCATCGCGTAGATGCCGGCGCCGTAGGCCTTCCTGACGACGACGGTCTGTTTCGGCACCGTCGCCGAGGAGGTGGCGTAGATGAACTTCTTCCCCTTCTCGAGGATCGCGTCTTTCTCCACGTCGGAGCCGGCCATGAAGCCGGGGGTGTCACACAGGTACAGCAGCGGGATCTCGTAGGCGTCGCAGGTCCAGATGAACTCGGCCGCCTTCTCGGCGGCGTCGGGGAAGATCGCGCCCGAACGGTGGTTGGGCTGGTTGGCGACGACGCCGACGGGGCGACCGTCGATCCGGGCGAACGCGGTGACGATCTCCTTGCCGTACTCCGGCTTCATCTCGAACACGGACTCGGCGTCGCAGATGCGATCGAGCAGATCGTGCACGTCGTAGGCGCGGTTCGGCTCGCTCGGGATCACCTCGTCGATCCCCTCCGGGGAGAACGTGGGGCTTTCGGGCTCCGAGCGGGGCGGTTTCTCGCCGGCCTTGTCGGGGAGGTAGCTCATCAGCTTCGCGGCCATCGCCCGCGCCTCCTGTTCGTCTTTCGCCACGAGGTCTGCGCTCCCGGAGTGTTTGGCGTGGACTGCCGGGCCGCCGAGATCCTGCATGTCGATCTCCTCGCCGGTCACCATCTTCACCATTCGCGGGGAGGCGATCGCCATCGCCGACATCCCCTCGACCATGATCGTGAAGTCGGCGAAGACGGGGGTGTACGCCGCGCCGGCGATACAGGGGCCGTAGAGCACGCAAATCTGCGGCACGTAGCCCGAGAGCATCGAGTGGTTGTAGTAGTACTTCCCGATCCCCTCGCGGTTGGCGAAGAAGCCGGTCTGCTGGTCGATCCGGCCCCGGAGGAGTCCATCAGGTAGAGGACGGGGTTGCCGGACTTCAGCGCGCGCTGCTGCATCCGGAGGAACTTCTCGACGCCCCGACCGGCCATCGACCCCGCCTTGACGGTGAAGTCGTTGGCCATCCAGTGCACGTCGCGATCCTCGAACGTCGCCGCCCCGGTCAGCAGGCCGTCGCCGGGCAGGCGCGTCCCCTCGTCGTACTCCTTGACCTCGGGGAGTCGGGGTGCCACTCGTCGAAGGCGGCGAACTTCCCGTCCTCGAACTGGATCCCGTCGGCGGCGCCCTCGCGGTCGGCGTCGCCGGGGCCGCCCTCGCCGTCCTCGCCGAACCAGAGGTCCAGTCGGTCGCGGACGAACAGTTTGCCCTGCTCTGGCAGGCGCTGTTTGTACTTCTCCGGCCCGCCGTCGAGGATCTCCTCGATCTCCTCGCGGAGCTTTCGCTCGCGCTCAGTTGGCCCGAGGTCGTCGTCGAGTGGGTACTCCGTCTCTGGGGGCGTCGCCGTTGCCGCCGGTTCGTCGGCGTCGCCGACCAACACCTCGATCTCCGCGCCGAGATGTTCGGCCAGCGCCGCAGCGACCGCCGACGCTTCCTCGTCGGTCGCACCCTCGCCGATGCGCACGTGCATACGGGGGTGGTCGGCCGAACGGGGCAAAAAGGGTCCGAAGCGCGATCGGAGGGCTCGCCGCTCGTCGTCGACTACTCGTACTCGTAGAAGCCGCGCCCGGTCTTCTTTCCGAGGTCGCCCGCCTCGACCTTCCGCTTCAGCAGGTACGCCGGGGTGTAGCGGTCACCCAGCTCCTCGTGAAGCGTCTCGCTGGCGTGGAGGCAGACGTCGAGGCCGATGTGGTCGGCGAGTTCGAGCGGGCCCATCGGGACGTTCGTCCCGAGAGTCATCCCGCGGTCGATATCCGCCTTCTCGGCGACGCCCTCGTCGAACGCGCGGATCCCCTCGTTGATCCAGGGCATCAGGATGCGGTTGGTGACGAACCCCGGCTTGTCGTCGGACTCCCAGGTCTCCTTCCCGAGGTCCTCCGCGAACGCGTGCGCGAGCGCCGTGGTTTCCGTCGCCGTGCGCTCGCCGGTGACGACCTCGACGCCGTCCATGATCGGGACGGGGTTCATGAAGTGGAGGCCGACCACGGAGTCGGCGCGCTCTGTCGCGCTCGCGATCGTGGTGATCGACAGCGTCGACGTGTTGGTCGCCAACAGCGCCTCCGCGTCGAGCGTCTCGTCCAGCTCCGCGAAGATCGACTGTTTGAGCTCCATCTCCTCGGGCGCGGCCTCGACGACGATCTCGGCGCCGGCGAGGTCGTCGAGCTCCGTCGTCCCCGTGATTCGGGCTTTCGCCGCCTCGGCTTCGTCCTCGCTCAGCGCCTCGCGGTCGACCAGCCGCGAGAGCGAGTCGTCGATCGTGTCGAACCCGTCGTCGACAAAGGACTGCTTGATGTCCCGCATCACCACGTCGTAGCCCGCCGTCGCGGCGACCAGTGCGATCCCGGCACCCATCGTTCCGGCGCCGACGACGCCCACCGTCTCGACGTCTTCCAGTGTGTACATAGACGGCATTCGGCCCGGCATCACCGTAAGCGTAGCGACAACCGCTCGATGACGCCGACATCCCTCGAATTGACTCAAAACAGAGTCCTCAGGCACGCTGCGGCGGACTCTGGGCCATCGTTTCACACAAACCTTGAAGTATCTTTGGTCCGCAGACGGTGGTAACGTGACTCGCCTGTTGGAGCATCTGATGGTCGACGTCGACGACGTGGGGCGTCGGTCGGTCGACGCGCCGACCGACCTGAAGTTCGTCGGCCCGGCCACGGCCGAGGCCATCGAGGCGGCGGCGTTCTCCGCCCAGGCCGTCGCCGACAAGGAGGTCTCCTACCGGATGCTGCAGGAGGCCGGGGTCAACCCCGGCGTGGCGGCGAAGATCCGCCGGCACCACTCGTTGCCGTGGTCGTTCGACAACGACGGCGACCTGAGCCGTCGCTCCGAGCAGGTTCGTGGGCTGCAGGACGACGAAGCGGCGTGGGTCGCCTCCAGTCACGGCGAGGAGCCCGCAGCCGAGGCCGACTCAACTACCGAGGGGGCGGAGTCGGCAGCGGAGAGCGACGCCGACGAGGCGGCGTGGGTCGAAGCTTCCACACAGCCGGCCGAAGCCTCCGACGCCGAATCGGCAGCGTCCGGCGGCGACGCCACCGACGACGCCGTCGACGAGGAGACGGCGTGGGTCGCCGACGCGACCAGCGACGACGCCTCGGCGACCGCCGACGGGAGCGGTGATCCGCTGGCGGCCGAGGCGGCGTGGCGCGAGCGATCGAAACCGACGCCGCTGACCGATCTCTCCGGGGTCGGCGACGGCTACGCCGACCGGCTGGCGGAGGCTGGCGTCACCTCGGTCCGCTCGCTCGCGACCGCCAGCCCCGAACTGCTGTCGGACGTGACCGGAATCCCCGAGGAGCAACTCCAACGGTGGCACCGCGAGGCTAGCGAGCAAGCCGACTGACGGGGCCGTAAGCGGTTCGCTGCCGTACCACCGGGTTCTCCCGTCAGACGCGACGAAGCCTTTATACTCGCAGAATCAGAATCGATAGATAGATGACTGGCTCTGGGGCACCGGTCCGAGGGAGCCGCAGTTCGGGGGTGGGTCGGCGATGAGCATCGACATCGCGACCCGGGGACTGCGCTGCACGTGACGGACAGCATCGAGCAGCGCCAGTGCGTGCTGCGGATGCCCGAGCCCGCCGCGACCGAGTCGATCGACGGCGATCGGTTCTACTTCCCGGTCGACGCCGCCGCGCGGATCGACACCCAGAGCGTGACCCTCGGGAGCTACGTCGCGACGTTCGTCCGGGACGGCGAGGGCGACGTGGTCGCCCAGATGGACCGCACGGACCAACTCGACCTCGATTCCGGCGAGTACCTGATCGAACTCGAACAGCCGGTGAAGCTGTACGTCCGCATCGAGGGACCGCTCACGGTCGAGACCAACGGAATGACGACGACGGTGAGCACGCAGGGCGACCTGTTCGTCGCCGGCCGCTCACGACACAACCACCCGGCGGGGACGATCACGACGACCGGCGACCCCCGCGAGATGATGCGCGCCGTGTCGGCGATGTCGTCGTCGCTGAAAACCACCTCCGTCGAGCGGTCCTACCCGACGCTGCGTGGCCACCCGCCGGAGATCGAACTCGGTGACGAGCTCGACATCCCCGAGGGGATGGCCGCGGCCGACGCGGGCGTCCGGATCGAGGTGCCGCCGCAGTTGCGCTTCGTCTACCCGGTCGCGCCGCTTGCGTTCTACCTCGGCGCCGAAGTGGTCCCCGGGAACGTCCCCGGCTCGTCGGCGAGGAGGGGTTCAGCTACCGCCTCGACGGCGCGGGCGGGTTCGAGGAGACCGTCGCCCAGACGCTGAAACAGACGCTGCTGTTCGACTGCGTCGCCCGAACGGAGGGGTTCTACGCCGTCGACCTGGCCGAACGGGAGGATGTCGACGCGGTGGTCGACCTCGACTGGGCCGACCTGTACGGCCGCTCGCTCTCAGAGCGATTGGACGCCTACCTCTCGGTCCCCTACGAGCGGATCGCCGACTACGTCCCGGAGTGGAAGACGGCGGGCTACGTCGCGCCCGACCCCGAGAACGCCGAACTGCTGCCGTACCTGATCGACGACCTCGCGACGATCAAGACGCCGGCCGGCGAGGCGACGACGGCCGAACAGGTGCAGACCGACTCGTTGTTCGACTTCGCGCGTGCCGGCGCGTCGACGCCGAGCACGGACGCGATCACGGGCCCGACCAGAAGCGCCACGCGCGCCACGGGACGGGCACAGGCGCCACAGGGACCGCTACCGGATCTCGTCGAACCGGAGCCGACCGGCGCGTTCGAGACGGTCTGGGCCGACGACGGCGTCCCCGTCGGGTCGACGAAGGCGTCGATCGACGGCTACCGGAACGGGCTGGAACACACACCCTCCGAGGAGATCGGCGTCACCGTCGTCGTCAACGACGAGGGAATGACCGAGGAGGGCGACGTGGCCCAGGACGTGTACGGCGACGACGCGGAGTTCCCGTTCGACCTGCGGGTGTACCGCAACCTGACGACCGATCGGCTCAAGGCCGTGTTGGAGACCGAGCGGGAGTTCCTCCACTACGTCGGCCACATCGAGGCCGACGGGTTCGAGTGTTCGGACGGCCGACTCGACGCGCGCGACCTCGACTTCGTCGGCGTCGACGCGTTCTTCCTCAACGGCTGTGCCTCCTACGACCAGGGGATGGGGCTACTGGAGAACGGTGCTACCGGGGGCGTCGTCACGCTTACCGAGGTCGTGAATAGTGGCGCCACCCGCGTAGGGAAGGCAATGGTGAAGTTACTGAATCACGGTTTCCCACTTCGTTCGGCGCTCTCCGTTGCGAGTCAGCAGTCGTTCGTCGGCGGCCAGTACTCGGTTGTCGGAGATGGCGACGTGGACGTGGTACAGCGGGAGGATCTCGGTGCACCAATGACAGAAATCAAACGCAAAGACGGTGAGTTTGCAGTTTCTGTTCGCGTATTCCCAACGAATGACATTACCGTCGGTGCCCAGTCCAATTCTGCATTTAGTGATGAGTCTACGTTCTATCTGACACCTGGAACTATCGTCGAGTCACGCTTCGACGATGTCGATACTCTATTAGATATTCTTGAACAGGTCGGCGACCTTGTTCGGTATAATGGCGAGATCAGGTGGTCAGACGAGATCAAGTTGTAATATCTAGCATCTATTCTCTAACGTGAAGTTTCCATTTACGGGCCCGCAACCGTATTTGCTGCGGAAGCAGCCACACTACCCGCCTGGGAGAGGAACAGCAGCATCGTGAACAGGACGCCCATCATCTTCGGGTTGTCGGCCAGGAACGACTTGAATTCGGACATTACACTCCATGCGAACAGTTCGCTATATAAGTGGATAGATATTACCCGGTTTGATTCTAGGCCATGATAAACGAGATGTGAGTGAAAACGACGGAAGGAAACCGGACCGACACCTCTGGCGACGCGCAGCCCTCAGTCGAGATACCCCAGGTTCTCGAGTTGCTCGGCGATCTCCTCGAACTCCGCTTCGGTGAGCTCGCCGCGCTCTTGGTGTTTGATCACGATACTGCGGAGCAGGAACCGGACGAGGTCGCTGGTGCTCGAGAAGCTGGTTCCTTCGATCGTCTCGTCGACGCGCTCGGCGAGTTCGGTGGGAATCGAGACCGTGGTGTACTCGGTCATGGCCGGTACTCAGGTGTCGGTGGGGAAAAACACGCCGGCACGGGGCTCCCACGGCGTCGACGGCGGCCGCAGGCGCGATTAGTCGTCGCCGCTGGCGAAAGACTCGATCCGATCGAGCTGTTCGCGATGGAGGGTGAGGATCAGGTCCGAGAGCACCCCGAACATCAGGAGTTGGACGCCGAGGAGGATCCCCGCAGCGCCCGCGAGCGCCCAGATCTGGTGGGGGACGCCGTAGACGAACCACTCGACGGCGACGTAGGCCGCGATCACCGACCCGGCGACGCCGGACGCGACGCCGACGCTCCCGAAGTAGAACAGCGGGTTGTTGGTTTTCGCCCGCCGGAACAGTTCGAGGAGGATGATCCCCCGTCGCGGATGGGGTGGAGGTTCGTGTTCGACCCCGCAGGGCGCTCGAGATACGTGATGGGGACGACGGTTGTGGGGATCCCCTGCTTCGCACACTCGACGGCCATCTCGGTCTCGATCCCGAACCCCTCCGCGGAGAGGTGGAGCCGTTCGAACGACGAGCGACTGAACGCTCGGTAGCCGCTCAGGATGTCCGTGAACTCTTCGCGGTGGATCGTTCCGAACAGCCAATTGATGAGTCCGTTGCCGATCCGGTTCAGGCGCGTCATCGCGCCGTCCTCCATGTCGGCGAACCGGTCGCCGATGACGTGGTCGTACCCCTCCTCGAGCGGCGCGAGCATGGCGTCGGCGTCTTCGGGGCGGTACGTGCCGTCGCCGTCGGCCATCAGCACGTACTCGCGGTCGATGTGTTCGCGGACCGCCTCGCGGATCGCCTGTCCCTTCCCCGACGCTGACTGGGTCTCGACGCGCGCACCGTGCTCGCGAGCGATCTCGCGAGTGCCGTCGCCGGAGTCCCCGTCGATCACGAGCACGTCATCGAACCCGTGCTCGCGGAACCCGTCGACGACGTCGCCGATGGTGGCGGCCTCGTCGTACGTCGGGAGGAGGACGGTGACCTGTTCGGGGTCGGGCATCTCGTCTCCGTGTGGTGTGGGGTGGAGTGAAAAGGCTTCTACTTGGGGGCGGCGACACCGGCGGAGTTTTTGCCGGCGGTAGCACAAGGGAGAATATGCGACGTTTCGTCGAGGCACTGGCCGGCCTCCTCGCGCTGACCGGGCTGCCCTATTTAGCCTACGTGGGCCTGTACTGGCTCTTCGGGCCCGAGGGCTCGCCCGCGGAGAAGGATTACGACGCCGAGCCGACAGTGAGTATCGTCCTCCCGACGTACAACGAGGAAGGGATCGTCGAGACGAAACTCGAAGAGTTGGTCTCGCTCGACTACCCGATGGAGAAGGTGGAGGTCGTCGTTGTCGACTCCAGTGACGACGAGACACCGGAGCTGGTGGAGGCATTCTTCGCGGACCGGCAGGCGCCCGAACTGACGCTGATCCGCGAGGAGGAGCGCCGTGGACTCGCCGTCGCGCTGAACGAGGCCTACGCCGCGGCGTCGAACGAGATGGTCGTCAAGACTGACTGCGACTCCCGGATCGCCGACGACGCCCTCCGTGAGGCAGCAGCGAATCTCGCTGATCCGGATATCGGCGCCGTTACGGGGCGAAACGCCGAAGCACTCGGCGGGAGCGAGGTCGAAGAGGGGTACCGGGACGTGCAGGCCCACATCCAGACGCTCGAGTCCCACCTCGACTCGACGCTCATCTTCCACGGCCCGTTCTCGGCGTTCGAGAACGACGCCATCGTCTCCATCGACGAGGACTCCATCGCCGACGACACGGAACTGGCGCTGAAGATCCGCAAGGGCGGCGACCGCGTCGTGTTCGACCCCGAGATCGAGTACAAGGAGGCCGCCCACTCGACGTTCCGAAAGCGTCGCCAGCAGAAAGATCGCCGCGCGATGGGGTTGATTCGGCTGCTCTGGCGACAGCGAGAAATGTTGGGCGGGTACGGCGCCTACGGCCGAGCGGTGCTGCCGTTCAACTGGTGGTTCATGATCGTCTCGCCGTGGCTCGTGATGGGGTCGATCGGGTTGGCAACGCTGGGTGGGGTGGCCGTCGGTGGCCCGCTCGGACTAGTTGTTCCAGCAGTGGTCGGCGGATTCGTGGCGCTTGGCTCGCGTGAGAAGTTGGGCGGGCTGCAGGCGGCGTACTCGCTGTTCGACACGCAGGTCTCGCTGTTCCGTGCGAGCCTAAAGCTTCTGAGTGGCGAGGGTGACGGGACGTGGGAGATCGACGAGGAACTGCGGGAGGTTTACTGAGGCTGTCGAAGGAAGCGTCGCACGGCGAGTGTGGTTGGTTGAAACGTCACCCTACCTTATTCGCGTTCGGATGCGACCGAGAGCCGGGACGAGAACATTATTGAGAGTGAGCCGGAAGTGACTGCTCATCACCACGAGCGAGAGGAAGTACGCCCCAGCTCCGAACACGATGAGTGCAATTACCGGAACCCAGGACACCAGCGGGACCATCGGTTTGATCAGCATGATCAATCCATACATGACGACTGCACTACCGAGCTGTGCCACGACGGGCTTTGGGAAGATTATACCACCGAGCTCTCGATGGCTCACGGCCTGATAGATGGCCAATAGAACTACTTCTACGGCTAGCGTCGCCCCAATCACCCCAAGGAGTCCGTCCCAGTAGTTCCCCAGTAGCAGCGCGAGCGGGAGGTGGACCACCAATGCAAAGAGCCGGAGTCGGAACACGATCTGGGGGCGGTCGGAACCCTCGAGCGCAGTCGCGAACGGATCCTGGTAAATGTAGAAGACGAAAAATAGAGCGATCCCGATCAGTGCGGTCGCGCCACCGGCGAACTCGGAGCCGAAGAACGTCTGCATGAGCGCAGCCGGCATCGCGAGTGCTCCGAAAAACATCGGGATAGCGAGCAGCCCGGTGTAGATAACTGCGTTAACGATATCACTCCGGATTTCCTGTCCGATCGAAGTCAGCCCGCTCACTTTCACACCGAGGGCGTTTGAAATGCTCCCGGAGAGCTGTTGTGCCGGAGTAACGATACGGAGGGCGGTTTCGTAGAAACCGACCGCTGACTCGCCAGCAAACAGGCGAATGAGGATGACGTCGACTCGCTTGTAGAAGTCCTCGACCACCGCTGTCGGGACGGAGTAGCGGGCGAACGTGAACACGTCGGCGCCCGTCTTCCCGATGTTACTTATCGACGGGCGTACTCCAGCTGCAACGAACACGATACCGGCGGAGATGAGTGTCCCCCCGCAAGTCCGACCAGTAGGCCGAACGCTCTGTACCCCTGGACGAGAAACAGCAATTGGAGCCCGAGAGTGAAGGCGCTACGAACCGTGTCGATCCAGAGGGAACGGCTTGGGTACCCTAACCCCGCGTAGAACCGGTTGAGAATCTGGAAGAGCCCCACGGTTGCGAGAACCGAAATGACTCCTGAAACGACGAGTGGTGTCATCGGAAGGAGATCGGTAAACTCCGCTACGAGGAACGTCCCAACAGCGACGACGACAACCCACGCGGCGTGGAAGAGCAGTCCGACTGTGAGATACGTATCCGCCTCCGTCTCGATTTGGCTGACGCGTTTCTTCAGGGCGACACCGACGCCGGCATCGACTCGAACGAGAAGCAATGCGATAGCGAGCGCGAAGTAGTATCGCCCGACGCCCGCTGGACCGAGCACGTTTGCGAACGCGATGACACCGACGAACCCCAACCCGGACATCGTGAACTTCGCGATCGCGGAGGTGAACGCCTCGCTACCCAGATCGAGTTCGGCGGTGTTCTTGTCGGTCATTGATGGTAGACCGGGTGGGTCACTTGTAACCGAGTGCTTCTAGATCGTCTTCGGGAAGTTCGTCTCTGGACACTGGTTCGCTTGCGGTCGTTTCCCACTCTTCGAGTGCAGCAGTGAGCTGTGAATCTGTCGTGTGCTCGCCGTCGAATGTACGTACCCCGTCGTTGTTGGCGAAGTGTCGAGCGTTCATGGCCGCGTAGTTCCCGTTCGAGGCGGCGAACGCGGTCTCTCGCTGGATGCTTCCATCACCGTGGATCTCCCCGCGGAAAATTGAGGGGACATCCACCAGACTCCAGACATCACTCCGATCGAGTGAGATCGGTAGGTTCCGTCCAGCCATCGGCACGCGAAGGATCTCCGGACACATCGTGGCATGATGCCCCCACTCTCCGTACTCCCCGAGTAACTCGCCGTGGTCTGCACAGAACAACACTTGAGTCTCGTCGGGAATCGTCTCCCAGAGCCGGGCGAGCCGCTTGTCGAGCTCCTCCACTTCACCCCGGTAGAGCTTCCGTCCGAGTTCGGCGTCCGCGTCGCTTCCACGACCGTCAAGCAGTCGGCGCGTAACCTGTTGTGCCTCGGTCCGGGAGACGGGGGCCTCGTCGGGGTTGTACGGGTGGTGTGGCTCCATGAAGTGAAGCCACCCGAACCAGTCATCGTTAGACGTGTTGACGGTATCAAGAAACTCGTCAATGACTTCTGCCGCCGGGCGGTAATCCCGGGATGCGTCGGTGACTGTGCCTCGGAGGCTCTGGTAGCTGTTGTACAATCGCGATGCGATCCCGTAGACGGTACTCTGCGGCGTCATATGCGACGCCACCCGGTCCTTTATCGACGCCTCGCCACGATCGGGCTCAATGAACTGGTCGAAACCCGCGTCGTATCCGTAGCGTTTCGAGAGAAACCGGTTCGTCGAGATGCCGACCTTCCGACGGTGTGGAAGCTGCGGCACGAAGCTCTCCTGCTCGGTGATGCCTGCCTGGCCTGGGTAAATACCGCCGATGATGGACTGGAAGCAGGAGGGCGTCGCCGTGTTCGGGGCGAACGTCGCTTCATGTGTCTCGCCAAGGAACTCCCGAGTCGAACTCATGTGTGGGTAGTGATCATACCGCAAAGAGTCAACGGTGATGAGAAGCGCGGGCCCGGCCATAGATTCCATTTCTCCCTTCATCAGTTTAAACTCCGTCGGGAGTTGTCGGGAGTCATTGATACCCCAGCGCAGTCAGCCGTTCATTGATCGTGTCGTCGGTGAGGTGGATTTCTTCTGGTTCCACTTCTGGTTCCAACTGGCCCGAGTCAGTCGCAGAGGTCACGATCCACGGGACTTCACGGAGCGCGGCCGCGGGGACGTGTCGGTAATGACCGTACAGGTTCCACTCGCCGAACGCCTCGCCGTGGTCACTAGAGAGGACGACCCGATCAGCGTCGATGTTCTCGAGGAGGGGGGCAACACCATCGTCGAGCACCCATCTGAGGTTGTCGCGATACGCGTCCCACGCGTCCGCTCGAGACAAGTCTCCCATTTGGAGGAGGTCCCAGACGGAGCGCTGGGCAGCCCCCCGCTCGTCTGCGTCGGCCCGGTCTCCAACGTCCAGCGAACGGTAGGGAATATGTGGCTGCATGTAATGGACGATGAGCCGATCAAACTCACCGTTCCGTCGGACGTCGACAGCACGATCAGTGACCGTCTCTGGCGGAACAACCCCTAGATCATCGTCCCACCCATACCGCCATACCTCGTCGAGCAAACCAAAGCTGGCTGGGTCGGGCTCGAACTCGTCACCGAACTGTTGAGAGAAGTTGTTCGCACAGACGTACGCAGTTCGTTCGACAACGTCGTTGGGGGCTTCCGAAAACGTTCGGTTGAGCCATTCCCAGGACGTAGAGCCCACAGAGGTTATCGAGGGAACGTCGGACGGGACAAACGGGTAGCCCCCTGAAACTTCCTCGGCGACGTCCGGTCGACACGTATCGAGAAGCACTAGGACGTCCCAATCTCGTTCGAACACGTTCTCCCCCTTACGGTCGGCCCCGATGAGGTGTGAGGAGTGACGCAGCGCACCCCCCAGAAATCGTATGCTGCGGAGACACCACCTTTGCGCCAACCGTAGTGGTTCACCTTGAACCGAGACTCTTCGATCCAGTCCCGAAACGTCATACGTACCCGAGTGCTTCGAGTCGATCCTTTCGCTCATCCTCCGATACCGCCTCCTCCTCGGTCGTCACAGAGGGAGTCAACTCTCCCGTATCAGTTGCTGTTGTTTCGACCCAAGGCACCTCTTTGAGCGTTTTCAACGGTACGTACGGCGGGTGTGCGTAAGTCCCCCATTCTCGGGCGGTTGCCGCGTCGGCCGTCCACGTCTCGGCACCCCATCGGCCGAACGCCTCTCCATGGTCGCTGGAGAGGATGACCCGGTCAGCGTCGACGTTGTTCAGTAGTGGGGTGACGCCATCGTCGAGCACCCACCGAAGGTTATCGCGATACGCGTCCCAGACTTCTTTGATCGAGATCTCGTTGGCACGGAGTTCTTCCCACATCTCCCGGGCCGGGTGAGTCGCACCGTAGTTTCCAACACCCGGCTTCTCGTCCCACCCATACCGATCGATCATCGACCGATACGGTGCGTGCGGCTGCATATAGTGGACGATCAGCCGATCCGGGTCGTGCTCACGAGCGGCCGCGACCGCGCGGTCGGTGACCACTTCTGGCGGGGTGGTGCAGACCTCTTCATTCCATCCGTACTCGTGTACTTCGTCCAAGTAGAGCAAATCGTCATCGTCGATGTGCTCGGCAAACAGGTTCGAGGTGACGTACGCCGTGTTTGCGAGCTCCTCGCCGTACCAACCGTTGGTCGATCGGTCAATGAATGGCTCGGAGTAGTCGCCGTCAGTGAAGTTCTTCCGAATCCACTCCACCGAAGCCGAGCCGAGGGAAGTATGGGTTGGGACCTCCTCCGGCACGTACTCGTACTCAGAACTGACCTGCTTGAGTAGATCCGGACGACAGGTATCGAGGATTACGAGTACGTCCCATTCTCGCTCGAAAATAGAGGTTCCATAGTTGAACCCCGCTCGCCCTGTACGATCGAGAACCCCTGTAAGGAGGGCTTCAGCCGACCCGCGCCCTCCGGTAACGATTCCGTGTTGGGCGATTCTCTCTCGTGATTCATTGAACCAGTCCTGTAGTGTCATGATAGCTGCCGCGGTTTCGCTGCGGCAAGTTAAGAGAAGGGTTGTCGGTGCCGTGGGATAATATTTCCTTTTGCTATCAACGGTAGCCGAGGGCTGCGAGGCGTTCCTCTATCTCGTCGTTTTCTAGCCGGATCGCTTCCGGTCTGATCGTCGGTTCAACGCTCCCTTCGTCGGTAGCACTGGTGACAGCCCACGGCACACGCTTCAAGGGTGGGATCGGAGCGGGCGTGCTGTGCCCGTAGTACCACCAGTCGCCGAACCCCTCGCCGTGATCGCTCGTAAGCACGACCTTATCGGCGTCGATGTTTCGTAGCAGGGGTTCGATGCCGTCGTCTAGCACCCAACGCAGTGTGTCTCGATAAGCGTCCCACGCCTTTTCGGCTGAGACTCGCTTTGTCCTGATCCGCTCCCACATGTTCATATCGGGGCGATCCTCGGGGTTGTCCATCCCGACAGTCAACGAGTACCACTCTGGGTGCTCCTGCACAAAGGGTCGGTATGGGGCATGGGGCTGCATGTAGTGGACGATCAAGCGGTTTGGCTCGTGCTCACGGGCGACGGCGATGGCACGGTCGGTGAGATTCTCCGGGGGACGTTACCCCACTGTTCGTCCCAGGCATATTTCCAGACTTCGTCAAGCAGAAACAGCGACTCGGGGTCAGGTATATCTCGCGTGTGCGGGTTCGCGCTTACATACGCCGTTTTCGCGAGCGAGTCGGCGTGTTCGTCGGGGTCAAACGTCTTGCGAATCCACTCGGGCGAGCGTGAACCCAGGGAGTTAATCGATTGGGATGTGTCGTACCCCGCGAGGAAGTCGTACTCGTTAGATACTTCCTGTAGCAGATCAGGCCGACACGTATCGAGAACGACCAAAACGTCCCACTCTTTGTCCCACACCGGGGTGCCGTAGTTATACAGGTGTTCACCGACCTTGCCAAGCCCGCCCTCGTAGAGTTCCTGCACTGCGCCGTAGACCCCCATCAGGGCCCCTCCCGCTCAAACCGGTCGACGCTGTTCGAAACCCATTCGCCGAAGGTCATGTCTCGTCACCCGAACCGTATGATACATCGATCGTTGCATCGTCCTCGGCGCGGGCTACAGCGTCTTGCATTCCCTGGCGGAATGCTTCCGCGCTGTAGCGTTCGGCGTACTCCTGAATCTCGGCTGCCGACCAGGCAACCCCCTCACGCTCGAACCGTTCGACTGCCGAACGGATACTCTTGGGGTCGGGGTCGTGCGTATAACCATTCTTCCCAGCCTTTATTTGATACTTCGTGTACCCTTCGTCGACGCCGAGAACCGGCGTACCGCTGGCCAGTGCCTCTACCGGGATCATGCCGAAGTCCTCATTCATTGCGTTGAATAGCAGCGCCCGAGCCTCGCCGAGGCGACGTTTCTTCTCCGATTCGTCCATGTAGCCCACGAACCTGACGTTCTCTGGGGCTCGACGCTCGAGTCGATCGCGCTCCTCACCGGAGCCACCGACGACAAGCTCCGCATCGAGCTCTGCGAACGCGTCAACGATCGCGTCGATCCGCTTTTCGGGGATGAGCCGGGAGTAGGTGAGGTAGTACTCTTTCGGATCACTCGGGCTGTACTCGTCGACGGGGACCGGCGGGTAGACGACGTCGATGCGGTCCGCCGAGATCCGCCAGTAACGTTCGAGTCGACGGGCGACAAGCTCGCTGTTCGCGACGAACCGGTCCGGATACTTTGTATTCGGGAGGAATAGGGTTCGCGCTACGAACGAGTAGAGCCGCGTTGGAAGGCTGTCTCCTCGCTGCTGGAACAGATCGTACGGCGTTCGCGGAGTGCTGTGGACGTAGTGAATGACTGTCTGTTCGTCTTCCGGAACGTACCACGATAGTTCGTTTTTCGATAGCACGACCGTATCGTACTCAGCCAACTCCGGGATGCGCTGTGCAGCGAACGCGTAGTAGAGATCGCGTGAAAACACGGACCGGCTCAGTTGGGAGACGAGTCTACCACCGAAGAGTTGCCGAGAGTCGACATCGTCCGGAAGGTACTCCGGATCCCCAAAACCGTAGTACAGTGGCGCATCGAAGAGACGGGCCAGTTCGTTTGAGACCTGCTCTGCACCACCACGCTGTAGATAGTTTCCGTGAGCGATAGCGGTACGTCCTGTCATTTGAACACCCGTACCAACGACCGATCAGTCGGACTGCTGTGAACTACTCGCCCGAGATCGAGGGAGTGAAATCGGACGGTCGGGGACGGGAGGGTCAACATACATGGCGTTGCAGGCCAGAAGATAAAAACGCCATCGCATACGGTTTTGCTACCTCGATAGACGGTCGTAGTATGCGTATTTTGGGAGTCCCCAAGGGGAGGCCGACCACGGGCTGCTGGCTCTTTCACAAACCTTATCCCCCTTTTGCTACGATTCACGCCAATGAGTTCGCGAACCGAAAGCGGCGACTCCCTCCAGTCGCTCCGCGACACTGCGGCCAACTGGTACCACGTCCCCGCGCTCCTCTTCGCGATGGCGTGGATGTTCTGGGTGCGGATGCAGAGTTACTCCCGTTTCCTCCAGAACGGTGAAGTGTATTTCTCTGGCATGGACGCCTGGTACCACCTCCGCGAGACGAACTATATCGTCCGAAACTTTCCGTCACCAATCCCCTACGACATTTGGACTGGGTTCCCGGTCGGTACGTTCGTCGGCCAGTTCGGTACCCTCTACGACCAGCTGATCGCCCTCGTCGCCCTCATCGTCGGCCTCGGCTCCCCGAGCGACACCCTCATCGCCAAGACCCTGCTCGTCGCACCGGCAGTCTTCGGCGCGCTCGCCGTCGTCCCCGTCTACTTCATCGGAAAGCGGTTCAGTAGCCGCATCGGCGGCCTGTTCGGTGTCCTCCTCCTCGCCCTCCTCCCGGGGCTGTTCCTCCAGCGAACCCTCGTCGGCGCCGCCGACCACAACGCCGCGGAGCCGTTCTTCATGGGCCTCGCGATGGTCGGCCTGTTCGGCGCCGTCGCCGTCGCCGACCGGACGATGCCCGTCTGGGAGGTGGTCCGTGAGGAGCTGATCGAGTCCCGCGAACTCGACACGCTGAGAGAGCCACTCGCGTGGTCGATCGCAGCCGGGGTCCTCGTCGGCCTTTTCCTCTGGGTCTGGCCGCCCGCCGTGTTCCTGGTCGGCATCGTCGGCCTGTTCCTCGTCCTGAACGTCGTCACCGACGTCGTCCACGGCGACACGCCCGAACCGGTCGCGTTCGCGGTGACGGTGGCGATGCTGGTCACCGCGCTGATGAGCCTGCTCGCGATCGACACGTTCGACGCCTCGACGACGACGCTCTCGCTGCTCCAGCCGTTGGCCGCCCTCTCCGTGGCGGCAGCGGGCGTGTTCCTCTGTTGGCTCGCGCGCTACTGGGAGCGCGAGGATCTCGACACGACGTACTACCCGGCCGTGGTTCTCGGGCTCGGGATCGTCGGCGCCGCCGTGCTTTCGGTCGTCGCGTCGGGGCTGTTCAACAACGTCGTCAGGAACCTCCTCCGCATCGTCGGCTTCAGCGCGGGCGCCGCGACCCGCACCATCTCGGAGGCTCAGCCGTTCATCAGCCAGAACTCCATCAGGCAGTACGGGCTCAACTCCGCCTCCGAGCGCGTCGTCATGGAGTACGGGATCACGTTCTTCACCGCCGTCCTCGGTGTCGTGCTCATGCACGCCCGGCCCCTGATTCAGAAGGGGACCCAGCGGGCCTACAGCTACCTCGGCGGGAGTCTCGTGATCACCGCACTGATCTTCCTCACGCCGCTGCCGAGCGTTCTCGGCGGCGTCGTCGGCGTCGACCAGCAGGTACTCGGCCTCCTGATCGTCGCCGCGCTCCTCGCCGGCGCGCCGCTGGTCGTGGAGTACGAGGCGACCGACCTGCTGTTCGTGGTCTGGGCGGCGTTCATCACCTCGATGGCGTTCACCCAGGTGCGGTTCAACTACTACCTCGCCATCGTCGTCGTCGTGGCGAACGCGTATCTGTTCGCGCGCGTGCTGGCGTTCATCGACGTCGACGCCGCCCTCGCGGCGGCCGACCTCGAGGTGCGCACGATCGGGTTCGCCACGGTCCCGGTCGTGTTCGGCCTGCTGCTGCTCGACCAGACGCTCGCGGCGATCGTCGTCGCGGCCGCGGTGCTCGTCTCGGCGATCATGTTCGTCGACGAACTCGAGGGCCACCAGGTGCTCACCATCGCCGCGGTGCTCCTGCTCGTCGCCGCGCCGGTGCTCGCGGTGCCGGTCACGCTCGGGGCGTCCGCCCAGAGTGGCGGGACACAGACGGCCACCGCCGTCCAGGGCGGCAACAGCACCGGTCCGGGCGCGGTACTCGCGTGGGAGGGGACGTTCGACTGGATGCAGAACAACACCCCGAGGAGGGCAACCTCGGCGGCGCCGGCAACGCCGAGCAGATGGAGTACTACGGCGCCTACGAGCGGACTGACGACTTCGAGTACCCCGAGGGGGCCTACGGCGTGATGTCCTGGTGGGACTACGGCCACTGGATCACCACCCAGAGCCAGCGGATTCCGAACGCCAACCCGTTCCAGCAGGGGGCGACCAACGCCGCGAACTACCTGCTCGCGCCGAACGAGAGTCAGGCCCAGGACGTGCTCGACCGTCGGGCCGACGCGGGTGAGGAGACTCGCTACGTGATGGTCGACTACCAGATGGCCTCGGTCACCTCGAAGTTCAGCGCGCCGGTGACGTTCTACGACGACGAGAACGTCTCCTACAACGACTTCGCGGAGACGGTGTACAGCCTCCAGGAGACCGAGCAAGGGACGTTCGTCGACCGGAGCTCGCAGGTGTACGACCAGCGCTACTACGACAGCCTGATGGTGCGGCTCTACCGCTACCACGGCTCCGCCCAGCAGGCCCAGCCGATCGTCGTCGACTGGGAGACCCGCGAGCTGACCGCCGGCGACGGCAGCACCGTCGACGTCCGCACCGTCGGCGACAACGAATCGATGGTCAAGCGGTTCCCCAACATGAGCGCCGCGCGGGCGTACGTCGAGGAGGACGGCAGCGCCCAGATCGGCGGCGTCGGGCCGTTCCCGAGCGAGGACGTGCCCGCGCTGAAGCACTACCGACTCGTGAAGGCCAGCGAGGCACAGAACCCGAACTTCCAGCTGAACGACCGGCGACAGGCCGCGATGGCCGGCGACCAGCTCTACGGGCTGATCTACCAGACCTCGGCCACGTCGCCCAACTGGGTGAAGACGTTCGAGAAGGTGCCCGGCGCGACCGTCGAGGGCTCCGGGGCGCCGGCGAACACCGAGGTGACCGCCTCCGTGGAGATGCGGATGCCGAACTCGAACTCCACGTTCGTCTACACGCAGCACGCCCAGACGAACGACGACGGCGAGTTCACGCTGACGCTGCCGTACTCCACGACGGGCTACGACGAGTTCGGCCCGGAGAACGGCTACACCAACGTGAGCGTCCGTGCGAACACCAGCTACACCGTGACGACGCCCTCGACGACCAACGCGAGCGGCTACACGGTCCAGTACGGCCAGGAGTTCAACGTCTCGGAGGGCGCCGTGCTTGGCGTCGACGAGGAGCCCGTCCAGATCACCCTCGAGAAGCGCACGCAGGCGCCCGAGGGCGCACAGAACGACTCCGACACCAACAGCACGGACACCAACAGTAGCAGCCTCACCGCCCCGGACTCGCTCAGCGTGGACTCGTCAACCGTTGACTCGACAGACGCCGGAAGCGTCGACGGGCCGAGTTCGAGCGTGCTCACGACTGACGCGTTCGGGCCGGCGGCACGCGTGACGAACTGATGCGCGGACGGAACTCCCTGGGCGTCTACCTCCGCGGGATCGCGATGGGCGCCGCGGACGCGGTACCCGGCGTCTCTGGGGGGACCATCGCGCTGCTGACCGGGATCTACCCCCGGCTGATCGCCGCGATCACCGCCGTCGAACCCGACCGACTGCTCGACATCGTGGCGGCGCCGCTGCCCGACCACCGGGCCGACGCCGTCGACGCGTTCCGGGAGATCGACGGGCTGTTTCTCGCCGCGCTGGGGCTGGGGATCGCGACCGCGGTCGTCACCGTCTCGCGAGTGCTCGAGCACGCGATGGCGGCGTACCCGGCGGCGACGTTCGGCGGCTTCTTCGGCCTCATCGGTGCCTCGGCGTGGCTGCTGCGGGGCGAAATGCAGTTCGACAGCCGTGGCCAACAGGCTGCCGCAGTCGCCGGGTTCGGCGTCGCCTTCCTGCTCTCCGGGCAGGCCGAGGGTGCGCTCGGCCACGGGCTCCCCGTCACGTTCCTCGCCGGCTCGGTCGCCGTGACCGCGATGATCCTGCCCGGGGTGTCGGGGTCGTTACTCCTGCTCCTCCTGGGGCAGTACGAGTACATGATCAGCCACCTGACCGACTTCGTCGACGCGCTGCTCGCGATCGCGACCGGGGAGTCGGCGGCGATCCCCGGCGAGACGCCGACGATTCTCACCTTCCTCGCCGGCGGCGTCGTCGGTCTGTTCACGGTCGCACACGTGGTTCGCTGGGCGCTCGAACACCGCCAGGCGGCGACGATGACGTTCCTCGTCGCGCTGGTCGTCGGCGCGCTTCGGGCGCCGGTAGTGCAGACGGCGACCCGGCTCGAGGGCGGCTGGACGCCGACCGCGCTCGGACTGTTCGGCGCGGCGGCGGTCGTCGGCGGCGCCGTCGTCGTCAGCGTCGATCGAGCCGCTGGCGGCGAGGCGATCGACATCTGAGTGGAAACCCTTCCGGGCGTCCGCCAACGCGTCTCAACAAGGCTTAATCCCCGCGGCCAGTTGCGTGGCGTATGAGCCAGATCACGGTCGTACTGCCGGACGGATCGGAGCTCTCCGTCCCGGAGGACGCCACGGTCGAGGACGCCGCCTACGAGATCGGCCCCGGACTCGGTGACGACACCGTCGCCGGCGTCGTCGACGGCGAACTCGTCGCGAAGGAGAACCAACTGCACGACGGCGCACAGCTCGAGATCGTCACCGACCAGTCCGAGGAGTATCTCGACGTGCTGCGGCACTCCGCCGCCCACGTGTTCGCCCAGGCGCTGCAGCGACTCCACCCCGAGGCGAAGCTCACGATCGGCCCCCAGACTGACGACGGGTTCTACTACGACGTGACCAACGTCGACCTCGACGACGAGGACCTCGACGCCATCGAGGACGAGATGGCCGAGATCATCGAGGCCGACTACGACATCGAGCGCCTCGAACGCTCCCGCGAGGCAGCCCTCGATCAGTACGCGGACAACCGCTTCAAACGGGAGATCCTCGAGGACGAGGCTGCCGGCGAGGAGACGGTCAGCTTCTACCGTCAGGACGACTGGGAGGACCTCTGTCAGGGCCCCCACGTCGAGTCCACCGGGAAGATCGGCGCCGTCGAACTGCTGAACATCTCCTCGGCGTACTGGCGCGGCGACGAGGAGAACGAGTCGCTCACCCGCGTGTACGGCACGGCGTTCGAGTCCGAATCCGACCTGGAGGAGTATCTCCAGATGCTCGACGAGGCCGAGGAGCGCGACCACCGCCGCATCGGCAAGGAGATGGACCTGTTCTCGGTGCCGGACCACTCGCCGGGCTGTGTCCACTTCCACCCCGCGGGGATGACGATCCGACGGGAGCTCGAGGAGTACATCCGGGAGAAGAACGACGAACTCGGCTACGACGAGGTGTGGACGCCCGAACTCAACAAGGCCGAGCTCTGGAAGCCCACGGGCCACTACGAGAACTTTACCGAGAACGGGGAGATGTTCAACTGGGTGCAGGACGACACCGAGTACGGCCTGAAGCCGATGAACTGCGCGAACCACGCCCACGTGTTCGACACGTCGAGTCACTCCTACCGGGATCTCCCGATCCGGATCTCCGAGTTCGGCACCTGCTACCGCAACGAGCAGTCCGGCGAGCTCTCGGGGATGCTGCGCGTGCGCGGCTTCACGCAGGACGACGGTCACGCGTTCATCCGCCCCGACCAGATCGAGGAGGAGATCCGCAGCACCCTCGGCGTCGTCAAAGACATCTACGAGGACTTCGGCTTCGAGATCGGCTACAAGCTCGAGACCCAGGGCGACAACGCGGTCGGCTCCGACGAGATGTGGGACGACGCCACCGACGCGCTGCAAGCCGCGCTCTCGGGCGAAGGACTCGACTACGAGATCGAGGCCGGCGAAGCGGCGTTCTACGGCCCGAAGATCGCCATCGACGCCGAGGACGCCATCGGGCGCCAGTGGACCGTCGGCACCGTCCAACTCGACTTCAACATCCCGCGCCGGCTCGAACTCACCTACGTCGGCGAGGACAACGACGAGCACTACCCGGTGATGGTCCACCGCGCGCTGCTCGGCTCCTTCGAGCGCTTCATGGGCGTCCTGATCGAGCACTTCAAGGGGCAGTTCCCGCTCTGGCTCGCGCCAGAGCAGGTCCGGATCCTGCCCGTCTCCGACGACGCGCTCGGCTACGCCCACCGCGTGAAGAACGATCTCGACGAGTTCCGCGTCGAGGTCGAGGACCGCGACTGGACGGTCGGCCGGAAGATCCGGCAGGCCCACGACGACCGCGTCCCCTACATGATCATCGTCGGCAGCGACGAGCAGGAGGCAGGGACCATCTCGGTTCGGGACCGCTACGAGCGCGAGGCCGACGGCGTGGACCCCGAGACGTTCCGCGACCACCTTGAGAGCGAACGCGACGAGAAGCGCCTCGAACCCGGCTTCCTCGACGAGTAACGCCAACGGCCGCGTTCGCCCCCACCCGCAGCTTTTAGCCGCCCCCACGAACATCCCGGCCATGTCCGACGCACCCGACGTGGGAGAGCTCTCGCCGCCGAACCGGACGCTGATGGGGCCCGGCCCCAGCGACGTGCATCCGCGCGTGCTCCGCGCGATGTCGACGCCGCTGGTCGGCCACCTCGACCCCTCGTTCGTCGAGATGATGAACGAGGTGCAGGAGCTCCTCCGCTACACGTTCCGCACCGACAACGAGTGGACGATCCCCGTCTCCGGCACCGGCTCGGCGGCGATGGAGGCCGCGATCGGCAACCTCGTCGAACCCGGCGACACGATGCTCGCCCCCAGCAACGGCTACTTCGGCGGCCGGATGGGCGAGATGGCCGAGCGCGCCGGCGGCGAGGTCGTGACAGTCGACGCGCCGTGGGGTGAACCGCTCGACCCCGACGACGTAGCCGCCGCGTTCGCGGCACACGGCGACATCGACGTGTTCGGCTTCGTCCACGCCGAGACCTCGACCGGCGTGCTCCAGCCCGAGGTGTCCGAACTCACCAGCATCGCCCACGACCACGACGCGCTGGTGATCGCCGACACCGTCACCTCGGTTGGCGGGGTCGAACTCCGCGTCGACGAGTGGGATATCGACGTGGCTTACGCCGGCCCACAGAAGTGTCTCTCCTGCCCGCCGGGGGCGTCGCCGCTCACACTGAACGACGCGGCGATGGAGAAGGTGCTGAACCGGGAGACGGACGCCCGGTCGTGGTACCTCGACCTCTCGCTGCTCGAGGGTACTGGGGCGAGGAGCGGGCGTACCACCACACGGCGCCGATCACCAACGTCTACGCGATCCGCGAGGCGCTGCGGCTCGTCGCCGAGGAGGGGATCGAGGAGCGCTGGGCGCGCCACCGCCGCGTCGCGGGCGCGCTGAAAGCTGGTGTCGAGGCGATGGGACTGGAGATGAACGCGCCCGACGAGTACTGGCTGCCCAGCCTGAACGCCGTTCGCGTGCCCGACGGCGTTGACGACGGCGAAGTGATCGACTACCTCCTGGAGGCGTACGACCTGGAGATCGCGTCCGGCCTGGGCGACCTGGAGGGCGACATCTGGCGGATCGGCTGCATGGGCTTCTCGGCGAACCCGAAGAACGTCTCGCTACTCGTGACCGCACTCGGCGACGCGCTGGCCCGACAGGGCGTCGACGTCGACGTGGGGGCGGCCGTCGAGGCGACGGCCCGGGAACTGGACCAGTAGCGAGTTCGCCCCCGGCTCTCACGGCGGCTTTACCCTGCGATTTCTCGCCTGGCTGCTCACGCGTGTGAGTCACATCTGGCGCGATTTTTCAACGAGCTGTGTCCTGTGAGGCGTTACCACAAGATTTACTCGTAAGTGTGTATACGTTCGTCACATATGTCCTCGGACATGAACGACGACGGGCTTTCGCGGCGTACTGTGCTTGCGTCCGCCGCCGCGGCGGGTGCCACCGGGCTGGCCGGCTGTAGCAGCCTCACGGGCGGCGACGACGCCCCCGAGAACCCGATCGAACTGCTCCACGCGTGGTCCGACGGGGACGGCAACGCCGCCATCGGCGCGCTCATCGAGGGGTTCGAGGAGGAACATCCCGACGTCGAGTTCGCGAACGAGCCGGTCAACGGCGCGGCGCGTGGCAACCTCGACCAGGTGATCGGGAACCGACTGCAGGCGAACGATCCGCCGAGCACCTTCCAGACGTGGCCGGGCGCGACCCTCGAGAAGTTCGGCGAGGCGTACGCCGACATCGAGGGCGACGTGTGGAACGACGATCTGAAGGAGAACTACCTGCCGGGCCCGAAGGAGCAGGCCCAACTCGACGGGACGTTCGTCACGGTCCCGCTCAACATCCACCGCATCAACAACCTGTTCTACAACACCGCGGTGCTCGAGGAGGCCGGCGTCGATCCCGAATCGCTCTCCTCGCCCGCGGACGTGGTCGACGCGTGTGCGGCCGTCGACGAGAACACCGACGCCGTGCCGTTCGCCCAGCAGACCAGCGGCTCGTGGTCGACGATCCAGCTCTGGGAGACGGTGCTGCTCGCCCAGGCCGGCCCGGACGGCTACGAGTCGTTCATCGAGGGCGAGGGCGACGTGGATCAGGTCCGCTCGGCGCTCGAGAACGTCGTCGCGCTCAGCGAGTACTACCCGAGCGACGCGTCCTCGATCGGCTTCACCGAGGCGAACACGATGGTGATGGAGGGCGACGCGGCCTTCATCCACCAGGGCGACTGGGCCGCGGGCGCCTACAGCGGCAGCGACGACTTCAACTACGGCGAGGACTGGGGTCAGGTCACCTACCCCGGCTCCGAGGGGAGCTACCTGCTCAACATGGACTCGTTCCCGTACTTCGACAACAACCCCTCGCCCGAGGCGACGAAGACGTTCCTCAGCTACTGTGGTACCACGGACGCCCAGGTGCGGTTCAACCGCGAGAAGGGCTCCATCCCGCCCCGCAAGGACGCCGACGTGTCCGAGCTCAACACGTTCCAGCAGGACCAGTACGACGACTTCACGAGCGCGGACAGCCAGCCGCCGTCGATCCAGCACGGCCTGGCCGTCTCGACGCAGATCAAAACCAACATCACTGACGCGTTCAGTGGCTTCCTCGAGGAGTACGACGCCGACGCCACCGCGGAAGCGCTCGTCGGCGCGTTCGAGTAACGCTCCCGCGGAAGCACAGTTATGCGTACCCTGATAGCCACACTCCGCAACCGAGGGTCCGACAGCGACGCCCGCACCGACGGCGGCGAGCCCGCGGCGACGCGGTCGTTTTTCGACCGGGATTCGGTCCGGTCGGCGCCCTTCTGGCTCCCGCCGTTCCTGCTGGTCGGACTGTTCGTGTACGGCGCCGTCGTCTGGAACTTCTTCCTCTCGCTGACCGACTTCTCCGGGATCGGCGAGCCGGATTACTCCGATCTGGATGTCGAGAACTACGTCGTCGCCTTCGCCGACCCGATCGACGGCTTCCTCTCGATGTTCGGGTTGGGCGGCGAAGTCGGCGGCGCGACTCCGGCGTGGTCCGATCTGACGGTCTCCCCGGTCTGGAACTCGCTGGGCAACACCATCGCGCTGATGGTCGGCTTCTCGGCCGTCTGTCTCGCGCTCGGGCTCGTGCTCGCGATCCTCGTCGACCGCGGGATCCGCTTCGAGAACACGTTCCGGACGATCTACCTACTGCCGATGAGCCTCTCGTTCGTCGTCACGGCGAAGTTCTGGCTCTACATGTACAACCCCAACACGGGGATCATCAACATCGTCCTCGGCGTGTTCGGGATCGGCCCGGTCCAGATCGTCCAGAACCCCGACCTCAAGCTCGGCGCCGTCGCGTTCGCCCTGATCTGGCAGTTCAGCGGCTACGCGATGATCGTCTATCTCGCCGCGCTGCGCGGGATCCCGTCGAGTCACTTCGAGGCCGCACGCGTCGACGGCGCGAGCACGATCAAGATGTACTGGCGCGTGATCATTCCGCAGCTCCGGACGGCGACGGTGAGCGCGCTGGTGGTCATCACCGTGTTCGCGCTCAAAGCGTTCGACTTCCTGTTCTCGATGTACGGCGGCTACCAGCCCGGCCCCTCGGCCGACATCCTCGCGACCCGGATGGTCCGGGAGGCGTACGCCAACCAGAACTGGGCGTACGGCTCGACGATCGCCGTCATCCTGTTCGTGATGGCGCTGTGTATCGTCGCGCCGTACGTCTACTCGCAGTACCAGCGAGGTGAGCTATGAGCACGGCCGACAGCGACGCCCGGCTCAAACGGCTCGGGCTCTACGCGGTCCTGGTCGCGATGGCGGGGTTCTACCTCCTGCCGATCCTGACGGGGCTGTTCACCTCGATCACGAGCCCGGAGAGCTACACGGGCCAGTCGCCGTTCCTGCCGCCGCTAGAGCCACTGATCGATGGCACTGGGTCGTTCTCCCTGCAGTCGTGGGGGAACGCGTTCGACGGGCTCGCGCGCGGGCTGGCGAACAGCTTCATCCTCGTCATCCCCGCGACGATCCTCTCGGGGCTGTTCGGGAGCATGGCCGCCTACGGGCTGACGAACGTCGACTGGCGCGGACAGGTCGGGATCTACGCCCTGTTCGTCGCCGGGATCTTCATCCCTACCAGGCGGTGCTGGTGCCGCTGACGCAGTTCTGGTACAACGTCGTGCCGCTGCAGTCGCTGTTCGCCCCGTTGGCTGGGCTCCCGCTGGTACAGGCGTACCACTGGAAGCTGGTAGCGCTGATCGTCACCCACACCGCCTACGGGATCCCGATCTGTACGCTGCTGTTCCGGGCCCACTACAAGAAGCTCTCCGACGAGATGATCGAGGCCGCCCGACTCGACGGCGCCTCGGTGTCGACGATCTACCGCCGGATCGTGCTGCCGCTCTCGATCCCGATGTTCGCGGTGGTGTTCATCTACCAGTTCACGCAGATCTGGAACGATCTGCTGTTCGCGCTGACGATCATCCAGTTCGGCGACGCCTCCGTCGTCACGCAGGAACTGGTCGGACTCGGCGTCTCGCAGTCGGGGACGAACTTCCCGCTGCGGATGGCGGCGGCGCTTTTGGCGGCGCTCCCGACGCTCGTGGTGTACGTCCTGTTCGGCGACAAGTTCGCCGAGGGGGTGGCCGCATGAGCGCCGGCGAACGGTTCAGAGGTGATTCACTATGGCAGAACTAACGCTCGATTCGGTAACGAAACTGTTCAACGAGGGGGGGAACGACGAGGTTGTCGCCGTCGACGACCTCACGATGGGTATCGAGGACGGCGAGTTCCTCGTCCTCGTCGGCCCCTCCGGCTGTGGGAAGTCGACGACGCTGCGCATGATCGCCGGGCTCGAGACCGTCACCGACGGCGAGATCCGGCTCGGGACGCGCACGATCAACGACAGCTCGCCCGCGGACCGGGACATCGCGATGGTGTTCCAGTCCTACGCGCTCTACCCCACATGACCGTCCGCGAGAACATGCGCTTCGGGCTCGAGGAGTCGACCGATATGCCCGACGACGAGATCCGGACGAAAGTCGAGGACACGGCGTCGATGATGGGCATCGAGGAACTGCTCGACCGCAAGCCGGCGGAGCTCTCCGGCGGCCAGCAGCAGCGCGTCGCGCTCGGGCGGGCGATCGTGCGCGACCCGTCGGCGTTCCTGATGGACGAACCGCTCTCGAACCTCGACGCGAAGCTCCGGGCGACGATGCGGACCGAACTCCAGCGCCTCCAGGCCGACCTCGGCGTGACGACGGTGTACGTCACGCACGATCAGACCGAGGCGATGACGATGGGCGACCGTATCGCCGTGCTCGACGACGGCGTGCTCCAGCAGATCGGGACGCCGCTCGAGTGTTACCACGCGCCGAGCAACCGCTTCGTCGCCGGCTTCATCGGCGAGCCGTCGATGAACTTCTTCCCGACGACGCGCTCGGCCGACACGCTCTCGGCCGAGCAGTTCACCTACCCGCTGCCGGCGGCGGCCACCGACGCGCTGGGTGACGCGACGGACATCACGCTCGGCGTGCGCCCGGAGGACGTGGGGGTACAGCCCGAAGCCGACGCCTCGGGCGACCACGAGTTCGAGTGTGTCGTCGACGTGGTCGAACCGGTCGGCGAGTCGAACAACGTCTACCTCCGGTTCGCCGGCGCGCCCGAGGGCGAGACGTTCATCGCGACGATCAGCGGGATGCGCAACGTCGCGGCCGGCGACCGCGTGGTCGCCACCATCCCGCCGTCGGCGATCCACCTCTTCGACGACCGCACCGGCGAGGCGCTGCGCAATCGCTCGCTCGCGGACGTCGACGGCGTCACGCTGAGCTAAGCCCGCGCTCTCAGGGCTTCCGGATGTACGTCACCGGACAGCCGGCGTTGAGCAGGATCTCCTGGGCGGTCGAGCCGAACACTGCCTTCCCCGTGGGCGAGCGCCCGCGGCCGCCGACGATCAGCATGTCGGCGTCGAACGCCGTGGCCAGCGCGAGCACCTCGTCGCTGGTGTCGCCGACGGCGCCGTGCCAGGCGTACTCCACCCCGGCGTCGTCGAGCGTCGTCCCCACCTCCCGGATCGTCGCGTGACGTTTGGCGACCGTGTCGGGCGAGACCCCCGCGTCCGGGTCGAACTCGAGTTGGCGCTTGACGGCCTCGTACCGCTCGTCGGAGAACACGTGAACGAGGTGGACCGTCGCGCCGGCCGGTTCCGCGATGTCGATCGCCGTCGCCGCGATCGACGCGACCCGCTCCTCGTCGTCGTCGCCGATCGCGACGACGACCGTTTCGAGGCTCATGGGCGACGTTGACACCCCTGAGCACGGGCCGGCCTGGGCGATGACTGCGTCCCGTCATCGATTCACCGCCACCCGTTCGCGCTGATCGTCGCCGTCGCACCTGGAGCCCGGTTCGACCCCGAGCGCCGTACTCGGCGTGCCAAAATCGATCATACCACACGGTTGCCGCCGACGCGTAAGAAATTTACTTACGTTCGAAAGAATAGTTCACAGCATGCGCTGGCACCGACTTCCGACGGCGATCTGCTCCTGGACGGTGCCGGCATGACCGCGTGGTACGCCGGCGTCGACCTCGGTGCGAGCAACATCAAGGCGGTCGTGGGCCCCGAGAGCGGTTCCGTCGAGAGCCGCGCGCGTCGCCGGACGCCACAGGGCCCGGACGGGGACGCGGTCGCCGAGGCCCTGCTCGCCGCGACACGGGAGGCGCTGGACGGCGCGGGCGTCACACCCGAGGAGATCGTCCACTGTGGCGTCGCCTCGATCGGCCCGCTGGACAAGGCGGCCGGCGAACTCGGCCGCTCGGCCAACCTCGGCCCCAACGTCGATCGCGTCCCGCTCGCCGAGCCGCTGGGCGACCTTCTGGACACCGAGGTGACGCTGCTCAACGACGCCAACGCGGGCGTCGTCGGCGAACGGTTCTACGCCGACCGCACGCCCGACGACATGGCCTACCTCACCATCTCCTCGGGCATCGGCGCCGGCGTCGCCGTCGACGGCCACGTCCTCTCGGGCTGGGACGGCAACGCCGCGGAGGTCGGCCACAACACCGTCGAGATCGGCGGGCTCAGCTGCGGCTGTGGCGCCGCGGGCCACTGGGAGGCGTACTGTTCGGGGACGAACATCCCGCGGCACGCGCGGCACGTCCACGAGACCGAGGGCGTCCCGACGGCGCTCCCGCTGGCGGAGATCGACGCCAAAGACGTGTTCGAGGCGGCGGGCGACCCGCTCGCCGACCGCGTGATCGAGCGGATGCAGGCGTTCAACGCGGCGGGCGTCGCCGATCTGGTCCACGCGTACGCGCCGCTGGTGGTGTACGTCGGCGGCGCGGTCGCCCGGAACAACCCCGAACAGGTCGTCGAGCCGATCCGCGAGCGGCTGCCGGAGCTGGTGATGACGAACGTCCCGGAGATCCGGCTCACGTCGCTGGGCGACGAGGCGGTCGTTCGCGGCGCGCTGGCGGCCGCGATCACGGCCGGCCGGAACGACCGCTCGCAGCTCCGGCCTTAGGCGCGCTCGATCGTGATCTCGTGGGCTTCGACGTCCTCCAGCGCCGCGACCCGCCCGCCGACGCGCACGCGGCCGTCGTCGGTCTCGACCGTGAAGGAGGCGATCGACTCCTCGTCGTTGAGCGTCGTCTCGACGACGGTGCCCGCCACCGCTCGGGGCTCGCCGGTCAGCACGTCCCGCCCCTCGACGCTCGCCCGGAGCGGCCCGGAGAGCGCCTTGAGCTCCTCGACACAGCGCCGCAGCGACGCGTAGTGCCGCGGGAGCTCCCGCTCGGGCGTCATCGCGAGCGTCTCGCCCGAGGCCCACAGCACCGTCGAGACGAACCCGGAGACGAGGAACCCCAGCTCGGAGCGATTGAACACGACGCCGTAGCGCTCCGGCCCCCGCTGAGCGCCTCGCGGGTCGCGTACAGCGAGAACTGGCCGTCGGATACCGCCGCGACCGGCGTCGTAACGCCGCGGCGCGAGCGAACGGTGGTCGCGACGGCGGTGTACTCGAACTCGTCGGCCTCGGGCACGTCGGCGGCCGGCGAGACCAGGAGCTCGATCGTGACCCCGGCGTCGCGTTTCGCCCGGAGCGCGGACTCGAACTCCGCGAGCAGATCCGGCGTCAGCGACAGCAGCAGTTCGTACTCCGCGGCGTCGATGATCTCCGCCAGGTAGCGTTCGATCGTCGCCGGCGACTTGATCAGGGTGACCGCCTCGGCGTCGCGGGCCGGCGCCGTGTAGCGCTGTTCGAGCCCGTCGACGAGGTCGTCCAGCGACGACCTGACGCCGCCGAACGCCTCCTCGGGGTCGACGGCGAGCACCTTCATCGGCCGGGACTCCTGGAGTTCGACGAAGCCGTGCTCCGCGAGGCTCCGGACCGTGTCGTACACGCGGGGTTGGGGAATGTCGGTCCGCTCGGCGATCTCGGTCGCGGAGAGCCGGCCGTGTTCGAGCACGGCCAGGTACGCCTCGATCTCGTACTCGCCGAAGTCGAACGTCTCCCCGACCCGCTCCAGCGCCACGCGCAGGTCGTCGTCGTGCATACCCCGGGGATGCCCGCCCGGTCACATAAACACCGTTCGTCCGTCCCGCCGCCGGACGCCGAACGAAACGTTCACTCGCCTCCGAGTTTATCCCGGTACTTCCAAGAGAGCCGCGGCCCTGTCGCCGCTATGGCCGCACCCGATCCCGGCGCCGCCGACCCGCTCTCGCTGCACGGCGTCGTGCCGCCGACCGTGACCGCGTTCGACGACGACGGCGCCCTCGACGCCGAGACCACCGCCGAACACGCCCGCTTCGTCGTCGACCGCGGCGTCCACGGCGTGTTTCCGCTGGGGACCAACGGCGAGTTCGCGCTGCTGGGTCCCGAGGAGCGTGACGAGGTCGTCCGCGCCGTCGTCGAGGAGGTGGGCGAGGAGGTGCCGGTGATCGCCGGCGTCGGCGAGCCGGCGACGCGGCGCACGGTCGAGCGCGCGCAGGCCGCCGAGCGTGCCGGCGCCGACGGCGTCGTCGTCGTCACGCCGTACTACTACCCGCTGGACGGCGCCGCCGCGGTCGAGCACTACCGGACCGTCTGTGCCGCGGTGGACTGTCCGGTGTACGTCTACCACATCCCCTCGAAAACCGGCAACGAGCTCTCGCTCGAGACGCTCGAGGAGATCGCCGCGATCGACAACCTCGCCGGCCTGAAGGACTCCTCGAAGGACGTGCCGTGGCTGGGCCAGGCTGTCGCCGCCCACGACGACCTCACGTTCCTCGCGGGCTCGGACTCGCTGTTGAAGCCCGGGCTCGACCTCGGCTGTACCGGGATGGTCTCGGCGGTCGCCAACGCGTTCCCCGAGCTGGTGGTCGACCTGTACGAGGCGTACGACGCCGGCGACCGGGAGCGCGCCACAACGCTGCAGGCGCAGGTGTACGAGGTCCGTTCGGCGATCAAGCGCGGCCCGTACATGGCCGGCGTGAAGGAGGCCCTCTCCCACCGGGGTTTCGACGCCGGCCCGCTGCGGTCGCCGCTCCGGCGGATGGATGACGCCGACAGCGCGGCGCTCCGGGAGGAACTGGCGGCGCTGGGGCTGTTGGAGTAATCTTTTACTACGCGTGTAGTAACCATTCGCCATGGTCGACTACTCAGGGCTCCACGATCCGAACGCGGAGTACACGATGCGGGAGCTGTCGGCGGAGACGATGGACGTCACCGGCGAGCGCGGCGGCGGCCGGGACGTGGAGATCACCGACGTGCAGACGACGATGGTCGACGGCAACTTCCCGTGGACGCTCGTCCGGATCTACACCGACGCGGGCGTCGCGGGAACGGGGGAGGCGTACTGGGGTGCCGGCGTCCCGGAACTCATCGAGCGCATGAAGCCGTTCCTGCTCGGCGAGAACCCCTTGGACATCGACCGGCTGTACGAGCACCTGATCCAGAAGATGTCCGGCGAGGGCTCCGTCGAGGGCGTCACCGTCACCGCCATCTCGGGAATCGAGGTCGCGCTGCACGATCTCGCGGGGAAGATCCTCGACCTGCCGGCGTACCAGCTCCTCGGCGGCAAGTACCGCGACGAGGTCCGGGTGTACTGTGACTGCCACACCGAGGACGAAGCCGACCCCGAGGCCTGCGCCGACGAGGCCGAGCGCGTCGTCGAGGAACTGGGGTACGACGCGCTGAAGTTCGACCTCGACGTGCCCAGCGGCCACGAGAAGGACCGCGCGAACCGGCACCTCCGGCCCGGCGAGATCCGCCACAAGGTCGACATCGTCGAGGCCGTCACCGAGCGCGTGAAAGACCGCGCCGACGTGGCCTTCGACTGCCACTGGACGTTCTCGGGGGCAGCGCCAAGCGGCTCGCCGAGAAGCTCGAGCCGTACGACGTGTGGTGGCTGGAGGACCCGGTGCCGCCCGAAAACCTCGACGTGCAGGCGGAAGTCACGAAGTCGACGACGACGCCGATCACCGTCGGCGAGAACCGCTACCGCGTGACCGAACTCCGCCGACTGATCGAGGACCAGGCCGTCGACATCGTCGCGCCCGACCTGCCGAAAGTCGGGGCATGCGCGAGACCCGGAAGATCGCCGACGTGGCCAACCAGTACTACGTCCCCGTGGCGATGCACAACGTCGCCTCGCCGATCGCGACGGTCGCCGCGGCCCACGTCGGCGCCGCCGTTCCGAACTCGCTGGCCGTGGAGTATCACTCCTACGAGCTCGGCTGGTGGGAGGAACTGGTCGAGGAGGACGTGATCGTCGACGGCTCGATCGAGGTGCCCGAGCAGCCGGGGCTCGGCGTCACGCTCGATCTCGATACCGTCGAGGAACACTTGGTGGAGGGCGAGGAACTGTTCGATCCGGTATGAGCCTGCCCGCCTTCGACGACGACCCGGCGCCGACACTCGCCACGTTCGGCGAGAGCATGCTCCGCTACAGCCCACCGGCCGGCGAGCGACTCGAGACGACCGACGACCTCGCGGTCCACGTCGGCGGCGCCGAGAGCAACGTCGCCGTCGCCGCGAACCGACTCGGCTGTGAGGCCGCGTGGCTGTCGAAGCTCCCCGATTCGCCGCTGGGTCGTCGGGTCGAACGTGGCGTTCGGGAACACGGGGTCGAGCCGCTCGTCGCGACCGGCGAAGGTCGCGTCGGGACGTACTACCTCGAACCGGGCGGGAGCCCACGCGGCACGTCGGTGGTGTACGACCGCGCGGACGCCGCCGTCCGGACGGCGACGCCCGACGAACTCGCCGTCGACCGCGTCCGTGAGGCGGACGCCTTCTACACCAGCGGGATCACCCCCGCGCTCTCGGCGACGCTTGCGGAGACGACCGAAGCACTGCTCGAAGCGGCGGGCGAGGCCGGCGCCACGCGCGCGTTCGACCTCAACTACCGCGCGAAGCTCTGGGCGCCCCAAGAGGCCGCAGCAACCCTCCGGCCGCTGTTCGGTCACGTCGATATCCTCGTCGTCGCCGCCCGCGACGCCGCGACCGTCTTGGACCGCGACGGCGAGCCAGCCACGGTCGCCAGAGAGCTCGCGGCCGACTACGACTGCGACCTGGTCGTGGTCACGCGCGGCGACGCCGGCGCCGTCGCCGCTCACGATGACGAAACCTACGAACAGGACGCGCTGGCGACCGACACCGTCGACCCCGTCGGCACCGGCGACGCGTTCGTCGGCGGCCTGTTGGCGACCCGGCTCGCTGGTGGCAGCGTGCCGGACGCGCTCGAAGTCGCCGCCGCGACGGCGGCGCTGAAGCGGACCGTCGCCGGCGACGCCGCGGTGGTGACGCCGGAAGAAGTCGCTGCGGTACTGGACGGCGGCGGGGACGGGATCGATCGGTAGGCCCCGCGGATCGGTGGATCGCGTCAGTCGCCGTCGCCGACCCGGATCACTTGCAGCAGCGAGTACACCGGGACGCCGTCGACCTCGTCGAGCCCGTGTTTGTCCGCGAGCACGCCGCAGGCGACCGGTTCGCCGCCGCGGGCGCGCACGGCGTCGATCGTCTCCTGTATGGTCGTCCCCGAGGTGATGGTGTCGTCGACGATGTAGCAGTCCCGTTCGCGCACCGCCGCGAAGTTGCGGGAGAAGCCCCCTCGAGGTCGTCGATGCTCCCCTCCTCCCACTGGTGTTTCCGGGGCGTGTACGTCGCGAGATCCGTGTCCAACTCCGTCGCGACGGTGGTCGCCAGCGGCCCGCCGGCTTTCTCGACGCCGACGGTCAGGTCCACGTCCTCGCCCCGCTTCGAGAGCAGGTCCGCGAGCGCCGCGGCGACGTGGCCCAGTCGGGCTGAGTCACGGCCGATCGCCGACCAGTCGACGTGGATGTCGCCGGGGCCCCGCTCTGGACCGGCGTGGCGCCCGCGCGCTCGACCAGCCAGGAGGCGGTCTGGCGGGAGACGTTGAGTTCGTCGGCGATCTCCCCCTTCGAGAAGCCCCGGTCGGCCAGCGATCGCGCGTCCTCGATCAGGTCGTCGACGTTCTTCATGGGTCGAGTTCGACTGCCGTCTTGATAACGTCGCGGTCCAGCGCCGCCTCGAACTCCGCCAGCGGGTAGACGTGCTCGGTGAAGGCGTCCACGACCGACGCCGGGAGGGCGTCGAGCCACTCGACGGCCTGCTCGAAGTGGCTGTATCCGGCGTTGACCGAGCCGATCAGGGCGCGGTTGCCGACGACCAGCTCGCGGTGGAGTTCGCCGAGTTCAACCGGTGCCTCGTGATCGGTCGGCACTCCCAGCAGCGCCGCGACGCCGTTGGGCGCGAGCGCCGCGACGGACTCGGCGGCGTGCGGCGCGTGGCCGGTTGCCTCGACCACGAGATCCATCGGCGCGTGAGCGCCGGGCACGTCGTCGACGGCGGTCTCCCGCGAGTCGACGTACGTCGCGCCGACCGATTCGGCCAGTTGGACCGCGGGATCGTCGCGATCCCGGCGACCCAGACAGTAGACCTCCTCGAACCGGTCGTCGAGGACCGGCAGCGTCAGCAGGCCCAGCGACCCCGTCCCGAGCACGAGCGCGCGGTTCCGTTCCCACGTGAACGGCTCGCGGGAGGCCTCGACCAACTCGAGCGCCTTCGCGGTGACCGACAGCGGCTCGACGAGGAAGCCGGCGGGCGCCAGCCGCTCGGGGAGTCGGAGGAGGTACTCGCTGGGGACGGCGACGAACTCGGCCATGAAGCCGTCGGCGCCGTCGATGCCGCACTCGACGGTCGCGTCCATCGGCGCCATATCGGGCTCACCCCGCCGGAAGTACTCGTTGTGGTCCCCCGGCGGCCGGCGAACGGTCGGAACGACCGTTTCGCCGGGCTCGAACGCGGTTCCGTTGGGGTCGGCGACGGTGCCGACGGCCTCGTGGCCCAGTACCATCGACGACTCCACCCTGCCGTGGGCGCCGGCGACGACCTCGCGGTCGGTGCCGTCGACGCCGACGCGGTCGATCCGGACCAGCACCTCACCCGGCGCTGGGTCCGGCCGCGGCCGGTCGACGAGCCGTGGCGATCCCGCCTCTTCGAGGACGACTGCGTCCATGCCAGAATCTACCGCACACCCGCACAAAACGTTTATCCTATAGTGAGTAAACTTTTGAGACATGCGAAACCGCGACCGCCCCGGCGTCGACCACCGCGAGAGGCTCGATCGGCTGTACGACGAGTTCGACACCGCGTCGATCCGCTCGCTGCGTGACTTCGTGGAGCTGTTCCCGCCGGTCGACTCCACGGCGGCGCTCGAGCGCTGGGAGACCGCCCGCGCGGACTTCGAGAGCCGGAACGCTCGCGTCGCCGACGCGTTCGGTGAGGCGTACGCCGAGATCGCGGGCCGCGCGACCCGGGAGGTGGCGAGGCGAGCCGTCGACCTCTGGGAGCGGGAGGGGCGGACGGTCAACGCGCTCGTGCTGGACGTGGACGAAACCCTGCGGTCGGCCGGCGGAACGGACAACGAAATCCCCCGCGAGACGCTTCACTTGCTCACCGAACTCCACGACACCGGCGTCCCGATCGTCATCTGCACCGGGCAGACGCTCGAGAACGTCAAGGGGTTTCTCGTCCAGGGGTTGGGCAGCGAGCTCGTCCACTCCGGCCAGCTCTCGGTGGTGTACGAGGCCGGCAACGGCGTGTTCACGCCCGGCCACGGCTCAGACACCAAGCAGCTCCTGTACGAGGAGCTCGCATCGTCGGTCCGCCGCGTGTTCGAGCAGGTGCGCTCGTGCGCGCTCGGCGACGCACCGACCGCGGTCGCGCGGGGCTGTCACCTGCAGGGCAACGAGTTCAGCGTCACGCTCAAACCCAACCACGAGACCGGCAGTGACGACGCCCGGGCGGTGATCGACGAGGGGCTGCGCCACCAGATCGACTCCCTTGGACGGGCGGTCGCCGACGAGACGGGGATCGAGGGACCGGCCGCGGGCTGGGCCCGCGCGTACTACGCCGCCGCCGACGCCGAGATCGCCACCGTGCTCGACCGCGTCGACGCCGCGGTACCCCGGACGACGGTGCCGGAGCCGGTTCGGGAACTGTTCGAGCGCATCGACGTGGGATACTACGAGGCCGACGCCGCGGAGATCACCTCGCTCGAACTCGACAAAGTCGCCGGCGTGGAGGCCGCGTTCGACGTGCTCGGTATCGACGACCCGTTCGCGCTGGTGCTCGGCGACTCCAAGTCGGATCTGCGGGTGATGGAGTGGGTGGACCGGCTCGACGCCGGGATCGCGGGCGCGCCCGAGCACGCCTCCGACGTGGTGCTGACACACGTCCGGGAGACCGACGGCCTGCTGTTCGACCGGGGCGACGCCGGGACGCCGCTCCGGACCGTGCTGGCGCTGAATCAGCTCGCCGGGATCGAGGCGACGGCCCGCGCCTGAGCGCTCACCACTCCGTCAGGGCGGACCGGCCGTGGAAATGCGTGAGCACGACCGCGAACGTGATGGCACCTGTGACCGCAAACGCGCCGCCGACGAAGAACACCGTCCCGATGCCGTACTGGCTCCAGAGCCAGCCGGCCAGCACTGGTCCGAGCACGCTGCCGGGGCGCCAGACGAGTTCGCGGATGCCGAAGCTGGCGGCGATGCCGCCTTCGTCGGCGCCCTCGTCGGCGAACAGCGCCATGCTCGCCGGCTCGCGGAACGCGTCGACGACACCGAGCAGCCCGTTGACCACGAGCAGCGGGACGAACGCCGGCCCGAGCGTGCCGAGCACTGAGTAGCCCGCGCCAACCCCCAATACGTCGCTGAGCAGGGAGGGAACGATCAGCTCGTACGTCTCCGGGAGCCCAACTGCCGTGCCGATCGCCGGCGTGAACGGCACCGCCAGTGCGACGAGTCCGTAGGCACCCCCGCCGGCGAACACGAACAGCGAGCGGCCGTAGCTGTCCGAGAGTCGCCCGGTGAACGGCTGGCAGAGCATGTTCGTCAGTTTCTCCGCGACGAGAACCAACGCGACCGCGAGCCCAGCGAACGCCAACCCGCCGCGAGCGGCAGAGACGCCGGCGTAGATGGATACCCACGAGCGGACGACGGTGACGGCAACGGCGTACTGCGCACGGAAGGAGGTGAGGGTGATGATGCGCTTGTTGAGCGCCAGTCCCGCGAACGGGTTGCCGTACGAGCGTGTCTCGTCGGCCGGAAGGTAGAGCCAGACACCGGCGAGGCCGAGCGCGAAGGCGGCGACGATCACCGTGTAGATCGGCGTGAACCCGACGATCTGGTAGAGGCCGCCGGCGATGATCATCCCGAGAATCGACGCCAAAAACCGCACCGAGTTGGCCTTCCCGATGGCGTTGGCCCGCTCGCCGTGGTTGGCGAGTTCACCGACCAGCGAGAGCGTCATCAGCCCGGATCCGGTGACGACGACCCCCTGCAGCGCACGGACGCCGATGAACGCGCTGCTGTGGGCGAAACTGGTCGACAGTTCCACGCCGAACAGCGACGCCGCGGCCGCGGCCACCACCTCGCCGATGGGTTGGACGTTCGCGAACGCGACGTAGGCCAGCACGCTCACGCTCAGCACGCCGAGCAGGACGTTCTTCTTGTCGTACCGGTCGCCCGCCCACGCGAGCGGGATCACGACGATCGTTTGGGCCAGCGTAAAGCCCGTGATGAACAGCCCACCCATGAACTCCGAGGCGTTCAGCACCTCGATGTAGAACGGGATCAGCAGCGCCAGCGTCGAGTAGCCAAAGCCCGTCGCGAACCGCGAGAGGTAGAGCGACCAGAACTGCAGGCGTTCCTCGTTCACAGACCGACTGCGAGGGAGCTTCGAAAAGACGTTTCGGTTCGATATGCGCGGCTCCTCGGGATCCTACCGGCGGTAAAACGGGTGGTGTCGGGGGCGTTACTCGCGGCGGGCGACGAAGCCGGCGCCGACCAGCGCGAGCAGCGCGGCGACGACACCGAAGCCGGGCGCCGACGTGCTCGTCTGGGTCGACGTGTCAGTCGGCTCTTCGGTTTGGGTGCCCGTCGCCTGGGCCGTGCCCGTCCATGTCTTGTTCAGTCCCGCCTCCTCCGAGGTGATGCTGATCGTGTACTCCTCGTTCGCCTCGAAGGTGAAGAAGGAGAACTGACCGGTCGCACGGCCGTTGTCGTTGACCGTGACCTGCGTCGTCGTCTCGGCACTGCTCTCGCCGCCGGCGTTGGAGACCAGCGAGAACGTCAGCGAAGTGCCGGGCGCGAGCGTGGTCGCGACCTCGTAGTTCACGACTTCGCCCGCGGGCGCCTCGGTCACGCCGTCGAGGAAGTTGACTTTGGGCTCGACGACGCCGAACGTCGCGGTGCGAGTGTAGTTCTCGCCGTCGGTGACGGCGTCGGTCAGCGTCGCCGACGCGGTGAAGCTGTCGCCGACCGCGGCGACCGAGCTGCCGTTGCCCTGCTGGAACGTCGTCTTCTCGAGGTCGATCGCGACGTAGACGGCGTTCTCCGTGGCGTTGGCGGCGACGCCCTCGGTGTCGGCGGTCGCCGCGAGCGTCTTGGCGGACTCGTTGGTGTCGACGCTGCTCTCGGTCTGCTGGAGCGAGAGTTCGAGCTCGTCGCCGAGCAGCGTGCCGTCGTCGTCGGCCTCGGCGGCCACGCCGGCGGCGTCGAGTCGGAGGACGACGACGTCGTTGGCCGAGACGATGCTGTTGGTCGGGTCGGACTGACTACCCGCCTCGGCGGCGGCGGTGGCCGAGGTGGTCGCGGGCGCCGTGGTCACCGTGAGGTCGCCGACGGCGTCGGATTCGACGGGTGCGGTCGCGGCCGCCGCGGGAGCGACGGCTGCGAGGAGCAGTACGAGCGCGAGCGAGAGAGCGGTGTTCCGTGTGTTCATAGTTTGATGGCCCACCTGCCCGCCGTGACCGGCGTCTGGGGTGCATCAGCAGTCGCTGTGAGTGCGTTAGCAGTCGCTGTGGGTGTGACGCCGCACGGAGGGCGGGCGGAGCGGTTCGGACCGACTGAATCGGTCGCTGTCACTTGATTCGTGAGGACGAACTAAACGGTTCCCTTCCGACCGCCGTCTGGGAGTCGTTAACTGGACTGTACCGGAAGGTTTTGCCAAGCCAGTAGTTTCACGGCGTCGCCGGCCGACTCGCCGCCATGACGGTTTTCTGGCATCGACGCGATCTGCGGGCGGCGGACAACCGGGGGCTGGCGGCGGCCGTCGACGACGCCGACGACACGGTTCCCGTGTTCGTCTTCGACGACGCCGTTCTGGCGCACGCGAGCGACGCACGGCTCCGGTTCATGCTCGACTCGCTCGCGGAGCTCCGCGAGACGTACCGTGAGCGCGGGAGCGACCTCGTCGTCGCCCGCGGCGACCCCGCCGCGGTGCTGCCCGCGCTGGCGGCGGCCGTCGACGCAGAGACGGTCCACTGGAACGCTGACTACTCGGGGCTGGCACAGGACCGCGACGCGCGCGTCGCGGACGCACTCGACGCCGCGGGCTTCGACACCGACACCCACCACGACGCCGTACTCCACGAACCCGGGATGATCCGGACCAACGCGGGAGATCCGTACTCCGTCTACACGTACTTCTGGAAGAAGTGGCGCGACCGCGAGAAGCCCGACCCCTTCGCCTCGCCCGCGGGCAGCGATCTCGCGGATACAGACGCGATCGCGCCAGCGACGCTCGACGGCGGCGCCGGCGATTTCGACCTCGACGATGCGCTCTGCCCGAGTCTGCCGTCGATCGAGGAGCTCGGGTTCGCGGACCCGGCTGCGGACGTACAGTCCGGGGGGACCGCGGCCGCCCGCGACCGCCTCGCGGCGTTCTGCGACGAGGCGATCTTCAGCTACGAGTCCGACCGCGAGTACCCGGCTCGGGCCGGGAGCTCCCGGCTCTCGCCCCACCTCAAGTTCGGGACGATCGGGCTACGGGAGGTGTACCAGGCGACCGAGGCGGCGATGGCAGCGGCGAAAGCGCGGGACGACGCCGAGACCGAAGGGGACGCCAACGCTGAGGCGGACGATGCCGAAGCGGACGACGAACTCGACCCCGCCCAAGAGAGCGTCCGGACGTTCCAGTCCCAACTCGCCTGGCGGGAGTTCTACGCCCAGGTGCTCTACTTCAACCCGGAGATCGTCTCGCAGAACTACAAGGCGTACGAGGAGCCGATCGAGTGGCGCAACGACGCCGACGAACTCGCGGCGTGGAAACGCGGCGAGACGGGCTACCCGATCGTCGACGCCGGGATGCGCCAGCTCCGCGCGGAGGCGTGGATGCACAACCGCGTGCGGATGATCGTCGCCTCCTTCCTCACGAAGGATCTGCTGATCGACTGGCGGGCGGGCTACGACCACTTCCGGACCCATCTCGCGGACCACGACACTGCCAACGACAACGGCGGCTGGCAGTGGGCGGCGTCGACGGGCACGGACGCCCAGCCGTACTTCCGGATCTTCAACCCCGCCACGCAGGGCGAGCGCTACGACCCCGACGCCGAGTACATCCGGGAGTACGTCCCGGAGCTCCGCGGCGTCGACGCCGACGCCATCCACGACTGGCCGGAGCTGAGCGACGCGGAGCGCGCGGATCTCGCCCCCGACTACCCCGACCCCATCGTCGACCATAGCCACCGCCGAGAGCAGGCGCTGGCGATGTACAAGCGAGCGCGCGGCGAAGATCCCGAGGAGTAGGGCACGACAGTCCGCGGTTGGCTACACAGCCACGGCATCACGCTCCCTGCAGCGGCCCGGAGACCGCTGCTGGTCGCGAGCCGTGCTTAGGTCCTTACACAGCCACGGCATCACGCTCCCTGCAGCGGCCCGGAGACCGCTGCTGGTCGCGAGCCGTGCTTAGGTCCTTACACAGCCACGGCATCACGCTTCCTGCAGCGGTCCGGAGACCGCTGCTGGTCGCGAGCCGTGGCTGGCGGGCTACCCGTGCGTTGCGGTATCTGTCGTCCCCAAAATCGTCTCGCAGTGGGGACACTGCCAGACTACCGGCTCCCCCAGTCGGCGTCGATGAACGCGCGCTCGAGTTTCCGTACCTCGCGCTCGCAGGACGGACAGTTGGCCATAGTTCGGCTCCCGCCCGCCCGGGATTAACCGTTTCCTTCGCGGAACCCGCCGGGTCGCCGCCGTCGCGCTTTTGCTCGCCGGCCACCCACAGCCCTTCATGACCACACGAATCGACGTGCTACTGTTCGACGGCTTCGACGAACTCGACGCAGTCGGCCCCTTCGAGGTGTTCCAGAACGCCGCACGCGCCGGCGCCGACTGTACGGTCTCCCTGATCACGGCCGAGCCCCAGGAGCGCGTCACCGCGAGCCACGGCCTCGACGTGGGCGTCACCGGACGGAGTCCGGCTGCCAGTGGAGCTTCGCTCCACGACGTCGACAGGACGCTCGCCGACCCCGAATCCGCCGACGCGCCGGACCTGCTCGTGGTGCCGGGCGGTGGCTGGTCCAGCGGCGAGGGCGGCGTCCGCCGCGAGTACGACGCCGGCGACCTCCCGCCGAGAATCGCCGCCCACCACGAGGCTGGCGCGACGATCGCGTCGGTCTGTACTGGCGCGATGCTGCTCGAACGCGCCGGCGTCCTCGGCGACGGCCCCGCGATCACCCACCAGTCGGCGGTCGAGGACCTCCGGGGGCGGGCGTCGAGGTGCCCGACGCACGCATCGTCGACACCGGGCGTGTCGTGACCGCCGGTGGGGTCACCAGCGGCATCGACCTCGCGCTCTACCTGGTCGAACGGGAGTTCGGCGCCGAGGTGGCCGACAGCGTGGCGACGACGCTGGAGTACGAGCGCCGCGGCGACGTGCTCGTGGATCGCTAATCCCGGGCGATGGCGACCCAGACCGCGACGGCCGCGGCGGTCGTGAGGGCCGCGAGACCGGTCCAGCCCACGTCGTAGCCGACGCTCTCGGCGACCGTGCCGAACAGCGGCGGCGCGACGAGGCCGCCGACGTTGAGCGCGCTCTGGCCACCCGCCGTGGCTGCACCGACCTCGTCGTCGTCGACCAGCGCAGTCATCGTCGCGTAGTAGACGCCGGGGAAGCCGAGCATCGACACGCCGAGGAAGCCGAACGCCAGCCACGTCGTCGTCTGGCCGCTGGCGACCACGACGGCGAGAAACCCCGCGCCCGCGAGTGCGGCCTGCGCAGCGAGGACGAGTGCCGGGCCACGGGTGGGTCGCCCCGGGATCCTGTCGGCCAGTTCGCCGCCCGCGAGCCGGCCCAGACTCCCCGTCACCTGCACCGTCGCGAGCACGGCGCCGCCGACGCTGGCGGTGGCGGCGACGGTGTCGGTGACGTGGGGAACCACGTAGCTGGTGGTCGTGAACACCGCGGCGCCGAGGAAGAACCCCGAGACGAGCAGCCCGCGGTACGCGCGGTCGTCGAGCAGCGAACGCACGTCCGGCACCGACAGCGAGCCACTCGCGGGCATCCCCTCGTACCGAACTGCGGTGACGACGGCGACGATCACGGCCAGCACGGCGCCGGCGAGGAACGCGGCCTGCCAGTCGAACCGGACGATCCCCACCACGGCCGCGGCGTCGGTCGTCGCCATCCACGCGATCAGCAGCGCGGCGACGGCGCTGCCCGCGGTGACGCCGACCTGCTTGACGTTCATCGCCAGCGCCTCCCGGCCCGGGGGCGCCACGTTGATCGCCGCCCGGTTGGTCGCCGGCATCGCCGTCGCGTACGCGAACCCCACGAACAGCAGCGCGACGAGGAGCGCGGGGAACGTGGGCGCGACGGCGACGAACGCCATCCCGGCCGCGAGCGCGAGCAGGCCGTACACCAGCAGCGGCCGCTCGCCGAACGCGTCGGTGGCGGCACCGGTGCCGAACAGCAGCGCGGTGTAGCCCAGCATCACCGCTGTGACGGTCAGTCCCGTGACGCCCAGCGAGACGCTGAAGCCCTCGCGCACGAACGCGGTGGCGGCGAACACCGTGTAGAAACAGAGGCTGGCGGTGAACTGCCAGCCGGAGACGAGTGAGACCCCGCGCCAGCCCATACCGACCCTGTGGCACAGCCACGTAAGTGCGTGCCCGTTCCGGCACGGTCTGCTGGTCTTCCGGAACCGTCGCGTGCGCCACGCTACCAAACGTTTCCTCAAGATTTAACATGAACCGCAACCCAACAAACGAGTGGTGATTCACCCATGACTGAGTACGAACTGCCGCCGCTCCCGTACGACTACGACGCGCTGGAACCGTCCATTAGCGAGCAGGTGCTGACGTGGCACCACGACACCCACCATCAGGGCTACGTCAACGGCTGGAACAGCGCCGAGGAGACGCTCGCGGAGAACCGCGAGAACGGTGAGTTCGGCGACTCCGCCGGCGCGATCCGCAACGTGACCCACAACGGGTCGGGGCACATCCTCCACGACCTGTTCTGGAAGAACATGAGTCCCGAGGGCGGCGACGAGCCGTCGGGTGCACTCGCCGACCGCATTGCGGAGGACTTCGGCTCCTACGAGGCCTGGAAGGGCGAGTTCGAGGCCGCTGCCGGCGCCGCCGGCGGGTGGGCGCTGCTCGTGTACGACTCCTACAGCAACCAGCTCCGCAACGTCGTCGTCGACAAGCACGACCAGGGCGCACTCTGGGGGAGCCACCCCATCCTCGCGCTTGACGTGTGGGAGCACTCCTACTACTACGACTACGGTCCCGCTCGCGGGGACTTCATCGACGCGTTCTTCGACGTCGTCGACTGGGACGAGCCTGCCGCGCGGTACGAGCAGGCCGTCGAGCTGTTCGAGTAGACTCGCTACTCTCGCGTCGCACGAAGCCGGAACGCGTCGCCGCCCCGATTTCTTTCACGACTCGCCCCGGAGCGCCGCTGCCGTCGACGCCGGACCAGTAGCGTTTACGCCGTCCCGTCCGAAGCCGGGCGTATGCCACGCGCCAAGGAGAGCTTCGACCGGCTCCACCCCTGTGACTTCTACACCCCGAGGAGCTACTGGTCGAGGACCAGATGTACACGGTGTACGAGATCGCCCGCCTGCTGCAGGGGCTCGAACCGGACGCCGAGATCGACGAGGAGACCGAGGCGGTGCTGCTGGACTGGGCGATCCCGTGGGTGATGAACAACGCCGACGACCTCGTCGTCGCCGAACCACCCGCCGAGGACGCGCCGGGCTACTACGGCCTGCGCCGGCCGGCTGACCTCGCCGACGCAGGGGACTCGGAGTAGCTGCCCCAGCGCCGTTACTCCCCGAACAGCGACGCGTAGCGCTCGCTCGCGGCGCGTGCGCCGCGGCGGAGGTAGCCGATGTCGGTGCCGACGATGAGGTAGTCCAGCCCCCGCTCGTGCCAGGCGTCGATCTCCGCGGGACTGGTCGCCAGCGTGCCCACGGGCACGTCCGCGGCTGCGCCCGCCGCGAGCACGCGGTCGAGCGCGTCGCGAAACGCCGGGTCGTCGTACTCGCCGAAGCAGCCGAGATCCGCCGAGAGGTCGGCGGGCCCGACGAACAGCGTGTCGACGCCGTCGACGCGGGCGATCGCCTCGGCGTGGTCGACGCCCGCGGCGGACTCGACCTGTGGCAGCACCGCGACGGCGTCGTTGGCCGCGGTGAAGGAGGTGTCGAGGGTGGCGCCGTAGCCGTTGGCGCGGCTGCCGGCGACGCCGCGCTCGCCGTCGGGCGGGTAGCGCGCGGCCGAGACCAGCGCCTCGGCTTCGGCGGCGCTCTCGATCCGCGGCGCCATCACGCCCGCGGCGCCGAGATCCAGCGCCCGCTTGACCTGGGTGGCGTCGTTCTCGGGCACGCGGACCACCGTGTCGGTGTCGCCCGCGGCGTCGACGGCGCGGACGAGTTCGCCCGCGCTCTCGACCGACAGCGGCGTGTGTTCGGTGTCGACGACGACGAAGTCGAACTCCAGGGCGCCGACGATCTCCGCGGCCGCGGGGGAGCCGAGCGACACCCAACTCCCGATCGGGGCGTCGCCGGCCGTGAGCTGCTCCCGGAACGTCATCTCCTCGGTTCGGTCGTGGTTGGTCATGGCTGGGCTGGCGTCCCCGATGGGCAAAAGTCGGCGGGTTCCGGCCAGTACGGTCGCCGGTCGGCTATCGGTTCGTGAGAATGGCCGGGGCGGGCTCAAACTCCCGGGAGCGCGGAGCGCTCCCGTATCGCCGTTCACGCCGCGGTGCGCCGTTCACGGCGACCGTTCCGGGTTCTCCGCCCGCGAGGTGCCGCTCGGTTTTCGGACGCCACGCTCACGGTGTTCGCTCGTCGTCGGTGAAAACCGAAGATGGCCGGGGCGGGCTCCGAACCCGCGATCTCCGCATGACCCAGGTCCGAGGCTCGGCGGGCCCCGTGGGCGCTGCGGATCTTCCAAGGCGTACCGCACCGAATCTCGATACCCTATGAGTGCGGCGCTATGTCCAGCTAAGCCACCCGGCCGCATTACGGCGTAATCGGATCTCGGACTTAAAACCTCCCATCTCTTTCGACGCCGCGAGCCACGCGGATTTATGGCCTCCGGGGTGAACGCCTACCCATGAGCCTGCCGGAGACCGTTACCGCACACCTCGAGGGCGAGGAGCCGGTCGCGGAGGTCGATCTGGGCGGCGAGGATCGACTGCTGGTCACGCCCACGCGAACGCTGGTTTACCGCGCTGAGGGGCTGCTCTCCGACGAGACCGTCGAGGAGTTCCCCCACGACGCCGAACGCATCACCCTCTCGACGAGCCGCCGGAAGGCCAAGCTCACGCTCGACTACGGCCTCGACGGCGAGGAGACGCTCTCGGTGCCGAAAGGGAAGTTCGACGCGGTGCTCCACCCGCTGCTGGCTGGCGTGCTCGACGCCAACGGGATCACCGACGCCGGCGAGACCGTCAAGCGCACGTTCCGGTTCTCGGAACTCACCCTCATCGTCACCAGCAAGCGCGTGGTCAAACACATCGGCCAAGCGGTCTGGGACGAGGAGTTCGAGGAGTACCCCTTCGAGCACGTCACCGATCTCGACTTCGAACCCGGCAACGTCGCCACCAGCGTCGTGCTCACGCACGACGGTCGACAGGAGCGGTTCAAAGCACCGAACGACGACGCCCGGGCGGTCGAGGCCGCCATCACCGACGCCCTGCTCTCCTACCACGACGTGCGCGACATCGACGAACTCCGCGCCAAGTACGCCGACGAGAACGCTGCCGACGCCGACACGGACGGCGACTCCCCGTTCGGTGACGGACCCGACCTGTTCGACGAGGGTGAGACCCCCGTCCCCGACGCGGAACCGGAATCGTCGCCGGAGTCGGAGCCGGAGCCGGAGCCGGCGGCGCCCGACCAGTCGGACGACGGCACCGATCGCCTCATCGAGCAGGTCGAGGCGGCGACGGCCGACACGGAGTCGGGCGAGCTCGACACCGACGACGCGGCGGCCGAACCGGACGTCGCCGACCTCGCTGCCGAGATCGACGATCTCCGGGGCGTGATCGAACAGCAGCAGACAGAGCTCGAACGGCAGAACGACCTGATCGAGCAGCTGATCGAAGAGCTCCGACAGGGCCGGTAATCAGGGACGCTCGCCGCGACGGACGGCGTCGATCGCCGGCTCGTACCCCTCGTACACCGACGGATACTGCAGTTCGTACCCCAACTCCAGCAGTCGATCGTTCCGGCAGCGCTTCTGGCTCGCCACCCGCGGCGCCGCCGACGCCGGCAGCGCCGCCAGCCGCTCCTCGATGGTTAGCTTCTCGGGCTCCGGAGCGCCACAGCGCTCGGCCAGCCAGTCCGCGAACTCCCACCGGTCGACTGGCGTGCCGTCGGTCACCAGCACCGTCTCCCCGCGGGCTACGTCCTCGGTCAGGAACCACGCCAGCGCGCCCGCGGCGTCGTCGCGGTGAACGGAGTTCCGCCAGCCGGCAGTCGCCGAATCGAGTGTGGACTCGATCCGGTAGCGCCCCGGGCCATAGAGCCCGGCGAACCGGGCGACGGTGCTGTCGAGATCGCTACGGTGGACGATCGCTTCGGCTTCCGCGATGACGGCCGCTTTCGGGCGCTCGGGGTCGACCGGCGTCGACTCGTCCACCCAGCCGCCGCCGTGGTCGCCGTAGACGCCGGTGGTGGAGGTGAACAGCAGTCGATCCGGCGGCGACCCGCGGCTCTCGAACGTCGAGACCACGGCACGGAGTCCGTCGGCGTAGAGCGCCCGCGCCTCCGCGACGCTCCCGCGACCTGCCGAGGCCGAGAACACGAGCACGTCGGCGTCGGGGAGGCTCGATACAACATCGGGATCGGTCAGCTCTCCCTGGATCGGGTCGATGCCGGCTGCCGCCACGGCCTCGGCGCTCGACTCGGATCGGACGACGCCGACCACGTCGTGACCCGCGTCGACGAGTCGCCGACCGAGTTCGCGACCGACGTAGCCACAGCCGAGAACGAGAACGCGCATCAGCGCCGGGCGTCGACGTACGCCTGGATCGCGGCGAACTGTTCGAGCGTGGTCGGGAGCCGACCCTCGATCGCCTGCTGGATCTCCTTGCCGTCGAGGTCGATGTCGATCTCGCGGGCGATCGTGTCCACGTCGACGACCGCCGTCGTCATGCCCATCAGCACGTGATCCCGGCTCTCCCACGCGATGGTGTCGGCGTCGGGGGCGTCGTCCGCCAGCGCGAGCACCTCGGCGGCCTCCTCGAGGGTAAGCTCCGGCTGCTCGCCGGCCTCGATCGCCTCGACGGTCGCCCGGTCGAGATCGGTGCCGCCCGCGACGGTGTCGACGCCGCGTTCGGCGACCACCGACGCGAGCTCTTCGAAGTAGGCCGCGAGGAGGGCCTCGGGGGAGTCCTCGTCGCCGGCCGCGACTGCGTCGTAGAGCATACTCGACCTCGGCGCCCGCCGGGGAAAACCGTTGTTACTCCGGTTCGCCGGCAGTACAGGACTCGTCGTCGACGCCAGGGCAGGGCCAGCCGGGCGACTGCTCGTCGCGGTTGCCGTCCACGTCGCCGACACCGGGCATCCCCGGCGGAACGACCGCGGCGATCGTCGTCGACGCCTCGAAGTCGACGCGCTCACTCCGCCCGAGCAGTTCACGCTCCCCGTCCCCGTCGACGTCGAGTCGGGCCGCTGAGCCATCGCGGACGTACCGAACCGTACCGCCGGTCCCGTCGGGGGCGGGCGCCCGTGCCCGGACGGTGAAGCGCTGGTACTCGCCGCGGACGGTGACGCTCCACCCGTTTACCGTCGCGATCCAGGCGTACGGCGGCGGCGCGACCGGAACTCCCGCGGGCAGTCGCGAGGCGCCAGTCAGTCGGCGGGTTGCCCTGGCGCTGGCGTTCTCCAGGGCGCCGCTGACCTGCTTCCGTGCCGTCTCGCGGGCGGCTTGCTGGACCACGGAGGCGGTCGCATTGGTCGTCGCCGCAGGCACGCTCGTCGACTTGGCGCCGCTCAGTTCGCGGAGCCGGACGCGGACGCGGATGGCCGCCTCATCGGCTGTCGCCGCGTCGACGTCCCGTGCCGTGAGCGCGCCCTCGAACACGGCCGCGTAGCTCCCGTTGGCCATCGCCTGCGCCCGGTAGCCGAGCGTCGGCCAGCGACCGCGGGCGTCGACGACCGCTGCACGACACGTCGACCGCCGGATCCCGGTTCCGTTCGTCGCGGCGTCGCAGACGGCGTCCTCGGCGTGCTCGACGGACCTGCCGACCGCTGCCGCCAGTTCGTCGCGGTTCGCCGCCAGTGCGGTCGACGCTGTGCCCGGATCGTCACTGCTAGCCTCGGCCGTCCGGTTTGCCGCGATCAACGTTCCCGCAGCCGTCTCGAGAGTCACGGTCCGGCTGCCGCCGCCAAGCAAGGTATCCACGATCCCGTCGGCTGCGTCGCCGTACGGCACTGCCACCCAGTTCGTTGTCCGCGCAGTTAGCGGGTGGGCGGACGCACCGGGGGGCACGCTCGGCTCCTGTTCGTGGTCGATCGATGCGAGGGTGAGGTAGGCCGGGCCGCCGTCGGGCGTGAGCACGAGTTCGTCCTCGGCTGCCCCGAGCTGTTCGTAGCTATCGGCGCCGCTGAACCGCTGCTCGTCCGACCGGCCGAGCTCGATCAGCGAAGCGAGCTCGGCAGTGGTCCGATCACCGAGTTCGTCCCGGTAGTCGACGTTCCGATCACGAGCGTCGGCCGCACGCGCGTCCAGTTCTGTGAGCACGCGCTCGAGATACGCAACGCGGGCGGCGACCCGCGCGCGGTCGGCGGCGCCGTCGTAGCTCGCCGGCACGTCCAGCAGCTCCCGCCGGCGGTCCCGGAGTTTCTCGGCCAGTCTCGCGGGGACGTTCGCGTCGCCGCTCGCGATCGCCGAGCGCGGCACGGAAACAGTGACGTTCGACACCTCACGGCGGAGCCCCCGGAGGTCGGCAGCGACCCACGCACCGAGTACGTTCGGCCGTGCGGCGGTGATCGTCCGCTCGTGGACGACAGTGCGCCCACCATCGCCGGCCACGGCACGCGCCGCGACGGCGTCGACGCCGCCGTTGGCGTCGAGCAGCGCGTCGGCCGCTCGGTCGCGTGCGCCGGCGAGGTTCGGCCCCTCGAGCGCGCCGCCGCGTTCGAACAGCGGCTCGGTCGGCCTGTCGGGTGCGGCGTCGACCGGCGCGTACCCCGCAGTCACGCGTACGGCGACCCGGGCGGTCTCGGTCCGTTCGGTGGTTGTCGTCCGCGTTGTTCCGTTACGTTCCCAGTGACGCTCGACGGTGTGATGGATCGTCACTTTCCGGATCGTATCGACGACGGTGTCTGCCGCGTCGGCTTTCGACTCCTCGAGGGTCGTGACGACCGTTCGCTCGCTGCGTTCCTCGTCGACGAGGGTCCAGTTGTCGGCGCTGGGGGTAACATCTCTCGCGCTCGTCTGCCTGAGCACCGTGACGTGGAGTTCGCTCTCGACGCGGTAGCTTCCGGCCGTCGACGACCCCGAGACGGCAGCGAGATACGCCCGATCGGCGGCTGCCGCGGGATCGGCGTCGATCGGCTCCGTCGTCGGCTGCTGGGGTTCGAACTCCCCGACGGCTGGGTCGGTCGTCGCCCCATCGACGGCGTTGGGGTTTAGGAGTGCGTTCGTCGCGGTCGCGGCGTCGCCGTGGCGGTCGCCGAGAACGTCCAACACGCCCACCTCGACTGTCGCTACGTCGACTGCGCGGGCGCCAGCAGGGTCGTGACGACCGAACGCTGCTCGCTGTTGGGCCAGCAAGGCGGCGTTGGTCGAGAGTTCGACGTGGCGGTTGGCGAGCACGTTCCGGATCGGCGCGCCGGCGTAGCGACCGTTGGCTCGAGCCATCGCGACCGCCGTCAGGCGTGTCGTCAGCCCGCGTGCCAGCCCCTCACCGACCAGCGCGCCGCGGTTCAGGCGACGCTCGTACTCGCGGGTCCGCTGGTGAAGCGCGAGCACCGGCGTCTCGACGGTGAGCGTGATGTCGTGGCGTCGCTGGGCGACCGACCGGTCTGCCTCGGAGGCCCGAACCGTGACGTTCCGAACGGTCACGCGCATCGCCGCGCCGTCGTCGACGGGGACGAGTTCGATAGCCGACTTCGCGCGTCGGAGCGAGGCGGTCGAGCCGTCCACGGCGGGGAGGCTGACACGCGCCTCGACAGCGCCGTGCTGGCGGCTGACGCCGGAGAGCGATTCGCGCGCGGCGAGCGCGATGCGGAGCTTGAGGGCGTCCAGGTACGGTTGGGAGTCGTTGATCGCTCGCCCGGCCGGCGTATCCGCCGGCTGGGTCACTGGCTCGCGAGCCGCGTCCCGAGCCGCACCCCGAACCGCCTCGCTGAGCGCCGGGCGCGCGTCCCGGAGCGCGTCGTCCATCGCTGCCGTCGCGGGGCGCTCGATCGAGGGCTGCGCTCTGTCGGCGATCCCCGTCGCGTACACGGAGGCGCCGAGGAGCAGCAGCACGCCCACGAGTGCGAACGGGACCCGCCCCCGGTCGTCGGCTGCCAGGCTCACGGCGACCACGTCCGGACGGAGATCTCGACGCTGTCCAGCGCGAGCCGTTCGACGGCCTCGGCCGGGCTCTCGCTTGCTCGCTCGAGGTCCGCGGCGACGTGATCGGCCATCGCCGCCGCTATCTGGCGGTTCGCGTCGCGGGTGTCGCCGCGTTCGATCGCCGCCGCCGTGTCGACGCCGTATCGAGCGCTCGCCCGGCGGTAGCGGTGACGAACGAGGTCGTCCAGCGGCGCGTCGTCGCCGAGCGCCAGTCGGGCCTTCTCGGGCGGGAGGATGCCGGCGACGAGCGACTCCGACACGACACGAGCGAGAGCTCGGTGCCCCTCGTCCTCGGCCGTCACGTGGGCAGTGTTGGGCGCATCGACGCCGCTCGGGACGCGGATCGTCTCGGCGTGTACGTCCGCCGACTGCGGCGGGTCGTCGCCGACGGCGAACGTCCGGCCGAGATGGGCGTCGGGGAACGGCTTCCAGCGGACGACCACCCGCGTTCGCGGCGGGAGTCGGTCGGCGACCACCTCGCGAACTGCCGTCGCGAACCTCGCGTTGGTCCGCGTCAGCGCCTCGCCATCGACGCGGACAGTTCTGACGGCGGCGTCGGCCAGCAGCGAGGCCAACGTCCCGTGGGCGACGCGGTCGAACTCGGGGTTGGTGTCGGGATCAGTTGCTGCGTTCGGCGACGGCTCGAGCGTGTACGGAACTTCCGCGGTTGTCGCGGCCAGCGTCCCCGCGACAGCGTCGGCCCGATCGGTGTGAGTGACGGCCGGCGACGCGGGCACGCTGGTTACGGTGACGGCGGCGGCGCTGATCAACAGCAAGCAGAGACAGGCGTCGAGAGCGGCCGCCGTCACCGGTGAACCACCACCCGGAGCCAGCCTGCACGCACCTGTCCCGGCGCGGTCCGAACTGGCACGCGGCGCCCCGCCGTCTGGAACGCCGCATCCGGCGCTGGGGTGTCACCAGCCGCCCAGTGCGCCGTTCCGGCCCGGAGTTCGACGCGGACCGACCAGCCGTCCGGCCCGGCCGCTCGGGCCTCGTCGAGCCCGGCGGGCGTCGCGACGCCCGCCGGCGCCACGATGTCGTGCACCCGTGCGAGCGTCGGATCGGCGACCTCCCGGTCAGCCGTCGGGGCAACGCCGGCGAACACGGTCGCGTACAGCGAGAGGCCGAGGCCGATCGCCGCGACGGCGGCGAGCGCCGCCGTGGGCGACACCTGGCCGCGCTCAGGCGCCGACGAGCGTGACACGGTACCCATCCCAGCTCACCCCTGTGACGGTGATCTCCTCGGACGCTGTCCATCCCGGCCCTCGAGCCCGTGCCGCGTCGACCGCCCTGCGGAACGCGGCGCGGTCGGTGAACACGCGTTGCGGCGCGTTCCCGTCGAGGACGCGCCGTAGCGGTCCGTCAGCGACGGGCACGATCGCCCCGAACGCGAACGTCGCCCGCGCGGTGCCGGCGTCGTTGCGCATCGCGATACTGTGCGGGCGCAGGCGAACGGCGTCGGCAGCGTGGTCGTGGCTCGCGCTCGCGGGCGCGGCCCCGGCTGCCACCCGGTCGACAGTGTCTGCGACCCCGGCGGCGTCCGGTGCGGGGCGAGCAGGGAGCGTTCCGGCGACGGCGAGAAACGCCACGGCGGCCACCACGAGCCCGGCGTGCAGTGCCGGCGACTCCATCGGAGGTCCGAGCATGGCACGGAGTGGTCCCGGTTTCGTACTTGAACTCTCGGCTCAGAGCACTGCCGCCGCGGCGACAACCGCCGCGACGTACGCCGCCGTCGCCGTGGGGAGTGCGAGGCCGATCCGATAGCCGAGCAACGACCGGTCGACCCCCCGCTCCAGCGCGGTCGCCAGTCCAGTCAAGATCGCGGCGAGCAGGAGCACGTAGAGCCCGACGACTGGTCCTAGCGTATCGGGGCCGAGCGTGCTCGCCGTTGGCGCCCCGCCACCGGTCAACCTCCCGCCAGCGTCGGCCGGGATCCGGCCGACCATCGCGACGGAGACGCCGCCGACGAGCGGGCCGAACAACGCGGCCGTGTTCGATAGCGTACCGGTGATCGCGGCCAGCTCGCGCCGTGTCTCGCGTTCGATTCGCGCGAGTTCGCGGAGGTGGTCCCCGGCGGCAACGAGCGCGTCGCCTGCCGGCGGTCCCTCCGTCGCGGCGAGCGCGAGCAACCGACCGGCGTCGTGGGCCCGCGGGCTGGGCAGATGTCTGAGTGCGCCGAACCGGCCGAAGAACGACTCTTCGACCGACAGCCCGAGCATCGACCTGCGACCCGAAACTCGGTCGAGCAGCGCCCCGGTTTCGCCACCCAGCGCCGTGGCGGCCGCCTCTACCGCCCGTTCGACCGCGACACCGTCGTCGACGCGCCGGCCGACGAGGGCGAGCGCGTCAGGGAGGCCTGACTCAACCTCCTGAATCTCCCGGTGGAACGCCCGCACGGGGGTGAACAGCCACAGGAGTGCGACGCCGGTTCCGATACCGGCGGCGACGATCGGCGCCGCCCAGGGAAGGAAGAGCGTGCAGCCGGCGCCCGCGACGCCGCCGGCGGACACCCCGAGCAGGGCTGCACTCCGGCGCCGATCCGGGACCTCGGGGTTGGTGGCGTCGATCCGCGGCGGGGGGAACGAGACGGGTCGCTCGGCCAGCAGCCACACGCCCGCCCCCAGCAAACCGATCGGGAGCAGGAGGTTGTAGAGCACCGCCAGCGTGGCGATGCCGACGTTGACGCCCGCGAGCCGCGCGGCGGGGAGCACGCCCACCAAGGCGAGCGGAAGCAGCACGCCGAACGCGTACAGTCCCGTTACCGGTGCCCGAATCTCCCCGGCGAACGCCGCCGCCCGCTCTTCGACGCCCGAGCGGGCGGCCGCCAGCGCGCGCTCGACTCCCGTGTCGCGCTCGTCAGCCGGCGCCTCGGCGGCGTCGACGACGAGCGCGGCGGCCTGCTCGATCCACGGGGCGTGTTCGCCCCACTCGGCGGCGAAGGACGCCAGCCCCGAATCGCCAGTGCCACGCGCGTCCCGCGCGTGCGCTGCCAGCGACGCCGCGAGCGCCCCGTCGCCAGATCGGGCAGCGAACGTGACGGCTCGCTCCAGGCTCGGCTCCACCCGGAGCCGGAGCGTCAGGCGACCGAACAGCGCCGGGGCGTCGCCGAGGGCACGCGTCCGCGAGAGCGCGACGAGGGTGCCGGGGACGGCGCGAACGACGACCGCCGGAACGACCCCGAGCGCGACCGCCAGCGGGAGCAACGCGGGCACTCCCGCGATGAAGCCCGCGAACGCGACCGCTGTTGTGAGCGCCGCGCCGATCGCCTCGGCGGCCGCCACGAACTCGGGCGCGGCTGGCAGCCCGAGACGCTGGCAGGCGTCGGCCAACTCCGCCGGAACTGCTGGCTCATGCGGCCACCATCGCGCGACTGCGGCGACGAGCCGGTCGAGCTGCTCCGACCGACAGTCCGGCGATCGGGTTACCACGACTCCCCAGCCGGAGCTGTTCCACCGGCCGTCGATTCCGCCCGGATCGCCGCCGGTTGGGTGACCCCGTCACGCGCGAGCGAACGCAGGTGCTCGGCCCGGTCGGCGAGCGTCTCGAGCGCCTCGCCGTACGCCTCCTCCGGCGACGTGAGCGCTGCGAGGAGGCTACTCTCACCGCGGTCGAGCCGCCCTGTCGGCTCGAGATCGCCGCTGGCGCCGAGTTCGAACAGCGGGTGGAGGTCGGTGCCGCCGGAGACTGACTCGACCTCCTCGATCCCGACCGCGCGCCGGCCGCGTTCCGTATCGGCCACTGTGAGCACGAACCCCGTCGCGGCGAACGCCGACTCGCTCACGCCGAGATCCTCGGTCATCCGGGTCCGAACTGCGTCGGCGCCGTCGCCGTGGACCGTCCCGAGAACGGTACCCGAGGCGGCGCCGACGCGCATCGCCTCGTACAACGTGGTCGCCTCCTCGCCCCGGACCTCGCCGACGATCAGCGCGCCCTCTCCCAGTCGGAGCGCGGTCCGAAGCGCGGACGCGGGGCTTGTCTCCACGGAGTCGTCGTCGCCGCGGGCGACCCGGAGTGACTGCACGTCCCGGCCGGCGGCCCGTAGCGCGGCGGCGGGGAGCTCCGGCGTGTCCTCGATCAGCACTGTGCGCGTTCGCTGCGGGAGCGCCCACAGCAACGCCCCCAGCGTCGTCGTCTTCCCGGCGCCGCGAGCGCCAGCGACGAGCCCCGTCGAGCCGCGCTCGACGGCCAACGAGAGCAGCGCCGCCGCCCGCGGTGAGAGCGATCCGGCGGCGACGAGCCTGGGGAGCGTCCACGGCTCCGAGTCGTGGCGGCGGACCGCAAACGCCGGTCCGGGTGAGAGCGGCCGCGTGACGCCGGCGACCCGGACCTGCTCGCGATCCCCTGGCGGCCCGACCGACAGCGTCGCGTCCACCTGCGGCGTCGCCCGCGAGAACGCCCGGCCGCTCGCCCGGCGGACCCTGGATGCGAGTGCAGCGACGCCCTCGGGGGTGAGCCGGACGTTCGTCGGCATCGCCTCGCCGTCGACGACGACCCGGACCGGCGTTTCGGCGGCCGGCGCGGTGACGTAGGCGTCCGAGACGCGCTCGTCGGCGAACAGGTCGGCGAGCACGCCGTTCCCGCGGGTGTGTTTTCTGAGTGTCGCCGACAGCGCCGTGACGGGCGCGTCGGCCTCGTCGTCGACGACCCGTCGCACGGCCCGAGCGGGGGCGACGTCACCCGTTTCGCCGGACTCGGCGAGCCAGGTCGCCGCCTCGTCGAGCAGTTCGTACGCTCGGCTGTCGAACGACGCCGACGCGGGGGTGAGGTGGTAGAGTGCCGGCGGTCCACTGCCGTCGTCGAGGGCGTACTGCCGGACTGTTCCGCCGGTCGGGAGCGTAGTCGTCCCCAGCAGTCTGGCGGCTGTCGGTGGCCGGCGGTCGATCTTGGCTCGCGCGATGGTCGGGCCATCGTGGGAGCGGAGCGCGGCATCGAGTTCGTTCACACCCTCCGCCCCCGCCGCGAGCCCGGTTTCGGCGGCGAGTCGCCCGACAGGGTCGCTTCGCCCGGTCGCCTCACGGGCTGCCGCGAGTGGATCGGTCAGTGCGGCGGCGGCGAGTTCGGCGTCGTGATGGTGGACGAGCCCCGCGAACCGGCCGGCTGCGTGGAGGAGGCCGACCGCGTCGTCGGTGTACCAGCGCTCGTACCCCGCCGATCGTACCCGGACAGCGTCGGCATCTCGATCGGTCAGCGCGTCGACGACCGTCGACCGGCAGGCCGGCTCGTCGGCGAGGTCGCCGTCGCCCGCACAGTCGTCGGCGTCGATCCGCAGTTCGATGCGGTCCTCGATCCCCGTCCCGCCGACATCGACGAACGACGGCTGGCAGTCACAGGCTCCTTCGTCGCCGCCCGGAAGCAGTGCCATAGCGCGGGTGGTCGCGCTTTCGTACTTGAACGCTGGGGTGATCATCCCCGGACCGTCACGACTCGACCGTCGTCGCCCTCGGCGAGCCCCAGCACGAGGCGGTGGTCGCCGGGGGTTCCGAACCGGACGGCGCCGTCTGGCGTCACGAGCGGGAGTTCGATCCGGCGCGTCCGAACGGTACCGCTTCCGAGGACGTACCGGACGACACAGTCCGGACGACAGCGGAGGGTGACGGAATCGACGCCTGCGGCGACGAGCGACCCTGCCGGCACCGAGATGGTGAGGACTCTCCGCCCGCCCGGGTCGTCGTCGGCCAACAGTGACGCGCCGGCGCGTTCGATCCGATCGACATCGCGGTCGAGCGCCGACGCGGTACGGTCGGCGGCGGCGGACTCGACGGCCGGCAGGGCGGCCGATAGCAGCGCGGCCGCGAGCGCGATGGCCACCACCGCCCGGATCACGGGAGGTCCCGTAGCCGGTCGCGGAGCGGCCGTTCGTCGGCGTCGTCGACGGATTCAGGTTCGGTGCTCGGTGGTTCACCGTCGATCTCGTCCCCATCGCCGGCACCACCGGCATCGTCGAGGCGGCGTTCCAGTCGATCGACCGCGGCGACGGCGGCGTCGGCGCGCCGTTCCACGCTCTCGTTCACCGCGGAGACGCCACCGAGGAACCCCCGGATCGCCTGCACCGCGGCGTCGAGCTCGTCGACGCGGGCTTCGAGTGTCGAGAGTCTGCGTTCGAGTTCGTCGTCATCGTCCCGGGGCAAGTCGCCGAGGCATCGGTCGGCGCCATCTGCCGTCGGCTCCCCGCCGATAGCGCGCTCGACCGCCGCGAGCCGTCGCTCCAGTGTGTCGTCGCTGTCGGACATGGGGCGGCTGGTCGCCCGATCGGGCATAAGCGTCCGGGTGGGGGTTCTCCCCCGCCGGGAGAACTTAAGTTGGATCCCGCTGAACGACTGTCCATGAAGAGCGTCCTCGTCGGCGTCGGGCAAGCTGGTGGGAAAGTGGCGACTGCACTGGCGGAGTACGACGACGAGATGGGGTTTCACGCGATCCGGGACGCGGTCGCGGTCAACTCCGCGAAGGCCGATCTCCAGGGGCTCCCGCTGGACACGGTGCTCGTCGGGCAGGACGTGGTGAAGGGTCACGGCGTCGGCGGCGACAACGAACTCGGGGCGGAAGTGATGCAGCGTGACGCCGACGAGGTGATGACCGGCCTGAGCGGCCGGATCGACTCCGCGACGGAGGCGATCTTCGTCGTCGCCGGCCTCGGCGGCGGCACCGGCTCCGGCGGCGCACCCGTGCTCGCGAAGGAGCTCAAACGGGTGTACGACGTGCCGGTGTATGCTGTCGGCATCCTCCCGGGACGGGACGAAGGGTCGCTGTATCAGGCCAACGCGGGCCGGTCGCTGAAGACGCTCGCCCGCGAGGCCGACTCGACGATCCTGATCGATAACGACGCCTGGCGCGAGAGCGGCGACAGCGTCGCCGAGGGGATGGCGGCGATCAACGAGCGCATCGCCCGGCGGGTCGGCCTGCTGCTCGCGGCTGGTGAACCCATCGAGGACCGGTCGCTCGGGTTGGGCGGTGAAAGTGTCGACCGCGACGTGGCCCAGAGCGTCGTCGACACCAGCGAGGTGATCAACACGCTCCGAACCGGCGGGCTCGCCGCGGTTGGCTACGCCGAGTCGCCGGCCAGCGAGGACGCCGACGACAACGTCAACGTCGTCACCAGCACCACCAGGCAGGCGCTGCTGACGGGGACCAGCCTGCCCGACGCGTCGACGGCCGACGCCGCGCTGCTGGTCGCCGCCGGGCGACCGGAGAGCCTCTCACGGAAAGGGGTCGAGCGGGCGCGCTCGTGGGTCGAGGAGGAGACTGGAAGCATGGCGGTCCGCGGCGGTGATTTCCCCCTCGCCACCGACGATATCGCCGCACTCGTGCTGCTTGGCGGCGTCGAACGCTCGCCCCGCGTCCAGGAGTTCATGAACCGCGCCGCCGAGGCACAGGCCCAGACCGACGGGCGAAACGAGGGCGAGCAGAAGCGTGACGCGGCCGACGCGTTCCAGAACGACGAGCTCGACGACCTGCTCTGAGCACCGGCTATTTCTCCCCGGCGCTCCTTTCGCCGGTATGGATGACCAGGCCGACGACTCGCCGATCGAGGAGCGCATCGGCGACGCCCTCCGCGAGCGGGACGCGACGGTCGCCGTCGCCGAATCCTGTACCGGCGGGCTGATCGGATCGCTGCTGACCGACGTGCCGGGCTCGTCGGACTACTTCGACCGCTCGCTGGTCACCTACTCCTACGACGCCAAACTCGAGGAGCTGGCGGTCTCCCGGGAGAGCCTCGACGGCCACGGCGCGGTTTCGGCGCCCGTCGCCGAGCAGATGGCTGCCGGCGTCAGGGACCGCGCCGGGACGACGTTCGGGCTCTCGACGACGGGGATCGCCGGCCCCGAGGGCGGCACCGAGGAGAAACCCGTCGGCACCGTGTTCGTCGGGCGCGCCTACGCGGCTGAGTGGGGGAGCGGCGGGTCGTACACGGAGGTGTCCCGGCACGTGTTCGACGGGAGCCGGACGGAGGTCAAGGCACAGATCGCGCGGGGGCGCTGGAACTGCTGCTCGACGACGTTCGCGCGGACCTGTCGGAACGCTGATTACGTCGTCGCCTCTCTGCCGGGGCATGGTGCGACTCTGGGTGCTCAACACGCTCCCGGCCCACTGGAAGCGCTGTCGCGACGGGCCGACCGACGCCGACGCCCACCCCGAGCGACAGCTCGGCCACCCCTGGCACGGGATTCCCTCGGGTGGGCGCGCGCCCGACCCCCGCCAGCTCACGCCCGGCGAGGACCTGTTCGTCGTCAGGCAGACCGGCGGCGTCGGCGTCTCGGGCATCTGGACGTTCGAGAACGCCCGGCGAGTCGACGATCAGGCGATCGTCCCGGACGTGTGGCGCGACCACGACGGTGAGACGCGAGACTACGACTGGCTGCTCTACTGTCGCGGGAGCCCGGAACGCGAGGTCGAGCCGCCGATGCGCGAGGATTTCGGCGGCTCGTTCCCGTTTCACCACTCTAAACTGACGGGGACGGGGATCGCGATGGAGGGCGCGGACCGCGCGGCGTACGTCGAGGCCCTGATCGACCACGGGATCTCCGCAACGGCGGAACGTCGACTCCGGGACGCGCTGGAAGCGCCAGCGACCGGCGGAACGGCGGCCGCCGACAGCGACCCGCCGGCACGGACCGAGTACACGACGACGCGGACGATCCGCGACACGAAGCTTTCCACGATGGCCAAGGAGCTGTACGACCACCGGTGTCAGCTCTGTGGGGACCGGCGCGACCGCCGCGACGGCAGCGCGTACGCGGAGGCCCACCACGTCAAACCGCTGGGAACACCCCACCGCGGCCCGGACACAGCGTCGAACCTACTGGTGCTCTGTCCGAACCACCACGCCGACTTCGACTACGGGCGCGTCCGGGTCGACCCCGACTCGCTCGTCGTCACGCACGCCTTCGACGACGCCGTCGACGGGACGTTTCTCACCGTCCACGCCGACCACGATCTCGATCCGGCGTCCCTCGAGTACCACAACGACCGGATCGCGTCGTTCTAACCGGCTGACACGCGCTCCCCCGACCGAAACGTTTTGCGGGGAGCCGGTCGCTGGCAGGGGTATGGACAAGAAAGGCCACGTGCTCAACGCCGTCCTGCTGGCGATCGGCGTCGGGTACGTCCTCGAACCGTCCGGGGACGTGCCCACGTTCGTCGCCATCGCGGAGGTGTCGCTGCCGCTGGTGCTGGGCGCGCTGTTCCCCGACGTGGACACCGCCTTCGGGAAGCACCGGAAGACGCTGCACAACCTCCCGGTGCTCGGCATCGCGCTCGCGTACCCCTTCTTCTTCGGGAACCTGAGTTTCGTCTGGGCGGGGATCCTGAGCCACTACGTGCTGGACATGCTGGGGAGCAAGCGCGGCATCGCGCTGTTCTACCCGTTCTGGAGCGAGGAGTTCGGCTCGCCGACGGGCGTGACGACCACGAGCAAGTTCGCCGACGTGGTCACCATCGTCGTCACGCTGATCGAGGTCGCCGTGTTCGCCGCCTTCGTCTACCTGCTGCCGCAGTACCTCCCGCCGGGACTGGAGCTCAGCGGCGTGACGACGATGATCTAGTACACCGCCACGTCGTCGAACCGGCCGTCGTAGGCGATGTGGTCGGGATGGGTGGGCTCGGTGCCCGAGAGGAACAGCCGATCGACCTTCCCCCACGAGTTCTCGTAGCCCAGGTGGGCGAACTCCGCGGCGTTCCAGAAGCGGTGGCGCGGGCCGGCGCGGTGGACTACCTGTCGGTCGGCGCCCGAGACGAGCGCCTCGACGAGATCGGCCTCGCTCTCGATATCGGCGTCGAACTCGGTCCAGGCTTCCCCGATGCTCCCGCGGAGATGCGCGTAGGAGGAGCCGAACGACGGCAGCCCGGCCTCCTCGATGATGCGTTTGGCCCGGCTGTTGACGTGTGGCGGCGATTTGACGTTGTAGCTCTCGACGGCGTCGATGTGGTCGGCGTACGCCCGGATCTCGGGGCGGCCGAGGCTGACGTTCAGCAGCGTCGGGTGGGGGACACAGAGCGCGGCCTCCTGCTCGGCCAGCGTGGAGAGCGCCCCCTCGAAGGAGATGAAGTCCGGAACCGGCTCGGAGAGCCCGACTGCGAGCAGGTGCCGGCGATTCTGCCAGTTGCCAGTGAAGATCTCTCTGGCTGGAACCACCAGCAGTTCGTCGTCGCTGTGGCGCTCGGCCTGCTCCCTGATCGCCGGCAGTCGCGTGAAGTGTGGGGCGTACACCAGCACGTCGATGCCACGGGCTTTCGCCCGCTCGACGACTCGCCCGTCGAGCATCTTGACGTGCATGTCGACTCGCGTCGGCGCCGTAGTCACGTACGACTGCAGTCGGTCGGCCCCCAAATAGCCTCCGTGTTCCGGACCGGGCGTCGGGGAGAACCCTTTTGCCGTCGCCCGACGAGCAAGCGGGTATGAACCGCTGGACCTGCGGGATCGCCGGCTGTGGCCGGGAGTTCGACGGCCCCGAGGAAGTGATCGTCCACCAGACGACCGAACATCAGCGCCACGAGTGTGCGGTCTGTGGGACGATCGTTCCCGAGGGGTACTTCGCGATCCGCCACGCCTTCGACGAACACACGCGCTCGGAGTACGTCCGCGCCTACGACGCCGACAGCAGCGACGTGCGGGCCCGCGAGGCGGTCAAAGAGGAGATCGAGGAGAACGCCGACCTCCAGCGCGTCGTCAAGCGGCTGAACGCGCGCTCGGAGTAGCGACCGCGTGCCCACGGTGTGTCTATCGCCCGTGAACCGTTCGGCTCTCGAGGGGGAGAGTGATCGAAAAGCGGGACTCGGTGAGTCAGTCCGCCCGCTACGGGCTGGCGCGGAACTCGCCGTGTTTCATCCCGAAGAAGAACGCGACGATCGAGAAGACGATCATCGAGGGAGCACCATCATGAACACCGTCGAGGGCGTCATCATGGCCGTGAGTGCGATCGTCGCGACGGCCACGATGGCGACGAGTGGGGCAACCGAGCGTGTGAAGTCGTACTCCATACCCGCTATTGGGGCCGGATAGACAAAGTCGTTGAGAAACCAGCACTCGACCGAACGACACCGATAGCGCACTGGGGCCCGCCCCGATCCGTACCCGTGCTGTCGTTCCTCGAGCGGGGCCTATCGCTCTTCGCTGTCGAGCACGCGGATCTGGTCGCCACGAACCGTGACCGGGATCGGCACCGTCGCCTCGTACAGTTCGACGGTCACCTGGTCCTTGCCCTCGTCAATGCGCTGGACCTGGGCCTTCTCGCCTTTAAACGGGCCGGCGATGAGCTCGACGATGTCGCCCTCGGCGATCCCCTCCACGTCGGGGGTCGGCGAGAGGAAGTGCTCGACCTCGGTCATCGACGACGTGCCCGGGACGATCCCGTTAGCGTGGGGGATCTCGTCGAGCACGCGCTCGATGATCGAGTCGTCTTCGGCCTCGACCATCACGTAGGAGGTCAGCGAGTCCGGCGCCAACACGGCGTGGATCTCGGGCATCTCTTTCGAGGCGATCATGTCGGCGACCGTCTCCTCCTGGCTCGCGGTGGTCTTGACGGCGTAGATCGGCATCTACGCACCACCCGGAATGAAGCTCATGACCGCGAACATCAGGAAGCCGAGCAGCCCGATGAGGAAGATACCGGCGCCGGCGACCTTGGCGACCATCGAGAACTCCTCCCACTCGGGGTGCTCGCGAGTTTGAGCACGCGGATGTACTCCGAGAGGTCGTATTTGACGTCCATCTTGGCGGGAACTTCTCCCTGGCGCCTTTTCTATCTATTGAATACGCTTTCAGTGACCGATCGCCGAAAACCAGCAGCAGCTCCGCCCGCGCCGATCAGTTCACGTCCTGTAGCTGCTCCTTTGGGGGCCGCGCTGGGCGGCCTCGCCGCCGCCGTAGATCTGGGGGGACTCCACTCCGGTCACGACGATCATCGTGCGCATCCGCCCCTCGATCTCCTCGTCGACGGACGTGCCCCAGATGATGCGGGCGTCGGGGTCGATCCGGTCGTAGATCTCCTCGACGACGCCCTCGGCCTCGCCGATAGACATGTCCGAGCCCCGGTGACGTTGACCAGCGCGGAGTTGGCGCCGGAGATGTCCACGTCCAACAGCGGCGACCGGAGCGCTGACTGCACGGAGTCCTCGGCCTTGTCGTCGGTGTCGGACTCGCCGAGGCCGATCATCGCGACGCCGCCTTTCTCCATCACCGTCCGCACGTCGGCGAAGTCGAGGTTCACCAGCCCGGGCTTGGTGATGAGTTCGGTGATCCCCTTCACCGAGCGCATCAGCACCTCGTCGGACACTTTGAACGCCTGCTTGACGGGCAGTTTGCCGACCGCGTCGAGGAGCCGGTCGTTCGGGACGACGATCACGGTGTCGGACACGTCACGCAGCCGTTCGAGGCCGGCCTCGGCGTTCGTCCGCCGGACCTCGCCTTCCGCGGTGAACGGGGTGGTCACGATCGAGATGGTCAGCGCGCCGGCGGCCTGTGCGGCCTTGGCGACGACGGGCGCCGAGCCGGTGCCGGTGCCGCCGCCGAGGCCGGCGGTAACGAACACCATGTCCGAGCCGTCGATCGACTCCTTGATCTCCTCCTGGGACTCGATCGCGGCCTCCTCGCCGACCTGGGGTAGCGAGCCGGCGCCGCGGCCCTGGGTCTTCTCCTTGCCCATCAGGATCTTCGTGTCGGCCTCGATGGAGACGAGGTGCTGGACGTCGGTGTTCGCCGCGACCAGCTTCGCGCCGTGGATCCCCTCCTCGTGCATTCGGTTGACCGTGTTGCCACCGGCGCCGCCGCAGCCGACGACGGTGATGTTGGTCTTGAGGTCCTGCAGGACGTCCTGCAGCTGCTCGTCGGTCATCTTCCCCGACGTCGGCGTCTCGTCGGTGCCCGGATCCGACGGGGTCTCCTCCTCGGCCGGCGCGTCGGGCTCCTCGCCGCCCTCGCCCTCGGCCTCGTCGATAGCTTCCTCTACGATAGAGTCCATTTGACCCTGGCTATACAGTGGAGCCTATTCATCTTTCTCCCTTTCCGTCCCCCAGCGCGGCGTCGAGGGCGGCTCAGACGGGAAATCGCTCCTCACGCTCGCTCAGCACCGCCGACGGCGGGATCTCCTCGTCGCCGACCTCGACGGCTTCGCCGCCCGAGAGCTGCCCCATCTTCGGCCCCTCGGGCACGCCCAGCTTCTGGGCTTTCTCCGGGTCGAACGCCTGCTCCCGGGCGATTACGGCGTCGTCGGCGATGCGCACCTCGTCGTACGCAGCCCGCAGGATCGCGGCGAGTTCGTCGACGAGTTCCTCGTAGCGCTCCCCGTCCGGCACGGCGGCCTCGCCTCGCGCGCGGGTCCCGTTCTCGATCGTGTCGAACGCGACCGTCGCCCCCGCCACCGCCGCCCGGGTTCCCTCGCCGTCGACGTTCTGGGCAGCCGCGAGCAAGTCGTCGGGGAGGCTCACCAGCTCCCACGCCTCGGGGTCCTCGGGAACGTGGGCGCCGAACCGCAGCCCCTCGTCGACGGTCGCGACGCCGGACTCCAGTGCGTCGACCAGCGCCAGCGGGCGGTCGCCCACGGTCCGGACCCACGTCTCGCTCACGACGCGGTAGCCCAGCTCTTCGATGGTGCGTGCGAGTTCGGGGTGGTCGCCGTCGAGCAGTGCGTGGGTCGCGCCGCTGCGTTCGAAGGCGGTCTCGAGCACTGCGCGCGCCTCGTTGCTTCGCGGGTGGCCGAGCTCCGACAGCTGCCAGTCGCTGGCGATGTGGCCGACTGCCCACGGCGTCTCCTGCAGCACGCGGAAGAACCGTGGGGCGTAGTGGCCGCCGCCGACCCCGACGAGCTGTCGGTCGCGGTGGGCGTCGACGCCACGCAGCGAGAGCACCGCCTGGGCGACCGCGCGGGCGCCCTCGGGGTCCTCCCACTGTTCCTCGCCGCTGCCCAGTTCCGCGAACATCGACGGCGTGTCCAGCGCGGTTGGCCCGTGGTGGGTCCCCTCGATGGCCACGTCGTACCCGTCGGGTGCGTGCGCCCCGAGGGCGCTCACGTACGCCGAGAGCGCGCTGGGTGCGGCCTCGGCGAGATCGCCGTCCTCGCCGCCGTACTCCGCCTCGCCGAAGTTCCCCGTGAAGTGGCCGGTCAACAGCGCGCCGGTCTCGCCGGCGTGGCGCGAGACGAACACCAGCAGGCGCGGCTCCTCACTGAACACCGGCACCGGGTCGTCGAGGTGGATGTGCAGTTCGTCGAACGACCGGAGTTCGAACGGGCCGTCGCGGTAGTACGTGCCGCCGCCGGCCGCGTCCGGTCGGCCCTCGTCCTCGTGTTCGGTCCAGTCCCCTTGGGCGAGCAGCTGCTCGCCGATGTGCTCAGACGCGCGGTCGGCCCGCGAGACGACGATCCCGATACTCATTGCTCCGGAGTCGGCCCCCGTCAGCCAAGTAGGCGTCGGCTCCGGCCGCGCCCGCGACCTTTTTCCGGCCCGCTCACCCCACGGGAGCCATGGACGTGTACGGGCTGATCGGCCGACCGGTCGAACACTCGCTCTCGCCGCCGATGCACGAAGCCGCCTACGAGGCGCGCTCGCTTGACGCGCGGTACGTCACGCTGGAACCGGACCCGGATCGGATCGAAGAGGCGATCGACGGCGCCGACGCGCTGGGCGTCGCGGGCCTCAACGTCACGGTGCCGTTCAAACAGGACGTGCTCCCGTCGGTAGACCCCACGCCCACCGCGGCGGCGGTTGGTGCGGTCAACACGATCAGCTTCGACGGCGGGACGCCCGAAGGTCACAACACCGACACCGAGGGCGTGACCCGGGCGTTGGAGCACCACGACGTGGCGATCGAGGGGCAGTCGGCCGTGGTCGTCGGCGCGGGCGGCGCCGGGCGGGCCGCGACGTACGCGCTCGCGGACGCCGGTGCGGAGACGTTCGTCGCCAACCGCACCGTCGAGCGGGCGGCGGAGCTCGCCGAGGAGTTCGCCGATCTCGGCGTCGAGTCCGGCGGGCTGGACGCCCTGGCGGACTGGCTCCCCCAAGCGGACCTGCTCGTCAACGCCACCAGCGTCGGGATGGACGACCCGGACAGCTCGCCGGTGCCCGCCGAACTGCTCCACGGCGATCTCGCGGTGCTCGATGCCGTCTACTCCCCGCTCCGGACCAAGCTGTTGCGTGACGCGGCCGACGTGGGGGCGACGACGGTCGACGGGGCGTGGATGCTGCTGTACCAGGGGGTCGCCGCCTTCGAGCGCTGGACCGGCGTCGACGCCCCGGTGGCGGCGATGGACCGGGCGCTTCGGGACCGGCTCTGACGCTGGACCGGGGGTTTTCGGGCGCGAAACGGCCGAGGGCGACGCTGGCTTTTTACCATCGGGGGTCATCTTCCGCGACAGTATGGTACTGGGGAAGCTCAAACGGCTCCTCGGACTCGACTCCGGCAAGGACGACGCCGGCCGGTCCGAGCGCGACGTGACGGTGCAGGACCGTGAGGACGCCGACGCCGAGAACGAGGCGGCGGTCAAGGGCACCGACGAGGGGGCGTACAGACCGAGGCGGGCGATTCGGCCACCGAGGCGGGCGATTCGGCCACCGAGGCGGACGAGGCCGACGAGTCGGGTGATTCGACTACCGAGGCGGACGAAGCTGACGAACCGATCGCCGCCGACACCGACGCGGACGCGTCGACCGAGTCGCTCGTCGACGAGGAGCTCGCCCAGGAGGAGCCGTCGGGTCGCGCGGAACCGGCCGAAGCCGCCGGCCCTGACGCCGAAGACGAGACGACCGACGTGGAAGAAACCGGCCCCGAGGTCGAGGAGGAGGCGGCCGAGGCGACCGAACACTCGCCGCCGGTCGACGAGATCAAGGGGATCGGTCCGGCCTACTCCGAGCGCTTGGCCGAGATCGGCATCGAGACGGTCGCGGATCTCCGCGGCGGCGACGCTGCGGAGATCGCCGAGCGAACGACGGCGCCGGAGGGGACGGTACAGAAGTGGATCGACCGCGCGGACGACTGGGACTGACGACGGACCCGCCCGTTTTTAGCGGCTTCCCGCCGACGGTGGAGTCATGACCGAGACCACGGTGGTCACGACGCGCGAGCAGTTCCACGCCGTGGCTGCCGACGCGCCGGCGGGCGCCCGCGTCCCCGTCGAAGTTCGGACCGTCGTCGCCGACCCGTTCGACGCCTACCGCCGGGCCAGCGGCGAGTCCAGCGGCGCCTTCCTCGAAACCACTGGCGGACAGGCCGGCTGGGGGTACTTCGGCGTCGATCCCGTCGACGAGCTCACCGTCTCCGGCGACGCCGTGCTGGCCAGACACTGCCAGCGAGCGGACACCGACCGTCGGTTCGGCTCGAAGCGCTCGGAGACGTTGGCGGCGCTCGACGGCCTGCTCGACGGCGAACAGTTGGCTCGCGGGGACTGCGACGTGCCCTACCCCTGCGGCGCGATCGGCTGGCTCTCCTACGACATCGCCCGCGAACTGGAGTCGTTCCCGGAACCTACGGACGAGCCCGACCGCGGGCTCCCGACGATGCAAGTCGCCGTCTACGACTGTCTCGCCGCCTGGGAAGCGCCCCGCGACGGCGACACGACGCTTCGCATCACCGCCTGTCCCGAACTGCCCGCGGACGCCACCGAAGCCGGGATCGACGCCTGCTACGACCGTGCACTTGCTGATGCCCGCGACCTGGCTCGACAGGTCCACGTCGGGGGTCCCGAGGCCGGCCCCGCGCCCGCGACGGCCGACGAGGCGGCGTTCGAGAGCACCTGCGGGCGCGAGCAGTTCCGCGAACGCGTGCGCCGCGTGAAGGCGTACGTCCGCGATGGCGACACGTTTCAGGCGAACGTCTCCCAGCGGCTCGCCGCGCCGGCAGCGGTCCACCCCGTCGAGGCCTACGCGGCGCTCCGGGACGTGAACCCGGCGCCGTACTCCGGCCTGCTGGAGTTCGACGGCATCGACCTCGTGAGTGCGAGCCCGGAGCTCCTGTTGGATCGAGACGGGGATCGCCTGCTTACGGAACCGATCGCGGGGACGCGCCCGCGGGGCGACACGGCCGAGGAAGACGCCGCCCTGGCCGACGACCTCGGGAGCGACGAGAAGGAGCGAGCCGAGCACGCGATGCTGGTCGATCTGGAGCGAAACGACCTCGGCAAGATCAGCGAGTACGGCAGCGTCGAGGTGACCGAGTACCGCCGCATCGACCGCTACGCGGAGGTGATGCATCTCGTGTCGCTGATCGAGGGGCGCCTCCGCGACGAGGCGACGCTCGCCGACGCCATCGCGGCGACGTTCCCCGGCGGCACCATCACCGGCGCCCCCAAACCCCGGACGATGGAGATCATCGACGAGCTCGAATCCCGGCGTCGGGGGCCGTACACGGGAAGTATGGGCATCTTCGGCTTCGACGGCCGTGCGACGCTCAACATCGTCATCCGAACGCTGGTCCGGCACGCCGACGAGTACCACCTCAGCGTCGGCGCCGGGATCGTCCACGACTCCGAACCGGACGCGGAGTACGAGGAGACGCTCGACAAGGCTCGGGCGCTGATCCGGGCGGTCGACGACGCACTGGAGCAGGGGGCGCTCGAAGTCGCCGAGGGAGCGGGTGCTGGCGCCGACGCTGGCACGGACACCGGTGCTGACGCTGAGACGGACACCAGTGCTGACGCTGAAAGCGATGCCGTCGCCGACGACGAGGTGGGGGCCGAGCGATGAGCGGGCCCGAGATCCTCGTGATCGACAACTACGACTCCTTCGTCTACAACCTCGTGCAGTACGTCGGTGAGGCGGTCCAGCCGGTCGACGGCGAGGTGACCGTCCGCCGCAACGACGCCGTCGACGCGGCCGACGTTCGCGACCTCGACCCGGACGGCATCGTCGTCTCGCCGGGCCCGGGGACGCCGCAGGAGGCGGGCGTCTCGATGGCGGTGTTCGCGGCGCTCGACTACCCGACGCTTGGCGTCTGTCTCGGCCACCAGGCGCTCTGTGCGGCCAACGGCGCGCCGGTCGGCCACGCAGACGCCGTCGTCCACGGCAAGCCGTCGCGGATCTCCCACGACGGCGGGGGGTGTTCACCGACCTGCCGGAGGAGATCCGTGTCGGCCGCTATCACTCGCTGGCGGTCGAGCGCTCGGCGATCCCGGACTGTCTGGTCGAGACGGCGACGACCGACGACGAGAACGTCGTGATGGCCGTTCGCCACCGGGACCAGCCCCACGTCGGCGTGCAGTTCCATCCGGAGAGCATCCTGACCGAGCACGGGAAGACGATGATCAAGAACTTTCTCGCGATGAGCCGAGCGTGGGACCGATGAACGACCGATCCGATCGCGTCTTCCACGTCGACGGCGACCTGGTCCCGGCCGGCGAGGCGACTGTGTCGGTCGAGGACCGCGGGTTCCAGTACGGCGACGCGGCCTTCGAGACGCTGCGGGCTTACGGCGGCGACGTGTTCGGCTGGGACGCCCACGCCGACCGACTCGCCGAGACCTGTGAACTGCTCGCGATCGATCACGGGCTGACGCGCGGTGATCTCCACGAGCGGATCCTGGCGACGCTCGAGGCGAACGGGCACGAGGACGCCTACGTCCGCCTCTCGATCTCGCGGGGGTCCAGCCGGGGACGCTCGACCCCGACCCCGAGGTCGATCCGACCGTGGTCGTCGTCGTCAAACCGCTCCCGCGTGGCGGGCTCACGGGTGAGTCAGTCTGGGACGAGCCGGCGACGCTGGAGACGGTCTCCACCCGGCGGATCCCCGACACCGCCGTGCCCGCCCGGGCGAAGACGCACAACTACCTGAACGGGATTCTCGCCCGCATCGAACTCCGGGGCACCGACGCCGACGAGGCGCTCATGCTCGATTCGGCGGGCCACGTCGCCGAGGGCGCGACCAGCAACGTGTTCGCGGTCGACGCCGACGGCCTGCTCACCCCGGCGCTCACGGGGCCGGTGCTCCCGGGAATCACCCGGGCTACCGTGCTCGACATCGCCGCGGAGGAGAACATCCCCGTCCGCGAGGGGACGTTCGGGCCCGAGACGCTGCGATCCGCGGAAGAACTGTTCTGTACGAACTCGACGTGGGAGATCCGCCCCGTCGAGTCCATCGACGGCGCGACCGTCGGCGGCGGGCCGGTGACCCAGCTGCTCGCACAGCGCTACCGGGAGCGCGTGGAGACGGCGTTCTACTAAGCCGCCGCCAGCAGGATCGTTGCCACCGCGTACACCAGGATCAGCAACACTGCGGCGATAATGAACTTGAGCAGCAGGCCGTCCTCCTCGGGGCTCTCGCCCTCGGGCAGGCCGTCGTCGTACAGGTCGCCGTCCTCCTCGCTCATCGTCGAAGCGAGGAGCCCTGAGGGTATCAATCCGTCCTTCCTCAGAAGCCGATCCGCGACTCGATCGACCGGGCGATGTCCGCGTCATCGTCGCTCTCGCTCGCGCCCAGGCGGACGAACTCGTAGCCGTCGGCGTCGAGGAACACGCCGCCGTCGGCCGTCTCGACGGGGAGTTCGTCGAGCACGGCGCCCTCGCAGGGGCCGAACGTACACTCCCCGCTGTCGCGTTCGAAGGTGGCGCCGTGGCGCTTACAGACGAGTTCGCCGTCCCGAACCACGGCGCCGTCGCCGGTGTCGAGGTTCACGTCGCGCCAGTGCTGGCAGTAGTTGAACCACGCCGTGACGCCGTCGCCGGCCCGGACGAGCACGACCTCGCGCTCCTCGCCGTTGTCGCGGTCCGCGACGGTGATGAGGAGGCTGCTGTCGTCCGGTACGGCGTCGATGTCGGCGATGCGTTCCCCGGTGGGCATTGGGGCCCGGTAGTCGAGCGGTTCTGAAGGGCGTTTGGGTCTGGCGTCGACGGCGCTTTCGGCAGTCGACGATCACGCCGTGGGAAGTAGATCTGGACCGCGAGGAGTCCGCTCCGCTCGGTCTTCGAGTACCAACCGACTCCGTCGCTATATCCCTGCCGACCGGACTCACCGCTCGCGGTTCGTCGGTGGTCGGCAGGAGAATATAGCGGGAGGTAGATTTGAACTACCGATCTCCGGGTTATGAGCCCGGCGGAATCTCCTGGCTATCCCATCCCGCTACCTGTACCAAATCGGGTACGACGGTTAAGCGTTCTGTTTCGGTCGCCCTCTGTCGGTTCTTCCCGGGGTCAGTCAGCGGTCACGCGCCACGTGAACAGGCTCTCGAGCACGTAGTTCAACAGCAGCGAGCAGCCGATCGCGATCGGGAACGTCGCCAGCTCCCAGAGATCGACGCCGAACGCCGTCAGCGCGATCGGCAGCCGCGTCAGCCCCGCCACCACCCCGACCTGGACAGCGACGCCGCCGCTACGCACCAGATTCGACTTCAGGAACCGGCGCAGGATCGCCCAGCCGCCGTCGGCGCCGTGGGCCGCGAACGTCCAGCGCTCGTTCACGACGAACATGACCACGATCGCCACCTCGGCGCCGATCAGTTTCGCGAGCTCCGGCGGGACGCCGACGCCGGCGCTCAGCACCGAACTCGCCGTGAGGTCGAACACGGCGCCGACGGCGCCGACGGAGACGAACTGGCCGAAGCGGTCGACGGCGAGTAGTTCGTCCGGAACTCCCCTCACTGCTCACCTCGCTCGATCAGCAGCGGTCGGTCGAGCTGTCCAGCCAGCAGTCGGTGGAGCCGATCACCGCGAACCGCCTTCGCGCGGTGGCGAGCGGCCAGCAGTCCGGTGAACAGCGAGAGCGTGTCGCTCACGGGGTCGACCGTCGACTCGGGCTGGTCCTCCCAGACCACGGGCACCTCGGCGATCTTCCCGCCCAGCGCGCCCGCGATCGCGAGCAGTTCGATGTCCCACGCGAAACCCGACTCGGTGAGGTGGCGCCGGAGCCGCGACCAGAAGTTGGCCGACACCGCCTTCGCGCCGCACTGGTAGTCGTACAGGTCCGGGGTGAGCAGCTGGCGGGCCAGCCACGCGAACCCGTCGCCGAGGAAGCGCCGCAGCGTCTTCTGGTGGGACTGGACGGTCGCCTCGGGGTGGCGTCGGGAACCGGCCGCGAGGTCGAACTCGCCCGACTCGACGGGGTCGACCACGTCGGCGACCGAGTCGGCGGGCGTCGAGCCGTCGGCGTCGGCGAACGCCAGCACGTCCGTCGACAGCGCGTCGAACCCCTCGGTGATGGCGGCGCCCTTGCCACGGCGGCGGTCGGCGACGTGTACCGTCGCCGGGAGGTCGGCGAGGGCCTCGCTGTCGCCCGGTCCAGGATCGTCGAGTTCGATGCGGAGTTCCGCGGGGGCGAGCCGCTCGTCGAGCGCGCGAACGTAGCGCGAGAGCCGGTCCACGTCCGGCCGGTAGGCGGGGACCACCACGCCGACGGAGCGAGACATGTGGCGGCGTTCCGCGCCGGTGGGGAAAAAGCGTCCGAACTTCTGTGGCTCTCAGAGGGACGCCGAGATCAGGCCCACTGCCCCAGCCCGGTCTGTTCCTGCCCGGATTTCACTTCGTCCCAGGAGAGCCCCAGCGCCTCGATCACGCGCTCGATCGGCCCTTTGAGCGTCTTGTCGAGCATCTTCGGCCAGTCGATCTCGAACTCGTCGGGCACCTCCTCGGCGTACTCGAAGCAGATCACGTCCGGATCGCGCTTGAACTCCCGGTAGAGCGGATCTGTCTGGGGGTCGAACCCGTGCTCGTTCTCCATGCGCTGCCAGAACTCGGGGTGGACCTTCTTCAGGTAGAGCCGTTTGGGCTTCGAGCCGCGCTGGAAGTTCGTCCCCAGCAGGAGGTTCGCGTACTTCGCGCCGCGAACTTGGGCGGTGTCGGTGTCGTAGGCGTCGAGGCGTTTCCCGATGCCGCCGGGGATGCCGACCTCCTCCAGGTCGGCGTCGCCCTCCTCGAAGGTCGTGATCTCGTCGTGGAGGTACTCCTTCACGTCGTCCAGCTCGCCGCCGCGGACGATCATGTCGATCACCGCCTTCTGGACGCGCTTGGTGACGGGGGCGATGTCCGAGCGCTTGTACTCGAACCCGGTGATGTCGATGTCGTCGACGTCCTTCCCCTCCTTCCAGACGATGTGGCCGGCGTAGCGCTTCTTCTTGCCGGCCTGGAAGAACCGGCGGTAGAGCTTCTCGAACTCGATCTCGAACCGGTGGCTCTCGGCGTTGAGCTCGTCGCGGGCGAAGTCGTCGTAGCGCTCGTTGATGTGCTCCTCGATGCCGAAGGACTGTTCGATGGCCTCCTCCTTGGAGATCTGTTCTCCAAGAGACAACATAACGCTGTCAGTGTCACCATATGCCACCTCGTGGCCGATCTCCTCGCTCGCGGTCTCGGTGAACTCGATGACCTCTCGGCCCGTCGCCGTCACCGCGGCGGCGCCCTCGGTGTCGTAGAGGCGGAAGCGATCCCAGCCCGAGACGCCGTAGAGCGACTGGCCGACGAACTGGAACGTGCCGTTCCGGCCGGCCAGCAGGCTGTGGTTGTCCGCGACGGTGACGCAGTAGACGCCGTCGTCGGCGGTGCTGGTCGAGCCGCTGCGGTGCATCCGGAGCGTGTTCTTCGACCCTTCGTCGACGTAGATCCGCCACGAACCGCTGTTCTCCCCGTAGCTGGCGGTCAGTCCGAGGTGGGTGCAGAGGCGGAGCACGTCGTCGCGGAGGCGGTCGCTGGAAGTGGTGTAGCGCCACGAGTTCGGCTGGCGGTCGCCGTCGCCCGCGACGAGCGTGTCGAGGAATCGCCGCTTCTGGCGCTCGCTCAGGCCGAAGATGAACTCGGGGAGCTGCTTCTCGAAGCTGTGGCCGCCACAGAGCCGTTCGAGCGTCTCGCCGAGCAGACGGGAGGTGAACTGGTAGCCGTTCTCGTCGGCGTAGTAGTTGAACCCCATCCGGTCGAGCAGGTCGCCGATCGCGGCGTGGTCGTCGTCGCCACCGTCGGCCATCGCGGGCTGTTGTGCGATCTGGATCGTCGTCGCCGACCCCCGGAGCTTCTCGCCGAACTGCTTCTCCTCGGAGGTGTAGACGTTCCCCTCGGTAACGTACCAGGCCAGCAGGTCGAGGAAGTCGTCGCCGTCGAATGTTCGGGGGATCCACTTCCGCCCCGACTCCCGATGGACGAAGCTCCGCTCACAGACCGACTCGATGTACTCCCGGTGTTCTGCGTACGCCTCGGCGTCGAAGACGTACCCCTCCTCACCGACATCGTTCTTGAGGACCGTGTCGGGGTAGTAGCCCAGTTCCGCGGCGAACGTGTGACCGTGGACCTCCGGGCGGACCCAGACCTCGTAGTCGCCGTCGAGGTAGTCCACGAGGTCCACTTCTCCGAGGTCGTCGCCGTGTTCGGTCGACCAGTCGTGGGGGAGTTCGTAGTTCGTCGCGCGGTCGAGATCGCCTGCCTCGACGAAGCTGTAGCCGTCTTCGGTGATCCCGTTCGTCTCGTTCTTTCGGACGAGCATCCGGTGGTTCGGCGTGACGCTGAAGTCGATCTTGCTCGTCTCGATGTCGACCAACTCACCCTCGTAGTCGGGGTAGGCGTGGGTCTCCTCGACCGACTTCACTTCCATCTCCTCGGTGTCGGGGTCCAGCGAGTACACGTCGTCGCCGACCTCGAGGTCGCGGATGTTCCGGACGCCGTCGGGCGTGAGCACGTCGGTGTCGGGCGTGAAGCAGTTCATGATCACCTTCACCCCGCCCTGCTGGCGGTCGTAGCGCTCGTACGCCTCGGAATCAGGGTCGTGCTGGTCCCGGAGTTCCTTCTTCTCCTCGCGCTCGGTGAGGAGCTCGTCGATCATCTCCCGCATGATGCCGTCCGGCTCCTTCCGGAAGTGGGTGCCATCCGGCGCGTGGTACGTCTCGCCGTCGTACTCCTCGGGGTCGACCTTCGTCTCCGGCGAGGAGTTGATCGTCGCCATCGACATCGGGTACAGCGACTTCAAGTCGAGCACGGTGACGTTCTCCTTCACGCCGGAGATCGGCTCGAACACGGCGCCGCCCTCGAACTCCTCGGCGGCCTCCTGTTGGCCCTTCGACGGCAGGCCGAACTCGCCGTAGGCTTTGTGGAGCACGTACATGTCGACGGCGTCGCCCGCCGTCGGCGCGTCCTCCAGCTTGCAGCCGACGAACGAGCGCACCTCGTCCCAGAACGCGATCACGGACTGCTTGCGGTCGATTTCGACACAGAGCTCCACGTCCCGGAGGTTGTACTCCAGCAGCTGCTCGGGGTCCTGCTCCCAGAGGTCGCCGATGTCCCCGGAGTAGTGCTCCTTCCCCACGTCGAGCTCGCGCTCGCCGATGGCGTCGAGGCGGAACGACTCGAGCTCCTTGATGACGATCTGCTTGTAGCCGTACAGCAGGTCGAACACGACACGCCCCTTCACGTCCGGGCCACCCCAGTCCGAGCGCCACACCTCGTCGACCCGGGAGAGGCGGTCGATGTCGAGGTCGTACTCCGTGCTGGGGTCGACCATCTCCAGCCGGTCGAGCACGTACGGCATGTCGAAATCCTCGAAGTTCCAGCCGGTGAGCACGTCCGGGTTGGTCTCCTCGATGTACTCGACGAAGGCGTCGAGCATCGCCGGCTCCTCGTCGAAGACGCGCACGTCGACGCTGCCCGAGTCGGCGATCTGCTCGTACTCGTCGAGCATCTCTGGCGCCGCAACCTCGGCGTCCGGCGCGTCGAACAGCCAGACCACGTACTCGTCGTCGTAGGAGTCGTGGGAGGTGAGACAGACGATGGGCTCCTCGCCGTCCTCGGGAAGCCCGATCGGTCGTCGACCTCGATGTCGAACGTGTTGACCCGGAGGTCGGCCGCTGTCGGCGCGTCGACGGCGACCAGCTCCTCGTCGTCGTAGCGGACTTGGATCCGGCCGTCCTCCAGCCGTCGCTCGGGCACCTGCAGGCCGGCGCTCACGTCCTTGTCGATCAGGAAGCGGTTCGGGAACAGGATGTCCGCCTCGTAATGCTCCTCGAAGTCGTCGCGGATCTGCCCCACGTCCCGCGGCGTGCGACCGATCACCTTCGTCAGGGGCTTCCCCGGATGGACTCGAAGCGCTCGCCGTTGGCGTCCTCCTCACGCGTGTCGAGGATCACGTCGTACTCTTCGGTCAGCGCGCGGTCCGCGACGTGCTCCGTCGGGACGTAGAAGTACGGCTCGACGCCGAGTACGCGGACGTGCTCGTACTCGTTGTCGGCGGTGCGGCCGAACACGTGGATAACCGGGTACTCCTCGGCGCCGGAGCCCTCGATGGTGTAGTCGACCTGCGAGACCTTCAGTTGGGTGACCCCTCGCTGTCGGGGAACTTCAGGTCCGCGGCGTCGACCACCTCGCTGACTGTCTGTCCGGCGTTCCCGGCGACGACGGCCGCCTCCTCGTCAGGTCGGCCCCCGTCGGGGGTCTCGAACTCGTCGAGACCCCACTGCTCGCTCTCACTCATTGGCGGTGATTTGCCGGGATCCGTTAAAACGACGGTGGTCCGCGGGGCGGGCAGTCGCACACCCCCGAAAGGCATTTACTCTACCGATTGGTACTGATTCACATGCCCGACGAGAGCGGTCTGCCGAAGGCGGCATCGGAACGCCCGGGACCGGCTGACGACGGCTTCGAGACCGTCGAAACCTACGAGGTCGACGGCGGCGTCGTGTTCTACGACGCGGAGGCACCGCTCGCGTGGCTCCGGAGCGACGCGGCGGTGTCGCTGGCGGAGCGACGCTGAGGCGGACTGCGAACCCTTTTCTCGCTCGGTCCGGGAGGGAGACCGTGAGCGACGACGACCCGGTCGAGGCGTTCGTCGAGGGCTCCGTCGAGCCGTTCGAGGAGTCCGACGAGCGCTACGACGGTCCGAAAGCCCGGGACATGGAGGCCGAACTACGCGAGCGTACCGGCGCCGACGGTGAGGCCGTCGAGGCCGAGGTGAGCTCGGAGACGGCCTCGGCGTTCTGGGCGGCAGTGATCTACGTCAACGCCGGCGTCCTGTTGGTCGCACTCGGACCCGTCGTCTACGCGCTCCGGGGGCTCCCGCTCGTCTCGGTCGCGCTGGTCGCGGGGGGCCTGGTCGCGTTCTGGCGTGCCTACTCGGTCTACCGGGCGTTCGAGACCGACGACGACGCTGCGGCGGAGTCCGAACCTGTCGAGACCGACGACGGGGACCCGGAAGGGACAGCGTCCGGCGAGAGCGACGACGAGAGCTGAGCGTCCCCGGAACCGTTTTGCACGACTATCGCCTTTCCTCGAGCGATGCGAACGGTCAAGACGCCGGACGGGGAGCGCCATCTGTTGCTGTCGACGACTGACGGGACCGCACGACTCCGAGATCCGGCGACGGGGGAGGAGTGGACCGTCGACGAAGACGCTGTCGAGCCGGCCGTCGAGGGGGCGCTGGCGGTCGCGGCCGAGGGGATCCCGGAGTCAGTGAGACAGCTGGTTACGGCGGCCCACGACGAGCGCACGCTGGGGGTGTTGGTGACGCTCGTCGACGACGGACCGACCGCGGTGGTCGACCTGCTGTCCGCCGCCGGGCTGTGTGAGAGTGACTTCAACGGCCTCTTCGCCGAACTCCGCGCGGCGGGGCTGGTAACGGAGTGTCGTGTCGCGGGCGAGCGCGGCTACGCGGCGACTGAGACGGCCGCCGAGGCGGTGAGCCTGCTCCGGGGGGCGTCGACGGCCGACGCCTAGTCGCCGCTCTCCAGCAACGCTTCGGCCCGGGCGAGCGTCGCGGCGTCCTCCCGGCGCGCGGTCGAGCGGTTCGTGGTCGTATCCTTCTCGACGGTGACCAGCTCGTCGGCGGCGTCGACCAGCTCCTCGTCGTGGCTCACGATCAGGATCTGGCGCACGCCGAACCCGCGCATCTCCTCGACCAGATTCACCAGCCGGGAGACGTGTCCCGAGTCGAGGAACACCGTCGGCTCGTCGAGAATCAGCGGCGGCGTCGGCGCCGCGCCCTCGATCCCCTCCGACAGCAGGCGGTAGATCGCACACCGCAGCGAGAGGTTGAACAGCGCGCGCTCGCCGCCGGAGAGCTGCTCCGGCGACAGCGGCGTCCCGTCTTTCTGGTAGACGGTCAGGTCGTATTCGCCGTCGAGCTCGATGTGAGAGTACGCGTCGTTGCCGTAGGCGAGATCGAACGTCTCGTTCAGCATCCGTTCGAGCGTCTCGACGTTGCGCTGGCGGAGCTCCGCCCGGAGGTCGCCATACGTCTGCTCCAACTGCTCGGTCTCCTCGTGGAGCGACTCCAGATCCGCGACGGTCTCGGCGAGTTCCTCCCGGTCGGCGCGTAGCGCCTCGAGCTCCTTGATCTCGTTCTCGACGCTCCCGATCTCGCCGGTGAGTTCGTCGCGGCGGTCGGCGAGGGCGTCGAGCTTCGCTTCGACCTTCTCGAGGTAGTCGACGGCGTCGTCCCGCCGTGATCGGGCGTTCTCGACGCGGTCGCGATCGAACTGCTCGCGGAGGTCGTCCCGGCGCTCCCGGAGATCTCCGAGCCGGTCACGGCGCTCGTCGGCGAGTTCGGCCTTGCTCTCGCGTTGCTCGCGCAGGCGGTCGATCTGGTCTTCGGCGTCCTCGATCGCGTCGAGGGCGTCGGCGACAGCGTCGAGTCGCTCCCGGCGCTCGTCGAGTTCGTCGAGCTGCTCGTCCAGTTCCGCCACGCGCTCGCGGGCCGCTGCCGCCTCGGATTCGGTCTCCGCGGCCGCGGTCTCGACCGCCTCGGCCTCGGCGTCGAGTTCGTCGGCCTCCTCGCGGAGCGTCTCGGCGTCGGCGCGATCCTCCACGATCTCGGCCTCCAGTTCCTCGACGCGGGCCTCGAGTAGCTCTCGACGCTCCGCCAGCGTCGCGGCGCGACTCTCGGCGTCGGCCAGCGACTCGGCGTTCTCGATGTCGGCTTTCAGGTCGGCTTTCCGGCCGTTGAGCTGGCCGAGCTCCGCAGCGAGCGTCTCCACGCGCTCGCGATCGGCTTCGAGCGAGTCGACGTGCGGGGAGTCCTCGACGGGCTGTCCACACTCGGGGCAGTTCCCCGCCTCGAGCAGTTCTTCGGCCTCTTCGACGCTGTCGCGTGCGGAGGCGAGTTTGCCGACGGTCTCCTCGATCGCCGCCTGCACCTCGTCGAGTTCATCGCGGAGCCGCTCGCGGTGGGCGTCGGCCTCGCCGATCTCGACGGGAGCGTCGGCGAACCGGGTCTCGATCGCTTCGCGCTCCGCGACCACTTCTTCGAGATCGGCCCGCACGTCCTCGAGCGCGGTCTCGTCGTCGTCGGCCTCGGCGTCGAGTTCGGCGGCGCGTTCGCGCTTCTCGCTGGCGTCTTCGCGAAGGCGCTCCGCTTCGTCCCGGCGGCTCTCGGCCTCGCTCTCGAGGCTGGTGACGCGGTCGCGCTGCGCCTGGCGCTGTTCGCGGAGCTCGGCCTCCCGCTCGTCGATGCTCTCGCGTGCCTCGGCGACGGCCGTCTCGGTGGCCGCGTCGATGCCGGCGGCGTCGGCCAGGTCGGCGAGCTCGGTCTCGCGCTCCTCGATCCGCTCGCGGATCTCGGTGATCCGGTCGAAAAGCGCCTCGCGCTCGGTTTCGGTCTCGCGGATCGACGCCTCCAGCTCCTCGATCTCCTCGGTCAGCTCCTCGAGTTCGGTTTCGCGCTCCTCGGCCTGCTCGATGATCGACTCGGCGTCGGCTTTCGTCTCGCGGGCCTCCTCGCGGTTGGCCTCGAAGCGCTCGATCTCGTCGTCGAGGTCGGAGAGCTCGCTTTCGAGTTCATTGAGTCGGTCGTGGAGCGCTTTCTCCTCTTTGGCTTCGATCTGCTCGTCGAGTTTGTTCAGTCCACCGCGCTTGTCCGAGAGCACGTCCTCGACGCCGAGGCGGGCGTCGCTCGCCCGCTCGCGGTACTCCTCCAGCTTCCCCAACTGGAGCAGGTCGTCGATCATCTCCCGGCGCTCCCGGGGGAGGCGTTGATCAGCCGGTTCACCTCGCCCTGGCGGATGTACGCGCAGTTGCGGAACGAGTCGCTGTCCATCCGCAGCAGCTCCTCGCCGACGAACTCCCGTACGTCCCGGGCGCCCTCGATGACGCCGTCGGGCCCGTCGAGCGTGCAGGTCCGGGTCGAAATCGAGTCGCCGGACCGCCGGAGTTCGCGGGTGATCTTGAACGCCTCGCCGGCGTGGGTGAACCACAGCTCCACGTCGGTCTCGTCGGCGCCGGTCGTCACGGCGTCGTCGAGGGTGCCGTCGAGCGCCCGCGAGCCGTAGAGCGCGAAGAAGCAGGCCTCGAGCAGCGAGGACTTTCCGGAGCCGTTGAGCCCGTGGATGACGGTCACCCCGTCCTCGAAGGTCAGATCGGTGTCGGCGTAGGGCTTGAAGTTCCGGAGCCGCAGGCGGTCGAACTTCACAGGTACTCCTCCATGGTGCCCTGCGCGGCGTCGTCTGACTCCCCTGCCGGGTCGGCCGTCGCGTCCCTGACGGCCGGTTCGCCATCATCTCCGTCGTCGCTCCCGTCGCTGACAGCGGTGTCGTTGGTCTCCCGACCCGCGTCCCCGTCGGCGCGTTCGAACGCCGCGGGCTCCTCGTCGAGGAGGTCGGTCACCCGGTTCTTCACCGCCTCGCGCACGTTCGAGTCGGCGACTTTGCTCTCCCGAACCGTCTCGTCGACGCCGCGGGCGGCCGTCGAGAGCCCCATCTCGGCGACGCGCTCGGTCACCGCGTCGTCGGGATCGGCGAAGCTGACGCCGACATCGGCGTCCTCCTCGACCTCACGACGGTCCGTGACCCGGACGAGCAGGGCGCCCGCCTCTTCGCCGGCCTCCTCGATCGCGGCGGGGGTGACCGGTTCGCCGTCGCCGGTGATCTCGACGATACAGACCGCGTCCGTGAGGTCGTGCTGGCGCACCTGCTCGCGGACGCGCTCGACCCCTTCGCCCTCGGCGAGGTCGACAGACACGAACGCGAACGGTCGCGTGTCGAGGCTGCGCCGACGGATGTCGACCTCCCCATCGTCGAACGTAACGAGGTTGTAGCCGCGGGCGTCCTCCTCGCTCGCGCTCGCGCGCTCGGTCGACCCACAGTACGTGACCCACGTCCCCGAGACCTCGGCGGTGTCGGGTTTGTGGTTGTCGCCTACCAGCATCGCGTCGAACTCGACGGTCGCCTCCGAGAGGACCGTCTCGGTGTCCCACTCGCCGAACTCGAAGGGGGTAAACAGCCCGTGCGAGACGAGCGCCGCGTACTCGGCGTCGTGGCCCGCGAACTCGTAGGTGAGGTCGTCGCGGCGCGATTCCGGCACCCAGTCGAGGCCGTAGAACGCGGTGTCGCCGACGACCTCGGGCGTGTCGTCGAGTCGCGTCGCGAGTTCGGTCCCTTCGAACAGGTCCAGCCACTCGCCGGTCCGGGTCGCCTCGTGGTTCCCGACGACGGCGAGAAACGGGATCCCGGCGTCGTCCAGTCGGCGGAGCGCCGAGAGCACGCCCATCAGGTCCGGCAGTTCCGGCCGGCGGTCGTGGAACAGGTCGCCGGCGTGGACCACCGCGTCGACGCCCTCGTCGATGGCGTCGTCGACGACGGCGTCGAACGCCCGGCGGAAGTCCGCCCGGCGCTCGGGGGAGTGGTACTGCTGGTAGCCGACGTGGGTGTCGCCCGTGTGTATCACCCGAGTCATCTGTCCTCGGCTACGCCCCTCCCGGGAAGAGCGTTGTGCGAGCGGGGTGGAAGTGGTCCGCCCCCGGCGAGGCTCACCGAGGCCCCTCCACCGCAGCGTCGCGGAACCCCTCGATCGTCGACAGCACAGCACGACCCCGGGTCGCGAGCGCGTCGTCGCCGCGGCCGTCGGCGAGCTCGACGGCGCGGCGGAGGTCGGCCTCGCGGTCGGCGTCGACGAACGCCGCTGCCGTGCGCACGCGCTCCATCGACGCCTCGGCGTCGGCGACGACGCGTTCGCCGTCGCCCTGGAACTGGCCGGGGAGGCCGTCCGGGGGGCGATCGCGTTCGTGGTGTCCGGGCGCGCCGTTGGCCAAGCTGGCTAGCGCCCGTGCGACTGCGTCCGGGTCGGTCACGGCGAGATTCGCCGCCCGATCACACTTGAGGATTCGGGTGGATACGGGAGGCAGCGGCGCTGTGCTGGCCGTCCGGCCGCGGTGGATTCCGACGGGACCCGAAGCCTCATAAGAGTCAGCCGCTTACGGTCCGCCAATGAGCGATACGGTTGACGACGTCGAACTCCCCTACGAGGAGACGGCGTCGCAACAGGAGAAGATCGAGTCCCTGCGTGAGCGCCTCGAGGATCTGGAAGACCAGAACGAGCAGATGCGTGACAGCCTGCTCGACGCCAACGCCGAGAACAACAAGTACCAGCAGAAGCTCGAACGGCTCTCCCACGAGAACGAGAAGCTCAAGCAGTCGCCGCTGTTCGTCGCGACGGTCCAGGAGATCAACGACGACGGCGTCGTGATCAAGCAGCACGGCAACAACCAGGAGGCCCTGACCGAGGTCACCGACGAGATGCGCGAGGATATCGAGCCCGACGACCGCGTCGCGGTCAACAACTCCCTCTCGGTCGTCCAGAAGCTGACTCGCGAGACGGACGTGCGGGCCCGCGTGATGCAGATCGACCACTCGCCGGACGTGACCTACGGCGACATCGGCGGCCTGCAGGACCAGATGCGCGAGGTGCGCGAGACGGTCGAACTCCCGCTCCAGCAGCCCGAGACGTTCGACACGGTCGGCATCCAGCCCCCGAGCGGGATCCTGCTCCACGGCCCGCCCGGGACGGGGAAGACGATGCTCGCGAAAGCCGTCGCCAACGAGACCGACGCGAGCTTCATCAAGATGGCCGGCTCCGAACTCGTCCACAAGTTCATCGGCGAGGGCGCCAAGCTCGTGCGTGACCTGTTCGAGGTCGCCCGCGAGAACGAGCCGGCGGTCATCTTCATCGACGAGATCGACGCCATCGCCTCGAAGCGGACGGACTCCAAGACCTCCGGCGACGCCGAGGTTCAGCGGACGATGATGCAGCTGCTCTCCGAGATGGACGGCTTCGACGAGCGCGGCGACGTGCGCATCATCGCGGCCACCAACCGCTTCGACATGCTCGACGAGGCGATCCTCCGCCCCGGCCGCTTCGACCGCCTCATCGAAGTGCCCAAGCCCGACCCCGCGGGTCGCGAGCTCATCTTCCAGATCCACACCCGCGACATGAACGTCGCCGACGACGTGGAGTTCGGCGCGCTGGCGGAGATGGCGGAGGACGCCTCCGGCGCCGACGTGAAAGCGATCTGTACCGAGGCCGGGATGTTCGCCATCCGCGACGACCGCACCGAGATCGAGCGCCAGGACTTCGAAGCCGCCTGGGAGAAGCTCCAGCAGAGCGAGACGGTCGAGGCCGGCGAGTCGCCCGCCTTCGCCTGATCGGCGCGTCGCCGGATTTTCCTTCACCCCTACGGTCGAGTAGCCATGCCCGAAGAGCTCTCCACAGCCCAGCAGCAGGTGGCCGACTTCCTCGACGACAACGGGATGCACGCCCCGCCCGCCTACCGCATGCTCGACCTCGCCGCCGAAGTCGGGGAAGTCGCCGCAGACGCCGCGAAGTCGAGCGAGTACGGCGAGGCCCCGGAAGCGCTCTCGGTCCCCGAGGCCGAACTCGGCGACGCGCTGTTCGCGCTGTTGGCGCTGGCCGAGGAACTCGACGTCGACGCCGGCGACGCGCTCGAAACGTCACTGCGAAAGTACGAGAACCGGATCGCCGCCGACGGCGACGCCGGGTCGGGCCGTTAGAGCAGAACGAAGATCGCCGTCGGGATCGCGAACAGCAGCACCGTCATCGCGACCAGAATCAGTCCGTAGCCACCGAGGGTGCCTGCGAGCGCGCGCCACGACGGGTGGTCGGTGTCCATACCGGAACGGGAGCGCGCCCGAACTTAGTTCTCCCGGGTCAGCCGCTCGCCGCTCAGCCGATGTAGCGCAGCTCCTCGTCGCTGGGGCCGGCGCCGCTGCCCTCCTGCATCTGCTGAATCTTGCTTACGACTTCCTCCATCTCCTCGGCGCGCTTCTCCAGCGCGGCGAAGTCGACGCGGAAGTCGAGCTGCTGTTCGAGCGTCTCCAGCACCGCCTGCGCGCTTTTGGGGTCGACGAGGTAACCGCTGGTCTCGCCCATCAGGCAGGCCACGTCGAGGTCGCGGCGGCCGCCGAGGCCGAGCAGTAGCCCCGAAACGCCGACGATGCCGCCGGCCGGCTCGTCGCCACGGAACTCCACGCCGGCGTCCGAAAGCGAGTCGGTGAGTGCGGGCTCGCTGACGGCGCCGAGGACGTTGTGCTCCTCGATGAGCTCGCCCGTCGGCACGCCGCCCAGCGCGTAGGCTTCCTCGACGCCGAACCCCTCGGCCACGTCGAGGAACGCCTCCGTCAGCTGGTAGTGGCCCTTGTTGCTCCCGGCCTGGTGGTTGCCGGTGAGCACGAGCAGATCGCGGTCGGTGGGGACCGTGCCGGGATCGTCGTCTTCGTCGCCGTTCTCGCCTTCCTCACCGTCCTCCGCCTCGTCGACCGCGCCGCCGTCGGCGAGCGCGTCGCCTTCGGGGTTCTCGTCGTCAGCGTCGGCTTCCTCGTCACCGTCTTCAGCCTCGTCGTCGTCCTCGTCCACGTCGGTCGGTGTCGGCGAGGAGAGGTCGACGGCGTGGAAGGAGGCGTGGGTCAGCGAGGCGACGCCGTCGTCGTCCACGTCGACCTGCGGGGGGAACTCGTCCGCGTACACGCGCCGGACGAGCGTGCTCTCGAACTCCTCAAGCAGGTGCTCGGCGGCGAGTTTGCCGACGTGACCGACGCCGGGCAGCCCCTCGACCAGTACGGGCTCCCGGAGATCGGGGTCCGCGACGGTCTCGATGTCGATGGGATCCATACACGCGAATGGTCCACCGGCGGGTAAAGGTGCGTCGAAACCCTCAGTTCGTGTCAGGCCCGGCGTCGCGGGCCCGCCGGCGGTACTCGCCGTAGGGGTCCGCGGGATCGAACGGCGCCGGGGCGGAGTTGATCGCCTCGGCGCCGCAGTCGGGACACGTCGAAGAAAGCGTGTAGACGGGTCGCTCGTGTTCGGACTCCCACGCCGAACAGACGTGGATGTCCGACTTCGTCATTCGTCGTCTTCCCTTCGCTCGCGGTGGTACTCGGCGGTGCCGCCGAGCGCCTCGATCGCGGTTTCGGCGCGGGCCGCGGCGGCCTCGAGTTCGGCCTCTGCGGTCTTGTAGTCGGGCGCCTGTACCTCGATGCGGTACTCCGGGGCGCCGACGTAGGAGACCTCGAGTTCGACCTCCTCGGGAACGTCGTGGTCACCCTCGCCGGCGGCGGCCCGGAGCGCCTCCTTCACGTCGTCGACGCCGTCGGGGCCGGGCGAGCGGATGTCCACGTAGCCGGTGACGTTGACGTACGGCACCGAGACGTTCTCGCGGGCGGTCTGGACGACCGCTTGCGCGTCCTCGTCGTCGAGCGAGACGTCGTCGAGCGCCTCCATCCCGTGGACGGCGGCCTCCTCGAACGCCTCGTACAGCGAGTCGTACGCGACCAGCAGCGACTCGACTACGTCGTCGCGGCCGTGGTCCTCGCCGAAGGCGAGTTCCATCCACTTGTCGGCTTTCTGCTGGTTCTTCCAGCGCTGGATCGTCTCCTTGCGCTGGTGCTCGTTCACGTCCTTCAGCGAGAGGTCGACCTGCTGGGCCGACTCGTCGACCTCGAGCACTTTCGCGACGACCGTGCGGCCGACGCTGACGTGGTCGCGGACGTTCTTGATCCACCCGGAGGCGACCTCCGAGATGTGGACCAGCCCGCGGTGCTCGTAGCCCTCCATGTCGACGAACACGCCGAAGTCGGCGATCTCGTCGACGGTCCCGACTACGAGCTCACCCGGTTCGGGCCACTCGTTCCCCGCCATCTGGAGCTATCGCGCCTCGACGACGTCGGCGACTTCGCCGTTGATGGCGGCTTTCCCCCGGTGGGCGTCGCCAGCGTGGTGCCACAGACGGCACAGTTGACCGTCGTGGACGCGTTCTGGAAGACGATCTGCTCGTTCTCGCAGTCCGGGCAGACCACCGTGATGAAGCTCCCCGTCATTCCTGGAACTCCAGGCGGCCGGTCCGCCACCCTTCTCGCATGTGCGCTTTGTTGCAGTCCGAGCAGATGTACTTCAGGTGGGTCTTCTTGGTCGGCTTGTTGCCGGCCGGCACCTTCGAGAACTTCCCGGAGTTCCCGATGACCTTCTTGCCGCGCTTCTGCTGGCGGGCGGCCCACTTCATGCCGGTCTGGCGGCCGGATCGAACCTTCTCGACCTCGTGTTCGTGGTGAGCGTCACAGTGCGGACAGTACGTGTTCATGCGGCGTGGCATCTCCATGGATATTCGCCTCTTGCTGGCGAGTTCGGGAGACTTGCTTAAAACCCGTTTGGTCTCGACCGGCGGGGGAGCGAAGCGGTTAAGGAACGTCTCGGCGAACCCAGGGGCATGAAGCAGCTCATCGTCCACGGCGACGCGGGAGTCCGACGCGACGACGTTATCGAGGTCGACGGGGAGGAGCTGATCTGTTTCGGCGTGAACAAACAGGGCGACTGGCACGGCCCTGACGAGCCCCAGCTCTGGTGTACGGTCGGGACCGAGGAGGACCGCGAGACGTACGACAAACGGCAGTACGTCCCACACTGGCTCGACACCGAGAGCGTCGACGCCGAGGACGTCGAGATCGTGAGCGAGAAGAACCCGCTGAACGTCTGAGTCGATCGCTGTCCGAAGCGGGCGGCCCAGTGGACTGTTTCGGGTGACCCAGTACACCTTTATTTTCGGCGTGAGGGGGACTGAGTATGGTTCCCGATCGACGCGATACGGTCCCCCACTGACCGAGCGGTTGGTCACGTACTCGATCAGTGGCGGCGAGACCGCTGTCGAGGCGCTGATCGGGGCGTTCGAGGCCCTCGAACCCGACGTTCAGGCGCGCGAGAGGACGCTGTACGATCACGTCGCGACTGACGCCGTCGACGAGCTGCTCGCCGCGGAGACGGCGATCCGCCTCGAGATCGTCATCTGGCAGCACCCGGTCGTGCTGACACGCGAGACGGTCGAGGTGTACGCCGTTCCGGACGCGTAACGCCGGCGGCCACTCACTCGGGGAGCTCGGACGCCGTCACTTCGTACACGACCACGTCCCCCTCGACGAACGCGGGTTCGTACCCCGCGCGATCGCTGAAGTTCACCAGGTCGGTGCCGTACCGAGCGCGCTCGGCGGCGCCAACCCAGACGTACTCAACGTCGTGCTCGCGGATCACCGACGCCGCCTCCGCTGGCGACCCAGTGTAGAGCGCGTCGACGGCCTCCGCCCGGCCGTAGTACGCGTCTGGCCCCCGGTAGCCGACTTCGTGGGCCCAGCCGGCAACCGTCGGGACGCCGGTGAGGCTGGCGCCGATCGCGGCGTCCCAGCTGTACATTCCGGGCTCGCCGCCGGTGCCGGGTGCGGAGACGATCACCGTCTCGCCGTCGGCGGTTCGGTCGAGCCAGTCGACCGCCGCGAGTTCGCTCTCGTCGTACCAACTGGGCATCGAGGTGGCGTCGAGCGTCGGGTCCTGGGAGCCGGCGAAGTGCCCCGAGAGCGCGAAGCCGCCGTAGAGCGACGTGGACACGACGAGCGCGGCGACTAGCACCGGGACGGCGACGCCACGACCCAGCGCGGGGCGGTCTGCGCCCCGGACCGCCCGTGTCGCACGCCCGACTAGCCCGGCGACGGCGGCGCCGGCGGCGACGCCCCAGAACACCCAGATCTGCATGTACGTCTTGAACACCGTGTTCATCCGGAGCGGCCCGGCCTGCTCGTTGACGAACACGAACTCGACGATAGTCACCAGCCCCGCGCCGGCGACGATCAGGACGGTCTCGTAGCCGGCGTCGCGGAACCGGAGGACGGCCCAGCCGACGATCAACAGCGGCAGCGTGAACGCCAGCACGTCGAGCGGAAGGGCGACGGTGACGACGGCGACGGCACCGATCGCGAGCGCCAGCGACCAGCGCCGGTCGCGTGCGACTCGCCCGAGCAGGTAGAGCCCGAACACGACGAGGAACCCGCCGTGAACCGCGAACAGTTCGAGGACGCCGCTGCGGGCCGCGGCCGGGAGGAACTCGATCGTCCGACTGCTCCCGCCCGTCATCGTCCCCGCGAGAAACGGCGCCGCGAGCACGGCCGCGACGGCGCCGAGCGCGCCGACGACGCCCAGCGGCACGACCAGGCGTTCGAGCTCAGCGAGCGCGCGGGCGGCCGTGTCGTCATTCCCCAGGGAGTCGGCTGCCCGGCCGCGGGCCGCCCGGATGCGCTCGGCGGCGCCGCGCGGGAGGAGGGCCGTGGGGTCTGCGGGCGCGAGCGCCAGCGCGAGGTAGGTGACGCCGAACACGGAGGGGAAACTCCACGTGCTCGTGACGATCTGGAACTGTCCGAGCAGGGGGACGACTGCGAGCAGGCTCAGCCGGCGCCGACGCTCGTCGGCGGGGGTCAGGTAGAGGGCGAACCCCAGCGCAGCCGCGAGCAGCAGGAACGGCGTCCCCATCATGTGGGCGTGCATGTCGCCGTTGAGCCACGCGAACAGCGGGAACTCGTTGATCGTCGGGAACGTCGCGCCGTCGACGGAGTCGGAGATGATGCGGCTGGCGTTCCAGTAGCTGAACCCCTCGCCGGAGAGCGGGAGCGACTCGATCCCGGGCGCGATCGACTCACGGATCCCCGCGGGGAGGAGCCCGAGGAGGAGGCGACCGACCGTAGCGAGGTTGCTCGCGAAGCCGACGAAGAAGGCCGCGAACGCGCCGCCAAGCCGGGGATCGACGCCGCGCTCGGCAGCGACGTTGCTCGCGAGGTCGTACGCCGCGGTGACGAGCATCGCGTAGAACCCCGCGAGCGCGAGATTGTACGCCAACGCCGGCGCCGTGCCGGTCAGGTAGGTCAGGATCGCCGCGACGAGGTGGCCGCCGTAGTAGTACTGCACCGACTCGCCCGCGAACCAGAAGTCCTCGGGCGGGAGCGTCCCCGACCGCAGTAACGTCCGGAGCATCCCGAAGTCGAGATACTTCTCGCCGCCGCTGGCGTGGACCGCCGGATCGACGCTCCGGATCGCGATCAAAAGGAGGAACGCGGCGACGAACACGACCGCGGTTTCGGCGACGACACGCCGATCGACGCCGAGATCGCCCGCGAGCCGCGGTTCACCGTTCCGGAGCGCGTCGCGGTCGAGTCCAAGCGCCGCGGCGAGGGCGACGAGGACGGCGACGCCGGCAGCCACCGTGAGCGGCCCGAAGGAGAGTTTCCCCAGCCAGTACACCGGGAGCCAGATCGTCACAAGCGCCACCGGGAGGGCGAACCCGACGCCCCGGCTTCGGAACCGGGCGAACAGCCGGGCCGCGAGTGGGTACCCCAACACCGCCACCCCGGCGAACACCGCCAACCAGACGAGCACGGCGAGATACTGCATTGCCGGGATCCGCGGCCCGGACCGGGAAACCCCTTTCGGGTAGTCCGCGAGAGTGCCGCGATAGCCGGCGTCTCTCACTCCAGCCCCGCAGAATGCCGGTTCAGCTAGCTGATCCTGGCGACCCTCGAGCGCCACGACACAGCCCGGAGTTTTCTGAAGGGAAAACATTTCTTTCCTTCCTGAAAAACGGTCGGGGGGTGATGCGTAACGTTCATGCGTGCGACACCCCGATGTACCCCCACGAGGCTACGAATGGCTACACTCGAAATCAACAACCTACACGCGGAAGTCGCCGAGAACGGAGAGCGAATCCTTCGCGGGGTCGACCTGGAGGTCAACTCCGGGGAGATCCACGCCCTGATGGGTCCGAACGGGTCGGGCAAGTCCACGACCGCCAAGGTCATCGCGGGCCACCCGGCCTACGAAGTGACCGACGGCGAGATCGTCCTCCACCTCGAGGAGGAGGACGTCGAAGACGTCGACGCCGACGAGGACGAGATGGCGTGGGACCTGCTCGACCTCGAACCCAACGAGCGGGCCGCGCTGGGGATCTTCCTCGCCTTCCAGTACCCCGCCGAGATCGAGGGTGTCACCATGACGAACTTCCTCCGGCAGGCGCTCAACGCCAAACTCGAGGAGCGCGAGGAGCTCTTCGAGGACGAGGACGAAGCCGACGCCGAGGAGGAGGAGGACGAGGGCTACGAGACCTCGCCGATGGAGGGTCCCGCCGACGACGGCGAGATCGGGGTCGCCGAGTTCCAGCAGATCCTGAGCGAGAAGATGGAGCTGCTCGACATGGACGGGTCCTTCGCCCAGCGCTACCTCAACGCCGGCTTCTCCGGCGGCGAGAAGAAGCAGAACGAGGTGCTGCAGGCCGCGATCCTCGAGCCGTCGATCGCCGTACTCGACGAGATCGACTCCGGGCTCGACATCGACCGCCTGAACGACGTTGCACAGGGGATCGAACGACTGCGCGACGAGCAGGGCACCGGCGTCCTGCAGATCACCCACTACCAGCGGATCCTCGACTACGTGGAGCCCGACCGCGTCCACGTGATGCTCGACGGCGAGGTCGTCATGGAGGGCGACGCCGAACTCGCCGAGACGCTCGAGGAGAAGGGGTACGACTGGGTGCGCGAGGAAGTCTACGAGACGGCTTAAACCCATGAGTTCAGACCAGGACCACCTACAACAGACCGATACCGAGGAGCGCTTCGACTTCAAGAAGGACTCCGAGGCCGCCTACGCGGCGGAGAAAGGGCTGACCGAGGAGACGATTCACGCGATCTCCGACGACAAGGACGAGCCCGACTGGATGCGCGAGCGCCGCCTGCGCGCGCTCAAGCAGTTCCAGGCGATGCCGATGCCGACCGACTGGCCGGGCCAGCCCGACCTGTCGGAGATGGACATCAACGAGATCGTCCCGTACATCCGTCCGGACATCGAGACCCGGGGCGGCGTCGACGACTGGACCGACCTCCCGGACGACATCAAGGACACCTTCGACAAGCTGGGCATCCCCGAGGCCGAGAAGAACGCGCTCTCGGGCGTCGGCGCCCAGTACGAGTCCGAAGTCGTCTACCAGAACATGCTGGAGCGATGGGAGGACAAGGGCGTCGTGTTCATGAACATGGACCAGGCCGTCGACGAGCACCCCGAGCTCGTCAAGGAGCACTTCATGACGGACTGTGTCCCCCGAGCGACAACAAGTTCGCGGCGCTCCACGGCGCCATCTGGTCGGGCGGCTCGTTCGTCTACGTCCCCGAGGGCGTGACGGTCGACATGCCCGTCCAGGCGTACTTCCGGATGAACTCCGAGGGGATGGGCCAGTTCGAGCACACGCTCATCATCGCCGAGGAGGGCTCTGAGGTCCACTACATCGAGGGCTGTTCCGCCCCGAAGTACTCCGCGTTCAACCTCCACTCCGGCGGCGTCGAGGTGTACGTCGGCGAGGACGCCCACGTCCAGTACTCGACCGTGCAGAACTGGTCGAAAAACACGTACAACCTCAACACGAAGCGCGCCCTCGTCGAGCAGAACGGGCGCATGGAGTGGATCTCGGGCTCGATGGGCTCGAAGGCGACGATGCTCTACCCGTCGACGGTCCTCAAGGGCCGCGGCGCGAGCGACAACCACATCACCATCGCCTTCGCGGGCGAGGGTCAGGACATCGACACCGGCGCGAAGGTGTACCACAACGCGCCGGAGACGAAGTCCACCATCGAGTCGAAGTCCATCAGCAAGGACGGCGGCCGCACGAACTACCGCGGCCTGGTCCACATCGCCGACGGCGCCGAGAACTCCTCGACGGCCGTCGAGTGTGACGCGCTGATGTTCGACAACGAGTCGACCTCCGACACGATGCCGTACATGGAGATCAACGAGTCGAAGGTCGACGTGGCCCACGAGGCGACGGTGGGGAAGATCGGCGACGAGGACATCTTCTACCTCCAGACCCGCGGGCTCGACGACGATGACGCCAAGCAGATGATCGTGAGCGGCTTCATCGAGCCGATCACGGAGGAACTGCCCATCGAGTACGCAGTCGAGCTGAATCGACTGGTGGAACTCGAGATGGAGGGGAGCCTCGGATAATGAGCACGACGCTCAAACAGGGTCTCACCGCGGACACCGTCCGCGAACTCTCCGAGGCCCGCGACGAACCCGAGTGGCTGCTCGAACGTCGCCTCGACGCGCTCGAGGCGCTCGAGGAGCTCGACCTGCCGGACGTGATTCAGACGCCCGGCCGCCGGTGGACGAACCTCACCGACCTCCAGTTCGAGCGCCTCGTCGATCCGCTGAACCAGTCCGACGAGACCGAGCGCGTCACCGCCGAGGGCGTCGAAGTGCTCGACTTCGAGACCGCTCTCGACGAGCACGAGGAGCTGCTCCGCGAGGAGTTCGGTGCGACGCTCGACCCGGAGACGAACTACCTGACTGCGCTGTCGGCGGCGCTGTTCACGACCGGCACGCTGATCTACGTCCCCGAAGGCGTCGACGCCGAGGACGTGAAGATCCGGACCGAGATGCGCTCGGACTCGCTGTTCAGCCACACGCTCGTGGTGACCGAGGAGAGCGCCTCCGTCACGATCCTCGAAGCGATCGGTGACGAAGGCTCGCCGGTGCTGGCAACCGGCGAGGACGAGGGGTCGGCCGCCGACGACGAGGGAGGCTACTTCAGCAACCTCGTCGAGGTCGCGGCCGGACCGAACTCGAACGTCCAGTTCGGCTCGCTGCAGGACCTCTCGGAGGACGCCTACTGCTACACGCTCAAGCACGGGATCGCGGGCGACGACGCCACGATCAACTGGATCGAGGGCAACTTCGGCACCCAGATCACGCGATCCGACGTCGAGACGGAGCTCAACGGCGAGGGCAGCGAGTCCCAGATCGTGGGCTCGTTCTTCGGCCACGAGGACCAGCACTTCGACGTGAACGCGCGTGTCTGGCACAACGCCGAGCACACCACCGCGGACCTCGTGACCCGCGGCGTGCTCGACGACACCGCGCGCTCGGTGTACGAGGGCGTCCAGGACGTCGGGCGCGACGCCTGGGACACCTCCTCCTACCAGCGCGAGAACACCCTGATGCTCTCAGACGAGAGCGAGGCCGACGCCTCCCCGAAGCTGATCATCAAGAACCACGACACCGAGGCCAGCCACTCCGCGACGGTCGGACAGGTCGACCAGCAGGACCTGTTCTACATGACCTCGCGGGGCATCTCCCCGGAGCAGGCACGGAACATGCTCGTCGAGGGCTTCTTCGTGCCCGTGCTCGAGGAGATCGCCGTCGAGGAGTTCCGCGACGACGTCGAGACGCTCGTCCAGGAACGCCTCCGGAACTGAGCGGCACCGCGTTTCCCTCTACTCTCTCCCGTTTTCGACCCTTTAGCGACGGCTACGGCCGCTCGTTGTAACCGGCGACAGCTTTACAGTGGTGTGTAAAGTAGGCTTTACTGTAAAGGACGCTTTCCATACGTCCTCGGTTCCCATGAACGAGACCTCGAACGTACTGGAGACGCGCCAGAAGTACCGGAGTTGGATGAACAGTGCGATGGGGACGGGCATCGTCGGTGGCGCCGCGCTCCTGATAGCGGCGGCACTCCTCGAACGGGACGTGCTCGTCTTCCTCGGCGTCGCCGTCTACTGGGCCGGCATGGTCGGGTACCTCGTCATCAAGCGACGCTCCCCGGTCCGAACCCGCGACGAGCGCGAGGCCCGCATCAGTCAGGAGGCGTCCGAGTTGACGCTCAACGTCCTCGCGGCTCTACTGATCTTCAGCGCGCCGGCGATAACGGTGCTCGAGACCACCGGCGTCTACGAGGTGTCCCGGTTCGTCTGGGGGATGGTGACGATGCTGGTGGTGGTCGCGATGGTCGTCGGCGTCGCCAACTGGCACGTGGAGCGGCGACGATCGTGAACAACGACCTCCCCGAGCGCCGGGACGAGCGAAGGATGAGCCAGGCCGATCTCGCGGCGGCCGTCGGCGTCTCCCGGCAGACCATCAACGCGATCGAACGCGACCGCTACGACCCGTCCCTGGATCTCGCGTTCGACTTGGCCGAGGAGTTCGGCTGCCGGATCGAGGACATCTTCGAGCCGAGCGAGGACGCGGACGGCTGAGCTCCACACTGGCCCAGGCTAACTGAACATCTTCTCGCGGCGGATCTGGAGCCGGAGGAACGCGGGGATCGCGATCAGCGCCAGCAGGATCTCCGCGCCGCCGGCGAAGCCGAAGGCCGCGGGGTAGCCGAAGTCGTCGGCGATCAGCCCCCCGCCGACGACGCCCGCGAGGAAGCCGAGGCTGCCGGCGATGTTGAACCCACCCAGCGCCACGCCACGCTCGCCCTCGGGCGCGAGGTCGACGACGAGCGCCATCGTCGCCGGCGCCATCAGCGCCCCGAGGACGCCGACGGCGACCATCCCGAACTGGACCGCCAGCAGCGCGTCACTCTGGGCGGCGAACACCGAGTCGGCGGCGCCGATCCCCAGCACGACGACGCCGTAGAACGTCGACCCGGCGACGATGGGGGCCGTGCGGCCGAACCGGTCGGAGAGCCGGCCGAACGGGTACTGTAGCAGGCCGAACGGCGCGAAAAACAGCGCGAGCGTGATCCCCGTCTCCGCCGGCGAGAGCGAGAACGCGGTCCGGAAGTAGACGGTGCCAACCAGCGCGAAGAAGCCGGCAGTCATGCGGTCGGCGAAGCCGAAGGCGAACGGGACGGTGAGGGCGGGCGTCCGACGGAGCGCGCCCAGCGCCTCGCGCACGCCCTCGTGGTCGCCCTCGGGGGCGCGGTCGGCGACGAGCAGCGTGGCGGCGCCGACGAGCGTCAGCAACACGGCGCCGGTCCACAGCGGCACGAACGGGCCGACGGCGTAGAGCTGGCCGCCGATGGGGGCACCGAGTGCGGTGCCGATTCCGATCGCGATGCCGGCGGCGCCCATGTTCCGGCCGTTCCCCTCGCCGAGGTCGGCGAGCATCGACATCGCCAGCGAGAACGCGCCGACGGTCGCGGCCCCCTGCAGGAACCGGACGGCGAGGATGAGCCAGAAGGCGGGCGCTGTGGGGCCGAGCAGCGCGAGGGCGCTGTAGCCGACGGCGCCCAGCACGGCCCCGGCAGCGACGAACGGGATGCGGCGCTCGACCGTGTCGCTGGCGGCGCCCCAGACGCCGGCGGCGACTGCGAACGCCGCGAACTCGGCCGCGAGGAACCACGTGCTCGCGTCGAGGTAGTTGCCGCTGCCGAAGCCCATCGCGGCCACGAGCCGATCCACACCCGGGTACAGCAGTGTCTGGGAGAGCATCACCGCCCAGACGACGAGTGCGAGTGCGGTTCGGTCGCGGGTAGACACGCGGGGGGTTCGAGGTGGGGAGGCTTCGGACTTCCGGGTTCGATCGGCGCCGTACACCCGCGGAAGGGCCGGGCTTAAGTCCCTCCCTCCCAGAGTCAGCACTGATGAGCACGGTATCGGTCGCCGACTGGCGGTGGTCGCTGTGAGCGTCGACCAGCGGGTCGACTCCGACCACCAACTCGCGCGCCTGCTCCAGATCGGGGTGGTGCTCGAAGAGGTCGTCGAGGCTCGGGCGTACCGGCACTACCAGAGCCTCGCCGAGGAGGACCGCGATCTCGAGGCCGACGTGGAAGCGCTGCTCGAGGAGGCCGCCACGGAGTCGGCACGCCACCGCGAACGCCTGGAGGAACTGGTTGACGAACTCGACGCCGACTCGATCCCCTTCGAGGACATCGAGACGCTCGTCGAGGCCCGGTACGGGCGCACCAAGCCCGAGGACTTCGACGGCGTGCTGTACGACCAGCTCTGTAACGAGGAGACGGCCTACAAGTTCTACGACGACCTGATCGACGCGATCGAGGCGAGCGACGCGGCGTTCTCGCTCGAACGCGAGCACGTGGTCGACGTGTTGACCGAGATTCGCGACGAGGAAGCCGAGGGGGTCGAGGAGGTAACCCGGATCATGGAGGCTCGCGAATGAACACGGCCAATCAGTACCTGAAAGCAATCTATCTTGTCCAACGGATGGACGACGGCCCGGCGGCGACGGGGCGTGTCGCCGACTCGCTCGACGTGAGTCCCGCAAGCGCAAACGAGATGATCGGGAAGCTGGAGGATCGGGGACTCGCTGAACACGAGAAGTACAAGGGCGTCTCGCTCACCGAGGAGGGGATCACCCAGGCGGAGAACGCGCTCCAGACGTACTGCATCCTCGAGCGCTTCCTGGCGAACGTCCTCGGCGTCGAGGAGTTCCGCAACGAGGCCCAACAGCTCGAACCGGTGATCGACGAGACCGTCGCGGAGCGACTCGACACCATCATCGACCGCGCCGACGAGTGCCCGGACTGTTTCGACGCCGAAGCAGACGCCTGTTGCTACCTCGCGGAGAGCTGCGAGGGGGCGGACTGAGACGGTAATACTCTTGTACGGCGCGCTGCTTTCTCCGAGTGCAGTCCCGTGGTGTAGTGGCCAATCATGAGGGCCTTTGGACGTGCTCGGTGGTGCCGAGCGCGAAAGACAGCCTTCGACGGCGGTTCGAATCCGCCCGGGACTATATCCAAAAAGGCACGAATCCTCTTTTTTGAGGATTATTTTGCCGCTTTTACTAGCCGGTGAGTGGCGATGCGGTGGTGTCGCGCGCGCCGTTGGCCAGACGCGAGTGACTGTGCCTGTGAGTCGAGACGGTGACATATGAGAGCCACACCTGACTGTGACCTGAGAGTGTGAGTCGAGAAGGTGAGCCGACAGTGACGAAGAGAGATGTCCCATGTGTCCGCCTACAGCGAAGTCAGTTCCGAGAGGGAGTTCAGTAGAGTTGCTTGTAGGCGTCCACGACCTTGTCTCGGTGCGTGTCAAGCCCGTGTACAGTGTATTGTCCCCAGTTCACTTCGTCGAACACGCCCGTTCCGTCGTTCGGATGAACCTCTCGTACTCGGCGGAGCTGGAGGGTTTTCATCGTCTTCTCCCCACTCGCTTTTCGGGCTTCGTAATCACGCAGTTCGATGTCGCTATGTGCAGGTACCTGGCCAAGGAGCCCACCTTCGATTTTCGGCGTGTTTGTGGCCGGAATGAACACGAGACCGCCGTCTCGACACAGGTCGTACATATTGTCCATCGATGTTTCCCAGTCATCCTCGGGGCTTGCTGCGGTAGAGACGGATGCCCCGACACCCCAGTCGATGCCGAATCGCCGTTGTTTGTACATCTCGAGGCGCGCATCGTCTGAGATGCCTGCCTTGTCGAGTCCGACCATCACGTTCGCGAATGATACAGGATCAGTGCGGGGATCTTCCAGCATGCAATTCTTTCTGTCAAAGGGTATGGTCAATAATTTTCCCCTCGGGGAGTTCCTTCGTCTGTGAGGTGTGCGTGTGAGTCGAGACTGTGACTTGTCCGGGTCACACCGGACTATGATGTCTCACTGTGACCCGTGACTGTGGCCTGTGAGCGCTCAGTGATGAAGCGAGGTGTGCGCGTTGGTTTTATTTCGATGATGGGGTCTTCATTTCGACAACACCCCTTCATTTCGAAGACGGTGCTACAGTGGCGAAGCGAGGTGTGCCCCTCCACTACCTGTGAGCGGCGAGCGCTCGCCGGCTAGACCGACGCTATAGCGTTTCTCCCTTCAGGAATCGAGCGAAGCACTCCCTATCGGGCGTGACGTTTTTACCTATAATATTACTATCTGTTACTATATGGAAGAAACTGAAACAGACCCAGTGGTCGAAGCGACGGAAACAATCAAAGGATACCTCGAACGCGGGGAATACGACGAGTTGGACAGGCAAATATTCCTCATCATGCAGAAACTCGAACGAGAGCTTGCGGTGAAGTTTGCTGAACAACACGAGGAGACCATTGCAGAATTGACTGAAGAGGCCATTCGGGAGAAACTCGACGAGGCTGATTCCGATGAATGACCCGACGAAAGTCACCGTGCAGTGTAGTGGCGTCACCGATGACGGGTCTCGGTGCGAACGCACGATGACTGTGCACGTACATTTCAAGCACCGAGATCACTACTGCTACGACCACGCTGACAGTGACGGTGAGAATCGATGATTGGGACAGTCTCCAACGTCCAATCCCGTGACTGTGACGCACTATTGATTGACGAAGGCACCGTGTATCGATGCCTCAACTGCGACGACGTATTTCCACAAGAATTCGAGGAGAGAACCGATGAGCGATTAGTGGACTGACGAACGCGAAAACCAGGAAGAACTGGCACAGAAACGCTATGATAGGCAATTTTTGATGTCTCAGAGACGTACGAATTGGAGCGTGGTATACTATCTCTGGCTTCGAGATTTCGGTATCTCTGGCGGATGAGTCCACCCCGGAGTTTTAATCCCCCACTTGCAATGTAGTGTTATGTCTCAGAGTCCAGAGGATCTGAGTTTCTCTATCGATAGTCGTCTCCTCGAGGAGTTGGGTGAGAACCTCGTTACTAAGAATCATGTTGCAGTTGCGGAGCTGATCAAGAACGCCTATGACGCAGACGCAACGCGGGTTGAACTCCAATTCATCAATGCGCGGCAGGATAACGAAGGGCGGAGCGAAATTCGGATCAAAGATAACGGCGTCGGGATGACCTATGATGAGATCGACGAAAATTGGATGCGAATTGGAACTACTGATAAAGTCCGTAACCCCCAAACCGAAAAATATGGAAGAGAAAAAACCGGTAACAAGGGGATCGGTCGGTTTTCCTGTCGGAGGTTAGGATATCGCCTGGAGCTAACTTCTATCGCGGAAGATCCGGACTCCGACCAATACATCAAATCTTACGTTGAATTCCCTTGGAGTGAGTTCGCTCGGAATACTGATGTAGATGAGATCCCGGTTGAATCGGAGGTCGAATATCTTGAGAATGCTGATACGGGTGTCACTCTCCGAATCTTGGATCTTCGGGATGAATGGAACCAACGAGATTTCAACACGCTCAGGCGCAATGTGCTGACTCTTTCAGTTGTCCAACAACAGCGTAGGGAAGGGTATAAAGAAGACCCTGGTTTTGACATCGTCTTCGACGCACCGGAGTTTGATCAAGGAGAAGGGAGTCTACTGGATCAGGTCTATGATGCAGGCTGGTGTGAAATGCAAGGTATGTTTAATGAAAACGGAGATATCGAACTCTCTATCGAGGGAAAGAAAATCGGCAAGCGTTCACATACAATAAAGAAGGGGTACGATGGACTTGATGACACGGATTTTAAAATTGCGTTCATTCCTAAAGACAAGAAACACTTCCGGGATACTAGTACACTAAGCCTTGAACGTGCCAGTGAAATAACGGGAGAATATGGTGGAATTCGGGTTTATCGGGACGGGTTTCGTGTCTACCCTTATGGTGGCCCTGATGATGACTGGCTCGGGATTGACCGATACTATTCTCGACGGATAGGGTCACCTGACGAAGAGTTCGATGATTTATCCGGCAAGATGGATTTGCATAACGATTTCAATCGAACAATGCTGGTTCATCCTCGGAACGAGAACTTGATTGGCCGTATTGGTGTTGGGACAGATGCGAATCTGGAAATGAAGACAGACCGCGAAGGTTTCAAGCAGAATGACACTTTCGAGGATATGAAGGAGGGTCTTCGTCTGGCATTACAGTGGCTCACGTTACAATATAGCAACTACCTCTCGATCCGTCAAAAAGAGGAATTCCAAGACCAAGCCGAGGATTTCTTGGAGCAGGTTGAAAAAAGTAAAGGCGGGTCGGAGAGTTCTGATGGGGACAATACCGAACAGGGGGGAGATCTACGACTTCTGATGAAGATGGGATAGATGAAAACACATCCTCGCTTTCGAGTTGGACGAGCGACGATGAGAAAGGAAGCGGTTCCAGTTCTGGGTCGAATGTAAGTACGACTGTTTCCGGGTCAGCTTCAACCTCGACGAATTCCACAGACACAAAAGCGGTAGATGAGGCCGTGTCGGTTATCCAGAAAGCTAGTGAAACAGTTGCTGAACGAACCGAAGAAGATGAAGAGGAGATGTCTAATATTGTAGAGACTGCCTCAGAAATTGTTCAGAAGTCTGTCGAAAAGAACAGACAAGAAATCGACTTCTATCGATCAGCCTTCTCAGTCAACCAATTTGTCTTCTCATTCATGCATGAGTTACGAGATGTCATTGTGGAGTTAGAAACAAATAAGACCGATCTTGACTCCGTTGCAGATTCGATGTCTTCGCCGGAGGCCGACCACGTCAAAGAGGTTGCAGATGATCTTGACGAACTTAAGCAGCGCTTCGAGCAGCAAATGAACCTCTTCGGCATACTAACTGACTCGGAAGGAGATGTCGAATCTGACACACAACGCCTTCAGGAGGAGGTAGAGAAACTAGTCAATTCAGTTGAATATATTTCAGAAGATTACGACATATCAATAGATACTGATATTCCAATCAACCTCTATACGCCGCCAATGCATCGGACTGAACTGTATTCCGTATTGATTAATTTGCTCACAAACAGCATCAAAGCCGTGATTGCAGATGGAGGCGAGGATAACCGTATTCTTATTGAGGGAACAAAAGAAGGCGACAAGGTGATTTTACGGGTTCACGATAGTGGGATTGGTATTCCACCCGAACACCATGAAGAAATCGTAGAGCCGCTTATTAGTGACCCCCAAGGTAATCTATATGACCGTTTGGAAGATGAGATGCCTTCTCAGTTATCGAGTCAATTGGGCTCCGGATCAGGGCTTGGACTTAGTATCGTTTCAGAGATTGCAAACAAGTACGGTGGCGGCCTAAAATTCATCAATTCCGAGGACTGGGCGACTACAGCAGAGGTGACGCTGCATGACGAGTGAGTATACTGTCCTGTGGATCGACGATGACAAAGAGCGACGAGAAGAAAATCGAGGTGGAGTCGGCAATGACGACCGGGTTAACGTGACTACGCTTGGGCCAATGGAGGCTGCTTCTGAACTCCTCGGTGGGCCTAATGGAGAAGGTCAGATTCCTTCAAACCCAGATTTGGCACTCGTTGATTGGTATCTTCACACTGACGAATATTCAGGAGATGGGCCTTCAATCGAAGGAATTCTCCGGGATACGTTCAAGACACTACCTATTTACGCATTTAGTGGCCAGTATGGAAATCCAGAATTTAAGCGCGAGCAGAAGCGAGGCGAACATAGATTTGCTCTCATCACTAGTCCTGATCGGCTTGATGATGATGACCTAATTCAAGATATACAGGACTACCAACAGATTCGCAGTAAAGAGGGTGAAGGTATCGATGGCATACTTGAATTATTAGGTGCTCCTACGGAACTCAAGGAAAAGATTCAATCTACGCTCCCGCAGGAATTTGCTGAAGGCCTTCCGGCGGAAGACGAGGGTGATTCAGATAGTAGCCTTCGGTTCGCTCGTTGGGTGAGACATGAGTTACTAGAGACACCCGGTCTGCTCTGGGACGATGTGTGGACTGCAACTAAGGTCGGAATCAAGAAGCACCAATTCGCCGAATACAGTTCAAAACTCTCTGGTGCAAAATACACTGGCATTTTCTCGCATAGAAACCATCTATGGTGGAGGGTGAAAGTTCGAGACGAAATATACCGATTAGCCGACGACCAGAATCATTCTGTAGATCGGCTTTGGAAGTCCGGGCCAGATCTTCTTGATGTCTCTGAATCAGATCGCTCTACCTGCGAAATCGATTCGTGTGACAAACCACATCCACCACAAACGGTGGCAGCAGGGTCACCGAGTCAAAAGCCTGAGTTCCAAGTTCACTACAATTGCAGCAATATTGAACAATCCCGAGCTGCTTCTTATGAAGACCTTCGTGTATTGGTGGAGCTATGACAGATTGGTCGGAAGAACAAATACCGGAACCCCCGAGCTCTATCAGTACCTAAAGAATGCATTCCGTAAGCTGGATGAGAACTCCGACAAGATACCAGGTGCTGGGCATCAGGTGGAAGAGTCCGTGGATAGCGTTCGACGTCAGTTAGAGAGAGGCGATGAGGATAATTGGGCTCTCGAAACAGACCCGTACTTGGTCTTTGATCTACGTTCGGGCCGTGATTTCAATCATGAAAGCGGACAAGCTCGTTTAGGAGGGATTATAGAGGTCTGTGATGGGGAATATGAGATGTTTTCTTCGTCTTTGATCCTGGCTATTCAACACCCAACAGATGACGATGGAGGGAGTCTCCCAGAGGGGTTAGATCACTGTTGTATCGAAACCGGAACAGAAGAAAAAGATGAACAATACGACGCAGGATACAATTTCTACCATATTCTTGAGCGATTCCACTGGGATATCGATACTGGAGATGATGCAGATGATCGTAAACCTGTTTGCCATTTCCAGTCGGGGGGAAAGGTATCAGGTTCTGCTTTCAACGATTCTTATGAAAAACACCACTATTGTTCGAACGGACTAGACAAGCCACGCATTCCGCACCCGCCAATGGAGCCTATCCTGGTTTTCAATATGCTGATTAATCAGTACGAGTCTCTTGAGTCATTCAATCAAGCTCAGTGGGATGGTATTGTGAAGGAAGGTGAAACGGCTCTCTGGGAGCCCTACTACAATTCCACTCATGGGATGGTCAGTACTGACAGCAGTGTTATGGATCTAATGCAGCCAAGTCCACAGGAGACTGGCTGATGCATATACTCTGATATAATTGAAAGCGTATTGTCGGTTGTATTTCCGTTCCGAGAAATTCATCATAGCAAGTTACACACAATCTGTACAGAGGGAGGCGGTGTCGTCTACCCCTGTTTCTGTAACGGAGAATCGATTCTTGCCAACCCAAAGGTTGGTTCAAGGCGCTTGAATGTAATATCGACGTGGCTGTTCATCGCTTATTCTGAATATTGTGGATTACCCGTCAGCTAGGGTGCGAAGGACGTGATCCATCATCTGTGACCCTCCAGCTTTATCTGCAAAAGCCAGTGCCTCCCGCGCAGTAGTGACCCCGACATACTCATCCGGGAACATGAACAAGACCCAGATAGCCGTCGCTGTTGGGTACAGGAAGATATTCTCACCACTCTCGGGGTCTGTCGCCTCTTCGAACGGTACTGGCTCTAGTACCCGCTGATATAGTTCCCCGAGAGTTCGAGGGTCACTGTTCAGTAACTCTTCGAGTTCGTTACGACTGTCTCGATCTACGCGGAGTCCTGCATCAGTATCGTGAACAACATCGTGCTCCTCGAGGTAGGCCTGCATTTCGTCCACGTCCGCACTACCGACAAAGTCCAAGTTCAGCTGCTCTTCCGGGACGGCAGGAGCCAGGGCTCGGAAGTACCCGTATAGCTCAGCGGCGAACTCTTCTGGCGGCATGCCGCGTTTCCCACTTTCTCGGTCGTCTTCGTCTTCTCGCACGACATGGTATAGAATCGAGTTCTCTTCGAAGGCGAGGGTGAAGTGGCGGTTGTTCCAGTCGTTTGTGACGGCGAAACCGTCTGTAGTTGGGTTGAGGCCGAAGGTGTCGCCGTCAAAACGGATTGTTACGTTGTCTTCTGTAGTATCGACGTAGATGTCAGAGCCTGGGTCGAAGTTGAACGCGGTCACTGGACATGGTTACCACTCGTGTGTTGTTTGAGAGGACACTTATGTTTATCCGTGGACACCTTACAGCGTTCCGTTTCAAGCCGTAGAACCAATCTGCACTCATCGTTCCTCCGGTGGCAGAGAAGGGTTAATGGTTCATCAAAAACGGGCAGGTAATATGGCAGATACGATTGATTCGGAAGAAGACCTTCCTGAGGATATTCAGGACAAGATCAGTAGTACGTTCGATCTCAACCGTATCAAGAGGTTATTGACCAACACCTACTACCAAGGGCCGATTCCTGAGGGCGAAGGTGGTACCGGCGGACACGGCCTGCGAAAGCGGGGCCACGCGTTGATGGGGAAACCTCGTACGCACCGGCAGAGCATATTGGACAAAGCGACAGAAACCGACCTCATCACGGAACTTTCGGATGGATTTGCATCGACATCACGTGGAGCAGAGTTGCTCCAGCAGATGATTTACTGCGACGATTGTGGTGAAAAGGAGGTTCCCGCCCGTCTATGTGGTGGTAGTAAACGGAACGCCTACATCTCGCAAACAACCGTTTGTCCTTCTTGCCATGAAATAGAGGAATTGGACGACGGCGATAACATAGTATACGGGAATATATACCATTTCGAGCGTGACGACGAAAGTTTGCAACGGGCTGTGGAGGCCATTCAGTCGAACGAGAACGTTGAGTTGTGGCTAAATGGTTTAAGTCTTAGTGAAGCTGAAGAATTAGTTGATGGGTAGTGGGAGCCATCTTCAAGGGCTCTTTCAGGCCAGGTTGTATAGTTCAGGACGGTCGTTGATTGACGCTCGAATGGTGGTGCGGGTGGTATCGAGGCGCTCGGCAGGCTTCCGCTTCGAGAGGTCTCCGGTGGCTACGTCGTGCAACACAGCTACGACTTCGTCGTAGTGAGGTGCTTCAACCAGGTGGCCGTTGTCCTTCTCGAACCCGAGGGGTGCGGGGCCGTGCCGATAGTCTTCTTCCTTCTGACGCACCGCCAGACCTTCTTTCGCTCGTTGCTGTGCCATGTCCGCTTCGAGTTCGGCGAACACTCCTAGGAGACGGAGCATGGCTTTCTGGAAGGGATCGTCGTCGCCGGGCTTAATCTGGAAGCCTTCGTCGATGATGTGAAGTTCGGTGTTGTTCTCCTCGACGATGCGCTCGACGGTGCGGTCGAGGTCTCGAATCGACCGGGCTAGCCGGGAGACGGACTTTGCAACGACGACATCGAGTTCGTCGTTGTCGACGTCGTCCATCATCTCGAGGTAGCCGCTGCGGTCAGTGTCCGTGCCGGTGCTTTTGTCTTCGTACCTTACCAACTCGCCGAGGTCTGCGCCGAGGGTGTCCTGGGCGTAGGTGGCGGTCGCGGAGCGTTGGCGGTCGAGTGTCTGTTCGTCTGTTGAGACGCGATGATACTGTGCAATGGAGGGCATTTCTCTACCACATCTAGTTTGTTTTAAAGTAAAAGACTTACTACCAGAACTGGTAGAGAACGTTCGTTCGGTACCGGGTCAACCATGACGTTCGCGGAACCGCTCCTTCGAGTGTTCATCGCAGAGCCACTCGTCGGTCTCGGGTTCGTGCCGGATAGCTGGGTTTCCGCAGACTGCACAATCGTGGTCGCTCATACTCGTTGATTGAGTTCGCGGTGTCAAAAGAGTGGCCGGGGCGACACTCAGAGAAGGAGCACCAGCAGGCGTTCAAACCGGTTGAGTTCCGATCGTCGTTGATCTAGCTCCGTACTGAGCTCGTGCAGTTCCTCGATGTCTTCCTTGAATAGTTCACGGAGGAACCCTTGTTCCCCCTGCGGCCACTCGCTAGGGGCAAGCGGGTGGACATGTGGATGGTGCGTTGGATTTCTCGCGCTCGCCGGCGTTTCTCTGCTGTTTCGCGCAGGTACTGTAGCGACTTCACTGGCCATCACCAATCCATAGAACGTGTTCGCCGTCTTCGCGCTCGCCGAGAGCTGGCGCTTGCAGCCGCCAGCCCCCGGCACGTGCTCGACCACTGCATCCGGGATGTCGTCGGGAGTGGGTTCTTACTGCTGAGTGTCGGTTTCCAGCGTGGCCAGCTGCCGGTCACCACACAGAGAGAACGTGATGGTGCGACCGGACAGAGACACGGTCAGGTGCTCCGCCAACCACTCGACGTCCAATTCAACCGGTTCCGGGGAGGCCTCAATGGTTGTTTCAGTGACATACGTCACTGGCCATCACCGGCGTATTCGCTGAGTCCCTGCTGTGGGGAATCAATATGCTCTGTCCCTCGTTGGAACACGACTGCTTGGCTCTTGGCCACGAACTCAGACGTGCTATCGGGCTGACTGACTCGCCAAGATGTGTCGCTGTGGACGAAATCGAGGAATAAAGAAACGAAGTCAACAACAACTAACCGCACTATCCTGTCGGCGAAGACGACACAATTAGTAGGGTGGTGTAACCAGTTGCAACGAAATGGACGACTGGCCACGCCCATCCGAAGAAGAACTCCCCGATATGTACGAGGACATCGACGAGATGGCCCGTACCGCAGAACAGGAACTGCGAAACCACTTCCCCATCGAAGAAACCCCAGAGGAACGCATTCAGTTCGGCGACGCCACCCCGAGGACTTCCTGGAGGCGATCGACGCCGACCACGAAGCCATGATTGCGCTGTTTCAGAAAATCGCCGGACTGCCTGATCGCGAGTTCGAACGACAGTACGGCGTGCGCGGCATCGGTTCTCGATTCCGTGACCGCAAAACCTCGCTGAAGGACGTCGAAGACGCCCAAACGTTCGCCAAGGCCCTAGCCGAACTAATGCCGGAGTCCCTATCGATGGAAGCAGCGTTGTTCGCGTTCTACAAGTCGTGGGAAGGCGACCAGCGGCGGTTCTACCGGATGCGATATGAGGATGAGTTCTTAGAATTCCTGAACGAGGAAGGCTATGAGGCGTGGAAAGGCAATAGTTTGCCCGGGGAGCCCGACATCGTCATTCCGGAGTCCGACCCGTACGATGTAATTGGTGAGATTCGAGTTATTCAGCAGAAGGACAAGCAGAAGCGCTTCAAAGAATTCCGAACCGAAGCGCACGAAGCCCACACGAACTTCGACGATATCAACTTCGTTGTGGTGGCGAACCTCGGTCGGCAGTACCTCGAAGACCACGGCAGAGAAACCGTGCGTAGTGAGATCAACAAAGATGGAATGTCGGAGATTGATGCGGTGTTCTTCCACGACGAGCGTGACGAGTTCATCGAGCAGTTGGAGGAGTGGAGTGTGTCGAAGAACCCGCAACAGTCGTTCGCGGAACTCGAGTGATAAATACCTTTAAGTAGTGTCGTCGGGGTATTCCAGGACGAATGAAAGGGCACGTCCCCACCCCGGACGACCTCGCCGACCACATGGTCACGAAGCTCTTCGACGGCCACGAACCCACCGAAGACGATACAATCCTCTACCCCGGCTGCGGTACCGGGCCGTTCATCGCCGCCGTCCACCGCTACTGCGACACGAACGATTTGCCTGTACCGGACGGTGTCGGCGTCGAGCTTGACCCGGAGCATCTTACCAAAGCCCGCGAGAACCACGCCGACAAGAACGTCGAACTGCTGGAACGCGACTTCCTCGACGACAGTATCCAGTCAGATTTCGACACGTTCGACTACGTCATCGCCAACCCTCCCTACGTTCCGATTGAAGGACTCAGTGAGGAGGAGAAGCAGGACTACAAAGCCCGGTTTGACACCGCAGAAGGGCGCTTCGACCTGTTCGTCCTGTTCTACGAACAGGCCCTCGAAATGCTGGCCGATAGCGGACGGTTGTCGTTCATCACGCCGGAGAAATTCGAGTACACGGGAACGACCGCCCCGCTCCGGCGCATTCTCGCGACGTACGATATCGAGGAGATCGATCACGTCGACGAAGACTCGTTCGGTCAGCTGATCACGTTCCCCGTCATCACGACCGTCAACAACGCCGAACCGACAGACACCCGCATCATCACGCGAGAAGGTGACGAACGCATTGTTTCTCTTTCGTCAGATGGGTCGAGCTGGGCAGCAACTGTCCGAGGCGGCGCTCCCGACATTGACTCCGGTGTCACCCTCGGGACGTGTGCGAACGCATCAGTTGCGGTGTTGCGACCGGGGCAGACAGCGTGTTCGTCGTCGATGAAGACGAGGTTGCGCCGCAACTGGAGGACTGGACGTACCCGACGACCAGCGGCAAACAACTGCGTATCAACGACGGCCCCGACAGCGGCCAAGTGTTCATCAGCGCCTACAACGAGGACGGGAACCTCCCTCCCGAGGACGAACTCGGAGCGTTCGGCGACTGGGCCGAACTCAATCGCGACCGTCTCGAAGACCGGTCGTGCGTCAAGAAGCACGGCAAGCGCTGGTATGCATGGCACGAAAACCCGCCGATGGAAGACATCCTCCAGCCAAAACTCGTCTGTAAGGACATTACCGAGTCACCGCACTTCTGGCGGGACGACACCGGCGAGGTCGTGCCGAGACACAGCGTCTACTACCTGATTCCAGAGGAATCAGTCGAGATGAAGGAACTTCAGGAGTATCTGAACGGCCCAGATGCCACAGCATGGTTGGAGGCGAACTGCCAGCGCGCAGCGAACGGTTTCCTGCGGATGCAATCGACGGTGTTGAAGCAACTACCGGTGCCGCAGGAGTTCGGGGAGTCGCACCAGGCGAAGCTCACTGAACTCTGACGATGCAGCGATTCGCCGAAGGCGACCGCGTACGCATCGACATCCCAGACAAGACCGACCCAGATCACGACCGCTGGCACGACACGCTCGGTACCGTTGTTGCTGTGCGGGAGGACGATGCTGGGGTCGAGACCGGTGACGAGCGCGACGGCGTTGAGTACCGAGTTGAGGGCGACGGCGGGGAGTCGATGTGGTTCAGGTGGCGTGACGTCCGGCCAGCCGGTGGGCGCTAGTTGAGGGCTTCTTCGACCGCGTTCTGCGCGTCCGCTACTGCGTACAGTTCCTGGCGAACCTGGACGACTTTGGCCTGTTCGTCGTAATCGACGACCGACTGAGACAACCGGGGGATGTGCTGCTGAATGCAGGACACGTAGCAGGCAGTCCGGTCATCGCCCAACTCCGACAGATGGTCGGCGATATCACTCACCGGAACCTCCTGATCTTCGCTTTCCGTGAGGAACTGGATGATGTGACGACGGCGCTCGTTTTGGAGGAGGGAATACGCTTCTGACGGTGGGATATTGGCGCTCGCCGGCTGTTCTTGCGGTTGCGATACCTTCTCTCGAAGACGGTCAAGCAGGCTCATCACTGTCCCTGATGCGAGCCTGCGCGACCGGCTAGTATAAGACTGTAGACCAGCTCTCCTCCGTTTCCAACGGCGTTTCCGCCCCCAACGCCCGCCACCCTTCCTCGGTCAGATAGTAGTGCTCGTCCATTAGCGGGTGTTCGATCATCCCAAGTTCGGTTAGATTGCTTCTCGCGGCTTTGAACGCCTCGAAGTCGAACTCGCCGCGACGATCCGCGAGCACGCTTTTGAGTTTGTGGTGGTCGATAGGGTGATAGTATGCGACCGCTCTGAGCATCTCTTCCTCGAGCGACCCACCGGCCATATTCTGTGTTGTGCCGGTCAAGGCTATGAATACGATTGGTCTAAACGCCTCTCTCGTGACTAAAACAGGCCTAAACAAGGAGTCAGCGGGACAATCCGGGCACGTCCACGGATCGATAACCCCGTCGGGGTCACACCATGCGTCAATTAATTCGAGGCCGGCGTGCTCGCCGCAGTTGGTGCATCGAACAGGGTCACGGTCAGGGTCGGGATCTATGTCGACTGCTGTTTGGTTATGCAACTTATTCTCAGATGTTATTCTATGCTAATAGAGGGGTTTCGGGGGTTAATTCTGTGGGAGGGAAGCTGGGGGCGACCTGAATCAATGATAACGTACACGACCTGGAGCAGTCGTAATCGGTCGCCCCGACCGAATCGTGTCACCGGGTAGTATTAGTTTTAGGGACTGGGGTAGAATGGCGCAGTGACGAAACAACCTGTGCCTATAATCGGGTTTCTTTAAACAGTCGTGAAACGAGGTGCGGGGTTCGACAGTGACGAAGTCAGGTGTGAGTCGAGAACATCGAAACGGAAAGGAGGGGATATGGAGCAACTAACTGCGTTGAAGCTAGCATGAACCCCTGAGAAAAGGGGGATATCAACCACCAACCGTTCGAGGAGGGCAATTCGTTGTTGACGCGATCCTGTCAAGGGCCAATCAGAGGAGATGTGACAGTAGGGCACGGATAGCAATAAACTCCAAGCAGTTGAAGTTTCGAATAAATGCTAGCCGGCAAGCGATGCCGTCCACGCCGCCTTTTCTCCCCTACCACCACCGCTGCCTCCGGCCACCGACAGCACCGCAGCGAGACATCAGAGACCCGACAGCCACAGCGACAGCGACCGCAGCAAGAGTCTCGGGGATCGAGCAGAGAGTTGAGCTTGGTGTAACCGGGGTTGCCGGGGTGTAACCAGGTGGGGGTGACGAAAGAATCGGCAGCCGGCGTTGGGGTGTAACCCCCGTAACCGGGGAGGGTGAAACTTTGGATGGGAGGGGTGGTAGAAGTGAGTTTGACGGAGTGTAGAATGGTATGGGAGAAAGTTTGGTCGCACCCCGGTGACGGGGATTACACCGAGGGTGTTTTCGCAAGATAGCGGAAGGGCCGATGTATAACCGGGTGATGGGTTACGGGCGGCTACAGGGGTGGCGGTTAGTGATTGTGAGGTCAGTAGAAGACGGGTGGGCGGGTCGCAACCCCCGCCCGAAATGAATTCGGGTCTTCGGAGCTATCAGGCGAAGACGTGGGTTCGACCCGCCGTCTTCGATTCTTTCTAGCATCTGGCTAAAGTTAAAACTTGCTACTACCATGGATTAATACCGGTGATAGGGTGTCGATGAGCGGGGATGAATGGGTGGGCAGGACGCAACCCTGCCCGAGTGTGGCATGGTTTGATGTCATTCGGGTCTTCGGAGCTATCGAAGTGACTTTTCTTGGGGTGCCACGCCCCGAACTGCTAGATTGTGCGCGTCCTACTTATATTTTTCACAACCTCCATTAGATATTTATAAATTCGAGCAATACCCACAATCAACCCCGACGGGGCTCGCACCCCGTTCGGGTCAACGGAGCTATCGAAATGACTGCAAGCCCTCCCGCCGGAGACGAGAGTCCCGGCAACGACTCGGAAGCACAGCAATCAACCAACCAAAACGGTCACAACGACGACATCGAATTTGGTGGCGACACCGACACCGTCGGGGTCGTCGGCGCCCCCATCGACGACGGAAGCGACGATGTCGACGAGAACGTCAGCGGTGGAATGTTCGGTTCCGACGACGGTCGGACACTTGGCGAAGCAATCGAAGAAGGCCAAGAGAATCTTCCAGAGCCCGACACCGAAGATGTTGACTGGGAGCGCGCGTTCGACGAGATTTTCGAGGCCGAACCATCAACGCCAAGCGACGACAGCGGTATCAGCGACTTCGTCGAAGACGACGACGACCACGACTTCCTGTGGAGCGTCGGCACCACAGTCGAACGTTGGCAAGACGGAGAATACGACGAAACCGAAGCGCTGCACCGCATCGCGGAAGCTGTCGTTGACCACTACAACTGCGTTCGCCCGCACCCCGAAGCCTCTGGCGTCAGAGACGCCCTGTACGTATACAAGGGCAACGAGGAAGGCATCTACACGCCGCGCGGCAAGGCCATTGTCGAGTCGGCGCTCGAAGATGTGCTCGGGAAGTACCTGCGGAACGCGAAGCTGTCCGAGATTCTCGGGCACGTTGACCGCATGGCGATGAAACTCGACGACGCCTGGTTCAGCCCACCGCGGTACGAAGCAGTGATTGACAACGGAATCCTCGACTTCCGCACCGGCGACGTTCGCGACTGCACGCCGGACGAATTCTTCACGAAAGCGTCGCGCATCGAGCACGAGTATGACCCTGAGGCGTCCTGTCCTGAAATCCGTGAGTTCCTCGAATCCATCGTTGATGGTGGCGACGTGGACACGCTGATTCACATTGCCGCGCACTCGCTGCTGAACGCCTATCCGACGCGGAAGGCGTTCATGCTCGTCGGCGACGGTAGTAACGGGAAGTCCGTATTCCTGCGCCTGCTCGAAGCATTCCTCGAGGGTGAACTTGTCGAGGAAGACGAGCAGAAGGACAAGGTATCGAACGTTGAGCTGGCGGACATCGCAGCTGACGAGCACGCTGCTGCGGAGCTATACGGGAAGCGGCTGAACATCGGGTCGGACATCTCGTCGCAGGCGCTGACCGATTTGAACATCTTCAAGAAGGCAACAGGTGGTGACCCGATCCGGGCACGTCGCCTCTATGAGAACTCATTCACGTTCAAGAACAAGGCGTCGATGGTGTTCGCGGTGAACGAGGTGCCGCAGTTCGACGAGGACACGCACGCGGTGTGGAGTCGCTGGGCGATGATTAACTTCCCCAACGAATTCCACCCCAGCGACGACGATTACGTCCCTGAAGAGGAACTGCTGGACGATATCGCCTCTGAGGAAGAGCTGAAAGGACTGTTCGCGCTGTGCGTCGAGCACCTGAAGGATGCCCTGAATGGTGGCGAGTGGTGGCCGAACGTTGACGGTGCGTCGAAGCAGCGGGAGAAGATGAAGAAGGCTGCTGAGCCGTTCTACGCGGCTGCAATGGCGTGCTTCGTGCCAGATGAAGATGGTCAAGTGAAGACCGATGACGCCCGTGAGTGCCTCCGAGCGTATGCTCGGCAGGAAGGGCTTCCCATGGGTACCGAATTCGAGGAGTCCTCGGACTTCGGGACTGCCTTGAAGAACATTCGTGAGTTCGACGTTGAGCGGAAACAGCGTCGGTTCAACGGTAGCACAGAGTACGCCTATACGGGAATTTCCCTGTCTCCACGTGGCCTCCAGGTGCTCGAAGGGGAGCGTTCCGGTGAGAAGATTCTCTCGAGTATTGAGGGTCAGCAGAAGGACGATACTGACGGAGAGTCTGAGTCGGAAGAGGAAGATACAGGCGATGAGAGCCGTGTTGTGATGGAAGTCACTGCGAAGAGTGTCATCGCACACCTGAACAGAGAAAACGACTCAGAAGCCAATTACAGGGCGATTGTTGAGCACTGTCGTGACGGCCCAGATCTGACCGGCGTGCTTGAGGCCCTCGACACGCTTGAGGAGAGCGGTGAGGTGGAACGAGACGAGAGCGGCGTCTACCACGTTGTCGAAACCGACGACGGCGGCGGGGATGATAGCGCTCGCCGGACAGTGGTGGACGGTATCCGGTATGCGATGTCGCACGACATGGATACCGTGGCTGTGAAAGCTGTCGCAGGTAATCTGCACAATAGCCCGCTCGGTCGCAGTGAGATTGACGCTATCCTCCGGAAACTCGACGAGGAAGGCAAAGTGGTGTTGTCAGATGATGGTGACAGGGTGACGCTCGTCGAGTCAGCTAATGAGATTCTGGCTGAGGGTGAGTCCGATGAGTGAAGCTCCCGGTGAAGACGCCGGTTGGTATTACGAGCTGGAACGTGCCGAGGGTGTTGACCCGGTCTTCGTCGATGAGAGTACTGAGAGTCGGTACATGGTGTGTAAGAATCAGAGTAATCCGGATATCTGCGAGAAGTGTGGTGTCGAGTCGGCTGATGTCAAATTGGGTGGCCCAGAAGGGCATGTCGTGTGTCCTCCTTGCCGAGAGGAGTTGCAGGAGTGGTACGATGAGAACGCGCCCGACCCGTGCATCGCCTGTGGGTATTGGTCTACCGACGATAGTGAACTGTGTGCGCCGTGCATCGAGAAGTACGAATCGGTTGAGGGATATCGTCGGTACCAACGGAATAAGAATAAGTATGCGAATGTAATGCCGCCTGGTCGTCGGAAGTAGTTCTGGGCACCCCTAGTTCTTTTCAGTTTTCTCAGGTAGCGTTCTGTGGGTCGCGTTTGCTATCCCTCCCTTTCCGGTGGACACCGTCGTTTCCAGTCTGTATTTTCTGTATGATCGGGGTATCTTTGGTTCCCTTTGACCGGTCATACATGGCAATCCGAGCGAGTATTTTCGAGAACGGACGTCGTTCTCCGCAGATTCGGGGGAGAATAGTGATATATCGAAATCGGCAACAAATGTTGCGACGCGACTACCAACGTGATAAGACAGAAAAACCGCTGTTCTGCGAATATATCGCGCGCTCGCCGGGCGATATTTAAAGGTGGCGCGGCGTCACTACCGTTGTCGCGACCAACTTGAAGATTCAGTTCGGTCGAATCTCCAGATGTACGCCCGGTTTCTCCCCTATCACGTTGGTAGTTGGGGTTAGTCGGGTGGTTTCTGCGGTGCGGGTGTTGGAGGGGTATAAGATTTTGATTCGTAAGAGTAGTGGTGCTTAGTTGATGCCGAGCGGGTCTACCGTCACTACTACGTTCCCTTCTGAATCGATCAGAGAGCGTAGCCCGTCGTCGGTTCGCTCGACGGAGAGGTTGTCGCCACCATGCTCTTTCAACACCCCGAACGGAACATAGACAGTTGTTTCACCATCTTCGTCGGCATGCGGGAGTGATATCGGAACGGTCTCATCGTCGGTAGGACTGGCCGAACCCATCAGGGAGTGACCGACGACGTTCTCGATTTTGTCTTGATGTTTCGATTTCAACGATTCGGGGAGGTCTGCTGGGTCTCGAACGATTTGAGATGGTGAGTCAAGTAATATTTCGACGAGCGGGTCTTCTTGGCCGAACGTTTGGAGGTACTCCGTGAACCACTGCGGACGCATATCTTGCTCCAACTGCTGGCCACACTGTGGGCAAAATCGCATCGCAGTATCGACAGATATGTTACAGTTAGGACAATTTTCGATGGGGGCGACCTTCATACCCGTCCGTTCTTCAGCCTCAATACCAAGCGTGTCCAAAATCTGGCTATTCACGTCGTCGCCGGTCAGGTGTTCGTAGCGTTTCAGTTGCCCAGATTCGCGCGCCCAGCCAGCCCTATATTCGATTTCGCGGTCGGACATACCACGCAGGGCCCATATTGTGACGGCTGCGTGCTTCATGTTGTGCGGATGCAGCTTCGAGGGGTCGATGTCCGTGTTTCGCGCTAACCGCTTCATACGGCGCCTGAACAGTGCAGGGCCGATTGACCCGTCGTCGTCCGGATCATCTGGGTCGTAATGCCTGCCGATTTTGTGAAATAGAGGCGCTTCAGGGTCGTCTGGACGTGGGTGCTCGTTTCTCAAGTAGCTGCGAATGTGCCCGGAACTGATCGTGGCGACGTGTGTTCGTCCGCCACTCCCTTTCTGCCCTAAAGCGTCACCGTTGACGGTGATTTCCCCGACTCGCGCACCGTCTTCGAACTCAAAGTCCTTGACACGCAGCGAGCAGAGGGCCGCGACTCTGAGACCGAGGTCAATTAACGTAGAGAACATTGCCCGGTCACGTGCGCGGTTGCTGGCTTCGTCAATCAGGACTCGCACTTCTTCAGGCGAGAGAATGTCCTCTTCCTCGATTTTGCCCCCAGAGTCGTCTTCTGCGAGGGAGATATCGTCCTTGTCTGCGGGCACGTCGTCTTCAACGGCATCGAGGAACGACCGAATGCTTTTCTGATAGTTCCGTTTTGTCCCTGAAGTCCACCCACGTCTATTCGACAGATCTGTGACGACGCTTGTCCAGTCGAATTTCGTCGCTTCAGCGAGTGGCACGTCGAGTTCCTCTTGGAGCGTGAGGAGGTGACCGAGGTGTGCTAATGTAGTGCTGTCGGCGTTGCTGTCGCGGAAGTTCGAGAGCCAGTATTGGAGCAGTTGACGGTCTTCCCGGGGGAGGTCTTGAACATCTTCGATGCGGGATTCGAGCCTACTTTTATCGTTGTTTGGGTCATTGACCGATGGCACGCGTGGTCGGGTTTTCTGGTAGAGAGGATTAATACCTTCTCGTATCGAATCCGCCCGGGACTATCTTCCCGCGAACGTCGGTGAGTGAGAGATCTCGCTGTGGCGTCGACGCCCCCAAGTAACCCTCACGTCAGCGCGTACTGAAGTTTCTCCAGGGCGTACAGCCGGTATGGCCGATCCGACGCCCACACCGGGCATCCACCACGTCACCTGCGTCGCCGGCGACCCCCAGCAGAACCTCGATTTCTGGGTCGAGACGCTGGGGCTCCGCCTCGTCAAGCGCTCCATCAACCAGGACGACCCGAGCACCTACCACTTCTTTTTCGCCGACGCGGAGGGGACGCCGGGGACGAGCATGACGTTCTTCCCCTGGGAGCATCTCCCCCAGGGAACGGTCGGCTCCGGGCAGGTCTCCCGGGTCGCGTTCCGTGTTCCTGAGGGGAGTCTCGACTACTGGGAGGCGCGCTTCGACGAGTACGGCGTCGACTACGACGACCGCGTCGAGCGCTTCGGCGGCGAGGCGCGAAGCGCCTCGGCAGAAGCGAGCGGCGATCAGCCGCGAGCAGAGACCGTCCTCCCGTTCCGCGACCCCGACGGCCTCCCCTCGAACTGGTCGCGACCGCGATCGGCGACGACGATCCCACGGTGCCGTGGACGGCGTTCGTCCCGGAGTCGGCCGCAATCAGGGGGTTTCACTCGGTGACGCTCTGGCTCGCCGATCCCGACCCGACACAGGAACTCCTGGAGACGATGGGGCTCGACCGCGTGGGCACCGAGCAGACCGAGGACGACACCCCGGGCGACGAACGGACGCGCTTCGCCGCCGACGGACCGGTCGGGGCGTATGTCGACGTCGTGCCGACGGTTCAGGGCGGCCGGAACGGACACGGGACCGTCCATCACGTCGCGTTCCAGACGCCGACCGATGCCGACCAGGACGCCATGCGCAAAGCCGTTCGCTCGCGCGGGCTCAACCCCACCTCGCAGGTCGACCGTCACTGGTTCCGGTCGGTTTACTTCCGTGAACACGCCGGCGTGCTGTTCGAACTCGCCACCAACGGCCCCGGCTACGACAGCGACGAACCGCTCGCGGAACTGGGCGACAGACTGGTCCTCCCCGGCCGGTTCGGGGAGCGCCGCGAGGAGATCGAGGCGAACCTCGCGGAGGTAACGATCCCCGGAAGCGGCCGCGCCGACGCCGACGACTGAGACGCTGTTCGCGTTCTCTCCCGCCGTTCGAGATACCGACAGCGACGGCGCCGCCCACCGCCCGCCGTGGCGTTTTCTGGAGGTTGTCGCCCACCGACAGCCCTTGTTGAAAGAGAATTTTCTTCAAGATGTTCCTGTGTTCGCTGTTCCGGTACTATTATCACTGGTAGATGAGAAATCCACTCCACAATGCCGACTCGTACTGCATCGGTGGCGTGGGGCGCCGCGTTCCTCCTGCTCGCGGCCCTCTCGATTCCGTGGTTCCTCTGGAACGACTCGACAGTCGTCGCCGGCTTCCCGGTGTGGTTGTGGTGGCACATCGGCTGGATGGTGCTGGCGTCGATCACTTTCGCCGTGTTCACCCAACGTGGGTGGGGCGTCTGGATGGGGGGGTGGTCGGCGTGACCGCGTCGCTCGCACCCGCGGGGCCGCTTCAGTCGGCGGTGACGATCCAGCTCGGTATCGTCGTCGCCTACCTCCTGCTCGCGCTGGGGGTGGGACTGGTCGCCTACCGGCTCACGGACCGCACCGCGGAGGACTACTACCTCGCCTCGCGGACGCTGGGGACGGTCGTCCTGCTGTTTACGACGTTCGCCACGCTCCTGTCGGCGTTCACGTTCTTCGCGGGGCCGAACATCGCCTACGGCCTGGGACCGGAGTGGATCTTGGTGATGGGGCTGATGGACGGGATCATCTTCGGTGTGCTCTGGTACGTCGTCGGCTACAAGCAGTGGCTCGTCGGGAAGGCCCACGGCTACGTGACGCTTGGTGAGATGCTGGGCGATCGGTTCGGCTCGCCGGTGCTGCGAGCCACGGTCGCGCTCGTCTCGCTGTTCTGGCTGTTCCCGTACGTGATGCTCCAGCAGGTCGGTGCCGGCGGCGCGCTCTCGGCGCTGACGAACGGCGCCGTCCCCTACTGGGCCGGCGCGGGGCTGATCACCGTGTTCATGATCGTCTACGTCGTGCTCTCGGGGATGCGCGGCGTCGCCTGGACCGACACGCTGCAGGGGCTGTTCATGCTGACGATGGTCTGGGCGGCGTTCGTCTGGGTGCTCTCGGCGGTCGGCGGCATCGGCGCCGCGACGGACGCGATGGCGTCGGCGAACCCCGAGTTCCTCGCGTTGGGCGACGGCTCGTCCTCGCCGTCGCTGTTCGGCGGCGGCGCCTACTCGCTGCCGTGGATGCTCTCAAAGGCGATCGGCATCGCCTTCGGCGTCGCGATGTTCCCCCAGGTGAATCAGCGCTTCTTCGTCGCGAACTCCGAGAAAGTCCTGAAGCGCACGATGGCGCTGTGGCCCGTCGTCGTGCTCCTGCTGTTCGTTCCGGCGTTCATGCTCGGCGCGTGGGCGGCCGGCCTCGGCGTGGCGATGCCCGAGAGCGGCAACATCCTCCCCGGCCTGCTCGCTGAGTACACGCCGACGTGGTTCGCGGCCCTGGTCGTCGCGGGCGCGATGGCGGCGATGATGTCCTCCTCGGACTCGATGCTGCTCTCGGGATCGTCGTACTTCACGCGGGACCTGTACCGCCCGTTCGTCAACGCCGACGCCAGCGAGCGCCGCGAGGACCTGATCGCCCGCGTCGGCGTCGCCGTGTTCGCAACGCTTGCGTTCGTCGCCAGCCTGTTCAACCCGCCGTCGCTGTTCGTGATCGGCGACACTGCCTTCGGCGGGTTCGCCCAGCTGGCACCCCCGTGATCGTGGCCCTCTACTGGTCCCGGACGACGCTGTCGGGGATGTTCGCGGCGATCCTCGGGAGTCAGCTGTTCTACATGGTCACGACGTTCACGCCGGCGGCCGGCGAGACGATGACCGTTCTGGGTGTCGTCGTCCCGGGCGTCGTCGAGAACTTCGCCGGTTGGTCGTCGTCGGTGGTCGGGATGGTCGTCGGCCTGGTGTTGGTCGTCGGCGTCTCGGCGGTCACCTCCGCGTCGGTCGCCGAGCAGCCGTCGGTGCTGGAGGGCCCGACGGACGACTGACGCCGGCAGCGAACGTTCGCGGGCGATCCGTTTTCTCAGTCCCGTCGCCACGCCTCCCGCAGGAACACCAGCACGCCGCCGAGCATCGCGAGGTTCCCGAAGAAGGCGAGGCGGTCGCCGCTGCCGTCGCCCTCGGCGTTCCAGAAGTCGTGCATCGTCGGCGTCACCACTGCGAGAAAGCCGGCGGCGGCGGCGGTCGCGAGCCGCGGTAACCGCCAGAGCGTGATCCCCAGCCCCGCGGCGACCATCGACCCCGACGCCAGCGGCGCGAGCGTCTCCGGCATCGGGACGCCGGCCGATTCGGCGTACTCGACGGTGTCCTCCATATCCCGGAAGTCCTCGGTCGCCTGAAGCGCGAGGCCAAGCCCGAGCGCGATACGGCCGAGCGTCGAGAGCGAACGGTCGTCGTCGGTCATGGGCGGTCGTTCTCGGGGACGACCAAAAGCGTGACTGCGCCGTCGACGACACGCGGCTGCTGTGCCCGACGCGTTCGGGTTCTCAGTCGAGTTCGAAGGTGATCCGCTCCTCCTCGCTGCCCTTCGTCTCGCGGCCGGTGACCGTCACCGCGCCGATCTCCTCGGTGTTCGAAACGTGGGTGCCGGCACAGGCCGTGCGGTCGAACGGCTCGTCGTCGTCGCTCGCGGGGTCGGGGCCGACCTCGACGATCCGGATCTCCGTGATCGAGTCCGGCAGCAGCGAGAGCCGGGTCCGCTCGGGGTCCAGCCGTTCTTCGGCGGTCGACCGGTCCAGCACGTACCAGTCGACGGCTCGGGCCTGCTCGACCAGCTCGTTCATCCGCCGTTCGATGTGGGCGAGTTCGTCGTCGTGGAAGCGCTCGTAGGCGCAGTCGAGCGTCGCCTTGTGCGCCCGGACCTGGTTCCCGGTCGTCTCGGCGTCGTACTCCTCGAGCAGCAGCGCCGACAGCAGGTGCTGGGCCGTGTGGTAGCGCATGTGGCTGTACCGGCGCTCCCAGTCGAGGACGCCAGTGACCGTGGATCCAGCGTCTGGGAGCTCGCCCGCTTCCACGCCCTCGCCGGGTTCGAGGTAGTGGTGGATCCCGTCGTGTTTCTGCACGTCGACGACGGCCCACTCGCGACCGTCGGTGCCGGTGATCGTACCGCGGTCGGCAGGCTGGCCGCCCCCTTCAGGGTAGAAGTGGGTGCGGTCGAGCACGACGCGGTCGTCGCTGACGGTGCGTTCGACGGTCGCCTCGAACTCTCGGACGGTGGCGTCCTCGAGATAGGGCTGCTCGGTCATACCGCTGGGCAGCATCCCGACGCACCTAACGGTTCGGTCCCCAGCAAGGTCGCGGGCCGACCCGCCCTGCCCGAACTGGATATCGGCCGACGAAGCGCCGAAATCGCGTGTTTGCCCGTCCCGCAACGACTAAGAGCGAAACGACCCTCCTTTCCGGTAATGAACTACGTACGCTGTCCGACCACATCCGGAGGGGGATCATGGGCGTCGAAATAAGGGACGCACCGGTCACCGCCGAGGAGTTCGCCGCGATGGAGGAGTTCGTCCACGACTACCTGGCCGCGAGCGTCGAGACCGAGGACGACGGCGGCCGGATGCGCTGGTACCCGTGGCACTCGGCCGACTACCGGTTCAACCACATTCGGAACGTCGTGGAGATCGCGACCCATATCGCGGAGAAGGAAGGAGCGAACGTCCACGTGGTTCGCGTCGCGGCCGTGTTCCACGACGTGGCCAAACTCGAGGCGGAACAGGACCGCCACGCCGACGCCGGCGCCCGGGTCGCCCGGGAGTACCTCCAGAGTCGGGGCGATTTCCCCGACTCGTTCATCGACGAGGTCTGTGGCGTCGTCGCCGACCACTCCTACCAGGGGCCGCTCTCGGACGTGTCGCTCGAGACCCAGAGCCTGATCGAGGGCGACGTACTGGACAAGGTCGGCGCCAACGGAACCGTCCTGATGCTGCTGCGAATGGGCTACGAGGCCCGCACCCACATGGACGCCGCGGAGATGGTCGACCGCGTGCTCGAACGCGGGAAGGAACACTGCGAGCGCGTCGAGAGCGACACCGCCGAGTCGATCGGCCACCAGCGGCTCAAGCGCGTGAAGTGGTTCCGCGAGTGGCTGGAGGAGGAAGTCGCCGGTATCAGCGAGGAGAGTCGGGCGACGGAGTTCTGAGCGGCCGAGGCGGGCCCGGGTGCCGGTTTCAGACCGTATCGAGCACCGACAGCACCGTCTCCTCGTTCTCGCGGCCGGGGTCGTACTCGCTCCCGTCGCGGTCCGACTCGCGGTGCTCCTCGACGGTCCGTGCCATCGCCTCCTCGAGCGGCGTCGACGACCAGCCGAGGGCGGCCAGCTTGTCCGTGTCCAGGAGATGTGGGTAGTCGCGGTAGAGGATGAACGACTCCGGGTCCAGACCGGCGGCGGCGAGTTCGCGCTTGCCCGCGTGGACGACCTCGATCTCGGTGTCCATCGCGTCGGCCATCAGCTCCAGCATCTCGTCGAGGGTGACCGCGGTTCGGTCGCCGACGTTGTAGAACTCCCCCGGCTCACCCTCCTCGGCGACGACCCGGAGCGCGCTCGCCACGTCCTCGACGTACGCGCGGTGCCAGACGTTCTGCCCGTCGCCGGGGACGACCACGCGGTCGTAGCTGTCGACGCGGTCGAGCCAGTAGTCCATCCGCTCGGTGTAGTCGTACGGCCCGTAGACGATGCACGGCCGGACCGACATCGCGTTCACGCCGTTTTCGGCCGCTTCCACGACCTTCCGGTCGCCCTCTGCCTTGCGGTTGCCGTACGTCTCGCCGGACTCGTCGACGGCCTGTTCCTCGGTACACGGCCGCATCGGCGTCTCGTCCTCGCGTTTCGGGATCTCCTCGACCCCGTAGGCGTCGCCGGAGGAGATGTACACGTACCCGTCCACGTCCGCGAACACGTCGGTCGCGATCGCCACGTCCGCGGGGTAGTACGCCACGCAGTCGATGACGATATCGGGTTCGACCGACAGTTTGGCGGCCTTCAGGTCGGTCTCGTCCCGGCGGTCGCCCTCGACGTGGTCGACGTTCTCGCGGTCGGCGAACGGGTTGTCGTGGTTGCCGCGGTTGAAGATGGTGACGTGGTAGTCGTGATCGAGCAGTTCCTCCACGGTGTGGCGGCCCACGAACCGGGTGCCGCCGACGACGAGCGCGCTGTCGGACATGGCCGACCGTTCGTGGCCGAAGGGGAAAGCGTCCCGGAAGCCGGCCATCCGTTCGTGGGTCCGTTCGGGAGGGCCGACACTGACTGCTGTCGTGGTGAATATACGGGGACCGCTGTTTTCTTGGTACGTGCCACCAAACGACAGTGTGATGGCCACCTACACGCTCGTCGTCCGCGAGACGAGTAGTCACGACGGCGTCGACGCCGACATCCTCGACGAGGACGGGTTTATCGAGACGACTACCCAGTTCAGATACGGTGACTACGGCGTGGCCACCGACCGGGAGGACGGGCGGCCGGACCGGATCGAGGAGGAGTTCACCGCCGACGCGAGCCGGATCGACATCCAACTCGAACGGAACGACGAGGCGTTCGCGTTCCGCGCCATCGTCGACGACGAGGAGGCTGCTCGGGTCGAGGTCGCCGACGACGACTGGGGACTCGAGGCCTGATCAGTCGGGGCCGGTCAGACGCCCTGCCCCATCAGGTGGCTCCGGAGCACGTCCGGCGCCTTCGTCGCCGCTTCGGTGTTCACGACGACCGCCTCGTCGGCCGCGCCGAGGGGCCCGTCCTCGGCGAGCGCCCACAGGCCGGCCGCGGCGACGCCGCCGGCCAGCCCCACCTCCACCGTCTCCGTCGACGCCACGGCGACTGCACTCTCCAGCGCGTCGGCGTCCTCGACGGTCAGCACTTCGCCGCCGGTCTCCGCGACGGCCGCAAGCGCGGGCGCGCCGCCCGGCGGGTCCGCGACTTCGAGTTCGCCGACGATCGTGTCCGGGGTCTCCCAGGGCTCGGTCTCGGTTTTGCCGGCCTGCCACGCGGCCGCGATGGGCGCACAGCCTTCCGCCTGGACGGCGTACACTGGGGGAAGCTCGTCGACCAGCCCCAGTTCGACACACTCCCGGAGCCCGTCGACGACGCCGACGACGAGTTCGCCCGTGCCCGCGGGGACGACGACGGCGTCCGGCACGTCCCAGCAACGGTCGGCGAGCAGTTCGTAGGCGACGGTTTTCAGCCCGTCGTGGCGGAACGGGGTCGCGAACGCCCCCAGATCGACGTAGTCGGACTGCAGTTGCTCGGCGAGCGCGTCGACGGCGTCGCCCAGCCGGCCCGGTACGACCTTCATCTCGCCGCCGTGGACGTTCACCATCGCCTTGTTCGAGAACGGCGAGCGCGTGGGGACGAACGCGTACGAGCGCAGGTCCACCTGGCCGGTGTAAGCCGCCATCGACTGGCCGGCGTTACCCGGCGACGCGCAGGCCACGAGGTCGGCGTCGGCGGCGTCGGCCGCGGTCACGGCCGCGGAGAGCCCACGATCCAGCACCGAGCCGGTCGGGTTGCGCGCTTCGTCTTTGATGGCGACGCCGGCGAGGCCGAGCTCGTCGGCGACTCGCGGCGCGTCGACGCTCGGCGTGCCGCCCTCCGCGGCCGAGAGCGCCGCGTCGGCGTCGAACGGAAGCACCGCGTCGCGATCCCAGGCGCGCAGTCCCGCGCTGACCGCGTCGGGGTCGACGGCGTCGAGGTCGTACTCGGGCGTCCGGGGGGCGCCACAGTCCGGGCAGGGCCCCGCGCCGGCGATGGTCTCGAGGTCGGCGTCCTCGACGGCGAGGGTGGCGCCGCAGTCGGTGCAGGCGAGTCCGACGAACGCGTCGCTGAACATAGTTCGAGCCTGGAACCGGCGCGGGAAGGGCTTGCCGGAACGCGCCTGCGCTGTCGACTCCGGCAGGCCTTTAGCTGAACCGTGCCAACGGCTGGGCATGACTGGCGTGCGCGTAGCCGGCGTGGGACTCACTCACTTCGGCTCGCACCCCGACCGAACCGGCCGCGACTTGTTCGCCGAGGCGGCGCTGAACGCGCGGGAGGACGCGGGCGTCCCGCTCGACGACATCGAGCAGTTGAACGTCGGCAACTTCGCCGGCTCGCTGCTCGAGGAGCAGGGCCACATGGCACCGCTGCTGGCCGAGGCTGCCGGCCTCGACTGTCCGGCGACGCGCTACGAGGAGGCCTGCGCGTCGGCGGGCGTCGCCGTCCGCGAGGCGGTCCGGACCGTCCGCTCGGGCGAGGCCGACGTGGTGCTCGCCGGCGGGATGGAGCGCATGACCAACAACGACACGCCGGAGACGACAGAGGCGCTCGCGATCGCCGCCGACGAGCTGTTCGAGATCCGCGCCGGGGTCACGTTCCCCGGGGCGTACGCGCTGATGGCGACGGCGTACGCCGACGCGTTCGACGTGGACGAGGACGAGCTGAAAACCGACCTGGCGAACGTCGCCTCGAAGAACCACGACAACGCCATCCCCAACGAGTACGCCCAGTACCAGCGCGAGATCAGCGTCCAGCAGGCGCTCGATGCGCCCCCGGTCGCGGAGCCGCTGGGGCTGTTCGACTGCTGTCCGGTCACCGACGGCGCCTCGGCGATCGTGCTCGTGAGCGAGGAGTACGCGGCCGAGCACGACCTCTCGGCGGAGGTGGCGGTCGTCGGCACCGGCCAGGGCACCGACCGGATGGCGCTGCAGGATCGCGAGTACCTCGCCCGCACGCCCGCGGCCGACGACGCCGCGGCGATGGCCTACGAGGAGGCGGGCATCGACGCCACGGACGTGGATCTGGCGGAGGTCCACGACTGCTTCACGATCGCGGAGGTGCTCGCGATCGAGTCGCTCGGCCTCTACGAGCCGGGCGAGGGCCTCGGCGCTGCGCGGCGCGGTGAAACGCGAGCGGACGGGAAGCGCCCCGTCAACCTCTCGGGCGGCCTGAAGGCGAAGGGCCACCCCGTCGGCGCGACCGGCGGCTCACAGATCGCTGAGATGACCCGGCTGCTCCGGGGTGACCACCCCAACAGCGACCACGTCGCGGACGCCGAGGTCGGCGTCACCCACAACGCGGGCGGGACCGTGGCCTCTGCAGTGGTTCACGTCCTGGAGGTGGCAGAATGAGCGACGCCGGCTTCGACGAGTGGCTGCACGCGTTCGCCGCCGAGGACGGCTACTACCTCGAGTGCGCGAACGGCCACGGGCTGCTGCCACCGCGGCGGATCTGTCCGGACTGCGGCTCGACCGAGTTCTCCGAGGAGTCCCTGCCCGAATCGGGCACGGTCGCAGCGGTCACGACCGTCCACGTCCCGGCGCCGTCGTTCGACGCCGACGCGCCGTACGACACCGTCGTCGCCGACTTCGGCGCCATCAGGCTGACCGGCGTCGTCGACGCCGAGCCGGGAACGGTCGAGATCGGCGACGACGTCGAACCCGCCGTGGGTGCGAGCGAGACCACCGGGAACGACGTGCTGATGCTGCGTCCGGTGTAGGCGATCGTCGAAGACAGACGGGGACCCAAGTATCGGTTCGGGGCGCAGTGTCGGATCCGGCATCGGAGCTGAAAGCGGGGGGGTGGCTGACACCTTCGACGACCATGGTCCCCGACGCGGCGGTCGTTCCTCTCGGCTGCGCAACAGCTACCTGCTTTATCTATCGAGAGCCCGTAGCTGTAGGGGAGAGATTATGCAAAAGAACGTCGGAGGCACTGACCGCATCGCCCGGCTCGTCCTCGGCCCCGCCCTGATCCTCGCAGGAGTCGCTGGCTATGCCGGCCTGTTCACCCTCGCAGTCGGCCCGCTACCTCAGGCACTCACCGCCGTGGCCGTGTTCCTCGTCGGGGCCGTACTGCTGGTCACTGGACTCGTGCAAAAATGCCCGCTGAACCGGCTCCTCGGGTTCGACACGCTCGGCCAACAGCGAGCCGAGGGGGCGGACGACCCGACAGTTACGAATCGGAAGTAACCGCGTCCTCGGCGTCGGCCTCGTCGGCGTCGTTCTCGACTGCCGGCTCCGCGTTTTCGCTCGGATCGTACTCCCGAACCACCGAGTAGTCGTCGGGGAGCTCGCCGTCGAGCACGTAGTTCAGGAACGCGTCGGCGCGCTCGACGTGGGGGAGCAGCTTCGCGCGGTCGAACACGAGCAGTTCGGCGCCCGCGTCGCGGGCGAGCGCCTCGCCCTCGGCGACCGGGGTCATCTCGGTCTCGCGGCCCCAGACGATCGTCGTCGGCACGTCGAGGGCGGCGAGCGTCGCGCCGAGATCGCGGTCGGTGTCGAGGTCCCCGGCGAGGAAGCCGGCGGGGGCGAACCGCGCGTTCTCCTGGTGGGCGGTTCGCCACTCGTACTCGGCCCACTCCTCGTCGGGGCCGTCCGGGTCGGCGTAGCCGTGGTCGGCGTTGAAGTAGTCGATCGCGGGCTTGGAGGTGACGGCGTTGAACAGCGCCTCGCCCACCAGCGGCGCTCGGACCAGTTCACGTACCCACGTCCCGCCGCCGGGCCCGGTGGTGGTCGTCGGGCAGACGAGCACGAACCGCGAGACGGGGACGGTTTGGGCGGCCTCGGCCGCGTAGGCGGCCGAGAGCGAGGAGGCGATCACCGCCGGCCCCTCGTCGTCGCCGAACTCGCCGAGGAACGACTCGACGAACGCTTCGTACAGCGCCGCGGAGTACCGAACCGGCGGCCGATCCGAGCGCCCGTAGCCCGGGAGATCCGGCGCGATCACGTGGTACGATTCGGCGAGTTCCTCGAACACCGCGCGCCACTCGCCCGACGAGCCGGCGGCGTTGACCCCGTGGAGGAGGACGAGATCCGGATCCGCCGGATCCCCGGCCTCGGTGTAGGCGACGTTCATGCCGCGCCAGCGGTAGGTGCGCTGCATCCCGTCGAGCGCCGGTGGGAGGTCGCCGGCGTCGCGTCGGAGGAGGGCGTTCGTGGCCGCGGCGGCGCCGATGCCGAGAGTCGCGAAGCTGAGGGCGCGTCGGAGTTTCATTCAGCGCCAACTACGTGTTCCGGGTGCTTAACTCCACAGTTCCCGGCCGCGGCCCGGCGGTTCGACCGTGGTTCTTTTGACGCGGTGAAACGTAGCGTTCGACATGCTAAGTGACGCGATGGAGGACTATCTCAAAGCGATATACGTCCTCCAACGCCAGGAGGGGCCCCCGTCTCTACCTCTGCCGTCGCGGAGTATCTCGACAAGACGTCGCCGACGGTGACGAGCATGATGGAGAAGCTCGACGAGCGCGGGCTGATCGACCGCGAGAAGTACCGCGGCGTCGAGCTCACCGAAGAGGGCCAGACGGTCGCGCTCGAAGTGGTCCGCCACCACCGCCTGTTGGAGGCGTATCTCGCCGAACATCTCGACTTCGACTGGACCGAGGTACACGACGAGGCGGACACGCTCGAACACCACATCAGCGAGGACCTGGAGCGCCGGATGGCCGAGGCGCTCGACGACCCTGCCGTCGACCCCCACGGCGATCCGATCCCGACCGAGACGCTCGAACCGGTCGACGAGGCGGCCGGCGAGCGGCTGAGCAGTTTTGCCGTCGGCGATCGGGTCGTCGTCTCCCGGGTGCACCACCGCGAGCAGGACGAACTCGACTACCTCGCGGCGGCGGGGCTCACGCCGAACACCACGATCGAGATCGTCGACGTGGCCCCGTTCGGGATGGTGACGGTCCGCCTCGCGGACGGCGACGAGCAGAGCCTCCCCGAGGACATCGCTGACGCGATCCGAGTCAGGTCGGCGACGGAGGAGGTCGCCTGAGCGTGCCGGGGGCGATCGCGCTGCCGCTACAGTCGGGGCTGGACGCCGTCGTCGGTCGCTACGCCGAACACGGGCCGCTGGCGGCCGCGTTCCTGGCGAACCTGCTCGCCACGTTCGGCGACAAGGGGCAGTTGGTCGTCATCACGCTCGCGACCCGGTACGACGCGAAGAACGTGTTCGTCGGCGCGATGGGGGCGTTCGCGCTCTGGTCGGCGCTCGAAGTCGCGTTCGGCCAGTACGTCGTCTCGATACTGCCCGCGGGCGTGGTGACGCTGCTCACTGGGGGCTGTTCATCGTCTTCGGGGTCTGGACCGCTCGATCGTCGATCCAGGGGTTCCGCGACGGTGACGTGTCGGAGTCCCTAACGTCGGGCACGGGTCTCGACATGGGGCTCACCGGGATGATCGTCCCGGACGCGTTGCTCGCGCGGATCGGCCGCTACGGCGGCCTGCTGACGGGGTTTCTGTTCGTGCTGTTCGCCGAGTTCGGTGACAAGACCCAGCTACTGACGATCAACCTCGCGGCGACGTTCCCCGACGCGCCCGTGTCGGTGTTCGTCGGCGTCGTCGGCGCGCTGGCGCTCCGGACCGGCGTCGACGCCGTCATCGGCGAGCGAGTGGAGGCCGTACTGCCGACACACTACATCGAAGCCGGCGCCGCCGTCGTCTTCCTCGCGTTCGGGGCCGTCGTGCTCGGCGCGCCGACGGTGGTGCTCTACGCCGCGATCGCGGCGCTGGCCCTCGCAGCGATCGTCGGCGTCTTGCGCCGCCGGTGAGGAATCAGGCGGTTTTTTCGCAGTTCCTGCCCTCCCTCCGACCGTGATCGATGTCGTTCCGTCGCTCGTCGCCGGCGCCGCGTTCGGCCTCGCCCTCGCGGCGCCGCCGGGCCCGATGAACGCAGTCATCGCCGAGGAGAGCGTGCTCCGTGGCTGGGCCGCCGGGCTGAAAGCCGGGCTCGGCGCGGGGCTGGCCGATTTCGTCTTCTTCCTGCTCGCGCTGGCCGGGGTGGTCAGCGTCGTCCAACAGTACCCGACCCTCCAGGGCGTGCTGTTCGGGGTCGGCGGCTTGCTGATGATCTACTTCGCCTACGGCGCCGCGAACAGCGTCAGGGCGACGTTCGCGCCGTCGTCGGTCGGCGACGACGCGGTCGGGACGGACGGCGAGGGAGGCGCCGACGCCGACGCGACCGACGACACGGGCGCGCCGGTCGACCTCGGCGAATCGACCGGGTTCCGCCGCGCGTTCGTGCTCGCGCTCACGAACCCCTACCAGATCCTGTTCTGGCTGACCGTCGGCGTCGGGCTGCTCGACCCCGGACGGTTGGACGTGCTCGCGGTTGTCCCCTTCGTCGGCGAGGCGCTGACGGGCGTGTTCGTCGTCGAGACGGGCAGCCCCGCGCTGATCGTCGGCCTGTTCGGCGGGATCGCCCTCTGGCTGGCCTGTTTTCCGGCCGCGCTCGTCCAGGCCGGCCGCCGGGTCGACTCGTTTGCCCCCGCCGTCGCCGCTCTCAGTGCGCTGGTGCTCGGCGGGTTCGGCGTCAGTTTCCTCCTCGAAGCGTGGCGCGTGCTCGCCTGATCGGCGACGACTGACGAACCGCTTTTCACGACTGCACCCGACCTCCGGTGCATGTTTGACAAATCGAAGTGGATCCGGCTCCCCCGGAACGTCGTCGTCGGCCACGGCATGCTCGACGAGCTCGGTGCCGCCGTCGGTGAGCTCTACCTCACCGGTACCCCGCTGATCGTCACCAGCCCCTCGCCGAACCGGATCGTCGGCGACCGCGTCCGCGACCAGCTTCCGGCGTCCGAGACCGTCGTCGTCGAGGAGGCGAGCTTCGCGCAGGTCCAGAAAGTCATCGACGCCGCCGAGGACGCCGAGGCGGGCTACCTCGTCGGGCTCGGCGGCGGCAAGCCCATCGACACCGCGAAGATGGCCAGCGACGAACTCGGCGTGGGGTTCGTCTCGGTACCGACCGCCGCGAGCCACGACGGGATCGTCTCGGGCCGGGGCTCGATCCCGGAGGGCGACACTCGGCACTCCGTCGCCGCCGAGCCGCCGCTGGCGGTCGTCGCCGACACCGAGGTGGTCGCCGACGCGCCGTGGGAGCTCACGACCGCCGGCTGTGCGGACATCATCTCGAACTACACTGCCGTCGCGGACTGGAAGCTGGCCAAGCGACTGAAAGGCGTCGAGTACTCCGAGTACGGCGGCGCGCTCTCCCAGATGACCGCGGAGATGCTGGTCGACAACGCCGACCTGATCCGGCCCGGCTTGGAGGAGTCGGCGTGGATCGTCGTGAAGGCGCTGGTCTCCTCCGGCGTTGCGATGTCGATCGCCGGCTCCTCGCGGCCGGCCTCGGGCGCCGAACACCTGATCTCCCACCAACTCGACCGGATCGCCCCCGGCCGGGCGCTTCACGGCCATCAGGTCGGCGTCGCGTCAATCATGACGGCGTACCTCCACGACGGGCCGGGCGGGCTGTGGCAGGACATCCGGGCCGCGCTCGATAGCCTCGGCGCGCCGACGACGGCGGCGGATCTGGACGTGAGCGAGGCGGAGCTGCTGGAGGCGATGACCAGCGCTCACGAGATCCGTGACCGCTACACGGTGCTGGGCGACGGCATCACGGAGAAGGCGGCCCGCGACGTGGCCGAGACGACCGGCGTCATCTAGAGCGGGAGGTCCGTCACGCCAGCGTATCGCAGGGGTTCTGGAAACTCGGCCAGCCACGCCGCCTCGTCGACTCCGTCGTCCCGCGGCTGTGGCTCCCCGCGGAGGTGTTCGGCGTCGAATACGACGATGAGCCGTGGGAGCGGGGGCCGATCACCCCCGTCGGTCACGTGGACCGCGCGTTCAGCGCGCAGGAGGCCGGTCAGCCGGCACTCGACGCCAGTCTCTTCGTACGTCTCACGGCAGGCAGCCGCGCCCAGTGACTCCCCCGGCTCCTGCTTGCCCGCCGGCTCGGACCAGCCACCGTGGTCGGTTTCGCGGACCATCAGGGCCTCTGTCGTCCCACCACACTCCCGGCGAACCCACGCGCCGGCGCCGCCTATGGTTCCCGCTGCTGCGCGCTCGGCGGTGGCGTCGTATGTCGCGGTGTCGACGTGCCATTCGGACTTCTGTACGGTGATTGGCCCCCACCGCTCCTGCAGCCGTACGACGGCGTCGTCGACGGCACGGGCTGCCTCTTCGGTGTCCACACGTGGCCGCTCGTAGTGGTTCGTGAAGAATCCTGTCGATGGTCGGTAGTGAAACGTCCCCGAGCGTGGAGCGAGCGCTCGGGAACTGAGAACCGCCGCGTGACCTGTCCTTGGGGCACGCGGCGAGAGTGGTCGGCCGGGCCGGTGGCGCCAGTCTGCCGCGCCGTGGGGGCCACCCCGTCGCGGCGGGAGTCGGCCCGGCCGACCGGAGACGGGTGCGTCGCCATCACCCGTACGACTGCGTTGCTCGTTATCCGTGATAAACCCCCGGACTTCGGCCCGGCGGCCGCCGGGCCGGAACCCGAACCGCCTTGTCGCTTCGGACCCTGCGCTCGCGTATGCTGGACCCCCTCCGGTCGCGCGCGCGGGATCGGCCGCTGGCGACCGTCGCGGTGCTCTCGGTGCTCGGGTACGCGCTGGTGATCGGGACGTTCGCGGGCGCGATCCCCGCGGCCGCCTTTCCCGACCTGACGAACGCGCAGGTGAACCTCTTCTCTCACGCCATCGCCGCGATCAACACCACGGCGACGCTGCTGCTCGTCTTCGGCTGGAAGTGGATCCGCGACGGCAAGGTCGAGAAACACCGGAAAGCGATGGGGAGCGCCTTCGGACTCATCATGGTGTTCCTCGTACTCTACCTGTGGAAGATCGGCGGCGGCGGCACGAAAGAGCTCGTCGGCGCGCCCGACCCGGTGTACTACGCCTACCTGCTGATGCTCGCGATTCACATCATCCTCTCCGTGGTCGCGGTCCCGGTGGTGCTGTACGCGCTGGTGCTCGGGCTGACCCATACCCCGCGCGAACTCCGCGAGGAGACGCCGCACAGGAAGGTCGGCCGTATCGCCGCCGGGTCGTGGATCCTCTCGCTCTCGATGGGCGTGCTGACGTACGTGATCCTCAACTGGATCTACAGCTACGAGTTCGCCGCCGGCACCGGGATGTAGGCCCCGGCGGCACCAAGCGGTTTCGCGGACGACTCCGGACCGAACCGTTCAACCGCCGGGGAACGAAACGCCGCGTATGGGCGAGCCACTCGAACCCCGTCGCGAGCAGGCCGAGACGGTCATCGACCGCCTCGACGCCGAGTACCCCGACTCCACTATCTCGCTGAACTTCGAGACCCGACTCGAACTGCTGATCGCGGTCGTGCTCTCGGCGCAGTGCACCGACGAGCGCGTCAACGAGGTGACCGCGGAGCTGTTCGAGAAGTACCAGTCCGCGGCGGACTTCGCCGCGGCCGACGAGGAGGAGTTGGCCGAGGATATCTATGGGATCACGTTCCACAACTCCAAGGCGGGCTACCTCAAGAGCATCGGCGAGACGCTCGTCGAGGACCACGACGGCGAGGTGCCCGACACCATGGACGACCTTACCGACCTCTCGGGCGTCGGCCGGAAGACGGCCAACGTCGTGCTCCAGCACGCCCATGACGTGGTCGAGGGGATCGTCGTCGACACCCACGTCCAGCGGATCAGTCGCCGACTCGGGCTGACCGAGCAGGAGCGCCCCGAAGCGATCGAGACGGATCTGCTCGACGTGGTGCCGGAGGCGCACTGGCAGCAGTTCACTCACCTGTTGATCGACCACGGGCGCGCCGTCTGTACCGCCCGGAACCCCGACTGTGGCGACTGCGTGCTGGCCGACATCTGCCCCTCGGCGAAGGGCGACAGCGAGATCGATCTGGCCAGCGGCGAGGCGTGGTGACCGTGGCTCAGAACACGTAGTCCATCAGGAACCGGTAGATCCCGACGAGGTACGCCAGGATCCAGAGGATCAGATAGCCGAACACGCCGACGCGGAGCCGTCGACGCCACCCGCTCATGTTCTCGTGGAGCTCGCCGATGTCGGCGTCTGGATCGGGGTCGCGGTAGAGATCCGCCGCTCGTTTGGCCTGGAAGATGCGCACGATCCCGGTAAGCGCGACCACCAGCAGCGCGTAGGCTTGGAGGCCGAGGAAGGCGTGTAACGCCGCCAACCCCGTGAAGCGGCCGAACAGCCGGGGAGCATCCACAGGAGTATCGGCGCCGTCGTCAGCACGAGCCCGGTGAGGACGAACTTCAGGTGATGCACCAGGCGATCCCACGTCATCACCTCCGTCTCGATCGCGTACCACGCGCCGTAGAGGAAGAAGGGGAGGCTGAGCGTGACCGACACCGCCGCGAGCGTCGCGGCCGTCGACTCCGAGACCATTCACCGAGAGTTGGCGCCCGCCCTGCCTAAAGGGTACGACTCCGGCGCGTCGCCAGTGGGCCGCTCGCGAAGCGCTTAACGGCACGCCAGTCCAACCTCGACTATGGCCGACCCCTCCGACGACGACGCTGCGCCGGGGCGGACCCGCGCGGACGCCGACGACCGAGCGGCCGCGAGCGACGAGGCCGCCGACGGCGACCGCGAGTCCACCGATCTCGACGCGCTGCGTGAGGAGGTCGAGGAGAAGTACGACTTCGACGAGTTCGGCCCCGCGGACATGGCCGAGATGGAGCGCGAGGAGTGGGAGGCGGTGTTCGACCCGGACACGTGGATCACGGGGCGGAGCTGATCGACCGGGTCGAACAGGATCTCGAAACCCGGATCGCCACCCGGGAGGTGTTCGCGCGACTCGAACGCCACCCCGGACCGGACGGCGACCGGCTGCTTGCGTACTCCGACGAGGGGTACGCCATCGTCAACCCCGACGGAAGCGTCGAGGGGAGGGGACCGTACTCCGGGACGTGGAGCCGACGGTGGCGCTGTGCTCGATGGAGAAGTACGAGGTGGCGACGCCGCCGGAGAACCCGAGTCTCCCCGACCCGAGGACGTGGAGTCCGGCTCCGGCCAGCTCGGCAACAACATGCTTCAGCTGATCGCGGCCGCCCAGATTCTCGCCGGGATCGGGCTGATGGTGGGATCGCTCGTCTGGGACCTCCAGCCCGACGTTCCGCAGGGGGGTGTGATCGGTCCCGTCGTGGGACTCCTGTTCGTGGCGATCGGCGTGTTCCTGTTCGCCGTCGTCGCGAACGCGCGGCTCTCGGACCGGTTCCGCGCGGCGGAGTACCGCGACCGACTTCGGGCCGTCGACGAGGCCGGCGAGCGCCCGGAGTTCGTCCCACAGCTGAGCGACGAGGCTGACGAGGACCGGGGCGACTGATCGGCGGGCTGCATCGGCGCCGTCTTTCGGTCAAGACGCCCCTGCTGGGTGGCATGAAACGGTGGGTTTAAGCGCTGGCCGTCCCACCTTTTGGCCGTATGAAGAGGCGGGATTTTCTCCGAGCGACAGGCGGCTCCGGCGGTGCCGTCGCCCTCGGATCGGGGGTCGCAGCCGGGCAGGAAGGCACCGGCACGGCCACCGGGACGGAGGGCGGCGGTGGCGGCGGGACCACACACACTGTCGACATGACTGACAGCCTCGTTTTCGACCCCGCGGAACTAACCATCGAGGTCGGCGACACCGTCGTCTGGGAAAACGTCGGCTCGGTCGGGCATAGTGTGACGGCCTACGAGGACGGCATTCCGGAAGAGGCGGAGTTCTTCGCCTCCGGTGGCTTCGACGCCGAACAGCCAGCACGGGACGCGTACCCCGAACAGGGGACATCCCCGGCGGCGAGAGTTACGAGCACACGTTCGACACCCTCGGCACGCACGAGTACTTCTGTATCCCCCACGAGAGTGTGGGGATGATCGGGAGCATCGAGGTCGTCGAGGAGATCGAAGCCTCCGGCGGCGGCGGGGAACGAGAGCTCCACGAGATCGGCGCGCCGATCCACCCCCACTGGGTGGGTGCGGCGACGATCCTGATGATGTTCGTCAGCCTCGTGTTCACGTTCTACGTCCTCAAGTACGGCGAATCACCCAACACCGGCAACACTGGAGGTGGTGACTGATGTCGACGTCAGGCTCCACCTACGGTGACATCCACCGGTACGAGCCAGCGCGTGAGAGCACGGCCGCGGCGATCGCGATCGTGCTCCTGACGCTGCTGGAGATCGTGTTCGTGTTCATGTTCTCCTGGGGGCTGGTCTCCGGCTGGGGACTGACCGCCGACGGGAACATGTTCCTCGGCGGTCTGCTCGCCGCCGTGTTCATCGATCTGGCGTTCATCCTCGCCCTCTACCGGAAGGAGTTCCTGCCGGACGTGATGGTCGTCAAGAAGCGCCGACGCAAGTGGGAGGACCTCTACATCCGCGGCGACCAGGCCGACGGCCAACAGTTCGAGGGTGCCGGCGTCTGGGATCAGCTCAAGCGTGCTGTCTACCCGTACTACAAACGATAACCAATGAGCCTCAAAGAGAAAGACGAACACGACCATCTCGGCTGGATGGAGGAGAAGCAGCTCTCCCCCATCGAGAAGGGGTACCTGTTCACCCTCATCTGGCTCGACAAGCGGTTCCGGGTCGTCGACTACCTGGAGCTTCTGGAGACGATGTACTACCGCGTCAACCTCCAGATGCCCAAGAGCCACACCGAGCAGTACAACCTCGACAACAAGTTCTGGTACTGGTACCCGCTGTACGCGCTGGGGTCGTTCTCGACGCTCGCGTACGTCGTCGCCGCCCTCTCGGGCGCGTTACTGGGGTTCTACTACACCCCGTCGGCGGCGTTAGCGGAGACCGGGACCGTCGCCTACTCCCAGATCGCGATGATCATGCAGGACCTCCAGTTCGGCTTCATGCTGCGCTCGATCCACCGCTGGTCGGCGCAGGTGATGACCGCGGCGGTGTTCCTGCACATGCTTCGGGTGTACTTCACCGGCGCGTACAAGGAGCCACGCGAGCTCAACTGGCTGCTCGGGATCGTCCTGATCAGCCTCACGATGGGCTTCGGGTATACGGGCTACCTGCTGCCGTGGGACCAGCTCGCCTACTGGGCGGGACAGATCGGCGTCGAGATGGCGCTGTCGATCCCGATCATCGGCGAGTGGGTCGCCCAGCTGGTGTTCGGCGGCTTCTCGCTCGGCGCACCGACGCTCCAGCGAATGTACATCCTCCACGTGTTCCTGCTCCCCTTCGTGGTGACCTCGCTGATCGCGATCCACATCGCGATCGTCTGGATGCAGGGCATCGCGGAACCCCACTAACACAATGAGCGACGACAACCAACCCGACGCACGAACCGACGGCGGAACCGGCATCGTTCCCCCGGACGACGAGACGCCCACGTGGAGCGAGCGCAAGAGTCGCCGGGCGGGACTCCCCCGTCTCACGTACGAGTACTTCGAGCGGGCCCGCCGCGAGGACCAAGACCTGCGCGAGCAGTCCACGTACGTCGAGCGCGACGTGCTGGGGTTCCCGACGTGGCCCCACGAGCTGATCCGCAACCTCGCGCTGACGAGCTTCTTCGTCGGCATGCTGCTGCTGCTGTCGGCGACGCTCCCGCCCCACATCGGCAACCCGGCGAACCCGAGTTCGACGCCGGCGATCATCCTGCCGGACTGGTACCTCTACTGGTCGTTCGGCCTGCTGAAGCTGGGTGACCTCAACCCCGCCCTCTCGCTGCTTGGCGAGCAGAAGCTGATGGCCGACCGCACGTACGGCGTGCTCGCGAACGTCGTGATCGTCGGCGCCATCGCGATCGTCCCCTTCCTCAACAAGGGGAGCGCTCGACGACCGGTCGAGCAGCCGTTCTGGGCCGCAGTCGGGATGGGTGGCGTGACGTTCGCGTTCACCATGTCGATGCTGTCGATCCAGAACATCATGCCGATGAACGTCAGCCTGCTGTTCGACCTGACGTTCCTGGCTCCGATCGTCGTGGGCGCCATCACCTACGCGGTGCTGAAGACGATGCGGGAGGGGTACATGTACGACCTCAACCGACGCTACTACCGGCTGCGGCCCCCAAATAGGCCGTGGCCGACGACGACCACCGTACCGACGGCCGCGAGGGGCGCGACGTGGAGGTCCCGCTGCGGCTCTACAAGACGGTTACCGTGTTCTCGACGCTGATCGCGGTGTTCGCTGTGGTGTTCGGCTTCCTGTTACTCGACGCCGCCGCGCTCGGGACGGGCCTGCTCCGCCAGCTGGCCCGCTCGGTGCTGGGCGCGCTGTCGCTTTCACCCGCGGACTCGCTTCTCTCCGGGCTGTTCGCCGTCGCCGGACTGCTGTCGATCGCGTTCGGCGCCGCCGTCTACGTGCTCGGTACGCGGTTCAAGGCGACGGAGATGAGCGCCGACCAGGAGTGAGGATCGGTCGACGCCAGTCCCGACCCGTCGCCGGTGCCGATCGCGAACCGACGTTCGGGCGGCCGGGATGGGAAACGCTGAAGAGGGCTCGCGGCCCAAATCCAGGTAATGGCTGACGAGTTCATGAAAGGGTTCGGGCTGTTCAGCGTGGCTGCCCTCGTCTGGATGATCTCCGCGAGCTGGTACCGCACGCCCAGTTTCGAGAGCACCCGACAGCTGGTTGCGGCGCCGCCGGAGGAGCCCGGCACGGTGTTCGACACGCTGGGGATCTTCCTCGGCGACCTGATGTTCTGGACCGCGCTGCTGGGCGCGTTCACGTTCTGGGTCATCATCCCCGCCGGCCGTCAGGCCCGCGAGGCGCTGGTCGTCGACGAGTAGTTTTCCAACGAGTTTTCTCCGGTTCTCAGCCGCCGCCGGCAGTCACGACATCGAGAAGCGAACGCCGCGCCTGCTGCTGTGGCCGAAGCTCACAGAGCGTCATCACTCGGCTCTTGGCTCCCGTCGACGAACAGCGAGTGCCTCCGAGCGAGCACGCTCGCAGTGGCTCGCCGGCTCAGTCGCTGCGTCCGCCCGCGGTGGAGGAGCGTCCCGGACGGGTGAGCCCGTCAGTGGAGCGTCCCCGGCCTACAGGTCGCGTGGACGCCGAAGCAACCGCTACGGTGCTGTCGTGCTCCGTCGAAAAAGCGTCGGCGCCGATCAGACGATCGCTTCCCAGGGCCCCTTGATGACCCAGAACAGGGAGATGTACAGCGCGTACAGTAGCGCGAGAAGCGAGGCGGTGATGGCGCCTTTGGGCTTCTCGATATCCAGGTTGTTCCGGGCCTCGACCTGCCGGGCCTCGAACTCGAAGAGGTCGGCCACGAACGTCCCGACGACGAGCGTGGAGATCACCATCCCGGAGTGTGGTTCGATCACGAGGTACAGAAGCGAGACGAGGATCGCCAGCGAGGAGATCGCTACGTGGGGCGTGTAGCGACTCAGCGTCTCGGCACCCCCTCGGCGGCTCGCTTGTAGCTCCGGAAGGCGAGATGCCGAGTGAGGAGGTTTGCGACGACGAGTGCTAGAATCACGTAGGGGAACGCCCCAGAGATCGACTCGAGCGCCCCGATCGGGACGGCGAACTGCAGTGGGGTCATACCCGCATATCGGCACAGGACGGTTTAGTGCTTTTCCAATTCCGGCGACCCCGCGACCAGCGGCCGGAGGCAGGTGAACTCGTCGACGACGCTGATCTCCACGGGCTCGGCCGGGCCCAGCTGACGGCGCTGTTCGCCGTCGAGGAACAGCGAGACGGCGCCTTCGTCGCGTTCGACCTGTAGCGACAGCGGGCCGGGCACGACCCACGGGCTCGCCCGCGTCGAGAACGGGGCGACCGGAACGACCGAGAGCCCGCCGCCGGGGGCGACGATCGGCCCGCCGGCCGCGCGACCGTACCCCGCCGAGCCCAGCGGCGTCGAGACGACGACGCCGTCGGCACGCACGTCGAACAGGCGCTCCGCTGTGGCCACGAGCGCGTACTCGGAGATCCGGGCCGGCTCGCTGGTCATCAGCGTCGCGTCGAAGACGGCACGGCCGACTCGTTCGCCCTCGACGGCCACGCCGATGACGGGGTGGCTGACGCGGCGGTACGACCCCGCCGCGAGCGCGGCGGCGGCGTCGGCGAGTCGGTCGCGGGTCGTTCCGTGGCGGCCGTCGTCCGCGTCGACCGCGAGGATCGGCCGGTCGGCGTCTGCGAGCGCGGCGGCTTCGACGGCGTCGGCGCCGACGGCGACGACCGCATCCGGATCGTCGTCGTCGAGCGAGAGCGGAGCGAGGTCGGCGTCCGCGCCGCGGAGGCTGACCCGACTGATCGGCGTCGACTGGGTCATGATCGCGTCCTCGGACGGCGCGGGTAAAACGACGGTGGTCTGTTCACGGGACGGTGGCCGGGCGGGTCGCTACTCGAAGTCGTACGGCCAGCCGTTCGTTTTCTTCATGCCGATCGCCTGATCCTCCTCTTTCAGGTAGCCCGCCATCGTCTCGGGCTCCTCGTGAGGGATCTCGACCGAGTCGTCGGCGACCTCGACGACGAGCTCCGTCAGGAGGATCGCCTGTTCGCGCAGGTTCCGGCCCTCCAGTTTGTCGAGCGTGTCCGCGGCGGTGTGGCCCCAGCCGCGGCCGGCCGATTCGGACTTGCTGGAGACCATGTAGCCCGGCACGCCCCAGCGCACGAACGGCCAGTGATCGGAGTGGGGCACCATCCGCGGCACCGTCGCGATCGGGTGGTCGAAGCGCTCGCTCACCCGCGTTGCGGCCGCGTCGAGCTCGTCGAAGCGGTGGGTAGTCAGTTCGAGCGTGCGCTCGCCCATGTTCGAGTCGACGTTCACGATCCCTTTGATCGCGTCGAGGTCGGCGTTCTCGGCTTCCAGCTCCGAGCCGACGAGCCCCACTTCCTCGGCGCCGTAGGCGATGCACTTCACACGTGTGTCGAGGTCGTCCTCGCGGGCCGCGAGCGCGTTCGCGACCTCGACGATCGTCGCCGTGCCGGCGCCGTTGTCCCGCGCCCCCTCTGCGATGTCGTGGGCGTCGACGTGGCTCGAGAGGATCACCATCTCCTCGGTGTCGGGGCCGAGTTCGGCGACCGCGTTCCCGGACTCGGTTTCGGGCGTCTCGCAGTCGACGCGCACGGTCACCTCGTCGCCGTCGAACCGCCGGGCGAGGCGTGCGCCGGTCTCCGCGGAGACGCCGACCGCGGGGATGTCGCCGTAGGGGCCGCCGTCGCTGCCGTTGACGCTCCCCGTCGGCGGGAGCTGGCCGGGGACGTGGTTGGCGTAGACGAACGCCGCAGCACCGCCCTCGACGGCGTACTGGTACTTCTCGGTCCGGTGGATGTAGCGATCGAAGTAGTCCGGCACGTCGGAGGTGGCGAGCACGATCTTCCCTGCCACGTCGTGGCGCTCGAAGTCCGCGGGGAGGCCGGCGCCGAGATCGATCAGCTCCGCGGTCACCTCGCCCTCGGGGCCGCGCGGGAGACCGATGCACTCCTCCTCGGTTTCCGGGGTGGCGATCGAGCTACTGCCCCGCTCCCAGCCCGCGAGGTCGAACGTCTCCACGCGGGCGTCGCGGGCGCCGGCGTCGGCGAACGCGTCGCGCGTGGCTTCGAGCCCCGCCGTCTCCCCGGGCTGGCCCGCCATCCGGTTGCCGATGTCGACGAGCGTCTCGAGGTGGTCCCAGCCGGCGTCGCTCCTGAACGTCTCCGCGATCCAGTCTGCCATACCGCGTCGGTCGCGTGGGAGCCGTTATCACCTGTCGGCTCCGGCCGACTTCGCCGCTTCTCCGGCGGCACCGGAGCTTTGTGGCCGCCGGTCGAACGGCGGGTATGCACACGACCGCTGTCGTCGGCGGCGGGCTCGCGGGGCTGGTCGCGGCTCGCCGGCTCGCCGAATCCGGGCACGACGTGACGCTGTTCGAGGAGCGGGCGGAACTCGGGGGCCGGGTCCGGAGCCGGACCGTCGACGGGTTCACCTGTGACCGCGGGTTCCAGGTGCTGTTCGACGCCTACCCCGCGGTCGAGCGGGAGCTCGATCTCGACGCACTCTCGCTGCGGCGGTTCGCGCCGGGCGGCGTGATCTGCCGGCCCGGCAGCCGGTCGACGCTCTCGGACCCGTTTCGCGACCCGGCAGGTCTCCTCCCCTCGGCGTTCTGCCGGGAGGTCACACTGTCCGACAAGCTCCGAACGCTCCGGCTCCGTCGGCGGCTGACCGGCGCTGACTGGCCCGAGTTCGAGACGCCGGACCGCTCGATCCGTGAGTACCTCCGGGAGGCCGGGTTCTCCGAGAAGTTCATCGATCAGTTCGCCGCGCCGCTGTACGGCGGCATCACGCTGGACCGCTCCCTATCGACCTCCGCGAACGTGTTCGAGTACACGTTCCGTGCGATGTCGCTCGGCAACATCGTCGTCCCCGCGGAGGGGATGGCCGCGATCCCGGCTCAGCTGGCCGAGCGCGCGCGGTCGGCGGGCGTCGACGTACAGGCCGGCGTCGCCGTCAACGACCTGGAGACGGCTGGCCAGGCCGTGACACTCGCCACCAAGTCCGGCGATTGGGAGTTCGACGCCGCCGTCGTCGCGACGGACCCGCCGACGGCCCGCGAGCTCACCGGCGTGGCATCGATCCCGACCGAGGGTGCGGGCGTCGTGACCCAGCACTACCGGCTGCCGGGGCCGGCGCTCGATGCCGGCACGCGGATCATGCTCAACGCCGGCGACGAGGCGCCGAACACCGTCGCCCAGCTCTCGGCGGTCGCGCCGGAGTACGGCGACGGGAGCGACGACGCGCTGCTCGCGGCGTCGTTCGTCGACGACGGCGCGCAGGACCGGCCCGCCGACGAACTCGCGGCCCGGACCCGCAAGGCGCTCTCGTCGTGGTACCCCGAGCGGGACGTGTCGGGGCTGGAGCCGATCGCGACCGACCGCATCCCGTTCGCACAGTTCGCCCAGCCGCCGGGGACCCACGCGCGGCTACCGGACGCCGACGACCCGTCGGGGCCGGTGTATCTCGCGGGCGACTACACACGCTGGTCGTCGATTCAGGGCGCACTGGAGAGTGGGCGGCGCGCGGCGGCCGCCGTCACCGCCGCGTTCGACGCCTGAGTCCCTGACAGGTCGGGCGGTTTATGTGCCAGCCAGCCCACACCCCGGCCATGAGCGACGCGCTGGCGGACAAACGCACCGCGAGTCGGTTCCGGATCCTCGCGGAGATCGCCGACCGCCAGCCGGCGGTGAGTCAGGGGGAGATCGCCGACGCCGTCGGCGTCACGAGCCAGGCGGTCAGCGAGTACATCCGGGAGCTGGTCGACGACGGCCTCGTCGAGAAGGAGGGGCGCTCGCGCTACCGCGTCACCAAGGAGGGCGTCGACTGGCTTTTCCGCGAGGCCAAATCGCTCCGGCGCTACGTCGATCACGTCACCGACGACGTGCTGGAGAGCCTCCAGGAGGACGCCGCTATCGCCGTCGAGGACGTGACCGCGGGCGACACCGTCTCCCTCTCGCTCCGGGACGGTCTGCTCCACGCGGCCCCCGGCGAACAGGGGGCGGCGACCGGCGTCGCGACGACCGACGCCGAGGCCGGCACCGACGTGGGCGTCACGGGGTTCGAGGGCGTCATCGACATGGCGCCCGGCACGGTGACGGTGTATCAGATCCCGCCGGTCAGAGCCGGCGGCAGCCGCGGCATCGACGACGCGGCGCTCGCTGCCGCCTGCGAGGCGGCGGATCTCGTGCTTGCAAGCGGCGTCGAGGCCGTCGTCGCCCTCCAGCAGGTGGATCACTCGCCCGCGGTCAGCGCGGCGGCTGGTGAGGTCGCGGCGGCGGCCGCGGGACGCGGGCAGGAGGTCGTGGTCGCGGTCACGCGCGACGAGGTCGGTCGGGTCACTGACGCGCTCCGGGACGGTGACACCGAGTACGTCGTCGAAGGAAGCTAGTCGATCCGGAGTTCGCCGTCACCCTCGCCGCCGGCGTCGCCTTCCTGCCACTCGATCTCGAACTCGACGCTCTTCTCGGGGCGGTCGGCCGGCCCCTCGCGTTCGACTTTCACTTCGAACGTCGCTCCCTCGGGAGGATCGACCGTCACCGACTCCGAACCGGTCTGGAGGCGCAGTTCGCCCCCGCTCTCGAGGGAGTCGGCGACGCGTCGGAGGTAGTCGGCGATCTCGCTGCGACTCTGGGTGCTCTCAGTCTTGAAGAGGACTTCTTCGGGCATAGTTGGTGTACGGGGCTGGCGGGGATAAACGTACGTGCGGCCGGCGGCTCAGCTCGCGTACTCCTTCGCGGTGGTGTACGCCTCCTGCAGCCGTTTGAACTCCTCCTCGCTGCCGCCCTGGTCCGGGTGGAGCTCCTTCACCTGCTCACGGTAGGCCGACTGCACCTCGTCGGCGTCGGCGTCGCGGCTCACGCCCAGGAAGTCGAACGCGTCGCCGACGGGATCACGCCCGCCGGCGCCGGCCCCCGGATTGCCTCGTGACCCCGTGCCGCTGGAGGGACCAGCGCGAGCACCGCGCGGGCCGGCACGCCGCTCGCGCCCGCGCGAACCGGCACGCCCGCCACGCGGGCCGGCACCTGTGGCTCGACGGCCGCCGCCGAGGCCGAGGTCGAAGGGGAGCCGTCGACCGATCGTGGCCCCAGGCACCCCGTGTTCACAGAGCACGACGTGGGTCGGGCCGTCGACGAGACGGAGGTACGCCCGCGGGTCGAACGTGATCGCGACGTCACGATCCGGCAGGTAGAACGCGATCGTCGTCGTGCCGAGTTGGTAGTCTTCGAGGAACGGCTCGTCGGCTTCGTCGAAGATCTCCCGGAGCTCGGCGCGCTGCTGGCCGAGCCCCCGACCCGCCGCCCGCTGCGGTCGGGGTCGGGGATGTAGCGCTCGCCGAGAGCGAACACGACGGCGACGACGACGGAAGCGGCGACGCCGAGCAACAGCCCGGAGATCAGCCACGACGGGAGCCCGGTCTGAACGGCGGGAAGCACGTCTCCCCGTTGGGCGGCACCCTCTTCAACGACTCTCTTCCGACTCGCCGCCGGCGACTCCGCGAGCCATCACCGGGACCCGAACTACCTTTGTGTCCCACTGCGAACAGGTGACTCGTGACAACGTACGACATCGAGCGGTACCTGAACATCCGGAGCGCCTACGGGGGCTCGTTCGGGCCCGACGGCGAGCGACTCGCGTTCCTGATGGACACCACCGGCACCGCACAGGTCTGGACTGTCGACGGCCCCGGCGAGTGGCCCGTCCAGCGCACGTTCTACGACGACCGCGTGACGTTCGTCGACTACTCCCCGGAGCGGCAAGAGCTGGCGTTCGGCAAGGACCAGGGGGTAACGAGCGGGCCCAACTGTTCACGCTCGACGTGACGACCGGCGAGATCATCAACCGGACGCGCCACCCCGACGCCAAGCACCGCTGGGGTGGCTGGGACAGCGACGGCGAGCGCTTCGCCTTCGCGTCGAACCGGCGGGACCACACGGTGTTCGACATCTACGTCCAGGACCGCGACGCGGTCGGCAACGACGCGGAGCTGGTGTACGAGGGCGACGGCTGGCTCTCGCTGTCGGGCTGGTCGCCCGAGGACGACCGGCTGCTGGTCCACGAGGCTCACTCCAGCTTCGACCACGACGTGCACGTGCTCGACGTGAGTGACGGCGGCATCAGCCACGTCACGCCCCACGAGGGCCGCGCCCGCTACAGCAGCGTCGAGTGGGGCCCGGATGGCGAGTCGCTGTACATGGTCACCGACCACGACTCCGACACGCTCCGGCTCGAACGGCTGGATCTCTCGGCGGGCGAGTTCTCGGTCGTCGAGGACGGCGGCGAGTGGAACGTCGACGGCGTCACCATCGACGAGGAGAGCCGCCGGGTCGCGTACTCGCGGAACGTCGACGGCTACACCGACCTGACGATCGGGGAGCTGGTCGACGCCGACCGGATCGACGCCGTGGAGTCGCCCGAATACCCGGACGGCGTCGTCGGCGGCGTCTCCTGGGGCCCCGACGGCGACCGCTACGCGCTTACGGTCACCGCCAGCTCGGACAACACGAACGTCCACGTGGGCGACGTGCCCACGGGCGAGAGCGAGCGCTGGACTGACGCCGCCACCGCGGGGATCCCCGCGAGACGTTCGTCGAGCCCCAACTGGTTCACGTGCCGAGCTTCGACGGCCGGGAGATCCCCGGCTTCCTCTCGGTGCCGGAGGACGCCGAGGGCGAACTGCCGGTCATCGTCGATATCCACGGCGGCCCGGAGAGCCAGCGCCGCCCCTCGTTCCGCGCGGTGAAGCAGTACTTCCTCAACAACGGCTACGCGGTGTTCGAACCGAACGTCCGGGGCTCCTCGGGCTACGGGAAGGAGTACGCCAGCCTCGACGACGTGCGCAACCGCATGGACTCGGTGAAGGACTTGAAGGCGGGCGTCGAGTGGCTGCAGGACCACCCGGACGCCGACGCGGACCGCATCGTCGCCTACGGCGGCTCCTACGGCGGGTTCATGGTGCTCTCGGCGCTGACGGAGTACCCCGACCTCTGGGCCGCGGGCGTCGACGTGGTCGGCATCGCGAACTTCGTCACGTTCCTCGAGAACACCAGCGACTGGCGACGATCGCTGCGGGAGGCCGAGTACGGGAGCCTGGACGAGGACCGGGAGTTCCTCCAGGAGATCTCCCCGACCAACAACATCGAGAACATCTCGGCGCCGCTGTTCGTGCTCCACGGCGAGAACGACCCGCGCGTGCCCGTGAGCGAGGCCGAACAGATCGTCGACGACGTGCGCGACCAGGGCGTGCCCGTCCGGAAGCTGATCTTCGACGACGAGGGCCACGGGTTCTCCAAACTGGAGAACCGCAAACAGGCGTACTCGGCGGTCGTGGAGTTCCTCGACGAACACGTCTGAGGCCCCACTCGCCGCGGCGGGCCCCAACTCGCCGCCGAAACCCGAGAAACCGGGCGTTTCCTTTTCACCTCGGCTCCCGTACAGGTCGGTATGAGCGCAGATCAGCCCAACGAGATGGACGAGGACGAACGGGACGCGTTCCTGGGATCGGGGGGACAGGCGTCCTCTCGCTCAGCACGCCGAGCGACGAGTCACCGTACGCGGTTCCGGTGTCCTACGGCTACGACCGCGAGACGGGAACGTTCTACTTCCGCCTCGCGGTCACCACCGGGAGCGAGAAGGGCGAACTCGACGACCGCCAGGCGACGTTCGTGACCTACGACCAGCCCGAGGATCGCTGGCAGAGCGTCGTCGCCGAGGGGAAACTGGAACCGACGAGCAAGGAGTCCATCGCGCTCGAGACGCTCGAAGGGCTCGGCAACGTCGAACTTCAGTACGTGGACATTTTCGACCAGCCGATCGAGAGCGTGCCGTTCGAGTTCTACCGGCTCGTTCCGGACCGCATCGGTGCCCGACGGGAGTTACGAACCAGTCGGTAGGGACTGAGAGCGCCCTTACGTGGCGACGGGGGCGTTCTCAAAACTGGCAACGTAGTGGGAATCGTTAAGTTGGTGTCGGTGGCTGTTTCGGCCGATATGTTAGAAGAGGGACTTTCGTACCCGTTCAACGGCGACAGTGCGCTCGGTCGGATCATCATCGGTGGGCTGCTCGGCTTCGGTAGCTTCCTGATCGTTCCGGCGATCGCGCTGATGGGATATCTGGTCTGGGTTCTCGACGGCGCCGCACGCGGGGAGGAAGAGCCCCCCGCCTTCGAGAACTGGGGCGACATGATCGTCGACGGGCTGAAAGCGACCGCGGTGACGATCGTATACGGGATCGTTCCGTTCGTGTTGATGCTCATCAGCATCTTTGTCGCCGGTAGTGGCGGTACCACCGGAAACGAAACTGCAACAGGAATATTGGGGGGTATCGGCCTTCTCGGACTGCTTCTAAGCTTCGTCGCGTTGTTCGTCCTCTACTACCTCATCCCGGCGGCACTCACCAATATGGCGCTCGAAGACGATTTCGGGGCCGCCTTTGATTTCAACACGATTAAACAGGTAATTCTCTCTGGAGACTACCTCGTCGCGTGGCTGATTCCGTTCGTACTTGCGGCGGGAGTCCAAATCTTGCTTACCGCCGTGACTTTCGTCCTCGTCCTCTCGATCGTCGGAATCCTCGCACTCCCACTGCTCCTGATCGTCGGACCGTTCATCCAGTTCTACGTGCAGGTTGCCGCGTTCTACATGTTCGGCGTCGCCTTCGGGAAAGTCGTCGACGTGCCGGGCGCAGTGACCGAGGACAGCGCCGCGCTCTGAGCCCCGTTTCGGCTCACTTCGTCTCCACGACGACCGTTCCCCCGGCGAGGTCGCCGACTCGCTGGCCGCGCTCGGTGACGACGATCAGCGCCGCGCCGAGCAGGAAAAACGCCGGCAGCGCGTCGGCGACCCGGAGTAGGTTCCGCACCAGCGCGTCCCAGTAATCGATCTCGTCGCCGTCCTCGGTGACGACGACGAGTCCCACGGCGCGCTTTCCCAGCGTCTGGCCGTACTTGCCCTCCGTGAGCACGAAGTACCCCAGGCCGGCGACGACGGTGAACGACTGGAGGACCAGCACCGCGAACTCGACGGCCACTGGCCCGGTCGGGTCGGCGACGAACACGAACGTGAACGCGGCGACGAGTCCGGAGACGACGCCGAAGACGGCACCCACCAGGAGCGTATCGAGGAGAAAGGCGCCCACGCGCTGGCCGAACGTCTTGCTCTCGGTGCCGAGCCGCGGGGCAGGACGGGTCATGTGGCCACGGTCGACGGCACGTCCCTTCACCGTTGTGACCCGCCTCGGGGTCGGCGGTCGGTCCATCGCCCGCGGGGATTTTGGAAAGGAAACTGAGAATTGGCCCGAATCCGGGTGAACGAGGTCCGGCTGGGTTGATAACCATAGTTACCGAAGAGAAAACGTGGTAAAGCATGGACACGTATCGTTACCCATGTCCTCGAACACTGACGGTCGACAGCTCGCCGTGGTACTGCTGGCCGTCGTCGTCGCGCTCATTGTCTTCCCAGCGTTGTTCATGGGAATCGGAATGATGGGCGTCGGCGGGATGATGGGCGGCGCGTGGGGCGGACACATGTGGGACGGCAGCGCCACTGGCGGCTTGTTCCCGCTGCTGGGGTTGGCGATGCAACTCCTGTTCCTGCTCGCCTTCCTCGGTGGTGCCTATCTGTTCTACCGGGCCGTCGCCAGTGGCGGCGGAGACGATCCGGCGATCGAGGAACTCCGCTCGGCGTACGCCCGTGGCGAACTGACCGACGAAGAGTACGAAACCCGCCTGGAAGCCCTCGGCGGTGACCGGGAGGGGTGATCAGCTGTGAGTGGACGACAGCCGGATGGACCTTCGCTCCCGCGGTGGATTGACCGGTACGCGACACTTGGCCTGTACGGGCTCCTCGTCGGCGCCGGCCTCTCGCTGCTTGCGCTGTTTACCAACCCCGTCCCCGACCCGTCGTTCCCGTGGGCGACGTTGCCCGCGTCGCTTCGACTGCCGGTGACCCAGCCCCGGATCGAACACTGGCCAGTCACGTACACGGTGGGAATCTGGCTGTGGGTGTGGTTGTTGCCGGCGCTGTTCCTCGCAGGGTACCGACGGTACCACGACACGCTCGGCGCGACGGGCTGGCTCGTCGGGCTCCCGACGGCGTCAATGGGTATGTTGACGACGTACTGTCGATTTTTCTGGCCGAAGCTCCAGCCCCCACGTGGAACGCACCGTCCTACACGCTCGTCTGCTGGCTGTACTGCTCCTCCTACGAGCCGGTTTGGAGTAACCTGGCGTACGCTGTCGCCGGCGTCGGTGTCGTCGCAACGGTTCTCGCGGCTCGGCGACTTCGCCGGGACGTGGCTGCACTCGCGGCGTTCGGCATTCTGGCGTTTCCGTTGGGGCTGCCGGCGCTAGTCGCCGCGTGGCGTCGACGCGCGATGCGGCATGGCACCGCCCGACCGGCCGGAGGTGTGAGTGCTACTCCGCCCGGTCCTTCGTGAGGTTCTCGACCCGACCGCCACACGCCGGACAGACCGTGAGCCCGCCGTCGGCCGTGTGGTGTTCGAGGCAGTCTGTACATTCGTACACTTTTCTCTCCGATCGGTACTCGTTCAACGACTTCTTCATCGTTACGTGTTACCAATAGTCACTCACAGTATTCAACCCTTCGGCGATGTGGCTCTCGACGGGTGATGTCGACCCGTTAGAGTGAAACCGCGGCCGGGCGAAGTAGCTCCCAATGAGCGCAGATCAGGAGCAACGCACCATCCGCTGTCTCGTCGCCAAGGTCGGGCTCGACGGCCACGACCGCGGCGCACACGTGATCGCGCGTGCGTTCCGCGACGCCGGCTTCGAGGTCATCTACTCCGGACTCCACCGCGCGCCCGAGGAGATCGTGCAGGCGGCGGTCCAGGAGGACGTCGACGTGCTCGGGATCTCCATCCTCTCGGGCGCCCACAACACGCTGGTCCCCAAGGTGATCGAGGGGCTGAAGGAGTACGACGCGTTCGACGACACGCTGGTGCTCGTCGGCGGCATCATCCCCGACGAGGACAAGGAGGAGCTGCTGGAGCTGGGCGTCGCCGAGGTGTTCGGCCCGGGGACGCCGATGGAGGAGACCGTCGAGTTCGTCGAGGCGAACGCGCCCGAGCGATGAACGCCGCCGCCGAGACCGAGCTGGTCGAGGAGCTGCTCGCGGGCAAACACCGCGCGCTGGCCCGCGTCATCTCGAAGGTCGAGAACCGCCAGCCCGGCTACCGCGACATCGTCTCCCGGCTCCACGAGCACACCGGCCACGCCGACGTGATCGGCGTCACCGGCTCCCCGGGCGCGGGGAAGTCGACGCTCGTCGACAAGCTGGCCGCACACTACCGCGAGCGGGGGAGACCGTCGGCGTGATCGCGGTCGACCCCTCCTCGCCGTACACCGGCGGCGCCGTTCTCGGTGACCGCATCCGGATGGCGAGCAACGTCGGCGACATGGACGTGTTCTTCCGGTCGATGTCCGCCCGCGGGACGTTGGGCGGACTCTCGACGGCGACCGCGGACGCCGTCAAAGCGCTCGACGCGTTCGGCAAGGACCGAATCATCGTCGAGACCGTCGGCGCCGGCCAGAACGAGGTCGACATCGTCCGGACCGCCGACACCGTGGTCGTGCTCGTGCAGCCGGGGTCGGGCGACGACGTGCAGATGCTCAAAGCGGGGATCCTGGAGATCGGCGATCTGTTCGTCGTCAACAAGGCTGACATGGAGGGCGCGAGCCGGACCGTCGCGGACTTAGAGGAGATGCTCCACATGGAGCGCGATCCGACGGCGAAGCTGAACACCGGGAGTTTCGAGAAGCCCGACCACCCGGACCAGGAGGAGATCGACGCGAACGGGAGCGCCCCGACCGAGGACGACGACGAACACTGGGAGCCGATGGTGCTCGAGACGGTCGCGAAAAGCGGTGAGGGCGTCGAGGAACTGATCGAGACGCTCGACGAGCACTCGGCGTGGATGGACGAGACAGGGCGCCGCGAAGCGAAGGCGAAACAGCGCTACGCCGCGGAGATCCGCCAGCTGCTCCGGGCCGACGCCGCCGACCTGATCGACGACGAGCTCGACCGCTGCGGCGGCGTCGAGGCGATGGCCGAGCGCGTGCTCGACCGCGAGACCGACCCCTACACGGTCGCCGACGAGGTGCTCGGTCCGATCGAGGACTGCGTCCGCCAGCAGCGGGAGTAGCTACGACCTCTCCTCGCCGACCGGAACGCGTTCGCGGAGCCACGCGACCCCCTCCGCGACGCGTTCCGCGTCGTCGCCGGTCACCTTCAGCCGGTTCCGCCCCTCCGTCGAGGGGTAGCTCCCGACGGCGAGGTCGAACCGGCCGCGGAACGTCGCGAGCGTGTCGGTCAGCGACCCCTCCGGCGCGGTCGTCTCGAACGTCTCGCTCACGGCGTCGCCGCCGAACTCCTCGGCGACCGAGTCGAAGGTCGCCTCGAACTCCGCGGGCGGGCCGGGGAGCACGTAGACGTTCTCGACGACGGCGCCCGGGGAGAGCCCCTCGGGGTTCGAGAGCGGCCGCCCGCCGGCGGGCGTCGCGCCCCACGCCGCCAGGTCGAGGTCGATCTCCTCGGGGTCGAGAGCGTCGGCGTCGACGCCGCGGTAGTCGGCGAGGTGGGCGATCAGGTCCTCGCGAACCGCGTCTTCGAGGGTCAGTTCGCGGTCGAACGCCTCGGCGACGGCCGCCATCGTCACGTCGTCGTGCGTGCCGCCGAGCCCGCCGCCGACCACGACGGCGTCGAACCGCGCGGCCCAGTCGTCGACCGTGTCGGCGATCAGCCCGGCGTCGTCCGGGATCGTGAGCATCCGGGCGACCGACGCGCCGCGCTCGTCGAGCCGGCGCGCGAGCCACTCGGCGTTGGTGTTCCGGGTGTCGCCGGCGAGGATCTCGTCGCCGACGGTGACGATGGCCACGTCCATGCGACCCCGGAGGCGGGCCAGCCCCCTGAGTCGTTCGCCTCCGGCCCGGCCGAACCGCGGGAGCTATGGCCGGCGGTCGTCCAGCCACGGGCATGTCGTGGTACCTCCTGTTCGCCGCGGGGCTGTTCGAGATCGCGTGGGCGATCGGCCTTGAGTACTCCGAGGGGTTCACCGAGCCGGTCCCGACCGCCGGCACCGTCGTCGCGCTCGTGGCGTCGATGCTGCTGCTGGCGAAAGCGGTCGAGCAGCTGCCGGTCGGGACCGCCTACGCCGTCTGGACCGGGATCGGCGCCGTCGGGACGGCGATTTTGGGGATCGCGCTGTTCGACGAGCCGGCGACGGCCTCGCGGCTGGGGTTCGTCGGCGTGATCGTCGTGGGAATCGTCGGTCTGCACGCCGTCTCGACGTAAAAACGAGCTTCGCGGGAGCGGCCGCGGGCGGTCAGTACGACTTCGCGAAGAACGCGGTCTCGTCGGCGTCGTCGCCACAGACCGCGCAGTCGGCGTCGCCCGCGAGCACGTCGTCGTGGTGTTTCTCCTCGTCGTCGGGGAACGGGACCATCACGATCTCGGCCGCCATCTGGTCGCTGATCTCCTCCTCGCAGCTCTCCTCGCCGCACCACGGCGCCCGGACGTAGCCGCCGTGCTGGCCGAGCGTGCCGAGGATGCCCGCACGGTCGTCGGCGTCGCGGACGTTCGCCTCGATGTTCGCCTCGGCCTCGGCGAACAGCTTGGCGTAGACGGTGTCGAGTTCGTCACGGACGGACTCGGCGACGTTCTCGCGGTCCAGCGTGACCTCCTCGCCGTCGGGGCGGTGGACCGCCGTGATCTCGCCGTCCTCGACCTCGTGGGGGCCGATCTCGAAGCGGACGGGCACGCCCTTCAGCTCCCACTCGTTGAACTTGAACCCGGGGTTGCGCTCGTCGCGGTCGTCGAGTTCGACGCGGACGCCGGCGTCCTCGAGGTCCTCGGCGACTTCTTCAGCGTAGTCGAGCACCTCGTCTTTGGTGTCGGACTGCCAGATCGGGACGATCACGACCTGCTCGGGCGCGAGCGTCGGGGGCAGCACGAGCCCCTGCTCGTCGGAGTGGGTCATGATCAGCGCGCCCAGCGAGCGCCACGAGAACCCCCAGGAGGTCGTGTGGGCGACGCGCTCCTCCTCGTCCTCGTCGCTGTAGGTAATGTCGAACGCCTCCGCGAACGACTGGCCGAGGTGGTGGGAGGTCGCGCCCTGCACGGACTTCCCGTCGGGCATCAGCGCCTCGACCGTGGTGGTCGTGTCGGCGCCGGGGAACTTGTCGTGGTCGGGCTTCTGGCCGCGCATCACGGGGATCGCGAGCACGTCCTCGTACACCTCCTCGTACTGGTCGAGGCGGGTGAGCGTCTCCTCCCACGCGTCCTCGTCGGTCTCGTGGGCGGTGTGGCCCTCCTGCCAGAGGAACTCCTTGGTGCGGAAGAACGGCTTCGTCTCGGTCGCCTCCCAGCGAACCACGGAGGCCCACTGGTTCACGCGCAGGGGAGGTCACGGTGGCTGCGGATCCACTGGGACATGTAGGGGGCGATGATCGACTCGGAGGTGGGCCGGACCGCGAGGCGCTCCTCCAGCTCCTCGTGGCCGCCGTGGGTGACCCACGCGACCTCGGGGTCGAACCCCTCGACGATGTCCTTCTCGCGCTCGAGGTAGGACTCGGGGATGAACAGGGGGAAGTAGGCGTTCTGGACGCCGGTGTCCTTGAACCGGGCGTCGAGCTCGCCCTGCACGCGCTCCCAGAGGCCGTAGGCGCGCGGACGGGCGACGATGAACCCGGACATCCCCTCCGGGCCGTAGTTGGTGAGGCCCGCCTTCTGACAGACTTCGGCGTACCAATCGCCGGTGGCGTACTCCTTGGACTCGGTGATCCCGAGCGTCTGGTCGTCGTCGCTCATACCGCGAGGAAGTGGTGGTCGCGGCTTAAAACGTCCGAAGGTGTGTGCCCCCGCCCCGCGCTGACGTGGCGGCGCAGTACGGGGGAGGAGTCACAGGGAGGGCGTCACGCCGGTCTCCATGCGTACCTCCCGAGGCTCGCCGTCGCTGTAGACGAACCGCCCGCGGAACGTGCCGCCGTCGAGGACGTGGGGGAGCCACTCGCGGTCGGTCTGCCACATCTCCGCGAAGGGGAGGTCGTCGACGGGGAACCACCGCGGGTCGGCCTCCGCGGTCTCCTCGGGCGTGCCAGCGTACTCGGTCGCGCGGAACACGTGGACGACGGCGTCCCAGCCGTCCGAGCGGTAGACGAACACGCCCGCCCGCTCCGGGTCCAGCACGTCGATCCCGACCTCCTCGCGCACCTCGCGGACGACGCACTCCTCGACCGTCTCGCCCGGCTCGACTTTCCCGCCGGGGCCGACCCACTGGCCGCTGCCGACGCCGCGTTTCTTGCGGATCAGCAGCGTCTCGTCGCCGGCTGCGCCGCCGTCGCCGCCCGGATCGTCGCCACGGTCGACGAGGTGGCAGAGCGTCGCCGCCGGCAGGTCGTCGACAGGGTCGTCCTCGAACACGGCCGGCGGTTCGTCGGTGGGCGAAAAAGTGTGTCGGCCAGTGGCGCGCACCCGCTTTGGGAAGGTTTTTACGACCGCGCGGGAGTATCTCCTGGTAAGCGGGTTCTCGCTGTACTTTCCCGCGCGGCACCACCGAAGCGATAACCGCTACTCTCGCGTCGGGCAACGCCGCCGACGCGAGCGTCTTCGACACATGAGTCAAGTAGATACGCAACTCGAGGAGTTGAAAAGTGAGATCGAGGCCGAAATCCCGAGTACGATCTCCATCACCGACGTGAAGTACGAGGGGCCGGAGCTGGTCGTCTACACCCGGGACCCCAAGGAGTTCGCCGGCGACGGCAACCTGGTGCGCCAGCTGGCCTCCAAGCTTCGCAAGCGCATCACGGTCCGTCCCGACCCCGACGTGCTCTCCCGCCCCGCGGAGGCACGCGAGAAGGTCATGGACGTGATTCCGGAGGAAGCCGGGGTCCAAGATCTGGATTTCCACGAGGACACCGGCGAGGTCGTCATCGAGGCCGAGAAGCCCGGGATGGTGATCGGCCGCCACGGCTCGACGCTCCGGGAGATCACCCGCGAGGTCGGCTGGACGCCCGAAGTCGTCCGGACGCCGCCGATCGAGTCCTCCACCGTCTCGAACGTCCGGAACTTCCTGAAACAGGAGCGCCAGGAGCGTCGGGACATCCTCGAACGGGTGGGCCGACAGATCCACCGCGAGGAGATGCAGGACGAGCAGTGGGTCCGCATCACCACCCTCGGCTGCTGTCGGGAGGTCGGCCGCGCCGCCTTCATCCTCAACACCGCGGAGACCCGAGTGCTCGTCGACTGCGGCGACAAGCCCGGCGCCGAGGGCGAGGTTCCCTACCTCCAGATACCCGAAGCGCTCGGTGCGGGGGCACAGAACCTCGACGCGGTCGTCCTGACCCACGCCCACCTCGACCACTCCGCGCTGATCCCGCTGCTGTTCAAGTACGGCTACGACGGCCCGATCTACTGCACGGAGCCGACGCGTGACCTGATGGGGCTGCTCACGCTCGACTACCTCGACGTGGCGTCGAAAGAGGGCCGAACGCCGCCGTACGAGTCCGCACAGGTCCGTGAGGCGATCAAGCACTGCATCCCGCTGGAGTACGGCGACGTGACCGACATCGCGCCCGACCTCAAACTCACGTTCCACAACGCGGGGCACATTCTCGGCTCGGCGGTGAGCCACTTCCACGTCGGCGACGGCCTCTACAACGTCGCGTTCTCGGGCGACATTCACTACGACGACACCCGCCTGTTCAACGGCGCCGTCAACGACTTCCCCCGGGTGGAGGCGCTCGTGATGGAGTCCACCTACGGCGGGCGCAACGACTACCAGACCGACCAGGAGGACTCCGAGGAGGCGCTGATCGACGTGATCAACGAGGCCCACGAGAAGGGCGGGAAGGTGCTGATCCCCGCGTTCGCTGTCGGCCGGTCCCAGGAGATCATGCTCGTCATCGAGGAGGCGATGCGGACGGGGAAGATCCCCGAGATGCCGGTCCACCTCGACGGGATGATCTGGGAGGCGACGGCGATCCACACCACCTACCCCGAGTACCTCCGTGACGACCTGCAGGATCGGATCTTCCACGACGACGAGAACCCGTTCCTCGCCGACCAGTTCAACCACATCGACGGCGGGGAGGACGAACGACAGGAGGTCGTCGACGAGGGGCCGGCGATCATCCTCTCGACCTCCGGGATGGTCACCGGCGGCCCGATCATGTCCTGGCTGCGCCACCTCGGCAGCGACGAGGACTCCACGCTCACCTTCGTGGGCTACCAGGCCCAGGGGACCCTCGGCCGACGGATCCAGAACGGCTGGGACGAGATCCCGGTCTCGGACTTCGGCTCGGGCCGTGACGGCCGCGGGTCGAAGCTGACGCTGGAGATGGACGTCGAAACCGTCGACGGGTTCTCCGGCCACGCGGATCGCGAGGGGCTGATGAACTTCGTGCGCAACATGAGCCCCCGCCCGGAGAAGGTGCTCTGTGTCCACGGCGACGAGAGCTCCGTCCAGGACTTCTCCTCGGCGCTCTACCACGAGTTCAACATGCGCACGTTCGCGCCGAAGAACTTGGAGACGTTCCGGTTCAAGTGAACCGTTTTTGCGGGGGCATGTCCTCGGCGGCGTAACCGCCGCCTGCGGCCAGACACCCGCAAAACCCGTTCATGCAAAAAACGCTCACTCGTTCTACGGACTCGCTCGCGCCGAAGAACCTCGAGACGTTCCGGTTCAAGTAACCGCCAGAGACGCTCATTCCGCAGTTAGTCCTCGGCGACGACCTCCGCCGGATCGACGACCGCGCCCGACAGTTCGTCGATGCCCACCTGGTCGCAGTGCTCTACCAGCGGGCACGCCTCCGGGCCGTCGAGACACGCCGGCTCACGGGCGGTACAGTACTCCCGGCCGAACTGTATCATCGCCGTGTGGCCGAAGCCGCACTTCTCCGGCGGAACCGCGGCCTCGATCGCCTGCCGGACCTGCTCGTGGTCGGCGTCCGCGGGCGCGAGCCCCATCCGGCGCGCGATGCGGTGGACGTGCGTGTCGACGGGGAAGACGCCGCCGCGGCCGCCCGAGAACAGCAGCACGCAGTCGGCGGTTTTCGGGCCGACGCCCTTCATCTCGAGGAGCACGTCCCGGACCTCGTCGGGGTCGCCGGTTTTGACGAACTCGTCGAAGCTCTCCTCACCGCCGTACTCGTCGACGACGCGGTTCGCGAGTCGGATGATCGTCTCGGACTTCTGGTTGTACAGCCCCGCGGAGGCGATCGTCTCGGCCAGGTCGTCCTGCGCGGCGTTCGCGAGCGACTCGGCGAGATCCCCACGCTCCCCGTACCGACTCATCAGGCTGTCGTGGGCCGGCTGACTGGCTTTGTCGCTCGTGTTCTGACTCAGGACCGTCCGGACGAGACACTCGAAGCCGTCCTGGCCGCCGTAGGCCTTCTGCCAGTACATCGCGCCGAGTTCATCGACGACCGCCTCGGCGCGCGTCTCGGGCTCGCTGTCGTCGCCGGGCACGACCGTCTCGCCGCCGCCGCCGGGGCCGCCGCTGATGTTCCTCGACGGCTCGTCGGGTCGGTCGTCGGCGTCGTCGTTCATGTACTGCCGTTGGCTCGTCTTCCGCAAAAAGCGCCCGGCAGCGGCGAACCGCTACCGCTCGACGGTGAGCGTCAGCGTCAGCGTCGCCCCCTCGGCGAGCGCGTCGATCAGGTCCCGGTCCAGATCGGCGGCCGCGCCGTCGGCGCCGACGAACACGGTCCGGTCGTCGACGTACTCGCTGGTCCGGCCGACGAGGCTGCGGTCGCCCTCGAAGGTGAGTTCCGGGTCGCCGCGAGCAGTGATGGTGTCCGTGTACGTTTCGCCGTCGAGTGCAGCCTCGAACTCGGCGGTGATCGTCGCCCCGGCGGACTGGCAGGCCGAGACGAAGGCGTCGTCGAACTCCGCGGGTGTCGTGTCGGCCTCGACGCCGACGATGCAGTCCCCGGCGGGGGTGAGCCAGTCGTCGCTGGTCAGTTCGACGGTGCTCCCGTGTGTGCCCGCGACGTGCTCGTGGCCGCGGGCGTGGATCCGTTCGACGGTGGATGTCCCAGGTGCGTCTTCGGCGGTCCCGGATGTGTCTTCGACTGTCTCCTCTTCGCCCGTGCCCGGGGCGCCGTCGGCGTCGCTCATACCCGTCGGTCGGCGACGCCGGCGGAAGTGCCTGCCGAACTGGAACGACCCTCCGGGCGGTGTGTGGGTCCGTGACGGCCGATAGAGACCGTGTGAAGCAATTACACCCACAATCCACCGAAGAATTTAACTACGCCAGTAGCATACGTTCAGGTACCAGAACGCCTCCGGCGCTGGTGGCACCGCACGCAGAATGATCGGGAACTCTTATCCACGATTTACTGCGGTCTCACGAGCGTCCGCTGTGTCCGGAGGGCGGATGGTACAGAGGTTCGATTAGCATGGTAACGAAACAGGACGTACTCGAGAAGTACGACATCGAAGCACTGACCGAATCGGATAACGTCGACCTCGACGACGATAAACTCGAGGATGGTTCTAAGGGCGAACTGATCAAACTCGCCGGCCAGCTCCGCGACCGGCGGAACGATCTGAACCAGATCGCCTCCGAGCGCGCGTCCAAGCGGGACGACCTGAACGCCAAGACCCGGGAGAAGGTCGACGAGGCCCAGGAACACCGCGAGAAGCGCGACGAGCTCAACGAGCAGGTCCAGGAGCACAAGGAGAAGCGAAACGAGCTCAACGCCGACGCCAACGAGCTGTTCGACGAGGTCGAGGAGATGAAGGAGGACCTCGAGCTCGACGACGGCAAGGACGCCGAGGAGCTCCGCGAGGAGATCGAGGACCTCGAGTTCCGCCAGCAGACCGAGGTGCTCTCCGCCGAGGACGAGCGCGAACTCATCGAGAAGATCGAGGAGAAGCGCGAGCAGCTCGCCGAGCGCGAGGAGAAAGTCGACCAGAGCGACGAGCTCGAAGAGAAGATCGAGAAGGCGGAGGAGGTCCGCTCCGAGGCTAGCCAGCACCACCAGAAGGTGACGGAGCTGGCGGACAAGGCCCAGGAGCACCACAACGAGATGATCGAGGCCTACCGAGAGGCCGACGAGATTCGCGACGAAGCGGACGAGATGCACGAGCTGTTCGTCGAGGCCCAAGAGGCCGCGGACCGCCACCACGAGGACTTCGTGCGCGTCCAGAAGCGCCTGCGCGAACTCGACAAGGAGGAAGAGGAAGAGCGCAAGGACGAGCGCGAGCAGAAGATGGAAGAGGAGAAGGAGGAAGCCGAGGAGATCTACCAGAAGTTCAAGGAAGGCGAGACCCTCGACACCGAGGACCTGATGAAGCTGCAGAAGACCGGCCTGCTGTAACGTTCGACGCGACGGATCACACTTCGTTTTTCGCTGCCGCTATGCCGGTAGCCTCGGCGCCGTCGACGCCCGCGGCTGCCAGCATTTTTTGTACCACCCCGCCGCAGTAGCGCCCATGTCCAACACCTCCGATCGACTCGGACAGCTGCTCGTGATCGCGGGCGTGACGCTGTTCGCGCTGCTCGCGGGCTGGCTGTTGTTCGTCGAGTTCGCTACGGATCTCGCGGATCTGTTTGGCGTGCTGCTCGTCTTCGCCCTCGGCGCCGCCGCCCTCCGGTTCGCGTCGGGACTGGCGGGGAGTCAGTTCCCCACGTACAACGTCGCCGAAGTCGGCGTCGAGGGGCCGATCACCCGCGACGGCGAGGGGAACAACCCCATCCCGACGGGGCCGGTCGGCGCCACCGCCGACGAGATCGCCGAGCAGATCGACACCGCCGACGGGGATCCCGCGGTCGACGCGCTGCTGGTCAAACTCAACACGCCCGGCGGCGAAGTGGTGCCGAGCGAGGACATCCGCAACGCGGCCGAATCGTTCGACGGCCCAACGATCGCCTACACGACCGACGTGTGCGCCAGCGGCGGCTACTGGATCGCTTCCGGCTGTGACGAGATCTGGGCGCGGGAACCCTCCATCGTGGGCTCGATCGGCGTGATCGGCTCCCGGCTCAACGTCGCCGACCTCGCGGACCGACTGGGCGTGAGCTACGAGCAGTTCACCGCTGGCGAGTACAAGGACGCCGGCACCTCCCTGAAAGATATCGACGAGGACGAACGGGAGTACCTCCAGGGGATCATCGACGGACTGTACGACCGCTTCGTCGGCCGCGTCGCCGAGGGACGAGCCCTCGACGAGAGCGAGATCCGCGACACCGAGGCACGGATCTACCTCGGTGACGAGGCCGTCGAACTGGGGCTCGTCGACGAGATCGGCACGCGCGAGGACGTGATCGACCGCCTCGAAGACGAACTCGACGAGGAAGTGAGCGTCCGCGAGTTCGAGCCCCAGCGCGGCGCGCTGGCCCGCGTGGGCATGGGCGCCCGTGCGGTCGCCTACTCCTTCGGTGCGGGAATCGCCAGCCACGTCGACACGGACGGACTCGGCGTGCGGTTCCGGACGTAAGGCCGGTGGTCGCCTCGGCCCCCCGAGTCGCTGGCGGGGGCTGACCAGAAGCTTAACGTCCCGGGGCCCGTCCCTCCCGGCGTGAGCACGCTGGTCCTCTGTGTGGACCGCTCGAACGACGTCGGTGCCAAGACGGGCGCGTCGATGCCCGTCGCCGGCTGGGAGGCGGTGCGCTCGCTCGTCACCGACGTGGGGCTGGCAGACCCCGAAGACGCGAGCGTGAACTGCCTGCTCGAGGCGCTGCGTGTCGCCCGTGATCTGACCGACAGCGGCGACGACGCCACCGTCGCGGTGGTCTCCGGCGGCGGCGACTCCCGAGTCAACGCCGACCGCGCGATCGCCCGGCAGATCGATGACCTCCTGGAGCGCTACTCCCCCGACTCGGCGATCGTCGTCGTCGACAGCGCCGAAGACGAACGCGTCGTGCCGATCGTCGAGTCACGCATCGGCGTCGACGGCGTCGACCGCGTCGTGGTGCGGCAGGCACGGGACATCGAGTCCACGTACTACCTGCTCAAGCAGTTCCTCGGCGACGAGGAGATGCGCAAGACGGTGCTCGTACCGCTCGGGGTCGCCCTCCTGGTGCTGCCGGCGCTGGCGATCCAGTTCTCGCCCCAGATCGCGATGGCCGGCCTCGCGTCGCTTTTGGGCGCGGTGTTGCTGTTCAAGGGGCTCGCCATCGACGACCGGCTCGAGAACACCCCGAGCAGGTGCGCGAGGCGCTCTACTCCGGGCAGGTCTCCGTCGTCACCTACGTTGTCGGGGTCGGGCTTGCGCTCGTCGGCGCCTTCCTCGGCGGGCTCTCGGCGACCGAAGCGAGCGCCGAGCCCGCGCTGATCCGGTTCGTCCTGTTCGTCTACGACGCGGTGCCGTGGCTGGCGCTGGCGGCGTTGACCGCTTCTGCCGGCCGAGTGGTCGACGAACGCATTCGCGACGAGCGACTCACCTCGCCCGTCATGAACCTCCCCTTCGGCGTCGTCGCCGTCGGGCTGGTGATCCGCGGGTTCGCGGGCTACTTTCTCGAACAGCAGGCCGACATCCCCCACCTGACGCTCTCGCTGTTGAACGTCGAGATCGTGTTCCAGCCGGGCCAGCGTCTGCTGGGGTTCATCGTCGCGGGGATCGTCGTCTCGCTGATCGGCGTCCGCGTCGCCTCACGGGTCACGGAAGAAGTCGAAGAAGATCCCGTTGCCACCGAGGAGTCCGACGGCGACGTAGAGCAGTCCTAGAACTGGCCGGCGCTCGAACTCGTCGACTGCTTTTCCTGCGGGCGGATCACGTCAGCCAGCGCGACGACGCCACCGAGCAGCCAGCCGAGGGGGACCGCGATCCCGAACCACATCGCGACGTACGCCGGCCCCTCGAGCGCGAACCGGTCGCGGATGATCTGGTTCAGTCCGCCGACGGTCAGCACGTTGTCGAGGATCCAGATCGCGAGGTTGGTCGACCCCGTGAGCACGCCGGCGAGGGCGGGGGAGTACAGCGCCGCGACGACCGGGGGAGAAACAGCGCGGTCATCGCCGCCGGATACGCGAGCAGGACGCTGGTCAGCCGGTCCCCGCGTCGGGAGAGCACGAACGCGAGCCCGGCCGAGACGGTCGCGACGGCGCCGGCGGCGCCGACGGCGATCAGCCCGTTCGTCGAGAACTGTCTGACCCAGGCGCCGACGGTCAGCAGCCCCCACGTGACCGCGGCGAGGCCGACGACGCCGACGATGCCCAGCCGGGTGGTCGCGGAGTCGAGTTTGGCCGCGTAGTACCGCGTCGCGAAGCCGAGCAGGAGGAGCGGGTAGCCGATCACGACGAGCGGGATGCCGATCGCCGCCCACGCGTAGTAGGCCGCCGTCTGTGGGCCGGTCTCGGGCTCCCAGCGGCCGAGCACGCTGCTAGGGTTGAGCTGTCGAGGAAACGCCAGCTCCATCCACGTCGCGTGGAGGCGCGCGACGTCGATTCGGATCGCGTCGATCAGGCCGGTTCGTTGCCCTTGCATTGAGCGAGTAGAGCAGTCCCGCCGAAGTGAAAGTTGCGGTGCGGCGAACGGCTAACTAATGACGCTCGTCAGACACCGTCGCCGACCCGGGTGTCGTGTTCGCGTGGGACGCCCAAGCCGGAACGGGGGTTATCGCGAGTCGGAGAAGCGCTCGCGGGCGAACTTCGCGAGCAGCGGCACGTCGCTCAGGCGGAGGAGATTGCGCATCGCGCCGAGGTTGCCGGCGTTGACCTTCGCCAGCGTCTCCTCCTCGGTCTCGTTCAGGTCGGCCATCAGCTTGTCGTAGCGGGAGTTGGGCGCGAGATAGAGTAGTTCGGTCATCAGCAGGCGCTCGCGCATCCGCGGCGCGACCTCGCTGTGCCAGAGCTTGTTGTACACCGCCATCGCCGACGCCGAGGTGTCCGGCTCCTCGGGGGTGAGACAACGGTCGGCCGTCGTCGCCGCGGCGCGCCCGGACTGCATCCCCTTGTGGATCCCCTCGCCCCAGAGCGGATCGATGGTGGGGACGGTGTCGCCGATCGCCATGAAGTTGTCCGTGCTCAGGTCGCCCGGCGTCTGGATGTGGGCCGAGCCGCGGTGGACTTTCCCCTCCAGTCGCTCGGCGTTCTCGAAGCGCGGGTCGGTGTCGAGCCAGTACTGGAGGTAGTCGTCGATGCTCATCCCCTCCTTGCCGTGCTGACGGTGGCTGTCGTTCTGGATGTAGCACAGCCCAACCTTCGCCTGATCGTCGCCGGTGTGGAAGATCCACGAGTAGCCGCCGGGCGCGAGGTCGTGGTCGAGCCGCAGCATCATCGAGTCCGTCAGGTCGGCGAACTCGGGGTGGTCGATCTCGATCCCCTCCATCTCGTACTCCACGCCGATGGCCTGCTTCTTCCGTTCGAGATCGCTGACGCCCAACTCTTTCGCCAGCGGCGCCGCGGGCCCGGTCGCGTCGACGATGATGTCGGCGTACACCTCCTCGTCGCCGTTGTAGCGCACGCCGACGGGTTTGCCGTCGTCCATGATCGGGCGGGCGACGCGGGCGTCGAACCACACTTCCGCGCCCTTCTTGCGGGCGTCGGCGACGAGCCACTGCTTGAACTCGGCGAACTCCAGGACCGCCCCCGGCTGGTTCTGGACGTAGTGGTGGTTCGGCGACTCGAGCACTACGTCGTCGGTGTAGTTCATCACCACGTCGTCTGGGACGCCGAAGGCGGCCATCATCGACGGGAACGTGCCGGCGGTCGACTTGTTGCTCTGACGCGGGAACCCGTCCTCCGACTCCATCTCGAGGAGGACGACTTCGTAGCCTCGCTGGGCGAGGTCACGGGCACACTGTGCACCCGCCGGCCCCGCCCCCGCGATGACCACGTCGAAGCGCTCGGACATGCACAGGAGAAGCGGCGTGTGGGTAATGAGTGTTGCTAACTCCGGAGTGCGAGTCAGTGGCTCACTCGGCGTGTTTTCCTCGCTCTGCCCCGGTCGGAAACGGCCTTCAGCCCCAGCTTGGCGACGGTCGGATCGCGGGCCAAACGCCGGCGCCACCGCGCGGAAACACCCGTAGTCTTGCTCCCATCCGTGTATTGTTACCCCGCTCGCCCGTTGACCGACACCGATGGAGCTGTTCGGCCGGCAGGTCGGCGGGGTCTGGCGACGTGCGGCGAGCCTCGGCTGGCCCGTCGCCGTCCAGCAGACGTTCACGACGCTGATGCGGACCGTCGACATCATCGTCACCGGGCTGTTCTCCCCGGCCGCCGTCGCCGCCGTCGGGCTGGCCGACCTCTACGCACAGCTCCCGCTTCGGGTTGGGCTCGGACTGGGCGCTGGCGCGATCACGCTCTCGAGTCAGGACACCGGCCGTGACGCCGAGGTGAGCCGAGACCGCGCGATCACGCTCGCGCTCGGACTCGGTGCGCTCTGTGGCGTGCCGTTGGTCGCCGCCGGCCTGCTGTTCGGGGGCCACTCATCGCGCTGTTGGGAGCCGAACCCGACGTCGTGCGGCTGGGCGGGCTCTATCTCACGCTCGTCTTCGGCGTCGCGCCGATGCGCATCGTCGGCCTCGTCGGCGCACGGGCGCTGCAGGGGGCGGGCGATACCCGAACGCCGATGCTGCTCAACGGTAGTGTCAACCTCCTGAACGCGCTGCTCACCGTCAGCCTCGGCCTCGGCCTCGGCCCGTTCCCCAGACTGGCCATCGTCGGTGTCGGCCTCGCGACGGCGATCAGCCGGACGATCGAGGCGGGGGTGGTGATCCTCGCGATCTGGACGCCGCGTGTCCCGCTCTCGCTCGACCCGACGTGGGACCCGACGATCGCCAAACAGGTGGTCTCGGTCAGCCTCCCGACGTTCGCGGAGGGATGAGCAGCTCGCTCGCCAACTTCCCGTTCAACTCGCTCATCCTGCTGTTCGGGACGGAAGCGAACGCGGCCTACCACATCGCCCGCCGGGTGTACCAGCAGTTGGCGGGGCCGTTCTACCGCTCGGCGAGCACGGTGACGAGCATCATCGTCGGCCAGACGCTGGGCGACGGCGCGGCGCGCGACGCCCACGACAACGCCGTCGCAGTGGTGGCGCTCGCGTTCGGCCTGCTGACGGCGGCGGGCGTGGTGATGTTCCTCGGCGCCGAGCGCCTCGTCGCGCTGTTCACGGACGACCCCACGACGCGTCGCCACGCCGTCGCGTTCACGCGCGTGTACGCCGTCTCGATGCCGCTGTTCGGGCTGTTCTTCCCCTTCTCGGGGGCGTTGCGGGGCGCCGGCGACACCCGGACGCCGTTCTACGCCCGGTTGGTCGGCGCGTTCGTGTTCATGCTCGGCGGCTCTTACCTGCTCGCGGTGCCGCTCGACTACGGGCTGGTGGGCGTCTACGCGGGGATGGTGCTCTCCTACGCCTGCATGGCGGCGATCGTCGTCGTGGGGTTCTATCGCGGGGGCTGGGCGGCGACGGCGGCGTCGATGATCGCGGAACGAGAAGAGAGCGAGAGCGTCGACGACTGACCTGTGCAGCTAGAGTGCGTCGAGGACGTTCAGGTAGCCGCTGCCGTAGTACTCCTTCCCGTACTCGTCGGGCACGTCGGCAGCGTCCTCGAGCGCCGAGCGGACCTCGTTGGCGTTGTAGTCGGGATTGTTACTCTTGACCAGCGCGGCGGCGCCGGCGACGTTCGGGGCAGCCATCGAGGTGCCGGCTTTCCAGCCGTAGCCGGGAGCGGTCTGGACTTCGCCGTCTTCGACGGATTCGATTTCCGTTACCGTGCTGAACACGAGGTCGTAGGCGTAGGCGGGGACGCCGCCGACTGGGTCCGTCAGGGTTGGATCGAAGTTGCCACCCGGCGCCGCGAGGTCGACAGCGTTGGTCCCGTAGTTGGTGTAGCGGGCCGGCGTCTCCGCCGGTTCGTTTACCGAGCCACCGAGGAGTTCGTTGGCGAACCCGATGGGGCCCGTTGCGGCGACGGACATGACGCCAGCGGCCTCGTTGGGGAGGCTGATCAGGCCGCCGTCGTGTTGGAGATCCGTGGCGTCGTTGCCGGCGGAAGCCACGACCAGCGTCCCCTCCTTCTCCGCGTAGTTCATCGTCTTGTTCAGGACGCCACCGTAGAAGCTCCCGTTGCCCTGCCGGGGGATCGGGTAGGCGCCCAACGAGAGGTTCGCGACGTCGCATTCCTTCTGTACCGCCTCCACAACTGCGGCGACGATGCTTCCGAACGACCCGCTAGTGCCGCCGAATTCCGAGAACACGCGGAAGTCGAGCAGGTCCGTCTCCGGAGCGGTGCCGGCGACGCCGGCCGGGCTCTCGATGGCCGCGGCGGCGATGCCCGCGACGTGGGTGCCGTGGTCGCCGCCGCCGGGGACGCCGGCACCGAGGCCGTCACCGGTGAAGTCCTTCGAGTCTTCGACGTTCACGTCCAGGTCGGGGTGGCTGGCGTCGACGCCGCTATCGATGATGGCGAGCCGGGTGCCTTCGCCCTTGGTCGTCTCGTGGGCTGTGGGCACATCGAGGTCCTGCTTGTCCCACTGGTAGGCGTAAAACGCGTCGTCGAGTGCGTCACTGTCCTGCGGTTCGGTCTCCGCCACCGGGTCACCGACTTGGAGTTCGATGTCCGGTTCGAACGACTTCACCGCCTTGTCCCGCTTGAGCTGCTCCTCGCTGCCCCGCACGACCGCGTAGCCGATCTCCGGCAGGTCGTAGAGCAGTTCGGCTCCGATCGACTTCTTGCCGCGGCGCTTCACGATGAACCGCTCCGTCGACTCCGCGGCGACGACGCCGCCGAACGCCGAGAGCCCCAGGGCCGCACCGGTGAGTTTCGCGAACTGTCGCCGACCGACTGGTGTTCCTGTCGTATCGTCAGTCATTGTGGGTTGCTCACACGACGTGAGTCACCAATTACCAATCTACGCGGGAGGTAAAAACTACTGAAACGTGAAAGAACGCAAAAACCGTGGAAACCGGCTGGGCCTCAGTAGAACTCGCGGACGAGGTCCGTCGCGTTCTCGGGAGCGCCGTCCGGGATGTCGGTCATGTCCTCGGTGACGCCGTGAGCCTCGTGGTACGGCACGGAGTCCTCGTTCTGGTAGAGGATCCCCTGATACTCGTTGCCGTCCATGATGCGGTCGGTGGCCGCGTCCCTGTCGGAGGGGTCGTGGTCGGTCTCCGCCAGGTCGGTGAGGTTGTCGCGGAAGTAGTCGTACGTGTCCGTGTCGTTGAACGTGACACACGGCGAGAACACGTTGACGAAGCCGAACCCGTCGTGTTCGATTGCCTCCTGGACCAGCTCCGCGTGGCGCTGGGAGTCCGACGCGAACGACTGGGCGATGAACGTCCCGCCAGCCGAGAGCGCGAGCGCGAGGGGGTTGACCGGCGGCTGCTTCGGCCCGTCGGGCGTCGTCGACGTCTCGAAGTCCTCGCGCGAGGTCGGCGAGGCCTGCCCCTTGGTGAGGCCGTAGATGCGGTTGTCCATCACGACGTAGCTCATGTCGACGTTCCGGCGCACCGCGTGGATGAAGTGGCCCGAACCGATCGAGTAGCCGTCGCCGTCGCCGCCCGCGACCATCACTTCGAGGTCGGGGTTGGCCATCTTCACGCCCGTGCCCACGGGCAGCGCGCGGCCGTGGACGCCGTGGAGCGCGTAGCTGTGCATGTACGTGCCGATCTTGCCCGAACAGCCGATGCCGGCGACGACGAACGTGTTGTCGGGGTCGTTGCCCGTGTTCGCCAGCGCCTTCATCATGCCGTTCATCGTCCCGAAGTCACCGCAGCCGGGACACCAGGTGGGCTGCTTGTCAGATTTGAAGTCGATGAATCGAGTCTCGCTGCTCATTGGAGCACCTCCGTGATCTCTTCGGCGAGCTCGTCCGCTTTGAACCCGACGCCGTTGTACTTGTTCACCCGGTCCACGCGCTCGAGCGTGTCGTGCTCCAGCACGTCCGCGAACTGCCCCGTTGCGTTACACTCGACGACGACGACCTGCTCCGCCTCCTCGACCGCGTCGGTCAGGTCCGGGCGCGGGAACAGGTACGGCACCGACAGGAACTGGAAGTCGGGGCGTCCTCGTCCATCAGGTCCATCGCCTCGACGATGGTCCCCTCGTTGGACCCCCACGAGACGACGAGGTTGTCCGAATCGGGGTTCCCGAACTCTCGGGGGCTCCAGTCCTCCCGCTCTTTTGCGGTCTCAACCTTCCGCTGGCGCTTCTGGACCTGCTCGACGCGGATCTCGGTGTCCTCGGTCCGTCGGCCGAGCTCGTTGTGCTCGAGGCCGGTGGACATGTGCGCGCCGTCGGTCGTCCCCGGCAGCGCGCGCGGGCTGATGCCGTCCTCGGTGGCGGCGTGGGCCCGGAAGCGACCCTCGTCGTCGAGCCACTCGTCGATCTCGTCCTCGTCGACGATCTTCCCGCGGTCGATCTCGACGTCGTCCATGTCGAACGCTTCCGGCGGGAACGTCTGCTCGGTGACCGCCATCTCGAGATCGGCGATCAGGTACACTGGCGTCTGGTACTTCTCGGCGAGGTTGAACGCCTCGACGGTCTTCCAGAACGCCTCCGAGATCGTCGTCGGCGCGACGACGAACCGCGGGATCTCGCCGTGGCCACCGAACAGCGCCATGTTGAGGTCGCCCTGCTCCTGCTTGGTCGGCATCCCCGTCGAGGGGCCCGAGCGCATCACGTCACAGATGACCAGCGGCGTCTCGCTCTGGGCCACGAGGCCGAACGTCTCGGCCATCAGGTCGATCCCGGGGCCGGAAGTCGCGGTCATCGACCGCGCACCCGCGCGGGCCGCACCCAGCGCCATGTTGATCGCCGAGAGCTCGTCCTCGGCCTGCACGACGTGGCCGCCGTAGCGCTCCAGTCGCCCGGTCAGGTACTCCATCACGTCGGTCGCAGGGGTGATGGGGTAGCCCGAGTAGAAGCGACAGCCGGCGGCGAGCGCGCCCATACCGATGGCTTCGTCTCCGTTGATGAGGACGTAGTCCTCGTCGGTGGTCTCGAGCTCGTACTCGAACTCGGTGCTCTCGGCCTCGTAGTTCTCCGCGACGAACTCGGCGCCGAGTTCGGCCGCCGTTTTGTTGTTCTCGACGATCGACTGGCCCTTGTCGCTGAAGCGTTTCTCCAGCGAGGAGCCCAGGTGCTCGATCGGGAAGTCCGTGACCTCACACGCGGCGCCGAGGGCGACGATGTTGCGCATGATGGCGCCGCCGGCCTCCTCGGCCAGCGACTTGAGCGGCACGTCCATCCCGACCATCCCGTCGGGGATCTCGAGATCGGCCATCGACGTTCGCTCGCCGTCGTAGATGATCACCGACCCCTCGTGGAGCTCGTCGATGTTCTCATCGACGGTGCGCTGGGTCAGCGCGATCAGGACGTCGAGGCGATCGACGGTACTCTCGACCTGATCGATCGACGTTCGTACTTTGTACGCCGTGTACCCGCCGCGGATACGGGAGGCGAAATCTTTCGACGTGAACACGTGTCGACCGGCCCGGGAGAGTGCTCTCGCGAATATCTTCCCGGTCGAGTCGATGCCATCGCCGGCCTCACCGCCGATGGCCCAGTTGAAGTCCGCAGGCATGCTGGGGGAACTACCCCCGGCGCCCGCAAAAGCCTTCTGAAGCGCTGGGTCAAACGGTCAGTTACGACCGGCGAAAACCGGCAAAAGGTGACCGTACGTGTCGATTGTCGCCTCGTCGGAAGGGAAGCGGCTTTCCCCGCCGAGGTGGAACCTCGCGGCATGGACGCCACTGTCGTCGACCGCGAGTCGGTCGGCCCCGACACGTTCACGCTGACGTTCGAGACGCCGGCGGGGTTCGAGGGGCTCGCCGGCCAGTTCGTTCGACTCTCCGCGGAGATCGACGGCGAGAGCTACGCGCGGTTCTACACGCTCTCCTCGCCCGACACCGAGGACACCTTCGAGATCACCGTCGAAGTCGGCGAGGAGGGCGGCCCGTTCAGCGACTACCTCGCGGAGCTCTCGGCCGGCGACGAGGTCGCCGTCGCCGGACCGTACGGCGACGAGTACTACGACGGCGAGACGCGCGCGGTCGTGCTCGCGGGCGGGCCGGGCGTGGGCGCCGCCGTCGCGATCTCCGAGGCCGCGATCGCCAACGACGCCGAAGCCGCCGTCGTCTACCAGTACGACGGCGAGCCGGCACACACGGACCGACTCGACGCGCTCGTCGACGCGGGCGCCGACGTGACCATGCTCGATGCGGGCGACGACGCGTTCGCTGGCGCGGTCGAGGACGCACTGACGACCGCGGCGGGCGAAGGCGTGTTCGTCTACGGCTTCGCGGCGTTCGTGGAGACGGCGACCGACGCCATCGAAGCCGCCGGCGGCGACCCGGACGGGGCAAACGTCGAATCGTTCGGGTAGCTCGGGGTCGGGACCGAACCAAAGTATTCACTATCGGGCGTCTACAACCCCGGTGTATGGATAACGAGGACGCCCTTTCTCGCCGCTCGTTCCTCCGAGCAGGCACCGTCGGCGCCGCGACGGCGGCAGCAGCCGGGACCGCGACGGCACAGGAGGGGACCGAAACGGCAACCCCAACCGGCACGTCCAACGGCACGGCCACCGGGACGTCGACGGGTAACGAGACCGCGACCGGAACGAGCACCGGTGGCGGCGGCGGTGGCGGCACGACCCACACCGTCGACATGACCGACGACCTGATCTTCGATCCCGATGAGATCACGGTCGCAGTCGGCGACACGATCGTCTGGGAGAACGTCGGCTCGGTCGGCCACAGCGTGACCGCCTACGAGGACAACATCCCGGACGGCGCCGAGTTCTGGGCGTCGGGCGGGTTCGACAACGAACAGGCCGCGCGTGACAGCTACCCGAGCAGGGGACGTCCCGGGCGGGGAGAGCTACCAGCACACGTTCGAGACCCTCGGCACGCACGAGTACTTCTGTATCCCCCACGAGAGCGTGGGGATGGTCGCGTCGGTCGAGGTCGTCGAGGAACTCGAAGAGACCGAGGCCGCCGGCGGCGGCGGCCCCGCGGTGCCCGACAGTGCGAAGACCCTCGGCGTCGGCGCCGCGTTCGCGATGGTCGCGACGCTGCTGATCGCCTTTTTCTTCCTGAAGTACGGCGGCGACAACCCCGGCCACGAGGCCGAGTAGGCTACAGCAGGCCGACGCCGCCGAGGCTCTCGTAGCAGTCCAGATACGTGTCGAGCACGGCGTCGTGATCGAACTGTCCGAAGGCGTCGTTGTACTCGCGACGCGGCACGTTTCCGGCCTCGGTGATCACGTCGGCCAGCCCCTCGGGGCTCGTCACGCGTCGCCCACGGTCGACTCCCTCGACGAGTTCGTGTGCGCTGGAGTCGGCCTGGTACTCGACGACGCCGAGACAGCCACACGCCAGCGCTCGGAGCAGTTCGGTCGCGAACACCTCAGTGGACGCTGTCTGGGCGAACACGTGTGCGCCCTTGTAGATACTGACGCGCTCGCGCTCGGAGAGCGAGCCGGTGAACGTGATCCGGTCGTCGATCCGGAGGTCACGCGCGGCGGCCTCGATCGACTCGCGCTCGGGGCCGTCGCCGATTATCGCCGCAGACCAGTCCCGTCGGCGCCGCTCGGCGAGGGCGAGTAACAGCGTACTGACGTTCGCGTGCTCGTCCAGCCGCCGGGCGTACACCACGTCGAACCGGTCGTCGGTCGGCGCCTCACGGATCAGGTCCACGTCGATGCTCTCCGGGACGATCCGGACCGAGCCGTCGTCGGCGCCGTGTTCGCGGACGCGCGTCCGAACCAGTTCGGAGGGGGTCGTCACCAGATCCGCCCCCGAGGCGACGCGGGACTCGCTCCCGGGATCGCTCGGTCCGTCACCGAACCAGTCGACCAGGACGGGCGTCCGGAGCATCGTCCCGACTTTCTCGGCGACGGCGACGTGCCGTGGCGGGCCGTGGACAGCGTGAACCACGTCGGGGCCGGTGCGCCACAACGCCGCCGGGAGCTTCGCGGCGAAGGCGCCGGCTGCGGGCTTGCTGGTCACCCGGCGGTACTCGATCCCCTCGTGTTCGAACGTCGGGACGGCCTCGCCGCCCCACCACTGCGCGCAGAGATACGTCACGTCGTGGCCTCGATCCGCCAGCATGCGCGCGGTTCGCTGCGCTCGCTCCAGCCCCCGCCGATCGACGTGGTGGGCGGTCTCCATGGAGACGAACGCGACGTGCACGCCGAGTGGTTGCTTCCCGGGGGTAAAAACTGCCCCGACTCAGTTCGCGAGGGGTCCCCTTGTAGCGGCTAGTCACCGGTAGCTAAGTAAGGGGGACCCGATAGTACGGGTAATGGCAAACACGACTTCGAACACCGACGGCGCCAACGGCACCACGGCGGAAGAGAAGTACTACGCCAACCGCCTCCTGCTCATCACCCTGCTGTGGCTCGTGCTGGTGCTGGGCGCCGGCGTAGTGATGATCTACTTCCTGTAACAATCAGCCGTTGCCGGCGCACGGAGGCGCCGGCGGGTGTTCGCGGCGTTGAGTACAACACGACGACGGCAGAGTGTTCGAAGTCGAGACACGGAGGTCTCGACGGAACTTGGCGGTCCCGGTTACGACACGACCGCGGCGGAGTAACAGTTGCCGGCGCACGGAGGCGCCGGCGGGTGTTCGCCGCGTCGGTTACAGCATCCCCTGCGCTTCCAGCCCCGCCATCACGTCGTCGACGAGCGACTCGACGTCCTCGTAGGGGAACTCCTGTTCGCCACCGAGCTTCGCGGCCAGCTCCATCGCCGTGAACGACACGTCGCCGGCCTCGAACTTCGTGCTCGGCCCCTGGGGGAGCGCAGGCACGAGATCCATCTGGCTGTCGACCGGGAAGTCGGCGCCCTCGAAGGCGTCGGTGAGCTGTGCACGGAGTTCGGTTTCGGTTTCTTCGTCGGCCATACACCCCAATGCCGCCGAAGGCCGGATAAGCGTTTCCGAAACGTGGGAGAACGTCTCGTCCGTTCCCGACCCCTGGCGAGAAAACCCGCGTGGCTAGCCGGAACCGCCCGGTTTTAGGTCGCTGGGTCGGAGTTTCCGCCATGGCGTTCGAGTTCGACTTCGACCTGCTGCGAGAGTTGACCGAGACCAGCGGCGTCCCCGGGTACGAGGACCGCGTGCGCGAACTCGCGCGCGACGAACTGGCGGCGAACACCGACCACGTCCGCACCGACGCCATGGGGAACGTCGTGGGGACGATCGAGGGCGATTCGGACTACTCCGTCGCCGTCGCCGCCCACATGGACGAGATCGGCTTCATGGTCAAACACATCGACGACGACGGCTTCCTCAAACTCGACGCGCTCGGGGGCTGGGACGCCCGCGTGCTTCGCGCCCAGCGCGTGACTGTTCACGGCGAGGAGGACATCACCGGCGTGTTCGGCTCGGTCCCGCCGCACACGCTCGACGATGCAGAGAGCGGCGAGGAGGAGGTCGGCGACCGCGTCGTCGATCTCGGCCGCGACGCCGAGGAAGTCGAGGAACTGGTGAGCGTCGGCGACGTGGTCACGATGAACCAGTCGACGATCGAGATGGGCGATTCAGTCACGGGGAAGGCGCTCGACGACCGCGTCTGTCTGTTCGCGATGCTCGAAGCGGCCCGTGAGATCGAGGACCCCGACGTGACGATCCACTTCTGTGCGACCGTCCAGGAGGAGGTCGGCATCCGCGGCGCGACCGCACTCGGCGTCGACGTGGCCCCGACCTCGCGATCGCGCTCGACGTGACCGTCGCGAGCGACATCCCGGGCGTCAGCGAGGAGGACCACGTCACCGCGCTGGGCGACGGGACGGCGATCAAACTGAAAGACAGTTCGGTCATCACGACTCCGAAAGTTCACAAGCGCCTCCGTTCGGTCGCCGAAGATGCGGGAATCGAGCACCAACTGGAGGTACTCCCCGCCGGCGGCACCGACACCGCCGGGTTCCAGAACACCAACGGCGCGATCCCCGTGGGCGCGATCTCGATCCCGACGCGCTATCTCCACACGGTGACCGAGACGGCCAACGGCGACGACATCCGCGCCACGATCGATCTCCTGGCCGCGTTCCTCGAGAGTGAGGACGGCGAGCACGACTACTCGCTGTAACCGACTGCGGCAGGAGCCCTGTTCCAGCCTCCGTGCTGGAACGCCGAAACTGTTGCCGGAGTCGTGTGTAACACCAGCGGCACGAGACTTGTTCCAGCCGCCGAGGTGGACGCTTCCGCACGCGCTTTGGCGCCGACGGACCGCGGTTCCTACTGGGTGGGATTTTCCGACACCCACTCCTAAGAGGAAACCCCTTTCCTAGGCAGGGTCGAACCAGTACCAACTCGACCGAGAGAAAACTGATGAAGGAGTACGAGTACGTCTGTCAGGAATGCGGACAGCAGATCGAGGTCAACGGACCGATGCGTGAGGCCATCCTCGAAAACGGCTGTCCGGTCTGCTCTGCGTCCGCGCAGTCCGCCCACTTTTCGGGCCAGTAATCAGGCGTCGCGATCGACTTCCGTTCGCCGACCCGTCAGGTTCGTCGTCTCGAACTCGTACAGTCGGATGTCGAGGTCGTCTTTGGGCTCGCCCCAGATCTCGAACAGCGGTCGTTTTGCCTCGCCGTACTGCTCGATCTGGTCGACGGAGAGCTCGTTCGGATCGATCTCGGTGAGCGTTCCCTCGGCGACGACGCTCCGGTACACTTCCTCGCCCTCGTCGCCGTAGACGACGAAGCGAGCTGTCGCACTGGTGTCCAGAAACCGGCGTTTCTCGCTCTCTGGCGTCGACACTAATCGGAAGAAGAACGAACCTGTCTCAGCACCGTAACCGTACGAGACCGGCGCCGCGTACGGGTCGTCGCCCTCCGCGAGCGAAAGCACTCCCGTCTCGTTCTCGCCGAGAAACGCGTCCGTCTCCTCACGCGTCATCTCGGTCTCTCGGGCGAGTGGCATCCTTACACCGACTCAACGGAGCGTCCGGTTAATCCATTACGATTGGCGTAGCTGAGCCGGTCGCCCCGGCGCCGCTAGCAATCGTCGAACACGTCGCCGAACAGCTTGCGCTGGGCGGCGGTGAGATGTTCGGCGAACGTCGACTGGGAGATACCCAGTTGCTCGGCGAGTTCGGTGGCGTTGGCGGCTCTGGGGCGCTCGAAGTAGCCTTCGCGGTACGCGGTCCGGAGAACCTCCTGCTGCCGGTCCGTGAGCTTCCCACAGTTGACGAACCGCCGATCCTCGGGGGTTCCGGACAACGGCGGCTGCAGGAGCTGCTGTACGTCCATCGAGGGGAAGCGGTCACGCAGCGCGGCGGTCACCTCCTGGAGCTGCTCGAACGTCTCGGCGTGGAAGACGACGGTGAGCTCTCCCTCGCTAACGAGGTAGCGGTGGACCGGACAGTCGAACTGACCCAGACACGTACACGGACAGTCGTCGGCGTGCTCGACCCGGTACACGTCGGCGCTGCCGTAGGAGAACACCGGCTCGGCGTTCGCGACCGGTTCGGACAGCGCCTGGTCTGCAGACGGGTTCGCAGTGGCGTCCCCCCGGTCTCAGCTGTATCCGATTCGCCCGCCGGTGAAACGTCGACGAGAAACTCCGTCACGGGCGTCCCGGTTTTCGAGACGCTCGTGGCGACGCTGTCGATCTCCTTGTCGGCCGCCGCCGAGAACTCGGCGACTGAACAGCCTGCCGGGCAATCGAACGTCACGGTGGCCCGGATACCGGTGCTCATCTCTGTCAGTTTCGTATCGTACTCGGACCCTCTTGAGTGCGGTGGTCGTCGCGACCTGCGTCGTTAGCTTATAAACCTCCCACGATATCGGTGCCCCACGCTTGTGGGGAAGCAGGTCCCAGAGTAGGGTATGAGCTACGCCGTATCCGCCTCACAGAATCAGCGCCCAGGGAGCGACGCTGAGGAAGTCGTTCGATCCGAAAGCGAGATCACCGATCTGCTCGCCGCGCTCGACGATCCCGACTGCCGATCGGTGCTCGAGGTCACCGGCGACGAACCGCTGTCGGCGAAAGATATCGTCGACCGCTGTGACATCCCGTCGTCGACGGCCTACCGAAAGATCGAGCGACTGGTCGACCTCGGCCTGCTGGAAGAGGGCATCCGGATCCGGAGCTCCGGCAAACACGCGAGCGAGTACCGCCGCTGTATCGACGGCGTCGAGCTCTCCATCGGCGACGACGGAACCGAACTCCGCGTGGTCGGCTGCGATCAGTAACGCTATCGGTTTCGTATCGCGGTTAGTAGTTTATTCACTTCCTCCATCGGCGCCGTTGCCTCCCGGTACCCGAACCCTTCATAATCGTTCCGGCGAAACTCTGGACTATGTACGACGAGGAGGATCTCGCGGAGATACGCGAATCCCGTGAAGAGTGGGACGCAGAAACGCTCGACCCGACCCTCGACGCTTACGGTGAGCGCAAGGATCGGTTCGCGACGGTCTCGAACCTCGAGGTCGATCGACTGTACGACCCGACCGACGTGGCGGACCTGGATTACGAGGAGGATCTGGGCAACCCCGGCGAGTTCCCGTTCACGCGTGGGCCGTACCCCACGATGTACCGCGGGCGAACGTGGACCATGCGCCAGTTCGCCGGCTTCGGCTCCGCCGAAGACACGAACGAGCGGTTCCACTACCTGATCGAGGAGGGGCAGACCGGCCTTTCGACGGCGTTCGACATGCCCTCGCTCATGGGGATCGACTCCGACGACCCCATGGCGCTCGGGGAGGTGGGGAAGGAGGGCGTCGCCGTGGACACGTTGCGGGACATGGAGATCCTGTTCGACGGGATCGACATCGGCGAGGTGTCCACGTCGTTCACGATCAACCCCTCGGCCCCGGTGATCTACGCGATGTACCTCGCCCTGGCCGACCAGCAGGACGTTCCCCGTGAGAAGGTCCGTGGTACCCTCCAGAACGACATGCTGAAGGAGTTCATCGCGCAGAAGGAGTGGGTGATTCCCCCCGAGCCGTCGCTCGATATCGTCACCGACACGATCGAGTTCGCGGCCGCGGAGACGCCGAAGTTCAGCCCGGTGTCCATCTCCGGCTACCACATCCGCGAGGCGGGCTCGACGGCCGTCCAGGAGCTCGCCTTCACCCTGGCCGACGGGTTCGCGTACGTCGAGGACTGCCTCGACCGCGGCATGGAGGTCGACGAGTTCGCGCCCCAGCTCAGCTTCTTCTTCAACTCTCACAACTCCATCTTCGAGGAGGTGGCGAAGTTCCGCGCCGCGCGGCGCATCTACGCCCGTGTGATGGACGAGTGGTACGACGCCGAGGCCGACCAGTCCAAACAACTGAAGTTCCACACCCAGACAGCTGGGCAGTCACTGACAGCCCAGCAGCCCCTGAACAACATCGTCCGCGTGACGATCCAGGCGCTTGCGGGCGTCTTCGGCGGGACCCAGAGCCTTCACACCAACTCCTACGACGAGGCGCTTGCCCTGCCGAGCGAGGAGGCGGTCCGGGTCGCCCTTCGGACCCAGCAGATCATCGCCGAGGAGTCCGGCGCCGCCGACAGCGTCGACCCGCTCGCGGGCTCGTTCATGGTCGAGAGCCTCACCGACGAAGTGGAGGAGGAGGCCATGGAGTACATCGAGACGATCAAGGAGATGGGCGACGGCTCGGTCCGTGACGGCGTCCTGAAAGGGATCGACGAGGGCTTCTTCCACCGCGAGATTCAGGAGTCCTCCTACGAGTACCAGGAGCGCGTCGAGGACGAGGAGGAGGTCGTCGTCGGCGTCAACAAGTACGTCTCCGAGGAGGACACCTCGCCGGAGGTGCTCAAAGTCGACGAGGAAGTCGCCGAGCACCAGCGTGAGCGACTCGCCAACGTGAAAGAGGAGCGCGACGACGACGCCGTCGAGGCGGCGCTCGAGGACCTCCAGGACGCGGTCGACAACGACGAGAACGTGATGCCGTACATCATCACCGCCGTCAAGGCGTACGCGACGATGGGCGAGATCATGGACGTGTTCGAGGCCGAGTACGGCGAGTACCGCGAGAAGATCGGGCTCGCCTGATCGGCCAGTATTCACCCGGTTTTCCGCCGCCGGAGGTGGGTTTATGTCCGCGCCGACACACAGTAGTTGTGACTATGTCGGACGATGACACAGAACTCGAAGCGCGGCTCGAAGCACAGGACAGCTTCGAGCCACCGGAATCGTTCGTCGAGCAGGCAAACGTCTCCGATCCCGGAATCTACGAGCAGTTCGACGAGAACTGGCCCGAGTGCTGGGATGGAGCGGCGGACCTCCTCGACTGGGAGACCGAGTACGACCAGACGTTCGACGGCTCGAACCCGCCGTTTTTCGAATGGTTCACCGGCGGCGAACTCAACGCCTCGGCCAACTGTGTCGACCGCCACCTCGAGGACCGCGGCGACGAGGTAGCCATCGAGTGGGTCGGCGAGCCCACCGACGAGGCGAACCGAACGTACACCTACGAACAGCTTCATCGCGAGGTGAACGAGGCCGCCGCGGCGCTGCGGGAGATGGGTGTCGGCGAGGACGACGTCGTCACGATGTACATGCCGATGATCCCGGAGCTCGCGATCGCCATGCTCGCCTGCGCCCGCATCGGCGCGCCCCACTCCGTCGTCTTCGCCGGATTCTCCGCGGACGCGCTCGCGACGCGGATGAACGCCGCGGACTCGGAGTACCTGCTCACCTGCGACGGCTACTACCGCCGGGGCGACCCGCTCGACCACCTCACGAAGGCCAACGAGGGGCTCGATGGCGTCGAACACGACACCGAGACGCTGGTCGTCAATCGACTGCCGGAGGCGGACTCGTTCGATCACGACCTCGACGACTCGCAGACGCTCTGGGCCGACGCCGTCTACGCCCAGAAGGGCGCCGAGGTCGAACCGGTCGCCCGGGACGCCGAGGACATGCTGTTCCTCATGTACACCTCCGGCACCACGGGCCAGCCGAAGGGGGTCAAACACACGACCGGCGGCTATCTCTCCTGGGCGGCGTGGACCTCCCACGCCGTACTGGACATCAAGCCCGAGGACACGTACTTCTGCTCGGCGGACATCGGCTGGATCACCGGCCACTCCTACATCGTCTACGGCCCGCTCGCGCTCGGGACGACGACGATGATGTACGAGGGGACGCCGGATTATCCGGAGCGCGATCGCCTCTGGGAGATCGTCGAGGAGTACGAGGCGACACAGCTCTACACCGCGCCCACCGCGATCCGGGCGTTCATGAAGTGGGGAACGGAGTACCCCGATGCCCACGACCTCTCGAGCCTGCGGCTGCTGGGGACGGTCGGCGAGCCGATCAATCCGCGAGCCTGGAAGTGGTACTACAAGCACATCGGCGACGAGTCCTGTCCGGTCGTCGACACCTGGTGGCAGACCGAGACTGGCGGGATGATGGTCACCACGCTCCCGGGCGTCAAAGAGATGAAGCCGGGGTCGGCGGGCCCGGCGCTCCCGGGCGTTGACGCCGAGATCCTCGACACGACCGGCGAGAAAGTTGATGCTGGACGCGCGGGCTATCTCACGATCCAGAAGCCGTGGCCCGGAATGCTCCGAACGCTGTACCAGAACGACGAGCGATTCGTCAACGAGTACTGGCGGGAGTATTCGGACACCGACAGCGACGACTGGCGGGACTGGACGTACTTCCCCGAAGACGGGGCGAAGATCGACGAGGACGGCTACATCACGGTGCTCGGCCGCGTCGACGACGTGCTCAACGTTTCGGGTCACCGGCTCGGGACGATGGAGATCGAGTCGGCGATCGTCGGCGTCGATGGCGTCGCCGAAGCCGCGGTCGTCGGCGGTGACCACGAGATGAAGGGTGAGGCCGTCTACGCCTACGTCATCACCGAGGACGGCTACGACGAGACCGAGGCGCTCCGCGACGCCATCGTCGCCGGCGTCGAGGACGCCATCGGCCCGATCGCCCGCCCCGAGCAGGTGATCTTCACGCCCGAACTCCCCAAAACCCGCTCCGGCAAGATCATGCGCCGGCTGCTCGAGGACATCGCGAACGGCGAAGAACTCGGCGACACCTCGACACTCCGTAACCCCGACGTGGTCGCGTCGATTCAGGAGCAAGTCGGCGAGTAAACCGTATCGCGCAATACGGAATCCTCTGCTAACCGAATTTTCCGCCGGAAACCAGAACCGCTTTACATGTTTAGGCTGGCCTAATTCGTATGCCCACCGAGTCCGAGGAGCCAGCGTTCGACCACGAGGTCGTGATCGTCGGTGGGGGCCCCGCCGGCTGTTCGGCGGGCGTGTTCACTGCACGCGCCGGCCTCGACACCGTCGTCTTCGACCGTGGTCGGTCCTCGATCCAGCGGTGTGCCCACATCGAGAACTACCTCGGCTTCCCGTCGGGCATCGACATCGGGACGTTCTACGACCTGATGCACGACCACGTCGAGGAGGCAGGCTGTACGCTCGTCCCCGATCTCGTGGAATCGGTCGAGCACGCCGCCGACACCGCGGGGTTCGTCGTTCGACCCCAGTCCGGAGAGCCAGTGACGGCCCGGCGTGTGATCGCCGCCACGCGCTATGACGCCGGCGAGTATCTCCGTGGGCTCGACGACGACGACGCGATGTTCGTGACCCGGGAGTACGAGGGGAGACCCGAAAGCACCTCGACAAGGAGTACGCCGAGGAGGACGGCTCGACGCCCGTCGACGGCCTGTTCGTCGCGTCCCCCACGCCGCGACCAGCGCGCAGGCGATCGCGGCCGCTGGCCGCGGCGCCAGGGTCGGCGTCACCGTCGTCGAGGCAGCACGCCGCGCCCGGGGTACCCAGACAACGTCGCAGCGTACTACGACTGGCGGCGCCGTGAGCGCGACCGCACCGGCGAGTGGGAAGATCGCGACCGCTGGCGGGAGTTCTACGAGGGACGCTTCCCGGACGACCACGACCTCTCGGCGGAGCGGGTCGCCGAGATCCGCGAGCGGGAGATCGACCGCCGGCTCGACCAGTACATCACCGACGAGGCGGCCGAGCGACGGGCGAGGGCGGGCCAGCGCCGGCTCCTGAGGCACATCGACGACGACCTCGTGCTCGAAGCGGCCCGCGAGCTCGAGGGCTACCGATAGGCGTCGAACTCCGTCCCCGGAGGAGGAAGTAGCCCGTCCCGGCGACGCCGATGGCGGCGGCGATGGTGAACGCGAGCTCCGGACTCACGAAGTCCCAGAGATAGCCGCCGAGGGCCGCGCTCGGGATGACGACGGTGTTCCGAACGAGATAGTACGTGCCCGTTACGCGCCCGCCGGCGCCCCGTTCGGCCGGGCCGACGATGAGCGCCTTGTGCGCGGGTAGCCCTGCGAACCGCAGCCCCGAGAACGCGAACAGCAGCACCATCGCCCACTGGAGCGACAGCGCTGGCGCGAGCAGGTCCGGACCGTAGATCAGCACGATCGGGAACGTCCCGTAGACGAGAAAGCCCAGGGCGACGATCGGCTTGAGCCCGACGCGCTCAGCGAGTTTCGCGGCCGGCGCCATCGTCGCCAGCGCGACCAGCATCTCGACGCCCAGCAGGTAGCCGAAGAAGGCTGCCGGGGAGAGGTCGACCGTGTAGGCGGCACCCGCCAGCCCGACGGTGGCGTCGAACCCGACTTCGTAGAACTGCGTGACCACCAGCACGAAGAACACGTACACCATCCCGTTGGCGAACCGGACGAGCGTGTCGCCGACGAGCAGCGGCCGGAGTTCGCCCGGCATCTCCCGGAGGTCGGCGCGGACCTGTTCGAGGCCCGCAAACGAACTCCCCATGCTGTCACCACTGGCGTCGTAGAGGACGTGCTGGACGACCGTCCCGACGGCGCCGAAGACGACGGCCACGGCGAGCACGTACTGGAAGCTCACCGTGAACTGGGGGTGGAGCCCGATCAACAGCGCCGCGAGCACCGGGCCGGCGAAGAAGGCGGTCCGGCGGAACGTCTCCGTGCTCGCGAACCCGGCGGCGAGCTTCGACGGCTCGGTCGCCTGCTTCACGACGGCGAAGGTGGCGCCGAGGCCGAACGACTTCCAGGCCTGGGCGAACAGCAGGCCGACGAAGATCCAGAGCCAGGGCTGGATCGTGACGCCGGCGACTTCGAACGTGCCGACGCTGGGTGCGAGCAACCAGATGCCGAACCCGAGCGTCGAGAGCAGACCGAACAGGGTGAGCGCGTACCGCGAGCCGAGGCGGTCCGAGACAGCGCCGCCGGGGTACGGGTACACCGCCGAGATGACGTTACCGACGGTGCCGTACAGGCCGATGACGAACCCCGAAGCCCCGAGTGCGGCCATGTACTCGGGAGGTAGCGACTGGTCATCTGGAAGCCGAGGCTGAACGCGAACATCGCCAACGAGAGCACCAGCACGTCCCGCTCCAGCGCGAAGAACTGCCTGAACTGATCACGGACCGTCGGGTCGTCCTCGCCTGTGGCCATCGAGTCGCCGTTGTACCGACGCCGAGGAATAGCTGCTGCTTAGAACACCGTCTGGACCACCGCGAGCCCCGCCGTGGCCACCGTCAGTAGCGCGACGAGCACGACGAGTACCGGCCGGAACCCCGTCTCCCGGAGCTCGGCGACACGGATCTCCAAGCCCAGGCCGGCGAACGCCACCAGGAACAGCCAGTCCGCCGCGTTCGCGAGCGAGTCGATGTTGCCGGCGTCGAGCAGGCCGAGATTGGCGACCGCGACGACGGCGACGAAGCCGACGACGAACTTCGGGAACGGGGTCCAGAGCTGGGCCAGCGTACCGCGGTCGGCGTTCGGCCCACCCCCGCGGTGGCGTGCGTAGATCGCCGCGTAGGCGACGGCGACGACGCCGATGGCGGCGTTGCGCGTCAGCTTCACCAGCACCGCCCACTCGCCGGCGGTTTTCGAGACCGCGAAGCCGGCGGCGGCCACAGGGCCGGTGCTGAACATCGTGAGGCCGGCCCAGACCCCGAACACGCGATCCGGGAGGCCAATCCCGGCGGCCACGGCGGGGTAGGCGACCAGCGTCAGCGCGTCGAACAGCAGGATCGTGGTCGCGGCGTAGGCAACCGCCGTCTCGTCGGCGTCGATGCTCTCGGCGACGGCGACGACCGCGGAGACGCCACAGATCCCGGATCCCGCAGCGAGCAGCGACGCCGTTTCCCCCTCGATCCGGAACGCGACCCTGGCCAGCGCCTCGACGAGCAGGATCGTCGCCGCCACGATCCCGCCGACGAGCAGCAGGACCCGCGGCCCCGCCGCCACCACGCGATCGAGCGCGACGCTCGCACCCGTGACCACGATCCCGGTTTTGAGCCAGAGCTTGTGCGTGCCAACACCCGCACGGGCGAGCCCGGGGATGCCGGCCGTGTTCCCTACGGCGGCGCCGAGCAAGATCGCCACGACCAGATGGTTTAGCGGGAAGACGGCCCCCAGAAGGCGGGCGACGAGGCCGAGCCCGAGCAGCAGCGCGAGTCCGGGAAGGAGCGGTCGGGACACGGTCACCACGGGATTGGAAGCCCGAGCCGGACGGCAGCAACGAGCAGGAGCCCCAGCAGGACGGCCTGCCAGCCCTCGCCGAGATCCATCCAGCGGCGCGCCAGGTCGTCGGCGTCGATCACTGTTCCAGGGGATGTGGGAGAGGTAGATACGGTTTGTGTCTGCGGCCGGAGCCGCCGGATGGACACGCGCTCGCCGGTCACCCGCCGTAGACGGCGTCCCAGCGCATCGCCCGCCGGCGGTTCCCGCAGTCGTCACAGACGAACTCGTCCATGGTGCCGACGTTCACGTCGAGGCTGCCACAGACGCTGCAGTACCAGCCGTAGTGTTCCGTTCGCTCCTCGTCGAGGTAGGTCGGGTGGAACGGCCCCTCGGAGCCGCGTTCGCTCTCGTCGTAGGCGATCACCACCGTCTCCCCGTCGCCGGTCTGTCGGCGCTCGGTCCGATCGTCGGACGCTGCCGGGCCACGGTCGCCGACGAGGGTCACCTCGGCGACTCGGTCGCCCGCGAGGCGCACGTGTCGCGTGTGTGCGGGATCGTACCCGTACTGTTCGTAGAACGCGACGCCCGCCTCGTTCGCCTCGATCACGCGGGCCTCGATCCGTTCGGCGCCGGCGTCGTGCAGTGCGGACTCGATCCGGTCGAGCAACTGATCGGCGGTCCCCTCGCTCCGCCGGTCTGGCCGGACGTGGAGCCACTCGATCTGGCCGACACGGGGCGAGTCGCCGGCGACGAACGCCTGGACGAAGCCGACGATCTCGCCGTCGTCCTCGGCGACGATCACGATCGTGTGGTCGTCGGCGAGCTCCTCGGCGATCGTGCCCGGCGAGGACTCCTCCGTTCCGTACCACGATTCGACCGCCATCTGACGGCTCTCGCTGTCGAGCACGTCGTCGTAGGAGGCGGCGAGCGAGCGGTTCGCCACGTCCCTGATGCCGGGGATATCGGTCTCACGTGCGGCTCGCAGGTGCATACCGACCTGTTCGTCGTGCGTGATGTTCAATCTATGCCCGGGTGAGGCGGCGGGCCGCCGCTACGCGGTCGCCGTGGTCTCGGCTGGGTCGGCTTTCGGCAGTTCGACGACGAACACCGCCCCTCGCGGGTCGTTGTCCTCGACGCGAACGTCGCCACCGAACTGCTGGGTTAATGTGTGGACGAGGTAGAGCCCGATCCCGGATCCGGGGCTGTCGAGCCCCTTCTCCCCCTTGCCGAAGATCCGCTCTTTTTCGTCGTCGGGCACGCCCGGGCCGTTGTCGGCGACCCGCACCCGGACGGTATCGGCGTCCTCGATGGCCTCGACGGTGACTTCCGGCGAGTCCGAGTCGTTGTGCCGGACGGCGTTCTCGAGCAGGTTCCGGAACACCGAGGAGAGCATCTCGTTGCCCTGCACCGACACGGTCGGGATATCGCCGTCGAGGCGGCATTCGGCGTCGGGGTGGGTCTCGCGGACGGCCTCCAGTTCCGTCTCGAGGTGGCGTCGGAGATCAGTCGCCCCCAGGTCCGGGGTCTGTTCGCCCGAGAGCGACTCGACGAACTCGCGGGCGGTTTCGGTGAGCTCGATCACGTGTTCGGATTTCCGAAGCACACGGTCCAGCGCCTCCTGTCCGGAGTCGTCGACGTGGGGCGGCAGCGTCTCGGCCCAGCCACGGATCACGGCCATGTCGTTCCGGATGTCGTGGCGGACGACGCGGTTCAGCGCCTCGAGCTGTTCGGTTTTCTCTTCGAGACGCCGACGATACGCCTCCTGTTCGGTCACGTCGGCGATCGTCACCAACTGTCCAGTCGTGACGCCGCCGGTGGTGAACGGGGAGACAGACAGCTGGTAGTAGTGCCGTTCGTCTTCCGGGCCGGTCGCGAACACCCCCGGATCGTCGAGTCGAGCAGCGAACTCGGGATCGACGGTGTCGACGGGTTGGCCGATCGAGTTCTGGAGCGCCGGGAACAGCGTGGCCGCGGCCTGGTTGAAGTCCCGCACGCGCTCATCGCGGTCGAGGAAGACGGCGGGGGCGTCGCTCCCCCGGTGAGCTGGACGGCCTCGAACCGACGCACGTAGACGAACAGCGTCCCGACGGCGAAGACGGCGACGCCAGGCGGCTCGTACATCAGCGGGAGCAGCCAGTCGATCTGGTCGCCGAAGATGGTCACGACCGCCGGCACGCCCGTCACGGTCGCGAGCGTGATCAGCGGCCGGCTGTCGGTTCCGGTGTGGTAGAACCGCTCGAGCAGCATGAAGAAGCCGACGGCGATGACTGCGTAGGACAGCCCCAGCGTGACCCAGTAGAGGATGCCGTGCTGGATCGCGAGGTGGGGGAACGGATCTGTGGTCCACGCGGTCGTGAAGTAGAGATTGTGGAGCGGGTTCGTCAGTTTCAGGAGGACGAACAGGAGGAACACGCCGACCATGCTCCAGCGGTACGGCGCCTGCCGCGGGCGGCGACCGGTGTAGGCGGCACAGAAGTACGTCCACGCCGCGACGGCGACGAACGCGAAGATGAACCCGATGGTGTAGGAGGTCAATCGCAGGCTGTCGGTCGGGGCGACCAGATAGCCGACGTAGCCAAGCGACCACAGCACCACCGCAAGCAGGAGGGCGACGAGCCCCTGTCGCGTGCCCGGGTGCTTGATCCGGAACGCTCGCGGGAGGCTCAGCAGACACGCGACACCGGAGACGCCGAAGAGGGCGACGTGGGCCAGAAGGAGCGGGTCCATCGCGAGTGTGTGTCACTCATTCGCGCTCGGCATAACTGCTTTGGAACCACTGGCGGCAGGTGTCACGGCGCGCCGTCGACGCGGCTACTTCCGGACGATGATGCGGAGTTCGTCCTCGTCGGCGAGTTCGTGCTCCAGTCCGACCTGCTGGTCGTCGTGCTTCGCCGAATCCCCGCGCACGCGGGCGAAGCGGAACCGGTTCAAGAACTCGTCGCCGCCGATGTCGAGGCAGGCGTCCTCGACGGTGGACTCGGGCGGCAGGACCAACGGTTCCTCGTAGTCGACGCCGCGGCCGGGCTTGTCCATGTAGACGCGGATCAGGCCCAGCTCCTCCCAGATCTCCTCTTTGAGGCCGTCAAGCCCCTTCTCCTCGACGGCGGAGATGAAGATCGCGTCCTCGGGGTCGATGTCGTGCTCCCGGAGGTCGTCTTTGACGGTGGGGAGGTAGCCGGGGTCGATCAGGTCGGCTTTGTTGACCGTCACGATCGAGGGGAGGTAGACGCGGTTGTCCATGATCGCGTCGATGAGTTCGTCGATGGAGGGGTCGCCGCGGACGGTCACCTCGGCGTTGACGTAGCCGTGCTCGCGGAGCACGTCCTTGATCGTCTCCTCGTCCATGCTCACCGAGTCGCTGGTGGTGACCTGGAGGCCGCCAGTGTGCGATTTGGTGATCGAGACGCTCGCGGGCTCGGTGTCGAGCCGGATCTTGTTCTTGTACAGCTCCTCGGAGAGTCGTTCGTACTGGTCGATCTCGAACACCGAGAGCACGAACACGACCAGATCCGCCGTCCGGACGACCGAGAGCACCTCCTGGCCGCCGCCGCGGCCGCTGGCGGCGCCCTCGATCAGCCCCGGCACGTCGAGGATCTGGATGTTCGCGCCGCGGTGTTTCAGCATCCCGGGGTTCACGTCGAGCGTGGTGAACTCGTACTCGCCGGTCTTCGACTCGGCGTTGGTCAGGGCGTTGATCAGCGTCGACTTGCCGACGCTGGGGAACCCGACGAGGGCGACGGTGGCGTCGCCGGTCTTCTCGACGGCGTAGCCGTGGCCGCCGCCGGAGGAGGACTGGTTCTCCAGCTTCTCCTTTTTCTCCGCGAGCTTCGCCTTCAGCCGCCCGATGTGTGCCTCCGTGGACTTGTTGTAGGGCGTCTCGGCGATCTCCTCGCGGAGTTCTTCGATCTCCTCCTCGAGTCCCATCGGGCGAAAATCCGCCGTGGGCGTCGTTAAAGCTGTTCCTTCAAGGCCAGTCACGGCGAGCGACCGGCGGCGACCTCCGTGTCGCCGCGATGGAGCTTGACGCCGTGACTGTGCAGAGCCCATCACGGCGCGTGACCTGTGGCGACCTCCGTGTCGCCGCGACGGAGCTTGACGCCGTGACTGTGCAGAGCCACCCACGGCGCGTGACCTGCGGCGGCCTCCGTGCCGCCACCACGACGCTCGACGCCGTGACTGTGCAGAGCCACCCTCGTCCCGTGCCCGGCCGTCGACGCCACGGTGCCACCACCAAGCTCCGTACTCTGCCCAGCCAATCACGGCAGGAAACCGCCGTCTCCGGTAGCCTTTTCGCTCCGTCGAACCCAACCACGAACGTATGAGCCACACGCTGGATCACGTGATGATGCGGGTCGAGGACCTGGAGGAGTCGCTGGAGTGGTACACCACCCACCTCGACTACGAGGAGAAAGGTCGCTGGGAGGCCGACACCTTCACCAACGTCTTCCTCGGGCCCGAGGACGTCCACGAGGACGGCGCGCTGCTGGAGCTCACCTACAACCACGACGGGCGCTCCTACGAGATGGGCGACGCCTGGGGCCACATCGCCGTCCGCGTCGAGGACGTGAACGAGGCGTACTACGAGCTGATGGACGAGGGCGTCGAAGACTACCGCCGGCCCGAGGACAACCCCGGCTACGCGTTCGTCAAGGACCCCGACGGCCACGAGATCGAGATCGTCGAGCGCGACCACGGCGCCCGCTGGAGCATCGATCACACGATGATTCGCGTCGAGGACGCCGACGCCTCGCTCGGCTGGTGGACCCGAAAGATGGGGTACGAGACGACCGGGCGGTGGGAGGCCGACACGTTCGCGAACTACTTCCTCGCGCCCGAGGACGCCGCCGAGGAGGCGATGGCCGTCGAGCTCACGTACAACTACGACGGGCGCACGTACGACCTCGGCGACGCTTGGGGCACCTGGCGGTGGAGTGCGAGGACCTCGAGGAGTTCTGGGGCACGCTGATGACCCGGGAGGCCGAGGAATACCGCGATCCCGAATCGTGTGACTACAACTACGCCTTCACGAAGACCTTCGACGGCCACGAAGTCGAAGTCGTGACGGAGTAAGCGAACTCCCGGGCCTGCCGTTCAGGAACTGTCGTCTAGTTCTTCGAGTACGTCCTCCGGGGATCGACCGACGTGGTCGAGCATCTCCCCGTCGAACGTGACGAGTTCGGCGTCGGCACCGTCGGCAAGCGACGCGATGATCGCGTCCATCGGGTAGTGAAGTGTTTCGTTCTGTCTCTCGTTGGCGTTCATCACGTCGGACGCGTCTGGGATGGTGATCTCCGCATCGTAGACGATCTCGTCTATCGCGTCGTTCGCCGCGTTCAGGTCGGCGGATTTCTTTTTCGTCAGTACTGTCCTGATCTCCATCAGATTCAGTAGTGACGTATGGAGTTCGTACTCGTCAGTACGGTTGAGCAGACGTGTCGCGAACTCGCCGCGGCCTGGTTCGTCCGTCAACGCCGCGACGAACACATTAGTATCCAGAAACAGCCGCATTAGGACTCCCGGATCTCCCGAACGGCGTCGACGGAGTCGACATCCAGTTCTGCGAACCGACCGCGCAGCCGTGTTCCGAGTGGCTCATCCCGCGGCTCGTCGGGGTCTCGCCCGCTGATGAAGGGTTCCACGCGTCCAGCGATGATTCCCATACCTCCCTTTAGCAGCGTTTCCGCATAAGGGTTCGGCCCCTCCGCACTCGCTATGTCGGTCCACGAAGTTGCCAAACGAGGGGTCCCCTTCTCGTTCACAAGGGCCTTCGACGGCCACGAAGTCGAAGTCGTGACGGAGTAGCGGTCGCTCGTTCCCTATCTTTGGTTCTTCGTGCGTGGTCACGCGGGCGAGCGCTGCATCGGCGTCGACGACCCGCTCTCCCGACGGCACGGATAAAGGAGGGGGTGGACCGGCAGAAAGTACTTAACCGGGGTGTCGGGCGAGGACGGCTCTCGCGGCCGTTCCCGGGGTTGTGACGGTGTAACACGCCACTCGACTACCCACAAGACATTTATAACGAGGTGCGTATGTTTCAGACACCCCTACCCATGGTGGCAACAGCGAGTATCGCCGTTCACTTCGGCGTGGAAGTTGGCGCCGCCGCTTGCAGTGCAGAACCCTAACACAACAATGACAGACAACTCAGACAAGATCCGCAGCATCGTTCTGGCTGCGCTGATGGTGTTCAGCGTCTTCGCTGGCACCGTTGCGTTCGCCGGGACTGCTGCTGCGGCTAATTCAGGTTCGTTTACTCCTGCCTCTGACGAGGCAAACGCGGACACGAACCTAGATGCATCGTTCACCGTAAGTAGTGAAGACCCGGACAGTATGCAGCAGTTCCGGATCACGTTCACCGGAGCTAATAACTTTGACAACGGATTCGCGTCTGACATCTCCTCGTCGGACGTGACCGTGGATGTTGCCGGGACATCTGAAAGCGTCTCCACAGTTTCGCGAAGTAACAACGGAAAGACGCTGACCTTCTCGCTCTCGGACTCGGTGAGTCCGAGCGCGGGTGACACCATCACGTTCACGGTCCAGAACTCCCAGTTCCAGAACCCAAGTGGCACGGGTACTTACACTGGTGAGATTGTTGTCGAGCCTCAGAGCACGGCAACTTCGACTGAAGCTGACCTGAACATCAATACGGCTTCCACGGGCGTGCTGGAAGCAACGCACTACAACAACGACACTACGACGGATAACGTTGATCCGATCGTTGAGGTCGCGTTCGACACTGCGCCCAAAGAAACCCCGGCTGCTGAAGACTTCACGGTCAATCTTGCAAACGGTTCGACGCTGACCGTTTCCGGTGCAAGTGCCCCGCAGACAAACCGTGTTGAGCTTCAGGTTGATCGCCTGGTTTCTAACGTAGATAACGTTACTGTTGACAGTTCCCTAGTCACGGGTAGCGACGACGTGACTGTTGACGCCACCAACGCGCCGGTGACCGTCGATGCCTCGAACCAGAACTCTGATCCGGGGAATACCTCTGCGTACCTCGGATCGAACGTTGCTGTCAAGGCATACTCGACTGACGCGACCTTCGACTTCAGTGGGGAATACACCTCACGGTTCGCGTCCGGCACGGGCAGTCAGGTCTTCGTGATCGATACGGACGACCTCAGCAATGGTCTCATTCAGGTAGACACGCAGGACGATGGCTCGATCAACGCGAATATCGAGCTTAGTAGCCTGGGTCTGACCGTCGATGCTGATGATGTCAACGATGAAACTAACATCACCGGAACTGTCCAGGCCGACGACTTCGACCGCCCGGTCGATGTCGAACTGCTTGACAGTGACGATGATGTCGTCGCGACCGACGAGGTCCGACTCGGATCGGCCGGTAACGCCGACTTCGACCTCGGTACGCAAGACGCCGGTAACTACTCTGTCGTCGCGACTGACGTGAACACGGGCGTCGAGACGACGACCGACGTGAACGTCTCCGCGGCTGCTGAAGGTGCCGTCTCCTTCGCCGAGAACACCTACAGCGTCCCGCAGGGTGACGTAGTGAACATCACCCTCGACGTGACGGGTACAACCGACGGTTCGCTGGTCATCGGTCAGAACAGCCAGTCGGGCTACCAGGCCAACGTGACCTTCGTTGACGAGGACGAGGATGGCGAGGTCGTCGTCCAGTTCAACACGTACACGGCTGGTGACACTTCCGAGACGATCGTGACTGCTGCGGGTGAGGACAGCGCGACGCTGGCTTCCGGCAGCACCGAACTGGCCTCTGGCGACCTGCTCGCTCAGGGTGGCTACGATCTTGCCACCGTTCAGGGCCACTACACGAACGGCACGGACGTCTTCGAGAACGATGAGTCCTCGTTCAGTTCGCTCTCGATCGGCGAGCGCTCGACCGACAGCATGCAGCTGTGGACGGCGCCCGCTTCGACCGGGGCTGACTCGCTCCTCGACGACGTGACGCAGGACTCCACGATCGCTTCGGGCGACTGGGTCGTTCACCAGGTCTCGGCGACTGGCCTCGAAGGCCTCGTCGAGTCCCAGGGTGACCTCGAGACTGCGATCACCAACGACGTGCTCAACGTCACGGTCAACCAGACCGAGGAGACTACGCGCCAGAACCGCGACCCCAAGCAGCTCGACATTGGGACGGCTCTGGCTGACGACGAGATCGCACTGATCGCCGACGCGGAGAACGACTCCTACTACATCGCGCTCGACACGAGCACTGACGCGTTCAAGCGCGGTGGCGAGACCGGCTACTCGGCTGACGCCGACGAAGAGTACACGGCCAACTTCACGGTCAAAGACGAGAAGCTCGTTGGTGAGGACCACGAGTCCGTGGAAGCGACCTTCGAGGTCGTTGAAGGTACGGCCTCCCTCGACTCGACGCCGGTCGAAGTCGAAGCCGCGACGAACCAGACGATCTCGGGTACGTCCACGCTCGCGCCGGGCACCGAGATTCAGGTGACCGTCCAGAGTACGGAGGACACCTCGCCGCGGTTCTACAACAACCCGACCGCCACGGTCCAGGCTGACGGTAGTTGGAACATCACGATGGACTTCGACGAGCAGTCCGTCAACGACACCTTCAGCGTGAGTGCAGGCAGCTACTTCGACGCTGACGGTATGGTCGTCGAGAGCACGACCGAGGCGACGCCGACGGCTACGGCGACGCCGGAGCCGACTGAGACGGCAACGCCGGAGCCGACTGAGACGGCAACGCCGGAGCCGACGGAGACCGACGCTCCGGAAACGGACGAGCCGACTGAGACGCCCGAGGACGACACCACCACGACGACGACGCCCGGCTTCGGCGTCGCTGTCGCGCTGGTCGCACTCCTCGCCGCTGCGCTGCTGGCCGGTCGCCGAGAGTAACTGACTCTCGCGACTCCCAGTAGCTAACCACCGGCTTCGCGCCGGTATTCCCGCTTTCACTTCTTTCGAACGCGACACCGGATAGCGACGGCTCTCCGCCGTCGATGTGTCCAACGGCAAGGGATTTACCCGCGGACCGACTCCCTCCGGTATGGCCGGTATCGCAGACGCTGTCCCGCCGTGGCTGCTGAACGTGACCGACGTACTCGCGTGGGTCGTCATCGGCGCGTTCGTCCTCGGCGCGGTGCTGGAACTCACCGCCCGCCGGGGCGACGCCCCCGACGGGTCGCTCGCGGCCGTCGTCGGCGCCGGACGCCGCCGCCTCGAGCACGCGCGTCGCGTCTCCACCGGTGCGTGGGGGCTGTTCGCGCTGTTCTGGCTGCTGCTTTTCCCACACTTCGCGTTCGTCCACAAGAGCTACGTCGAGGGCGTGCTGGCGCTGATCGCCGTCCCCGCAAGCCTCTATGCGGGCTACCTGCTCTGGCAGGGCCGGGACACCCTGTTCGTGCTCTCGCGGGCGACCGCGATCATGGGGCTGATCTACCTCCCCTTCGAGACGATTCCGGCCGTCGAGATCGCCGGGCTCCGGATCCCCGCGCCGCGGCAGGTGCTGATCGAGATCGTTACGACCCAGACGGGCTGGCTGATGGACTTCTTCGGCGCCCACCCCGAACTCATCACGGGCCCACAGGGGTACCAGAACACCTACGAGTTCGTCGCCAGCGACGGGCAGATCCTCCACTTCTCCGTCGTGCTCGCGTGTACGGGGCTGGGCAGCATCGCCATCTTCGCTGGGCTCATCGCCGCCGTCCGCGCGCCGCTGCGCCGGAAACTCCGCGCGCTGAGCGTCGCCGTCCCAGTGATCTACGGGCTGAACCTCGTCCGTACCACGTTCATCGGGATCACCTTCGGTCAGCAGCTCCTCCACGTCTACCCTGATCTCGTGTTGACGATGTTCGGGGCACTGACCCCTACCGCGTCTCCTGGTACGTCTCGGACCGCATCATCAGCCAACTGCTGGCGGTGATGGCGCTGGTCGGCGTCACCTACCTCGTGGTCCGCGAGCTCCCGGAGATCCTCACGATCATCGAGGACGTGCTGTACATGGTGACCAACGAGGAGTACGACCTCTCGAACACGCTGGATCTGCCCCGCAGCCAGGCGGCGTCACAGCTGCAGGGGTCCGGCGACGACTGACGAGCGACTTAGCTGTCGGCCAGCAGCTCCGCCGGCGCGCCGGCCAGCGCTTCGAGCGCCTCAGCTTCCAGGTGGTGCGGCTCGGCCGGTACGACGAGCAGGTGGAGCGGCCCGCCGAACGCTCGTGTCGCGAGTTCCGAGAGCCGATCGGCCGCGACGACCGGCTCCGGGCTCCCCGCCCGGGCGACGACGACCCCGAGTTCGTCGGCCCAGTTCTCCCCGAGCAGGTCGGCGGCGTAGTCGCCGGTCATGTAGCGCTCGTCCTCGCCGAGCCCCGCGGCGTCGGCCGTGGGGTCATCGACTTTGATGTCGAGGTACACAAGCGTATGCAGGTCCCGCTCACGGTTCGCCTCGATCGTCTCGATCACGCTGTCGGGCACGTCGCCGCCGCCGTGTGCGCCCGGGAACGGCAGCGTCGTCGCCTTCCCGAACCGGTAGTTCTGCAGCCCCGTGAGCCCCGCCGCCGCCGACTGGGCGGAGACGCCGTGGATCACGCGGGTCTCGATCCCGCGCTCGTGGGCACGCAGGCGCAGATCCACGTGTGTCGTCGAGATCATCGTGTCCCCCGCGGTGAGGAAGGCGACGTGGTCGTCCTCGGCGGCGTCGAGGATCGGCCCCGGATCGCGCTCGACGCCCGCGCGGTCGCGCACGTCGATCTCGATGTCGTGGAACGCCTCCAACTCCGCGACGGTCGTCCCGACGAGGCGGCTGGTGTAGAACTCCGCGAACGCGCGATCGGCCGCAGCGAGCGCCTCGCGACCCTCGACGGTGATCGACCGCTCGTCGTAGAGTCCCAGTCCGATGAAGGTAAGCATGCTCGGGTCTGGGGCAGCGCGACCCAAAGCGGTGTCCATCGGCGGGCGCGTGACACGGCGGCAAGGAATACGTGCCTCGGGGTTTCAGGGTGTGTATGAGCGACACAGACCCCGTCGAGGAGGGCGCCGCCGACGGGCGGGACCTCTACGACATCGCGACGTGGGAGCCACGGACCCTCCTCGATCGAACGGCCGTCCGCCTCCACAGCGCGCTCGCGGGGGGCGCGCGGCTTTCGATCGTCCTGCTCGCGGCGTTCGTGTTCCTGCTCCAGATCGGCGGCGTCGTTTGGCTGGCGAGCCAGAACCCGACCGTCGGCCTGGTCGCCCTGCTGTCGGCGATCCCCGCGTTCGTGCTCGTCGCGTTCGTCTGGCGCCAGGACGTGGTCGAGAAAGAGCCACTCGACACGCTGGCGGTCACGTTCGTGCTCTCGGTGCTGTTCGCCAGCTTCGCGGCGACGGCGAACACGCTGCTTCAGGACACGTTCCGGATGATCCCGTTGGTGGGGCTCGGGCTGTTCTACTTCCTCGTCGTCGCGCCGGTCGAGGAGACGGTGAAGTGGCTCGCGGTCCGCCTACACGGCTACCGGCGGCCGGAGTTCGACGCCGTGATCGACGGCGCGGTGTACGGCGCCGTCGCCGGCCTGGGCTTTGCGACCATCGAGAACACGCTGTACGTCGTCCAGGGGTTCCTGCGGGCACAGGAGGCCGGCGCCACCCAGGCGGTCGGCGCCGCGATCGGCACGGCGACCTCGCGAGCGCTCGCGGGGCCGGGTCACGTCATCTACTCCGCGTGGGCGGGCTACTACCTCGGCTTGGCGAAGTTCAATCGCGAGCACCGCGGGCCGATCGTCGTGAAGGGGCTGTTGATCGCGGTGGTGCTCCACGGCGCCTACAACACGACGGTCACCTACGTTCCGGCGCTGTTCTCGCCCCCGAGCTGGTGGTACCTGCTCTTCGTCGTCGCCTTCGACGGGACGCTCTTCTACCTCCTCTACCGGAAGCTGGGGCGCTACCGCGACAACTACGCCGCCGTCGATGGCGAGGCACGGGCCCAGAAATCCGCAGACGGGGAGATACAGGGCCAGGAACCCGGCGATGGAGAGACAGGCCCCCTTGACTCCGACGACGGGGAAGCAGTCGACACCGAGGCGGACGGGCAGCCGGTTGACGAGCAGACCGACGACAACGACGCTCCCCAATCCGACGACCGGGGCCCGGTCTGGGACGCGCCGAGCCGGACTGACGGCCTCGAAGCGTCCGACCGAGATCGCGAGGATCCGGACCGCGAGCGCTGACTACTCGACGCGATCGACCCGCGGGTCGACCAGCGCGTAATAGGCGTCCTGGAGGAAGTTCACCCCGACGACGAGCGCGACCGGAAGGAGGACCACGCCGAAGATCAGGCCGGGGATTCGGCTCCCCACGGCGTCGATCGTCAGCGTCCCGAAGCCTGGCGTGCGGGTGACCCACTCGACGGCGTACATCCCGACCAGCACGATCCCGAGCATCTCCGAGGAGAGCACCGTCAGCAGGCGGGCCGCGGAGTGAGGGAACACGTGCCGGCAGATCCCCAGCAGGCCGACGCCTTTCGCGCGAGCGGTCTTGACGAACGGCTCGCCGGCGTACTGCTCCAGATCCGTCCCGGCCGCCCGCAGCTGGATCGCGAACAGGTAGAACGTCATCGTGAGGAACGGCCACAGCGCCGCCCGGAGGTTCCGCGTCGAGAACGGGCCCTCACGGGTGTCGTACCCCAATTCGACGAGCTGGCCGGCCAGCCGGAACACGAACACCGGGAGGTAGAGGTGGACGAGGTACGCCAACAGGAACACCGGGGTCGCGACCGCGGCCGCACCCAGCAGCGTCGTCTTCTTGGTGAGATCGCGGCGCTCGACGGCGACGGCGAGCAGTTGGATGACCGTCCCGGCGACGATAGCGATGATCGCCGCCGGAAGCAGGTAGATGAGGGTGACCACGATCGAGTCGACCAGCAGCGAGGTGATGGAGGCGGTCTCCCCGGTTGTCTCCACCTGCCCCAGATCGAGCGTGAGCAGGCGGACGGCCCACTCGCTGAACTGTGCGAACAGTGGCTCGGCCTGTGCGGCGAAGCGTGGCTCCGAGTACGTCGAGACGAACGACCGCGGGACGTACCCCATCGGGGTGGCGTTGGGGTTCTTCGTGAACGCCATCGCCAGGAAGGCGACGACGAAGGCGATCACCATCGAGAGCACCGCACGCCCCCGCGTCGGAGGAGTGTGAGGGCGTTATCCATCGGTGTGGCGTCGACGGGAGTCGGCTCGATGTGTGGGCATCGGGAGGGGGGACCGCTGCGGGCGGGGCATCTGTTCCGTGTTGGAAACACCCAAGCTATTAGTCGTGTCGGCTCACGACGAATTAGACACCGCTTCGATGAGTGACGAGCCCTCCACGGACACTGATCGGTTCGAGAGCATCGACTGGGGCAAGTTCGACGCCGCCGACTCGACAGTCGGCATCCCCCGGTGGCTGCCGGCGACGGCCGCCCTGCTGATCGTCGCGTTCGCCTACGACTACTTCACCGCCGAGGGGATCCCCCTCGCGATCACCGGCCTCGACTGGCTGTTGATCGCGGGGCTGTTCGTCCTCGGCTCGCTGGTCGTGATCCCGGTGAGCCAGAGCCCCGAGCAGATCGGCACCTACTGGGCGCAGTTCCGCCAGGACCGCCTCGCCGTCGCCGCGGTGGGGTATCTCGCGCTGTTTTTCCTGGTCGGCCTGTTCGGCCCTTTCTTCTTCAACGACCCGCGGCTGCACATCCTCTACTCCTCGCAACCGCCGGTGTGGGGCAGCATCGACGCCATGTACGTCCCGCGCTGTTACGGGCCGATCGTCGACGGTCGGTGTCAGGGGACGTGGGACTTCCCGCTGGGCACCAACGCGATCGCGGGGAAGGACGTAGTGACGCTGCTGGTGCTCGGGACGCGGACCAGCCTGAGCGTCGTCCTCGGGGCCGCGGCGATCGTCGTCCCGACGGGCGTCGGCGTCGGCGTCGCCGCCGAGTCGATCGGCGGCCGCGTCGAGACGGTGTTGATGTGGCTGGCCGAACAGCTCCAGACGTTCCCCGCCATCCTGATCTACTTCCTGCTCTTTTTCTGGATGGTCGAGGGGCGGCTCCGCCTGCTGATCGCCGTGCTTGGGTTCGTCAGCTGGGGTGGGCTCGCCCGCCTCGTCAGAAACGAGATCCGGGTCCGGCGCAGCGAGCAGTACGTCCAAGCCGCCCGGCTCGGCGGCGTCGACGACCGGCGCCTCCTCGGTCGGCACCTGCTGCCCAACATCGCGCCCTCGGTACTGACGAACGTCACCCTCCAGGTACCGCTGTTCGTGCTGATCGAGGTGTCGGTCTCCTTCATCGTGATCGCGCTGGCGGGCGGCACGACGACGCTGGGTGACCCGACGAACTTCTCGTGGGGCGAGCAGATCTACAACGCGCTGTTCTCCGTCGGCGCGCCCGCGGCGTGGTGGCTCGCGGGGTTCCCGATCGCCCTGCTGTTCCTGACGGTGTTCGCGTTCAACGTCGTCGGCGACGCGATGGTCGACGCGCTGGAGCCCCGCAGCGATTAGCCGCTCTCCACCCGGGGGTCGAACAGCGCGTAGTACGTCTCTCGGGCCGTGTTGACGACGGTGACCACCAGCACGGGGAGCAACACCGCGGCGAAGATCAGCCCCGGGCCGCGGCTCCCGGCGGCGTCGATCGTGAGTGCGCCGAAGCCGGGCGTTTTGGTGACCCACTCGACGGCGTACAGCCCCACGAGCACGATCCCGAGCATCTCGGAGGTCAGGACGGTCAGCAGGCGGGCAGCCGAGTGGGGAACACGTGCCGGCAGATCCCCAGCAGGCCGACGCCTTTCGCGCGAGCGGTCTTGACGAACGGCTCGTCAGCGTACTGCTCCAGATCCGTCCCGGCCGCCCGGAACTGGATCGCGAACAGGTACAGCCCCATCGTCACGCTGGGCCAGACCGCTGCGCGGAGGTTCGCCGGGGAGAACGGGCCCGTGGACTCGTCGTACCCCAGATCCGTGATCTGGCCGGAGGTCTCGATCACGAACCCCGGCAGGTAGATCTGGAGGACGTAGGCGACCAGGAACACCGGAACCGAGATGGCGGCCGCGCCGAACAGTTTGGTTTTTGCGCTGGCGTCGCCGTACTCGACGGCGACGGCGAGCAGTTGGATCAGCGTCCCTAGCACGATCGCGAGCAGCATCGCGGGCACGAGGTGGATCAGCGTGACCGTCACCGCCTCGGCGACGACCTCGCGGACGACGACCGCCCGTTCGCCGACGCCCATCTGGCCCAGGTTCAGGGTCACGACCCGGCCCAGCCAGTCGACGTACTGGGCGACCAGCGGCTCCGACTGCGCCGCGAACCGCGGCTCCCGGTAGATCCCGTAGAGCAGCCGTGGCTGGTACGCTTCCGTCGCGGTGTGGGGGTTCGGCACGTACGCCAGCGCGAGGAACACGCCGGTGAACACGACCCACAGCGTCACCGCCACGCGGCCGACTCGGCGGCCGAGCGCGAGGAGGAGGCTACGCATCTGGGCTGCCTGATCGCCATCCATTGGTGTGCGAACTCGGTGCGGTCGACTGGCGTGGAGGGAGAGCCATCTGCGGATTGATAATGACACACAGTCACAACTTATTAGTTCTTGCTGACCACTGGTCGGGGTAGTCCCCCCGCAATGAGCGATCCCTCCCCTCCGGACGCCGGGCGTTTCGCGACCGTCGATTGGGACGAGTTCGATGCCGAGGCAGGCGTACCGGCAGTCCCCCGGTGGCTGCCCGCCGGGGGCGTCGTCCTCCTCGCGGTGTTCGGGTACGACTACCTCGCCGTCGACGGCGTTCCGATCGCGATGGACGGCCTCGACTGGCTGCTGGTGCTCGGACTGTACACGTTCGGCTCGCTGGCGCTGGCGGCGCTGCTGAACGCGCCCGACCAGATCGCCCACTACTGGGGCCAGTTCCGGACGAACCGCGTCGCCGTCGCGTGTCTGGCGTTCCTGACGGCGTTCGTGGGCATCGGGCTGTTCGGCCCGCTCGTCGCGATCGAGCCCGAAGTGAACGTGCTGTACTCCTCGCAGCCGCCGGTGTGGGGCAGCATCGACGTGATGTACGTCCCCTCCTGTGCGGGCGAGGTCGTCGACGGCCGGTGTCACGGCACGTGGCAGTACCCGCTCGGCACGACCGCGATCGACGGCAAGGACCTGATCGCGTTGCTGGTGCTGGCGACGCGGACGAGCCTGAGCGTCGCCCTCGGCGCGGCGACGCTGGTGGTCCCGGCCGGCGTCGGTGTCGGCGTCGCGGCGGTCCGGTTCGGCGGCCGGGTCGAGGCGGCGCTGATGTGGCTGGCCGAACAGCTCCAGTCGTTCCCCGCCGTGTTGATCTACTTCGTGCTGTTCTACTGGCTCGTCGAGGGCCGGCTCCGCATCCTGATCGGTGCGCTCGGTCTCGTCGGCTGGGGCGGGCTCGCCCGGCTGGTGCGTGACGAACTCCGGGTGCGACAGAGCGAGCAGTACGCACAAGCGGCCCGCCTCGGCGGCGTCGGCGACCGACGGCTCCTGGGCCGGCATCTCCTGCCCAACGTCCTGCCGGCGGTGCTCTCGAACGTCACCCTCCAGATCCCGCTGTTCATCCTGGTCGAGGCGAGCATCGCGTTCATCCAGGTCCCGGTGTCGACGGGGACGACGACGCTGGGCGACCCCTCGAACTTCTCGTGGGGCCAGCTGATCTACAGCTCGCTGTTCACCGTCGGCCTGCCCGCCGCGTGGTGGCTCGCGGGCATCCCGCTGCTCCTCCTGTCGGCGACGGTGTTCGCGTTCAACGTCGTCGGCGACGCGATGGTTGAGGCGCTGGAACCCCGCAGCGACTGAGGGGATCGGCGCCAGCTCGCGGTCGGATGACGCCCGCGACCGACACCGCCTTTCGACTCGGGCCCCTGTGACGACTGTGACTGAGCGTATCGAAGGAGAGGTGCTCTACGCGATCCCGCCCGCGGAGCTCGGCGAGCACGATCTCGATCCGGAGCTGCAGTCGCTCGCGGACGCCCGCCACGTCCTGGTCTGTCGGCGCGGCGGCCACCCGTCGATCTTCGAACTCGCGTGGGCGATGCTCCGCCGGAAACCGATCGAGCCGGTGACGATCGTCGCTCGTGACGGCGCCGCCGAGGGCGACACCGTGAGCCTGACCGTCGAGGAGACGACGATGTCGGGCGTCTACCGCCAGGTGTAGCGTCTGAGCGGGCGCGCGGCGAGCAGCCACGCCGACAGCACGAACGCGGCCGTCCCGAGCAGGTACGTCCCGCCGCCGATCGTCGGCGCCGCGCCGACGCCCAGCCCCGCGCCGCCGAGCGCGCCTGCGATGCTGGCGACCAGCGGTAGCGCACAGCTCGCACACGACCCGAGCGCGATGAGCCCCCGAGACCCGCAGAGAGCCCCTCGTCGACCACGTCCCGAAGCGCGAGCGAGACCAGATACCCCAGCGCGACGATCCCGACCACGCGGTAGGGGATCAGCGTGAGCGCGACGTCCACGCCGCTGTACCGGAGCAGCGGCCCCCAACCGGGTGGCAGCAACACGAGGTCGGCGTTACGGCCGGCGTTCATCGCGGTCCCGATCGTTCCGGTTAGCCACGCGAGGCCGACCGCGTAGGCGACGCCGATCCCGCCGGCGACCCACCGACTCGTTCGGCCGACCGCCGGCCGGTGCGCGTGGCGGACCGCGACGACGGCGACAGTGATCCAGACGAACGGCACCGCGAGCATCGTCGGCGCCGTCAGCCCGGCGCCGGTCCACACGAGATACGGCAGCGCCAGCGCCGACTGGATCCCGACTGCCAGCACCGCGGTCCGGACCGGGGCCGGGACCGACCACGCCGGCGCGCTGAGGGTGCGGCTCACCGGCGCTCACCCCCGTCGCTCGCTTCGGCATCACTCGGGTCGGCATCATCCGTTTCGGCATCGTCCACATCGGCGCCGCCGTCGGTCACCGCGTCCGGCGTCGGCCGTCGCGGCTCGGTCCGGGTCGCCGCGTCGTCGCTCCCCGCATCCGGGCCGAGCGGTCGGGTCGTGTTGCCGACCACCAGCAGGCTCGAGGCCGCCATCGCCACGGCGGCGATCAGTGGCGTGATCACGCCCAAAACGGCCGCCGGCACGGCGACCGCGTTGTAGAGGAACGCCCAGGCGAGGTTCTCGCGAACCCGCCGGCGCGTGGCCGCGAGCGTCGCGAGCGCGCGGTCGACCGCCGAGAGGTCACGCCCCACGAGCACCGCGTCCGCGGCGTCGGCGGCGAGCTCCGTGCCGGAGGCGACCGCGATGCCCAGATCTGCCGCCGCCAGCGCGGGGGCGTCGTTGCTGCCGTCGCCGACCATCGCGACGGTGCCCTCCGAACTGAGCCGCCGGACCGTCTCAGTCTTGGCCGCCGGGGGCAGGCCGGCGTACACCTCGTCGATGCCGGGCACGTCGCGGAACCGGTCGGCGGCGGGCCCCTCGTCACCGGTGAGGACGACGACGCGGCGGTCCTCGCTGAGGCGTTCGACCGCTTCCCGCCAGCCGGGCCGCGGATCGTCGCCCGCGACGAGCACCCCGTGGACGCGGTCGTTCCAGCCCACGTAGGCAGCGAGCCGCCCGGACGATTCCGCGCTCGCGTAGCGCTCGCTGAGACTGTCGGGGATCGCGGCGTCCGCGAACAGCGATTCGTCGCCCACCGTGACCCGCTTCTTGCCCGCGACACGGCCGGCGACGCCGCGGCCGGGATGGGTTTCGTAGTCGGTCACCGTCGTGTCCGGGCCGACCGCCGTGTCGGCGTCGTCGGCAGCCTCGACGATCGGCGCGGCGACTGGGTGGTCCGAACGGGCTTCGACCGCCGCGGCGTGGCCCAGCACGGTCTCGCGGTCGCTCCCGTCGGCGGTCTCGACGGCGTGCAGCGCCATCTCCCCAGTCGTGAGCGTCCCGGTCTTGTCCAGTGCGACCACGTCGACCTGTTTCGCGGTCTCGACTGCGCTCCCGTCTGTCAGGACGACGCCGTCTTCGAGCAGCGAGCGCGTGCCCGCGGCGATCGCCAGCGGCGTCGCCAGCCCGAGCGCGCAGGGACAGGAGACGACGAGGACCGCCAGCCCCGTCAGCAGCGCCTCGGTGAGCGAGGCGCCGAGCAGGAGGTGTGCGCCGAACGCCGTCACGCCGAGGACGAGCACCAGCGGGACGAACACCGTCGCGAGCGCGTCGGCCAGCCGCTGGGGGCGCCCTCGCCGCGCACGTCCCAGAGCAGCGAGACCACGCGATCGAGCGTCCGCTCGGCGCCGTCGGCGGCCCGGATCACGATACGGCCGTCGGAGACGACGGTCCCGCCGCGGAGATCGTCACCCTGCCGGCGTCGAACGGGCAGCGACTCGCCGGTGACGAGCGACTCGTCGACGGCGGCGGTCCCCTCGAGCACTTCGCCGTCGACCGGGACACGCTCGCCCGCGCGGACGACCAGTTCGTCGCCGCCCTCGACGGCCTCGACCGGCACGGTCTCGGTTCCATCGGCTGTCCGGACCCGGGCCTCCGAGACGCGATCGCGGGTGAGATCGGTGAGTTCGCCGACCGCGTGCTGCTTGATCCGCTCCTCGTAGTAGCTCCCGACGGTGACGGCCATGATGACGACGATCGTCACGTCGAAGTACACCTCAACCCGGCCGGACGCCACCGCGAGCGCGCTGTAGAGGTACGCCGTCGTCGCCGCGAGCGCGACCAAGAGATCCATGTTGGGCTGGCGCGTCCTGACGGCGACGTAGGCGCCGCGGAGGAGTGGGGCGCCGGTGTACCCCAGCACGACCGTCGCCGAGAGCCAGACGTTCGCGAGGAGGAACCGTCCGGAGCCGTCGCGGAGGTCGAACAGCAGCGCGTCCGGCGGGAGCCCGAAGTAGACGGGGTACAGAAAGAGGATGTACCACAGCATCGCCATCATCCCGAAGAAGCCGCCGACGATGAGGCGACCGACCGTCCCGTCGTCGTCGCCGGGGCTACCGTCCGTGGTGGTCAGTTCGGCGCGATAGCCGACGCCCGAGACAGCGTCGGCGACCTCGCTCGGGTCGGTCGTGTCGGCATCGTACTGGATCCGCATCGCGTCCGCGGGGAAGTTCGCGTCCGCCGCGGCGACGCCGTCGCTGCTGGCCGCCCGGCCTTCGAGGAACGCCTCACAGCTCGCACAGTGCATCCCGTCGACCTGGAGGTAGGCCGTTTCGGCGTCCTCGGGCACTGACTGCGCCACCTCGCGGACCGACTCGCGGGCGTCGTCGGCGTCGACCGCCGCCGGATCGTCCAGGCTCCGGGCGACTTCGAGACAGCCCCGACAGCAGTACTCGCCGTCGATCTCGTCGTCGGTCACCGGCTGCGGCGGCGTCGTGAGGCCACAGAGCGTACAGTCGTCGCTCATGGCGTCGGCCTCACGACTCGGATACCGCTACCACCACCACGAGTGGGCATCGTTCAGACGCCGCTGGGCTCGGTCGTCTCGTGGGGCCGAACATCATGTACAGCGCTGCCAGCGCCAGGAGCACACACGTCGTCGACGCGAGACCGACGACGACGCCGCCACTGACGCCGAGTGCGTACACCCAGACCGGGATCAGCGCCGCGAGTCCGATGGCGATTAACTTCCGTGCAGACATTGGGGGTCGATACGCGCTGGGGTATCTACTGCCCTGTGCCGATTCCTACCCTGTGGGAACTGCCGGGATCGGTTAATGGGTTGGGAGATAAGGCCGCCCCATGGTACGGAACAGGGACAGACAGCCACGGCCGACACGGCGACGGCTCCTCGCCGCCGGTGGTACGGTTGCGACGGGAGCGCTCCTCGGCGCGACTGCGCCGGCGGCTGCGCAGTCGACTGAGTTCGACGGCTGGTTCGACGACGTGGACAACTACGACGGCGTCGTCGACCGCACGGGGCAGTCCGAGGTGACCGTCGAGGTCGGCGTCGACAACGGGGGTCAGCCGTACGGGTTCGGCCCGCCGGCAGTCAGAATCGATCCGGGAGCAACTGTCGTCTGGGAGTGGACCGGCAGAGGCGGATCGCACAACGTCGTCGCCGAGGACGGATCCTTCGAGTCCGAGCTCGTCGGCGAAGCCGGTCACACGTTCAGTCACACGTTCGAGGAAGAGGGGACCTTCAAGTACGTCTGCATCCCCACGAGGCACTCGGGATGAAAGGCGCCATCGTCGTCGGCGGCAGCGGCGGCAGCGGTGGTGGCGGCGTCTCCGAACCGGACTACGACGGCTGGTTCGACGACGTCGACAACTACGACGGCACCGTCGACGAGCGCGGGAACGACGAGGTCACCGTCCAAGTCGGCGTCGACAACGGGGGCCAGCCGTACGGGTTCGGCCCGCCAGCAGTCCGGATCGACCCGGGGACGACCGTCGTCTGGGAGTGGACCGGCAGAGGCGGATCGCACAACGTCGTCGCCGAGGACGGCTCCTTCGAGTCCGAACTCGTCGGCGAAGCCGGCCACACGTTCAGTCACACGTTCGAGGAGGAGGGTGTGTACAAGTACGTCTGTATCCCCCACGAGGCACTCGGGATGAAGGCAGCGATCGTCGTCGGCGACATCAGCGGCGGCGGTGGCGGCGACGGCGATGGTGGCGAGGAGGCCCCTGCCGAAGGCGAGACGGGTGGCGGCGGGATGATCCCCGTCCCCTCGGACTTCATCGGGTGGTTCGCGCTCGTGATCGGCGGGAGCCTCGGGGTCGCGGTGACGACCGTCCTCGGCGCCGAGTCCTACGCGGCGTACCGCGATCACGCGAGCGAGGAACAGGCGTACGTCGGCGAGCAGTCCACCGAGGCAGTCGATCAGGAGCCGGTCGAGGAGATCGGTAGCGAGTACGACCCGATCGGTACGGGCGCACTGGTCGCGGGCTACTTCGTCCTGATCGCCCTGCTGTGGGTGTTCATGTACTTCGTCGAGTTCATCGGCGGTCCCACGATCACTGGCTAACTATGCACGTTCATCGATTTGAGAGACTCTGGTTCGGCGCATCGCTCGTCCTGATCGTCGCGTTCATCGGGACCATCATCTACGGCGCAGTCGGTCCCGGGATCGCGATGGTCGACGACAGTGGCGGCACCGTCGAGCCTTCGGTTATCGCCGACGGGAACTACGAACAGACCGATAACTTCCGCGAGCCCGGTGTGTACGACACCGAGGACGGCGTCGACGTGTACGTCGTCGCGCGCCAGTACCTCTTCCAGCCGGGCACTTCGGAGCCGATCCGGGTGCCGGCCGGCGAGGAGATATCGTTCCACGTCACCTCGCCCGACGTGACTCACGGGTTCAACCTCGCGGGGACGAACGTGAACACGATGGTGATCCCCGGGCAGGTCGCGGAGTTCTCCGTCACGTTCGAGGAGACCGGCGAGCACGGTATCGTCTGCCACGAGTACTGCGGCAGCGGCCACCACACGATGGAGGGCAAGGTGGTCGTCGTCGAGCAGTCGGAGTTCGAGGGAGGTGAGAACTGATGGCTACTGAACACGGCAGCGAGACGGGGTTCGAGACCGAGCAGGAGTACGTCGAAACCGAGGACGGCACGCGCCGCCGACTGGCGTTCGTCGACCGGTTCCCCGAGGCAGCCCGGACCGCCCGCATCTGTCTCTGGATCGCCTTCGCGGCGTTCGGCGTCGGCGCGCTGTTCGGCCTGATTCAGGCACTGCACCGGACGAACACGCTGCGGATCATCCCGTCGGCGGACTACTACACGATCCTGACCGGGCACGGCGTGCTGCTGGCGCTGGTGTTCACCACGTTCGGGATCGCGGGGCTGTTCCACTGGGCGAACACCCGCAGTCTCGGCGTCTCGCCGACGAACCGGCGGCTGACGCAGGGCTGGCTCTGGACGATGACGATCGGTACCCTGCTCGCCGCGGGGACGATCGTCGCGGGGCTGTTCGACGCGATCCCGGCGAGTGCGGACGTGCTGTACACGTTCTACGCGCCGCTCGAGGCCCACCCGCTGTTCTACATCGGCGCCGCGCTGCTGATCGTCGGCTCCTGGGGCGCGGGCTTCGACTGGTTCCTCCAGTACCGCAAGTGGCGCTCGCAGAACCCGGACGCCCGCATCCCGCTGCAGTCGTTCATGGTGATGACGACGATGCTGATGTGGTACCTCTCCTCTGCGGGCGTGGCCATCGAGGTGGTGTTCTTCCTCATCCCGTGGTCGCTCGGCCTCATCAGTCAGGTCGACCCGCTGCTGACCCGGACGCTGTTCTGGTACTTCGGCCACCCCGTAGTGTACTTCTGGCTGCTGCCGGCGTACGTCGTCTGGTACACCGTGCTGCCGAAGCTCTCCGGCGGCCGGCTGTTCAGTGACCCGCTCGCACGGGTGACGTTCGTGCTGTTCCTGCTGCTGTCGACGCCGGTCGGGTTCCACCACCAGTACACCGACCCCGGGATCGCGTCGGGCTACAAGTTGGTCGCGATGACCAACACGATGTTCCTGCTGTTGCCGTCGCTCCTGACGCTGTTCACCGTCGTCGCGAGCATGGAACACGGCGCGCGGCAGGGTGGCGCGAGAGGCTACTTAGCCTGGCTCAAGGATCTCCCGTGGGAGCGCCCGGAGTTCTCCGGCGTCGCCCTCGCGGGGATCATGTTCGCCGCCGGCGGCTTCTCCGGCATGATCAACGCCGGGATGAACATCAACTACCTCATCCACAACACCATCTGGGTGCCCGGCCACTTCCACCTCACCGTGGGGACGGCCTACGCACTGACGCTGATGGCCATCGCCTACTGGCTGGTGCCCCAGCTTACGGGGAAGCGCCTGCAGTTCCGCGGACTGGCGGCGATCCAGCCGTTCGTCTGGTTCGTCGGGATGGTGCTGATGTCGAACGCGATGCACCGCGGCGGCCTCGCCGGCATCCCCCGGCGCACCGCCGAACCTCAGTACGACCAGGTCACCTTCGACGCCGTCGTCGGGACGGTCGGGGAGATGCGACTCCAGATCGCCATCGGGGGCACGCTGCTGTTCCTCGGCGCGATGATGTTCCTCGCCGTGATGGCCGGCACCTGGGCGCTCGGGAAGCCCAACAGCCGACTCCGCGTCAACGGCTCGATCCCCGAGCCGCTCTCTGGGCCCGAGGAGTCGCCGCGCGTGCTCGACAACCTGAAGCTCTGGACCGCGATCGCGATCGCGCTGGTGCTGCTCGCGTACGGGATCCCGCTGTTCGACATGGTCGCCGACGGACTGCTCTCGCCCGGTAGTCTCCCGGTCCCGGCGTAGCGACTCTCCCTCCCGCTCTCTATGAGTAACTCACCTACTGACGACGACGTATCGACGGACGCCGAGGAGCCGACGGCGCCGCCTGACGACGACGAGGATATCGACCGGCGTCGGCTGATCCGCTGGATCGCCCTGATCGCGTTCGGCATCCCCGTCGTCGTCGAAGTGCTGACGTTTGCGAACATCATCGACGACGAGCTCCTCAGTGGCGACGACGAGGAGCCGACGGAGACGGGGACGGCCACGCCGACGGACCGTCCCGGCGCGGTCGGCGTCGGTGACGAACTGCTGTCCGAGACCGCGGCGACCGAGACGATCACCACCTCGGAGATCCGTACGGGGGAGTCGTCCCGGACGTACGTCTTGGGCGTCGAGGTCGAGAACGACACCGACGCGACGGTCGAGCTCCGTTCGCGCCACGTGCGCCTGCGCGACGGCGAGACCATCGACGGCGTCTCGAGTACGGGTTCGGTCGAACCCGGGGCCACGGGGACGATGACCGCGGCGTGGGGGATCCCCGAGGGTGCGACCCCCGACGCCGTCGAAGTCGTTGCGCTCCGAGACGGCGCGCGCGTGTTCGAGGACTACGTGGCCGTGGAGCGGCCGCCGGTCGTCGGGTAGGGGCTCGTCGCCGCTCCGGCGGCGAAACCCGCGGCGATCCGGCTACTCCGCGTAGGGGTTCGGCGGATCGTCGTTGTGGCGGCACTGCTGGGCGTGGAACTGCAGGTCGAACCGGACCTCGTCGGTCTGGATTTCGTTGCCGACCTCGAAGGGGAACTCCCACGAGAACCCGATGTACAGCGTCGTCGAGTTCGGCCAGCAGTTGTCGTGGTGGTTGTCGTCGCCGTTGCCACCGTTCCCGTTGTCGCCATCGCTGTTGTCGTCGTCGCCGTTCTCGCAGTAGTAGAACTGGACGTGACTGACCTCGTAGTACGTCCGGTTCTGGTTGCCCGTGTTCTCGGGCCCGACATCTGCCTTGAGGAACGATTGCGCCGCGGCGTTGGACTGCGGGAAGCGACCGCGGTCATGCGGCCACCTCCGGGGTAGCAACAGGGCTACCCGATCCTCTGAAGGGTTTTCAACAAGCAGTAGAGAGCCGGAGGAGGGATTCTGAACCACGGTCGTTCCGCTCGCTACGCTCGCTTCACTCCCTGGTTCAAATCCCACGTGCCGCTCTTCGTCTCACTTCGTTCGACAGAAGAGCCGGAGGAGGGATTTGAACCCTCGACCTATTCCTTACGAAGGAATCGCTCTGCCAGCTGAGCTACCCCGGCGCGTCCATCCCCTTGTACCGGCAACGCGGACATAAGGGTTCCGAAACCCGGCGCAGTCAGTCGATCCGGTCCAGCCGCGCGTCCAGGCAGACGTTCAGTTCGTGGGGAGCGTAGGATCGCACGACGCGCTCCTCCAGCACCGTCACCGCGTACTCGTCGCCGGCCGCCGTCTCGAGCGCCGTCGTCGCCCGTTCGAAGGGGGCGTCCTCGTGCTGGATGTCGTACAGATGCACCACACACGACTCACCGGCGAACGCCACGGCGGCGTCGGCGAACTCCGCGGCGGTGTGCGGGAGGTTCATCACCAGCCGATCCGCCCAGCCGGCGTACTCCGCAGTCAGCTCCCGTACGTCGCCGACGTGGGTGGTGATCCGGTCGGCGACGGCGTTGCGCTCGGCGTTCTCCTCGAGGTAGGCGATCGCGTCGGGGTTGATGTCGCAGGCCACCACCTCCGCGCCCGCGCTCGCCATCGGGATCGCGTAGGGACCGACGCCGGCGAACATGTCCAGGGCGTGCTCGCCGGGCTCGACCTGCTCGACGACGCGATTGCGCTCGGTGGCGAGTCGCGGCGAGAAGTACACCTCGTCGACGTCGACGACGAACTCGTGGCCGTACTCGCGGTGGACCGTCTCCGTCGGCGATCGATCGCCGTCCTCGTCGGCCAGCACCTCCCAGTCCCGGACGCGCGTCTCGCCTTTCACTTTCGAGTCGCGGTTGAGCACGCTCCGGACCGGGATGTCGGACTCGACGACGGCGTCGGCGATTTCGGCGGCGCGGTCGGGATCGTCCTCGTCGACGAGTACCACGTCGCCCAGTCGCTCGTAGGTGGGTTCGTACCCCAGCAAGTCCGCGGGCGTGCGCTGGGGCGTGCGAGACGGCACGTCGCGCTCGGTGACCGCCATGTCTGCCGGAACCGACTCCGGGTCCGTCACGGGGATGAACAGGTCGCCGTCCGCGACCTCGATGCCGAACGCCTGGTCGATCAGGTCGGCTTCGGCGAGACGCTGTCGAGTCGCCTCGCCCGACTCCCGGGGGACGACGACACAGGGCCGCATCATACCCGGACTCGGCGCCCGGTGGGAGTAAGGATGACGGAACTCAGGCGAGCACGTCGAGCAGCTCCGGCGTCGACGCGGCGACGCCGGCCTCGCCGACGCGGAGCCGGCGGTACGCCGTCGCCGCGGCCTCGGCGACCGTCCGCTCGTTCGTCGGCCGCTCCTCGATGCAGTACGCCGGCGTCTCGCTGTCGGCGACCGCCGACAGCACCGGCGCCAGCCCGGCCGTGAGGTCCACGTCGGCGACCACGACGGCGTCCGCCCGCCCGACCAGCGCGCCCAACCGTTCGAGTGCGCCATCGTCGACGCCCTCGAGCACGCCGACCGCGAGCGTCTCCATCCCCAGCGCGTCGGCGACCGCGGCGTCGGAGTCGCCCGTGGGCACTGGACCGACCGTCGCCTCGAGTCCGGCGCGGTCGAGGCGTGTCAGTAGCGGGCCCGCCCGCCCGCCCCGGCGACGACGTGGACGCGCTCGACGGGGGGGATCTCCGGCACGTCGGCGTCCGGATCGACGTCTGGCAGGGCAGTCACCCGCGGGCGCTCGGTGACGGGGTCGGGCGTCACGACCGCGTCCACGTCGAACGCGTGCCCGATCGTCGAGCCGGTGAGCACCGACGCCGGCGGGCCGTCGGCGACGACTCCGCCGTCGGCGACGACGACGATCCGATCACAGTACCGTGCGGCGGTGTCGAGGTCGTGGATCGCGGCGATCGCCGCCCGCCCCTCGTCGACCAGCGCCGAGACGGTCTCGAACGTCCGGAGCCGGTGGTTCGGGTCGAGGCTGGCGGTCGGCTCGTCGAGGAGCAGCAGCGGCGTTTCCTGAGCGAGCGCGCGGGCCAGCAACACCCGCGAGCGCTCGCCGCCGGAGATCTCGGTCACGGGTCGCTCGGCGAACTCGTCGATGTCGGTCCGTTCCATCGCGCGTTCGACGGCCGCGTGGTCGGCGTCGCCCATCGTCCCGAACCGCGGGACGTGGGGGTCCGGCCCATCTCGACGATCTCCCGGACGGTGAACGCGAAGGAGACGGCGGTGTCCTGCGGGACGGTCGCGACCCGGCGGCCCAGCGCCTTCGCGGAGAGGTCGCCAACGGAGTCGCCCGCGACCCAGACCTGGCCGCTGTCGGGCGATAGCGTGCCGCGAGCGGTCCGGAGCAGGGTCGTCTTCCCGGCGCCGTTGGGGCCGACGAGCCCAACGAGTTCGCCGGTGTCGACGTCGAGGCTCACGCCGTCGAGAACGTCGGTCTCCCCGAGCGTGACCGAGAGGCCGTCGATCGACAGCACAGGACCTGCAGCCGGGGTCGGGATCGCCGTGTCGGTGGTATCGTCGGTCATAGTTCGTGGACCCTCCGTTTGCGCAGGAGAAAGAGGAAGAACGGGGCGCCGACTGCGGCAGTGACGATCCCCACGGGGAGCTCCTGGGGGGCGCTCCGGGCGGCCGTGTCCGCGGCCACGAGGAACGCCGAGCCCGCGATCGCCGCCGTCGGCAGGAGGATGCGGTGATCGGGGCCGACGACGAGCCGCATCACGTGGGGGACGATCAGCCCGACGAACCCGATGACGCCCGAGACGGCGACGCCGGCGCCGGTGACGACTGCCGACACCGCAAGCAGCAGGCGCTTGGTGCGCTCGACCTCGATACCGAGGCCGGCGGCCTCCTCCTCGCCGAGCAGCATGACGTTCAGGTCGCGAGCGTACGCCAGCAGCACGAGGAAACAGCCCAGGACGAACAGCGGGAGCAGCGGCACGCCCGCCACGGGGACGAAGTCCGCCCAGCCGGCGTTGTCGAGGTGGCCCATCAGCCAGTAGACGACGCGGCGCATGCTCTCGCCCGACTGCAGCAGGAGAAACGAGGTGACCGCGCCGAGGAACGTCTGGATGGCCACGCCGGCCAGCAGCAGCGTCGCCACGGGCGTCTGCCCGTTCTCGGTCGCGATGGCGTAGACGGCGAAGGCAGTGAGCAGCGCGCCGGCGAACGCTGCGGGCTCCAGCCCGAGCCCGAACGGGATCACGGCGGGGGCGACGATCGACGCGACGGCGCCGACGGCGGCGCCCGAGGAGACGCCGATGATCGAAGGGTCGGCCATCGGGTTGCGGAAGAACCCCTGCATCACCGTTCCCGCGGCGCCGAGGGCGAACCCCACCAACGCACCCAACAGGATCCGCGGGAGCCTGACCCGCATCACGATCGCGCGGTGGGACGCCCGCAGCGAGAACGCGAAGGGGTGGTGCCAGCCGAACTCGCCGCCGGCGAGCGACGGCACCGCGATCGCTTCGAGAACGGCCTTCAGCGCCGTCTCGGCGGGAACCGGAACCGGACCGATCCCCGCGCTGACGACGACGACGCCGGCGAGGGCGGCAGCTAAGCCAGCCGACCAGCCGGTCGCGCGCCTCGCCACGCTCATGTACCAAAGCTGAGTTGGGTTAGACAAATACTTGTTGCACTAGACGCGAGGAGCAGTCGATGCGAACGCGAACAACGTTACTGATCGTACTGTGTACGCTTCTTGCGGCCGTTGCGCCGGCCGGCGCCGTCGGCGCGTCCGGCGCGTCGGTGACCCACGCGAACGCCGACGCCGACGCGGCGGTACAGCAAGAAGTCCCCGACTGCTCGTTCCCGCTCACCCTGACCGACGCGACGGGTACCGAGGTGACCCTCGAAGAGCCGCCCGAGACGGTGACGACCCTCGGCGCCAGCGCGGCCCAGACGATGTGGGAGATCGGTGGCAAAGACCAGGTGGTCGGGCTCAGTAGTAACGCCGACTACCTCGCCGGCGCCGAGAGCCGGACCAACGTCTCCGCCAGCGGCTTCGGCTACAGCACGGAGGCGGTTGTCGGCACCGAGGCCGACCTCGTGCTCGCGGCCAACATCGTGCCCGCGGAGACCGTGAGCGCGCTGCGGGACGCGGGGATGACGGTGTACCAGTTCGAGGCCGCCACCTCGGTCGAGGACGTGGCGAACAAGACCACGCGGATCGGCAAGCTCACCGGGAACTGTGAGGGCGCCGCCGAAGCGAACGCGTGGATGAACGCGAACGTCGAGACCGCACAGGAGGTCACGGCCGACACGGAGTCGCCCGAGCTGCTGATCCCCCTCAGCGGCGGCTCGCTGGTCGGTGGCAACACGTTCATCAACGCGATGGCCGAGGCCGCTGGCGGCACGAACCTCGCCGTCGAGGCGTTCAACAGCTCCTACCCCTACCAGGTCTCCGACGAGACGATCCTCGAGCTGAACCCCGAGATGCTGGTGCTGCAGGAAGGGCTGACCAGCCTGATCACACAGGAGCCCTACGCGTCGACGACCGCCGGGCAGAACAACGCGAGCGTGGTCGTCGACCCGAACTACCTGAGCCAGCCCGCGCCGCGCTCGGTCGTGTACTCGACGCGGAACCTGACCGAAGGGTTCCACCCCGACGCGGCCGCGAGCGCGGAGTGGACCGCACGGAGTGAGGTCAGCGTCGGCACGGAGACGGCCACGCCGACTGCGACCCCGACCGAAGCGACGACCGAGGCGACGCCGACGCCCGAGCAGCCGACCACGACTGAAGGCCCCGGCTTCGGCGCCGGTGCCGCCGTCGCCGCCCTCGGCGCGGGCGCAGCGCTGCTCGGTCGTCGCGACTGAGCGGCATCAAAACCGCTTTCCCCGACGACGGCGTCTGCTCTCGCATGATCGAGAACGTCGTCTACCCCGCGTACCTCGACGCGGCGTACAGTCGTTCGGAGGGCCGCCGGGTGCCGCTGGACGAGGCCGTCGAGGACCCGACGGTCGACGAGATCGCGAAGGCGGTCCAGCAGGTGGGCTACGACGCCGTCGTCGAACGCGACAAGAGCTACTCCCGCGAGTTCGAACCCCGCGGGCGCGTGCTCGTCCAGGGCGCAGACGACGCGACGAAGAACGACCTCGTGCAGGCGATCGCGGCGTACGTCGCGATCCTTCGGGACTGATGGAGCGAGTCGGTACGGTCGCCCGGACCGCCCAGGGACTCGCGATCGCGCGCTGTCCCGACAGCGACCACCCCGAGATCGGCCAGACCGTCGTCGACGAGAGCCTCGACACCGTCGGGCGCGTCGTCGACGTGTTCGGCCCCGTCTCCCAACCCTACGTCGCGGTGTCGCCCTCGAACCGCGACGGGCTCACCGCGCTGGTGGGCCAGAAGCTGTACGCACGGTAACACGGCCGGACCACAACCGCCAAACCCCGCGCGAGCGAACGGCCGGCAATGACCTCTCGTGCGTTCCGCGGGGCCGCGTTCGCGGCGCTCGTCTTCCTGCTCGTCCAACTGGGCGCGCTCGCACTCGTGCCCTCCTTCGAGGCCAGCGGCTACCAGCAGTTCGAGAACCCACAGAACCCCACGAACAGCCTGGTGTATATCGGGCTGATCCTCGTGATGACGGCGCTGATGCTGGCAGCGTTCAAGTACGAGTTCGACTGGGTGGTCCGGGCGTTCGTCGTGTTCACCAGCGGCCTGCTCGCGTGGTACGTCCTCGGCGTGTTCCTCCCAGCCATCGCCGCGATTCCGCTGTCGGCGCTGGTCGCGGTCGCGCTCTGGGTGTACCCCGAGTGGTACGTCATCGACGCCGCCGGGGTGGTGATGGGCGCCGGCGCCGCCGGCCTGTTCGGGATCAGCTTCGGTATCCTGCCGGCGATCCTCCTGCTCGCGGTGCTCGCGGTGTACGACGCCATCTCCGTCTACGGCACCGAACACATGCTCGAACTCGCGGAGGGCGTGATGGATCTCCGCGTCCCGGTCGTGCTGGTGATCCCGCTCACGCTGGGGTTCTCGATCCTGCCGGAAGACGACGAGCCGGAGGCCGAGAGCGGCGAAGCGAGCGAAGCCGACGACCGGGCGGACGGGACCGACGCCGAGGCGTCCTCGCCGGCCGACGAGGCGGCCGTCGAGGGCGAGGGGCCGGACGTGGCCGACCGCGACGCCTTCTTCATCGGGCTCGGCGACGCCGTGATGCCGACGGTGCTCGTCGCGAGCGCCGCACACTTCTCGCCGGCGGCGCCGCTCGATATCGGCGTCGGTCTGGCGATGAACCTCCCCGCGCTGACGGCGATGGTCGGGACGTTCCTCGGGCTGTTCGTCCTGCTGCGGATGGTGTTCGCCGGGCGTGCCCACGCCGGCTTGCCGCTGCTCAACGGCGGCGCGATCGGCGGCTACCTGCTCGGCTCGGTCGCTGCAGGCGTCCCGATCGTGACCGCGTTGGGGCTGTAAGTCGGCGCCTCGAAGCTACAGCTACGCCTCGGCGTCCACGTACTCCTCGACGCCCTCTCGAACCATCACCGCCATCCCGGTTTGGAAATCCTGCATCCCCGTCGCCGAGAGCTCCGCGCGGCCGACGCCCAGCAGTTCGCCGCCCTCGTGGACCACCAGCACCTCGTCGCCCGGGCGGATCTCCGAGCCGCAGTCGTCGACGAACTTCGCGAACGTGTTCTCGCCGTCGCGGACGAACGGTTCGGACTCGTCGCCGACGTAGACGCGGTAGGCGGGGGCGTCGAGGTGGTCGTGGAGGCGCCGCCCGCCCGCGAAGCCGAGCGTGAACCGGCCGTCGGTACCCATCGACGCCAGCCGGCCGTCCGGGGCGTGGATCTGGCTGGGGCGGCCGCCGGTGGAGTAGTCGATCTCGAGGTGGGCCTCCGCGGGGAACAGCGCGTCGCCGGCGCCGCGGCCGAACTGGTAGTCGGCCGTGGTCCGCAGGTCCGCACGCGAGGTCTTGGCCATGCCCGAACGGGCGGACGCGCCGGGGAAAAGCGTCTCGAAGCCCGGGGGCGGATTACCCTACAGTAGAAACTCCTCCTCGCGCTCGGCCATGTCGTGGAACGCGTCGGCGGCCTCGATCAGCTCCTCGGCGGTCGAGCTCTCGAAACAGAACACCTCGACGCGGACGCCCTCGTGGCGCAGGTGCGAGCAGAGCCGCGCGAAGTCGCCGTCGCCGGAGGCGAGCACCAGCGTGTCGACTTTCTCCGCCAGGGTGACCGCGTCGAGCACGATACCCACGTCCCAGTCGGCCTTCTTCGAGCCGTCGCCGAACGTCTTGATCTCCTTGATCTTGCGCTCGAAGCCGATGTCCTCCAGCGCCTCGAAGAACGACTCCTCCTCCGGGGAGTCCGCGCGGATGACGTACGCCAGCGCCCGCACGAGTTCGCGGCCCATCACCGCCTTCTCCAGCAGCGCGGAGTAGTCGATGTTCCGGGAGTAGATGCTCTGGGCCGTGTGATAGAGGTTCTGCGCGTCGGCCAGCACCGCGACGCGTTGGCCCTCGTGAATCTCGGTCATTATGCGTTCGTTTCCCGGCATCTGTTAAAAAACACCGTCTCGCGGCGGCGGCGGAGCAGAACCGTTATGTTCGTCGACGACCCCGTCCCTGACGTGACCCGGACGGCCGACCTCGGCGCGTACGCCCCCCGCCGAGCCTCGGCCGTCGTCTTCGCCCGCGGTAAACGACGTAAACGCTGATTCTCCCGCTGTCGGCCGGTGTCGCGCCCGGTCGTCGGTGGACTCCCGACTGCACCACGCAGCGACTGCCAACGTCCGTGACCGCGACACACCAATGACGACACCGTTCAGCGGGGTGTTCCCCGCCATGACCACTCCCTTCCGGGAGGACCGACGCATCGACCACGATCAACTCGCCGCCGACGCCCAGCGCCTCGAAGCTGCCGGCGTCGACGGCCTCGTCCCCGTCGGCTCGACCGGCGAGTCCGCGACGCTGACCCACGACGAACACGCACAGGTCGTCGAAACCGTCGTCGACGCCGTCGAGGACGTGCCAGTGATCGCCGGCGCCGGCTCGAACGCGACACACGAGGCGGTCAGCCTCGCCGAGGACGCCGAGACCGCCGGCGCCGACGCCGTCCTGCTGATCTCGCCGTACTACAACAAGCCGGAGGCCGCGGGCTACCTGGACCACTACCGCACGATCGCCGACGCCGTCGACCTGCCGAGCATCGTCTACAACGTCCCTCGCGCACTGGCCGGAACGTCCCCGTCGACGTGGTCGCCGAACTCGCCGAACACCCCACCATCCAGGGGTACAAGGCCGCCAGCGGCGACCTCGGCCGCGTCTCCGAGGTGATCGAGCGCACGAGCGACGAGCAGTTCTCCGTGCTCTCGGGCGACGACGGGCTCACCCTCCCGATCTGTTCGCTGGGCGGGACGGGCACCATCAGCGTCGTCGCCAACGTCGAGCCCGAGCGCACCGGCGCGATGGTTGGCGCCGCGCTGGCGGGACACATGGACCGCGCCCGCGATCTGCATTACGAGCTCGCGCCCCTCGTCCGCGAGTTGTTCGTCGAGACCAACCCGATTCCGGTGAAGGAGGCGATGGCGATCCGCGAGGGCCACCCGCCGCACGTTCGCTCCCCTCTCACCCGGCTCTCCACCGAGAAGCGCGCCGACCTGCGCGAGGCGCTCGCGGCACTCGCCGCGGAGCCGACGCCGGAGGTGCCCGCCTGATGGCGGCCGAAAGCGCCCCGGAGCCGGCCCGGATTGTCGTCACCGGCGCCAGCGGCCGGATGGGCGAGGAACTGCTCGCCGCCGCCGGCGACCGCGCGGACGTGCAGGCCGTCGCCGCCGTCGCCCGGACGCCCGGATCGGTCACCGCCGAAGCCGCGGTCGGCACGCACCTCGACGCGACGCTGAGCGGGGAAGCGAGCGTCGACGCCGTCGTCGACTTCACCGCCCCGGAAGCCACTGCGGAGTACGCCGGAACCGCCGCCGCGCACGGCGTCGCGTTCGTCACCGGAACCACCGGGCTCGAGGGCCACGACGCCGACCCGCTCGGTGCGCTCGACGAGGCGAGCGGGTCGGTGCCGGTGCTCCACGCCAGCAACTTCTCGCGGGGGATCGCCGCGCTCCGCGGCGCGATCCGGGAGGCCGCGGCCTCGCTCCCGGGCTACGACGTGGAGGTCACCGAAACGCACCACAACGGGAAGCGCGACGCGCCGAGCGGCACCGCGCTCACACTCGTCGAGGATGTCGAGCGTGAGCGCCCGGACCTGACTGCGCGCCAACACGGCCGTGCGGGCGAGCAGCCGCGCGACCCCGACGAGATCGGCGTCCATGCCCGCCGTGCCGGCGACGTGACCGGCGAGCACGAGGTGCTGTTCGCGGGCAACCGCGAGACGGTGTCGCTCTCCCACGCCGCCGGCGACCGCGGCGTGTTCGCCCAGGGGGCGCTGGACGCCGCCGTAGCCCTCGTCGATCGCGACCCCGGCCGCTACGAGTTCGCCGAACTACTGCAGGATTGAACCCTCACCAACCCACCATCCACTACCAATGAGCCTCGAACACGAGATTTCGGACCTGTGGCACCGCTACCAAGACGGACTCACCGCCGCCGACGCCGGCAGCAGGGAACTGGAGACGCTCGACGCCTTCCTCGCCGCGCTGGAGGCCGGCGAGCACCGCGCCGCCGAGCAGGTCGGCCCCGCGGAGTGGGAGGCCGTCGAGTGGGTCAAGCAGGGCGTCCTGCTCAACTTCGGCCTGCGTGAGACCCGACCCCGTACGTATGGCGGCGTCGACTACTACGACGTGCTCCCGCTGCGGGCGACCGACGACCTCGGCGAGCGCGGAACGCGGAACACGCCCGACGGCACCGTCCTCCGCCCGGGGTCGTACCTCGGTTCGGACGTGATCATGATGTCGCCCAGCTTCGTCAACATCGGCGCCCACGTCGGCGACGACAGCCTCGTCGACTCCAACGACGTGGTCGGCTCCTGCGCCCAGATCGGCGAGGGGGTCAAGCTCGGCGCGAACACGCTGATCGGCGGCGTGCTCGAACCAGTCGAGGACACACCGGTGGTCGTCGAGGACGGCGTCTCGCTGGGCGCGGGCTGTCGGGTCACCTCGGGCTTCGTCGTCGGCGAGAACGCCGTCGTCGCCGAGGATACGTTGCTCACACCGCGGATTCCGGTGTACGACCTCGTGGAGGACGAGGTTCACTACGGGAAGCTGCCGCCGGAGCGCCGCGCGTTCCAGCGCTACGTCGAGTCCTCGGTCTCCGAGGCGGAGCTTATCCCGGGGAAGGCGTACAAGCCCGCCGTCGTCGCGACGAGCCTCGAACGGGAGACGCTCGAAGCGACCCAGCGCGAAGGCGCACTCCGAGAATGACCGACGACACGATCGACGAGCAGGAGAGCCTCGGCGCCGCCCCCGCCGTCCGCCGGCTCGCGGACTGGGACCGCGAGCGACTAACCAGCCTCGCCGACGAGCACGGGACGCCGCTGTACGTGTTCGATCCGGCGCGAGTCCGCGAGAACTGCCGCCGGCTCCAAAATGCGTTCCCCGACGCCGAGATCCAGTACGCCGCGAAGGCTCACACCGCCCGCCGAACCCTCGAAACCGTTCACGACGCCGGACTGGCGATCGAGTGCGCCTCCGCGGGCGAGGTGGTGCGCGCCCTCGACGCCGGCGTTCCCGGATCGGCGGTGACCTACACCGCGGTCAATCCGCCCGCGAGGGATCTCGCCGTCGTCGTCGACGCCTGGGAGGCGAACCCCGACCTCACGATCACGGCGGGTGCCGCGGACACGATCGACCGGCTCGCCGAGCGAGGCTTCGACGGCCGCCTCCGGCTCCGGGTCAACCCCGGCGTCGGCGCCGGCCACCACGAGAAGGTCGTCACCGGCGGCCACCCGAAGTTCGGCGTCGGCCTCGACCGCGCGCCGGCGCTCGCCGCCCGGATCGACCGCGCGTTCGAGTTCGCCGGCATCCACGCCCACGCCGGCTCGGGCATCTCGGGCGATGATCTCGCCGACCACCGCGAGCTCGTCCGCCGGCTGGGAGAGTTGGCCCGGACGCTCGACGCCGAGGGGATCCCGGTCGGGACGATCGACGTGGGCGGCGGGTTCGGCGTCCCGTACCGGGGGGACGCGCCCGCGCTCGACCTCGACGCCGTCGCTGAAGCGACGCGAGCGGCGCTCGGCGAGGTCGACGCGACGCTCGCGATCGAGCCCGGACGCTACGTCGTCGCGGACGCCGGCGTCCTGCTGACCCGGGTGAACACCGTGAAGGAGACGCCCGAGATGGTGGTCGCCGGCGTCGACGCCGGGATGACGACGCTGCTCCGCCCGGCGATGTACGACGCGTACCACGCGGTTCGGAGCCTGGCACCGGAGGCGAGCGACCGCGGGCAGGTCGGGGTCACCGTCGCCGGCCCGGCGTGTGAGACCGCGGACCTGCTCTGTGAGAACCGACCGCTCCCCCGCCCCGCGCTGGGCGATCTCCTGGCGATCGGGAACGCCGGCGCGTACGGCTACGAGATGGCGTCGACGTACAACTCCCGGCCGCGGCCCGCGGAGGTGACCGTCGACGGCGACCCGCTCCGCCGGCGGGAGTCGCTCGCTGACGTGGCCAGGCTCGACGCCCCGGAAGAGCAAAAGCGCCGGGGCAAGGAGTGTGACCGATGACGGTTCCGTTCGAGAAGTACGACGGCGCGGGCAACGACTTCGTCGTCGTAGACGCCGAGACCGCGTCTATCGAGGACCGCGCGGCGTTCGCCCGCGCTCACTGCGACCGGGAGACGGGCGTGACCGACGGCTCCGGTGGCCGCCGCGGCGCCGACGGCGTGCTGTTCCTCTCGCTCGCGGACGACGGCGACCCCGCGCGGGTGACGATGACGCTGGTCCAACCCGACGGCTCGGTCGCCGAGATGTGTGGCAACGGCGCCCGCTGTGTGGCCGCGTGGGCGGCCGCGCGCTCGGCGGGGTCGAGGGTCGCTATCGACACCCCGGCAGGGAGCCGGCGCGCGGTCGTCGACGATGGGTCAGTGGCCGTCGAGATGGGCACACCGACGTTCGATCCCGAGGCGGTGCCGCTTGCGGGCGACGCGCCCCTGATCGACGCGACACTCGACGAACTCGCCGGCACAGCCTCGGCGGGGCTGTCCGTGACGGCCGTGAACACCGGCGTCCCGCACGCCGTCGTCTTCGTCGGCGACGTGGACGCGGTGCAGATCGACGCCGTCGCGCCGCCGATCCGCCACGCCGACGCGTTCCCCGAGGGCGCGAACGTCACGTTCGCGTCGCCGGCCGCCGACGGCTTCCGCCAGCGGACGTACGAGCGCGGCGTCGAGGGGGAGACCCGTGCCTGTGGCACCGGCGCCGTCGCCGTCGCCGCCGCAGCGAGGCGACTCGGCCGGCTCCCCGACGCCGCCGATGGGGGTGGATCTCCGTGTCCCCGCCGGGTGGCGACCTCGGCGTCGCCGTCCCCGACGACGGCCCGGCGCGGCTGCGCGGGCCCGCTGCAAAGCGCTTCGAGGGAACGCTCCCCGCGGGGGGCGAGCCGTGAGCTTCGACCCCATCGAGTTCCTCGAGGCCGCGGTCAGGGCGGACTCGACGAGCGACGTGGCGGCCGCGCGCGACCTGCTGCTCGACGTGCTCCGGAAGGGCGGCCACGACCCCCGCGTCGACGCTGCCGGGAACGTCCGTGTCAGTCGGGGGGCTGGCAGCCCCCACCTCGTGCTCAACACCCACCTCGACACCGTCTCGCCGCACGTCGCGTTCGAGCGCGACGGCGACATCGTTCGCGGCCGGGGGCCTGCGACGCGAAGGGGCCGTTGGCGGCGCTGGTCGGCGCCTTCCTCGCCGCGGAGATCGAGCAAGGAACGCTCACGCTCGCGGTCACGCCGGACGAGGAACTGCTCTCTACCGGCGCCCACGCGCTGATGACCGGCGAGGTCGCCCCGGGTGGCCCGGGCGAGGCGGGGGCGAGCGTCGACCCGCTCCCGGCGGCGGACCCGGCGCCGGACGCGTACGTCGTCGGGGAACCAACCGGCCTCGATGTCTGTACTGCCGCCCGCGGGCGGTTCGAGGGAACGGTCTCGATCGAGGGGACAGCCGCCCACGCCGCCAGCCCCGAGTCGGGGGTGAACGCCGTGTCGGCCGCAGGGCGTGCCCTCGACGCGCTGGAGTCGTTCGACAACGTGGCCGCCCACTCCCAGTTGGGCGAGGCGACGCTGGTCCCCACCGCTATCGAGGGCGGCGAGTCGACGAACCAGGTGCCCGCGGGCTGTACGATCACCGTCGATCGCCGGAGCGTCCCGCCCGAGACGGCCGCGGGGTTCCGTCGGGCGCTCGAGGCGCAGCTCCGGCGGTCGGTCGGCGCCGACCCGTCGGTGTCCGTCTCGCTGACCGCGCGCGAGACCCCGTTTTTGGAGGCCTTCGCCACCGATCCGGGGGAGCCGGTCGTCGACGCGCTCGCCGACGCCGCGGCGGCTGCGGGCGATGCGGCGGGCTTCGGCCAGCGCGGGGCGGTTCGGCCGTTCGGCGCGGCCACGGAGGCGTCGTACTTCGCGCCGACGCCGACCGTCGTGTTCGGGCCCGGCCACCTCGCCGACGAGGCCGGGGCGGTCGCCCACGCCGAGCGGGAGTACGTCGACATCCCGTCGGTGCGGGCGGCGGCGACCGCCCTCCGAAAGTCGACCGAGCGGCTGCTCGGCGGCGACAGCCCGCTGTCGAACTGAGCGTCACACGCGGATTTTTGGTCGCGCCCCGAGTTCGTCGCCGCATGGGAGCGTTCGCCGACAGTGTGCGCCTGGGCCGCGTGCTCGCGCTGGTTGTCGCCTCGACGCTCGCGCTCACCGCGAGCTTCGTCGGGCTGGTCGGGCTGGCTGACGGCGCGGTCCACCACACCACCACTCGACTGCCGATCTACGTGACCGCGACGGCGGCGGTGTTCGTCGGCGCGGTCGTGGTGTTCGAAGGGTCGAGCGGCGGGTGGCGTGCGCTCGGCGCAGCGGCGGCCGCCGCCGTCGCGACGCTGTTCGTCGTCGGCTTCGGCGGGGAGGGGGTCGTCTACGCGCTCGCCGAGCCGGGCGACGTGTTCGACCTGCAGCTGCTCGGCTACCTGCTCTCGGCGGCGCTGATGGGGACCGGCGTCGGCTACTGGGCGTGGCGGAACCTGGGGTCCCTCCGTACCGGCGGGCTAGGGGACGCCCTGTGACGGGGATCGGCTGAAACGCCCGAAATTGGCGGAATTTCTGGCCCGTCTCCGGCGTTCAGGAATTACTGCGGGTCGCTTATGTGGATCCGGAATAGACCAGATGCGTATGGGAGAGGATGGGACCAGCCCCCGGAACGGGCGACCAGTGCTGGGGACACTGCTCGACCCAACCGGGGACACACAGGCACGCGAACTCTCGTTCGCGCTTGCGAGGGAGGCCGACCGGCCGGTGCGCCTCCTCTCGCCCGGGCGGGTGCCCGACGCACAAGGGTCGTCAACGGCGGCCCGAGCCGACGGGCCGCCGGTCCAGTTCGCGTGTACCGAGAGCGCCGTCGGTACGGGGCGCTCGCCCGCCGATATCGTCGCACAGGAGGCCGTCGACGCCGGCGCCGACGTCGTGACCGTGGAGCGACCGTCGTCCGAGACGCCCGGCACGGGGCTTCGCCGGGAGACGACCGACCGCATCGTCGACAACAGCCCCATCGACACCGTCGTCGCCAACGGCAACGGCGAGTTGGACGATCTGGCGTCGATTCTCGTCCCGGTCGCCGGCGGGCCACACACCGAACTCACGGTTCGGGTGGCGCGGGCGCTGGCCGACCGGGAGAACGCGTGGATCGAACTGTTCACCGTCGTGCCCACCGGGGCCGACGCCGACCGACGCTCGGCGGCGGCGGGCCATCTCGCGGACGCCCGGGGGCATCTCGGCGATTTCGAGGAGTTCGACACCTGGCTGTACGAGGCGGACGACCCGGCGGCGGCTATCGCCGAGCAGTCGGCGTACTACGACGCCATCATCATGGGCGCGCCGACGAAGAGCCACCTCAAGCGCGTGGTGTTCGGCTCGACGACGGACAGCGTCGACGAGAGCGTCGACATCCCCGTCGTCACCGCGGTTTCGAAGTAGCTACCCGAGGAACAGGTCGACCATGTTGCCGGAGCTCGTCCCCTTGTACAGCTCCGAGTAGCCGCAGTTCGTGCAGGTCACTACCTTGAAACTGCGGTTCTGTACGTCGAACATCTTCGAGAGGCCGGTGCCGCTGGTGGCGATCTCGTCGATCTCGGTCTCGGCGTGGCCACACTTCGGGCAGCCGTTCTCACGATCGTGAACTCCCGTATCGTCCGTCGGAGGGCACATGCGACAGCGAGTTTGGCCGAACCGAGCAAAAATCTACCCCCGAAACGGCTTTCCGGCCTGCGGTCCGCCACCCCACTATGCCCGCCGCTGGTGCGCTGTTTGCCCTCCTCGTCGTGCTCTCGATCGCGGGAACGATCGGCCTCTGGTACGCCATCGACAGCGAGACGGCCGCCGGCGAGACGATGAGCCGCGACGAGGCCGAGCGAACGGCGCGGACGGACACGGCCGATGACGAGGCCGAGGAGGCCCCGGAGAGCCATGGGGAGGGGGCAGCGACGCGGCGTGGGGTGTCGACGAGCGTGAGCGGGACGACGAGCGTGACGACGACGCCCGTTAGTCGAGTTCGTCGACGAGTTCGTCGGCGACGCCGGTGTAGCCCGCCGGCGTGAGCGCTCGGAGCTCCGCGCGTACCGCCTCGTCCACGTCGAGGTCGTCGAACAGCTCCCGGAAATCCGCGAGCGTCACGCGCTGGCCCCGGGTCAGCTCCTTCACCCGCTCGTAGGCCTCGGTGTCGCCCTCGCGGCGGAGGATCGTCTGGACCGCCTCGCCGATGATCTCGGGGGTGGTCTCCAACTCCTCGCGCATCACCTGTTCGTTGGGGACGACTTTCCCCAGTCCGGTCGCCGTCTTGCGGTAGCCGATCAGACAGTGGGCGAAGGCGGCGCCGACGTTGCGCTTGACTGTCGAGTCCGAGAGATCACGCTGGAGCCGAGAGGAGGTGACGTAGTCCCGGAGGAACGTCAGATCCGCGTTCGCCTTCGAGAGGTTCCCCTCGCTGTTCTCGAAGTCGATCGGATTGACCTTGTGGGGCATCGTCGACGAGCCGGTCTCGCCGGCCTCGCTCTCCTGGCCGAGGTAGCGATCCGACACGTAGCGCCACACGTCGCGATCGAGGTCGAGCAGCACGTTGTTCACCCCCGAAAGCGCGTCGAACAGCGCCGCGAGATCGTCGCAGGGGTTGATCTGGGTCGCGAGGGGCGTGTGGTCGAGGCCGAGGTCGTCGACGAACGCCGCGGAGAACGCGCGCCAGTCCACGTCGGGGTAGGCGGCGACGTGGGCGGCGTACGTGCCCGAGGCGCCGGCGAGTTTGCCCGAGAGCTCGTCGACGGCCGCACGCAGCCGTGCCTCAGCGCGGCCGAGTCGGGCCGCGAACACGGCCATCTCCTTGCCGAACGTCGTCGGCGTCGCCGGCTGGCCGTGCGTACGGGCGAGCATCGCCACGTCGCGGTGCTCGCGCGCCATCTCGGTCAGTGACGCCCGCAGCGCCTCGATCTCCGGCAACAGCACCTCCTCGACGGCGCCTTTGGCGTTCAGGCGGTGGGCGAGGTTGTTCACGTCCTCGCTGGTGAGGCCGAAGTGGATCCAGGGGTGGAGTCGCTCGGGCGTCTCGGTCCGCAGGAAGTACTCGATCGCCTTCACGTCGTGACGGGTGGCCGCGAACTCCTCGGTGCCCTCGGTTTCGATCTGCTTGACCAGCGCGGCGTCGTCGGCGTCGAACCCGTCGACGACCTCGCGGAGGTGGGCGCGCTCCTCGGCGGTGACCTCGCAGTCGACGCCGTCGGCGTCCGCGAGCGCGAGTAGGTACGTCACTTCGACGCGCAGGCGCGCCTCGATCAGCGCGGCCTCGCTCGCGTACGGCACCAGGTCGGCTGTTTTGGACGCGTACCGGCCGTCGAGCGGTGAGACCGCAGCCAACGGGGATGAACGGGAGAGCTCCGTCATGCCGATGGCTCGCCCGGGCAGTCACAAAACCCTGCCGGAGCCGCGGCGACGACAGCACACACCTGTGCATACGTCCCGGGTTTAAAACCGGATACTGCCGCGAATCTATGCTCGATCATGCGTATCGGTTCGCGTTCGATCGCAACGCTCTTTGGCCGGTCGTACGGCCACTCGAGTATGAAGATCGCCGGTATCGCGGGCAACCGCGGTCGAAACCTTCTGCACATTGCGGACATTTCGCCCGGTGGCGCCGAGCTCTCGGTCGTCGTCGCGAACGGTGAGGACGCGCCGGTGCTCGACGACGCCGCGGCTCGAGGCGTCCCGACCGTCGCAGTCGAGCGCGGCGACGACGAGTCTCGCGAATCCCACGAGGCCCGACTGCTCGACGCGCTGGCTGAGTACGAGTTCGACGTGGTCTGTCTGGACGGGTTCATGCGGGTCCTGAGCCCGGAATTTCTGGACAGTGTCGACACTGTCCTCAACATCCACCCGTCGCTGCTGCCGGCGTTCCCGGGCGCGGACGCCCACGCCCAGGTGCTCGACGCGAACGTCCGCACGACGGGGGCGACGGTCCACGTCGCCACCGAGGCCGTCGACGACGGCCCCATCGTCACCCAGGAGTCCGTGCCGGTGTTCGAGGACGACGACGAGGCGTCGCTGAAAGAGCGCGTGCTCCACGACGCGGAGTTCGAGGCCTACCCGCGGGCGATCCGCTGGTTCGCGGAGGGCGCCGTCGAGGTCGAACGCGACGACCAGGGTCGCCCTGTCGGCGTCGACCTCGCGACCGACGTTCGCGGCGACCTCCCGGCGCGCCGGACCGTCTCGAACCGCCGCGAGGACGACCTCCGCTACGGGGAGAACCCCCACCAGGACGCGGCGGTGTACGCGAGCGACGCGAGCGAGGAGCCGAGCGTCGTCCACGCGCCCCAGCTGAACGAGGGCGCCAAGGCGCTGTCGTACAACAACTACAACGACGCCGACGGCGCGCTGAACCTGATCAAGGAGTTCGAGGAGCCGGCCGCGGCAGTCATCAAGCACACCAACCCCGCCGGCTGTGCGACCGCCGACACGCTAGCCGACGCCTACCGCGACGCACTCGCGACCGACGCCAAGTCCGCCTTCGGCGGCATCGTCGCGCTCAACCGCGAGTGCGACGCCGAGACGGCGACGGAGATCGTCGACTCGTTCAAGGAGGTCGTCGTCGCCCCCGGCTACACCGACGACGCGCTCGACACCCTGACCGAGAAGGACAACCTCCGCGTGCTGGACGTGGGCGACCGAACCGAGGACAACACGCTCGGCCCCGCGGACCGCACCGAGCGCTTCACCGAGAAGGCGCTCGTCGGCGGGCGACTCGTCCAGGAGCGGGACCGCTCGACGATCACCCGCGAGGACCTCGAAGTGGTCACCGAGCGCGAGCCCACGGACGAACAGCTCGAGTCGATGTTGTTCGCCTGGAAGGTGCTCAAACACGTCAAGTCAAACGGCATCCTCATCGCCGACGGCACCGAGACCGTCGGCGTCGGCATGGGGCAGGTGTCCCGCGTCGACGCCGTCGACCTGGCGGCGATGAAAGCCGAGAAGGACGCCGAGGGCAAGTCCGCCGAAGGTGCCGTCGTCGCTTCGGACGCGTTCTTCCCGTTCCCGGACGCCGTCGAGGCGGCCGCCGACGCCGGCGTGGAGGCAGTGATCCAGCCCGGCGGCTCCGTGAACGACGACGACGTGATCGAGGCCGCCGACGAACTCGGCCTGACGATGGTACTGACCGGGCAGCGCGCGTTCCGGCACGACTGAGCGGGCCCCGTCGTTTATTCCACGCATTCCACGTTCGTGGATAGCTATCGGGTAGTGACGGAGGATTTATACCCTTCTGTGCAGGCCATGCATTCGTTCCATGCGAGAACTACTCACGATGTGGCGCGACACGCGGATGGTAATGCTGGTGGCCGTCGTCGCGGCGGTGTACGCGGCACTGTTGATCCCGTTCAAGCTGTTCACGATCCTTCCGGGGCTGACGAGTATTCGCCCCGCGAACGTCCTGCCGGTGTTCTTCGGCATCGCGTTCGGCCCGGCGGCGGCCTGGGGATCGGCGATCGGGAACCTCATCGGCGACGTGTTCGGGGGGACGTTCGGCCCGGGAGCGTCGGCGGGTTCGTCGGGAACTTCTTCTTCGGCCTGGTCGGCTACAAGCTCTGGGGAACCTCGGCCCGCTCTCCAGCGGCGAGGAGCCCGACTTCCGTAGCCAGCGGCTCAGACAGCTGATCGAGTACGTCGCCGTCGCCGTCGCGGCCGCGGCGGCGTGTGCGGCGATCATCGCCTGGGTCGTCGACGCGCTGGAACTCGTCCCGTTCTCGGTGCTGGGGCCGATCATCCTGACGAACAACGCGGTGTCGGCGATCGTGCTCGGCCCGCCGCTGTTCTACCTCGCGTACCCCGCGTCAAGGAGATGGGGCTGCTCTACCCCGACGTGCTCCGGACCGAGGACCTCCCCGGGCGGGCTAACTCGGCCGGCGCGTGGGCGATGCTCGCGGTCCCGCTCGTCTGGATCGGAATCGCGGTGTTCGTTCTCGGCGGTGCGCCCGGATCGACCGCTCAGGTCGGTCTGGGTGCCGCCGGCTTCCTCGTCACCGCCGTCGCGGCGTACGCCGCCGGCGAGAACTTCTCAACCATCGTCAGAGACGCGTGAGAAGGGAAACGGCTTTCGGCGGTCGATACGGGTGTCCACCCAATGAGTGATAGCGAGGAAGCTGCCGTACGTCTGCGGGACGTGGTGTTCTCCTACGTCCGCGACGCGACGCTTCCCGACTCCGAGGCGTTGACCGGGGAGGCCGACCCGGACGAGCGGGCGGGGCCCGTCCTCCGCGGCGTCGACATGTCGGTGCCGGACGGCTCCTTCACTGTCGTGATGGGCGCCTCCGGCGGCGGCAAGTCGACGCTGCTGCGCACGTTCAACGCGATCATCCCGGACTTCATCGACGGCTCGTTCCGGGGCGAGGTTGACGTGCTCGGCGTCGACGCGACCGAGACGCGAGTCAGCGAGATGGCCCGCGACGTGGGGATGGTGCTCCAGGACTACGAGTCACAGCTGTTCGGCACCAGCGTCGAGGCCGAGGTCGCCTTCGGCCCGGAGAACCTCGCGGTGCCGCCCGCGGAGATCGAGCCTCGGATCGAGCAGTCGCTCAGTATCGTCGGGCTCGACGATCTGGAACTCCACCGCGAGCCCTCGGGGCTCTCGGGCGGCCAGAAGCAGCGGTTGGTGTTCGCTGGCGTCGCCGCGACCCACCCGGAACTGCTCGTGCTCGACGAGCCGACGAGCGACCTCGACCCGAAGGGGACCCGTGATATCGTCGACGTGGTGAACACGCTCTCGGCCGGCGACGCCGCCGGCGGCGACTGGTCGGGGCCGGACACCATCGCGATGGTGACCCACAAGATCGAGGAGGCGCTGCTCGCCGACCACGCGGTGTTGCTGAAGGACGGCAAACCCTACCGCTCGGGCACGGTGCGTGAGGTGTTCACCGACACCGACGCGCTCGCGGCGGCCCGCGTTGCCGTCCCCCGCTGGTGGCGGCGTTCGACGAACTCGGCTGGCCCGCGGACGACCTACCGTTGCTGCCCGCGGAAGCCCGGGAACGGGTCGAAGCCGCCGACGTGGCGTACGAGGCGCCAGCCGATCTCGGCGTGGCTCCGGGCGGAACCGGCGCGGACCTTGGCGACCCGCTGTTCGAGCTTTCAGACGTGCGCTTCGCCTACGAGACCGACCGCGGGCCGGTGACGGCCGTCGACGGTGTCGACCTGACGGTCCGGGAGGGCGAGGTGGTGGCGCTGGTCGGTCACAACGGCAGCGGGAAGACCACGCTGGCGAAGCACTTCAACGGGCTCCACGAGGCCGACGAGGGCTCGGTCAGCTACCGCGGCCGGCCCGTCCCCGAGTACGGGATGGGGGAGATCGGCCGCGAGGTCGGCTACGTGTTCCAGAACCCCGACCACCAGATCTTCGCCGAAACGGTGTGGGAGGAGGTCGCCTTCGGGCCGAAGAACTTCGGGCTGGAGGGTCCGGAGCTGGATCGACGGGTGGAACGCGCACTCGAGACCGTCGAACTCGACGGGCTCGACGACGCGGACCCGTTCGCGTTCTCGAAGGGCCAGCGCCAGCGCGTGGCGCTCGCGGGGATCCTCGCGACCGACCCCGAGGTGATCGTCTTCGACGAGCCGACGACGGGGCTCGACGCAACCCAGCAACGACAGTTCATGGATCTCGTCGCGAAGCTCAACCGCGAGGAGGGAGTGACCGTGGTGATGGTGACCCACGACATGGGCACCGTCGCACGGTACGCCCCGCGGACGGTCGTCATGCGGGACGGCGCCGTCGTCGACGACCTCCCGACCCGGGAGCTGTTCGGCGACGGGGCCGCGCTGGCGGAGTACGACCTCGTGCCGCCCCACCCCGCGGCGTGTGCAAACGCCGTCCGCGGTGACGAACCGACCGCGCTGACCGCCGAAGAGCTCGCGACGGCGCTCGGCGGCACCGACGCGCTCGCGGACGCGGAGCCGGTCGGCGACACAGCTTCGGCGACCACGGAGGGGGAGGGCCGATGAGCAGCACCTCGCTCTACGTCGACGCCGACAGCTTCCTCCACCGGCTGGATCCGCGGGCGAAGCTGGCGCTCCTGCTGGCGATGGCGGTGCCGGCGTACACGTTCGGCCGCCCCGAGTTCATCGCGATCCCGTTCGTCGCGGCGCTGGTGGGGCTCTGGATCGGCGGGGGTTGCGCAACCTCCGGCGGGTCTGGTTCATCATCGTCGCGCTGTTCGTCGTCGGCCTCGTCGTCTGGCCGGGGTTCGTCGAGCGGGGCGGCCCGGTGGTCGTCGACGTCGGGCCACTGTTCCTCACCGAGCAGCAGACGCTGTTCGCGCTCGGACGCTCGCTGCGGATCACCTCCTTCATCCTCGGGGGCTGGTGTACGTCTCCACCACCTCGAACGAGGAGATCGTCCGGGGATGCGCGGGCTGGGCCTCCCCTACGCGTTCTGTTTCGCCGTCGGCACGGCACTCAGGCTGTTCCCGACGTTTCTCGACGCGGCGGGGACGGTGCGGCAGGCCCAGGAGGCCCGCGGGCTGGAACTCTCCTCGAAGAACCCGATCGAGCGGGCCCGCAGCTTCATCCCGCTGCTGATCCCGGTGTTCATGACCGCCTTCAGAAACGTCGAAACGCAGTCGATGGCGCTGGAGGCCCGCGGCTTCGACACGCGAAGCGAGCGGACGTTCTACCGGCAGTCCGCCTTCGAGTTCCGTGACTGGCTCGCGGTCGCGTTCACCGTCGCCGTCTCGGTCGCGTCGATCACGCTGTCGACGATGGGTGTCGGGACGTTCTGAGACGGGACTCGCAGCTCTCGCTCAGAACGCGCTGTCCTCGTGGCGCCAGTCGTCGGCGTACTGCTCCTGTGCGTCGGTGACGGCGTCGATGTCGATATCCAGGGTGTCGAGCTTGCGCTCGGCCACGTCGCGGTCGAGTCGGTCCGGGATCGCGTACAGCCCCGGGCCGAGCCCGTGGTCGCGGGTCAGCAGGTCGTAGGCGGTCACGAACATCATCGCGTGAGTGGTGTCGATGATCTCCGCCGGGTGCCCCTCGCTCGCGGGGCCGGTGAGGTTCACCAGCCGCCCGTCGGCGAGCAGGTTGACGTGCCGACCGTCGGGGGTGGTGTAGCGGGTGATCCCCTCCCTGGGTTCGGTGACCGACTCGGCGTACTCCGCCAGCCCGTCGAGGTCGATCTCCACGTCGAAGTGGCCGGCGTTGGCGAGTTGGGCGCCGTCGCCCATCTTCTCGAAGTGCTCGCGGCGGATCACGTCGCGCGTGCCGGTGCTGGTGATGAAGATGTCGCCGATCTCGGCGGCCTCGTCCATCGACATGACGCGGTGGCCGTCCATGTGCGCCTCCAGCGCCTTCCGGGGCTCGACCTCGGTGACGACGGTCTGGGCGCCCATCCCGCGGGCCTTCCGGGCGATGCCGCGGCCGCAGTAGCCGTAGCCGGCCACGACGACCGTCTCGCCCGTGATGACGGTGTTGGTGGTGATGGAGACGTTCACCAGCGCGGACTCCCCGGTGCCGTGGACGTTGTCGAAGTAGTGCTTCATCGGCGTGTCATTGACGCCGTACACCGGGAACTCCAGGACGCCCTCCTCGTCCATCGCTTCGGCGCGGGTGATGCCGGCAGTGGTCTGCTCGCCGCCGCCGAGCACGGTCTCAGCGACCTCGGGATGATCGGCGACACACTTCGAGATCAGCTCGCAGCCGTCGTCCAGCAGGAAGTCCGGCTCCCGTTCGAGCAGTTCGTGTTGGGCGGCGTCGAACTCCTCGTCGGTCATCCCCTCCCAGACGTAGGCGGTGATGCCGGGCTGGTCGTCGAGATACTCCACCACGTCGCCGTGGGTGGACTGGGGTTCGGAGGCGGTGAACAGCACCTCCGCGCCGGCGCGGTTGAGCGCCTCGACCAGACAGCCCGAGACGGCCTCCATGTGGGTGGCGAGACCGATGGTGTAGCCGGCGAGCGGTTCGTCGTCCTCGTGTTCGTCGCCGAGGGACTGGAGCACCGGCGTGTACTCCCGTGCCCACGCGAGCGGATCGTCAGTGGTTGACACGCGTGAGGGGTGCGCGCATGGGGCGATAAAGCGACCGGAGACGGAGAGTGTCGCCGATCGTCCCGGGGCGGCCCGTGGCTCGTTCGGAAGTCGGATCATCAACAGCTTTCACGGTTCCCCGGGTGGATCGGGTCCATGACGGCCTCCATCGACGACGACACGCTCTACACGCTCGGTGAGCGCGCCGTCGAACTCGACGGCGACGACCCCGAGGCCTGGCGACTCGACCCCGTCGCCGACGCGCTCGCGGACGCGACGGTGATCGGGATGGGCGAGGCGACCCACGGCACACACGAGCACTTCCGGCTGAAGGCCGCGCTGTTCCGGCGACTGGTCGCAGACCACGGGGTGCGGCTGTTCGGCCTCGAAGCGAACTACTCGGAGACGCTGGCGATCGACCGCTACGTCCGCGGCACCGACGACGCCCCGGATTCCGCGGCCGACGCGCTCGCGGCGACGTACTTCTGGCCGTGGTACGTGGCCGAACTGGCCGACTTGGTCGAGTGGCTGCGGGAGTTCAATGCCGGTCGACCTCCCGCCGAGCAGGTCCGGTTTTTGGGGTTCGACGCACAGTACGCCGTGGGCGGGGCCGAGGCGCTCCAGCCGTTCCTCGCCGAGGCGGACCCCGAACTGCTCGACAGCCACCGCGGGACGTTGGAGATGCTGGCTGACTGGGGGTTGGATACAGACGAGGAGCGTGAACTCGCCTCCCGGATCGAGGACGCACAGCGGTTCCTCGACGCCTTCCGGGACCGACTCGCCGACCGGCGAGCGGAGTACGTCGCGGCCACCTCGGAGCGGGCGGTACAACGCGCCGAACGCCACCGCTCGACGATGGCCGACGCCGTCGATCTAGAGCTGACGGACTCGGACGCCGAGCTGCTGGAGCGACGGGATCGCGCGATGGCCGACGGTGTCGACCGGCTGCGCGACGCCACCCCCCACGACCGGATCGCGCTCTGGGCGCACAACGCGCACGTCCAGCGCGCACCGTTCGACTTCGAGGGCGAGGGGACCCGGACGATGGGGCAGCATCTCGCGGAGCGCTACAGCGAGGACTACGTGGCGATAGGGTTCTCCTTCACCGAGGGGTCGTATCAGGCGATGGCGGCGGACCACGACGGCGAGTACGGGCTTCGGGACTGCGTGGTCGACGCCGCCGAGGGATCTATCGGCGGGACGCTCGGCCGCGCCGACGGCTCACCGCTGTTCCTCGATCACCGGGCTGTCGACGCCGAGGGACTCGAGACCTTCCTCCGAGAAGAGCGACCGCTCCGTCAGCCTGGCGGGATGTACGATCCGGACGAGTCCTACGAGTCCGATATCGTGCTTGCTGACGCGTTCGACGCGCTGTGCCACGTCGACGAAACGACGCGGGCGGTGCCACTGGGCCACCCGGCCGAGATCGATAGCTGGGGCTAACGGGATCGCGGCAACCCCGCGCTCGTCCGAAACGGCCAAACGCCCACCGGTCGCAACGTCGCCCATGCACTACCACGAGGCCGCGAACTTCCTGTTCGATCTCCGGCGGTTCGGCGTGGACCCCGGGGTCGAGTCGGTACAGGAACTGCTCGCGGCAGTCGACGTATCCCCGAACGAAGGCGATGGCCCCGCCTACGTCCAGGTCGCGGGCACCAACGGCAAGGGCAGTACCGCGCGGATGGTCGAGTCGGCGCTGCGGGAGGCCGGCCTCTCGGTCGGCCTGTACACCTCGCCCCACCTCGAACACCTGACCGAGCGCGTCCACGTCGACGGCCGGGAGATGCCCCGGTCGGCCGTCGCCGAGTTCGTCGAGGCGGCGAAACCGTGGCTGGTCGACCGCGCCGCCGACGGCGCGCCGCTGACGTTCTTCGAGGTCGTCACCGCGCTGGGTATCTGGTGGTTCGAACGCGCGGGCGTCGACGTGGCGGTCCTCGAGGTCGGTCTCGGCGGCGAACTCGACGCCACCTCGGCGGTCGATCCGATCGCGAGCGCGGTTACGAACGTCTCGCTCGAACACACGGGCGTCCTCGGCGACACTGTCGAGGAGATCGCCGAGACGAAAGCCCACGTCGCCCCGGTAGGTCGGCCGCTCGTCACCGGAACCGAGGGCGCCGCGCTCTCGACAGTTCGGGACGTGGCCGACGAGGTCGGGGCTAGCGGCGTGATCACGGTCGGCGAGGACGAGTGGATCGGCGAGGGAGCCACAGGAACCGCCGACTACGCTGGCGGCGACGATGCTGCCAGCGGCGTGCACCCGGACGTGACGGTCGCCTACAACGGCCGCATCACCCACCAGCAGGCCGGGGTCAGCGTCGCCGCCGAGGGCTGGGCTGTCGACGCGCGGATCCCGCTGCTCGGCGAACACCAGGCGATGAACGCCGGGATCGCGTGCGTGCTCAGCCGGCAGATCGGGGACGAACTCGGCGTCGACGTGGGGCGCGGGGCGCTGGAGCGCGGGCTCGCGAAGGCGGACTGGCCCGGCCGCTTCGAGGTGATGAGCCAGTCGCCGCTGACCGTGCTCGACGGCGCGCACAACCCCGAGGCTTGCGAGACGGTCACCGAGACGCTGTCGACGTTCGAGTACGACGACTGCCACCTCGTCGTCGCGGCCATGCACGACAAGGACACGGTGGCGATGGCCGCGGCACTGCCCGACGACGCGAGCGTCACCACCTGCGAGCCCGTGACCGACCGCGCGGAGGACTCGGAGGTGCTCGCCCGAACGTTCGAGGATGCCGGCTACGACGACGTGCGGGCGACCGGCTCGGTCGCGAACGCGCTCTCGATGGCCCGGGAGGACGCCGACGGTGACGACGCGCTGCTCGTGACTGGCTCGCTGTACGCCGTCGCGGAGGCCAGAGCGACGTGGACGCGGCTGCAGGTGCCCAAACGCGTCGACTCCATCGACGAGGCCGAGACCGTCCTGCGGGACGCGCAGGTCTCCGAACCCGGCATCTGGCGGATGCGCGGGAAGGCCGACCACCGCGTGCTCCACACCCGCGTCCAGCAACGCCAGGCCGAGTACCTCAAACAGGAGATGCTCTCGCTGGACGGGGAGTGTTCGGCCTCCGCGCTGCGTTCGGGCGGCGAACTCCACGACGTGGTGCTCTCGGGGACGATGGCGCAGTTCAAGCGGCTGGCGGAGAAGCTGCAGGGCCAGCCGTGGGGGCTCTCCGGACTGGGAGAGAGATCCGTGAGCAGTTGGGGATCCAGCACAGCCCGCCAGAGCGCGACCTGCCGTGGCCACAGGATCGGACGGCGGTCATGGGCGTGCTGAACGTCACGCCGGACTCGTTCCACGACGGCGGCGAGTACGAGCGCATCGAGGACGCCGTCGAACAGGCCAAGGCGATGGTCGCCGCCGGCGCCGACCTCATCGACGTGGGCGGCGAGAGCACCCGCCCCGGCGCCACCCCCGTTGAGATCGAGGAGGAACTGGACCGCGTGGTTCCCGTCGTGGAACGGCTCGACGACCTCGACGTGCCGATCTCGGTCGACACGCGCCGCCCCGAGGTGGCCCGCGCGGTCGTCGACGCCGGCGCCGACGTGCTCAACGACGTGGAGGGGCTACAGGACCCGGAGATGCGCCGTGTCGCGGCCGAAACCGGCGTCCCGGTCGTGCTGATGCACTCGATCGAGGCACCGGTCGACCCGAGCACCGAGGTCCACTACGACGACGTGGTCGAGGAGACGATCCGCGAACTCCACGAGCGCCTGCTGGCCGCCGAGAAGGCCGGCGTCGACCGCGAGCAGGTCGTGATCGACCCCGGGATCGGCTTCGGGAAGACGGCGCGGGAGTCGTTCGCACTGCTCGACCGGCTGGGGGAGTTCGAGGCGCTGGGCTGCCCGCTGCTGTTCGGCCACTCCCACAAGTCGATGTTCGAACTGACGGGGAGGAGGCCGGGGACGCGCCCCACTCCACGGTCGCGGCGTCGGCGCTCGCGGCGAGAAACGGCGCCGACATCGTCCGCGTCCACGACGTGGCCGAGAACGTCGCCGCGGTGAACGTCGCCGACGCCGCCGCGGATCCGGAGGGGTTCGAACCGTGAGCGACGACGCGGGCGACGCGGCTGGCAGCGATCCGGAGACCGCTGCGACCGATGACCCGGGTGATGATGGGAGCGACGAGGAGGCGACGGCTAGCGGCCGAGCCGGCGAGGTCGGCCCGTACGAGGCCGTCTATGCCCACCCCGAGGGCGACGCCACCGTCGCCCGGCAGGTGAAAACCGCCGCGGAGTACGGCTTCGAGGGCGTGGTCGTTCGCACGCGTGAGGCCGCGTACGACCCGGGAACGCTGGCGGGTCGCCACGGCGTCGACGTGGTCCGCGGGGTGGAGATCGACGCCGAGGACCCCCAGGCGGCGAGCGGCGCCGTCGGGAATCACCGGCGCGACTGTACGCTGTTGCTGGTCCGGGGCGGGACGGATGCACTCAACCGCTTCGCGGTCGAGCAGGACCGCGTCGACGTGCTCACACAGCCCTTCGACGGCACGGGCGACGTGAACCACGTGCTCGTCAAGGAAGCCGTCGCCCACGGCGTGCGCATCGAGTTCGACCTCGGCGCCGTGCTTCGGGACGACGGCGGCACGCGGGTCCGCCGACTCCGGAAGCTCCGAAAGCTCCGGGAACTGGTGGCGTACTTCGACGCCCCGTACGTCGTGAGCGCGACGGCGACCTCTCACCTCCGCCTGCGTGCGCCCCGCGACCTCGTGGCGGTGGGCGAACAGATCGGCTTCGGCGCCGACGCGGTGCGTGCGGGGCTGGCCGAGTGGGGCCGGCTGGCCGCGCGCAACCGGGCGCGCCTGGCCGAGTCGTTCATCTCCCCGGGGTCCAACGTGGGAGAGACGACGAATGAAGCGCTCCATCGACGATCACGCCGAACGGTTCTCCGCGGTCGCCGAAGAGTACGACGAACAGCAGGACAGCGACGAGTACGCCGCCTGCGCGTCGATGGTGATCGACGCCGCCGACCCCGGGCCAGAGGAGACGGTGCTCGATCTGGGCACGGGCACGGGCGCCATCGCCCTCGCGCTCGCGGGCGACGCGGGAACGGTGATCGGCCGAGACATCAGCGAGGGGATGCTCGCGGAGGCGCGCCGGAAGGCCGAGGCCGCGGGCCACGAGAACGTCAGCTTCGGCGAGGGGCGGTTCCGCGAGCCGAACGTCGACACCGAGGTCGACGTGGTCGTCTCGAACTTCGCGATGCATCACCTCGCGGACGACGAGAAGCGGGCGGCGATCGAGGCCATCGCGGCCCTCGCGCCGCGGCGGTTCGTCCTCGGCGACGTGATGCTCTCGGCGCCGATCCCCGAGGGCGAGGAGCAGTACGCTCCCGAGGTCGACGATCCGGCGGCCGTCGGCGTGTTGGTCGAGGCACTGACCGACGCCGGCTTCACCGTCTCGGACGTGACACTCGTGAGCGATCAGTACGGGGTACTCGTGGCTGACCGATGAAACACCTCCCCAAACACCTCCAGCCGCGATGGCGGTACCTCGCGGTCGCGATCGAGACGTGGCCCGATGCCGGCGTCGGCCGGCGCGCGTTCCAGCGGGAGCTGTGGTACGCCGGCCAGAACCTCCTGGGCGACCCGGGCAGCGCCGACGCCGACCTGCGCGTGATGCGGTTCGAACTCGAGGACGGTAGCGGCGGGGCGATCGTCCGGGTGCGCCGAGGCGAGGTCGACACCGCGCGCGCCGCGATCGCCTGTGTCGACGAGGTGGACGACCACCCGGTCGGCCTGCGGATCTCGGGCGTCTCCGGCAGCGTCGCCGCCTGTTCGGAAAGCTATTTAGGCGATCCAGCCCCCAGTTCGACACAGAGAGAGGTCGCGTTCGACGGTGCCGAACTGTCGGCCCGACGCCGGAACGGCGCCGTCGACGTCGACACCCCGACGGGGTGGGTCGGCGCGACCGTCCACGACACGGAGTAACCATGCAAGGACAACAACAGCAGGCCTACGACCGCGGTATCACTATCTTCTCACCCGACGGGCGGCTCTACCAGGTCGAGTACGCTCGCGAGGCGGTCAAACGCGGGACGCCGAGCGTCGGCGTCCGAACGCCGGAGGGCGTCGTGCTCGCGGCGGACAAGCGCCGCCGCTCGAAGATGATCGAACCGGACTCGGTCGAGAAACTCCACAAGGCCGACGACCACATCGGCATCGCGAGCGCCGGACACGTCGCCGACGCGCGCAAGCTGATCGACGTGGCGCGACGGGAGGCCCAGACCAACCGCCTGCGCTACGGCGAGCCGATCACCGTCGAGACGCTCGCGAAGACGGTGACCGACTTCATCCAGCAGTACACGCAGTACGGCGGCGCTCGCCCGTTCGGCGTCTCGCTGATCATCGGCGGCGTCATCAACGGGCGCCCGCGCCTGTTCGAGTGCGACCCCAGCGGCACCCCCTACGAGTGGCAGGCGCTCTCCGTCGGCGCGAACCGCGCCGACATCCGCGACCACCTCGAAGCCGAGTACGAGGACGACATGACCCTCGAGGACGGCGTCGACCTCGCGCTCTCGGCGCTCACGGTCCACGACGACGAGGAGATGGACCCCCACGGCGTCGATCTCGCGACTATCGACGTGGAGAGCGAGGAGTACGTCCACCTGCCCCCGAGGAGATCGAGACCCACCTGGCGCGACAGGATCTCCTCGCGACGGACGAGGACGAGGAAGACACCGAGGAGTAGTCGGGCGGACTTTTCGATGCCGTACGAACTCCGCGAGTCGCCGCCGACGGTCGAGCGATTCCTCGAACTCCGGGACGCGGCGGGGATGGCCGAACGGTCCCGCGAGGCAGTCGAGCGCGGGCTCCCGAACAGTAGCTACGCCGTGACCGTCGTCGACGGGGCGGGCGAGACTGTCGGGATGGCCCGCGTCGTCGGCGACGAGGGGTCGGTGTTCCACATCTGCGACATGGTCGTCCACCCGGATCACCAGCACCAGGGGCTCGGAAGCCGGATGATGGACGCGCTGATGGCGTGGATCAACGAGACCGCGCCGCCGATGGCGTACGTGAACCTGATGGCCGACGTGGACGGCTTCTACGAGCAGTGGGGGTTCGAACGGACCGCGCCGGCCTCGACGGGGATGTACTACCGCGTCGAGAGCTGAGTCGGGTGGTTCGCCGTCGGCGGTGTCGGCTCACGATCACGACAGGCGGTTCAGTGGCCACGACACGGCGGTCGCGGCTGGTTACGAGCCGTGATTGGCTTAGAACACGATCACGGCATCCGCTTCGTCACGGCGGCACGGAGGCCGCCGTGGGTCGGTCGCCGTAATTGGCTAGAACACGATCACGGCATCCGCTTCGTCACGGCGGCACGGAGGCCGCCGTGGGTCGGTCGCCGTAATTGGCTAGAACACGATCACGGCATCCGCTTCGTCACGGCGGCACGGAGGCCGCCGTGAGTCGCTCGCCGTGATCGGTTAGTACTCCTCGTAGGCGAGGTTCATCAACCACTGCGAGAAAGCGTCGGACTGTGGGTCGACCTCCTCCTCGCCGATGAAGGGAGTGAGCATGTCCCCGGCCATCAGCAGCGAGAAGTCGAGGTCGCGCGTTCGGGGCTTCAGCAGGTAGGTGTTGTGCCCGCTGTAGACGGCTTCCTCCCGTTGGATCAGCTCCTGTTCGGCGAGTGACTCCGCGATCCGACTGCCCTTTCGCGAGGAGATGTCCAGCTCCTTCCAGAAGTCGCTCTGGTAGATCCCGCCGCTCTCGCGGATCAGCTCGAGGGCCTTCCGCTCGTCGTCGCTGAGGTCGTAGTCGGCCGCGCTCATGTGCTCATGGGTTTTGCGGCCGGAGGTTAAAGGCTACCGTCCCCGCGGCGCAACCGTTATCCGCGCAAGCCACCTACCTCGTACCGAAATGAACTCCCAGAGCGAACTCACTACGGAGGAAGTCCGCGAGCGGGTCGAGGATGTTCTCGAGGAGAACGAAGTCGTCCTGTTCATGAAGGGCAACCGGCTGATGCCCCAGTGTGGCTACTCCCAGCGCGCGGTCCAGCTGATCTCCCAGCACCGCGCGGAGTTCGAGACCGTCGACGTGCTGCCCGCGCTCCCGCAGTACCGGTCCGTGCTCGAGGAGAAGTCCGACTGGGAGACGATCCCGCAGACGTACGTCGACGGCGAGTTCGTCGGCGGCAGCGACATCCTGGCCGAGCTCGACGAGCGCGGCGAGCTCGCGGAGACCGTTCACGCCAGCGCGTGAACGCAGGCAAGAACAGCTAAAAGGCTAGACGGCCTAGAACCGGCATACTCGTACGGTTATCGCCACGGGCCGCCCACCGAACCCCCACACCAATCCCATCCCACACCAACAAATGACAGGTCGCGTATTCCGACTTCACTCGACCCTCGAACTGCCACTCGAAGACCTCGAAGAGTTTCTGGAGAACCCGGATCTCCCGCCCGAACTCGACGACGTCGAACTCACCCGCCGGAACAACACCCTGATCCTGAAAGCCGTCGCGGAGGACGCCGACATCGGGAAGTACACCCCGACAGCACAGCTCAAAGCCAGCGTCTCCGAAACGCGGGTGTACGAGGAAGAACCGCCGAAAACCGCTCCCACCTGGGGCCAGGAGGAGGAAGAGGAGGAGATCCCCTCCGAACTCGTCGAGTTCGCCTGCTTCAAGGGCGACCGCGAGACGGTGCTCCAGAACAGCGCGCTGCGGTTCCCGATGTTCCTCGTGCTCCGTGAACTGGCACTGATCTCCGAGAAAGGTACGCTGACTGCGGTGCTCGAGAAAGACGACGATCTGCAGGCGGTCCGCATCGTCGAAGGCGAAGAACGCCCCGCGAGCGTCGAAGTCGTCGAGAACCCCGACAGGGCAACGGCGAGGACGGCGGCGTCAACTGGCGGGACAACGAGTTCATCTCGGACTAACGGTCCATCGTCGTTCTCAGCGAGTTCGCGTCGGTCTTTTCTGCGAGCCGGCCAGGCCGGTCACCGAAACGAGAGCCCACAGCCACACTGCTGGCCGGCGTTGGGGTTCTCGATACGGAACCCCGTGCCGTGAGCCGACCGCGTGTGGTCGATCGCGGCGCCGTCGACGTACTCCACGGCCGCCGGATCGACGAACACGTTCACGCCGTCGCGGTCGTCGACAACATCGTCCGATTCGGGCGAGGCCACGAGATCGAACCGGTAGGAGAGGCCCGCACAGCCGCCGCGCTCGACGGCAATCCGGAGTCCGGCGGAGGCGGGGTCCAGGTCCTGAGCGTCGAGCAGCGACGCCAGCCGACCGTCTGCGTCGGCCGTGAGCGAGAGCAGTCCGGGCTCGGAGGGGCGACTCATCGTCCCTCGTCTACCGAGGTGGCCCGCATAAACCTCGCGACTCCACACGGGGGCGGGGCCCGACCCCCGTGTCGCCGCCGCCGGGAACCGAACCTTTCTCGTGGCGACGGGGCGGAGCCTGTCCCCATGTGTATCGCTCGCGGCCCGACCGGGGCCGGCCACGCCGCCGACCGCACTCGCCTCGGAGGGCGCCGATGACCGACGAGGACGGGGCCGACGACCCCGAGCACGGGCTGCCGGCAGCCGACCTCCAGTACCCAACCCTCGAGTTCGACGAGGGGCGTATCGACGACGACGGCTCGTTCGACCTCGCCACGGAAGCCGATCGGGAGACGATGAGCGAGGTGGCCGAGGGCGTTGCCGGCGCGCTGGCGAGCCACGATCTCGCGGTCGAGACCGAGGCGGGGTACGTGGCGTTCGGGGTGGGCCCGAAATCGGCCGCCGCGTCGTTCGACGCCGAGGAGGGCGAACTGACGGTGACGCTGCAGCTCTCGGCGAAGGCGATGGCCGTCGACGACGGAACCGGCGAGGCGGCCGGCGCCCGGGGTGATGCCGGGTTCGTTCCGGAGTCGATGCTGACCGACGACGGCGACAACCGGTGCTACGGCTGGATCGACGACCCCGAGTCCCCGGAGTGATCGGCGGCCGATCGCCAGCGGGAGGCGACCCACCGGCGTCACGGGTCGAGTCGGTCGGTCGGCGCCGCCGTTCGAACACAAGAACTTTGACGGTTCGTAATTAGATCTAATTAGACGATGAGCGAGTTCCCCGACTACTTGGACGTCGACTACACGGACGGTGAAGGCGAATCGCCGGAGGACTACCCGAGCCTCGAACACAAGATCGAGAAGGCCATCGAGGTCACGCGACAGGGGCTCGAGGAGTACGAGAACCCCGCGATCATGTGGACCGGCGGGAAGGACTCCACGCTCACGCTGTACTTCGTGAAGGAGGTCGCCGAGCGCCACGATCTCGAGGTGCCGCCGGCGGTGTTCCTCGACCACTACCAGCACTTCGACGAGCTGATGGACTTCGTCGACCACTGGGCCGAAGAGTGGGATCTCGACGTTCACTTCGCCCGCAACGAGGACGTGGGTGCCTACGTCGACGAGCACAACCTGACCCCCGGTGACGACATCGAGATCTCGGCGCTCAACGAGCAGAACCAGCACCACATCCGGAACATCCTCGAGTACGAGGAGGACACGTTCCCGTTCCTGCTGGACACGTACGTCGGCAACCACCTGCTGAAGACGGTGCCGCTCAACAACGCCATCGAGGAGCTGAACATCGACGGCATCATCTCCGGCGTCCGTTGGGACGAACAGGAGGCTCGCGCCGACGAGACGTTCTTCAGCCCGCGCCACGACCCCGACATCTACCCGCCCCACGACCGCATCCAGCCGATCCTGCAGTTCGACGAACGCGCGGTCTGGGACTGCTTCTGGCACTACGTCGTGCCCGACACCGTCGAGGGCTACCCCGAGGAGGGCTACGTCCCCGAGGACGCCGACGACCTGCCCAACGGGCTGACCCAGGACGACATCCCGGTGTCGCCGAAGTACTTCGCCGGCTTCCGCTCGCTCGGCTCGGAGGTCTCCACCGAGAAGAGCGAGGAGGAACCCGCCTGGCACCAGGACCTCGAGAACACCACCGAACGCGCCGGCCGCGCCCAGGACAAGGAGGACCTCATGGAGCGCCTCCGCGACCTGGGCTACATGTAACGCCCGGCGAGCCGCTCTTTGGACGGCTGTGATGCCGATCACGGCCGTCACTTCTGTTACACTCTTTCTTATCGGAATTTTTACGGTATATTTTTTACCATCTCAATTCAGGAACGGAACATGGAATCCAACAGTTCCAGCATGGCCGCGTACCTCGCGGAGCACCCGAAGATGGTTGGCGTGCTGTTCACGATGCTGGTGGTGCTGTCACAGGGCGCCGGCGTCGTGGCGGCCGGACAGGGAACTACTGTCGGTCCCTGAGCGTCGATAGATCGATCGAGTTCGTCCACCACAGTTCGCCGTCGACGACGATGGGGATCCGGTGGTCGCTCAACCGTTCCACCAGCCGTTCGTAGCTGACGGTGAACGTCGCCATCTCCCCCACAGCGAGATACTGCGTCCCGTTCTCTTCGATGTACGGCCGGGTCATCGAGCCGACGTTGAACGTCGCCGTCGGGTACTCGTGGTACGTGACGGTCACCTGGTCCGGGCCGCGCTCGTCGCAGGTGAGCAACAGCGGCGTACCGGAGTCCGACTGCGAGATCGTGACGCGCCCGTCGCCGACGACGACGTAGTTCTGCCGCGAGATCCGGATGCGGCGGATCACGTCGAGCGCGCCGTGGAAGTCGAACCCGGCGTCGAGCAGGTGGGCCAGATGCCGACCGGTCGTCGTCGCTTTCGCGTTGCTCACGCTGGTCAGCGTCGCCACCCCGCCGAAGGCGCCGGCGTCGACGAGCGCCTGGCCCTGCTCGTAGGAGCGACAGCCGTTGAGGAGGAACGCCTCGACGCCGGTCTCAGAGAGCGTCCGCAGGTCGAGATAGCCGTCGGCACACTGGACACCCTCGTCTTCGACGTGGCCGACGTAGTGGAGGAAGCTCGTCTCCGTCTCCAGCACGGACCGGAGCTCTCGCTTGGTCAGGTCGTGGTGACTCCGCACGTCGAAGGTGAGCATGTCGAAGAATCCGTACAGCTCCTCGTCGACCTCCTCGAGCATCGCTTCGTCGTTACAGACGAGCGTGACGGTCGTCGTGCTGTCGTCGGCTGGCTGGCGGTCGAGCCGCCGCCGGTAGGCGTCGACCGTCGGCTTCGAGGCGCCCATCGGGAACTGTTCGCCCACCCAGATGTGGCCGTACGTGTCCGTCTCGACCGGGGAGCGGACCGAGTCGGCCGCCGCATGGGCGTTCTGGGTCGACCGACGCCCGCGGCGCTCGGCCCGCGCGTCGTCGGCTCGGAAGAACTCCTCGAGTTCGTCGGGCTCCGCCGCCGACGTGGACTGTTCCGCGAGCGGCGTCGGGGACCGAACGATCGCGAGGTCGTCGGCGACGAACGGCAGGATCGCCGCGTTCTGGGCTGCCGGCGTCACGTCCGCGGTCAGGTGCCAGTCGAGGAGATCCTCGGTCGCCTCCCGCGGCACCGAGAGGTACGCGGCGGTCCGGCGGTCGATCGGGAGGTCGTACCACCGTTCGGGCTCGATCGTCGTTCGGTCTGCCAGCGCCGCCCGCTCCTGGAGCGACACCGGGTAGAGCCCCGCCGTCCGGGCGACACAGTCGAGCAGGAAGCAGTGTCGTAGCGTGGCGGCGGCTGCCTCCCCCAGATCGCCGCGGAGGAGCGTCGTCTCGTCGGCAGCGACGAGCCGCGGCGTGCCGGCCCCGGTGCGGACGGCGGCACCGAGGTAGTACGAAAGCGGGGCGACGCTGAACACGCTCGCGTAGTCGTGGGGCACCTGGATCTCGATGCCCGTCGCCGGCCGTTCGAAGCCGCCGGCGTCGAACGTGTCGCCGAACTCGAGCAGGGGCGGATGGCCGCGGAGCGTGGGGAACGAGCGCTCCGGCGACGTCGTTTTGAGCGCCGAGGCGAACAGCGAGATCCCGCGAGCGACGCCGGCCGGCGTCTCCGGGACGGTGATGGTGCCCGCGGGGCGCCGATGGAGCGAGCGCGCCCCGACGAGCACTGTCGACGGGGCGTCGAAGCTGATCCGCGTGCCGGCTTCCGCGGTGCTGATCGTCGCCGGCGGCTCGATCCGGAGGTAGAGCTTCATCGGCGTGTTCGTCGCCTCGACGAACGTCGGTTCCGTTACGGACTGCTCCTGCCCCGCCACCGCCCGGCGCGCGCTGCCGTCTGCGTCCCGGAGGTGGTAGTCGACTACCGTCGGCAAGGAGAGACGATCAGTCCGGATCCGGACCGCGTCGTCGACGGGGGTGGGGAACTGATCGGTGCTCGCCCGTGCCGGGGAGACACCGGCGGTGTCGACGACGTACTCGACCTCCTCGAGCGTATCGACGATGCGGAGGCCGCGGTCGGCGCTTTCGAACTCGATCACGGTTCACCGAGCGCTACCCAGCCCGTGGCACCGCGGCCCGGGAGATGCCAGCGTTGTTCGGGGCCAGTCCCGGCGCGGCGAAGCTCCAGCCGGGCGTCGAACACGGGTTCGAGCTCGGCGACGGCGTCGGTGTCCGGCGCTCGTGGTAGGTGGTAGTGCCCGATCCCGCGCACTCGACGGACCACACTCGTCAGGCGGTCGGTGAGCGTCCGAACGGCGCCGACCCCGTGGGCTTCGAGCAGCGTCTCGAGCGAGTAGACGCCCACGCGGAGCACGGCGGGCGGCGGCGTCTCCGCGGGCTCCCACTCGCGGATCTCGGCGTCGATCCGGCGGAGGACGGTGGTTTCGGGGCGACTCGGTTCGGTCGGGGTGTCGGCGACCGTGGCCCCCCTGAGTTCGCGCTCGTCGACCAGCGCCACCTCGTCGTCGTCGGGCGCGTACGCGCCCGGGAACCACGCCGCGTCGTCGACGCCACTGTCGGTCAGCGCGAGCACGCGGTAGCGGTCTTCGTCGGGATGGCCCAGCAGGCGCCGCGTCGCTCGGCGGGAGACGGCCTCCGGAACGTCGCCGATCACGAGCACCTGCGCCCCGCGGCGTTTGAGCTCCTGGAACGTCCGGCGGACGTTCCCACCGCCGCGGTACGTCGTCACGGGCCGGCTCATGGCCCAAGATGGCGGCTCAGGCATGAAAAACTTCGTGATGGTCGAGGTGGACCCGTCCCCGAACCGGAGACGGTATGGCCACGGACCGACTGGTCGCCCCCATGACCTGGGTGAGCCTATTCTCGGGCGGGAAAGACTCCGCGTGGGCGCTGTATCGCGCCCAGCAGGAGGGACTGGACGTCGGGCGGCTACTCACTGTCCACCCGACGGGTGACTCGTACATGTACCACACGCCCGCGACCCACCTCGCGGGCCTCGCCGCCGAGAGCATCGGTATCCCGCTCGTCGAGGTGGAACCCGATTCGTTCGGCGCCCACGACGTCGTCGACGCCGGCGCACAGGGCGACGCCGAGCTCGAACCGCTGGAGGCCGAACTGCGCCGACTGGCCGAGGAGCCGGGGTTCGATCTCACTGGCGTCACCGCCGGTGCGGTGGAGAGCGAGTACCAGACGTCCCGGATCGAGGGGCTCTGTGACCGGCTCGGTATCGATCTGTTCGCGCCGCTCTGGCAGCGCGATCCGGGGACGCTCGCCGAGGAGATGCTCGACGCGGGCTTCGAGATCACGATCGTGCAGGTCGCCGCCGCGGGGCTCGACGAGTCCTGGCTCGGCCGGACGCTCGACGCGGACGCGTTGGCGGAACTCCGGCGCCTCAACGAGGAGTACGGCGTCCACGTACTGGGCGAAGGCGGTGAGTTCGAGACGTTCGTCGTCGACGGCCCGCATATGGCCCGGCGGATCGAGTTGGAGCTGGCCACCGAGTGGGAGGGAACCCGCGGCCACGTCGTCGTCGAGGACGCCCGACTCGAGTGAGCGACGGCCTGCGGAGCTGAGTTGACAACCTGGTAGCGGTGGTGAAACGGCCGAACACCGTGGTTTTGGCCGTTGGGTTTATTTATGCGTGCTCAGAGTGCAAACCTGACTCGGTGAAAGGTAACACATGACACAATCACGCACCAACCCCGAGCACGTAGGCGTAACGGATCGGTCCGCACAGTACCGGAGCCTTTCCTCGACACGGAGCGGTGGAGGTGAGGCGGATGGGTGACCCCGGCGCGTTGGTACTGCCCCTGCAGAGCTCCGAGTTCGGGGCACTCTCGCTGCTGCCGCCGCTTTTGGCCATCTTCCTCGCGATGATCACCCGGCGGGCGATCATCTCGCTGTTCCTCGGGATCTGGTCCGGGGCGGTGATCTACACCGGCGGCCACGGGGTCGTGACGACGCTGACGTGGACCGCCGAGTCGATCGGTGCCAGCCTGTTCAACGCGAAGATCCTGATGATCGTGATGTTCCTGGGTGCCGGCGTCGCGATGATCTGGCGGCTGGGCGGGGCGCTGGCGATCGCCAACGCCGCCACGTCCCGGCTCGACTCCCAGCGCAAAGTCGGGCTCGCGACCTGGATCTTCGGCATGCTGTGGTTCTTCGGGGACTACTCCAACACCGCCATCGTCGGCACGACGATGCGGGATATGGCCGACGAGATGCGGATGTCCCGCGAGAAGCTCTCCTACATCATCGACTCCACCGCCGCGCCGGTGGCGACGTTCGGCATCTCCAGCTGGGTCGTCTACCAGCTGAGTATGATCGACCAGGGGTACGAGTCCGCAGGGATCACGGGGGAGGCGCCGGGGTCGTTCACGGTGTTCCTCCAGAGCATCCCGTTCAACATGTACTGCATCTTCGCGGTCGTGATGGTCGGGATCATCGTGCTCACCCAGCGTGACTTCGGCGAGATGCTCGACGCCGAACACCGCTCCTGGAAGGAGGGGAAGGTGCTCCGGGAGGACGCGACGCCGATGCAGAGCGCCGAGGAAAGCCTGGGCGACGTGGTGACCGACGCGCCCAGCCTTCGGTTCTTCCTCATCCCCGTCGGCTCGCTGATCACCGTCGTCTTCGTCGGCGCCGCCTTCACGGGCGTCACCGGCGCGGGCGAGGGCGCCTCGTTCATCGAGATCGTCGACAACGCCGCGTTCGTCGACGCGCTGCTGTGGGGCTCGTTCACCATGGTGGCGATGGGGATCATCTCCGGCACCATCGCCGGCCTGATGGATTTAGAGGAGGCGATGGACACGGTGATCGACGGGTTCGGCATGATGTTGACCGCCGCCTCGATCCTGATCATGGCCTGGACCATCGGGAGCGTCACCACGGTGCTCGGCACCGGGACGTACGTGACCAACGTGGCGCAGTCGTTCATCAGCCCCACGCTGTTGCCCGTGGTGATCCTGCTCGCCGCGGCGCTGATCGCGTTCTCGACCGGGACCTCGTGGGGGACGATGGCGATCGTGACGCCGATCGCGATCCCCCTGGCCTGGAACATCGGCGGCACGACGCCGGAACTGCTGCCGGTCGCCGTCGGGACGGTGTTCAGCGGCGCCATCTTCGGCGACCACTGCTCGCCGATCTCGGACACGACGATCCTCTCCTCGACGTTCACGGGCGCGGACCACATCGATCACGTCCGGACCCAGATCTACTACGCGATGACGGTGATCAGCGTCGCGCTGGTGATGCTGTTGGTCTGGGGGGCGACCCGGATCACGCCGCTGGTGCTCCTCCCGATCGGCGTGGGGACGCTGTACGCGGTCGTCTACGCGCTCTCGGAGTGGGACGCCAGGAGGAAGGGTGTCGAACCGAAGGCGTCGACGACCGACAAGCGAGTGGTGCCGTCGGATGACTAATCCGCGGCAGAAGGCAGTCGCGGATTTGTGACGACTACTCCGCGGCGACGGTCAGTCGCGGGCCGGTGACAGCAGTATCCGGGGCCACGCCCGGGTCCGGTTTTTACTGCTCTTCGCCCTGATACAGCGGCGAATCGGTGTCGGTACAGCCGGGGCGCCCGCAGACCCCCGCCTCGTTGCCGGCGCGCTGGACCCCGGCAGCGAGTTGGGGCAGCTCCCACGTCGGGTCGTGGCCCGTCTCGACGCGGTGCTCCTCGACGGCCTCGCGGGCCGCCCCCAGCGAGTCGAACGTCTCGCGCAGGTCACAGGCCGGGCAGGTGACGATCGTCCGGTTCTCGCTCATAGCCAGCGTAGCGCCCGGACGCACTTACCGCTCCCGGTGGTCGCGTGACGACGAGCGCCGAACCACCCGTGGCTTCGGAACGAGGCAGGTGAAAACGGGGGCGAGGCGTCGATTCCCCGTCGCTACTCCCGGTCAGCGATCTCGGAGTGGGCGCCGACCAGCGCACCCGAGAGGTCCAGCCCCGCCACGTGACTCTGGGTGTCGACGATCGATTCCCGGAGCGTGGAGTCGACGACGGTCGCGTCCTCGAACACGATGCTCCGGTCGAGTTCGCTGCCCTCGACGGTCGCACCGGACATCACGTGGACGTTCTCGCCCAGTTCGGCGTCGACGGTCGCGTCGTCGGCGATCATGTTCTCGCCGTCGAGCTTCCAGGCGACCGCTTCGAGGTAGCTCTCCGGCGTGCCGATGTCGAACCACGCGCCGTCGAAGGTGAACGCGTGGACGGCCTCCCGTGACTGGAGCCACTGGATGAACCACCCGGGCTCGTCGGGGTTGTTCTCGCCGGCGAGGTACGTGTCGAACTCCGGCAGGGTCTCCTCGGGGAACGCGTAGCAGGCGATGGAGACCAACGTGCTCTTGGGCTCCTCGGGCTTCTCCTGGAAGTCGACGATGCGGTCGCCGTCCAGATCGACCAGGCCGTAGGCGGCGGCTTTCTTCTTCGAGCCAACGTCGTAGGCGGCGATACAGGGGGTGCCCTTGGCTTCGAAGAAGTCGCCGAAGTCGGCGAGGTCGAAGGAGATGAGGTTGTCGCCGGCGACGACGAGCAGGTCGTCGTCGATGTGTTCGCGGTCGATCAGCTGAGCAAGCGCGCCGACGACGCCGAACTTCTCGTCCTCGTCGACGGTCTCCTCGACGGAGACGACGGGTTTCTCGAACTCGCTGTCGGAAATGTACTCTCGGAAGTCGTCGGCGAAGCGCTCGTTGGTGGAGACGTACACCTCGTCGACGCGGTCGTCGGCCTCCAGATCCGCGAACACGTCGTCGATAACCGTTCCCTCGCCGACGGGGAGGAACATCTTCGGTCGATTGCGGGTGATCGGCCAGAGTCGCGTGGCGTACCCGCCCGCGAGGACGATTGCCTTCATGCCGCCGTGGTCGGGGGGCAGGCGGTAAACCCTTTTTCCATTTCGCTGCACACGAAGCGGAAAGGCGTTTGTTGCTGTCCGTCTATGGAGCCGTATGGAGGAAGCGACCACCCGCCAGCGCATCGTCGACGCGCTCCGCGAGGCGCCGGCGACGCCGCGGGAGCTCTCGAAACGCCTCGGCGTGCCGACCAACGTCGTCTACGACCACGTCCGCCACGTCGCGAAGTCGCTGGATACCGCCGACGAGCAGCTGTTGGTCGCGCCGCCGACGTGCAAGGACTGTGGCTTCTCAGGGTTCGACGATCCGCTCGCGGCACCCAGTCGGTGTCCGGAGTGCAAGTGCGAGCGACTGACGGAGCCGGAACTGGTGATCGAGTCCGCCTAACCCCAAGCTGGCCCCAGGGCTGCACTTCGCGACGGTAAGGCTTTCCCGCACTCACCCACAGCAGACAGTATGGTCACCCGGCTGGTGCTGGGCTGTGGCGCGGTCGGCTTCGACCTCCTCAAACGGCTCCCTGACGGGGGGACGACGGTCGTCACCGACGACGAACCTCGCGCCGAGAGCCTCCGCGAGGCCAACATCGCCGCCGTCGACGGCGACCCGACCGACCCGCGGGCCCACGCGCCTGACGCCGACATCGTTCTCGTCGCCAGCGACGACCCCGAGCGAAACCGAGCGGTCGCCGTGGCCGCTCGCGAGACGTTCCCCGACGCGATGCTGATCGCCTACGCCGGCGAGGCCGCACGCCCCGAAACCGTCGACGCGATTCGGTCAGTCGCCGACCGCGTCATCGACCCGACGGCGGCGCTGGCCGACCGGGTGCTCGACCGCACGGTCGGCTTCGAGAGCGACCGCGCGCGTGGCCTGCGTCGGGCGCTGCTCGACGCCGAGGAGCCGCTCGCCGTCGTCACCCACGACAACCCCGACCCCGACGCCATCGCGAGCGCCGTCGCCCTCTGTCAGCTGGCCGAACGGGTCGGCGTCGACGCCGAAGCCTGCTACCACGGCGAGATCAGCCACCAGGAGAACCGCGCCCTCGTGAACCTGCTCGATCTGTCGCTCGTCAGGCTCGACCCCGGCGACATCGAGGCGTACGGCGGCGTCGCGCTGGTCGATCACTCCCGGCCGGGCGTCAACGACAGCCTCCCCGAGGACACCGAGATCGACATCGTCGTCGACCACCACCCGCCACGAGGGGCCGTCGGCGGGGAGTTCGTCGACCTGCGCAGCGGCGTCGGCGCCACGAGCACGCTGCTGACGGAGTACCTCGACCGGTTCGACGTGTCGCCGGGCACGACGACGGCGACGGCGCTTTTGTACGGGATCCGGATCGACACCAAGGAGTTCACCCGCGAGGCGTCGAAGGCCGACTTCGCGGCCGCGGCGTCGCTGGTTCCGCACGTCGACGCCGACACGCTCTCGCGGATCGAGACGCCCAGCCTCTCCATCGAGACGGTGTCGGTGCTGGCGGCGGCGATCGAGAACCGCACCGTCCGGGAGCGCGCGCTGTCGACGTGTGCCGGGGAGATCCGCGACCGCGACGCGCTGGCGCAGGCTGCCGAACGCCTGCTGGACATGGAGGGCGTCAACATCACGGTCGTCTTCGGCTTCATGGACGAGATGATCTACGTCTCGGGGCGGGCGCGTGGCTCCGACCTCGATCTCGGGGAGACGCTGCGGGACGCCTTCGGCGCCATCGGCGACGCCGGCGGCCACGCCGACATGGCCGGCGCCCAGATCCCGCTGGGAATCCTCGGCGCGGCTGGGCCGGATCGAAACGGCTCGCTGACGGAGATCGTCAGGGATGTCGTCAACGAGCGCTTCTTCGACGCGCTCTCGGACGCGCCGGACGCCCCCTCGATCGAGCAGAGTCTGGAGTACGACTACGCCCACGAGGGGCAGCCTCGATCGCGCTCCCCTCCGACGACACCGGCCAGGACTCGGCGGCCGGCGACGCTGTCGACCCCGAGGACGTCGACCCGGACGACGCCTGAGCCTGTCCCTTTTTCGTCGCCGGGGTCCAACCAGGGGTAATGAGTGCCAAAGCACGGGTCAAGGAGTACATGACCCGCGAGGTGGCGACGGTCGACGCCGACGACACGGTCGCCGACGTGGCCCGCCGGATCGCCGAAAGCGACCACAACGGGTTCCCGGTGACGGACGGGCGCAAAGTCGAGGGGTTCGTCTCCGCGCGGGACCTGCTGTTGGCCGACGAGAACGCCCCGATCTTCACCGTGATGGTCGAGGACATCGTCGTGGCCCACCCCGAGATGGACGTGATCGACGCCGCACGCGTCATCCTGCGGTCGGGGATCCAGAAGCTCCCGGTCGTCGACGACGCGGGGAACCTGACGGGGATCATCTCGAACACCGACGTGGTGCGGAGCCAGATCGAGCGCGCCACCCCCGAGAAGGTGGGCGAACTGATGGAGACGCTCCAACACATCCACGACGTGGCGGTTCGGGAGGAGCGTCGCCGCGTCCGCCTCGACAACCTCGTCCCCACACAGGACCGCGTGTACGCCGACGAACTCGAAGGCCGGCGGTACGAACTCGAACATGGGCTCGCCGAACCGCTGGTCGTCATCGCCAACGCGACCGGCGAGAAGGAACTACTCCTGCTGACCGACGGCCACCACCGCGCGCTCGCCGCCGACCGGCTGGGAATCGAGGAGATGGACGCCTACGTCATCGTCGTCGAGGCCGACGAGCCCGTGACGTTGGGGATGGAGAACACCGCACGGAACGAGGGGCTCTCCTCGATCGACGACGTGGCGGTCGTCGACTACGCCCGCCACCCGCTGATCGAGACCACCAAACGCCTGCAGTAGTCACTCCGCCGGCGCGCGCTGGACCGCTCTGGGGCGGTCCCGGTGTTGTGGCACGCGACCGCACGGCGTTCTCTTCAGCCGCCGGAACCCTTTTCTTTCCACCGTGGCTCCCGAACGTTAATGTCCGCCGGATCCACGGTCACGGACCGACTCGAACAGTCGGAATACATCGGTGAGAACCGGTGTCTGCCATGTACGGTGCTCAACGTCGCGCTCGCAGTCGTGCTGGCGGCCGTCGCCGCCGTCGTCGCCACGCCGTTGGTGGGCGTCGCGGTGCTGTTCGTCTCGCTGTCGGCGATCTACTTCCGGGGGTATCTTGTTCCCGGGACGCCCGAACTCACGAAGCGGTACCTCCCGGACCGCGTGCGCCGCAGGTTCGGGAAGGCGCCGGCGCTCCCCGACCCCGGCGAGACAGTCGACGTGGAGGCGTACCTGCTCGATGCCGGCGTCCTGGTGGACCCGCCGGCGGGCGACGATCTCGAACTCGCCGATCGAGCCGCCACCGAGTGGCGCGAGCGGATCGACGCGGCACGCGAGGATCCTGCCGCGGCCGCCGGCGACGTGCTCGCCCTCGACGACCCGGGCGTCGAGAGCCGCGACGGCGCGACGGTCGTGACCGACGGCGGCCTCGCTGCGGCGGACTGGCCCTCGCAGGCGGCGCTACTCGCCGATCTCGGCGCGGTCGACGTGCTGGCCGCCCGCGACCCCGAGTGGGCGACCCGGGACCGCGAGGAACAGGGGCGGGTCCTCGCCGGCATGCGGCTGTTCGTGGCGCACTGTCCGGACTGCGGGGCGGCGCCGGAGCTCGGCGAGGAGACTGTCGAGTCCTGCTGCCGGCGTGCACAGGTGTACACGTACGCGTGCCCGGACTGCGGCGCGCGCCTGCTGGAGATCGAGCAGTAGTCGCCGGGGCCGGCAGCTATTCGTTCTCGCCGCCGTATACCCGGGCATGACCGACACCGAAGCGTTCGAGCGTCGCGTCCGCGGGGCGAAACGGCGACTCGACGATCGCGGCGACGACGCGCTCGTCCTGTTCCCAAGCCAGAACCTCCAGTACCTCACTGGCTTCGCCGAGGAGCCGGGGGAACGACACCTACTGCTGTTCGTGCCCGCCGCGGGCGAGCCCGTCTTCTTCGTGCCCGAACTGTACGGCGAGCAGATCAGCCAGGAGTCGTGGGTCGGCGACGTGCGGACGTGGGGTGACGCCGACGACCCCGTCCCGCGGATCGCCGACATCGCCGCCGAACTCGGCCTCGGCGGCGGCCACCTCCTCGTCGACGACACGATGTGGGCGCTGTTCACGCAGGACCTCCGGACGGCGCTCCCCGAGGCAACGTTCGGGCTCGCGAGCGAGGTCCTGAGCGAACTCCGCATCCGGAAAGACGACGCCGAACTCGACGCCATGGCCCGTGCGGCGGCCGTCGCCGACGAGACCGTCCGCGATCTGCGGGCGATGGGCGCGGACGCGATCGGCCTGACGGAGGCCGAACTCGCCGCGGAGATCCAGACCCGCCTCGAACAGCACGGCGGCACGGGCGTCTCCTTCGACACCATCGTCGGCTCGGGGCCGAACGGCGCGAAACCCCACCATCACCACGGCGACCGCGATATTCGGCCGGGAGAGCCGGTCGTGCTCGACTTCGGCACTCGCGTGGACGGCTACCCCTCGGATCAGACCCGGACGCTGGTGTTCGGCGGTGAGCCCAGTGAGCAGGTCCGGGAGGTCCACGACGTGGTTCGAGAGGCCGAACAGGCCGGCGTCGACGCCGTCGAGCCGGGCGTCACAGCCGAGTCCGTCGACGCCGCCGCTCGCGAGGTGATCGAGGCGGCCGGGTACGGCGAGCAGTTCATCCACCGCACGGGTCACGGGGTGGGTCTCGACGTGCACGAGGCGCCGTACATCGTCGAGGGGAACGAGCGCGAACTCGAACCGGGGATGGTGTTCAGCGTCGAACCGGGGGTCTATCTCCCGGGGGAGTTCGGCGTCCGGATCGAGGACTTGGTGGTCGTCACCGAGGACGGCTGCCGGCGGCTGAACGACACGGACCGGGGCTGGCGCTGCTGACCTCCGTCAGATGAGGTCGTCCGGCTCGTGCTCGGCGGCCATGCGCTTCGCTTCGCTGGCGTACTGCTCGCGTTTTTCCGCATTGGTCTCGCCGAGGTTCCGCGGGTCGGCGTCGATGCCCGCGGTGGTGTCGCGGTGGTCGCCGAACGAGGTGAGCGCTCGCTCCTTCCGGAGGTAGCGCTCGCCGTCGGGCGTCGCGTACACGAGGATCACGATGTTCTGCTCGTCGTCGGAGTACGTCCGCTCGACGAGCCAGACACGGGCGGTGTCGTCAGTACTGTCGGTCATAGGCGAAACGACGGTCGGGGTGGAGAAAACTGTTCAGGGCGTCCAGGGGGTGGATCACCGCACCGTCACTCCTCGTCGATCGCCCGGCGGGGCACGATCGTCGGCCCCTCGGGCCCGAAGCCGACCTCGGCCTCGACGCCGAACACCGCCTCCAGCAGGTCCGGCGTCACCACCTCGTCGGGCGGCCCCCACTCGTAGGGGGTGCCGTCCCGGAGCGCGATGAGGTTGTCCGCGAAGCGTGCCGCCTGCCCGATGTCGTGGAGGACGACACAGACCGTGACGCCGCGCTCCTGGTTGAGCGCTTTGGCGGCGTTGAGAACCCGAAGCTGGTGGTGGAGGTCGAGATGGTTCGTCGGCTCGTCGAGCAGCAGCGCGTCGGTCTCCTGGGCGAACACCATCGCGAGCCAGGCCAACTGGCGTTGGCCCCCGAGAGGTCGCCGACGTTTCGGTCGGCGAGGTGGTCGATCCCCACACGGTCGATCGCGCGGTCGATCGCGGCCTCGTCGCTCTCGCTGAGCCCCTCGAAGAAGCCGCGGTGGGGGTAGCGACCGTAGGTGACGAGCTCCCGGACGGAGGTGGAGTCGGGGGCAGTGTTCTCCTGGGAGAGCAGCCCGAGCCGGGTGGCGAGCTCGCTCGTGCTGTACTCGGCGACGCGCCGCCCGTCGAACCGGACGCTTCCGCGGTCGGGTTCGAGTTCGGCGTCCATCGCCTTCAGCAGCGTCGACTTCCCGCTGCCGTTCGGGCCGACGAGCGCCGTCACCTCGCCCGCGGGGACGACCAGCTTGTCCGTCTCGACGACCGGGTCGCCGTCGCCGTAGGAAAGCGCCACGTCCTCGACGCTGAGTTCGGGCGGCTCGTCGTCGCCGTCGGTCGGCGTCGACGCCGCAGCCGCCGTCTCGCGTTCCGTGGTGCCGGCCGCACCGATGCCGAACAGGCTCATAGTTCACCCAGCGCGTCCTGTCGACGCATCAGATAGAGGAAGTACGGCCCGCCGATGAGTCCGGTGAGGATCCCGACGGGGAGCTGTGTGGGCGAGAGCGCCAGCCGCGCGCCCACGTCCGCCACCGCGACGAGCGCGGGCCCGGCGAAGGCCGAGCCGACGACTAGCCGCTTGTAGTCCGAGCCGACCAACTGCCGGACCATGTGGGGAACGATCAAGCCGACGAAGCCGACGATGCCGGCGACGGCGATGGCCGTTCCTGCTGCCAGCACCGCGACCCCCGAGAGCGCGAAGCGAACGCGCTCGACGCTCATCCCCAGCGAGCGCGCAGTCCGCTCGCCGAGCAGCAGGACGTTCAGTTGCCGCGCACCGATCAGCGTCAGCGGTACAGTCACCAGCGTCCACGGGAGTGCCATCCGGACCTGTTCCCAGTCGACGCCGGTCAGCGAGCCGGTGGTCCAGGCGATCGCGGTCTGGACGACGCCGAGGTCGTCCGCGAAGAAAAACAGCGCCGTCTGGAGGGAGCCGAACACGGTGGAGACGATGACGCCAGCGAGCACCAGCCGCACCGGGGTGGTGCCGCCCTTCCAGGCGATGGCGTACACCAGCGCGAACGCGACCGCCCCGCCGCCGGCGGCGATCAGCGGCAGCATGAACGCGAGTTCCGCGAACACGATCAGCGTGAGCAGGATCGCCAGCCCTGCGCCGGAGGAGACGCCCAGGATGTAGGGCGAGGCGAGCTCGTTCCGCGTGACCGCCTGGAACACCGCGCCGGAGACGGCGAGGTTGGCGCCGACGAGCACGGCGACGAGCACCCGCGGCATCCGGATTCGCCAGACGATCAGCGTCTCCTTGGGTAGGTCGACTTCGTGGGTCGACAGCCCGAGCATGCGTGCGGCCTCCGTGCCGAGCCCATCGCCGAGGAACAGCCGCAACAGCACCTGCGGGTTCGTCCAGACGACCGGGTCGAACACGGCGCCCCAGGCCGCCGAAAGCGACATGGTGAACGTGCCGAAGCTCACTTGGACGAGTCCTGAGATCAGTACGACGGCAAAGCTCCCCAGACAGACCGTCAACAGCGGCGTGTCGACCCACGAGATCGCGTCCCGGAACCTGGGGGACGCGGTACCTGTCTCACCGGCCATGGTCTGTCGCTCCGTACATACGTTTTAGGCCGACCTAAGGAGTGAAAACCGTGTCGGTGTCGACAGCGGGCCGTGAGCCGGTGACATCCTGTGGAAAGCCACGGCAGCCGACGATACGCGCCCGGGTTGTCGACGCCACTGGGCGACGCTGCCGGCGCAGGGCGTGTTCGCCCGCGCTACTCGGTGATGATCGACGCCAGCTCGTCGCGGTCGAACAGCTCCCCGGAGAAGCTCTCCGGGAAGTAGCCCGTCGCGAAGCGCTCGACCAGGAACAGGTGGTGCAGCGGGCCCGGGTAGATCGGGCCGCCGCGGAACACCATGTCGTTCTGGACGGCGGTGAGCTCGCTCGCCACGTCGTCGTTCTTCATGAACTCCAGCACGGTGTTCTCGAACTCCTCGCGGCTCTTGCCCTCGTGGCCGCGCAGGAGGATCGAGTCGGGGTCGACCTCGAGCATCGTCTCGTAGTCGATGGTGCCCCGCTCGGACTCGGAGAGCCCCTCGATACCCGTGTCCGACAGGGCGTCGCCGATGCCGAGGTCGCGGAACGCCTTTTTGTTCGACCCTTTGTCGGTGAGCCGGTAGGGGTAGAACTCCTCGGGCTCGTTGCTCGCCCCGAAACAGAGCAGCGCGTTGGGTCGGCTGTCCGCGGAGGGAAGGTTCGTCTGTACCTCGGCGATGTACTCGTCGTGGAACGACTGCAGCGACTCGAACGTCTCGGTCTCTCCGTACACCGTCGCGACCTTCTCGAAGGCCTCGTACAGCGTGTAGTAGCGGTAGTCGTGCCACTTGTCGGTTCGCCGGAAGATCGCGTTGCCGAAGAACGGGGCGACGCCCTCGCTGATCTCGGTGATGTCCTCCTCGGCCAGCTTGAACGCGCCGTTGTGGATCAGCCACTGCGGGTCGATCATGTGGAGGTCGCTTTCCAGCTCGTAGAACACCTCCTTGCTGATGCCCGCGTCGCCGACCAGCGCGGTCATCGATTCCTTGTCGACGCTCACGCCGTCGAGCTCGTCGTAGTGGCCCGTGTGGTAGCGCGAGGGCAGCCCCATGCTGTTGATGCTGTCGCCGTGACCCAGCGCGACCGCCATGTCGCCGTAGTCGGGGAAGTAGTGGGCGACCGACTCCGGCACCGTATCCAGAGTCACGTCGCCGGCCGGGGCCATGGAGACCGTGTAGCTCGTGTCGGTCGGCGCCGCCGTCCCGCCGTCGGTCGCCGTCGCGCTCTCCGTCGGCGTCCCGTCGCCGCCGGCACAACCCGCCAGCCCGCCGGCCAGCGCTGCACCAGTCAACCCAAGGAAGCGTCGTCGATCGTGTGTCACATGATTTTGGGGAGCCTAAACGAGCTTAAGTCCTTCGAAGTTTAGGCCCACCAAAAGACTTGCTCGTGTGAACGTTTTCCACCGTCCGTCACTCGGTCACGTCGACGGCTTCGGCCGCGGCGATCGTCCGGAGTCGCTCGGGATCGATCTCCCACATCGACGTTGGCGTCCCGGCGGCTGCCCAGACCGTCTCGCGGGAGGACAGCGCCGGATCGAACAGCGTCTCCAGGTCGGTCTCGTGACAGATCGGCGGGACGCCGCCGATAGCCCAGCCGGTCGCCTCGCGCACCTGCTCCGGATCGGCCATCGAGACGGCGTCGGCCTCGACCTCGGCCCACGCGGCGAGGGCGCTCTCGCTCACGCGGTTGCTGCCGGCGGTGAGACAGAGCACCGGCTCGCCCCCACGTCGAACACCAAACTGTTCACGACCTGATCGATGCGGCAGTCGACTGCGTCGGCGGCGTCGGCGGCCGTCGGCGTCCCCTCTTCGGGAAACTCGACCGGCTCGATCGCCAGCCCGTAGCGCTCCTCCGCGAGATCGACGAACTCGGCGACGCGTGCGTGCACACCCGTAGCTGGCACCCCGGGGGTATCTGTCTGGCGGGGAGCCCGTCGATAGATTCATTATCGTGTGTATTGTTAACCATCAACATGGTTCGACCGGCGGACAACACGACCGACCGACGGCTGAGCGCGCTCGAACACGCCTGCCGGGGCGTCGTCGGCGACCGACTGCGGAGTGTCAGCGTGGACGGCCCGGACCACAGCGGCACGCTCTACCGCCGCAGCGACCTCGATCCGGGGGCCGACGGCCCAGTTCACGAGGCCATGGTCGAGGGAGCCTCCTGCCAGTCGCCCGTGTTGGCGGACGGCGGCCGTACTGTCTGCACGTTCGAGAACGGCTACGTCACCAGGATCCGTGTCGGTGACACCGACGTCGTCGCCACGACAGACGGGATCAAGATGGATCGCGATACGGAGCTCTCAGCGGCGGTGCGTGGCGTTCTCCGCGAGTAAAAGGAAGCGTGTCGCCGGTCAGGCGAACAGCGCCGTCGCGGCTTCCTGCGCCGTCTCGATCACCGGCCCGAAGCCGGGGAGCAGCAGCACGGTGCCGATCAGCGCGATCGCCAGCGCGGCGTACAGCGCGGTCGGCGCCGATCCGAGATCGTGTTCGCCCTCCTCGAACCACAGCGCCCGCACGACGCGGGAGTAGTAGAACAGCGAGAGCGAACTGTTGATCACGGCGATCACGACCAGCCACCAGAGGCCGGCCTCGACGGCGCCCGCGAACAGGAACAGCTTCGAGAAGAAGCCGCCCAGCGGCGGGACGCCCGCCAGCGAGAACAGGAACGCCGTCATCGCCACCGCGGCGAACGGCTTCTCGGCGCCCAGTCCGTTGTAGTCCTCGAACCGGCGGCCGACGCCCCAGTTCTCCGCCAGCGCCACGAACAGGAACGCGCCCGTGTTCATGAAGCCGTAGACGAACAGGTGCGCCATCGCGGCGCCCATCACGTCGCCGTTGGTGCTCGCCCCGCCGAGAGCGCGGCGAGGCCGATCAGCACGTAGCCGGCGTGCCCGATCGAGGAGTACGCCAGCATCCGCTTGACGTTCTCCTGGGTGGCGGCGGCGAAGTTACCGAGCACCATCGTCGCCACCGCGAGCACCTGGAACAGCAGCGCCCAGTCGATCCCGGCGTTGGCCGCGGGCCCGAGCGGGAACCCGACGACGAACACGCGGAACGCGAGCGCGAAGCCGGCCGCCTTCGACGCCGAGGAGAGGAACGCCGAGACGGGCGCGGGCGCCCCCTCGTACGCCTCCGGCGCCCAGAAGTGGAACGGCACGGCGGCGGCCTTGAACGCGACCCCGCCGGCGACCATCAGCACGCCGACGCCGGCGATGCCGACGCGGTCACCGAGCCCGGACTCGAACGCCGCCGCCACGTCGGGCAGCAGCAGCGAGCCCGTGGCGCCGTAGATCAGCGAGACGCCGAAGACGAAGATCGCCGAGGAGAGCGCGCCGATCAGGAAGTACTTCAGACCGGCCTCGCTGCTCCCGCGATCGTTCTTGAGGAACGCCACCAGCGCGTACGAGGGCAGGCTGACCAGCTCCAGCGCGACGAAGGCGGTCGCCAGCGAGTTCGCACTCGCCATCAGCGACATCCCCGTCGCCGCCAGCAGCATCAGGCCGAACAGTTCGCCCTGGTTGTTCTTGCCGGCGAAGTAGTCGAACGACGCTAGCGACACCAGGATCGTCACCGCGGCGAACAGCGCGGTGAAGAACAGCGACATGCCGTCGACGACGACCGCGTCCGCGTACAGCGAGACGCCGTCAGTCGCCAGTCCGGTGCCGGCGGTGAGGAACCAGCCCGCGGCGCCCAGCGACGCCAGCGACCCGATCACGGAGATGCCCGTGAGGACGCTCCCGTCGGTCGAGTCGGGCCAGACGCTGTCGTAGGTCAACACCGCAAGCGCCGTGAGCCCCAGCAGGAAGGTCGGGGTGAGCGGCGGTGCCGTCACCATCAGGCACCACCTCCGACCAGCGGGGCGATCGCGTTCAGGATCATGTCGAAGAACAGGTCAGGGGCGACGCCGAGCGCGATCACTGCCAGCAGCAGTACCGCGAGCGGCGCCACGTCGTGGAACGGGGCGGCGCCGACCTCGTAGTCGGCGTCGAGCTCGAACGGCCCGAACAGGGTCCGCTGCATCGCGAGCAGCAGGTAGCCCGCCACGATGACGATGCCGAACATCGCCGCCGCGGTGAACAGCGGCGCGCTCGGGATCACTGTCGAGTGGAACGAGCCGACGAAGATGAAGTACTCCCCGGCGAAGCCGGCCATCAGGGGCAGCCCCATGTAGCCGAACGCGCCGGCGACGAAGATGCCCACCGTCACGGGCATCCGGTCGGCCAGCCCGGACATGTCGCCCACCATCCGCGTGTGGGTCGTGTTGTAGATGACGCCGACGGCCATGAACATCAGCCCGGAGATCAGACCGTGGGCGATCATCTGGAACGTCGCGCCCGCGACGCCGAACTCGGTGTAGGCGATCAGGCCCAGCAGCACGTACCCCATCGACGACACGGAGGAGTACGCGACGATGCGCTTGAGGTCCTCCTGTGCCAGCGCGAGGATCGCGCCGTAGATCACCGAGAACGCGCCGAGGGCGGCGATCAGGACCGCCAGATCCGACGCGATGTCGGGCAGCATGGTGAAGTTGAACCGCAGCATCGCGTACGTCCCCATCTTCAGCAGCACCCCCGCCAGCATCACCGACGCCGGCGTGGGCGCCTCGACGTGGGCGTCCGGCAGCCACGTGTGCAGCGGTGCCACCGGGACCTTCACCGCGAACCCGACGAACATCGCGAGGAACGCGACCAGCTTCAGCGTCCCCGGAGCGAGCCCCATGAACGAGCTCACGTTACCGCCAGCGTTGAGCGCCATCGCGACCTCCGGCAGCGCCAGCGTGTCGATGCTGTCGCCGAGGCCGCCGAAGGTGAGCGCGACGAAGCCCACGAACATCAGGAGGCTCGCCACGTTCGTGTAGACGAAGAACTTGATCGCCGCGTACTTCCGGCGCGGGCCGCCCCAGACGCCGATCAGGAAGTACATCGGCACCAGCGTCGCCTCCCAGAAGACGAACCAGACGAAGAAGTCAAGCGCGGTGAACATCCCCAGGAGGTTCGCCTCCATCAACAGCATCAGCCCGTAGAACTGCGACTGGCGGTCGTCGATCGGCGTCCACGCGCTCACGATCGCGAGCGTGGTGAGGAACGCCGTCAGCACCACCAGCGGCAGGCTGATGCCGTCGACGCCGGTGAACCACTGCACCTGATAGCCCGACAGCGTCAGCAGATCGAACTGCGTCTCGAAGGATAGCGTCCCGCCCGTGAGGGCGTTGCCGCTCCCGTCGAACTGTGTCCACATCCAGAGCGTCCCCACCAGGGGGACGAGGCTCAGCGCCGCGCCGACGCGGTTCGCGACCTCGTCAGGCACGAGGAGCGTGAGCAGCGCGGCGACGAACGTGAAGCCGATAAGCGTCTCGATGATCATCTCAGAACCACCCTCCGTAGATCGCAAAGCCGACGAGTAGCACGGTCAGCCCGATCGTGAGCATCGCGGCGTAGTGGGTTACGAGCCCGTCCTGGATCCGCTTGATCCGGGAGCCGCCGAACAGGCTCACGCTGGAGACGCCGTTGACCACGCCGTCGACGACCGCCTGATCGAACACGTCGGCGGCCTTCGACAGCGGGAGCACGACGCCCTCCGCGAGCCAGACCTGATACTCGTCCTGGTAGTAGTTGTTGTACAGCACGTCCTTGATACTCCCCAGCTTGTCGGTGTGGGGGTCGGGGTCGGCGCCGCCGTAGAGCGCGTACGCCGCGCCGGCGCCGAACAGTGCAAGCGCCAGCGAGAGCAGTCCCACGAGGTACGACGGCAGCTCCGCCGCCGCCATGCCGGCGCCGTAGTCGGCGAACAGCAGGTGGTGGTAGTGCTCGCCGCCGGTGCCGAGCGCCGCGGGCCAGCCGCCCTCGCTCGGTCCGTAGAGCCACTGATGCAGGAAGTCGATGTGCATGCCCGTCAGGTCCTTGACCGGGACCATGTTGACGAACCCGACGGTCGTCGCCAGGATCCCCAGGACCACCAGCGGGAGCTTCACGTTCCAGCCGGGCTCCGTCGCCTCCCGAGCCGTCTCGGTCCGGGGCTCACCGTGGAAGGTGAGCATCACCATGCGGAACGTGTAGAAGCCGGTGAACAGCACCGCGATCAGGCCCATCCCGTAGGCCACCAGCAGCGCGGTGCCGAGCCCGCTCGTCGTGCCGAGCCCGTGGACGAGCGCCTCGTACAGCACCTCGTCCTTGGACCAGAAGCCGGCGAAGGGGACGATGCCCGCGAGCGCGAGCGAGCCCGCGAGGAACGTGTAGTAGGTCACGGGCATCCGGTCTTTCAGGCCGCCCATGTCCCACATGTCCTCGTTGTGGTGCATCGCGATGATGACCGACCCGGCGCCGAGGAACAGCAGCGCCTTGAAGAACGCGTGCGTGAGCAGGTGGAACGTTCCGGCGACGTAGCCGCCGGCACCGAGCCCCAGCATGATGTAGCCGTACTGGGAGATGGTGGAGTACGCGAGCACCTGCTTAATCTCCTTTTTGACCAGCCCCATCGTCGCCGCGAACAGGGCGGTGAACGCGCCGACGAGGGCGATGACCGCCATCGCCGTCGGCGAGACCGCGTAGAACCCGTACATCCGCGCGACGAGGTAGACGCCGGCCGCCACCATCGTCGCCGCGTGGATCAGCGCCGAGACGGGGGTCGGACCCTCCATCGCGTCGGGCAGCCACGTGTGCAGCGGGAACTGGGCGGACTTGCCGATCACGCCACCCAGCACCAGCAGGCCGACGACGGTGAACCACGCCGCCGGCTCGAGGCCGAGGAACGTGTTCACCGTCGCCTCGCCCTGGATCGCCTGCTCGGCCAGATGCGGGAACGAGTGATCGCCCGCGAACTTCGCCGTCCCGAACGTCGCGAAGACGGCGACGACGCCGATCAGGAAGAAGTAGTCACCGAAGCGGGTGACCAGGAACGCTTTCTTCGCCGCGCTGGGCGGGCCGGCCTGGCGGAACCAGAAGCCGATCAGCAGGTACGAGCAGAGCCCGACCAGTTCGAAGAACATGAACGCCATCAGGAGGTTGTCGGCGACGACGAACCCCAGCATGGAGGCGGTGAACAGGCCGAGCCCGGCGTAGTACCGGGGAGGCCCGTCTCGCCCTCGTCGTTCATGTAGCCAAGTGAGAACACGTGGACGAGCAGCGCGACCAGCGAGACGATGAGCAGCATCATCGCCGACAGCGGGTCGAGCAGCAGCCCGAACGTCAGTTCGAGCGGTTCGCTCAGGCTCCCGGTGGCTTCCGCCCCCGCAGCCCACGTGTAGATCGTCTCGTTGTACGTCTCGCCACCGCTGACGGTGAGGAACACCCATGCGGAGAGCAGCAGCGAGCCGGCAGTGGCCGCGATCCCCGGGAGTGCGCCGCCCTTGGGCAGCAGGTCCCGCCCGGAGAGGGCGACCCCGACCGCGAGACAGAACGAGAGGAACGGTAGCAGTACGATCGCCGGTGCGTAGTCGAATGCTCCTACCATCTTACCACCTCATCGACTGCGGGACAGTCACGTCGACGTCCTTGAAGTTGCGGTACAGTACGAGGATGATGCCGATGCCGACAGCGACTTCAGCGGCTGCGAGCCCCATCACGAACAGGCTCATCACCTGTCCGGTGAGGTTGCCCCACTGGAGACTGAACGCCACGAAGTTGATGTTCGCGGCGTTGAGCATCAGCTCGACCGACATCAGGAACAGCAGCGCGTTCTCGCGAGTCAACAGGCCGTAGAGGCCGATGGAGAACACGGCCGCCGACAGCACGAGGTAGTACTCGACGGGGACCATCAGTTCTCCACCTCCGTCTCGTCGGATGCCGAGGAGCGTGGCTCCTCGCGCCCCCGTCGGTGAGCGCCGTCGACAGCCCCGGGCTGTCACCCTGTCGGCGCGCCAGCGTCACGGCGGCGACCGTCGCGACCACCAGCACGAGGCCGATGATCTCGAACGACGCGAGGAACCCTTCGACGGAGACGGCCGCCATCGACTGCAGGTCGATCAGCGCGTAGCCGATCCCCGCGACGAGCGACGCGTCCTCGGGAAGCCGGCCGACTCGCCGAAGCTCGCGGTGAGGAACACCGCGGCGAGCACGACGAACAGGATCGACGCCGCCAGTCCGTTGACGTAGTTCGTGTCCTCTTTGAGCTCTGGTCGACTGACCATCTAGCTGTACACCTCCGATTTCGGCTTCTCGGTTCGCGTGAGCATGACGGCGAACGTGATGAGCACGAGCACGCCCCCGATGTAGACGAGGATCTGCATCGTCGCCGGGAACGTGGCCTGCAGCATCACGTAGTGCACTGCCAGGCTCGTCAGCGCGCCGCCGAGCAGGAGGGCGCTGTGCCAGGGGTCCTTCACGAGGACGACCCCGAGGGCACAGGCCACCGTCACGGCGGCGAACAGCGCGAACGTGATTGTCTCTGTGACCATTGTGTTACTGGTAGTCGACCTCGCCCGCCCCTCGCCGACCCACGCGGCTCGGTCGGGGTTCCGGGCTTCGAGGGGGTCGCTCCCCTTGTACCACGGGACGTTCTTCAGCTGTTCCTTGTTGTAGGCGAACTCGTCTTTCGTGTCCGCCGTGAACTCGAAGTTCTGGGTCAGGATGATGGCGTCGACGGGGCAGACCTCCTCACACAGTCGGCAGTAGATACACTGGCCGACGTGGAGGTTGTACTCCTCGCCGTTGCGCTGATCGTCCATCACGATCTGGATGGTGTCGTTCGGACAGACGTTCTCACACTGCCGACACCAGATACAGCGCTCCTGGCTGAACTTGTGGACCCCGCGGAACCGCGGGCTCACTTCGGGCGCGACCTCCGGGTACTCCACGGTGAAGGTGTTGCCGTCCAGTGCGTGCTTCATCGTCGTCGCCATTCCTTTCAGAATTCCGATCATGCTACCACCCCCACGATTACGGCCGTGAGCACCAGGTTGAGGAAGGAGAGTTCGAGCATCCCCTTCCAGCCGACTTCGATCAGCTGGTCGATACGCAGGCGCGGTGCCGCCGAGCGCAGCCACTGCGTGAGCAGGAAGAACGCCCAGATCTTGACCACGAACCAGAGGAAGCCGATGCTCTCCGGCCCGGGGCCGGCCGCGCCGCCGAGGAACAGCACCGCGGTGATGGCGCCGCCGAGGAAGATGTGGAGGAACTCGCCCAGGTACAGCAGTACGAAGTACACCGACGAGTACTCCGTCTGGAACCCGGCGACGATCTCCGTCGGCGCCTCCGGGATGTCGAACGGGTTACGCCCCACTTCCGCGATGTTCGCGGTGAGGAAGAGGACGAACGCGAACGGGTTGACGATCGCGAACCACGAGGGGATCGCGATGCCGCCCACGCTGATCAGCGTCTCCTGCTGGGCGGCGACGATCTCGCTCATCCGGAGCGAGCCCGTGAACAGCACCACCGAGACCCCCGTCACGACGAGCGGGATCTCGTAGGCGAGGTTCTGGGCGACCGCACGCAGCGCACCCAGCATCGAGTACTTGTTGTTCGACGCGTAGCCCGCCATCACCATACCGAGGCTGGCGATGGAGGCGACGGCGAACACGTAGGCAAGCCCTACTTCGGGATCGGCAAGCTGGATGCCGCTCCCCATCGGGATGACCGCGAAGCCGAGCATCGCCGAGCCGGCGACGATCAGCGGCGCGATGTCCCACGCCGGGCGATCGGCGCCCTCGGGGACGATCAGCTCCTTCGACAGCAGTCGGAGCGCGTCGGCCGGGATCGTCCCGATACCGGCGGGACCGATCCGGTCGGCGGCGATGCGGTCAGTGAACTTCGCGGTGATCTTTCGTTTCGCCCACGGGCCGGCGACGCCGGTCATCGCGAGCATCACGTTGCCGACGATGAACGCCGCGATCAGCGCGGCGACGAACTCGCCGGCGACGCCGAACCCGCTCAGCCCGAGCAGGTCCGCGAGCACGTCGGGCAGCGGGCTCTCCGTCTGAAGGATCACCGGTCCACCTCCCCGAGCACGATGTCCAGGCTACCCAGCGCGGCGATCATGTCGGGGATGTACTCCCCGTTGCTCATCTCCGGCAGCGTCTGGAGGTTGGAGAAGCACGGACTCCGGATCTTGAACCGGGCGGGCTTCTCGGTGCCGTCGGCGCGGATGTACACGCCGAGTTCACCCTTCGCGCCCTCGACGGTGCGGTAGATCTCCTTGTCGTCGTCGGGACGCAGCGTCCGCGGCACGTTGGCCTGGATGTTGCGCTCGTCCTCGGGCCAGTCCTCGAGCAGGTCGACACACTGCTCGATGATCTTCGCGGACTCCTCGACCTCGCGCATGCGCACGAGCAGGCGGCTGAAGTTGTCACAGCCGTCCTCGACGGGCACCTCCCAGTCGAGCTCGTCGTAGTAGCCGTAGGGGTCGTCCCGGCGGATGTCGTAGTCGATGCCGGAGCCACGGGCGACCGGGCCGGTGGCGCCGTAGTTCTTCGCGACCTCCTCGGGCAGGATCCCCGTGCCCACCGTCCGCATCTGGAGGATCTCGTTGCTCGTGATGAGGTCGTGGTACTCCTCCAGGGCGTCCGGGATCTCGTTCACGAACGTCCGAACCTTCTCGAAGAACTCCTCGCGGGGTTCGGGCAGGTCCCAGACGACCCCGCCGAGCCGGAAGTAGTTGAACATCAGCCGCTGGCCGGTGAGGTCCTCGAGGATGTTCTGGGCCTTCTCACGGTCCCGGATCGCGTACATGAAGATCGCGGTGAAGTCGCCGTAGATGTCGAGCGCGAACGTCCCGACGGCGAGCATGTGCGCGGCGATCCGGCAGAGCTCCGCACCCATGGTGCGGATGATCTGGGCGTACTCGGGCACCTCGATGTCCGCGAGGTCCTCCGCCGCGCGGGCGTAGGCCCACTCGTTGAGCAGCCCCGCCGAGATGTAGTCCCAGCGGTCGGGGTAGGGCATGATCTGGTGGCGGTAGGTGCCGTTCTGGGCCATCTGCTCCTCGTTGCGGTGGAGGTAGCCGATGTCCGGTTCCACGTCGACGACCTGCTCCCCGTCGAGCGTCGTCTCGAGGTGGAGCACGCCGTGGGTCGCCGGGTGGTGCGGCCCGATGTTGACGAACATCGTGTCCGAGTCGGCGTCGGACCGGTGGTCGTCCTGCAGCGGGTTCGCGTTCTCGCGCAGCGGGACCATCTGCGGCCGGTCCTGGTCGTAGTCCAGCCCCATCGGGTGGCCCTGCCACGTCTCGGGCAGGAGGATCCGGCGCAGGTCCGGGTGGTCGTCGTACTCGATGCCGACGAGGTCGTACGCCTCCCGCTCGTGCCAGTCGGCGGTCCGGAACACGGGTTCGGCCGACTCGCTGACCGGGTTCTCCGAGTCGGTCGGGACGACGATGCTGACCTCGTCGGTCGGATCGTCGAACTTCTTGAGGTGGTAGATCGACTCGTAGCGGTCCGGGTACTCCTCGGCGGTGACCAGCGAGAGGTGGTCGTAGCCGGCCTCGTTCTTGAGGCGGCCGAGGGTCTCCTGGACCGTGTCGGGCCGGATCACGAACGCCGGCGCGTTCTCGTGATCGTCGGTGTCGACGATCAGGTCGTCGAGCAGCGCCTCCAGTTCGGTCTCGCCGGACTCGATCTCCGGCGTCTCCGACTCTTCCTGCAGGCTCATGGCGAATCAGCCCAGTTGTAGCGCATCACGAGGTCCTCTTCGTCGATCTCGGACGCGAGTTCGTCGACGATCTCGTCGCGTTCGAGGTCGCCGAACTGTTCGAGCTCGTAGGGCTTGACCGTCACCGGGGCGGCCTCGCCGTTGGCGATCCGCTCCTGGAGCTTCGCGACGCCGTAGACCAGCGCCTCGGGGCGGGGCGGACAGCCCGGGACGTGGATGTCGACCGGGATGACCTCCTCGGCGCCCTTGATGACGTTGTACCCCTCCTGGAACGGGCCGCCGGAGATCGTACAGGAGCCCATGCCGACGACGAACTTCGGCTCGGGCATCTGGTCGTACACGCGCTTCATCCGCGGGGCGAACTTCGAGACGATCGTCCCCGGGACGATCATCACGTCGGCCTGTCGGGGCGAGGCCCGCGGCACGCCGGCGTGGAAGCGGTCGAGGTCGTGCTTGACCGCGTACGTGTGCATCATCTCGATGCTGCAGCAGGCGATACCGAACTGCAGCATGAACATCGACGAGCCCCGGACCCAGTTCATGAACTTGTCGAACTTCGTGAGGATGAACGGCGAGGAGCCGAACGCCTCGCGAAGTTTGGAGTTGAACCGGTCGCCCTGCCCGCTCATACGGGCGTCGCGGGTCTCAGTCAGTACTTGTGAGTCGTCGGTTCGGAAGAGTTCTCGTTCGCTACTCATTGGTTTGCCTCCGTCTTCTCTTCGAGCGCACGCGGACTGGACACCCACTGCACGGCGCCCTGTCGCCACGCCCAGACGAGTCCGACGACCAGCACCCCGATGAACACGAGCATCGGCGCGAGCACCTCCATCATGGAGGCACCCCCTTCGAGGGCCGGTCGGTAGATGACCGTCCACGGAAAGATCAGGACGGTCTCGATGTCGAAGACGACGAACAGCAGCGCAACCATGTAGTACTGGATGTTGAACCGGATGCGCGTCGTCCCCGTCGGGATCTCGCCGCTCTCGTAGACGGCGCTTTTCCCCTGTTCGGGCACGCTGGGACGCAGTAGCGACGACACCACCATCATGGCGACGGGGATGCCGACGCTGACCACCGCCAGCGCGCCGATAGCTATCCATGGATTCATGTCGGGTTCTCCGTAACGTTTCCGAGGTTCGACCCCACGGCTCTTAAGCGTTCATTTCCCCACGCGGGCGAGCGTGCGGATCAGTACCACGTACGGACCGCATATTACCCCTTCCGCTCGCGGAACCCCTTCACCCGAGGTCGTGTAACGATGACGACACGTCGCCGACGCCCTCGCGGCGGTCGGCGTGGAGCTCTTCGAGCCGATCCCGGACTGTTGGGTGCTCTCGGGCCAGAATCTGGGCCGCCGAGAGCGCGGCGTTGTAGGACTTGCCGGCGTCGACGGCCGTGATCGGGGCGCCCGTGGGCATCCCGATGACGGAGTCGACGGACTTCTCCTGGACGGGGACGCCGATGACCGGCAGCGGGAACGCGATCGAGGCGGTCATGTTCGGCAGGTCGGCGGACTTCCCGCCGGCGCCGGCGACGATCACGTCCAGCCCGCGATCGGCGGCGGTCTCGGCGTAGGCGTACATGAGGTCGGGCGTCCGGTGGGCCGAGACGACGTAGGACTCGTAGCTGAACTGTCCCTCGGGCGGGTGGGCGTGGTCGGTCTGCTCGGCGAACCCCAGCGCGTCGAGCGCGTCGAAGGCGCCCTGCATCGTGTCGAGGTCGGAGTCCGAGCCCATGATGATCCCCACGTCGGGGGTTGCTTCGGCCGGCCGGTCGGCGGCGGCGTCCGATTCGAGTCGGTCGATCAGGTCGGTGACTGCGGGCATGGTGGGAGTCGTTACTTCGTGAAGGTCAGCGAGTCGCGCAGCGATTCGGCCGTTTCGAGCGCCGATGCAGCGTCCGCGGCGCCGGGGTCGGTGACGGTGAGGTGGCCCATCTTCCGGAGCGGCCGGGCCTCCCGCTTCCCGTACCAGTGGAGGCTGGCGTCGGGCTCGGCGAGCACGCTGTCGACGCCGGACAGCGTCGCCGGTTCGGGCGCGCCCACGTCGCCGAGGATGTTTGCCGACGCCGTCGGGGCGACGCGCTCGACCGGGCCGAGCGGCCAGCCCAGCACGGCTCTGACGTGCTGCTCGAACTGCGAGGTCGCCGCGCCCTCGATCGTCCAGTGGCCGGAGTTGTGGGGCCGCGGGGCGATTTCGTTGACGAGGATCTCCCCGTCCACGTCGAACAGTTCGACGCCGAACACCCCGCGGCCGTCGAGTTCGGCGAGCACGTCGGCGACGACCTCGCGGGCGCGCTCCCGGGTCGCGTCGTCGACGCGCGGCGGCGACACGGTGCCGCGCAGGATCTCCTCGCGGTGGATCGTCTCCGTCACCGGGAACACGCGGGTCTCGCCGTCCGCGCCGCGGACGCCGATGGCGGCGAGTTCGCGGTCGAAGTCGAGCAGTTCCTCGGCGACGGCGTCGCCGCCGACGGCCGCCAGCGTCTCCCCCGCGGCGTCGGCGTCGGTGACGGGCTCGTTCCCCCGGCCGTCGTAGCCGCCTTCGCGCGCTTTCAGCATCGTGCCGCCGAAGCGATCGACGGCGTCCGCCGCCGCGGTCGCCGTGTCCGCGGGGGCGAACGCGGGAACCGGAATGCCTGCCCCGTCGAGCATCTCCTTCTCCAGGAGCTTGTCGCCCGTGGCCCGCAGCGTCTCGGGATCGGGGTGGACCGGCGTCCCGGTCTCGGCGCGCACCTCGGCCAGTAGTTCGGGGTCGGCGGTCTCGATCTCGAACGTGAGTACGTCGGCGCGCTCGGCCAGTTCGCTGACTGATTCGGGGTCGTCGAGGTCGCCCTCGATCTGGTCGGCGACTCGTGCGGCCGGGCAGTCGGGGGTCGGATCGAGGACGACCACGTCGACGCCCAGCGGCGACGCAGCCTCACCGATCATTCGGCCGAGCTGGCCGCCGCCGACGACGCCGAGCGTGGGTCCGGGCAGCGTGACGCTCATGCGCGACGCTTCCGGAGGGACGTGCATAAGGATTGCTGCATCGACCGCGAGATACGCACGTTCGTGCAGTTACTGTGCGGCCGAGCGGGCCAGCGCGTCCCGGTCGAGGAACACGACGATCTCCTCGCTCCAGAGTTTGAACCGGTGTTCCCGGACCGCGTAGCCGTCGAGTTCGCCCTCGATCTCCGGGCGGGCGTCGTCGTGGGCGATCACGACCGGGGGCGCGTCGGCGAGCGCCTCCGCGGCCGGGATGTCCGGCGCGCTGGAGGTCACGTTCGCACCAGCGCCTTCCAGGTACCACGGCAGCGGGAGCCGCGAGTGCCACGATGGCCCGCCCGGCGGCGGCTGGTCGAGGCTGGACTCGTTCGCGACGTAGAACTGCGTCCCACCCCCGACCTGGGTGCCGTAAAACAGCACGTCGGTCCCCTCGTTCGCGGCAGCGATCGCCCCCACGTCAGCCATCGTGTCCCCCAGATCGTTTTCGGGCTGAGCCCACTGGAGCACCTGCCGGTCCTCCTGACTCGCGCTGTTCCAGTAATCCGCGTTGAGGCCGACGACGCCCACCGCCCCGGCGGAGAGCAACAGGACGGCGATCATCCCCGGCACCGCCAACTCCAATCCGCGGCGATCGTTCGCCGCTGCTTCTCGGAGCGCGTCGACGACCGACTCGGTCTCGCTCGTAAACTCCTGCTCGACGACGCCGACGAGCGCGGCGGCGCCGACGGCGGCCGGCACTGTCAACGGGAGGACGACGTGGGTCACGGCCCACGGGGCCTGGATGTCCGTCGCGATGGGGTAGCCGACGACGCTCGCCGCGGCCCAGTAAAGCGTGAAAGCGACCAGTGTGCGGCGGCGGGCGTCCCCACCGACGCCGTAGCCCTCCGTGAGAGCGCCGACCGCTGCCAACCCGACCACGACCGGCGCGCCGAACGCCAGCGTCTCCAGCGTGTCGTGGAAGAAGGCGAGGTAGGAGCGACCGCCGCCGTCGCGGTCGAGCCACGTGTCGATCAGTTCGGTCCCAGTGTCGATCAGCGCGGCGTCGAGGACGGCCTGCAGGCTCCCGAACGAGGAGAGGGCGCCCCAGATCTCGGGACGCGGGGCGTACATGACGACGGTGACAGCGAGAAACGTTCCGAGCAGTGTCGCGAGCCCGGAGGTGGCCCAAACCGCTGTCGGGAGCCGACCTGCGCGGCCGTCGATCCAGCCCCTGAGGGCTGCGAGATCACGCCGGATCCGCCGGCTCACCCCGTCGCCGTCGACTGCCGCGCGAACGAGTCGGTGGTCGTAACACACGGCCGCGGCGCCGCCGAAGCAGGCGACGTAGAGCACCGCGTTCTCCTTGCTCGCGAACGCCAGCGCGAGCGCGCCGCTGGCGGCGACGGCGAACCTGAACTGTCGGGTGTCGTACGCCCGCACGAGTAGCGCGAACGCGCCGAACGCGAACGCGCCCACGAGCATGTCGGAGCGCATGAACCGCGAGTAATAGAGCAGCAGCGGCTGGCCCGTCAGCAGCAGGCCGAGCGCGACCGTCTCGCGATCGTCCAGGTGGCGACGGAACAGCCACGCCGAGAGGGGAAGCGCCGCGGTGACGACCGCGACGGGCGCCCGTGCCCAGAAGTCCGTCGCGGGGACGACGTGGAACAGCAGTGCGTCGACGTGTTGGATGAACGGCCCGTGGATGATTGGCCGGTAGTGGAACTGCCCCGTCTCGTGGTAGCGCAGGATCCAGTAGCCCACGCGTCCCTCGTCCCAGTGGAACACCCGGCCACCGAGGCCGACCACCCGGAGCAGTAGCGAGAGGACCGAAAGCCCGGCGAGCGCGCGCAGCGCCCGGCGACCCGCCCGCTCAGGCTGGGTTCCCCGCGTGCCGCCGGTGACATGCGCAGGCGTTCCGAGTCGAGGTTTGAAGCTCTGTGGGTTTCGGTGCCGGCCGGCCGCTCAGTCGCCGCCGACCGTGACCACCGGCACGTCCGCCGAGCGAACCACCTTCTCGGCGATGCTGCCCAGCAGCACGCGGTCGAGGCCGCTCCGCCCCGTCGACCCGATGACGACCGCGTCCAACCCCTCCCGGTCCACGCAGGCGAGGATCTCCTCGTCCGTCTCGCCGGTCTCGATGTGGGGAGTCACGTCGACGCCCCGGCTCTCGGCGGCCGCCGTGATCTCGTCGATGGCTTCCTGGGCGGCGCCTTCACCCTCGCCGACGGCGTCGCCGGCGCTCGCGAGCACCGAGTCCTCGCGAACCGTGATCACGTGGGCGTCGGCGCCGAGCTCGGCCGCGAAGTCAAGGCCGTGTCGGGCGGCCCGGAGCGCGGTCTCGCTGCCGTCGGTGGGGAGGAGGATCCCTCCGTAGGGGAACTCGAACCCCTCCTCCTCGATCGGCGCGGTCAGCACCGGCATCGGCGCCAGGCGCACGACCTTCCCCGTGACGCTGCCGAGCAGGTAGCGAGAGAGCCCCTCGCGGCCGTGGGTCGGCATCGCGATCAGGTCGTGGTCCTGTCGCTCGGCGTAGTCGACGATCGTTTTCGCCGGCGATCCCTGTTCGATGCTGGTGGTGTACTCGACGCCCAGCGAGTCCAACAGGCTGGCCGCCTCGTCGACGACCTCCTCTCCCTCGTGAACGAGCGCGTCGACGATCTCGCCCTCCGCGACGGTGACGCTGTCGCGGCCGGTGTCGGCGACGAACAGGAGTTCGACGGTCGCGTCGTCCCAGGTGGCCAGTTCGGCGGCGTGGTAGAGCAGGCTGCTCTCGGCGGCGGCCTCGTCGATCGGGAGGAGGATACTGTCGTACATGGGCCCCGATTGGGGCGGGAGGTAGGTAAGCCCTGTTGCGGTCCCCGGCGCTCAGCCGTGGCTCACGCCGTCGCGATCGTCGGCTTTCTTCCGCCGGATCGCGGCCTGGGCGTTGCTGGCGTCGTAGCCGAAGAACACCTTGTCGGCGTAGCTCTCGGCGACCTCTGTCGCGTGGACGAGGTTGTCCACGTCCACGTCGACTGCGTACAGTTCGATGGAGAACGGCGTCCCCGCTTCGGGCGTCTCGGGCGACCAACCCAGCAGGTCCTGGAACCCCGAGGCGATGCTCTCCAACCAGTACGTCGTGCTGTAGTGGGTGTCGTACAGCGGCACGACGAACTCGTCGACGTACGCCGAGAGCACCGAGAGGTCGAGACCGGCGCGCTCGAACAGGTGGCCCGGATACGGATCGGGATAGAGGGTTAGATACGTTTTCCCGGGGATGCGGTCGCTGGCTTCCGACACGAACTCGGTGATGACGCTCGCCCGCCAGTCGAACCGGTCGTCGTACTCGCTCTCGGCGAACAGACGTTCACAGCGGTCACACCGACAGTACTCGGCGCGGGGGAACCCCACGTCGTCGAGGCGCACGTCCTCGTTGGCCGCGGCGGCGTCGGCGATCGTCTCCAACAGCCCCTCGCGGTACCCCTCGTGGGTCGGGCAGACGTACGCCCAGTCGAAGTAGGGCTGCTCGCGGGTCGCCCGGTTCCCGTCGTCGTCGACGGGCACCAGCTCCGGGCTCGACTCGCCGGCGGCGTTGTCGCCGAAGCAGGAGACCATGTTCACCGCGTTCGGCAGCGGTTCGGCGGCCCGGCCGGTCACGTCTTTCACCTCGTAGAACCCGCGGTCGAACGCCGGCCACTCCACCTCCTCCTCGTTGCGCGTGACGACGCCGTACATGGCCGAGGGGAGTGTGCCCCTGCGGGTAAGTCGTTCGCTCCCGGCGGCGCCGCAGCTGGGGTGGGTAGTCGACAAAAGAACCGCGCGACGGAACGCGCGGGAGTGCGCAGGCCGTTGGTGGCTACACACTCACGGCAAAGTCGTTGGTACCGGGCGACGGAGGCGCGGGAGTGCGTGTGCCGGAGTGGCTTCACACCCACGGCGTAGTCGCCTTCACCGCGCGACGGAGCGCGCGGGAGTGCGTGTGCCGTGAGTGGCTTAGCTCTCCGATTCGACTTCCACTTCCACCGGCTCGGCTTCGCCGCCGACGAGGAAGTAGACGAGCGTGACGAACGCGAGCACCAGCAGCAGTTTTGCTTTCGTGGACATACGCGCCCCTTCGGCCGACTGGCTCATAAACCCGCCGACCCGGATTCAGAGCTCCCGCCGCACGTAGTCGTCGACGGGCAGCGCCTCGCCGGGATCGGTGGTGAAAAAGCCGTCCCAAACGCCCATCTCGTCTTCCACCGCGAGCAGCGCGTAGGGGTTGGGGGTGTCCGGAGCCGCCGGGTTGGGCGGCCGGTGGATCACGAACCACGAGTCCCGGTAGTCCTCCGTCTCGCCGGCGTGGACGGTGACGCCCAGCTCCGTCGCCCAATCGGTGCCCGCGTCGTCCACGCCGTAGACGTGCGTGTCAACGTCACTCTTGCCGAGTGTCTGGTAAACGCGATGGGTCCCCTGCTCGTCGACGATCCGCGAGAGCCGCTGGAAGGAGGCGCGATGCGTACCGGTGTCCCGCTGCCACGCGGTGCGCTCGATCTGCCGGGAGACGGCAATCAGGAGCAGTTTCTCCTTGTGAGACTGGGGATACCCTCGGAGCCGAAACTTCACGCCTTCCAGCCCCTTGATCACGGCCGGGAGGCTCGTCTCCTCGAGGCCCGTGGAGCCAGTGACGAACGCGTCGGAGTTGGTGAACAGCAGCGACGACGACACCGCGTCGAGCGACGATTCGGCGAGCACCTCGCCGGACTCGTCCAGCAGCAACACCGTGTCTTCGGCCACCCCCTCGACCTCGGCTTCGTCGACGGCGACCGGCTGCTCGGAAAACACGCCCGCGAGCATCGTCCGGAGCTGTTCGGGCTGGCTCCGGTTTGCGAGCACCAGCCCCCGTTCGGCCCCGTCGTGCTCGTCGACGAACCGCCTGAGCGACATGTATGGCGGTGTTTCTATTGTGGGGCACATATTCCCTTCGGCCTCACACCCCTGGGGAACAACAGCTTAGTTGACGCCGACCTAACAACTGTCGCATGGCCCTCCAAACGGGACCGATCGTGTCGGTTCTGATCAGCCGCGTCACGCTCGGCGTGTTCGCAGTGGTCGGCGCCGCTGTCGCCCTCGCAGAGTGGGGCGTCATCCCCAGGAGGCACTACTCGTCGGGGCACCGGGGATCGCTGCGGCACTCCTCCTCGACACGTTCCTCTACAACGAGTTCCTCATCCGTACGGGCGCGGGGATCTGGGTCGAGATCTACGTGTTCCTCTACGTTCAGGCCGTCCTCGTCGGCGCCGTGGTGACCGCACTTCGGCGGCACTGGTCGGAAGAGCTGCCAGCCGCGGCCTGAGGCGAAACCGCGGCCGTCGACCGCTGAGTCTCGGCAACAAGCGACCCCTTGCGACCCTTTACCTCACTCCAGCCCTCCGAAGGCCTATGGACCCGACAGTCGACGAGACGATCGAGGACCGGTTCGACGCGTACCTGGACGACCTGATCGAACTGGTCGCGCAGCCGTCGATCAGCGCGACCGGCGAGGGGGTTCGCGAGTGCGCCCGCCACGAGCGCCAACTCTGCCTGGAGTACGGCTTCGACGAGGCCGAGATCGTCGAGACCGCGGGTCACCCGTCCGTGCTGGCTCACGCCTACGTCGACAACGACCCCGACAACGACGCGCCGACGGCGCTAGTGTACGGCCACTACGACGTACAGCCAGTCGATCGCGAGCAGTGGACCAGCCCCCGTTCGAGCCGGAGGTTCGCGTCGAGGACGGCGCGGAGCTCCTGTACGGTCGCGGTACCGTCGACAACAAGGGCCAGCACTTCACCTACCCCTGTGCCGTCCGGACGCTTCGTGACACCACGGGGCTGCCGTGCAACGTCACCCTGATCCTCGACGGCGAGGAGGAGAGCGGCAGCCCGAACCTGCTCGACGCCGTCGAGGCGCGCGAGGACCATCTCGCGGCCGACGTGTCGATCAACTCGGACGGCCCCATCGACGGCTCCGGCCGCCCGAGCGTGAGCTTCGGTAACCGCGGCATCCTCGTGGTCGGCCTCGACGTCGACGGCCCCAAAGGCGACCTCCATTCCGGCCACTACGGCGGCGCGGTCCCCAGTCCCGCGTGGGAGCTGATCCGCCTGCTCGGGACGATGCGGGACGAGCACGGGCGGATCGCCATCGACGGGTTCTACGACGCCGTCGAGGGCGTCCCGGCGCCGGACCGCGACCTGCTCGACGAGTTCGAGCCCGACCCCGACGAACTCCAAGCCGACCTCGACGTCGGCGGGTTCCAGGACGGCCCCGGCGAGACGTTCCTCGAGCAGACGCTGTACTACCCCTCGCTCAACGTCAACGGCCTCGCCAGCGGGCACGGCGAGGACGGGTTCAAAACGATCGTCCCCAGCGACGCCGCGGCGACGATCGACATGCGCCTCGTGGTGGATCAGGACCCAGACCGGATCTTTGAACTGTTCGAACGCCACGTCGAGGCCCACGCCGACGACCGACTGGAGACGACCGTCACCTACCACGCCAGCATGGATCCGATGCGGACGCCGATCGACACGCCGTACTTCGACCCGATCGTCGACGCCGTCACGGACGGCTGGGGCGAAGAGCCGGTCGTGAAGCCGTCGACCGGCGGCTCGGCGCCGTACGCGCTGTTCACCGACTACCTCGGGCTCCCGCACGCGAGTATTCCGTACGGCCAGAACGACAACAATCAGCACTCGCCCGACGAGCGGTTCGCCGTCGAGCACTTCAGAACGGGCATCCGGACCAGCGCGCGCTTGCTCGACGCGGTCTCGACGGTCTGACCGGTCGGCCGTTCACTCCTCGCGTTCCAACGCCGCCAGGATCGGCTCGAACTTCAGGCTGACCTCCTCCCACTCGTCCGCCGGATCGCTGTCGGCGACGATCCCGTTGCCCGCGAACAGCGTCGCACGGCGTCCGCCAGCCACGGCTGAGCGAATGCCGACCGCGAACTCGCCGTCGCCGTCGGCGTCGAACCATCCGACCGGCGCGGCGTACCAGCCACGCTCGAACGTCTCGGTCTCGCGGATGACTCGTTCGGCGGTCTCGGGCGGCAGGCCGCCCACGGCCGGGGTCGGGTGCAGCGCGTCGACGAGATCGAGCACGTGGGGGTCGCCGTCGAGGTCGGCCTCGATGGGGGTGTGGAGATGCTGGACGGTCGCCAGCTTCCGGACGCCCTGCTCGGCGACGGTCACCTCGCCCATCGGCGCGAGGCGTTCCTCGATCGTCTCCGCCACCAACGCCTGCTCGTGCTGGAGCTTCTCGCTTTCGAGCAGCGAGTCCGCGAGCGCGGCGTCCTCTTCGGGCGTGTCGCCGCGGGCGACTGTGCCGGCGAGCGCGTCGGTTCGGGCGTGGTCGCCGTCGAGGTGGACCAGTCGCTCGGGCGGGACGCCGAAGAAGCCGGCCTCGTCGGTCGGCTGGATCAGGAACCGGAAACAGTCGGGGTAGGAGCGCCGCAGTCGTTCGAGCGCGTCGGAGATATCGACCGCTTCTTCGAGCGTGACCGCGAGCGCGACGGCGAGTACGACCTTCCGCAGGTCGCCGGCCTCGATGCGCTCGACTGCGGACTCGATCCCGGCGGCCCACGCCGCCTCAGTCGTCGTGCGGCGGCTGGCGACGACGCCCGGCTGCCCGCCGACCGGGCGCATCGCCGGCAGCTGACCGATCTCGTCCGCGATCGTCTCCAGTTCCGCCTCGAGCGCGTCCGTGTCGCCGTCGACACGGGTGACCGTGAGGTGGGTCGCCTCGTCGGTGCGGACCAACTGAATCCGGGGGAGCACGAACGCTGCCGGCGGGAACCCCTCCCACGGGGGCTCGGGCTCGTGGTCGTCGTGGAACGCCGCGCCGCCGAAGAAGCGGGGTCTGGCCGCCCCGTCGGGCATGGTCGCGCCCGCGAACGCCGTTTCGGCAGCGTCTCTGACCGTTTGGAACCGCTCGGCGCCGTCGCTCGTGAGTCGGATCGCCTCGCCCGCACCGACCACTTCCAGCCCGTCCGGGGCGGCCCAGCGGACGCGTGGCGCGCCTCGACCGACGAGAAAGGCGCGGAACGACACGTCCGGAACCTCCCGGCTCCGGGCGACGAGCGTCGTCTCTGCCGGATCGATACCGGCCTGCCGCGATGACTCCATCTACTCCTCCTTTTCGGGGGACGGCCCTAACTGTACCGCTCCTCGTTCCACGGGTTCGCGGAGTCGGAGTAGCCGCGTTTCTCCCAGTAGCCGAGCTCGGGCTCGGTGAGGAACTCCACGCCTTTCACCCACTTCGCGCCCTTGTAGGCGTACTTGTGCGGGGTCACAACCCGTAGCGGGCCGCCGTGGTCGGCCGGCAGCGGCTCGCCGTCGAACGCCCAGACGAACATGACCTCCCGGCGGTCGCACTCCCCGAGCGTGAGATCGGTCGTGTAGCCGTCGTGAGCGTGGAACATGACGTGTTCGGCGTCGTCGGCGACGCCGACCGCGTCCGCGAGTTCGGGGAAGGGGAGGCCCGTAAACGCACAGTCGAACTTCGACCAGCCGGTGACACAGTGGAAGTCCTGTCGCTGCGTCTCCGGCGCCAGATCGCGGAACTCCGCGGCGGTGAACTCCCGAGGCTCTTCGACGGCGCCGGAGACGGTGAACGTCCAGTCGTCGTCGACGGCGGGCGTGTCGCCCTTCGAGAGGACGGGGAAGCTCTCGGTCTTTCGCTGCCCGGGCGGGAGGCGCTCGCCACCGAACTCCTCGTGGAGCGCCGTCACGTCTGTGGTCATACTCGGTCGAAGTGGGTCCGGTCACCTATGGGTGTCGGATCCGGCACCCTCGGCGGAGTCTTCCCCGAGGATTCAGGCTGCTGGCGCCGGCTGCGCTGGTGGGCGGCGCGGCAACGGGCTTAAATACCCGCTGCGACAAACTCCTCTGACAGATGCCGAAGGTCGATCTCACCGTCCCCGAACACTTGGAAATGCAGATCGCACAGCTCGTCGAGCAGGGCGAGTTCGTGGACCGAAACGAGGCCGTCGAAGAACTCCTCTCCACCGGACTGAAAGCCTACAAAACCAGCGGCCCGATGGACGACGAGGAGCCCGAGTACGAGGACGAGGGCATGATGGGCCACGAGGACGAGTACGTTTTCTGATCGGCGTTTTCGCAGGGTTCGCTCACACCGTGAGTCCCGACTCCCTCGGGAGCGTATCGTGTGAGGTCACCCCAATAACGTTTAACCGCCGGAACCGCGTGGTTCGGGTATGCACAAGGACGAACTGCTCGAACTCCACGAACAGATGGTGATCATCATGGAGAACTTCCGGGAGCGCGAGGACGTCGAACCCGGAACCTTCGACGAGTACGACGAGCTCGACGTCGACCCGTCTCACGTCCATAAATCCAAGAGCGAGCACAAACACGCCGTGTTCGTGCTGGGCAACGCGCTCGCGAACGCGATGAGCGAAGACGAGTTCTCCTCGGCCGGCCGGATCGGCAAGCGGATGCAGGAGCTCGCCGAGGACGCCGAAAGCCGCCTGTAGATGGCTGAACCGGCCCGGCTGACCCGTGCCCGGCGCGTGGCAGATCTTCTCGACGCCGCATTCACGCTGCCCGTGATCGGGCGTGTGGGGTTCGACGGGCTGATCGGGCTGCTTCCGGTCGTCGGCGACTGGGCGATGGCGATCCCGTCGCTGTACGTCGTCTACCAGGGGTACCGACTCGGCCTGCGGAAACGAACCGTCGCGTGGATGCTCCTGCTGCTACTCGTCGAAACCGTCGCCGGGAGCGTCCCGATCGTCGGCGACGCGCTCGACATCGCGTGGAACGCGAACCAGCGAAACGTGGCACGGATCGAGCGCCACGTCGCCGACGGCTGACCGACGGCGGCGACGGGTCCCCGTGAGCCACCACCGAAACGAACCGGTTCGTTTTTTCACCTGATCGGGCTCACGCTCCGGTCATGGCTACGGAGTCACCCGAGATGAGCGACCAGCTCCTGACGATACTCGGTGCCGGCGCCGGCGTGATGCAGATCGTCGTGTTCACGTGGGTTAGCGTGCTGCTGTTCGACAGCGTCGTCTACGGCGTCGCCGTCGGCGCGTTCGCCGGCGTGGGAGCGTTCCTCTTCATCCCCTGGCTGCTGAGCTACACGGCCGCACAGGAGGGTCAGAGCCTCGAACCGGCGAGTGAGCGAGTGAGCCGCAGCACCGGGACGGGCGTGTTCGGCCTCGGACTGGAACTGGGCGCCATCACGATGCTCACGCTGGGGTTCGTTCGCGAACCGCCGGGGCTGCTGTTGGGCGTCGCGAGCGCGCTCGTCGTCGCCGTCGGGGCCTACTTGGTCGGCTCGTTCGTCCTGGCGCGGTAACGCGCCGCCGACGCGGCAGGCGGCGGTCCCGTGTCAGAGCGTCCGGGACATCCGGTGGGCGGCACCCATCGGGTTGATCGTGGAGAACCCGGCGCGGCTGTAGAACCGCTGAACCCCGCGCTTCCAGGACTCCACGGTGAGCCAGACGTACCTGATCCCCTGCTCGCGGGCGAACCCCAGGCCGTTGGCCATGAGTTCGCTGCCGATGCCGGCGTGTTGGTACTCCTGGTGGACGAAGATCGCGAGCTCGTGGCGATCCGTGCCGTCCGGGACGAAGCTCACGTGCCCCACCGGCCGGCCCTCGTGGAGGGCGACGACGTTCACTCCCGCCAGGAGCCCCTCGACCCACGCCCGGATCTCGTCGCGCCGGATCGGCGGCGTCCCCTGGGCACGCTGTTCGGGGTCGAACGTGTCGTACATCTCGATCAGTCCCGCGAACGTCTCGTCGCGGTACGGACGGATCTGGATCTCCCGGCCGTCGTCGTCGACGATCGTCGACGGGGGCTCAGTTGGGTGGATGCGTGCGGGCCTGATTCGGTCGAGCAGCCCGCGAACGCCGCGGCGTGCCTTCTCGATCACTCTCGATTCCCTTGTGGATTGCTCACACATCACGCGCCGTCCCTGATAAACACCCGGCCCGATTCCCTGGCCGGTCCCGCTCCCCCGGAAGCTAAGCCCTGTCAGTGACAGGCACGGGTATGGACGAGCGCCTTGTCGCCGAGAAAGTGGAACAGGCCCGTGACGCCGTCGCCGACAGCGACGCCGACGTCTGGGTGATCTACTGCCGGGAGACCGACGAGATACACGAGCCGACGCTGCCGTACGTGCTGGGGTTCGACGTGGTCTGGCCCACCGCGATCGTCGTCGGACCCGAGGCGTCCACGGTGATCCTGGGCCAGCACGACGCGCCGACCGCCGAGGATCTGGGCGTGCACACGGTCCGCCCGTACGACGAGTCGATTCGGGAGCCGCTCCGGGCGGCGCTGGCAGAACTCGACGCCGAGACGGTCGCCGTCAACTTCGACCGCGACGACAACGTCGCCGACGGCCTCACCCACGGGATGTACCTCCGACTCGACGACCTGCTGCCCGATCGGGAGTTCGTCGGCGCCGGCGACATCGTCGCCGACGTCCGCGGGATCAAGTCCGAGACCGAACGGGAACGCATCGAGGCCGCCGGCGAGACGACGCTCGATCTCCTCCACGCCGCCGCCGACGAGTGGACGGCCGACACCACGGAGGCAGAGGTCGCCGACTACCTCCACGACCGGATGCGGGAGGCGGGCTACGGCAGCGCGTGGTCGTGGGAGTACTGCCCGACGGTCCACGCCGGCGGCGCCGCCGACGTGGGCCATACGCTCCCCGGCGACCGGACGGTCCCCGAGGGCGAACTCCTCCACGTCGACTTCGGCGTCGTCCAGGACGGCTACGCCGCCGACCTCCAGCGGCTCTGGGTCAACGGTGAGCCGCCGGCGGGCCTCGTCGAGGCGTTCGAGGACGTGCGCGCGGCCATCGAGGCCGGCTACGACGAACTCGAACCCGGTGCCGTGGGCCACCGCGTCGACGCTCGCGCCCGCGCGGAGCTGGTCGCGCGGGACCGGGAGCTGTTCGACCACGGCTTCGGTCACCAGGTCGGTCGCAGCGCCCACGACGGCGGCATGCTGCTGGGCCCGGAGTGGGAGCGCTACGGCGAGACCGTCGAGGGCGAGGCCCGGCCGGGCGAGATATACACGATGGAGCTCGGGCTCGACACCGAGTGGGGCTACGTCGGCCAGGAGGAGATGGTCCGGGTGACCGAGGACGGCACCGAGTACGTCGTCGAGCCCCAGACGGAGCTCTGGCGCCTCGACGAGTAGCGGCCTGAGCCGAGCAGTTCGCCGGGAGACGCAGCTATTTACCGCTCCAACCCACCGCTCCGATAGCGCCACGCCTCTCGACATGCTCCCGACCACGCTCGGCCGCGCCCGCGAGATGCTCACCGCCCTCCACGGTGACGGCCGCGGCTGGAGCGTCGTCGCCGTCGCGCTGGGGTGGGCGATGATCGTCGGCACGATGCTCTCCGTCCCGGCGGCGCTGCCGTACATCCGCGCGGAGTTCACGCTGAGCAACACCGGCGCCGGCGTCGCCGTCACCGCGATGTGGCTGGTGTACGGCGCCTGCCAGTTCCCCGCCGGGCTGCTCACCGACCGGATCGGCGAACGACGGATGCTGCTCGGCTCGATGGCGCTGGGCGGGGCCGTCGCCGCCGCCTTCGCCGTGTCGCCGACGTTCCCCGTCTTCGTTCTGAGCGCCGGCCTGTTCGGGATCGTCGGCGGCCTGTTCGCGACGCCGCGGGTGACGCTGCTCTCGCGGGCGTTCCCCGACAACAGCGGGACGGCGATCGGCGTCGTGATGGCCGCTGGCAACGTCGGCTCGTCGCTGCTCCCTGCCGGCGTCGGGCTGCTCGCGGCGGCGATCGGCTGGCGGTTCGGGTTCGGGCTGGAGATCCCGCTGTTCCTCGTTGCGTTCGTCGCGCTGTGGATCGCTCTCGACGGCACCCCGCGCTCGGAAGGGCCGGCTGCGGAGGAATCGACCGGAGCGGAACCCTCGGTGCGGGAGCTCCTGCCCCGCGTGCTCGGGGCGGTCCGGGATCGGGAGATCGTGCTCGTGACGGCCGCGATCACGCTGACGTTCTTCACGTTTCAGGGGTTGACCGCGTTCCTCACGACGTATCTCGTCGACGTGAAAGCGCTCGGCGAGGGGACCGCCGCGATCCTGTTCGGGGGCTGTTCGCCGTCGCCGCGATCACCCAGCCACTCGCCGGGCGGGTGGCGGATCGTACGAATGAACGGGTCGTCCTGATCGCGATCACGGCGGTCTACGCCTTGTTGTTGGTCGGACTGGTGCTGACGGGTGAGCGCCTGCTGCTGAGCGTGGTCGTCGTCCTGCTCGGCACCCAGCGCGGATCGACCCCGGTCGCGACGGCGTACATCGCGGCCGGGCTGCCAGCGGATATCCGGGGCAGCGGCTACGGTCTCCTGCGGACCGTGTTCACGAGCGTCTCCTCGCTCGGCGCGATCGTCGTCGGCGCGTTCGCCGACGCGGCGCTGTTCGACGCGGCGTTCCTGCTGCTCGCGGGGTTGGCCGTGGTCGCGACCGGCTGCTACATGCTACTCCCCCGGCCGGGGGCGTAGTCGTCACGGCGACCGCTCGTCGGGCGAGCTTTCAAGTCCGGTGACGGCACTACTACGCCCATGTCCGTCTCGTCGGCCCTCCAGTTCGGGGGGTGCCCTGGGCGCTCCTCCAGCGGCTGTTCGTCGTCGCCGCACTCCTCGGCGGCGGCGCGCTGGCCCTCGCGCTCGACGACGGCCGCCGCCTCGAGCGCCTCCGGGAGCGGTTCGTGCTCGGCGTGCCGTGGGGGACCGTCGTCACCGTCCTGGGCGTTCTCGGAGTGTACCTGTTCGTCCAGAGCGGCTACGCCCACTGGTACCGGCCGGTCGTCCTCCCGTTCCGGGCGTGGTCGTACTTCGAGCCGCTGGGGATGCTCGTCGCCGGCTTCGCCCACGCCGGGCCGGGCCACCTCCTCGGGAACCTCTTCGGCGCGCTGACGCTCGCGCCCATCGTCGAGTACGCGATCGGGCACTATCCGCCGGAAAGCGCCGGCGATCCGGAATCGACGCCGTCGACGCTCCGGGGGCGACTCGCTGCGCTCCGGCGGCGCCCAACGGCTCGGGCGTTCCTCCTCTTCCCGCTCGGCGTCGCCGTCGTCGGCGTCGTGCTCACGATGTTCACCGTCGGCGCCGTGATCGGCTTCTCGGGGTGGTGTTCGCGTTCGCGGGGTTCGCGCTGGCGCGCTACCCGCTCGCGACGGTGCTGGCACTCGTCGGGTCGGACCTGCTGAACCTCGTCTACAGCGCGCTCCGGAACCCCACGATCACCGCGTCGGGGCGCTCGCGGTTCGTCACGCCCTGGTGGGCGGATATCGCGATCCAGGGCCACGCGATCGGATTGCTCGTCGGCGTGGTCCTGGCGGCCGTGGTACTCCGGCATCGTGACGGGGCGACACCCTCGCCGACGCGGCTGTGGACCGGGGGTGTGCTCCTCGCCGCCAGCCAGTCGCTCTGGGCGGTGTACTGGTACCGCGGCGGCACCGAGTACGTGCTCTACCGCGCGGCCGGCCTCGGCCTCGTCGCGCTGGCGGCAACAGCGATCGTCGTCGCCGTCGCCGGCCCGGACTGGTCGCCGTTTTCGGGGACAGCGAGGACCAGACACCAGATAGCGACGAGCCGCGGGTCAGGGACCTCTCGGTGCGACAACTGGGCGTCGTCGCCCTCGTGATCACGGCGGCGCTGTTCTCCGGCCCCGCGGTCGCGGTCAACCTCGTCTCGACGGAGGGCGACCTCCCGGGGAGCCGGCGACCGTGCGCGGCTACGAGGTCACGTACGCCGAGGGGGTCGAGAACGAGATGGTGTCGGCGATCCCCGTCACGCTGTTCGGGGAGACGACCGAGGTCACCACCTCCGGGGTGATCGTCGCCAACCCCGACAGGCGGATCTGGCTCTCGGTCGTGCCACGCGGCCGACTCGCCACCAACGGCCGGGCGACCGTCGTGGTCGGCGGCGTCGGCTGGCGTGACACGGTCACGGCGGTCCGGCGCGGCTGGACCGCCGTCGGCGGCGGCACGGCCTACGCGGTCGCGCTCGGAACCGAGGGTGAGCGGCGGACGGTGTTCACCTCCGCCCCCGCACAGGCCGAGCCACGGATCGCGAACCAGAACGTCTCCGTCGCCCCGGGGAACGACTCGTTCTACCTCCTCGTGAGCGAGGGGAACGATACAGTCCGCCGGCCGCTACCCGAGAGAAACGAGTCGGTGACCGTCCGGAACGTGACGTTCTACGAGCAGGACGAGCGCATCGTCGCCGTCCACGACGGGACGCGGGTTACGGTGCTACGGAAGGAGACGTACAACTGAGCCGATCGGTGGCCGTCGGCGAGTCGCTAGGGGCTGTACGTTGCCGCCACGTCGTCGAGGCGATCGTGGCGCTCGACGGTGTGGGGCGCGGTCAACGGCGAGACGCTGATCTTCCCGTCGATGACCGCGCGTCGGTCCGTGCCGTTCTCGTCGGGGATGTCGCCGTTCTGCATGCGCTGCCAGACGCGGTCCTCGAGTCGGATCGCGTCCCCGTCGAAGTCGGCGGTCATCGCGTACAGCGGCGAAGGGTCGGTGACGACCATCGGCGGCCGCGCCACGGAATCGTCCGGCGCGGGCGCGTTGACGTTGAGGTAGTCGACCTGCTCGAACACGCCGGTGTCGAGCGACCGTTCCACCAGATACGCGGCGGCCTCGCTGGCGCCGGTGTACGCCTCCTTCGGCGGCGTGATCTCCTCGAAGTCCTCGTCGCCGTCGGTGGGACGTACTGGGAGACCGCCATCGCCGGCACGTCGAAAAACGCCGCTTCGACGGCCGCCGAGACGGTGCCGGACCGACCCATCACGTAGGCGCCGAGGTTCGCGCCCTTGTTACAGCCGGCGACGACCATGTCCACGTCGGGACAGAGCGCCTCGATGCCGGCGATGACGCAGTCGACCGGCGTCCCCTCGACGGCGTAGCCGAGGTCGTACTCATGGACCGTCGCCTCGAAGGAGCGGGCCCGGCCAACCGCGCTTTGATTCGAGTACGGCGCGACGGCGATTGGGTCTCCCACCTCCTCGAGAGCCTCGTAGAGCGCCCGGAACCCCGGGCTCTCGATCCCGTCGTCGTTGGTCACCAGAATGCGTGGTTCGCTCATGCCCGCCGATGGGGCGGAACCGCGGTTAAGCGGTTCGACTCCGAATCAGCGCTGGTCCTCGCCGTCGAGGATGGCGCCGAGATCGGCGAGCGAGTCGACGACGAAATCCGGGGTGACGGCGGACCGCTCGACCCGCGACGAGTCGCGAACGCCGGACCGCACGAGCACGGTCGTCATCTCGTCGGCGCCCAGCGCGATGTCGGTGTCGAGGCGGTCGCCGACGACCAGGCAGTCGGCGGGGTCGCAGTCCAGCCGGTTCAGCGCCAACTCCCGGGTGATGCCGTGGGGCTTTCCGAGTACGGCCTCCGGCTCGCGCTCGACGGCACCCGCGACGGCGGCGATCATCGCCCCCGAGCCCGGCACGTCGCCCTCCGCGGCGGGGATGACGGCGTCGGGGTCGGTCCCCACGACGGGGAGATCCTCGGTCCGGATGGTCCGGACGGCGGTGGTGAGCGTGTCGTAGTCGAACTCCCGATCGATCGACACCACTGCCACGTCGACGCCGCGTTCGGGGTTGCCGTGTCGACCCGCGACCACCACGTCGAACCCCGCGCTCGCCAACTGATCGCGGAGGCCGCGCTCGCCGACGAGATACACGGTCTCGCCGGGGTGGTGGCGCCCCAGATACGAGACCGTGCTCGCGCCCGCAGTGAGGATCTCGTCCGGGGCGGCGTCGACGCCCGCGCGTCGGAGTTTCTCGGCGTACGCTGTCGGCGGCCGGGTGGGGTTGTTGGAGACGAACAGCCGCGGGACCGCCCGCGACTCGAGTGCTGCCAACCCTTCGGCGGCGCCCGGGAGTTGCTCCTCACCGCGCACTACGGTCCCGTCGACGTCGAGGATCGCCCCCTGATACGCCATACCCCTGCTACGGCGGCGACCACCAAAAACAGCCGGCTCGGTGTGACTACTCGACGGGGATCTCGACGGCGTCTCGCCCGGTATCGGCCTCGTCGCTTGAGTGGGGGAACAGATCGTCGATCGCCGCCTCGACGTTCCACTTGTTCGCCTTGAACACGGCGTCGAACACCGGGCCCACCACGGGGATCGATCCGCCGACGGCGTCGGCGCTGATCCGGGCCAGCATGCCGAGCAGCGTCGTGAACGACACGCCGAGCCGGGCTGCTTCCACCACGATGTACAGCGAGATCCCCGCACTGAGCGCGTCGCCGACCCCGGGGAGCATCGAGAGCAGGGGATCGACGCCGATCCGGTACTCGATAACCGGAATTTCGACCGACTCGTCGAGCACCATCGCCACGGTGCGCATCCGTTCGAGCGCCGCACGGTCGACTGACTCGGGCACGTCGGCCGGGTCGATACCGTCGAACGCCGCGGCGATCTCGTCACCCATGCATCGGTATACGCGGTTGACGGGGGAAAACGCTGTGGCGGGCCGGTGCCGCCGTGAGTTAAACCCCGTCGGCTCGAAGAGGGTGTATGAGCACGCTCGAAATCGTCGATCGCTGGGACGGTGGGATCAGTTGGACGCTGGCGGAGGAGCTCGACGGCATGCACCGGACCAGCCACGCGATCGAGACGGAGGCGGGCGTCTGGGTGATCGACCCCGTCGACGCCCCCGGGCTCGACGACGAACTCGCCACACTGGGCGACGTTGTGGGGGTGACACTGCTGCTGGACCGTCATAAACGGGACACGGCAGCGGTCGCCGAGCGCCACGACGTTCCGGTGTCACTGCCGAAGGCGCTCACGGGCGTCGCCGACGAACTGGACTGTGAGACGACTGTGTACAGCCGCACGCTCCCGGACACTGAGTTCCAGACGATCACCGTGGTTGACAACCGGCTCTGGCACGAGGTGGCGCTCTACGACCGCGACCGCGGGACGCTGATGGTTCCCGAAGCCGTCGGCTCGGTCGACTTCTTCACGACCGACGTGGAGCGCCTCGGCGTCCATCCGGCGCTGCGGCTGTTCCCGCCGCGGACGGCGCTGGGGTCGCTCTCGCCGGAGCGCGTGCTCGTCGGCCACGGGCCGGGTGTGTTCGATGACGCCGCCAACGCGCTCCGTGTCGCGCTGGCTCGATCGCGAAAGAGTGCGCCGAAGTACTACACCGGCCTGCTGCTGTCGCCGCTGCGGTAAGGCTCCCCAGATTCGGGAATACCAAACTACAACTACGCGACCCCCGGATCCCGGACCGAGATGAGTCGGCTGCAGCTCACCCATATCCAGATCGACAACTACGGCCCGTGGACCGTTGAACCCGAACCCCGCCGGGAGATGGACCTCCAGACGCTCCAGTCCCGGCTATTCGCGGACATCGCGCAGTTCGTCGGCTCCCGCGACGGCTACGCCTTCTTCACCCGTTTCGACAACATGGTCGCCGTCACGAACGGCCTCGACGAGGCGGACCACGAACTCCTCCAGGAGTCGATCGGCAACCGCTACCCGATCTCGGTCAGTCTCGGCACCGCCGTCGATTCGGTGCCGATCGAGGCCCTCGAGGGCGCGACCGAGCGCGTGCAGGAGGCCGGCAGCGCCCAGGATCGCGGCCGCCGCGAGGTCCTGGCCGGCGACTACCGCCCCCGGAGGCCGACGACGTCGCGATCGCGCACTTCGACGTGAACGACGCGACCGGGAAGTACACCGACCGCCTGAACGAGTTCGACTCGTTCATCCGAATCGAGCAGGCCTACGCCAGCCTGATGCGGTACATGCGTGAGGCGCACGGTGCGCTCTCCTTCTTCGTCGGCGGGGACAACGTGATCGCGGTCGTCCCGCAGATGAGCGAGGCGGAGTACGGCGCGGCGATCGATCACGTCAGCGAGGACGCCGACGTGGAGCTCAAGGTCGGTGTCGGCCACGGTCCGACCCCGCACGACGCCGGAATCGCCGCGAAGCACGCGCTCGAAGACTGTCGATACGACGGGACTCGGGTCGAGTTTGCGGGCGGCGAGCATTGAGGCCGGTTTTGCCGCTGTCGTCGTTGAACGGGGGAGTCTGCCCTGCCGATCACCTCACGCGGGCGCCCCAGAGCTACGCGCTCGTCAACAGGAGATATCCAACGAGAGTGAGTGAACAGAGTAGCGTCACCAGGTACACCGCGAAACGTCGCTGGTCGGTGCCAGTCACCGCTTTGGAGAGGATGCGCACGATACCGGCGAGTGCGAGCATCACGCCGACCACCAACGCAGTTTCAGCTGGGGGCACGGCTCTTCACAGCGGAGCAACGACGCCGCGTCGCTTAGCCGTTTTCCCGGGGGCGCTCGGCTGTCCCCTTCCGCAACCGCTTTTTCCGTCGGGCTCTTCGGTCACGTAATGACTGAGCCGGTACCCGTCGCAGTGCCCCGGAAGGGGCGACCGCTGGAGGCGGTGCTGGAGCGGGTCGCCGCCGTCGCCGACACCGAGAACGCCGAGGCGACGGTCGATCAGGTGACCTCCGTTCTCCGCTACGAGAAGGCGATCACGAAAGGCAAACAGACTGCCGAGAAGGGGAGCTACGAACGCCTCGTCGAGTACTCCGACCCGGCCGATCCGTCCGGCCCGGAGTTCACGCTGGTACGGGACGACCGCGAGGGAAAACCGCGGCGGATCGTGTTCGACAGTCTCACCGTCGAACTCGGCGGCACGGCCGTCCATCTGGTCGGTCGGGAGGAGCCGTTCCGTGCGCTGCGGACCCACGAGTTCGCGCTCGGCTTCGACGCCGCTGATCTGGTGCTGGAAGAGGTCGTCTCGCTCGGCCCCGAGGGCGTCTCGAACCTCGCGGCTGTCAACGAGCGCATCGACCCGACGGAGTCCGACGTCCGCGTCGTGACCGGGCTCGGCGACACCGTCTATCACACCCTGCTCGGAACGCCCGAAGTCGTCCCCTCAGGCGGTGAGCTCGATCGGGGGTTCCTCACTACGTACGAGGGAGCGATGTGTATCTCGCCGCGCTACGAACGGTTGGTGGAAGCAGTTCTGGGGATGGACGCGGTCCGGGGTATCGAGTTCGTCTACCCCGAGAACGGGCAGGAGGAGGAGGCGGCGATCGCGGAGGCTGGCGTCGGCGTCTACCTCACCGTGACTGGGAACACGGCCCGCGACCACGGGCTCGTGCTGGGCGAGCAGCTGTTCCCCAGCGAGACTGTGCTGCTTGAGAACACCGCCGAAGTCGACGCCGAGATCGAGGCTGTTCGATCGACCATCACCGGCGGGCTCCGTGAGGAGACGGAGCTCTGGGCGTAGCCGTCCCGGAGTCGTCAGAGCTTACCCGGGTCAGTTCGAGGCCCGGCTATGGATCTCGAAGCTACGTTCGGCCACAGCCAGCCTATCGTCGGGATGGTCCACCTCGATCCGCTCCCGGGCGCCCCGAAGTTCGACGGCGACCGCAACGCCGTGATCGACCGTGCCCGCACCGACGCACGGGCGCTCGAAGCTGGCGGCGTCGACGCCGTGATGGTGGAGAACTTCGGTGACGCGCCCTTCTACCCCGACGACGTGCCCAAACACGTCGTCGCCTCGATGACCCGGGCCGCGGGCGCGGTTGCCGAGGAGGTAGCCCTCCCGGTGGGCGTGAACGTACTCCGGAACGACGCCGCCGCCGATCTCGCAGTCGCCCAGGCCGTCGGTGCCGACTTCATGCGAGTCAACATCCACACCGGCGCTCGCGTTGCCGACCAGGGGATCATCGAGGGCAAAGCCTACGAGACGATGCGTGAGCGAGACCGGCTCGGCGCCGACGTGGCGGTGCTCGCCGACCACGACGTGAAACACTCAGCACCGATCGCCGCGGAAGAGTTCACCGCGGAATCGCTCGCCGACAACGTCGAGCGCGGGCTGGCCGACGCGACGGTCGTCTCCGGGATGGGGACGGGCCACGCCGTCGACCGTGATGAGCTCCAGCAGGCCGCCGACCGCCGGGAGGAGTTCGGGCTGGACGTGCCGCTGTTCGTCGGGAGCGGCGTTACCGCCGACACGGTCGGGGAGATCCTCTCGGTCGCGGACGGCGTCATCGTCGGCACCGCGCTCAAGGCCGGCGACGCCTCCGGCGACCCCGTGAGCGAGGAGCGAACCCGGGAGCAGGTCGCGGCGGCCGACGAGGTCCGGGAGCACTGACCGTCGTCGACGCAGTCGCTCACGAGGCTGGCGAACAGGCGGCCCGTCGACGCCCGAGGCGCGTGCCGCACTCCCGCTGACGCCCCGGGGCTGTTCTCAGCGCATCGACGGTCGTGGCCGCGCTATCCGTGATAAACTCTCGGCTCAGTCCCAAGCTGACGAGACTGGAACCCTGAAAGAAGCCGCTGACGGTGACTTACTTTGGCGAATCCTCGGCGTCTAGCGCGACGCCGACGGCCCCGAGCGCCGAGTCAAGGTCGGGCTCCCGTTCGCTCACAGTCCCCCGAGCCGGAGGCGGCCGTGCTCGGGATCTCGATCCCCTCGACGGGGATGCCGAGCTCCTCCAGCGCGGCGCGCATGTGTTCGTCCTTCACGTACTCGGCGCCGCTCTCGACGCGGTGGGACTGTGCGTGGGCCAGCACCTCGCCCCGGCGGTCGTCGGGGATCTCGAACTTGTCGGCGGCGAGTTCGATCGTGAGGCCGTTGTGGTCACGGGTGTACAGCGAGTGGAACGCGCCGCGGTCGAACTCGTTGTAGCCGTAGCCGTGGTCTTCGAGCCCCTGGGCGATCTCCGGCAGGCGCTCGCCGTCGACGCTGAACGCGAGGTGGTGGACGCCGCCCATTCCGACGCGCTGGGGGCGGTTGTCGGAGTCCCGATCGTCGGTCACGAAGAACGTGATGATCCGGCCGTCGCCGGCGTCGAAGAACAGGTGCGTCGCCTCGGGGTTGTCGAGGTTCGGCTGGCGGAGCACCAGCGGCATCCCGAGGATGTCCCGGTAGTACTCGACGGTGTCCGCCTCGTTGCTCCCGATGAGGGTGATGTGGTCGACGCCGGTGACCCCGACGGGACTGTCGGGTTTCTCGGCGGTGACGGGCACGTCGCTCTCGTCGGCTTGGGTGGGTACGTTGGCCATAGATAGCGCCTACCAGTTGGTTCTCGCTCCACGGCTAAATCGATTCCCGGACGTTCACCACACCCGGTAACGGCAGTGTTAGCTGCCGTTTAGACGCCCAGCCACTCGTCGTTTCGGACCTCGTAGCCGGTGCCCCGAGTGATCTTCGCCCCCTGCCGGCGCACGTCGCGCGACCCCGGGAGTTTCCCCTTCTCCTCGATCCGGTCGACGATCCACTCGGTGATCGCGTGAACGCCCTCATCCTCGTCGATGGCGTCGACCGCCTGGAGCGCCCGGATGGTCTTCTCGTAGGCGTCGCGCTTGCTCGACGAGAACTCCACGTTCGGGATCGTCTCGCTGGCCTCGACGATCCGCTTCATCGCCGACGCCAGCGTCGGTCGCTGGATCCGGCTCCGGATGACGTCCGGATCTTCGAACGTCTCGACGTCGGCGTCGGGGAGCAGCTCCCCGACGGCGTACGTCTCCTGCCCCGCCGTGACGCGTCGTTCGCCGACGGCGTCGACGACCTCCGCGCCGGTCGCGGGAAAGAAACGGTCTCCAGTTCTTCCTCGATCTCGTCGAGTTCGGCGTCGTCGACGGGCGGCTCGGTCTCGTCGTAGCGCTCCAGTTCGGCCTGGATCGCTCGCTCACGCTGTCGCCGCTCGGCGTCGTGGGCCTGCTTGTCTCGGCCTTGCTTGTCGTCTGCCATACGTCAACGTACAAGGCGAGGGAAGATAACCCTGTGCCCGAACTGATGATTTCGGCTATTCAGTCCGTTCGCTCGGAGAGGAAGGCCGAGACGGCGGCTCGGTCGGGGAGTCCGCCGCGAGCCCCTTCGGCGCGACAGTTCAGCGCCGCCGCGGCTGCGGCGAACTGACCGGCTTCCACGGCGTCGTCGCCGCCGAGCAGCCAGCGTTCGGCCAATGCCGCAGTGAACGCGTCGCCCGCCCCCGTCGTGTCGACCGCGGCGACGTCGAACGCGACGATCCGGGTCCGCTCGTCGCCGTCGAACAGCGTCGCGCCGTCGGTACCGAACGTGACCGCCCCCGGCTGCACCCGCGTTCGCGGAGCACGTCGGCGGCCTCGTGGCCCGGGCAATCGAGGTACGACTCCGCGGCGAGTTCGGCCGTGACGAACAGGTCGGCGATCTCGACCACGCGGTCGATCGTCGCCGGCTCCGTCCCGCGGTCCCGGAGCTCCTCGATCGGTCCCGAGAGGTCGAACGCGAGCGCCGGCCCGTTCGGTTCGGCCGCGATCTCGACGATCTCGCTCGTCACTGGGTCCGGCGTGTAGGCTGTCACGAATACGGCGTCGGCGGCGCGGATCGCGTCGCGATCGGCGTCGTCCAACCGGAGCCGGACTGTCGAGTCCCCCGCCGTCACGATCATCCGCTCGCCGTCCGGGGCGCGGAGGATGACGCAGTGGGTCGTCGTTCCGGGGCCGCGCCGGAGCAGCGCTGTCGACACCGGGCCGGCGTCGAGATCGGCGAGCACGCGGTCGCCCAGGTCGTCGTCGCCGAGGCGGGCGAGCAGCGCGCTGTCGCGGCCGAGCCGGGCCACGCCGGTCGCGACGTTGGCACCGACGCCCCCGAAGCGTTCGCTCACCTCGCGGGCGAACGCCCCGCCGTCTGGGGCGGGCAGGTTCGTCACGCCGTAGAAGCGATCGACCGTCGCTGCACCGACGGCGACGAAGTCGGGATCCGTGTCGGTGTCGGCTGTGGAGGCGGTGTCGGCTGGCGGAACGTCGTCGCCGGCGTCGCTCATACTCGCGCTCTGTCGCGGCCGCGATAAGTGCACGGCGGTCGACGCGGGGCGTCGCAGTCGCGCGAATGAGCGAAGGCCTAAGTCGGTGTCGCCCGACTACCGGGAGCGTGAACGACGACACGAACCGACGCGGAAGCGACGGCGAGCGAGGGGGAGCGCGGCCATGACGGTCTCACTGACCGACGTGCGCGAGGCCCGCGAGCGTATCGGGCGCGTCGAGCGGATGCGCGAGACGCCAGTCAGACAGAGCGCCACGCTGGGCGAAACCGTCGGCGCCGACGTGTGGCTCAAACTCGAACACTTCCAGAAAACCGGCTCGTTCAAGCCCCGAGGCGCGTACAACTGTATCTGCCAGATCGCCGAGCGGGGCGAGGCTGATCGCGTGGTCGCCGCCAGCGCGGGCAACCACGCCCAGGGGGTCGCGTTCGCGGCGACGGAGTGCGGGCTCGACTCGCTGGTGTTCATGCCCGAGACGGCGCCGCAGGCCAAGATCGACGCGACCCGAGGGTACGGGGCGACGGTCGAACTCCGGGGGACACGTTCGCGGACGCGATGGCGGCGGCCCAGGAGCGCGCCGACGAGCCCGGAGCCGCGTTCGTCCACGCCTACGACGACGCGGACGTGATCGCCGGGCAGGGAACGCTCGGCCTCGAACTGCTGGAGCAGGTGCCCGACCCCGACACAGTCGTCGTCCCTATCGGCGGCGGCGGGCTGATCTCCGGGGTGGCGACGGCGATGCAGGCCGCCGAGAGTGACGTACGCGTCGTCGGCGTCCAGGCCGAGGACGCCGCGACGGCGCCACAGAGCCTCCGGAAGGGCGAACCCGTCGAGAACGAGAACCCCAACACCATCGCCGACGGCATCGCGACCGGGAGTCTCTCGGACCAGACGTTCGAGATCATCCAGGACCGGGTCGACGAGGTGGTCACTGTCGACGACACCGAAATCGCGAACGCGACGCTCTGGCTGCTCGAGCGCACCAAACAGATGGTCGAGGGCGCCGCGGCGGCCTCGGTCGCCCCGCTGCTCTCCGGCGAACTCGACGTCGACGGGACGGTCGTGCCGCTGCTCTGTGGCGGCAACATCGACATCGCGACGCTCCAGGACGTGCTGACCCGCGCGCTCGTCGACCGGCGTCAGTTCGTCACGATCCGCATCCGGATCGACGATCGGCCCGGCGTGCTGGGGGAGCTCGCCTCCCTGTTCGGCAAGCACGACACCAACATCCGCGACGTGCGCCACGACCGCTCCGAACAGGGGCTCCCGGTGGGCGAAGCAGACATCGTCGCCCGGCTGACGACGCCCAGCGAGGCCGCTATCGAGCGCATCGTCGAGGACATCGAAAACGCCGGCTACACGGTGCGGGACGTGGGCCCGTCGTAGCGGTCTCGCCGCGCCGGACCTCCTACTTCTCGCCGTCGACGCGCTCCCACGCCGCCGACGAGTCCAGCGCCGGACGCGCCTCGCGGAACTCCGTCTGGATCGCGCCGTAGAACCGACTCCGACCCACTGGGCTGCGCAGGCGGAGCACCAGGGTTTCGTCGGTCGCCTCGAACGCCGTCAGCGACCACCCGCCGCCCGCGTGGCGCCACTCTCCGAGCCGCCGAGCGTCGTCGGCGATCTGGCTACCGAGCTTCCAACTCTGGCGCGTGAGGTTGTGGAGGTCGAGCGGGACGGCGTCGGGCAGCGACGACGGTGTCGAATCGTCGCACGGTGCATGTGTCGCCATACCACGCAACAGGAGGTGGAGAACCAAAAGTCGCTCCCTTCCGGCCCGCCCGATGCCGACAGTGCGCTCGGCTGTGCCGGCAGTCGTCAACTCTGGTGGCCAGCCGTGGTCGGTTTGTTCGGCGCCGCTGTAGGCGCTTTCCCCGGAGAAGCAAACACCTCGGATTTCGAACTTGAATCCGTTTCAGCGAACGTTCATACTGCCCCGTGACGTACGACGGATTGCATGTCTGACTACGAGCTGCCGCCGCTTCCGTACGACTACGACGCACTGGAACCGTCCATTAGCGAGCAGGTGCTGACGTGGCATCACGACACCCACCATCAGGGCTACGTCAACGGCTGGAACAGCGCCGAGGAGACGCTCGCGGAGAACCGCGAGAACGGCGAGTTCGGCTCGTCGCCGGGCGCGATCGGCGACGTGACCCACAACGGGTCGGGGCACATCCTCCACGACCTGTTCTGGAAGAACATGAGCCCCGAGGGCGGCGACGAGCCGTCGGGCTCCCTCCGAGACCGTATCGAGGAGGACTTCGGCTCCTACGAGGCCTGGAAGGGCGAGTTCGAGGCCGCTGCCGGCGCCGCCGGCGGGTGGGCGCTGCTCGTGTACGACTCCTACAGCAACCAGCTCCGCAACGTCGTCGTCGACAAGCACGACCAGGGCGCGCTCTGGGGCTCGCACGCGATTCTGGCGCTTGACGTGTGGGAGCACTCCTACTACTACGACTACGGTCCCGCCCGTGGCGACTTCGTCGACGCGTTCTTCGACGTGGTCGACTGGGACGAGCCGTCGGCCCGCTACGAGCAGGCCGTCGAGCTGTTCGAGTAACCCAGCCGCGGCGAGTGACCGGCAGCGGTCCCCGGACCGCTGCACGAAAGTCGATGTCGTGGCTGTGTAAACCAGCGACGGCGCGTGCCCTGTCGCCGCCTCCGTGTGGCGATCACGAAACTCGATGCCGTGGCTGTGTGAGCCAGCCTCTCCCGCTTCGGCACCCCGCTGACGCTCCCCCTCCCGTCGACGCCGGCTTCGCCGGTTGGCGCCCCGCCGGCGGCTCAGAACGAGAGGTGTGAGGTCGAACTCGGCCCGTCGTCGTCGTCCAACCCGCCCTCGTGGAGGTACGTGTACCCGTCGTCGACCAGAAACACCGCGCCGTCCCTGACTTCGATATCGATCGGGCGCAGTGACGACCCCGCGGCGGGACCGTTCTCGCAGTCGCCCGCACAGGCGTCGAACAGCGACCCGTGTTTGGGACAGATGAGCTCGCCGTCCCGGATCGCTGCCCCGCGACCGGTGTCGAAGCGCTGGTCCTCGTGGGGGCAGGTGTTGAGCCAGGCCTCGACCCCCGGCTCCGCCTCGCAGGGGACGAGAATAGCCTCTCGTTCGTTGGTGAACGCGTCCGCCACGCTGAACAGGTACGAGCCGTGCTCCGGGACCGCTTCGACGGCCGCGACGTGCGTCCCACGCATCGACGGCACGTCGCCGCGCGCCGACAAAAGCATAGCGCCGCCGTGTTCGGGGGCGTGGTGCCGTCGGGCAACGCTTTTAGCCGTGCCCACCCTGGCTCTCACAGATGCAACGGGAGTCGGTGCTGCGCGTCGATCTCACGCGGGGGTCGCCAGCCGCGAGACCGTTCCCGAACGCTGGCGACGCCGCTACCTCGGGGGAAGGGACTCGGCGCACGCTATCTCTACGAGGAGCTCCCAGTCGACGCCGACCCGCTCGGGCCCGAGAACCGCCTCTGTTTCGCGCTCGGCCCGCTCTCGGGCTACCTTCCGGGTGAGACGCGCTACGCCGCGGTGACCAAATCGCCGCTGACCGGCGGCTTTCTCGACTCCTACGCCGGCGGCCAGTTCCCGCTCGCCCTGGCCGACGCGCTGCCTGACTGTCTGGCCGTGATCGTCCAGGGCGCCGCCGACCACCCGACGACGCTGGTCATCGAGGACGGCGATGCCGAACTCGTAGCCGCGGAGAACTGGGGCGCCGACACCGTCGAGACCGCGGAGGCCTACCCGGACGCGAGCGTCGCCTGTATCGGCCCGGCGGGGGAGAACCAGGTGGCCTACGCCACCGTCGCCTCCGACGCGGGCGAGCACCACGCCGGCCGCGGCGGCGTCGGCGCCGTGATGGGCGCGAAGCGACTGAAAGCCGTCGTGGCCCGCGGTGACCGACCCGAGATCCCGCCCGCGATCGAGCAGCTGCGCGAGCGGACCGACGCCGAGTACGCCGACCACGCGACCGGCCGCTGGCAGGCCGCCAGCGGCACCCTCGAGTCAGTCGAGTTCGCCGACGAGGTGGGCGCACTCGCGACGGAGGGCTGGCAGGCCGGGCGGTTCGAGGGTAGCGAAGGCGTCGGCATCGACGCCGCACGCGACGCCGCGGTCGAGCGCGAGCGCCCGGACGACCGCGTGCCCGGCGGGTTCCGAGTCGACACCGAGGAGGGCGAGAGCGTCCCCCGCGGCGCGGCGTCGATCAGCCTCGGTGCGGGGCTCGGGATCGACGACTTCGACGCCGTCGCGGCGCTTGGCGCCGCCTGCGACCACCTCGGCGTGGACGTGATCGAGTCGGGCAGCGCCGTCTCGTGGACCGTCCTCGCCGCCGAGGCCGACCTCGTCGACGAGTCGGTGGCGTTCGGCGACGAGGCGGCGGCCCGCGACCTCGTCGAGCGCATCGCTCGGCGCGAGGACCCGCTCGCGGACGCGCTGGCCGACGGCGTCGCCGAGGCGGCCGCGTTCGTCGAACGCGAGGCCGAAACGGGCGGCGCCACCGCGGCCGATGCCGAACTCTCCGGCGAGGAGCTGGTGCCGACCGTGAAGGCGATGGCGCTGCCGGGGTACGACCCCCGAGGCGCCGAGGGATGGCGCTGGCCTACGCGACGAGTGACCGCGGCGGCTGTCACCGGCGCGCCCGTCCGGTGTCACCGAGGAGGAGGTGTTTCACGACCGCACTCTGGCAGAGACCGTCCGAGAGGTTGCTGACGCCCAGACCGCCCGTTCGGTGCTCTGGAGTCTCGTCGCCGACGACTTCCTGGGTGACGTGCTCCGGGATGATCTGGGCGCCGAGTGGCTCCGTGCGGTCGGTATCGACCACGACGCCGAGTCGCTCGCGCGGGCGGGCGAGCGGATCTGGACGCTGATCCGGCTGTTCAACGCCCGCGAGGGGTTCGACCGCGCGGACGACGGCCTGCCGGCCCGCCTGCGACAGGCCCGCGCCGACGGCGCCGCCGTCGACCCCGACGCGTTCCAGCGCACGCTCGAAGCGTACTACGAGTACCGCAGCTGGGGGCGTGACGGCCTGCCGACCTGCGAACTGGTCGCGGCGCTCGACCTCGAGCGCGTCGTCGACGGGGCGACGCCGCTCTCGGCGGACACCCCCGTCGCCGCTGCCGGCGACCCGACTGTACCCGAGGACACACAGACAGAATGACCGACAGGATCGATCTCGACGATGTCGAACAGCCCGACGAGGAGCGCGACGCCGACCAGCCCAACCCCGGAGACTGGCTCTGGCGCGGCGAGGGATCGCCCGACGAGGAGCCAGATGCCCCGGAGCGGAGCGTCGACATCGGCGCCGACGACTTCGAAGCCGCCGACGCCGCCACCCCCGGATCCCCCGCGAGAACGACGACAGACCGGTCGGCGTCCCCGTCGAGGGCGGCGGCGCCGGTGGGGCGCCGGCGAGTTCGGGTAGCAGTCCGACCGGCGGCGTCCCCCGAGCGACGACGGTGAGGGGCGCGAGGAGACCGATACGAGCGAGGACCCCGCGAACACCGGCGAGACACCTAGCCGCGCGTGGGGGAGGCCGCGCGGGAACACGGCGACGCCGCCGGGGCGACCGAACCCGGCGGCGCTCAGCCCGGAACGCCCTCGGGTGGCGACGGCGCCACGCCGAGCGCGAGTCGGACGGCTGAGGGGCACAGTCGAGGGGAAGAGTGGGAGAACGCCCAGCCCGTCGAGCAGTCCGAGTCGACGCCGGGTGCGGCCTCCCACGGCTCGGCGCCGACCCGGACCGCCGACATGACGATGGCGTTCTCCTACCGGGCGATCCGACGGTTCGAGAACGTTCACGCCGTGCTCGCCGACGCCGAGAACTGGACCGACTACCTCGGCATCGTCGGCGACGTGGACGCGACGGTGATCAACAAGTACCAGCGCGACAACGTGCTGGATCTCGACTTCTTCAACGGCTCCGGCACGGGGCCCGCCGAGCGACTCGCGGCCGTCGGGCCGAACTCGATGTTCCACGCCGAGCGCATGGTGCTCGTCGGCGTCGACGAGCGCGAGCAGGCGTGGGCCGAGGAGGCCGACTGGGAGTTCATGCCGCTCGAGACGGCGGCCGAGGAGGCCGACTGGGCGCTCGCGGAGAACTGATCGCTGCCGACCCTGGGGTTTTTGACTCGACGGCTCAATGTCCCAGCTATGAGTCTGACAGACGCGTTCGAGCGGTCCCGAACCCTGACGGTGGGACTACTGGTCGCGATCGCCTGGTTGGTGTTCTCCGTCGCCCGCGTCCTGGGTCAGTTCGACTACTGGGCGCCCGAACCGGCCGGTATGACGCCCGAAGCGGGGGTCATCGGCGTGCTCGTGATGGCGGCGACTATCCTGTTCGCCACGCTGGTGCTGGGCGCCTTCGAGAGCGACGAGCCCGCCCCCGAAGCGTGGCCGCCCGAGGACGCCGCTGAATAATGCAGTACGTCTGTACCGAGTGTGACACCATGGCCCGGTTCGGCGCCGAGACCGGTCCCGTGAACACCGAGTGTCTCGTCTGCGAGGCGGTAACCCGCTGGGAGCCCGCCTTCGAGGGCGAGGCACAGGGGGTGTCGTTCTGATGGCGCTGACGGTCAGTATCGGCGACCGGCTCGCCGCCGCCGCCGCGGAGTGGGCCGACCAGCGCATGCTCGACGACGAGGACGCGCTGGAACAGAAGCTCGAACAGGCGCTGCTCGAGGTCGAACATCTCGCCTCCGGCACCACCGAAATCGAGTTCGAACTCGACGATCGGACGCTCCACTACGCACCGAGTGACGAGCTCGAGGAGCTCCTCGACGAACAGGCCGAGCGTGTCGACGCCGAGCCCGCCGCGGTGCTCGAACTGCATCTCGAACTGTTCGCGCGGACGTTCCTCCCGAGGACTCGGTCCAGCCGGGCGCCGGCCCGGGCGCGCCGGTCGACGACTGGTGAGGGAAAACGACTAAGCCCCGTCGGTCTAACTACCCCTATGGCTCACAAGGACAGTGGCTGGCGTCCGGATGGGGCGATGGACGCGTTCGGCGGATACGAGGTCTGGGAGTACAACCTCGGCCCCCACGAGATCAACGAGGGCCAGGTCGACGGCGAGATAGACTTCGAGAAGTACGCCGACGAGGACGGCTTCGCCACGTCGGTCGACGAGCTCGACGACAAGTAACACGTTCGCCGGTTCTTCTGTGAGGAGCGAGAGAGTAGTGATCGCTGGGCGTCGCCGACCGAAACCCACCGAACAGTCGTTACTGTAGCAGTCGAACAGCCGTTACAGCAGCTGTGCGACGATCTCGTCTTCGAACGACGCCGTCCCGGCGGCGATCTGCGCGCCGGCGACGAACAGCGGTTCGTCGGTCCGCTCGACGAGGTGGTCGGTGAACTGTTCGAGCCACGTCAGCAGATGCTCGTCGAGGAACACGCGTTCGAAGCCGACCGTCTCGTCGTGGCCGGCGCGCTGGCGGTCGATCAGGTTCCGCAGGAACGCGAACTCGACGGCGATGTGGTCGTTCTCCTCGCCGTACTCCTCCGGCGGGCTCCAGCCTGCGGCGCCGTAGCTGGCTTCCACGTCGGCCAGCCCTTCGCCGATGAACTCGGTGTCGTCGCGGTAGTACGTCTCGTGTGGCAGCACGTCCGGGCGGGGGCCGACCATCAGGACGGTGTACTCTCTGGCGAGTTCGTCGACGACCGCCTCGACGTCTCGGCCCTGGTTGGCCTCGATGAACTCCTCCAGTGCCGCGAAGCCGGCGTCGAGATGTTCGTTGACTTCGTCCCCGGGGGTCTCGATCTCCCCGGCGAGCAGGCGCTCGACGAACGCCTCGTCGGGCGTGTCGTGGAACACTTCGATCACGAAGTCGACTAGCTCGATACGTGCGTCGTAAACGGCGTTATCGTCCATTGTTGACCCCTTGGAAAACGACCTGCGCGCGGCACTCGTCGCAGTACTCGAAGATGCTGTGCTCGGTGTCGCCGGCGACGCCTTCGACGAGGTCGCCCACCTCGTCACGAACCGACTCCATCGAGCCGCGACTGGTGAACGGCGTCCCACAGCGCACACACTCGAGCATCTCGCCCTCGAAGACGGGCTCCCACTCCTCGCCGTCGCGGTTCTCCGGCAGCCGGGAGCGCTCCAGTCCGGACTCGATCGTGATGGCGCCCTCCGGACAGCCGCTCTCACACACCCCGCAGTTCACGCAGTCCGCGTGGTTGAACTGGAGTTCGCCATCGTTCGTCCGCTGGATGGCGTCGGTGGGACAGAGCGTCGAACAGGTCGGCGTGAGGTTGCAGGCGTCCGAGACCTCCATTCGGCCGAACGTGTCCAGTCCGCGGATCACGTCGCGGTCCGGCTCGGTCACGCCGATGATCCGGCGGATCGACTCTAGCGCCCAGTCGTGCGTCGTGAACGGCTCGCGGGGGAGTCGGGCCGACCGGTGCCGGTCGCCTCGTGTTCGCCGGTCGGCAGCGGTGACGGCTCCAGCCCCTCGACGAACGCATCGAGGTCGGCGGCGAAGGCGGCCGGATCGTCGCCCCCGGGGCGAAAAACGCCGTTCGGGCGCCGAGTTCGAGATCGCCGGTGGCGACGTTCATCCGGTCGACCAGTTCGGCCTTCGGGTCGGGCCCGGAGTGGAGACAGGCGTCGCCGCAGCCGACGATCGCGACGCCGTCGGCGCCGGCCGCGAGCGCGTGGAGCACGTGGGCCTCGCCAACGGTGTCCGTACAGTTCACGCGAACGGGGAGGATCGGCTGGTAGCCGGCGTCCTCGCCGCGGCCGACGCGGCGCCCGTAGCTCTCCAGGGCGTCGGCAGCCTGCTCCGAGCAGACGAACGCGACGACTGGCGACTCGATGCCGGGATCGCCCCCGAAGAACTGCGAGATGCGGCCGCCCTCGTCGATGTCGACCAGCGACTCCACCTCGCGAGCCAGTCGCTCGTTCGTCGGTTCGCGGAGTTCGACGGCGCCGGTCGGGCAGGCCGACGTGCAGGCGCCGCAGTTCATGCAGGCCGTTTCGTCGAAGGCGACTTCGTCGACGGCGGGTCGGGAGACCGCTTCGTGCGGACAGGCGTCCGTACAGCGCGTACAGCCCTCGACCCCCGAGTCACCCGAGGCACAGATATCCATCTCGATGTCGAGATGCTGGGGCTTGCTGACCCCGCCCAGTTGGCTCTCGACGGCTGCGGCGACGCCGCCGTCGAAGTGGGAGAAGTAGCCCAGTTGGCCGCCGCGGCTCTTCGTCGGGCCCCCGGGGTAGACCACCTGATCGGCCGCGATGGTCCGTTCGACACCCTCGGGTTCGATGGCGTCGACCGGGCAGCAGTCGAGATACTCCCCGTCGGGGCGTCGGGGGCGATATCCACCGGGTAGCTGGTGACTGCCTCGTCGGGCCCCTGCTTGACACACTCCATGCAGCCGATGCAGTCCTCGGTGACACGAGCCTCGAGCGTGAGTTCGAACTCGCCGAACGAGCCCGAAACGTCACGGACGCGGCCCCGCTCGATCGCCACCTCGTCGAGGTCGTGCGCTGGATCGCTGAAGTCGCGACCGTTCGCGATCAGCGTTACGTCGGCGCGGCCGGCGAGCGACGCCGCCGCCGCGGCGTCGCCGACGACGACGACGTGGTCGCCGGCCTCCTTCGAGACCGTCCGCGAGGGCGACTCCTCGCGCAGGCCGGCGACGGTCGCGTCGATGGTTCGGGCGGTTTTCTCCGTGGCCGCGGGCGTGTCGTGCACCCAGCCGGAGCCCTCGCGGTGGTCGACGAACGCCGTCGCGTCGGGGTGAAGCCCCTGGGCCTCGGCCATCTCTCGGATCCGGCGCTGACAGCCCGCGTCGGGAGCTGTCGCGACGACGTGATCGAGATCGTACTCGTCGACGACAGCGGCGGCTTTCTCGAGGCCGTCGCCACAGAGGTGGCCCGCGCTGGCCACCACCTCCACGTCCTCGTCGCCGACGCCCTCCCTGACGCCTTCGGCATCGATGGCGTCGGGGGCGCCGCAGTCGCAGACGAACGCGCCTACCTTCATCGTCCGAGCGGTAACCCACCAGCCGCATTAGGGCTTGCGACACGGGCAGTTTGCCTTTTGGTTACCCGAAAACAGCTTGATAGTTCGTGATATACGTTTCGTGAGGCACGATCGACAGTCTCACGTGAGTGAAATTAGTTTCACACGAGGTGCCAAAAACCCGTTTAGGACCGGCTAAAACCGCCATACTTGGGTGCGATGGATTGAAGGTAGGTCCGTTCATGTTTCCGTTAATTCGTGCCAGCTCGTGTCAGTTGGTGCGACAGGATACAACAATGAGCTCAGAACCAGTCTCCCTCGACCTGGACCGCAGGTCGTTCCTGAAAGCCAGCGCACTCGCAGGTGCGGTGGCGCTCGGGGGCGGCGGCGCGGGACAGGCGCTCGCACAAGGTGACGGGGAGGTCGACGGTGCTGATGAAGAGGGTGAACTCACGAAGACGGTCTGTAACTTCTGTGCCGTCGGTTGTGGGTTCCGGGGCGAACGACAAGGCAACGCCTTCGTCGGGCAGGAGCCTTGGCACGAGAACCCCATAAACAACGGATCGCTCTGTTCGAAGGGGGCCGCCATCTACGGCAGCGAACACTCCGAGCGCCGGCTCAAACACCCGCTCATCAAGGAGGGCGACACCTCCTGGCGGAAGGCCGGATGGAGTGAAGCCCTCGACAAGGTCGGGAGCGAACTCAACCAGATCCGTGAGGAGCACGGTCCGGACTCCGTGATGTGGATGGGCTCGGCCCACTTCTCCAACGAGGAGTCCTACGCGTTCCGGAAGCTGTCGAGCTTCTTCGGGACCAACAACGTGGACCACCAGGCCCGGATCTGTCACTCCACGACCGTCGCCGGCCTCGCGAACACGTGGGGCTACGGCGCGATGACTAACACGATCAACGACTACCGCAACTTCGACCTCAACCTCATCATCGGGCAGAACCCTGCGGAGGCCCACCCGATCGCGATGCAGCACATCCTCGAGGGCCAGAAGCGCGGTGGCGACATCGCCGTCGTCGACCCGCGGTTCACCAAGACCGCGGCCCACGGCGACTACTACTACCGGATGCGGCCCGGTACCGACGTGGCCCTGATGATGGGCCTAATGAAGTATCTCCGGGACGAGCAGAACCTCGACCGGGAGATGCTCGAGGAGCGGGTCATGGGGTGGCCCGACGTCGAGGCCGAACTCGACCAGTACGACCTCGAAACCGTCGAGGACATCACCTGGGTCAGCCAGGAGAAGATCCGCGAACTCGGCGACCTGATCGCCGAGAACGCGCCCAACGTCCAGATCGAGTGGGCGATGGGTGGCACCCAGCACAACAACGGGACCCAGAACATTCGGTCCTACGCGCTCACCTCGCTGGCCTCCGGGAGCGCCGCCCGCTCCGGCGGCGGCCTGCAGGTCATGCGTGGCCACGCGAACGTGCAGGGGGCGACCGACCTCGCGGTCGCGAGCCATATCCTGCCGGGCTACTACTCGGTCGGGTCGCCCGGTTCCTGGCGCTACTGGACCGACGTGTGGTCGAAAAGCCCGTACACGAGCGGGGAGATCTCCTTCGAGGAGCTGTACGACGAGTACGACCTGATGCCGGAGGAGAAGTACGCCCGGCAGGCGGGCGAGGGGGAGGTCGACGAGTCGTTCCCCAACGACCGCTCGATGATGTTCCAGAAGGGGATGACCGTCGCACGGTGGTTCGACGGCGGCCTACCCCAGGAGGAGCGACTCAACGAGACGCCGCTGTACCAGCCCGACGAGCTGAAGGCGGTCGTCATCTGGGGGCACTCGCTCAACTCCATCTCGGAGATGCAGAAGATGAAGGACGCGATGGACCGGATGGATCTGGTCGTCGTCGTCGACGTGTTCCCCTCGGTGGCGTCGGTGCTCTCGGACCAGGACAACGTCGTGGTTCTCTCGGCGGCGTCCCAGTACGAGCACCACCGCTCGCTCACCAACTCCCACCGCTCGGTGCAGTGGTCCGAGCCGGTACGACCGCCGTCGCACAACACCAAGCCCGACCTCGAGATCATGCAGGAGCTCGCCGACCGATTCGGCTTCGGCGACCACTTCGACTGGGGCGCGGGCTCCGGCCTCTACAACGGCAAGAGCACCTACGAGGAGACCCTGCGCGAGGTCAACCTCGGCGTCCGGACGATCGGCTACCAGCAGGACCCCAGCGCCTGCAGGAACAACAGGAGTACGACTACGCGTTCTCCACGGACAACCTCCGCTGTGAGGAGGAAGGGCTCCCCGTCTCCGGGGAGTTCTGGCAGCTGCCGTGGCCGTGCTGGGGCGAAGACCACCCCGGGACGCCGATCATCTGGAACGACGACCTCGACCCGCGCAACGGCGGGCAGGACTTCCGAGCCCGCTGGGGCGTGCAGGCGCCCACGCCCGAGGACTGGGAGGCGATGGACGTCGGGGACAAGGAGTACCCGATGCAGGAGACGTACGATCAGGAGGGTGAGGAGGGCCTGAACCTCCTCCGGGACCCGTACACTCCCGACTGGGAGTCCAACTTCGACCAGGAGGTGCAGGGGGTTCCCCAGTACCCCGGCTTCGCGACGACGCTGCCGGAGGACTACTCCAACCCGGACCAGCTCTCGCTGCCGTACGCGTACGCGCTCGACCCGACCAAGTCCGTCTACGACACGGCGGTCGCGATGAACGAGCGCTACGGGACGGACTTCGACGAGGAGTTCTACCAGCAGTACGACTACGCACAGCCGGACGCGCCGACCGGGCGTGGCCGTGCACGTGCGGTTGTCTGGGGCTTCCTCGACACGGTTCCGGTCCACCGCGAACCGGTCGAGAGCCCGCGCCCCGACCTGGTCGAAGACTGGCCCGCCAACGGCCAGCAGACGAACTTCTACCGGCTCGACCAGAACAACGCGGCGGTCCAGGAGCGCGCGACTGCCGCGGCGAACGATCCCGGCGACGAGTCGGCGTTCAGCACGGTCATGACCACGGGCCGGCAGGTCGAACACCAGGGTGGGGGGCGGAGTCCCGCTCCAACGAGTACCTGGCTGACCTGCAGCCCCACATGTACGTGGAGATCCACCCGAACATGGCCGACGAGATGGGGATCGACGGCGGCGACCTCGTGGTCGTCTCCACCACCGACCGCGGGTCGGTGCTCGTCAAGGCTCGCATCACGCCGCGCCCCGGCCACGGCCCGGAGGAAGAGGAGATCTTCCTGCCGTTCCACTGGGGCGGGATCGCGAAAGGGGAGAGCTTGCTCGAGAAGTACCCCGACGGCAACGAGCCGTTCGCCATCGGCGACTCGGTGAACTTCATCACCTCGCGCGGGTACGACGTGGAGACCCAGATGCAAGAGACGAAGGCAGCGCTGGCGAAAGTCCGCCCGGCCACCCAGGAGCTCGTCGACGAGCTCAACATGGACGTGGACCTCGAGACGTTCACGTTCCCGCAGGACGAGGCCGGCTTCGGTCAGCAGAAGGATTTCGACACCCGCGACAACACGACGGTTCAGTAAAATGTCCACAAACGAATCAAACACCGAAGTCATCGGCCAAGGGTGATGAGCACCGGCGACGACACGCGCATCTTCCCCGACGTGGCCGCGTGTATCGACTGTGGCGGCTGTGTAGTCGCCTGTAACCGAACGTGGGACGTCCCCCGTGACGAACAGCGCATCAGCATCTCCACGATGCTGGAGGGCGAAGAGGGCGCCGAGGGACTCAACGCAAGCCCCTCCCAAGCGATGTCCCAGGGCGAGAACCCTGGCGAGACCAGCGTGCCGATGCAGTGTTACCACTGTGAGAACGCGCCCTGCGTGACGGTCTGTCCGGTCGACGCCCTCGTCAAGAAGGACGACGGGTTCGTCGACGTTCGCGACGACGTCTGTATCGGCTGCCAGTACTGCCTCTCGGCCTGCCCGTTCGGCGCCCCGCAGTTCCCGGGCTCGAACGACGGCGCGGCGGAGATCTTCGGGACCGGCGGCACGATGGACAAGTGTACGATGTGTCAGGACCGCCAGGACGTCGGCAAGGGGCCGGCGTGTGCCGAGGAGTGTGCGACCGACGCCATCCTCGTGGGTACGTCCGACCAGATCGCTGACGAGCTCGACAAACGAGACTCCGGGACGTTCTTCAACGACGACGCGATGGAGATCGTCTTCGGTGCCGACGACGCGGAGGCGTTCGGCGTATGAGCAACTCGACCACAGAGAACGGCGTCAGCAGCTACTCGGGAACCATGATCGCGGTCAACGCCGTGATCGCCGTGGCGGTCGCACTCGGCGCGGTCTGGGTCGCCAACGGGTTCAACGTGTTCTACGAGCGGCTGGACCGCGTCTCGCCGACCGCCGACGGCGGCGGGATCGGGACGGCGTTCGCCCAGGGGAACGACATCGGGTGGCTCGTGTTCATGGTCGAAGCGATCCACGCGATCGACGTGCTGATGGGGCTGTTCATCCTCGTGCTGGTGTTCGTCCACTGGAGCGCGTTCCGTCGGCTCGCGGGTCGGATGCGCCAGCCCGGCGAATCCCGCGCGATGCCGGACGGCGGTGACACTGACACGGAGAACGGAGGTGACACCCAATGACGAATCTCGACCACGGGAAGTTCACGCGCATGACGACGGTGTTCCACTCGCTGCTCGCCATGGACGTGTTCTTCCTGTTCTTCACGGGGTACGCCATCATGTTCAACGACGAGCTCTGGTGGATGCTCACCCTGATGGGTGGCTCCGGCTCGGTCGCGGCGCTCCACCGCGTGTTCGGCGTCGGGCTGCTGGCGCTGATCACGTTCTGGGCGCTGATGATGGTGACGACGGATACCGGCCGCTCGAACTTCAGTGAGGTGCTGCCGACGCCGGACGACGCGAAGGCGTTCGTGCAGGACATCCAGTTCGTGCTGGGCAACGCCGAGGAGCGCCACCCCAACGCCCGCCAGTTCGCCGGCGGTACCGCCGACGAGATCCCGCTGTTGAGCTACGTCGGCAAGGGCGTGATCTTCATCTTCGCCGTGGAGCTGGCGCTGCTGACCCTCTCGGGGCTGCTGATCTGGAGTAAAACCGGGCTGATGCAGTACTTCGCCACGCAGACGGCGGCGATCGCGTTCGTCGTCTTCCACGGGCTGCTGGGCGTCGTGATGCTGATGGGGATCATGTTCCACATCTTCGAGCACGGCTTCCACCCGGCGTTCTTCCCGGTGGAGACGAAGGCGTTCATCCCGCGCTCGATGATCCCCGAACACCACGACGATGACGACGAGGGGACGGGCATTGAGCGGCTCCAGCTCTCCTCGGGCTGGGCGAGCGCGTCCAACCTCGCCGGCGCGGCGACGGTGATCGGCATCGTCAGCGTGCTGACTGCCAGCATCTACGACACCGGCTACCCGGTGTCGCTGGAACTGCTCGTCGGCGGCGGGCCGACGAACCTGCTGCTGACCGTCGGCGTCAACATCGGCATGCTCGTGCTGTTCTTCGGCATGGTGCTGTCGGTGTACGGCAACCTCGTCCGCATCCGCTGGGAACAGCAGATGGCTCAGGAAGAGGGCGCCGAGGCCGAAGCCGCCGACTGAGGCGGTTCCTCCTCCTTTCGGCTTCACAGTTGCCAGCGGCGCGGCTGGCTCGTGAGTTGACGCGAAGAATCAGCGGTCGACGTTACGAGATCAGTTCCGCGCTCTCAGTCGACAGTTCGACGGTCACGTCCTCGGTCGCGTGCTGCTGGATCTGGTCGATGTTTCGCGTGAGCACCTCGAGCACGTCCTCGGGCTCGGGGTAGACCAGCATGTTGCCGTCGTCGTCTTCCATCACCAGCTGGGTGTCGGAGAGCTGGATCTGGCCGTCCTCGATCGAGGCGACGATCGCCGGCAGCGCCTCGGAGCCGCCGGGTTCTCCCTCCTTCACCTTGGTAATGTAGAGACTGTCCATCCCGATCAGGTCCTTGTACTCCCGGACCCGCTCGGCACAGTTGACCATGTCTCGGGTTACCGCCGTCTTCTCGGGGTTCCCGTGTTCGCCCTCGTAGCAGTGTTTACAGACCCGCAGTTCCATCCGCATACCCCGGCGTGGGGATGGGGGCGGATATAGCTGTTCACCTCGGCCGATCGTTCCCGGTCCGGGGAATTATGGTGGCTGGGATGCAACGGGGAGTATGGCGAGTGAGTTACTCAACATGGCCTACGCGTGGGCGGGTGTCGTCGTCGCTGTCGGCGGCGTGTTCGCCACGATGACGGTCACGGACGGTCCCGAGGAGAGCAACGTAGCGTCTGGCGTCACGGCGATCGCCGTCGCGGTGTTCAGCATCGCGCTAGTCGCCTCGCTGACGCTCTAACCCGGGGCCTGTTCTCCCGATCACACCGACGTTCGGAAGCGCCAGCGCCGAGCCGAGCCACCCCGCCCCGCGGCCCTTACTGCTGACAGTCCCAGCGGCGGTCCGCGAGTCGATCCAGCCGCTCGCGGACGGTCGCTTCGCCCGCCGTGACGACGGTTGTCTCCTGGTGGGCGCCGACGGTCGTGACCGTCGCCGTCACGGCCGACCCCTCCTGGCGCTCAAGCAGCCACGCGTACGTCGCCGCCTGCAGTTCGTAGCGCGCCCGAAGGTCGGGTTCGGGCGGCCGCAGGCCGATCTTGAGTTCGTCGACGTGCCACTCGCCGTCCCGGTCGATCGAGACCACGTCGGCACGCCCGCCGACTTCGACGGCCAGTCCGGCCACGCGCACGACCGCGTCGAGTGGCTCCTCCACGTATCGCTGCCGGCTCGCGATCAATCGGTCGTACACGTCCGTCGCCGCCAGCTGTGGGCAGAGCGTCCCCTCGACGTAGCGCCGTAGCTGCTCGCGCTCCTCGCGTGCGACGCCCTGGGCGTGCTCGCGAACCGCGCGGTCGAGTGCGCCGGGGAGTGGCCCTGCGCAGTCCCGGAGCGTGCCGGGGTCGACGCCCGCCGAGATCGCGGTCGCGAACACGCTGTGAGCCACGTCCCCGACGACCTCCGGGCCCATGGTCTCGAAGGGGAGCGGCACCGTGACGCCGTCCTGCTCGGCGTGCAGCGCCTGGCCGCTGAGGTGGGCGAGCACGCCGGATTCCGGCGCTGCCGACAGTTCGTACACCGTGTTCGGGTTGACGAACCGTGGCGTCCAGCCACGAGCGTCCAGCGGTTCCGGGCCGGCGACCGCCGCGGGCTCGCTGGCCGGATCGTCGATCGATTCGGGCGAGTCGCCGGCCGCGCGGTGGACGGCGACCGTCAGCGGGTCGTGATCACCGGGGGTGTCGACGGTGTACTCGTCGGGACGATCGGCGTCGAACGCGAGCGCCTCCCGGAGCGTGTCGACCCAGCGATCCCGTGGCGTCGGCGCCGAGCGCCGGCCGGGAAGCGGGAGCAGGAGGTGATCCCGCGCCCGCGAGAGCGCGACGTACAGCAGGCGCCAGCGCTCGGCGCGTGCGGCCGCGACCGGGCCGCGAAGCGGCGGTGGGCCGGCAACTCTGGGCGAATCACCCTCGACCCAGCGCTCGCTCGCCCAGCGAAGGCCGGCATCCCCGTCACCGGGCGAGGCGTCAGGGTCGTGCGGACCGCCCGCCAGGACGGTCCCCCGAGATCGGGGTAGTCGTCGCCGGTGTCGACGGCCGGCGGCGCGAGCGCGACGTGGCGGCCGTGCGCGACGAACTGGTCGAGATAGGCGCCGTAGCGACCCAGCCCGGTTCCCAGATCCGCGACCGCGACCACGTCGTCCTCGTCGCCTTTGGCGCCGTGGATCGTGCGGAACGTCACGTCGGCTGCTGCGGCGGTCGGGAGGCTGGGGCCGCTTTTCGGGTTCCGGCGCGCGTGACCCAGCGCCGCGGCGAGTTCGGACAGCGAGAACGTCCGGTCGCCCTCCCAGTCCTCGACGACGCCGACCAGGCGGTCGAGCACGGCCGCGTCGCCGACCGCCGTGGCGCTCTGGTCCAGCGGATCCGTCGCGAGCGAGAGCGTCTCGATCACGTCGCTCACCACGGCGGCCCCGCGCTGGCGAGGTGGTCGGCGCGGCGACGCGCGAGATCGGCGAGACCGTCGACGACTGCCGCGTCGGCCCCCCGCATCGAGCCGGCGTCGGCGACGGCGGTGATCGACCAGTCCGCGCGCATGAGCTTGTCGACCAGCCCCGTCACGGGCAGGTCGTCGTCGTTGACCAACTCGAGTGTCGCCTCCTGGGTCGTCGGCGCGCGTAGCCAGTCGACCACCGCACAGACGGCGCCGACGAGCGGGTGATCGAACAGCGCGCGGCTGGTGTCCCGGACCGACAGCCCGGCGTCGGCGAAGGCGTCGACGTAGGTGTCCATGTGGGTCCGGCGATGGAACAGCACCGTCACGCCGGGCTTCTCGCCGTCCTCGCGCTCGAAGCGCCCCGACTCCAGCCCCGTCGCGATGCAGTCGGCCAGCGCCTCGGCCTCTCCCACCCCCTCGGCGGGATCGACCCACGTCGGCGACCCCGGGCGGCCGTGCTCGGGGAACGCAGCGACGTGAACGCTCGGCCCCGGTGTCGGCGCTCGAACCGCCGAGAGCGGTTCGTACTCGTCGATCTCTCGCCCGGCGGCCGCGGCGTCGGCGGCGCCGCGGGTGGGGTCCGTGAACACCGGCTCGAAGACGGTGTCGAGGGCGGCCGTGATCGCCGGGCGGGAGCGGTACGTCCGGGTGGCGCTCCGCCGTTCGTGTGTCTCCCAGTCGATGCCGAAGTAGCGCCCCGCAGTCGCCGCGGTGTCGAACAGGCTCGGCTGTGCGTTGCGCCACGCGTAGATACACTGCTCGCGGTCGCCGACCAGCAGGACGCGGGTGTCGGCGTTCACGAGCGGCGCGAGCGCGTCGTGCTGTGCCCGCGACACGTCCTGGGCCTCGTCGACGATCACCGTGGACAGCCGGCCCCGCCAGCGCGCTCGCAGGCGGTCACGGAACGAGCTCCGGTACGCCTCGCGCTCGAAGAACGTCGCGATCCAGTGCGCCACGTCGACGTGCGCGAGGACGCCGGCAGCGCGACAGGCGTCGTCGTACGCGTCGAGGTAGACCGGTAGCACCGTACAGAGAGCGTCGACGCTCTCGCTCCAGCGATCGTGACAGTTGGCGTCGGCGTCGACGACAGGGTCCGCGTCGCCCGTGGCGTCGGCCTCCAGCGCTCGTTCGACCGCCGCGCGCTCCTCGGCACCGAAGAAGCGCTCCGTGTCGCGTAGCACCTCGGCCATCGACGCCGGTGGCCCGTCTGGGTAGGTGCCCGAGACGACCGCGTCGAGTCGCTCGCGCAGATCGGCGACCGAGAGCCGGCGCTCGCGACAGGCGCTGCGGGCGGCCGCCAACAGATCGGCGGTGTCGGCGTCGTACCGGCCGCCGGGGTAGCCGTCGTCCAGCGTCTCCAGTGCCGTCGAAACCGTGGGGTCGGCTCGCACTGCTTCGAGCGCGTCGCCGTGTACCCGTGCGAGTCCGGCGCTGTCGCCGACTTCCGGCACTTCGTCGAACCCGACCTCACCGGCGACCGCCTCGAAAACCGCGCCGAGCACGCTGTCGATAGTCCCGACCCGGTCGCTCCCACGGAGGGTTGCACCCAGTTCGGCCGCGGTCTCGGCGGTTACCTCCACCGGCGCCTGGGGATCGTCGGCGAACCCGCGGAGGGCCCGTTCGACGCCGGGGAGGATGCTCGCAGCGTCGTCCCGGGAGAACGAGGTGAGACAGAGCGTCTCCGTGGGGCTGTCGACGCCGCCCCGTGATTTCCGTGCGAGGTCCTCCGCAGCGATGCTGTCGGCGGTCACCGATTTGCCGGCGCCGGGGCCGCAGTCGAGCACGAACAGCCCCGACTCGGCGGCGAAGAAGGCGTCGCGGATCTCGGCCTGGGCGCCTTCGAGGCGCCGGTAGCCGTCGGTGTTCGCTTCCACACCCGCCGACTCTTTATCAGTCATCGCGCAGCACCCCCGGTGGCGGCGAGCGCGTCCGGGAGCGCACCCGTCGCCAGCAGCGACTGCACCGCCGACTCGTCGACCGTGCGGGTCGGCACGTCCGCAAGCAGCGGCGAGCGCTCTCGCGTGGTCCCCTCGCGGTCGCGGCGGTAGCGCGTGCAGGCCAGCGTCTCGCTCGCGGCGCCGAGGCCGCTGGCGAGATGGTCGACCTCGCGGGCGGCGGTCCACCGGCCGGGGACCGCCAGCCGACCAGCGGCGGCGCTGTCGCCCGCGACGACCGCCTGCCGGAGCGCGTCGGGGAACACGCTCTCTACGCGACGCGGCCAGACACCGTCGACGAGGCCGACGGCGACGACGTGCGGCGCTTCGCGGAGCCACGCGTCCGTCGCGTCGATCACGTCCACGGCGGCGGCGTTGGCGTGCTCCCGGCGGCCGGGTCGGGTGGTGACCACGCGCTCGGCCAGGTCGGCGACGGCCAGCCACGATCGCGGCACGTCGCCGGTGTCGAGCCACTCCTGATACTTCGCACGGGTGTCGGTGAGGAGCTCTTCGAGCCGCGAGAGCGCCCGGGCGTACCGCGAGGTCCGAGCTAGATCGGCCGCGTCGGCCTCGAACACGGTCGGGAGCGTGACCTCCCGACCAGCTTCGACCAGCGGCCGGAACGTCCGGTGGAGCGCGGCGGGCTCGGGAGTGTCGGGCTGTTCCCGAGCCCAGTCGATGAGCTTCCGAAGCGAGGCCGAGTCCGCCGGGGCGATCTCCGCCTCGTCGACGGCCGTCGCGAGGCGACCGTCCCACTCGGCCAGACTGAGTGCCGGGGAGTCGCTCTCGCTGACGGCCGACAGGCCCGCCCGCAGATCGCCGACGTTGTCGGTGGCGAGTGGCCACGCCGTGGCGTCGTCACCGGCCGCAGGCGGCACCCAGTGGAACTCGATCGGTGCGAGCAGTTCGTCGAGCGTGGGTTCGTCTGTCCCGAGGAGCCCACAAACCGAGGCAAACTGCCGGTAGGGGACCGTCTGTTCGACGGGGAGCTGAGCCCAGACCGCGAGCTTCACCTCGTGGCGGGCCGCGGCGCGCGTGAGCGATCGCTCGTACTCGGCTGCGTCGCGGGCGACGACCAGCACGTCGCTCGGCGACGCGCCGTTGCGGAGGTGGGCGGCGACGAGCGCCGCTGCGAGCCGCGCTTCTTCCTCGGGCGTGTCCGCGACGAGTTCCGCGCTCGTGAGAACCGGCGAGGGCTGGCTCTCCTCGAACGTGACCGGCTCCTCGAACCGGTTCGGCAGTCGTTCGACGATCGACGGGCCGGTACCCGGGCGGAGCGAGAGCGTCACTTCGACGCCGGCCGGGGCCACGGCGCCGATCAGCTCGGAGAGCGGGGCATCGACGACGCTCACGCCCGCCACGGAGAGCCGATCAGTCGCGGGGAACGCCTCGCGCCAGAGCGCCGGCCGGTCGCGGAGCGCGTCGGCGGCGGCCGGGAGCAGCGCCTCCCGGGAGTGAACCGACCCAGCGCGGTCGACGAGTCCTCGCTCCAGGGCGCGAACGCCCGCGAGGACGTCCTTTGTGTCACGTCCTGCGACGGTGGGGAGCTCGTCGGCGACTGCTGCAAGCGCATCGAGTCGCTGCTCGTCCCAGCCGGTCATCTCGCCGACACGGCTGTGAGCCGCCGCGATCGTCTCGGCACGCGCGGGCAGATCACTCCCGAACGCGGCGCGAAGTCGGTCGTTCGCCTCGGTGTCGCGGCGGAGGATCGCCTCCACGTGTTTGAGCCGGTCGATGCGGTCGATCGTCTCGCTCGGGTCGGCCGCGGCGTCGAGGAGTTGGGCGGCGATCGCGGTCGCGTCGGTGAGCCGAAGGCTGCTTCGTGGGCTGGCACGCTCGGCCAGTCGCCGCTTCAGGTTCCGGCGGTGGAGTCGTTCGGGGGTGACGACGAACTCGGTGGGCTCGGGGGCCCGGCCCGCCCGATCAAGCAGTTCGCCGGGGTCGCCGACGACCGCTCGGACGGAGCCGGGGGCGCTGGTCTCGGTCATGCGGGAGAGATAGCTTCGAGGTGGCTCCCGACGGGTAAGAATCCGTGGGACGTGTCGGGCGCGCAAGGAGATAGCGGAAAGGTTCGCCGGCATCCGGCGGTGTATCGCTCGTCGGCGTGGGGTTCGACCATGGAGATCACGGTACTGAGCACGGGTGGCACGATCGCCAGCACGGGCGGCGACGACGGGAAGACGCCGACGAAAGGTGGCGAGGACCTGATCGACGCCGTCCCCGGACTCGGGGAACTGGCGTCGTTCACCGTCCAGCAGGTCGCGAGCGTCTCGGGGTTCGACGTAACGTGGGAGCGTGCGACGGCGCTCCGAGCCGCGGCCAGGCGCGCTGCCGACGAGTCCGACGGGATCGTCGTCACCCACGGGACGGACACGATGGCGGAGTCGGCGTACCTGCTCGACCTGACGACCGACCTCGACGTGCCGGTCGCGTTCACCGGCGCCCAGCGACCGTTCGATCAGGTGGGGACTGACGGCCCGCCGAACCTGCTCGGGGCGGTCCGGACGGTCACCCACGACCGCGTCGACTCGGGCACGTATCTCGTCTTCGACGACGAGGTGCACGCAGCCCGAGACGTGGTGAAGTCCCACACCAGCGCGCTCTCGACGTTCCGGTCGCCCGAGCGTGGCCCAGTGGGCGAGTTCACGCCGGAGGGGCTCAGACTGTTCCGGGAGCCCCGGAGCTACGCGGCAGCGACAGCGTCCGTCGACGAGGTGGCGGCCGAAATCCCGCTGCTCACGTCCGGGCTCGGGGTCGACGGCGACGCGCTCCGTCGGGTCGTCGGCCTCGCCGACGGTCCGGCCGTCGACGGCGTCGTCGTCGCCGGGACAGGGCTCGGCAACACGACCGGCGCAGTCTGTCGCGCGATCGCCGCGGTCCGCGAGGCCGGGGTGCCGGTCGTGATCGCCTCACGCTGCCACGAAGGGGCGACGGCGCCGCTGTACGGCGGCGACGGCGGTGGCACGACGCTCGAGGAGTTCGGGGTGCTGTGGGCCGGCGATCTCCCGGCCTGGAAAGCCCGGATCAAACTCGCCGTCGCGCTGGCGGTCGGCGACGGCGGCGTCGACGAAGCGTTCTTCGAGCGCGGCCTTTGGGAACCCGAACGCTGAGAACCGGGCGCGGAAAATGAGGGCGGCGGTGAACGGCTTCAGGCCTCGGGCGCGGCGTCGATCGTCGGCACCTCGACAGAATCGAGCACGTCGGCGATCACACTCGTCTTCTCGACGCCGTCAACCTGCGCCTCCGGTGTGAGAACGAGTCGGTGGGCCAGTGCGGGGGCGGCGACGGCTTTCACGTCGTCGGGGGTGAGGAACGCCCGGGCGTTCAGGGTCGCGTGGGCGCGGCCGATCTCGAACAGTCGCTGGGTCCCGCGCGGGGAGACGCCGACTTCGACCCGGCGGTCCTGTCGGGTTGCCCGGGCCACGTCGGCGATGTACTCGAGCAGGTCCGGATCGGCGTGAACGGTCTCGGGAACCTGCTGAAGCGTTTCGACCATCCCCTCCCCCAGCACGCGCTCGACCGAGGGCACCTGTTCGGTACGGCCGGCGCGGCGACGGAGCAGCTCGATCTCGCCGTCACGTTCGGGGTACCCCATCGAGTCTTTCACGGCGAATCGGTCGACCTGGGCCTCCGGCAGCGGGAACGTTCCCTCGCTCTCGACGGGGTTCTGGGTCGCGATCACGATGAACGGCTCCGGGAGCTCCCGGGTCTCGCCCTCGACGGTGACCTGCCCCTCCGCCATCGCCTCCAGCAGCGCGGCCTGTGTTTTCGGCGGCGCGCGGTTTATCTCGTCGGCCAGGACGACGTTGGCGAACACCGGCCCGGGTTGGAACTCGAAGTCGCCCTCGCTCTCGTGGAACACGTTCGTCCCCGTGATGTCGGCCGGCAGCAGATCCGGCGTGAACTGAATGCGGGAGAAGGAGAGCCCCAGTGCCTTCGAAACGCTCTGGGCGGTCAGCGTCTTCCCCGTTCCGGGTACGTCCTCGAGCAGGACGTGACCGCGGGCGAGAACACCCACAAGCACGGTTTCGAGGAATTCGCGGCGGACGATCACGGCGCCCTCGATGGCGTCGAGCACCGCGGCACAGCGCTCGCCCGCCTCCGAGGCGGAGGGCGTGTCAGTCGTCATTCAGCCGTACTTACCACGGGGGCCCTAAGTTCCTGTCCTCGACACCAACGTGAACAATCAACACACAGCCTCGCGTTCACACTCGGGGGTCGACCAGTCGAGAGGGGTTGGCGCCGCTTCCAGCGGCAGTCAGTTCCCGCCCGTACGGTCCTCGATATCCGACGCGATGCTGTCGAGTTCCCGGAAGATTTCGCTGTCCGACGGCGTCCCCTCCCACGTTCGGCCGTAGGTCACGAGATTCAGGCCGACGGTTCCCCCGACGACGAGGTCTGCGCCGGGTTCGCCCCACTCGGCGCCCATCACGTCGAACTTCGTCGCGAACGCGCTGGTCATCACCCACGAGTTCCAGGTCGCCCCGCAGTCGTCGCCGAGCAGCGCGACCACGCGTCCATCGGCGATCCACTCGGCGGTTCGGTTCGGGGAGCGGTCCGTGCCGCCGGGCACCACGACGACGCCGGCGTCGGCCGGCTCACTCGCCGTGGATACCGAATCCGGCACCGAGAGGTCGAGCCCGTCGAGGGCGACCGTCTGTCGGTTGAGCGTCGCGAACGGCTGCTCCGGGGTGGGAGTCCCGCCGAGGCTGCTACAGCCGGCCAGTGCCGACCCCACCGTCGATACACCCACGGCGAGTAGCGCCCGTCGACTGAGTGATACGGACCAGTCCTCGTCGTCGCCGATTTCCCGTCGCATGGCGGTCGGGTTGTGGGGTCGGATAAATCGTTCACTGAGGCACACGTCCGCGTTTCACCCTATCAGTGAGTTTTCATCAATCGAAATCCGGTTTACGTCCCTCGCGGAAGGCGTCGACGCCCTCCTCGTGAGCGGGCGTGTCGTAGGCTAGCGACTGGATTCGGGCCTCTTGGCTGATTCCATCGCGCAACGGGAGGCCGATGCTGTCGTGGATCGCCTCTTTCGCGAGGCCGATGTTCTCCGTCGGGCGGTTCTGTAGCGTCTGAACCAACTCGTCGACGCGCGCATCGAGCTCGTCGTCGGGGACGGTCTCGTTGACGAGGTCCATCGCCGCCGCAGCGTCGGCGTCGACGAGGTCGCCGGTGAACGCGAGTTCTTTCGTCTTCCGGAGGCCAATCAGGCGCGGGAGCATCGCCGTCGCACCCATGTCCGGGATCAGCCCGACGTTGATGAAGCTCGCGCCGAACCGTGCCGAGTCGGCGGCGTAGGCGAAGTCGGAGACGGCGACCAGCGAGAGGCCGGCGCCGACGGCGTCGCCGTTGACGTTCGCGACGATCGGCACCGGCGCCGAGAGCGCGTTCTCGGCCACGCGGCCGAACGTGGACCGAACGCGCTCGTACGCTTCCGCGGTCGTCCAGTCCCGCTCGGCCATCGCGTCGATGTCGCCGCCGGCTGAGAACGACGACCCCTCGCCGGTGATGACGGCGACGTCGTGGGTGTCCGGGTCGAGATCGCCGAGTTGGTCGGCCAACTCGGCGGCGACCTCGGGGGTCATCGCGTTGCGAACGTCGGGGCGGTCGAACGTGATTCGCCGGACAGCTCCGTCGGTGACTCGCATGCCCGTAGTGTGGGGGCGAGGCCTTAGTTCCCGCCGACGCCGAACAGCTGTGCGAACAGCGCGCCCTGTCCCCGACGGAGGCGCTCGAGAAAGGCCGATTTGCTGATACCGATCGCGTCGGCGACCTCGGTGGCAGTCACCTCGCGGGGCACGGTGAAGTAACCCATGTCGGCGGCGGTGCGGAGCGCTTCGGTCTGTGCGGGAGTGAGATCCCACCGCTCGGCGACGGTCGTGTCCTCACCCGGCCCGAGTGCGTACACCCGCTCCAGTTCGACACCTACGGTCTCGCCGGCGGTCTCCATCACGGCCTGCAGGATCTCCTGGCCGACGACGGCGCCGGTGAGGATGGCGTCGCCGCGCTCGTAGCGAAGCGACTCGACGACGAACCCCGCGCTGACGAGCTCGTGGACGACGCTGCGCTGCAGTGAGAGACAGCGGTAGCTGTACCGGCCGTCGGCGACGCCGCGGTACAGATACCGGATGCGGTCGTCGGCGTCGAGTGTGGCAGTGAGCTCATCGTTCGCCGGGGAGCTGAACCGGAGCAGCACGTTGCCGTCGTCGCGGAGCAGCGGCGGCGCAACGTCGATCGTCGCGGCGGCGGCCCGGCTCGCGTCCGCGAGCGGACAGTCCTCGCCCCTGATGCGGAACTCCGCCATCAGACACTCGTCGATCATCGGCGAGGGAACGCGCTCGTGTGGTTTAAAACCCGTCTATAGACTGCCGAACGGGTAAGGTCGGGCGTCGGCAAGGAACGATCATGAACATCGAGGAGGTCAAAGAGCAGGCCGAACCACGGGCGTTCAGCCCCCGCGACGACCTGCCCCGGGAGTACCGCGAGGCGGCGACGCGGATGCTCGAGTTCCACGCGAACAGCGAGATCATGGGCGCGTACCTGGAGCGCCCGTTCATCCGGAAGGCGCCGAGCCTCGAGCGGAAGATGGCGTTCAGCGCGAAGACACAGGACGAGATCGGCCACGGGCAGATGCTGTACCGGGCCGCGGAGTCGCTGGGGATCAAGACCCGCGACGAGATGCTCGAGGACCTCGCCAACGGCGACGGGAAGTTCCTCAACTGCTTCCACTACCCGATGGAGCGCTACGTCGAGACGCCGATGATCGCCTTCTTCGTCGACGGCGCGGCGATGCGCCGGCAGGCGACGCTGAAGTCCTCGAGCTGGGAGCCGTACGCCCACGCGATGGACAAGATCTGCTTCGAGGAGGGGATGCACGTCAAACACGGCGAGTCCATCCTCCGGGAGCTGATGAGCGGCTCCAAGAAGGAACAGGAGATGACCCAGGAAGCGTTCGAGGAGTGGTGGCCGCGCATCCTCCAGTTCTTCGGCCCCACGGACGACCAGAGCACGCACCACGACTTCGCCGAACAGGTCGGCCTGAAGACGAAGTCCAACGACGAGCTCCGGAACGCGTTCCTCAACACGTACATGCCGAAAGCCGAGAAGTACGGGCTGGAGATCCCCGAGGAACCCCGCATCCGGGACAACGGCGACGGCACCTACGAGGTCGTCGAGGACGATCTCGATTGGGAGGAGTTCTTCACCGTCTCGAAAAACGAGTACGCGGGCAGCAAGCAACAGATCGACAGTCGAGCGCGGGCTCAGGAGGCCGTCCAGTGGGTCCGGGACATGCTTGACGGGCAGGCGACCACCGGCGACGGCCCGACGCCGCAGGCGGCCGACTGACCATGATCTGGGAAGTGTTCCGCCAGTCGGCGCCCGACGACGCCCACGAACACTGTGGGAACGTCCACGCGCCCGACCGGGAGATGGCCAAGCAGTTCTCCGTGATCCAGCACGGGCGCCGCAAGCCGACGCGTTCGCTGTGGGTCGCCCCCAGGAGCGAGTCAGCGGCGTGTACGGCGACGAGGACGCCGGCCCCGTCGACGGTGAGACCGACTGGGAGGTGTTCAAACAGGCGAAAGCGGGCGGCTACCACGAGCACTGCGGCGACGTGACCGCCGACGGCGTCGACGCCGCGAAAGCGGCGGCCGACGAGGCGTACGGCGAGGACGATCCCAACAGTCTCTGGCTCGTTCAGTCACGCTATGTCGGCGAGATAACCGACGAGGAGGTCGCGTTCGGCGGCACCACGAACAAGGCGTACCGGTTCGCCCAGACGTACAACGTCGACCCGGCGGCCGAGGAGGTGGCGGCCTCCGAGACCGAACAGATCGAGGCCGAACGCCAGCGGGGTGACAGCTAATGGCGACGAGTCGATCGGACCTCGGGGCGCCGGACGAACTCAGCGAGCGGGAGCGCGACGCCGTCGAGGCCCAGCTGTTCCGGCTCGCCGACGACGAGTACATCCAGGCCGAGCGCTACACGTTCTGGCAGGTGCGGGCGCCCACGCTGGAGTCGGACCTCGCGGTGGCGAACAACGCCCAGGACGAGCTCGGCCACGCCCGGCTCTGGTACGACGCGATCCAGCAGTTCGGCTACTCCGAGGAGTCGCTGCTCTGGGAGAGCGAGCCCGACGACTTCCAACACAGTACGCTCGTCGAACTCCCGTTCTCGGAGGGCGACTGGGGCGACGCGATCCTCCGGGGCTACCTCTACGACGTGGCCGAGGAGATCCGCCTCGCCGCGCTGGAGGAGTCGACGTACCGGGAGATCCGCGAGCGAACGAGCCGCATCCAGGGCGAGGAGGACTACCACGTCGAGCACGCCGAGAACTGGCTGCGCCGGATGGCCGACGACGAGGAGGCGCGCCAGCGCGTGCAGGCGGCGCTCGACCGGCTCTACCCGTACGCGCTGACGCTGTTCGAGCCAGTCGGAGATATCGAAGAGGACATCGTCGACCTCGGTATCCGCGACGCCACGCTCGAGGAGATGCGCGATGAGTGGCAGGAGCGCACGACCGCGTTCCTCACCGACCTCGGCTTCGAGGTGCCGACCGACGCCGAGCCGGCGACGCCGACGGGTCGGGACAACGAACACACCCAGCACTGGCACGACCTGCACGAGGAGATGGTCTCCTCGTACCGAAACCTCGGTCGCCACGAAGCGACCACGCTCATGGACGATGAGTAGCGAGCCCAACGACCCCGACGAGTTCGACCGCCCGCGGGCGGACGCCGACGCTACGCCGTGTGGCTACACCGAGTACGACACCAAAGAGCGCACCACGGAGGAGGTGCCCGCGACCGGCGAGGACGCCGACGGCCTCGAACGCGAGGTCTGGGCCGCGCTGTACGGGGTCGAGGACCCGGAGATGCCCGTCAGCGTCGTCGATCTGGGGCTGATCTACGGGCTCGAACTCGACGACGGGGACGCCACGATCGACATGACGCTGACCTACAGCGGCTGTCCCGCCCGCGAGATCATCCTCGAGGAGGTCGAGGCGGCGGCCGCGGGCGTCGACGGCGTCGACGACGCCGAGGTCCGCCTCGTCTGGGCGCCGGACTGGTCGCTCGACCTCGTCACCGAACAGGGGAAGGAAGCGCTCCGGGAGTTCGGCATCAGCGTGGAGCGATGAGCGACGACGCTACCGGGCCGACCCCCGGCTCGGGCGAGCAGGACCCGAGCGTCACGACCAGCGGCGAGACGACGGGCGCGGAGTGCCCGTACTGCGGCTCGGAGAACACCGAGCGCGAGCACCCCCGGGGCCCCTCGCGCTGTCAGTCGATCCACTACTGCAACGACTGCCTCCAGCAGTTCAAGAAGTTCGAGTAAGGGGGCGGAGAACGGCGGATCGGCGCGCTAGGCGGCCTCTTCCTCGGCGTCCTTCCGCTTGATCAGGAACTTCATGTCCCCCTCCAGAACCACGGTGTCGTCCTGGTTCTCCATCACGCAGTCTAGCACGACCAGCCCGGCGTCCTCGCGGCTGAGCTCCTTCTTCTCCGAGACTTCCATCTCCAGCTGGAGCGTGTCGCCGATGGTGACGGGGTTCGGGAGGTCCATGTAGTTCATCCCCAGGAAGGCGACGGCGGTGCGCTCGACGATACCGGTGCGGTAGACGAACCCGGTGGCCTGTACGAACGTCATCGGCCCGTGGGCGATGCGCTCGCCGAACTCCTGCTCCTCGGCGTACTCCGCGTTGGTGTGGAGCTCCGTCCAGTCGCCGCTGAGCGCGGAGTGCATCACGAAGTCCGACTCGGTGACGGTGCGACCGACGCTGATGAACTCTTCGCCGACCTCGAAGTCCTCGAAGTAGTGCGGTTCGTAGCTGTAAGCCATACCCCCGGGTTCGCCCAGTCGCCGTATATAGCTCCCGGAGGCGAGGCAGGGACCGACGGCGCCGACCCCCGCCGACCGGCACTCCTTTGCACGCGCTGGCGGAAGGGGCCGTCTATGTCCGAAGTTCCTGAAGCGACCCGCGAGCGCGTGGCGTCGGACCCGTTCTGTGCGAAACTCGGTATCGAGGTCGTCGACCTCTCGGCGGGCCGCGCCGTCGCGGAACTCGCCGTCACCGACGAGCTCCTGAACTTCCACGGCACGCCCCACGGCGGCGCCGTCTACTCGCTGGCCGACGCCGCCTTCGCCGCGGCATCGAACTCCCGCGGGGAGACGGCGCTGGCGCTCGAGACGAACATCTCCTACCTCGACACCGTCGACGTGGGTGACAGCCTGACCGCGACCGCCCAGGAGACCCATCTCGCGGGCAAAACGGGCGAGTACGAGGTCGAGGTCGCCAACGAGAGCGGGGACCGCGTGGCGACGTTCCGCGGACGGGTGTACCGCCCCGAGTGAGCCGGTGGCGGGCCGCCCGCGGCAGCGCCTATCGGTGGTCGTAGACGCGCTGGACCTTCCCGACCTCGGTGCGGGCGATCCCGCCGGGCTCGACCAGCGTGAGCTCGTCCGGCGTGAAGCTGAGGACGTTCTCCAGCCGTTCGAGGATCTCCTCCCGCAGTTCCGTGTGGCCCCTGTCGCTGTCCTCGGCGCGCTCGACGGTGAGCTCCATCACGTCGAGGTTCTCCTCACGGTCGAGATCGATCCGGTAGTGGGGGCAACGCCGTCGATGTCCAGCACCGCGTGCTCGATCTCGCTGGGGTAGAGGTTCACCCCGCGGACGATCAGCAGGTCGTCGGCGCGACCGGTGACGTTGTCCATCCGGACCATCGTCCGCCCGCACTCACACTCCTCGTAGTCGAGCGTCGTCAGGTCGCCTGTCCGATAGCGCAGCACTGGCAGCGCCTCCTTCGTGAGCGTCGTGAGCACGAGTTCGCCCTCCTCACCCTCGTCGACCGGCTCGCCGGTCCGCGGATCGACGACCTCGGGGAGGAAATGGTCCTCCCAGATGTGGAGGCCGTCCTGGGCCTCGTGGCACTCGTTGGAGACGCCGGGACCGATGATCTCCGAGAGCCCGTAGATGTCGATCCCGTTCACCCCCAGGCGCTCCTCGATCTCCTCGCGCATGGGGTCGGTGCAGGGTTCGGCGCCGAAGATGACCGTCGAGATGGGGAGCTCCCGGGGGTCGTAGCCCATCTCCTCGGCGGTCTCGGCGAGGTAGAGCGCGTAGGAGGGCGTACACGTGAACACGTCGCTCTCTAAGTCGACCATCAGCTCGATCTGTCGTTGGGTCTGCCCACCGCCGACGGGGATCACCGTGGCGCCGAGCTCTTCGACGCCGTAGTGGAGGCCGAGACCGCCGGTGAACAGCCCGTAGCCGTAGGCGTTCTGCACGGTGTCGCCGGCCTCGGCGCCGGCGGCAGCCAGTGATCGGGCGACGACTTCGCTCCAGACGTCGATGTCGTCGTCGGTGTAGCCGACGATCTTCGGTTTGCCCGTCGTCCCCGAGGAGGCGTGGATCCGCGTCACCTCGTCGTCGTCGACCGCGAACAACCCGTCGGGGTACTCCTCCCGGAAGTCTTCCTTCGTCGTCATCGGGAGCTGTCGCACGTCGTCGACGTCCTGGATGTCCGCCGGCGACACGCCGGCCGCGTCGAGCTTGTCGCGGTAGAACGGCACGTTCTCGTAGGCTCGTTCGACCGTCTCGCGCAGCCGTTCGGCCTGGAGCTCCCTGATCTCCGACCTGTCGGCCGACTCTATGGGCTTGTGTACCATTCGACACGCTGAGAAGGTACGACGGAAGTAAAAACCATGAGGGTTCGGCAACCCGGTGGGGTTCTCCCCCACGGGAAGCCTTTTCGCCGAACCGCCAGAACGAACGTCCATGCGGGACGCCTACATCATCGGCGCGGGGCAGACGGAGTTCGGCGCGATGCCCGGCGAGAGCTATCGATCGCTGTTCACGGCGGCCGTCGATCACGCACTCGACAGCGTGCCAGCCGGCATCGACACCGACGCCGTCGACGAGGCGGTCGTCGGCTCGCTCGGCGTCGGCGGGCGCCAGATCGGGCTCTCCGGGCCGGCAGTCACCGAACACGCCGGTCTCGACGGGATACCGAGCACGCGCGTCGAGAACGCGTGTGCCGCCTCGGGCTACGCCGTCAGGCAGGCCGTCCAGGCGGTCAGAAGCGGAATGGCCGACGTTGTCCTCGCGGGCGGCGTCGAGGTAATGACGGACATGAGCGGCGACGCCGCGAAGTACTGGCTCGGCGTCTCGGGGGAGACCGAGTGGGAACGCCTGACCGGCACCACCTTCGCCGGCGTGTACGCCCAGATGGCCAGCGCGTACTTCGACCGGTACGAGGCGACGCCGGAGCATCTCTCGAAGATCGCGGTCAAGAACCACGCGAACGGCGCGAAGAACCCGAACGCCCATCTCGGCTTCGAGTGCTCGCTGGACGACGCCACCAGCGCGCCCGCCGTCGCCGACCCGTTGAACCTCTATCACTGCTGTCCGACCTCCGACGGCGCCGCGGCGGTGCTCGTGGCGAGCGAGGAAGTGGTCGACGAGTACAGCGACGACCCGATCCGCGTCGCCGGCGTCGGCGCCGCCAGCGAGCGCGTTGGGCTGTTCGAGCGGGACACCTACACCGGGATCGACTCCTCGACGATGGCCGCCGCGACGGCCTACGAGCGCGCCGGGATCGAACCCGCAGACCTCGACTTCGCCGAGGTTCACGACTGCTTCGCGATCGCGGAGCTGCTGGCCTACGAGGATCTGGGGTTCTGCGAACGTGGCGAGGCCCACGAACTCGTCGAGGCGGGCGCGACGGCGCTCGACGGCGACCTCCCGGTCAACGCCTCGGGGGACTGAAGTCGAAGGGCCACCCGATCGGCGCGACCGGTGCGGGCCAGATCGCGGAGGCGTACAAACAGCTCCGGGGTGAGGCCGGCGACAGGCAGGTCGCTGACGCCGAACGCGGGCTAACACACAACGTGGGTGGCAGCGGCGGGGCGGCGGTCGTGCACGTCCTCGAACGGGAGGTGGGGCGATGACTGACGACGTGTCGGCGAGCGAGCCGGGTATCGCCGCCATCGGCGCGTACACCCCGCGACTCCGCGTCGACGCTGCGGCGTTCGAGGAGGCGTGGGGGCGCTTCGACGCCGCGGGGGTCCAGGCGAAAGCCGTCCCCGAGGCCGACGAGGACGCACTCACGATGGGCGTCGCGGCGGCACAGCGCGCGCTCGACGCCGCCGGCCGAGACGGTGAGGCGATCGCCCACCTCGCGTTCGCGACAACGACGCCGCCGATGGCCGAGGAAGACCTCACGCCGCGGCTCGCGAGCGTGCTCGGCGCGCCGGCGGACGCGGCTACGCGCACGCTCACGGGGAGCACCCGCGCCGGCGCGCAGGCACTGGCGGGGGCGCTCGATGCGGGCCCCTGGGGCCGCCCGGCTGAGCAGGCGGACAGCATCGGGCTCGTCGTCGTCGCCGACAGTCCACGCGGCGCGCCCGACAGCGAGATCGAACACGCCGCCGGCGCCGGCGCGACCGCAGTCGTGCTCGCCCCGGACGGCGCCGGCACGGTCGTCGACCGCGCCGCACACGTCGAATCGGCCCCCGGCAGTCGGTTCCGCGGGGCCGGCGACGCGGAGACGACCGGTCTCGGTATCACTCAGTACGACCGCGAGGCGTTCACCACGGCGCTCGGCGGCGCTGCCGACAGCCTCGACGCCGATCTATCGGGCGTCGACGCCGCGGCGGTCCAGTCACCGGACGGCAAGCTCCCGTACCGGGCCGCCGGCGCGCTCGGCGTCGACACCGAAACGATCGCCGCGGGGGAGACGGTCAGCCACCTCGGCGACACGGGCGCCGCGAGCGCGTTCCTGGGCGCCGCCTCGGCGTTCGACGACGGCGCCGAGCGCGTGCTGCTCGCGGCCTACGGCAGCGGGGCCGGCGCGAACGCGTTCGTCGTCGACGGCGCGGTGCCGGTGAGCGCAGCGCTCTCGGGGGAGGATCAGCTCTCCTACGCCGAGTATCTCCGCCGGCGCGGCGAGATCACGACCGGCGAACCCGAGGGCGGCGGCGCCTACGTCAGCGTCCCCGCCTGGCAGCGGTCCACGCCTCAGCGCCACCGACTCGTCGCCGGTCGCTGTCCGGACTGCTGCGCGCTGAACTTCCCGCCCGGCGGCGCCTGCCGTGACTGCGGGGGGCGCCCCGACGCCTACGAACGGGTCGAACTCCCCGGGCAGGGAACCGTCGAGGCGGTGACCACGATCGCCCAGGGCGGCGCGCCCCCGGAGTTCGTCGAGCAGCAGTCCCGCAGCGGCCCGTTCCTGAGCGCGGTCGTCGCGCTCGACGGCCCCGACGGCGGGGGCGTGAGCGTCCCCACACAGCTGCTCGGCGACGCCGAGGCCGTCGAGATCGGCACGCGCGTCGAGGCGACGATCCGGCGGATCTACGAGCAGGAAGGCGTCATCCGCTACGGGTTCAAGATGCAGCCCGTCGGGCGTCGCCGGTAGGCGGCCGTTCCCGCGGGTGGCGGCGAACTGCCGCCGAGGTGGCGGCCCCGACGGGCGCGTGACAGGCGGTTTTTTCTCCGCGCCGCCCCGGCGTTCGGACATGCACGTAGCCGTACTCGGCGCCGGCACGATGGGGCACGGGATCGCCCAGGTGTCGGCCATGGCGGGCCACGACGTGTGGATTCGGGATATCGAACGGGAGTTCGTCGACGACGGGCTCGACGCCATCGCGGAGAACCTCCAAGGCGGCGTCGAACGCGACAAGGTGACCCAGGAAGAGAAGGCAGCGACGCTCGACCGCCTCGCCGGTACCACGTCGCTGGAGGCGGCCGTCTCGGACGCCGACATCGTGATCGAGGCGGTTCCGGAGGAGATGGCGATCAAACAGGAGACGTTCGAAGCCGTTGAGGAACACGTCGACGACGACGCGATCGTCGCCTCGAACACCTCCTCGCTCTCGCTCACCGAAATCGCGAGCGCGCTGGACCGCCCGGAACGTGCGGTCGGTTTGCACTTCTTCAACCCTGTGCACATTATGGAATTGGTAGAAATTGTGGTCGCCGAGCAGACGAGCGAGGCGACCCTCGACGCCGCCCGGGAGTTCGTCGAGGGGATCGACCGAACCCCCGTGGAAGTGACGGACTCGCCGGGGTTCGCGTCCTCCCGACTCGGCGTCGCGCTCGGCGTCGAAGCGATGCGGATGGTGCAGGAGGGCGTCGCCTCGCCGGAGGACATCGACGCCGCGATGGAGCTGGGGTACAACCACCCGGAGGGGCCGATCGCGCTCGGCGACGTGGTCGGGCTTGACGTGCGACTGGACATCCTCGAACACCTCCGGGAGGAGTTGGGCGAGCGGTTCCGCCCGCCGCAGATACTGAAGCGGAAGGTCCGGGCCGGCAAGCTCGGCAAGAAGACCGGCGAAGGGTTCTACGTCTGGGAGGACGGTGAGATCGTGGGCACCAGCGGCGACTGGGGGAGGAGTGATGATCGAAGCCGTCGCGTCCGACTGTGAGACCGTCGACGCCGAGGTGGGCGGTCGGGGCGAGCACGTGGCGACGATCACGCTCCGCCGACCCGACGCGCGAAACGCGCTGAACGCCCAGCTTCGCGAGGAGCTCATCGAGATCGTCGAGGCCGTCCCCGAGAGCGACGTGCGAGTGGTCGTGCTCACCGGCGCCGAGGAGGCCGGCGCGTTCGCTGCCGGCGCCGACGTGACCGAACTCCGAGAGCGGGACGCGTTGGAACAGCGCGAGGCGAGCAAGCGCCCGCGGGTGTACGAACACGTTGCGGACTGCCCGATGCCGGTGATCGCCCGGATCAACGGCCACGCCCTGGGCGGTGGCTGTGAGCTCATCCAGGCCTGCGACGTCCGGATCGCCCACGAGGACGCCAAGATCGGCCAGCCCGAGATCGGCCTCGGGATCATGCCCGGCGGCGGCGGTACCCAGCGCCTGCCGCGCCTCGTCGGCGAGGGGCAGGCGATGCGGCTGATCCTCTCGGGCGACCTGATCGACGCCCGGGAGGCCCACGAGATCGGGCTCGTCGACGAGGTCCACGGCGACGGGGCGTTCGACGACGCGGTCGACGACCTCGCGGCGTCGATGGCGGCGAACAGCCCGGTCGCGCTGGAGTTCGCCAAGGAGTCGGTCAAGGCCGCCTCGCAGTTGGGGCTGGAGGACGGGCTCGATTACGAGGCCGAACTGTTCGCCCAACTGTTCGCGACGGCGGACAAAGACGAGGGGATCGACGCGTTCCTCGAGGACCGCGAGCCCGAGTGGCGCGGCGAGTAGGACCCACAGGGGAGTTTTTGCCCCGTAGCGGGAACGGTGGGTATGGACATCGACGCGTTCTTCGAGGCGATGCCGTTCGCGGACCTGCTCGGCATCGAGATCACCGAGGTGAGCGAGGGTCACGCCGAGGGGCGAATCGAGCTGCGTGAGGAGTTGGCCTGGGACGCCGCGGGAACGACGGCCCACGGCGGCGTGACGTTCACGCTCGCGGACACCGTCGGCGGCGCGGCGCTGGTCTCGCTCGTGGAGCAACCGGTGCCGACCGTCGATATGCGCATCGACTACTTGGAGCCCGGCAGCGGCGACCTGGCCGCCGAAGCCGACGTGGTGAGACTCGGCGACGATATCGGCGTCGTCGAGGTCGGCGTGTTCACCGAGGAGACACACGTCGCCGACGCTCGCGGGGTGTACAAGACGGGGTGACCAGTGCTTGCCGACGGATTAAACCAACTACCACGATACAGAACGCCCCGGTGACCGGGGACGACGACAGATTAGCAGGACCGTACAGCGCACGAGTGCCGTACCGCGCTCGTGGTCCCTGAATCAGCCATCGCTGGTGACCGGATACCTCGCTATCGGAGCATAGCCCCTTTTGTGTGCCCCGGCCAAACGTGGACCATGAAAGACGGTACGGCGCCTGTCGAAAACCACGAGACGGCTGCGTGGTATCGGACGCTCGTCGAGGAAGTAAACGATCTCGCGACGGTTGTCGACACCGACGGGACGATAACGTACGTGAGCCCGGCAGTTACACGGATCCTCGGCTACGAGCCTGATGAACTGATCGGCCACGAAGGGTACGAGTTCGTTCACCCCGACGATCGGGACCGCAACGCCGAGGCGGTGGAGCGCGTGCTTTCGGACGGCAGCGAACCCGAGACTGTCGAAGTCAGGTTCAAGCACGCTGACGGATCGTGGCGATGGATCGAGGCCACGATGCGGAACCGACTCGACGACGGCGTCATCGACGGCATCCTCCTCAGCAGTCGAGATATCACCGAGCGAAAAGCGTACGAACTCGAAGCGCAGGAGCTCGCCGACGAGTACGAGGCCCTGTTGAACAACGTCGAGGACGCGATCTTCCTCGTCGACGTCGCAGGGGGCGAGGACGATGTCACATTCGAGTTCGAACGCCTCAGCCCCTCCTACGAGCGACAAACCGGAATCACGACCGAAGAAGTGCGGGGACGGACACCCGGGAGGTGTTCGGTGAGGAGCAGGGTGCGGGGCTCGAAGCGAACTACCACCGCTGTGTCAGCGCCGGGACGCCGATCTCCTACGAGGAGGAGCTACTGGTCGACGAGGGGGCACGCTTCTGGCAGACGAAGCTGGCCCCGGTCATCAGCGATGGCGACGTTACTCGTCTCGTGGGAGTCACGCGGAACGTCACAGACCGCGTCGAACGGGAGCGAAAACTCCGCCAGCAGAACCAACGCCTCGACGAGTTTGCGAGCGTCATCTCACACGACTTGCGCAACCCGCTCAACGTCGCACAGGGTCGTGCGACGCTGCTCGCCGAAGAGGCCGAAAGCGACCATCTCGAGCCACTGCTCAACGCGCTCGATCGGATGGAGGCAATCGTCGAGGACACCCTGACGCTCGCTCGGCAAGGTGACACGATAACCGATACGGAGCCGGTGAGTTTGACTGACCTCGTGGGGAAGTGCTGGGCGACCGTCGATACCGGCGACGCGACCATCGAAATCGTCGACGATGTGACGTTCGAGGGCGACCCCGACCGATTACGTCACGTGTTCGAGAACCTGTTCCGGAACGCAGTCGAACACGGTGGTTCGGACGTGACCGTCCGTGTCGGCTCCCACGGCGAACAGGGAATTTACGTCGAAGACGATGGGCCAGGGATCCCCGCGGACGAGCGCGAATGGGTGTTCGAAGCGGGGCACTCGTCGGCGAAAGGTGGGACTGGTTTCGGGCTGACCATCGTGAAGCGGATCGTCGAAGCCCACGGCTGGGAACTGGCTGTGACCGACGGAACGGCGGGCGGCGCACGCTTCGAGATCGAGATGTCCGAGGACGGCGAACTGTCGTAACTGGGCGGGCGCCTACGCCAGGATCCACGGCTTCTCGTCGGGGTCGTACTCGCTCATCGCGCCCGAGTGGCTCAGGGTCGCCGGCGAGAGCACGCCGACGTGTTTGAGCTGCTGAACGAAGTTGAACAGGACGTTGTTCCGGATCACGTCCCGCCAGACGGACTGATCGGCGTACAGCCGCCGGGTCTGGCCGCTCTCGATCAACTGCCGGGCCCGAACGGCGCCGCGGGTCGTACAGAACGCCCCGAGAAACACGTTCGGGTACTCGTGCACCAGCCGCTCGACGAGGTCGAGGAAGTGAACGCGCGGGCCCTCGGCGCGAAGCGCGTCGAGCAGTAGCCCGAACTCGGGGTGGCGCGAAAAGGCGTTCCGGAGCAGGATCGCCAGCGGGCGATGGCGTTCGGCGACCGTCGAGCCGCGAGTCTCCGCTTTCAGAAGGCGGAGGTCGTCGAGCGCTTCCACGCCGTAGCCCCGGAGCACCGTCGCGGAGAGTTCACCCTGTTCGGTCAGTTCGTGCGGTCGCTCCCCCGTCAGCAGGCCGAGCGTCCGCGCGCTGGCGACGGCGGCGTCGCCGGCACCGAAGCCGTACTCGTCCGCCAGCGCGTCGACGAGTTCGTCGCGGGCGAGGGGGCCGTGGCGGTCGACGGCGACGACTGGCGCGAGGTAGTTCAGCGGCTGGGCGAGGCTGAGCGTCGTCACGTCGCCGCCGAACGCGTTGCCGCGGAGTCGTACCGCGAGCTGCCCCTCGACGTCGGCGACTTCGGTGTCGGCCTCGACGCTCGGGGGCGGCGCCAGCTGTCGAGTCCCCCGTCGTCGACGCCGATGACGCCGACGCCTTTCGCCCGCAGGAGATCGGTGTGCTGGGCAACGGCGTCGGCGTCGCCGGCGAGGTAGGACACGTGGGCGCCCTGCTGGTAGGTCAGCGCCTGGCCGATCCCGCGCAGGAGGTTGCTCGCCCCTTCACCTCGACCGCGAACACGCGGTTGGCGTTCGTGAAGCCGATCACGTCGGGGTAGCGCCCCCGGATCGTGATCTCGTGGCGCTCGCACCGATCGAGTACGTCGGCGTACGTCTCCTCGTGGGCTGCCGGCACGTGGACCAGCGGCTCGAAGCTCCGGGCAGTGAGTTCGTCGACGACGTGATCGAACACCGCTGGCTCGTCCATACCCCGTGCTGTGGGAGCTGGTACTAAACGTCCCCGGCAGTCGCTCCGGGAGTACCCACCCGAGCAACCGGCCCGCGGTTCGGTGTCGACTCAGTCCACGTCACAGTACGCCCGTATCGCCGCGGCCTCGGCTTTCCGGACTAACTCGCCCGCGGTGCTCGGTGAACAGTCCAGAACGCGTGCGACATCCGTGATGGCTCCATCGCGGGGGACCTCGTAATAGCCCACCGAGATCGCGGCGTCCAGTGCCGCCCGTTGCCGATCGGTGAGCGGTGACGAGGCGTGTTTTCGTTCGAAGACGTCGACCTGCTCGATCGTGACGTCGGCGAGCGCGGTGAGTTCGTCGTAAAACCGACGGAGGGCCGTCGCTTCCCCCACCGCCTCGAACGTCACTGATCCGGTGTCGAGAAACACGACGGGCGGGAGGAAGATCACGGCGGAGTCAGCCATCGTCTCGAGTACGGCTGTCGGGAACTCGTAGGCTGACTGCTGGAGGAAGGCGTACGTCCCGTCGATATCTTGGACCAGATTGCTCGTCACCAACGAGTCGATCTCGTCGATCACCGCCGCAGTAGCCTCACGATCCCCATCGCACCACAACAACGTCGTCGCGTCCGCCGTCGGCGTCCACATGAGCAACTCGGCGCGCTGGATGGGGGTGCCGTCCATGATTTTTCGGTGGAGTGGATGCTTGAACTCCGCCGGATACGTCGCCGAGAACTGAATCCGTTTCATGCCGACCGTGAAGGCGGTTTGGCTGAACGGCATATTAATTAGCGTGATCAGTCGGCGTCGACGCCGCGACCGGTGAGACGGTCCGAGGCTGGACTCCAGCCTGAACCGATCGGACGTACGGAACAGAGCCACGACATCGTCGAATCAGGCCCACCCCGCCGCGACGGTGACGACGTAGGCGAAACAGTTGTTCAGCATGTGCATCAACACCGCCCCGTGAGGTTCTCGTACCGCAGCCGGAGGATCGCCGGGAGGAACCCCCAAACGGCGATGAAGACCGTTCCGGCGACACCGAAGTTCGGGAGGTGGATCACCGCAAACAGTAGCGTCATCAACACCGTCGCGACGACGGGCCCGAACCCTCGCTCGGTAAGCGCTTCGAGTACGAGCCCCGATAGAGGATCTCTTCGGTGATCGGCGCCAGCACGACTGCGCCAACCACGACGACGGCCACCGCCGTCGGATCGCGCAACGAATACGACAGTCCCTGCAGATCGTAGCCGAGCAGGGCGTTCAGTTGGGCCGTCGCCTGATACACCCCAAGCCCGACGACGAAGGCGGCGATCGCCGCAGCCGCCTCGGTCACTGAAGGCCACCGGAAGCGGAATACGGCCGATCGCCCGGTGGGCGTCAAGAGCGTGTACAGCAGTCCGACGACGGCCAGGTTGACCACGCCGTAGAACAGATACCCGGTCGGCATCGAGTACGACCCGGGCGACGTCCCAGTGACGGTGCTGTGGACTGCGTACAGTAGCGAGATCAGCGGAACCGGGAGTACCGTGAGCACGAGGATAGTGCCGAACCGGTCACCGGGCGACTCACTGATACGCACGCTCCGCAGGCGCTCAGGGAAGCTGAGCGAGCCAGCCATCAGTACGTGTTCAACACCTCCGGCGTACACTCGAGGAGCGTTCCGAGATGGTCCGCGTCCTCGATAGCGTGCAACTCGGCGGTCGGTATCGCCGTCGCGAGGCGACGAGCCCCGCCGATCGGGACGTTGGTGTCGTTCTCGCCGTGCCAGAACGTCACCTCGGCGTCGATGTCGGCGTAGTCGATCCCCAATCACTGGCCGTGTGGCGGAACTCTGTCACGGCTCCCTGGCGGCTCTGTGCAAACGCCTCGACGAAGTCTCGCTTCACGACCGCCCCCGTCTCGTGGGGGATGGATCCGTCGTTCCCCCCGTAGTGTACTGTGCAGTGACGAACGACGGGTCGAGCCGATCGGCCAGCCACGCCTGCCCCCTGAACAGGCCACGGAGTATCCTCGGTGTTGTCGTGGCGAGCCCCGTAAGGAGTCGCTGGACGGCAGGCGTCTCGTCGTCAGTGGTCGGCGGTGTGGCGCCGGCGACGACGTCGACTCGCGTAATTCGGTCCGGGACCGTCGCCGCCGTCGCCAGTGCGTAGGGGCTGCCGCCGGAAAACGCCACGAGGCCGGCCGTATCGACGCCGGCGTCGTCGAGAACGGGCGTCAGGAACCGAGGGGCGTCGTTGACGGCTCTCTCGGGCCACGGTGACGATTCACCGAACCCAGGTCTGTCCGGGGCGAGCAGGCGGACCCCGGACTGTGCGGCCGCCGAATCGAACAGCGCTGCCAGGCGACTCGACCCGGGTGTTCCGTGCAGGAACACGACCGGCGAGCCGTTCGGATCTCCGTACTCCGCGTACCGGAGGTCACGGTCACCGGCAATCGTGGTCGTTTCGTGTCGTGCTTCGTCCAACTCCGATATTTCGTCGTGCGCTTCGACGGTCGGTGTCGTCATTCAACAACTGGTACGGGCCGATCGTGGATGTGACTACTCCCGGATCTGTACGGTGGTTTAAGTACTCTCGTGAACCGGACTCACGATTGGGGAGGGGCTGCGGGGTCGTCAAGCCCAGGTGATCGCCTTCGAGGCGACGCCGGGCACCCAGTTCGCCGCGAAGGGTGCCATCAAGTACCAAGAACCGGATATCCACACATGGAGTTCGCCGTCAACGTCCCCGTCTGTGCGGGCAGTTCGGAGTACAGCACGCTCGCGTTCTGCGAGGAGCTCGAGTGGGCGAAACAGCGCGACTACGCCGTCGCCGTCGAGGAGTTGGGGTTCGACGGGCTGGCAGTTCCGGACCACATCATGGCCGGCGCCGGGCCGACGACCGAGGGGTTCTCGACGCTCGCCGGCCTCGCGGGCGCCACCGACGACGTGTACCTCTACCCCAAGACGTTCAACGATCAGCTGCGCCACGGCCCGCTGTTGGCGAAGGCGCTCGCGCAGTTGGACCACGTCTCCGGGGGCGGCTGAAAGTCGGGATGGGCGCCGGCTGGAAGCAGGACGAGGCCGAGGCGTTCGGCTACGACTGGCCGGACGCGCCGGACCGCCTGCGCCGGATGGAGGAGACGGTCGAGGTCTGCCAGGCGCTGTGGACCGGCAGCGACGTGGACTACGACGGCGATTACTACCAGCTCGACGGCGCCGACGGACGCCCGCACCCGGTACAGGATCCCTACCCACCGATCATGATCGGCGGCGGCGGCGAGCAGTTCACGCTCCGCATCGCCGCCAAACACGCCGACACGTGGAACTACTGGGGCGACCTCGAGATGCTCCGGGGGAAACTCGACGTGCTCCGTGACCACTGCGAGACGTACGGCACCGACTTCGACGCCATCGAGAAGTCGTGGTTCGCCCGCTGTGTGATCCGTGAGACCGAGGCGGCGGTCGAGGAACTGCTCGACGCGATCCCGCGGTTCCGTCCGGAGAACTTCGAGGACGACGAGTTCCACCTGGTTGGCACCCCTGAGCAGGTCGCCGCCGACATCGAGCGCTACCGCGAGGCCGGGTTCGAGGAGATCGTCCTCGAGTTCGTCGACTTCCCGGACACGACGGGGCCCGAACTGTTCGCCGAAGAAGTCGCGCCGCAGTTCGACTGACCCCGGCGGTTGGGCGTGGTACGTCACCGCTTGCCGAACACGTAAGGTGACTGGCGCCGACGCACACGTATGACCGACGCAGCCATCGTGACAGGTGCGGCAAGCGGTATCGGGCGTGCGACTGTGGATCTGCTCCGGGAGCGGTACGATCTCGTCGCCGGCATCGACGTCGACGACACCATGCGCGAGGTCGCCGAGGAGTTCGACGACGTGGCGGGCTACGTCGCCGACGTGCGCGACCACGAGCGGATCCAGGAGATCGTCGACGACGTGGAGGAGCGGGCCGACGTGGTCGCCGTCGTCAACAACGCCGCCATCTCCCGGTACGAGTGGATCGGCGACCTCGGCCCGGAGGAGTGGCACGAGATCATGGACGTGAACCTCACCGGGCAGTACAACCTCGTCCACGCCGCGGCGCCGCGGATGTACGAGCGCGAGCGCGGCACCGTCGTGAACGTCTCCTCGGGCGCCGGCAAGAAAGGCTCCGCCAGCGGCGGCGTCCACTACTCCGCCTCGAAGGCCGGCATTTTCGGCCTCACGAAGGGGCTAGCCAAACAGCTCGGCCCCCACGTCCGCGTGAACTGTATCGTCCCCGGACTGATGGAGACCCCGCTGACGACCGACTCGGGGCTCTGGACCGAGGACGGGATCGAGTCGTTCACCGACCGTGTGCCGCTTCAGCGCCTCGGCCAGCCCGAGGAGGCCGCGGAACTGATCGACTTCCTCTGTTCGGAGCGGGCGAGCTACATGACCGGCGCCGTCGTCGACGTCGACGGCGGCGCGGGGCTGGTCTGAGGCGATCGGGCGTCGGCGCTACTGCGTTTCGACGAACCGCTCGGCCGCCTCGCGGGCGTTCCGCAGGCGGTGCCGCAGCCGTGTGACTTCGCGGGTCAGCGTGGTCTCGGCGAACCGTTCCTCTCGCCTCGTGCCGTCGACGCCCGCCGCGCGCCGGAGTTCCGGCAGCGGCTCGTGGGGCAGGGCGGGCTCCTGATCGTAGTCGCGGACGCTGTTGTACAGCGCCGGCACCAGCTCGTTGCCGAGGGCGACCTGCAGATCCTCCGCGGCTGCTGCGGTGTCGGAGCCGACGGCGTCGACGCCCTCGATGACGCCGTAGGCGGCTTCGAGGGCGTCCGCCAACGCATCGAGGTCGTCGTGCACCCCGGCGAACTCCCGGTCGGTTTCGGCCTCGACCGCCGCCACTTGCTCGCGTACGTCCGCGACGGTCGCCCGGAAATCGTGGGGGAGCGTCGGCGAGTCACAGATCCGGCTGGCCAGCGCGACAGCGATGCGGGTCTCCTCGGCCAGCACGCCGATATCGACCTTGTCACGGGTGTCAGCGGGCGTGTGCCACCACCAGCCGCCGCCAACGGGGCCGCCCGCCTCGCCGGGCTCGAGCCGCGCGCCGGAGAGCAGCGAGGTGAGGCCGGCGCCCCAGAACGACTGGTCGGAGTTGCGTGCTGGGCGATCGGCGCCGAGGAAGTTCCCGTCGCCGCCGCCGTCCAGCAGCGGGAGGTCGCCCGCGCTCTCCAGCACGTCGAGATGTTCGTCGCCAAGTTCGGCCATCTCCTGGTGCCAGAGCCCGTCGGCGCCCTGCAGGCCGTTGAGGTCGAGGTGGTAGTAGGCGACGCCGTTCTCCCGAAGGTCCAGCCACTGCTGATCGGCCCACCACGCGCTGCCGGCGTAGCGGCCGGTCGAGTGCGCGGGCCAGAAGCCGAACACCAGGCCCCGTGCGGGCGGGTCCTCGGCGAAGATCCGGGCGAGTTCGAGCGTCGCCGCCATCGCGGTCGCGTTGTCGGTGATCCCCTCGTACCAGGAGTCGACGTGATTGCCGACGACCATGTAGCGGTCGCTCTCGGTGCCGTCGATCCGCCCGACTGGACAGGGGAGCGTCGTGAGCTCGGTCGTGACTTCGGTCGTCACGGTCGCCTCGACTCGCCCCGCCGCACAGCGCTCGCGGAGCCAGTCCCCGGCGTCGTGGGTCACCTGCGCCACGGGCAGGTCGGGGATATCCTCGGCGTCGTCGAGCCCGGGGGTCCCCCACACCGGCGTGACGATCATCTCGTGCAGCTGGTCGGCGTTGACGGACTGGTAGATCACCGCCGCCGCGCCGGCGGCGTCGAGGAGCTGGATCGGCTCGGGGGTCGGCAGCCCCGTGGTGAAAGCGATCTTGCCGTCGAGATCCGCGGCGGCGACGGCTTCCTCGGTCACGTCGTCGACGCGGACGACGTCCCCCGAGACGCCGCCGGGGGCGTACTCGCGCCGAAGGAGGTGGTGATGGCCTCGTCGAACGTCTCCCGGGTCGGTGTGGTCACGTCGACCTGGGCGTCCTCGGGAACGCTGATGTACCCCTCGAACTCGTGGATCTCGGCCTCACAGCCGTACTCTCGCAGGGTCTCGACGACGTACTCGCTGGCCTGCCACTCATCGTCGGTGCCCGAGATCCGCTCGGTGCCGTCGAACGCGTCGACGTGGCGTTGGAGTTCCTCCGGGTCCACTCGGTCTCCGAGCGCTGCTTCAGTCGATCTGTCGATGGGGTCGAGCATGTCTATGTGGTTGGTGAACGTGTGTATAGTCCTTCGTGTGCCGGCTATCAGTCGAACCGCTCTCTCGGGTGGTTGATGCGGGTCGGTCCGGATCGGCTCTTTCGGGACCGCAGCCGAGTGGCTCGCGGTCAGCGGAACACCTCGGGGGAGTTAGGCGTCGAAGAACGGCGCGAGTGCCTCCCGCGAGGGTTCCGAGGTGAGGTAGGAGCCGACGACCATCCCGACCAGGCACATGAGCACGCCCGGCACGACCGGGTCGATCTGTGCCAGGACGCCGGTGATGACGCCGGCATCAGTGCCGAAGTGCCACACGAGCACCGACGCGAAACCCAGGATCATTCCGGCGAAAGTGCCGGGGGTGTTGATGCGCTCCCAGTGTAAGCCCAGCAGGAGCGGCATCGAGAACGTCGCGCCGATGATCGCGGCCTGTAGCAGCACGATGAACTGCACCAGTCCGCCCAGCGCCTCGCCGTACAGCGCCAGGAAGAACGGGACGATCCCGACGAAGATCACCGCGAGCCGGTTCGCCCACAGCTTCCGACTCTCGCTGGCCTCGGGGTTGAGGAGTTCGGCGTAGATGTCGTGAGCGATCGCGCCCCCCGAGACGATCATGATGGAGTCGACTGTGGAGAGCATCGCCGAGAGCACCGCGCCGATGACGAGCGCGCCGAGGATCGGCCCGAGCACGTCGATGCTCATGATCACGCTCGCGAGGTCGGGCGTGGTGAGCTGGGGGTAGAGCACGCGCATGCTCATCCCGACCACCGCGACGCCGGTCGCGATCAGGATCTGGAAGATCAGCGTCGTCCCGATCGCGTACCGGACCGTCTGCTCGTCGCGCATCGAGTAGATGCGGACGATCTCGTAGGGCGCGCCGAGCATCCCGAAGCCGAACGCGAGCGCGATGGTGCCGACCTCGAGCGGCGTGAACGCCCAGCCGATGTACGCCGGGTTGAGCGAGGTCAGCATCAGCTCCAGCTCGCCGATGCCGCCGACGTTGCCCAGCAGGATCGGGATCGCGATGATCGCGCCGACGGTCATGATGATGATCTGGACGAAGTCCGACAGCGCGCTCGCGCGCATCCCGCCGAAGGCGGTGTAGGCGATGATGATCGCGACCATGATCGCCATCCCGACCTGGGTCGAGACGCCGAAGATGGACTGGAAGATCAAGCCGGCGCCGGTGTACTGGGCGCTGATGTACACGGTGTAGGCGACGACGATCAGCAGCGCCGAGAACGCGCGCATCCGATCACCGCCGGCGCCGTCGTCGCCGAATCGTACCGCGATGAAGTCGGGGACAGTGATCTCGCCGAAGCGGCGCATCTGCGGCGCGACGAACACCAGCGAGACCAGCCAGCCCAGCCACAGGCCGACCCAGATGTAGATGAAGCTGACGCCCGTCAGGTAGTGGACGCCGATCGTGCCCACGAACGTTCCGGCGCTCATCTGTGTCGCCGAGAGCGTCGCCGACCCGACAGCGGGCCCGATCTCGCGGTTCGCGACGAGGAAGTCGTCCTCGTCTTGGGTTTTGAGGTAGCCGTACACCCGATCCCGAAGATGACGAGGAAGTACAGCGCCAGGGTGATGACGAACACCCAGCTCACGGTACCGATAACCGCCATCAGCGACCACCTCCACGTTCGAGGTCCTCGCTACCGATCTCCTGTTCCGATACCTCCTGTCCTTTATGTCGTGCCCACAGCATCGCGCCCGTCACGAACAGCAAGCCGACGATGACGAACGGTGCGAGCATTGCGATTAGTGATGCCATGTCTCGTATCAAGCCGTCTTGCGGTCGATTGCCAGTCCTCCCACGACGACGCCGACGATCACAACCACCCCGAGCAGCGAGTAGAGCGTATCCTCGGAGAGGATACCGGGGCCGGATTCACCGTACTCGGCCGCGACGAACCCCGGCACGTGCAGGAGTTCGTAGGTGGCGGTGTTACCGTCGACGGCCGTCGGGCTCGGGAACGCGCTGCCGGAGACGGTCGTGCCCTCGGGCAGCGTCAGGGTGGCGTCGACGACGTTCGCCTGTCCGGGCGTCGAGTACTCCGGCACCCAGAGTGGGACTCTGAGGTCGCCAGCCGGGCCGGCGACCTCGTACTCGAGGGTGACAGTGACGGTGTCGCCGTCGCTAACGTCGGCGACGGGTACCGAGACCGACAAGTGGCGATCTTCCTCGGTAACTGACGCGTCGACGCTCTCGCCGTCGACGGTGGCGGAGATGTCGCCGATCTCACGGTCCGGCAGCTGCCACATCGTGCCGCTGATCGAGGCGAGTTCGTTCTCGCCGCTACCAGCCGAGCCGATCTCGAACTGGTACTCGGCGGTGACGGTGCTGGTCTCGCCGCCGTCAACCGCAATCGACGTCCCCGTCAGGTCGACTGACGGCGAAGCGTCCTGCGCGGCGGCCGTGCTGGGCCCGAGGATCAGTCCAGCCACGAGAAACGCCGCGAGAAGCGCGGTTCCGACGGATCTGCTACAGGTTGGTCGACGAAGCATGGTTGGGTAAGGGACGCATGGTTCGTTGTGGTGCGTTACACAGGGGCATGTACTCTCGATTTATAAATAGATTTTCCCAAATTCTGTATATATTGGGAATACGATTAGTTTCGAGACTGGCAAAATCACCGAGTAACGGAGCTAAAACGGCAAACCAAACAATCGGATTGTGAGCGACAACATGTTTCCCCTATCCGATACGTTTCTCACAACAGCCGGCTTGGCTGTCACACGGTCGGCGCCGTCAGGGCCGGATCACGACTTTCCCGATCACGTCGCGGTCCTCGATGGCGGCGTGGCCCTCGGCGATCTTGTCCAGTGAGAGTACCCGGTCGATCCGCGGGTCGAGTTCGCCGTCGGCGACCAACGAGAGCACGTCCCGGAAATCCTGTCGGTTGCCCATGGGCGCGCCGCGGATCTGTCGGTGGTGTTGGTACACCGACCGGATGTCGATGTCCGGGTCCGGGCCGGAGGTAGCGCCACAGACCACCATCCGGCCGCCCATCGCCAGCGAGTCGATCGACTGTTGCCACGTCGCCTGTCCGACGTGTTCGGCGACCAGATCGACGCCGCGGCCGTCGGTCAGGTCCATCACCGCCTCGTCGAACGGGACCTCGGTGTAGTCGATCACCTCGTCGGCGTACTCACCGACGACGTCGGCTTTCGCCGCGGTCGAGGTCGTGGCGTAGGTGGTCGCCCCGAGCCGATCGGCGATCTTGAGCGCGGCGTTGCCGACGCCGCCGCTGGCGCCGAGGATCAGCGCGGACTCGGCGGGTCTGAGCTCGCCGGCAGTGACGATCATCCGCCACGCGGTCGTGAACGTCACCGGCACCGCTGCGGCGCCGACGAAGTCGAGCGACGCGGGTTTGGGTTCGAGCGTCCACTCGGGGACGACGACGTACTCCGCGAGCCCCCCGGGTCGGTCCTCGCCGATGATCTCGTACTCGGGGCACATCGTGTGTTCACCGGCCATGCAGAACTCACACTCGCCACAGGAGACCCCCGGGTAGACGACGACCTCCTCGCCGACCCACGTATCGTCGGCGTCGTCGCCGACGGCGTCGACGACGCCCGCGATGTCACAGCCCGTCCGCTTCGGGAAGTCGCCCTCGTCGCCGGGGTGACCTGTCCGGGCGAACACGTCGAGGTGGTTGAGTGCGACCGCCTCGACCGCCACGCGCACCTCGTTCGGACCGGGCTCGGGATCGTCCACGGTGGTGACTGAGAGCGCTTCCTCTGGGGTCCCGTATTGGGTAATGTGGGCGGTCCGCATACTCGTAAGTCGCGTGTGCAGGGCAAAAAGCCGCGGGTCAGAACCGCCGACGGGTTTTTGTCCTGTCAGGTTATACTGTCCTCTATGAAGAAACGCATTCAGCACGCGGTTCGACGCGCACAGTTCGCCGCCGCCGGCGCCGCCCTCGGTGGTGGACTCGGCGGGCTGGTCGGCAAGAACGCTGCGAGCACGGGCGCCGGCTTCGGCGCGCTGATCGGCGCTACGGTCGCGGAGAAAGTGGGGCCCGCGGACGAACTGAAAAAGCGGCTCAAGCGCGGCGACGCCGACGCCGCCGAGTAGCGCCGCGCCGCTTCTCAGCGTCGCCGACTGTTCGCGTCGGCGATCACCCTAGTCGTCTGCCGGTGCCGAGCTGTCGGTGGAGACGCCAGTGCCCGGCCCCATGTCGATACCGAGGTCGTGGAGCTTCTCGTCGGGGACGACGCCGTCGACCCAGCCGCGGTGGTCGTAGTACTCTTGCTTCATCGCGTCGAGTTCGCAGAGTTCGCCCTCGATACCGCCGCCGGCAGGCACAGCGTCCTCGTCACCCTCGACGAAGCGCCCCGGCAGCGTGTCGTCGTCGCCGTCGAAGCCGGCGAGGTTGTTGTAGTAGCGTTCGAGGTTGTAGACGCGCTCGCCGGCCTCCATGAGCTCCTCCTCGCCCACGGAGCGGCCGGTCATGCCGTTGTACTGGTCGATGTATTCCTCGATCCCTTCGGCGAAGGCGTTGAACTTGCAGATGTCGAAGGAGTCCGAGATGGCATGCAGGTCCTGGAACGCCGCAGTGAGTTCGCCCTTCCCCTCCCACTCGGTCGGGTCGACCTTCTCCGGGATGCCGAGGATCTCCGCGGCGGGCGTGTAGCCGCGCAGGTGGCAGGCGCCGCGGTTCGAGGTGGCGTAGCCGATCCCCATCCCCTTCATGCCGCGCGGGTCGTAGGCGGCGATCGCCTGGCCCTTCACGTCGAGGCGGCAGTCGTGGGCGTCGAGTGCTTCGGCGGCGCGCTTCTGCCCTTCCGCGAGCGTGTCGGCGAAGTCGCCCTCGCGCTGACCGATCTTCTCGATCATCTCGGTCATCGCGTCCACGTCGCCCCAGTCGATACCGTCAGCGTCGTCGATGTAGCCCTTCTCGGTGGCCTCCATCGCGAACGCGAGGATGTTCCCGGTCTCGATGCTGTCGATGCCCAGATCGTTGCACCGGTCCATCATGACCGCGATCATGTCGCGGTCGTCGTTCATCGAGTTCGGGCCGAGCGCCCACGCGGGCTCGTACTCGTAGGACTCCATCCGGACGTTGAGGTCCTGGCCCTTGTGGTGCACGTCGACCTCGACTTCCTTCTTACAGGCGACCGGGCAGGAGTGACAGGTCGGGTCGTCGACGAGGATGTTCTCCTCGACGTTCTCCCCGGAGACCTTCTCGGAGTCGATGTTGAGGTCGTCGGGCTCCTTTTCGGCCTCCGTGCTGGTGGAGGTGAAGCGGCCGTTCCGGGTCGGCAGGCCGTCCATCTCCTCGGTCAGGTTCATCAGGACGTTCGTCCCGTACACCGAGAGCCCGCCCTCGTTGGGCGCGGTCACGTCGGACTCCTGGATCGCCTGCATCGCGGCCTTGTGTCCCTCCATGAACGTCTCGCGGTCGGCCGGCTTGGGCATCTCCGTGCCCGACTTGACGACGACGGCCTTGAGGTTCTTCGACCCCATCACCGCGCCGGTGCCCCCTCGACCCGAGGCGCGGTCGTCCTCGTTGATAATGCAGGCGTACCGAACCTGGTTCTCGCCGCCGGGGCCGATGGCCATCGCCGAGAGGTTCTTGCCGTAGGCGCCGTCGACCTCCTCCTCGAGGGTGTCGATGGCGTCGTGGAGGCCATCGCCCCAGATGTGGCTGGCGTCACGGAGCTCGACCTCGCCGTCCTCGACGACGGCGTAGACGGGTTTGTCGGCCTTCCCTCGAACAGGAGGCCGTCGAAGCCGGCCCACTTCAGGCGGGCGCCGCTCCACCCACCGTGGTGAGAGTCGGTTACCGTCCCCGTCAGCGGGGACTTGGTGACGACGGCGATGCGGCCGCTCATCGGCGCCTGCGTCCCCGTGAGCGGGCCGTTCATGAACGCCAGTAAGTTCTCCTCGCCCAGCGGTTCGACGTCCGGCCCGTTGTCGAACACGTACTTCACGCCGAGGCCGCGCCCGCCGATGTACTTGCGCGCGTCCTCGTTGTCGATGCTCTCGTAGTCGACATCACCCGCACTGAGGTCGATACGGGCGACGTTGTCGTGGAATCCTCCGAGGTCAGTCATAAGTAATGCTCGTTACTTACATAGGGGCTATCAGCTGTTAGTCGTTCTCACACGATTGTAACCACATTCGTTTACTACCCCACCGGCGAGACCGTGCGGGACTGGGGAGCAATCCGGGCGCTGTCATGCGGTTTCCTGCGCCGGGAGCTTTATCCGCGTTGCCGCCCCACTCACAGCCATGGAGACGGTCACACTCGGCGCTCCGGAACCGATCCTCGATTCCCTGCCCGGTGACGACGACGCGCGCAAGGACATGCGCGAGGCGGTGGCCGGGTGGGAGCGCCGCATCAACGACGCGATCGAGGCGGCGGACGACGACAGCGAGGCGGTCGGCTACGTCCTCGACGCCGTCGAGCGGATCGAGTCACGGATGGAGCGGTTCGACGAGTTCATCCCCGAGCTCCGCGCGTGGGGCCAGTCGCCGATTTACGCCATCTCGTGGCGGAACCTCTACGCCGAACTGATCGCACAGCTGTACGACCACGACGTACTCGGCGAGGCGCTGGACCGCGAGCGCAACCAACGCCTCGTCGAGGACGGCATTCGCTTCGGGGACCGATGAACGTCGAGCTTCGCTTCTTCGCGACGTTCCGGCAGGCCGTCGGGCAGAAAGTCGTCGAGCGGGAGTTCCCCGAAGGGACCACCATCGGCGACGTGCTGTACGAACTGGAGGCCGAGTACGACGAGCTGGCGGGCCAACTGATCGAAGACGACGACCTGCGGCCGCACATCAACGTGCTCAAAAGCGGCCGCGAGGCGCTGCATCTCGACGGGATGGAGACCGTGCTCGAAGACGGCGACCGGCTCAGCATCTTCCCCCTGTCGCCGGCGGATGATGCGCAGGGAGAAGCAGTTCCGGGGGATATCGATGCGGCTCGCGCGGAACTACCTCGAGAACCTCGGCGGCACGGCCGTCGACGACACGACGGTCGAGGCCGACGACTGGCGAGTCGACCTCTCGGCGGAGAAAGTCGCGATCGGCCCCTCGATCGAACTGACCGAGGTCTCCGTGGCGTTCGAGGCCGACGACGAGTTCGGCGAGGAGAACTTCGAGCAGCTCGTCGCGGATTTCTCCCGGAAGGCGATGCGCGCGGGTGGCTGATCGGGCGGTCGCAGCGGGCTGGCGGCTGACCGGACCGTCGCTGCAGGCCTGTGCCGTATCAGGCGGTTTCGAGGCTGTCGAGCACGCGCTGTGAGAACTCTACCTCGGTCATCTCGCCGGCTTCGAGCGCGTCGAACCAGTCGGCGTCGGCCCGCCACGCGCCGAGCCGCTCATCGTCCAGGGCGGTGACCGTCGCCTCCACGTCCCGGACGGGCCAGTCGCGCCGGTCGAACAGCTTCCGGAAGTCGTTGACCACGTCGCCCACCTGCTGGTGGGGGATCTCGCCGTGCTGGTCGGCGGCGGCGGACTGGTAGGTGAGCCGGTAGGCGTCGCCCTCGACGGCGACCGACTGGAGGTAACAGCCGTGGTTGGTGAGGCGGGATTCGAGTGCGAACGTGCGGTCGTCGTCCATCGTCGGAAGGTAGGCGTGCCGATCCATAGGCGTTGCCCACCGAAACAACCAGCCTTGATTGCGGGCGAACTCCAAACTCGCCGACACGATGGTCCCCGAGCGACGCCGATCCGCCGGAGGTGCCAGCCCGTGACGAACGAGATACTGCTCCACGACGCCACTGTCCTGACCGTCGACGACCGGAACCGACTGTTCGAGCGCGGGACGGTCCGCATCGAGGACGGCGAGATCACCGAGGTGCGGACGAGCCGTGATGCTGACCGGGGTGCCGACGCGGACCAGGTGATCGACGCCGAGGGAATGCTCGCGATGCCGGGGCTGGTCAACGCCCACACCCATCTGGAGTTGACGCCCCTCATCGGCGCGTTCAGCGACCTCGAGCTGGGCGAGATGATGGGTAGCATGACGGCGATCTACGAACGGTTCGCGGAGGGCGATCTCCAGTACCTCGCTGACGCCGGCTACGAACTCGCGGCGCTGAACTTCCTGCTGGGTGGCGTGACGACGGTGAACTCGATGGACCTGCGCCCCGCGGCGGGCGCGGAGGCGTTCGGCGACGCCGGCCTGCGAGGCTTCTTCGGACCGGCGATCAGCGATCTGTTCTTCGACGTGCCGGTGGACGAGCAGTTCGCCCGGGCCCGGGCGTTCGTCGAGGAGTACCACGAGAGCTACGACGGCCGTATCCGCGCGACGGTCTGCCCGCACGACGACTGGTCGTGTTCCCGGGACCTCTGGGTGCGGACCGCCGACCTCGCCGCCGAGTACCCCGAATTGCTCGTCCACACGCATCTGCTCGAACTCGACCAGAGCGACACGATGGGCCGGGCCAACGGCGCCGATGACTCGCTGGACCTGCTGGAGGAGGTCGGCCTCTTGAACGAGCGGCTGCTTGGCGCCCACTATCGCGTCGCCGACGACGAGGACATCCGGCGGACCGCCGACGCGGGCGCTTCGGTCGCCCACTGTCCGTCGGTGTTCTGCTACTGGAACCCGGACCCGGAGATGCAGTGGACGCCCGTCCCCGAACTCCGCGATGCCGGGGTCGACGTGGGGCTGGGCATCGACGACCACTACTGGCACGACTCCTACGACCTGTTCGGCGAGGCCAGACAGGCCCGCCTCGCGGCCAACCTCAAGCGGACCGCGGGGCAGTACGACTCGATGGAGCTGGTACGAATGCTCACCACCGAGGGCGCTCGCACGCTGGGCATCGGCGACGAGACCGGCAGTATCGAGCCGGGGAAGCGGGCCGACCTGGTTCTGCTCGACGTGGACACACCGAAGTTCACGCCGTTGACTAACGTCCCGGCACAGGTCGTCAACAACGCCAGCGCGGCGGACGTGGCCACCGTCATCGTCGACGGCGAGTTCGTGCTGCACGACGGCGAGGTGCTGACGATGGACGCCGAGGCAGTCCGGGAGCGCGCGACCGACGCCGTCGACCGCTTCGCAGCCGAGTCGGGCTGGGAGATCGGCCTCGGCGGCGCCGACCCGCCGGGCGCCCGGGAGCTTTTCTCCGACCTCCCGAAGCGGGGGCCCGCACGATTGCTATCCCGGCTCGCACTCCAGTCGCTTCGGGAACGCTGAGGACGGGCGCGGCGACACGCGAGAACATTTAACACGAATGGGAGGTATGGTCGTCGCATGTCCCCGAACGTCGCCGACGTACGCGAGGAGTTCCCCGTCCTCGACCGCGAAGTGAACGGCCATCCACTGACGTACCTCGACAACGCCGCAACCACCCACACCCGCGGCAAGTGTACGAAGTGTTCGAGGAGTTCTACGCCGGCTACAACGCGAACGTCCACCGCGGCATCCACGAACTCAGCCACGAGGCGTCGCTGGCGTACGAAGCCGCCCACGACCGGGTCGCCGCGTTCGTCGGCGCCGAGGGCGGCCGCGAGGAGATGGTGTTCACCCGGAACACCACCGAGAGCATCAACCTCGTCGCCCACGGCCTCGCGCTCCCGGAGTTCGGCCCCGGCGACGCGATCGTCACGACCGAGATGGAGCATCACGCCTCGCTGGTGACGTGGCAGCAGGTCGCCGAGCGGACCGGTGCCGAGCTCCGTTTCGTCCGGGTCACTGACGACGGCCACGTCGATATCGAGCACGCCAAGTCGCTGATCGACGACGACGTGGAACTGGTGTCGGTCCCACACGTCTCGAACGTGCTGGGAACGGTCACGCCCGTGCGGACGTTCGCCGACCTCGCCCACGACGCCGGCGCGGTGCTGCTCGTCGACGGCGCCCAGTCGGCGCCGACCCGTCCCGTCGACGTGACGGATCTGGGCGCGGACTTCTTCGCGTTCTCGGGGCACAAGATGGCCGGCCCGACCGGGATCGGCGGCCTCTACGGCCGGAAACAGCTGCTCGAGGAGATGGAGCCGTTCCTCTACGGCGGCGAGATGATCCAGCACGTGACGTTCGACCGATCGACGTGGAACGGCCTGCCCTGGAAGTTCGAGGCCGGCACGCCGCCGATCGCGGAGGGGATCGCGCTCGGGGCCGCGGTCGACTACCTCGAGGACCTCGGGATGGACTGGGTCCGCGAGCACGAGAACCGGCTCGCGCAGTACGCGCTCGAACGCCTGGCGGCCCGCGACGACGTGGAGACGTACGGCCCCGGCCCGGGCGAGGAGCGCACGGGGCTGGTGAGCTTCAACGTCGACGGCGTCCACGGCCACGACCTCTCCTCCCTGCTGAACGACCGCGGGATCGCCGTCCGCGCCGGGGACCACTGCACCCAGCCGCTGCACGACCGCCTCGACGTGCCGGGCTCGGTCCGGGCGTCGTTCTACGTCTACAACACGACCGAGGAGATCGACCGGCTGCTCGACGCCATCGACGACGCGGCGGCGAAGCTCGACGCCTACCTGCGCTCGGACCGCTACGCGGACCGCCTGTACGAACACCACCGGAACCCGCACAACAGCGGTGGCCTCGCCGACCCGTCGCTGGTCAAGTCCTCCGAGGAGACCGCCTGCGGCGACGAGGGGGAGTTCCACGTCGACATCGCGCCGGACGGGACGATCGAGCGGCTGGCGTTCGAGAGCGAGAGCTGTGCCGTGAGCCGAGCCGTGGCCAGCCTCATCACCGAGTACCTCGAGGGCCGCACCCTCGCCGAGGCCGCCGAGATGGAGGGCGAGGTGGCGGCGATGCTCGACGGCCAGTTCCCTGACCTCCGCCGGGACTGCGTCGTCGGGCCGGAGGAGGTGATCCGCGAGGCCGCTCGCGAATATCTGGACGCCGAGGGGACAGTCGAAGAGTCCCCGTCGGCGACGTAGCGGGCGTCTCGGCACCACAGGGGGCCTCCTCCCGCGGCCCACACGGTTATAGCCCGCCCGGCGAAAGTCGCGGCCACACGAGGCTCTCCCGATGCAGACACACCCCGACACGGTCCGCGTGCTCCACGTGGATCCGGACTCGTCGTTCGTGGACGCCGCCGCGGGGCGACTCGAACGCGAGGACGACCGACTCGACGTGACGACGGCGACCGACGCCGACGAGGCACTGGCACTGCTCGCGAGCGACGCGTACGACTGCGTGATCGAACTCCGGGAGGGCGACGACGCCCGGGAAGTCAGAGTGAAAGGGCTCCCGGGCGCCTCGCGCTCGTGGCGCGCGTTCGATTAGCGTCGCCGCTCAGTCCGTCCCCGTCGTCTCGACGGATCGTCCGTCCCGGTTCTCGTAGCTCTCCCGCAGGCCGAGGGCGAGTGCACCCAGGCCGAGCAGCGTCGCGACGAACTCGCCGAGGCCGCCGACGACCGGGATCAGTCCCAGCAGCAGGAACCCCACGAGTCCGAGGAGGAGAGCGAGCCACCGGTTCTCCGTCTCGGTCAGCGAGAGCAGCCACGAACCGACGGCGTACTTGCCGTACACGCTCGCGATCCAGAGCGTGATCAGGAACCCGGCGAACCCGGCCAGCGAGAACGGGATACCGACGATCGTCACCGCCACGAGTACGAGAAGGATCGGGACGCCGACCAGCGTCAGCAGGCCGACACCGAACGTGACGATGGGTGAACCACCCACCCGTGCCGCGACGCCGGCGGAGAACCGGGGGAAGACGAGCAGCAGGATCGCGCCGAGCAGGAGGCTCGTGACGAACCCGAACGCGGTGTCGAACCACGACGGGGTCGAGAACCCGCCGAAGCCGCTCGACTCGCCACGGAGGCTCTTGTCCTCGACAACGTCACCGGCGACCGACGCGTCGCCGCTCTGGGTGAACTGTTCGGCGTCGTAGCGGAACTCCCCGGCCACGTCGGCGTTCGGGCCGAGCGTTACGGTACTCCCACCCGCCTTGACGTTCCCACCGACCGTGCCGTCGACGAAGACGCTACCGCTGCCCACGTCGAGGTCGCCGCCGATCTCCCCCGTCTCCGTGAGATCGAACGATCCAGCGCCGATCTGCACGTCGCCCTCGACCGTCCCGGCGACGATGACGCTCCCGGCGGCGCCCTGGACGTTGCCGGTAACTGTCCCGGACTCCGCGATCCGGATCGTTCCTGCGGTGCCCGAGAGGTCGCCGTCGACCGTCCCGCGAACCACGATCGTGCCCGCGACGCCCTGGATGCCGTCGACGGTCTCGTTGGGCCCGACGACGATCGTTCCGCCCACCTGTCCGGTGGACTGGGCCGTGGCCACACCGCTCGCGAGCGAGAGAAGCACGACGACGACGGCGGCGAGGGCGGCGATACGGCGACTCCGGTCGCTGTCAGTACGAATCATCTACGTACAGATGAACCGCGCGACATATTAGTACTTTGTAACTACGCGCAGGCGCCCAGATGCGGCGGTCTCAGCCCGGGACACCGTGGTACCGCGCCACTCCATGAGTCGGGCCCGGCGCACGCGCCCGAGGCGGGGTTGCTCGGACAACAGTGAGCGAGATTGGGACCCACCGACACACTAATTGACTGACGCGACCGATTACGACGTATGAACAGCGCGTATCAGGGTGAGCGTCATGGTAACGCCGACGAGCCGGTGAAGACGATCTGTCCGTACTGCGGCGTTGGCTGTGGCATCCGGGTCCGGGAGGGCGAAGAGCGCGGCGAGATGAACTTCATGCCCTGGGGCGATGCGCCCGTCAACGAGGGCAGCGTCTGCATCAAAGGCGGCGCGGCGACGCAGGTCGTCGACCACGAGGACCGCCTGACCGAGCCGTTGATCAAGGAAAACGGCGCGTTCCGGGAGGCGACGTGGGACGAGGCGCTCAGCCGCGTGGTCGACGAGATGGAGGCGATCCGCGAGCAGCACGGCCCCGACGGGATGGGCTTTTTCGGCTCCTCGAAGACGTTCAACGAGGAGAACTACCTGCTCCAGAAGCTCGCGCGCCGCTACGGCACGAACCAGATCGACAACTGCACCAGAATGTGTCACGCGTCGACGGTCTGGGCGCTCCGGACCAGCCTCGGGATGGGCGCGATGACCAACAGCATGGCCGACCTGGAGGAGTCGGCGGACGTGCTGTGGATCCAGGGCGCGAACCCGGGTGAGCAGCACCCCATCGCCAACAGCCAGTACTTCCGGCAGGCGGTGCTAGAGGGCGCGACGGTGATCCAGGTCGATCCCCACGCCAACAAGACGACCGAGTCTTTCGACATCGAGGGCACCGATCGGCACATGCACCTCCAGCTGGAGCCGGGGACGGACATCCCCCTGCTGAACGTCGTGTTGAAGACGATCCTCGAACGCCACGAGGCCGAGCCCGACGCCGGCTGGATCGACGAGAGCTTCGTCGAGGAGCGGACGAAAGGGTTCGACCACCTCAAAGAGACGCTCGAAGGGTTCGACAAGGAGGCCGCCGCCGAGGAGTGCGGCGTCCCGCTCGCGGACATCGAACTCGCCGCCGAGAAGTACGCGATGGCCAACGACGCCGCCATCTTCACCGGGATGGGGATGTCCCAGCACACCTGCGGCGTCGACAACGTCCAGAACGAGATCAACCTCGCGCTGATCACCGGGAACCTCGGGAAGCCCGGCGCCGGCGTGAACCCCCTGCGGGGGCAGAACAACGTCCAGGGCACCTGCGACGTGGGTGCGATGCCGAACGTGCTCCCGGGCTACCAGCTCGTCGACGACGACGAGGCCCGCGAGTCCGTTGAGGAGGTCTGGGGCTTCGAGATTCCCAGCGAGCCCGGGCTGACGAACGTCGAGATCTCCCACGCGATCGGCGACACCGTCCACGGCCTGTACGTGATGGGCGAGAACCCCATCATGAGCGAGCCCGACGGCAACCAGACCGAGCAGCGGTTCCGCGAGGAGCTCGGCTTCCTCGTCGTCCAGGACATCTTCATGACCGAGACCGCGGAGCTGGCGGACGTGGTGCTGCCGGCGACGACGTGGGCCGAGCGCGGCGGCACCGTCACCAACACCGACCGCCGCGTCCAGCGCATGCGCGGCGTCCACAAAGTGCACGAGAACACCCGCCACGACCTCGAGATCCTCTCCGAGGTGGGCACGCGGCTGTTCGGGGAGGGGTTCGAGTTCGACGGCCCCGAGGACGTGTTCGAGGAACTGCGTGAGGTCTGCCCGATCATGCACGGGATGACGTACGACGCGCTGGGCGAGGAGGGGATCCACTGGCCCTGCTACGAGGAGGGCGACGAAGGCGACTCCTACCTCTACGCCGACGACTTCGAGACTGACGACGGGCTCGGCCGCATCGAGGGCGTCGTCCACCAGGAACCGAAGGAGACGCCCGACGAGGAGTACCCGCTCGTGCTCACGACCGCACGGCTGGAGGAACACTACAACACCGGGACGATGAGTCGGCGCTCGCCGACGCTGTCGCGGCAGGAGCCCGAGAACTTCGTCGACGTCCACCCCAACGACGCCGAGCGCTACGGCATCGAGGACGGCGATACGGTGCGGCTGCGCTCCCGCCGTGGCGAGATCACCGTCCGCGCGGACGTGACCGAGGACATCAAGGAGGGCGTCGTCTGGACGACGCCGCACTTCGCGGCCGCCTCGGCCAACCGACTCACCAACGACGTGCTCGACGAACGGGCGAAGATCCCGGAGTACAAGGCGGCCGCCGCGGAGATCGACGTCGGCATCGAGCCCGCCGACGACGCCCCGGCGGACGACTGACCGATCCCCCGCTCCGGGATCGACTCGGTTCGCTTCTCAGGCTGCCGCGCCGACGTACGAGCCAACCGCGTCGACGATCGCGTCGGCGTCGTACTCGTCGTCGTCGATGTCGAACACCTGCTCGCCGTCGACGCGCACCTCGAACACGCCGCCGTCGCCCGTCACCAACGCGACGCGGTCGACCTGCAGGCCGTACGCTTCGAGGATCGCGACTTCGAGCTCCTGTGCTCGCGAGAGGTGACCACACGGGACGCAGTACTCGATTTCCACGGATACCATATCGGTCAGTGGTAGGCTCCGACGCGTGTTAAACCTCTGCATGGGGGTCCCGGGACTCGTTGCGGTGGCGGGCCCTGCCAAGGTGGCCGAACGGCGAGTTAGTACTCGCGTTCGAATTCCGGATCGAACAGCTGTGCCGACATCGGCGCCGGGTCGCCCTCGGTGAGGTTGTACTCGGAGAAATCGGTCACGCCCGCCTCACGGAGGAGGGCTTCGTCGTAGAAGCTGTTGCCCGTACACTCCGACGGATCGCGTGCCAGGATTTCGAGGACGGCGTCGGCGACGATGGCCGGGGTGCGCCAGTCGTCTTCCGTCCCGAGCCCGAAGTGGCGCGTCGCCCGCGTGTCGATGCTGGTCACCGGCCAGAACGTGTTACAGCCGACGTCGTCGCTCGCCAGCTCCTCGGCGAGCGAGAGCGTGGTGAACGACATCCCGAGCTTCGACCACGCGTACGGCGCTTTCCCGGGCGATCGATCCGTCACGACCGGCGGCGAGTTCGACAGGAGCCACGACTCTTCGAGTTCCGCGAGGTGCTCGGCGAACTCGTGCGCGACGAGGTGGGTGCCGCGGACGTTGACCTCGGTCAGGAGATCGAACCGGTCAGCCGGCAGGTCGGCGATGTTCGCCAACTGGATCGCGCTGGCGTTGTTGATGACGATATCGACCTCGCCGAAGTGGTCGATCGCCTCGTCGACGACCGCCTCGACGCGGCTCTCGTCCCGGATGTCGAGTTCGAGTGCGAGCGCCTCGGGCCCGCGATCACGCACCTCCCGAGCCGTCTGTTCGATCGATCCTGCGAGGTCGGTGTCGTCGTCGTCGGTCGTCTTCCCCGTCGAGACGATGTTACAACCCTGCTCGGCGAGTGCGAGTGCGAGCTGTTTCCCGATCCCGCGGGTCGTGCCGGTGATAAACGCCGTCGAGCCTGAGAGGTCGGGGTTCGCAAGTCCCATGTCTTTGGGTTAGGCGACCGACCTATAACTCCCGGTGTCTGGGCCGAGCGCTCGGAGTGCCCCGTCAGTGCTGGGACTTTCACGATCGGCGTTGCCGTCGCCGATCCCCGAGGCGGCCTGCAAGCTGGCAGAACACCGGTCGGAGTAGGTACCCGGACAGTAGGCTTATCAGCCGAAGCGACGAACGAACTGCCATTCGATGGTGAGCGAGCCCTCCAACAACGGCCAGGGTCTCGGGGACGACAGGGCGGCCGGTGGGAGCGACGACCCTGCCGCCCTCGGCCCCGACGAGGCCGCGATATACGTCGACGGGCTCGCGAAAACGTTCGGGAGCGGTGAGAACGCCGTAACCGCGGTCGATGGCGTCTCTTTCGCCGTCGCCCCCGGTGAAGTGGTCGGGTTGCTCGGACCGAACGGTGCGGGCAAGACCACGGCGATCAAGTCGATTCTCGGTCTCGTCTTGCCCGACGACGGCACGGTGCGGGTCAACGGCATCGACGTTCACACCAACCCGCGGGCGGCCTACGAGTACGTCGACGCGATGCTCGAGGGTGCGCGCAACGACTACTGGCGACTCACGGTGCGGGAGAACCTCCGGTACTTCGCCGCGGTCAGGGGACAGGATCCCGATGCCGTGGCCGGTCGCCACGAGGAGTTGCTGGAACAGTTGGATCTCGCGGGGAACGCTGACACGGCAGTCCGGGACCTCTCCCGCGGGATGAAACAGAAAGTGTCACTGGCGAGCGTCCTCGCCGGCGACATCTCCGTCGCCTTCCTCGACGAACCCACGCTCGGACTCGATATCGAGAGTTCGGTGACGCTCCGGAATGAGCTCCGGCGGCTTGCCGAGGAGCGCGGATTGACGCTGGTCATCTCGAGTCACGACATGGACGTGATCGAGGACGTCTGTGACCGTGTCGTCATCATGAACGACGGACAGGTGATCGTCGACGACACCGTCGAAGATCTGCTCGCCGGCTTCGAGACGCGAGCCTACCAGCTCACCGTCAGCGGCGGTACCGACGCAGTTCTCGCGGACCTGCGCGAGCGCTTCGATCTCACCGATGTCGAGCGCACCGGCGACCGGCTCCGCTTCAACGTGGCCGCGGACACGGAGACGTTCTACCGCTTGACCGACGCGATGGAGGCGCACAGCCTGGAGGTGGCAAGCGTCGAGACGGTCCAGCCGGATTTAGCGGAGGCATTCGTCGAGATGACCAACGGGTCCCCGGAAACCGGTCCCGTGAGCGAGGAGGGAGCGTCGAACCCCGCGAAGCCGCAGATGGGTCGATCGCCCCCAGCGATGGGGTGACCGACGGTGACGACCGCCGAGGGAGGAGGTAGTCGAGGCGGAGGTAGCAGTGATGGGCCCCCGCCTCGGGTCAGCGAGCCAGAACGAACCGGGGGTACTACCACCTCCTGAAGGCCGTCGTCTACCGCGATCTCCTGATCTGGGTCCGGTACCCGCTGAACGCGGCGCTCGGGGTCTTCATGGGCGTGTTCTTCTTCGCCCTGATGTTCTACGGCGGGACGCTGGTCGCTGGCCAGGCGTTTTCGGACTCCATCGAGGGGCTGATCGTCGGCTACTTCCTGTGGACGCTCTCGATCGGCGCGTATTCGGGGATCATGAACGACATTCAGTCCGAAGCGAGTTGGGGACGCTTGAGCGCCACTTCATGACGCCGTTCGGATTCGGGCCGGTCGTCGTCGCGAAATCTATCGCCATCGTCTTCCGGACGTTCATGACCTCCGCTGTGGTGCTCGTGGTCATGCTGCTGCTCACCGGAACGAGCCTCGACCTCAACGTCGTGACGGTGCTCCCGGTCGCGACGCTGACCATCGCCGGCGCGCTCGGACTCGGGCTCGTGATGGGGGATTGAGCGTGCTCTACAAGCGGATCTCGAACGTCGCCAACCTCCTTCAGTTCGCGTTCATCGGCCTCATCTCCGCGCCCGTTTTCGACATCCCGTGGGCCCGGTTCCTGCCGTTGGCACAGGGGAGTGCGATGCTGCAACGCGCGATGCGCGACGGCGTCCAGCTCTGGGAGTTCGACCCACTGACGGTCGCCGTCCTCGTTGGCACGTCCGTCGGCTACCTGGCGCTGGGCTACGCGGTTTTCGGCCTTACCACGCGCCGGGCTCGGCGCCTGGGTGTGCTCGGCGATTACTGAACTCCGTCCATCTGCGACGGGCTAGCTGCGTCGCGTCCACGCCGTTACAACGGGAGGAAGTTGCAGGCGAGGAGGTATTTCGCCACGATGTCGCGCCCAAACAGCGCGAACAGGCCCGCCGAGGCGTAGCGCACCCACTGCGTCTTGTTGTGAGCCGAGTTGCGGGATGAAACCACACCGTCGGGCCCACCGGGTCGATGGCGAGCATCCCACCCGCCCGAATAGCCGGGGTTGCGCCGTACAGGGCGGCGACGCCGACCGTAACCAGCTGTGTTTTGTCGCCGAACTCGCCGAACACCATCACCGAAAACGACGGTACGACCGCAGCGATCACTAACTGCCTTTTCTCACCGGGAAGCGCCAGAAGCTGACGGACGAACGCAGTAACCAAAATATCGAGCCAGCCGACCATACGAGTGGTGTATCCCTGAGAAGCGTGCCCCCGTCGGTCCTGATTCAGACGCCCGACGCCCCCGCAGGGCGGCGGTTTCGGGTGACCACCCAGTCCGACGGCCGCAGGACCGGTGTGAACTGCTGCGCGTCGCCGTCGACGAAGCGTGTGCCGCTGTCACTCAGCGATATTGGATACGTGTTCCGAGTTCAGAAAATATGGGTAATCGTATATATGTGAGCGGGCGCATTACTGGTCAACGCCATGGACGAGAGCGAGCGACGGTACCAAGAGCTGATTCAAACGTCGCCCGCTCCGATCAACTTGTTCGACGCCACGGGCGAGATCGTTTGGGGGAACGACGCCGTTTTAGATCTCCTAGCTCTCGACTCCCGGGACGATCTGATCGGTCGTTCCATCTTCGAGTTTATCAGACCAGCGGACCGATTTACGGCGGAGACCGAGTTGGCGGAGGTCGTCGATGAGAAAAGATCCGCCGGCCCGACACAGATGCAACTCAGGACTGATGAAGGGGAGGAGCGGACCATCAGGGTCGCCACTGCGCCAGGCCGGTACAAGGGGAAGACATCGGCCAGGCTGTCGTCATCGACATCACGGAACTCAATCAGATAAAGGCTGAACTGGAGGAAGAGCGGGAGTTCGTCGAAAAAGCGCTCGACACGATCGACGACGTGTTTTACGTGATTGACTGCGGGGGAAATCTCGAACGCTGGAACAAGGCACTCGTGGAAATCTCCGGCTACACGCGTGACGAGGTCCTGGCGAGTGATGTTGAAGATTTCTTCGTCGACAGACACGGGGACCGAATCTCCGAATCGATCTCGCGAGCGTTCGTCAACGGGAGCGACACTACCGAAGCTGTCGTCGAAACAAAGTCCGGGGAGCAGATCCCGTACGAGTTCCGCAAAAAGCGACTGATGAAAGGCGACTCGGTCATCGGGGTCGTCGGAATCGGGAGAGATATCACTCAACAGCGGTCTCGAGAACAACACCTCAAAGCGGTCGATTACCTCCTCCAACACAACCTTCGGAACCACTTGAACGTCATTCGTGGCAACGCCGATGAGCTAGTGGGTCGTGAGAAGGAGTCAGACAAACGGCGCATCGAGACGATACACCGGTCCGTCGACAAACTTCTGTCCTTGTTCGACCGTCACCAACAGATCGTCTCGCAGGTGCTCGAGGAGAACAGCAGAGAGCAGATCGATATCGTTGCCGTTCTCGAGGGCCTGTTCGAAGAGTTCAGGGAGCTCTACCCACGGGCTGTATTTAGCCTCTCCGCCCCTAAGACGGCACAGGTCCTCGCCTCTCCCTCAATTGAGCGTTCCCTCCGCGAGCTGATTGTGAACGCTGTGAAACACAACAGTTCTGAGACACCAGAGGTCACCGCCGTCGTCGAAGCCGAGTCAACGCCGGTCACGATAACCCTGCGAGATAACGGGCCACAGATATCCAAAGACGAGTACGAGTTCATCGAGAACCCCGAAGCCCTCAGTTCGACGTCCCATCCGACAGGGCTGGGCCTCTGGGCCGCCAACCTTGCCGTAACGTACTCACGCGGAACGTTCACGATTCGGGAGGCCCCCAAGGACGGGAACGAGATACCCATCGAACTCCCGGTCACAGCGGACGACTGGGAGGACAGAAAGTGACCTAACCGCGTTCTCGTAGTCCCTGCTTTACGGGCTGCCGCGCGCCCCGACGCTGCCGACGAGATCCAAGCCGAACCCGCCCGCTCGGACGATACGGAGGTCGAAGCACTCGTCCAGTTGGCTGAGGTTTTCGGACTCGACGAGGGTGGCGGCGAGATCATCGACCACCTCGATGTCTTACTCAAGGAGGAACTCGATATCTACGAGACTGACGGTCGTGAGCAGCGGGACTTCATCGGCGGAATGGGCCGGGGAAGGACCAAGATCGGCCCCATCCGATCGGGTGCGGGCCAGAGGTTCGCCGAAGAGGTCGAGCCCTCTGCGAGTGGATCGGTCGCGATCGGTGAGCGCACCGGTCTACTCCATCTGCAGCATCACGTCCGCCACTTCCTCAGTGACGGGCGTCATCCACACCGGCAACTCGTCGACGTTCGCGCGCATGCCCTCTTCGTAGGCGCGCACGATCTCGATGCCCTGGGTGCTGATCCGGAAGTCGAAGCTGTACCGCCCGGCCGGCCCGGCTGCCAGAATCGCCATCTGTGTTTGCGCGGTGGCGGTGACCTCGACGAGGACGTGCGACGGCGTGTCGTCGTCGACGGAGTCGGCGTCGGGGCGCTCGCGAGGGTTGATCGTGAACTCGACTGTGCGGCCGGACTCGGTCTGGCTTTTCGTCGCCATGTTCTGACACAGTCACGGTTCCGACAAGAGTGTCGCCCGGGGTGTTCCGAACGGTTCCGATAGGGTATAATCGAAAGACGGTGTCGGGTTCCTAGACTTCCGATCGACCTTCCACTCGTGTTTTTATCATTGTGGAAAACAATTAATTGGCTCGTGATCGATTTGATGACCAATGAAACAGAGGACTGTACTGGTAGCCCTCCTACTCATCCTTTCAGGATGCGGTTCAGGCGTCAATACCGGCACGTCCCAGACCGTAAGTGAGGCGCCCTCCCCGACGGCGACGGGAACGCCTACTGAGGCCCCAACACCGTCGCCCACGCCAACACCCACAGCAACGCCCACTCCAGTACCGCCTCAGAACCCGTGGCTGTCGGATCCAGTCACAGTAGCAGTAACCGACACCACGGACTCGAACAGAAGTTGGGCTCCGTTGGTTCGGGAGGCGATTAGTTTCTGGAACGGAGATGGGGGCAGTACACCGACTACGAGTACCAGTTCAAATACGTAAACTCGACCGCTGAGGCCGATGTCGTAGTTGAGGTCGTCGACAAGATCAGCTACTGCTCTGGCTATGATGAGTCGACAGTCGGCTGTGCACCGGTCTATGAGTACGTCGGTGCTGCTGATGACGACAAAACTGAGATCGAGATTGAGGACGGCTACACGAACGAGTCCACAATCACGACAATCGAACACGAGTTGGGACATACGCTCGGCCTCGACCACGACGACGCCGATCGGCTAGAACTGATGAACGCGACCAGTGTCATCAACGAAACCTCGATTACCGATGCAACTGAACGTGAATGGCCCTGGAAACAGACAAACTTCACCGTCTACGTGAAGGCCGGAGGGGTGTAAGTGAGCAGCGCGCTGATCGGGAGGCGAAGCAGGCCCTCGACTACTACGAAAACGATCCCGATGATTGGCTCCCCCGGGAGATCTCTTTTGAGATGACGGAGAACGTGTCCGCTGCGGATCTTGTGATCGAGATGCGAGCGAGCCCGGACTGCCTAGGTGGGGAAGGGGTTTGCTGGAGTCAATACGGATACAGCCCCGACGGTGATCCGGCTTTGGAGTACTACACCAGCGCGAACGTGACCGTTGTCGGCGTGAGTAAGGACTACTACGGGTGGTATGTTGGATATGGGCTTGGGCGCGTCTTTGGAGCTGAAGAAGAATCGGAACTGCCGCCGCCATTCGCGGATTCTGACAACGCCGACGATCGCTGGTTCAACTGATCAGGCCATCTGAGCTTCGCTTCCAAGGCCCGCAATACTGAAAAGCCAGTGAAGTTAGCGCAAAGTGACAACTTGGGGTCGCTTAAGCCAACCCCAGCTCCCGCACTGCGTCCGCTGAGACGGTCACGCCCTGCTCGAACACGTTGGCCGACTCGCCGGTCACCTCCTCGATCAGGTCGGCCACGTCGAAGAAGTACTGCCGGCTGCGGCGGGTCTTGATGAACCGCGTATCCCGCCGGTCAGTCTCATACCCGCGACCGCGGACGAGTAACAGCGCGAACGTCTCACGCGCCTCGTCTGGGGCATCATCCACCCAGTTCGGTAACTGTCGGACGGTCTCGTCGTTTTTGTGGCCAACTGGTGCGTTTATGACTGACAGCGCCCGCCCGAGGTACGAGGCTCCGTCGGTGGGTCGGATCTGCGCGGTTTCCTCGCCGTTCGGGACTGACCGATAGCCAGTCCCGACCTGTTCGAGCGCGGCCTCGACGACGGCCTCGTTATCGGGCTGGGTGCGCGCCCACGTCGGCAACAGCGTGTCCGTCTCGATCGAGCCGAACGCGAAGATGCTGACGGCCAGCTCGGCGAGCGCGATCGTCGTCGGCGTCCACTCCTCGGCAAGCCAGCCGTGGTCTCTCGCGAACTCGATCGCGTGGACGGCATCGGGCTTGCTGTCGCCGTCGACCCAGCGGGAGATCTCGCCGCGTGAGACATCCATCCGCCGGGCGACTTTGCGCGAGCCCCAGTTATCGGGGTAGGTTTGACTCTCGCGATAGAGTTCGACACCGTCCCACGGGTCAACGCGATTTGGAGGGTCATATGTGCGGGCAAGCGATTTCTGATCCAGTAACTGCATTTTGTGGTTCCTGCCTGCTGCTAGTGGCCGGTTTGAAAGAAAATCGCGGGTGTTAGATGAGGGTTATGCCAGGGTTAGACCTCAGCCTCTCCCTCTGCAATGATCGAGTCACTCGGCGTGTGGATGATCTGGATGCTGTACGTTCCAGCACGGGCATCTCCACCCATAACCTCGATAGTAATCTCGTTGCCAACCTTGAACTCTCCAGGATTGACGTTGTCGACGATTTGGACTGTGTCACCATCTACGTCGACTTGGCTGGCAGTTCCACCTTCAAGCACCGTCTTGTACGTCCCTGTTCCGTTTTTCTGGACCTGGATCTGGTAATCGCCATCCGGAAGCGGATCGCCGCCATTGTGACTAATTGCCACTATACCATCACCAGAGTTCCCTGCACTAGCTGCTGCCGGGTCGACCGAAATCTGGCTACTGGGTGCACTCTCCAAGCTATCGCCGAGTCCGAGGACGAACCCGCCGATAACCGCGGCTAAAATGACGGTGATAGCCACCATTAGGATGACTCCGATCACCGGAGAGACACCACGATCGTCGTCGGAGATTGGGATATATTTAGTATACATTATCAATCAATATTTAGACCTCAACCTCAGTTTCAAGGAGGATCGACTGAGACGGGTCGTGCACGACAGTGATCGTGTATGGACCGGTAGTACCGTCGAATGGGCTACCAACAGTAAGCGTATCGCCAACTGTGAATTCGTCGCCAGACCAACCTGAGATTGTGCTGTAGGAAACGTTATTCCCATTACTATTTTCGGCACGAATCGTAATATCTGCTTTTGCTAGCGCATCCCCACCGTTGTGGTTAATGAGGATATCATCGCTCCCGCTAGCAGCCTCCGCGTCCAGCTGCGCCTGCGGCGCCTGTTCGAGACTGTCGCCCAGGCCGAGAACGAACGTCCCGATCACAGCCGCTAAGATGACGGTGATAGCCACCATCAGGATCACTCCGATCACCGGAGAGACACCACGATCGTCGTCGAGTACTGCTTTGAGTTTGGAAATCATGTCTAGTTCATAACCCGGCAGTAGGGGCAGCATACCACATGTGGGCGCGGCCCCTGGGCTACCGCGTCTACCTGAACAGACTCAGAGTCAGTATAAAAAAGCGCTGACCAAATTATCAACGTCGAAAAACCAGTATGCAACTGCTACTCGGTGACAAACAGCACCCGGGAGGCGGCCATCCCCCGGACTGCCGGGTTATGAGACATGCCCTCGTTACTAGAGGGCTACTGGAAATTTGGGTAGGGGTGCTAAAATGGCATCGGCCCGTCTATCGGTTGTGATAGTGTGATCGACCAGACAGTATCGATCTGGCGCCCAAATATCTCGAACTGCGTTTTTAAGCGCGGGCTGAGTTGTGAGACCAACGGCTCCGCTGGAGCCATCCCGGCTGTAGCGATGACGTGCGCCGCGGATTGACCCTGGTTAACAGACTGGGCGATTTTCGGGGGCTCCCCGTCGGGGCATCGCCGGCCGGTCGCGACAGCAACGCGTACCCTCATTATGCCACGAGTCACTCAGAAGCAGCGCGAGCTGCACGTCCACGACGAACTGGACTTTCTCTCGGCGTCGGCCCACGCCGCCGACGCCAGCGCCAGCCCATACCGTCGCGGCGGTCACTGGGGCGAAGATCTCTCCGACGGCGACGTGGCAGTGGCGAAGCTGGCCCAGCTCGAGCGGGCGAAGACGCCCGGACCTCTGGATTGGGAAGACGGTCCTACGTCGGGAGGCCAGGTGACCCTGCCCACACCGTCAAGAGAACGAGCGCGCGCGAGCGTTGAACTACGGGAACTGCTCGCCGCGGCTCATGGCCGACACCTCCCATCACCGAGTGCAGCGCGCTGTTGATCCGAGTTCGTGATCGGAAGCCCGCAGAACTCGCAGATGAGCGGCTCTTCGTCGGGAAGCGCGCTCATGCGGACCACCTCGTCCCCCCGCCCGCGGTGCCAGAGGGCGGCGACCCACCCTCCCTATAGGGAGCTAATCTCTTTGAAAATGGGACATTCTGAAAAACGCAAGTGCCGAATTCGGCCCGTAGAGGGCGCAGAGAGCTGAAACTCTGGGCTCCTTGCACGCCGGTAAAATTCGAGTGGACTCGCGGGGATTTGAACCCCGGGCCTTCCCCGTGCCAGGGGATGATCTACCACTGATCTACGAGCCCTCGAACGCATCCAACTGTTTCCCGGTTTCGTTATTAAGGGCTTCGATGCCAGACGGCGTGTGCGTCGACGCCACATCGACCCGCCCCGGATGGAAAGCCATTAAGCCCCTCGACGGCCACTCATCGTTGGGAACAGCACGGCCGCAAATCTGACTCGCTCGGACGGACCGAGCTTGGGATTGCGGAAGTGTACCGACGTGTAGTCGGTCTTTTCGCGGTCAGTGCCGTTCCAACTCAGACAATGGCACGAATGCACACACGCCGCCGCGGGTCGTCCGGTTCGGACGCCCCCGTGGCAGACGAGCCGCCGGAGTGGAGCGACGTCGACGCCGAGGAGATCGAATCCCGCGTCGTCGAACTCGCAGAGCAGGGCCACGATCCCAGTCAGATCGGCCTGAAACTGCGCGACGAGGGCGTGAAGGGCACGCCCATCCCGGACGTGAAGCTGGCGACCGGGAAGAAAGTCACCGAGATCCTCGAGGAGAACGATGCCGACTCCGACCTCCCGAGGACCTCCGGAACCTGATGGAGCGCGCAGTCCGCCTGCGCGCCCACATGGACCGGAACCCGCAGGACGCCCAGAACAAGCGCGCCCTGCAGAACACCGAGTCCAAGATCCGTCGCCTGGTCGACTACTACCAGGGCGACGAGCTCGACGCCGAGTTCGAGTACGACTACGAAACCGCCGAAGAGATCCTCGAAGGATAGATGTCGAGCGCCCGCCCAGTCGAGGAGCCACTCGCCGACACCCTGTCGGCGGCCCCGTTCGTTCGGGTCGCCGCCGCCAGCGACGGCGACAGCCTCGCGGCTGCCGGCCTCCTCGCCCGGGCGTGTGCCGAGACCGCCACCCCGTTCCAGCTCCGCCTCGACGACGAGGCGGCCGCCGCCACGGAGGACGCCGTCACCGTCGCCGTCGGGCCGACCGCCGTCGATGGTGACGCGAGCCTCGACCGGCCGGCGAGCCCCAGCGCGTTCGCGCTGGCTCGTCGAGTCGGCGCCGATCCGGATCCCGTCCTCGCCCTCGCCGGCACGATCGCCGCGGGGGGACGGTCCGGACTGCCGACGCGGCACTCGAGGCCGCCCAGGCGGCCGGCCGACTCGACCACGAGCCCGGAATCGCGATCCCGACCGAGGGGTCCCGTCCGGACTCGCGGCGTCGACGCTGCTACACGGCCCGTTCTCGGGCGACGGGGACGCGGCCGCTGCGCTGGTCGCCGAACTCGAGACGGCCGAGGGCGCGGACCACGCCGCCGGCGACAGTGCCGGCAGCGGCGAAGAGTTCGACCGCCGACTCGCGTCGCTGGTCACCATCGATACGGTGGCCGCGGCGGGGGCGACCGAGCGCGCCAGCCGAGCGGTCGAGCGCGCACTCCGCCCCTACCGAACCCCGGACGCGCCGTTCGACACGCTCGGCGGCTACGCCGACGTGTTGGACGCCGTCGCCCGTACCGCACCTGCCGCCGGCATCTCGCTGGCGCTGGGCGAGCGGGCCGCCGGGAACGAGGACGTGCGCGACGCCGCGCTCGCCGCGTGGCGGAAGTACGGGACGGCCGTCCACGAGGCGTTGCAGACGGCGGCGACTGCCCGGCACCACGGTGTCTGGGTCCTCGAACTCGGGGACGCCGACGCCGCGATACTGCCGGCGGTTGCCCGCCTCGCGCGGGACTTCCGCGCGCCCGAACCGGTCGCGCTGGCGGTGGCCGACGGGGCCGCGGCCGCCGCGGGCGAGTCGGGGATCGGCGACGCCGTCGCGACCGCCGCGAGCGCGGTCGACGGCACGGGCCACGGCACGGACGACGCCGGCTGGGCGCGCTTCGACACCGAGACCGAACAGTTCACGGACGCGTTCCGGGAGGCGCTATGAGCGAGGCGACCCACGAGGCGACGCTCTCGACGACCCACGACGAGCCGCGGGTCGTGGCCGCCGCGCTCGCTCCCGACAACACCGATGCGATGACGACGGCCGTCGACGGCGACGCGGTCCGGACCACCATCGTCCGCGAGGACGCTGGCGGGCTGGCCGCCTCCGTCGACGACTACCTCGTCAACCTGACCGTCGCCGACGCCGTCTGCGAGACGGCGCGGGACACCGACAACACATGAGCGAGAAATCCACCACGATCGAAGGCAAACGATGGTACACCGTGCTCGCGCCCGAGCAGTTCGACCGGGCCGAGATCGGTGAGACCGTCGCAGAGGAACCGAACCAGGTCGTCGGCCGAACCATCGAGACCACGCAGGGCGAGATGGAGGGCGACCAGGGACAGAACAACAGCAAGCTGACGTTCAAGATCAACGACGTGGGCAGCGACGCCGCCTACACCGAGTTCATCAAGTACGAACTCACGCGGGACTACCTGCGCTCGCTGGTCCGCCGCGGCGCCTCGAAAGTCGCCGCCACGGTCACGCTGCTGACCACGGACGACTACCGCGTCAAGATCCAGCCCGTCGCGCTGACGACGCAGAAGGCCGACCGCTCTCAGGAGCAGGCGATCCGTTCGGTGATGACCGACATCGTCGAGGACGCCGCCGACGAGCGCACCTTCGAGCAGCTGATCGACAGCGTCGTCGAGGGCCGGGTCTCCTCGGCCATCTACGGCGAGGCCAAGGAGATCTACCCGCTGCGCCGCGTCGAGGTCCAGAAGCTGACGCTCGAAGCCCGACCCGCTGAGGTCGCGGCCGAGGAAGAGGCGTCGGTCGACGTGGACGAGGAAGACGTCGAAGAGTAGCGTCGTCCGACAGCGGATTCACGCGCTTTTCGCTTTTTCACTCGCTGCCAGCGACGGCGCCGTCGCCCGCTACTCCGGCGGCGTCGGCGTGCGGTCCTCGACGATCACGGTCCCCATCATACCGCCGCTCTCGTGGGGGATGCAGAAGTACTTGTACTCGCCGGGGATCTCGAACGTGTAGCTGAACTGCTCGCCGTTGCTCAGCGCCCCGCCGGCGCCGTTGGCCCACGCGTCGCGGGCGGCCTGCTCGCTCTCGTACTCGCCGGAGGCGAAGAAGGCGGCCCCGTCGGGTAGCGACGCCTCGTAGGCGGTGACGGTGTGGTCGCGGGTGCCCGTGTTCTCCCAGACGACCTCCTCGCCACGCGCGACGGTGATCGTCTGTGGGTCGAACGCGGTCGGGCGCATCCCCACGTCGAACTCGTTGTTCTCGCCCCGAGTCAGCCCGAGACAGCCCCCGAGACTCGCCGCGGCGGCGGTGCCCGCGGCGACGAGATATCGTCGGCGCTCCATGTCTCGGCGTAGGAACCCGAGCGATTTAGGCGGCGTGATTCTGGCACACCAGCCGGGGGCGATCAGGCCGCCCGGCGGCCGTCGGCCGGATGTAAACACGTAAACCGGGGCCGGTCGACGCACCGGACATGCGCTCGCGGTTCCTCGGCCGCCTCGGGCTAGCCGACGCCGTCACCGTCGGGAACGCCGCGCTGGGGTTTCTCGCGGTCGTCGCGGTGACCGTCGACATCGGGCTCGCGGCCCGGCTCGTGCTGCTCGGCGCCATCGCCGACGGCCTCGACGGCGTCGTCGCCCGGAAGTACGGCGGCACCGAGGCCGGCCCCTACCTCGACTCGCTCGCCGACGTTGCCACCTTCGGCGTCGCGCCCGCGTTCCTGGTCGCGGTGGTCTCCCTGCGGGAGTGGGGGACGCCGGCGTCGCTGCTCGCCGGCGGCGGCGTCGACGGCCTCCTCGCCCTGGCTGGCGTCGCCGTGCCTGCACTGTACGTCGCCGCCGCAGTCACGCGGCTCGGACTGTACACCGCCTACGACAGCGATAGCGACGAGACCGTCGGCGTCCCGACGACGCTCGCGGCGACCATCTTCGGCGCCATCGTGCTCACGGGCTACCGGACCAGCGAGACGGTGCTTGTGGGGTTTCACGACGCCGGGTTCCTGCTGGCGCTCGCAGCCGTGTTGACGCCGCTGATGCTCTGTGACGTGGTCTACCCCGACCTCCATGCGCAGGACGCGCTGGTGATGGGCGTCGTCCAGGCCGGCGCGATCCTGCTCCCCGGCCTCTACGGCCGGGGATTCGCCTTCGGCCTGCTCTACCTCGCGCTGGCGTATCTCGTGCTCGGGCCGGTGCTCTACTGGCGGCGCTGAGGGGGGACAGCACGCGCTCACACGCGGCGATGAACTCGGAGAGGTTCTGTGCGACCCCAGTGTCGAGCGTGATCACGACCCCCGACTGCTCCTCGAGTTGGAGGTGGATCATGACGGCCTCGTCGTGGATCGCCACCGACGCCCGGTGTGCTCCCATCCCGGGGTAGTCCTGCTCACGGACGAGCGGTTCGTGTCGGCGCGCGCGCTCGGCGAGGGTGGGGACCACCGCTTTGAGCTGGTCGGTCGCGATGTCGGAACGGACGTACAGCGGGGTCCAGTCGTCGCTGTCGTAACAGAAGGCCGCACGGAAGCTCTCCCCTGCCTGCGCTTTGACCAGCCGGACTAGCTGCTGGGCGGACGCGTTCACACTGGCGGTGGGCCTGTTAGCTACTTAATTATTCAGCTTCGGGCGAAAGCAGTCGCGGCCGGCAGCCGATCAGGCTTCGACGGCCGCGGCGTCGTCGGCCTCGAGCGCCTCGCGGGCCTTCTCGGCTTCGGCCTGCAGGGTGTACTCCTGGGCGTCCTCGTACTCGGCTGCGGCTTCGAGCGCCTCACGGGTGCCGATCTGGCGGAGCGCCCACGCCGCGGCGGTGCGGACGGTGCGCTCCTCGTCGTCGGCGACCGTGTCGGCCAGCGGCTCGATCGCTCGGGTGTCGCCGATCAGGCCGAGCGCGCGGGCGGCGAGCGGGCGCACGTTGTCGTCGTCCATCACCAGCTTGTTCGCGAGCGCCTGGGTCGCTTCCTCGCTGCCGATCTCGCCGAGCGCTTTGAACGTCACTTTCTGGAGCTGCGGGTCGGAGTCCTCGTCGACGTACTCGAGCAGCGTCTCGACGGCGTCCTCGGCGCCGGCGCCCATCTTCCCGAGCGCCTCGATCCCGGGCTTGTCACGCTTCTGGGCACGCGCGTGCATCTCCTCGAACGCGGCGGGGTCGCCCATCCGGGTCAGCGCTTCCATGCAGTGGCGCTCCATGAACTCCGACTCCAGCGCGTCGAGCGCGCGAAGCACCTGTTCGACGTTGCCCTGCTGTTCGTGCTCCTTCAGCGCGGCCCACTCGACGGGGTAGTCCTTGTAGTGGCCGAGCACGTCGTAGAACCCCTCCGCCTGGAGCTGTTCGTTGGTCTGGAGGTCGTCCCACTCCTCGGCGTCGTCCAGACCGCTCTCGAGTTCCTCGGTCGCTTCGACTAGCGCCGCCACGGCGTCGGCGTCCGCGTCGGGGTCGAGGTCGGCATCGTCGATCGCGTCGGCGACGGCGTCGAGGGCGCCGGCCAGCGCCTCGGGCTCCTCGTCGTCGGCGGCGGCGAACTCGGTGTCGAGCGCGTCGCCCGCGGCGTCGAGATACGCCGCGACGGCCTCGCGGATCGACGGCAGGCCGTTGGCGGTCCAGCGCGTGTCAGTGAGCTGGGTCTGGGCCGCCTCGATATCGTCGAGCACGTCCTCGGCGTAGGGGCCGCGCTTCTCCTCGATCCCCCGCGGAGCTCGTCGATCCGGTCCTGGATCGCCTCGGCCTCCTCGTCGTCCTCGGCGAAGTCGGCCGTCTCGAACGCGCCGGCAACGCGGTCGACCGTGGCCTCGACGTCGTCGAGGTCGGCCTCGGTCTCGGCGTCCTCGAGCGCCTCGCTGGCCTCCTCGAGGCGGGACTCCATCTCCTCGGTGGAGAGCTGAAGCGCCTCCTCCTCGGTCTCGGTCGGCTCCTCCTCGTCAGTCATACCTGTGACTGGGTTCGAAACTGATTAAGGCGTTTCCCTTCCGAACGCTACCGCTCCCGCCTCAGCGCGGGGTTGGTGACGGCGCCGTCGGCGGCGGAGCCGAACGCGGCGCCGTACTTCCCGAGGACGCCCCCGGTGAAGGCCTGCTCCGGGCGCTCTCGTTCGTCGAGCCGGTCCGCGATCTCGTCGTCGCCGAGTTCGACGGCCAGCGTGCGCTCGGGGATGTCGATAGTGACGTGGTCGCCGTCCTCGAGGGCCCCCAGCGGCCCGCCGACGTACGACTCCGGGGCGACGTGGCCGATCATCGGGCCCCGTGTCGCCCCCGAGAACCGGCCGTCGGTGACCATCGCCACGTCGTCCTCGTGGCCCTGCCCGACGACGGCGGCCGTGACGCCCAGCATCTCGCGCATCCCCGGGCCACCGCGTGGCCCCTCGTTACGGATCACGATCACGTCCCCGGAGGCGATACCGCCCTCCTGGACGTACTGCATCGCGTCCTCCTCGCTCTCGAACACGCGGGCCGGCCCCTCGTGGTGGAACTGGTCCTCGCCGGTGACTTTGAGCACGGCGCCGTCGGGCGCGAGGTTGCCCTGCAGGATCTTGATCGCGCCCTCCTCGTGGAACGGGTCGTCGACGGGTCGGAGGAAGTCGGTGCCGTCCAGCGTCTCGTCGGCGGGCAGATCGAGTTCGTCCAGTTCCTCGCTGACGGTGCGTCCGGTGACAGTCATCGCGTCGCCGTCGAACAGCCCCGCGTCGACCAACCGGCGGATCACGACCGGGACGCCGCCGGCGTCGTGGAGATCCTTCATCACCCGCGAGCCGCCGGGCTGGAGGTTGGCGATCTTCGGCGTGCGCCGACTGATCTCGTCGAAGTCGTCGATCGAGAGATCGATCCCGGCCTCGGCGGCCAGCGCGAGCAGGTGGAGCACGGCGTTCGTGGAGCCACCCATCGCGACCTGCACCGCGATCGCGTTCTCGAAGGACGCCCGCGAGAGGACGTCGGAGGGGCGACGGTCGTGTTCGACGGCGTCGAGCGCGAGTTCGCCCGCGCGCTCGGCGACGGCGGTTCGGCCCTCGCTCTCGGCCGGCGGCGACGCGCTCCCCAGTGGGGCGAGTCCCAGCGCCTCGCTGATGGAGGCCATCGTGTTCGCGGTGAACATGCCGCCACAGGAGCCGGCGCCCGGGCAGGCGTTGCGCTCCAGCTCGTCGAGCTCCGCCCGACTCATCTCGCCCTGTGCGTACGTCCCGACGCCCTCGAACACGTGCTGGACGGTCACGTCGCGCCCCTCGTGCTGCCCGGGGAGAATCGAGCCGCCGTAGAGAAACACGCTCGGGAGGTCCGTCCGGATCGCGGCCATCAGCATCCCGGGGAGGTTCTTGTCGCAGCCGGCGACGGTGACCAGCGCGTCGAGGCGCTCGCCGAACGCGACCAGTTCGACGGAGTCGGCGATCACCTCCCGCGAGATCAGCGACGCCCGCATCCCCTCGGTGCCCATCGAGATGGCGTCGGAGATGGTGATGGTACCGAACTCGACGGGCATGCCGCCGGCGTCGTCGACGCCGGCGATCGCGCCGTCGGCCACGTCGTCGAGGTGGACGTTACACGGCGTCACGTCCGCGGCGGGGTTGGCGACGCCGACCATCGGCGAGGCGAGGTCGTCGTCGTCGAACCCCATCGCGCGGAACATCGCGCGGTGTGGCGCGCGTTCGGGGCCCTCGGTCACTTCGCTGCTCCGCAGCGCCGGGGATTTCCCCCCGCTCGGAGGGTCGTTCTCCCCGGGTGTGTGCTGTCGACTCATACCGTCACCCACGCCCGGGGGCACTTAACTCCGTCCCGGGCGTGGGATCAATACCCACTCTAAGTGGGGTTCATCCCTATTAACCGTAATGGATACCTGCGACAGGTTTATGCCACGGCACGAAATAGCGTGGGACGCAATGTCTCACGATATCGAGGGAGCGTCGGAATCCCCGGCGGATCGAGTTCTCCCAGGGCACGCTGAGAACTGATCCCGAGTTCGCCACGGCTCGGATCTTCGACACCACTCTGCGAGACGGTGAACAGTCGCCCCGTACGTCGTTCTCCTACGAGGACAAACGCGAGATAGCCGCGGCGCTTTCCGCCGCCGGCGTCGACGTGATCGAGGCGGGCTTCCCCGTGAACTCCGACGCGGAGTTCGCGGCGGTCCGCGACATCGCCTCGGCGGCCGACACGACGGTCTGTGGGTTGGCTCGCGTCGTCGAGGACGACGTGGAGGCCGCGATCGACGCCGGCGTCGACATGGTCCACACGTTCGCGTCGACCAGCGACGTGCAGATCGAGGACTCGATGCACGCCAGCCGCGCGGCCGTGCTCGAGCGTTCGGTCGCGAGCGTCGAACGCGCCGCCGAATCCGGGGCGGAAGTGATGTTCTCCCCCATGGACGCCACGCGGACCGACCCCGACTACCTCTTCGACGTGGTCGAGGCGGTCTCGGCGGCCGGCGCCGACTGGATCAACGTCCCGGACACCTGCGGGGTCGCGACTCCCGACCGGTTCACGGCCCTGATCCGGGCGATCCGGGAGCACACGGACGCTCGGATCGACGTGCACACCCACGACGACTTCGGGCTCGCGAGCGCGAACGCGCTGGCGGGGTTCGAGGCCGGCGCGGACCAGGCGCAGGTCTCCGTCGGCGGCATCGGCGAGCGCGCCGGCAACGCCGCCTTCGAGCAGGTCGTCATGGCCGCCGAAAGCGTCTACGGCGCCGACACCGGGATCGACACGACCGCGATCACCGACCTCGCGCGTACGGTCGAAGCACACAGCGGCGTCGACCAGCCGCCCAACGCGCCGGTGATCGGCGACAACGCGTTCGCCCACGAGTCCGGCATCCACGCCGCGGGCGTCATCGAGAACGCGGCGACGTTCGAGCCCGGCGTGATGACCCCGGAGATGGTCGGTGCCGAGCGCGAACTCGTGTTGGGGAAACACACCGGTACCCACTCGGTCCGTGAGCGCCTGCACGAGGCGGGCTTCGACCCGACCGACGAGCAGGTGCGCGCGGTCACCCGCGAGGTGAAAGACCGCGGCGCCGACGGCGACGAGATCACCGACGACACGCTCGACGCCATCGCCGAGGCCCACGACGTGGACCGGGAACCCCAGCGGGTCACGGAGGGCGCGGCTCGATGATCACGACCGAGCGCGCGCCGCGACAGCCGCGGCGCCCCCGATCGTGTCACGCGCCACCATGCCGTGAAAAGAGTTATCACAGTCGCAATCCTCGGGTCGATTATGACGCGTCGACGCCACACTCGTTCGCTCGGCGTCAGCGTCTCGCTCATCATTGTAGGGGCTGCCTGACCCCTACACTACCCACTTCTGACCCGACCGTCGCATCACCCGACCAGCGAGCCTGCAGTCACCAGACACGATGAGCGAGCCAGCACCCGCCGCGGCCCGACCCGCCGAGGGGGAACCGGAGCCACGGCACGACGACGACCGAGCGGAACCGAGCGACGAACAGCCGGCCGACCACGACGAGCCGTCCACGGCGACGACCGGCGCCGACGCCGCGATCGCGGCGCTCGAGGCGGCGGGCGTCGAGTACGTCTTCGGCGTGCAGGGCGGCGCGATCATGCCCGTCTACGACGCGCTCGCGGAGGCCGACGCGGCGCCGACCCACGTCACGATGGCCCACGAGCAGGCGGCCGCCCACGCCGCCGACGCGTACGGGCAGGTGACGGGGACCCCGGGCGTCTGCATGGCCACCTCCGGTCCGGGCGCGACGAACCTCGTCACGGGGATCGCCGACGCCGACATGGACTCCGACCCTCTCGTCGCGCTGACGGGCCAGGTGCCGACAGCGTTCCTGGGCAACGACGCGTTCCAGGAGACCGACACCGTCGGCGTCACCCGGCCGATCACGAAGGAGAACTACGTCGCGGGCGAGGCCGACGCCGTCGGCCCTGCGGTCGGCGAGGCGGTCGAACTCGCCGGCGCCGGCCGTCCCGGGCCGACGCTGGTCGACCTGCCGAAGGACGCCAGCACGGCCGCGATGACGACCGACGCCGATCCCGCGGCCGGGCTCCCTGAGTACTACGAGGCGCCCGAGCGCGCCGACGGGGCCGCGGTCGACGCCGCGGCCGACGCGTTCGCCCGGGCGGAGCGCCCGCTCGTGCTCGCGGGCGGCGGCGTCGTGAAGGCGGCGGCCAGCGAGGAGCTCCGGGCGTTCGTCGAGCGCTTCGACGTGCCCGTGGTGACGACGATGCCGGGCCTCGGGCGGTGCCGGAGGACGACGAGCGCTGTCTCTCCTTTGCGGGCATGCACGGCACCGGCGCCGCGAACATGGCGATCTCACACACCGACTGCCTGTTCGCGATCGGGACGCGCTTCGACGACCGCCTCACGGGCGGCATCGAGACGTTCGCCCCGGAAGCCGAGGTGATCCACGCCGACATCGACGCCGCCGAGATCTCGAAGAACGTCGAGGCGGACTACCCGCTGGTCGGCGACGCCGCGGCGGTGGTCACCCAGGTCCACGACGCGATCGACGCGCGGTCGGAGACGGACGGCCACGCGGCGTGGCGCGAGCAGTGCCGCGAGTGGGAGGAGACCTACCCCATGACGTACGCGGCGCCTGACGACGAGCCGCTGAAGCCGCAGTTCGTCGTCGAGGCCGCCGATGCGGCGACGCCAGAGGACGCGATCGTCACCACCGGCGTCGGCCAGCACCAGATGTGGGCCGCCCAGTACTGGACGTACCGCGACCCGCGCTGCTGGGTCTCTAGCCACGGGCTGGGAACCATGGGCTACGGCCTGCCGGCCGCGATCGGTGCCAAGGTGGCCGCCCCGAGCGGGAGGTCGTCTGCTTCGAGGGCGACGGCTCGTTCATGATGACGCTGCAGGAGCTCTCGGTCGCCGCGCGGGAGAACCTGGACGTGACGGTGATCGTCCTCAACAACGAGGCGATCGGGATGGTCCGGCAGTGGCAGGACGCCTTCTTCGAGGGCCGCCACACCGCCTCGGAGTACGGTTGGATGCCCGAGTTCGAGGCGATCGCCGAGGCGTTCGGCGCGAAGGGGTTCACCCTCGAGCGCTACGACGCGGTGGCCGACACGCTCGAAGCGGCGTTCGCCCACGACGGCCCGTCGGTCGTCGACGCCCGGATCGACCCGGACGAGAACGTCTACCCGATGGTTCCGAGCGGCGGCGACAACAGCGGCTTCGCGCTCTCGGAGGCCCAGTTATGAGCCGGGAGCGCGCCGACGCTGAGTTCGCGACCCGCGACGCCAGCCGGGACGGCCTGACCGGGCCGGGACCGGACGATCGCGACCGGCCGCGCGGGCGACGCTCGTCGGAGGGCGTCCGGGTCGACCCCGAGGCCGAGGCCAGCCACCCGGAGCGACGAGCCACCATCTCGGCGCTGGTCAAACACGAACCCGGCGTGCTGGCGGAGGTCGCGGGGCTGGTGAGCCGCCGCCGGTTCGACATCGACTCGCTGACCGTTGGCCCGACGACCAACCCCGAGACCGCCCGGATGACGCTGACGATCGAGGAGCCGGAGCCGGGCGTCCGGCAGGTCGAGAAGCAGCTGGAGAAGCTGGTGCCGGTGATCTCGGTTCGCGAGCTGGGCCGGGATGCGGTCCGGCGCGAGCTGGCGGTGCTGAAAGTCCACGACGACCGGCCCGCCGCCGTCGAGTCGGTCGCCGAGATGTTCGACTGCCGAGTGCTCGACGCCGAGCCCGGGACGGTGACCGTCGAGGCGACGGGGAGCTCCGCGGAGATCGACCGGGCGATCGAGGCGTTCCAGCGCTTCAGCGTCCGGGAGCTGACTCGAACCGGGACTGCGGCGCTGGCCCGCGGGACCGAGTGGACCACCGACGCCGAGGAGGAGCGCTACGAACGACCGCGGATCGACGCGGCATCGAGCCACACAACGGCGCCGAAGGCGCCGACGACCGATGACTGAGAACACGATCTACCACGACGACGACGCGGCGCACAGCTACATCGAGGAGAAGACGGTCGCGGTGCTCGGCTACGGCAGCCAGGGCCACGCCCACGCCCAGAACCTCGCGGAGAGCGGGGTCGACGTTATCGTCGGCCTTCGCGAGGGGTCGGCCTCCCGCTCGGCGGCCCGCGAGGACGGGCTCACCGTCGCGACGCCGACCGAGGCCGCTGCCGCCGCCGACGTGGTGTCGATGCTCGTCCCGGACACCGTCCAGCCCGACGTGTACGCGGCGATCGAGTCGGAACTGGCGGCGGGGGATACGCTCCAGTTCGCCCACGGGTTCAACGTCCATTACGACCAGATCGAACCGCCCGAGGACGTGGACGTGACGATGGTCGCGCCGAAGGGGCCGGGCCACATCGTCCGCCGGCAGTACGCCGCCGGCGAGGGGACGCCCGGGCTGCTCGCGGTGTACCGCGACGCCACGGGCGAGGCCAGACAGGAGGCGCTGGCGTACGCCGACGCCATCGGCTGCACCCGAGCGGGCGTCATCGAGACCACGTTCCGCGAGGAGACCGAGACCGACCTGTTCGGCGAGCAGGCGGTGCTCTGTGGCGGCGTCACCGAGCTCGTGAAGGCGGGCTACGAGACGCTGACCGACGCCGGCTACAGCGAGGAGATGGCGTACTTCGAGTGTCTGAACGAGCTCAAACTCATCGTCGATCTGCTGTACGAGGGCGGGATGAGCGGGATGTGGGACTCCGTCTCGGACACCGCCGAGTACGGCGGGCTCACCCGCGGCGAGGTGGTCGTCGACGACCACACGCGCAAGCAGATGGAGACTGTCCTCGAGGACGTTCAGAACGGCGAGTTCGCCCGCGAGTGGATCGCCGAGAACCAGGCCGGCCGGCCGTCCTACGGCCAGCGCCGCCGCGCCGAGAAGGCCCACGACATCGAGGACGTGGGCGAGGAGCTCCGTGGCCTGTTCGCCTGGAGCGAGGAGTCGCACCGAGAGAAAGCCAACGCGCCCGCAGACGACTGACAATGCCACGACACACCGACAGCCGAGACACGACGACCCGAGACGAAACCGAGAGCCAGCAGACCGACGACCGGCCTCCCGCCGAGCACCAGACGATGGCCGGCGTGAGCCACACCAACCCCATGACCGGCGAGACGTTCGGCGACTCGCAGGTGTTCGAACGCGGGAAAGTCGCCGTCGTCGACGGCGGCGAAGCCGACGCCGAACCGGCCGACGAGGAGGAGGCGGAACCGATGGGTGACGTGGACCACACGCCGCGTCACGACGCCCCCGACGCCGCCCAGGTGTACGACCGCGGCGTCGAGCGGGCCGACGACGACGGGGCGGCCGAGGACGACTCGGAGCCGGACCCCGGGGCCGACGTATGAGCGAGGGGACGCTGTACGACGCGGTCTGGGACCGTCACCGCGTCCGACGGCTTCCCAGCGGCCAGGACCAACTGTTCGTCGGCCTCCACCTGATCCACGAGGTCACCAGCCCGCAAGCGTTCGGAATGCTGGCCGAGCGCGACCTCGAGATCGCCTACCCCGAGCGCACCCACGCGACCGTCGACCACATCGTCCCGACCGACGACCGGGCGCGCCCGTACGACGACGACGCTGCGGAGTCGATGATGGCCGAACTGGAGGCCAACGTCGCCGACGCCGGCCTGACGTTCGACCACCCCGACACCGGCCGGCAGGGGATCGTCCACGTCATCGGGCCGGAGCAGGGGCTGAGCCAGCCGGGGATGACCGTCGTCTGTGGCGACTCCCACACCGCGACCCACGGCGCCTTCGGCGCGCTGGCGTTCGGGATCGGCACTTCCCAGATCCGGGACGTGTTCGCCACCGGCACCGTCGCGATGGAGAAGCAGGCGGTCCGTCGGATCGAGGTCACGGGCGAACTCGGCGACGGCGTCACCGCGAAGGACCTGATCCTCACGATCATCGGCGAACTCGGCACCGACGGGGGGTCGGCTACGTGTACGAGTACGGCGGTCCGGCCGTCGAGTCGCTGTCGATGCCCGGCCGGATGACCCTCTGCAACATGTCGATCGAGGGCGGCGCCCGCGCGGGCTACGTCAACCCCGACGAGACCACTTACGACTGGCTCCGCGACACCGACGCGTTCGAGGACGACGCCGAGCAGTTTGCCGAGCGCAGGCAGTACTGGGAGTCGATCCGCTCGGGGGAGGACGCCACCTACGACGACGTCGTCACCATCGACGCCGACGCGATCGAGCCGACAGTGACGTGGGGGACGACGCCGGGCCACACTGTCGGCGTCTCCGAGCCCGTCCCGGCACCCGAGGATCTCCCGCCAGCTGACCGCGCGGTCGCCGAGCGCGCACAGGAGCACATGGGCGTCGAGCCGGGCGAGCCGATGGCCGGCTTCCCGGTCGACGTAGCCTTCCTGGGCTCCTGTACGAACGCGCGCCTGCCGGATTTACGCGCCGCCGCCGAGATCGTCGAGGGCCGCGAGGTCGCAGACGGCGTCCGGGGGCTCGTGGTCCCCGGCAGCCAGCGCGTGAAAGCCGCCGCCGAGCGCGAGGGCCTGGACGCGGTGTTCCACGACGGCGGCTTCGAGTGGCGCGACGCGGGCTGTTCGATGTGTCTCGGGATGAACGACGACCAACTCGAGGGCGACGAGGTCTGTGCCGCCTCCTCGAACCGGAACTTCGTCGGGCGCCAGGGCAGCGCCGACGGGCGGACGATCCTGATGAGCCCGGAGATGGTCGCCGCCGCCGCGGTGACTGGCGAAGTCACCGACGTGCGCAACCTGGCAGCGACCCCGGAGGTGGCGCGATGAGCGGCGCCGACGGCGAGGCCGCGAGTGACGGCGGCGTCGACGCCCCGGCCGTCGAGCGCGTCGTGGGGACGGGGGTCCCGGTCCGCGGGAACGACATCGACACCGACCAGATCATCCCCGCGCGGTTCTTGAAAGTGCTCACGTTCGACGGGCTCGGCGAGTTCGCGTTCTTCGACCAGCGTTACGAGACCACCGACCCCGACATGGCCATCGACGCCGAGCACGAGGTCGCCGAGAACCCCACGGACCACCCGTTCAACGACGAGTGCTTCCGGGACGCGACCGTGCTCGTGGTCAACGCCAACTTCGGCTGTGGCTCCTCGCGGGAGCACGCGCCGCAGGCGCTCCAGCGCTGGGGGATCGACGCGATCGTCGGCGAGTCGTTCGCGGAGATCTTCGCGGGCAACTGTCTCGCACTCGGGATCCCGACGGTCACCGCCGATCCCGAGGAAATCGAGGCGCTGCAGGACCACGTCGACGCCCACCCAGACACCGAAATCACCGTCGAGGTGGCCGACGAGGTGGTGCACTACGACGGCCACGAGATCGCCGCCAGCGTCGACCCGGCCCAGCGGCAGTCGCTCGTCGCCGGGGAGTGGGACAGGACCGCGCTGCTCGGTTCGAACTCCGAGCAGGTCGCCGAGACGGCCGCCTCGCTCCCGTACACGGACAAATGACCGAGGAGATCGCGGTCGTTCCGGGCGACGGGATCGGGCAGGAGGTCGTCCCCGCTGCAGTCCGGGTGCTGGAGGCGGTGGACCCGGGGTTCTCCTTCGTCGAGGCCGAGGCCGGCGACGCCGTCGCGGCGGCCCGCGGAACGCCGCTTCCGGAATCGACCGTCGAGACCGTCGAAGCCGCGGACGCGACGCTGTTCGGTGCCGCCGGCGAGACGGCAGCGGACGTGATCCTCCCGCTCCGGGAGGCGGTCGGCAGCTTCGCGAACGTCCGGCCGGCGCGGGCGTATCCGGGCGTCGACGCGCTCCGGCCCGAGACCGATCTGGTGTTCGTCCGGGAGAACACCGAGGGCGTCTACGCGGGCCACGAGAGCGACCTCGGGGAGGGCGTGACGACGCTCACCCGGGTCGTCACCGAGTCCGCCTCGCGGCGGATCGCCGAGTTCGGGTTCGCGTACGCCGCCGAGCGCGGCGCCGACGTGACCGTCGCGCACAAGGCGAACGTGATGCGGACAACCGACGGGCAGTTCCTCCACGCCGTCGACGCCGTCGCCAGCGAGCAGGGCGCGACGTACGACACCGAACTGCTGGACGCGATGGCGACGAAACTCCTGCTCGATCCGAGCCAGTACGACGTGATCGTCTGTCCGAACCTCGCGGGCGACGTGCTCTCCGACCTCGCGGCGGGGCTGGTCGGGGGACTGGGCCTCCTGCCCTCCGGCAACGTCGGCGCCGAGAACGGCCTGTTCGAGCCGGTCCACGGCACCGCGCCGGATATTGCCGGCGAGGGCGTCGCGAACCCCTCGGCGGCGATCCTGAGCGCGGCGATGCTGCTCTCCCACCTGTGCCACGACGGCGAGGCAGCGCGCGTCCGCTCGGCGGTCGAGGCCGTGCTGGAAGACGGGCCGAGAACGCCGGACCTCGGCGGCTCGGCGACGACCGACGCGGTCGCCGGCGCCGTCATCGACCGGCTCTAGCGGTCGGGCTCTGCGAACAGCTCCAGCTTCTTCACCCGCGTCGACAGCGTCAGGAACGTGGCGGTGAGCGTGAGTACGACTGCGCCCGCGGCCGCGAGCAGGTGGATCTCCGAGGGGTGCGTGAGGAACCCGTCGGCGCCGACGATCTGGCCCGGGATCAGGGTGTGATGCGGCGTGCCAACCACCGGGACGAAGTAGTCGACAAGGTCGTTCAGGCCGTACCACAGCACCGCGACGGCGACGGCCCGGACCGGGAAGTCCGAGATCCGGTGGAGCACGAACGCCTGCAGCACCATCGCGAGGTGGCTGAACAGGAGGAAGAGGTACATCGGGAGCGGGTTGACTGCCCGGAACCCATCCGCGAACACGAGTAGGACGTACGGCGTCCAGAGGCCGAGCTTCCAGCAGCCGAAAAAGGCGAGTGCGTTCAGGTACTCGCTGTTCCGTCCGAGCGCCCACGCGCCGAACGCGAGCGCGATGAACAGCGTCGCCACCGGGCTGTCGGGGACGAGCGGCCACATGAGCGCTGGCTCCGCGGCGAGTTGCCCCACGATCAGCGGGTCCGAGAGCGGCAGCGGGTGGACGCCGTAGTACCAGAAGCCGAAGGCGGTGCCGACGAGGTTGATCGCGACGACGAGCCACACCGCTTGCAGCCCGAGATCCTCGACGGCCTGCGGGACGGGGGCGAGCCAGCGCGGGAGCGCGTCGCGGTCGGGCAGGCGCGAGCGGGGGAGTAGGCCCGGGAGCGTCATGGATGCTCGACTGGCCGGGGACGGCAAAGGGCTGCCGGTGCCGGTGCGCCGTGACGGCCGCGCCCCGGGGGCAACTCCCGGCCGAACGGGCCGAAGCCACCCCCCTTAAGTCCCGTCCGCCGTAAGGGAACGTATGGACGAAGTAGACGACATCGAGGAGCTCAAACGGGGAACCGACCTCGTGAAGCGGGGGTTCGCGAAGATGCAGAAAGGCGGCGTCATCATGGACGTGGTCAACCGCGAGCAGGCCCGGATCGCCGAGGACGCCGGCGCCGTCGCGGTGATGCATCTCGAAGCCGTCCCGGCGGACATCCGCAAGCGCGGCGGCGTCGCCCGGATGGCCAACCCCGCCGACATCGGCGAGATCACCGACGAGGTCTCGATCCCGGTGATGGGGAAGGTCCGGATCGGCCACCGGAAGGAGGCCGAGATCATGGAGGCCGCGGGCGCGGACATGGTCGACGAGAGCGAGGTGCTCACTCCCGCCGAGGAGAAGTACCATATCGACAAGCGCGACTTCACCGCACCATTCGTCTGCGGCGCGCGCAACCTCGGCGAGGCGCTCCGGCGCATCGACGAGGGCGCGGCGATGATCCGCACCAAGGGCGAGGCCGGCACCGGCGACGTGAACCAGGCGGTTCACCACCAGCGCAACATCAAGAGCGCGATCCGCAAGCTGGAGGGGATGACCCACGAGGAGCGCGAGATGTGGGCCCGCGAGAACGAGGCGCCCCGCGATCTGGTCCACGAGACCGCCGACCTCGGCCGCCTGCCGGTCGTCAACTTCGCGGCCGGCGGGATCGCGACGCCCGCCGACGCCGCGCTGATGATGTACCACGGCTGTGACGGCATCTTCGTCGGCTCGGGGATCTTCGGCGCGGAGAACCCCGAGGCGATGGGCAGCGCGATCGTCGAGGCCGTCAACAACTGGGACGACCCCGAGGCGCTGTTCGAGATCGCCGCCGACGCGGGCAGCGGCATGCGCGGCGACGCCAACGTCGACCTCCCCGAGGAGGAGAAGCTGCAGGGCCGCGGGAACTGAGCGGCGAGATACTTTTTTCCGGCGGCAGTCCGACCGCGCCGCTATGACGTGGCTCGCCGGCGGCGCAAGCCCGCCCGCCTACTGCCCCCGCTGTGGCGCCGAACTCCCGACGGTCGTCGCCGATCCCGACTTCGACGACGGCAACGATCCCGCCGCTGCGGCGCACGTGATCGACCGCGACGCTGGACACAGTGCGAACGTTTCGAAATTTCCAGACACTCTCGAGTGTTCAGACTGTGGCGCAACCCCACGCCGGGCGCCAGTTCCGAGTGCCCGCGTCGCGGTGATCCGGCGAGAGCCGGGGGTGCCGCCGGGCCGGCGGTTCTCCTCGTACAGATGCGATCCGGGGACGCACCGGGGGCGTGGGTCCTCCCGGGTGGGCACGTCGAGGCAGGCGAGTCGCTCCCGACGGCCGCTGTACGGGAGCTACAGGAGGAGACGGGGCTGTCGGCCCCGAAGGAGGGCCTCCGCACGGTAGGGACTGGAGTAGTTCGATACGACTCCGGCGCGCTGGCTGTCGGCGTGAACTTCACGATCAGTTACGCCGCCACGACGGGGGCCGTCACGGCCGCCGACGACGCCGCCGCGGCCCGCTTCTGGACGCCGGCGGAGATCCGATCCGGTGGGGGTGATGCGTTCCTCCGATTCTCCGGGCGGGAGCAGCTGCTCGACGCGATGGAGAACCACTGAGCGGTAGAAGCCGGCTGCGTGCCGGCCTCAGAGCTCGACGCCCGGCGGGATGAGGCTCCGTTCGCGGAGGAACTCGCCGTCGGCGTCGTAGACGAGGAACGTGTCTTTTTCGTACTCGACCATCTCCTCCCCGTCGATGGAGACGATCACGCGGTAGCCGTCGGCCTCCTTGGCCTCGGTGTACGCTCGCGCGGCCTCGATGAACGCCAGCACGTCCTCGGCCTGTTCGTTGAGTTCGAGGACGTACTCCCCGGTCACGCGGTTCGTGACGGCGACGACGCCCGGCACGGGCTCGCCGGCGTCGAGCTCCTCCTGGAGGCGGAACGCGACGTCGACGTCCTCGCCGGCGAGCAGCTCGCCGTCGGTGTCACTGAGGCGCTCCCGAAGGTTCTCACCGGGCCCGCTGAAGTCGATCTCGACCAGCGGCTGGGCGGGCTCGGCACCCTCCGCCGCCCAGTCGACGTTCGTCACGTCAAGTTCGAAGTAGTCGCGCCTCATTCGATAGCGGAACGTTAGCGATGGGTACCTAAAACCGTGACGCCCGTGGGTGTCGAAGTAGACAATTTCCAGCCCCGTTGGCGGACCGATCAGGAACTGGCGCAGTGGCGCCGAAGGCGGACGCCGGTGTGCGTACAGTTTTAAGGCCGCCCCACCGGTAGGTGACGTAACCACCGTATGTCGGGGGATCGCATCGACGGGTCGGAGACCGATACGACGCTCTCAGGACTCAAACGCCGGATCAGCCGCACGCTTGAGCTACTTCGCGGCGCCGAGCTCGAGACCCGGCCGTTTCGCCCCGGCGAGGACGGGCCGCTGGCGTCGTTCGACGTGCCGGAGGGCCACGAAGAGGTCGACCGCTACTGGGTGAACGCCCCGTACGCCTACGTGGTGATCACCCACGACCCGGCAGCGAGCGAACACCAGTACCACGCCGTCGAGCCGACGCTGGACGAGTTCGAGCGCCTGGTGCTCCAACGGGTCGTTGAGGACATCCGCGACCCGCTCCTCTACCGGTCGGCCGACACCGACGCCGACAGGGAACTCCTGGGCGAGGAGCTATCCACCCTGCTCGAACAGTACGGCGTCGACGCCGACATGGCGACGTTCCACTCCCTGCTGTACTACCTGATGCGTGACTTCCGGCGCTACGGGAAGGTCGATCCGCTGTTGAACGACAGCCACATCGAGGACATCTCGTGTGACGGCTACGACCTCCCGATCTTCGTCTACCACGACGAGTACACCGACATCGAGACGAACATCTCCTTCGAGGCGAACGCGCTGGACAACTACGTCATCCGTCTGGCCCAGCAGTCCGGCCGCCACATCTCCGTCGGCGACCCCATCGTCGAGACGACGCTGCCAGACGGCTCCCGGGCGGAACTGGCGCTGGGCGAAGAGGTCACCCCCCGGGGGTCGGCGTTCACCATCCGTCAGTACGCCGAGGAGCCGTTCACGCCGATCGACCTGATCGACTACGACACGTTCACCATCAGCGAGATGGCGTACTTCTGGCTCTGTATCGAGCACAACAAGTCGCTCATCTTCGCCGGCGGGACGGCCTCGGGGAAGACCACGTCGATGAACGCGGTGTCGATGTTCATCCCGCCGCGAGCGAAGGTGCTCACCATCGAGGACACTCGCGAGCTCTCGCTGTACCACGACAACTGGCTCTCCTCCATCACGCGCGAGCGGCTGGACGAGGGGACCGACATCGACATGTACGACCTGCTGCGCTCGGCGCTGCGACACCGGCCGGAGTACATCATCGTCGGCGAGGTGCGCGGGGCGGAGGCAGTCACGCTGTTCCAGGCGATGAACACCGGCCACACGACGTTCTCGACGATGCACGCCGACTCCATCGAGACCGTGATCAACCGACTCGAGAACGAACCGATCAACGTCCCCCGCGCGATGGTCCAGAGCCTCGACATGATCTCGATCCAGGTGCTCACCCGGAAGGGGAGGAGCGCGTCCGCCGCGCGAAAACCGTCGGCGAGATCGGCGGCATCGACCAGCGGACGGGCGAACTGGACTACTCCGCGGCGTTCCAGTGGGACGCCGAGACGGACTCGGTTCGACGCCGGGACTCCGCGCTGCTCGAAGAGATCCAGGACGAACGGGGGTGGAGCCGGGCGGAGCTGCTCCAGGAGATCCGCGACCGTGAGCGGTTCCTCGAGTTCCTCCAGAAGCGCCGTATCACCGACTACCGAGCGTTCACGGCGCTGGTCAACGAGTACTACGCCCACCCCGACCGCGTGATGGACCGGGTCGAACGAGCCGACGTGGAGCTCTCGGCGGGGACGGGCTCGCCGACACGGTGGAGTGAGATGCTCTGGGCGCTCCCCCTCGTCGTCGCCATCATCCTCCTGGTCCCGGTCGCGGCCGAACGCGTGTTTCGCCCCGCGAAACTGTTGCTCACTCGCGTCTCCATCTCGCTGTTCGGTGACTACGTCGCCGACGAGAGCCCGCGCAAGCGCGATCAGCAGTCCCGGCTTCGGGCGGCCCACGTCCAGACGACCCATCGCGTTTACGCCTCGCGAACGCTGCTGTACAGTCTCCTGCTGGGGGTCAGCGGCAGCATCATCGGCGTCTACGGCGCCGCCGCGCTGCTCTGGACGCTCCGGATCAGCGGCGACACGGTGCGGGCCGCGCTCCCGGCCGCACTCGGGTTCCTGGCAGATCTGACCCACGTCACCGAACTCGGACTCACGGACCTGTTCGTCCTCATGTTCGTCTCCAGTGCGACCGTGGGGACGGCGCTGGCGCTCGGGACGTACTACCTGCGGTGGGCGATACTCGACGAGCGCGCCAGGGAGCGCGCCAGCGAGATCGAGGCGACGCTCCCGCGAACGATCGCCTTCGTCTACGCGCTCTCGCGATCGGGGATGGCGTTCCCCCGATCCTGGATACGTTGACCCGGAACCGTGACGTGTACGGCGAGGCGGCAGTGGAGATCGGCGTCGCCGTCCGCGACATGAACACGTTCGGAACCGACGTGTTGACCGCCCTGGACGGGATGGCCGACCGCACGCCCAGCGACAACCTCGACGAGTTCGGCGAGAACCTCGCCTCCGTGCTCGGCTCGGGGCAGTCGCTTTCGAACTTCCTCAAGGGGCAGTACGAGCGCTATCAGGAGGAGGCCGAGGCCCAACAGCGCCAGTACCTCGATCTGCTGTCGACGTTCGCCGAGGCGTACGTGACAGTGCTCGTCGCCGGCCCGCTGTTCTTGATCACGATCCTCGTCGTGGTCGGCCTCGTCCTGCAGGACACGCTCGATCTCCTCCGAGTGGTGGTGTATCTCGGCATTCCGCTCGCCAGCCTGGGGTTCATCGCGTACATCGACAGCTCGACCAAAACGGTCAGCAGCACGCTCGGGGACATGCGGTCTGAGGTCCCGCCGGTCCAGGTCAGCGGCATCACCGACGTGGAGACGACGGCTGCACTCACCGACGGCGGCACCGTCGCCGACGGCTGGCGCGAGAGCCGCGAGCGACTCGAACTGTACGAGACGTACGAGTCGGTGCTGGGCTGGCTGCGCAGCCCCGGCCGGACCGTGCTCCGCAACCCGGAGTACAGCTTCGCGGTTACGGTCCCGATCGGCCTCTGGTGGGTGGCGATCCGGTCGGGCTCGCTCCCGCTTGCGCCGGTGGCGGCCCTCCGGACGGTCGACAGCCCGTTCGTCGAGGCGACGCTGTTCGTCACGGGCGTGTTCGCCATCCTGTACGAGATCGACAAACGCCGCGTACGGGCGATCGAGCGGGTAATCCCCGACTTCCTCGATCGCTTCGCCAGCATCAACGAAGCCGGGGTGAGCGTCGTCCAGAGCATGGAGCGGCTCACGCAGTCCGATCTCGATGCGCTGACCCCCGAGCTCGAGCGGGCCTGGGAGGACGTGCGCTGGGGCGCCGACGTGCGGGCGGCGTTCCGCCGGATGGAGCGCCGGATCGACTCGCCGATGATGACGCGAGCGACGGTGCTGATCACCAACGCGATGGCCGCAAGCGGAGAGATCGCACCCGTCCTAGAGATCGCCGCCGAGGAGGCCCGGTCGAGTCGCCGGCTCCAGCGCGAACGCCGCCAGGAGATGGTGACGTACATGCTGGTCATCTACATCTCCTTTTTCGTGTTCATCGGGATCGTGTTCGCGCTCTCGACGTCGTTCATCCCGGCGATCGAGAGTGCGGATCTGGGCGGGGGCAGCGGTGGCCTCCCCAGCGGGGTCTCGACCGGGGTGTTCAGCGGCCTCGGCACCGTCGACACCGCCGCCTACACGCTGCTGTTCTACCACGCCGCCGTCATGCAGGCGACCTTCTCGGGGCTGATCGCCGGCCAACTCGGTGAGGGGTCCCTCGCCGACGGCGCGAAACACGTCGTGATCCTGCTCACGATGACCGTCATCGCGTTCGCCTTCCTCTAACGATGCCCGAGGAGAGCTCTCACGCCGGCCGGACGTACGACCGCATCGCCGGCCACTTCTCACAGACCCGCGAGTACCCCTGGCCCGAGATCGAGTCGTTCCTCGCGGGTCGCGCCGGCGCGGTCGGCCTCGATCTCGGCTGCGGCAACGGCCGCCACGCGGAGGTGTTGGCCGACCACGCCGACCGCGTCGTCGGCGTCGACGCCAGCACGGGGCTGCTCGCGGAGGCCGCCGACCGCGCCGCCGAGCGGGGGTTCGAGGCCGAGCTCGTCGCCGGCGACGCGGCATCGATCCCGCTGGGGGCCGACGCCGTCGATCTCGCGGTGTACGTCGCCACGCTCCACCACCTGCGACCGCGGGCGCGCCGACTCGCGAGCCTCGACGAACTGGCTCGGGTGCTCGCGCCGGGCGGGCGGGCGCTCGTGAGCGCGTGGAGCACCGCTCACGACCGGTTCGTCGACGAGGAGACGGGCGGCTCGGGGCTGGACACGGAGATCAACTGGACGCTCCCGGGCGGCGAGACCGTCGGGCGGTTCTACCACGTCTACGACCCCGCGGAGTTCGAGGCGGACCTCGAAGAGAGTGACCTGCGCCTCCTCGAGTGGGAGCTCTCGAGCGGGAACTGTTACGCCGTGGTCGGCCCGCCGGAGTGAGCCAGCGCGCCGGCCAGCCACCGCCGTCGCGCTTTTCCCCGGCTCGCACCTACCGGGGGTAGATGGACGTCGCAATCGTCACCGTCGGCGACGAACTGCTCACCGGCGACACCGAGAACACCAACGCCACCTGGCTCTGTGCGCGCCTCGACGACCGTGGCGTCACAGTCGAACGCGTGACGACCGTGCCGGACCGCGTCGGCGACATCGCCCGCGTCGTCAACGAGTACCACGCCGAGTACGACGCCGTGCTCGTCACCGGCGGGCTCGGCCCGACCCACGACGACGTGACGATGGCGGGCGTCGCCGCCGCCTTCGGGCGCGAGGTGGAACGCAGCGACGAGGCCGTCGACTGGCTCCGGGAGGAGGGGGGCTACGCCAGCGAGGACCTCGTGACCGGCACCGCCGAGCTCCCGGCCGGCTCGCGGCCGCTACACAACACCGAGGGCGTGGCCCCGGGTGCGGTCGTCGAGTCCTGTTACGTGCTCCCGGGCGTGCCCGCAGAGATGAAGGCGATGTTCGCGACCGTCGCCGACGAGTTCGACGGCGAATCGACGTACATCGAGCGCGTCGAGGCCGCCGAGCCCGAGAGTGCGCTGCTCGATCGGCTCAGCGAGGTACAGGACCGATTCGACGTGACGGTCGGCTCCTACCCCGGGGAGACGGTGACGCTGAAGGTCACCGCGACCGATCCGGAGGAGGCAAAACGCGCAGCCGGGTGGCTGGCCGACCACGTCGACCAACTCGACGAGAACGCGGCGTAGTTAGCGGTAGAACGCGAGCGTCCACGCGACCGTCACCACGATCCCCAGCACGAGCGCGACGGCGCCGGTCAGCGCCGGATCGAGCGACACGCCTTCGACTGCCGTAGCCTGAAGCATACGCCTGGCTTCGTCGGTCCGGCGCTTAGCTCTGGTGGTCTCGGGCGTCGACCCCCGGGACGCGGCCGTGCCCGTCGCCGCCTTCGCGGCCGTTTTCCCGCTCCCGGCCGAAGCGCCTCCATGCACGTTGGCTTCGTCCTGAACCCGATCGCGGGCATGGGTGGCCGCGTCGGGCTGAAAGGCACCGACGGGAAGGTGGCTGCGGCCCGCGCCCGCGGCGCGGAACCGCGCGCCCCCCAGCGCGCCCAGCGCGCGCTCGACGAACTCCGGGAGCGCCTGCCGGACGCCGAAATCTCGACCTGGGGCGATCCGATGGGCGAGCAAGAGGTCCGCGCGGCCGGGTACGAGCCGACCGTTCTCGGTCAGCCGGCCGGCGAGGAGACAGACTCCGAAGACACCCGCGAGGCCGTCGAGGCGTTCGTCGACGCCGGCGTCGACCTCGTCCTCTTCGTCGGCGGCGACGGCACCGCGGCCGACGTGGCCGAGACGCTCGAGGGGACCGACACGCCGATGCTGGGGATCCCGGCGGGCGTGAAGGTCTACTCCTCGGTGTTCGCGGTCTCGCCGGAGGACGCCGCCTACATCGTCGCCTCCTACGAGCGAACGGAGCGACGCGAGGTGATGGACATCGACGAGGACGAGTACCGCGAGGGCGAGGTGAACCCCGAACTCCGCGCGGTCGCGCGAGTCCCGGTGGGCGAGCAGATGCAGTCCTCGAAGCAGTTGGGCGGAGGAACCGTCGAGGCGCTCGCCGAGGGCGTCGCCGACGACATCCGGGCCGAACCGGGGAAGACGTACGTTCTCGGCCCCGGCTCCACAGTCGGGACCATCAAGGACGAACTCGGCTTCGAGGCCTCGCCCATCGGCGTCGACGTGTGGCGCGACGGCGAGGTGCTCGTCAGCGACGCGAGCGAGGGGGAGATCCTGGACGCGCTGGGCGAGGACAACGTCATCGTCGTCTCGCCGATCGGCGGTCAGGGGTTCGTGTTCGGTCGCGGGAACCCCCAACTGTCGCCCGACGTGATCCGGCAGTGTGACGTGACGATCGTCGCCTCCCGGGCCAAACTTGACGGCGTAAGCGTGCTGCGGGCGGATACGGACGACCCGGACCTCGACGAGGAGCTGCAGGGCTGGTGGAAAGTCCGCGTCGGGAAGTTCGAGACGCGGATGATGAAGCTCGTCTGAGGGTTCGATACTGGTTTATCGCTGACTCGACTACCGGCGCCCGATGACGAACGCCTCGCTGCGGCGGTGGTGGCCGTGACCCGCCACACCGTCACGACCCTCCTGACAGTCGCGCTGCTCGTCGTCGCCGGCTGTAGCGCGCCCTCCGCGACCCCGAGTCAGCGACGGCGTCACCCACACAGGGATCGACGGAAGCGCCGGAGGCCACGCAAACACTGACGCCAGCGGGTGAGGTCGCGGTGTACGGCGATCTCCCGGTGAACGCGACGCTGGTCTGGCAGCGCGTGGAGTCGATACTCGGCGGCGAGTACGACCCGCCGGCGGTCTCGGTCCGAGACGGAGCGCTGGAGCCACAGACGGACGATTTCGCTGCCCACCTCGGCCTCGGCGACGGTGTCGAGACGTTCGACGCTGACCGTGTTCGCGCGAGCTACTCCCAGCGGACGGGCCGGGTCCGTATCTCGCCGGGGAACGGCTCGGTCGCGCAGGTGACCCGTATCCTCGCCCACGAGTACGTCCACGTGGTCCAGTTCCGGCGCGTCGACGGGAACCGGACGGTGTTCCTCGACCGTGTCTCCGACCGAGAGTCGTTCGGGATCCAGCGCGCCCTGATCGAGGGCAGCGCAGTCTACCTCGAGGACGCCTACACGCGGCAGTTCTTGGGTTTCTCGGCGATCGAGCGGCGCTGTGGGGAGTACCGAAACGGCACGCACTACGAGCGGTACGCCGGCCAAGCGTACTGCTTCGGCGGGCAGTACTTCGCGGCGCAGTTGGACTCCCCGGGCGAGGCCTTCTCGCCGAACACGAGGCTCCCGAACACGACCGAACAGCTGCTCCACCCCGGAACGACGGAGCCGCCGGCGAACCTCACCGTCGTCGACGAGACGCCGACCGACTGGTACACGCCCGCCTCGTTCGCCCGCCGTGGCGAACTGTTCGCCCGGACGGTGCTCGGCACCGAACTCCCCGAGGACCGCGCGGCTGAGGCGGCGGCAGGCTGGGGGAACGACCGGCTCGTGGCCGTCACGGGTGACACCGAGGGCTACGTCTGGGTGCTCCGCTGGGACACCGATGCCGACGCGCGGGAGTTCGAGCGTGCGTTCGCGGACTACCTCGACGCCCGCGGGAACCGAACCGCCGAGGGCTGGCGCGTCGACGGCGAGTACTACCGACTCGCGACCGTCGACGACCGCACGGTCGCCGTCGTCACGGGGAACGAGACGTTCGTCGACGCGGTCTCGGTCGGCGGGGCGGGCGAGAAGGTGGCTGTCGCCGCTGCGTGAGGCGAGTCAGGCGCCGTCGAGATCCGTCGCGAAGATATAGATCGCCTCGGGATCACCGAACGACTCTCGGACCGCGTCGAGGTGTGCGGCGTCTCCGTCTCCGGGATCGACGTAGAGTTTCCGCGTGTCACCCTCGACGCGCTCGTCCATCACCTCGAACCCGGTCTCCGGTTGCGGCCCGTCGACATCGAACCGGACCAGCACGCTCTCTGGTTCGTAGCCGTTCTCGCCGTAGAAATCGTCGACGTAGCCGCCCGCGGAGCCGAGTGTCACGCGCTCGAAGCCGGCGCCGGCGGCGCGCTCCTCGAAGGCGTCGAGCAGGGCCGAGCCGATCCCCTGCCGGCGGTGGGATTCGACGACGGAGAGGCCGGCCAGTTCGACCTCGTTCGCGGCGTGGGGGCGCCCGAGTGCGTGGCCCACGAGTTCGCCGTCGTCGTACGCGCCGACGAGCAGGTCGGAGTGCTCGTCGTGCCACTCGCGGACGGTTTCGAGGGATTCGTCGCGGTCCACGTAGCGGTTGTGGAGCCGGCGGACCGCGGGGAGGTCGGACCTCTCGACGGTCCGTATCTCGACCATGTTCGTGATACCGCGAAGCGGCGGAAAAAGTCGGTGGCCCCTACACAGCCACGGCGTTCGCTCTGAAAGGGGCGACACCGAGGTCGCCATCGGTCGCGCGCCGTGGCTGGCTTAGAACAGCGCTTCGCTCTCGTCGAGCAGTTCTGCGGGCCCCCCGACCTCCCAGACCTGCGTCTCGACGCCCGTCTCGGCTACCTTCTCCTCGACAACGTCGGCGTAGTCGGCGGTCGTGTTCACGTACACCGACGCGCCGGTGTCCGTCGAGAAGTAGACGGGGACGCCCGTCTCCCGGAGCTCCCGCACGGCGTTGAACACGGCGATAGTCTCGGGCTTCCAGTACACCCAGCCCGACGGGCCGGTCATCGTCGTCGCCGTCAGCGACAGCGAGTCGTGCTCGGCGGTGCCGAAGATCCGGTGGAAGTCGCCCTCCCGCAGCGCGTCGCGCATCTCGACCAACTGGTCCTGGACGTGCGCCAGGCGTGCGTCGAACATGTGGCTCGCCTCTGCCTCCGTGTGCGCTTCCTCGGTCTCCTTGTAGGCGGGGACGAGCGCGGTGACGATCCGGAGGTCCTCCTCGGGGTCGAACCCGTCCTCGCCCGTCCCGGTGGCGAGGCGGTGAGAGCGACAGTCCTCGTCGTTCAGGCCGGCCGAGAGGTCGGAGAAGGCGCCCGTAACCGCACGAGCGGCCGACGAAGATCCCCGGCGGGCGATGGTCGAGATCTCCGGTCGGGTGAGGTCCATCCCCGCGGCCTCGCTGGCGGCCATCGCCAGCGCCGCGAAGCCGGAGGAGGAGGAACCGAAGCCGACGTTCGAGGGGAAGGAGTTCTCACTCTCGACTCGGGCCGCGTGGTCGATGCCCGCGAGCGCGCGAACGTGATCAAGCACGTGGCGGATGCGCTCGGCGCCGCGGCCGTCGACGCCCTCGCCGTCGATGATGTACGTGTCGTCGCCGGCGTCGGGCAGGAACTCGACGGTGGTGGTGGTGTTCGACGGCGCCGTACAGACGCTGATCGAGTCGTGGTAGGGGAGCCGAAGCTCCTCGTCGCGCATCCCGTGGTACTTCACGAGCCCCTGGATGGGGTGGGCCCGCGCGGTGGCTTTGAGCGACATCTCTGGGCGCAAATGCTCGGCGCCCCGGGTTAGACGTGTCGGTGCCAGTCGGGCCGCCGCCGGCTTCATTATCGCCCCGGCGGGAGAGGCTCCATGGTCGACCCCCTCGTCGTCGGCGGCGTCGTCGGTACAGTCGCGCTGCTCGCCTGTAGCGCCTTCTTCTCCAGTTCCGAAACGGCGATCTTCTCGCTCCCCTCGGCCGCCGAAACGACCGGCGACGACGACCCCGGGAGCGGACGCTAACCGCGCTCCGCGAGGATCCCCACCGGCTGCTCGTGACGCTGCTGGTCGGGAACAACGTGGTCAACGTCGCGATCTCGAGCATCGTCACCGTGCTGGTCGCCCGCTCGCTCGATCCCGGCCCTGCGGTCGTCGCCGCCACGATACTCACGAGCATGTTGGTCCTCGTTTTCGGCGAGATCGTCCCGAAAGCGTACGGGTTGGGCAACGCCGCGGAGTGGTCGCTCCGGGTCGCCCCCGTGATCGCTGTCGTCGAGCGGGGGCTCTCGCCGGTGATCACCGTCTTCGACTGGGTGACCAGCGCGATTACGGAGTGGATCGAAGGCGAGCCCGATATCGAGCGCCCGTACGTTGACTGAGTCCGTTACGAGCCAGGGGAGGGGCGCTTAGAAGAGGCCGACGTTGAGTGCCAGCGGCCAGTCGACGCCGCCGAGGGCGAGGAACGCAAGCGAGCCACCGAGCAGCGCGGCGTTCTTGAGGAAGTGGGTCATCTCGCCCTGTGTGTCCTCGGCGTTCCAGAAGTCGTGCATCAGCGGCGTCGCGACGACTGCCGGCGCGGTCGTCGGCGCCCTGCTTGCGCCCATCGTCGAAGATCGATCGTTGGGCGCCACAAACGCCGTTGGGCTCCTGCTCGCTGGAGGAACCTGGGTAGCAGGGGTCGAACTCGGGAGCGTGGTCGTGACGGCGGCACTGTTCGGGCTTTCCCGGATCCCCGTCGGCGTGTACAACGTCGGCGTCCAGGCGACGATGCAGACTGGCGTCCCCGACGACCGGCTCGGCCGGGTGACGGCGACGGTCAGCAGCCTGAGCAACGTCGTCGGCCCGCTGGGGCTCCTCCTCGGTGGCGCTGCCGGTGCCGCTGTTGGCGCACGGGCGGTGCTGCTGGCCGGCGGCGTCGGTATCGCGCTCACGGGAGTGTTCTGGGCGGTCGTCCCCCGCTGCGGCAGTTCGGCGCGCCGACCGGGGTGCGCCCGGGTGCGTTCGGCTGAATCCCGACGCTGCGGCGACGAACCCCGGCGCTTAAACCGGGTGGCCCGCTACGCTGCCGATAATGAAGTTCTGCGACGAGTGCGGCTCGATGATGAAGGCCGACGGCGACGAGTGGGTCTGTGGCAGCTGTGGCTACACCGAGGCCCGCAACGAAGCCGAGGAGAGCGACATGACCACCCAGCAGGACCAGGAGGAGAGCGACATCGTCGACATGTCCGACGTGGGCGAGGAGGCGATGGGGCCGACCACCGAGATCCGCTGTCCCGAGTGTGGCAACGACCGCGCGAGCTACGAGATGAAGCAGATTCGCTCGGCCGACGAGTCCGAGACGCGGTTCTTTACCTGTACGGAGTGCGGCCACAAGTGGCGCGAGGACGACCACTGAGAACGGGTTCGAGCAGGCTGTACCGAAACCGTCCCGCCGTACTGCTTACTCCTTCCGCGCGAACGTCAGGTAGCCAGTGTGCCCGACGCCGGCCGTCGACGGCCGCGTCCCGCGGTCGCTCACGTCCATCCGACGCTGGATCGTCTCGAACGTCCGGATCTCCGTGAGCCCGTCGCGGGCGGCCTCGACGGTCTCCCGGACCGACTCCACGAACGGCGAGTAGACGGCGACGAACCCGCCGCTCGTCAGTAACTCCGGCGCCCGTTCGACGACGGCCGCCGAGTCCCCGGTGTCGAGGGTGAGCACGTCGAAGGGGCCCTCCTCGACGAGTTCGTCGAGCTGCTCGGTCACGTCGCCGGTTCGCACGTCGACGCGGTCGTCGACGCCGCCGAGGGCCATGTTCTCGCGGGCCACGTCGGCGAACGCCGGATCCGTCTCGTACGTCGTCACCTCGGCGCCGGCCCGGGCGAGGTAGGCCGCGAGCACGCCCGTGCCGGTGCCGGCGTCGAGCACGCGGTCGCCGCCGCCGGCGCCGGTGTGGCCCATCACGAGCCCGGCGTCGCGGGGCATCATCGGGGCGCCGGTGCGTTCGAAATGCTCGAAGAGGTCGGGCCCGCGGAGTTTCTGGGCGACGAATCGCTCGCCCAGGTGGGTCTCCAGTTCGTCGCCGTGGCGCACGTCCTCGGGTACGTCGAGCACGCCCAGGTCGGTCTGGAGCTCCTCGCCGGGCTGTCGGACGTACTCACGGTCGCCATGAACCAGTAGAACGGCCTCCACCGGACTACTCCAGCTGCGAGACGGCCGCGGCGAGGTCGCCGTCGTTCTCCTCGAGCGCTTCCCGGGCGGTGGACTCGGTGACGCCGGCGCGCTGGGCGACGATCTCCACGTCGGCTTCGGGGATGCCGCCGTCGTCGGCCGCCGCCTCACCTTCCTCGAGCGCGTCGGCCTCGTCGGCGCCCGTCTCGCGGACGTTGGGCTCGCCGACGATCTGGTACGTCTCCTGCCCCTGGGCGTCCATCTTGGTGACCTGGGCGCCGTCGAAGTAGAGCTCCTCGTCGCCGGTCCGGATGATCACTTCCTCGGCGTCGAGCTCCTCGACGTCGATCCCCATCTGCTTCATCATCTGCTGCATCTTGCGCGGGTTGAGTCCGCCGCCTCCAAACATAGTTCTCAGTCGGTGGGGCGGCGTCAAAAGCGTGGCGAAGGGGCCCGAACCACCGGGAATCGTTACGCCGACGACTCAGCCTGCCAGCCGCCGGAGTCGATGACGCCGAACAGCTTCCCCCAGTTCTCGTCGTCCTCGCTCTCGGGGAGCGAGTCGCGGAGCTGGCGGAGATCCGACGGCGGCACCTGCGACGCCACGAGGTCCATAATGACCTGGGCGTGATACGCTGCCTCCTGTCGCTCGACGTGCTCGACCTCGCTAACCCGGGAGACGAACTCCGCCCAGTCGAACCGCTGGCCGTGTTCGTGGACGGCACCCGTCATGTACCACTTGACCTCCATCGGGAGCGAGGCCGCCAGATCCTCCGCGTTCCCTTCGGGGATCCGTTGGCCGAGCGCCATCAGCGTCGCCCGCGTCGCCCGAACTGCCTCCCCAGTTCCTGGTAGCTCGAGTCGGTGCTGGACCTCACCTGTGAATTCATCGAAGTTCATTCATTTCTGATACGCACGCCTCCGTTATAGTTACCCGGGGGATACAGCACGGCGAAGCCACTCGTCGACCGATTGTGACCGAAAGCGGCCGTGGCCGTTGCCTACGCACGGGAGGTTTTTGCCCCCGGCGAGCCAGCGTTAGGCCGTGTATCTCGCCGATCAAACGTGGCCGGACGTCGCCACCGCCGACACCGGCCCCGTCGCGTTCGTCCCGCTGGGTTCGACCGAACAGCACGGCCCCCACCTGCCGCTCTCGACCGATCACGTGATCGCGGAGGGGCTGGCCCGCGCGGCCGCCGAGCGAACTGGCTTCCTCTGTACGCCGACCGTCAACATCGGGGTCAGCGACCACCACCGACAGTTCCACGGCACGATGTGGGTGTCGCCGTCGTCGTTCCGGGACTACGTCGAGGATCTGACCCGCAACCTCACGTATCACGGAATCGACCGCGTGGTGTTCGTCAACGCCCACGGCGGGAACGAACAGCATCTCCAGGAGGTCGGCCGCCGCGTGCGCGCCGACGAAACCGCGTTCGCGACGCCGTGGATGTGGGACAACTCGATCCCCGACCTCGTCGACGAGCTGTTCGAGACCAACGGCCCCCACGCCGGGCCGAAGGAGACCTCGATGCTGCTACATCTCGATCCGGAGACGGTCAAGCCCGGACAGTTCGAGGGTGCCCGCGACGGGGGGCTGACTGACCTCGCCAGTTCGGGCCACAGCCGTCACGGCGCACGGATCCACTACGACACGGTCGAGAACTCCGGCAACGGCGCCTTCGGCGACCCGACCGACGCGACCGCGGAGAAGGGTGAGCGGATCTTCGAGGCGGCTTGTGACGAACTGGTCCAGTTGGGCGAGTGGCTGGCCGATCAGCGCTTTCGGGACCTGATGCCCCCGAACACGTCGACGCGGCCACCGGGACCGAGCTGTAGGGCCCTACTCCTCCCCTCGCGGCGTCACCCGCGTACTCAGACAGAGCCCCGAGCCGACCGGGAGGACGAACGACTCGAACGCCGGGTCCGCGTGGACGTGTTCGACGTAGTCGGCGATCCCCTCGGTGCCGTCGCTGGCGTCGTCCGGCAGCGGCTCCTCGTCGGCGAAGTACGCCGTCAGCGCGTCGAGATCGATCGGGCCGCGGGTCATGTTGTCGGCGACGATCACGCCGCCTTCGGGCACTTTCTCTCGGGCCTTGTCGAACCCCTGTGCGTAGCGCGGTTTGTCGTGGTCGATCAGGACCACGTCGAACGGACCGCCGTACGCCTCGACCAGCTCCAGCGCGTCGCCGTGTTCGAACCGTGCGCGCTCGGCGACGCCGGCGCGGTCGAGAAACTCTCGGGCCATCTCGAGTTCGTCGTCGTCGATCTCGGTGAGCACGACCTCGTCGGCGCCGCCGGCGAGGAACCACGAGGCGCTGTAGCCGTAGCCCGAGCCGAACTCGAACACGCGCCCGGCGTCGGTCAGGCGCGCGAGCATGCGCAGCACCGCGCCCGCGTCGGGGCCGATGATCGGGAAGCCGTTCTCGTCGGCGTAGTCGGCCATCTCCGCCTGTATCTCGCTGTGGCTGGCGCCCGTTGCGCGGACGTATCGTTCGACGGTCTCAAGATCCATGCGCGTCGGTTCGACGGCGGAGAAGTAAGCGTTTGGTCAGGGAACGCGTCCCGGAGTGGATCAGACGAGCGGCTGGGAGAGGTAGCCGCCGAGCAGCAGCAGCACGACCGAGAACGTCGCGGCGACCTTGATGAACGTCTCGGTCTCGCGGCCGGCGGTCTGGATCCGGCCGTCGCCGAGGTGGGGCTGCATCTTCCCGATCGCCATCTCCAGCAGCCCGGTCACGACCAGCCAGAGCGTGAGCATCCCGAGCACGGCGTGGCCCATCGGGTCGCTGAACAGGCGTCCGTCGCCGTAGCCCGTTCCCGCCATGTGGCCGCCGGTGACGACGAACACCACGGCGCCGATCCGGGTGAGCCAGCGCAGCCCGGTCGTGATCGACATCGCGGACGTGGCGTCGATCTCTCCTTCGCTCAGCAGCGGGTGGATCCGCCAGGCGTAGAAGACGGTCGTCCCGGACCAGATCCCGGCGAACAGCACGTGCAGCATACCGAACGCAGTGTCGATGAGTGCCATGTGCCGGCTGTCGACCGCGGACCCGATAAAGCCGGGTGACTCCGGAGCCTCGGCGTCGGGATCGACGGCTGGCGGCGGCGTCGACGGCGGCCGACCTGCCGGCTGTCGTCTCCCCATGCTTAAGTCCGAACCGGCCCCAGTTCGAGGCATGTTCGACGAGGCGGACCTCGCGGCGATCCGTGAGGGGAAGGAACACTGGGAGGAGGAGACCTACGGCCCCACCGTCGACCGGTTCGGCGAGCGGAAGGAGCCTTTCGAGACCGACACCGGCGGCCAGGAGGTCCAGCCGTTGTACACGCCGGCGGACGTGGCCGACCTCGACTACGAGGAGGATCTCGGCTTCCCGGGGCAGGAGCCCTACACCCGCGGCGTCTACTCGACGATGCACCGCGGTCGGCTCTGGACGATGCGGCAGTACGCCGGGATGGGGACGGCGTCGGAGACCAACGAGCGCTTCCACTACCTCCTCGATCAGGGCCAGACCGGGCTCTCGATGGCGTTCGACCTGCCGACACAGATGGGCCACGACTCCGACGCCGACATGGCCACCGGCGAGGTCGGGCGCTCGGGCGTCGCCATCGACTCGATCGAGGACATGAAGACCGTCTTCGAGGGGATCCCGCTGGACGAGGTGTCCACGTCGATGACGATCAACGCCCCCGCGAGCGTGCTGCTGGCGCTGTACATCGCCGTCGGCGACGAGCAGGGCGTCGATCGCGAGGAACTGCGCGGGACGATCCAGAACGACATCCTGAAAGAGTACGCCGCGCGGAACACGTACATCTACCCGCCGGAGTCGTCGATGCGGCTGATCACGGACATCTTCGAGTTCTGTGCCGAGGAGACGCCGAACTTCAACACGATCTCCATCTCGGGCTACCACATCCGCGAGGCGGGCTCGACGGCCGCCCAGGAGGTCGCGTTCACGCTCGGCAACGGGATCGAGTACGTCGAGGCCGCCATCGACGCCGGCCTCGACGTGGACGAGTTCGCCCCCAGCTCTCCTTCTTCTTCAACGCGCACAACAACATCTTCGAGGAGGCCGCGAAGTTCCGCGCCGCCCGGCGGATGTGGGCGACGATCATGGAGGAGCGATTCGGTGCCGAGAACCCCAAGTCGAAGCAGCTGAAGTTCCACACCCAGACCGGCGGCTCGACGCTCACGGCCCAGCAGATCGAGAACAACGTCGTCCGCGTCTCCTACCAGGCGCTCGCCGCCGTCCTCGGCGGCACACAGAGCCTCCACACGAACGGGAAGGACGAGGCGCTCGCGCTCCCGACCGAGGAGTCGGTCCGCACCGCGCTTCGCACCCAGCAGATCCTCGCCCACGAGTCCGGCGCCGCCGACACGATCGACCCCCTGGCCGGCAGCTACTACGTCGAGAGCCTCACCGACGACATCGAAGCGGAGGCGTTCGAGATCCTCGACGACGTGGACGAGCGCGGCGGGATGCGCGGCGCCATCGAGGACCAGTGGGTCCAGCGCCAGATCCAGGAGGTCGCCTTCGAGCGCCAGGAGGAGATCGAGGAGGGCGAGCGGATCATCGTCGGCGTCAACGAGTTCGAGGTCGAGGACGCCGAGCCGGAGATGGAGCTGGAGTCGGTCGACGAGGAGGACGAGCAGCGACAGATCGACCGCCTCGACGACCTGCGCGAGGCGCGCGACGACGACGCCGTCGAGGCGGCGCTCGACGACCTGCGTGACGCCGCCGAGGGCGACGAGAACGTGATGCCGTACATCGTCGACGCCGTGAAGGCGAAGGCGACCGTCGGCGAGGTCTGTAACCTGTTCCGCGACGTGTTCGGCGAGTACCAGCAGGGCGTGTCGGTCTGAGCGGTCGCTTACTCCAGTTTCACCGCCGTCCCGTAGGCCAGCATCTCCGCGCCCGTCCCGGCGATCTCGGAGGTTTCGAAGCGCATCTCGACGACCGCGTCGGCGCCCATCGACTCGGCTTCGGCCAGCATGCGCTCCTCGGCCTGCTCACGGGAGTCCGACAGCAGTTCGGTGTACGCCTTCATCTCGCCGCCGATAAGGTTTCGCAGGCTCTGGGTGAAGTCCCGGCCGACGTTGCGGGCCCGCACAGTGTTCCCCGGACGGTGCCGAGCGTCTCCGCGATCTCCGCGCCCGCGATCGAGTCGGTGGTGGAGGTCTGCATGCCCGGGAGTGTGCCCGACTGGCCCATAATCGTGTCGGCGAGTAGCAGGCTCACCGAACGACCCACGCTTTTGGGCTGTCGGCGCGCAGTCACACCCATGGAGTTCGACCACGCCGGCGTCGCGACCGACGACGCCGCCGAGACCGCGGCACTGTTCGGCGACCTGCTCGGCGCCGAGAACGTCCACGAGGAGACCGACGAGGCCCGCGGGATGCGCTTCGTGTTCCTCGACCTCGGCAACGGGTACGTCGAAGTGATCGAACCGCTCGACGAGAGCAGCACCATCGCCGACTACGTCGCCGAGAACGGTTCGGGGCTGCACCACGTGGCCTTCGCGACCGACGACGCCGCGGCCGCGCTCGACCGCGCCCGCGACCTGGGGATCGAGACGATCGACGACGAGCCACGACCGGGCGCGTGGGGACACGACATCGCCTTCCTCCACCCACGGGATACCGCGGGCGTGCTGGTCGAGTTCGTGGAGCACTGACGGCTATATAGCGTTCTGAGCCCTCAGTGCGGTATATATTCGTGTAGTTCGACGGATGATTTATTGGCCGATGGCCGTAATGTCGGCCCGCATGCGACGACGGCTGTTTCTCAAGGCGACGGCTGCAGGGGCACTGCTCGGGGGCGTCGGCGTCAGCGCGAGCGGGAGCGCGCTGGCGGCGACAGCCGAGATCGAACCGCTCGCGTTCGACTCGACGGCGAGTCAGCTGAACGCGAAGCGCGAACCGCTGACCGACGACTCGCTGGTGGCGGTCTGGGCGAGCGAGACGGCCATCAACGTCGACGAGGACGGGGCGGAGGACGCTATCGACTACCCCGACGACGCCGACATCCCGCTGGTCTCCAGCGACGGCGGCGTCGTCGGCTTCGGCGCGCCGATCGTCGAGAACGGCGCCGATTTCGCCACCGGCAACGAGGAGTTCGTGCTGAACGTCCTCGACGCCGAGGCCGACGGCCCGGCGGTGGCGTTCGACGACGGGCACGGCCAGTACTACGACAGCGACAGCTTCTCGCAGTTCCTCAAGTACGCCGAGGACAACGGCTACCAGACGACCGCGACGGACGACCTGGCTAGCGCGCTTCCGGACGCGGACGCGGCGATCGTCACCTCCCCGTCGGAGGCGTTCACCGACGACGAACTCGACGCGCTCGCGACGTTCGTCGACGACGGCGGCGCGCTGCTGCTGTTCGATCAGTCCGACTTCCGCAACTACGACGCGACGGCCAACCTCAACGAGATCGCGTCGGCGCTCGGCCTCGGCTTCCGGTTCAACGACGACCAGGTGCTCGACGAGGAGACCAATGCCGGGATCGGGTTCGTGCCGAAGACCGAGCGCTACAACGCCGACGCGTTCGACTACTTCGCCGACCGGCCGGGGATCGCCCCGCCCGACCTAGCGAAGGGCGAGCGCTACGAGGTCGACGTGCGCTCGGTCACCGACGGCGACACCATCGACGTCCAGTTCCCCAACGGCTACATCGACACGGTCCGCATCCTCGGCATCGACACGCCCGAGACAGGAGATACCGAGGAGACCACCCAGGAGTGGGAGGGGATCGGCGACGAGCCGTACCTCAAGGCGCGCGGCGACGACGCCACGGCGTTCGCCGAAGCGCTACTGGGCGACCAGACGGTCTCGATCCGGTTCGACGACGAGGAGCCCCTGCGCGGGGACTTCGGCCGCCTGCTCGCCTACATCGACGTGGACACCGATGGGAGCGGGAGCTACGACACGCCGTACAACCGCGCGGCGGTCCGTGAGGGGTACGCCCGCGTCTACGACTCCGGCTTCGGCCAGCACGACAGCTTCCTGCAAGAGGAGTTCGCCGCCCGGCGCGAGGGGAAGCGGCTCTGGGGCGAGAGCGACCCCGACGCCTCGGCGACGATCCGGAACGGGGACGTGGAGCAACTCTACGCCCCGTACGCAGCCGGCGTTCGGACGACCGACGGTCGGCTGGACGCCAAGCGCGTCCCCGTCGCCGCCGAACCGACGGCGACTCAGCTCGGCGCCGATCTCGCGTACACGGACGGCGTTCCACTCGTCGGAATCGACCAGCACGCCCGCGTCGCGATGACCGGATCGAGCCTGATCGACGAGGCGTTCGAGGACGACGAGTTCCCCGACGACGTGTCCGGGTACGGCAACTACGCGTTCCTCACGAGCCTGCTCGACCGGCTCGCCGACCGCGAGGGAGACGTACTGATCGACGGCGGCCACGGCCAGTTCGGCGCCGAGCGCAGCGTCGGCGCGGAGGACGCCGCTAACTACCTCCGGTATCTCGAGGGCGTCGGCCTCGGCTTCGAGCAGGTGAACGATCTCACCGGCGACCTGCTGGCGCGGGGTCGTGCGCTGCTGATCTCAGCGCCCGCCGAGCCGTTCACCGACGCCGAACTCACCCGCCTGCGAGAGTTCGTCGCCGACGGCGGCGGCGTGGTGCTACTGGGCGGCGACGTGCCGACCGAGCACCGCGAGCATCTCGACGCCGTCGCCGAGGCGCTGGCGACGGATCTCCGACTCGGGAGCGGGCGCGTGATCGACGAGCAGTCGAACCTCGCCGACCGCGCGAGCCTCCCCACGACCGGCAACGTCGACGACTGGTACCGTCTGTTCGACGGGTACGACGCCGACGCGACGTACAAAGGCCCCCGAGCCGGGCCGGGCGTCCCCGGCGAGAGCGAGAACGGACCCGGCAAGGGCAAGGGCAAGGGCAAGGGCAAGGGTCACGGCGACTGACCCCACTCCCGATCGCCGTTTTTTGCTGGCGTTCGAGCGTGTCACGAAGGAGAACAGTTATCCCGGCTGCTTCGTAATCCGGGCCCATGCTGCGGAGAGTTCTGTCACTCGTTCTCGTCGCGGGGTGCTGTTCGCGGCCGTCGGCGGCGGCTGGCTCGTCGCCGGCGGACCGATGCGCGGGGCCGCCGACGCGCCGCTGACTGTCGACGCCGACACCGCCGCCGAACACGGGTTCGGCGAGCCGAGCGTCGAACCGATGCAGTTCCAAGAGCGCCTGCGCGTCGGCGGCATCGAGAAGCAGGTCGACCTCTCGGCGTACGTGATGACGACTACTCACGAGGAGACGGGGGCGGCGGTAGTCACGGTGAGTCTCCCGGGCTGGAGCGTCGGCGGCGTCTCGCTGAACCCGCTGACGTACGCGCCGCTGAAGCAGGCCGTCACGTACGTGCTTCCGTACCTCCCGATGGACACGCCCGAGGTGACGTGGGCTGGCGAGGCGACCGTCGATCTCGGCGGTGAGAGCGTGACTGCCGGCGAGTACGAGGTCGAGGGCGACGCCCCGCGGCTCGTCGTCGCCCGGGAGACGATGGACGGGGACACCGTGTTCGCGGTGGGCGTCTACTCCGCGGAGCGCCCGGGGAGTCGCGACGCCGTCGACGCGCTGTTCGCGGCGCTCACCCACGGCTGATCGGTCGCGGGCGTGTGCCAAGAGGCAAGTACCAGTAGTCCCGTGGAGGGAAATATGCACGACTGGCTGGCCCACCGGGTACGGAGCACGCCCGACCGGGAGGCCCTCGTCAACGCGAGTTCCGGCAACGCTTGGACGTACGCGACGCTCGACGAGACCGTCGCGGAGATGGCCGGGCGGCTCTCCGCGCTGGGTGTCAGCGACGGCGATCACGTCGCCGGCGTCCTGGAGACGGGCGTCGAGGCGGTCTGCCTGATCCACGCCACGATGCGGCTGGGCGCCGTGTTGGTGCCGCTGGCGCCGGAGTTCACGCCGCCGGAGCTGGCCGACCGCATCGACCACGCCGACGTGGACACGGTCGTCTGTGACGAAGCCACCGAGTCCCAGGTTCGATCGGCCGCCGAGCAGGTCCCGAGGTCGCCCCCGACGCTCAGCATCCACGAGTCCGGGCGCGACGACGTGACGCCGCTTTCGACAGTCGAGCGCGAGGAGATCACGCCGAGAGCGTGGGACCGTGCGGACACCCAGCTGCTTCTGTTCACCTCCGGGACGACCGGCGATCCGAAGGCGGTCCGACTCACGATGGGGAACCTGCTCGCGAGCGCGACCGCCAGCGCGTTCCGGCTGGGCGTCGATCCCGAGGATCGCTGGCTGGTGCCGCTCTCGCTCCACCACATGGGCGGGATCGCGCCCGTCCTCCGGTCGGCGCTTTACGGAACGACCGTGATCGTCCGGGAGACGTTCGATCCCGGCGGCACCGTCGACGACATCCGCGAGTACGATGCGATCTGTGTCTCGCTGGTGCCGACGATGCTGCGCCGGATGCTTTCGGCCAGAGGGACGCTCCCCGGCTGCCTGCGGTTCGCGCTGGTCGGCGGCGCCCCCACCCCGGCCGAACTCGTCGAGCGCTGCCGGGACTACTCGGTCCCGATCTGTCCGACCTACGGGATGACCGAGACGGCGTCACAGATCGCCACCGCACGCCACGGCGAAGCGTTCGACCACCCCGAGACGGTCGGGAACTCGCTGCTCTGGACCGACGTAACCGTCGTCGACGAACACGGCGCCCCGGTCGAGGCGGGCGAGTCGGGCGAACTCGTGGTGCGCGGACCGACAGTCACCCCGGGCTACTACGACGATCCCGTGGCGACGGGCGAGGCGTTCGGCGAGCACGGACTCCACACCGGCGACGTGGGGTACCGCGACGAGGACGGGCGCTTCTACGTACTGAACCGGCTCGACGACCGGATCCTGACCGGCGGCGAGAACGTCGATCCGGGCGAAGTCGTCGACGCGATCCGGGCCCACCCGTCGGTCGACGAGGCGGCCGTCGTCGGACTCGCCGACGAGGAGTGGGGCGAGCAGGTCGCCGCCCTCCTCGTTCCGGACGGGGAGACGGTCGACGTGGCCGACCTCGAAGCCCACCTGCGCGAGCGCCTGGCTGGGTTCAAGCTCCCGCGAACGATCGGCACCGTCGAAGAGCTCCCGCGGACCGTCTCGGGCACGGTCGAGCGCGACGCCGTCCGTGACCGCCTGCGGGAGGGCGAGACGATGTCGATCGAGCGCAGCCACCCCAGCGCCCGGGCCGCCAGCGACACCGAAAGCGTCCGCGCGGTCGCCGACGATGGGGTCGCCTCGCCTGCCCGATCGGCGGCCGACGACCCGGACGACGACGCCGACAGTGTCCCTGCCGCGAACCGGGAGCTGACTGATTCGGTCGACAGCGAAGCAAGCGACGCGGGCGAATCGGATGATGACGGCGACGATGGCGAAGCGGACACCGATGGGGCAGCGAACAGCGGTGATGAAGCGAACCAGGACGGTGAAGTGGTCGATGACGGCGGCGACACCGGCGACGACGCGAACGGGGCGAGCGAAGCGGGCGACGACGTGTCGAGTGCCGACGAGCACTGACCGGAAACGGGGGACCACGGAGCGGCAGTTCTGAGTGCCTTTTTGCGTGCTGGCTGCGTGTGTGCAGTATGGACTTACTCGACGAGGGACCCGTCCCCGAGCACGCACGCGAGGCGAAAGCGGAAGCCAGAGCGTTCGCCGAGGCGGAGATCGAACCCGTCGCGGCGGAGCAGTACGCCGCGGGCGAGTACCCGTGGGACGTGCTGGAGGCGGCGATGGACGCCGACCTCGTCGCGGCCGATCTGCCCGAGGAACTGGGCGGGCGCGGCTTCGACATCGAGCAGATCCTCGCCATCGGCGAGGAGTTCTTCCGCGCCGACGCCGGCATCGGGCTGACGCTGATGCTCGCCTCCTTCGGCTGTGAGCTGGTCGAGCAGTACGGCACCGAGGAGCAGCACGAGCAGTACCTCCGCCCGGTCGCCCAGAACGACCAGCTCTCCGGGCTCGCGGTGTCCGAGCCCGAGACCGGCTCCGACCTCGCGGGGATGACGACGAGCGCGGAGAAAGACGGCGACGAGTGGGTGCTCAACGGCGAGAAGTACTGGGTCGGCAACGCCGTCGAGGCCGACTGGCTCACCGTCTACGCCAAGACCGGCGACCGCGACGACCGCTACGGCAACTACTCGCTGTTCATCGTCGAGACCGACAGCGAGGGGTACGAAGCCGAGCACATCCCCGAGAAGATGGGGATGCGCGCCTCCAAGCAGGGTCACATCGTCTTCGACGACTGCCGCGTCCCCGAGGAGAACCTCGTCGGCACGGAGGGCGGCGGGTTCTACGCGCTCGCGGACTTCTTCAACCACGGCCGCGTCGTCGTCGGCGGCCACGGACTCGGGCTCGCGGCCGCCGCCATCGAGGAGGCCGAGGCGTTCGTCCACGAGCGCGAAGGGTTCGGCCGCAACATCAACGAGTTCCAGGCGGTCCAGCACATCCTCGCGGACATGCAGACGGAGTTCCAGGCCGCCCGCACGCTGAACTGGCGCGCGGCCCGGCAGGTAAAAGAACACGACAACCCCGGCTACTGGGCGGCGATGGCCAAGACCAAATCCACCGAGACCGCCGTCGACGTCGCCGAGCGCTCGATGCAGCTCCACGGCGGCCGCTCGATCTTCGCTGATCGCCGCATCGCCCGCGTCTACCGCGACGTGCGCATCCCGGTGATCTACGAGGGCGCAAACGAGATCCAGCGCAACCTGATCTACCGGCAGACGCCGCGCTAGCCAGCCACGGCGAGCGACCTGCTGGACGCTCCGTCGCACAGTCACGGAGCCGACGCCGTGGCTGTGAGGCCAGAACCCTTCCGACCCGAATTCGCTGCCGGACACGTCGGCAACGAGTCAGTTTTTGCGGCGTCCTCCAGGTATTCTCCACCGAATTCATTACTAAATTTATCAAACATTCACAAGGCTCGATCGTCGGTATGGCGACGATGCCTGCGCATCGGAGCGCCCTCGGTTCGGTGTCGGCCGCCGCGAGTCGCATCGTCGACGTGGCAACCACCGTCGCGGTCGCCGTCGGATTGGTCGGCTGGACGCTGTTCTGGTCGAACCTCGCGAGGCTCCACTACGCTCACGGTGAGCTCCCCTCGGCGCTGTTCACCGCCGGCGCCTTCGTCGCGCCAGCGCTCGCCGCGCTCGTCTGGTACGTCGGCGAGGGCGTCGGCGCAGACATGCCCACCCCGAGTTTCGGGCCGAGCATCACGAGTAGCTGAACCGCGCGGTCGGTCCCCGGACGAGCGACCTACCCCCGACCGCAACCCCGTTCTCCGCCGGCAACAGCGTGCGCTCGAACGCCAGCAGTCCCACGCCCAGGAGCACGGTTAGGCCGATCAGTGTCGGCCAGAGCCACGCTGCCAACCCGTAGTCGAAGAACACGCCGCCGACGAAGGAGCCGATCCCGAAGCCGGCGCGCTTGGCGACTTCGAGCATCGACAACTGCGCCCCGCGCTCGCCGTCGCTCCCGAGCGCGCTCATCAGCGACGTGGTGATCGGCGAGTGCAGCACCTCGCCGATCGTTCTCGCGACGAGATGGAGGCCGAGAAGTGCCACGCCGGCCGCGAGCAGCGGGTGTCGGCCCGCGGCCGCCGGCCCCAGATCCAACAGGTAGACGAGCCACACCACCGCCATCGACGCCGTCCAGAAGCCGACCGACAGCAGCAGTCCCCGCGTTCGTCGCCACTCCGAGACGGCGTCGACGAGCGGGATTTGGAGCAGCACCAGCGTCAGCGGGTTCAGGACGAACAGCGTCCCGATCTCCGCGGACGACAGCCCCAACTCCGCTTCGGCGACGACGGGGACGGTCGTCTGCATCTGGGCGTACAGCACCGCGAAGCAGACGTTCAACGCCGCGAGACCGAGTACGCGGCGCTTGGTGATCGCTGCCCCCAATCGCCGACGGAGTCCCGGAGTGCAACGTCCTGCTGGCCGGCGTGGATCCGCGGTACCAGCGCGAACAGGACGACCGCGACGATCGCCGAGGTCGCGCCGTCGGCGAGGAACACGGTCACTTCCGCCCACTCGTACAGGAGGCCGCCGACGACGAACCCCGTGCCGAAGCCGACGTTGTTGCCGACTTTCAACAGCGAGTACGCCCGGTCGCGCTCGGCGCCGTCGGTCAGGTCGGCGATGTACGCCTGCCCGGCCGGGGTGTAGAGCCCGTTCGTGGCGCCCGCGAGCGCGGAGACGCCGATGAACGCCCCCGCTGGATCCAGCGGTGCGATCGCCGCCGCGATCGCGGGCACGAACGCGTAGCCCGCGAGCGTGACCGCGTTGCCGGCCATCGCCGCCACCATCACCGGCTTGCGGCCGATCCGGTCGGCGAGGTAGCCGCCGACGGTTGTCGCGACAGCGGTGCTGACGTTCTTCACGAGCAGCCCAACCCCGACGAGCGAGAGCGCGATCCCGACTTCCAGGTGGAAGTGAATGGTCGCGAAGGGGTACACCAGCCCGGAGCCGAACACGTTCAGCAGTTGGCCGAGGGCGACGACGTACACCGCGCGATCGAACCCACGCACGGCGTCGAGTGGGAACCGGGACACGGCGGATGCAGAAGGAGGCGGGATTTATCGGTAGGGGTTCCGGCGACGCTCCGGGCATCGCCGCCCTACGACAGCCAGTCGACCGTCGCAACCAGCCGCAGTCGGGACGGGCTACTTCCGGAGTTCGTTCTGGACGATGTCGATGCCGTCCTCGACGGCCGCCATCGACACGTTGTCGTCGCGCTCGACGGAGAACAGACAGCCCCGCTTGGCGCCGTCGGCGACCCGCGCGACCCAGGAGCGTTCGAACGTCCGTACGACCGCTTCGAGGCTCCCCAGCCTGAACGACTCCTCGACGGTGGGGGCGTCGAGCTGGTGGACGATACTGTTGTCCACGAACGACCTGATCTCCGACTCGCTGTACTGCGCCGCCACGTCGGCCCGGAGCGACTCGTCGATCCGCTTGCCGTCGTACACGATCACCCCTCGGAGTGCGGTGCCGAGCCGGTCGGCGAGCGCGGTGTGGATGGGCTCGGCCGCCAGTTCGCTCATAGGGGCCTCCTCCAGCCCGGGACGCAAAAAACTCCGGTCGGAGAAAGAACTACGGGGGTTCACGCGTGCTCTTCGTGGTATGGACAGACACACTGGCGGCGAGGCGGTCGTCGCACAGCTCGAACGTGAGGGCGTCGACGTGGCCTTCGGGATCCCGGGCGTGCACACCCTGGAGATCTACGACGCGCTCCTCGACAGCGGAATCGACCACGTCACGACCCGTCACGAGCAGGGCGCCGGGTTCGCGGCCGACGGCTACGCCCGCGCGACCGGCCGCGTCGGCGTCTGCCTCGTCATCACGGGGCCGGGGCTGACCAACGTCGCGACCGCGGTCGGCCAGGCGTACTCGGACTCCTCGCCGCTGCTGGTGATCTCGACGACGAACGCGACCAACGAGGCGGGCCGCGGGAAGGGCCACCTCCACGAGCTCAAAGACCAGCAGGGCGTGATGGAGTCGGTCGCCGCCGAGAGCTACCACGTCGACCGCGTCGCCGATGTCCCCGGGACGATCGCCGACGCGTTCGACCACCTCGAGAGCGACCGCCCCCGGCCGATCCACGTCCAGATCCCGACCGACGTGCTCGAACGCGCGGAGCCGGTCGAACTGGTCGACCGCGGCCGCGCCGCCCCGCCGGGCCCGGATACGGCGCGTGCCGACGAGGCTGTCGAGCGGCTCGCTGGCGCCGAGAGCCCCCTGCTCGTCGTCGGCGGCGGGACCCTCGACGCCGCCGAGCAGGTACGCACGTTCGTCGACGAAACGGGGATCCCGGTGATCACGACCGCCGCGGGGAAGGGCGTCGTTCCCGCCGACCACGACTGCTGTGTCGCGACAGCGCTCGGCCACGATCCGGCCCACGAGTTCGTCGCCACACGCGATCTCGTCCTGGCGGTCGGGACCGAACTCAGCGCGCAGGACAGCGCCGACACGCCGTTCCCCAGGAGCTGATTCACGTCGACATCGACCCGCGGAACTTCGGTAACAACCACGAGACGGCGCTGGGAATCGTCGGCGACGCGGGGGCGACCCTCGAGGCGATCCACGACCGCGCGAGCGAGCGAGGGCTGCGGTTCGACGGCCCGGCCGAAGCCGCCGAGGCGGGCCCGGAACCGCTCTCTGTCGACGCCGAGGACGACCGGCTCAAGCTGTTGGCGGTGCTCCGCGGGGCGCTCGACGACGACGCGGTGGTCGTCAACGACATGACGAAGGTCAGCTACGCCGCCCGCACGCGGTTCCCGACGGGCGCGCCGCGGTCGTTCCTCTTCCCTCGCGGGTTCGGGACGCTGGGGTTCAGCCCGCCGGCGGCGTTCGGCGCCGCGATCGGAAGCGACCGCCAGGTGGTGTCGCTCGTCGGCGACGGCGGCTCCCTGTTCACCGTCGGGGAGCTCGCGACCGCCGTGCAGTACGACCTCGCGGTGCCGATCATCGTCTGCAACGACGACTCCTACGACATCCTCGAGGACGTTCAGCGCCGGGACTACGGCCGGACGATGGCGACCGACATCGAGAACCCCGACTTCGTGGCGTTGGCCGAGAGCTTCGGGGCGGCTGCCCGGCGGATCGAGTTCGACGCCGTCGACGCCGAACTGCCCGGGGCGCTCTCGGCGGCGTTCGCGCGGGATCGGCCGACGGTGATCGAGATCCCCGTCGAGTTCTGACAACGCTCAAGAGCCCCCGGCCACACCACCACCCATGCGACTGCAGGAGTACTGGGGCGTCGGCCCGAAGACGGCCGAACTGCTCGAAACCGAACTGGGCGTCGAGCGCGCCGTGCGCGCCATCGAGTCCGCCGACGTGGGGACGCTGGTCGACGCCGGCCTCTCGCGGGGGCGGGCGACCCGGATCCTCCGGCGGGCCACGGGCGCGGCCGGGCTGGACACGCTGGGCACCGGCGACGCCCGCGACGTGTACGGCGACCTGCTCGAACTGGCTGCACGGGACGCGCTGACCGACGGCGCCGCCGACCGCATCCGGGTGCTCACGCCGCTGTCGAGCCAGGCGGCCGCCGCCGACCGACTCGACCGCATCGACGCCGCACGCGAGGTGTGGTCGGGGCTGGACGACGACGGCCGTGAGTCCGTCGTCGCCACCTTCGACCGCTACGACGAGGCCGGCGCGGGTCGCCGCGCGGCGGTCGAAGCCGCGCTCGACCTCCGCGAGGTCGGCGCGAGCGAGGGTGGCCCGTTCGACCGGCTCGCGGATCTCGACGCCGACGCGCTCGACGACGCCGTCGACGCGCTGGGCGCGGTGGAGGGCGGGTTCGGCGTCGAAGGTATCGACGAACCGCTCGCCGTCGGGGAGGGCGCCGACGACCAGCTCGACCGGCTCTGGACCCAGCTCACTAGCGCCAGGCGGCTCGACGACGCCGCGCTGGACGTGCTGGAGACGGTCCGCGGGCAGGGCGTCCGCTCGCTGGAGGAGTTCCAGAGCGCCGTGATCGCCTACGTCGCCGAGGAGACGGGCGTCACCCCCAGCGAGGTCAGGGCGGTCGCGCCCGACGAGGCCCGCGACGAGACCGACTTCGTCTCGGCGACGCTGCGCGGGCTCGTCGGGGACCTGGAGGGGCAGGTCGCGGACCGCGAGGCCGCCGTCGCCGACGAGCTCCGGGAGACCCTCGACACCGCGGGCGAGCAGATCGAGGCCGCCGTCGATGCGGTCGACGAACTCGCCTTCGACCTCTCGCTCGCCCGCTTCGCCGCCGCCCACGACCTCACGCGCCCGACGCTCGTCGACGACGGGCTCGCGGTCCGTGGCGCGCGGAACCTCTTCCTCGACGGCGAGATCCAGGCCGTCAGCTACGGCGTCGGCGACCACGCCGTGTCCGGGGCGCCCGGGGCACCGACCCGCCCTCGGGCGACCGGGTGGCGGTATTGACGGGCGCAAACTCCGGGGGAAGACGACGCTGCTGGAGACACTTTGTGGCGTCGCGCTCCTGGCGTCGATGGGGCTCCCCGTCCCCGCCGAGGCGGCCGAGGTCGGTCGGTTCGACGCGATCGTGTTCCACCGCCGGCACGCCTCGTTCAACGCGGGCGTACTGGAGTCGACGCTGCGCTCGGTCGTGCCGCCGCTGACTGGCGAGGGGCGCGCCCTGATGCTCGTCGACGAGTTCGAGGCGATCACGGAGCCGGGCCGGGCGGCGGACCTGTTGAACGGGCTGGTCGATCTGACCGTCGACCGCGGCGCACTCGGCGTGTTCGTCACTCACCTGGCCGAGGATCTCGCGCCGCTTCCGGAGACCGCCCGCATCGACGGCATCTTCGCCGAGGGGCTGACCGACGACCTCGAACTGCGCGTGGACTACCAGCCGCGCTTCGGCACGGTCGGGCGCTCGACGCCGGAGTTCATCGTCTCGCGACTGGTGGCGAACGCGGGCGACCGCGACGAGCGGGCGGCGTTCCGTTCGATCGCGGCCGCGGTGGGCGAGGAGGCGGTCCAACGGACGCTTTCGGACGCGGAGTGGCAGGGCTGACCTTTCGAGATTCGCAACCCCGCCCATCGCTTGCTGCATCGACGTGAACACTGGTCCGGACCGGCGAGCCGAGAGTTTCAAGGTCGTGCCCAACCCGGTCTCGACTGATGCGTCAGGACCACCTCGTCGCCGCGGGCCAACTCTCGCGGGCCGACGTCGAGCGCGTGCTCGACCGGGCTGCCGAGTTCGACGCCGCGCTGGAGAGCGGTGAGTCGCTCCCGGCCCGGTACCCCGAAACGGTGCTCGCGCTCTGTTTCTACGAACCGAGCACACGAACGAAGATGTCGTTCGAAACCGCGATGAAGCGCCTCGGCGGCGACGTCGTCGACATGGGGAGCGTCGACGCCTCGTCGGTGAAGAAAGGCGAGAGCCTCGCCGACACCGTACGGGTGATCGAGGGGTACGGCGACGGGATCGTGCTCCGACACCCCCGGGAGGGCGCCGCCCGGATGGCCTCGGAGTTCGTCGACGTGCCCGTCGTCAACGCGGGCGACGGCGCGGGCCAACACCCGAGTCAGACCCTGCTCGACCTCTACACGATCCGCGAGGCGGCGGGGCTCGACGACCTCACGATCGGCATCGTCGGCGACCTGAAGTACGGCCGCACGGTCCACTCGCTGGCGACCGCGCTGACGGAGTTCGACGCCCACATGCACTTCGTCAGCCCCGATTCGCTCCGCCTGCCCCGTTCGGTCCGGTTCGACCTCCACGAGGCCGGCGCGCAGGTCCGGGAACACACCGAACTCGACGACGTGCTGCCGGAGCTCGACGTGCTGTACGTCACCCGAATCCAGCGCGAGCGCTTCCCCGACGAGGACGAGTACCAGAAAGTCGCCGGGGAGTTCCAGATCGACGCCGACACGCTCGACGCCGCCAGCGACGACCTGACGGTGATGCACCCGCTGCCACGCGTCGACGAGATCGCCCCCGAGATCGACGACACCGACTACGCGAACTACTTCGAGCAGGCCCACAACGGCGTGCCGGTCCGGATGGCGCTGCTCGACCTCCTGCTCTCGAACCATGAGTGATCACGAACTCCGCGTCTCGAAGATCCGCGACGGCACCGTACTCGACCACCTCCCCGGCGGGAGCGCGCTCCACGTGCTCGCGCTGCTGGGGATCGACGGCAGCGAGGGGACCGGTGTCAGCGTCGCGATGAACGTCCCGTCCGACCGAATGGGCACCAAGGACGTGGTGAAAGTCGAGGAGCGCGAACTCTCCCAGGCCGAGGTCGACGTGCTCTCGTTGATCGCGCCGCGGGCGACGGTGAACATCGTCCAGGAGTACGCCGTCATCGAGAAGAAACGCGTCGAACGGCCCGAGTCGGTCGCCGGCGTACTCGCCTGTCCCAACAGCAGCTGCATCACCAACGCCGACGAGCCGGTGACGACCCGGTTCGACGTGCTCGACGACGGGTTGCGGTGTAGCTACTGCGAGGAGATCATCCGCGAGGGGATCGCGGACCACCTGGACGTCGGCTGACGGCAAGCCGGACTCCGCACGCAGTTTCTTGCCGAGAAGTCACCTCGGGAGCCCCGACACCGTCTCCGCACGGATCAGGCACGCGGCGGCGCTCCCGGAATCATTGCGAAGTTACCGCTGTGGGGTCACCGCAGCGAGCCCAACGACGGTCGCCAGGACAGCAACGCCACCGTCAGCAGGAACACCGCCGTCGACACGTCGTAGGCGTAGGTCGTCGTCGCCACCGCGACGAACGAGCCGCCGCCGAAGGCCACAGTCGCGATGGAGGCGAGGATCGGCCACGAACAGGAGACACAGGAGAACAGCCCCAGGAGCCCCGAGACGGCCGATCGCGACACGTCGACGACCGTGACGAACACGAGGTACGCGAGCGCGAGGTAGCCGACGACTTTCGCGGGCATCAGGATGAGCCGCACGAACTCGTTTTTGAACGTGATCGCGGGCCCCCAGCCCGGGGGGAGCCAGAGCACCGAGAACCCCGCAGTGTAATCGAACGTCGTGGGGATCCCGGGGGCGACGACGCCGCCGGTGTACGCGAGCACTGCGAGGTAGCCCAGAGCGAGCACGCCCGCACGGCGGGCGGTCGATCGGCTCGTGTCCGGTACGTCCGTACGGAAGAACACCCACAGCGAGACGTTGATCCAGAGCAGCCCGTACAGTGCGAACCGGGGTTGGCTGACCGACGTTGTGTTGCCGAACAGCCAGTAGCCCGTCAGCGCCATCACCTCGACGTAGAGAACGCCAGTCCACAGCAGGACGGTCCGCGGTTCGGGGAGGTCGTCGACGCTGGGGACGGCGAACGCCGACATCGTCACAGGACGAGCGTGTCGAGCACGACGGCGAGCAGCACGCCGCCGAGGTAGGCGTTCGAGGCGTGGAACGCGCGGAACGCCGCGGCCTCGGTGCGCTCGAAGTGGAGGCGGACGACCGCCCAGAGGAACACGCCCGCGAGCGCGATCCCGAACGCGACGAACAGCCAGTCCAGTCGGGCCGCGAGCGCCAGCGCGGCCGTCGCCGCGAGCGTCGCACCGAGGTACCAGACGATGTGTCGCCGCGTCGTCGTCTCGCCGCGGACGACGGGCATCATCGGGAACCCGCCGGCCGCGTAGTCGTCCTTGTACGCCAGCGCGAGGTTGTAGAAGTGGGCTGGCGTCCAGAGGAACACGACGGTCGCGAGGCCGACGCCGCCCCAGCCGATCTCGCCGGTGACTGCCGCCCAGCCGATCAGCGCGGGGAGCGCCCCGGCGGCGCCGCCGATGACGGTGTTCTGGACCGTGTTGGGCTTGAGGATCAGCGTGTAGACGACGCTGTAGAACGCGATGGCGGTCACCCCGAGCACCGCCGCGAGCAGGTTGATCGAGGCGAACAGGCCGACGGAGATCGCCGCGAGCGCGAGGCCGAAGGCGACGGCGTTGCGGACCGGCACCAGATCGACCGCGAGCGGGCGATCGCTGGTGCGCTGCATCCGACGGTCGACGTCGCGTTCGAGCACGTGGTTGAACGTCCCGGAGGCGCCGATGGCGAGTGCGCCCCCGACGAGCGTCTTGGCGACGACCGGCACGGTGAAGTTGGCGCCGCCGGCCAGCGCCATCGCCGCCGAGGCGACGAGACAGAGCAGCCACATCAGTCGCGGCTTGGTCAGGCGGGCGTACGCCGCCAGTTTGGCTTTCGTCCGGGGCCAGCCCGGTGCCGGGAGGTCTGGCGAGCCGGAATCCTCGACGGCCGCCGGCGCGTCCGACAGCGGGTCGGTCGGTTCGTCGTCGGGGTCACCGGTGGCGGCCTCGAGCGCCCACGCGAGCGCCGCGAGCACGCCGCCGAAGATGACGACGCCGATCCCGAGGTGGATGGTCGAGACGGCTGCGGTCGGCGTAACGGCCGTCGTGGCGATCACGGCGCCCAGCACCGACTGCAGCGGGAACAGGACGAGCGCGAACAGTAGCGACGCCTTCACACGCCGGGACTCGTCGCGACGCCACGCCATGGCCGTCGTGCCGAGGAGCAGCAGGCCGCTGGCGAGGGCGGCGACGCGGTGGCCGAGGGCGAACCAGCCGTCGGCGGTGGTCGGGACGCCGAAGCCGCTTCCACAGGCGGGCCACCCGCGACAGGCCGTCGCGGCGTCGGTCACCGCCGTGGTCGCGCCGATGGCGACGAGGAGGTACACTCCCATCGCGGTCGCCGCGAGCAGGCCGGCGAACTGGCGGTCGGAACTCACTAACCGAGTTTGCGTCCCGCGGTACTTATCGGCTTCGCGTTTCCCCTCACTCCGGGAATCCACGTCCGACCAAACCGCTGCCTCAGCCCCGCCGTTCCAGGATCCGGTCGATGATTCTCCCCGTCGAGAGCAGTTCGTCGTCGTACTTCGGCTCCCGTGGCCCGGCACGGTCGACCTCGCAGTCGAGGCCCCGGTCCGCGAGCGCGTCCGAAAGCGCCGCCTCGTCGTGGTGCTGGTCGTAGCCCAGCACGATCACGTCCGGGTCGATGCGTTCGATGGGGACGAAGATGTCCGACTCGTTGCCCAGGTGGGCCTCGTCGACGGCGTCGATGGATTCGACGACGTCCCGACGCTGGCGGGCGGCGAGTACGGGATCGGCCTTGTGGGAGACGTTCGCGCTCCGGGCGACGATGACGTGGAGCTCGTCGGCCATCGCCGCGGCCTCCCGGAGGTAGTGGACGTGGCCAGGGTGGACCAGGTCGAACGTCCCCTGTGCGACCGCACGGGTGGGCTCGTCGGCGCCCGTAGCGTCGTCGCCCCCGCTCATAGCTCGTCACCGTCGATGCCGAGTTCGGCGTCGATGTCTTCCTGCGTGAAGTCGAAGAAATCCTCCGGGTCGTCGAGGTCCACGTCGTACACCGGGAGGCTGCGGCGCTTCCCCTCGCGGTCCAGCGCGACCCAGTCGTCGCGACCGTAGGGGTGGCCGACGATGATGTGGACCTGCCCCTTGCCGAACGTCGCGAGGTCGGCTTGAGAGGGTTTGAGCACGCCGTTGGGGTGGGAGTGGATCGAGCCGACCGAGGAGAAGTCGTTGGGCACCATGCTGGTCTTCACCGTCGCACTCACCGGGTTCGACTCCGTGCCGGGGATGATCAGCACGTCCGTGACGAGCAGGCCGTCGTGGCCGATGTCGAACTCGCTGGCGGGTTCCCCACGCAGTAGCCCCATGTACTCGTCGGGGTGGCTCTCGCGAGACGCTTCGAGCGCGAACGTGAGGGCGTCGTCGGCGATGCCGACAACGTCGCCCGACCGGGACAGTCCCATTTCCCCGTACTCGGTGGCGGCGCCAACTAAGGATTCCGGGACGGAGCCGTCGATAGTGAGCCCCGATCGTGACGCGCCAGCGAACCGAACTGGAAGACTTAACACCCGCGACCGCCGAGTTTTCCGTATGACTGATGACTCCGCCGGCGAGGACGCCGGCAGCCCCGAGGGCGGTTCGCCCTCGGCCCGTCGGGATGTTCCCGACGACGCGACCGTGGTTTACGATCTCGACGACGACTGCACGATCGACGACGTGGCGGAGGGTGCGCGCTACCTCGCGACCGTCAACGGCGTCGTCGACTACGGCGTGTTCGTCGACGTGACGGACACCGTCTCGGGGCTAGTCCACGAGTCCGGCCTCGACGGCGAGTACGCGGTCGGCGACGAACTGGTCGTCGGCCTGAGCGAGATCCGGGAGAACGGCGACCTCGCGTTCGAGGAGGTCGACCCCGCGGACAATCGGGTCGTCCACGTCGAACACGAGCCGGATATCACCGCCATCGACGACCTCACCCGCGGCGAGACGGTGACCGTCGAGGGCGAACTCACCCAGATCAAACAGACCGGCGGGCCGACGATCTTCCACGTCGGGGACGAGACGGGGATCGTCGCCGCCGCGGCGTTCGAGGAGGCGGGCGTGCGTGCCTACCCCGAAGCCGAACTCGGCGACGTGGCCCGCGTCACCGGCGAGGTCGGCCTCCACGACGGCGTCCGCCAGCTGGAGGTCGAAGACGTGACCGTCCTCGACGGTGAGAACGCGGCAGCGGCTCGCGAGCGCCTCGACGAGGCCCGCACGGAGCGTGCCGGCCCCGAGGCCGTCGACACGCTGGTCGAGTGGCCCGAGTTCGAGAAGCTCCGCAGTGACCTCGAGGATCTCGCGCGACTGCTCCGCCGGACGGTGCTCGAGGGGCGCCCGATCCGCGTGCGCCACCACGCCGACGGCGACGGGATGTGCGCAGCGATCCCCGTCCAGCGCGCGCTGGAGAACTTCATCCAGGAGGTTCACGCCGACCCCGACGCCGGCCGCCACCTGCTCAAGCGGCTCCCCTCGAAGGCGCCGTTCTACGAGATGGAGGACGTGACCCGGGACCTCAACTTCGCGCTGGAGGGGCGGGCCCGGCACGGCCAGCAGCTCCCGTTCCTGCTGATGCTCGACAACGGGAGCACCGAGGAGGACACCCCGGCGTACCGCAACCTCGCACACTACGACATGCCCATCGCCGTCGTCGATCACCACCACCCCGATCCGGAGGCGGTGAACCCGCTGCTCGACGCCCACGTCAACCCCTACCTCTACGACGAGGACTACAGCATCACCACGGGGATGATGTGTGTCGAACTCGCGCGGATGATCGACCCTCAGATCACCGACGACTTGCGTCACGTGCCGGCTGTCGCGGGCGTGTCGGACCGCTCCCGCGCCGACGCGATGGCCGACTACGTCGAACTCGCCGAGGCCGAGGGGTACGACCGCGGCGACCTCGACGACGTCGGCGAGGCGCTGGACTACGCCGCCCACTTCCTGCGGTACTCCAGCGGCCACTCGGTCGTGAACGACGTGCTCAACGTGGGGTGTGACGACCGGGACCGCCACGAGGAGCTGGTCGAGTTCCTCTCCTCGCGAGCCGAACGCGACGTGGACGAGCAGCTCGACGCCGTCGAAGACCACGTCGAGCACGAGACCCTCGAGAGCGACGCCCACCTCTACCGGATCGACCTGGATCAGTGGGCGCACCGCTTCACCTACCCCGCACCGGGCAAGACCACCGGCGAACTCCACGACACGAAAGTCGAGGAGACGGGCGACCCCGTCATCACGATCGGCTACGGGCCGGACTTCGCCGTGCTCCGGAGCGACGGAGTGCGACTGGACATCCCGGAGATGGTCGAAGAGCTCAACGAGGAACTCCCCGGCGCCGGCGTCTCCGGCGGCGGCCACCTCGTCGTCGGCTCGATCAAGTTCGTGAAGGGCCGGCGCGAGCAGGTGATCGACGCGCTGGTCGAGAAGATGGGCGAGGCCGAGATCGACGAGGCGCTCTCCTCGACCGCCGCGGCGCTGGACGACTGATCATCACGGCGCGGGTCGGCCGTGATGGACGACTGAGCGACCCCCTCGGTCCTACTGCTCCCACTTCTCCACTGTCGCGAACGAGAGCGACCGCATCGCGACGAGGGCGGCGACGACGACCGCGGCTGCCGCACCCGCCGCGAAGAGCCACGTTCTGCCCGCCCCGCTCCCCCTGCCCAGTCGGCATCGAAGCTCTCCCGGAAGTACGCGACTGGTTCAGGCCCGGCGAGTGCGAGCGCCACCTCGCGGTTCCGGGTCGCGCTGTTCTCGTTCCAGTTGAGCGAGCCGACCACCGCGAGATCGTCGTCGACCAGCAGTCCCTTCGCGTGGATTTTCTCGTACCGGCCGCCGGGTTCGGCGACGCGGGCCGACAGCGGCGCGTCAGTGCGGGCGGCCCAGTCGTTCAGCCACGCGACCACGGCCTCGTTCTCCTCGGCGACGTACCAGGCACCCGAAAGCAGGATCCGGACTTCGACGCCGCGCTGAGCGGCTCGCAGCGTCGCGCGGACGAGTGCGTTGTCCTGTCGGCCGAGACTGGGCTGGAGCACGTCCACCCGGGTTTCGGCGGCGTCGATGGCCCGAATCAGTGCGGACTCGGCGTTGCCGGGCGCGGTCAGGAGCGTCACGTTCGTCGCCGTGACCCGTTCCGGGGGTAGTTCGTGGGGTAGCTCCCGTTCGCGCCGGGGGCCGACTCGAACTGGCGGTTCCGGCGGAACGTCTCCCACGCGGTGGTGTCGGCCGCGTCCGCATCGGCCCGGAACAGCGCGGCGAGTTCCTCGGCCGTCGTGCCGTTCTCGACACGCACGCCCCAGCCGCGGCTGGACGCGCCGCCGACGCCCGCGGGTTTCCAGTTCTCCGAGAGCACGAGCGCGCGACCGTCGGCGACGGCGTATTTCGGGTGGTGGTAGTTGAACCGGTCCGCGCCGACGCCGACCACGCGCACGTCGACGCCCGCGGCAGCGAGGCGGTCGAGCACCCGAGCCTGCCCGGCCGTGGCGCCGTTGACCGGCTCGGCCTCGACTAGCACCCGTACGTCGACGCCGCGGGACGCCGCGGCGACGAGGGCGTCGGCGACGCGCTCGGAGGTGAACGTGTAGCCCGCCAGCAGAATGCGGTCGGTCGCGTCACGGAGTGTCGACAGCGGGACCTGGGGCGAGTCCGGAAGCAGGAACACGGTGGCGTTGGCCGCGCCAGTCGCGATCGGCGGACGGGGGTCGAGGCCGCGCGGGCGCCACTCGTCGATCGCGGGGCGGTAGCGCTCCCCTTCGACGGTTTCGCCGTAGCGAACGCGGTGGACGGCCTCCCCGTCGCGACGGAGAACGACCGTCTCACCCGTGTTCGCCAGCGAGATCGAGCCCTCGACGACCACCGTGTCGGCGTCGACGTGGTCGCCGAGAGACCCGGGCTCCGGGGTGACCAGCACTCGTCCCGAGTGATTGCGCAGTCGGACCGGCGACTCATCGTCGGAAACGCTCCAGTTGCCGGCGTGTGGGAGGCTGAGAAGGATATACTCGCCCGTATCCCCGTTCCGGACTGGGTCGGGGTAGAGTTCGACGACGACCCCGGAGGCGTTCGAGACGCTCTCAGCCTCGACTGACGGGTCGGGCGCGGCCGAGACCCCACCTGCGGCGCGTTCGGCGCCGACGTGCCCGACGCTCGCTACGAGTACGCACGCGAGACAGAGGAACAGCGCTGTGGCCACCAGCCACTGGCTGCTGGCGCCATGCAGTCGACCCTCGGTTGAACGGTGCTGTCGCGCCACGGGCCGGGTGGTCCCCGATCCCTGATAAGTTCTTGCCGGCGCGGCCGCTACATGCCCATGTCTGTGGCTGGCTCGGGGACGGGGAGGTCGTCGACGCCGACGCCGAGCAGTTCCGCGGCGTGATCGAGCGCCATGTCGAAGCCGTAGTAGCGTTCGAGCTCGTCGCCGTCGGGGCCGGTCCGGACCTTCAGCATCGCGTAGCCGTCGATGTTCTGCGCGATGGAGGCAGTGCGCCCCTCCCGGTCGAAGTCGAGCCGGCGTTCGCCCGCTTCCTCGACGTAGCGGGCGGTTACGTCGGCCGCCGTCAGTTCGCTCGCGCCGTCATCATCGCTCATGGCCGACGGTTCGATGGCCCGTGAGTAAGAACCGTCGGTGTCGGTAGACCGCGGTGCAGGCTTATGGGTCGCCGGCCCCAACCGGGAACCATGACCGACCGCCGCGACCCCGACCCCGACCCCGAGGAGCTACGCGAACTCCTCGCGGACCTGGAGTCGACGCTCGTCGATCTCCGGGCCGAGCTGGGCGACGATCGACGCGACGTGCCGCGAATCCCCCGCGGGCTCCCGGGCGGTGGCCGCCCCGCTCCCCGGCCACCACGACTCCGTGAGGTGCTGCGGTTCACCGAGGAGTACACGATTCCCACGCTCATCTCGATCCTGGAGGCGAACATCCGGCTGCTCCAACTCGGCGGCGCCGCGCTCCGGGCGCTCGATCCGGATCGCTCGGCGGTTCCCGGCAGTCCGGACGGTGAGGGCGCTGTGAGCCAGGCGATCGACGCCGGACGGGGGCTCTCGGCCGACCGACTCGCGACCAGCCTCGACCAACTGAACGACGCGATCGCGGGGACCGACGCCCCCGATCCCGAGGCCCGAGAGCTCCTCTCCGAGGCCGAAGCGCTCTCCACGGAGATCCAGGAACGCCTCCGGGCGGCGAGCGACCGCGTCGAGACGCGTTCGGACCGGGCGACCGGGGAGGCGGACGACGCGGTCCACCTCGACGTCGCGGACGGGAGCGCCGCCTCCTCGAACGCGGGGGACGAGAGCGAGGGCCCCACGAACGAGGGAGCCACGACCGCGGCGTCCACGGACTCGCCGGCGCCGGATGTCGACGCAGAGCTCGACTCGATCCGCGAGGAGGTCAGGGGATCGGCCGGGAACGGCGACGACGAAGGGGCCGCCGAGGACGAGGCGTCTCCGGACGACGAGAACGGCACGGACCGCGACGAAGCCGAGTAGCTACTCGACGGGGCGGAAACGAAAGCCGTCCCAGGATTGGCTCGCCGGTTCGCGGATCCCCACCTCCGGGTCGCGGAGTTCGTCGACGTGGACGGGCTCGACCGTGTCGCCGATGGCGACGTTGCCGTCTTCGAGTTGGCCCAGCGCGCGGACCGGCCGGCCGTCGACGTCGAACTCCACGATCGCCAGGTGGTTGGGCTGGCGAACGCCCGGCGGCGTCGCGGTCGACGTGGTCCAGGTCACCACCTCGGCGGTGTACTCGCTGAGGTCGACGGTCCCCACCGGCTCCTTGCCGTCCGGGCCGCGCGGGTGGCCGGGGTAGGTGATGCTGCCGTCCGAGTAGCGGTACGCGGTCAGTTCCGGCTCCTCGCTCGCCGTATCGTCGTTCTGGTCAGTCATTCTGCCTCCGGAGTTTCGAGGATGGTGGTCGTCACGCAGTTGCCGAAGCCGCCGACGTTGCAGGCCAGCCCGACTTCGGGGGCGTCGAGCTGTCGGTCGCCGGCTTCGCCCAGTAGCTGTTCGTACACCTCGACGGCTTGCGCGACGCCCGAGGCGCCGAGTGGGTGGCCTTTCGACTTCAGGCCGCCGGAAGTGTTGATCGGCAGGTCGCCGTCGCGTTCGGTACGGCCTTCCTCGATCGCCTTCCAGCCCTCGCCCTTCTCGGCGAAGCCGAGGTCCTCGAACTGCAGGAACTCGAGGATCGTGAACATGTCGTGGAGCTCCGCGAAGTCGATATCTTCGGGTCTCGATCGGCCATCGCGTAGGCCTGGTCGCTCGACTCGACGACGCCGCGCATCGTCGTCGGGTCCGCGCGCTCGTGGACGACGTGGGTGTCCGTCGCGCCCGCGACGCCCGAGACGACGACGTACTCGTCGGTGAGTTCACGCGCGACGGACTCGGGGCAGAACAAAAGCGCCGCCGAGCCGTCGGTGATCGGGCAGAAGTCGTACAGCCGCAGGGGATCGGCGACGATGGGGGAGTCGAGGACAGTCTCCAGATCGACCGCCTTCCGGAACTGCGCCTTGGGGTTGTCGACGCCGTTTCTGTGGTTCTTCACTGCGACTTTCCCCAGACTCTCGCGGGGCGCGTCGTACTCATCGAGGTACAGCCGCGCCGTGAGTCCGGCAAACGAGGGGAGCGTAACGCCGTGTTTGTACTCGACGGGGTGGGTCAGCGAGGCGATCACGTCCGTCGCTTCGCCCGTCGTCTTGTGGGTCATCTTCTCGCCGCCGACGAGCAGCGTCATCTCGCTAGCCTCGGAGGCGACGGACTGCCACGCGGCGTAGATCCCGGCGCCGCCCGACGACGAGGTCTGATCGATGCGTGCAGTGTACGCTGGCTGGGCGGCGAGATCGTGGGCGAGCATGTTCGGGGCGCCGGTCTGTCCCTCCAACTCGCCGCTGGCCATGTTCGAGACGTACAGGTGGTCGACGGCGTCGGCGTCGACGCCGGCGTCGTCGAGGCAGTCCGCGCCGGCCTCGGCCAGCAGGTCGCGGAGCCACTCCCCTCGCGGTCGCCGAAGGGGGTCATCGACGCGCCGACGATTGCGACTCGGTCCATACCGGGGGCCCGGCCGCGGGTCGCTTACGCGTTTCCCTTCGCGGAACACGAGCGATTTATGGCCGCGCCGGCGCCACCACCGGCCATGAACCTCTCAGAGCCCGCCGACGCCGGGAAGCTTGCCGCCGTCGTCGCCGCCGCTCTCGCCGTCGTGATCTTCGCGCCGCTGGTGATGGTGACCGGGGCCGGCGAGACACTCGGTGCGTACTACGCGGCCGGACCGTTCGGGCTCACCGCAGTCGGCCTGTTGGCGGTCGTCGCCGCCGTCGTGTTCCTCTCGGTCGGTCGGCCGCACACCGACACGCTGACGCTCTCCGGCGTCGGCGCCGTCGTCGCGCTGAGTGTGGTGCTGACCGCAGCCGCGTGGGTGATCACGATCGACCCGACGGTCCTGTTCGGTTTCCCGGCCGAGTACGCCTGGATCGAGAACCACCGGTGGGTCGTGCTCGGGGGCGCGCTCGGGCTCGCGGCTGTCTCGGGGCTGCAGGCCCGGACGGTGCTGTGAATCGTGACCGCGAGCGTTATCTTCCTCTCCGGTGAAAGGAACCCGTGACTGATTGGCCACCGGTGGACCCGACCGACGCAGCAGCGATCGCCGAGCGCCGCGACGAGATCGTCGGCGCCGTCGCCGACCACGCCGGCGAGATCGCCTACCAGCTCGCGCGCCTCCAGGGCGGCGACTACGGCCGTGAGACGTTCGACACGCCCGGCGGCGAGTGGACGGTGAAACACGAGGCCGGCGAGCTCGACTTTCTCAAGTTCGACCCCAAGAGCGGCTCCGAGGTGTACGTGGTCTCCACGAAGCGCCAGCCCGACCCCGAGCCGCTCGCCGCCGCGCTCGCGGACTACGCGGCGTTCGTCGACGCCTACGACGAGTACGTCGAAGCGGCCGAGGATACCCTCGCGGGCGTCACCACGGAGTTCCCGGACACCGAGACCACCGAGGCCGCTGTCGCGGAACGCCGACGCGTCCTCGACCGCGTCGAGGAGGTCTGCGACCGGATCGCGGGCGAACTGCACCGCTTCGAGGGTGGCGACTACGGCACCTACGCCGAGCGGATCGACGGCCTGCGCTGGGAGCTCAACTGGGACCGTGACGGCGTCTCCTACCTGCGGGTGGGCGGCAGCGACGGCGTCTACCTGGTCTCCCAGTATCAGCCGCCCGAACCATCCGACGTACGGCGATTCGTTCCGCAGTTCCCGGCGTTCGTCGACGCGTACAACGAGCACGTCCACGACCTGGAGGCGACGCTCGAACCTGTCGAGCTCTGAGTTCTCGCGGCGCGGGTCACGTCTCGCGTGGGTATCTCTGTCCCGAAAGGGCCTTAAGTTCGACCGCGTTAGAAGGAACTGGACTAGGTCGGGCGGTTAGGCCCCGCTCGTCACCCCGAGATAGTCTTCAGGGGGGACCGAACCCCGGGCTCGTCCGGCAGACCGGCACGGGCCTCGGGAGCCGACGTGGAAGCCTCGTCCGCCGGGGACAGCGGTCCACGACGCCCGCCCGCAGGGGCGGTCCGTCGTGGTTCATCGACGGTACCGGGTCAGGCGCGGAAGCGAGCAGCCCACCGTCGGACGCCCGTCGCTCGTCGGGTCGCGGGGTGGAGGAGGCAACCGAGACTCCCCGTGTCGGAACGCCGGGCAAATCCGGCTGTCCGCCATTCATTTCGTTCTCAACTCCCGAGCCGGTGGCTCGCGGTGTACCCATCGGAGAAAGCGGAGAGCGTCAGAAAATTCTGGACTGTGTAAACTGCTCAGGCTCGCTTGTACTGGTCCGGCCACTCCGGCGCGTTCTCGGCGTCGAGTTCGCGGCCGGCGTGGAGCGTGAAGTACGGATCACGGAGGTGTTCGCGGGCGAGCAGCACCGCGTCGGCGCGCTCGTTGCCGACCAGCGCCTCGGCGTGGGTGGCGTCGGTGATGCCGCCGACGGTGCCGACCGCGATCTCGTCGCTGCCGACGGCGAGCGTATCGCCCGAGAGCGTCTGTCCGTCCTCGGCCAGTACCTCCCGGATCGTCTCGGCGTACTGGACCTGATAGCCGGGGCCGGCTCGGGGCACCTGCTGGTCGGGGTGGATTCCGCCGGAGGAGACGTCGAGGAAGTCGACGCCGAGTTCGGCGAGCTCGCTCGCGAGGCGGGCAGACTGGGCCACGTCCCACGATTCGCGGTCCGGGAGCCAGTCGGTCGCGGAGATCCGGACGAAGATCGGCTTCTCGTCGGGCCAGACCTCCCGGACGCCCGCACAGACCTCCCGGAGCAGTTTGGTGCGCCCCTCGAAGTCGCCGCCGTACGCGTCGTCGCGGGTGTTGCTCACCGGCGAGAGGAACTCGTGCAGCAGGTAGCCGTGGGCGGCGTGGATCTCCGGCACCTCGAAGCCGGCGTCGAGGGCGTACTCGGCGGCGTCCACGAAAGCGTCGATCACCTCGTCGATGTCGTCCTGATCCATCCGCTCGGTCGGCGCCGTGTTCTCCTCGTCGCGGGGGTAGGGCTCCTCGGTGGGGCCACGTGGCGTCCAGCCGCCCTCGTCCTGTTTCACGAGGCGGGAGCCGTCCTCCCACGGGCGCCGGGTGCTGGCTTTCCGGCCGGCGTGGGCGAGCTGGATCGCCGGGACGCTGCCCTGCTCGCGGATGAACTCGGCGGTCGGCGCCAGCGCGTCGGCGTGCTCCTGGCTCCAGATGCCGAGATCCTCCGGCGAGATGCGCCCGCGGGGCTCGACGGCGGTGGCCTCGGCGATCACGACGCCGGCGCCGCCGACGGCGCGGCTCCCGAGATGGACGTGGTGCCAGTCGGTCGCCAGCCCGTCGCGGTCGTCACAGGAGTACTGGCACATCGGCGACACCATCACGCGGTTCGGAATTGTCGTCTCACGCAGCGTGAGCGGTTCGAACAGTGAAGCGTTCACGCTCGACGGTTCGCCCGCGCGGGAAAAGCGCTGTCGGCTCGTGTCCGAATTGCCGATTTCGGCGACGGCGACCCCGTCGGCGCCGCCTGCCGGATTCGAGAGCTTTTCACCGCCGCCGCAGGGATGGTGGGTATGGCACTCTCAACGGAAGAGATCATGCAGATCAGTCTGGACCTCGTCGGCTGGGACGAGGTGCCGGCGGACAGCGGGATCCACGTCCCGGGCGACGAGCTCGAAACCGCGCTCGTCGGGATCGACCTCGAATCCCCGGAGATCCAGCTCGCCGAGCGCGAGGGGTACGACCTCGTGCTCGCCCACCACCCGCCCGGCGGCGATCCCCGCGTGAACTTCGCGCCCGTGCTCGACAAGCAAGTCGAGTTCATGACCGCCCACGGCGTCCCCCAGGAGCGCGCCGAGGCGGCGGCGTCGGGGATCATCTCCGGCATGGAGCACGCGGGCCACAGCGCGAACTACCGCCACGACCCCTCCATCGCCGAGCATCTCGACATCCCGTACATGAACGTCCACCTCGCACCGGACGAGCTCGGGCGCCGACGGTTCCGCGAGGTCGCCGACGAACTCGACGACGACGCGAGCGTCGGCCAGTTCGCGGACGCGCTGGGCGAGATTCCGGAGCTCGACGAGGCGATCACCGACGTGGAGCTCCGCCTCGGCGAGCGCGACAACGACCTCGGCGAGGTGGCGATCCACCACGCCGCGGGCACCAACGGCGGCAGCGACGTGGCCAGCGCCTACTTCGACCACGGCGTCGACACGGTACTGTACATCCACGTCGGCGCCGGCGACACGGCGGAGCTTCAGGAGGAGTACGGCGACAGCGAGAAGAACCTCGTCGTCACCGGCCACATCGCCAGCGACGCGATCGGGATGAACGAGTTCATCGACGCGCTGGAGGCGGAAGGACTCGACTGCGACACGATCTCCGGCTGCGGTATCGGCCGGTAAACCCCGCCGACTGCCGGGCGTAACGTTATAGGCCGCGCTCGAGTATCCGTGACGCAATGGGGGAACGCGGAAACGACCGAGGGAGAACCGGGAGGGACCCACAATCGATCCGGGGGGACCACGCGGGCGAGCAGGCGGCGTCGGCCGAGGCCGACGCCGCGACGACCGAGGAGGATCGCGACCGGATCGCGGCGCTCGAGGCCCGGCTGGACCGGCTGGAAGCTGCGAGCGACGAGCGAGCTGCTGACTCCCGAAACGACCGCGTCGGCGACCTCGCCGAGGAGGTCGCGGCGCTGCGTGAGACGACCGACCGGCTGGAGTCGACGCTTTCCGACGCCGTGGCCGAACTCGATACGATCCGGCAGTCGGAGTACGGCGCCATCGACGAGAAGCGCGAGCGACAGTTCGAGACGGCGGTGAAGTCGATGGTGGCGTTCCACCAGCTCGCGACCGACGTGCTCGACGTGCAAGTCGAGAACTACGAGCCGGCTGCCGGCCACGCCGACGCCGAGCGCGTCGAAGCCACCCGGGAGCGGATCGCGGACGCACTCGGCGTCGGGCAAGCGGCCGATACGGGCGACCGACTCGAGATGGACGACGAGGCCGAGTGGCCGGACCCGGAGGAGGCCGCAAGTGGGGGGCGTGTCTTCGGCGACGACGCCAGCGACCGCGGCGTCGACGAGCCACCGGCGCCTGGTGCCACGGATCCCGATGAACCACCGGAGTCAGACGCCCCGGAGACGGGGTCTACCCACCGATCGGAGGCGACGGCGGGTCGGCGTCGGCGGATGGTCCGCGGGCGCCGAGCGACGACGGGCCAGCATCGCCAGGCGACGACGGGTCGAGGTCGCCAGATAACGACGGGTCGGCCGCTTCTGCCGCCGCCGATGCGGTCGAAGCGGGTGCACTCCCGGAAAGCGTTCGGCCCGACATCGACGACGCGGACCCGTGGCGCCTCACCGAGATCGAGCCGGCGACGGCCAGAGACGTTCGTGCGGCGATACAGTCGTCCCGGGCATCGTCGGACGGACCGACGGCCTGGCCGCCCGAGGGGAGGCGTACGCGCGGATCGTCGGCGATTCGCCGAGCGGGCACACGATCGAGCCGTCCCCGGCGAGTGGCGCGGAGACCGCCACCGTCGTTGACGAGCAGTCGCCAGCGACTGACGACGACGATTGACCCCGTCTCAGTACCGGGTTCGACTCAGGGCCGAACCCCGGTTTCGTTCTGCTTAACTCCGCGCACGAGCAAGCCAGCGTGTGGATCCCTTCGACGTGCTCGGCGTCGATCCCGACGCCGACGACGCGGAGATCTCTCGGGCTTACCGTCAGCGCGTGAAGGAGACGCATCCGGACCAGGGTGGCTCCCGCGAGGCGTTCATGCAGCTCCAGCAGGCGTACGCCGCAGTCAGGGAGGGGAAGGTCGAACTGAACGAGGACGGTTCGATCGCCGACTCGACCGACGAGGCCGACGCCGCGGCCCGCAGCGAACCCCAAGGACCCCCGCCTGGCACATCGCGGATGGAGTATCTCGACTACGACGTGCTGGCGGACTACGGCTGGGAGATCGACGACGACGACCTGTTCGAGGCGGCGTCGAACGCCGACCTCGGCCCCGGGGAGTACGGCCGCCTGCTCGTCGATCACGACGAGACGCTGCTCGAGGCCGCCGAGCGCTGCGGCTTCGCGTGGCCGTACGCCTGTCGGGGCGGCGCCTGTGCGAACTGTGCGGTACTGCTTCGGGAGGGGGAAGTCGAGATGGCCAACAGTCACGTGCTCCCCGAGGGGATGGTCGAGGAGGGGATCCGACTCTCCTGTCTCTGCCGGCCGCGGAGCGACGAGCTACAGGTGGTTTACAACGTGAAGCATCTGCCGGGGCTGGACGAACTCCGCCTGCCGTCCCAGCAGTTCTGAGCTATCGGCGCCCGCCGGCGGGGTGTTTTCGGCGCGGTTCGATGGACGGGTTCGTCCACGCCCAGTCGCCTTCGACGTGATCGAACGCGCGAGCGGGGTCGTCGACGGCCTGCCCCAGCGGGCGGGCACTCCCCAGATCCGGGCCCACGTCGGTGATCCGGACCGCCGCGACACAGCGCGTCCGCTCGGAGTAGTACACCGCCTCGTCGGCGCCCGCCAGCACGCCGACGAGCGTTCGGTTCCCAACGTCGGCGTCGTACAGCAGGTCGGCCGTTCGCTTGCGGACGCTCACGTCGGGGGTTCGGGGGCGCAGCGCCCGGACGAGCGCGTCGAACGGCGTCGTGGTACGCGTTCGAGTAGCCATACACCCCAGTCGGGAGCACAGCCTAAAGGGAGTGAGCCATCCCCGGAGTGAAAGTGAAGGAAACGGCGAAAGTAAACGCGGTTGCCGGACGCACAACAGTGATGTAGCGCCCCGCCGACTACTCGGTATGGAGTACGTAGCGTTCGACGACGCCGAAACGTACGAACCCGACGAAGGCTGGCAGCGACGCGCGCTTGCCGGTAGCGACCAGTTCACTTTCGAGTGGTTCGAAAAGCCGCCGGGGCACTCCTCGCCGATGCACGACCACGAGAACGAGCAGGTCTGTGTCTGTCTCCAGGGCGAGCTCACCGTCCACACCGAGGACGAGTCGGTGACGCTCTCGGAGAACGACTCGGTCCACCTGGCGTCCTGGGAGTCCCACCGCGTCGAGAACGCGAGCGACGAGCGCGCCGTCGGGCTGGACGTGTTCGCACCCGGACGCGGCTTCGACTTCTGGACCGACCGCGAGTAACCACTGCGGCGACCGAAACGTTCTCCACCGGGCCGTTCCTCCGATCGCCTATGGCTCAGACCACGCTCACCGTCGACGGAATGGCGTGTGGCAGTTGCGAAGAGACAGTCGAAGACGCAGTGGCGGCGCTCGACGGCGTCGACGCCGTGACCGCGGACAACACGACCGATACGGTCGAAATCGAGGGCGACGTGGACGGCGACGCGGCCGCGGCCGCGATCGAGGACGCCGGCTACACCGTCGCCTGAGCGCCGTCAGTCGTTTTCTCCGGACGCCGCGCCAGCCTGTATCAGCGACGCGACACGCTCCGGCCGGTCCATCCCGGCACAGAGCGTCAGCATCGTCAAGTGGCGGCCGTCCTCGATCGGCGTGTCGCCCCCGCGGACCCCCCGCCCGCGATCGCCTCGTCGAGGCTGCGCCGCGCGTCGACGATGGCCTCGCGGTTGAGCCACGCTGGCGGCCCCATCGTGACCAGCAACGCTCGCGTCGCCCGGGAGAGGTCGGCTTCCGCCGAGCGGTGGCGGAACAGCGAGCGCCGGACCGCGGTCTCGATGGTGCTGTAGCTCTCGATCTCGTCGGGCGTCTCGGTGGCCGACAGCAGGCGGCCGAGCAGCGAGGGCGGCTCTCTGACCTGTTCGCGCCAGTGGCCGATGGTGGCGTACCCGCCCTCCCCCACCGTGGCGATGATCTCACTGGCGTCGACGACGGTCTCGCCAACCGCCGCGGCGTCGGCGGCTTCCCCGCGCCGAACAGCGCGGCGGTCCAGTCGGCGATCGTCTCGTTCGTGGTTCCGTAGGCCTCGGCAGCCTCCGCGTCGGTGGGGCGTTCGGCGGGGGCATCCAGTTCAGCGTTATCGAACAGGAGCTGTGCGTCGGCCGTGGCTTCGAGGCCGCGAAGCCCGGCCCGGGCGTTGGCGGCGACGCCCGTCTCCTCGGCACCCGGGAGCACAGTCAGCGCGTACACCGGGCGATCGACGGCGTCTCTGAGCGTGTCGATCAGTATCGGTGCGGCGCCGGCGCCGGTCGCCCCGGCGACGCCGACGGGGACGAGCACCGCGTCGGCGGCCGCGGGGACGGCGTCGGTGGCTGCCCGGCTGAGCTCCCGGACGTTCGACTCCGCGGCCGTGCGGACGGCCGCAGCGTCGCCAGTCGATCGGGACGTGGTGCCGAACGCGTGGCGATGCTCCCGGGGCACGTCGATCTCGTCGAGCGCTTCGGGGTCGGTGTCGAAGGCGGCGACGGCGGTCACGTACGGGCGGTCCTCCGGGTCGGCGGCGGCGAGCGCTGCCGCCAGCCGCCCCCGGCACCGCCGACGCCGAGCACGGCGAGTTTCACGGTTCGGGGTTGCCCGCCGAGGGGATAGTTGCTTCGTCGCGGACCCTGGCGCCACGCCATCGACGGTGAATCGCCGCCGGGCCCCCGTGATAGCGGTCAAAACCACCGATTTATTCCGATTACATACTGAACGAATCAGTACAAAAATGCTATATCACTACGGAACAAATGTTTCCACAGTGAGAGATATGAAGGAGGACGGATCGCAGACGGACGAGACACGGGAACACCCGTCTCGGCCGTTCGACCACCAGTTCTACCGGGCGATGGCTTCGCGAGATCGTCGCCGACTCCTCTACGTGCTGCTCGACGGTGAGGAGCGTGCCGTCGAGGAGGTCGCGACGGTCCTCGCCGGGTGGGACGCAACCGAGTCCGGCACCGTCGCGCATCCGGACGACCGGAACCTGGTGCTGCTCCGGCTGGTGCACATCCACCTCCCCTGCTCGATGACGCCGGCCTGGTCGCCTACGACGACGAGCGCGGGACAGTCCGACTGGCGTCGCTCGACGAGACCGCGCGTGAGTACATCGAAGGGGGCATCGACGCGAAGCCCGAATCGACGACGTAGCGATGTTCGACTCGATGCTGGCGAGCGTCCAGCAGTCCACCCACCGGTTTACCGTGTACACCGCGGACGACGCTCCGGGCGACGACGACTGGTTCACCAACCACAGCGTCGCGGTGGACCGACAGCCGCTGTTCCCAGGGGGGCCGGATCCGTTCGTCGCGATCGAGCGAAACGGCGAGTTCGCTGGGGTGCTCCCCGTCGCGGTGATCGAGCGACTGCTCGAACCGCCGGTCGTCAGGCCAGAGACCACTGACGGGCTCTCCCCGGCGTACCGAGCGCTGTTCGAGGTGCTCGACGATACCGTCTACACGTCGTTGGCCAGAGGGGAGCTGCTCGCGGTCAGCCGCGAGATCGAGGATCGCGCGGGCCGCCTCGGCACGGGGAGCCTCCACGTCAGCTTCCAGCGGTTGTCAGTGTTCCGGACCCAGCTACCGGCTTACAGTAAACTCGCAGAGACGGGTGTGACCATCCACGTCTACGGCGAGCACGACTGGACGCCGCCGGCGATCCCCGGCGTGATCTATCACCCCGAGTCGGCTGGATCGATGGGAGAGTACTGGGTGGTCGCGTTCGACGGGGGCGACAACCCGCCCGAGTCGTGTGCGCTCGTCGCGCGAGAAGAGGCCGACGGCTACCGTGGGTTCTGGACGAACGACGACGAGATGGTCGCCCGAATCAGGCGGCGATTGGAGACAGTCGACCCCGATCAGTCGCTCACTGAGGGCGACTCCACGCTCCGGTAGCCGACGCCGTCGGGTTCGACCGTGACCAGTCCCTCGCCGGTCACGGAGACCATGCAGTCGGCGTACGTGAACACGATCTCTCCGCGACGCATCCCCTCGACGAGATCAGTCAGCGCGTCCGGATCGACCGCCTCGTACAGCGGCGGCAGCTCCACCGGATCCGTTTTCGTGGTGGTCGCGACCGCCTGAACGGTTCGGTCCGCGACCGAATCGGCGTGGTCCTCCATGTGAGTCATATACACACTATCTGTGAAAAATACTCGTCAGACACACATAAATTGCCGATCATTTACTGCTCGGGCTCGCCCACCAACCCAGGCATTCAGATCGAGCTACGTTTTGGCGTGCGATAACCGTTTCCAGTTACTCACCGTGCCGCCCTCAGTAGCGGAGTCCGAACGTTGATACGGGTAGGGTCGATAGGGCGCGACAGTGGATACTGAAGCCCGACCGTTCCGAAGCTGGGAGCTCTCGTTCTCTCTCAACGAGCTGACTGGCGCGTTAGGGGATTCGGTTACTGTCCTCCCGATCGTCGTCGCCGTGGGAGCGCTCACGGAGCTGTCGCTGGCGCGGATGCTGCTCGGGTTCGGCGCGTTCCAGATCGTTTGGGGGCTCTGGTACGAGCTTCCGATATCCGTCGAGCCGATGAAGGCGCTGGCGGCGCTGGCGATCGGCGGCGTACTGGGCGTCGACGAACTCCTGGTCGCCGGGCTGCTCGCCGGCGTGGTGCTGCTCGGCGTGGGGACGACCGGCGCCTTGGGCCGGCTCGTCCGGTACGTCGGCGAGCCGGTCACGCGGGGCATCCAGCTGGCTGTCGCGCTGATCCTCTTGGAGACCGGCGTCGGACTCGGACTGGGTGCGCCGACGCTGGCGCTGGCCGGCGTCGCCACCGCGGGCGTCGTCGTCCTCGCGGGCTACCGGCGCGCGAGCGCGCTGGTCGTGCTCGCACTCGGGCTGGCGGTCGCGCTCGCGAGCACGGGCGCCCCGACGCCGTCGCTTCCGTCGCTGGGGCTCGCGCTCCCCGACCCGAGTGGGCTCACCCGGGGCGCTGCCGAAGCGACCGCCGCGCAGTTGGCGATGACGGTCGGCAACGCCGCGGTCGCGACCGCGCTCCTGCTCTCCGAGTACTTCGACGCCGACGTGACCCCGGACGAACTGGCGACGAGCATGGGCGCGATGAACCTCGCGGCGATCCCCTTCGGCGCGCTTCCGATGTGTCACGGCAGCGGCGGCGTCGCCGGCAAGTACGCCTTCGGCGCCCGGACCGCCGGCGCGAACGTGCTCCTCGGCGGCCTGTACGGCGTCGCCGCGCTCGGGACGGCCGTCGTGACGGCGTTCCCGATGGCCGTTCTGGGCGTCGTACTCGGCCTCGTCGCGCTCGAACTCGGGCGTTCCGCGTTCGAGAGCGGCCATCTGCCAACGACGCTCGCTGTCGGCGCGATCGGGCTCCTCACCAACGTCGGCCTCGCGTTCGTGCTCGGCGTCGCCTGGTGGGTCGCACGGGATCGCTTCCTGTAACGGGTGCCGAAAGCCGGATGCGTCTCGATGGCGTAGCCACCGGTGATGGCCGACGAACTCGCTCCCGAAGCGCTCCGGCGCAAGCTGGACGACGGCGACGAGCCACAGCTGATCGACGTACGCGACCGGGAAGCGTTCGAGCAGGGGCATCTCCCCGGCGCCGAGAACGTCCCGATGACCGAGCTCCCGACCCGGATCGACGAGATCGAGTTCGCCGACGAGGTCGTCGTCGCCTGCCAGATCGGGCAGGCGTCGCTACAGGCGGTCCGACTGATCGAGAGCTACGAAGGGGCGGCTGGATCGTCGGTCTGGAGCCTCCAGGGCGGAATGGAGCGCTGGAACGGCGAGACCGAGGCCGACGCCTGAGCGTGCTGTCGCTCTCCCGATCGGGCTACGACGAGATCCTCTCCCACGCCGACGCCGGCGGCGAGGAGGAAGTCTGTGGCGTGCTCGCCGGTGAGCGGTGTGAGGACGGAACCGCTCGCGTCGACGCCGTTCACCGCGCCGAGAACGTCGCCGACCAGCCGCGAACTCGCTACCGGATCGATCCGGAGGCGCAACTGGCGATCATCGAGCGAATCGAGGCGGCCGGGCGATCGGTCGTCGGGTTCTACCACAGCCACCCGACGGGCCCGCCGGTCCCCAGCGAAACGGACGCCGAGCGCGCGGCCTGGCCGGGCTACTCGTACGCGATCTGTCTGCCCGGTGACCGACCGTATCTGGGCTCCTGGCGCTGGACCGGCGAGCGGTTCGAGCGGGAAGCGGTGGCCCTGCGCTAGTACTCGTACAGCGACACCACGAACGGCAGTTTGTTGTACATCATCACTGCGATCGGGATGCCGACGATGCTGACGGTGAACACGTAGGCGACGGCGGTCCAGAGCCCGCTGGCCCACCAGCCGACGAGCAGGAACCACGCCCCACGGACGACCAGCCCGTAGCGCTGCTCGCCGGGCTGGCCCTCGCTGTCGACGAACTCCCGCTCCTTCAGCGAGAGCACCTTCGGGGTCGCGTTGATCATCTTGATCCCCAGCGGGAGCCCGATGATGGTGACGTTGAGGAACCACGCGATCCCCAGCCAGATGCCCGTGGCCCACCAGCCGATCAGGAGGAACCACGCCGCTCGAACCGGGAGGGAAGGAGCGCCGTCGCCGCTGTCGGTCGTCGAACTCATACCGCAACCGAGGCGGCTCGCGGGGAAAGCCCTGACGGGCACCGGTTACTTTCCGGAGAGGTAGTCGCTGGCCTGCGGCTCAGCGGGGTCGGTCGGCACCTCGACCAGCCGGGGCTCGTCCGCCTCGACGGCGTCGGCGACGGCCTCGCGCACCTCCTCGGGCGTGGCCGCCCGGGTCGCGGCGACGCCCATCGACTCCGCGAGCGCGACGAAGTCGATGGGGGCGTCGCCCCACGCGTAGGAGCCCGGCGGGAGACCGTGGTCGCGCTCGGCGCCGTCGCTGATGATCGCGTAGTCCTCGTTCCGGAAGACGACGGTCGTCACGGGGAGCGATTCGGCCGCGGCGGTGTGGAGTTCGTGGATCGCCATCATCAGCCCGCCGTCGCCGGCGAGCGCGACCACGTCGCTGTCGGGGTTGGCGGCCTGTGCTCCCAGCGCCGACGGGAGGCCGCTCCCCATCGTCGCCCACGAGCCGGGGTTGACGTAGGATCGCGGCCCATCGCGGGGAACGTCGCGAGCGCCCAGATCCGGAAGCCGCCGGCGTCGGCGGCGACGATCGCGTCGTCGGGGGTCGCCGCACGGACGGCCCGCAGGGCGCCGGGCGAGGAAAGCGGCAGATCGCCGTCGACGAGGTCGTCGACGCGCCGGGCCACCGACTCCCGGAGTCGGTCGGCGACCGCCGCCGCGTCGTGATCGGAGACCGGCAGCTTGCCGTTCAGCGCCGCGAGCGTTGGCTTGGCGTCGGCGACGATGCCGACGGCGGGGTCGTAGTTCGTCCCCAGATCGTCGGGCGAGAGCGTGACGTGGATCAGCTCCCCCGGGATCTCCAGGCTCCGCCCGCGGGTGACGAGCTCGTCGAAGTCCGTGCCGACGGCGAGCACCGCGTCCGCTTCTGCGACGTACTCGTGGATCTCCGGCGTGGTCGCGCCACAGAGCACGCCCGCCGAGAGCGGGTGGGTCTCCGGGAGCACCCCTTTCCCCTTGTACGTCGTCAGCACCGGGGCGTCGTAGCGCTCGGCGAACTCCCGGAGCTCCTCGCTCGCGTTCGCGCTCCGAACCCCGCCGCCGGCGACGATCGCGGGGGCGTCAGCATCGGCGAGGGTCTTGGCCGCGTCGGCGACGGTGTCGGCCGGCGGGCGGACTGGCTCGTCGGAGCCGGCGTCGCCGACGCCGCCGTTCGGCGTCGCCGCCGGGAGGTACGACTTCGGGATGCCGAGCCGGACCGGCCCCTTCGGCGCGGTCGTCGCCGTCTCCACGGCGCGTTCGACCGCCGCGAGGACGCCCTCGGGGTTCTTCACCACTCGGTTGGCTTTGGTGACGGTGTCGTACGTCTCCGGCGGCGTCTCGTGGATGCCGTCGCGGCCCCGAACCTCGGGGTCGGTCTCGACGGCGATGTGGACCAGCGGCGTGTTGTCGTTGTAGGCGTTCTTCAGCCCGTTCATCGCGTTCATGTCGCCCGGGCCCGGGACGACGACGGTCGCGGCGGGCCGCCCGGAGGTCTCGGCGTACCCCCACGCCTGCTGGGAGACCGCGGTCTCGTGGCGGGCCATCACGAACCGTACGTCGTCGCGGCCGTCGATGGCCTCGTTCAGCGGCAGCGTCTGCTTGCCCGGAATCCCGAACACGGTGTCGATCCCGTTGGCGACGAGTCGGTCGATAACGGACGCGGCGAGAGTCATGGTTGGTGTGGCACACGGCGGGGGAAAACTGTATCTCACTCCGTACGCTCGTCGGAACGGTCGACGAAATACGACAGCCGGGGGTCCGGCCTCAGTCGGTGATGGTCACGCCGCCGAAGGCCGCAAAGCCGCTGACGACCAGGTCCACGTCCTCGTTCCGGTGTTCGGCGCGGGCGCGGTCGTCGGAGGCGCCGCCGAGGACGGGCAATACGTCCAGTCGGACGTTCCACTCGCGGGGGACCACCACATCGACGCCGCCGAACAGGGCGACGGCGTTGACCTGGGCGGGGCGGTCGGCGATCGCGGCGTCCCGTAGGTCGAGTTCCGTGCCGCCGAAGATCGCGGTCAGGTCGCCGCCGGTGAACTGGGTCGAGGTGTTGCGCTTCTCGACGCCGCCGAAGGCCACAAAGGAGTTCGTGTAGTCGTCGTTCGTCTCCCGCACCGCCGAGCGGTACTGGCCCAGCAGCACCGAGAGGCCGAAGACGATGACTAACACGGGCCAGAACGCGACGACGTCGTCGACGGTTGTGTAGTCGAGCACGACCAGTTGCCACGCCCCGGCGACGCCGATCAGCACGACGGGGCCGACGAGGTTCCGGAGCCGGCTCTGTAGCAGCGACCACACGCCGACGAGGACGAACAACGACGGGACGTACAGCAGTGCGTCCCTGGTGGAGACAACGCCGGTCGTCTCGAGGAGGAGCAACACCCCCGTCAGGACGATGATACCGCCGAAGAGGAGCTGCCCGGTCGGGACGCGTCGTGAGCGATTCGAGGAGGCCATACGTGAGAGTACGGCAGGTGACACGATAAAGCAGTACGCTGTTCCCCGGCGGGCGGGACCGACGGGAAGCGAACGGCAGCGCGTTTTTCGCCCGCTCGATCGCTCACGACCCGGATAGTTCCGGGGACCACGACGGCCTGACGGATCAGGTGACGAAGCCGATTACTGGTTCCACGCGGCGCCGTCCGGGTCGATCAGGCGGCGCTCCTCGTCGATCCCGTCGATGGTGGCGACGTCTTCCTCGGTCAGGTCGAGTTCGGTGGCCTCCACGTTCGCCCGGATGTGCTCGGGATCGGTCGACTGCGGGATCGGCACCAGCGCCTCCTTCTCGACGGCCCACGCGATACAGACCGCGGCGGCCGTGGTGTCGTGGCGCTCGGCCACCTCCTGGATTTCGGGCGTGTCGAAGATCTCGCCCTGGCCGAGCGGGCAGTAGCCGACGACGGTGTGGCCGTGTTCGGCGGCGTACGCCCGGAGTTCGTCCTGCGGGAACAGGGGGTGACACTCCACCTGGTGGGCGGCGATGTCGGCGTCGAGGATCTCTCGGGCCTCGTCGAGCAGCTCCGGCGTGAAGTTCGACACCCCGACGTTGCGGGCGACACCCTCGTCGTGGAGCTCCTGCAGCGCGCGCAGGCTCTCCTCGGGGTCGTAGGCACCGGTCGGCCAGTGGACGTACAGCAGATCCACCGCGTCGACGCCGAGGCGGTCGAGGCTCTCGTAGCTGGTCCGCTTTGCGTCCTCGTAGCCGAGGTTGTCGGGGAGGATCTTGCTCGCCAGCACCACGTCCTCGCGGTCGCCGGACTGCGTCCGGCTGCCAGAGGGACTACGTCCCTCGCTGTCCACGTCCGAGAGGCGGAGTCCCGCGCCGACTGCGGGCTCGTTGTCGTACATCTGTGCGGTGTCGACGAACCGGTAGCCGGCGTCGAGGGCGGTCCGCGTCGCGTCGGCGCAGTCGTGGCCTTTCGCGCCGGACGTGCCGAACCCGATGTCGGGAAGGTCGAGACTCATAGCTGTAGCAGGTGCGTCGTGTTCCCGGCGTAAAGAACTCCGCTTCCCGGCGGTTTTACTGGCGTCTCCCACCCTGTCCACCGAGCCGACACCCCCGGGCGTACTGCTAAGGGCGAAGCGGGCCAATGTGTTGGGTATGGTCCCCGATCCCCGAACGACGAGCCGCATCCTCGCCGCACTCGCCGTGGCGGCTGCCGTCCTCGCTTCGGTCGTCCTGTTGACCCCCGGCCCCTCGCCGACGCGTTCTTCGCGGGGATCGTGCTCCTGAGCCCGCTGTTCGCCGCCGTCGGCGCCGTCGGCGCGTGGACGAACCGGTCGCCGGTGGTGTGGGTCGCCGCGCTGCTGTCAGCTGTGCTCTCGGTAGCGGGGATGCTGTCGATCGGCCTGTTTCTCGCCCCGGTAACGTTGTTGCTCCTCGGCGCCGCCGTCGCCGCACAGGTGGCTGCCCCAGGCGCTGGCGCCCGGGAGGCGATCCTCGCTGGGGCACCGAGTCGACCTGAGCGATTGCTGCGGGCCGCGGGCGGACTGGCGAGCGTCGCCGTCGGCGTCGCGCTCGTCGACGCCGGCGCGTTCGACCGTGAGCTGTTCGGCTCCTGTGCACAGGAGACGCTCGCCTGCGCGCTCGGAACGACGAACTGGCTCGCAGTCGGGCTGACGCTGCTCGGGTTCGGCGCCGTCGCCGCGGGCGCGTGGCTCGTCTGGAAACAGGTGTACGTCTCCCGAGTGCTCCGGACGACGCGAGCCGGCTAACGCCTCACCACGGCCGAATCGGGAGCAGCGCTTCGGCCCGAACCGTTCGGAGCGCGCCGTCGCCGTCACCAGCGTCGGACTGCTCGGTGGCAGTCGAGAGCTCGTGGCTCCCGTCGACGGGGACGACCACGCGCATCTCGGGGTTGTAGTCCGCGAGGAGTTCTCGACAGACGCCACAGGGCGGGATCGGGCGCGCATCGTCGGCGTCATGCTCCGGCATCGGGTACGCCACCGCGACGCAGGCCTCGATGTCGTCGTGGCTGTGACCGTCCGCGATCGCCGCGCTCACCGCGCCCGGTTCGGCACAGGTCGACGCTCGCCCGATGCTCGCCGGGAGGCTCACGCCGTCGTACACCGCGCCGTCGGCGGTACGGACGCTCGCGGCGACGATGTGGGCGCCGTCGAAGAACTCGGCGTCGAAGGTCTCGCGGTTCAGGTCGGTCGCGTGGTCGAGGAGGGCGTCGTCGGCGTCGGTAAGCGGAGACGTGTCCATACCCACCGGGCCGGGGCTGTCGGTAAGTGCTTTCCCCTACTCCAGTGCGCTCGCGGCGCGGACGATGGTCTCCTCGCCGTACTTCGGGCCGATGAACTGCAGCCCCACCGGCAGGCCGTCGGCCTCGCCGGCGGGCACCGAGATCGCGGGCAGGTCCGCGAGGTTCACGGGCACCGTGTTGGCGTCGGCGAGATACATCGTCCGCGGGTCCTCGAGCCCCTCGCCCAGTTCGAACGGCGGGACGGGCATCGTCGGCGACGCGAGCACGTCGGCCGCTTGCAGCGACTCGTCGAAGTCCTGCTTGATCCACGCTCGGGCGTCCTGGGCCTTCCCGTAGTAGCGATCGTGGTAGCCCGCCGAGAGCGCGAACGTGCCGAGCAGGATCCGACGTTTGACCTCGGGGCCGAACCCTTCCTCGCGGGCGGTCGCGAACGCCTCGTTCCAGTTGCCCGCCTCCGAGAGGTCGTCGTAGTCGCCGGCCTCGACGGCGTTGAGGCCGTAGCGCGTCCCGTCGAAGCGTGCGAGGTTCGAGGAGGCCTCCGACATCGCGATCACGTAGTACGCCGCGACCGCTTTCTCGACGGAGGGCATCGACACTTCGACGTACTCGGCGCCCTGAGCCTCCAAGTCCTCGATGGCGTCCCAGAACGTCTCGACGACGCCCTCGTCGGCGCCGTCGAGCAGCTCCTCCGGGACTCCGATCGTCATCCCCTCCACGTCGCCGTCCGCCGCGGCCGCGTAGTTCGAGTCGTCGCCCGCCTCGACCGTCGTCGCGTCGCGGGGGTCGGAGCCGGCGATCACGTCGAGCAGGCCCGCCGCCTCCTCGACCGTCTGGGCGATCGGGCCGATCTGTTCCAGCGAGTTGGCGTAGGCGACGAGCCCGTAGCGGCTCACGAGCCCGTAGGTGGGCTTGATGCCGACGACGCCACAGAACGCGGCGGGTGCGCGGACCGAGCCGCCGGTGTCGCTCCCCAGCGCGAGGTCGGCCTCGCCGGCCGCGACGGCTGCCGCGGAGCCCCCTGAGGAGCCGCCCGGGACGCGGTCGGTGTCGGCCGGGTTCAGGGTTGCACCGAAGTGGGAGGTCTCGGTCGTCGTCCCCATCCCGAACTCGTCCATGTTCGCCTTCCCGTTGATCGTCGCGCCGGCCGCTTTGAGGCGCTCGACGACGGTCGCGTCGTACGGCGGGACGTACCCCTCGAGCATCTTCGACCCGCAGGTGGTCTCGACGCCCTCGGTGGAGATGTTGTCCTTGACCGCGACGGTTTTGCCCGCGAGCGGGCCGTCGTCGGCGCCGTCGATACGCGCTTTGGTGATGTAGGCGTTGAACTCGGCCATCTACGACACCCGGGGCCCTTTGAAGTAGCCGTCCTCGGTCTCGCTCGCGTTGCTGAGGGCTTCCTCCTGCGTGAGGCCCGCCTCGACCTCGTCGGCGCGCATCACGTTCACGAGATCGGGCTCGCTCTCGATCTCGGGCACCTCGTCGAGCGTCTCGAAGTCCGCGAGCACCGCCTCGAACTGCTCGGCGAACGTCTCGACCTCTTCGTCGTTCAGATCCACCCGCGCGAGGTCCGCGACGTTCCGGACCTCCTCGCCGGTGACCGCCGGCTCGTCTCCGTCGCTCATACCTCACGGTCGCTCGGGACTGGGAGTAAGGGTTTCGGTGAGGCGCGAGCCGGCTGCGCGCCTGCGTTCGTCCGCCGCGGGCCGGGAGTCGACGCCGACGGCGGCGCCGTTTGTCGATCGCTGCGTCAGTGAGAGAAAAGCCGTCTCGACGCCTTAGAGGCCGATCTCGCGGCCGATCACGAGGTGTTGGATCTCGCTCGTCCCCTCGCCGATCTCCATCAGCTTGGCGTCGCGGTAGAACCGCTGGGGGGCGAAGTCCTCGGTGTAGCCGTAGCCGCCGAGCGTCTGGACCGACTCCTCGGCGACCTCCCGGGCGGCCTCGCTGGCGTCGAGCTTCGCGAGCGCCGATTCCCGGCTCACTGACTCGCCCTGATCGTACGCCCACGCCGCCTTGTGGGTGAGCAGGCGGGCGCGCTCGATCTTCCGGTGCATGTCCACGACCTTGTCCCGGACCGCGTCGAACTCCGAGATCGGCTGGCCGAACTGCTCGCGTTCGGTGGAGTAGTCACGCGCGGCCTCGTAGGCGCCCTGTGCGAGCCCCGTCGACAGTGCGGCGATGCTGATCCGCCCGCCGTCGAGCGTTTTCTTCGTCTGCTCCCAGCCTTCGCCCTCCTCGCCGAGGAGGCGGTCCGCCGGGATGCGCACGTCGTCCAACTGGATCTCACAGGTGGGCGAGCAGTTCAGCCCCATCTTCTCCCAGACCGTCGAGATCTCGAACCCGTCGTCGTTCTCGGGGTCGACGATGAACGTCGAGATGCCGTCGTAGCCGGCGTCGGGGTCGGTGACGGCCTTCACGAGCACGCTGTTGGCGACGTTGGCGTTGGTGATGAACTGCTTCGTGCCGTTGAGTACGTACTCGTCGCCGTCTTTCACGGCCATCGTGTCCATGTCGGAAGCGTCGGAGCCGCTGCCGGGTTCGGTGAGCGCCCACGCGCCCATACCCTCGCCCGACGCGAGCGGCTCGAGCCACTCCTCTTTCTGTGCCTCGGTGCCGAACATCTCGATCGGCTTGGAGCCGAGCGAGACGTGCGCGGCGTAGGAGAGCCCGATCCCGCCGGAGACGCGGCCGAGCTCTTCGGTGACCAGCGCGTACATGAGCTGGTCGCCGCCGAGGCCCCCGTACTCCATCGAGACGGGGACGCCCATCATGTCCAGTTCACCCAACTGCTCGAAGATCTCCTCGGGGAACCGGTGTTCGTTCTCGACGTCCTGTGCGATGGGTTCGATCTCCGCTTCACAGAACTCCCGGACGGTGTTGCGGATCATCCGGTGTTCCTCGCTGTCGACGACGTCCAGCAGACCCTGCTCGCTCATGCACGGGCCTTTGGGCGAAGCAAGCAAAAACCCCGCCGGTCCATGGCCGCCGCCGGCCCCGGCGACGAGCGACGCAGCCGCGGCTGGTGAGTGTCGAACGACCCGAAAAGCTGGATCAACGAGTGCGGTGTCTCCCCACCCGTCTCAGGGCATGTGGATGCTCTCCTCGGCCTCCAGCAGCTCGTGGTAGCGGTTGCGGATGGTGACTTCGCTGATGTTGGCGACTTCGCTGACCTCGGACTGGGTCACCTTCTCGTTGGTCAGCAGCGACGCGGCGTAGACGGCGGCGGCCGCGAGGCCGACCGGCGACTTCCCCGAGTGGACCTCCTGTTCCTTCGCGGTCTGGAGGAGCTGTCGCGCACGGCGCTCGGCCTCGTCTGAGAGCCCGAGGTCGCTGGCGAAGCGCGGGACGTACTGTTCGGGGTCGGCGGGCTGGATCTCGAGCTTGAGTTCGCGGACGACGTAGCGGTAGGTCCGGGCGATCTCGTCCTTCTCGACCCGGGAGACCGCGGAGATCTCGTCGAGGCTGCGCGGCGTGCCGGCCTTTCGGGCGGCGGCGTACAGACTCGCCGTGGAGACGCCCTCGATGGAGCGTCCGGGGAGAAGATCCTCAGAGAGTGCGCGGCGGTAGATCACGGAGGCGGTCTCGCGGACGTTCTCCGGGAGGCCGAGCGCGGAGGCCATCCGGTCGATCTCGCCGAGTGCCTGCTTGAGGTTCCGTTCCTTCGAGTCACGGGTGCGGAACCGCTCGTTCCAGGTCCGCAGGCGCTGCATCTTCTGTCGCTGGCTGGCCGACAGCTGGTTGCCGTAGGCGTCCTTGTCCTGCCAGCCGATGTTCGTCGACAGCCCCTTGTCGTGCATCATGTTCGTCGTCGGGGCGCCGACGCGGGACTTCTCGTCTTTCTCGCGGGAGTCGAACGCGCGCCACTCGGGACCGTGGTCGATGCTGTCCTCGTCGACCACGAGACCGCAGTCCTGACACACCGTCTCGCCGTGTTCGGTGTCAGTCGCGAGGCTGCCGCCACACTCCGGACACTGGAGCTCGTCGACGGACTCCTCCTCGGTCTCTTCCTCGCTCTGTGCGGCCTCGGCACGCTCACTGGTGTACGCTTGTACTTTGTCGCTCATTGGATGTGGGGGAGAGACAGATGCGTCTGGACTGCAGTCGTCTCACTTCCGGATAATGCGCCAAGGGTTTTAACTCTACTGGCTGATTTCCCGTAGCCAGTTCTGGAGAAGAAGCCGGTAGAACCGCTGAAACGAGCGAATCGGCCGAAACGTGGCGCCACCGGGTTTCACCGGATGCGGGTGCCGTCGGCTACTTGAGGGTTTCGCCCGGCTGAGCTCCGCCTTTATTGAGCGTTTCGCCCGCAGGAACCGGCGGCGACGCCGGTCACAAACCCGACTCCAGGGTCCCGTCACCGGGGGCCTGTCAGTTGGCCGCCGGGGCGTAGAAACTGGCCCGGAAGAGGCTCCCGCCGTACCACACGATCCGGCCCGTCGCCGACTCGTCGGGGTCGAACCCCAGCCCCGCCAGCAGCGCTTCGAACGCCGAGGATAGTTCTCCTGTCTCGGTGTAGGCGCCGCGACTGATCGCCTCGTCCAGCAGATCGCGGGCGTCGGTCGAGAGGCTGACCGTGGCGAGGTCGGCGTCGACGACCGACGCCAGCACCACGTCGCGGAACGCCTCGCGCGAGTCGGCGACTTCGACGGCCTGCACGGTGTGTTCGGTCAGGGTGAGTTGCTCGCGGCGAACCTCGACGCGCTGGGCGAACGCCCCGTCGTCGGTCATCGTCACCACCTCCCCGTCGAGTTCAGTCGCGAGACGGCTGTCGCGTTCAGCCGGCCGTGCCATCACGTAGGCGTCGCCGCGGAGCAAGTCTGACGCGGCGGAGTCGCCGCCGGTGATGGCGTGTGAGTGGAGGATCTTCAGCGGCCGGGCACTAGGCTGGTCGAGCGAGTCGATCAGCACCGCGTCGTCGGGCACCGCCTCCCCGTCGACCTCACTCACCCGGACCACGGGTCGCGACAGTTCGGCCCGGCCGGTGACGAACGTCACGGTCCGGTAGTACCGACCGTCGTGTTCGACGTAGTTACCGTCCTGGAGTGCCTCGTAGCCGTGCGTGGTGTACTGTCCGTCCGGGAGGATCGCGTCGAGGGCGGCACGGGCCGGCTCGCCGAACAGGTCACCGTTCGGCGGGTCGTACAGCGCGAACGCGACGGGGTCCTGTGTGATTCGGTCCACGTGGAGCTCGTGTTCGGGGACGCCTCGGTACCCACGAGGCTGGACGAACAGCCGGCGAGGGCGGCCAGGACCGCGGTACCGGCGAACTGGAGGGACTGACGGCGAGAGACCATAGCGGCCGTTCCGGGGACGACCACTTGGGCCTATCGGCGCTGTTTTGCCGCTCCCGTCGGGTTTGATAGGCCACCACCACCTACTACCACCAGTGACACCTGACCCCGACGCCACCAACGAAGCGTACTTGGACCGACAGGCTGCGCGGGAGTCGAGCGCGCGAACCTACCCCACTACCTCCCGATGGCGGCCGAGCGCGCCGAGGGCGTGGAGCTGATCGACGTCGAGGGCGAGCACTACATCGACTGCCTCGCCGGCGCCGGCTCCATCCCGCTGGGCCACAACCACCCCGCCATCGTCGACGCCATCGAGGGCGTGCTCGACGACGCGGCGCCGACGCACACCCTCGACATCACCACGCCCCAACGCGAGGCGTTCCTCGACTCGCTGCTGCCGACGCTCCCCGCCGAACTCCGGGAGCACGCCCGCGTCCAGTTCTGTAGTCCCGCCGGCACTGACGCCGTGGAGGCGTCGCTCAAACTGATGCAGAAAGCAACCGGCAACCGCGACGTGATCGCGTTCCGGGGCGCCTACCACGGCATGACCGCCGGATCGATGGCGCTGATGGGCGACACGGACCCCCGCGAGGGAGTCGCAGTGCCGGGAAACGTCCACCACGAACCGTTCCCCTACGACTACCGGCCGCCGCTGGGCATCGGCGGCGCAGCCGAGCACGAGGCGCTCGCGACGGAGTTCGAGACGCTGCTGACCGACCCCGAGTCCGGCGTCGGGGACCCCGCGGCGGTCATCGTCGAACCCATCCAGGGCGAAGGCGGCTCGCTCCCCGCCCCGGACGGCTGGCTGCGGGAGATCCGGCGCATCACCCGCGAGCAGGGCGTCCCGCTGATCCTCGACGAGATCCAGGCCGGCGTCGGCCGCACTGGGGAGATGTACGCCTTCGAGCACGCCGACATCGTCCCCGACGCCGTGCTGCTCTCGAAAGCCGTGGGCGGCGGGGTGCCGCTGTCGGTGCTGGTGTACCGCGAGCGCTTCGACGAGTGGGAGTCGGGCGACCACGTCGGGACGTTCCGTGGCCACCAACTCGGGATGGCCGCCGGCCGTGCCGCGCTCGACTACGTCGTCGAGAACGATCTGCCCGGCCACGCCGCCGAGATGGGTGCGCGCCTCCTCGACCATCTCGACGCGACGGCGGCGGGTCGACCCGAACTCGCGGACGTTCGCGGCCGGGGGCTCCTGCTCGGCGTCGAGGTGGTCGACCCGACGGCGGCAGCGACGCCGACGGGTGCACAGCCGCCGGACGCGGAACTGGCCGAAGAGATCCAACGAGCCTGCTTCGACCGCGGGCTGGTGGTCGAACGCGGCGGCCGCGAGGGCGCGACGGTCAGGTTCCTGCCGCCGCTGGTGATTTCCGAAGCGGAGATCGACACGGTGGGTGAGCGCTTCGACGCCGCGGTGTCGGCGGCGCTGGACTGACTACGCCTGCGCAGTCAGCGCGGTGGTGAGCCGGTGTTCGACGGCGTCCATCCGCTCCAGCAGGCGCGTCCCGTCGGCGAGAACGGGGTAGGTGGCGTCGATGTCCTGATACAGGTAGCGGTACACCGACTCGCTGTCCCGTCGCTGCCAGCCGAACGCGACGCCCGCTTGGATCTGCTCCTGTCGGCGGTCGAGCGTCGCCGTCAGCGAGTCGCGAGCCGTTTCGAGTCGGGTGTAGCGCTGTTGCAGCTCCTCGAACGAGCGCCGGCGGAGTCGCTGGCCGTCGACGGCCTCACAGCGGGTGGCAGCGTCGTCGAGGGCGTTACCTGCTGCTTCGAGTCGGTCGCGCTCCCTGTCGAGCGTGTCGAGATAGCGGTCCCGGCTGGTCACTCCCTCCTGTGCGCTCGCGATCACGGCGCGTTTGACCTGTGGCGAGAGCGCGTCGTTGGCCAGCACCGCGCCGCCCACGCCGTCGCCGAACTCGTTGACGATGTTGACAGGGAACGACTCGCCGTAGTCGCGCTCGTAGTGGGGCACGTCCATCACGGTCTCCCGGTAGGCAGTCCGCACCTCCCCCATCCCGCCGGCTTGGCCCGTCGTCGCGCCGACGACACCGACACCGCCCCCCTCGACCGTCGACTTGAGGCCGGACGGCGAGAGCTGTTCGACCCGGGAGACGAACGCTTTCAGGGCGTCCTGCTCGGCGGTGATCGCCTCGTACTCCACTCGGAGCGCCTCGAGCGCCGCCCGCACGTTCGTTCGCGGGGCGAACAACAGCCCAGTCGCGAGCCCCGCCCACAGCACGAGCGCCACGATCGAGCCTACGAGTGCTTCCAGACAGCCAAGCGCGCCGCTACAGGCCGCCATCTCCCCTTCGATCCGCGGCGCGAGACTGTACGAAGCGGGCATCTACTGTGTGAATAACTACCGTGGAGCTACTTGAAACAACCGCCTCCGGCGACGATCACCCGAAGCCGGGCGGATCGACAGAGCGAAGGTCCGCCCTTCCGACACCACTCGACATGGTCAAGATGGTCGTCCTGCTGGTCCGGAAGGAGTCACTCAGCTACGAGGAGTTCCTGACCTACTGGGAGGAGGAACACGTGCCGCTGGTCGAGGCGCTCCCGGGCGTCGAGCGCTACGTCACCTCCCACCCGACCGACCCCGCAAAGAGCGCCTACGACGGCGTCGCCGAGGTGTACTTCGAGGACATGGAGACGCTGGGCGCCGCCTTCGACTCGGAGGCCGGCGAGGCGCTGCTGGCCGACGCCGAGGCGTTCTCCGACCAGGAGGCCGGCGAAGTGCTGTACATGTCGGAGGAGACGCGCTTCACCGCGGAGTGAGGCTCACCCCCTTGGACTGTCGGCCGACGACTCGTCGGTGAGATCGGACTCCGTTGGCGCCCCGTCCCCCCGTCCTGGGCGCCGGTGTCGTCGGCGCGGCCGTCGTCGGTGCCGTCGATAGCCTCGTTCGCAGCCGACCCGCCGTTCGTCGACGGTCCGTTCTCGTCGGGGAGGGAGACGCCCGCCACGTCGGCCAACACGCCGCCGTCCCCGGACTCGTTCGCATCGTCGCCGATCGATTCGCGTGCGAGCCGCGGCGGCTCGTACACGAGCGCCACCTCTTCGCTGAGCGCGTAGAACCGACCCGAGCCCGGATCCTCGATGACGCCGGTTCCGGCGTCGATGGCGAAATCGACCACGTCCTCGAGCGACGCCGCCTCCGCGCGTGTCCGCCCGTCGAACGTCGGCGAGAGCCGGGCACGGACGACCCACTCGTCGAACTCCGCGCGGTCGTCCTGAAACGCCAGCAGGTCGCGCTCCGCCTCGGAGAGGCTGAACGCCTCCCGCCGCCGACCGACAGCCAGCCCCGCGAGCCCCGCGGCGCCCACGAGGAACAGCAGCGGACCGCCGAGCGACCAGAACGGACCGTACTCCCGGGGAGTGCTAACGGTCGTGGTCGTCGTCATCGGTTGGCTCCCCGCCGTTTCCGGGCCGACAGTGTACGAACCGCCGCCGATGCTCACTGGGAGCCGATGCGTGAACGAGAGATCCGCCGACCCCCCGTCGACGGCGCTCGCGACCGTCACGTCGACCGCCACGAACGTCGATATCTCGCCCTGGGTGTCCCCCAGCGCCGACTGGATCTCCGCCCGACGGTCGGCCACCTCGGTGGCGTTCAGCGTGAAGTCGACTGTCGCCGACTCGCCGGCCGCAAGCGAGTCTACCTGCGTCGAGTCGAGCGGCGTGCGATCGGTCCAGTAAACCCCCTCCTCCCCGCTCGACTGGACCACCAGCGACGCGTTCAGCCCCACCGTCGCCGATGCCGCGTCCCGACCCATGTACGTCAGCACGTACTCGCCGTCGAGCTCCGGCGACACGCCGGTGTAGTACGTCGACCGATTCGAGAGGGTCGACCCGACTGGGAAGATCGGGTTCTCGCGGGTCACGTCGGCAGTGTGGTAGAAGCTGCCGTCGGCCGTCCAGTGCGTCCGCTCGACCTGCTCGGTCGTTTCTCCCGGATCCACGTGGGCAGTGTAGGCAGCAGCACCCCCACGAGCACGAGGGCGATCAGTACCGCTGCGAGCACAGCGAACCACGACCCCACGATCGCCCGCCCCCGAAGTTTGCTCCTCCCCTGAGTCATGGATTTGATTGTGGGATGACGTTACATAGGACTATTGGTCAGCCGACAAGACTGTTCACCGCGTGAGATAGCGAAGGAGTCGACGCCACGTCGATCGATTGTGGCGGGAGCTCCGGTTACGGACCCGCACGCGGCGGCCGCCGAGCAGGACGAGCCCCAGCAGCGCGACGCCGCCAGCCAGGCCGGCATCGATGGCCAAGATCGGGAGCCACGGGTGGACGTCGTACAGCGTGTCGATCACCGGCATCGGGAGGAGCGCGAGATAGCGGTGTTCGGTCACGAACCGACGGTAGTAGCCGGTCTCCGGCGGCGCCGACAGCGTCATCTCGACTGTGGCCTCGCTCCGGCCACCCACGCGGACGCGTTCCGGCTCGATCGCGACGCCGTCGCTCCCTGGCTCGACGTAGGCCACGACGGGCACCAACCCCGCGTTTGGCACGGTGTAGGGGAGCGTCGTCGACTCCCCCTGCTGGATCACGGTCGGGTTCTCGGACGCGAACTCCGCGCTCACGACGCCGAACTGTTGGGTGCCGGCTGGCACCACCATCGCAGCCGTGGCCGCCGCGACGAGCATCCCGGCCAGGAGGAGAACCACGAGCGCGGGGGAGAGCCCCTGATCCCGGCTGCGATCACGGTCGCGATCCCGCTCTCGCCCATCGTTGGCGACGAGATCGTAGAGGTACAGCAGCGCCGAGAGCCCGAGCAGGAGGTACGCGAGCCCCTGTGTCCCCAGTAGCGCCCGGGAGCCCGTCAGCACGGCGAGCCGCTGTTGGACTGCCGAGAAGGCCCCTGGAGCCCAGTGACCAGCGTGCCGAGGTTGGGGATCACCACGACGCTGCCGCCGATCTGGAGCGCCTCCGCGACGATCTGTCCCTCCTTCACCGGTGGCTCGTTGCCGTCCTGATCGGTGAAGGGGTTGGCGTCCCCTCGCGTGATGTACCCCCGTTCTGTTTCGCCGACGACACGGTGGGTCGTCAACCCTCCTCCCTGCAGCTCCTCCGCCCGGAAAACGATCACGTCGCCCTCTTCGACGTCGCCAGTGACGGCGGCGGGGACGGCGACGAAGCCGTCACCCGGTTCGAGCGTCGGCTCCATACTCCCCGTCTCAACGTAGCCGAGCAACACGGGCGTGCCGAGCACCTGGCCGAGCAACAGCGACGCGACCACGAGCACGAGCGCCGCTTCGGCGCCGAGCGTCAGGAGTCGGCGGGGAGTCATTCAGTCAGTCGAAGGGTTGTGTCAGTCTGACAAAAACCCTCGGTCGGCGCCGTCGTCGACGACGCCCGCCACGACCGCGCTGTAGGGACGATGAACCCCAGACAGAAGCCGAGCAGGTGCACGTAGACGTTTACGACGCCGCCGTCTGCCGTCACCGTGCTGAAGCCGACGTACTGGTACCCCAGCAGCGCGACCGCACCGAGCACGCCGGCGTCGAGCCACCCGGCCTGCACGTTCACGGGGGGTTGCCCCGCGGCGATCGGTGGGCCGCGATCACGTAGAGCGCAGCTAACACGGCGCTCGCGACGGCCACGCCGCGGGCCGCACCGTCGGGGAGCGCGACGAGCGATATCGTCACGATCACTGCGAAGAAGAGCGCCGGCGCGTCCCGGACGCGGATCCGGCCGTCGAGTCGGGCCCCGTAAGCCACGAGGACCAGCGCGAGGAGCCCCGAGAACGCCATATTCACCCCTGAAAGTCCGTACCCGACGGCGTCGCGGGGCACCGCGAGGTTCAGCACCGACAGCACGGGGGGAAACGCCACCAGGAACGTCGCGGCGGTGACCCCGAACAGCCGCCGATGCCCCGCGAGCCCGGCGAGCACGTACGCGAACCCGGCCACGAGCACGTAGCCGAGCAGGTTCGCGGCGAGGTGGCTGGCCTCGAAGTGGACGACGTGTGCAGTGTAGGCAGTGAGTAGCGACGGGTCCCGGTAGACGAACGCTAGCGACTCCCGGCGCCCGATCGGGAGCGCGAACGTGGCAAGTGCCAGGGCGGGTACTACCGACAGCGCGAGACAGTCCCGGAGTCGGACGGCGTCCCGCAGCGCCGCCGTAAACGACCTATCGCCCGGCCGAACCATGTGTACCCGAACGATCTAACCTGTCAAAAGCGTACCTGCTCGGCTGGTCACGGCCCCGGCGTGCGGCGGGCGAGTACCAGCACCATCGCGAGGATGGCCAGCAAGCCGACCAGCCCCAGCAGACTCTCCAGCCCGAAGCCACCTGGTTCCGCTACAGGGGTGTCAGTCGCCGAGGCCGTCGACGGTGGCGCAGTCGTTTCGGTCACCGTTGCTGTCTGTGGCGTGTCCTCGGCGACGACGGTGAAGCTGCCCGTCTCGACGCCGTCGACGCTGACGGTGTACTCCCCGGTCTCGTTCCGCACGACGGGGACGGTAACGGTCTCCGTCGCGCCGGGCGCCACCTCGACTGTTCGGGTTGCGGCGATTTCGTCGTTCACTCGCACCGTGAGGGTGCGGTTCCCAGCGAGTGTGCCGTTGTTCGACACCGACGCCGTCACCGTGACGCGCTCGCCGGGTGCGACTGTCGTCGCGGAGAGATCGGCGTCGCTGAGGGCGAGCTGGGGATGCTTGACCGCAACGACGAACGTCGAGAACCCGGGTGTTTCGGCCTCGAACGTCAGCCGGTTGTCCCGCTCGCCGGTCGCCGTCGTGTCGAGTTCGGTGAGGGAGCCGTCTGCGTACCGATAGACGGCGAGGTTCGCCATCTCGACCTCCCGTTCCGCTACGAACGACTTCGCGGCGCTGAACTCCATCGTCGCACCCGAGATCGTGCCGCTGTCGACGGTCATCTGGACCGCGCCCAACGGCTCCGCGCCGGCGTCGACGACGACCGACTCGGCCGCACCGACGCCAGAGGTGTCCGCTGTCAGCGAGTAGGACCGGTTTTCGCTCGTCGTCGAGATCCGGTCTAGTGTGAGTGCCCCGGACGGGTCGAGCGCCAGCCGACTGGCGTTGAACTCGGTCGAGCCGGGGTCGCCGCTAAGCAGGACGAACCGCCGCGAGTGTTCGGTCGGTGCCGTGACCCGTTTCGCGAAGCCGTCGATCGACGGCGTTTCGCTCGTGTCGGCGGTGTCGGCGCCGCCAGTGTTGCCGCCGCCGGTGTCGGCGGCGACCGTCTCGGGCTCGGCCACCAAGGAGTGGATCGTGATGTCGTCGACGAACCCGTCGGCGCGGCCGGTCGTGTCGACCGTGAGCGAGACGGCGACCGACTCGTTGGGCGCGAGGGTGACGTTGTTCGCCTCGGACTGGATCGGCTGGCCGTCGACGGCGAACGTCACGGCGTCGGAGCCGTGTGTCAGCCAGACGTGTGCGTACTGGGAGCCGTCGTACCGGATACGAAACACGTCCTGAATGGTCGTCCGTCCGTCGGCGTTGACGCCCTCGGCATCGAGATCGGGGTTGGTCGGCGAGAGGTCGACCACCAGTTCGTCGTCGGCATCGAGATACGCGTAGTCGCTGCTCGGTGCGAGCTCGATTTCGTCCCCGATCTGGTCCGTGGGTCCGGCGAACAGCGAGGCCGCTGTCGACGGGAACGCGAAGCTCCCCGCGACGACGAGCGTGAGGGCGAGCGCAATCGTTCGGCGGTTAGTCACTTGGGGGTCACCTGTTTAGCGCCGTATCGCCTCCTCGGAGGGCGAACGTACTCCTCAATTACTAGGCATATACCGTAGTATTGGTACTGCTGAACTGGTTCAGGGAGTGCTTGTACCGGCGATCACCCGTATTTGGTGATGGTAGCAACGTCCATCCGCACGCTCGTCGACGCTGAAACAGTTCCCAGCGTCGACAGGTGACTGACGCACGTCTGACGTTGTATGTGTGTCCCAACGCCGAAAACAATCCCGGCCGAGTCTATGGGTTTTGCTCCCAAGGTGTATTAGTATCACATTACGATACAAGATACGAAAGTAGAAATATGCAGTTCAGGGGCTTCTTGATGCTATTTCACGTGATTTCGTTACTAATGAATACCCTACCTATCTTCTAAACTATACCTAGTGTTTATGTGGCACTAAACTAACACTCTATATGTGTCATCCTCAACTCAGAGTCGGCAAAATGGGGAGGTTGCCGGCGAGGTGGGCTCGGGGCCGATCAACGGGGAGTCCCCGAACATCTCGGACGACGAGCTGTTCGAGGTGCTCTCGAACCGCCGTCGCCGGTACACTGTCCACGCCTTGGAGGAAACGAACGGCGCCGCAGAGATCGGCGACGTCGCGGAGCAGGTCGCCGCCTGGGAGTACGACGTCGACGTAGAGGAGGTGTCCTACGAGGAGCGCAAGCGCGTGTACACGGCGCTCCAGCAGTCGCATCTCCCGATGATGGACGACGCGGGTATCGTGAAGTTCAACAAGGACCGAGGGTTGGTCGAGCCGACGGAGTCGCTGAACGACATCGAGGTGTACATGGAGGTCGTGCAGGGCAACGAGATCCCCTGGAGCGTCTACTACCTCGGGCTCTCAGGCGTCGCCGCCACGCTCACGGCGGCGGTCTGGCTCGACGCCTGGCCGTTCGCGATCTTCCCTGACGTTGCGTGGATGACGGCGCTCACCGCGATGTTCGCCGTCTCTGCAGTCGCGCACACGTACTACGCACGCGGCCAGCGTATCGGCGAGACGGACAAACCACCCGAACTCAGGCAAGAATGAACTACCAGCGCGCGGTCAGTGTGCTGCTCGCGGTAACGGCAGCGTCGATGCTCGTCACGGGGAGCTTCGGCTTCACCAGCGTCAGCGCCGACCGCGGCGTCTCGGTCGCCGTCGTCGACTCCGAGAACGCGTACGTTGGTGTCTCCGTCTGCGAGAAGGACAACGGTAACGAGAACGGCGCGAACCCGGTGAAGGTCACCGTCACCAACCAGTTCTCCGAACAGTTTACCGTCGACAGGATCAGTTGGAGCGACTCCGCCCATCCGAACAAGTCCGCGTTAAATCCCGAGGTAACGCTAGATTCGGGCGATTCACACACGTTCAACAACGCCTTCGGTGACCAGGTGGTAACTGTCGAGGTGTCCGACGGGCTGGAGGCGACCGTGAACGCGGAGGTTCAGGATCGCTCGACCTGCAAGACGAATGGAGTTGGTGGCGAGGCCCATGCGGACGGCGATAAACAAGGTAAGGAAAAGACGGAGACGCCGGAACCTGACGAGGAAAAGACAGAGACGCCGGAACCTGACGAGGAAAAGACAGAGACGCCGGAACCTGACGACTGAACACCGACCGGTGCCCCTCCCTTTCAGACCGCGCCCTCTTCCTGCAACCGTTCGATCTCCTCGTCGCTGTACCCCAGTTCCGCGAGCACCGTCTCTGTGTGCTCGCCAAGCAGCGGCGGGTGGCGGCGCGCGGCCGCGGTGTAGTCCTCGAACTGCATCGGCGACCCCGGCAGTTCGATCTCGCCGGCAGTCGGGTGGGAGACGCGCTGGCGCATCCCTCGCGCCTCGGCCTGGGGGTCGTCGAACGCCTCGAGCACGTCCCGGATGCGCCCGACCGGCACGTCGTTGGCCCGGAGCAGGTCGACGACTTCGTCGACCGTGTTCTCGGCGAACGCCTCGGTCAGGATCGACTCTAGTTCGTCTCGGTTGGCGACGCGCTTCTCGTTGGTCTCGAAGCGCGGATCGTCGACGAGCTCCGGGCGGTCGAGCGCCTGACAGAGTCGGTACCAGATAGCCTGGCTCGCGCAGGCGACGACTACGTAGCCGTCGGCGGTCTCGAACGCCTGGTACGGTGCGATGTTGGGGTGGCGAGAGCCCATCCGTTCGGGTGCCTCACCGGAGGCGAAGCCGTCGGTCGCCATGTAGCTGAGCCAGCCCAGTAGCGCGTCGAACAGCGCCACGTCGATGCGGTCCCCGCCCTCGTCTGCGAACTCCCGGCGGAACAGTGCTGCCAGGATCGACTGCGTTGCGTACATCCCCGCCGCGAGGTCGGCGACGGCGACGCCGACGCGAACCGGCGGGCGGCCCTCCTCCCCGGTGATGCTCATCATCCCGCCCTCGGCCTGCATCATCAGGTCGTACGCCGGGCGCTCGGCTTTGGGGCCGTACTGGCCGTAGCCAGTGATGGAGCAGAACACCAGCCCCGGGTTCCGCTCGCTGAGCGTCTCGTAGTCGAGGTCCCACTCCGCGGCTTTCCCCACCCGAAAGTTCTCCAGCACCACGTCGGCCTCCGCGGCGAGGTCGCGGAACGTCTCGCGGCCCGCCTCGGTGGTGAGGTTGAGGGTGATCGAGCGCTTGTTCCGGTTGATGCTGGCGTAGTACGAAGCGACCTCGTCGCCGAACGCCGGCGGCGTCCAGTGTCGCGTCTGGTCGCCGCCGTCGGGGCGTTCGACCTTGATCACGTCGGCACCCAGGTCGCCGAGCTGCATCCCGCAGAACGGGCCGGCGAGCACGCGCGAGGCGTCGAGCACGGTGACACCGTCGAGCGGGCCGGTCGGATCGTCGCTCATGGCACGACCCGAGCGGGCCAGCGCCTTAGTGGCGCCGTTTTCCGGCACTGTTTTCTCGCTGTCATCCACAGCGCCGATATGGAGTACGTCGACGCCGGCGGCGCACGCATCCCGAAGATCGGCCTCGGAACCTGGCAGAACGAGGGGCGGGCGTGCGTCGATGCCGTCCGGACCGCGCTCGATCTCGGCTACAGACACGTCGACACCGCACAGATGTACCAGAACGAGGCCGCCGTGGGACGGGCCATCGACGCCGCCGACGTTCCCCGGGAGGAGCTGTTCCTCACCACGAAAGTGTGGCGTACGAACCTCCGACACGACGACGTGATCGATTCCGTCGAGTCGAGCCTCGCGGATCTCGGCGTCGACTACCTGGACCTGCTCCTGATCCACTGGCCCCATCCCCGCATCCCGGTCGAGGAGACGCTGACCGCGATGACCGAACTCCGGGAGGCTGGCAAGGTCCGCCACCTCGGCGTCAGCAACTTCACGGCCTCGCAGCTCCGGGACGCGGTTCGGGTCGCCGACAGCCCGATCGTCGCCAACCAGGTCCTCTCCCACCCGTACACCGATCAGTCTGAACTGCGCGCCGTCTGTCGGGAGCACGACGTGGCACTGACGGCGTACAGCCCGCTCGCGAGGGGTGCGGTGCTCGACGATGACGTCCTGGCCGAGATCGGCGGCCGATACGGGAAGTCGGCGGCGCAGGTCGCGCTCCGGTGGCTCGTCCAGCAGGACGGCGTCGTCGCCGTTCCGAAAGCGTCGAGCCGCAGTCATCTCGAAGCGAACCTGGCAGTGTTCGACTTCGAACTCTCGGCCGCGGAGGTCGAACGGATCGACGCGCTCACCCCCGGGCTCCGAACGCGGCTCTACAACCTCAGCCCCGCGATCATGCGCCGGAATCCCTTCTGAGCGAGCCGATAGTCACGCGTGGTCGACCGAGGGGGCGTTCCGGACCTGCGCCGACAGCGCACGTCCGGTGTTGAACGCCTCGAGCCACTCGAGCAGGTCGCGGACGGACTCTGTCCGCCACTGCCACATGTCGAGTTCGGCCAGCGCCGCCGCCGCGTCCGCAGAGGCTGTCGAGAGCGCGCTCCCGTCCCGGACGAACGCGTCCAGTACCGTCGCTGCGGCGGCGTCGACCTCGAACGCGACGGTCCGGACGCCGCATTCGGTCACCAGGGAGCGAATCAGCCGGTCCTTGTGCTCGAAACACTCCCGCGTGCCGTGGGTCGCTTCGCCGAGGCCGACGAGACTGGCGTCTGCAAGCGACCGTGCTAGCGCGGGCGGGGACGTCCTCGGGCCCTCCGGTGCTGTCCGGTCGCACAGCGGCGCCGAGTCGAGCGGGATAACGTGCTCCCGGAACGCTCGGAGGCGAGCGGCGGGACCCATACGGCCCCGATGTCGCCAACGACCCATGAACGGCAGGGGGGAACGTGATCGCATACCGCGACAACATTTACCAATGTCGAGCCCCGTAGTCCGAGTCAATGGTCGGCCCCCAGTTTGTCTGTGCGGAGTGTGCCCGGACGGTGAGTAACCGCTCCTACCGTGCGGTCTGCCCCGACTGCGGCGGGGAGCTCGACCGGCAGCGGCCGGAGGCGTGAGCGACGAGTCGGCCGACCCGCGGCGGATCCGCTCGCTGGCAGTCCACCGCGACGACGTGGTGACGGCGCTCGAAGCCCGCGAGCGGGGCCGCAAGCCAGCGGTTCTCCGCGTCGTGGCGCCGTTCTCCGGGCGGATGCGGGCCCGCCTCCACGTCGCCGACACGGCGCCCGGCCAGGGCGAGATCCACGTACAGCCGTCGACGTTCGTCGCCGATCCGCCCCCGTTTCCCCGCGTCGACGAGACGGCGGACCGGCTCCGGGAGCACGGCTCCTACGACGTTGAACGCCACCGTGAAGCCCACGGGCGGGCGGTCGCGCGGTGGCGGGAGACGATCTCGGAGCGCCTCCGTGACCGCATCACGCTCCCGACCGGCGCGGGCGGCGACGACGGCCACGAGGTGACGGTCAGCTACTTGGGGTGAGCTGGCGTCGAAAAGTGGAGTCGCTGCCGGCGCGACTACAGCCGTGTGAGGTTCGTCGCGCGCGGTCCCTTGTCTGCCTGTTCGATGTCGAACTCCACCTCTTGGCCCTCCTCGAGGTCGGGGCCGCCGACGTCCTCCATGTGGAAGAACACGTCGTCGTCCGCGTCCTCGGTCTCGATGAAGCCGTACCCTCCGGTGTCGTTGAAGAACGCAACCTTGCCTGTCGCCATCGCTATCTCCGGTTCCCTAATTCCGTGTGCTCGGATAAATATGTGTGGGTCAGTAGCACGGTCTCTCCTCACGCCACACTCCCACCGGCTGCCGGGCGGACCTTTTTGCTCACAGGAGCCGACCCACGCGTATGGCCAGAGAGACCATTAGCGACGATACCCACGGCGTCGTCTACGAGTTCGCGCCCGAGATGGAGCCGGTCCGAACGGTCGAGCCCAACACCAGCCTCACCTTCGAGACGCGGGACAGTTTGAACGGCGCGATCCAGACGGACGACGACCTGCTCGAGGAGATCCCCGAGGAGGTCAACGCCGCCACGGGCTCCGTCGCCGTCGAGGGCGCCGATCCCGGCGACGTACTCCGGGTCGAGATCGAGGACGTGCGGCTCGCGGAGGATCACGGTCGCGTCGTCACCACCCCTGGGTTCGGCCTCATGCAGGACGACGAAGACGTCGAGGCGCCGTTTACCCGGATCACGCCCGTCGAAGACGGGGAGAACTACGACGACGGCCGCCCGCGGGTACGGTTCGGCGAGCGATCGATCCCGGCGGACCCCTGCATCGGCACGATCGGCGTCGCACCCGCCGAAGAGAGCTACACGACGCTCGTCCCGCACGATCACGGCGGCAACCTCGACACCAACGACGTGACCACTGGGTCGGTGCTCTACCTGCCGGTGTTCCAGTCGGGCGCGATGCTCGCCATGGGCGACTCGAAGGCGGTGATGGCCGACGGCGAGATGTGCGGCACCGGCGCGGAGATCGCGACCGACGTGGACGTGACCCTCGACGTGATCTTCGACCCCGAGTTTGATCTCGAGCGACCGTTGATCGACACGGGTGACCACTGGAAAACGGTCGCCAGCGCGGAGACGATGGAGGCGGCGACCAAGCTGGCCCACAAGGACGCGATGAAGCTGCTCTCGGAGGAACACGGCTACAGTCCGACCGAGGCCCACACGTTCGGCAGCCTCGTCGGGGGCTGGAGATCTCCCAGGTCGTCGACCCGCTGGTGACGGTACGGAACGCGATCCCGAGCGAGCACGTGTCGTCGCCGTTCTGAGTTGCGGGCTCGTCCACTGGCGAGGGACAGTTCCGGATTCGGCGCCGGCAGAGCATGGACCGACGACGGACGCCCCACAACCTTTTCAAATCCGGCAGGTCAGTGGCAGACGCATGTCTTCTCGCGGGTCACCACTCCTTGAGGAGATGGTATGGCCGGAAGTCGAATCGGCACTCGAAGCCGGCACGCGCACGGCGATCGTCGCCGTCGGCTCGATCGAACAGCACGGCCCACACCTGCCGCTGAATATGGACACGTTGGACGGGGACGAGCTCTCTCGACGCATCGCGTCGGCGTTGGGGGACGCGCTCGCTGCCCCGACGATCCGTCCCGGCTGTTCGGGACACCACATGGAGTTCCCGGGGACGATCACCGTCCCCCCGAGACGCTGATGGACCTCGTCCGGTCGTACTGTCGCTCCCTCGACGATCACGGGTTCGAGTATATCGTCCTCGCCCCGACTCACGGAGGGAACTTCGGCCCCGTAAAAACCGTCGCGCCCGAGATCGCCCGGGAGATCGAGGCTGCCGTGATCACCCTCGCCGACCTCGACGAACACATGGAGCTACTGAACGAGGGACTCACCGAGGCCGGTGTCGAGTACGAGCAAGACGTGATCCACGCCGGGGCGGCCGAGACGGCGATGGTGATGGCCATCGACGAGGGGCTCGTCAGGGAGGATCAGTTCGAACCCGGCCCGGAGGGGGATTTCTCGCCCGCACGCCTCCTCAGCGAGGGGTTCCGGTCGATCACCGAAAACGGCGTGCTCGGGGACCCGACCGAAGCGACCGCCGAAGCCGGCGAAACGATCATCGAGCGGGTCGTCGAGGCGTACGTGGACCACATCGAGGCCGAACGGCAGTCGATCTGATCGACGGGGGGCTAATCGGTGCGGACGCTGGTTGATGCACACGACCGTGGAACAGTCCACCGTTCGTGGTTCAGACGGTCTGGTGGGGGCCCGTGCTACCGACGGCGGTCGAGCAGTTCCAGCAACAGCGCCTGCTGGGTCGGCATCCGGTTGCCAGCCTGCTGCCAGACGACCGACTGCTCGCTCTCCAGCGCGCCGTCGGTCACCTCGCGGCCGCGCTCGGCGGGGAGGCAGTGCAGCAGTTTCGTGTCGCCGGCGAGCAGTTCCTCGCCGACCTGGAACCCCTCGAACGCCGGTAGCTTCTCCGCGCTCTCGCCCATGCTGACCCACACGTCAGTGTAGACGGCGTCCGCGCCGGCGACGGCGGCCTCGGGGAGTCGAACAGCGCGGGCTCGCCCCCGGCAGCACGGGCGGCGGCGATGGCCTCGTCGTCGACGCCGTACCCCGCGGGCGTCGCCACGCGCAGTTCCACGCCTGCGAGGGCACAGCCGACCACGAGCGAGCGCGCGACGTTGTTGCCGTCGCCGACCCACGCGAGCGTTGTATCGTCGAGCTGCGCCCCCGATTCGGCCGCGATCTCACGGAGCGTCAACAGGTCCGCGAGCGTCTGACAGGGGTGGGCTTCGTCGGTCAGGGCGTTCACCACCGGCACGTCGGCGTAGGCGGCCAGTTCCGTGAGGTCGTCGTGGCTGTGCAGGCGCGCGACGATGGTGTCGACGTACTGCGAGAGCGCGCGGGCGGTGTCCTTGATCGGCTCGCCGTGGCCCAGATGGATGTCGTCCTGACCGAGGAACGTCGGGTGACCGCCCAACTGCGTCACGCCGGCCTCGAAGGAGGTTCTGGTGCGCGTCGAGGGGTTCTCGAACACCATCGCCACGGTCCGATCGGGCAGCCGCCCCGCCTCCTCGCCGGCCTTGATCGCGGCCGACCGGTTCAGGAGTCGCTGGAGCGCCGCGGGCGAGAGCTGGTCGATCGTGAGGAGATCCGTCGGGAACGTGGGTTCGGTGTCGTTGTCGTACATCGGTTTCAGTCGGTCAGTCGGTGAGCTGTGCACAGGCGGTACCCAGCACGGTCACGGCACGGTCGAACGCGGCGAGCGGCAGGCGTTCATCCGGCGCGTGGTCGAGCGCGGCGTCGCCGGGGCCGTACGTGACCACCGGCACCCCCCACGCGTCGGCGTAGAGGTTCGCGTCGGCGGTGCCGGTCTTGTGGAGGTGAGTCGGCTCGCCGCCGGCGTCGCGGATCGCCCCCTGACCGCCGCCGGAAGCGTGCCGCGGGGCGAGGCAACGTGGGCCGGGATCGACTGGCCCCAGGAAACCGTGCCCGTGCGGCAGCAGTCGTCGACGAGCGAGCGAACCGAAATGGGGGTCTCGCTCGGCGGCACGCGGAACCGCACGGTCATCGAGGCGGTGACGGCTGCGCCGTCGGCGCTGAGCCCGCCCTCGATTGCCTCGGCGGTGGCGGTGACGGTGTCGAAGCCACCGGACTCTGCATCCGCGTTCGCGTCGTCGACAGCCCCGCGAACGCGCTCCCACCACGCGGTCGCCCGGTCGATCGCGTTCGCCTCCGGACGTGCGCCGTGGCTCGCCGGCGTCGTCGCGGTGTACTCGCCGCCGACGATGCCCCGGTAGCCGAGCGTGACCGCGTCCCAGCCCGAGGGTTCGCCGTTGATCACCGTCTCGGGGGCGTCGCGCTCCTCGACCAGGTACCGCGCGCCGCGGGAGTCGGTCTCCTCGCCGACGACGCCGACGAAGGAGGCGCCAGTTTCGACGGCCGCGACGACCATCGCCGCCAGCGCGCCGGTCGCGTCGACGCTCCCGCGGCCCCAGAGCACCGGGCCGGGGACGCCGAGGTCGGCATCCCCCGTCTCGACGCGGACCGAGATCTCGCCAGGCACCGTGTCGATGTGTGAGGTCAGCAGGACCGAGTCGTCGCCGGGCGCACGAACGTTACCGACATCGTCGATCCACGCTTCGCGGTCGTGCTGTTCGAAGAACGCGAGGAGGTGGGCTGCGGCGGTGCCTTCCTCCCCGACGGCGAGGGGATGGCGACGAGTTCGGCGAGCAGTTCGCGTGCCGGCGTGTCGAGCGCGTCGGCGGCGCCGAGAATCTCGCCGGCTGCGTCGCGGTCGGTGCTCACGAGAGCACCTCCACGAGGCTCTCGACGACGCTGTCGGCGTGCTGTTCGTCGATGATCAGCGGGGGTAGCAGCCGCACGACCGAGCGCCCCGCGGGCAGCGCGAGCACGCCCTCCTCGATCGCCAAGTCGCGCAGCACACGCATCGAACCGCGCTTGACCTCGACGCCGATCATGAGCCCCTCGCCGCGCACCTCGCGCACGGGGAGGTCGTGGGCGTCGACGGCCGCGCCCAGTTCCGCGCGCAGGTACTCGCCCACGGCGGCCGCGTTCGCGGGCACGTCGCGGGACTGAATCCCGGCCAGGGTGGCGCCAGCCGCGGCGGCGACGATCGGGTTACCGGCGAACGTCGAGCCGTGGTTCCCGGCGCCCTCGGCGATCCAGTCCGCACAGAGCGTCACCCCAGCGGGAGGCCAGAGGCGACGCCCTTCGCGGCCGTGAGCACGTCCGGCACGACCCCCGCCGACTCGCACGCCCACATCGTCCCCGTGCGGCCGAGTCCGGTCTGGATCTCGTCGAGCACCAGCGCCGCGCCCGCGTCCTCGGTCACGTCGCGAGCAGTCTGGAGGTAGTCGACGCTCGCGGGGTGGACGCCGCCTTCGCCCTGAATCGGTTCGAGGAAGACGGCCGCCGTCTCGTCGTCGACGGCGGCGGCGAGCGCCGCCGCGTCGCCGTAGGGGACGAACTCCACGCCGCCAGGGAGCGGACCGAACGGGGCGCGGTACTTCTCCTTCCAGGTCAACGAGAGCGCGCCGAGCGTGCGGCCGTGGAAGGCGCGCTTGGTGGCGACGACGTTCTCGCGCCCCGTCGCGGAGCGGGCGAACTTCAGCGCTGCCTCGTTCGCCTCGGTGCCGGAGTTCGGGAGCCACACCTTCGAGAGGTCGCCGGGCGCGACCGCCGCCAACTCCGCCTCCAGCGCCGTGCGCGTCGCGACCGGGTAGGAGCCCTGCACGTAGAGTAGCTCCTCGGCCTGCTCGCTGATCGCGTCGACGACCGCCGGCGGCGAGTGTCCCAACGGCGTGCAGGCGTAGGAGGCGCCGAAGTCGAGATACTCGGTGCCGTCCGTAGCCGTGAGCGTGGCGCCCTCGCCGTGCTTGATCGTGATGGGCTTCTCCGAGAACACGAACCCCTCGCCGCTCACGCCGACTCACCCCCAGTTCCGTCGCCGGCGGAGTCGACGACGGCCGCCGGGTCGATCCACGTCCCGTGCCCGTCGAGCGCGCCGAGCAGCGGCTTGCGGAGCCCGGCGTCGGAGACGACGACGCCCGTGGCGCCGCCGGCGAGGGCCTCCTCGGCGGCGTGAACTTTGCGGCTCATGAACCCCGTCGCGGCCGCTTCGACGGTGTCGAACTCGGCCGGCGTCGACGCCTCGTCGATGAGCGTCTCGGGATCGTCCGGATCCCCGTAGACGCCGTCAACGTCGGTCAGCAGCACCAACTCCGCCCCGATCGCCGCGGCAAGCAGCGCAGCCACCCGGTCGGCGTCGGCGTTGACGGCGGTGTCGTCGTCGGCCAGCATCGGCGGCGAGACGGTCGGCACGTAGCCGTCGGCGAGCAGACTGGACAGGAGATCGCCGTTGACCGACTCTGGTTTGCCCGCGTGGTCGCCACGGCGGATCTTCCGCTTGCCGTCCTCGACGATGCGGACCGCCGACTTGCGCGGGCCCGTGAGGAGGCCGCCGTCGACGCCCGAGAGCCCGACGGCGTTGACCCCCGCCGCGCGGAGGTCGGTCACCAGCTCGGTGTTGAGCTTCCCGGGGAGCACCATCGAGAACACGTCCATCGTCTCGGCGTCGGTGAAGCGCCCCGAGACGCCCGCGGGCGTCTCGACGTACTCCGGCTCCGTCCCCATCGCTTCGAGCGTGTCGTCGACGGCCGTCGAGCCGCCGTGGACGACGACGACCTCGCGGCCGGCGGCGACGATGTGGGCCACGTCCTCGATCACGCCAGCCGGATCGACCGCACGCGCGCCGCCGATCTTGACCACCAACGGCGGCTGTCCCGGGTCGACCGCGGCGTTGGACTCGCTCATGGCGATCCCACCGGGTGCAGTCCCGTCTGCGTCAGCCCCGCTGTCTCCTCGAGGCCGAACGCCAGGTTCGCGGCGTGGACGGCCTGCCCGGCCGACCCCTTCATCACGTTGTCGATGGCCGCGAAGGCGACGACCCGCTCGCCGTCGGCCGCGAAGCCCACCTCCGCGAGGTTGGTGCCGGCGACCGCTTTCGGCTCGGGGTAGCGGTAGACGCCGCCGCCGCCAGCGACCAGACGGACGAACGGCTCCGCCTCGTACGCGTCGCGGTAAGCGCTCCAGAGTTCGGGCGTCTCGATGCCGCCGTCGGCCGCGGTGCCGCCCGTCGGGAACGTGTGGCAGGTCGCCGCCGCGCCGCGGACCATCTCCACCGCGTGGACCGTAAAGGAAAGCGAGAGCCCGAGTTGCTCCTCGATCTCCGCCTCGTGGCGGTGACCCGTGGGCGCGTACGGGCGGACGACGCCCGAGCGTTCGGGGTGTGACGACGCCGCGCCGCCACCGGCGCCGCCCTCCGAGGAGCCCACCTTGAGGTCGGCGACGACCTGGTCCGACGGACGGAGCAGGCCGGCGTCGAGAAGCGGTTTCAACGCGAGCATCGTCGCTGTCGCGTTGCAGCCGCCGGCGGCGACGATGTCGGCGTCGGCGAGCCCGTCACGGCTCAACTCGGGCAGCGCGTAGGTCGCCGCGTCGAGATACGCCGGCGCCGTGTGCCCGTCGTACCACTCGTCGTACGCCGCCTCGCTGCCGAGGCGGAAGTCCGCCGAGAGGTCGATCAAGGTGTCGGCGGCAGCGAGATACTGCTCGACGTTCCCCATCGAGACGCCGTGGGGCGTCGCCGCGAACAGCGCGTCGACGGACTCGAGGTCGGCCGGATCCGAAAAACGGAGGTCGAGTTCGCGGAGGTTCGGGTGGACGTACCCCACCGTGCGGTTCTCGTACTCACGGGAGGTCGCTTGGCGAAGCTCGAACTCGGGGTGGCCCGAGAGCAGACGGAGCAGTTCCCCGCCCGCGAAGCCGGAGGCGCCGACGACGCTCGCGGTGAGCGTCACGGCCCCACCTCCGCCGGCGTGGCATCGCTCGCGGCGTCCGAACCCGCGACCGTCGCTTCGAGCCAGTCGACGACCGCCGCCGCCACGTCCACGTCGACCGCGGCGTTGAGCGCCTTGAACTCGACGGTGTGGTTGACCTCGTGGACGGTGTAGCCGGCATCGGCGCCCTCGCCACCCAGCTCCATCAGGTCGACGCCCAACAGGCCGCCGCCGACGGCCTGGCTGGCCTCGTGGGCCAGTTGCTCCGCCTCGGGGTCGAGATCGAACGCGCTCGTCTCCGCGCCCGCGGCGGCGTTGGTGAGCCAGTGGTCCGAACTGCGGCTCATCGCCGCCACCGGCTCGCCGTCGAGCGTCAGCATGCGCAGGTCACGCCCCGGCTTCTCGACGAACTGCTGGACGTAGAACACGCTGTGCTCGTAGTGGCCAAGCGTCGCCTTGTGTTCGAGCACGGCTTCGGCGGCCGAGCGGGAGTCGAGTTTGGCCATCAGTCTGCCCCACGACCCGACGACAGGCTTCAGCACGCAGGGGTAGCCGAACGCCTCGATCGCGTCGAGCGCTGCCTCGGTCGTGAACGCGACGGTGGTCTCGGGCGTCGGGATCCCGGCCGCCGAGAGCGCGAGGGAGGTTTCGACCTTGTCCGAGCACAGCGTCGCCGTCTCGGGGCTGTTGACCACGGGCAGGTCGTAGTGGTCGACGAACCGGCTCGCGTAGCGCGAGCGCGAAGTCGCCAGACAGCGGTCGAGGACGACGTCACAGTCGCCCAGCGGCTCCGGCGGTGCGTCGAGGCCGAACGTCACCTCGCGCACGTCGACCTTGTGGACCTCGTGCCCCCGCTCGCGAAGCGCCGTCAGCAGGAGCTTCTCGTCCGGGCGAATGCGGGAGTAGAGCAGACCGACCTCCATCACTCCCCCAGTCTTCTGCGAGCTCGGGCGCCTTCGCCAGTTCGGCGGGATCGACGCCCACGACTTCGAGTTCGGTGCCACAGCTCCCGCAGTCGACGATCTCGCCGATCTCCACGTCGTCGGGCAGTGCAACGCTGTCGCCGCAGGTTACGCAGTCTGCTTCTGGCATCGTACCCCGAGAGAGGCGAGGGGTGTACTTTAATCCATCTACTCTAGTTTTGCAAAATAAATGTATAGGGCACTCTAGTCGGCGGTTTCGGACGAATCGGTGCCGCGCGGCAAACCGGCCGCGACGGCGCGAAGTGAGTCATGGCCCGGGTGGGCCGCGGCCGCCGACCCCGCCGCCGGAGCCGGGGCTGCGGGCGCGGGAGTGGCGTCGGCGAGACCGTGCAGGCCCCCTCAGGCATACTCGCGCACCTCCGCAGCGAGGCGATCCTCGGCGGCTGCGAGCGACTCGCGGTGGGCGTCGACGGCCGACGAGTGTTCGTCGTGGGCGTCGCGCAGGCGGGTCAGCGACTCGGTGAGCGCCGACGCCGCGGGGCCGCCACGGGAGTCACGCGCGGCGACGCTGCCAGCGGGCGAGAGCAGGGCCGCGAGCGTCTCGCGATCGACGTACGCCGAGAGCGACTCGTCGAGTCGGTCGGTGGCCGCGGCGTCGACCGCGTCGACCTGCTCGTCGACGGTCGCGCTGTCGTCGATCTCGCCGGCGGCCGCCGCGACCAGTTCGTGGGCGGTACGGAACGGGAGTCCGCCGGCTGCGAGCGCGTCCGCGACGCCCGTGGCGGTCGAGAAGCCCGCACCGGCGTCGGCCGCGCAGGCCTCGGCGTCCCACTCGGCGGTGGCGACCGCACCCGCGGTGACTTCGGTCGCCTCCGTGGTGATGTCGACGGCGTCCCACGCGTGCGGCGTGGCGCGCTGGAGGTCGCGGTTGTACGCGCGGGGCAGCCCCTTCAGCGTCGTGAGCAGCCCCGTCAGGTCGCCGCCGGCGTCGCCGGCGACGGCGCGGACCAGCTCCAGCGAGTCGGGATTCTTCTTCTGGGGCATGATCGAGGAGGTGGAGGCGTACGCGTCGTCGAGATCGACGTGGCCGTCCTTCGCGCCCTCGATCAGGTCGGTCGCCAGCCCCGAGAGCGTCGCCGAGAGCGCGGCGAACGCACCACAGCCCTCGATGAGGAAGTCCCGTGCGGTCACCGCGTCGGCCGCGTTCTCGATCACGTCGTGAAAGCCGAGCAGGCCCGCGGTGCGCTCGCGATCCACGTCGAACGTGGTGCCGGCGAACGCGGCGCTCCCGAGCGGTGAGCGGTTTGTGCGCTCGAAGGCGGCGAGCAGGCGCTCGGTGTCGCGGGCCACGGCGCCCGCGTAGGAGGCGAGCAGGTGACCGACGGTGGTCGGCTGTGCGTGCTGGCGGTGGGTGAACCCCGGGACGACGGTCTCCGCTTCCTCGGCGGCCGCGTCGAGCAGCGCCGCGCGGAGGTCGAGGCTGGCTTCGGCGGTGTCGAGCAGGTCCTCGCGGAAGCGGTAGCGGATGCAGGTCGCGACCTCGTCGTTGCGCGAGCGCGCCGTGTGCATCTTCCCCCGACTGGACCGACCGCGTCGACGACGGCTGACTCGATCGCCTCGTGGACGTCCTCACCGTCGGGGAGCGCGTCGTGGCCCGCGTCGGCTACCGCATCGAGCGCGTCCAGGATGGCCGCGGCCTCGTCGGCGCCGACGATCCCCCGCTCGGCCAGCATCACCGTGTGGGCGCGGTCGACCGCGAGGTCCGCCGCGAAGATGCGGGCGTCGGCGTCGAGGCTCGACATGAACGAGCGCGCGGGGCCGCCGGCGAAGCGCTCGCGGCGGATCACGGTCTCCGCGGCCCCGCTGGACTCCTCCGACATCTACGCCCCGCCGTCGGTGGAGAGCGTCGCTTTCTCCTGGTCGGCCTCGGTTACCGCCTTCTCGGCCACATCGTTGGCCAAGCGCTCCTGGAAGCCGTGGTACTTCGCGACGCCAGTGGCGTCGGCCTGTTCGATGCCGTCGACGGTCTCGGTGTTGAACGAGGCGGCGTTCTCGGAGTAGACGCCGTACTCGGACTCGCGGGCGACAGGGCGGACGTGTCCGCCCTGCAGCTTCACCGTCACCGTCCCGGTGACTTTCTCCTGGGAGGCGTCGAGGTAGCCGTTCAGGCTCTCCGTCAGCGGGGAGAACACCAGCCCGCGGTAGGCCTGTTCGGCCCACTGCTGGTCGATCTGGGGCTTGAAGTCGCGCTCGGGCTTCGTGAACACCAGCTGTTCGAGCGCCTCGTGGGCGGTCAGGAGGACAGTCGCCGCCGGGTGTTCGTAGTTCTCGCGGACTTTCAGGCCGAGCATGCGGTCCTCCAGCATGTCGGTGCGGCCGACGCCGTGGGCGCCCGCCAGTTCGTTGAGCTCCTCGATCAGGTCGACGGGGTCGAGCTCGTCACCGTCCAGCGTGACGGGGTACCCCTCGTCGAACTCGACCTCGACGAGCGCCTCGCCGCCGCTTGGGGTATCGGTCCACTCGTAGATCTCCTCGCTGGGGACGTGGCTCGGGTCTTCGAGGTCGCCGCCCTCGACGGAACGGGACCAGAGGTTGGTGTCGATGCTCCAGGTTCCCTCGTTGCCGGCTTCGACCGGGAGGTCGCGCTCGGCGGCGTACTCGACCTCCCACTCGCGGGTGAGCCCGAGTTCGCGGACGGGGGCGATCACTTCCAGGTCGGAGCCGCGCCAGACGGTCTCGAAGCGGAGTTGGTCGTTCCCTTCCCCGTACAGCCGTGGGCGATCGCGTCGCAGTTCTCGGCCTCGGCGACCTCCAGGATGGCTTCGGCGATCACTGGGCGGGCCAGCGCGGTCCCGAGCGGGTAGCCCTGGTAGGTGGCGTTCGCGCGCACCGAGTCGAAACAGAGCGACGCGAACGCTTCGGTGGCGTCGACGACGTGGATATCCAGCCCCAGGGCGTCGGCGGTCTCGCGGGCCTCCGCGAACTCTGCTTCGGGCTGGCCCACGTCGACGGTGACTGCCAGCACCTCGTCGTGGCCGTACTCCTCTTTCAGTAGCGGGACACAGACGGTGGTGTCCAGTCCACCGCTGAACGCGAGCGCGACTTTCGTCATACACCACTCTGACGGCCGCTACCAGATAAATACAGCGTTCTCAAGTTTGTAAGAAATTGTGCTACGACACGCTACCCGGACGAAGCAGTGGTAAACAACGGCGAAACGGTACTGGGGGATGAGGTGGAGTTGGGCCTAAGCGGCCCGCGGCCGGAACGCGACCCGTCGCTGTCGGACGGCACCGACAGCGGTGTCGACGGCGGACGTGCCGTCGACGGCGGTGGTCGCGTGAATCACGAGTGATGCTGTGAACCGCGAGGACATAGATGTTTCGTCGACGCTAATCGAGATACCGCTCGGTCGCGCGCGCAAGCGCCGCGATCCCCTCGTCCAGTTCCGCGGGCGAACAGTGGCTGAACGAGAGGCGCGCCGAGCGCGTTCCGCGCCCGGAATCGTCGACGAAGAACCGCTCGCCGGGGAGGTACGTCACGCCCTCCTCGGCAGCCAGCGGGAGCATCTCCTCGGCGTCGACGCCCTCGGGGAGCGTGACCCACAGGAAGAACCCGCCTTCGGGTTCGGTCCACGACGAGCCCGCCGGCAGGTGGCGCTCCAGCGCGTCGAGCATCGCGTCGCGTCGCTTCTCGTAGCCATCGAGCAGGCGCTCGAGCGTCGGCCCGTAGTGGCCGGCGTCGATGTAGCGCCCGAGCACGCTCTGGGTGAACGTGTTCGTGCCGCCGGCGACCATGGTGCCGATCTGCTCGGCCAGCGGCTCGGCGGCGACGATCCAGCCCGTTCGCACGCCGGGGGCGATCGTCTTCGACACCGTCCCGACTCGGATTACCCGGCCCGAGTCGTCCATCGCCGCGAGCGGCGGCGGCGACTCGCCCGCAAAGCGGAGCTCCCCGTAGGCGTCGTCGGCGACGATCAGGAAGTCGTACTCCGCGGCGAGTTCGAGTACGCGCTCGCGGCGCTCGCGGGTGAGCGTCGCCCCGGTTGGGTTCTGGAACTCCGGGATCGTGTACAGCAGCTTCGGCGTCGGCTCGCCCGCGGCCTCGCGGGCTTCGAGGGTCGCTTCCAGCGCGTCGGGATCGAGCCCGTTGTCGTCGAGCGCGACGCCCGTGAGTTCGGCGCCGCGGTTGTCCAGCACCGAGAGACTCCAGACGAACGTCGGCGACTCGACCAGCACCTCGTCGCCGGGGTCGACGAACGTGGACGCGATGGCGTCCAGTGCGTAGGTGGCTCCGTTCGTGACGATCAGCTCCTCCCGCGAGGCGTCGATGCCGCGGTCGTGTTCCCGGGCCAACAGCCCGTCGTGGAGGCGTTCGGCGTACTCGCCGCCACCGTACTGCAGCACGTCGGCCGCCTCCTCTTCGAGAACGGTCTCGGTCGCCGCGACGAGTTCGGCCGTCGGGAACGATTCGGGGTAGGGGAAGCCGTACGTCAGCGGGACCGCGTCCTCGGCCGCCGGCGAGGCACTGCCGCCGTACCGCCCGCCGTCGAGACGATCGCGCACCGTCGACGCGAACAGGTGGTCGAACCGCTCGTCGCGCGCTTGCTCGGCCATGGAGGCAGTCGTCGGCGCCGCGGGATAAAGCCACCCGTGGCGGAAAGCGGTGACTGGGTGGGTGAGCAGCAACTATATGCGCACCCTGTCGCTAGCCACGGCCATGATGCGCCACGACGTCGCCATCGTCGGCGGTGGCTGCGTCGGGCTCTCGGTCGCGAAACATCTCGCGGCGGCGACCGACCTCGACGTGGCCGTCCTCGAGAAGGAACACCACCTGGCGAGCCACCAGAGCGGCCGCAACTCCGGCGTCCTCCACCCGGGGTTCAACTACCCGCCGGGGTCGAAGAAAGCCCGCTTCGCCACCGAGGGCACGGCCCGAATGAAGGAGTACTGCGACGCCCACGACATCCCCTGTGAGGAGTGGGGCGTGCTCGTCGTCGCCAAGAACGACGACGAGGCGCGCCGACTCGACGAGCTGGCCGACCAGGCCGACGCAAACGGCGTCGCCTACGAACGCCTCGACTCCCAGGCGGCGATCCGGGAGCACGAACCGTACGCCGAGGGGCAGGCGGCGCTGTACGCGCCCGAAGCGGCCTCCGTCGACGCGGAACAGTACGTCTACGCGCTCGCCAAGGAGGTCCGGGAGTTGGGCGTGACACTGTACACCGGCTACGAGGTCCAACAGCTCACACGGACACCTGCCGGCTACCGCCTCGAGACCAGCAACGGCCAGTTCGACGTGTCGATGCTCGTCAACGCCGCCGGGCTCCACGCGGACACGCTGGCCCACCAGGTCGGCGTCGGCGAGGAGTACCAGGTCGTCCCGTTCCGCGGCGAGTACTACGAAGTCCGGCCCGAACGCGCCGAGCTCTGTGAGACGATGATCTACCCGACGCCCGACCCGGAACTCCCGTTCCTCGGCGTTCACTACACTCGACGCGCCGACGGGAAGGTGATCGTCGGGCCCAACGCCGTGCTCGCGTTCGGGCGCGAGGCGTACGAGAACACCGACCTGAACCCCGCCGAACTGTTCGAGACGCTCACCTACGAGGGGTTCCGGAAGCTACTCACTTCGAGGAAGATGCTCGGCGTCGCGTGGGACGAACTCAACAAGTCCTACCGGAAGTCGAAGTTCGTCGAGGCCTCCCAGCGGCTGGTGCCCGACGTGCGCGGCGAGGACCTCAACAAGAGCTACGCCGGCATCCGCGCCCAACTGGTGAGCGACGACGGCGAGCTCGTGAAGGACCCGCTGTTCGTCGAGCGCGACGACGCCGTCCACGTTCTCAACGCCGTCTCGCCGGGGATGACCTCCTCGCTGCCGTTCGGTGAACACATCGCGGAGACCATCGCCGACAAACACGATGCCTGAAGGGCCCGAATCACCCGTCGAGGACCGGTTAGGCGGCGACCTGCCGCTGGTCGACACCGAGGCCGCCACCTCGGCCGATACCGGGTCTTCGGTCAGGCCTCGGCCCAGTCCCGGAGCGCGTTCCGGACGGCCGCGAGGTCGTCGGTGTCGCCGGCGACGCGGTCCTCGACGAGCACCCACCCCTCGTCGTCGCGATAGCCGATACCGTAGAGGCGGTCGTTGGCCTGCAGAGCGAGGTGCCGGATACCGTCCTCCGCCTGAGCGAGCGCGGCGGCCTCGACGAGGGCGTCGCTGTCCCGCAGCGCGCGCAGTTCCGTCTCGGTCAGCGGGCGGGCAGGCAGCGAATCGAGTTCGAACATGCCATCCGATAGCGGCGATTGCGTAAAACGGGTTCCGAATCTGACTGCGGTCAGAACTGTCCACGTCCCAACTCAGTATCCTCCACTAGACCCTGAAACGGGTGTTTCGGCCGAATCGGCAGTCAGGCTGACAACGAAACGGCAACAACGGTTTTCCCTCGGCAGGCGGAACAGGCGCCATGGTCTCCCTCACGAGACGGACCGCTCTCCGAACCGGTGCTGTCGCCGCCCTGGCTGGGCTGGCAGGCTGTTCGGGCGGGATCGGTGGACGCGCGAGTACGACTGTCTACGGCGAGTGGACCCCCGAGCGCGAGGGAACTGGCGCCGAATCTGGCGGGGAATCGATGTGGGCGATGGAGCCCGCCGACTTGGCGGAGGCCCGCTACGCGCTCGGCGACCGCTACGACCTGATGGCCGCCTTCCTCGAGCCGCCGGTGCCGACGATGGAGTTCGGCGAACTCGACAGTGTGTACTACACGGGCGGCTGGACCACTTCGCTGTACGGCGTCGAAGCCGACTTCGACCAGTCGTCGATGGTCACGGCCTACCAGGAGGAGCTGGGCGCCGAAACCGTCAACAGCACCTACAACGACTACGAACTCTACCGGGTCGACGCCACGCTGCACTCCTACCTCGTCGGCGTCGGCGAGGGGCGGATCGCCATCGCCGCCAACGGCGACCGCGACCGCGCGGCGCTGGAGGAACTGATCGACGCCCGCGAGGACGGCGAGCGGCGAGTCGAGAACGACGGCCCGCTGGCGTCGATCCAGTCGGCGGTCGGCCAGGAGTCGTACACCCAGATCTCGATCGGCGACGAAGTGGGGGTGCAGGTCGGCGAGACGACCCCGACCGCCGTCGCGACGGGGTTCACTGTGTCGGACACCGAGGAGGAACTGGTCGACATCACCACCGGGTTCGTGCTCCCGGAGACAGTCACCGACCCCGAAGCCGCCGTGGAAGCCCGGGTCAACGGCGACGCGTCCGTGGGCGTGCTGAGCTTCGGGGACGCCGAGATCAGCACCGAAGCCGGCGTCGTGATCGCGAGCGAAAAGCGCCCGATCGCCGACGCGATCTCGCTCTAGGCGCGGCCGAACAGTTCGACGCTGGTCAGCACGCCGCTCCGGAAGCAGTCGAGCGCGAGGTTCTCGTCGGGCGAGTGGTTGTTCTCGTCCTCGTTCGCGTAGGGCACTGTCACGCAGGGGAGTTCCAACTCACGCTCGAACACCGCCGTGGGAAGCGAGCCGCCGAGGGTCGGCTTCAGGATCGGCTCCGTCGGCCACGCGGCGCCGACGGCGTCCATCACGGGCTCACGAACCGGGTGATCCAGCGGCGTTCGCTGGGGGTACATCTGCCCCATCTTCGTCACTTCCACGTCGCAGACGCCGGTAGCGTGCTCGTGGACGTGGGCCTCGAACGCCTCGTAGATCGCCTCGGGGTCCTGATCGGCGACGAGGCGCATGTCCATCTTCAGGGTCGCCGTCGACGGCAGGACGGTCTTGCTCCCCTCGCCGCCGTAGCCCGAGGTGAACCCGCAGATGTTGCAGGTCGGGTAGTACAGCAGCTTCTCCAGGTAGCTCTCGCCCGGCCCCTCGGCGAACGCCGGGATGTCGAGATCCGCCTTGATCGCCTCGGCGTCGAACGGCATCGCCGCCAGCGCCTCGCGGTCGCGCGCCTCGATCGGCCGCACGTCGTCGTAGAACCCGTCGATGGCGACGCGGCCGGTCTCGTCCTTCAGCGAGGCGACGATCCGGACCAGTTCCCACGCGGGGTTCGGGACCGGGCCGCCGTAGTTGCCCGAGTGGAGGTCGCGGTTCGGCCCGGTCACGTCGACCTGGACGTACTGCATCCCTCGGGCGCCCATCAGCACGTGTGAGCGGCCCGACTCGTCGATGGGCCCGTCGGCGACGTACGCCAGGTCGGCGTCGCCCAACACGTCGGCGTACTCCCGGACGACGCTGTCGAGGTTGGGACTGCCGCTCTCCTCCTCCCCTTCGAGGAGGAGCGTCACGTTGGTCGGCAGGCCAGTCGTCTCCCGCAGCGCGCGGACCGCACAGAGGTGGGCGAACCACTGGCCCTTGTTGTCGCCGGCGCCGCGGGCGTAGATCCGCTCCCGGCCGTCGGGCCCCTCGCGGATCGTCGGGTCGAACGGCGGCGTCGTCCACTCGTCGGGGTCGGCCGGCTGCACGTCGTAGTGGCCGTAGACGAACGTCGTCGGCGCCTCGCCGTCGACCGCGGTCCGATCGGCTTCGGCGCGTGCGATTACTGCCGGCTGCCCGGGCGTCTCGACGCGCACCACGTCGTCGAAGCCGTACTCGAGACAGCGCTCGTGGACCAGGTCGACGCAGTCGGCGACCCCCTCGCCGGTCGCGCTGATCGACGGCTGGGCGAGGAGTTCGAAGAGGTCGTCCAACTGCTCGGCCTCGTGGTCGTCGACGAACTCCCTCGCGGCCGCACTCATCGGCGCTCACCTTCGGTCGTGTGCATGGGTACGCGTCACAGGGGGCGGGGTAAATCCCCATCGAACCCGGCGATCCCCCGGCCACTGGACGAACGCGGATCGATGAGGCGACACGGCAGGGGAGTGACGGGTCCCCGCTATGGAATGCAACAACCTTTTTTATCGGATTCGGAGAGTTTCCCACAGTCGTATGTGGGAGCCGCCGGAAGGGGGTAGACGAATGCCACCGGAGGACTGGTGATGCAGTACACGCTGGGCGTCGGTCTCGCTACAGCGACGGCGATCATCACGACGCTCACGGCGGCCTTCTTGTTGAACCGGAGCCGGTCGGCGGAAACGGTCTCGTTGGTTGGTTTCAACGTCGCAGTCGCGGTGTGGACTGGCGGCAACGCGTTGCAGGTCGCGTCGACGACGCTTACCGGGAAGCTGTTCTGGGTGAACGTCCAGTACGTCGGGATCGCGCTGCTGCCGGTCTCGATTTTCGCCTTCGCCGTCTACCTCTCCGGCGCGGACGATCGGGTCACCCGAACCCACTTGGGGCTGCTCGCGGTGCCGATGGCCGCTCTGGCGCTGCTGTCGTGGACCAACGGCGTCCACGGGCTCGTCCGAACGAGCGTCGGGCTCGCCGTCGTCGACGGCGTCGTCGTTCTGGAGCGAACGTTCGGCCCCGCGTTCTGGCTGGGGTGGGTGTACAGTAACCTCCTGAACCTCACAGCGACCGTTCTCGTCCTTCGATCGGTGGTGTACGCCGACCGAATCATCGAACGCCGGGTGCTGGCGCTCCTGATCGGACCGCTCGTGCCGTGGGTGGCACAGTTCCTCTACCTGACCGGCGCCCACTCGATCGAGCCCGAGACGTTCTTCGCGTTCACCGCCGTCGCGTTCGCCTACGCGGAGTACTCCTGGGACTCGATCGAGTCGGCACAGAGCCGCGACGCCGTGCTCGAACTGCTGGAGGAGGGTGTCCTCGTCGTCGCGAGCGACGGCCGGGTCGTCGACCTCAACAGCGCCACCCGTGAGCTGCTCGCGCTCGGTGACGCCGTCGCGGTGGGTGAGCCGATCGACGACGTGCTCGACGACTATCCGACACTCCTCGAGGCGTATCGCGAGGGCGAAGCGACGACGGATCTGACTATCGACGCCGGCCAGACACGGCGGCACGTTGACGTCCAGTTCTCGTCGTTCGCCGGCAACGTCGGGAACCCGGACAAGGTGGTGGTGCTCACGGACGTGACGGCGATACGGGAGCAGGAGCGTGCGCTGGAGCGCCAGAACGAGCGGCTGGAGTCGTTCGCCAGTATGGTGAGCCACGACCTCCGCAACCCGTTGAACGTCGCCCAGGGACGCGTCGAGTTGGCGGAAGCAGAGTGTGACAGCGAGCACCTGCAGATCGCTCAGCGCGCCCACAACCGCATGGCCGGGTTGATCGACGACATCCTCACGCTCGCCCGTCAGGGACAGTCCGTCGAGTCGGTCGAACCGGTCGATCTGGGTTCGCTGGCCCGTGCCACGTGGGAGATGGTCGAGACGCCCGAAGCGAGCCTCGAGGTCGAGACCGACCTCGTGATCCGGGCCGACAGAAGCAGGCTGCAACAGCTGTTGGAGAACCTCTTCCGAAACGCCGTCGAGCACAACGACCCGGGCGTCACCGTCACGCTCGGGCGGTCACCCGACGGCTTCTACGTCGCCGACGACGGGACGGGAATTCCCCCGGACGAGCGCGACGACGTTTTCGAGGCAGGGTACTCCACTCGCGACCGGGGACCGGACTGGGCCTCAACATCGTGAGAGAGATCGCCGAAACACACGGCTGGACGGTGGGCGTGCAGGAATCCGCCGAGGGTGGCGCCCGGTTCGACATCGCGGGTGTCGACGCCGCGGCCGACACCGACGACTGACGCCTCAGCCCGAGAGTTCCAGCTCCCGCACCTCGATGATCCGGTCGTCGCCCATCAGCTCCGACAGCGCCGACTCCGGCACGTCGTCGTCGAGACTGTACACCGTCAGCGCCTCGCCGCCGATGGTCTCCCGGGCGTTGTACATCCCCGCGATGTTGACGTCGTGGTCGCCGAGGACGGTGCCGATGTGGCCGATGACGCCGGGCGCGTCCTCGTTGCGCGCGACGAGCATGTTGCCGTGGGGAGCGCGTCCACGCGGTAGCCGTCGATCGAGACCAGCCGCGGCTCCGCCCCGTGAACAGCGTCCCCGACACCGCGAGCTCGTCGGTTCCGTCGCCGACGGTGACGGTCAGCAGGCTCCGGAAGTCCTCGGAGCTCCGGGTTTTGGTCTCGGTCACGTCGACGCCGCGCTCCTCGGCGACGCGGGGGGCGTTGACGGCATTGACCTGCCACTCGAGCGGTTCGAAGGCGCCCTGGAGGGCGCTGGCGGTGATCAGTTCGACGTCCTCCTCGGCGATCTCGCCAGCGTAGGCCACCTCGATCTCCTCGACCCGGCCGTCGAACAGGCCGGCGGCGACCTGTCCGGCGGTCGCCGCGAGCCCGATGTACGGCTCGATCCGCGGAAAGGCGCTCTCGTCGACCGACGGCGCGTTGAGCGCGTTCATCACCGGCTCGCCCGCGAACGCCGCGAGCACCTGCTCCGCGGTGGCGACGGCGACGTGCTCCTGAGCCTCCGCGGTGGACGCACCGAGGTGGGGAGTGAGAACGATGTCCTCGACCTCGCGCAGTCGGGACCCCTCGGGCAGTGGCTCGTCGGCGAACACGTCGAGCGCCGCCCCGGCGACGACGCCGTCCTCGACAGCCTCGGCCAGCGCCGGCTCGTCGACGACGCCGCCGCGGGCCACGTTGATCACGTAGCCGCCTTCCATCCGTGCCAACTCCGCCTCGCCGATCAGTCCCTCGGTCTCGTCGGTCAGCGGGACGTGGACGGTGAGGAAGTCGGCGCGGTCGATACACGCGTCCAACTCGACCAGTTCGGCGCCGATCTGATCGGCGCGCTCCTCGCTGATGTAGGGGTCGTACGCGACCAGCTCCATCCCCAGCGATCCCAGCCGCTTTGCGGCCTCCTGGCCGACGCGGCCGAGCCCGACGATGCCCAGCGTCTTCCCGTTCAGTTCGGTGCCGAGGAACTCCCCCTTTGCCCACGCGCCGTCGACCATGCGCCCGTGGGCCTGCGGGATCGAGCGCGCGGTCGCGAACGTCATTCCAACGGTGTGTTCGGCAGCTGCGCGGACGTTCCCTCCGGGGCGTTGGCGACGATGACGCCGTGGTCGGTTGCGGCGTCGATGTCGATGTTGTCGACGCCGATGCCCGCACGGCCGACGATCTGGAGATCCGGCGCGGCCGCGAACAGTTCCTCGGTCACGTCGGTGCCGGAGCGAACGATCAGCCCGTCGGCGTCGGCGACGGCGTCCAACAGTGCCGTTCCGGCGGCGTCGTACGCCGTGACTACCTCGTGGCCAGCCGCCCGAAGTCGCTCGATCCCGGCGTCGGCGATCGGATCCGTAACGAGTACTCGCACGAGCGGAGTGAATCCCCGGCCATGGTTAACGCTTTCTCCGCCATGCCACGAATTGGCACGGGAAATTGGACACATTCGTGCTTGTTTCTTGTTTGAGAAAACTTCGACTATCCAGACCCATGTACTTTCACAACAGGAATAACCCCCGCGCCCAGAGAAGGGGTATGAGTCTCGTTGCCTTCGACTTCGACGGCACGCTCTCGGACTCGGAGATGCTGATCGCGCTGGGTAAGCGCCACGGCGTCGCCGACCGGATCGGGGAGATCACCGCCCGAGCGATGCGAGGGGAGATCTCCTACGCCGAGAGCCTCCGCGAACGCGCCACGATGGTCGGGGGCTGCCCGAACACGAGGCCGCCGCGGCCTACGAGGAGACGACGCTCCGGCCGGGCGCCGCGACCGTGATCGACCGCCTCAACGACGCCGGCCACACGACGGCCATCTTGACCGGCGGGTTCACGCCGGGGGTCGAGGCCGCGCTGACGCGTGACGGCGCGAGCGTCGACCGCATCGTCGCGAACGCACTCCCGGTCGCCGACGGCGAGCTCACCGGCGAGGTCGAGGGGCCGTTGATCGAGGGGACCAAAGACGACGCGCTGCGGGATCTCTGTGAGACGTACGGCGTCGACGTGGCGAACACCGTCGCGGTCGGCGACGGCGCGAACGATCTGCCGATGCTCCAGGCGGCGGGCCACGCCGTCGGGTTCGAACCGAAAGACGCCGTCGAACCGCACTGCGACGACGTGGTGACGACGATGGACGCGCTGGAGGAACTGTTCGAGCGTACCGGCCTCCTCGACTGAGTGCCGCCCTGGGGCCCTGCCGAAGCTGAACGCTGTTCACCAGCAGTCCCCTCGGAACTGTGTTGGGCCGTTATCGCCGATGTCGCCGACCGATGCCTCGGCGTGTTTCGGAGGTATTTGTCCGTACTTTGGCTGAAACTGGCCCTTGCCAACAAATTTATACCGACGGAAATTCGTAATATTGGACGTAATGAGCAAGACCGAAATCGACGCTGCGACGGTCGCCCGTCGCATCGCAGAAGACGACGAGCTGTTCGTGCTGGACGTACGGAACGAACCTGACTACGAGGAGTGGCAGATCCCGGGGAGCACCAACATCCCGGTGTACGACGAACTGCGCTCTCACAACTTCTCCGGGCTGGAGGCCCACCTCGACGAACTCCCCGACGACGCCGAGATCGCCGTCGCGTGTGCCGCGGGTGTCACCTCGGCGCGGGCGGCCGAGTTCCTCCGTGGCCGGGGGTACGACGCCAAATCCATCCGGGACGGGATGAACGCCTGGGGCCGGGTCCACCGCGAGTACGAGGTCGAGGACGCAGACGGCGTCGTCCAGATCGTCCGCCCCGGCACCGGCTGTATCTCCTACATCGTCCACGACGATGGCGAGGCCGTCGTCGTGGACCCGACGCAGTATGTCGATCGGTACCTGCACGCGGCCGAGGAACGCGGCCTCGACATCGTCGGCGTCGCCGACACGCATGCCCACGCCGACCACGTCTCCGGCGCGCGGCAACTGGCCGGCGACTTCGACGTCCCCTACTACCTCCACGGCGCGGACGCCGGCGAACTCGACGGCGTCACCGAGATCGAAGACGGCGACAGCATCGCAGTCGGCGACCGATCGCTCGACGTGCAGTTCACCCCCGGCCACACGCCCGGCAGCGTCTCCTTCCTGTTCGGCGACGCGCTCCTCTCGGGTGACACGCTGTTCCTCCGGAGCGTCGGTCGCCCCGATCTGGAAGACAGCGACGAGGACGCAGTTCGCGAGGCGGCGAGCCAGCTGTTCGACAGCCTCGAGGGGCTGACCGAACTCGACGACGACACCGTCGTGCTTCCGGGCCACTTCAGCGACGAGGAGATCCGCCCGCTCGCGACGAAGCTCGGCGAGCTCCGGGTCGAGACGACGAACGAACTCCTGAGCTACGTCGCCGACGGCGACGAGACGGCGTTCGTCGAAACCATCGTCGAGAGCCTCTCCGACGAGCCGGCGAACTACAACCGGATCAAGCAGATCAACTGGGGGAAAGAGCAGCCACGCGGGGACGTGGAGTCGCTCGAACTCGGCCCGAACAACTGCGCGGCCAACTGATCGGGCCGATCAACGGCGGGAAGAAACGGACTGCACCGGTGAACAGTTCGACTCGCCTACCGGCCCGAGAACGTATCGAACCCGAACACGCGGTGGATCAGACACCGCTGTGTGAGCCCGGTTCCAGTGAGCACGGCCCCGACGACGAGCAGGACGGCGCCGACGGCCATCCCGCCGGGAATCGTGTCGAGCAGCGCTGCGACACCCACCAGCGCCAGCAGCGGTCCGGCGACGAGACGCGCGGTACGGTCGAACCCGCCGACGTTTTTGTCCATACCCGAACGTTCGTCCGCGAGAGCATAAATGTTGGCTGTGTTGTGAGGTACGATCAACACTCCCGCCGAACGAGGCGCCGGGGGACGACGTGTCGCGAACGACATCGCTGCCGATAGCTGTGATATCTTCCGCTATCTCGGACAATAACGGGTTGGCCGTTCATCGAGACCTAACGCCGCGACAGACAGTATTGCCCGGTGAGTCCAAATCTATAAACGCCTGGGCGGCGAACTCGGAGTCGATGGCAACCGAACCTTCGGACGGACACGCCGCAGCGACTGGGGAACCGATCTACGTCGACGGTGAGGAGGCGCTGGACCAGATCGTCGCCGAGAACGACGTGGTGCTGGCAGACTTCTATGCGGACTGGTGTGGCCCGTGTCAGATGCTCGAACCGATCGTCGAGACGCTGGCAGAGGAGACCGAGGCGGCAGTGGCGAAAGTCGACGTGGACGCGAACCAGATGCTGGCCAGCTCCTACGGCGTTCGCGGCGTCCCCACGCTCGTCCTGTTCGCCGACGGTGAGCAGGTCGAGGAGATCGTCGGCGTCCAGGGCGAGGACCGCCTTCGCTCGCTGATCGAGAGCTACACGAACTGATCGCTCGCTACTGATCCGGACGTAGTCACCCGGACACTCGATATCTGGTGCGGCGGCCGGGTCGACTACCGGTCGAGCGCTTCTCTCGCAGTCTCGACGGCGTCGGGTACCGCTACGTCGACGCCGACGGCGTCGAACGCCTCGCCGATCGTCCTGATCCCGCGAAGCAGCTGCTCGTCGGTGATGTTCCCCATGTTGCTCACTCGGAAGATCTCGCCGCCGAGGTGGGCCTGGCCGCCCGAGATCGACACCCCTCGGTCGGCGACCGCGTCGAAGAACGCCTCGCTGTCGTCGTCGCGGGCGCCCTCGGGGAGTTCGATCGCGGTGAGCGTGTTCGAGTACGCTGTCGCGTCGTTCAGCTCCGGGAACGACTCGAGCCCCATCGCCCACATCGCCTCGCGGAACGCCGTCGACTGCCGGCGGTGTCTGGCGATCCGGTCGGGCATCCCCTCGGCCTCGATCTCCTCGACGGCGACGGCGAGCCCGCGGAACAGCGGGACCGCGCTGGTGAAGGGCGTCTGGTGCTGGCTCGCCTTCCGGCTGTGCCAGTCCAGATCCTCGTAGAACGGGGCCGCCTCGCCGTCCACGTGGGCGTCGACGCCGTCGGCGACGTACAGCGCGGCGACGCCCGGCGGCGCCGCGAGCGCTTTCTGGCCGTCGGTGATCGCGATGTCGACCTCCCAGTCGTCGATCCGGAACGCGTCGCCGCCGATGGAGGTGACACCGTCAACGACGAACCGGGCGTCGTGGTCGGCCGCGATCTCCCCGATCTCCGCCACGGGGTTCAGCAGCCCCGTACTGGTCTCGTTGTGGACGACAGTGACCACGGCCGTCTCGTCGTCCACCGCGTCGGCGACGGCGTCCACGTCGATCGGCGCTCCCCACTCGAACTCCACGGCAGTGACCGTACAGTGGCGCTCGGCGATGCGCTTGAACCGTCGGCCGAACTTCCCGTTCACGACGGCGACGAGTTCGTCGTCGGCGTCGACGAGGTTGGCTACCGCGGCCTCCATGCCCATCGTAGCGGTCCCGTTGAGGATCAGCGCCTCCCCGCCGCTTGCGGTCCGCTCGCCGTCGAGGCTGGACTGTTCGAACACGTACTCGAGGCCGTCCTGTGCGCGCTCGTACACGGCTTCGAACGCCGCCGAGCGGTGGGAAACCATCGGTTCGCTCATCGCCTCGCGAGCGTCGGGACTCATCGGTACCGGGCCGGGGTTGAGCAACAGGAACTCGTCGTCCATGTGTGTGGGCAATTCTCTGGGGGCGTGTTAAGCCCGCCGCCCGAGATAGGTATGTTACCACAACCCACTCCCGGCGGTTGGGGCGGCCTACGGTCGGACGCGCCGCCCGAGGGCGATCTCACCGACGCTCTCGGCGTGTCGAACGGTCCGGCGGACGCCGTCGAGTACCCGGGTGAGGAGCACAGCGTCCGGCGGGTCCGCCGTAGCTACGGTCTCCTGGAGCGTCCGTGTCGACTCGGCAGTTGCGTCGGCGCCGTCCAGCACATCCTGCACCGTCGTGGTCGAACCGCCGTCGGTGACTGCGTCCGTCGCCGCCTCCACGGCCTCGCGCGCGTCGGCACCGACACCGCGGATCTCCTCGACGAGGTCTGTCGACGCGGCCGGCCCCAGTCGGTCCACGGCCTGCGCGATCTCGGCAGCCTCGCGAGCGACGCAGTCGAGCTCGTACGCGGTCCGGTACCCTGCGAACAGCCGCGGACGGGTCGCATCGAGCCGGTCGAGTTCGTCGAACAGCACCATCGCCCGGGTGTACAGCCGCTCGATCAGCCGGCGGATGCGGTCCGTCTCCTCGATCCGGTCGGTGATGTACTCCGCCTCGGCAGTCGCGCCGGCGACCGACGCCATCGCCGCCTCGTGCATCGACGCGGCGACGAACCGGAGTTGGCGGACCGACTGGTGGATCGAGAGTTCGCCGGCGTCGAGCAGCCACCGAACCGTCACGTGGCCCTCCGCCTCCTCGGCCACGTCGACGCCGATCAGCGTCCGCGCGCGGTCGGCGATCGACTCCCGCTGTGCCTCGGCGGCGGTGTGCAGCGTGATCCGGTCGAAGCCGGCGCCGTAGGCGGCGTCCAGCGTCCGCGCGGCGGCGTCGGCGCTCTCCGCGCCCAGCTCGATATCGATCGCGCCGAGCGCGCGCTCCTCACGATCACCCCAGCGGACGACCAGCGAGCCGTCCCGGTGGGTGTAGAGGTAGGCGGTCTCGCCGGCCTCGATATCGTGCTCCTCGGCCCACGAGATGGGGATCGAGACGGTGTAGGTCCCCCGCCAACCTGCTGGACTTTCCTGGTCTCCATCATCCGAACTTGCCGGTGATGTAGTCCTCGACGCGCTGACTCCGGGGGTGCTCGAAGATCTGGTCGGTCTCGCCGTACTCGACGAGTTCGCCGCCCGTCAGGAACACCGCGGTCTGGTCGCTGATGCGGGCGGCCTGCTGCATGTTGTGGGTGACGACGACGACCGCATACTCCTCTGCCAGCTCCTCGATCAGGTCCTCGATCTTTGCGGTCGCGATGGGGTCGAGCGCGGAGGCTGGCTCGTCCATCAGGATCACGTCGGGGTCGACCGCCAGACAGCGGGCGATGCAGAGGCGCTGCTGCTGGCCGCCGGAGAGGCCGAGTGCGTTGTCGTCCAGGCGGTCGTTCACCTCCTCCCAGAGCGCGGCCCGGCGCAGCGCGCGCTCGACGAGTTCGTGCTCCTCGTCAGTATCGTCGCGGCCGAGCAGGCGGGCCAGCAGGCCCGTATCGAGGTCGCCGTGCTTGCGCGGGCCGTAGGAGATGTTGTCCTTGATCGACTTGGGGAAGGGGTTCGGCTCCTGGAACACCATCCCGACGCGCTTGCGGAGCTCCACGAGGTTCACGCCGTCGCTGTAGATCTCCTCGCCGTCGAGCGTGACCGACCCGTCGACGCTCGCGCTCTTGATCCGGTCGTTCATGCGGTTGAGACACCGCAGGAACGTCGACTTCCCGCAGCCGGAGGGGCCGATGAGCGCGGTCACCGACTCGTCGGGCACGTCGAGAGAGACGCTCTGGAGCGCCTTCTCCTCGCCGTAGTACACGTCGAGGTCCTCGGCGGCGATCTTGGCGTCGCCGGCGAACTCGTAGTCGGTCCACTCCTCGCGGACCTCCTCGCTGCTCTCGCCGGTGGTCGTCACTCGCTGCTCGGGCTGGGCCGTGCTGTTTCTGGATTCCGTCTCACTCATGGTGTAGTTTCCGTCGGAAGTAGAGTCGGCTGCCGACGCCGATGGCGTAGAGGCCGACGACGACCAGCAGCAGGACGAGCGCGGTCCCCCACCCGAACTCGGTGTTGGTGAAGATCTCCTTGGGGAACACGCCCGCCGTGATCGTCGAGTACAGTTGGTAAGGCAGTGCGCTCGCGGGCGACAGCAGCGCCTCGTTCGTGACGAACGGGGGCTGGGCGGTGAGTGTGAAGCTGGTCAGGACGTTCGGCGTGTTGCTCGGATACGGCGACCCACCGAACACCAGCAGGAGGGGAGCGGTCTCGCCGGCGATGCGGCCGACGCCGAGGATGACGCCGGTGATCGTGCCCGGCATCGCCGCCGGGAGCACGACGCTCCGGATCGTCTGCCACTTCGTCACGCCGAGGGCCGCGCTCGCGTCGCGGTGGGCGTCGGGGACGGCGAGGATCGCCTCCCGGCTGGTGATGAGCACCAGCGGCAGCAGCATGAAGCCGAGCACCAGTTGGCCCACGACGATGGAGTTCCCGCCGCTGATCCGCGGGACGAGAAACGCCAGCCCGAACAGGCCGAAGACGATGCTCGGCGTGCTCCAGAGCCCGTTGGTGGCGATCTCGACGACCTGCGTGAACCGGCCGCGCTCGGCGTACTCAGTCAGGAACACTGCGGCCCCGATGCCCAGCGGCACCGTGAAGCTGACCGCGCCGAACACCAGCCACAGCGTGCCGATCACTGCGGGTAGGACCCCCGGGATCTCGACGTACAGCCCGCCGGTCTGGTTCATCAGGAACGGGAACTCCGGCCACGGGAGGCCGACGCCGACGAACGGAACGGTGAACTGCCCGCCGAAGAGGCTCGTCCCCGTGAGCATCGTCTGGAGGCCGTTGGTGACGATGAACGCGATCAGCAGCGCGAGCACGGCCAGCATCGCGAACACGACCGAGCCGATGAGGTAGTACGCGCCCGCCTGGCGCCCTTCGGCGCCGAAGCCCTCCTTGGCCTTGCCGGCGCTCCACGCACCGAGGAGGGTGCCGAACACGACCAGGATCGGGACGAGTTCGCTGCCGGGGAACTCCGCGGAGGACCACGCTGGCGACCACGTCCAGCCGGCGCCGATCCCGCCGGTGACGATGAACCCGCCGAGCAGCAGCAGAATCGCCGCCACGGGGATCGTCGACCCCACGTCCTCGCGGGGAGCACCGCGCCGAGGAAGCCGCCGATGCCGAAGACGGCGGCGACAGGCAGCCAGAGTACGGTTGCGTCACCGAGCGCGAGCGTTCCGACGAGTCCGCCGAGAATCGCCCACAGCAGGCCGAACACTGCGCCGACGACGACGCCCGCGGTCGACGACGGCGCCGTGTCGACGTAGTCGAGTCGCGATCCCACACCGACGAACGCGAGGCCGCCGCCGATGACGACGAGGCCGACGCCGAGCAGGTTCAGGACGGGCAGCCCAGCGACCGTCGCCGCCTCGTCGACCCACTGCAGGAGCAGCAGCCACGAACCGACGAACGTGAGCACGGCGGCGCCGAGCACGCCCAGCGACAGGAGGTCGCCGGTCGTGGAGTCCGCAGCCGCCAGCTCGGTCCGGTTGACGTTGCTCATTGGTCACCGCCGAGCTTCTGGTACATGCGCCACTCGACGTACTGGGAGCCGATACTCAGGATCATCACCATCACGAACAGGACGACGCCCGCGGCGAACAGCGCGCTCATGTGGATGCCGCTGGCGTTACCGCCCTCGAAGGCGATGACGGTGGTCAACGTCTCGCCGTAGTTCGAGAAGGCGTCGAACACCGGCGAGGGGAACCCTTTCGTGTGGGTCAGCATCACCGTCGCCGCCATCGTCTCGCCCATCGCCCGGCCGATGCCGAGCAGGACGCCCGCGGAGACGCCGGAGAGCCCGGCCGGGATGGTGACGCTCTTGGTGGTCTGCCACTCGGTCGAGCCCATCGCGAGCGCGCCGCTTTTGATCGGCTCCGGAACGGCGTTGAGCGCGTCCTCGGCGACGGTGACGACCGTCGGCAGCGCCATGATGCCGATCATCAGGCCGGCCGCGAAGTACGTCCCGATCGTCGGGGTACCGAACTCGATGTAGAAGTACTGGTTCACGATCGTGAGGCCGATGAACCCGTACGTGATCGAGGGATGCCGGCCATCAGCTCGATCCCGGGTTTGACCACCTCGCGAACGCGCCGCGGGGCGATCTCGCTCACGAACACGGCGCCGGCGATCCCGATCGGCGCCGCGATCAGCGTCGCGATGACGGTCGTGATCGCGGTGCCGAGCATCATCGGCGTCAGCGACCAGACGCCGTTTCGGCCCCACAGATCTTTGCCGAGCGCCGGGTTCTCCATTGCGGGGTTGCGAACCTGCGTGAACAGGTCGATCCCCATCGCCCTGACCGCGGGGACGGACTCGAGCAACAGGAACGCGACGATCAGCGTCAGAATCGACACCGTGGCGACGGTCGTAAGGAACGTCAGTGCTTTCGCGGCCTCGGCTTGGTAGCGGTACCAGCCGACACCCATGGTCGCGAGGAACGCCAGGACGGGGACGACGGTCCACTGGGAGCCGGCGAGGAACAGCAGGAACGTCGTCAGTACCGACCCGAACACGAGGCCGTGCATCGCGATGGCGCCGTCCTCGGTCCGTGAGCGGTAGTCGCGTGCCCACTGTTTCGTCGCTTCGGCGCGCCGGGTGGCGGCCGTTCGCAGTTCGGTCGGGAGGTGTCCGACCGACGGGAGTGATTGGGTCATGAATGTATACGTGCGTTAATAAATCCGCGATGGGGGCCAACAGCGGGAGCCGGCGGTCTACTCGTACTTCGAGGCTGCGACCTTCTCGCGCTGGGCCTCCAGCCGGTCGCTGGGAAGCTTGAAGTAGTTGTTCCCGGCGACGAACACCTCCTGACCGAAGTCGCTCAGACAGAAGTTGATGAAGGCCGCCTCCTTCCGGGAGGTGTCCTCGTACGTGTAGGCGTGCAGGTCACGCGAGAGCGGGTAGTCCTGGGCGCCGAGGTTCTTGCCGTACTCGTACAGGGTGCCGTCGATCTCGAGCCCGATCGGCGGCGTCCCGCCGTCTTCCTCGACGAACGCCAGCGCGATGTAGGCGATGGCGTTGTTGGCCTGCCCGACTGCCTGCTGGAGCTGCTGGTTCTGGCCGAAGCGCTGGTCGGGGCTGATGGGCTCTTCGGGGTCGCCGTAGACGTTGTTCCGGAACGCGGTGTCGGTCCCCGAACCCTCGGCGCGACCCAGCGCGAGGATCTCGCGGTCGGGGCCGCCGACCTCGTTCCAGTTGGTGATCTCGCCCTTGTAGATACCGCGCAGTTCGTCGATGGTGATCGACTCGAGCCCCGCATCAGCGATCTCTGGGCTGACGACGATCGGCTGGCCGTCGACGCCGACGACGTGGTCGACGAAGTCGTCGAGACCCTCGGCGTCCTCACCGAGTTCCGACGCCGCCGAGGAGCTCGCGTCGCCGATGTCGACGCGACCCTCCATGACGCCCTCGATACCCGTGCCAGAGTGGCTCAGCGCGATACTCACGCGGAACGGCGGCACGGAGCGGTCGCCGGTCTCCTCGTAGCCGTAGTCCTGCGCGAAGAAGTCGGCGAGCCGCATGTCGGTGCCGTACTCGTCGGCCCACTCCTGGGGCCAGTAGTCCTCGTCGCCGGCCTCGGGGTTGGAGTTCCAGTAGCTCGAGGCGGTGTTCGTGATCGGAAACACCGTCGAGGAGCCGTCGCCAGTGAGAACCGAGGTGTCCAGTCCGCCAGAGCCGCTGTCGGTGCTCTGACTCCCGGAGTCGTCGGAATCGTCCGAGTCGTCGTCGGCCGGCGTGTCGGTGCCGCTGCCGCCGGAACAGCCCGCGACCGCCGCCGCGCCAGCGGCGCCGGTGGTAGCGATGAACTTGCGTCGCGACAGTCGCCCTGCCTCTGGGTCGGGTGCCATCACCTGAATCGGGGCAGTGTACAAGTAAAGCGGTTTATAATAGGGGTACTGACCGCTACAATAACTCCACAGCACTCCACCGTCCGGGGACGAGTACACGTGACACATGTATCGCTATATACCTCTCCCGATCGCTCAGAAACCGAGCAGTTCGCCCGCTCACCCCCGCCGGTCGAGGTCGGTGGCCGCAGCGTCGTGGTCGCCGGTAGAGCGAAGGGCGGCCATCCCCAACACGCGGCTATGACTGTAGTCGCGTTCCTCTCCGTGGCACCGGCGACCGACGAATCGATGGGCTCCGAAGTCGCGAAAGCGGTGGCGGCGCTGGAGGAGTTCGACGTGAGCTACGAGACCACCCCGATGGGGACGACCATCGAGGCCGACGAGATCGGCGAGATCTTCGCCGCGGCGCAGGCCGCCCACGAGGCCGTCGACGGCGACCGGGTGGGGACGTTCCTGAAGATCGACGACAAACGTACCAGCGACGCCGACGCCGCAGCGAAAGTCGAGGCGGTGGAAGCAGCGCTGGGTCGGGAGGCCAAGCGGGAGCGCTGAGCCCGCGCAGCATAAGCGGATGGATGCGGTATATAGCCGTACGGGGTGTTCATAGCAACGACTTACCCCGCGGCAAGCTGCTCTTACTCAGCGCCCGAGCCGCGTCGACCGCGGGAGAGCCGCCCCTCAGACCACAATGACCACGCCACCGCAGTTCAACGACGACGTCGAGCCCCACCACCGCCGACTGGCCGCCGATGAGTACGACGAACTGTACGTCGTCGGCGACGTTCACGGGAGCTTCGCCGAACTCGAAACGCTGCTTGAGGAGCTGTCACTCGGCCCGAACGATATGGTCGTCTTCGTCGGCGACCTCATCAGGAAGGGGCCCCACAGCCCCGAGGTGATCGACCTCGTCCGCGAGCGTGACGACCTCATCAGCGTGCGCGGCAACAACGAACAGAAGCTGCTCCGTGGCGAGAAAGACCCCGACTGGCTCCGCGAGGGCGACCGCCCGTTCTTCGAGTCGCTCCCGGTCGCGATCTCCTTCGAGGACGCGCTCGTCGTCCACGGCGGCGTCGACCCGTCGCGGCCACTCGCCGAGCACTCCATCGAGGACCTACTCACCATGCGGGCGCCGGCCGGCGACGGCTACGACGGCCCGTTCTGGTACGAGGCGTACGACGGCCCACACCGCGTGTTCTTCGGCCACACGGTCCACGAGCGGCCGGTCGTCCGCGAGCACGCGGTCGCGCTCGACACCGGCTGCGTCTACGGGGGACGCTCACCGCGTACGACTACCGGTGCGACTCGGTGGTCACCGTCGACCCATCGGTGACACACGAGGGCCGGTGCGACTCGAAGTTCGTCGAGCCGGCCGGGCAGTCCGTCACCCCGACCTGAGACGCTCCCGTTGTCGACGACCGGTCGACCGCATTCCCACGATGACACACGATACCCACTGGCCCGAGAGCCACGCCGACGCAGCGCAGCCGTTCCGAAACCAACAGTTATCACGCACCGCACCGTCCGTTCACGGAGTTGTCACATGACCGAGCCGGCGTTGACTGACCCCGAGTACTACCTCAACCGGGAGCTGTCCGAACTCGCGTTCCAGGAGCGGGTGCTCGCGGAGGGGACCGACGAGCGAAACCCGCCGCTTGAGCGACTCCGCTTTCTCGCGTACTTCACGAAGAACACGGACGAGTTCTTCATGAAGCGCGTCGGCGGCCTCAAACAGCAGATCGACGCCGGCGTGACCGAAACGACCCCCGACGGCCGAACCCCCGAGGAGCAGTGGACGGAAGTGCTCGAGCGGGCCCGCCCGCTGTTCCGCCGCCAGACGGAGTACTGGCAGTCGACGCTCCAGCCCGAGTTGGCCGACGCCGGGGTCGAGGTGCTCGACTACGGGGACCTGACCGACGACGAGAGCGCGGCGCTGCGGCGCTACTTCGAGGAGACGGTGCTCCCGACGCTGACGCCGCTGTCGTTCGATCCGGCCCACCCGTTCCCGTTCATCTCGAACCGATCGCTCTCGCTGGCGGTGCTGTCGCGTGGCGTCGACGGCGACCTGACGTTCACCCGGATCAAGATCCCGAAAAACCAGTCCCGACTCGTCGAGGTGCCCGACGACGGCGGGCGGTACGTTCTACTCGAGGACCTGATCGAGGCGAACCTCGACCTCCTGTTGCCCAACCTCGAGATCGTCGACGTCTCGACGTTCAAGGTCACGCGCAACGCCGAGGTGCGCCGCAACGAGGAGGTCGCCGAGGACCTCATCGACATGATCGAGGAGGTGATCGAGCAGCGCCGGTTTGCGACCGCGGTCCGCCTCGAGATCGAGCCCGGGATGGCCGAGCGCTCCCGATCGATCCTGAAGGAGAACCTCGACGTGACCGAGCAGGAGGTGTTCGAGCGCGAGGGCCCGATCGACTTCGAGGACTTCTTCGAGTTGGTCGACCTCCCCCGGCCGGAGCTCAAACTGCCGGCGTGGTCGCCGAAACCCCACCCGCGGCTTCGCGCGGTCGACGACGCCGCCGACGGCGAGGGCGGCATCTTCGCGGAGATCCGTCAGGGGGACATCCTGGCCCACCACCCGTACCACTCCTTCGAAGGGACGGTCCAGGATTTCCTCGACGCGGCCGCGAACGACCCGAACGTGCTGGCGGTGAAAGCCGCCATCTACCGCACGGCGAGCGACTCGAAGGTGATCCAGAGCCTCATCGACGCCGCCGACAACGGCAAGCAGGTCGCGGTGATGGTCGAACTCAAAGCGCGCTTCGACGAGAAGAACAACCTCGAGTGGGTCCGCCGGCTGGAAGAGGAGGGGATCCATGTCGCCTACGGCACCGTCGGGCTGAAGACCCACACCAAGACCGCGCTCGTGGTCCGCCGGGAGGACGACGGCGTCAAGCTCTACTCCCACGTCGGAACGGGGAACTACCACTCCGGTACTGCACAGGGGTACAGCGACCTGGGGCTGCTGACCGCCGACCGAGACATCGGCCAGGACCTCACCCGGCTGTTCAACTTCTTCACGGGGCCGTCACTCGACGAACAGTTCCGCAAGCTGCTGATCGCGCCGGTGACGATGCGGGACCGCTTCGTCGACCTCGTGCGCCGCGAGGCCGACCACGCTCGCGAGGGCCGGCGCGCCCGGATCGTCGTGAAGGTGAACGGGCTGGAGGACCCCCAGATGGTCGAGGAGCTGTACCGGGCGTCGATGGCCGGCGTGGAGATCGACCTGATCGTGCGGGACATCTGCCGGCTCCGGCCGGGGCTGGAAGGGATCAGCGAGACCGTCACGGTTCACTCCGTCGTCGGCCGGTTTCTCGAACACGCCCGGATCTTCTACTTCGAGAACGCCGCCGATCCGGAGTGGTACATCGGCTCGGCCGACTGGATGACGCGGAACCTCGACTATCGTGTGGAGGCCGTGACTCCCGTCGACGACCCGACGCTGCGCGAACAGCTCCGGTTCGTGCTCGAGGCAACGTTCCACGACAACCGTCGCCGCTGGCTGATGCAGCCCGACGGGAGCTACGAACGGGTCGAACCGGCGCCCGACGAGCCGGTCCGTGACGTTCAACAGTTGCTCATGGACGCGACGACGGCGGCCGTCAAGGACGGGTACGGCCCGGGGATGCGCGTCGACGACACGGTCGTCGATGGGGAGCTGTTGATCGAACCGACCGAGACGGCGACGGAAGAGCCCAGGAGCGAGAACGAACACGAGACGACCGACGACCGAACGCTGTTCGACACCCACCCAGATCAGTGGTACCGCCCGGACAGCGACGAACACGACTGGGCGGTCCGGACCGCCGACGGTGGCCGTCGTTACTTCAAGACCCGCGAGGGCGCGCTCGACTGCCTGCGCCGGGAGCACGGCGACTGATCGGGCCGGGTCGGTACGGGACTGAAAACCCTTTACGCGGTGACGCGGGAGTACGCGTATGGAGAGCATCAACCGGATGGCGGTCGAGCTCGTCGACGAGGCGCTCGACTTCGCCGACGAGCTCAACGTCACGCCCTACGAACTCGACTCGGGCGCGACCGTGCTCGACTTCGGCGTCGAAGTCGACGGCGGCGTCGAGGCGGGCGTGCTACTGGCAGAGATTCAGACGGCGGGGCTGGCGACGATCACGACCCGGACGGGCCGCGTCGACGGCGCGCCGGTCCCCCACGTCGAACTGTCGACGGACCACCCCGGCGTGGCGCTGCTCTGTTCGCAGAAGGCTGGCTGGGAGCTGGACTTCGACGTGTACGACGGGCTCGGCTCCGGGCCGGCCCGTGCGCTGGTCGGCCAGGAGACCGAGTTCGAAGCGGTCGGCTACTACGACGAGTTCGACCTGACCGTCCTGGCGGTCGAGAGCATCGATCTCCCCGACGAGCGGGTCGCGAGCCACGTCGCCGACCTCGCGGGCGTCGAGGAGAGCGGCGTGTTCCTGCCGACGTTCGCCCTCGGGTCGATCTCGGGCAGCGTCGCCGCGGGCGCTCGCGCCCCGGAGTCGGCGGTCTGGCAGCTGTTCGAGGCCGGCTACGACCCCGACGACGTGCTCTCGGTCTCCGGGAGCGCGCCCGTCGCGCCGGTCGGCTACGACGAGAGCGAGGCGATGGCCCGTACCAACGACGCGCTGGCCTACGGCGGCGAGGTCCACCTCACGGTCGCCCGCGACGACGCCGACGCGTTCGAGGCCATCACCTCGGCGGCCGGCGCGGAGTTCGGGGCGCCGTTCGCCGACATCTTCGCGGCCCACGACTGGGACTTCGAGGCGCTGCCGGAGTCGGTGTTCGGCCCCGCGGCAGCCACCGTCGACGTGGTCGACGGCCCGACGTACCGCTTCGGCGGCCGCGACGAGGCGCTGCTGGCGGAGAGCTTCGGCTTCTGAGGCATGCGGCTCAAACCGCTCCCCGAACCGCCCGCTGAGTCCGAAGGCGGCGTCTTCGACGCCGTCGCCGCCGCGCAGTCGGCGGTGCCGCTGGTCCCAGGGTCGGAGAACGACTGCTGTGCCCGGCTGATGCGCCGCGAGGGGTATCAGAGCCGCGACGTGGCCCGAGAGTGGCTGACGTTCCTCCGAGCGCTCGAGCTCGCCGAGGAGACGGGCTCCGGCTTTCGCCGAACGGACCGCGAGCCGACGCCGGAGCACGTCCGCGAGTCGTTCCGCGAGCGCGTGTTCGGCGCCCGCGAGACGGTGGCGGTGCTTCGGGAGGCAGACGACCCGCTCACCGCCGAAACCGCCTTCGAGCGGCTGCGGGAGACGGTTCCGGGATGGGAACGCCACCGTCGGAACTCGTGGGTCGACCACTGGACTGCCCGAACCGAACGGCTGCTCGACTGGCTGGTGCTGCTCGATCTCGCCGCCCGCGCCGACGGCGGCTACACCACGAAAAACTAGCTCGACTCCTCGTCGACGGCTTCCCGGCCGAGGACGAGCGCACGGCCCACAGTCCCGCCCAGGTACGTCGCTGCGGCGCCGCTGCCGACGGTGAGCATCGTCCCCATCTCGAGAGTGAGCAGGAACGCGACGGCGCCGACGCCGGCGGCGATACCGACCCCAGTTTCGGCCAGCGCCAACAGCACCCGGGTGCGGAGCCGCTCCACGTGGGTGACCGCCGGGTACGCGCCCGCGAGCAGCAGCGGCATCGCGACACCGAGTCCGACGGCGATGGCGTACACGTCGGCGTCGACGATCCCCCAGGCTTGCAGCAGGAACTGGGTACCTCCCGTCACGGTCGCCGTGAGCAGGACTCCGCCACCGAACCGCGCGACGCGTCGCTTCGCGGTCGACTCCATTCCCTTCCTCGGTGGCCGGCCGGTGCGAAAAGCGTTCGGGCCCGGCTCAGTCGGTTTCGATCGACCTGACGGTGCCGACGCCCTTGCTCTGGCCCTCCCGGAAGACGAACCGCTGGCCCTCCTCGATCAGGTAGGGGCGGAATTTGAACCGGATCCTCGTCCGACCGTTGTCGCCCGGGAGCAGGCGCCCTCCCTCGGGCTTGAAGATCGCGGCCTCGCTCAGCGTTTCGAGATGGACGACCGGCTCGTACCCCTCGCCGATCTTCGTCGGGTGGTTCAGCACGACCACCTCGGCCTCGAACTCGCGGACCGCTTCGGGGTCGGCGTCGCGGGGGAGCAGCGCCATCCCGCGTTCGAGTTCGGCCTCCTCGACGCCTTTCAGCGCGATGCCGACGATCTGGCCCGCGCTCGCCTGGTCGACGCGGTGGTAGTGCATCTCGATCGAGCGGACCTCGACCTCCCGGAAGCGGCCGTCAGCCATCGGGCCGAGCAGGAGTTCGTCGCCGGCTTCGACCGTGCCGGCGTTGACCGTTCCGGAGGCGACGGCGCCGACGCCGGTGACGCTGTAGGAGCGGTCGACGTACATCCGGAACGGCGCGTCGGCGTCGGACTCGCGCTTGGGCAGCGCCTCGAACAGCGTGTCGAGGTCGTCGAGCCCGGCGCCCGAGACCGCGCTCGTCCGGAGGATCGGGACTGTGGTGCCGATCTCCTCGATCGCGGCGTCGACGCCGTGGCGGGCGACCGGGAGGGGGGTCTCGCCCACCTCCCGGAGCATCGCCTCCACCTCGTCTTCGACGGCCTCGACGCGCTCGTCGTCCACGGCGTCGACTTTGGTGATCGCGACCATCGTCGGTAGTTCGGTCGCGAGCAGGATCCCGAGATGCTCGCGGGTCGTCTTCGTCGGGCCGTCGTCGGCTGCCACCACGAGCATGCCGTAGTCGAGCTTCTGGCCGACAAGGCCGCGGATCGTCGTCCGGAGCCACGGCTCGTGACCGACCGTGTCGACGAAGCTCACGAGTCGGTCGGCCTCCCGAACGACGCGAGCGCGGTCGGTCTTGCGGTCGGGGTTGTCCATCCGGACCGGCCCGTCCTCGTCGTCGAAGCCGTACACCGCGTAGGAGAGGTCCGCGGAGAGCCCGCGCTCGACCTCGTGTGGCTGGACGTCGAGGAACGAGCGCGTGCCGCCCTGGCCGTCGTCGCGCTCGCCGGTGACGAGCGTGCCGACGAGGGTGGACTTCCCGTGGTCGACGTGGCCCGCGGTGCCGACGACGACGTGGTCGTCGTCCTCGGCCTGATCGAGCATCGCGCCCTCACGGAGCGTGGCGAGGCCGACGAGGCCGTCCGCGGCGTCGTCGCGCTGAATCCCCCACGTCTCCACGTCCTCGATGTGGGCGTCAGCCTCCTCTGCCAGGAGCGAGAGCACGTCCATGGACTCCGAGAACGCCTCGGGGGAGATGCCCGCGATCGCGCCGTCGTCGTCGACGCCGACGACGTACGTCGCCTCACCGTCGCCAGAGAGCACGCGGTGACGGAGTTGGGCAGCCAGCGACTCCATCCGTCCGTCCGCGAGATGGGTGTCGCGGGTGAGCCGCGTCTTGAACTCGATCGGGCCGCCCTCCTCCTCGCCGCGCTCCAGGGCCCGCCGGAGCGAGGCCCGGTCTGCGCTCATGGGGCGGGGTAGGCGCCGCGGGCGATATATGCCTTTTCGTGTCGTGGTTCACCATCCCATGGACAGGCTCACACACCCCACCGAGTTCGTCGAACGAGCCCCGCTTTCTCCACGTAACCGCTCCATAACTAACACCGCGACGGCTGACTATCGCGTCGATGCGAACCCGAACGATCGATCGTCCTGGGGGAGCCGGCGCCGAGAGCGATCCGAACCCACCCGGCGGGGACGAGTAGCGCCGGGATGGATGCCGCCGTCTCCGCCGTCGACGACAGGCTCCGAGCCGTCGGCCAGCGACTCGTCGACCGCCACCCGCAGTGGGAGTCACTGCTCCTCCGAGCCCGCGACGGCTACGCGCGGGGCACTGTCCGACTCAGGTGGGTCTCGAACCGGCTCCGGTACGCCGCGCCGCCGGCCCCCTACCGGCTCCTGCCGGTCGACCCCGCCGCGATCGAACGCACGGTTCCGGTGCCGGGCCCGAAGTTCAAACACGCCGGCGCGGTCGTCGGCGGCGACTGGGACCGGGGCGGAGCCCGCTTCGCGGAGTTGGACGTGTTCCGGGCGTACGAGCGCCACTTCGAGGCCGGCGTCCCGTGGCAGGAGACCGCGTTCTACGACCGCGTCGTCGACCAGATCGAGGCCGGCAGTCCCCAGTGGGGCTGTCGAACCCGACGGGAGTTCGACGAGCGCTGTGAGCGCCTCGACACGCTGTACGACCGCATCGCCGCCGACGGCTACCGAACGCAGGCCGAGCTACACGACGGGGCGGCGAGCGATCCGATCGAGGGCGACGACAGCCACGATCGGCGCGCGCTGAAGACGGAACGGTTCAAACACGAGATCGCGGTGCACGTCGACCGAGACGGCGAGCTGCTGTTTGCCGACGGCCGGAACCGGCTGTCGATCGCGAAGCTGCTGGGGCTCGATACGGTCCCGGTTCGGGTGCTCCGCCGCCATCGACGCTGGCAGGCTGTTCGTGACGCCTGGGTGCGCGGCCACCAGGTTCCCCCGCCCCACCGAAACCACCCCGATCTGGCGGGACTGGAGCGTGGCGACCGCTGATGGGCGGGGTTGTATGCACGAATCGGTGGGTCGTCGAACAGCGCGTGGCTCGACAGGGGAAGCCGTTATGGCTGTCGGCGTACAACCGGGTAACAGATGTCCACCGATATCGAGGAAGGCGGGACGGCGCCGGAGCGACAGGCCGACAACGTCTGCCCGGTCGTCGACGCGGTCGAACAGATCGGCTCCCAGTGGCGGCTCGTGGTGCTCCACGATCTGACCGAGGGCGAGAAACGGTTCAACGAGCTCAAGCGCTCGACGGAGGCCAACGCCCGCACGCTCTCGCGCGTGCTGGACGACCTCCAGGAGTCCGGGTTCGTCGACCGCCGCCTCGAGGAGGATTCGCCGGTCGCGACCTACTACTCGCTGACGGGGAAAGGCGAGTCGTTGGCGCCGGTGTTCGACGAGATCGAGTCGTGGGCCAACGAGTGGATGGACAGCTGTCAGGCCGCCGCTGACGATTAGTCGGTTCTGAGTTCGACGCGCGCGCCGTCATCGCTGCTCACGACGATCTCCCAGCCGTGTGCGTCGGCGATCCGCTGCACGATCCCGAGCCCGGCACCCTGTCCCCCGTCGGTGGAGTAGCCCCACGCGAACGGGTCGCCGCCGCCGAAGCCCGGGCCGTCGTCGACCACCGCGAAGCCGGCGTCGGTGTCGGTCACGCGTACGGTCACTCCCGCGTCGGCCCCCTCGCTGCTCCCGTGTTCGACGCTGTTGCGAATCAGGTTCTCGAGCAGGAGCGTCACCAGTTCGGGGTCGCCCGCAACGCGGTCGTCGGCGTCGACCTGGATCGACGACTGGGGCGATCGGACGCGGGAGGCGGCGTCCTCGGCGGCCGTTTCGAGCGACACCAGTTCGGGGTCGTCGACCTCGCCGGCGGCGATGGCTGCCGCCTCGTCGGCCAGCCCCTCGAGCCGGTCGAGCGCGTTGTGTACCTGTTCGACCGTCGGGCCGTCGAGGGAGTCGACGGCGAGCCTGGCGGCACTCAAGTGGTTCCGGAGCTCGTGGGAGACCGTCTCGCCGTAGGCGGCGAGTGGGTCGTGGTCGACCGCCGGCTCGGCTTCGGTGGCCGTCGCCGCGAGCAGGCGCTGCCGGATCACCGAGGCGGCCGCCTCGGCGCCCGCAGGCGCCTGTTCGACGCCCGGTGGAAGCTCCCGGGCTTTCGAGCCCACGAACACGCCCTGGGGTTGGTGACCCCGACGTGCAGCGGCGCCGAACACGTCGCCGGGGCGCCACTCACCCCCATCGACGACGACGAACAGATCGATCTGGACGGCGTCGAGCGTCGCCAGTGCCTCGGGGGCTGCCGCCGTCCGCGTCGCGTCGACGCCGTCGGCCGCAAGCGTGCGCACGAGCGCCGCCGCTCTGTCGTCGTTCCCGAGAACGAGAACGCGACGGTCGGCGAGCGACGACTCGCGAGTCCGCGTCACACGGGGTGGTTCGGCCCCATCCGGAATAAATACTCGCTCCGAATCCGAGATCTGATAGCTGAATCGTGCGGTGTGTTCACTCGGGTCCGGAAGCGATTTGCCCCCTCGCTCGCGACACCGCCGCGTGGACGAACGCCGATCGACGGTCCGGACGGGCTACGACGCGATGGCGGCGACCTACGACGACCAACGAACGAGCGATCCGGCGGAGAACGACGGGCTCCAAACCCTCCGTGAGTCGCTCCCTGCCAGCCCGCGGGTGCTGGACCTCGGCTGTGGCGCCGGCGCGGGGCCGCTCGAGTTCCTCCCCGCGGAGCGCGCCGTCGGGCTGGACTTCTCGTCCGAGCAACTCCGGCTCGCCCGCGACCGCGTCGACGCCGATCTGGTGGCCGGGGAGCTGACCACGCTCCCGTTCGAGGCCGACAGCTTCGACGCCGTCACCGCCTTCTACTCCGTGATCCACCTGCCGATCGACGCTCACGCCGACTGCTACGAGGAGGTCGCCAGGGTCCTGAAGCCGGGTGGGGAGTTCCTGTTCAGCATCGGCGACGACTGGGCCGGTGAGAACGACGACTGGCTCGACACCGGCGAGCGGATGGTCTGGTCGTTCCCGCCGCTCTCGGAGACCGAGCAGCTGCTGGCGGCCGCGGGACTCACCGTCGAGGACCGATACGCCGTCGAGAGCCGGATGGACGACGTCGAGTGGCCGTTTCTGCGGTGCCGGCACCGGGACTGATCGCCCCGTCGCCTGCTGGCCCTGCCGGTTCCTTTTTACTGCCAGACCCGGTAGATCGCGTATGGCCCAGTGTGAGATGTGCGGCGCGGAGAAGTCCTCGCTCACCACGACGAAAGTCGAGGGCGCGGAACTCGAACTCTGCGACGACTGCAAGGATTTCGGCACGGAGGTCAAAACGGAGTCGAGTTCGACGACCTCGACGAAGTACTCCACTTCCTCTTCCGGCGGGAGCTCGTCGTCGTCCTCGAGCGGTGGCACCAGCACCGGCGGCAGCAGCCGTCGACGCGACATGTTCGACCAGATGGACGAGATCGCGGGCGACTACGACGAGCAGATCCGGAGCGCCCGCGAGCGCGAGGGGCTGAGCCGCGAGGACCTCGCGAAGGAGCTCAACGAGAAGGCCTCCCTGATCAGCAAGCTCGAGCGCGGCGACATCCTCCCGAGCGACGACGTGCGCGGCAAACTCGAGAAGCGCCTCGGCGTTTCGCTCTCTGAGGGCTCCGACGACGACACCACCGACTGGGAGACCGACTCCTCGATGACCCAGACCCTCGGCGACGTGGTCGAGCGGAAGGGCGAGTAACGACCCCCGCCCCGCCGAGAACCGCCTACCTATTTGCTGGTCGGGCCCCGCCTCCCGACGTGTTCATCCTCGTCAACCTCAAAGCGTACGACTGTAACCCAGTGAGCGTCGCCGAAACCGCCGCCAGGGTCGCCGACGACACCGGCGCCCGCATCGCGGTCGCCCCGCAGGCGGCCCGCCTCGGCGCCGTCGCCGAGACGGGCGTCGAGACGTGGGCCCAACACGTCAGTCCCGTCGACCACGGCAGCCACACTGGCAGCACCCACACCGCCGCGGTCGAGGGCGCGGGCGCCGTCGGGACGCTGCTGAACCACTCCGAGAACCGGCTGAAACTCGCCGATATCGACGCGAGCCTCGACGCAGCCGACGCGGCGAGCCTGGAGACGGTCGTCTGTGCGAACAACCCCGACCAGATCGCGGCCGCGACGGCGCTGGCCCCCGACGCGGTCGCGGTCGAACCCCCGGCGCTCATCGGCGGCGACGAGTCCGTCGCCACCGCCGACCCGGAGATCGTCCGCGACGCGGTCGACGCCGCGGCCGCGGTCGACGACGGCGTCGAGGTGTTCTGCGGTGCCGGCATCGCGACCGGCGAGGACGTGGCGGCCGCCCGCGACCTCGGCGCCGACGGCGTGCTGCTCGCGTCGGGCGTCGCGCTCGCCGACGACCCCGAGGCGGTGCTGCGGGATCTCGTCGACCCGCTCTGAGTAGGACTAGAGCAGTGTGGGGTTTCATCGTTCGAAAGCCACTCCGGACCGGGCGGTAAGTAGGGTTGCAGGTCGAGCATCCGGGCGCGACCAGCGGGAGCGAGCGGTTCGCCGCCGAAGCGTGGTGAAACCTCGCGAATGCGGCCTTTTGACATCAACGGGTTTTACCGGGGTCCTCCCTCGCTTCGCTCGGTCGAACCCCGGTAAAAGAGGTTGAGTTTCAGTCCTCCCGTTCCGCGATCACGTAGTGGTCCTCGCCCTGCTCGACCAGCGTGCCGCCGTCCCGGAGCGTGACGGCGTACCCAGTCGGCGTGTGTTCGATCTCGTGGGGCGGGCGCACCCGGACGAGGTTGCCGATAAACTGCGCGGCGGGCGGTTTCTGGGCGGCGCCGCAGTCGTACACCGTCACCAGTTCGTCGCCGGCGTCGGCCTCGTACACCACCAGCCGTGCGTGACGATCCAGTCGCCAGCGACCCGGGCCAGTCTCGGGGAGCGCGCGCATCAGTCGAGGGCCGCCCTGGCCTCGATGGCGGCGACGGCGTCGTCCACGGTCCGGTCGCCGGCGTTGCCGTCGAACGCCTCCGCCACGAGATCGGGAAGCGCGTAGCGATAGCGGCCGGCGCCGTCGTGTTCGATCACGCCCGCCTTCCGGAGCGTGCGGTTGCGCGCGTAGGCGTACTGGCGCTCGCCCGACCCCCGGCGGCGACGTGGGCGTCGACGGGCGCCGCGTCGCCGACCGCGCGGTAGTGTGCCAGCATCGCCCGCGTCACGTCGTCGAGCGCCTCGATCCCCTCGACGAAGGCGTCGATCACCGCGTCCGCGTCACGGCGCTCGGCACGCCGGACGAGTCGGCTGAGCCGTTCCCCGCGGTCGGCAGTCGGGTCCGGGCGGGCAGTCCCACTTGTCGAGTCGGCGGCGTCGGCCTCCGCGTCGTCCGAGGCACCGGTCTCACTTCCGCTCTCGGGCTGCGTTATCCGTGCGGAGAGCGCGTCGGTGGTGCTGCCGAGTGAGCCGCCCGTGAGATCCGATCCGGCCTCCATCGTCACCCCCGTGGGTTCGTCGGGGTCGAGCGTGGGCTCTACCGCCGGTGGGTCACCCTGCTTCGAGCAGGCGGTGCGAACGGGTGCGAGCCCCGAATCGTCGGCGGCGGTCGACTCGCGCGTTGGGGAGGCGCGGTCCCGGCCATCGTTCGCGGTCGTGCCCTCAGTCTGCTCGAGGGGGTCCGTCGCCGGTTCCCAGTCGCCGGGCGATCGGGGGTCGGTGTCGTCGGTCGCGTCTCCCGTCCGCTCGGCCGCATCGTTCCCGGCCCGCGCGTGCTCGTCGGGATCGAGATAGCGTCGGTCGAGCTCCGCCTCGAGCCGTTCGATGCGGTCGGCTTTCGCGTCGAGTTCGGCCTCGAGCGCCGCGAAGGAGTCGATGAGCGGGAGCGAAACGGCGCGGTCGTCGGCGGCGTGGCCGTCGTGGTCGGTGTCGTCGGTCATGGTGGTGGCGTCGACCTCCCCCGGCGGTGACGCCGGGCGAACGGCGGTGAGCGACCGTGTCGGTCGCCGGAGTCGTCGTAATCCACCACCCGTGGCCACATAGGGTTTCCGACGGGGCTACTCGAACTCCTCGAGCGAGAACTGTCCCGAGCGGTTCTTAGCGGGCGTTGATCGCTCCACTTGCTCCGTCGTCGTCCCCCCGGCGTCGTCCGATTCACCGCTGTCGTCGGCGACAGTTCCGTTCCGGGACCCGGCCGCGTCGAACCCGTCGAGGCTGGCCTGTTCGTCCGCGGTGAAACTCAGCTTCGAGACGCGGACGCCCAGCTTTCGGACCTCGCTGTCGACGAACTCATCGAGCAGCGAGAGCGCCACCTCCGCGACGAGATCCGGCTCGTCGACGGGGCCCGAGAGCGATTCGGCCCGCGTGTTCACGTCGTACGGCGTGGTGACGACTTTGATCCCGATGGTGCGATAGAGCGCCCCCTTCGAGCGGGCGCGTTCGGCGACCGCGGCCGCGAGCGCGCGGAGCTTCTCCCGCATCGCGTCGCTGTCCGTGGTCGCCGCCGAGAACGACGACTCACGCGAGAGACTCTTGGGCAGCCCCGTGGGCGTGACCGCCCGGTCGTCGACGCCGCGGGCGCGGTCGTACAGCTCCCGGCCCCGGTCGCCGAAGCGGTCCTGGAGCGTCGCGGGGTCGGCTCCCGCCAGGTCGCCCGCGGTGTCGATCCCCATGTCGCGGAGTTCCCCGGCACGGACGGGGCCGACGCCGTGGATCTCTTCGATCGGTAGTGGCGCGAGGAACTCGGCGACGGTCCCGGGCGGCACCACCGTCAGCCCGTCCGGTTTGTCGTGGTCGCTCGCGACCTTCGCGGCCGCCATGTTCGGCGCGACGCCGACGCTCGCCGGGACTCCCACCTCGCGGGCGATGCGCTCGCGAACGTGCCGGGCGAACCCCTCCGCCAGGGTTCGCTGCTCGGCGGCGCCCGACGCCCGTGCAGGATCGTCGACGCGCTCCCAGGACGTGCGGTCGGTCACGTCGAGGTACGCCTCGTCGATGCTCACCTCCCTGACCGTGTCGGCACAGTCGTGGAGGATCGTCTTTACCTCGCTCGCGACCGACTGGTAGAACTCCATATCCACCGGGCGGTAGTGGCCGCGAACGTCCCCCCGGTGCCCAAATCGGGACGTTCGACGGGCGGCAGTCGCTCCACGGCTTGGGAGATCGGTTGGGCGGAATCGACGCCGTACTCCCGGGCCTCGTAGGACGCGGTCGCGACGGCGCCGATGGTCTCGCCGGCCTCGTACCCCATCCCGACGACGACTGGCTCGCCGCGCAGTTCGGGCTCTCTGCGGCGCTCGCAGGAGGCGTAGAAGCAGTCCATGTCGACGTGGAGCACCACTCGATCTGGCGACTCGTCGTCGCCGGTTCCCGGGAGGGTGCTCCCGCTCATAGCGCAGATTGGGAGCGGGACGGAAAAGAGGGTTTCCCGAGCACGGCGGAAGTAGAACGCGAAACCGGTGGCGACGTCTGGAGGGCCGAGAACCGCTACCGCTCGGCCCAGTCGGCACGTCGCCGATGTGCGGTAGCGACCGCCCTGATGCCATCGCGGTCGAGCAGGCCGTCTTCGGTGACGATCGCGTCGAACCGCGCCGCCGGGGTCGCGCCGAACGTCGGGTTCTCGACCGAGATCTCCGCGTCGCCGTCGTACACCGCTGCCGGGTCTCGCTCCTCACGGTCGAAGTCGAGGCCGGCAGCACCGGCCTCGGCCGGCCGAACCTTGTCGGTCGTCGTAACGACGTAGCGGGCGGCGCCCTCCGCGCTCGCGACCGCGACTGCCCCACGAGTGCCGACCTTGTTCACGACGCGCCCGTCGGGGAGCACCGCGTCGGCGCCGACGAGCAGCGCGTCGATCTCGCGGGCGGCGAGCAGTTCACCGAACGCGGCGTCCCCGCCCACCGCTACCGCGGCGTCCGTCTCGGCCCCGATCCGCTCGGCAGCGTCGACGCCCTCCCGGCCCGGCCGGGACTCGGCGACGAGCACGAACTCGGGGGACGCCTCAGCGAGCGCGGCCAGCACCGTCCCGGATCGGGAAAGTGTGGCCACCCGGTCGGGCAGGCGCTCGGCCGCGCGGGCGACTGCCCGCTCGTCGGCCGCGAGCCCGCGGTCGATCCCAGCCGTCGCTGCCCGTTCGACGGCCGCCGGGGTCGCTTCGTCGATCGCGTCGAACATCGCGCGGTTCACGCGGTTCGCGATCACGACCATCGAGGGGCGAGCATCCCGGAGTGCCCGTGCCGTGGCGGCGAGGTCGTCCCAGTCGGTCGCCCCGCGGTCGGCAGCCAGGGCGGCTTCGTCCCGGAGGTGCTGGAGTGCCCGCAGGGAGAGCGTACTCGACCCATGTTCACGATCTCCCGCGACCGTCTCCACAGTCGGTCGAACGCAGTCGTACGAGGTCCACAGCGCCGGAACTGTCTCCCGGCGGAGGATCTCTGTCGGCGGGACCCAGTCGTGTTCGGTCGTCTCGTAGTTGGTCGTCACGTCACGAGTCCGAGCGTCGAACAGTGAGGGGTGTACCACCCACCGCGTACCGAGGTCGTCGTCGACCACCTCGAACGGCGCCCCGCGGCGGACGAGGGTAACGTCGGCGCCCGGATCGAGCGCCGTCTCCTCCCTGATCTCCTCGCGAGCGGCAGCCTCGGGGTCACCCTCGGCGTGGCCCGCGACCGCCCCCCACTGCCCGCTGTAGGAGCCGACGGCGTCGCTACGCCGCAGGAGGAGCACGCCGGCGCCGTTGCGGAGGAACACCGTGACGACCTCGGTCGACTCGCTGTCGGCAGCCATACCGGGCGTTCGATCCCGAGCCGTATCAGGCATCGCACATTTGTCAAGGAATCTACTTAAACTGGCTGCCGGGAACGCCCTTGGCGTCCGGGAGTCAACAGTCGATTATGATCTCGATCGTCAAGCGGTACTACGCCTACCGTGCGACGCTCACGAACGGGTTCTACCTCCCGGTGTCAGTGATATACATGGAGGCACAGGGGCTGGGGCTGGCCGAGATCGGGTTCGTCCAGGCTGTCTTCCTGTTCGGGATGGTCGCGGGCGAGCTGCCGACCGGCTATCTGGCCGACTACCTGGGGCGACGGAAGACGCTCGCACTCGGAAACGCCGTCACCACGACGGTGATGGCGGGGTTCGTGGTCGCGTCGTCGACGGGCGCGTTCACCGCGTTGATGCTGCTGTGGTCGCTGGCGTGGACGTTACGTAGCGGGACCAGCGACGCCTGGCTGTACGAACTCCTGGCCGATAAGGATCTCGAGGGCGAGTTCGCCCGCCTGAGTGGGCGAGCCGAGTCCGTGATGCTGGCCGTCTCGGCGGGCGCGGCGCTCACTGCCGGCTTCTTGTACACCGTCGATCCCGCGATCCCCTTCACCGCCAACGCCGCCGTCGCCGCACTCGGCCTGCCTGTCCTGTTCACGCTCCCCGAACTGGCGGAACGCCCGACACCGCTGCCGACGAGCCGTCGATGACCATCAGGCGGGCAGCCTCACTGCTCCGAGAGCAGTTCACCCGCCCCTCGATCGGTTGGCTGGTGCTTTACGCCGCGCTGTTCAACGTCGTGTTCTCGGTGACCCGGGTGTTCGAACAGCCCGCCCTCCGATCCGTTGGCGTCCCCGTCGCCGGGCTCGGCGCCCTCTACGCGGGGTTCAAGATCGTCTCGGCGATCGCCACCGGCGTCGCGGGGGCGGTGCAGGATCGCTTGGGAACGCGCGGGGTCATGCTGTCGCTGGTTCCGGTCTTCGGCGTCCTCTACGCGAGTTTCGCGGTCTTCCCGCTCCTGCTCGTGCCGGCGGTGTTCACCCGTCGCGCCGTCTCACAGCTGGTCCGCCCGGTCCGGAACGAGTACCTCAACGACAGACTCGGTGATCTGGGCCGGGCCACCGTACTGTCGGGAGTGTCGATGGCGCTCTCGCTCGCGTCGGGGACCGCGAACCTGCTCGGTGGCCGCGTGGCCGAGGGGCTCGGCGCAGTGACGTTCCTCTCGGCCACCGGCGTCGCCGTCTCCGTCGTCGCCGGAGCGCTCTGGCTGCTCACCTCACCCGTGCGCGAGGACACCGGGCCCGCGACGACGACTGCCACCGGATCGGCCGACTCATCGTCGAGCGTCGCCGATCCGTAGCGCTTCTCCCCGAACACAGTTCCTCAGCGCACACGGACACGCCACGGATACGGAAACGCGCCACGGATACGAAAACACGATGCGGTTAGCACGGCCTCTGACAGGCCGGCCCGGCTCGGGACGATGGCGACAGCCGGGATTGATCGGCTGCCTGCGGCGTCCGGCGGCGAACGAATCGGGATCGGCTACTTCAGTCGTTCCTGCAGGAAGGTGGGGTGGGCTGCGGTCAGCCCGTCGATTTCGAGCACCTCGTCGTTGATCACGTCACCGAGCGCGTCACCGTTCTCGGCTCGGATCTCCGCCATCAGCATGTGGTCGCCCGATGAGCTGTACAACGACTCGACCGCGTCCAGCTGTTTGAGCGCGTTCGTCGCGTCGACGTACTGCTCGCTGTCGACGTCCATCCCGACCAGCGCGATCGACTGTCCCGTGAGCTTCTTGGGGTCGACCTCGGCGGAGTAGCCGACGATGACGCCCTCCTCTTCGAGCTGGCGGACGTACTTTCGGACCGTCGGCTTCGAGACGTCGGCGCGCTCGGCGATCTCGGAGACCGACGCCTGCGCGTCGTCCTCCAAGATCTGTAGGATTCGGTCTTCCGTGGCCGACGTAGTCATGGAGTAGGGTTCGGCGTGCGAGGAAAAATGCCTTGCGAAGCGGAAAGCGATGGTCGAACGGAACGAACACCCGGGAGCAGCGCGCTCCCGAGCCCTGGCGTTCACTTGTGGTCGTCGATGAACATGTCGGCGGAGCGCTCCCAGTCGTAATCGTCGTCGAAGTAGCGCTCGGCCAGCGGCTCCTCGGGCATCTCGCCGATCTGCTGTTTCTCCTGCTGGTAGGACGGTCGGCTGTCGTCGACGTAGAACTTCCCGGTGAGCACCTCACCCTCGTAGAGGGCTTCTTCGGCCTCACGCATCATCGACGCGGCCTCGTCCCGGTTCGTCGGATCGAACTCGTAGTCGTCGTTCTCGTTGACGTCGATGTACGGGACGTACTGCTTTGCGTCCTTGTTCCAGGTCGGGCACTGGGTCAGGAAGTCGATGTGGGCGAACCCGTCGTGCTCGATGGCCTCCTTGATCAGCTCCTTCGCCTGGTTCGGGTTGACGGCGGCCGTGCGGGCCACGAACGACGCCCCCGAGGTGAGCGAGAGCGAGAGCGGCCGCACCGGCTCCTTCGCCGAGCCGTGGGGCTGAGTTTTCGACTTGTGGCCCTTCGGGGAGGTGGGCGAGGTCTGGCCCTTGGTGAGGCCGAAGATCTCGTTGTTGAACACGATGTAAGTGAAGTCGTGGTTCTCCCGGGCGGTGTGCATGAAGTGGTTCCCGCCGATCCCGTAGCCGTCGCCGTCACCGCCGGCGGCGATCACTTCCAGTCCGGGGTTCGCGAGCTTCGCGGCTCGCGCCACGGGCAGTGCGCGCCCGTGGATCGTGTGGAACCCGTAGCTGTTGAAGTAGGAGTTCAGCTTGCCCGAGCAGCCGATCCCCGTCACCGTCAGGGTCTCGTCGGGCGTTCGCCCGGCTTCGGGCAGGGCGCCTTTCAGCGCCTTGAGGACGCCGAAGTCGCCACAGCCCGGACACCACGTCGGCTGGGGCTCGATGCCCGGCGTGTACTCGTCCTGGTCGATCTCGCGTTCTTCGCCGATTGCGCTGAATGCACTCATAGGTCAGTCACCCCCGCGGGTACGAACGTCGTCTGGTGGTCAGTCGTTTCCTCGCCGGCGACCGTGTTGTGGAACCCTTCGACGATCTCGCCGGGTTCGAACGGGTTGCCGTTGTACTTCAGGAGGCTCGACAGCTTCGGCCCGTACTCACCCAGGTGTTTCTGGGTGAGGCCGCGGAACTGTGCGGAGGCGTTCATCTCGACGACCATCACGCGGTCGACGCTCTCGATGAACTCCCGCACCTGTCCCTCCGGGAACGGAGCGAGCTCGCCGACCGCGAGCGCCTTCACGGACTCGCCGTCGTCGTTGAGCCGGCCGACCGCCTCCTCGACGGTGCCGACCATGCTGCCGAAGGCGAGCACACCGTAATCGGCGTCCTCGGGGCCGTAGGTGACGTTGAGACCGTCCTGGTTCAGCTCCTCGCGGATCGACTCGAGCTTCCGGTTGCGCCGGTCGACCTGTGCGACGCGGTTGTCGGGGTCCTCGCTGATGTGGCCGGCCTCGTTGTGCTCGTTCCCGGAGGCGAGGAACCGACCGCCCTTCTGGCCCGGCACCGAGCGCGGCGAGACGCCGTCCTCGGGGTCGTGGCGGAAGCGGTGGAACTTCCCGCCGGGCTCGTGGGGTGCGTCGGCGATCTCCGTCTCCGTGAGCGTCTGCCCGATATCGGGGTTCGGCTCGCGATCGAAGTGGGAGGCCGGAACGTTGCGGTACTCCCCGAGAGCTTCTGGTCGTAGAGGATGATCGACGGGATCTGGTACTCGTAGGCGATCTGGAACGCTCGTCGCGCGTGATCGTACGCCTCCGCGGGATCCGCGGGCGCGAACACGACGCGGTTCGAGTCGCCCTGTGACGTGTACAGGACGTGCTCCAGATCCGCCTGCTCGGGCTTCGTCGGCATCCCGGTCGACGGACCGGCTCGTGCCGCCTCCAGCAGCACGATCGGCGTCTCCGAGATCTCCGCCAGTCCGAGCGGCTCGGACATCAGCGCGAAGCCGCCGCCGGACGATCCGGACATCGCCTTCACGCCAGTGTGGGCGGCGCCGATGGCCAGCGACGCGGCGGCGATCTCGTCCTCGACCTGCTCGGAGATGCCCCCCACGTCGGGGAGGACCTTCGACATGATCGTGAACACTTCCGTCCACGGCGTCATCGGATAGCCGGAGATGAACCGGCAGCCCTCGTCGAACGCGCCGTAGGCGATCCCCTCCGACCCGTTGACGAGCACCTGTTCCTCCTCGTGCTCGCCCTCGGGGCAGGAGACCTCGACGCCGCTGAGGTCGTAGTCCTCCAGCACCGCGTCGTAGGCCTCGTTCAGGATCTCGAGGTTGGGTTCGAGGATCTTCTCGGGCATCGCGTCCGTCATCAGTTCCTCGATCGCCTCGACGGGAATGTCGGCGATAGCGCAGGTGGCGCCGACGCCGGCGGTGTTCCGCATCACCTCGCGACCCTTCTCGCGGGCCAGCCCGCGGAGGTCGAGGGGGAACACGTGCCAGTTGTTCTCTTCGACGCGCTGGTCGAAGTTCGGTACCTCGTCGGCGTCGATGAGGCCGGAGTCGTAGACGATCACCCCGCCCTCCCGGAGATCGTCGAGGTTCTCCGAGAGCGGCTTGATCTCCTCGGTGCCGTAGTACGCCTCCTCCTGCGGGTTCCGCGCGAAGGAGTCACCGAGCGCCAGGAGGAAGTCGTAGCCGTCGCCCCGTGAGGTCACGCCATCGGGCGCAGCGCGTACTTCCGTGTACGTGTGGCCGCCGCGGATCCGCGACGGGTAGTGTCGGTGGGTGAACACGTCGAGCCCCGACCGCATCAACGCTTTCGCGAAGTTCTGGCTGGTCGAAGCGATTCCGTCCCCGGAACCCCCTGCGATCCGCCAGATGAGTTCGTCGTCAGTCATGAGTGGTACGGCGACCCACGTCAGGTCGCGTCTTCATGGGTCTTCCCACGCCGAACTCAAAGCACTTGCTATGAGTTGTCGTGGAAAGATCGTGAGGAATACCCCGCGGGAGAAGAAACGGTCGATCGCGCAGCCAGCCTCAGTGGCCGTCGCCCTGATCCGGCAGCTGGTCCAGATAGCGAGCGAGCAGCAGGACGCCGACGACGATGACGGCGCCTCCAACAGCCTGCAGCGGTTGGGCGAGCTGTGCGTTGTGCATCCCCATCTCGGTGCCGAGTTCGACGCCCACGAGTAGGACGGCGAGTCCGGCGGTCATCGCACCCGTGAGCAGGTAGGGCATCGAAGACTCGTTCTCGACCATGGCCGTAGACCGGGGGCGAAGGATAAATAACGCACGGACACGCCGCCACCGGACCCTCGCCACGCCGGTGGTTGAATCACCCATACTCCACGGAATTTAAGTACAATAGCGATAAGAAGAATCTCCTGTCTCGATGAAACTACGTTCGCTCGCGTTGGCAGTCCTCCTCGTGTTCGCAGGCGTGACGGCACCGGTCGCTGCTGGCGACGACGGCCGGCCGCTCGCCGATGCCGGCCTCGATCAGACTGCGACGGTCGGCAGCACGGTGTATCTCGACGGCGGTGGCAGTCTCGACCCCGACGGCGAAATCGTCGCGTACAACTGGTCGATCGAAACGCCGGATGGGGCGACGATCACGCCCGCCGATCCGACTTCGGCGACGACTCGCTTCATCCCCGAGGAAGTCGGACGGTACTACGTCACGCTGACCGTCACCGGCGACGACGGAAAGCGCCACAGCGACACGCTGTACGTCGACGTCGAACGGTCGTCCGACCCGCCGGCGCCTGCCCCCGGAACGGCGACTCCGTCGGAAACGACGACGGCAACTACGACGCCCACCACGGGCTCGAACGGGGAGACGACGCCACGTTCGGAGCCGACGCCGAGCGCGGAATCGACGCCGAATCAGGTCAGGACTGCAGAGCCCGAGCCGACGGCACAGAACGCCCCGGACAGCACGACTGCGTCGACGAACCAGCCACCGAATGGTGCCATCCGCGGCCCCTCATCGGGCGCCTCGGGGTCGTCGGTGACCTACACGATCGACGCGACCGACCCGGATGGCGAAATCGTCGATCGGTGGTGGCTCCCGACGGCGCTGTCCGCCTCACCAGCGGCGCAGAGCGAACTCCGGAGCCGCACACGCAGCCTCACGGTCGACGGAACGCCCGGGACGACTGCGGAGATCTCGGCGATCGTCGTCGACGACGACGGCGCGACGGCGACGCTGACGAAGAGCGTCGACGTGCGGAACACCCACCCGAGCGCCTCGATCGAAGGCGACAACACGGCGGTCGTCAACTCGACGAAAACGTATCGGCTCGTAGCGTCCGATCCGGACGGGCAGATCACGTCGGTGAGTCTGACGAGCGACGACGGGTCGGTCGAGGCGGTGGCGCCGATGCCGTGGCGCGGGCCGACCAGCAGCGGCGAGTGGGCACGCTCGTTCCGGTTCACGGAGATCCCTGCGGATGATGGAACGGTGACGTTGGAAGCGACGGTTCGAGACGAGCATGGCGGCGTGACGCGGGTAGAGAAGGTGGTGACTGTTGTTGACAGTTCGAATAATTTCGGTCAAGACCCACTCAACGAACACATCCCAAAAATCCTCAGCTTGGAAGCATCTTTCATTAATGACAAAGAAGGTACTAATAGTAGACAAGTCTTATTTACCGCTGAAGCAACCGACCCTGATTCAAACCGACTGACTTTCGACTGGCGAATCGGTGACGTTGCGATGCTCAGCAATAGAGCAAGTGGCGACCCAGCACAAGCGAATATTTCGTATTCGCTTGAAGACTTGCAATTTGAGGACGGAACAGTCTCCGTTTCTCTAATAGTCACCGACCAAAATGGTAATGATCAAAAACTACAGAAAACCTTCGAACTGGAACGTCCTATCCCGATTGGTGGGAATATCGGACGGGCTAACCAAATCCAGATCTCGCACACTCAGGGAAGGACGGTTTACGGCAGGTATCAGATGAACTCAATCCATGCAGGTGAACAGATATTCATTAGCTTTGGTGATGAACACTCAGAGTCATATACGCTGGGGAACACGCGGTCCCATCAATTTAAATACGAGTATTCTTCAGCGGGACGATACGCTATCTCCATTAGCCCCAGTTGGACTTCTGATAGCGCAACAGCTCCAGTAAATATATCTCAACGAACATACACGGTCTGGCACTACGAACAGAACAAAACAGAAGTACTCAGAACAAAAGCCGCTGAAAGCCCCGGGGAAGATTGGGCACGGGACGGAATCGCTCGTATCGATCGAAAACAGATCGGTGTCGAGACCACGAAGACACGCGCGATCGACGATAGAACGATAACGAGCCCTGGCCAGGAGTGGGCCCGGATTGGAACGACCATCGAGTATCACACCGAACAGCGGAGGACTGAAAGCACCAGCCATCCAGGCGGGAACTGGGCTCTCGCGGAACGGAACATCGATCGGAAACAAGTATTCATCGGCTGGGAACACACAACGGTTCCTCGGCGTGGACTCCTCGGGACTGACTGGGAATACGTCAAGGCAGTCCCGTATACCGTCCAAGAAACCGAAACACAACGATCTGCGGACCGACCGAGCGGAAGTGGATGGAGCCGCGGTGAGCAAGTAGGAAAAACACAGGTTGATTATAGCACGCGGTGGGTCGACTATCGGTTCCACGCAAACGCAGACTGGCAGTACCTCGGAGCGGATCGATACATCAGTGGCTACGACAAGACGACGACGTGTGTCGAATATATCGAACTCTACCAGACCCGACACTGTGTCGAAGAGGAAACCAACTACCATCCCGAGTACGACTATCGCTACGAATATCGCGTCCCGGAGTATGACCCGGTTTACGAATGGGAACGTAGTGTTGAGGAGACAAACTACGACTACCGTTACCGCGCAGCCACGTACGAAGCGGAAGCGATTCACGCGTATACGAAAGAGGTCCGCGTAGGGACCGAGTACATTCAGTGGAAACGACCGGTCTTCGAAAAGAGGAACATCTATCGATGGAAGAACACACAATACACGTGGCACGAAACTAGGGCATTCAGTAAGCCGTCCGGTGACGTACGTAATCTCACTAAAGTAGTGAAGCAGTGTGGAACTGAACCCGCAGACCAGGAACCGAACATCTGTTCTGAGGGGGACTAAATGAGAGTTGTAACGATCGCAGTTTGTCTGCTGGTACTCACTGCTGGCTGTGTCGGGAACGGCAAAATTCCGGTCGGTGCTGACGAAACCGAAGAAGTGGCTACGGAATCAGAACTAACACTTCAAGAACCGAAGACACCGTCGCCAGCTAAGTACAACGTAGATGTGGATCGAATAGAGAATCTTATTCACGAGAAAATGAACGAGCGACGGAAAGAGAACGGACTAGAACCGCTTGCTCGGAACCAGACGCTAGACGCTGCCGCTCGGTACAAGTCATGGGACATGGCACAACGGGACTATTTCGCACACATAGGCCCAAACGGGACTAAGGTAGGTGTGAAATTTATCAAAAGGCATATCCGGTGTAATTCAATTGGAGAAAACTTACATAGGGCAGGATATGGTGAAAGTGTGGCATATCCCGGTTCAGAACTGCCTAGAGATAGTAAGATAGCCACTGACGCCGTCGATGCCCTCCTCAACTCCCCGGGCCACCGCGCGAACGCCCTCTCCCCCAACTACGACTCACAAGGAATCGGGGTTTTCGTCGACGAAAACGGCACCGTCTTCGTCACCCAGGAGTTCTGCGGTTAGTCGTTCCGCGGGCTGCTCGGGTGGTACGGCGTGTCGTACGCCCCGGGGTTGTCGTCGAGCCGGTCAGGGTTGATCCGGCCGCCGAGCAGCATGAAGTCGAGAATCGTCAGATACAGCATCGCTTCGACCACCGGGACGGCTCGGGGTGGGAGCACCGGATCGTGACGCCCCACGACCTGGATATCCTTCTCCTCGCCAGTCTCCCAATCGGCGGTCTTCTGAGTTTTCGGAATCGACGTGGGCGCGTGGAGGGTGAGCTCGCCGTAGATCGGCTGGCCGGTCGTGATGCCGCCCTGCAACCCGCCGTGGTCGTTGCCCACAGGCGTCGGGTCGGGGTCGTCCTCGCCAGCCGGGAACTCCCAGTCCTCGTTGCGTTCCTTACCAGTGACTTCGCGTGCCTCCTTCCCGAGTCCGTACTCGATCCCCGTCGTCGCCGGGACCGAGAGCATCGCCTGCCCGAGTCGAGCGGGGAAGCTGTCGAACCGTGGCGAACCCAGTCCACGGGGAACACCCTGGGCCTCGAAGGCGACACTGCCGCCGATGGAGTCACCCGCCTCCTGGTACTCGTCGATCAGATCGCGCATCGCTTCGGCGGTTTCGGGGTCCGCACAGCGCACTTCGTTCTCCTCGCTGTGTTCGAGCATCTGATCGAAACTGACCGCCGGCGCCTCGATATCGCCGATCTGGCTGACGTGTGCCTTGACCTGCACGTCGTACTCGCTCTGGTCGAGCACCTGCTTCGCGACGGCGCCGGCGGCGACCCAGTTCACCGTCTCGCGCGCGCTGGAGCGGCCACCGCCGCCCCAGTTCCGCGTGCCGAACTTCGCGGAGTAGGTGAAGTCGCCGTGGCTCGGCCGCGGTGCGGTGACGAACGGCTCGTACTTCCCCGATCGGGCGTCCTTGTTCTGGATCGTCATCCCGATCGGCGTCCCGGTCGTGTAGCCGTCTTGCAGGCCGGACTGGATCGAGACCTCGTCCGGTTCGCCGCGGCTGGTGGTGATCATCGACTGGCCGGGCTTGCGCCGGTCCAGGTCGCGCTGGATGTCCGCTTCGTCGAGTTCGACGCCGGCCGGGACGCCGCTGACGGTACAGCCCATCCCCGGACCGTGACTCTCGCCGTAGGTGGTCACCTGAAACAGGCGACCAAAGCGATTGCCGTTCATGGGCAAACCTAGAGAGCCGGGCATATAGTCGTTGCAGAAGCGGCCGGTCACCACGGCGTCAACGCTGGCGAGGCGGTGAGAACGGGCGGAGCAGTCAGCTCTGCAGGTCGCTCGCCCGAGCGGCAGCGAAGGGAACGATCATCTCCGCCGGCGTCATCCCGCCGTGGACGCCGATCTTGTCGTCCGCCTCGTGCCACATCGGCGATTGGCGGTGGACTGCCAACAGATCGGGGGCACGGCGGTCGAACGTCTCGCCCGGCTCGGCGTGGTTGCTGCCGAAGAGTCCGCGTTCGCGGTACTCCGTTTCGGTGAAGAGGAGCACGTCCTCGCCAGCCTTCTCTTCGAGATACTCGCGGAGCGTCCCGACGCGGCCGTCGGCGACGTGGAACTGGACGTTCCGTGGGCCGCCCTGTGGCGGAATCGCTTCGTCGTCGGCGTCTCGCTCGAGACAGTCCTGCACCGCCGGGACCGAGAGATCGACCGCGGCCGACTGCTCGACGTTCGTGTGGCCGTGATCAGCCGTCACCAGGAAAGCGGTTCGCTCGGCCGTGTCTGGGTCGAGTTCCTCGAGGAACCCCGTTCGGATCGCCTCGGTGACCATCCTGACCTGTGCGTCGTATCGGGCCGTCTCGGTCCCGGTCACGTGGGAGATCGAGTCGACGTTGGGGACGTAGGCGGTGACGTGTGTCGGCTCGTCGCCGTCGGCAACCACGTCGCGGAGCGTGACCGCCATATCGGCGACGTTCCAGTAGCCGTGGGTTTCCGCGCCGGCCGTGGTCAGTTCGGAGGAGATCGAACCGGCGATATGCTGGGGCTGAGTGACGTGGGTGTCGATTCCCTGTCCCTCGGCGTCGCCGTAGATTGCGTCCCCCTCGAACAGTTCGCGGGGGTTCGCCAGCGGGTACTCGTCCCGCACCGGCGTCCCGTCCTGGAGACTATACGGGAGCGTCTGGATCGACTCGTCGATCGAGTCGAGGTACTGGTTCCAGCCCAGCAGGCCGTGTTCGGCCGGAAGGAGCCCCGTGTGAAGGGTCGTGATCGCGGCCGCCGTCTCGGACGGGTACGTGGAGGTCAACGGGGTGACGGTGCCGTCGCGCTCGAACGACTCGAGCAGTCGGAGCTCGCTCCGGAGGCGAGTCCACTGACCGAGGCCGAAGCCGTCGACGACCAGGAGGACGACGTTCTCGATCTCGCCGTCGAGCAGCCCCGCGAACGCCTCGTCGGGGAGGTTCCGCGGGAACGCGTCCGAGAGCAGCGAGAGCGCGCTCTCGGGGCGTCGGCGAAACAGCGGTCCCGGTACGCCGGGTAGACGTAGCCAGCGTCCTCGTACGCCGTGCGGAGGGCGGGGGCGAGTTCGTTCACGGGCGTACTCGCGGACAGACCGAAAAAGGGCTACCGACACACCGACAGGGAGTTGCCCGCTGCGGGAGCGACCGCCGCGGTCAGGCGTCGGTGACGTTCGCGCCGAGCTCGTCGAGCACTGCCCAGAACTCGGGGAACGACACGTCGACGTGTTCGGCGCCCGAGATGGTCGTCGTTCCTTCGGCCACGAGCCCCGCAACGGCCAGCGCCATCGCGATCCGGTGGTCGCCGCGGCCGTCGACGTCCGTGCCGACGAGCGAGGAGTCGCTCCCGTGGATCGTGAGCGTGTCCGTCTCCTCGGTCACTTCGGCGCCGAGCTTCCGCAGCTCCTCGGCCATCGCGCTCACACGGTCGGTCTCCTTCAGTCGAACGTGCTCGCAGTTCACGATCCGGGTGTCGCCGTCGGCGACGGCGCCGACCGCGGCGATCGTCGGGAGGAGATCGGGCGTGTCGCCCACGTCGACCTCGACCCCAGAAAGACTACCGCCCGCAGCGCGGAGTTCGCCGGCCGCTCGGTCCCAGTCGATGTCGGCGCCCATGCGGTCCAGTACGTCGACGATGGCGGTGTCGCCCTGGGCGCTGGGGTGTGCGCCGTCGATGGTCACGCCCTCGCTCCCCGATTCGGCCGCGACGGCGCCCGCCGCCGCGAGGTAGGAGATCGAGGAGAAGTCGCCGGGGACCGCGTAGCTGCCGCCCTCGGGCGAGTACGACTGGCCACCCGCGACTCGGAATCCCGAGTCGGTTCGTTCGGCGTCGACGCCGAACGCCTCGAGCACTTCGACCGTGATGTCCACGTACGGCGCCGACTTGAGCTCGGTCTCGAGGCTGATTTCGACCCCTTCCCCCGTCACTGCGCCGGCCATCAGCAGCGCGGTGACGAACTGCGAGGACACGTCGCCGGGCATCGAGACCGTCCCGCCAGACAGGGAGTCGCCGACGACCAGCGGTGCTTGCCCGTTCCGGCGGGTGCTCTCGGCACGGCCGCCGAGATCCCTGACGGCGTCGAGCAGCGGCCCGTGGGGGCGCGAGCGGAGCGAGTCGTCACCGGTGAGCACCGTCAACCCGTCGGCGAGTGCGCCCGCAGCGGTGACGAGGCGCGTCGTCGTTCCGGAGTTCTCGCAGTTGATCACGTCGTCAGGGACCGCGGGTCGGCCGTCGAACCCGTCGACGCGCAGCGTCCCACTGTCTAGCTGGGACCGGTCCACCGTCCCGCCGAACGCCGAGACAGCGCGCATCGTCGCCCGCGTGTCGGCGCTCACGAGCGGGTCCTCGACGGTTGCCTCGTCCGCGTACCCAGCCGCGAGAATCGCCCGGTGCGTGTAGCTCTTCGACGGCGGCGCGCGACAGCGCCCGGAAACCCGAGAGCGCGAAACGTGTTTCTTCATACGCCGGAGTCGGGTCGGGGGAAGATGAGTCCACCGGAGCAACGATTCAAGTACGATGCCGGGACCAGACCGCCCGTGCGTTGAGAACTGTCGCGGGACGGTTCGCGGCTGTGCGGCCAGCCGTCTCGCGTCCGCGGCTCGGCCGCCTGTTCGCCAGTTCTGGGCTCGCCAGCCCCGCGCTACGCTTCGTCGGCGTCGACGCCGGCCGACTCGGCCATCGCGCCGGCGAGCACTCGCGTCGCGTTCGCGCAGTCCTCCCAGTCCGTCCACTCCCGGGGATTGTGGCTGATGCCCTCCTGTGACGGCGCGAACAGCAGCGCCGCCTCGGTCACGTCGGCGACGTGCATGGTGTCGTGAGCGGCGCCGGAGTGGAGATCCATCGTCTGAACGTCTGCGGCCGCTCCCGCGCGGTGGGCCGCCTCGCGTAGCGACTCGCTCATCGGCGTCGGCTCGAGATCGAACGGGCGAGCGAACGAGGTCTCGACGCCGCGGTCGGCCTCGACGATCGCGAGACTCGACCGCGTGGCCTCCACGATGGTCTGCATCGACTGGTACTCCACGTCCCGGATGTCGACACCCAGCTCGACCGTCCCCGGGACGACGTTGGTCGCGTTCGGCGACACCGAGAGGGATCCCACGGTGCCGACTGCGGTCTCGCTCTCCGTCTCGACCACGTCGGTCGCCGCCGCTTCGACGTCCAACACCACCTCCGAGGCGGCCGCGAGCGCGTCGGTTCGCTCGTCCATCGGCGTCGCACCGGCGTGGTTAGCCTCACCCAAGATCTCCACCTCGCAGTGGGTGATGCCCGTGATCGTCGTGACGACGCCGACGGGGACGTTCTCGCGTTCGAGTCGGGTGTCCTGCTCGATGTGGAGTTCGTACCACGCCTCCCACTCGCTGGCGTCGAGTCGGCCCTCGCCCCGAAAGCCGATTCGCTCCAGGGCGTCCACGAGGGCGATCCCGTCGTCGTCCTCGATGGCGAGTGCGTCTTCGACCGACCGGTCGCCTACGGCTACCGAGGAGCCGAGGAGCCCGTCCGCGAATCGCTGGCCCTCCTCCTCGGTGAAGGAGACGACCACCAGCGGCCGCGCCGGCTCGACGCCGGCGTCCTGCATCGCGCGGACCGCCTCGAGCGCCGCGTACACGCCCAGTGGGCCGTCGAAGATGCCGCCCTCGGGGACCGAATCGACGTGGCTCCCCGCGGCGACAGGGGGTGCGTCGGGGTCGGCCGATTCGGGGGTCCACGTGCCGGCGATGTTCCCGACGGCGTCGACAGTCACGTCGAGTCCGGCGGCTTCCATCCGGCCGACGAGGGTTTCCCGCGCGGCGCGGTTCGCGTCGGTCCCCGTCAGCACCGTCCGGGCGCGCCCGTCCGCGACCTCGATCTCGCCGTGCTTCGCGTTGGCCTCGATGTCCGCCTGCAAGCGGTCGGTGTCGATCTCCATAGCCGACCGTGGCGGGGCAGTGGCCTTACGTGTACGCTTCGGGGCAGACGAGTCCGCCGGAGGCGTGGTGCTTAACCCCGACGACCACCTGCGTTCGACCGAATGGAGAACGCCGGCGCCGACGCGTTCACCCACCTCAGCCCGGCGGTCCGGGAGGCCCTCTCCAAACGAGGGTTCTCGACGCCGACGGAGCCACAGCGGCGGGCGATCCCCCCACTCGCGGCGGGCGAGAACGCGCTGGTGATCGCACCCACCGGCACTGGCAAGACCGAGACGGCGATGCTGCCAGTACTGGACCAGATCGCTGCGGCAGAGGAACGTCACGGCATCTCGGCGCTGTACATCACCCCGCTTCGAGCACTGAACCGCGACATGCTGGAGCGGTTGGAGTGGTGGGGTGAGACCCTCGACCTGGCGGTCGACGTGCGCCACGGCGACACGACTGACTACCAGCGCAGCAAGCAGGCCGACGACCCGCCGGACGTGCTGATCACTACCCCCGAGACGGTCCAAGCAATGTTGACTGGGGAGAAACTCCGGCGGGCACTCTCGGACGTGGCACACCTGATCGTCGACGAGGTCCACGAACTCGCCGCCTCGAAGCGCGGCGCACAGCTGACGATCGCGATGGAGCGCGTCCAAGAGCTCTCGGGGCCGTTCCAGCGGATCGGCCTCTCGGCGACCGTCGGCGACCCCGACGAGGTGGCGAAGTTCCTCACCGGGGCGGTACAGGGCGAGCGCCGGACCCAGCGCGACTACCGCATCGTCGAAGTCGACGCCGGATCGAAGATCGATCTCGAGGTGGTCCGACCGGAGATCAGGGATTCGGACCGTTCGTTGGCGGGCGAACTCGCCACCGAGCCGGAGATCGCCAGCCACGTCCGGTTCATCCGGGACGTGGTGGCGGCGAACGAGTCGACGCTCGTGTTCGTCAACACCCGCCAGACGGCGGAAGCGCTGGGATCTCGCTTCAAGAGCCTCGGCGCCCCGATCGGGATCCACCACGGCTCACTCTCGAAGGAGGCCCGGATCGAAGTCGAGGAGGCGTTCAAAAGCGGCGAGATCGACGGCCTCGTCTGCACCTCGTCGATGGAACTCGGGATCGACGTGGGTCGCGTCGATCACGTCGTCCAGTACGGCTCGCCGCGGGAGGTCGCACGCCTGCTCCAGCGGGTCGGCCGCGCTGGCCACCGTCGCGATCAGGTCTCGAACGGTACGGTCGTGGTCTCGGACGCCGACGACGCCGGCGAGGCGATGGCGATCGCCCGCCGCGCCGCGGCCGGCGAGGTCGAACCCGCGGGTATCCACGAAGGAAGCCTCGACGTGCTCGCGAACCAGATCGTCGGCCTCCTCATGGACGAAAGCGAGATCGACGCCCGCGAAGCGTACGAGCGGGTGACGCGGGCGTACCCGTTCCGCAACCTCCCCGAGGAAACGTTCCGAGAGGTCGTCCGCGAACTCTCCTCGAACCGGCTGCTCTGGCTGGAGGAGGACCACGACCGCATCGAGAGTTCGGGCGGGACGTGGCAGTACTACTACGCCAACCTCTCGATGATCCCCGACGAGGAGAAGTACGAAGTGTACGACGTCTCCTCCCGGCGGGGGATCGGAACGCTCGACGAACGGTTCGTCGTCAACTTCGCTGAGCCGGGGTCGGTGTTCGTCCAGCGCGGCGAGATGTGGCGCGTCGACCGCGTCGACGACGAGGAGGAGCGCGTCGAGGTCTCGCCCGTCCAGGACCCCGGCGGCGAGGTGCCGACGTGGGTCGGCTCGGAGATCCCCGTGCCCGCAGCCGTCGCGAACGAGGTCGGTGAGCAGCGCGAGGTGGCGGCCAGCCAGTTCGAAACCGGCGCGACCCTGCCGGCGGTCGCGTCCGAGTTCACCGGCCGCTACCCCGTCGACGCCACGACGGCCGAGACCGCGCTCGAACCGGTCAAACGGCAGGTCGAGACCGGGGCGCCGGTCCCGACCGCGGAGCGGCTCGTGCTCGAGTCCCAGGGCCGCACGGTCGTGCTCAACAGCCCGTACGGTCACCAGGTGAACGAGACGCTCGGGAAGCTCTGCTCGGCGCTCGTCGGCCAGCGGACCGGCTCCTCCGTGGGGATGGAGGTCGATCCCTACCGGGTCGAGTTCGAGGTCCCGGGCGGCGTCGGCGTGGCCGCGTTCGACGAGGTGCTGCGGGAGACAGATCCCGACCACGTCGAAGCGATCCTCGAACTCGCGCTGAAGAACTCGGACGCGCTGAAGTTCACGCTCAGCCACGTCGCCGCCAAGTTCGGCGCGCTCAAGCGCTACCAGGGGCAGGGCCGGTTCGGCGCCGATCGGCTACTCGCCGCGTTGGAGGACACGCCGGTGTACGAGGAGGCACTCCGGCAGGTGTTCCACGAGGATCTCGCCGTCGACGCGACGAAGGAACTGCTCGGCCAGCTCCAGTCCGACGACGGCGCCGTGGCACTAACGTCGGCTCGGGAGCGAACCCCCATCGGCGCCGGCGGGCGCTCCGCGGGCGGGGAGTTCCTCGTCCCCGACGACGCCGACGCGAGCGTCATCCAGACCGTCCGGGACCGACTGGAGGGCGACCGCGTACTGCTGTTCTGTGTCCACTGTAAGGACTGGCACCGGCGGCAGGAGGTCGGCAAGATCCGGGAGCCGATCAAGTGTCCCCAGTGTGGCTCGACCCGGATCGCCGCCCTGAACCCGTGGGCCGACGAGGTGGTGAAAGCGACCCGCGCCGACGACAAGGACGAGGAACAGGACCGCATGACGCGCAAGGCGTTCAAGTCCGCCAACCTCGTTCAGGAGCACGGCATGAAGGCCGTGCGGGCGCTGGCGGCCCGCGGCGTCGGCCCGCAGACAGCGGCGCGGATCATCTCGAAGTTCCGGGAGGACGAGGCCGACTTCTACCGTGACATCCTGGAGCAGGAGCGCCAGTACGCGCGAACCAAGAGCTTCTGGGGTAGCCCATCACGTTACTCCGGCAACGCTTTGGGGCACCCGACCCCACCCGCGTGCATGACCGACTCCCTCCGTCTCACCGTCCGCGCGGCCGAGAAGCGCGACGCCGGTCGCGGCATCGCCCGGCTGCCGGAAGCCGCCAGACAGCAGTTGGGGCTGCTCTCGGGCGACACCCTCCTGATCGAGGGTGAACGAGAGACCGTCGCGAAGCTCTGGCCGGCCCGTGGCGACGTGCCCGCTGGCGTCGTGCGCATCGACGCCGACAGCCGGGCCAACGCCGGCGTGAAAGTCGGCGACACCGTACGCGTCGCTGCCGCCGACCTCCCGGCGGCCAGACGCGTCACGCTCCGTGCGCCGGCGGCGCTGGCCGACGTGGACGTGGAACGGGACGCGATCGAACGCCTCGTCGGCGAGGACGTTCGCAACCGGCCCGTGGCACCCGGCGACCAACTGCATCTCGAACGCCTCTCGGGAATCGGGTTCACTGTCGACGACACCGACCCCGACGGGCGGGTCAGAGTCACCGACGACACCGACGTTCGGGTGGTGATCGAGAGCGATGCGGCTGGGCATCTCGGCGAGACCGGCCAGCCAGATGAGTCGCCGACGGGGTCGTCGGGAGCGGACGCCGACGAGTCGGCGTCTAGCGGGGCGAGCGTCGAGGTGGCGGGCAGCGAGGGGGAAACCGACGGCACTGGCGACACCGCGAGCGGCGTCGCCTACGAGGACATCGGCGGCCTCGACGAGGAGCTGGACCTGGTACGCGAGACGGTCGAACTCCCGCTGTCGAACCCCGAACTGTTCGCCCGACTGGGGATCGACCCCCGAAGGGGGTGCTGCTCCACGGCCCGCCGGGCACGGGGAAGACGCTGATCGCGAAAGCCGTCGCGAACGAGGTCGACGCGACGTTCATCTCCATCTCCGGCCCGGAGATCATGAGCAAGTACAAAGGCGAGAGCGAGGAGCGCGTCCGCGAGGTGTTCGAGGCCGCCCAGGCGGACGCGCCGGCGATCATCTTCTTCGACGAGATCGACTCGGTCGCCCCCAAACGCGAGGACGGCGGCGACGTGGAGAGCCGCGTCGTCGGCCAACTCCTCTCGCTGATGGACGGGCTGAACGCCCGCGGGGAAGTGGTCGTCATCGGCGCGACCAACCGCGTCGACGAGATCGACCCCGCGCTCCGGCGCGGCGGCCGGTTCGACCGCGAGATCGAGATCGGCGTCCCCGGCGAGAAAGGCCGGCGGGAGATCCTCGACGTACACACCCGGAACATGCCCCTCGACGACGACGTGCGCGTCGACCGACTGGCCGAGCGAACCCACGGCTTCACCGGCGCGGACCTCGCCTCCGTCGCGAAGGAGGCGGCGATGTCCGCCCTCCGGCGAGCGCGACGACAGGGCACGGAGACCGCCGACGCGCCCCCGAGACCGCGATAGCGACCGCCGACCTCACGGTCACCCGGTCGGACTTCGAGTCGGCGTTGGCGGCGGTCGAACCCAGCGCGATGCGGGAGTACGTCGCCGAGTCGCCGGCGGTCGACTTCGACGACGTTGGGGGCTGGACGACGTGAAGGAGACACTGGAACGAGCGGTCACGTGGCCGCTGACCTACGGGCCGCTGTTCGACGCGGTCGAGGCGTCGCCGCCGACCGGGATCCTGCTCCACGGGCCCCCCGGAACCGGGAAGACGCTGCTCGCCAGAGCGATCGCTGGCGAGAGCGGCGTGAACTTCCTGCAGGTCGCCGGGCCGGAGCTGCTCGATCGCTACGTCGGGGAGAGCGAGAAGGCCGTCCGGGAGCTGTTCGAGCGCGCCAGACAGGCCGCGCCCGCGGTGGTGTTCTTCGACGAGATCGACGCCGTCGCAACCGCCCGCGACGGCGGCAACGACTCCGAAGTCGGGCAACGCGTGGTCTCGCAGCTGCTGACCGAACTCGACCGGGCCGCGGATAACCCGAACCTGGTGGTGCTCGCCGCGACGAACCGGAAGGAGGCGATCGACCCGGCGCTGCTCCGGCCCGGGCGGTTCGAAACGCACGTTCACGTCCCGGCCCCCGGCGAGGACGCTCGGCGGGCCATCCTGTCGGTCCACGTGGCGGGGAAGCCCCTCGGCGACGACGTGGATCTGGATGCGGTCGCCGCCGCGATGGCGGGCTATACGGGCGCGGACGTGGCCGCGGTCGTCCGCGAAGCGACGCTGCTGGCCGTCGAAGACGTGGCGAACCGCTACGAGGGTGAGGAGGCCAACGAACACGCCGACGAGATACTGTTGACTGCCAGCCACTTCGAGCGGGCGCTGGAGGCGGTCGCGCCGTCGATCTGACAGCTGTCACAGCCAGTCCGGTGGCGTCGCCGGAGCCGAGACTGGCCCGGTGTCGGGTGGCTTATGCCCTTCCGCCTGTAGCGTCCGGTAATGGTGTTCGGCCTCAGCAGGCGCGCGACCGTCGCCGCCGTCGTCGTCGCGTTGACGGTGTTCGGGATGACCGTCGGAACGGTGCTGCTGCTGGCGACCGGTCGGACGAACGTCGGCTGGTTCATGTTCGTGCTCTCCTTCGGCGCGTGGATGTTCGCCGCCGTCGGCGGCATGCTGTTGGTCTGGGACTCGGGGTATCTGGATCGATAGCTGCCCTTCGGGCCCAGCGCGGCGTCCGGACCGAACGGCACGGTTCCGATAGGCCAAAGTGGACGCCCGCCGGACTCCCCTCCATGGACGATCACGACCACGACCACGGCGACGACGAGGGGCGCGTGACCGCACCGATGCAGGAGTTCTCCACCAGCCAGGTCGGTATCGGCCTCGCGGTGCTGGTCCTCGGCCTCCTGCTGACGTTCGGCGTCGCGCTCACGCTCGCCTGACGCGGGCGGTTGGCCTCGCGCCGCTCCGCGCTGCCGCCGGAGTTAACCTCCAGCGCTCGCTCCCTTCGACGATGACCGACACCGCTCGCCCGACAGCGTACCGTGCGATCGCCGACCTCCCGCTGGTGGTTGCAGGCGTCGACGCCGAGCAGTTCGAGCAGGACACGTCCTCCGGGTTCACCCGGGTCACGATCGTCTTCAAACTCCGCGGCGACGGCGTGACCGGCCGCGGCGAGGACGTTACTTACGACACCGAGGACCACGACCGGCTGGCGGCGGCGATCGACGACGGGGCGTTCGCGCTCCCGACCGGATCGTTCACCTTCGCTGAGTTCTCGGCGGCGCTCGACGGCGTGGAACTGTTCCCGCAAGACGGGCCCGAGCGGCAGGACTCGCGAGACTACCGGCGGTGGGCCGTCGAGTCCGCGGCGCTGGATCTCGCGCTGAAACAGAACGACACCACCCTGCCCGGTCTGCTCGACCGACGGCACCAGCCGGTCCGCTTCGTCGCCAGCACGCGGTTGGGCGATCCGCCGAGCGCCGACCGCGTCGACGCGGTCCGCGCCCGGAACCCCAGTATCGGCTTCAAGCTCGACCCGACGCCCGCGTGGGGCGACGACCTGATCGACGAACTGCGGGCCCGCGACGCCGTCCGGATCGTCGACCTGAAGGGCCACTACGAGGGGACGGATGTCGACAACGACGCCGACCCCGCGTTCTACCGTCGGATCGTCGACGGGTTCCCCGACGCGGTCGTCGAAGACCCGCAACTCACCGACGAAACCCGCCCGGTGTTCGAAGGCGAGGAGGGGCGTGTCTCCTGGGACAGCCCGATCCACGGGCTCGACGACGTGGCGGCGCTGCCGTGGGAGCCGTCGTGGCTCAACGTCAAACCCTCCCGTTTCGGCACCGTCGAGTCGTTGTTCCGGACGATCGAGTGGGCGCTCGAGGCCGGGGTGAACTGCTACGGCGGCGGCCAGTTCGAACTCTCGGTCGGTCGGGGGCAGGCACAGGAACTCGCCGCGCTGTTCTACCCAGACGGGCCGAACGACCTCGCGCCCAGCATCTACAACGAGTCGTCGCTGCCGCCGGAACTCCCGCGCAGCCCCATCGCCGTACCGGCGCCCGACGATCACGCCGGGTTCGGGTTCTGAGCGGCGCTCGCGGCTACGCGGCCCCGTCGCCGGCCTCGATGGTCACGTCGCCGTCGCCCGACGCCGTCGCGGTCGCCGATCGGACGAAGGACTCGTCCCCGAGGTAGACGACGACCGTCTCGTCGCCGACTCGCTCCACGCGGTAGGTCGCGTTCACGTCGTCGCCGCGCCAGAGACCGTCCTCCGCCGTCGCCTTCGCGTCCAGGTACTCGGTGAAGGCGACCGCGAACTCGCTCGCGTTCGCGGCGTCGTCCCAGCGCAGCACCCACGCCGTGGCGACCTCGTCCTCACGGACGAACGTCACGCGCCGGTCGTTCCCCCAGCCGTGGGCGGCGCCGACGGCGCTCGATCTGTTCAGTTCCGTCCGCAGCGCGATGCGCAGGAACAGTTCCCCCTGTCGGTCGCGGTCGCGCTCGACCCAGCTGCCGGTCTCCTCCGTCTTGAGGGTGAGGTTCGCCACGGGGTCCTGGGAGTCGTGCAGCACCTGCTCGGTCGACGTCGGCGGGTCGCGGTGGAGCGTCTCGAGCCCCGCGGGCGAGTCGACGCGCTCGGCGACGTACTCGGCACCGAAGTGGTAGCGGGCGAGCAGCAGCCGCGCGTACGCAGAGGCGTTCTCGTAGGCGGCTTCCTGGTGGGCCATCGACGACCGCCGGTCCGGCAGGAACCGGCGCTCGTACGCCGTCTGGGCGTACGTCGCCGCGCCCTCGCGCAGGAGGGCGTACGTCGTCGCGCCGTCGTAGCTGAGCCCGCCGCCGACGCGGGCCTGTCGGCGGAGCGCCGCCTCGTCCCAGCCGTGACGGAACTGGACGACGTGGACGAACTCGTGTGCCAGCGTGGTCTCGGTCAGCTCGGGGGCGTCGAGCGCCCACTCGTAGACGGTGACCGACTCGCCGTCGATCGCGGTCGCGGCGTGGGTTCGGACGTGCGGACCGGTTGGGTCGGACTCGTTGTGTGGAGTGATCCCGAGCGCGACCGGGAACTGCGGCAGGTCCGGCGCCGACGCGCGGGGCGCCGACTCGACGGTCACCGCGGGCGCCTCGGCGCGCTCGCCGGTGAGGTTCAGCACGCGCAGGAACACCGGCGTCGGCTCGACGGGGAGGTCGCCGTCGACGGCAACGCCGGTCGCGGCGGGCTCGGTCGGCGTCGGTCCCGGAGCGATCGCGCCGCCACAGCCGGCGAGAACCAGCAGCGTACACGCGAGCACGGCACGGCGCATCGGCCGACAGTCACCCCGCACTACGGAAAGCGTTGGCGCCGCGGTCAGCCCGCGACCCCGATGTCGACGGCGTTCTCACCCGTCGCGTTCACCGTCGCAGCGCGGACGAACGTCTCGTCGCCGAGGAGGACGACCGTCGTCTCGTCGGTCGCCTCGACGACGCGGTACGTCGCCGGCCCGTCGGTCTGCTCCCAGACGCTCCCGTTCCGCGTCGCCTTCGACTCGAGGTAGCGGTCGAACGCCGCCTCGAACTCGGTGGCGTTCTCGGCGTCGTCCCAGTGCAGCGTCCACGCTGTCGCCGTCCGGTTCCCGCACTCGAACGTGATCCGGCGGTCATCACCCCAGCCGTGGGCGGCGTCGACGGCCGTCGAGCGGTTCAGTTCCGTGCGGAGCGCGACCCGGAGGAACAGTTCGCCCTGCCTGTCCCGGCCGCGCTCGGTCCAGTCGCCCGTCTCGGTGGTCGTGACGGTCAGGCTCTCGACCGGGTCGGTCGAGTTGTGGAGCACCTGTTCGGCGGACTCGGGCGGGTTGCGGTGGACGGTCTCGAGGGCCGCCGGCGAGTCGACCCGTTCGTCGACGTACTCCGCACCGAGGTGGTAGCGCGCGAGGTTGAGGCGTTCGTACGCCGAGGCGTCCGCGTACGCCGCGGCGAGGGCGTCGCCGTCTGCCATCCCGGGCACGAACTGCCGGACGTACCGCGTCTCGACGTACGTCGCCGCGCCCTCGATCACGAGGTAGTAGGTGAGCCGTCGGTCGTAGCTGATGCCGCCGGCGTCGAACGCCGGATCGACGTTCCACACCGACTCCTGCCACCCGTTGCGGAACTGCACGGTGTGGACGAACTCGTGGGCGACTGTCACCTCCGCGCGCGTCCCGTTCGCCAGGATCGCCTCGTTGACGTGGACCGCGTTGCCGTCCGCCGGCGCGTACGCCGCCAGCCGGAGGCGCTCTGAGCTGTTCCGTGGCGGCGGTTCGACCCCCAGCGCCGCGCGGAAGCCTGAACGGCGGGTGTCGAGGATCGACCGCTCCATCGCCGCGGGCGACTCGACGTACACCACCGGTCCGTCGACGCGCTCGCCGGTGAGGTTCAGCACCCGCTCGAACGCGGTCGTCGCGTCGAACGGCAGGTCGCCGCCGATGACCTGCACGTCGGTCGTGGGGGTGTCCGTGGGCGCCGGTGTCGGGTCGTCGGGCGGTTCGGTGACCGCCACGTCGGCCACCCCGCCACAGCCGGCGAGGACGACCAGGAGGGCGGTGAGGAGGGCAGCGCGGCGCACGGTCGTACTGTCAGCCAACAGGGGAAATAAGTTGTGCGGGACGGCCGTCGATCAGTCGAGTTCGCGGGCCAGCACGTCGCGCAGGTCGGCGATCTCCTCGACGTCGACGGCGAGTGACTCTTCGCCGACCGTGAGCGACAGTTCGCCCGCCGCCGTCGCGGTGCCCAGCTCCGTCACCGCGGCGTCGTCGCCGACCGCCTCGCGGAGCGCGTCGGCGTCCGTCGTCTCGACGACGACGCGGCCCGGCGCCTCGCTGAACAGCGCCGCGGCGTCCTCGAGTTCCGCGTCGACGCCGGCGGACTCGGACACCATCTCCGCGAGCGTCACCGCGAGCCCGCCGTCGCTCACGTCGTGAGTGGCGAGCGTCGCGTCGAGGTCGGCGGCGCGACCGAGTGCGTCCACGAGCGCGCCCGGTGCCGCGGGCGCTGCAGGGAAGCGGTCCGAGCCGCCGAAGTTCTCCAGCAGCAGCGATCCGCCCAGAGCGTGGGGGTCGTCGCTCCCGATATCGGAGCCGGCGACCCACTCGGCTGGCTCGACGAGCACCAACTCGCCCTCGCCGCTGACCGTCGTCGGCGGCGCGGTGTAGCCGTTCTTGGTGCCGAGCAGCGCGAGCGTGGGCGTCGGCGCCACGGGCCCCGTTTCGGAGTCGTTGTACAGCGAGACGTTGCCGCCGACGACCGGCACCGAGAGGTCGACACACCCCTCGGCCAGCCCCTCGACCGCCGACGCGAACCCGTCGTACGTCTCGGGGTCTTCGGGGTTGCCGCCGTTGAGGCAGTCGACCGCCGCGAGCGGCGTCGCCCCCTTCGCGGCGAGGTTGGTCGCGTTCTCGACGGCGACGGCCCGGGCGCCAGCCTCGGGGTCGCAGTCAGTCCAGTTCGGGTTCGCGCCCGAGGAGAGCGCGATCGCGTACTGTTCGTCCTCCTCGCCGGCGTCGTGGAGTGCAAGCACGGCGGCGTCGTCGCCGGGCTCGACCGCGGTCCGGAGGCCGACCTCGTGGTCGTACTGGCGGTACACCCACTCCTTGCTCGCGGCGGTGGGGTCGGCGACGACTGCCTCGACCGCCGCGGCGAGGTCGAACTCGGGCAGGTCGCGTTCTGGCTCCGGAGCCGGTTCGCGGGCGAGATCGTTCAGCGGCGCGCCCTCGGCGAGGTAGTCGGCGTCGGCGTCGACGACCGTCTCGCCGTCGAACTCGCAGACGTAGTTCCCCTCGGTCACCTCGCCGATGTCCGAGCAGCCGAGGTCGAAGCGCTCGGCGATCTCCGCCACGCGCTCGACGTTCTCCGGGGCGACCTCGTAGCACATCCGCTCCTGTGACTCGGCGAGCAGGATTTCGGTCGCGTTCATCCCGGGCTCGCGGGTGTGGACCGCTTCGAGGTCGATCTCGGCGCCGAAGCCGCCTTTCGCGACCAGCTCCGACGACGCGCCGCCGAGGCCGGCAGCGCCGAGGTCCCGAGCCGACTCGATCAGCCCCTCGTCGATCAGGGCTTCGTTGCACTCGATCAGCAGTTTCTCCGAGTAGGGGTCGCCGACCTGCACCGCGGGTCGGTCCTCGGTCTCGGCGTCCTCCGCGAGGTCTTCGCTGGCGAAGGAGGCGCCGCCGAGCCCGTCACGGCCGGTCGCGTTGCCGAGGAGGACGAGTCGGTTCCCCGCCTCCTGGGCCTCGGCAGTCACGAGTCGGTCCGGGGTGGTCTGCCCGACGCAGGCGACGTTGACGAGCGGGTTACCGACGTTGCCTTCCTCGAAGGCGACGCTGCCGGCGACGGTCGGGACGCCGATCGCGTTGCCGTAGTCGGCGATCCCCTCGACGACGCCGTCGAGCAGGTAGCGCGAGTGCTCACGATCGAACGGCCCGAAGTACAGCGAGTCCGCGAGTGCGATGGGGTAGGCGCCCATCGAGAGCGTGTCGCGGACGATGCCGCCGATCCCGGTAGCGGCGCCGTCGTAGGGGTCGACGTAGCTTGGGTGGTTGTGGCTCTCGATCCCGAAGGTCAGCAGCGTCTCGGTGTCGGGCACGCGGACGACGGCGGCGTCGTCCCGGGGCCGATCTCGACATACTCGCTCTCGCTCCCGAACGTCGAGAGCAGCATGCGCGAGGAGCGGTAGGCACAGTGCTCGCTCCAGAGGTTCTCGAACAGGTGTTCTTCGGCCTGGGTTGGCTCGCGGCCGAGTTCATCGACGACGAGATCGTGGTCCGCATCCGCGAGAGGCATTCACCTGTGTGGTCAGCGCCGGGGTGCAAAGGGGTTTCGTTGTGCACGTTCGTGGCTACCGGCGCCTGCGCCGCGGCATCAGACCGAGAGCAGCGGGAGCATGGCAATCACGCCCGCGACGAAGCCGATCACCAGTGCGCCCCGCCCGCCGTTCGGGAGCTCCCGCCCGGTTTCGAGCGCCTCGGGGATGAACTCAGTCGCGACCAGGTACACCATCGCGCCGGCGGCGAACCCGTAGCCGAAGGGGAGAAACGCCTGTGCCCAGCGGACGAACGCGAACGCGATCACGGCGCCGACGGGCTGGGGGAGGCTGGAGAACACGGCCGCGCCGACCATCCGCCACTTCGAGAGCCCCATCGCCCGCATCGGGATCGCGATCGCGGTCCCCTCCGGAATGTTGTGGATCGAGATGGCGACGGTCATGAACACCGCGAGGAGCGGGACCGCGAACCCGAAGACGGGGACGCCACCCTCCAGGCCCAGTTCCGCGAAGGAGACGCCGATCGCGACTCCCTCGGGGAAACTGTGGACCGTGAGGATCCCCAGAATGAGTATGAGCGTCTTCGGGTCGCCCTCCGCGAACGCTTCCGCCTCCAGGCGGTGCTCGTCGTCGTCGCCGTCACCGTGGTCGTGGCCCAGATCCAGCCACTGGAGGATCCTGTCGGAGAGTTCGACGAGCACGGCCCCCGCGAGCAGGCCGGCCGCGAGCATGAGTGGCAGCCCCGACGTGTAGGCCATCCCCTCGTTGAGCAGCCCGAACATCGACGCCGAGACCATGATCCCCGACGCGATCCCCCAGAGGCCGACGTTCCAGCGGTCGCTGAACTCTTCGACGAAGAAGAACGGCAACGCCCCGATCCCCGTCGCCAGCGCGGTGATGAACCCGGCGACGAAGACGATAACGAAGTTCCCGATGATCGACATACGTCACCTCGGATACGCCGAACGATTAGTGTTTCGGAATCGCGAAATAAATTTGGCTATCCTAAAAACTCGGTTGCTTCACCACGCCACGGCGCTCGCCCCCTATCGGTTTCCTTTTTACCGGCGGCTGTCAACCTCCGTCCGTGCTTTCGGCCGAGCTGCACTGTCACTCCGAGCGTTCACACGACGGCCGGGACCCGGTCGACCTCCTGGTCGAGCAGGCCGCGGCCGTCGGGCTGGACGTCATCGCCGTCACCGACCACGACGCGATCGACGCGAGTATCGAGGCCGCATCGCTCGCCGAAGAGTACGGCCTCGTCGGGATCGTCGCGATGGAAGTGACCTCCGCAGCCGGCCACGTACTCGCACTGGGGATCGAGGAAGCGATCCCGCCGGGACTCAGCTACGACGAGACGCTCGACCGCATCCACGAGCAGGGCGGGATCGCCATCGTCCCCCATCCGTTCCAGAGCTCGCGCCACGGCGTCGCCGCCCATATCTCCGACGAGCAGCTCGCCAGCGCCGACGCGATCGAGGTGTACAACTCCCGGCTTCTGACGGGGCGATCCAACCGACAGGCCGAACGGTTCGCGACCGCCCACGACGTGCCCAAAACCGCCGGCAGCGACGCCCACATCTCCGAGATGGTCGGCCAGGCGATCACCGAGATCGGCGTCGAGGAGCGCAGCGTCGACGCCATCCTCGACGCCATCGTTGCGGGGCGAACCAGCGTCGTCGGCCAGAAGACCCCCTGGCGGATCTCGTTCCGCCAAGCCGCCGGCGGCGTGAAACGCCGAGTCCAGCGCGGCGTGCGCGAACTGTTCTGATGCCCACGAGCCTCCGCGGCGCCGACGCGGCGACGGTTCGGACGGCGATCGAGTCCGACGACCCGCTCCCCGGAACCGCCGGGTTCGCCGGCGAACTCGACGGGGCGCTCGTCCGGGACGTGCTCGGTCGGCAGCCGCTGTACGTCGATGCCGCCAGCCGCGACTGGAGCTTCGACCCCACTGCGTTGGGCGAGCCCGAACTCCTGGACGCCGGAACGGTCGTCGACGCAAGAACGGTCGCCGAGGGCGATCGACGCGTGGCGTGGTCGCTTCCAACCCCCGACGTGGAGTCCGACCACGCGGCAGCCGTCGACGCGGTCAGCGCCGCTATCGAGACGAGTATCCGCGAACCGGATCCCGAGGGGCTCGCCGTCGCCTTCTCCGGCGGGGTCGACTCCGCGCTGGTGGCCGCAGGGGTTCCCGAGGCACCCTGCTACGTCGCGGGCTTTGCGGGCGCGGAGTCCCACGACGAGGCGGCTGCCCGCGAGGCCGCTGCGGCGATGGGTCGCGATCTCCGGGTGGTGGCGTTCGACCACGACGACATCGTGCGCGCGGTGCCCGAGATCGCCCGTGCGACCGGGCGGACGAACGCGATGGACGTCCAGATTTCGCTCCCGCTGTACTTCGCCGCCGAGGCGGCCGCGGCCGACGGCTACGACCGGCTCGCGGTCGGACAGGGCGCCGACGAACTGTTCGGCGGCTACCGGAAGGTGGTCGATCCTGCCGACGACCACCGCGTCGACGCCGACAGCGTCCGCGGCGCGACGCGGGAGGTGATCCGGACGCTCCCCACCAACTCCCGCGGGACGTGCTGACGCTCCGGGCCGCGGGGGTGGAGCCAGTCGCGCCGCTGCTCCACGACCGCGTCGTCGACGCCGCGCTCCGCCTCCCAGCCGATCTGCTGGCGACCGGCGACGAGCGGAAGATCGCCCTCCGGCGTGCGGCCGAGGGGCTGGTCCCTGAGTCAGTGCGGCACGCCGAGAAGAAGGCGGTCCAGTACGGCACCTACGCCGCGCGGGAACTGGACCGACTGGCCCGCCAGGCCGGCTACAAGCGCCGGATGGAGGACCACGTCGGCCAGTACATCGAGGCGCTCGTGGCGGGCGAGGCGTAGCTACGCGTTCTCCGCCGCGTCGATGGCTCGCTCGGCCAGCGCTTGCGTGTCGGCGTCGACGTTGCTCTCCCGGAGCTCCTCGCGGTCGTACCACGCCCAGGCGTCGACGCCGGCTTCGCCAGGTTCGGGGTCGATATCCCGACTCGGAACGGTCGCGAAGTAGATGTGGTCGATATGCTGGTGGTAGACGCCGTCGCCGTCGCCGTCGATGTTGTACAGTAGCTGTTCCCGCGGTCGCGGGAGCGTCTTGCCCGCCGGCGCGCCGACGGGGTCGGTGTCGTCGAGCAGCGTCGGTTCGAGCCCGATCTCCTCGCGGGTCTCCCGGAGGCCGGCCTCGTGGGGCAGTTCGTCGCGGTCGACGTGGCCACCGGGCGGAATGTGGATCTCCAGTTTCGGGTGGTAGTGGAGGGCGGCGGCGCCGTCGTTGACGACGTAGACGGTGGCGGTGAAGTGACGCGTCGTCTCCATGCCTCGGCGTTGGCGTGGCGGGGTTTCCGGATTACGGTTCACTGTCGCGCCACCCCCTGCGGGCGGTTCGTCGACCGGGGAGCCATCCGAGTCACACCCGGCGCCGACTCAGCTGTCGAGATGCGCCAGCAGCGAGTCGATCACGCGGTCGGTCGCTTCGTGGGGGAGCCAGTGGGTCGCCTCGGGGAACCGCTCGAGCCGGCCGTCGGCACAGTAGTCGATGCTCCGTGGCGCCATCTCCGGGAGCAGTGCCTGGTCGTGCTCGCCCCAGAGTACGAGCGTCGGGGCGGTAACTGTCTCGCGTGGCGGCTCCTCGTTGTGCCGGAACAGTGCCCGGTACCAGTTCAGCATCGCCGGCAGCGCCCCCGGCTCCGCCCACGCACGCCGGTAGCGCTCGAAGTCGGCCGCGTCGAAGGTGCCCGGGTTCGACCCGTCGGCCATCGCCGAGACCATGAAGGCGTACTCGTTACGTTGCACGTACCAGTCGGCCACCCCCGTGAGCTGGAAGAAGAACATGTACCAGCTCTTCCGCAGCTGTGTGAGGTTCGAGCGGAGGGTGGCCTCGAACACCGTCGGGTGTGGGACGTTGACGATGCCGAGCCGATCGACCGCGTCCGGATGGCGCAGTGAGAGGTCCCACGCGACGGCGGCCCCCCAGTCGTGGCCGACGACGTGTGCGCGCTCCCGGCCCTCGGTTCCGATCAGTTCGACGACGTCCCGCGAGAGTTCGCTGACCCGGTAGGCGCGGACGCCCTCGGGTTTCTCGCTCCGGTTGTAGCCACGCTGGTCGGGGACGAGGACGCGGTAGCCGGCGTCGACGAACGGCTCGACGTACTCGCGCCACTCGTACCAGAACTCGGGGAACCCGTGGAGGAACACCACGAGCGGCGCGTCCGGCTCGCCGGCGGCGACGACGTGCAGCGAGACCCCGTTCACCTCGCGGACGGACCGTTCCGCGCTCGATCCCTCCGGCAGCGGCGCGTTCGCTTCGGTATCGTGACTCATGCTCGGTCGTTCGGCAGCGCCGATCTCCCCGCGCTGAACCCGCCGACGCCCGGAGCGGGTCGAAGCGCCCGCCACACCGTACTGGGGCGGAGCAACGCCGTCGGGGGTTCCTCCATCCCGACGACCCTGTAGTACGCCTCCGCGAGCTGCTCGTCGGTGTGCGCTCGACGCACCAGCCTGTTCAGGTACCGGTTGAACAGCCCGGCGCCGGTCGGGGTCGGCCCGGACGTGGCGTCGAACTCGCTGTCGGCGCCGACGGCCATCGACCACGCGATGTCGACGACGTTCGACGCGGCCGCGAAAAAGCGGGGGCCGATCGCGTCGGTGTCCCCCGAGGCGAGGAGGTGGTGGAGTTGGACGGCCTCCAGCGCGGCGACGGACATGCCCTGCCCGTAGATAGGGTTGAAGCTCGCGATTGCGTCCCCGATCACGACGAGCCCGGCCGGGAAATCGTCGAGCGCCTCGTACCGCCGCCGGCGGTTCGAGGGGAACGGGTACCGATCGACGCCGTCGGAGACGACCCGGCGCTCGGCGACGAGTTCACGGATCCCGTCGGCCGGAAGCCGGTCGGCGTACGTCTCGAACCCCGCCACCGTCGACGGCGGGTCGGCGTCGTGCATCCCGCCGAGCGTCACGATCCACTCGCCGTCCTCGATGGGGAACGCCGCCCCACCGCTCGTCCGCGGCGCGGACTGTGGGACGAACAGCATCCGGCGGTTCCCCGCGGGTCGGTCGATCCGGATGGTGCTGTACGTGAAGTCGATCTCGACCTCGACGGTGGGCGGCGTGTCGTACCCGTGTTCCGACAGCCACTGGGGCGTGCGACTGGTTCGCCCCGTCGCGTCGACCACCAGGTCGGCCGGGATCGTCTCCGTGGCGTCGTCGCCCCGGACGCGGACCCCCTCGACGCGCCCGTCGTCGACGACGTACTCCGTGAACTGACAGCCTCCACGGAGTTCGACGGGGTCCCGCGCCGCCAGCCGCTCCCGGGCGACGCCCTCCAGTAGCGGTCGGCTCGCACAGTACATCTCCATCCGCGTCGCTGGCGACGCCAGGAAGCCGCCCGCCTCGTACTGTTCGAGGTCCTCGCCGACGTTTATGATCAGTCCGCCGGCGTCGATCAACGCCTCCCCGTAGCCGGGAAAGAGGTCACAGAGCGTGGCCCGGCCGGCTTCGAGCAGCACGTGGACGTGATGGCCCTGGGGGACGCCGCGCCGGGGCGTCGGCGCCGAGGGGAGCGTGTCGCGCTCGACCACCACTACCTCGTCGTAGGCGTCCGAGAGCACGCGTGCCGCCAGGAGCCCGGCCATACTGCCGCCCATTACGACCGCCCTGTCCCCTGTCGACGCACCCGATCTGGATCGTAGCGTGTTGTTGTAGCGAGCGTCATCGTCTTCCGTCGATCGATCCGAGGTCCGGAGCCTCTCGAATATCGTGCTATTAGTTACCAAGGCATCATAAGTGCTGTCTATTTTTTCATCGCTACCGGCGTTGAGCTACCGGGCTTGACCGGGTCACCAACTCAGGTCGGATGCGGCGTTCGCAAGAACTACTTGCCGGGCCGCCGGAGGAGGGAGTATGGCACACGAAAGCTCGTCCGATCTCGGCCTGGGCGTCGGCGTCACTCTCACCGTGGTGGCGCTGGCCGCCGCGGCCTGGCTGGCGCTGGCCTCCCCCAGCGCGACGTTCGACAGCGGGATGCACGTGGCGGCGGTCCCCTTCGCCATCGCGATGACCGTCGGCGTCGGCGCCGTCGCCGCGATCCACCTCCTCTGGGGAGAGTAAGCGGGAAACCGTTAAGACCGCGAACCCCCTATCCTTAGGCGAATGACCGACTACACCGAGGAGGAGGCACGCATCGTCGCGTACCTGCGCCACAGCGTCTCCTCTGGGGACCGGTACTTCCGGGCCAAGAACATCGCCGAGTCCATTGGCCTCTCGGCGAAGCAGGTCGGCAGCCGGCTGCCGACGCTGGCCGAGAAGTCCGACGACGTGGAGATCGAGAAGTGGGGGCGCTCGAAGTCCACGACGTGGCGAGTCGAGCCCCAGGGGTAGGGACCGCTCGCGAACCGTCAGCGAATCACCGACAGCCGCCGCTCTAACTCCGCCGCCACCGCGTCGGCGATCTCCTCCGCCGGCCGATCGTCGTCCGGCGCCCACTTCGAGAAGAACCCCGCCCGGCCGAGGTAGCCGACCGCCTCGTAGATCTCCCGTCGTTGCTCGAACCCGTCGGGCAGCGACCCCGCAGCCTCCCGGTACGCATCGAACAGGACCGTCTCCAGTTCGTCCGCCACGTCGAAGTACTGCGATTCGAGGAGCTGGCGGCGCGCCCGATGGAGCTCCCGTGCGGGGTCGCCGACGTGAGCGATCTCCCAGTCCAGCAGCCCCACGCGGCCGTCCGCGAGGAACCCGTTGGGGTGGGCTGGGTCGCCGTGGAGCAGCGCCGCCGGCGCACCGTCGAGCAGCTCCCGATTAGCCGCGACGGCGTCGATGACCCGCTCGAAGCAGTCCGGAAACCGCTCGCCGGGCGCGATGCGGCGCTTCTGCTCGATCTGTTCGATCAACACGTCGGTCCACGACCCTGGTTCGAGCACGAGGCCCTCGGCGTCCCCGCCGACGATCGTTCCGTGGTGGTCGAACCGCTCGGCGTGCAGCGTGGCGAACGTCCGGCCGAGTTCGGCGATCAGCTCACGGCGCTCGGGGTGTCCGCCGCGGCCCAGCGGCGGATGAGGCTCTCCCCGTCGACGGCCGGCGTGGCGAGGTAGGGGACCGCGGCCGTCGGGTCCGCGGCGGCGATGGTCGGCACCGGCACGTCGACAGCGGCGCCGACGTAGGCCAGCAACGCCCGTTCGCGGGCGATCCGACCGCCCGCGCCAGTCGTCGAGATTTTGAGGTAGACCGTCTCACCGTCGGCGAACGTGAGTTCGACCGTCCGGTTCAGGTCGTTCCAGGAGGGACCGGTCGACCCGACCTCGGCGACCGACCGGTCGGGAAACGCATGCTGGAGGGCGGTTTCGAGCTGCTCGTCCATGCTCCCGGATGGCCCGACCCCGGAAAGGGTTTTGTGGTGGCGCGGGGGGCGCTACCGTGTCGGCGGCGGTTCCGGGCCACCGGAGTCCCTACCCGTTATCACCCCCCGCCCCGTAATCAGGCTATGACCGTCCGTGTCGAACGGACCTTCACGTTCGATGCCCCGGCCGAGCAAGTGTGGGAGTTCATCGCCGACCCCGCCAAGCGAGCCGAGGCCATAAGCGTCGTCGAATCGTACGAAGTCACCGACGAGGACGGCCGGGAGGCGGTCTGGCAGGTCAGCCTGCCGATCCCGGGCATCGGCGCCACCGTCGCCGTCGAGACCGAAGACGTCGAGCGCGACCCCCGAAGTACGTCGAGTTCGTCGGCCGATCGAAGGCGCTTCGCGTTACCGGCAGACACACCATCGAGTCCGAGGGCGAGGCGACGACGCTGCGCAACGAGTTCGTCGTCGACGGCCGACTCCCCGGCGTGGAGCGGTTCTTCAAGAAGAACTTCGAGAAGGAACTCGACAACCTCGAAGCCGCGCTCCGGGCGGATCTGGGACTGACGCCATGACCGAGCCCATCGGGCACGACGACGCGATCACGGTCGCGCTGGCACAGCACCGAATCGAGGCGGGGCGGCTCGACCGGAACGTCGACCGCGCGATCGCGGCCATCGAACGTGCCGCCGCCGAGGGCGCCGACCTCGTCTGCCTGCCGGAGATGTTCAACGTCGGCTACTTCGCGTTCGACGCCTACGCCCGCAACGCCGAACCGATCGACGGGCCGACGCTCGGGCGGATCGCCGACGCCGCGGCCGACCACGGCGTCGCCGTCCAGGCCGGCAGCTTCGTCGAGGACCTCGCTGCCAGCGCCGAGGCTGGGTTCGACACGCCCGAGCCCGATGGGCTAGCAAACGCCTCCGTGTTCCTCGATCGGGCTGGCGAGGTGCAGGGCGTCTACCGCAAACAACACCTGTTCGGCTACGACTCCGCGGAGACCCAGCTACTCACGCCCGGCGAGTCCCTGCCGACCGTCGAGTTCGAGGGGTTCACCGTCGGCATGACGACGTGTTACGACCTGCGGTTCCCCGAACTCTACCGCCAGCTCGCCGACGAGGGCGTCTCGCTGGTGCTGGTCCCGAGCGCGTGGCCGTACCCCCGCGTCGAGCACTGGCGCACGCTCCCGCGCTCGCGAGCCATCGAGAACCTCGCGTACGTCGCCGCCGTCAACGGCGCCGGCGAGATGGGCGACGACGAACTCGTCGGTCGCTCGACGGTGTACGACCCGTGGGGAACCCCGATCGCGACCTGCGACGACGACCCCGAACTGGTGACCGCCGACCTGTCCCCCGGTCAGGTCGACGACGTGCGCGAGGAGTTCCCGGCGCTGCGCGATCGCCGGCTGTAGCCGGGTCGCTGGCGGGGCTGGTCGTTCACGGACCGGGACCCGTGGATTTATGTCCATGACTCGGGTAAGGGCTATCGTCGACTGCCACGGCGCTTTTCTCGCCGTAACGTCGACAGCAAACCGCGCTCGACCACGTGGCGAGGGGTCCGCCACCATCGGCGCACGGTCGGACCGACTTACGGGGGCCACCCGGTCCGACACAACTCCGCCTTCCCGCCACCCTCTCCACCCTTTCCCAACCGCTCAGCGACGGGTGAGCTCGACCCGGCTGCCCGACTCGGCCGCCTCGTAGGCGGCGCCCATGATGGCCACGTCGGTCAAGCCGTCGCGCCCGTCGGGTTCCGGCGGCGTCCCCGTCAGCACGCAGTGGGCGAAGTAGTCGAACTCCTCGCGGGTCTCGTTTGCGCCGACGCCGGAGAACTCGATCTCGCCGGCGTCGCTACTGATCCGGACGGTGCGCTCCCCGTCGGGCACGAACGCGTTCTCGATCCGGACGCGTCCGTCACTGCCGACCAGCTCCAGCCACGTGTCGGCCTCGCCACTGAAACTCGCCGTGAACTCCCCGACGACGCCGTCGGGGAACGCGGCGAGGACGTGGACGTGTTCGTCGGCGAACCGCGGGCTGTCGGGGTCCGCTGGCCGATCGCCGAACGGGTCGTCCGCCCGCGCCATCGCCTCGACGGCGCCGGGGTCGGCGCCGAGCAGGTACCGGGTCGTGTTCAGCGGGTACACTCCCACGTCCATCAGCGCGCCGCCGCCGGCGAGTTCGGCGTCGAGGCGCCACTGCCCGGGCCCCTTCGAGCCGGCGAGGACGGGAAAAGTGAACTCGCCCATCGCTTTGGTGGGCTCGCCGATGCCGCCGGCAGAGACGAACGAGGCCAGCGCCCGGATCACGGGGTCGGTCTGCATCCGGTAGGCGGTCATCAGCGTGACGCCGGCCGCCTCGCAGGCGTCGACGGCCGCGACCGCGCGCTCGGTCGTCGCCTCCAGGGGCTTCTCACAGATCACGTGCTTGCCGTGGCCCGCCGCGGTGCGGATCTGGTCGAGATGGAGCCGGTTCGGCGTCGCAACGTAGACCGCGTCGTAGGCGTCGACGGCGTCGCCCTCGGCGTACCCCTCGTAGTCGAGCACCACTGCGTCGTGGGCATCGGCGACGCGAGCGGCCTTCTCCGGATCGCTGGAGACGACAGCGCCGAGGTCGGTGTAGTCGCCCGCCTCGATCGCCGGGATCGAGACGTTCCGCGCGTAGTTGCCGAGGCCGACGACAGCCAGTGAGACGGTGCCGTCGGGGTCGGCGTCCCAGTCGCGGGTCGACGCGGCGTCGACGAGTGCTTGCAGGTCCATGTGTGTGACTTGGCAGCACTCGGGAAAACGGTTGCCGAACCGGCCGGGTCGGGGGGAGAGTTTTCACCCGCGAGTCGTACGCCCACCTATGGAGCCAGTGAACGAGGCAGCGATCGCGTGGGAGGAGACAGCACACGGGGAGACCGGGTTTCGGCGGAAGAAGCTCGCTGCGGCCGCCGCGGCGCAGGGGGCGGACGGCGACGGGGCCGGGCCCGATCTCGGCTGTAGCCTCTACGAACTCCCGCCGGGGAAGCGTTCGTGGCCGTACCACTACCACACGGGCAACGCCGAGGCGTTCTACGTGCTCAGCGGCACCGGCCAGCTCCGAGCGGGCGAGGGCGAACATCCGCTGGAACCCGGCGACTACGTCGCCTGTCCCGCGGGCCCCGACGGGGCGCATCGCGTCGTCAACGACGGCGACGACGAGCTGCGGTACCTCGCGTTCTCGACGATGCGGGACCCCGACGTGACGGTGTACCCCGACTCCGGGAAGGTCGGCGTGTTCGCCGGCGCGCCCCCGGGCGGCGAGGGCGAACGCGACGTGTCGGGCTACTACGAACGGGACAGTGACGTGCCGTACTGGGACGACGACTGCTGACCGCCAGTGGTTAACTCTGCTTCAGTAACGACGGTTACAAAAGCATAATTCAGATTACTATTTTGGGGCGTCGGCCCCTCCGTCTACGTGCATGAGCAACACTGATCCAGCCGTTCCACGGCTCGATACAGTCGGCACGCGGGAACCGCTCCGGGGTGATCCGCCGCGCACGCTCGGCGGCACGTTGGCGACGACGGCGCTCCTACTGGGCGGCCTGTTCGCCGCCGCGGCGTCGCCAGCGGTACTCGTCGGGTGGCTACTCGGCGTCGCCGTCGGCGTCGGTGCGGCCGTCGTCGGGTGGCGTGACACCGACGAGGCGACACGGATCTGCCTCCCGCGGGCCGGCGTCTGTATCCGACTCTGAACTAGTTGCACTGTTTACACAAACGGAGTTCACCGAACACTTTTTCGGGTGTGCCCCGTGGTTCTGTCCATGAGCGAGAGGCTGCAGTCGATTCAGGAGTGTGGCGACTGCGTCGAACCCGCCGACGCGTTCGGGCTGGTGGCCAACGAGACGCGCCTCTCGATCCTCGAGGCGCTGTGGACCGCCGACTCGTCGCCGGTTCGGTTCACCGATCTCCGGCAGGCCGTGGAGATGCGTGACAGCGCGCAGTTCAACTACCACCTCGACAAGCTGACCGACCAGTTCGTCCGGAAGGTCGACGACGGCTACGAACTCCGGCACGCCGGCGAGAAGGTGGTTCGGGCAGTGTTCGCGGGCTCCTTCACCGAGCACCCGACGATCGACCCCATCGACGTCGGCGACGCGTGCGTGGAGTGTGGCGCCGACCTCCGCGCAATCTACGACGACGAACAGCTCTCGATCCAGTGTCCAAAGTGTGGCTACGGCCACGGCGAGTACGCGTTCCCGCCGGGCGGCCTGACCGACCGCGACGACGACGAGATCCTCGCGGCGTTCGACCAGCGCGTGCGCCACCTCCACTGCCTCGCGAAAGACGGCGTCTGTCCCGAGTGCAGCGGCCGGATGGAGACCACCGTCGAGCACGCCGACGCCTGCTGTGTCGGGAGCAGCCTCACCGCGACCCACCGCTGCTCACAGTGTAACCACCAGCTCTGTTCGGCGATCGGCCTCGCGCTCCTCGACGACAGCGAAGTGGTCGGGTTCCACCGCGAGCACGGCGTTTCGCTCTCCGAGCGCCCCTACTGGACGCTCCCCTGGTGTGTCACCGACGAGATGATCGAACTCGCCAGCGAGGAGCCACAGCGCTTCGAAGTCACCATCGGCTGCGAGGACGAGGCGCTGACGGTGACGCTCGACGGCGACCTGACGGTGCTCGACACCGAGCGCTCCCCTGCCTGAGGGACCGCCACCACGCTCGGACTCGCTGTCGCCGACGGCTCGAACGTCGTTCGACAGCTACCGGTCGACTTCGCCCATGATCGTGTCCAGACTGCCCAGCGTCGCGATCAGGTCCGGGACCATGCCGCCGTTGGCCATCTCCGGCAGCGCCTGGAGGTTCGAGAACGACGGCCCGCGGATATTGAACCGGCCGGGTTGCTGGGTGCCGTCGCTGCGGATGTAGATGCCCAGTTCGCCTTTCGCGGCCTCGACCGTCTCGTACACTTCGGCGCCCTCGGGCGGCTTGATGGTCCGCGGGACGCTGGCCTGGATCGTCCGGTCGGCGTCGGGCCACGATTCGAGCAGATCGGTGCACTGATCGACGATCTTCGCCGACTCCTCTAGTTCCCGCAAGCGGACGAGCAGCCGCGCGTAGTTGTCACAGCCGTCCTCGACGGGGACTTCCCAGTCGAGCTCGTCGTAGTAGCCGTAGGGATCGTCCCGCCGGATGTCGTAGTCGATGCCGGAGCCACGGGCGACCGGGCCGGTACAGCCGTACTGTTTGGCCGTCTCGGGGTCGAGGTGGCCGGTATCGACGGTCCGCATCTGGAGGATCTCGTTCGCCGTCAGGAGGTCGTGGAACTCCTGGACGCGCTCGGGCACCTCGGCGAGGAACGTCCGGACCGATTCGAGGAACTCCTCGCGAGGTTCGGGTAAGTCCCAGACGACCCCACCCAACCGGAAGTAGTTGAACATCAGTCGCTGCCCCGTGATATCCTCGAGGATATCCTGGACGCGCTCGCGGGCCTGGATCGCGTACATGAACGTCGCCGTGAAATCGCCGATCACGTCGAGCGCGTAGGCGCCGACGGCGAGGAAGTGGCCGAGCATCCGGCTCAGCTCGGCGGTGAACGTCCGGAGGACCTGTGCGTACTCGGGGACCTCGATATCCGCCAGTGACTCCGCCGCGCGGGCGTAGGACCACTCGTTGCAGAGGCCGGCGCCGCTCCAGTCCCACCGATCGGGGTAGGGCATGATCTGGTGGCGGTAGGTGCCGGACTCGCACATCTGCTCTTCACAGCGGTGGATGTAGCCGATGTCGGGCTCCACGTCGACGACCTGCTCGCCGTCGAGCGTCGCCTCCAGATGCATCACGCCGTGGGTCGCGGGGTGGTGCGGCCCGATGTTGAGAAACATCGTGTCGGTGCCGCCCGCATCGCCAGCGCTCGCTGGTCGGTCCGTCGGGGACTGCTCGTTCTCTCGGAACGGGACGATCTGGGGGCGATCCTGATCGTACGCCCGACTCAGCGGGTGGCCCTGCCAGGTCTCGGGCAGGAGGATCCGCCGGAGATCCGGGTGCTCGTCGTACTCGATACCCATCAGGTCGTACGCCTCCCGCTCGTGCCACGCTGCGGTCCGATACGCGTCGGCGCCGGACTGGCTCCGCTTCTGCTCGAGTGGCACCGGGACGGCGACGCCGAGCGCCCGAGTGGGGTCGTCGTACGACCGGAGGAGGTAGACGCTCTCGGCGTGGGTGTCGTACTCCTGGCCGACCACAGACGAGCAGTGATCGAGTGCGAGCCCCGTCCGGAGCGCGTCGAGCACCGCCGACACCGCGTCGGCGCGGATCTCCAGCGTCGGGATGTCGCCGATCTCTCGCGAGCCCACGACGGCGCCCCGCAAGCCGGCATCGGCGATGGTCCGTCGGGCGTCGGCGGCGAGCGAGTCGGCGTCGTCGGCAACCGTCTCGGTAGCCGGGACTTGCTGAGACACGCGCCCAGGTTCGTGCTCGTTCTACTGACAGCTTCTGCCTCACTTGATCGGTCATTTTTAACCCGGATCCGCCCAACCGCGTCGTCGATGAAGTACGTTCGCCTGCGTGTCAGGTTCTCGGCCGAGACGATCAACCCCGTCCACGAGGCGATCTGTGAGTCCTCCCGCGTGGAGCGGGACGTGCTGCTCTACGAGGATCGCTCGGGGCGGGCGGAACACGCTGCTGTACCGCGTCGACGGCGAGCCCGACGCGTTCGCCGGGATGCTCGAGGCGGCACCGGGGGTGCGCGAGTGGGAGTTCACGTCGACGGCGGACGGGACGTTCTACGCGTTCGTCGAGGAGGAGACGCCCGACGGCGACGAGGAGATCCTCGATGCGCTCTCCCGCACTGGTATCATGACCGTCCCGCCGATCGAGTTCGCGGCCGACCGGACGGCGACGTTCACGCTGATCGGCACGTCGGGGGCGATCCGGCCGGCGTTGGAGGAGTTACCCGACGAGATGGGGATGGACGTGATCCGGGTCGGGGAGTACGACCGCCGGCGGGAGCTGTTCGACTCGGGGCTGACGGGCCGCCAGCGTGAGGCGGTCGCCGCCGCGGTCGACGCCGGCTACTACGACAGTCCGCGGCGCGGATCGATCGATGACGTGGCGCGGACGCTCGACGTGGCGGCGTCGACGGCCGCCGAACACCTGCGGAAGGCCGAGAGCCGCGTGATGGCGACGGTGCTGGACATCGACGACTGATCCCCGGTGCCCTCAGCCCTCGTCGACGCCCGAGAACTCGAAACGGACGCCGCCGTCGTCGCTCTCGGTTAACTCGACGGCCCAGTCGTGGGCCTCGGCCACCTGTTCGACGATGGCGAGGCCGAACCCCGTCCCGTCGCTGGTGGTGTAGCCCGTCTCGAACACCGAGTCGCGGTGATTCCCCGGAATCCCGGGGCCGTCATCGGCGACGTAGAAGCCGTCGTCGAGATCGCCGACCGTGATGGTGACGTCGGAGCCGCCGTGCTCGACCGAGTTGCGAAAGAGGTTCTCGAACAGCTGGGCGAGGCGACTGCGGTCGGCCGAGACGCTGCCCGTGACCGCCAGTTGGAGGTGGGCGTCGTCGGTCGGGACGCTCGACCACGCGCGCTCGACTGCGTCCGCGAGATCGATCCTTTCGAGGTCGGTCGCGAGGTCACCCTCCTGGGCCAGGCTGAGGAGGCTGTCGATCAGCGCGTTCATGCGCTCGTGTGCGTCGGCGACGTGGTCGAGGTGCTCGCTGTCGCACTCCTCGGCGGCCAGGTCGACGCGACCCTGGGCGACGTTCAACGGGTTTCGCAGGTCGTGGGAGACGATCGACGCGAACCGCTCCAAGCGGCGTTCACGCTCCTTGCGCTCGCTTACGTCGCGGCTGATGACAGCAAACAGCGCCTCGTCGGCGGTGTCGATGCGCCGGATGTTGACCTCGACGGGGAACGTCGAGCCGTCGGCGCGCTCGTACTCGCTCTCGAGGCGGCGGCTGTCGCCAGGCTCCATCTGGTCCCAGACCTCTGCCGCCGACGCCGAGTCGATCGAGCAGTCGATCTCCCAGACCTTCATCCCGATCAGCTCCTCGCGGTCGTAGCCGGTTTTCTCACAGAGCCGTGCGTTGGGTTCGGCGATCGTGCCGTCGGCGTCGTGGAGGTTGATCATGTCCGGCGACTGCTCGAACAGCGCCTCGAGCCGTGCGCTGCTCTCCTGGAGCCGGCTCTCCCGACGCTCACGCTCGGTCACGTCGGTGATGAACCCCTCGATGCGGGTCAGGTCGCCGTCGTCGTCGTAGACGCCGCGGCCGCGCTCCCACATCCACCGCGTCTCGCCGTCGCGCGTACGGATCCGGTAGCTGAGTTCGAACCGGCCGCGCTCGTCGAGGGAGTCCTGAACGCGGGCCCAGGTCTCCTCGCGGTCGCCGGGGTGGATCACGTCCGAACCCCACTGCACGTCGCCGTGCTCCAGCGATTCGGCGTCGTAGCCCGTCATGGCGGCGACCTCGCCCTCGACGGCCTCCATCGGCCACTCGGGCTCGTTCCGGCAGCGGTACACCATCCCGGGGAGGTTGCTGATCAGCCGTTCGAGCCGGCGTGTTCGACGGGTCAACAGCGTCTCGGACCGGTACGCCTCGACGGCGTTCTCTATACGGTTCGCCAGCACCGCGTACTGGCCGCTGCCGCGTTCCTTCTGGAGGTAGTCGGTGACGCCGGCGGAGATGGCGTCGCTGGCGATCTCCTCGCTCCCCCTGCCCGTGTAGAGGATGAACGGCAGATCGGGGTACGTCTCGCGGACCGCTTCGAGCAGTTCGATCCCGTTTTTCTCGGGCATCTCGTAGTCGGAGACGACGCAGTCGATCCCGTTTTTCTCGGGCATCTCGTAGTCGGAGACGACGCAGTCGATCCCGTCGTCGAGGCGTTCGAGCGCGGCTTCGGCGCCGATCGCCGTCTCGACGGTGAACTGATCGTCCTCGCGCTGGAGATACGTCGCCGTTATCGTTGCGAGGTCGGGATCGTCGTCGACGAGGAGGACGCGGATCGGGGCGGGGAAGTCCTGCATCGCTGTACGCCGTCGTGGAGTGCCTCTGTCGGGAAAAAGGCGTGGATGGGCCGATCTGTCGGTGGTTCGTGGGTATTCGGCGGACCACACGACGCGCGCCCCCGGCCGAGTCAGCCGTCGCGAGCGAAACCGAGAATAGCGTGGTCGCTCCCGAATCGGTCGCAGGCGCTATTCGTCGTTTCCGGTCTTGATGTCCGCGCTCAGCCCCTGTGCCATCTCGATCTCCTTCGAGTTGTTCAGGGTCCAGGCGGTGCGCTCGGTGACGGCCTCGATGACCTCCCGGGCGCTCGGGTAGCCGTTGCCGGACTTCTTCACGCCGCCGAAGGGGAGCTGCACCTCGGCGCCGATGCAGGGGAGGTTGCCGTAGGCCAGCCCGACCTCCGCGTTGTCGCGGTAGTAGTTGATCTGGCGGTAGTCCTCCGAGATGATGGCGCCCGCGAGCCCGTACTCGGTGTCGTTGTGGATCTCGACGGCGTCCTCGATGTCGCCGCTGTACTCCAGCAGGGCGACGTGGGGCCCGAACACTTCCTCGTGGGTGCAGCGCAGATCGGCCTCGGCGTCGGCCTCGTAGACGAACGGCCCGACCCAGTGGCCGTCCTCGTGGCCCTCGGGGATCTCGTCGTCGTCGAGCTCCTCGCGGTCGACGAGCACGTTCACGTTCTCGTCTTTCGCGAGCTGGTTGTACCGGGAGACTTTCTCGACGTGCTCCTCCTCGATCAGCGGCCCCATGAACGTGTTCTCGTCCAGCGGGTCGCCAACGGCGACGCTCTTTGCGTTCTCGACGAAGCGCTCCTTGAACTCGTCGTACACGTCCTCGTGGACGATCAGGCGCTCGGAGGAGACACAGCGCTGGCCGGTCGTCTTGAAGCTCGACATGACCGCCGAGTGGACGGCAACGTCGAGGTCCGCCTCCTCGGTGATCACGATGCCGTTCTTGCCGCCCATCTCACACGCCGCGAGCTTGCCGGGCTCGCCGCCGACCTTGGAGGCGATCTCGTGACCGACCGCGGCGCTGCCGGTGAACAGCACGGTGTCGACGCGGCTGTCGTCGGTGATGGCCGCGCCGGCGTCGCCGAACCCCTGGACCATGTTGAACACGCCGTCGGGGATGCCAGCGTCCTCGAACATCTCGGCGATGATCTGGCCACACCACGGCGTCTGCTCGGCGGGCTTCCAGACGACGGTGTTGCCCTCGACCAGCGAGACGGCCATGTGCCAGAACGGGATGGCGACCGGGAAGTTCCACGGGGTGATACAGCCGACGACGCCTCGCGGCTTGCGCCGCATGTAGGCGTCCTTCGACGGAATCTCGGAGGGGACCACGTCGCCCTTGGGGTGGCGAGCGTCGCCCGCGGCCCACTCGACCATGTGCCAGGCCTCGGTCACGTCGGCTTTCCCTTCGGAGATCTCCTTCCCGCACTCCATGGAGACGATCTCGCCCAGCTCCTCGTGGCGGTCCTTGAGCTCGTGGTAGATGTCCCAGAGGTACTCCGCGCGGTCGATGTGGGAGAGCTCCTTCCACTCCTCGAAGGAGTCCTCGGCCGCCGCGAGGGCGGCGTCGACGTCGTCCTCGGTGCCGCGCTCGAACTCGCCGAGCGTCTCGCCGTTGGCGGGGTTCTGGCTCGTGAACGTCTCGCTGCCGGTGCCTTCGACCCACTCACCGTTGATGTAGTGCTGGTAGGGTTCGCTACTCATGTGTCCGAACAGTGGGAGCGTAGTCGTGATAAAGCCTGCCGGTCGCCGCTCACTGACCCTCCCGCTCGGCCTCGTCCGCACGGGTCTCGATCTCCCCTTTCAGCGCCGTGAGCGCGAACGTGTGGTCCGGACGGACGCTCACGAAATCGAGGAACTCCCGGGCCTCGAGCAGTGCTTTGGCGTCGTAGTGAGCCAGCGCGGCGTCGACGGCGTCTTTCGCGCCGATCAGCGGTTCCAGCGCCGCGAGCGCACACGCGAGGTCGTACGACCGCGCCGCCGCCATCGTCGCGCCGCCACCCTCGTCCTCGCGGACGTTCGTGGCGTCGATGACGTAGATCTCGCCGTCACCGGGAGCTCGGGGCTCCCGGTTGCCCGAGGACCGTCGCTCCTCGCTGTCGACCACCAGCACGTTCTCCGCCCGGAGGTCGCCGTGGGCGAGGCCGTGCTCGTGCATCCGGTGGAGCGCGCCGAACACCTCGGGGCGAGGCGTCGTTCGGCCGGCTCGTCGAGTTCGTCCAGCGTGTCGAACTCGGGCAGGTACTCCATCACTAGCACGCCCATCCCCTCGATCTCCAGCGCCTCGACCGGTTCGGGGCGTTCACGCCCACTTCCCGGAGCCGCTCGGTGGCCTCCAGTTCGTGCTGAGCCATCTGGTAGGGGGTGCCGTAGTGGCCGAAAAACCCCTCCGTCCCCGAGGAGAACGCGCCGAGGTTCCGCGTCGCGGTGAACAGCGCGTGGACAAGCGAGTTCTGTTCGGTCACCAGCTTCACGAAGTACTCGTCGTCGAGCACCAACGGCGTCGAGAGCCAGTTGTCGGCGTCCAGAAACCGGACGTGGACGCTCTCACGGTCGTAGCGCGCCGCGAGTTCGCGTACGACCGACTCGATCCGGGACCACTCCGGCTGGCCCCGGACGAGTTTCCGTAGTTCCATCACGTCGGTGTTGGGCGAGCGCGGGCTTAAACGACTAGGCCGGAGTACCGGCTCGGGATTTCTCACAGTCGGCACAGCGCAGAACGTTCGAACGGTGTGAACGTCCCGGCCAGCGTCGACTACTCGTCGAGCCGGGCGTCGATCGATCGCTGGACGAGCACGTGGACGTTGTACAGCAGGATCGCGACCGAGAGGAGCGTCGTCGCGAAATACACCACTAACGCGGGCGGCCCACCGAGACTCGTCCCCAGCACCCCGCCGGCGAGGCCGAGAACGGTGAGCTCCGCCCACGTCACGACGACGCGCGAGCCGAGGTTCGGCGACGCACGCCCCGAGGACGCACTCGCCTCAACCATACGTCTCCCCGCTCTCGATCGGGCCGCTGAACACCGAGTACAGCACGCCGAAGTACGAGAGCACGATCGGGAGCAGCAGCGCCATCATGATCGTCATGATGTTCAGGGGGAGCGTCGAGACGATCCCCTCCGTGACGGTCAGCCCCGTGGCGCGGTCGACGACCGGGAACATCGTGACCGCAATCACCGTGACGAGTCCGAACACGAGGCCGGCGGCCGACGCGAACGCGGCGAGATACTCGCCGCGGCGCGTGGCGACGACGTAGCCCGCGACCAGTACGGCCGAGAGCAGGACCAGCGCGATCACCGGCAGCGAGAGGAGCGCCGACTGAAGCGCCGGCGTCGTGACGTAGATGGCCACGAGCGTCAGCGCGACGAGGCCGAGATACGCCACCACCGCACGGATGCCGTACGCGCTGGCGTCGTCACGCAGCGAGCCGCGCGTTTTGAGCCCGAGGAAGGCGGCACCGTCCGCGACCGTGAGCGCGACGACGGCGAGGCCACCGAGCACCCCCGGAACCGAGACGATGCCGGGGACGCCGGTGAGCCAGTTGATCGCGAACATCCCTAGCAGGAACGGCGTCAGGGCGCTCCCGACGACGAACGCCCAGCCCCAGTAGCGCCGCCACTGCTCGTCCTCACGTTCCTCGTACATCTCCGGGGAGAGCCCGCGCAGGCCGAGCGCGGCGAGGATGGCGAACATCAGCAGGTAGTAGCGGCTGAACAGGTTGGCGTACACCTCGGGGAACGCCGCGAACAGCGCGCCGCCGAACACGACCAGCCACACCTCGTTGCCGTCCCAAAACGGCCCGATGGCGGCGAACAGCGTCTCCTTCTCGTGGTCGTCCTCGCGAGTCGCGAACAGGATCCCGATCCCGAAGTCGAACCCGTCGAGGAACAGGAACATCGCCAGTATGAAGAAGACGAGCCCGAACCAGATCTCCGGCAGCGGCAGGCCGAACAGCGTCGAGCTCGCGAGATCAGTCATCGACGCTCACCTCCGCCTCCGGCGGGGTGTCGGTGCCGGCGTCAGTTTCGACGGGTCCGCCCTCGATTTCGGGCGGGCCGTGCTGGATGATCCGGCGGATCACGTAGGTGTACAGCGCGAGCAGCAGGACGTAGCCGCCGACGAAGCCCGCGAGCGTGAACGTCGCCTCCGCCCCCGTCAGGCCCGGGGAGACGCTGTGCTCTGTGAGCATCACGTCCTGGATCACCCACGGCTGGCGGCCCACCTCCGTGACGATCCAGCCGGTTTCGACGGCGACGATGCCCAGCAGCGACGAGCCCATGAACGCCTTATGCAGCAGGTCGTCCTCGACGAGCTCCCCGCGGTACCACCGGTAGCTCGCCCAGAAAGCGAGGAGGATGAACCAGAACCCCAGCCCCACCATGATGCGGAACGCCCAGAACACCAGAGCAACCGGCGGCGCCTCAGTCTCGAAGGAGTTCAGCCCCTGGATCTCCGCCTGCGGGTCGCCGCCGCTTGCGAGCCACGACGCCCCGCCGGGGATCCCGATCCCGAGGAGCTCCTTCGCACGCGGATCGAGGATGTGAGAGAGGTCAGTCGGGAACGCGACGATGTACTCCGGAACGTACGTGTCGGTCTCCCAGAGCGCCTCCATCGCGGCGAACTTCTGTGGCTGGGTCTCGTACACGTGTCGCGCGTACAGGTCGCCGTGGATCACCTGCAGCGGCGCCGTGATCACCAGCGCGACGATGGCGATCTTCAGCGTCTTCACCCAGAAGGCGGCGTTCTCGACCTCGTCGCCGCGGACGTAGTGTTTGTAGACGAAGTAGGCGGCGACCCCGGCCATGAACAGCGCGACCGACTCCACGGCCGAGTTCTGCATGTGGAGGAACATGTACTGGAACCGTGGGTTGAAGTACGCCGCCAGGGGTCAGTCAGGTGGACCACCTGCTCGCCCCCCTCGCTGACGAGTTCGTACCCGCGTGGGGTCTGCATCCAGGAGTTCGCGATCAGGATCCAGACCGCCGAGAGCCAGGTGCCGAGCCCGACCAGAACGCTGGAGAGGAAGTAGAAGGCGTCGGAGACGCGATCCCGACCGTAGATGAAGATGCCCAGGAACGTTGCCTCGAGCATGAACGCCATCATCCCCTCCGTCGCCAGCGGCCCGCCGAACAGCTCGCCGGCGAACGTCGAGAACGCGGCGAAGTTCGTCCCGAACTCGAACTCGAGAACGAGCCCCGTCACGGTCCCGACCACGAAGCTCACCGCGAAGATCTTCACCCAGAACCGCCGGAGCTGCTCGTAGATCTCCTCACCCGTCCGGATCTCCTTCCACGTGAAGTAGATCAGGAACGGAGCCAGCCCCATGCTCATCACCGGGAACACGATGTGCACGATGGTGGTGACCGCGAACTGGAGCCGACTCGCGATGACCGGATCAACCATCGACGGCGCCCCCACGTTCGGGTTGACCGACGCCGGATCCCAGTGATGGGAACGGGACGGCTACCTGTCTAACGGTAGTTCGCTCGAGAGACATTACTCTATGTCGCATATAGGGCGAGAAACAGTTAACTTTGACTGGTACGATCATCGAAAATCGCCACCCGAGGGGTCATCGAAACGTCAGGACTACGGCCCGTCGATGACCCAGTTACGCACCGGCCTAACCCGCTTCAGGTGTGCAAACGGGCGGTAGGTTGATGGCGGTCCTGTCCATTCGTTTATACGAAATGGTCGTAATCCGGACGGACAATCTGACCAAGTACTACGGCGACGTTCGCGGTGTCGAGGATCTCTCCTTCTCGGTCGAGGCGGGCGAGGTGTTCGGCTTCCTCGGCCCCAACGGCGCCGGCAAGACGACGGCCATCCGAACCCTGCTGGGGTTCCAGTCACCGACAAGTGGCTCGGCGACGGTGCTGGACGCCGACGTGGCCGACGCCGCCGCGCTGCGGGACGCCCGCGCACGGGTGGGGTATCTCCCGAGCGAACCGGCGTTCGACGACCGGGTGACCGGGCGGCGCCTGCTCTCGTACCACGGCGCGCTCCGGGGCGACGTGCGCAGCGACGAACTGCTCGATATGTTCACTCCCCCGCTCGATCGCCCCGTTGGGGACTACTCGAGGGGGAACCGCCAGATGCTCGCCATCGTACTGGCGTTCATGCACGACCCCGACCTGCTGATCATGGACGAGCCGACCTCCGGGCTCGACCCGTTGAAACAGGAGACGTTCCTGGAGTTCGTCCGGACCGAACGCGAGCGGGGGACGACGTTTTTCTTCTCCTCACACGTCCTGAGCGAGGTTCGGAAAGTCTGTGACCGGGTGGGAATCATCCGGGACGGCCGGCTCGTGGAGGTCGCCTCGGTCGACTCGCTGCTCCATCGCAGCGGAAAACACGTCCGACTCACGCTCGGCGACAGCGTCGACGCCGACGCGTTCGACCTCCCCGGCGTTCACGACGTGACCGTCGGCGGCGGTGCCCGGCGCGAGCCGGCCGACCGCGGTGACGACGTGACCACCGTCTCGTTCACTTACACCGGGGCGTACGAGCCGTTGCTCCGACGCGTACTCGAGCACGATCTTCGCGACCTCTCCATCGAGGAGGCGCCGATTGAGGACGTGTTCATGCGGTTCTACGACGAGGCGGCCCAGGAGGCTGCTTCGGAGCCGGCGGCCGGCGGCGACGCCGCCGACGGGGAGGCCGAGGATGCTTGAGACGGTGCGCTACGAGGCCGAGAAGCGGCTGCTCGGCTCCCTCGCGCTCGCGGGCGGGTTGGCGGGGTTCGCGGCGATGATGACCCTCCTCGCTCCGAGCGTGCTAGGCGAGGTGGACGTGGCCGCCCTGGCCGAACAGCTCCCGCCGTCGTTCGTCGAGGCGTTCGACCTCGAACTCATGGGCTCGATCGAGGGCTTTCTCGCGATCGAACTGTACGAGTTCCTCTGGCTCGTCGGGCTCGGGGCCTACATCGCCTACAGCGCGGCCGGCACGCTCGCCGGCGATATCGAGACCGGACGGATCGACACACTGCTCGCGGCACCGATATCGCGGGAACGACTGGTGACGGAGACGTATCTCGGCTTGTTGCTACCGATCCTGCTCGCGAACGTCGCCGTGTTCACGACCGTGTTCGCTGGCACGCGGTTCGTCGGCGACCCGATCGCCGCCGTGGATCTCCTCGCCGTCCACGCGCTCTCGGTGCCGTACTTCTGTTGCTGTGCCGCCTTCGGCATGCTCGCCTCGGTCAGCGCGCCGGGCAGAGTCGTCGCCGAAGGCGTCGCCGCGGGCGGAGTCGTCGGCGCCTTCCTCCTCCAGACAGTGAGCGAGGCCGCCGGGCTCTCCTGGGTCGGTGCCGTGGCGCCGATGCGTTACTACGACCCGACGGCCGTCCTGACGGCGAGCGAGTACGACCTCGCGGGCGCCGGGATCCTGCTCGGGGCGGCGATCGTACTGCTCGCCGGTAGCGCCCTGTGGTTCCGGGAGGTGGATGTGTCGTGACTGGGCCCGCCGATCAGCGTCGCTCGACGACACTGGCCGTCGCGCGGTTCGAGGGGCGCAAGCGGCTCCGCACCACTGCAGTCGCCGCGGCGGTGCTCTCGGCGTACGGGATCCTGTTCGTCTGGGTGGGCCCGGATCTCGTCGGGGGTGAGGAGCTTCAGGTGCTACTCGACGCGATGCCGCCGGTGCTGGTCGAACTGCTCGGGTTCGAGAGTCTCGCGTCGCTTGCGGGGCTGCTCGCCGGGGAGTACTACACGTTCGGCTGGCTGGTCGGGCTCGCGGGCTACGTCGCCTACACCGCCGCCAGCGCCGTCGCCGGCGATATGGAGACCGGACGGATGGACACCCTGCTCGCGGCCCCAGTGTCACGGAGCGCCGTCCTCCTGGGGAGCTTCCTCGCGCTGTTGGTGCCGATCGTCGGCATCAACGCCATCACCGCCCCCGTGCTGTATCTCGCGACCGTCGCCGTCGGCGAACCGCTCTCGTTCGCCGACCTGCTGGCGCTGCACGCGCTCTCGGTGCCGTATCTCCTCTGCTGGGGCGCGGTCGGGCTCCTGCTCGGGGTGGTCGTCGGGCGCAGTCGGACCGCCGGCCGAGTCGCGCTGGCGCTCGTGTTCGCGTCGTGGCTCACCGAGTCGCTGCTGGACGTGAGCGACTACGCGTGGGCCGGCGCCGTCACGCCGACGCGGTATCTGGACACGTCAGCGGTGCTCGTCGACGGGCAGTACGACCTCGTCGGCGCAATACTGCTGCTCGCGGCGACCGTTCTTCTCGTGGCACTGAGCAGTCGCGCGTTCGCCCGGCGCGACCTCTAGCTCTCGGCGACGGCAGTCTGCTCGTCGCCGTACTTCTCGGTGAACTCGCCGATGAGGTTCCCCATCTTCGCGTACCAGTCGTTCAGCGTGCGCTGCATGTCCTGTGCGATCTTCTCGGCGTCGCGCGGGTGGTAGACGTGGTGGTACCCGCCCTGCTCGTAGTTCTCCTGCTCCTTCTGGATGAATCCAGCCGAGAGCAGTCGCTGAACCGATCGGTAGGCAGTGGACCGCTCGCGGTCGACGCCGTCGGCGATCTCGTCGACGGTCAGCCCCGCAGATCGGTCGTTCAGGAGCCGGAACACCTCCTTGTCGATCCGTTTCAGGTCGTGGAAACACTCCAGCAGCCCTTCACACTGCATATCTGACTGGAGCATTTCGCGCATGGAGTCGGCCATTATCTATCTGAACTATCGTGGCGCTGCTTCAAAAGTGTTTTGTGTGGTTACCACAATACTGCACATGGGAAGGGACGTGTCGCCTGCAGTATCCTCTCAGGGGCAGGTGAACACTCCGTAATCAGAGGCGGCTCGCGAGCGGTTGCAGCGGGCAGTCGGCGATTCCACGTTCGACTCCCGATCCGACGATCGGAAGCGTTCTACGGTGCGCGAACCACGAGGAGGAACGTCTCCGAGCGGTCCGCACCGAACTCGATCTCGAAGCCGCCGGCACGGAACTGCTCTTTGGCCTCCTCGAGGCTGAACCGCTCCGAAGCCGGTGGGCCTGCCTCACCGTCACCCGTGGCCGACCAGTCGGCGACGGCGACGCGCCCGCCGGTTTCGACGACGCGAGCGACCTCGCCGATCGCATTCTCCGTCGCGAACTCGTGGAACGTCATCGTCGAGAACGCACCGTCCAGCTCGCCGTCGGCGAACGGCAGATCCGCCACCTCGGCGGCGACGAGTTCGACGTTCTCGGGCGTCCCCTTCTCGCGGTAGTACTCGTGCATCTCCGCCTGAACGTCGACGCCGTACACTGTTTCGGCGTGGGCCGCCACGTCGTTGGTGTAGAACCCCGTCCCGCTGCCGAGATCGGCGAGTACGTCGGCCTCGTCGGCGCCGGCCGCCCAGACGAGCTCTTCGGCCGACACGAACCGATATCGTGAGGCGGGGTCGTCGAGCTTCTCCGCGTTCGCCGCATCGAACGTGTGGAATCCCATCGGTTTGACCTCGGATCGAACGGGGAAATGGATACCGTTCTCTGCGGAACGACAGGGGGACCCATCGCCGTTCCGGAGCCGACGACATGGAGTGATCGCCGGTGAGAAACCCGCCGGCTCAGTCGGCCGCGACTTCGTCGAACAGCGCCCCGACACGGCGCTCGATCTCGTCGCGAATCCGTGCGACCGTCGCCGGCGGTTGGTCGTCCGGATCGTCGAGGTCCCAGTCACGGCTCTCGCCGCCCCAGCCCGCAGGACAGACGTCCGCGGCCGAACAGCCCATCGTGATCACGTACTCGCTCTCCCGGAGATCGTCGACGCCGACCTCGCGAGGCGTCCGATCGGTGATGTCGATCCCGATGTCGTCCATGGCGTCGACGACCGCGGGGTGGACCTGGTCGGCGGGCCGGGTCCCGCCAGTCACGAGGGCGATCTCCCCACGGAGCCCCTGCCGTTCCCGCTCCCGTTGGGCGAAGGCGTACGCCATCTGGGACCGCCCGGCGTTCTGGACGCAGACGAAGGCGATCGTGGTCGTGTCGGCTGGCTCGTCGGTCATTGTGGATCAGTCCCCCGTAATCGGGGAGCTAACGCCACTACTTCCCGGGAACAGTCGGTCTTTCGTCGCCAGTGCGACCCGCACGAGCGCGAGCATCACCGGCACCTCGATCAGCGGGCCGACCACGGTCGCGAGCGCGACGTTGCTCCCGACGCCGAAGACGGCGACGGCGACCGCGATCGCGAGTTCGAAGTTGTTCGAGGAGGCGGTGAACGCGACACTGACGCTCTCGGTGTAGGAGAAGCCCAGCGCCGCGCTGACGCCGTAGGCCAGCGCCCACAGCCCGGCAAAGAAGATGAGGAGTGGGACCGCGATCAGCACGATCTGCCCCGGGTTGGCGACGATGTAGTCGCCTTTCAGTGCGAACATCACGACGACGGTGAACAGCAGGCCCAACAGCCCGAACGGGCTGATCCGCGGGATCACCCGGCCGTAGTAGGCCTGCCGGCCGATCGTTCGGAACGCCGCCTTCTGGGTGAGGTAGCCAAGCAGCAGCGGCAGCCCGAGGAACACGCCGACCATCTGGGCGATCAGCGACATCGACACGTCGACGGCCGTGCCGCGCATCACCGTCAGAAAGAGGAACGCGTAGGGGACGAACAGCGCGATCTGGAGCAGGCTGTTGACGCCGACACAGACCGCACAGAGCTCCTGGTTCCCCGCGGCGAGTTCGTTCCAGATCAGCACCATCGCGATGCAGGGCGCGATCCCGACCAGGATCAGCCCCGTGACGAACCCCGGCCGCCCGCCGAGGAACGTCGTCGCGAGCCCGTACATCACGAACGGCGCGATCAGCCAGTTGAACGCGAGCGTGAGGGCGATCTCCGAGCGCGCGGTCCGCGTAACCGTCGGGACCCGGCCGTAGTCGATCTCGGCCATGATCGGGAAGATCATCACGAACAGCCCCACCGCGATGGGGAGACTCGTGCCGTGCCACGTCACGGCGTTCAGCGCGTCGACAAAGCTGGGCGCGAACCGCCCGAGCCCGACGCCCAGCACCATCGCCAGCCCGATCCAGACAGTCAAGTAGCGGTCGAGAACCCCCAGCGAGTCGCTCACGACTCCGCCTCCCCGTCCGCGACCGCGAGCAGGTCGTCGGCGAGCGCGGTGCTGTCGTAGTAACGCCAGTTCCCCTCCTTCCGGCGGGTGGCGAGCCCGGCGTCGACGAGGTCGGACAGCGCGTGGCTGACCGCGCTCCCGCTCACGTCGACGACGGGCTCCAGCTCACAGACACAGAGTTCGCCGTCGGCGGCCGACAGGATGCGGGTCAGGCGGTTGCGCGTCTCGTTCCCCAGTGCGGCGAAGGCCTCGCGGGTCGCGTCGTCGGTCGAGGCGGACGCCGCGAGGCCGTCGAGTTCGGCGAGACGCTCCTCTACGTCGGCGTCACAGCACTCGCCGACCTCGTCGGCGATCCGCCGCCGGAGCCGCTGATCAGTGTCGCTCATCGACCGCTGTTTGAGAGAGTATTCAGATAGGTGTTTCGGTATGAACAGCTGTTCAGATAGCTATCGGCCGACTCCCGGCGTCACAGTCGTCGATCGCGGATGGGAATGTCGTTGGGGTTGGTTGGCCAACAGTCATAGTCGTCGGGGTGATAGGCAGCGACAACTACAGCGTTTAACACCTCGCCCCTGGAGGGAAACGTATCGGGATGCCCGCTATACAAACTCACGAGCTCTCCAAGCGATACGGCGACGTGACCGCCGTCGACCGCGTCGACCTCACGGTGGACGAAGGCGAGATATTCGGCTTCTTGGGCCACAACGGCGCCGGGAAGTCGACGGTAATCAACATGCTGTTGGACTTCGCGCGGCCGACGGAGGGCCAGGTCGAAGTGTTTGGGATGGACTGTCGCGAGCACAGCGTCGCCGTCCGGGAACGCATGGGGGTGCTCCCGGAGGGGTACGACGTGTACGACCGGCTGACGGGGCGCCAACATCTCCAGTTCGCGGCGGAGTCCAAAGGCGTCGAGATCGAGCCGATGTCGATCGCCGAACGCGTCGGCATCCGTGACGCCGTGGACCGGAGAGCCGGCGACTACTCGAAGGGGATGGCCCAGCGGCTGGTGCTCGGGATGGCGCTGATCGGGGACCCGGACCTGCTGATCCTCGACGAACCGACCTCGGGCCTGGATCCCGGAGGCGCCCGGCGGATGCGCGAGATCATCCACGAGGAGAACGAGCGCGGCGCGACGGTGTTCTTCTCCAGCCACATCCTCGAACAGATCGAGGCGGTCTGTGATCGCGTCGGAATCATGCACGAGGGGCGCCTCCAGGCGGTCGACACTATCGACGCCCTCCGGGAGTCCGCCGCGGGCGGGACCAAGCTCCAGATCAGCGTCGACGACCCGAGCGAGACCCACCTCGACACCATCGAGGCCGTCGACGGCGTCGATTCGGCGTGGATCGAGGACGAGACGTTCGCGGTCACCTGTCCGAGCGACGTGAAGATGGACGTGCTGGTCGCGCTCGACGCGGCGGGCGTCGACGTACTCGACTTCTCGACGGAGGAGCCGTCGCTCGAGGACCTCTTCGTCGAGTACACCCGTGAGGGAGGGCAGTGAGTTGGACCGTCGTTGCCCGGAAGGAGCTTCGGGACGTGTGGGGATCACGGCGCACGCGCTGGCTCCTCGGCGCCGTCGCGTTCGCCTTCATCGCCGGGGGTACGCCATCGTGCTCTCGGGGTTTCCAGAGCCCTCGAGCGCCGACTACGCCTCGTACATGGTCGGCGTCGTCGCGCTGCTGGTGCCGCTGGTGGGGCTGTTGCTCGGTCACCGCACCATCGTCGGCGAACGCGCCTCGGGCGAGATGACGCTGCTGCTCTCCCTGCCGTACGACCGGCTGGACGTGGTGGTCGGGAAGTTCCTCGCCCGGGCGATCGCACTCGGCACCGCGGTGGCGGTCGGTATCCTCGGCGGCGCCGCGCTGGTGAACTACCCGTTCGGGAGCTTCGAGGCCGGCACCGTCGCGGCGTACACGCTCGGGACGGTGCTGTACGGTGCGGCGTTCGTCGGCGTCGGGCTGGCGGTGTCGACGGCGACGACCTCGACGGCGGTCGCCAGCAGCGCCGCATTCGGGGTGTTCTTCCTGTTCGTGGTAGTCTGGTCGCAGCTCCGCGGGTGTTCGTCGCCGCGCTCGGCTATCTCGGGCTGGCCGACGGGCGGCTGCCGACCTGGGCGCTGTTCCTCTACGGCGCCGAGCCGGGGATGCTGTACCGCCGGCTCGTGGACGGCTTCTTCGCTGGCGTGGAGCAGGGACCGTATCTCGGGCCGGAGGCCCCGTGGTTCCTCGGGGAGTGGGTCGCCGCAGCCCTGCTCGTCGTCTGGGCGCTCGGTCCCGCGACGCTCGGCTACCTCCGCTTTCGCTCGACCGACCTATGACCCGGAACAGTGACAGCGAGCGGACGGGGGCGAACCGATGAGTTGGCGCGCCATCGCCCGGAACGATCTCCGGGGCGCGCTCGCGACTCGCGGGGTCTGGGCACTGACGGCTGGCCTGCTCGCGTTGTTCGCGGGGCTGGGGTACGCCGTCCCGCGACTCGCGGGATCGTCGGACGTGCCGTTCTCGGTGTACCTCGAACTGCTCGTAACCGTCGTCGTGCCGCTGTTCCCACTGGTCGGTCTGGTTCTCGGGTACCGCGCGGTCGCCGCCGGCCGCGACTCGGGAACTGCGGCGTTGGCGCTCTCGCTTCCGAACTCCCGGCGCGATCTGGTGCTCGGGAAGTTCCTCGGCCGTGCGGGAGCGCTGGCCGGCGCGCTCGCGGTCGCGGGCCTGCTCGGAGGCGGCTACCTCTTCGTCGGCTACGGCGACTTCGCGGCGGGGGACTACGCCATCGTGCTCCTGTCGACGTTCGGCTACACGCTGGCGTTTCTCGGTATCGCAATCGGCCTGTCGGCCGGGCTGGCCAGCGTTCGACGCGTCATCAGCGCCACCTTCGGGGTGTACGCGCTGCTGGCGATGCTCTGGCGGACCGTCGTGGACGTGATGATGCTGGTACTGTTCCGGTTCCGGCGACCGATGGAGTCGCCGACGTGGGTGGAGTTCGCGCGGTTCGTCGAACCCGGCACGAGCCTCCAGTACCTGCTCGGCACCGAGTTCGACATCGGTACCGCGCCGCCCGAGGCAGTCGTGGGGACAGAGCCGTTCGTCTCCACGGCGGGCACGGTGACGGTGCTACTGGCGTGGACCGTCGTTCCGGTCGTGCTGGGGTACGTGCGCCTGAAGCGCAGCGAGCTCTGAGCCGACGAGTCAGACTCGCTCGAAGCGGTGCCGGACGATCTCGCTGTCGTCGTCCCACTCGAACTCGTCGTGGGACATCCGGAGGATCTGCTTGTAGTGGTCGAGGTCGCGTGCGCCCTCGGCGCGGGCGTCCTCGTCGGTCAGATCGCCGAGCGTGCGCTCGGCCACCTCGACGACCTCGAACTGCTCCCCGTCGATGTCGAACCGATCCCCTTCCGCGGCGTAGCGCTGGCCACGGTGGATCTGGGTCACCTCACCGTCGAGTGCCTGTTCACGCATCCGTTCGCTCGGCAGCAGTGTGTCAGCGTGAGCGTCGCTCATCGACCTGAACTGGGCCCCCAACGCGTAAATAGCTCCGGACACCGGACTGCCGCGCTCGCGCGACGCCCCCCACTCGGGCGGGGGACGTAAGCCGCTCCAGCCCCTACCGTCGGTATGGCCGAAACGTCCGAGAAGCCGCACCGACTCGAAACCGGCGACGACCTCGACGCGCTCGTGGCGGACCACGACGTCGTGCTCGTAGATTTCTACACCAAGGGCTGTCCCGTGTGTCAGTCGATCGAGCCGATGGTCGGGAACGTCGCCCGCGCGACGACCGCGACGGTGGGGATGCTGAACCCCCAGACCGAACTGGGCCTCGTCGAGGAGTACGACATCCAGGGCGTCCCCACGCTACTGCTGTTCGAGGACGGCGAGATCGCCGGCCGGATGGCCAGCGGCTTCGAGGGCACCGAGTCGATCGTCGGGTTCGTGACCGAGAACAGCTCCGCAGAACGGCGGTGAGTCGTCGGACCCACCGCGGGATTCATGCACGCGGATCACTTACGTCAACCATGGACGAAACCGGGGTGACAGCCAGCTATCCCTGCTGATCGTGCCGTCGTCGCCAAGCGCGTCGACGAAGGCGAGGCCGACCTCGAGGAGATCACGGAGCTGACCCGCGCCGCCGACTACGAGGTCGTCGGCGAACTCACCCAGCGGCGCACACAGGACGCCGCCTACCACTTCGGCGAGGGGAAGGTCGACGAACTGGCCGCCCTCGTTCGGGCGACCGACGCCGACACTGTCGTCGTCGACAACGAGATGGGCCCGTTCCAGACGTACAACGTGGGCCAGAAGCTCCCCGAGGGCGTCGACGTGCTCGATCGCTTCACGCTCATCCTCGAAGTGTTCGGCCAGCGCGCCCAGACGCGCAAAGCCCAACTCCAGGTCGAACTCGCGGAACTGCGCTACGAACTACCGCGGGCCGAAGCCAAAGCCAGCCTCGCCAAGCGCGACGAGCGCCCCGGCTTCATGGGGCTGGGCGAGTACGACGAGTCGCGCGAGCAGGACATCAAAAACCGCATCTCCCGAATCTCGGAGGAGCTCGATCGGATCGCCGAGAAAGAGGAGAAGCGCCGGGCCCAGCGCCGCGACCAGGGGTTCGACCTCGTGGCGCTGGCGGGCTACACCAACGCGGGCAAGTCGACGCTGCTGCGCCGACTCGCCTCGGAGTTGGATGTCGACGAGAACGAGGACCGACACCCGGACCTCGACGAGACCGCGGAGTCCGAAGACCGGCTGTTCACCACCCTCGGTACCACCACCCGCAAGGCCGACACCGGCACGCGCGAGGTGCTGCTGACCGACACCGTGGGGTTCGTCTCCGACCTGCCCCACTGGCTGGTGGAGTCGTTCAAGTCGACGCTCGACTCCGTCTACCACGCCGACCTCGTGTTGCTGGTCGTCGACGCGTCCGAGCCGGTCGAGGAGATGCGCCAGAAGCTCGTCACCTCCCACGACACGCTGTCGGACCGCAACGAGGCGCCGATCGTCACGGTGTTCAACAAGGCCGACAAGCTGACCGACCCCGAGATCGAGCGCCGGACGCGCGCGCTCTCGGCGCTGGCGCCGAACCCCGTGATCGTCTCGGGCAAGACCGGCGAGCACGTCGACGCGCTCCGCGAGCGCGTCGAGCGCGAACTGCCGGACTGGGAGCAGGAGCGCCTGCTCCTCCCGGTCAGCGACGAGGCGATGAGCGTCGTCTCCTGGATCCACGACAACGGCAACGTCCACGAGGAGTCCTACGGCGACGAGCAGGTCGTCGTGGAGTTCGAGGCGCCGCCGGCCGTGGTGTCGAAGGCGCGCTCGAAAGCCGCGGAACTGGAGCCGCCGACCGCCGAGGCCGGCGAGGCCTGACCGCTCGGGCGCGCCGTTTCTCTCCCGAGGACGATACGAGGCACCGATAGCCGCAGGGTGGATCCGAGTCACTCGTCGATTCCGTAGTTTGACGTTCTGGCTGCTCGAACCGCAAGTCGATGGTCGACCCACTCACCGACCCGCTCACCGAGGTCCTCGTACATCTCCTCGTCGGCGTCGCACTCGGCGCACTCGTGGGGCTGGAACGGGAGCAGAGCGAGTCGGGAGGGACGTTCGCGGGGAGTCGGACGTTCCCCCTGTTCGCGCTTTACGGCGGACTCGTCAGCGGCTTCTTCCCGAGGCTGCTGCCGATCGCGCTCGGCCTCCTCGTCGTCCCGCTCACCGTCGCCTACGCCGGGAAGGTCTGGCAGGAGGGGACCTCGGGCTGACAACTCTGATGGCCGCGCTGCTCACCGCGGTACTGGGTGCTACTGCGATGCACTCCGACTCGGGGGCGATCACCGCGATAATCGGCGGCGGCGCCGTCACGGTGCTCCTCTCGGTCAAGGAGCAGCTCCACGAGTTCGCCGACCAGTTCGACGAGACCGAACGCCTGGCGTCGATGAAGTTCGTCCTCGTGGTCTTGGTCGTTCTCCCGGCGCTTCCGGGGCGGTCACTCGACGTCCTCTACGGACTGAACCCGCGGTTCATCTGGCTGATGGTCGTGTTCGTCACCGGACTGGGGTTCGTCGCGTACGTGCTCGGACGGTTCCTCGGGCCGACACGGAGCATCGCGGTTACCGGGATCGTCGGCGGCTTCGTCTCCTCGACGGCGACGACGGTCTCGATGGCGGGGAAGGCGACACAGAACGAGGGACTGTATCACGTCTGTGCGTTCGCGGTCGTGGTCGCGTCCATCGTGATGTTCCCACGGGCGCTCGTCGAGGTTGCGGTCGTCAACCCGCGTCTGCTCTCGAGTGTCGCGGTTCCGTTGGGAGTGATGACGTTCGTTGGGGTCGTCGCCGCGGGAGCGTTGTACTGGCACACGAGAACCGACGAGACGGTCGAACCCGACGAGCTGCGGAACCCGTTCCGACTTCGGCCGGCGCTTCTCTTCGGCGCGATCTTCGCCGTCGTGCTCCTCGTTTCCGAATCCGCACACGAGTGGTTCGGGACGTCGGGCATCTACGCCACGGCGTTTCTCTCCGGGCTGGCGGACGTCGACGCGATGACGATCACGTTGAGTAAACTCGCTGCCGACGGAACGATCTCGACACGTGTCGCCACCACGGGGATCGTCATCGCCGCAACTGCGAACACGTTTCTCAAGGCGGCGTTGGCGTGGGCTCTCGGTACCGACCGGCTGGGTCGGCTCGTCTCCCTGGTCCTCGGTGTGGTCGTCGCGAGTGGACTCGTTCTCGTCGCCGTGTAGCGTCCCCGCAGGCTTCAATACGGTCCGAGTGGGGCCCGACGACTACCCCGACGGCTCCCGTTTCTCCTTGCTCACCACTTCGACGCCCGAGATCTGCGTCCCGGGGTAGCCGCTGGCTTCGACCGCGTCGCGCTCCTCGACGACCTCCTTCTCCGCCGCCTTCACCATGTCCCAGACGACGCCGAGCCCGGTCGTCACGCCCTGGATCGCCTCCATCTCGCAGCCGGTCTTGCCGGTCGTTTCGACGGCGACTTCGAGTTCGATCCGGTCGGCTTCGACCGTGAACTCGGTGTCGACGTTCGTGATCGGGATCTGGTGGCACATCGGGACCGTCTCCCAGGTGTGCTTGACGGCCTGGATCGCGCCGATGCGGCCGGTCGCGAGCACGTCACCCTTCCCGATCTCGTCGGCGCGGACGGCGTCGATCGTGGACTCGGTCAGGTGTATCTCGCCACGCGCGACCGCGCGACGGCCCGTGTCTGGTTTCTCGCCCACGTCGACCATCTGTACGTCGCCGCTCTCGGTGGTGTGGGTCAGTTCGGTGTCGGAACCGGCGCCGGTGGCGCCACCGGCGTCGTCGGGATCGGCGTTCTCACTCATCGGTTCCTCCCTCGAGCGCCAGCGGGATGGTCTCTTGGAGTTCCGTCGCGCGCAGGCCGTCGCCGCGATCCAGCAGTTCCGCGGCGCGACCGTTGACGTAGCTGCCCACGCAGGCGGCTTCGAACGGCTCCGCCCGGGCGAGCAGCGCGGCGACGACGCCCGCCAGCGTGTCGCCGGTGCCACCGACGGTCATCCCGGGCGTCCCAGCGCCGCAGCGCCGGTGGGTCTCGCCGTCGGTGATCACGTCGACGGCGCCTTTCGCGAGGATCGTGTGCCCGAGATCGGCGGCGAGCTCACGGATCTCGTCGGCCTGGGCGACGAGGTCGTCGGTTTCGGGGCCGCCGAGCGCCGCCAACTCGGAGCGGTTCGGCGTGAGCACCAACTCCGCGTCGGTGTCGACCGCCGGCACCAGCGCCAGCGCGTCGGCGTCGACGACCGCGGTCCCCGAGAACGCCGCGAGGAACTGCTCGGCGGCCGCTTCGGTCTCCGGATGGCGACCCAGTCCCGGCCCGAGAATCACGATGTCGTCGTGAGCCTCGGCCGTCTCGACCAGGTCCGGGACGTGCTCGGGCGCGAGGTGGTCGGCTTCGCTCTCGTCGCCGGCGCCGCCGTAGGGCTGCACGATCAAGTCCTCGGAGTAGCCCGCGATCGGGTCGAACACCGACTGCGGGCAGGCGACGAACGCGAGGTCCGCGCCGGCCGACAGCGACGCCCCGGCGGCGAGCGCTGGCGCGCCGGTGTAGGGGCCGCCGCCGATCACGAACGTCCGGCCGCTGTCGCCTTTGCGGTCGCCGCCGGCGCCCAGAACCGCGAGATCACCCGGCCCGACTGCCCCTTCCGCGTCGGCCGGGATCCCGATGTCGGCGACGGTCACGTCCGAGTGGTCGGCGAGCCCGGGCTTCAGGTCGTGGAACGTGACGACGTGTTCCGCCTCGACGGCGCCAGCGGCGGCCGCCCCGGTGTCGGGATCGACCCCGGAGGGCACGTCGACCGCGAGTACGGGCGCTTCGGCGTCGGTGATGGCCTGGGCGACAGTCGCTTCCGGTTCACGGAGGTCGCCCGTGATCCCCGTTCCCAGCATCGCGTCGACGATCAGGTCCGGATCGTCGAGAGCAAACCCGCGGGAGTCCGTCACCAGCGCTGCCGCCGTCGCTCCAGCCTCGAGCACGTCCCAGTTCGCGCGGGCGATCTCGGTGGTGATGCTCTCCGGGCGCCCCAGGAGCTGGACCGTCACGTCCCGATCGTCGAGGAACCGGGCCGCCACGAGGCCGTCACCGCCGTTGTTCCCGCGTCCGCAGATCAGCGCCACGCGGTCGCCGCGGCTCGTGAGTTCGCGAACCCGTCGGGCGACAGCGTTGCCCGAGGACTCCATCAACGCCCGGAGCGGCACGCCGAGCGCCGCGGCGTTGCGGTCGACCGCGGCCATGCGCCTGCTCGTGATCATACATCCGGCTTCGGCGTGGGCCGGATTAAGGGTGTGGGCAACGCCGGAACGCATACCGGGCCGGCCGCCCGAGGCCAGGTGTGAAGCAGTTCCCGCCGCTGCCGGTCATCGACGACGATGCGGCGCCGACGTTCGAGGGGCATCTCTGGCTGCTGGAAGTTGTCGAAGGGACGCCGCTCCGGTTCCAACTGCAGCAGTCCGGCGCGATCCGCTTCGGCGGCGCCCACGGGACGTGGGCCGACGATGCCATCCCTCGCCCCTGCCGGCGTGCAGTTCGGCACGTCCGGGAGCGACTCGACCGCCGGGCGCTGCGGCGTGCCGTCGACGACGTGACGGCGCTGACGTTTCTGGGGCGGGCGACCCACCGGGAGCGGATCGACTACGACTGGGAGCGCCTGCCGCCGTTTCTGGGGCGGACGTGTGGTCGAGCGACGCCGACGCGTTTCGCCCGCCATCGGCGAGCGAGGCCATCTACGACCGGCTCGGTCTCGACCCGTACAACCCGATCGCACAGGAGGTCAAGGGCCGCGACTTCGACCCGACTGCGTACGACCGTCCGGCGTCAGCGTGGTACGACGGCCCAGTGGCGGCGGTAGAAGTTCGCGACAAGCGCGGGAACCGTGGACTGCTCGAACATTCTGAAAGTTCTGTACAGTCCAGCGGTGTGGTCGACGCGACGGACGCCGAATCGCTGGCCGAGGCGGTTGCGACGGCGCAGCGCTTCGAACGAGTCGTGGCACGGCTGCGAGATCGCGGTCGGCAACCGACCGTCGACGAACTGCGGGAGCGCGTGCTGGAAGACGTCTACCGTGAGGACCACGGCCGGCTGTTCGACCGGGAGCAGCCGATCGACGAGTCGGCGTTCCGCGCGGCCGTCGCGACGCACGCTCAGCGGTTCCTCCGTGAGTGACGAGCCGCCGCGTCAGGCGCCGTCCCACACGACCGCTGTGGGGTCCGTCGTCGAGACGAGCCGCTCGATGTCCGGGGCAGCGAGCGCCTCGCCGTACAGGCGGGCGTCGTAGAGCCGCCCCTCGTACGTCGGGTCGTGGACGCCGGTGTCCCTGTCGCGGTAGTGATACCCCAGCGCGGCGCCGATCTCGGCGACGTGCAGCGGGTAGCCGTCCTCGGTCTCGTCGACGAGTTCGCCGTCGAGGTACAGCCGGGCGACCGACTCGTCGTACGTGTACGCGACGTGCTGCCACCGGCCCTCCACCAGGCTACTGAGCGGGACGGCGGTGAAGGCACGCTGCTCGGCGTTATCGGGGTCGTACACGGTGCCGTGAAGTTTGCCCCGGCGGAGCGCGACGGCGAGGTAGTCCCACTTCAGCAGGATCTGCCACCCGCCGCCGAGATCAGTCGGCCGCATCCAGAACGCGACCGTGCAGGCGTCCTCGGTACCGTAAGCGGGCGTCCGGAGCTTCCCACCGTCGATCGCGTAACCGCTCGCGAGTAGCGCCTCCGCCGGCCCGTCGGGCTCGCCGGAGTCGGCGGCGACCGCCGAGGTCTCGCCGAACGGCGGCGTGGCGTCGCCGATGCCGCCGAACCGGGCGTCGGCGTCGAGTTCGCGAACCTGCTCCTGATGGTCCGTCGCGTCGCGCCGAATCGCCCTGAAGCGCTCCGTGGCCCACGCGGCCGCCGCGCCGTCGTTTCGGAGGACAGCGTGGAGTCGGCCGTCGTCGTAGGTGAGCAGGAACGCCTCCCGTTCGTCGCCGGCCCGACAGATGGCGAGCGCGTACTCCGGAACGCTGCCGACCGAGACCCTCCCGTTCTCGCCCAGCGCGACCGCCCGGAGCCACCCGGGAAACGTCGACGACAGCGTCTCGAACAGCGACGGCGAGACGACCAAGTCGGTGTCGCCGCCGTCGTTTGCCCGCTCGTAGAGCGTCTCGAGCTGCTCCGGACGGGCGATCTGTGAAGCCACCGCCTGGACCTCGTCGGCGGTCCGAAGCGCCGAGCCCAGTGCCGCGAGCAGCCGCATGCCGTCGGCCGCGGCGACCAGCGATACGTCCGCGCCGCGGAGGAACTCGACGGCCACATCGCTCTCCTTCCACAGCGGCGTCAGCGCCGGCGCCGCCGTCGCGATGGCGTCGGCGTCGCGCTCGAACTCGCGGGAGCACTGGAGGGCGAGCACGCCCACGAGCGTGGTTTCGTAGCCGCCGCTGACCTGGCGGACCATCTCGTTGTCGATCAGTTCCTCGATCGCGCGGTCGATGGTCGAGCGCGATGCAGCAACCCGATCCAACAGGTCCCGCTTGGCGAGTGGGCCGTCCCGGAGGTAGTCGAGGATCGTCGACCGACGCTGTGCGATGTGGAGTATCGTCATGTGGAGCGAAACCGAGCGAACGAACCCGCGTCGCGAAGACCGATAAACCCGTTGACAGCGCCGGCCGTTCACGCGGTGACGAACTTCGCCACACGATGGGGTAACGAGGTTGAGTCACTGACCTCGGTACGTCGCCGTAGGGAGGTGGGGACCGGCGACGTGCAACCCGACGGACCACCGTCGCCGCGGCTGTGCTGCAGCCCGCGTCGACGACGAGTTTTCCACGTTCCGACCGCTGGGTACTGGTCAGACTTCCACGACCGGGTTCACCAGCTCGCCGATGCCTTCGATGTCGATCCGCACGGTGTCCCCTGGCTGGAGTGTGAACGCCTCGTCGGGGACGAGCGAGGTGCCAGTGAGCAGTACGCCCATCTCCGGCACCGCGTTGTGCGCCCGCCAGTATCCGACGAGCTCCTCGCAGGTGCGGGCCATCTCGGCGGTCGAGGTCGCGTCGTCGAACACCGTCTCGCCGTCGCGCTCGATCCGCATCGACATCCCGAGATCGTGGGGGTCGTCGACCCCGCCGGCACCGACGACGCAGGGACCGAGCGCACAGCAGCGGTCGTACACCTTCGCCTGCGGGAGGTACAGCGGGTTCTCGCCCTCGATAGCGCGGCTGCTCACGTCGTTGCCGACCGTGTAGCCGACGATCTCGCCGTCGTACAGCACCAGCCCGAGTTCGGGTTCGGGGACGTTCCAGTCCGAGTCCCCCTGACGCCGACGGCTTCCCGTGGTCCGACGGTCCGGCTCGGGGTGGCCTTGAAGAAGATCTCCGGCCGCTCGGCGTCGTACACGTCGAGGTACACGTCCGCCATCCCGCTCTCCGCCTCGCGAGCCTGCTCGCTGATCTCGTAGGTCACGCCCGCGGCCCACACTTCTTCGGCCCGAACCGGGCGTTCGAGGTCGACGATGGAGAACTCGACGACGGGGGCGTCGTCGAGCAGGTCGGCGGCCAGCGAATCGACGCGAGCGCCGGCCACGTCGGCGGCCGCGGCGAGATCGCGGAACGACCGCAGTCGGGGCTTGACCGCGGTGAGGTCGTGGGCGCGGTCGCGGGCGACGACGAGCAGGTGCGCGTCGCCGTTGCGTTCGGTGCGGTAGTAGCGCATGCGAGACCTGCGGTCCGTGGTGGGCATAAATCTCCTGTCACCTGGCACCCGAGGTAAAGCATTATGCCCGGACCGCCACAACGTGAGTGTATGACGAAGCGCTCCAACCTCATCGACGGCGAGTGGACCGACGCCGAGAGCGGCGACACGTTCGACACGTACGACCCCGCGAGCCCCGACGAGGTGGTCGGAACCTACCCCGAGTCGGCGGCCGCGGACGCCGAGCGGGCCGTCGAGGCCGCGGCAGCCGCGACCGAGGAGTGGGGCTCGACGCCCGGCCCGAAGCGCGGCCGGATCCTCTCGCGAGCGAGCAGCATTCTGGCCGACCGCAAGGGCGAACTGGCCGAACTGCTGGTCCGCGAGGAAGGGAAGACCGAGCGCGAAGCCGGCGGCGAAGTCCAGCGCGCGATCGACATCTTCGACTACTACGGCTCGAAAGCGCGCGACATCGGCGGGAAGGTGAAAGGCGCCAGCGGCGCCGACACGGTGCTCCGGACCAAGCAGGAGCCGGTCGGCGTCGCCGCCCTCATCACGCCCTGGAACTACCCCGTCGCCATCCCGGCGTGGAAGATCGCGCCCGCGCTGGCGGCGGGCACCACCGCGGTCATCAAGCCCGCGACGCTCGCGCCGGGCTGTACCCACGCCATCGCCGAGGCGCTCGACGAAGCAGGGCTGCCCGACGGGGCGCTGAACGTCGTCACCGGCCCGGGGAGCGAGGTGGGCGACACCATCGCGAGTCACGACGCCGTCGACGCCGTCTCCTTCACCGGCAGCACCGGCGTCGGCAACGCGGTGTACGACACCGCGACCGCGGACGGCAAGCGCGTCCAGTTGGAGATGGGCGGCAAGAACCCGACGATCGTCTCCGACGCCGCCGACGTGGGGACGGCCGCCCGCATCGCCTCGTGGGGCGCCTTCGGCGTGACGGGGCAGGCCTGTACCGCCACCTCCCGCGCCATCGTCTACGAGGACGTGTACGACGAGTTCGTCGACGCCATCGTCGAACAGGCCGACGGGATCGAGCCCGGCGACGGGTTGGCTGGCGGCGACATGGGCCCGCAGGTCACCGAGGACGAACTGGAGGGCACCCTCGACTACGTCGAGATCGGCCGGACGGAGGGTGCGACCCTCGAAACCGGCGGCGAGGCGCTCGAGCGGGAGGGCCATTTCGTCGAGCCGACAGTGTTCTCGGACGTCGACCCCGACAGCCGACTCGCCCAGGAGGAGATCTTCGGGCCGGTGCTCTCGGTGATACAGGTGAGCGGCTACGAGGAGGCCCTCGAGGTGGCAAACGGCGTCGACTACGGCCTCTCGGCGGGGATCGTCACGAACGACCACCACGAGGCCAACAGCTTCGTCGAGGATATCGACGCCGGCGTCGTGAAAGTCAATCAGCAGACCACCGGCGTGGAGCTCCACATTCCCTTCGGCGGCATGAAGGCCTCCTCCAGCGAGACCTACCGCGAGCAGGGTGAGGCCGGGATCGACTTCTACACCATCTCGAAGACGGTGTACGACAGCTACTGAAGCCGGGTCGGCGTCGACGCCCCCGTCGCGTTTTTCTTGCTGTCCCGTCTTCCGACTGTCACAACGCCTTTGCTCTGTCGCCACGACGACGCGGCTATGGATATCGAGACGCTCGCCGACGAGTTCGACCGGCGGGACTGGCAGGAGATCGAGGCGACCGACGACCCGGTTCGCTTCGCGATGGTCGGCGTGGGCTGGTGGACCCGCGAGCAGGCGATGCCCGCCGTCGAGAGCGCGGCGTTGTGCGAGACGACGGTGCTCGTCAGCGGCGACCGCGAGAAGGCCGAGCGCGTCGCCGCCGACTCGGAGACCGTCGAGCACGCGATCACCTACGACGAGTTCCACGAGGGTGCCGCGAGCGACGCCTACGACGCCGTCTACGTCGTCACCCCAACGCCTTGCATCTCCCGTACGTCGAGACCGCCGCCGAGCTGGGGAAGGCGATCCTCTGTGAGAAGCCGATGGAGGCGACTATCGAGCGCGCCGAGGGCATGGTCGAGGCCGTCGACGCGCACGACGTTCCGCTGATGATCGCCTACCGGATGCAGACCGAACCAGCCATCCGGCGAGCGAAGGAGTTCATCGACGAGGGGCTGCTCGGCGAGCCGATCTTCGTCAACGGGAACATGACCGAGCCGATCCTCGAACTGGTTCCCGACCCGGATCAGTGGCGGCTGGACGGCGAGCTCTCGGGCGGCTGTGCGGTGATGGACATCGGCCTCTACCCGCTGAACACCGCCCGGTTCCTGCTCGACGCCGACCCGGAGCGTGTTCGGGGGAGCGTGGCCTCGGTGGCTCCGGAGTTCGACGACGTGCCCGACGAACACGCCGCGTTCCAGCTCGACTTCCCTGGCCACGTGTTCGCGGTCTGTACCGCCAGCCAGAACGCCCACATGGCGAGCCACATCGAGGTGTTGGGCACCGAGGGTCGGGTCCGAGTCGAGCCGGCGTTCTACCCGTGGGACGATCGCGCGCTCACGATCGAGCGCGGGGGACCAGCGTCGACGTTTCCTTCGAGCAGATCGACCAGATGGAGGAGGAGTTCGAGTACTTCTCACACTGCCTGCTGAGCGGCGAGGACCCCCACCCGGACGGCGAGCACGGGCTGACCGACATCCGGACCATCAAGGCGGTGTACGAGGCCAGCGAAACGGGCGAGACGGTGGAGCTGTAGCCGGTCATACTGTCCAGCGACCGCCGCGTCCCCCGGATCGGCCCAACGCCTTAAGTGTGATAGGGCAGCATCTCCGCCCATGACCGACGACTACGCGATCGAGGGCATCGACCTCTCCGGCGATCGCTACACGGTCGAGCAGGGGCTGATCCGGAACAAGTTCCGCGCGCTCGACGCCGACGGGGACGTGGTACTGCGCGGGAAACAGAAGATGCTGAAGCTGAAAGAGCAGTTCCCCTTCGTCGACGCCGACGGGACCGAGGTGTTCGAGGTCAACGCCGGCAGCATGCTCGATGTGGCAGGCGACTACACTCTGACCGACGCCGAGACCGGCGCGGACGTGGTGATCCTCGACAACGACTACTCGCTGCTGCAGGACACCTGGAAGATCCGCGACGCCGACACCGAGGCCAAACTCGCGGAGATCAACTCCCGTGGCGCGCTCACGACGATGGCGCGCAACACGCTGCCCTTCGGCGAACTGATCCCCACAAGTACGAGATCACCGACGCCGACGGGAAGCACGTCGGCAGTATCGAGGGGCAGTTCTCGCTGCGCGATCGCTACGACGTGACCATCGACGACGCCAGCGACGTCCCGACCGAACCGGTCGTCGCCGCCGCGATGGTGATCGACGCGATTCAGGACCACTGACGGGCCCGCCGACACCGTCAGCCGTCGCCTGCGGCCGGCGCCAACGCTTTGCCACCCCGACCGAACCTGTCGGCCATGGTTCACTCGACGTGGGGCGACTGGTTCGTCCGCGAGGAGATAGAGGCGGCCGACCCGGGTGACGGCGTCATCGGCTGGTACCTCGGCTGTAACGGGTTCGTGCTGCGGTCGGCGTCGACGACGCTGTACGTCGACCCCTACTTCGGGGACGGCGACCCGCCGAACATCGTCCGGATGATCCCCGTCCCGATCGATCCGGCTGACGCGACCGACTGCGACGCCGTGCTCGTCACCCACGAACATATCGACCACATGCATCCACCCTCCTACGGCCCGCTGGTGACGGATCTCGACGCCGACCTCTACGCGCCCGCGGCGTCCTACGAGTCGCCGGACTACGAGGGCGCAATGCGGGCGCCCCCGGATCAGCGCACCGTGATCGCGGAGGGTGAGGCGTTCGAGGTCGGCGACTTCACCGTTTACGTCCGCGGAGCGAACGACCCGGACGCGATCGAACCGGTGAGCTACGTGATCGAACACGAAGCGGGGACGTTCTTCCACGCCGGCGACAGTCGGCCGGCCGACGCCTTCGAGCACCTGGGCGAGCGCTTCGCCATCGACGTGGGGGCGCTCGCCTTCGGCTCCGTCGGGGAGATCTACAAGCCGGAACGCGGCCGGGGCGAGCGGACGCGCTGGTACATGGACGAGAACCAGATCGTCGAGGCGGCGAACCAGCTCGAACTCGATCGGCTGCTCCCCTCCCACCACGACATGTGGCAGGGCGTCGGCGCCGACCCGAAAGTGCTCCACGAACACGCCGCCTCCTTCCGCTACCCGCGGGTGCTCGAGGTGCCACACGTCGGCTGCTCGTTCCGACTCGACGAGCCCGGGTTGCGGCGTATGGGCGCCCTCAACGGTCAGTAGGTGGTACGGGCGACAGAACGGTCGATGCCGAGGTGTTTTACCACAGGCCCCCGGAGGAAACGGGCATGCCACCCACTATCACGAAAATCGTGAGTCGGGAGTTCGAGTACCCCCTGGAGGACGTGGGCACCGACGAACACGGCTTCAACCTCGTCTACGAGCCCGGCGAGACCACCTACCGCAAGCTGTTCGGCGTCAAGATCCACACCGACGAGGGGATCACCGGGGAGTACGTCGGCGGGAACTCCCCCGCGGCGGCGCAGTACAACATCATCGCGAAGTACCTGATCGGCAAGAACCCACTGGAGCGCGAGAAGCACTGGTCGGAGATCAAACGCGCGCTCCGGAAGTACGATCGGATGGGGATGGGCCCCATCGACATCGCGCTGTGGGACTTCGCTGGCAAGTACTACGACGCGCCGATCCACGAACTACTGGGCACCTACCGCACGGAGGTCCCCGCGTACGCGTCGACGTACCACGGCGACGACGCCGGCGGCCTCGACTCCCCCGAGGCGTTCGCTGACTTCGCCGAGGAGTGCCGTGACCAGGGGTTCGGCGGGTTCAAGATTCACGGCTGGGGCGGCGGCGACGCCTCCCGCGATCTCGATCGGGAGGTCGAGGCGGTCCACGCCGTCGGCGAGCGCGTCGGCGACGAGATGGACCTGATGCACGATCCCGCCTGCGAACTCGAAACGTTCGCCGACGCGCTCGAACTCGGGAAGGCGATCGACGAGCAGGACTTTTTCTGGTACGAGGACCCGTTCCGCGACGGCGGCATCTCTCAGCACGCCCACCGCAAGCTCTCTCAGAAGCTCGACACGCCGATCCTCCAGACCGAACACGTCCGCGGCCTGGAGATCAAGTCCGATTTCGCCGCCAACGACGCGACGGACTTCCTCCGGGCGGATCCGGAGTACGACGCCGGGATCACTGGCGCGATCAAGGTCGCCCGCGTCGCCGAGGCGTTCGGGCTCGACATCGAGTTCCACGCGCCCGGGCCCGCCCAGCGTCACTGCATCGCCGCCTGCCGCAACTCCAACTACTACGAGATGGCGCTGGTCCACCCTGACTGCCAGAACACCCAGCCACCGGTGTACGAGGGCGGCTACTCCGACATGATGGGGGCCGTCGAGGACGGAACCGTCTCGGTGCCGGAGGGCCCAGGGCTCGGCGTCGACTACGACTGGGCGTACATCGAGGAGCACACGACCGGGCAGGTCCACACCTACGAGTAGGTCGTACACGGTCGTGTGTCGTTCCTCACAACGGGGGGTTTCTGCCGCGATCCGAGAACCGTCGACGGATATATCGTTGTTTAGACGTAACTACGGACGTATGAGTTCTGAGACAGTCATCGACCTGCTGCGCAAGGCCTACGCCGACGAGATTGAGACCGTGATGAACTACCAGACCAACGCGATCGTCCTCGACGGCGTCCGCGCCGAGGAGATCAAGGAGAGCCTCCAGGCGGACATCCAGGAGGAGCTGGGCCACGCCGAACAGCTCGGCAACCGGCTCAAACAGCTCGACTCCCGCCCGCCCAGCTCCGCGGACTTCGTCGCACGACAGGACTCCCTCCAGCCGCCCGAGGACTCGACGGACGTGCTCTCGGTGATCCGCGGGGTGCTCGACGCCGAGGAGGACGCCATCGACACCTACCGCTCGCTCATCGACGCCGCGGAGGCCGCCGACGACCCCGTCACCGAGGATCTCGCGGTGACGATCCTGGCCGACGAGGAAGCCCACCGGACCGAGTTCCGCGGGTTCGAAAAGGAGTACCAGACCGACTGATCCTGGCTGCTCGGGGGCGCTGCCCGTCCCTGCGTGATGGGTGCTCCCCAGATCAGCACTTGGTGACCGGCGAGAAAGGACAACCCCAGCAGGCACCGCCCTTGAAGCGAGTGAATTCCGCGCTTTCAGCTGCGTTGGTTAGCCGAGCAGTCCGAACGAGGGGGACCGCTGATGATGTCGCTGGCGAATGTCTTTGGAGAGTGGCGTGATCGCCGCGGGTAGGGGCGAAACCGAAAACCGGGAAGGGTGAGGATTGCCCCGAGCCCTGAGCCGTCTTCACTCAGCGTTGGCTCCGAATCGTGTTACAACGGGATGGGCGCTGCAGGATTTGAACCCGCGACAGCTTGGTCCGAAGCCAAGTACTCTGTCCAGGCTGAGCTAAGCGCCCGACACGCATTCGTACTGCCGACCCATAGTTAAGTCACTCGGTTCAGTCTGGTGGTTCCGTCCGGCGGCGACGTCGACGACCACGGGCAATCACAAAGAATAATAACGCATCAAATCATTCTTCACACATCCGATGAATCTCGGGCGTCTTCTGGATCGCGCGACTGGAGGCTCTATTCCCGCTGTTTCACCCCTCCCCGCGTGATGTACGACCTCCACCCACATCTCGACGCGGAGGTTCAGCCCGGGACAAACATCCTCCTCACCGGCCCGCCACTGGCCGGAAAACGGGCACGCTGTCTCGACCTCCTCGCCGCCGGCACCGAGCAGGGTGAGGGCTCGATCGTCGTCACCACCAAAGACAGCGCCGACCGGATACTGGAGCAGTTCGCCGAGCGGACGAGCTACGAGAGCCGACCCGTCGCCGTCGTCGACTGCGTCACCAAACAGCAGGGTGACGAGGTGCCCGAGCGCGATCGGGTCAAGTACGCCTCCTCGCCGGTCGACATGACGGGGATCGGGATCCAACTCTCGGAGTTCCTGCAGGCGTTCTACCAGGACCGGAACATCGAGCGCAACCGCGTGATGCTCCACTCGCTGACGACGCTGTTGATGTACTCCGACCTCCAGACCGTGTTCCGCTTCCTCCACGTGTTCACCGGCCGCGTCCAGAGCGTCGACGGCCTCGGGCTCTACTGTATCGACGAGACGGCCCACGACCAGCAGACGCTCAACACGCTCAAACAGCTGTTCGACGGCGTCGTCGAGGTCCAGGAGCACGCCGACCCAATCGTCCACCTCGCGGACGCCTGACCCACCCCTTTTGCCGGTAGCGGCGCAACCGTCGGCCATGCCGATCACCGACGACGACCGCCTGCGCGACCTGCTCGACGCCGACACCATCGCAGTCGTCGGCTGCTCGACCACCGAGGGCAAAGCCGCCCACGACGTGCCGCGGTACCTGCAGGCGCACGGCTACCGGATCGTGCCGATCAACCCCTTCGCCGACGAGATCCTGGGCGAGACGGCGTACGACTCGCTCGCCGACGTGGAGCCGGAGATCGACCTCGTCGACGTGTTCCGCCCCAGCGAGGAGACGCCGGCGGTCGTCGAGGCCGTCGTCGACCGTCACGAGGCCCGCGGCGACGCCGGCGCAGTCTGGCTGCAGTTGGGGATCGCCAACGACGAGGCCGCGGAACTGGCCGACACCGCCGGGCTCGACTTCGTCCAGGATCGCTGTATCAAAGTCGACCACGGTCGGCTGGCCGCCTCCGCGTAGGTCGCTTACGCCGCGTCTGTGATCGCATCCTCGACGACCGTCTTCGCCGCTTCCGCGAGCGTTTCGACGTCGTCGCTCTCCGCGTAGATCCGGAGGTACGGCTCCGTCCCGCTCGGGCGCACGAGCACCCACGACGCGTCGGGAAGCTCCAGTCGAACCCCGTACTCGTCGTCGACGCTGGCCGCAGGGAAGCGCTCGGGCAATGTCTCGGTCAGCCGCGCCATCGCGTCGACCTTGGCGTCGTCGGCACAGGGGACGCTGATCTTGGTGTACGGTCGCTCGGGGATGGGCTCCCGGCGTTCCGCAAGCGGGATCTCGGCGACGAGCCGCGCCAGCACGGCCGCGGAGGCGACGCCGTCGATCCACCCGCCGAAGCGCGTGTGGACGTGCTTCCAGGGCTCGGCAGCGAACGCCACGTCGGCGCCGCCGTCGCGGGCGTCGGCGATGCCGTCGTGGAGGTAGCCCAGCGCGACGCGCTCGACGCGACCGCCTGCCGCGCGGACGCGCTCGTCAATGCGTGCGGAGGCGTTGGGCGTCGTCACGACCGTCGGCTCCTCGCTGTCGGCCGCCGCGACGTACTCCTCGGCCAGCATCGCCAGCACGGTGTCCTCGTGGACGACCTCGCCGTCACCCGTCATGACGACGATGCGGTCGGCGTCCCCGTCGTGGGCGATTCCGAGGTCGAACGAACCGTCCGCCATGAAGCGCAGACAGTCACCCAGCGTCCCCTCGGTCGGCTTGCTCCCGCGGCCGGGGAAGTGACCGTCGACGTTGCCGTTGAGCGTGACGACCTCCGCGCCGAGTTCGCGGAGCACCTGCGGCGTCGCCAGCGACGCCATGCCGTTGCCGCAGTCGACGACGATCCGGAGCCCGTCGAGGTCGGCGCCGAACTGCCGGGCGTAGGCGACGACCGCGTCACGGTAGTCCTCGAGCACCGCGGCACGCTCGCGGGTGCCCCACGCATCCCACTGCGTCGGTTCGGTGCCGGCGTCGATGTGGCCCTCGATGCGAGCCTCGGCCTCGCCGCTGTACTCGACACCGTCGGCGAACAGTTTGATGCCGTTGTCCGCCGGGGGTTGTGCGAGGCCGTGATCGCGACGCCGTAGCGGCCCCGACTCGCGTACGCGAGCGCCGGCGTCGGCGCCTGGCCGATCTCGATCACGTCCACGCCGGCCGAGGCGAGCCCCGACGCCATCGCGTCGACGAGTGCCTGCCCCGTCTCACGGCCGTCGCGAGCGAGCGCGAACTCGACCGACTCGTCCGATCCCGCCTGCTGCAGCGCGTCGACTGCTGCCGCCTGGCCGACGCGCATGGCCAGCGACGGCGTCACCCGCTGACGAGCGTCGCCGCGGATCCCCGCAGTGCCGAACAGTTCCATGCTCGACCGGTCGGTACGGGGCTACTTTGCCTGCCCGGTTCCGGGCCGGCGCCCGACACCGGAGTTAAGTATCGCTCAGTCGATTCATCGACCATGAGCGAAGCCGACCGCGTCCGCGCGCACGTCCACGTCAGCGGGAACGTACAGGGCGTCGGCTACCGAGCCAACACCGAGGAGACCGCCACCAGGCGCGGGGTTGACGGGTGGGTGCGCAACCTGGACGACGGCCGCGTCGAGGCGGTGTTCGAGGGCGACCCGCGGTCGGTGGAGTCGATGATCGGCTGGTGTCACACCGGGAGCCCGCGGGCCAGCGTCGACGGCGTCGAGGTGGCGTACGAGGAGCCCCAGGGCGTCGACGGGTTCGAGGTTCGCTGGTCCGGCTGATCGTCGACGCTCCAGCCACGTTCGCCGCAGTCGGAACGACTTAGCCACGGGGGAGCGACGCTCCCGGTGATGCGACACGCACGCTTCCGAGACCCCAGCGGCGCGGTACGACGCGGCGAGTGGCACGGCGACGCGGTCAGCTTCGCGGACGAGGAGTACGCCCTCGACGAGATTGATCTGCTCGCCCCCACCGAGCCGACTAAGGTCGTCTGTGTCGGCCGAAACTACGTCGCCCACGCCGAGGAGCACGACGCCGACGTGCCCGACCGGCCGCTCCTGTTCCTGAAGGGGCCGAACACCGTCGCCGGCCACGGCGACACCGTTACGCTCCCCGCGGGGAAAGAGCGCGTCGAGTGGGAGGCCGAACTCGGCGTCGTGATCGGGAAACAGGCAAAACACGTCGACGCCGAGGACGCGATGGCGTACGTCGCGGGCTACACCTGCGTCGACGACGTGTCGAACCGCGACGACCAGCGCAGCGAGTCCCAGTGGGTCCGCGGGAAGGCGTTCGACGGCGCCGCCCCGATCGGTCCCTGCGTCGTCGACCCCGAACACGTCCCGGACGATGCACAGATCCAGACTCGTGTCAACGGCGAGGTGAAGCAGGACGCCACCATCGACCAGATGGTGTTCGACGTGCCGGCGCTGATCGAGGAGGCGACCCAGTACATGACGCTCGAACCGGGCGACGTGATCGCCACGGGCACGCCCGAGGGCGTGGGCCCCTTCAAGGACGGCGACACGGTCGAGATCCAGATCGGTGGCGTCGGAACGCTCGAACACGAGGTTACTCGGTGAGCGGGAACGGGGCAGACGACGGGGACGACCTGATCGTCCGCGTCTGGCACGGCTGGACCGACCCCGAGGACGCGGACGCGTACGAGCAGTTTCTCGCCGATCCCGACGACGGACTGCTCGCGACGATGTCGGGCGAGGGATTTCTTGGCTCCGACCTGCTCCGGCGCGACGCGGGCGAGGAAGTAGAGTTCGTGACCCAGATCTGGTTCTCGAACTACGACGCCGTCAGGGAGTTCGCCGGCGAGAACTACGAGAACGCCCACGTCCCCGAGCCGGCTCGCGAGCTACTCGCTCGTTGGGACGACGAAGCGACGCACTACCACTGTCGGGCGAGTCAGCGGCGCTGAGCCGGCGGCGCTGTTAGACTACTCCCCGTACGTCAACCGCTTCACGGCGGCGTTCAGCCGGCCGATAACTTTCCCCATCCACGCGACCGGCGACACGCGCCGGATCGCCGACTCATCGACCTCGATGCGTTCGTCGCCGAAGGGGTCACGGTCCGGGCCGTCGTTGTTGGCGTCGACGGCGTCGACGACGGTGGTCATCGAACAGCGCCCGCACGCTTCTGTCGGCTGTTCGTCGCTCATGAACGTGTGTTACAGTTCCCTAGTGATAGATGTGCCGCCGCCGGCCACGCGACGGGCTTTTGAGCGAGGGTGTGTCACAGTCGGCCATGACTCACCGAACCGCCGCGGATGACCGCGACTGGGCCGTCGGAGGCCGCCGATGACCGAAGCCGAGGCGCGCGATCCGGAGGAGCTCCCCCGGAGATTCGGGAGGAGGTGCCGACGTGGGACGACGAGTACTTCGACCGGGTCAGCGGTCGGCTGATGTTCAGCTACGACCTCGAACGGGACTACCGCGTTCGGGGCGAGTCGTTCGATCTCTACGGCGAGTTCCGAGTGCGGACCCAGAAGCAGTTCTTCCACCCCGCGCTAAGCTACGCCGATCACGACCGCGCGGAGTACCTGTTCGCGCGGCGGGTGGCTCGCCCGGCCGTCGACGACCTCGAGTCACTGGTCGAGCTGGGCCACGACCTCGCCGACGACTGGATCGTCCCCAGCGAGGAGCATTTCGGAACGGAGTTCACGTTCGTCGTCGTCGCCGACGAGCTCACCGAGTCGGTCCGGGAGTTCGTCGAGGGGTTCCGCGAGCGAGAACTGCTCGCGTACGGCTACTACGGCCACTACGAGATCAACCTCGTCGTCGTCGCCCCGACACGGAGACGGTTATCGCCAGCACCGAGGCCGACACCGCGGAGGCGTTCGCGCTCTGGGGCGACGTCGAGCGGCCGAGCGAGAGCTTCCTCTCACGGTTCGCCAAGCGGTTCTGGACGTAGCTGTCGCTGGCGTGTTCTTGCAGAGGGAAGGTAATCGGGGACCGTGACGGTTCGGCCGCCCGGTGCGGCCGACCCGTGTCGCAGTGTCCGTCGCCGCCTACCGGCGACCGTCAGTCGTCGCTCGGTACGACGGAGTGACGACAGCCGTCAGTCGTCACTCGGTTCCGGCGTCGCACCGCTGCCGCCGCGAACGTTGCTGATGTTGTCGTACCCGATCTTGACCAGCGAGAGGGCCAGGTACATCAGCACCAGCGCCAGCAAGACCCGGACCGACGCGGAGACCTGGGCACCGAGCCCGCTCGCGCCGCCCATGATCAGCTGGTCGTACAGCTGTTCTTTGAACGCGACCCACGAGAGGCCGAGCACCGTGATCGTCACCATCAGCACCATCGGGACGCCGGTGCTGATCAGCTGCTTGGACTCGTCCCAGTTGGCGAGCCAGACGGTCGCGGTCAGTAGCGCGAGCGCGGCGAGCAGCTGGTTCGCGCCGCCGAACAGCGTCCACAGCGTCGCCCACTCGCCCGAGATGACCAGCACGTAGCCGAGGCCACACTGGATGATCGGGTTGGTGTACCGACCGCGGGCGAAGGAGCTCAGACCGCCGGAGAGCCCGGTTTCCGTCCCGCTGCCGGGCGTGCCGATGATCTCCTCCATCATGTATCGACCCAGGCGGGCCGCGGTGTCCGTCGACGTGAGCAGGAAGCTCACGAGGACGAGCGCCATGAACGGCGCGCCGAAGCTCGTCGGGATCCCCAGACTGGTGAGGATGATCCCGCCGCCGGACGCAAAGTTCGGGAGTGCGCCGCCGATCCCGCCGCCGGCCGCCGCTTCGGCGCCGCCGGCGATCGCGAGCGTCGACAGCGCCACCGCGGCGAGCAGCCCCTCGCCGAGCATCCCGCCGTAGCCGATCAGGCGGGCGTCGCTCTCCTTGTTGAGCTGTTTCGCGGTCGTCCCGGAGGAGACCAGCGAGTGGAACCCGCTGATCGTCCCACAGGCGATCGTTACGAACAGCATCGGGAACAGCGGGAACGGCGAGACCGCGGGCACCCCGAGGAACCCTTCGAACGCGGCGATGCTGTCGGCGACCACCAGCGGCTGGCTGGCCGTGCCGAGCAGCGTGCCGGCGATGATCGCGATCAGCGCACCGCCGACCCCCGCGTACAGGAGGAACGACGACAGGTAGTCACGCGGCTGGAGCAGCGTCCACACGGGGAGCGCGCTCGCGACCGCCGCGTAGATGAGGATCGCTGGGACCCACCCGGCGACGTTCGGCGTGAGAATCGCACTGGAGTCCATCACCGCACCGGGGAGCCAGGCACCGTCGCCGAGGAAGCCGAGCAGGATGATCGTCCCGTCGGGGTAGGCGCCGGCCTCGACGGCCGGGAACAGCGCGACGGGGTTGTTGATACCGAACCAGACGCCCGCGAACACGCCCGTGACGAACACGATCGTCCCGGGGATGAACGGGCCGTCGAGCTGGTAGAGATAGACGCCGAACACCACGGCGAGTGCGATGTACACGAAGCTCGCGGTGGCCGCCGAGGGGAACGCGTTCAGCACGATCCCGACGACGAGCGCGAACACCGCGACGACGAGGATGATGGTGAGGAACGCGAACCACAGCAGCAGGTTCTTGCCCCGTTCACCCACGTACTCGCCGATGATGTAGCCGATCGACTTCCCCTCGTGTCGCATCGATCCCGAGAGGGAGACGAAGTCGTGCACGGCGCCCATCAGGGGTTGCCGATGGCCACCCACGCGAGGGCGGGGACCCAGCCCCAAATGGCGCCGGCCGTGATCGGGCCGACGATCGGTGCGCCGCCCGCAATGCTCGAGAAGTGGTGCCCGAGCAGCACTGGTTTCTTGGACGGGACGTACTCCTGACCGTCTTCGTATTTGTGGGCCGGCGTCTCACGTGAGTCGTCGAGGTCGACGAACTGCGAGAGGTACTTCGAGTACCCCACGTACCCGACGGAGAACGTGATCAACACCGCCGCCACGATCCAGATTACCTGAGTCATTGTGTCACGTACCTTCGTGATAGAGATTGTTGTACAGGACTTAAGCCTTGGCCAATCGTTCCACTACGTCGCTTCGCTGTCAAAAAGATACGGTGCCTCAGTCGTCGCCGATCAGATGAACGTCGGCTCCTCGACGGCGACGGACACCTCGAGTTCGGCGGCCACCTCGGCGAGCAGGTCGCCCCTGATCTCGCGGGTTCGCGTCTCGATCTCCGCCAACAGCGGCGGGGCCAGCGACTCCCGGACCTGATCCAGCCGGTCCGTCTCCGTCTCGATGCGGTCACGGAGGTAGCGGGCACCGCGGCCGTTCTCGTCGTCGTCGGGCGCGGGCGTGAGTTTGTTCGCGATCAGGCCGTCGACGCCCAACCCCTCGGCGTCCATGTCGTCGATCGCGCGGGCGGTCTCGTTGACCGAGAGCTGGTCGGGGTTCAACACCAGGAAAAAGGCGGCGTCGTTCCGGAGCGCCCCGCCGGCGAACTCGAAGAACTCCTTGCGGTCCTGCAGCCGTTCGAGAACGGGGTCGCCATCCATCACCCGCCGGGGCTCGTTGTTCCCGATCGCGGCTTTCTCGAACAGGTCGATGCTCTGTCGGCGCTTGTACATCAGCCGGTCGACCCAGTCTTCGAGGAACTCCGGGAGCCCGAGCAGGCGCAGCGTCGATCCCGTGGGTGCGGTGTCGAACACGACGCGGTCGTAGGGGTCGCTCCCCTTCATCACCTCGACGAACCGATCGAACAGCGCCGACTCGTAGGCGCCCGGCGTCTGGTGGGCCATCTCCAGCTGTTTGTTGATCTCGTTCACCATCGACGCCGACACCTGATCCGAGAGCCGGTTCCGGATGTCGTCGAGATGGGCGGTCACCTCGTCCTCGGGGTCGATCTCGAGCGCGTCGAGGCCGTCGACGCCCGCCACTGGCTCCGGGACGTCGCCGAACTCCTGATCGAACACGTCGGAGACGGAGTGGGCCGGGTCAGTCGAGACGACGAGCGTGTCCACGCCCGCCTCGGCGCACTTCCGCGCGTACGCACACGAGACGGTCGTCTTGCCGACCCCGCCCTTCCCGCCGAAGAACACGAATGGCTTCATCAGAAGTGGTACTGCTGGCCCTTGCGTTCGAGCATCGTGTTCCGGTCCCAGAGCCGTCGCTCCCACGCCTTGAACTCGTCTTCGATGTAGGGCAGGATCTCGGCAGTGTAGTACGACACCGGCGACGGGATCCCGAAGGCGTCGGGGAAGCACGCGAGCATGAACGCGTCCTCCAGATCCTCGGCCTCCTTCTCGATCTTCTCGTACGCCGGATGGCTGATCATCCCGTGGTAGAGCCCCCGGAGCCACTCGTCGAGTTCCGCGAGGAACCGATCGATCCGTTCGGAGAGGTCCATCGTCTCTGGTGGTACGAGTTCACGCGGTAAAAGCTGTCGTAGCCGCGGGCGCCCGTTCGGGGCCACCGACGCCCGAAGCGGCGTCGGCCACTGCCGAGGGGTTGAAAGGCGAGTGGCACCCACCCACACGCATGAGCGATCGTATCCCGGTCACGGTGCTCTCGGGGAGCCTGGGCGCCGGGAAAACCACGCTGTTGAACCACCTGCTGACCGACGCCGGCGACCGCGACATCGCGGTGCTCGTCAACGACATGGGCGACGTGAACGTCGACGCCGAGCTCGTCGCCGAGGGGTCGGACACCGACGTTGCCGGCGGGGTCGAGGAGCTCTCGAACGGCTGTATCTGCTGTGAACTGCAGGACGACCTCGAGACGGCCGTCGTCCGGCTCGCACAGAACCGGGAGTTCGACCATCTCGTGGTGGAGTCCTCGGGCATCTCCGAGCCCGCGCCCGTCGCGCGACTGTTCACCACCGAGTCCGCCGCGGCGGCGCGCTACCGCGTCAACGGGCTGGTGACCGTCGTCGACTCGCGGCTGTTCGTCGACACCTTCGGCGGCGAGGGGACTCCCGAGCGCACGGCCGCCGAGGAGGACGACCGGCCGCTGTCGGACCTCCTCGTCGAGCAGATCGAGGTGTCGAACGCGGTCGTACTGAACAAAGCCGACCTCTGTACTGCCGACGAACTCGACGAGGCCGAGGCGCTGGTCGCGGCGCTCCAGCCCGACGCCGACACTGTCCGCACGTCGTTCTCGTCGGTCGATCCGTCGTGGCTGCTCGACGTAGCGCGGTTCGAGGAGCGCGAAGTGAGCGATCTCCCCGGCTGGAAACGGGCGCTGGCGGAGGTACAGAGCGATCACGACGGACACGATGAGGCGGGTCACGACAGCGACCACGACGACGATCATCACCACGGCCACCGCCACCAGGACGACGTGTACGGCATCTCCTCGTTCACCTACCGGCGCCGACGCCCGTTCCACCCCGAGCGCCTCGCCGCGGTGCTCCGCGATCTCCCGGCGGGCGTGGTGCGCTCCAAAGGGACGCTCTGGGTCGCCGGCAACGACCTCCGCCAGACTGTCGGGCAGGCGGGTCGATCCGTTCGCGTGGAGGCGCGCGGCCCGTGGATCGCCTCGCTGCCCGAGATCGAGCAGGATCTCTACCGATCGAACCGGCCGAACCTGGAGTGGAACGAGGAGCACGGCGACCGGCGCACGGAGTACGTCGTGATCGGGACCGAGTTCGACGAGGACGCGCTGCGGACCCGGTTCGACGATGCGCTGGTCACCGACGCGGAGTGGGAGCGACTCGACGAACTTCCCGCGGGGCCGTTCCCGACCACGAACGAGGAGGAGACCGCGCTACGAGAGCCGACCCCCGCAGCGGTCGAGTAGCGTCAGCAGGCACAGCCGTCGGCGTGGGCGCGCTCGAACCGCATCGCCGACCCGCAGTCTGGACACTGCGGCGTTCCGTCGTCGTCGCGGTCCAGTCCCTCCGACTCGACCGCCACGTCCCGAACCCGCACGTCGCAGTCGTCACACCAGTACGCGCCGTTCGATGTCGCTTCCGTCGACGCTGACTCCCGCGTCAGCGCGTCGTGTATTGTGCCAACGATTCCCATAGTCTCCCTTTTCGACTCGACCGACTTCACTCTCCCGGCGGCGACCAACAGCTAAGTGGCCCGGACTCTGGCTACGTGTATGAGCGAGGAGGACGACGGCCCGACGGGTCGGGAGGGGTTCGAGGCGGCGACGGAGCGCTCCGCGGGGAACCCGTGGGTCGTCCACGGCTTGAACCTGGTACTGTCGACGGTGTTCGCGGTCACGATCATCTGGGGGCTCGACTTCGTCGGCAGCGTCGCGTTCACCCCGGTCAACGTCGCGACGGCGACGGTGCTCATCTTCACCGCCGCGTACCTGATGTCCGTACGCTAGCGCCGGGCGTCGCGAGGGGCGGTCCAGCGGTCGGCCGAGCAACACTCACCGGAAGCGACACATGCCTCCGCCCCTATCAGTCGGATATGGTCGGACTCGGAAGCACCGCACAGAAGCTGCAGACCGTCGCGGAGAAAGCGGAGAAGGTGTACGAGCGGATGAACAAACTCCGGGAGGAGGTCGAGGAGACCCAGCAGACCGTCGACGAGACCAAGGAACGAGTCGGCACCGTCGAGGAGGAGCTGGCCGAACAGCGCGCCGTCCTCGACGCCATCGCGGATCAGCACGACATCGACGTCGACGCCGTCGCCGCCGAGGCCCACATCAGCGAGGCGGAGGACGGCGAGGCGTCGTCGGAGGAGGACGCGGCGACCACCGACGACTGAGCGTCCTCGGTCGCGGGGTCGCTTTTACAGATGATAAACTACACAACGGCTACCCTCCACGACCCCGTATGAGCACTCATCGAGAACCCCTGGACTCGGTTCTCGACACCATCGGCGAGACGCCGCTGGTCCGTGTCCACGATAGCCCCGACGCCGTCCCAGTGTACGCGAAACTGGAGTCGTTCAACCCCGGGGCCAGCATCAAGGACCGCATCGGGAAGTACATGCTCGAAGGGATGCTGGAGCGGGGCGACGTGGACCCCGGCGGCACGGTCATCGAACCCACCGCCGGCAACACGGGCATCGGTATCGCCGTCGCCGCCCGCCAGCTCGATCTCGACGCCGTGTTCGTCGTCCCCGAACGGTTCTCCGTCGAGAAACAGACGCTGATGCGCGCACTGGGCGCCGAAGTGATCAACACGCCCAGCGAGGACGGGATGCCCCGCGCGATCGAGCGCGCTCACGAACTCGCCGAGGAACTGGACAACGCCGCAGTCCCCCAACAGTTCTCGAATCCCCTGAACGCCGAGGCCCACTACGAGACCACGGCACCGGAGATCTATGACGCCCTCGACGGCGAAGTCGGTGCACTCGTGGCTGGCTGCGGGACGGCAGGCACCCTGATGGGGCTGGCCCGGTACGGACGCGAGCAGCACGGGGACACCCACGTCGCCGCCGTCGAGCCCGAGGGGTCGCTCTACGGGACGCTCCTCGGCGAGGAGCGCGAGGAAGGCGAGTACAAGACCGAGGGTATCGGGACCCACGACACCTCGACGAACGAGCTGTTCGAGCCCGACCTCGTCGACGAGGTCCACGCCGTCCCGGACGAGGAGTCCCACGCCGAGGTGCAGCGCCTCGCCGCCGAGGAGGGCCACCTCGTGGCCTCCAGCTCCGGCGCGAACGCGATCGCGGCGAAACAGGTGGCGGAGCGGATCGCCGACGGCGAGATCGACGCCCCCTACGACGCGGTGGTGACGGTGTTCCCCGACTCCAGCGAGCGCTACCTCTCGAAGGGGCTCTACGGCGAGTACGAGGAGTGGGAAGGGTAGCCCCCCACGGCTTGCCGGCAGGTGCGGCCGAGCGGATCTGACGCCGTGCTAACGAGCCCCAAATCACGTCGTACGTGGCCGCTGGCGACGGATCGCCCGTCGCGTTCGCAACGGCGCCGATGGTGAACTACACGTTCGTGCATGTTTTCCTCGCCGTGGCCGAAGAACTCCCGCGACGCCGGCGAAGACGTACCCAGTTTGGCTGCAGACAGGTTACTTTGCTAACCCAACGGAACAGCGAAACGATGGGCTTAACCTCCGTTCCAAGGGAAAAACCGGTAACGATGCGCGAGCACATCGACCGGCGGACGTTCGTCGCGGGCGCGACCGGCGCAGCACTGACCGGGCTGACTGGCTGCCTCGGCGGCAGTGGCGGTGACAGCGCCGAGGCTCACGTCGGCATGGTCTACTCCCTGGGCGGCCTCGGGGACGAGGCGTTCAACGACATGGCCCACGCGGGTATCCAGAAGGCCGAGGAGGAACTCGGCATCGCCTACGACAACACCGAGCCCGAGGGCCAGAGCGAGTTCGGCACCTTCCAGAGCCAGTTTGCGAGCTCGTCGGACCCCAACTACGACCTCGTGACCTGTATCGGGTTCTCCCAGCGGACCGCGCTCCAGGAGAACGCCGATGAGTACCCCGATCAGAACTTCATGCTCGTCGACGCCGGACTCGACGCCGACAACGTCGCTTCCTACCGCTTCCGCGAGCACGAAGGCTCGTTCCAGGTGGGCCACCTCGCCGGCCTCCTCTCCACGCGCGAGTTCAGCCACGAGGGGAGCTACAGCGGCACCGAGAAGACGTTCTCCAGCGACCCCGACACCAAGACGGTCGGCTTCGTCGGCGGCAAAGAGAACCCCCTGATCAAGAAGTTCGAGGCCGGCTTCATCGCCGGCGTCCACCACGCAGACGCCGACATCGACGTCCGCTCGGCGTACGCGGGGTCCTGGAACGACCCGGGCCGCGGACAGGAGATCGCCGGCTCGATGTACGACGAGGGCGCCGACATCGTCTACCACGCCGCCGGCGCCACCGGGAGCGGCGTGTTCAACGCCGCGGGCGAGCGCGGCCGCCTCGCCATCGGCGTCGACAGCGACCAGTCGCTGAGCAGTGACGCCAGCCACACCATCGTCGCCAGCATGGTCAAGCACGTCGACACCGCGGTGTTCAACGCGACGAAGGACGTCGTGAACGACGAGTTCAAGGGCGGCTCGACGGTCTCGCTCGGCCTGGAGGACGGCGGGGTTGAGGCCGTCATCGGCGCCGATTACGAGGGTGAGATCCCGCAGGAGGTTCTCGACGCGCTCGACTCCTCGCGGGAGGCCATCCAGAACGGCGACATCGACGTTCCGACCGAACCCGAAAACTGAACCCCGAGCGATCGTCCGACCCCTCCCGGCGTCGGGGCGAACCACCCTCCACCCTCTCGAACTAAATAGATGACTGCGCCAGCGGTCGACCTCAGACAGATCACCAAACAGTTCCCGGGCGTCCTCGCGAACGACGAGGTCGACCTGACCGTCGATCGCGGGAGCGTCCACGCCCTCCTCGGCGAGAACGGGGCGGGCAAGACGACGCTGATGAACGTTCTCTACGGGCTGTACAAGCCCACCTCCGGAACCGTCGTCGTCGACGGCCAGGAGCGGACGTTCGACTCGCCCCGGGACGCCATCGACGCCGGCGTCGGCATGATCCACCAGCACTTCATGCTCGTGGAGCCGATGACCGTGACCCAGAACGTCGTGCTCGGCAACGAGCCCCGCAAGTGGGGCGGGCTCGCGGTCGACCGCGAGCGAGCCCGCGAGGCGGTGGCCGAACTCGCCGAACGCTACGGCTTCGACGTCGATCCGACGGCGACCGTCGCCGACCTCTCGGTGGGCGAGCAACAGCGCATCGAGATCCTGAAGGCGCTCTACCGGGGTGCCGACGTGCTCATCCTCGACGAACCGACCGCGGTGCTCACCCCCAGGAGGTCGAGGAGCTGTTCGAGGTGTTCGACGAACTCACCGAGGCCGGCAAGACGATCATCTTCATCTCCCACAAGCTGAGCGAGGTGACCGCCGCCGCCGACGAGGTGACGGTGCTGCGTGACGGGGAGAACGTCGGCACCGTCGACACCGACGACGTCGACGACACCGAACTCGCGGAGCTGATGGTCGGCCGCGAGGTGCTGTTCGACACCGAGAAGTCGCCCGTCGACGCCGGCGCGGTGGGGCTCGCAGCCCGTGACCTCGTGGTCGAAGACGACCGCGGAGTCCGGGCCGTCGACGGCGTCGACCTGGAAGTGGCCGAGGGCGAGGTGTTCGGCGTCGCCGGCGTCGACGGCAACGGCCAGTCCGAACTGGTCGAGGCGCTCACCGGCCTCCGAACGCCGAGCTCCGGGCGTGTCGCGCTCGGGGCACGGACGTGACCGACGAGTCGCGGCGCCAGCGCATCGAAGACGGGATGGCGTACGTCCCGGAGGACCGCCAGGCCCGCGGGCTGGTGATGTCCTACGACCTGACCGAGAACGGCCTGCTCGGCAGCCAGCGCGACCCGCAGTTCGCCGACGCCGGCCGCATCCGCTGGGACGACGCCGAGGCCCACGCCGAGGAGATCGTCGCGGAGTACGACGTGCGCCCCGCCGACGCGGGCGCTGAAGCGCGCTCGCTCTCGGGCGGGAACCAACAGAAGTTCATCGTCGGCCGTGAGTTCGCCCGCGAGCCGGAGGCGGTCGTCGCGTCCCACCCGACGCGGGGTGTCGACGTGGGGAGCGTGGAGTTCATCCACGACCGCCTGCTCGACCTCCGGGAGCAGGGGGCGGCTGTGTTGCTGGTCTCCTCGAAGCTCGACGAGGTCCGGAGCCTCTCCGACCGACTCGGCGTGATGCACGACGGGGAACTGATCGACGTGGTCGACCCCGCGGAAGTGACCGAGGAGCAGTTGGGGCTCCTGATGGCGGGCGAGCGGCCGCCGGACGTGCCACGAGCGACCGTGCGGGCCGGAGGTGACGTATGAACTCCGACCGCCTCCCCGACTCGGTCGCGGGCGTCATGGGTCGGTTGGTCGACGCGTCGGCGGGGAGCGGCTGATCGTCAGCGTGGCCGCGCTGCTCACGGCAGTCCTGCTCGGCGGCGTCGTCACACTGGTCGCGGGGTGTTCGCGGAGTGTTCGGCGCTGTTCTGTTACAACCCGCTTGCGGTGTATCGCTACTTGTTCCTCGCGCCCCTGTTCGACTCGTTCGTGCTCCAGCAGACGCTGAAGAACTCCGCGCTGCTGCTGTTCACCGGGCTCGCCGTCGCAGTGTCGTTCCGCGCCGGCCTGTTCAACATCGGGACGCAGGGGCAGTTGGTGCTCGGCGCACTCGCGGCGGCGCTCGTCGCCGTCCGTGTCGGCCCCGCGGCGCCGGAGGGGCCGCTCGGCGGCGTCCTCATCGCCGTCGTGGCGATGGTCGCCGGCGCCGTCGTCGGCGGCCTCTACGCCGCCATCCCGGGCGCGCTGAAAGCCTACGCCGACGCCAACGAGGTGATCACGACGATCATGCTCAACTTCATCGCCAGCGACGTCGCCTTCTTCCTCGTCTCGGCGTACTTCCAGAAGCCCGACAGCGGGAGCGTCGAGACGCGGGACGTGCCGGCCGCCGCGCGGTTCGGCCCGGAGCTAGCGCTCCTGCTGGCCGTCGTGCTCGTCCTCCTGATGACGTACGTGCTCTGGGGACCGCTTTCGGCTACGACCTGCGGACCGCCGGCATCCAGCCCGACGCGGCGGACTACGCCGGCGTCGACGCCAAACGGATGGTCGTCACCAGCATGACGCTCTCGGGGGCCATCGGCGGCCTCGGCGGCGCAGTATGGGTCCTGATGTCCGTCGGCCGCTGGGTCAACGGCGTCCCCTCGCTGGGCTTCGACGGCATCACGGTCTCCGTGCTCGCGAGCAACAACCCACTCGGCGTGCTGTTCGCCGGGCCGCTGTTCGGCTCGATGCAGGCAGGGAGCCTCTCGATCGACTTCCAACTGGGCGTGCCTCGGCAGCTCGTCGGCGTCATCCGGGGGCTGGTGATCCTGCTGGTCGCCATGCCCGAGTTCTTCCGGACGCTCGGCGTTCGCTGGGACCTGGGGGGTGACCGATGAGCGCGCTCAAGCGGTTCGGGCTGGTCGCCGCCGGCCCGCTGCTGCTGGGGGTCGCGGTGCTGATCGCCAGGCTGTTCCCCGAGACGGCGGCGGGCGAACTGGCGAGCGTCGTCGACGGCCCGTACGTCGCCTCCGCGCTGCGGCTGTCAGTCCCCATCGCCTTCGCCGCGCTGGGCGGGATCTTCGCCGAACGCGCGGGCGTCATCAACATCGGCCTGGAGGGGCTGCTCATCGTCGGCGCCTTCGTCGGTGTCGCGGTCGCGCACTGGCTGACCGGCGACGCCGGCGCGGGCGTCGGTGCCGGCCTCGTCCTGCTGTTCGTGGTCGCAATCAGCCTGGCCATCACCGGCGCCGCACTCGGCCTGCTCGGGGACGCTGCGGGGGAGATAGCGCTCCGGGGCGGCGGTGGCGTCGTCGCGACGGTCGCCCTCGGCGGACTGACCGCCGCCGTCACCGGGCCGACCCTCGCGGCGACCTGGATCGCGTTCTACGTCGCCGTGCTCGTCAGCGCGGCGTTCTCGCTGCTGTTCGCGGTGGTCACCATCGAGTACCGCGCTGATCAGGTCATCGCGGGGCTGGCCGTCTGGCTCATCGCCCTCGGCGCGGCGCCGTTCGCGAGCAACGTCATCTGGGGCGCGGTCAACTCCCCGGGCGTGGACACGTTCGGAACGTGGACGACGCCGCTGCTCTCCCAGCTACCGGCAGTCGGCACCGTGCTGTTCGACGCCGAGCCGCCGGTGTACTTCGTGCTGCTGGCGACGCCGCTGTCGTGGTACGTCCTGACCCAGACCTCCTTCGGCTACTGGGTGCGGGCCAGCGGTGAGAACCCGAAGGCGCTGGACACCGCGGGCGTCGACGTGCGTCGAGTGCGCTACGCCGCGGTGCTCATCTCCGGGGTGTTCTCCGGCATCGGCGGCGCCGGCCTCTCGCTCGGTCGCGTGGGGAGCTTCGTCGGCAGCGGCACGACGATGGTCGACGGCCGGGGGTGGATCGGCATCACCGCGATGCTGTTCGGCAACTACAACCCCTTCGGCGCGTTCGGCGCGTCGCTGCTGTTCGCGTCGCTGGACGCACTCCAGTTCCGGCTCCAACAGCTGAACTACGCCGTGCCGGACTCGCTCATCCAGACGGTGCCGTACGTCACCGTCATCGTCGTGCTGGCGCTGGTGGGTCGCACCCGAACGCCAGACGCCGCCGGCGAGCACTACGACTCCGACGAGGACTGACCGCGACGGCCACAGCCAGGCTGTCGTGTGCGTTTCCGACGGGCTCCCGGACCACCGACGACCAGCAGTCCGGTCTCCTCGTCGTGATCGATGTCCCCCGCCACGGAGGGGCGGCGAAAAAGTCGCGTCGTCGACAGTCGCCCCCTTCGCTCGTGATAAAGAGTTTTGCACCCTCCCACCCGAGAGTTGGGAAATGAGTACCCACGAGTACGACATCGTCGTCGTCGGCTCCGGCACGTCCGGCTGTTACGCGGCCGCGACGGCCGCCCGCGAGGGGCTCGACGTGGCAGTCGTCGAGCGCAAGAGCGAGGCGGAGGCGGGCCACATCGCCTGCGGCGACGCGCTGAAGGGTGCGGACTCGTTCCCCGACGCGATCCCGAAGTCGAAGATCGAGTCCTCGTTCACCAACACCGCCGTCGACCACGGCCGCTTCGAGATCCCCTCCGAGGACACGGTGCTCGACATCCCGGTCCCGGGCGAGCTCGCGGTCATCGACCGCTGGGAGTACGGGCGGAAGCTCATCGACGGCGCCACGGAGGCCGGCGCGGAGTTCCACTACGACACGGTCGTCAACGACGTGCTCCAGGAGAACGGCCGCGTCGAGGGCGTTCGCGGGAAGCACAAGGGCGAAGTCGAGGAGTTCCACGCCGAGATCACCGTCGACGCCGCCGGCGCGCTCTCGGTGCTGCAGGACAACGCCGACTTCTCCGACGCCACGTTCGACACGAACGTCTCCTACTCGCAGTTCTGCTCGGCGTACCGCGAGATCGTCGAGGTCCCCGAGCCGGTCGAGTGGGACGACGCGCTCGTGTTCAAGCCGACGGATCGCGCGTCGGGCTACCTCTGGTACTTCCCGCGCACGCCGACGACGATCAACGTCGGCCTCGGGTTCCAGATGACCGAGGAGCCGATGAAGCTCGTCCAGGACCTCCGGAACGACCTCCGGAGCCGCCCCGAGTTCGAGGGCGCGGAAGTGAAGGACAAGCTCGGCGCCGCGCTCCCCACCCGCCGGCCGTACGACTCCGCGACCGCACCGGGGTTGGTCGCGGTCGGCGACGCCGCGGGGCTGGTCAACCCCACCACCGGCGGCGGGATCGCCGGCGCCGCCTACTCCGGGCAGTACGCCGCCGAGGAGGCGATAGCGGCCATCTCGAACGGCCGGATCGACGAGGAGCTCTGGCGGTACAACGAGCGCGTGATGGACCACTTCGGCGCGCGCTACGCCGCGCTCGACGTGTACAACGTGCTCTCGACGGCCGTCGAGGTCGACGAACTCACGTCGATGCTTGCCTCGCTCCCGGGCGAGCCGATCGCCGAAGCGCTGTACTCCGGGAAGACGTCGATCAGCCCGGGCGTCGCGCTGAAGACCATCCGCGGGGCGATCGGCCACCTCGGCCAGCTCTGGGAGATCTACCAGGTCCGGAACCTGGCCGAAGAGCTGCTCGCCCACTACGAGAGCTACCCGGACCGGCCGTCGGCGCTGCCGCGCTGGCAGGACCAGCGCGACTCCATCATGGAGCGCGTCTACGAGCAGACGGGCGCCGATCCGAAGTACTAGACGACCTTTTGCTACTCGACCTTTTGCAGCGGGCCCCGGAGGGCCTTGCAAAAGCTCGACCAAAAGCCTGCGTCGACCCCTCCGGGGTCTCCTTGGCCCACGCACTGCCGACGGCCGTTCGTGGCCGTTCTGCCTTGGCACTCCACAGCGGCCGCTCCGCCGAGGGCCTCACTCCTCGTTCGAGAGCGCCTCGATCGCGCCGGCCAGCGTCTCGACGCCGATGCGGAGTGACTCCTCGTCAACGTCGAACGTGGAGGTGTGGTGGCCCCCGGGGTGGTCGGTGCCGAGACCGACGTAGCAGGCGTTGCCGCCCTGCTCTTGCACGCGGTTCATCAGGAACGTCGCGTCCTCGCTCCCGCCGAGGTCGTCGTGGTCCATGACCGAGTCGACGCCCTCGACGCCGTCAGCCACGTCGGCGACGACCGCCGCGAGCTCCTCGTCGCTCTCCGCAGACGGGGCCCGGGAGTTGCGGGTTCGCTCGACGTCCACGTCGTGCATGTCCGCGGCGGCGTCGACGACGCGACCAGTCTCCTCCCACATGTACTCCATCAGTTCGGTCGTCTGGCCGCGGACCTCACACTCCATTCTGGCCTCCTCGGCGATGATGTTCGAGGCCGTGCCGCCGTCGACGACGCCGGCGTTCACGCGGGTCGGCCCGTCGGCGTGACGCGGGATCGCGTACATGCTCGTGATCGCTTCGGCCATCGCTTGGATCGCGTTGTCGCCCTCCTCGGGGTGGGCGCCGGCGTGGGCCGGCGTGCCCGAAAACGTCGCTTCGAAGCCGGAGACCGCGAGGAAACCGCCGACGCCGGCGACGATCTCCCCCGTCGGGTGGTCGAGGCCGATGTGGACCGCATAGAGGGAGTCCACGTCGTCGAGGTGGCCCGACCGCGACATCGGTCCGCCGCCGGCGACGCGCTCCTCGGCCGGCTGGAAGAACACCTTCAGCGTGCCCGAAAAGTCGCTGTCGAGCACGGCGTCGATCACGCCCAGCCCGAGCGTCGCGTGGGCGTCGTGCCCGCAGGCGTGCATGTACCCCTCGTTCTCCGAGCGGAACCCCGCCGCCGCGGGGGTGTGGTCATCGTCGTCGGACTCGGGGATCGGCAGCGCGTCGATGTCGACGCGGAGGCCGACCGTCGGGCCGTCTCCCTGTTCGACGACCGCGACGGCACCGGTGTTGCCGCCGTCGAGGCGATCGACGAGATCAGCGTCGGCGCCGGCGTCGACGGCGCGCTCCGCCCACTCGTCGCGGGTGGCCTGATCGGGGAGGGACATCCGCGGCTCGTCGGCGTCCTCGAGTGCGTCCGGGCCGACGTGGAGTTCGTCCACGTCGCGGGCGCGCAGTTCCTCGACGATCCGGGCGGTGGTGTAGAACTCACACCACGCCGGCTCGGGGTGGCGGTGGAGATCTCTGCGGAACTCGGTCAGCGCGTCGGCGTCTACGTGCACGACGAATCGGACGGCTGGGAGGCGCTTAAACCTCGGCGTGGCGGCAGCAGATGTCCCCGACCCCGCGGGAACGCTGTGGCGGTTGATTTATGAGAGGCCGTGCCGCCACCTCGGGGTATGGAAGAGGAGCCAACGATCGAGTCAGGGCAGGGCCGAAGCCTCGACTTCCGGGGCGGGCCAGCCGCCAGCGCCATCCCGATCGGGGTGTTCATCGTCTGGGCCGTGTTCCAGTCGGGCGTACTCGGCATCGGCGACACGTCGGGTCTCGTCGTCGGGATGCTGGTCGGCCTCATCGCGGGGCTGCCGTTCGTCCGGGGCGACTGGAAGACGTACGCCGACGCCATCTTCGAGGGGATGACCCAGGAAGTGGCAGCGACGGCCGCCGTCGCGTGGCTCTGGGCGGGGATGTTCGCGAACACCATCCAGGCCGGGGGTTCGTCGACGGCCTGGTGTGGGCCGCCAACGCCGCCGAGGTCGGCGCCGCGCTGTTCCCGGCGGTGACGTTCCTGCTCGCGGGACTGCTCGCGACGGGGATCGGGACGGGCTACGGGACGACGATCGCCTTCGTGACGCTGGTGTTCCCGGCCGGGCTGTTGCTGGGGACGAACCCGATCCTCCTGTTCGGGGCGATCCTCTCCGGCGCCGTGTTCGGGGACAACCTCGCGCCGGTCTCGGACACGACCATCGTGAGCGCGGTGACCCAGGACGCCGACATCGGCGGCGTCGTCGCCTCGCGGGTGAAGTACGCCGTCGCCGCCGCGGTGCCGGCGTTCGCCGCGTTCCTGATCGCGGGGGCGACGATGACGACGACTGATCCGGCGGCCGGGTCGGGCGTGACCGCCGGCGCCGCGTGGGGGCTGCTCCACCTGATTCCGGTCGCGATCGTCATCGGGACGGCGATCCGGGGTCGCCACATCGTCGAGGCGGTCTCGTGGGGGCTGTTTACCGCGTTCGTGCTCAACGTCATGCTCGGCTACTTCGACCTGGTCGATGTCGGCGTCAGCGACGTGCTGGTGTTCATGGCGCCGGAGTCCGGGCTGGTGACAGCCCTCGACACCGCGCCCCTGATCGGCGCGGTGATCGAGACGGTGCCCGCCGGCGAGGCCGGCGTCGGCGGCAGCCTCTACAACGGCGCGGTGGGCTTCTTCCCGCTGATCGTCCTCACGCTGCTGATCGTCGCCGGCGCGCAGATTATGCGCCAGGGCGGCGGGTTCGAGGCGCTGCAGCGCTGGCTGCTCGACACCGTCGCCACGACGGTCCGGCGCGCGGAGGTGACGATGGTGCTCGGGACCGCGATGGTCAACGCGATGGTCACCATCAACACCGCCGCCGAGATCGCGATCGCGCCGTACATCCGGACGCTGGGTCGGCGGTTCAACATCAACGGCTACCGCCGGGCCAACATCCTCGACGCCAACACCTCGGCGCTGGGGTACATCTTCCCGTGGGGCGGCGGCGTGCTCGCGGGCTACTCCGCGATGCAGACGCTGCCCGACGAGTACGGCTGGTTCACCGTCGACATGGTCGTCAACCCGGCCGCGGTGTTCCCGTACGTGTTCCACGGCTGGTTCCTCGTGGCGGTGTTCCTGATCGCCGCGGTGACCGGCTTCGGCCGTGAGTACGTTAGCGACCGCGAGAGCGAGGAGGTGAGCCGCGTATGAGCCGCTTCGACGCCTTCCTCGCGGGGTTCGAGTTCCGGACCGCGACGCCACAGTACGAGCCCGGCGACGAACTTCCGGTGATCATCACCGGCCGGGACGGCGACGACGCGCTGGTCCGGATCGGGGATACGCGACTCCGCCTGCCGGACACGGACGTGGCCGTCGACGACGAAGTGCGGATCCGCGTGACGGCGTTCGACGCCGACGACGCGACGGGCGAAGCCGAACTGCTCTGAGTCGGCGTCGCCAGTTTTTCAGAGAGAAAGGTGAATCGACGACCGATCAACGGTACGCCTGGCTCGCGCGGCGTTCCACGTCGACTTCGACGCGGATCGAGTCCGGGAGGTCGGTCGCGACGACTTCGCGGGCGATGTGGTCGGAGCCGTGGATCTCCAGCCAGCGCGTGTACACCGTGTAGTTCCAGGGGTCGCACTGCTCGCCCGGCTGGCAACGGCTGTACAGCGGGACGGTGTGGTGATCGGGCTGTTCCTGATGGGGGCCTTTGCACTCGGCGCCCTTCCGTTCGACCTGCTCTTTCAGCCCGGTGACGGTGTCGTCGAGGACGGCCCGGTCCCCGCTCCGGAACGTCAGCGTCGTAACGAAGGTCATACCCGGAGATTGGGTTCGAGCGTGAAAAGCGCATCTACCGGTGGCCGGGGAGGCTGCTGCTGAACCGCGGTTTTGCCCCACCGAAGCCAATTTAAGAGCGTGATACGTAGCCGAACGCAATGACGGTCGAAGCGACGTCTGCCGGAGCCATCCTCTTCCGCGACACCCGCGGCGAACGGGAGTACCTGCTCCTGAAGAGCCGACCCGGGGACTGGGAGTTCCCCAAGGGCGGGGTCGAGGGGGAAGAGGAGCTCCAGCAGACCGCGATCAGAGAAGTGACGGAGGAAGCCGGTATCGAGGACTTCAGACTCATCGACGGCTTCCGCAAGGAGTACGACTACGTGTTCGAGGCCAACGGGAACACGATCCACAAGACGGTCCACCTGTTCATCGCCCGGTCGTTCGAGGCCAGCGCCGAACTCTCGGCCGAACACCGCGACATGCAGTGGCGGGACTACGACCAGGCGCTCAACACGATCACGCAGGACGGCCCCCGCGACATCCTCGAAGAGGCACACGAGTACCTCGACGACGTGAAGGAGGCCGACGGCGAAGGGTACGTCGGTACGCCGGCGTAAGCGGTGCCGACGCCCACCGTCGACTCGGAGTTCAGTTTCGAGCTGTTGGTCTGTCGCTGGGCCGAACTCGGCTGGCCGCCGACCGAGCGCGGCGCAGTCGACGCCAGCGACACTACTCGTCCCGACGCCGACGGACCGCCAGTGATCGTCTCGCGCCAACTCGGCACCCAGCGGCGCCGCTGGGACACCATCGTGATCGAGTGCGACCCCGAGGGGCTCGCCGCCCGCCGCGAGTTCGGCGAACGCGAAATCGACGGCGACCTCCTCCCGGTCGTTCGCCACGCGCCCGCGGACTGGGCGTACTACCGAGACGCGCTCCCCGATCCGGGCTACCCGTGGCGCTACGTCCGGGAGGCGATCCACCGCGCGGCGGCACGGGGGCTCGTGGACAAACGCAAGCAGGGCAATCGAATCGAGATCCGGCGGAAGCGCCCCTACCCCGACTGGGTCGAACGGATCGTCGCCGTCGAGAACAAGCCCGACCTCAACGCCAGCGCCGCGGCCGCGCTCTCGGACCAGCTGGAACACGACGTGGAGACTGCGCTGGCCGACGAGGTGTGGCTCGCGACCGGGCGCACGGGCGAGCGCGTCGAGCCGGCGCTACTGCGGCAGTTCCCGGTCGAGGCCGGCGTGCTGACGTTTGACTTCGGCGGGAGTGACAGGACCGGTGTCGACGCCGACGCCGCGACGGTCGACTGGCTCCCCTCGGAGCTCGACGTGACGGCGCCGACCGAGCGCTTCGACGCCACCGAGAAGGCGCGGCGGCGCCGCCTACTCGCCGAGCGAGCCTACGGGAAGGGCTGGCGCTCGATTACGGAGACGATGCGACCCGACTGTCGGTGGTTCGAACTCGAGCGCGCGGGTCGCGGGATGGTTCCGGTGTGTGGCGCGAAAGGACGCTGTCAGACACAGAGCGAGTGCAGCAGTCGGTGTGATTCCTTCGAGCCGGAGCCGCCACAGTGGCGGACGAAGGGGTGGCCGATCGACGGCGGTCCGGGACAGGGGGTGCGGGAGTTACTGGAGCGTCGACGCGAACGGGCGCGGGAGCAGTAGCCGAAGCCGTCCTGCAGAATGCACCGGCCGGGATTTGAACCCGGGCCATGAGCTTGGAAGGCTCAGGTCCTGCCACTAGACCACCGGTGCGCACTCGAAGTAACCACACCCAGAAATAAGGGCGTTCCCCTTCGCGATTTTGGGCTGCGTGTGAGTTGGGAGACATTTTCCCGATCTACCTCTCTCAGGCTACATCTATTCTACACTAACAGTCTGTGAAAAGTGTTTCTGCGTGTAGAAGAATTGTGTTGATGAGCATAGGATACTACACTAATCGCTCACAGACCCCACAGCCTACCTTGTGTTCAGCACAGTAACCTCCGTCTCTTTCTGAATGGTTTTGCCCCCATCAGGATCTAGATGCTCAGAGCTACAGTACAACCCCAGAAAACCTACCCCGGTGCTTGATATTGGCCCCTCAAGCAAGGGTGGTTCTTGAGCGACTTATTGCCGCCAAGGAACTGACTTTTCCTTCAGGTGGAAGGAGGGACGGACCATGCCGCCCCATTATTTCAGTACGTCTTTCACGAATTTAATAGTTTCTGATTTCTGATGGGAAATTCTTACTTTATATATCAAGCTCTACAGGGATTGGGCTCTTTACGTCGCTCACCTTGGAACCACCCCGAGGTATCCCAATTCTTTCCTATGTCCTACTCACAGGCTGTCTCCCTTCAGAATCCCTTTGATAATATACTGTGGTTCCCCCTGTATCGGTGTTTAAGACCCCTGAGCCTCATTAATTATATATAATTAGGCTCTTCGAACGGCCAATTATAGGTAGTAACCCCCTCAGAGCTATGTATGATCTGGCTCTGAACCCTTCGCAATATGGTGATTTTCGCCTTATAATGTTTCGAATCCTATTTGATATACCAAACTTTTTCTCATCAAATAATGGAGGCAAATAGCTGTGTTCTGTAAAATTGCCGAAATAGTTAAAAACATATATTGAATACTAACTATAGAATGGTTGAGCCAGCAACCACAATTGTCGGTGCGTTAATCGGCGCGGTTATTGGTGTTATTTGGAGTGATCCTTATAGGGATAATCTGGGGAGATACACAACTAGAAGAAATGGATTTGGCAGTTGGGTCTGGCAAGCGGTAATGGGAGGGTTTCTCGGAGCTATTTTCATCCGGCCTGCAATGATTTTGATAGCTTCTAATCCACTTTTCGGAATACTCGGAGGTCTTGTGATATTGTATATGACTTATTCTATGATGGTCGATCCACGATAGTAATATGCCACTTTAATAGGTTGAATATCCTGAGAAAAGTAACCATCTAGTTATGGGCAACCCTTACCCATATCGAGGAAATGTTGCTGTTATGATCGAGAAAGCAGGAAAATGGGTGGGTGAGAATAAGAAAGCGAAATTATCGCTTACCCTCCTTGGGGCTATTTCTGTAACTATTGGTTCTCTTTCTCTAGGATCTACTCTTAGCGCGTTTTTGCTCCCACTCGGCATTCTCATGGAGGTATTCAATGTCTATGCAATCTCTGTCGTTACTGAAGAGACTAGGCAGGAAATCGAATATAACCGTTCAGAGATATATGATATGCTTGAGCAAACGAAGCAACTTGATGAGAATATTGAAGAGAACCAGTCGAAGGTTACAGAGACTGTTGAAGAAATGAGAGATCTTGACGAGAGTATCCAAGAGAATAGTAAAGAGATCAGCCAAATGTTGAGTGAGATGAGCGAACTTGGTGAAGATATTGAAGATTCTAAGAGCGAACTCTGGGATATTAAAAACGAGATAGAGGAACATCAAAAAAGGATATCCCAAACTGCAGAGAAAGCGGAAGAAGCTAGCGAAGAAGCTGTTTATGCCAGAGAAGAGGCTGAAGATATAAAAAGACAAATTGAAAGAGCAGCTAGGGGACGCTTTTAATCGCCCCAAACGTGAGCGACAGTTTCATAGTGGTGAGCTGAAGTGAATCTCTGTTATTCATCTATGTAATCATCAGGATGAAGCGTTTCTCTTGCAGTCAATTTCTTCCAAAACTCGGGGTGCCAAGCAGCATTCATATCGGAAGGACTGATCGTGATTCCTGCTGCTGCTGAAAAGAAGACAAGCCATTCAATATGGTACCAAGCTGCTACAAAGAGTAGAACTAGGAATACATAGGGCCATCCCCCTACCAGCCGAACCTGCCAGTTCTCCATTTCTTTAGGAGTCGCAAAGTCAATCTGTGAGGGAATTCCGAAATAGTACTCTGAGATAGAAGGCTTTCCTCCGAAGATCCAGCCAAGCACATAATGGCCCGCTTCATGGGCTATTGCACCTAATATTGCTAGTAGGACCGGCGAGATCTCAATCAGTATCTGAGGTATTTCCATTTCCGATTACTGGAATCTCCCCGTCAAAATAGTTAGTGGTAAGACTATTTTCTAGATTTCCTCCCAAACGCTAAGTCGGATTTTCTACAATAGCGAACCATGGGAGAACCCGACTGGGCTACGGTATTGGAAACTATCTATGAGGAGGATATCTATTGGGGAGAACAGGAAGAAATCGATGAAAACCATCCCGTAGTTCAAGAAGTGGATATGGACCCTCAAAATGTTCAGAATACTCTCGCATATTTATCGCAAACAGGATTGATTGGGAATGTTAAGGCAGGAATGACAGCTGACATTCCTAGGCCCGGCAAAGAAGGAGAAGTCCCAATAACAGATGCTGATAGAAGAAGTGGACTCTATCTTGGATTAACTTCAAAGGGCTTTGAGGTAGCACATGATAGAGAGCAGAACCAAAGAAGTCAGAGAATTAATCGCGCTTTAGTAATGTTGACTTGGATTCTCGCTACATCAGCTATGATTCAAGCTATAGCCCCCATTTTCACCGTAAGTGGTTTAGATCAGTTGATGTTCTCTATAATTGGTGTAGCTCTTTTGATTCTAGCCTATATTGGGATTAAGTACACACAGCATGATCCGATCATCTCGTAACACCTAGAGACCACAATGATCGGGCAACAAACGCTTCTAATAGTCGAAAATCGAATCTGGATGTGCGCTACAAATCGGACAATAGTATTCTGAAGCCTGTGAGTCGTAAAGTGGCTCTCTGCCACAGGAATGTACCATATCGAAATCCCATAACTCCGAAAGCGAACTATCCTGAGCAACCGTCAAATTTGACTGAAGGTGGTCAGAAGCTACACGTTCGAATTGATCCGTGATATCGGACCATTCCTCTTCCCGAATGTCCGGAGTGATACAGTCCAAGTTTACCCGAATCTGTTCGACTCTGAAGCCTTCAGGAACCACAGTATCAATCTGTCGTGAGATATAGGTCATATTCAGCTGAGTCATGCTTCACCCCTATTTAAATGGATGTGGAGCCCTCCGGCGTTTTCACCAAAAATTCTCACGTTAACAAAGGAATAGTTAGAATTTATTCCATACATTATATTGCCTATCATCCGACATTACTGTTATTAGTTGAAACATCTATGCTTTTCGGATGCCGATCTGGGTTATTCTTTTGAGTCACATTATACAATCTATTGAGATATCCTTCTGTGATTCCCGTATTTCGATACTCCCCTTTGCCGATTTTTTCGATCACTCCCTCTGCCTGTAGGATATCTAGGGTTCGATAAACAGCATCTTCTTCACGGGTTGTATTGTCGGTTATCTCTGCTACAGAGGTAGTATCCTCGCGCCAGAATTGGAGCGCCGTAGCATATTTAGCATCAAATGATACTTTCTCACAGAATACCCATTCTTCCCCAGAAGCCCAATTGAGTAGCTGCTTACGGTGACTTGGATACTTCTGATAGTATGAATCGAACGGCAGAGTAGACATTAGGAATTGAATCATACTTTGATTCCTCCCCATGAAGAAGCCGATATAATTTGCTAACTTGCACTCTGCCCTTCCTTGTTTATTGGAACCCGGAATAGCCGAGAAATCCCCATTCCAAAGCCGAGAGAATAGCTCTTGACCGTCCCAATCTCCCCATCGCATATACTGGTATCGTTCGGTGAAATCATGCTCTACAGAGGGTACGTTTTCCTCAAATTCCTTCTGAGGGTCTACCTTCGGATCTACTGGGGAGCTTCAGAATTTTCATTCCCTAAAGGTATTTCACTATCTCGGGGTTCCTGAGCCTCAATCCCTAACAGCTCTCCTAATCTCCTAACCGAATCAAGATCCATAGCGGGAGCCTCAGGATTGATGGATTCTAGGACATACCTCCCCGTCCCTTCTCCATCGCACCCTTCTTTAGATTCCGGGCAATTTGTGTGATCTATCTCAGAGGGAGGAAGTGGGGTTCCTGTGTTAGTCAACAGTTCAAAGTCTGCCGACTCCCGTTCTCTGATATCGCTAATGGTCGTATCGAAGGAATCCAGTAGATCGTAAGCTTCCCTACTGTCAATCCGAACAATTCGATTCATTCCCCCGTGGGTTGTTTCCTCAGTTAGCAGAGAGTGAGAATCAACTATCGAACGGATATCTTCGGGGAGTATGCCGGCTTCCTCAACATCGAATAGGACATAGGTAGATCCATTGAACCACTTCCCGATTACCAACCCGACATTCCCACCTTGCTTAAGGTGTTTCTCGGCTTCCTCAGGAGGAATCAGATTTCGTTTCTCATTCCATCCTGTATCAAAGCTATACTTCTTCCCCGGTTCTAACGGGATGAATACGTTATTGTCGAAAAGATCGGAGATTTGTTCACCTGCCGGTACTACCGAATCGCTTATATTTCCGGAACTATTAGATAAAGTGGATAGAGTCATATTCCTTCTCCCCGGTTCAGCTTAGGACTGAACCGGACTTTTGCTTACATTCTGAGAGACTTCATTAGGTCAGTTTGTCATTTCTTCGGCATGGTGGCTTAAATGTGGATTGGTAGTTAGTTTTTCCGAGAGATCTAACTAGTAGATATATGACAAATTGTCTGTGAGATTTTCGGAGATATCTACGATCACCTTAGCCCCTTCAGAGTCCTTCTCGTAAATTGCTACGACAGATCCATCCTTTTCAAGCTCTTCAATGTGCTTGTCTGTCTGTAGTTCGATCAGCCCGGGAGCAAGTTCTCTTACTTCAGTCATTGGAGAGTAGTAGTATAGTCGCGTTCGAAGCCACAAGAGCATGCAACTGAGCATTCAAATTTCATCCGAGCATTGCCCCACAGATAGGCGGAAAAGTCTCCCCTGAGAGAGCGATTACACTCCGGACAATCGCTAGCAAGTTCAAACGGTAATTCATTAGCCATATCAATCACATCTCTCACAGTATGAGCGAACGTGGATCAGCTTCCCATCCCGGCGTTCCATCTCGTTAACCCGCGAATTGTTCCCACACTTGGGGCATTCATTTCGCGTCTCTAGGATATCCTCTTCCTCATCTTCAGAATCTCCGAAAATCCTCTGGATCATAGATAGATCACTCTCCGGAGACAGTAGCCACGACAGTATTCCCGGTATCTCTATGGATTTTGACTTTTCCGTCAAATCCAGATGGATTTCTCAGAGCCTGCTTCAGTTCCTCCGATTCTGTTGTTAACTTCCTCCCACCTTCAGTAGACTCATACCTCGTTTTAGAGTCAGAATCACGTATGTCATCGGCTATGTCTAACCAAGCCGAATTTTTGTGTGCACGATTCTCGAAGGCTTCAGCAGCTAGCTCTGCTTCTTCAGAATCTAGCCGATTTTCTACTTCGGGCACTTCCCCGGCAATTCCTAGAACCTCTTCAAGATCGATATCAGCAGCTTCCTCCATTTCTTCTTCAGTATCAGGCTCCGACATAGCCTCGCTCATAGCCCGCTTAAACTCGGCTCCCGTCATTTCAGACACTTGCTTAGTCTCGTGAGCGGGCTTCATCCAGTCCTTGGAGTCCTTCAAATTTTGAGCCTTATTGAGCCGATCTTCCTTCAGTTCCTGCTTGTAGATCTCCTGAACTTCGGATTCAACCTCGCTCCAGATCTGGTCCATGTCTTTCCCGGACAAGTCTTCCTTATCCGGATTCTGAAGCTTCTCGGCTTCCCTGAGCTGCTCTATCTCACTTTCGGAGAAAAACGCTGAAGCCTTCTCACTAGACAGATCAACCCCAATCACCTTTTCTCCCTCTTCCTTCTCTCTCAGCCGACCCTCTGATAACTCAGTCACAACTCCGTTGCCAGTTAGCTTGGCTTCCCGGATATCCTCCGGAGCCGACAACTCGGCTACCTCTGATTCGTTATCTGTTTGCTCGTTACTCTCCTTCTTTACAAAATTAGGTCCGTAGATTCCCATAGGTTATTCCTCCTTGTAATTCGCTAATTCGTCAATCTCACTAGTCAATAATTCCTCAAACGACCGGAAACCCCGGTCTATCTTCATATGACTAAGCGCAGAATGCGTATCTTCGCTTAGCCCAACCGTCTTTTCTTTTCCCATTGCGACTAGTAATAAACATTACAAGTTTATATATTTGTTCATTTAGATTAAGAAAAATAGAAATAAGGTAGAAAGTTGGTCAAACAGTCGGGAATACTCTATTAAGACCTCCAGTTGGGGGCTTTAGTTAGATGGGTACAAGGACAAGAGAAAACGACTTGTCTATGGCCTATGATTTCCGCATATGCCCACATGGGAACCACAGAAGGCAATGACGACACTTTCGTATCTTAAGTTCAAAGCTGGTTTGTGGGCAGAGGTAGATGATCTGCCTGATTGGGTGACAAATAGAGAACCTACGTACACGGAAGGGCGCGCTCTATCTCACGAAAGTGACCGCACGTACTGTGAAAAGGAAGTCTGGGTTGGGGAGAGTCTGAAGTATATGATAAAGTGGGAACCAGTTGCTCAGAAGGATTTGGAATTGGCAGGGATGTATGCGAAAATCAAGTGACATTACTCTGGTAACGCTATTAGCTGTACTTACGGATGCAGATTCAGAGGTTGGTATCCTGTTCAGAACCAATATCTCATAGATTTTGAATCCGACATTTATGCGACAAAGAATTAGAAGGCTCATTAGCGGGAAAGTCGCACCGTGACCACAGTCCCAAAAGAATAAGAAAATAGCCTGAGAGTCGGTGATATCAGTTCTAGATAATTGCTCCTAAAATAGATTGAACCAAAGACTTTGCTGTCCTTTGCCAGACTTGAGACAGACTTCACTCAGCTATAGAGACTTTGCTCTGTCTTGCGATTCTTCTTTCATTCTTCTTCGGTTCTCTCAGCTGTAGCAGATTCCTCTTCTTCGGTCAATGATCTACTCTCTACCTCTGATTCCTCCCACAGTCTCACGTATAGCCATAGAGTCCATGCTATGAGCCTGAGTTAGAATGTTAGTGGAATGCCCTATCCTACAGAGAAACCTGACTAGCCGCTTAGAGACAAAGCTAGCAGACCCTCAAGAGCAAATGAGTATCAAGTCTAATTATGTCTCAAAAATCGAACCGACCTTACTTCACCCAATCCCCTACCCCGAGAGTTTGATTTGCCCAGATCGAAGCTCAAGCCAGATATCTGGATCCGCCATACTTGTATTCTATTCAAGGACATAATCAGCGTATAAGCACAAAGATAACTGATAGGTTGCCTTTGGATATTCCTTACTTCCCAAAAGATATGAATTGAAGCCCATTACAGAGTCTGAATCCAGAGCTATCTTGCGATATTTCGCTATACTCTGTGTTGGTACCGGATTTGGAGATTACTGAGCGAATCCCACTAGGTCCGGACCACAAAAGTAGTGGCCAAAAGAAAGATAGAAGCTAGAAAATTACCACATTTCGTTGGCCATTTGGGCCCTACGACCACTCTCAGATTTCACATAGCGAAGGGTAGTCTCAAGATTTGAATGCCGAAGCTGTTCCTGAGCAGCTTCGATCCCTGCATCACTTGCCCACATAGTAGCAGCCCCCCGTCGAATAGCGTACCAAGTCAACTGCCGACCATTGGGTTGGATATCTGTCTCTGCTAGCAAATCATCTAGGAGGCTGTTGAGCGAGCTTGACCCATACGGATTCCCGTACTTGGTGAGCCACAATTTGTCTGAGTCGGCATATCGATCATACCGCTCTCGTTCCTCAAGCCAGCGTTTCAGAGCCCGAACAGAGCGAGTAGACAAAGCGCATTCCCAAGGTTCTGAATTCTTGGTAGATTCTTCTCTGGGAATCCGTACCTCTTTATCCTGAAGATTGAGCCAACCCGTATTAGCCCGACCAACCTCTATCGGGCGGAGCCCCAGATCGGCACTAACAGAGAAAAGCGAGGGAAACTTCCATGAATTGGCATTGTCGAATTCCTCCGGTCCTACCTCTTCTTTGGGAATCTCCATTCTCTGTGCTAGGTGAGTCTTGATTTCATCCCTCTCTTCGGGGCTCATTCCCTTGTTGTGATAGCTGCGAACAGAGCTAATTTCGACAGCAGCATCATAGAGGCTGGATAGCTCCCACGCGCGAAAGTAGTGGATACTCTTGTCTGAGGTTTCATCCTTCAGTTGATCCTTATGCTCGTATTCCCAGTCATAGTCTGTATTTCGAGAGTCATTGAACCACTTGAATAGCCGCTTGAGCGATTTGATGAAGATAGATATCTCATTGTCCGTCTTTGGGCTTCGACGGACTAGATCATTCAACAGTTGATCAGCATCCTCTGGGGTGAATCCAGTACGATACTCTCCGTGAGTATCCCAGAGCCACCGATATGCAACCTCAATTTTGTAATGGGTGGTTTGGACTGTGGTATCCGCGTACCCATCTCCCCGGAATGGTCGCTTCCCTCTAGTCGAAAGCCAAACGAGGAAGTCGTACTTGAAATCCTCATAATCCTCTGCTTGGAGGGGAGCGAATTGCTCTAGCGCCGTTTGATTGGGCTCACTTACAACTGGGACGGGCAACTCCACATTGTCTTGCGGTTTGTCGAACATGGTTGTTATCCTGAGCCCGAGAGATTCAGCAAGCCCACGCCGTACTCCGATTTCTCGTTTAGTGTTGCGACGTGTGTTTTTCTACTTGCGTACTTAGGTTTACAACCGGGAAAATGTCGAAATCCCGCGTTAGCAGGATTGGTCCGATGGGTGGGTTGACGCTTCCATTCCGCAATCTTGGAAGGCTCAGGTCCTGCCACTAGACCACCGGTGCGCACTCGGAGTAACCACACCCAGAAATAAGGGCGTTCCCCTTCGGATCGACCCGACGTTCAAGTACGATGCCGGGACCACCCCCGGTGTGCGCTGAGAGTCACCGCGGGACGGGTCGCGGTTGTGCGGCCAGCCGTCTCGCGCCGGAGTCGGGCCGCCTGTTCGCGATCAGTCGTCCGCAGCCGTGGATTCGGCGCCGTCACGCCGGCGGGCAGCCTCGCGGATCTCGTCCGAGACCGCCGGCGTCGACGCCGGATCGACCGACTCGCCGTCGAGTTCGGCCAGCGACTTGGGGAACTCCCGCAGGTCGTAGTGGATCGCGATCCCCGCCTTCGCGCCCTCGCCCATCGCGACCGGGATCTGACTGTGCCCCGGCGTGAGGTCGCCCACCGCGAACACGCCCTCGACGGATGTCCGGCCGTGGTCGTCGACCTGGACGGCGCCGCCGTCTGTCCGCTTCAGGTCGAGCACCTCGGCGAGTTCGGCGTGGTACTCCGCCCCGAACATCGGGAATCCGCCCTTGTACTCTCGGGTCGTGCCGTCCTCGAACTCGAACGACTCCAGCCAGCCGTCCTGGTCCGTGTTCATCCCCGTGATCTCCTCGTCGATCACGTCGATCGGGTGGGCACGGAGCTGTCGGTCAGTTTCCTCGCCCCACTCCGGTTCTTCCCCGCGGAGCAGCAGGTCCACCTCGTCGGTGAAGTTGAGCATGATCATGGCGACGTGCGCCGAGCTCTCGTTGGTGCCCATGACGTACACCGACTCGTCGATGAACATGTAGGCGTCACAGTGGAGGCAGTAGTGGAGCCCGCGGCCAGTTCGGGGCAGCGGCGGCTCCGGCCGATCGTCGGAGAAGCCGGTCGCGAGCACCACCCGTTCGGCGGTGTACGTCTCCTCGCCAACGTCGAGACGGTACGACCCCGACGAGCCGTGGATGTCCGAGACCAGCCCCCGAACGGTGTCGGCGCCGTAGGACTCGATCTGTCGTTTGGCAGTCTGGATCAGTTCGTTCCCGGAGACCTCCTCGGTGATGCCGATGACGTTGTGGGTCTCCTGCATCATCGCCGCCCGGCCGCCGCCGCGATCGATCAGCACCGTATCGTGCCCGAGTCGCGTCGTGTACAGTGCGGTCGTCAGTCCCGCCGGGCCGCCGCCGACGACGGCCACTTGGTAGTCGGGGTCGACTTCGCTCATACCCCCACTCCGGACTTGCAACCTAAAAGCACACCACTCGTGGCATCGCTCGCGAGAACCCGTCGGGAGGCTTACGGGTCGGGGAACAGCGCGTCGATCTCCGGGTCGTCGACGACGAGTCGGTAGTCGGTCGCCTCCCGCTCGACGACGCCGTGGCGTTCGAGGTGATCGAGGTGGGCGAACGCCTCGCCCGGGCCGTGGAGAATGTGGATCGTGTCCAACTCGCCGAACAGGTGGTGGCTCACGGTCCAGGCGTCACAGCCGCCGTGGCGCTCGAGTACGTCGATGACCCGTTCAGTCCGCTCACGGTGATGGCTGATGATCTCCCGCGCGCGCTCCGCAGGCTCCTCGATGGGGTCGCGGTGGCCTGGCAGTGCACGGTCCCAGTCACGCTCGACGACCTCGACGAGGCTGTCGACGTACTTCGCCAACGGCGACGCTACTCGGACGTCCGCGCCGCCGACGTTCGGCGTGTACTTCGGGAGGATGGCGTCGCCGACGAACGCCTGTCGCTCACCGTCGTCCTCGAAGGCGAACGCCGAGAGGCCGTCGGAGTGGCCGGGGAGGTGGATCGCTTCGAGTTCGAGATCGTTCACCTCGAACCGGTCGCCGCCGGTGAAGGGCGTCACGTCGACGTCGTCGCCGGCGAGTTCCGCGTGGCCCTCGAGGAAGGAGAGAAGCTCCTCCCGCGGGCCGTCCGGTAGCTGCCACGCCTCGAACGTCTCCTGCTGTAGCGCCCGGTCCTCGATGAACGTCGCCTCCGCGCCGGAGACGAGCGATGCGTCAGCTTCGTGCACGTGGACGGTCGCCCCGCCGGCCTGCTGGATCATGCCCGCCAGGCCGGCGTGGTCGTAGTGCCAGTGAGTGAGGAACACGCGATCGATGTCCGCGGGCGTGACGCCGAACGACGCCAGCCCGTCGACGAACTCCTGGCGAGTCGGATCGGTGGCGACGCCGGCGTCGACGAGCGCCGTCTCGTCGCCCTGCAGAAGGTAGACGTTGTTCTCCCCTTCGAAAACGGTGTTCCCGAGCCGAATACGCTCCATACATGACCTGCTCGGCGGGCGCCAAAGAGGGTTCCCACTTCGGTGCGTTCCCGAAGAATCGCCGCAGGGACAGGAGCTGTCGTCGGCGACCGTCGGGCGGTAGATTCAAACACGGACTGGGTGTAACGGGGACCATGCCGGCGGACCTCTACGACGTTCTCGGCGCAGCCGACGACGCCGCCGCCGAAGAGATCAAACGCGCCTACCGGGACCGCGTCCGGGAGTACCACCCCGACGTGAACGACCACCCGGATAGCGACGCGCAGTTCAAACTCATCCGAACAGCCCACGACGTGCTCTCGAACCCGGCCGAGCGCAAAACCTACGACCGGCTGGGCCACCGCGAGTACGTCGAGAAGAACCTCGACAACCTCCCGCCGGTATCCGTGTTCCCGGACGAGGAGCTGCCGGACGGCGTGACGGCGGCCGAAACGGAGCCAGGAACCGAGTCCTCGTCCACAGGCCGAACGACGACGGACACCGCCTCGACGACCAGTACCTCGACCACCAGTAACTCGACGACGGCCAACACGACATCGCCGACCGGAGGGGCCAACAGCACCCGATCCGACACCCGGACGGGGACCGACACAGCCGCGGATCGCTCCTCGACCGGGCGACGCAGTGACGGGAGCGATACGTCGGCCACCGAGGCGGCGGGGAGGAGCAGTACGGCGACGACTGACGCCACCAACCAAACGAGCGAGCAGAAATCGACGACCACCGGCTCGGACGCCAGCAGTTGGGAGGCCGCGACGAACTCCGCACAGTCCGCAACGTCGTCGTCGACGGTTCCGGCCGGCGTTCGGCGCCGACGCGGACTGAAGCGCTGGTACGGCGTCGTCGCGCTCTCCCTGTTCGTCTACCTCGGTGGGCTCGGTGTCTACGCGCTGCCGCGGCAGGCGGCGCTTCGAAGCGCCGTCGCCGACGCTGTCGCGTCGCCGGTGTCGACGCTCCTCGGTCCGTTCCCGCTGGAGTCACCCGCCGCATATCTGCTCACGGCCGTTGAGACGATGCAAGCGGGAACGCCGGCGCTCGGCGGTGTGTTGCTCGCAGGGGCCGTTCTCCTCCCGCTGGTCGTGCTGACGACCGTCGGCCGGTTCGGCCGTGGCGCCGCGTGGATGTACGCGGTTCCCTCGCTGGGGCCCGCGGTCACCCTCGCGGTCTGGCCGGTCGTCGCTGTCCCGACGTGGGCGGCGCTGGTGGGGCTGATCCTGCTGCCCGTGCTGAGCGGCGGCGGGTTCCTCGTCGACGTGGGGCGGTATCTCCGGGCGACGCGCTGAGCTACCGGACGTGGTAGGACTCGCCGCCGGGCAGGAACCGGCCGAGATCGCTCTCGCGTCGGTAGTCCGTGGCCTGCAGCGTCTCGAGTGCCTCGACGAGTCGATCGTCGTCGTCGTCCGCCCAGTCGGTCGGGTCCTTGATCGGGAGCACCAGCCAGCCGCTACCGAGCAGTTCGGTGCCGTGGAGCTGGTCCATCTCCACGTCGGTCCGATACGCCTGCGCCGTGTAGGTCTCGAGGACGTGCCGCGTCGCGTGCTCGCCGACGGGGAGGAGGACGTGGGCGGCGATGGCGCGAAGTTCGGCGTCGAAGTAGCGCTCCATCTCCGCGTACGCGTCGTCCGTCGGGGTGGTCCCGCCCTCGGGCACGCACATGTGGAGGTAGGAGAGGAACGTCCCGGTAGCGTCGGGCTCGTCGCCGACGCTCTGGAGCAGCCCGCCGTCGGCGAGCGCGGTTTGGAGTCGCTCCGCCGCGGCCGACCCCGTGAACGGGACACCAGTATCGACGCCGCCGTGGACGCCGGGATGGTCGCCCACCACGTGGAAGTCCGCGTTGGCGTCGCCGTAGCCGGGAACGAACTGATCGCAGGGCGGCTCCATGCCGAATGGGTTCGACACCCGGTCGGTGACGTGTCGCACGTCGCCCCATAGCGGGTTGGGACGCTTAGCTACCGTGGTTCCGGCCCGCCGGGACCGGAATAGCCATACGCCCCGACGCCCCAGCCTCGCCCAATGAGTCTCAGCGACGAGGCCAAATCACGCCTCGCCGACATCGTCACCCTCCAGCCGACCAAGAACAAGGAGCTACAGGATCGCTGGGGATGGAGTCGGGAAGCGAGGTCCACCAGTATCTCGAGAACGAGCTGGGCGACTACTACTACCGCGACGACGACAGCCTGATTCGCGCGACCGAGGAGGGCGTCGAGCTCGTCGACGTGGAGCCGAGCGTGCCGCCGGAGGAGACCGGCGGCGTGCCCGACCGCATCCGCGTGCCGGAGCTCCACGCACAGATCCTCGACGTGATTGCGGGGCCCGAGGAGCGCTCCGAGAGCGTCGTGAGCGTGCTCCAGAAGCTCCGGGCGTCGTTCGACATCGATCCCGAAGTCGAGTCGGTGCGGGACGCGCTGGGAAGCCTCCGCCGGAAGGACGTGGTCGAAGTCGAGTACCGAACGGTCCCGACGTTCCGCCTCGCCGTCGAGCGCTCGGCGTTCGAAGTCGAGACGATCGAAGACTGACTGCGCCGGCGCCTGAGCGCAACTAATCCCCCGGAGTCGGATCGGTGCCGGGCGATCTCGACATGGTGTGGGTGAGCCAGAACAGCCCGGTCGCGAACACCACGAACCCCGACGCGGTGAGGAACGCCTCGACGGTGCCGACGAAGTCCTTGATCAGCCCGACCCCGAGCGGGCCGGCGGTCTGTCCGATCTTCCAGGAGATCGAGCGCAGCGACATCGCGCTGGCGACGGAGTCGTACGTCTCGCCTTCCTCGACGAACAGCGCCATGCTCGCCGGCAGGCGGATCGAGTCGCCGATCCCCATGACCGCGTAGGCGAGAAACAGCACGAGGAACCCGCCGCCCAGCTCCTGCCCGTGACCGAAGTAGCCGAGGTAGAAGCGTCCAACGGCGTCCTCGGCCGGGAGCGACAGCGGGATGAGCGCAATCCCGAGCCCGTACACCAGGGCGCCGACGGCGACGAACTTCGCGCGGTCGCCGATCCGGTCGGTGAGGTCGCCGACGTACCCCTGGAGCAGCGCCTTGGTGATCTTCCCGCCCGCGAGGATCCAGCCGATGGCGAACGCGCCGATGCCGAACTCCGTGCTGGCGAGGATCGGGAGGAAGATGATGACCGCCATCTTCCCCACCGAGAACGCCAGCCGGAACAGCACCAGCGAGCGCAACATCGGCAGCTTCAGCAACTTCTTGATCGTCCCGACCCCCGACTGGGCCTCGGGGTCGTCGACGCCGCCACCCGGGTCGTCGCGGAGATTGAAGTAGACGAGCACGAACGCCCCCAGCGTGACGGCGGCGAGGATGGCGAACACCACGCTCGACTGGAGCGGGTCGTACATCGAGAGCAGCAGCCCGCCGACCACGTCGCCGGCCAACGAGGAGAACGCCGCGACCTGATTGTACGAGCCCAGCCAGCGACCGCTCTCGTCGTCGGGCGAGATCTGCCCGACGACCGTCGAGCCGGTGATCCAGAGGATGCTGGCACCGATCCCCTGTACCATCCGGACGTAGATGACTTGGATCGACCCGCTGGTCGTCCAGAGGGCACCCGCCCCGACCCCTTCGAGAGCGGCGACGATATCCGCATGGACGGGGTGCCCGATGAGCATGTACCCCACGAACACCAGGACGTTGATCAGGAGGCCGGCCAGCAGCCACCGCTTGGCGTTCCCGGTGTCGATCTTGCGGCCAAGCGGGAGGACGATGAACAGCTGGACCAACGCGAACGCGGTCCCCCACAGCCCCTCGATGAACCCGGAGGTGCCGAACGCGTCGGCGTAGAGGGCGAGCGCGATGATGATGGTCGAGTACGCCTGGCTCCGCGCGAACGCCGTCCCCGCAAGCGAGAGGAACTCGCGGTTCCTGAGCAGGGCGACCGAGTTTCCGAACCGGGCCACGGGTGATCGGATCGAACACGACAGCGACGGATAAAGGAATCCATCTCTGCAGGCGTTTCCGACGACGAGCGGCAGGATTTGCCGGATCGTTGCGGCCCGGTCGAGCGACTGCTGCGACCGACAGTGCCACCGGCGAGTGACGTGCGACTCGGCGACCGCTTGCCCGGGGTTAGAGCTCGATCCGTTCGACCAGGCCGGCGTCGCTCTTCGTGTTGACGGCGACGATCCGGACCGCGTCCTCGAGCATCGAGTCCCGGAGCTTCGACTTGAGGAGATTGTCGACCTGGTAGACGCCGGCGGCGTTGACCATCTCGATCTCGACCATCACGGGCGTCCCGTTGCCCGGCTGGAGGCTGACCTCGCGAATCGCCTGGCTGGAGAGCGTGTTGATGCCCCGGCCGCCCTCCTCGTAAGGGATACGCGAGCGACCCCGCTCCATGTCGAGCGCGTCGGCGACGCGAATGACGCCGGCTTCCCGGGTCAGCGGCGTCTCCTCGGTGTGGTGACAGAGGATCGCATGGAGCACTTCGGCCTTGATTCGGATCTGTTCGGGAGTCTCGTAGAACTGATCGAGGAACTCGTCGAGGAAATCAGCCGCCAGCGGAATCGAGTAGTAGACGTGGTCGTCGCGGTGGACGACGTGCCCCACGTCGTGAAGCGTCGCCGCCAGGGCGATGATGACCGGCTCGTCGGCTTCGTCGAGCCCCTGGTCGGTCGCGCCGTTGAACGGCACGTTACCCGCCTTCAGCAGGTCGTAGAGCCGGAGCGCGCGGTTCCGAACGATCTCGATGTGCTTGGTTCCGTGATCGTTGTACCCCTTCCGGGTGACCGCGTTGACGTTCTGAGCCTCGAGGTAGGCCTCGACTTCCGGGTGCTCGACCAGTTTCGGCAGCACCTCGTTCAGTCGCTCGTCCGGGAACGCGTGCTCCTCCGCGGGGTCGTATTTGTGTCCGGTGGTCTCGCTGGCCATCGACTCACAACCACGATGCGGACCGAAAAAAGACCGTCGGGTGGGTCAGATGTCGGCAGCAGCGTCGACGGCGGCCGAAATAGCCTCGTAGTCGGGTTCGGTCCCGGGATCGTCGGCCAGCCACCGGTACGTGACGGTGCCGTCGGCGTCGACGACGAACACGGAGCGCCGGGCGACGCCGTCCATGTCGAAGCGTTCGTACGTCGTCCGCACGCCGTACGTCTCGCAGATCGAGCCGTCGTTGTCGGCGACCAGCGGGAACGGAAGCGACTCCGCCTCCCGGAACGCCGCGAGTGCCCACGGGAGGTCGGTGCTGATCCCGAGCACGGTGGCTCCGCCGGTCGCCAGCGGGGTGAGACTGTCGCGGAACGTACAGAGCTCGGTCGTACAGGTGCCCGAGAACGCCGCCGGGAAGAACGCGAGGACCGTCGGTGTCTCGCCCAGATACGCCGTCAGGGGGCGGGGGTAATCCCGTCCGCGTCGGCGACGGGGGCGGAGAACGTGGGCGCGTCGGTACCGACTGTGGGCACGGTGTCGTCCATGTTGATGCCCGGGGCGGCCGCGGGAAAAGGGCTCTCCCCCGGTCCATATTTCCAAAAGGCCTATAGTCGGTTGTGGGGTACATCAGCATAGAGATGTTCCAGACTGCGCCGCTTCAAGTACCGATTCCCGGGGGACCAGAGCTCATCATCATCCTCCTCGTGCTCGTGTTGCTGTTCGGCGCGAACAAGATCCCCAAGCTGGCTCGGTCGACCGGGCAGGCGATGGGTGAGTTCCAGAAGGGCCGCCAGGAGCTGAACGAGGAGCTCGAAGAGATGAAGGAGGGCCCGGATTCGGACGACAGTTCCACCTCCTCGACGGCGTCCGAGGACACCGACGAGGCGGAGACCGAGAGTTCGACGAGCGAGTAGCGCAGAAGCGTGTTCTTTTGTCCCCCGACCCGGTAGCGGCGGCTAGGGCGTGTGGCCTAGCGGACAGGGCGAGGGGTTCCTAACTCCTCGATCGTGGGTTCGAATCCCACCACGCCCGTTTTCCGGCGAACGAAGTGGACCGTGGAACCGGCTCGGAGGGGTCGAAATCCGCTACACCAGTCCTCCCTGCGAGTCCGTGGGGCCGTTACTCCGCTCCGGCCTCCATCCGCTCGTAGCGCTCGACGAACCGGGAGCGACACGACGGGCAACAGAAGTGGTACACGTCGTCGCCGAGCCGTTCGGTTTCGCCCTCGCTGTCGACCGTGTTGCCGCACTCGGCACAGGTGAGCGCGAACTCCACGCCGCCGAGAGCTGGCGTCCACGCCACGTCGTCGACGACCGAGATCTCTCGCTCGGCCACGTCGGCGTCGCCGATCAGCTCTGCCAGCCAGTCGCGGACGCCGTCGGCCTGCGCCCGGCCGTAGAACAGCAGCTCTTCCTCGGCAGTCACGAACAGGTGTTCGACGGCGCTCGCCGCCGCGACGCGTTCACGGAGGGCGTCCATCCCGCTATCGACGGCGAGACGTACGAACACCGGGACGCCGGCACGCAGCTGCGACCGATCCACGTCGACGGTGAATCGCTTGAGGACGCCGGAGTCCTCTAGGCGCGTGACGCGGTCGGAGACCGCCGGCCCCGAGAGCCCCACCTCGTCGCCGATGTCGCTGTAGGGCCGGCGGGCGTCCGCTGCGAGCAGTTCGATGATTCGAAGGTCCGTCTCGTCGAGGTCGCGCACAGCGGGCGTACGGCCACCGAAAGGATATGGCTTCCGCGGGCCGTTCTCCGGACTGATACTCCCAGGGGAGATTTTTTGCGTACGGGGATAGAGCGAGTAGTCAATGGCTACCGACGAGGGTGACTCCACTCCGAGCCCGCTTGACGGCGAGGTCGCGGAGCCGGTCGAGCCCACCGACGACGGACCGGACGCTGTCGTCGGATCGTACACGTGGGACGATTTTCTTCGTGAGCACGGCGAACCGGACGCGGCACGGACGCTCTACCAACGCTTCGACGAGACGCCCGGGAGCGACCGCTGGGGCGAAGGGGAGCGGGCGCTCACCCGTGAGGACTGGGAGCGCACCGATTTCGATCCCGACGAGTACCTGGGGTTCCCCCCTGGGAGATCGAGGCGCGGATCGGCGCCGCCGGCCGGGTCGCACAGGACATCACCGAGTACTCGGATTTGATCGGCTACGACGAGACGCCGGTCATCAAGGACATCTACGGCTGGGAGGACTACAAACGGGAGTACTTCTACGACGAAGGCGGCGATCCCCCGACCGACGCCGAGGGCGAACCCGAGACGTTCGACGCCGAGGAGGCACTCGGGTTCCCGCCCGAGACGATCGGCGCGACGATGGCCGACTGCGAGCGCGCCGGCGAGGAACTGCAGGAACTGATCGACGAGCGCACGGTGGACGTCGACGACCAGGTCGACGAGGACGCCTTCTTCTCCGATCCGCAGGGGCGAACCACCGTCGCCAACCGCTACGACCTGGAGAAAACGGTCCCATTGGCGAAGAAGCACCACTTCGTGGAGCGGGACCGCTACTGGGTCAACAAGCCCTACTCCTTCGTGGTGATCTTCCGCTCCACGAAGGAGAACGAGATCAAGTACTACGTCGTCCAACCCACCTCACCGAGATCGAGTCGGAGCTGTCTGCGTATCTGACCGACAAGCTCCGCGCGTCGATCAAGTACGAGGACGAGGGCGCGACCGCCGGCGACGAGGACCACCGGCGGTCGGTGATCGAGACCAAAACCCGGGAGCTACTGGATCGCTACGACCTCTACGACGAGCCCAACGACGACGGCCAGGGCGGCGGCCTCGGGAACCACGTCGCCGACGCGTTCGGGATCGACCCCGACGGCGGCGTCGGCGGCCGCGTCATCGATCTGCTGGGGTACGAGGAGCCCGTCGACGGCGTCCGTGATCTAGAGGGTATCGAGGTTCGACCGGAGCCGGTGCTGCTCGAAGAGGACGCCGACATCCTCAACGAGTACCAGGTCGAGAAGCTGCTGTACTACCTCGAACGGGACTTCATCGGCTACGAGCGCATCGACGGCATCAAGCACGACATCAACGTCGAGGACATCTCCTGTGACGGGTACAACTCCCCCGTTTTCGTCTACCACTCCGACTACGAGCAGATCATCACCAACGTCTACCACGAGGAGGATGAGCTCGACGACTTCGTCGTTAAACTCGCCCAACGCTCCGGAAAGGGGATCTCCAAGCGCCGACCACAGGTCGACGCCACACTCCCGGACGGCTCGCGTGCCCAGCTGACGCTCGGGCGGGAGGTGTCAGACCACGGGACGAACTACACGATCCGACAGTTCAAGGACGTGCCGTTCACCCCGGTCGACTTGATCAACTGGCAGACGTTCAGTCTGGACGAGATGGCGTTCCTGTGGCTCTGTATCGAGAACCACAAATCGCTCATCTTCGCCGGCGGGACGGCGTCCGGGAAGACGACCTCACTGAACGCGGTCTCGCTGTTCATCCCGTCGAACACGAAGATCGTCTCCATCGAGGACACCCGCGAGGTCGAACTGCCCCAGCGCAACTGGATCGCCTCCGTGACGCGCCCGTCGTTCTCCGACGACGACAAGGGCGACGTGGACGAGTTCGACCTGCTGGAGGCCGCGCTCCGACAGCGTCCCGACTACATCGTGATGGGCGAGATCCGTGGCGAGGAGGGGCGCACACTGTTCCAGGTCATGTCTACGGGACACACGACGTACACGACGTTCCACGCCGACAACGTGGGCGAGGTGCTGAAGCGGTTCACCACCGAGCCGATCAACGTCTCGAAGACGATGTTCACGGCGCTGGATCTGGTGTCGATCCAGACGTCCACCCGTGTCCAGGGGCAGAAAGTGCGCCGGAACAAGTCGCTGACCGAGATCAACCACTACGACGCCGAGAACGACGAGATCAACGTTCAGGACGTGTACCAGTGGCAGGCCGAGACGGACGAGTTCCTGAAGATGGGGAACTCGAACACGCTGGAGGAGATCATGTTCGATCGCGGGTGGGACCGCGAGAAGCTCGATCTGGAGATCTTCAAACGGCAGACGGTGCTTGCCTACCTGATCCACGAGGGGCTGAACACGTACACGCAGGTGGCGGCGACGTTCCAGGCGTTCATCAACGACCCCGAGACCATCCTCTCGCTGATGGCCAACGACCAGCTCGAGGCCTCACTCGAGGATCTCCGGGAGATGGAGTCCGTGCTGATCGACATCGACCCCGAGAAGGAGGAGATGGTCCCCCGGCCCGACCCCAACGACGAAATCCTGGCCGAGACACGGCAGATCCTCGACCGCGCCGAGGAGGAGCTGTTCGAGCAGTACTACGGCGAGACGCCGGACGGCGTGGCGGACGCTCTGGTCGAGACGCAACCCCAGGGCAACGTCGAGGCCACTACCGACGCCGCCGGCGAACTCCCAGCCGGGGCCGAGTCGGTGGGCGCCGACGACGGCCCGGACCGCGACGCGATCGACGCCGGGAGCGACGACCAGGAAGCGATCGACGACAGCCCGGACGAGGAGCCGATGCCCGAACTCGGACCCGGCGACGACGAACCCGACGGCGCTTCTGCGGGGGACGACGGCGAGGCAGCCACCGACAAGCCGGCGGCTGGGCCGGAGCCCGAGTCGGTCGACGAGGCGTTCGACACGTCGTCGACGACACCGACCACCGACGACGGCGAGCCCGATGGCGAATCGGCGGCGGAGCCAAGCGACGAGGGGCAGTCCGCGGACGACCCGTCCGTCGGAAACGGGTTCGGTACCACCACGCCTACCGACGAGGCGTTCGAAGCCGGCCCCGAGGTCGACGACGAGTTCGGTGCGCAGCCGCCTACTACCGAGCGGTTCGACGACGCTCAGTCCAGCGGCGACGGGGTCGGCGATCAGCCGTCCGGCGACGATCAGTTCGACGACGAGCAGCCGATCGATGACCCGTTCGCTGACGATCCGGCCGGCGACGGCCAGCCCGGGGAGGATTCGGCCCTGCGCCACCAGTCCGAGGGGAACCCGGCCCCGATGGAGGGGCAGGCGACGAAGCCGGTTCGGACCGGCCGATGGCTGACGAGGAACCAACCGCTGACGATCCGTTCGACGGCGATCAAGCCACTGACGACCCCTCGAAGACGAACCGGGTACCGACGATCCGTTCGACGACGGCCCGGCCACGGACGGGTTCGACGACGATCCTCACACAGACCACCCGTTCGGGACCGGAGCAGCCACCGACGGGTCAGACGAGGAGGAGGAATCCGGCGATCGGGCTGGCGACGAACCGCTCGAGTGGGACGACCACGACGACTCGGACCAACCACCCATTCAGTTCGGTGGCGAGTCCGACGACGCCGGCGACGACGAGTCGGACGAGCCGGCGATCCAGTGGGAGGAAGCGCCGTCCGACGACTGGGACGACCCGAGCGATCTGACCTTCGACGCCGGCGACGACGACCCGCTGTTCGATTCCGACGACGCCGACGACCCCGACGACCTGTTCCTCGGCGTGCCCGAAGACGAGGACGACTCGGGCGAGGAGTCCGAGAGCGGTGTCGACGTCGACTCGTGGTCACTCGACGAGGAGGGCGACGAGTAGATGAGCCTCGAACTCGGCGAGGGGCCCGACAGCGACTCCGGCGCGCTGGCGGACGCGTTCTACCCGCTGTACGAGCTGCTGTTCGAGTCGGAGAGCGACTTCGTCAGCGACGTGGAGGGGAAGCTGACCGAGGCCCGGATGAACCAGGCGGTCGAACTCTACCTCTCGCGGGCGCTCGCCGTCGGCGTCCTGATCGGTGGCGCGCTCTGGCTGGTCGGGAGCCTGCTCGGGTGGGCGGTGTTCGAACTCGGGCTGATCACACCTGAGACCCTCAGCCTCGGGATCCCCGCCGGAAGCGCCGAGATGGCGGCGACGCTGAAGGCAGCGACGGTGCCGGCGGTGATCCTCCTGTCGGGGCTCGTCTTCGGGAGCATCGGCTTCGGCATGGGGTTCGGCACGATCGTCGCGATCCCCTACTCCCGGGCATCGGCGCGCGAACGGGAGATCAACATGCTGCTCTCGGACTCGGTCTCCTACATGTACGCGCTCTCGGTCGGCGGACTGAACCAACTCGAGATCCTCGAGTCGATGGCCGACGCCGACGACACGTACGGCGAGGTCGCAAAGGAGTTCCAGAGCATCGTCAACGAGACGGAGTACTTCGGCACCGACTACCGGAACGCGGTGCGCAAGCAGTCGATGGAGACGCCGAGCGACGAGCTCTCGCAGTTCCTCACGGACATGCTCTCGATCATCAACTCCGGCGGGGATATGGAGCAGTTCCTCTACGACAAGAAAGAGAAGCACATGCGCACCGCCAAGCAGGAACAGGAGACGACCCTCGAGACCCTGGAGCTGTTCGGCGAGATGTACATGACGCTCTCGCTGTTCCCCTGCTGCTCATCATCATTCTCGTCGTAATGAGCATGATGGGCAGCGGCCGGGAGCGGTTGATCTACGGGACCGTCTACGCCCTGATCCCCTGACCGGCGTGGGCTTTCTGGTGATGATCTCGACGGTGAAGCAGGACGAACCCGGCGACGGCTACCTCTCGCCGGGGCAGGGGAACGAGCGGCTCGAGGCTAGTCGCGACGAGGGGCTGTTCCACCTCGGGCTGATCGAGGCGTTCACCGGTGGGTTCGACGTGTTCAACCGGATCAAGTCCCGCGAGGGGAACTACAAGACCAAACAGCTGCTTTCGGCCCCCCAGCTGTTCTTCCGGGACAACCCGCTGTTCACGCTGGCGCTCACGGTGCCGACGGCGCTGGCCGTGATGGGCGTGCTGTTCACCGACGGCTCGATGCCGACGACGTGGGAGGGGATGATCGCGAACCCGATCTGGGGACGTTCGTCTGGTTCTACGTCCCCTCGTACATGACGCTCGTGCCGCTGGCGTTCTTCTACGAGTGGAACGGGCTGACCCGACGGTCGATCACCGGGAAGCTCTCGGAGAACCTGCGGAAGCTCTCCTCGGCCAACGACACGGGCCAGACGCTGCTCGAGTCGATCCAGACCGTCGCCGACACGTCGACGGGGAAGCTCGCCGACGAGTTCGAGGTGATGTACGCGAAGGTGAACTACGGGATGAGCCTGCGGGAGGCGATGGTCGAGTTCAACAACAAGTACCACATCCCCCGGCTGGCGCGGACGATCAAGCTGATCGCGGAGGCCCAGGAGGCGTCGAGCCAGATCACCGACGTGCTCTCGACGGCCGCACAGTCCTCCGAGAACCAGGACGATATCGAGCGCGAGCGGAAATCCCGGACGCGGATGCAGGTGGCGATCATCCTGATGACCTACCTCACGCTGCTGGCGGTGATGGCGATCCTGAAGGTGCAGTTCCTGGACACGATGGCGGGGATGGGCGGCGGGGGCGGCAGCGCCGGCGGGCTGAGCTTCGGCGCCAGTATCGACACCCAACTGCTCTCGCTACTGTTCCTGCACGCCGTGACGCTACAAGCGGTGCTCTCGGGGTTCATCTCGGGGTACATCCGCGACGCCCAGATCATCTCTGGCGTGAAGTTCGTCGTGATCCTGCAGACGCTGGCGCTGGCGGTCTGGGTGGTGGTAGTGTGAGCCGCCTCGTCGACGACGAGCGCGGGCAGACGGTGCTCGACTACGCGATCGGCGTGGGGATCTTCCTCGTCGCGGTCACGTTCGTCGTCGCCACCATCCCGGGGATGTTCGCCCCGTTCGTCGGCGCCGGCGACGCCCAGATCGCCGATCGGGTCGCCACCTCGCTGTCGACCGAGCGGCTCGGGTCCCCCGACGAGCAGTACCTGCTCGACCGGAGCTGTACGGTCGCGTTCTTCGAGCAGTTGGACGGCGGAGCCGCCGTTCCAGCGGACTGTCGCTTCGACAGTTCGGCGACCACTATCCAGGAGATGTTCGCCCTCGATGACGGGCAAGCGGTTCAGATCACCGTCGAGAACGCGAGCGGCGGCGCCGCCGTCGTCGACGGCACGACGCTCTCGGCCGGGGACGACCCGCCCAGCAGCGTCTCGGTCACCACGGCCCGCCGGACCGTCGCCATCGACGGGACGACGTACTGGCTGGAGGTGCGTGCGTGGTGACGGGCGGCGATCGCGGGCAGGCCCACGCGCTCGAGGCGATCACGGCGGGGATGTTGCTGCTCGCCAGCCTGCTGTTCGCGCTGCAGGTCACCGCGGTGACGCCGCTGACCGGGAGTACGTCGAGCCAGCACATCGAGAACCAGCAGGCGAAGCTCGCCGAGGGAGTGCTGGCCGCGGAGGCCGAGAACGGGACGATCGTGCCGACGGTGCTGAGTTGGAACGAGTCGGGTCAGTTCAACGGGGCCGAGCAGGGCGGGTTCCACGGCGGCGGCCCGCCGACGGCGTTCGGGAACGTGCTGGACCGGACGCTGCGAGAGCGCAACATCGCGTTCAACGTGAACGTCTACTTCATCACCGGGGACGGGGAACGGAGCCGCCACCCGGTACAGTTGGTGGATCTGGGATCGCCCTCCGACCACGCGTCGACGGCCTCGCGGTCGTTCACCGTGTACGACGACGACGTACTCCGGGAGACCAACGAGAGTACCGAGTCGACGAATCGGACGGACACGACGCTCGCGGAGGCGGACTTCTTCGCACCCGACGCCCACGACAGTCGGGTGTACAACGTACTGGAGGTGGAGGTGGTCGTATGGCGGATGTAGACGACCGCGGGCAGTTGTTGCTCGTGGGCGCGCTCACGCTCGCGGTGATGCTGGTCGCGCTGGCGGTGCTGCTCAACGCCGCGATCTACACCGGCAACGTCGCGACCCGCGACGCCGGCACCGGGGCGGGCGAGGCGATCGAGTACGAGAACGAGGCGACGACGATGGCGCAGGCGAGCATCGACGGCGTCGACGGCGACACCTACGCGGCGGTCCGGAGCAACTTCACTGACAGCGTCACGGGGTGGAGCGAGCTCGCCCACACTCACTCGGGCGCGTCGCTGACGAGCACGAACCTGACGACCGTCGACATGACCAACGGCAGCCGGATCGCCCAGCAGACCGACCGGAACTTCACCGACGACAACGGGAATTCGACGTGGACCGTCGCCGAAGACAGTCACGTGCGGGCGTTCCGACTCAACGTTACGCAGGGCGACCTCGCGTCGAGTGCGACGGACGCATTCCAGGTGACCTTCAACGACGGCACCGACGAGTGGGGAGTGTTCGTCCATTCCGACGGGAGCGGGAACGTGGCCGTTACCGTGGAGGACGAGACCGACACCGAGGTCGGCGACGGCTGCACGGTCGATCCCGGCGCCGACGACCGGGTGGTGGTCGACATCACCGCCGGCACCGTCGCCGGGGAGGACTGTCCGGAGCTGCGGTTCTTCGGGAACCTCTCGGGGACGTACACGGTTGGCTACGTCGACGCTCTTGACGGCAGCGATAACGAACAGGTCAACGGCACCTACTCCCTGGTCGTCGACGAACCAACGAGCAGTCTCGTGACCGGCGCCGACGAGGACGCCGGCGCGCCGACGGTCTCCCCCGCGCTGTACAGCGCCGACCTCAACGTCACCTACCGCTCGGCGGATCTGTTCTACCAGTCGGAGTTCCGGGTCGCTCCCGGGGAGGCGGGCGCTGATGACTGACGACCGCCCGACTGGCGGCGTTCGCGCCCTGCTCGGCGACGACCGGGCGGTGTCGACGACGCTGGCGTACACGCTCACGCTGTCGATCACCGCGGTGCTGGTCTCGGGGCTGCTGATCGCCGGCGGCGGGCTGATCGAGGACCAGCGGGAGGCGATCACCCGGGACGAACTGACCGTCTCCGGCCAGCAGCTCGCCGGCGGGCTCGAGGACGCCGACAGGCTCGCCGGCGCGGCCGAGAACGGCATCGTCGAGGTGGACATCTGGCTCCCCGCGGACGTGGGGCGGGCGGCGCGTACACGCTGGAGTTGCTGAACCAGTCAACCCCTCGGACCAGCCGGCCCGAGCGACCATCGTCGTCAGCGCCGAATCCGTCGACGTGAGCCGCAACGTCAGTTTGCGGACCGAGTACCCCGTCGCGAACGGGACGCTCCCTGGCGGCCCGGTGACGATCGTCGTCGAGGACGACGACGGCGACGGGACCCGGGAGCTCGTTGTGTACGAGGAGGGTGAGACGCCGTGATCGACCGTTCACGCCGTCGTGACGTTGATCTAACCGGTTCGTGGGGTGGACCTATCACCGTGGAGGTTCTACGTCGACATGATGGGATCGGAGAGTGATCGCGGCCTCTCGAGCGTCGTCGGGGTGGTGTTGCTTTTGGGCATCACCATCATCGGCACCGGCGTCGTCGTCGGCCTCGGGTCGCAGGCGTTCGCCGACGCCGAGCGCGGCGCGACGGTATCACAGGCGGGCCACTCGCTGACGCAGTTCGACTCCAAGGCCGCGATCGTCGCGCTCGGGAGAGTAGCTCCCAGCGCGTCGATCTGGGCCCCTCAGGCGACGGCGAGTTCGTCACCGACGCAGACGCGGGGTGGCTCCGGATCGTCCACCACAACGCGACTGGCTCCAGCAACAACGAGACGATCTACAACGCCTCCCTCGGGTCGGTGAGCTACAAGAACGGCGACGTGGAGATCGGCTATCAGGGCGGCGGCGTCTGGGAACGCCGCGGGAACGGCAGCGTGATGCGCTCGCCGCCGGAGTTCAACTACCGGGGCGCGACGCTGACGCTGCCGGTGATGCGGGTGACTACGGACTCGCGTGAGTCCGGGCCGACGACGGCAGTCGTCACGCGCCAGAACGACTCCCGCCAGGTGTTCCCGAACGCGTCCGCGTCGGACGCCGGCGAGAGCTGGAGCGACGAGGGTGCGCCGTACGGCGACAACACCGCCTACGAGAACCCCGTCACCTCCGGGAACGTAAGCGTCACCGTCCAGAGCCAGTTCTACCAGGCCTGGGCCGAGTACTTCCGGACTCGAACGACCGGCGAGGTCTCCGTCGACCACGCCCGCAACCGCGCGAGCGTAAAGCTCACGACCGTCGACACGATCGGCGAGTTCACGCTCAACGACGTGATCTCCAACGACCGCCTCACGGCTCGCGGACAGGCGCCGGGGCACAGTCTGACCGACTTCAACGTCACCTTCGAGACGGATAACCAGGGAAGCGGGTTCAACAACTACTACGGAGGGTTCTACCTGGAGTCCGAATACTACCAGTTCGAGTACCTGGTCCACGTCCCCGGCGGGAGCCCCGACCACCTCGAACTCCACATGTTCTACCGGGATACGCGAACCGGCGAGCAACACGAGTGGTCGAACACGAACGTCGATATCGACACTGGCCCGGTCCGGGTCGACGATAGTGGCAGCTCCTCGAAGCTGATCGTCGACCTCACGGCGGGCGACGAGAACAGCGGGCTGAACCTCACGTACGGCAGTGCAGATCCGACGGAGACGAAACTCGATTGGGAAGAGCCGGTCGACCACGACATCGAGTTCGGGCACGACGGCGAGGACGGTGAGACGCGGACGTTCGGCACCGACGCGGGCGATAGCGACTCGGCGACGACGTACCTGCTCAGCCGCCACTACGTCGCCAAGTTGGGCGACGAGTTCACCGTGAACGCTCACGGGACGACCGGGGGCAACGGGCGCGGCGTCCACCTCGACCACGCCGCCTCGAAAGGCATCCTCGACTACGACTCCGGCGCCGGCGGGACGTACATCACCTACCTCCACGTGACCGAGAACGAGATCGAAGTCGAGCTGGACTGACCTGCTGCAGGCCGATCTCCGTCACTTTCCACCCCTGTCGATTGACGCGTTCGGCGAGCGGCGACGGTCTGTGTGTCGGCAAACGTTTTTCAGCGCGGAGTTCTGACCTTTGGCCGAACACACATGTCTGGAGAGCCCGAAGACGACACGATCGAGGAGTCCGAGCTCAGTTCGGCACGGGAACGACTGGAGGAGGGTGCCGACAAGGCGATCGGCGAGTTCGACCAAGGCGTCGTCGACCTGCTCGCGTGGCTGCTCGACACCGAGACACGCGCGCGGATCTACGTCTACCTGCGACAGCACCCCAACAGCACCAGCGAGGAGGTCGCCGAGGGGACGGGGCTGTACCCGAGTACCGTTCGGGAGGCGCTGGCGGAGCTCCACGAGGAGGAGACCGTCTCCCGTGGGAAACGGGAGAGCGAGGGCGCCGGCAACAACCCCTACGAGTACGAGGCTATCTCGCCCAGTGAGCTGGTGTCGGGGGCGGTCGGGCAGGTCCAAAGCCAACTCAACGCGGTGTTCAACCTCGACGACAAGCTGGCCCGGAACGACGACGGCGACGACGACGGCCCGGTGACGATTTCGGTCAGAGACGCCGAGGACGACGCGGCCGACGCCGAACCAACCGACGGCGATGAGGACGCGAGCGACGCGGATCGGGAGGACGCGAGCGACGCGGATCGGGAGGACGCCCCCGAGAACGAATGACCGCGCTTTAACCCCCGGCGCGCGGAAGCCGGGGTATGCAGGTCGCCATCGGGGGACGTTCGACCCCGTCCACGACGGTCACCGCAAGCTGTTCCGCCGCGCGTTCGAACTCGGCGATCTGACCGTCGGTCTCACGTCCGACGAGCTCGCCCCGGAGACCCGTCACGTCGAGCGATACGTTCGCCCCTGGGAGGATCGCAAACGAGATCTCGAAGCGGAACTGGAGCCGCTGGCCGAGGAGTACGGCCGCGAGTTCGAGATCCGCCGACTGGACGAACCGACCGGGATCGCGACCGAGCCCCAGTTCGACGTCCTGATCGTCTCGCCGGAGACTCGCGAAGGCGGCGAGCGAATCAACGAGATCCGGGAGCAGCGCGGCCGCGACCCGCTCCGGATCGAGGTCGTCGACCACGTGCCCGCCGAGGACGGCAAGCGCATCTCCTCGACGCGCATCGTCACGGGCGAAATCGACCGCCACGGCAACGTCACGCCCGAACGTGAGGGACGCGGGAAGTTCCCGCCGGAGAGCCCGAAGTCGACCTCCGCCTGCGACTCCGAGTAGTCACCACGACGGGGGACGGAACCCCGCCTCCTCGAGGAGTGACTTCCACCGCTGTTGGACCGAGAGCCGGGAGACATCCATCGCGTCGGCCACTTCTGTCTGGGCTCGCTCCTCGCCGGAGAGCAGCGCGGCCGCATAGAGCGCCGCCGCCGCGACCGCGGGTTTGGATCGTTCGGCCTCGGGCACGTTGCTCAGAAACAGGTCCTCGGCCGTGGACCGCGCCTCGGCGCTCAGTCCCAGGCTGTCGGCGCCGCGATCCAGCTCCGCGAGCCACTCCTCTTCCTCGACACGGTCCCGCGCGCTGTACACGGTTGTCCGTTAGTGCGCGGCAGAATAAAGCTCCGGGCTCAGAGGCCGTGGTACTCGGTGATCGTCTCGCGCCAGGCGTTCGGAATCGGGACCGACTCGCCGGCCTCACGGTCGTAGGCGACCTGCACGCTCTCGATGCTGGCGGCGAGTTCCCCGTCGACGGTTCGGATCTCGTACTCCATCGGCAGGCTGGACTCCCCGAGCCGGGGGACCGACACCGCGACGGTGACCGGGCCGTCGTCGAGTTCGACCGGTCGGTGGTAGTCGATCTCGATCCGGGCGAGCACCGAGGAGATGGCGGAGAGATCCTCGTCGAGCACGTCGGCGAAGTAGTTCGCCCGAGCCTGTTCGGCGTAGGTGGCGTAGACGGCGTTGTTGACGTGTCCCATCGCGTCGATGTCCCGGAAGCGCACGTCGAGGGTCGTCTCGTAGCTCATGGATGGAGCAGGTGGGCGAGTGAAAAAGGGACACCGATCCGGACGGGCCGCCGGCTCAGTCGTGCTCCTCGACGTCGGCGCCTGCCGCGTTGTTCTTGACGCTCTCGATCCCCTGGCGCGCTTTCTGCTTGCTCGCGTACCCCTCGCCGCTGTCGGCGACGATGTTGCCGTTGTCGTGGCGGAGCCGCCAGCGGTACTGCCCGGCTTCGTCCTCGAACAGCTCGAAGGTCGCTTTGGACTCGGACATCGATTGGTGGTCGTTCGCATACGGGAAACCTCTTCCGGCTATCGCGATCACGTGGGGCGGCGACGCCGATCGGCTCCCGACGCAGTGCAGTCGACGTGACTGGTCTCGTTCACCGGAGGGCGTGCGTTTTTCCCCGGTCTGGTGCAACCACTACGTATGGCAGCGGATCCCGACCCGTCGACCGACGGCGACTTCGACTACCAAGGTGGCGACGTGGCTCGGCCCGGACTCGTCGCGGACCTCGAGCGCCTCGTCGACGGCGACGTTCGCTTCGACAGCTACTCCCGCCAGCTGTACGCGACCGACGCCTCGGCCTACGAGGTCACTCCGATCGGCGTCGTCCTCCCAGAATCGACCGCCGACGTGGCCGCCGCCGTCGAGTACTGCGCCGAGCGGGAGATACCCGTGCTCCCCCGCGGCGGCGGCACCAGCCTCGCCGGCCAGACCGTCAACGAGGCGGTCGTGCTCGATATGACCGCCGAGATGGACGGCGTCCGCGAGGTCGACGCCGAGGCGGCGACGGCGACCGCGGGGGCGGGCGCGATCGTCGCCGAGCTCAACGCCGCCTGCGCCCCACACGGGCTGAAGTTCGCGCCGGACCCGGCGTGGCGGGACAAGTCCGCCCTCGGCGGCGCCATCGGCAACAACTCCACGGGGTCGCACTCGCTGAAGTACGGGAAGACCGACGCGTACGTCGAGTCCTGTGAGGTCGTGCTCGCCGACGGCACCGTCACGCGCTTCGGCGAGGAGCGCGTCGGCGACCTCCGGGAGCGCGCCGACCCCGCGGGTGACCTCGAGGCCCGCATCGCCGCGGGGGTCGTCGACGTACTCGACGAGCACGCCGACGAAGTCCGGGACCGCTACCCAGAACTCAAGCGGAACGTCTCGGGGTACAACCTGGACGTGCTGGTCGAGGAGGCGACCGTCGACGGCGAGGTTTCCGAGGACGCCACGGTGAACCTCGCGCGCCTGCTCGCCGGGAGCGAAGGGACGCTCGGGATCGTCACGGAGGCGACCGTCTCGCTCGAACCAGTCCCGGCCACGAAGGCGGTCGCGCTGCTCGCGTACGACGACCTGATCGCGGCGATGGAGGACGTGAGCGCCGTGCTCGAACACGACCCCGCGGCCGTCGAGGTGATGGACGACACGCTGCTCGACCTCGCGCGGGACACCCAGGAGTTCGCCGACGTGGTGGGGCTGCTGCCCGAGGGGACCGACTCGGCGCTGCTCGTGGAGTTCTACGCCGACACCGACGACGAGGGCCGGCGGAAGGTCGCCGACCTGCTCGCGGACCGCAAACCCGGAACCGAGACCGCCGGCGAACCGAGCGACGACCCGCCGAGCGCGGGCGACCCCGTCCACGCGATGGCGGCGATGGAGGCCCACGACGCCGACACCAGAGAGCGCTTCTGGAAGATGCGCAAGGCCGGAATGCCCATCCTGCTCTCGCGAACGACCGACGAGAAACACCTCTCCTTCATCGAGGACTGTGCGGTGCCACCCGAGAAACTCCCCGAGTACACCCGGCGCTTCCAGGGGATCCTCGACGACCACGACACGTTCGCCTCCTTCTACGCCCACGCCGGTCCGGGAGTGCTCCACGTCCGGCCGTTGATCGGCACGAAGACCGACGCCGGCGTCGAGCGCTTCGAGTCGATCGCCGACGCCGTCAGCGACCTCGTCGTCGAACTCGGCGGCAGCGTCTCCGGCGAGCACGGTGACGGTCGCGCGCGCACCCAGTGGAACCGGAAACTGTACGGCCAAGAGCTCTGGGCGGCGTTCCGCGACCTGAAGTCAGCGTTCGACCCCGACTGGCTGCTCAACCCGGGACAGGTCTGTGGCTACGCGCCCGACGAGACACGCCCGCCTGCGTTCCCAGCCCGCGCCGACGCCGTGGAGATGACCGAGAACCTCCGGTTCTCTCCGGAGTACGAGTTCGACGCCGGCTTCGACCCCGAACTGCGCTGGACGAACGACAACGGGTTCCAGGGGATGGCGGAGCTCTGTCACGGCTGTGGCGGCTGTCGCGGGGAGCAGGAGACCACCGGTGGCGTGATGTGCCCGACCTACCGCGCGGCCGACGAGGAGATTCAGGCCACCCGCGGGCGTGCGAACCTGCTCCGACAGGCGATGAGCGGTGATCTTCCCGAGGAGGAAATCTTCACCGAGGCGTTCGAAGACGAAGTGCTCGACCTCTGTATCGGCTGCAAGGGCTGCTCCAAGGACTGCCCGAGCGAGGTGGACATGGCGAAGATGAAGACCGAGATCGAGCACGCACGCCACCAGCGTGAGGGGAGCAGCTTCCGGGAGACGCTGTTCGCAAACGTCGACGCCCTCTCGCGGATCGGCAGCCGGCTCGCACCGCTCTCGAACGCCGCCGCGAAGCTGCCGGGCACTCGACTGCTGCTGGAGAAAACCGTCGGCATCGCCGCCGACAGGAGCCTCCCCACGTTCCACCGCCAGCGCTTCGAGGACTGGATGGCCGACCGCGAGCCGGGCGTCCCCGAGAGCGAGGCCGACCGGAAGGCGCTGCTCCTCCCGGACACGCACACGAACTTCAACGCGCCCGACCAGGGGAAAGCCGCCGTCAAGGTGCTCGAAGCCGCCGGCGTTCACGTCCGCCTCGCAGCGGAAGCCGGACCGAGCGGTCGGCCCCCGCTCTCGAAGGGGTTCGTGGGCCAGGCCCGCGACCACGCGCGCCGGAACGTCGACGCGCTCGCCCCGCGAGTCCGCGACGGCTGGGACGTGGTCGTGGTCGAGCCCTCCGACGCGGTAATGCTCCAGTCGGACTACCACGACCTGCTCGCCGGCGACGGCGTCGACGCCCTGTCGAGTGCGACCTACGGGCTGTTCGAGTACCTCGACGTGTTCAGACTCGACGCGGCGTTCGACGCCGGCGGCGACGACGCGCTCGTCTACCACGGCCACTGCCACCAGAAGGCGACGAAGAAGGACCACCACGCCGTCGGCGTTCTCCGCCGCGCGGGCTTCGACGTGGAACCGCTCGATTCGACCTGTTGTGGGATGGCCGGCAGCTTCGGCTACGAGGCCGAACACCACTCGATGAGCCGGGCGATCGGTCGGATCCTGTTCGACCAGGTCGACGACGCCGACGCGGAGGAAGTCGTCGCGCCGGGTGCCTCCTGTCGCACCCAGCTCGCCGATCGCCCGGGCGCCGACGCGGAGCCGCCCCACCCCGTCGAGAAGCTCGCTGCTGCGGTGGTCGAGGACTAACCGCCTGCACCGACCCGCGCCCAGTTTTAAATGCGAAAGCGCGAGCAGACGCCCCGTGACCTGAGACCCGCGGCGGGGCAGCAGCGGGAGTGTGGCACCTGCCTCGCCGAGCGAACTGCCACCTGTTCGCCACTTGCCAGCGACCGCGTCAGTGACCGGACTCAGAGATCGTCGAGAACCTGGCCCAGCTCCGCCAGCGCCGCCTCGATACGCTCCGGATGTCGTCCGGCAGAGAGCCGGATACCGGCCGGCGACTCGAAGAACCGCCCCGGGACGACGAGTACCCCGGCCTCCAGCGCTGCCTCGGTGAGCGCGTCGCCGTCGACGCGTTCGTGCTCGACCAGCCCGAACGTACAGCCGTCGGCGATCTCGCCGTCGAGATCGTCCCTGCCGTCGACGAACGACGCGAGCAGGTCGTGGTTCCGCCGGAGGTGGGCCCGGGAGTCCGCCACTAGTTCGTCCCGGTGGGCGAAGAAGCGGCGAGCGAGCGCCCGCGACGGCGCCGCGACCGACGGGACGTACATGAACACCTCCCGAGCCCGGTCAACGAACGACTCATCGGCGATCAGCCAACCGATCTGGAGCCCGCCCAGGCCGTGGAACTTGGTGAACGAGCCGGTCGCGATCGTGTTCGGCAGCCCCGCCGCCGTGACACCGCCGAACGCGCCGCCGGATCGGGACTCGGCCGTGTAGGGGCCGTACACTTCGTCGACGAGGAGGCGCGCGTCCGTCTCCGCTACGGCCTCGGCGACAGACGCCAGCCCCTCGCGCGACGTGAGCCGCCCGGTCGGATTGTGCCGGTTCGTGACAGTAACCAGCGCCGTCTCAGGGGATGTTGCTTCTCCGATCGCGGCCGGAAGCAGCGGGTAGCCCGAACTCGCCGGGCGGTCGAACCGCCGAACCTCTCCGCCGACGCCGGCCGGCGTGTGGACTAACGGGTCGTAGCCCGGTCGCTCGACGAGGACCTCGTCACCGTCGGCGAGCGACAGCGCCGTGGCGGCGGCGAGAAAGTTTGCGTGTGTCGCGCCCGCCGTTACCAGCACCTGGGAGGCGTCGACGCCGTACTCCGCGGCGATGGCGCTCTCGATCGCCGGAGAGTTAGTCGGGTCGGCGAGCCCTTCGAGCGGCGACGGGACGACCGGCCCCTGTGAGCGATCGGTACGGAGGTCGCTCGATCCGAGGTCGTGTGTCACCGTCTCGGGCCGGCCGTGGATCCACTCCAGATACGGCATCGGTTCGAACATGCGACGAGTCTCTCCGTGGAGCGGCTAAGAGCCACCGGCTCGTCGCCCGCCTTGCCGGAATCAGCGACGGTGGGCGTCGCGGGCCCGTTGCCTCGCGGCGTCGACGTCCCCGAACCACGCGAGATGGGTCTCGCAGTCGCAGTCAGACGCGCCGAAGCCGGACACGGGGCCGGCCCCAGCGACTGCGCGACTGTGCACTCGCAGTCCCGGCCCGGCGTCCGCTCGACTGCGACCAGCTCCACGGCCGGGTGACCGCCGAAGTAGTCGACGTGCCAGTGACGCACGTCGTGCTCGCCGGCAGCGACACGTCGATGGCGGTCTATCCGGGAGAAGCCGCCGCTGCCGAGTGCGCTCCCACTGTAACAGTAACCACCGGCTGGGAACCGCTGGGCACCCAGTGCACCGACCTCGATCGTCGTAGCGGTCGGCAGGGAGAACACGAGCGTGTACGTCCCGCCCTCGGTCATACGTGACCGTAGGCACTGCCGCCCAAAAGCGACCTGGACCAGAACCGTCATGGCCCGCGAGCGCCGATCGGGCGCGTGCACGACCCGCTCGACTGGCTCCGGGAGCGTCCGTACTACCGGGATCAGGTGGCCGCCCATCGGCGCGTCCCGCCTCGCGAGCCGCAGTTCGGGGCGCTCGAGCTCGAACCGCGCCTCGAGGACGCGCTCGCCGAGCGGGGGATCGAGCGGCCGTTCCGCCACCAGGCCCAGGCGATCCGCGCTGTCCGCGACGGCGACGACGCCGTGATCGCGACCGAGACCGCGAGCGGGAAGAGCCTCGCCTACACCGTTCCCGCGTTCGAGAACGCGATGGATCACGGGGGACGAACGCTGTACATCGGTCCGCAGAACGCGTTGATCGCCGACCAGCTCGAGACGCTCACGGAACTGGCCCGTGGACTCGGCTTCGGCTCCCGGGTCACCGTCGACCAGTACACCGGCCGGCTCTCGGAATCCGAGAAGCGCGACGTGCGGAACCGCCGGCCGACGATGCTGCTGTCGAACCCCGACATGGTCCACTACGCGCTCCTCCCCCACGCACACCGGCTCTGGGAGTGGTTCTTCAGTTCCCTGGAACTGGTGGTGATCGACGAGATTCACAGCTACCGAGGCGTGTTCGGCTCACAGGTCGCGCTCCTGTTGCGCCGACTCAACCGGATCTGCGAACGCTACGACGCCGACCCAAACTACGTCTGCTGTTCGGCGACCATCGGCAACCCCGTCGAGCACGCGGCGACCGTCACCGGGCGGGACCCGTCCGGGTTCACGCTCGTCGACGACGACGCCTCCGCGACCGGGCCCCGAGACTGGGTGCTCTGGAACCCACCGGAGTACGAGCAGGACCGCGGGACGGGCCGTCGACGATCCAGTCACACCGAGTCGATGCGCCTGTTTGCGGATCTCGTCGAGGCGGGCGAACAGACGCTCGTCTTCACCCGGAGCCGGCAGACCGCCGAGCGGTACGCCGAGGAGTCGGCGAAGGAGCTCCGGAGCCGCGGGGCGACAGCGCTCGCGAACCAGATCGGGGCGTATCAGGGCTCGCTCACCGACGACCGTCGCCGGGAGCTGGAGTCACAGCTCCACGACGGCGAGCTCCGGGGTGTCTGGAGCACGAACGCGCTCGAACTCGGCGTCGACGTGGGGGGACTGGACGCAGTGATCATCGACGGCTACCCGGGCACGCGGATGGCGGCGTTCCAGCAGGCGGGGCGGGCGGGGCGGGGCGAGGAGCCGGCGCTGGTGGTGCTCGTCGCCGGCGAAGATCAGTTAGACCAGTACCTCATGGGGAGTCCCGAGACGTTCTTCGAGGGAGCCCCCGAGGACGCGATATCGAACCCCGAGAACGACCAGCTCCTCCCGGGGCACGTTGCCTCGGCAGCAGCCGAGAACTGGCTCTCGCGGGACGACGAACGCCACTTCGGCGAGCCGTTCCCGAATGTCGTCGCCGATCTGGAAGCCACGGGCGTGCTCGCGCGCCGCGATACCGCACAGGGAGTCCGCTGGACCCACGACGGCGACGAGAGCCCGCAGCACGCCATGAACCTCCGGACGATCGACGACCGCGAGGTCGACCTGCGGGACGCCCGTTCGGGCGAGGTGATCGCGTCGCTCTCGTTCTCGGACGCGCTCCGGGACGCCCACCCCGGTGCGATCTATCACCACCAGGGCCAGCGCTACGAGGTCGCGGAGTTGGACCTGGATCGGGATACGGCACGGCTCCAGCCGACCTGGGCCGACTACCACACCCGGGTACTGACCGAGAAGGACGTAACAGTCCACGAGGACCTGCGGGAGAAACCTCTCTCCGCCCGGCCCGGGACGGCGGTCCGATTCGCGGACGTCTCCGTCACCGAGCGCGTGACGGGGTTCGAGCGTCGCGATGCCGCCTCGGGCGACACGCTGGGCCGAGAGCTGCTGGATCTCCCGGAGACGACCCTCCGCACGAAGGCGCTGTACTGGACCGTGCCGGCGGACGTGGAAGGCGAAATGCGCGCGATGGCCGCCGAGGACGGCGATCCGGAGTACGGCTTCAACGGCGGCATCCACGCGGCCGAACACGGCGTCATCTCCCTGTTCCCGCTGTACCTCCTCTGTGACCGGGGGACATCGGCGGGCTCTCGACGCCGTATCACGCCCACACCGACCAGTCGACGGTCTTCGTCTACGACGGCCACCCCGGCGGCGTCGGGCTCGTCAGCCGCGGGTACGACCGGATCGAGGAACTGCTGGCCCGGACGGCCCGACTCATCGACGACTGCGACTGCGCCGACGGCTGTCCCGCCTGCGTGCAGTCACCACACTGCGGCAACGCGAACGATCCACTCTCGAAACCCGAGGCGGTGTTCATGCTCGATGCGCTGACCGAGGACTGATCGCGCGCCGACCGACGGGGCGGTTTTGCAACGCTTAAACCCACGGCCGCGCTTCGTTCAGCTATGACCGACGACGCCGACGCGGCAGCCGAAGAGCCCACCGATGCCGAGGGGAACGTCGACGCTCGGGACGCCGTCGAGGGACGGGAGCCGGCGGCCGAATCCGAGGCTGACGAGACGGAGGCGGAACAGGAAGCGAGCGCGGAGGAGGCCCTCGACCGGTCGCTGATCGAGCGCGTCGCCGAGCACGACGAGGACCTGGCTGAGGCGGTCGAAACCGAGCGAGCCGACTACGAGGAGCGCATCGACGATCTCGAGAGCAAACTGGCCCGGAAGCAAGCCGACTTCCAGAACTTCAAGAAGCGCCAGCAGAAGAAGCTCGACCAGCAGCGAGCCCGCGCGACGGAGGATCTCGTCGAGCGGCTCCTCCCGGTTCGGGACAACCTCGCCCGCGCGCTGGATCAGGACGGCGACGCCGACATCCGCGAGGGCGTCGAGCAGACGCTCGACGAACTGGACCGCGTCCTCGACGACGAGGGTGTCGAGCGCATCGAACCCGAGGCCGGCGAGGATCCCGACCCGGAGCGCCACGAGGTGCTGATGCGCGTCGAGAGCGATCGACCCGCCGGCGTCATCGACGAGCTCTACCGCCCCGGCTACGAGATGGGCGAGCGCGTGATCCGGACGGCACAGGTCACGGTCAGCCAGGAGTAGCGGTCGTCGGACGGTTCGGCATAAATCCTTCTCCGTACCCCCTCGCCGGCTGGTAGAACCGCAAGCGGGCGTTAGGGTCGTCTCCGGGCGCTAAAGCAACCTTTAACCGACTCAACCCGGAAGGTATGACCAAGATGGCGAGCAACAAGATCCTCGGAATTGACCTGGGGACCACCAACTCCGCGATGGCCGTCATGGAGGGTGGTGACCCAGAGATCATCGTCAACAGCGAAGGCGATCGCACCACGCCCTCCGTGGTCGCGTTCTCCGACGACGGCGAGCGACTCGTCGGCAAGCCCGCCAAAAACCAGGCGATCCAGAACCCGGAGAACACGATCGCCTCGATCAAGCGCCACATGGGTGAGGAGGACTACACCGTCGAGGCCGACGGCGAGGAGTACACGCCCGAGCAGATCTCGGCGATGATCCTCCAGAAGCTCAAGCGCGACGCCGAGGAGTACCTCGGCGACGACGTGGAGAAGGCGGTCATCACGGTCCCCGCCTACTTCAACGACCGACAGCGGCAGGCGACCAAGGACGCCGGCGAGATCGCCGGCTTCGAGGTCGACCGCATCGTCAACGAGCCGACGGCGGCGTCGATGGCGTACGGCCTCGACGACGACTCCGACCAGACCGTCCTCGTGTACGACCTGGGTGGCGGGACGTTCGACGTCTCGATCCTCGACCTCGGCGGCGGCGTCTACGAGGTCGTCGCGACCAACGGGGACAACGACCTCGGCGGCGACGACTGGGACGAGGCGCTGATGGACCACCTCGCCGACGAGTTCGAGAACGAGCACGGGATCGACCTCCGCGAGGACCGGCAGGCGCTCCAGCGACTCAAGGACGCCGCCGAGGAGGCCAAGATCGAGCTCTCGAACAAGAAGGAGACGACGGTCAACCTCCCCTTCATCACCGCGACCGACTCCGGTCCGGTCCACCTCGAGCAGTCGGTCACCCGCGCGACGTTCGAGTCGCTGACCGAGGACCTGATCGAGCGCACGGTCGAGCCGACCGAGCAGGCGCTCGAGGACGCCGGCTACAGCAAGAACGATATCGACGAGGTCATCCTCGTCGGCGGCTCCACCCGGATGCCCCAGGTCCACGACCAGGTCGAGAGCCTGGTCGGCCAGGAGCCCAAGAAGAACGTCAACCCCGACGAGGCGGTCGCGCTGGGCGCGGCGATCCAGGGCGGCGTGCTCTCGGGCGACGTCGACGACCTCGTGCTGCTCGACGTGACCCCGCTCTCGCTGGGGATCGAGGTCAAGGGCGGCCTGTTCGAGCGCCTGATCGAGAAGAACACCACCATCCCGACCGAGGAGTCGAAGGTGTTCACCACCGCCGCGGACAACCAGACGTCGGTGCAGGTCCGGGTGTTCCAGGGCGAGCGTGAGATCGCCGAGGAGAACGAGCTGTTGGGCGAGTTCCAGCTGACCGGCATCCCGCCGGCGCCGGCCGGGACGCCCCAGATCGAGGTCACGTTCAACATCGACGAGAACGGGATCGTCAACGTCGAGGCCGAGGATCAGGGCTCGGGCAACGCCGAGTCGATCACCATCGAGGGCGGCGCCGGCCTCTCCGACGAGCAGATCGAGGAGATGCAGCAGGAGGCCGAGCAGCACGCCGAGGAGGACCAGAAGCGCCGCGAACGCATCGAGGCCCGCAACGAGGCCGAGGGCGCGATCCAGCGCGCCGAAACCCTGATCGACGAGAACGAGGAGAACGTCGACGACGCGATCGTCGACGACGTGGAGGCCGCGATCGAGGACGTGGAGGAGACCCTCGAGGACGAGGACGCCACCGCCGAGGAGCTCGAGGAAGTCACCGAAGCGCTCAGCGAGGAACTGCAGGAGATCGGCAAGCAGATGTACCAGGAGGAGGCCGCTGCCGGCGGCGCTGGCGGCGCCGGAGCCGCGGGCGCAGGGCCGGGCGGCATGGGTGGCGCCGGCCCCGGCGGCATGGGCGGCGAGCCCGAGGGCGACGACGAGGAGTACGTCGACGCCGACTTCGAGGACGTCGACGAGGACGAGTCGTAGACTCGTCTCGTCTGCTCACGAGAGCTTCGCTCTCGTGAACGTCGACGAGGACGAGAGCGACGAGGAGTAACACCGCTCTCGTCGGCTGACGAGCGACTCTCTGACTTTTCGCCGACCGGCGAGAAGCGTACGTTCTGAGCTTCTCACTGATTCGCCGGTGTGCGATTGAGACACACTCACAGAGTACGCTTTTCTCTCATGGGGTTGACCACAGTCTCGATGCGTTGCACACGCAGCATCCGTGGGTCACTCACGGCCCGTGGACGCGTTCCGAGACGGTACTGAGACGCGGCTGTTCCTGTCGAGCCTCGCCGCCGGGGTGTCAGCGACCGGCGTCGCGACGGTGGTGACCGATGCGACGTAGCGACCTGTTCCTGCCCGCCAGCCGCGAGCACCGCGGCGAGTGGACCGGCGCGACGCGGCTGCTGGTCCGGGCCGGGCTGATACGGGAGTTCGGCAGCGGCCTCTGGGGCTCACGCCCGCGGGCGAGCGGGTCCGGACGAAGCTGGAGCGCCGGATCCACGACGCGATGCGGGCGGTCGGCGCCCAGGAGGTCAGCCTCCCCAACCTCCAGTACAGCGAGCGCTGGCGCGAGAGCGGCCGCTGGGGCGCCTTCGAAGGGAGATGTTCAGCCTCTCGAACCGCGAGGGCCGGGCGATGTGTCTCGCCCCAGCCACGAGGAAGGGGTCGTTCACCTGCTCGACGGCCTCGTTCGCTCCTACGACGACCTGCCCGTCGTGCTCTACCAGGTCGACGCGAAGTTCCGTGACGACCACGCCCGCGCCGGCCTGCTGCGCTGTAAGGAGTTCACGATGAAGGACGCCTACAGCGCACACGTCGACGCCGACTCCCTCCGAGAGACCTACCGCGAGATGCGGGCAGCCTACCTCCGACTCTTCGACGACCTCGGGCTGACTGTCGCCGTCTGTGGCGCGGACAACAGCGTCATGGGCGGAGATCGCTCAGAGGAGTTCGTCGCGCCCGTTGCCGAGGGGAGCTGCCGGCTCACCCACTGCACCGCCGACGGCTGTCGCTGGGGGTCACCGACGAGGCAACGACGTTCGACGAGTACGCGGCGGGCGAGGACTGTCCCGACTGCGGCGGCCGTCTCGACGCCGACGGCGGCGTCGAAGTGGGCCACGTCTTCGAACTCGGCACACGCTACGCCGACGCGATGGGGCTGACCGTCGACGACGGCGACGGCGGGTCGGTGACGGTGGAGATGGGGAGCTACGGCATCGGCGTCTCCCGACTGCTTCAGACCATCGTGATGCAAGGCGCGTGGCAGCGAGACAGCGGCCTCGACTCGCTGCACTGGCCCGCCACCGACTGGGGCTCGGTCGCCCCCTACCGCGCCGCGGTGGTTCCCATCGGTGACGACGACGTGGTTCGAGAGGCTGCAACAGGTGTTCACGACGCCATCGGCGCCGACTGCCTCCTGTTCGACGACGACGGCCAATCGGTCGGCGAGCGGTTCGCCGAGAGCGAGCTACTGGGGATCCCCGCGAAGGTCGTCGTGGGCAACCACTACCGCGAGACCGGCGACGTGGAGATCGAACACCGGAACGGCGAGAGCCGGTCGGTCGCTCCCGAGCGCGTGGCCGACGCCGTCGAGCGGTTCGCGGCGGGCGACTGAACGGCGTGGGCCGGACGCGACTCGCGCCCAGCGGGGGCGCGGGGACGCCGGAAGCCACGCGATTCAAATACGCCGAGCCAGTTATCCCCGATAACGAATGAGCGAGGACTTCTACGAGGTACTGGGGGTCTCCCGGGACGCCGACGAGGACGAGATCCAACAGGCGTTCCGCCAGAAGGCTTCCGAGTACCACCCCGACGTGAGCGACGACCCCGACGCGGAGGAGAAGTTCCGCAAGGCGAAGAAAGCCAAGGAGGTGCTCACCGACGAGGAGAAGCGCCAAGCGTACGACCAGATGGGCCACGAGCGCTTCGAACAGGCCGAGAAGCGCGGCGGCTTCGACCAGGGCGCCGGTGGCGCCGGCGGGATGGGCGGCGGCCCGTTCGGCGGCGGGATGGGCGGCGGCGGCGGTGGCGGCTTCGAGGACATCTTCGAGCAGTTCTTCGGCGGCGGTCGCGGCGGCGGCCGCGGCGGTGGCGGCAACCGTCCCCAGCAGGGTCGGGATATCCGCACCGGCATGTCGATCACGCTCGAAGAGGCCTACGAGGGCGTCAGCAAGGAGTTCACGATCGAGCGCCCCGAGGAGTGTCCGGACTGCGGCGGCGCCGGCCACCCCGAGGACGCCGACGTGGAGACCTGTCCGGAGTGTAACGGCCAGGGGCAGGTCACGCAGGTCCAGCAGACGCCGCTGGGTCGCGTCCAGCAGACCCAGACCTGTCGGCGCTGTGGCGGCGAGGGCGAACTGTACTCCGAGGAGTGTTCGACCTGCGGCGGCGACGGCGTCGTCCGGCAGGAGGCCACCCTCCAGGTCGACGTACCCGCCGGGATCCAGAGCGGCCAGAGCCTCCGGATGGAGCGTGAGGGCGCCCCCGGGGAGAACGGCGGCCCGAAGGGCGACCTGCTGATCGAGGTCGAGGTCGAGGACCACCCCGAGTTCGAGCGCGACGGCGCTGACCTGCAGCACCGCCACGCCATCTCGTTCCCGCAGGCGACGTTCGGTGCGACCGTCGAGGTGCCGACGCTCGACGGCCCTGTCGAACTCGACATCCCCGCCGGCACGCAGTCCGGCGAGCGGTTCCGACTCCGCGACAAGGGGATGCCCCGGCTGCGCGGCCGCGGCCAGGGGGATCTCTACGTCGACGTGCAGATCGTCACCCCCGACAGCCTCAACAAGGAGCAGCGCGAGGCGCTCGAACAGTTCGCGGAGGCCGGCGGCGAGGAGGTCGACGTGGATCGCGGCTTCTTCGAGAAGCTGCGGAACTCGCTCTGAGACGGCGCGCTGGCTGACGGGAACTGGGGGGCGCGTCTGCCCCTCGATTTTTGCCGCTGGCGACCTATTGGGCGGCCGTAATGAGTCACGACACCGCGGCCTACGACGACGTGGAACCGAAAGCGCCCGGGATGTACTTCCTCCGGGACGCGCTCGACTGTGAGGACCTCGGCGTCACCGTCGTCGAGGCCGACGCCGGCTGGGAGGGGATGGAGCACGACCACGAGAGCGACGGGCAGGAGGAGGTGTACCTCCTGCTCGATGGGTCGGCGAAGCTCACCGTCGAGGACGGGACAGTCGACCTCGATCCGGGTGACGCCGTGCGCGTCGACGCCGGCGACTCCCGGATGCTCCTGTTCGACGAAGACGACTCCCGAATGGTGATCGCCGGCGCCCCTGAGACCGGTCGACCGCCGGAGCCTTGCCGCTCCGCCCCGACTGTTCGGCCATGGACGCCGTCGGTGATCTGCTCGCCCGCGACCGACGCAGCGACCGCCCCGCGCTCGTCGTCGGCGACGACCGCGAGCGGAGCTACCACGAACTGATCACGAACGCCTACAAAGCCGGAAACGTCCTCCGCTTTCACGGCGTTGCAGCGGACCGGACCGTCGCCGTCGCGCCCGTCCCGGCGCTGCCGCCGGTGCTCGCGTTCCTCGGCGCCGCCCAACTCGGCGCGGCGACCCGGTTCGATCCCGCGGCCGGCGCCGACGCCGGGGACCGACTGCTGCTCGTTCCCGGCGCCGAGCAGGCCGCCTACGACCCCGGGCCCGGCACCAAACTCGCCGTCTTCGGGGGCGACGCCGACGCGGCAGACACGATCGACTGGGAGGAGTCCGTCTGGAGCGAGAACCCCGCGTTCCCGCCGACCACCGTCGCCCCCGAGACGCCCCTGCTCGTCGACGGCGACCGATCGGTCAGCCACGGCGCCGCGCTCGCGGCCGCGGCGGAAGTGGCCGACGTTCGCGGCCTCGACGGGGACAGTCGTGTCGTGCTGCGGAGCTCGCTCGCCGAGCCGGGCGCCGTCGTCGCCGGCCTGCTCGCGCCGCTGCTGGTGGGTGGATGTGCGGTGCTGTCGGACCCGGCGACCACGGCCGGCGCGCCAGGCGGTGACCTCGCGGTGACGAGCGGCGACGCGCCGGAGCCGGAGCGGATCGATCCGGAAGAAGTGCCGCTGTCGGGCGATTAGCTGGCGTCCCGTAGCGCTTCGAACGCCTCGGGGTTCTCCATCGAGGAGAGATCCCCGGGGTCCTCCCCGCGGTAGGCTGCCTCGATCGCCCGGCGAATCACTTTGCCCGACTGCGTTTTCGGGAACTCATCGACAAAGAGGATCTCCCGTGGCCGGAACGGTTTACCGTGCTCTTCGCCCACGAGCGCGCGGAGCTCCTCCGCCAAGTCGTCGTCGGGGGTGGCGTCGGCCTCCGGGACGACGTAGACGACGACGGCCGTGCCGGTCGTCTCGTCCGGGACGCCGACCGCGGCGGCCTGGTTGACGGCGTCGTGCTCGACGAGGACGGCCTCGATCTCGGCGGGGCCGACCTTCCGGCCGGCGACGTTGAGCGCGTCGTCGGCGCGGCCATGGAGGAACCAGAACCCGTCCTCGTCCTTCTGGGCGAAGTCGCCGTGGTCCCAGAGATCGTCCCAGGTCGACCAGTACTCCTCCAGATAGCGGTCGTCGCCCGACCAGAGGCTCTTCGTCATCGAGGGACAGGAGTCACGCGCGACGAGGAACCCTCGGTCGTGGCGCTCCTTCACCGACTCGCCGTCGACGTCGACGATGTCGATATCCATCCCCAGGCCGGGTCCGCCCAGCGTGCCGGGTTTGAGGTCGTTGATCGGCATGGGCATCAGGAAGCAGCCACAGATCTCCGTCCCCCCGGAGATGTTGATGATCGGCGCCTCGCCGCCGCCGACCTGGTCGTAGAACCACAGCCACGACTCGGGGTCCCACGGCTCGCCCGTCGACCCGAGCAGGCGCAGACTCGAGAGGTCGTACTGTTCGACCACGTCGTCGCCGTGCTTGCGCAGCGCGCGGATCGCGGTCGGCGAGACGCCGAAGGTGGTAATCCGGTGTTCCTCGATCATCTCCCAGAACCGCCCCGGATGCGGGTGGTCGGGGGCGCCCTCGTACATGAACGTCGTGCCCGCGAAGTGGTGGTTGCCGATCAGCGTCCACGGGCCCATCATCCAGCCGATGTCGCTGACCCAGAAGAACCGATCCTGGGGCTTCTGGTCGAAGCCGAAGTGGATCTCCTTCGCACACTGCATGAGGACGCCGGCGTGGGTGTGGACGATCCCCTTCGGCTCCCCCGTGGTCCCGGAAGAGTACAGCAGCATCGACTCCTGGTCCGACGGCAGGGACTTGGTGTCGTACTCGCCGGCCTGGGGGCAACGGCGTCGTCCCACCACTCGTCGCGGTCGTCGTTCCACGGCACGGCCACGTCGGGGTTCTCGCGGTCCCCGAGCCGGTCGTAGACGACGACGGTCTCGACGTGGCCGGCCTGCTCGATGGCTTCGTCGGCGCCCTCCTTCAGCCGGACCGGGCTGCCGCGGCGGTAGAAGCCGTCGCCGGTGAACAGCACCGACGGCTCGGCGTCGTCGAGACGGGTCGCCGTCGCCTCGACGCCGAACCCGGAGAAGATCGGCACCGCGATGGCGCCGACCTTGAAACAGCCGTAAAGGATGCTGATGACCTCCGGCACCATCGGCATGTACAGGCCGACGGTGTCGCCGGTCCCGATGCCGGCGTCTTCGAGGTAGTTCGCGACGCGGTTGGCCTGCCGGTAGAGGTCGTGGAACGTCTCCTCGCGCACGTCTCCGTCCTCGCCCTCCCAGATGCAGGCGACTTTGTTCCGCTCGGGCGCGTCGACCTCGGCGTAGCGGTCGAGCGTGTTGTGGGCGATGTTAATCTCGCCGCCGGGGTACCAGTCGGTGAACTGCGGGCCGTCGCTGTCGTCGCGAACCGTGTCGTAGGGCTCGTAGAACTCCACATCGAGGTACGCCGGGAGCTCGTCCCAGAACCAGTCGACGCCGGAGTCGGGCTCGCCGTCGATCTCCGTCGTCGTTCGCTCGATCAGTTCCTCGTAGTCGTCGATGCCGTACGTCTGCATGAACTGCCAGACGTTGGTCGACTCCACGAACTCTCGGCCCGGTTCGTGAACGACCTCGTCGAACCCCTCGGTCGCGTCCATACGCGCGAGGTTTTGGCGGCGACGGGAAGTAACTTTCTCGACGGCCTTTTGCTGCGGTCGGCGGCTGCGAGAGAGCAAAGCTCTCCCATGCTCCCGCTCACTCCGTTCGCAGGAACTTCGGCGCCCCCCCTGGGAAAACTCGACCAAAAGCCTCGTCGCTCCTTGCAGTCGCTCCTCGGGCCCGCTCGCTCACTTCGTTCGCTCGCGGTCGGTAATCGGACAACACAGACGACACCTGCAGGGCCTGCGGGCTGTAGAATTTTGGAATGTTTAGAATTCTCGAGCTACCCAGACGCTGTCGACCGTCAAAAATCGGAAGAAACCGCGAACTGCTTACTCCTCGTCGTCGCTCTCGATCCGCTCGGCGTCGACGACGTCGACAGCGGCGACGCGGTCGCCGGCCTCGAGATCCATCACCGTCACGCCCATCGTGTTCCGGCCGACGATCGAGAGGTCCTCGACCGGACAGCGCATGATCTGGCCCTGCTCGCTCATCGTCACGAGGTGGTCGCCCGGCCCGACCGCGTCGAGCGCGGTCACGCCGCCGTTTCGCTCGTTGGTCTTGATGTCGATCAGCCCCTTCCCGTTGCGGGACTGGACGCGGTAGGCGTCGAGGTCAGAGCGCTTCCCGTAGCCGTTCTCGGTCACGGTCAGCAGCCACGAGTTCCGGGACTCGTCGATGCCCGCGACCGCGGCCACCTCGTCGTCGCCCTCGAGGTCGACCCCGCGGACGCCGCGTGCGGTCCGGCCCATCGCGCGGGCCTCGGTCTCGTCGAACCGGATCGACATCCCGTTCCGGGTGGCGATCACCACGTCCTGGGCGCCGTCGGTGACCTCCACGTCGGCGAGCCGGTCGCCGTCTTCGAGGCTGATCGCACGGATCCCCGTCGAGAGGATGTTCTGGAACTCCGAGACGCCGCTGCGTTTGATGTAGCCCCCACGGGTGACCATGGTGAGGAACTGCTGTTCCTCTGCCTCGCCGTCGTGCTCGATGTCGGCGGTGTTGACGACGGACTCGATCTGCTCGTCGTCGTCGAGGTCGAGCAGGTTCACGGCGGACTTCCCGCGGGCCGTCCGGGACATCTCCGGCACCTCGTACGTCTTCAGCTTGTACACCTGCCCGTGGTTGGTGAAACAGAGCAGGTAGTCGTGGCTGTTGGCCACGAACACGGAGGCGACGGCGTCGCCCTCCTTGAGCCCGGTGCCGATAATCCCTTTCCCGCCGCGGTTCTGGGCGCGGAACTCCGAGAGCTCCATCCGCTTGATGTAGTCGTCCTCGGTCATCACGACCACCTGCTCGGACTCGGGAATCAGGTCCTCGTGGGTGACCGAGCCGGTGTCCTCGATGAAGCCGGTCCGGCGCTCGTCGCCGTACTGCTCGGCGACCGCTTCGAGCTCGTCGACGATGACCTGATCGAGCTCCTCGGCGCTGCCGAGGATCGTCTCGAGGCGGTCGATCGTCGCCTGCACGTCCTCGTACTCCTCCTCGATCGACGCCCGCTCCATCGAGGTGAGCGACCCGAGCTGCATTCGCACGACGTGGGCGGCCTGCTCCTCGCTGAACGCCCACTCCTCCTGGAGCATCGCCCGGGCTGCGTCGCGGTCGTCGCTGTTCCGGATCGCCTCGACCACGTCTTCGACGTTGTCGAGCGCCTTCAGCCGGCCTTCGAGGATGTGGGCACGGTCCTCGGCCTCCCCCAGATCGTACTTGCTGCGCCGGCGAACGACTTCGCGGCGGTGCTCGATGTACTCCTGGAGCGTCTCTTTGAGGTCCAGCACCCGCGGCTGGCCGTCGACGAGCGCGAGGTTGATGACGCCGAACGTGGTCTCGAGGTGGGACTCGAGCAGCTGGTTTTTCACCACGTCGACCATCGCGTCCCGCTTGAGTTCGATCACGATGCGGATGCCGTCGCGGTCGGACTCGTCGCGCAGGTCGCGAATCCCCTCGATCTCGCCCTCGTTCACGTCGTCGGCGATGCGCTCGATGATCCGGGCCTTGTTGGCCTGGTAGGGGAGTTCGGTGACGACGATCCGGCCCGCCTCCTCGTCGGTTTCGAACTTGGCACGCAGGCGGAGCCGCCCGCGACCCGTCTTGTACGCCTGGTGGACGCCGTTCCGCCCGACGATGTTCGCGCCGGTCGGGAAGTCCGGCCCCTTGACGTGCTCCATGAGGTCCTCGACGGTGGCGTCGGGGTTCTCGATCAGCTCGATCGTCGCGTCGACGACCTCGCCGAGGTTGTGCGGCGGGACGTTCGTCGACATCCCGACGGCGATGCCCGAGCTCCCGTTGACCAGCAGGTTCGGGAACGCCGACGGCAGCACTTCCGGCTCCTGCAGCCGGTCGTCGTAGTTACTCGCGAAGTCGACGGTGTCCTTCTCGATGTCGTCGAGCAGCTCCTCGGCGATCGGCGACATGCGCGCCTCCGTGTAGCGCATCGCCGCCGGCGGGTCGCCGTCGATGGAGCCGAAGTTCCCCTGGCCGTCGACCAGCGGCTCCCGCATGGAGAAGTCCTGGGCCATCCGGGCCAGCGCGTCGTAGATGGCGCTGTCGCCGTGGGGGTGGTAGTCCCCCATCGTGGTTCCGACGATGGAGGAGGACTTCCGGTGGCCGGAGCCGGAGGTGATGCCGTCCTCGTGCATCGCATAGAGGATCCGGCGGTGGACCGGCTTCAGCCCGTCCCGAACGTCCGGCAGGGCTCGACCCGCGATGACCGACATCGCGTAGTCGATGTAGCTCTGCTCCATCTCGTCCTCGACGCGGACGTGTTCGATGCGTTCGGCAACGTCGTCGTCGTCAGGCGTGTCCGTACTCATATATCCACCCACTCGGCGTCCTCGGCGTGGTCTTTGATGAACTGCTTCCGCGGGTCGACGGCGTCGCCCATCAGCACCGAGAACATCTTGTCGGCGGCGGCGGCGTCGTCGAGCGTGATCTGCTTGAGCACCCGGTTCTCCGGGTTCATCGTCGTCTCCCAGAGCTGTTCGGGGTTCATCTCACCCAGGCCCTTGAACCGCTGGACCTGCGTCGGGTTGCCGTCACAGACCTCTTCGACCACCTGGTCGCGCTCTTCTTCGGTCATCACGTCGTACGTGTCGCCCCGGTAGCGGATCCGGTACAGCGGGGGTTTCGTCGCGTACACGTAGCCCGCCTCCAGCAGCGGCTTCATGTGTCGGTAGAGGAACGTCAGCAGGAGCGTCCGGATGTGGGCGCCGTCCACGTCGGCGTCGGTCGCCATGATGATCTTCTGGTACCGGGCGTCCTCGATGTCGAACTCGTCGCCGATGCCCGTCCCGATGGCGGTGATCAGCGCCCGGATCTCGTCGTTCTCCAGCACGCGATCGAGCCGGTGTTTCTCGACGTTGAGGATCTTCCCCTTGATGGGCAGCACGGCCTGGAACGCGGCGTCCCGGGCCTGTTTGGCGCTGCCCCCCGCGGAGTCACCCTCCACGACGAACAGTTCGGCGTCCTCCGGGTCGCGGCTCTGACAGTCCGAGAGCTTGCCGGGCAGCGCCGTCGACTCCAGCGCCGACTTCCGGCGAGTCAGCTCTTCGGCCTTCTTCGCGGCCTGGCGGGCCTTCGCGGCTTCGGCCGCCTTGGCCACGATCTTCTGGGCGGTGTCGGGGTTCTCCTCGAGATACGTGCCCAGCCCCTCGTGAACCGTGCTCTCGACGATGCCCCGGACCTCGCTGTTGCCGAGTTTGGTCTTGGTCTGGCCCTCGAACTGCGGGTCGGGGTGTTTCACCGAGACGACGGCGGTCAGCCCCTCGCGGACGTCCTCGCCCTTGAGGTTGCCGTCGACGTCGCCGATGAGCCCCTCCTCGTTGGCGTAGTCGTTGACGACGCGGGTGAGCGCCGTCTTGAACCCGGTCAGGTGGGTCCCGCCCTCGCGGGTGTTGATGTTGTTCGCGAAACTGTGGACCGAGCCCTGGAGCTCGTCGGTGGCCTGCATCGCCACCTCGACCTGGATCCCCTCCTCCTCGTCCTCGAAGTACACCACGTCCTCGTGGATCGGGGTCTTGGTTTCGTTGAGGAAGCGGACGAACGCCCGAATCCCGCCCTCGTAGCGGAACGTCTCCGAGCGGGCCTCGCCGTCCTCGGCCGCCTCGGGGCGGTCGTCGGTGAGCTGGATGCGGACACCGCTGTTGAGGAAGGCGAGTTCGCGGAGCCGGCTCTCGAGCGTGGTGAACTCGAAGTCCGTCGTCTCGAAGATCTCCTCGTCGGGCCAGAACCGGATCGTGGTCCCGGTCTCCTCGTCGTCCTCGAGGTCCCGGACGCGGTCGATGTCGCCCTGCGGCTCGCCGCGTTCGAACTCGTGGCGCCAGACGGCGCCGTCGCGTTTGACCTCGGCGGTCAGACGCGACGCGAGCGCGTTCACCACGCTCACACCGACGCCGTGGAGGCCACCGGAGACCTGGTAGGACTTGTTGTCGAACTTCCCGCCGGCGTGGAGGACGGTCATGATGACCTCCAGTGCGGGGCGGTCGTACTCCTCGTGGGTGTCGACAGGGATCCCCCGGCCGTCGTCGGCGACCGAGACGGAGCCGTCGTCGTGGATACTCACCTCGATGTGGTCGCAGTAACCCGCCAACGCCTCGTCGATGGCGTTGTCGACGACCTCGTAGACGAGATGGTGGAGCCCACGGTCGTCGGTGGACCCGATGTACATGGCCGGGCGTTTCCGAACGGCCTGGAGACCCTCCAGGACCTGGATCTGGCCCGCGCCGTAGTCGGCGTTCTCTTCTGACATAGCGCGTACTACGTGAGAGGCGGTCCCGCCGGATAAAGGGCCCGCACGCGCGGGCCCGCGCGCGAAGAAAAAATGGCCTACTGCATACGGGAAGTTAGAGATTCCCAAATCGTTTCGGCGCTGTCGAAAAGGAAGTTTTGGGGTGTCTGTTCACGCCCGAGACCGGGGCAAATCGGGGCGCGCGCGAGACTCGCGACCGGTCCGTCGACGCCGTCACCGCCGCGAGGCGGCGTCGGCGACGCGGCCGCAACCCCGGGTGAACCGGTCGCCAGCGTGGAGTTTCAGTTTCACCGAGCTACGAAAGGGACTTTACGTGACGGCCGGGTAGGCCACCTACAGAATGACCTCGCAGCAGACGACACTCGGCGAGGGCGCCACCACGGCCGAGGAGCTGGCCGAGGGGCAGCGCGAGATCTCCATCGCCGAGTTCTTCGAAAAGAACAAACACATGCTCGGGTTCGACTCGGGCGCCCGGGCCTGGTGACGGCGGTGAAGGAGGCCGTCGACAACGCCCTCGACGCGACCGAGGAGGCCGGCATCCGACCGGACATCTACGTCGAGATCCGGGAAGTCGGCGACTACTACCGGCTCGTCGTCGAGGACAACGGACCGGGAATCACCAAAGAGCAGCTCCCCAAAGTGTTCGGGAAGCTCCTGTACGGCTCACGGTTCCACAAGCGCGAGCAGAGCCGAGGCCAGCAGGGGATCGGGATCTCGGCGGCCGTGCTCTACTCACAGCTCACCTCCGGCAAGCCCGCGAAGATCACCTCCAGAACCGAGGGCAGTGCCGAGGCGGAGTACTTCGAACTCATCATCGACACGGACACCAACGAGCCCGAAATCGGGACCGCGGAGACCACCTCCTGGGACCGCAGTCACGGCACTCGCATCGAGTTGGAGATGGAGGCTAACATGCGGGCCCGAAGCCAACTCCACGACTACATCAAACACACCGCGGTCGTCAACCCCCACGCCCGAATCGAGCTCCGGGAGCCGGGGCTCGACGAGCCGCTGAAGTTCGAACGCGCGACCGACCAGCTACCAGCCGAAACCGAGGAGATCCGCCCCCACCCCCACGGCGTCGAACTCGGGACGCTGATCAAGATGCTCGACGGGACCGACTCCTACTCGGTCTCCGGGTTCATGCAGGGGGAGTTCACCCGTGTCGGGAAGAAGACCGCCGACAGCGTCGTCGACAACTTCCGCGATCGCCACTTCGGTCGGGAGCTCGGCTGGCCCGCCCGCAACGGCGCGCCCGCCGCCGACGTAGCTGCCGACATCAAGAACGCACTCCGGGAGGCGGTTTCGAACAAGGGCGCCGACGCGACCGACACGTTCGCCGAGCGCGTCGCCAACAGCCTGACCGAACGCGAACGGACGAGCTACTCCCAGCTCGTGGATATCGTCGCCACCGTCGCCGAGGAAGTGGGCACTGACACGGGCAAGACGTTCGGGGCGACGGTCCGGGAGAACGCAGTGGAAGCGGCGTGGGCAGAACTGACTTCGTTCGGCCAGAAGGGCGTCGACGAGAACGGCGAGGACGCCGATCTCGACCGCCTCACCCCCACGCTGTACGAACTCGTCGACGACGCCACCTCGACGCGGAAGGACGACGCCGCGGTCCACGGCCTCGCCGAACGGCTGGCTGAACGGTTCGTCGCGCTCGGCGACGACGGCCCCAACCGGATGCGACTCCCGCTCGACGATCTGAAGACGCTCGTCCACGAGGCCGCCGACACCACCGAGGAGTACGACGACGAGACGTTCGGCGACACCGCCCGCGAGAACGTCGTCGAGGCGCTCTGGTCGCGGATGGTGACGGTGTCGGCCGATCCGCCGAACGTGGCCGAGATCGCCGGCGACCGGGACACCGCCTCCGAACTGCTCGAGGCGATGCGGGAGACCGACATCCTCTCCCCGCCGACGGACTGTCTCGCGCCGATCACGGCCGAACTGGTCGAGGCCGGCCTCCGCAAGGAGTACGACGCCGACTTCTACGCCGCCTCGACGCGGGACGCCGAAGTTCACGGCGGCGACCCGTTCGTCGTCGAGGCCGGCATCGCCTACGGCGGCGACATCCCCGCCGACGGGAGCGTCGAACTGCTACGCTTCGCCAACCGGGTGCCGCTGGTGTACCAACGCGGCGCGTGCGCGACGACCAACGTCGTGAAACGCATCGGCTGGCGGAACTACGGGCTCGATCAGCCCGGGGGCTCGGGGATGCCCAGCGGCCCGGCGGTCATCTCGATCCACGTCGCCTCGACGAACGTCCCCTTCACCAGCGAGTCGAAGGACGCGCTGGCGTCGGTGCCGGCGATCGAAGACGAGATCGAACTCGCGATCCGCGAGGCCGCCCGCGACCTCAAGTCCTACCTCAACAAGCGCCGATCGATGGCCAAGCGCCGGGAGAAACAGGACGTGCTCGGGCGCATCCTCCCGCAGATGGCCGACAAGGTCGCCCAAGTCACGGGCCGGGATCACCCCGACATCGAGGGGCGATGGCCCGGATCATGAACAACGTCGGCGTCGATCGCGAGCGCGACGGCGAGACGGTGACGCTGAAAGTCGCGAACCACTCCGACCGGAACGAGAGCCTGGAGATCACCGAGATCGTCTCCGCCGAGCCGGACGGACTGCCCGATGCCGTCGACCCGATCGAGATGGACGGCGAGTGGTTCCTCAACTGGAACCCCGAGGTGAGTTCGGGCGAGACGGTCGAACTCGAGTACAGCCTGCCGACTGACGCCGACGCCGACGCGACCGTCGACGGCGTCGACGACGAGAAACTCACGGTGAACGCATGAGCAGCAAAGACACCACCGACGCGGAGGCACGGGAACAGCTGATCGATCTGGCCGCGGAGTTCTACGACCAGTTCGCGGCCGGCGAGATCCCCCGGATGGAACTGCCCACCCGGACGAAAAGCAACATCGAGTACGACCCCGAGAAGAGCGTCTGGGTGTACGGCGACCGCACGTCGACGCGCTCGGCAAACTCCGTCAGCGGCGCGCGGAAGCTCCTCAAAGCCGCCTACACGATCGAGTTCCTCGCGAACCAGTTGGACGAGGACCGCTCCTCGACCCTGCGAGAACTGTACTACCTCTCCGAGTCCTGGGACAACGAGGAGGCCCAGTTCAACGGCCAGGACGAGTCGAACAACCTCGTCGAGGACTTGGAGATCGTCACGGGCGTCACCCGCGAGGACTTCCACATGCGCCCGGAGGAGTCGGGGGCGACCCTGATGGGGCCGCTCGAACTCCGCGAGCAGACCCGCCGCGGCGAACGCGAGATCCACTGTCAGCTCGACGTTGGCGAGGGGGGTACCAGATCCCCAACAACCCGGACACGATCGAGTTCCTGGATCACGATATCGACTTCGTGCTCTGTGTCGAGACGGGTGGGATGCGTGACCGCCTGATCGAGAACGGGTTCGACGACGAGTACAACTGCCTGATCGTCCACCTGAAGGGCCAGCCGGCCCGGGCGACCCGCCGCATCACGAAGCGGCTCCGCGACGAACTCGATCTGCCCGTGATGGTGTTCACGGACGGCGACCCCTGGTCCTACCGGATCTACGGCTCGGTGGCGTACGGCTCGATCAAGTCCGCACACCTCTCGGAGTACCTCGCGACGCCGGAGGCGGAGTACGTGGGGATCCGCCCCAGGACATCGTCGACTACGACCTGCCGACGGATCCGCTGTCGGACTCCGACGTGAACGCCCTGGAGTCGGAACTCGAGGACCCGCGCTTCCAGACGGAGTTCTGGGAGGAGCAGATCGAACTCCAGTTGGACATCGGCAAGAAGGCCGAACAGCAGGCGCTGGCCTCGCGCGGGCTGGACTTCGTAACCGACACGTACCTGCCCGAGCGACTGGAGACGATGGGCGTCCTGTAGCCGGCGGTTCTCCCCGGTACGTTTCCGCTTTTCCCGCCACCCCACAAGCTGGGGTATGCAGTTCCCTGACCCCCACGACGCGGGCGGCTTCGACCGGGTTCCCCCGAACAGGTCGATATCGATCCCCAGGCCGTCGAGGACGCCGTGAACTTCCACCTCACGCACGGCACCCCCGACGAGACTGTCGAGTACCACATGCCCGACCTCGAGCCGTTCGACGAGACGGAGGGCGAGTTGGGCGACTTCCTCGGGCCGGTTCCGGACCGCCGCGGCGGTCCCGCGGGTATGATCCTCAAGCGGGGCCAGGTCGTCGCCGAGTGGGGCGACACCGAGCGCGTCGATCACTGCTTCTCGTGTGCGAAATCGTTCCTGAGCATCGCCGGCGGCGTCGCGTGGGACCAGGGTCGGTTCGAACTGGCCGATCGGGTCGCAGAAGATATAGCGGATGGCGGTTTCAACAGCGAACACAACCGCCAGATAACGTGGGAACAGCTGTTTCAGCAGACCTCCGAGTGGGAGGGCGAACTGTTCGATCGCCCGGACAGCATCGACCGCAACCGCGGCGTGGGGAAAACCGACGGGCCGGGCAAAGAGCAACCTCGGGAGCTGGAGGAGCCCGGCACGTTCTGGGAGTACAACGACGTGCGGATCAACCGGCTCGCGCTCTCGCTGCTGCGCTTGCACGCCAAACCCCTCCCGCGGGTGCTCGCCCACGAGGTGATGGACCCCATCGGCGCCTCCCGAACCTGGGAGTGGCACGGCTACTACAACTCGAAGGTCGACGTCGAGGGGCGGACGATGGAGTCAGTCTCCGGCGGCGGCCACTGGGGCGGCGGCTTCTGGTCGTCGACGAAGGATCTCGCTCGCGCCGGTCACCTGATGCTCAACGACGGCGAGTGGGACGGCAAACGCCTGCTGAGTGAGGCGTGGGTGGAGAAGGCGACCGAGCCCTGTGACGTGTACGAGAACTACGGCTACCTGTTCTGGCTCAACACCGACAACACCCTCTGGCCCTCGGCGCCGGAGTCGGCCTACGCCTTCCTCGGCCACGGGCAGAACGTCGTCTGGGTCGACCCCGAGCACGAACTGGTGGTCGTGCTGCGCTGGCTCGATCTGGCGGACGATCGCGACGAACGGGAGGATCAGGTCAACCAGGACCGCTTCCTCGAGAAGCTGTTGGCTGGGGTCTAAGAGCGTATTCGATCAGCCGAGAGTGACGGCCCCCATTCCGCCCGTGCGACAGTAGCCGCGGCTAGGCCGCCCACGTAGCCGGTGATAGCGATCGGGACGGCGAGTTCGGGAACGTCGTACAGGAGGTCGTCGACGAACCGGTCGAGCAGTGATCGCTGACTGCTAGCTCCCATCGCCACGGCGCGCCACATCCCCGTGATAATCCGTCCAGTCATGACGAACAGATACGAAAGCGCGAACGCGACCAGCGGTGAGTGTCGCCGGTAGCCAACCACTGCGGGCGATCCGAATATCGCGATCAGGGTCAACGCGAGCTTTAGCTTCCCCATCGGACCAGTTCCGCCCGGACGCACCGACGGCGGGAGGTACAGGGCGACGAAGAGGAGGGCGTAGAGGGCCGCGTGAATTCGGAGGTCGGACCGGTCCGGGACCTGCCAGAGCACAGAGGACATTTCGTTCCCACCGGAAATCCGGCGAGAAGAAATAGCTTCGGCTCGTCGAAACACGACAGCCTTACGCCCGGTTGCCCGGAACCACGGAGGTATGTCCGACGCCTCCGACGAGATGCAGTATCACGTCGAACTCGAGCCCGGCGACGTCGCCGACAGCGTCCTCCTCCCCGGCGACCCCGAGCGCCTGGACAAGATCACGCCACTCTGGGACGACCACGAGGAGGTCGCGTACCACCGCGAGTACCGTACTGCGACGGGCACGTACGACGGCGCCGACATCTCCGTCACGTCCACCGGCATCGGCTCGCCCTCGGCGGCGATCGCCGTCGAGGAGCTCGCCCGCGTCGGCGCGGACACGTTCATCCGCGTCGGCTCCTGTGGCGCCATCCAGCCCGAGATGGACGTCGGCGATCTCGTGATCACCCGCGGCGCCGTCCGCCAGGAGGGAACGAGCAAGGAGTACGTCCGCGAGGACTACCCCGCCGTCGCCGACGAGGAGGTCGTCTCCGCGCTCGTCGCCGCCGCCGAGCGACTCGGCCACGACTACCACGTCGGCCTGACGATGTCGGCGGATTCGTTCTACGCCGGCCAGGGCCGCGAGGGGTTCGAGGGGTTCGAGGCCGCCGGCAGCGAGACGCTCGTCGAGGACCTCAAGAACGCGAACGTGATGAACATCGAGATGGAGACCGCCGCGATCTGCACCCTGGCGAACATCTACGGCCTGCGGGCCGGCGCCGTCTGCTCGGTGTTCGCGAACCGCACCACGGGGGAGTTTATGACCGAGGGCGAGTCCGTCGCCGCCGAGACGGCGAGCCTGGCGGTGAAACTGCTCGCGAAGATGGACGAGGTCAAGGCGGAAGCCGGTGCGGACCGCTGGCACGCCGGCCTGAGCCTGGAGTAGGCGCACGATCGACGGCGTCGATCTCCGTGGGACTGCCGACTCGTTCCGGAGCTGGTGACGTGTTTCGTGAGATCAGGAGAGATCCGACCACGCGCCCCAGAACCGCTGCAGCGCGGTCACGTGGCCGACGACCGCGAACAGGACCAACAGGAGTTCGACGGCGCCGAACCCGGCGACGATGCTGCCGGGGACGACGAAGGCGACGACGCCGACGACGCCGACGAGCGCGAGTCGGTCCGCGCGCCCGAGCAGGCCGCCGTACTCACGACCCAGCCCCACGGCCTGAATCTGCGTGCCGAGGTAGGAGGTGAGTAACACCCCTGTGACCGCGAGCAGGCCGAGCGCATAGGCGTCGGCGCCGGCGGCCAGGCCGGCGATGATGAGCACGTCCGCGTACCGATCGAGCACGTGATCCAGCAGGTCGCCGCCTTTCGAGTCGGTGCCGAGCTGCCGAGCGAGCGCGCCGTCGACCAGGTCCAACCAGCCGTTCGCGAACACGAACAGACTCGCCGCGAGGTAGAGCCACACCGGCCCCTGCCCGCCCGCGAGGGCGAACGCGCCCCCGGCCGCGCCGGCGAAGCCGAAGGCGATCACGCTCACGCCGTCCGGCGTGAGCCCCAGCGCCTTCGCGGCGTCGACGAACGGGACGAGCATGCGATCCGCGATATCGCGGTACTGATCGAGCGTCACAGCGCCCCCGTGAAGTCGACCGTGCCGGCCGACGGCTCGCGCTCGCCCCGGAGGACGGCGAGCACGTCGTCGACCACCGCCTCGACCGGCCGGTCGGTGGTGTCGATCTCGTAGACGTTTCCGTCGCCGTACGCCCGGACCGCTTCGCTGAGCACGATATCCAGCGCCTCGCTCTCGGCGTTCTCGGCGATCTTGGCTTCCGGTTCGTCGCGGTCCCGCAGTCGCGCCTCCAGCTCGTCGGGGTGACAGCGCAGAACCACCGCGGCGTCGGCCTCGAAGTGGTGGGCGAGGTGGGAGTCGAGCAGCCCGGACCAGTCGCCGAGGTACGCCTCGATCGCGTCGAAGTCAGCGACCAGCGAGCCGCGCTGCTCGTCCTCGCCCTCGTGGAGCCCCTCCTCGCGGATCAGATCATTCAGGTGGTGGACGGGGATCCCGAGGCGGTCGCCCACCTGCTCGGCGACGGTGGTCTTGCCCGTCCCCGGCGTCCCAGTCAGCGCGACGCGGTCGAACGCGAGCGCCTCGTCGGCGTCCGTCATACTTCGGCCGCCTCCAGCTCCGCCAACACGTCGTTCAGCGTCTCGACGGCGCGACGCGTCTCGGCTTCGGTGCCACAGGAGATCCGGATACAGCCCGGCAGGCCGAACGAGCTGCAGTCCCGGACGATCACGCCCTCCTGCTGGGCAGCCTCGGCGACGGCGCCCCGTCGCCGACCGCACAGAGCACGAAGTTCGCCTCGCTGTCGAACGTCGGCGCCTCGAGCTGCTCGTGAATGTGCTCGCGAGCCCACGCCGCGCTCTCGACGGATTTCTCGACGTGTGCCTCGTCGTCGAGTGCGGCCATCGCCGCCCGGAGTGCCGCCTCGCTGGCGGCAAAGGGAGTCGAGACTTTGGCGTACGCGTCGGCCCAGGCCTCGGGCACGAGCGCGTAGCCGATCCGCAGGCCGGCGAGCCCGTACGCCTTCGAGAACGTGCGGAGGACGGCGAGGTTGTCGTAGTCGTCGAGGAGCGCCGCTGCGGACGGTTCCTCGGCGAACTCGCCGTAGGCTTCGTCGACGACGACGAGCGTCCCCTCGTCAACGCCGGAAAGCAGCGACTCGATCTCCGACCGGGCCATCGTCGCGCCCGTCGGGTTGTGCGGCGAGGTGACGAACACGATCCGTTCACCGTCGTACGCGTCGAGGACGGTGTCGGCGGTCATCGCGAAGTCGTCGGCCTTCGAGAGCTCGTAGCGCCGCACGTCGCCGTGGTGGTAACGCGCGCTCATCCCGTAGTACGAAAAGCCGGGATCGGGCACGAGCACCGGATCGGCCGGATCGAGCATCGCCCGCGAGAGGTAGTCGATGGCGCCGTCGGCGCCGGGGCTGACCCAGACCTGTTCGGTCCCGAGATCCCACTTCTCGGCCAGTTTGGCCGTCAGGTCGGTGTGGGCGGCCTTGGGGTAGACGGATATCTCCGCGGCAGCGTCGCGAACCGCGTCGACGGCCGCGGGGCTCGCGCCGTGTGGGTTCTCGTTCGAGGAGAGTTTCACCAGCGCCTCCGGGTCGAGACCGAGGTCGCGAGCGACCTCCTCGACCCCCGTCCTGGAACGTACTCGACGTGGGCAGAGAGGTCCCGTGGTTGCATAGCGCGACGTTCTCGGTGATGGGGGATAAGGCTCCCGCCCTCCAGTCAGTCGGCTCGACGCGTTCGTCGTCGCTCCGGACGGACTGCCGGATGAAGGCGTCGGAAAATGATCGTTCGCAGTCGCCTCGTCTTCGATGAGGTCGGGCCTAGTCGGCCCGCTCCTCGATGAGCCGCGTCTCGACGGCGGCCTGCACGACCTCGGACACGTCGCCGAGGCTGTTGGAGTTGTTCGCCACGACGCCGTTGAGTAGCGCCTCGTGGTCACGCAGGCCGGCGACTACCAACGTGTCCTCCTCGGGCACGTCGTACGCCTGTGCGACCGCCGCGGCGACCACGTCGCCCTGGTCCTGCTCGTCGTCGGCGACGGCGTCGAGTAGGCCGCCGAAGATCTCGTCGGCGTCGACCTCGACGCGTCGCTTGAGCGTACCGGGCGACTCCACGTCGCCGCCGAGCAGCCCCGCGAGGTACCCCTTCACCGAGCCCACGATGTACTCGTCGAGGCTGTCCTCCCCGACCTGTTCGGCACGCCGCGCCGCGAACGCGCGGACGAACTGGTCCATCTCGATCTCGAGCGCCGAGCGCTCGTCGACGTCCTGCTTACGCGTCTCGAAGGAGCCGTCGTCCTCGTCTGTCTCGTCGGCACCGGCGTCGTGCTCGCTCGCGGCGTCCGAGCGCTCGTCGTCCGCATCGGCGTTCGGGTCGCCCGCGTCCGCCCCGTTCTCGCCGCGGTCGTCGCTGGTGGCGGCCCCGTCGTCGGCCTCCTCGTCCTCGGTCACCGAGGCGCCGGCGACGATCTCGTCGGCGTCGTTGGCGTTGTCGGCGTCGTCGGATCGGCGCCGGCGGCTGCTCTCGCGACCGCTCACGCCGTTGCCCGTGCCGAGCGTGTTGATTCGCCCCTCGATATCCCGTCGTCGGTCGTTGCCGCCGTTGTCAGTCATGGTTAGCACCGCGTGCGTTGTCGCGGGCTGCCCCAGCGGGCACCCACGCCCCTTTCCCGCACACACAGGGTCCGTCGGTGTAGAGTGAGAAAAAGTCAGCGGAGAGTATCAGTCGGTCCTGATCCCCGCCGCGCGGGAGCGCGCCCGCTCGACGACCGCCGGGCGTGCGGAGAACTGCACGCTGACGCGCTCGCCCGCGTACTCGGCACTCACGCGCCCGTGGTCGTGAGCCCACGCGAGGAACGCCTGCGTCGCGCCCGTGTTGGGCAGGTCGAACGTCGCCCGCTCGTTCGGTAGGGCATCGACGACGGCGTCGGCCAAGCGCTCGGTGCCGCGCCCCTCGAGGGCGCTGACGGCGACGGTCCCCGCCACCTGCTCCCCGGCGACCGCCTCGACTGCGCGCCGTCGAGCGGTGAGCTCCTCGTCAGTCACGAGGTCAGCCTTGTTGAGCACGATCAGTAGCTCACCCCGGGGGCGTCGATTTCGGCCAGCGATACCCGGAGCTTGCTACGCATCGCCGCGACCGGGTCGCTCGCGTCGACGACCAACAGCGCGGCGTCGCTGTCGGCGACGGCGTCGAGCGTCGCGCTGAACGAAGCGACGAGGTCGTGCGGGACCCCGTCGACGAGGCCAACCGTGTCGGTCAACAGGACCCGCCGGCCGTCGATCGTCGCTCGTCGAGTGGTCGTCTCGAGCGTCTTGAACAGGCGATCCGCGACCTCGGCGACGCCGTCGATGTCGTCGTGGTCGGGTGCCAGCCCCGCGATGGAGAGGTCGTCGGCCAGGCGGTGCAGCAGGGTGGACTTGCCCGCGTTCGTGTAGCCCGCGATGGCGACGAGGTCGAACCCCTGTGCCCGGCGCTCGGCGCGTCGGTCGCTCGCGCGGTCGCCCAGCGCGTCGAGTTTGCGCTCGACGGTCCGGATCCGCTTCTCGATGTCGACCAGCTGGGAGCCGGTCTCGGCCGCGCGCTGCATGTGGGTCCGCTCCTCGGTCTCCCGGACCCGCGGGCGCTCGTAGCGGAGTTTCGCCAGTTCGACCTGGAGGCGGGCGGCCTTGTCGCCGGCGCCGTCCTCGAAGATGTCCAGGACGAGCCGGTGCCGGTCGATGATCCGAACCCCGTCGGGGAGCAGCGCCGTCAGGGAACTGTACTGGCCGGGCGTGAGTTCGGCGTCGAACAGCACCGCGTCCGGCTCGGTCTCGACGACCCGGCGCGCCAGCTCCTCGGCCTTGCCGCGGCCGACGTTGTACTGACTGTCCTCCTCACGGCGCTGGGTGACCGCGTCGACGACCGCGTACGTCGCCGCGGCCGCGAGCCGCTCGATCTCGGTCGTGTCCGGGTCCTCGGGGTCCCGGGCGACGACGATCGCCGTCCGGTCGGCGTCCTCGATATCGGTTCGTGAGTGCTCAGCGCTGTTCGTTCGCTCTGCGTCCGTCTCGGCGTGTGGTGAGTCTTGCAACGTTCGGTAAGGGAGGGTCCCCCACCGATGCCGGACCACAAACGGCGTCGCCCCCGCCGGCAGCGGGAGACCCGAGGCTGTCTGGGTACGGTGCCTCAGTTGGTCTCCCGCCGGCGCTCACGGCGTGGTCGTGTGAGCGACGCGGGCTCAGTAGAAGTCGAGCTCCATCGGCTATTAACTGCTTCAGTGGCCGCTCGCAAAAAGCTACCGTCGGTGTGGGAACCTTACTCGTCTTCGAGTTCGTCGACGATCTCCTCGGCGTCGACGTCGGCGTCTTCGAGGTCACCCTCGATGTCCTCGAGCTCCTCTTCGAGCTCCTCGGCACCGCCCATGCCGCCCATCATGCCGCCCATGCCGCCCATCATGCCGCCGGCGCTGCCGTCGAAGACCTCCTCGACGACCACGCGGTCGAGCCCCAGCCGGTCCATCAGGTCCTGCGCGACCTGCTGCTTCTGGAACATCCACTGCTGGTTCATCTGCATCTGCTGGGTCGCCTCGATGTAGAGGGAGCGCTGCTCGACCTCTTCGGTCTCGGTGGTCTCCTCGCCCTCGTCGTCCTCGACGGTGACCTCCTCCTCGACCGTCTCGGTCTCGATGCGGAGCTCCGGCTCCATCTGGAGGTACATCCCCAGCAGGCCGGCGGCCTTCTCCTCGTCGTCGTCGACCACGTCGACGATCTCGTACTCGTACTCGAGATCCTCACCCGCCAGCGGGTGGTTGAAGTCGACGCGGGCGCGCCCGCCGATCACGGTCTCGACGTAGCCCTGCTCGCCGTCGATCTGGACCTGAGCGCCGGGGCGGCGGTCCTCCTCGTCGAGCTTGTTCGCGCTGACGGTGCGGACCTGGTCCTGCTCGTACTCGCCGAAGCCGTCCTCGGCGTCGATCTCGACGGTGCCCTCGTCGCCGACCTCGCCGCCGAGCAGCGCGTCGTCGACGCCGGGGAACACGTGGCCCTCGCCGACGACGATGATGCGCGGGGAGAAGTCGTACTCGTCGTCGTCGATGCCGGCCTCCTCGGCGACCTCCTTGCGGGTGGTGTCGACCACGCGGTCGTCGCTGACGGTGCGCACGTCGTAGTCGATACGGACGAAGTCGCCGTCCTGGATACCGGATTCGGTCTCTGCCTCGGCCTCGTTCGCCGCGTCGGCCTCGGCGTCGGCCTCGTTTTCGCTCATACCTCTACGGTCTCGTGTTCCACTCTTAAGGTCAACGTTTCGGGCCCAGACGCCGCCGAATGGGTAGTTTGCCGGCGCTGGCTGCCAACACGCCGCCACGAGAGGCCAGCCTTTTCGTCGCCCCCGCCGACCATCGAGCCATGTACGAGGTCGAGCTCAAAGTCGAGGCCGACCACACCCGCGTGCGCTCGGCGCTGTCGGGGGCGGGTGCCACCCCGGTCGATCACGTCCGACAGGTCGACACCTACTACGACGCCCCCACCGCGAGTTCGCCGAAACCGACGAGGCGCTGCGCCTGCGCGAAGAGACCACGCTCGATGACGGCGAGCCCGTCGAAACAACGACAAAGATGACGTACAAAGGCCCGCTCGTCGAACAGGCATCCAAGACCCGCGAGGAGTTCGAGACCGCCGTCGACGACGGCGACGCCGCCGCGGGCATCCTCGACGGGCTCGGGTTCGAGCCCGCCGCGACCGTCAGCAAGGAGCGCGAGCGGTTCGAGCTCGACGAGTACACGGTCACGCTGGATCAGGTCGACGAAGTCGGCTCGTTCGTGGAGGTCGAGCGGGCGGGGACTGAGTCGGAGATCGAACAGCTCCGCTCCGGCGCACAGTCGCTCCTGCGCCGCCTCGGGCTCGATCCGTCGGCGCAGATCCGGACCTCCTACCTCGGACTGTTGCTCGCCGAAGATACCCAGGAGTAATTTCCCCGGGCGAGATCGTTTCCGAAGGTTATAGAGTGTACCCCGCGGAACAGCCAGCAATGACGCGGAACATCCAGGTCTCCGAACTCGACCGGCAGGCGGTCGAGGACCAGCAGGTCGAAATCGTCGAGCGAAAGGGGCTCGGTCACCCCGACTCAATCTGCGACGGGATCGCCGAGAGCGTCTCGCGGGCGCTCTCCCAGCTCTATCTCGATCGCGTGGGGAAGGTGCTCCACTACAACACCGACGAAACGCAGCTCGCCGCGGGGCGGGCGGCGCCGAAGTACGGCGGCGGCGAAGTGATCGAGCCGATCTACATCCTCCTCGTCGGCCGTGCGACGAAGACCTACGAACACGAGGGCGAGGTCCTCGAACTCCCCGTGGACTCGACGGCGCTCGCGGCCGCCCGCGAGTACCTCGAGGAGAACATCCCGGAACTGGAGTACGGGACCGACGTGGTCATCGACGTGCGCCTCGGCGAGGGCAGCGGTGACCTCCAGGACGTGTTCGGCGAGGACGAGGTGCAGGTGCCGATGGCCAACGACACCTCCTACGGCGTCGGCCACGCGCCCCTGACCGAGACCGAAACGATCGTCAAGGAGATCGAGAACGGCCTCAACGGCGAGTACGCCGCCGAGAACCCCGAGGTCGGCCCGGACGTGAAGGTGATGGGCAAGCGCGAGGGCGACCGGATCGACGTGACCGTCGCGGTGGCGATGGTCGACGCCTACGTCGACGACCTCGACGCGTACAAGCGCGCCGTCGCCGACGTGCGTGCGTACGCCGAGGAACTGGCCCACGAGTACACCGACCGCGAGGTCGGCGTTGAGGTCAACACCGCCGACGACTACGAGGAGGGCTCGGTCTACCTCACCGTCACCGGCACCTCCGCCGAGCAGGGTGACGACGGCTCCGTGGGCCGCGGGAACCGTGCGAACGGCCTCATCACGCCGAACCGACCGATGAGCATGGAGGCGACCTCGGGGAAGAACCCCGTCAACCACATCGGGAAGATCTACAACCTGCTCTCGACGGCGACCGCCGAGGCCGTCGTCGAGGACGTCGACGGGATCCGGGACCTCCAGATGCGCCTGCTCTCCCAGATCGGCCGCCCGATCGACGAGCCCCACGTCGCCGACGCCCAGATCGTCGTCGAGGACGACATCGACGTCGCCGACATCGAGGAGGACGTGAGCGAGATCGTCGACGAGAAGCTGGCGAACGTCACCGACATCACCCGCGAGGCGATCGAGGGAGATATCTCCACGTTCTAGCCACCGCGCATTTATCCCGGGCGGTCGAGAGCCATCGGCATGGAAACGTTCGAACTGACCGCCAGACTCCTTGCGGGGGTCGGCCTCATCCTCGCGAACGGTTTCTTCGTCGCCATCGAGTTCGCGCTCACCCGGGCACGCCAGTTCTCGAAGGAGGAGTTCCTCGGGACGGGGGAACAAAGCCCTCGAACGCGCCTGGGAGATGACCAACGACCTGGAACTCTACCTCACTACCTGCCAGGTCGGGATCACCGCCTCCAGCATCGCGGTCGGGATCGTCGCCGAACCGGCGCTGGCGGCCATCTTCAAGCCGGTGTTCCAGCCGGTGTTCGAGGGGACGATGTTCGCCAGCGCGGGGGCCGGCGCGGTGCTCGCGTTCCTGATCATCAACCTCGTCCACCTCACCCACGGCGAGCAGACGCCGACGTACCTCGGCGTCGAGCGCTCGCGGATGGTGTGTCGGTACGGCGCGACGCCGCTGTACTGGTGTAACCGCCTGATCCTCCCGATCATCAAGCTGGGCGACTGGGTCGCGAAGGCCACGCTCGGCCTGTTCGGCGTCGAGATGACCGGCGCGTGGCTGGAGACCGAGGAGGACGTCATCGAGTCCCGCGCGGATCTCCACAAGCGACTGGGGTCGGTGCTCTCGAAAGGGGAGATGTCCGAGGAACGCCGCGAGGAGGTGCTGAACGCGCTCACCATCGGCGACCAGCAGGTGCACGACGTGATGGTGCCCACCGACGACATCGTCGCGCTCTCGACGGCGGTCGACACCGAGGAGAACTTCCGCCGGATGGAGGAGCATCCCCATACCCGCTACCCGCTGATCGGCGAGGGGCTCAACGACTTCCGCGGCATCGTCTACTTCCCGATGCTCGCCCGGTACCGCGACAGCGTCGCCGAGGGCGACGTGGACTTCACGAACCTCTCGGCGCCGCCGATGACGATGTCCCACGACACCAGCGTCAGCGACGCGATCGACCAGTTCCAGGTTGAGCGGCAGGAACTCGCGCTCGTGCTGGAGGACGGCGAGGTGGTCGGGATGGTCACCGTGACCGATCTGCTGGAGTCGATCACCGGCCAGATCGAGGACCCGATCGACGTCGCGTAACGAAGACTGGCTCAGTCCCCGCTACCGAGCGTCCCGTACAGCGATCCGACGTAGCCGGCGGCGACGAGCCCGAAGCCGAGGGCCGAGAACGCGGTCGCCCACCTGTTGAAGCCGGCGTCGTACGCGATCAGTGCGATACCGACGAGGATCGTGTCCGTCGAGAGGGCCATGGGGCCGGATCAACCGAACCGTGAGTAAGCGTTTCGGCTCGGAAGGAAACACCCATGCACCCCCACCGGGTAGCTCGCCCGTGCAGCAGTCCCCGGATATCGCGGTCGTGCGCTACGGCGAGGCAGGTATCAAGAGCGACAAGGTCCGCGGGCAGATGCTCGACCGCCTCGCGGAGAACGTGCGGGCGATCCTCGACGACCGCGGCATCCCCGGCGCAGTCGAGCGACACTGGTCGCGGCTGTTGATCCGCCCGCCGGCGACGGCCGCGGACGGCGAGTTCGACGCCGACGCCGCCGCGCGGGCCGCCGCCGACGCGTTCGGCGTCGTCTCCACCCGACCCGCGATCACGACCCCGCCCGCGGCTGACGCGCTCGCGGAGGCGGCAGTCGCGCTCGCCGCGGACCATCCCGGGGGCGCCACGTTCGCGGTCCGGGCGAACCGCGCCGGGAAACCGGAGATCCACCCGTTCACGAGTCAGGAGGTCGCCAGCGAGGTCGGCGCCGCGATCGGCGACGCCACCGGAGCCGCCGTCGACCTCGACGCGCCGGACCGCGCCTACCGCCTCGACATCCGCGAGGACGAGGCGTTCGTCTCCGCCGTCGAGTACGGCGGGCCGGGCGGCCTTCCGGTCGGTACCCAGGGGACGACGGTCGCGCTGTTCTCCGGCGGGATCGACTCCCCCGTCGCGGCGTGGGAGCTGTTCAAGCGCGGCCTCGAGGTCGTCCCGGTGTACCTCGACCTCGGCGATTACGGCGGCTCGGACCATCTCGCCCGCGCGGTCGAGACCGCCGGCACCGTCGCGCGCTCGGCGCCGCACGTCGATGCGCGCCTGCGGGTCGTGCCCGCGGGCGGCCTCGTCGACGACCTCGTCGCCGCGACCGGGCCGACCCGGATGCTGTCGCTCCGGCGCGCGATGCTCCGGGTCGCTGAGGCGGTCGCCGACGACGTGGGCGCCCACTCGGTCGCGACCGGCGAGTCGATCGGCCAGAAGTCCTCCCAGACCGGGCCGAACGTCCGCGTCACCGACGCCGCCGCGTCGCTGCCGGTTCACCGCCCGCTCCTGACGCGGGACAAGCCCGAAATCGTCGCACAGGCCCGCGAGATCGGGACGTTCGTCGACGCGACGATGAACGTCGGCTGTGAGCGCGTCGCGCCGGAGTACCCCGAGACGAACGCGACGATCGAGAGCGTCGAGGCGGCCGAACCCGACGACCTGCTCGCCCGTGCCGAGGCGCTGGCCGAGGAGCGCTACGTCGTCGACGGGAACTGAACGACGGCGGACCGCAACCCACTTCATTCGCGCCGGCGACCGCCCGACAATGGCGCAGGTCTGTCTGTTGGGCGACCCCGAGAGCGACCTCCGGTACGAACTGCTCTCCCGAGAGACCGCCCGCGAGGCGCTCTCGACGTACGATCTGCGGGAGCCCTACGTGAACAGCCTCGCGCTCGACACCGTCTCAATCGGCGCCGCGGTCTCGCTGTTGAACGACCTGAACTGGTACCTCGTGCGCTTTGCCAGCGCGGCGCTGGTGCAGGCCGACTCCGTCTCGGAGACGGAGTGGCTCTCCCGCGACCTGGCGACTGCGGTCCGGGACGGCGACGTGGCGCCCGATGACACTGGCGAGTTCGTGAAACTGTACGGCGTCGACGACGGCCGCCCCGAGAACCCGGCCTACGTCGAGCGGGACGGCGACTTGACGCCCGAGCGCGAGGGGTACGACGAACTGTTGGTGGTCCGGGTCACCGAAGCGGAGTTCGAGTAGCTACTCGTCACACTCCCACGGGCACTCCTCACCCTCCACGGCGTCGAACAGTCCCGTCGACATGTATCGCTCGCCGCTGTCGGGGAACACCGTCACCACCAGCGGGTCCGGGACGCCCTCCTCGGCGAGTCGTTCGGCGGTTCGGCGCGCGGCGACGTTCGCGGCGCCGCTCGACTGGCCCACGAGGATTCCCTCCTCGCGAGCGAGACACCGGCACTCCCGTTCGGCCGTCTCCAGCTCGACCGCCTCGACGGCGTCGACCAGTTCCACGTCGAGGTTCGGGGCGACGAACCCTGGGCCCATCCCCTGGTAGTCGTCGTCGCCGGATTCGCCGGTCGACAGCACGGCGTTCTCGGCGGGCTCGACCGCGACCACTTCCACGTCCGGGAACGCCTCGCGGAGGCGCCGACTCGTTCCCGTCAAGGTGCCACCCGTGCCGACGCCGGCGACGAACGCGTCGATCTCGCGGTCGTCGACCTGGTCGAGGATCTCCGGCCCGGTCGTCTCGTAGTGGGCGCGGGGGTTGGCGCCGTTCTCGAACTGCCGGACCTGCACGTAGTCGCCGGTCGCTTCCAGTTCGTCGGCGCGGTCGCGGGCGTCGCTGATGTCGCCGTCGACGACCTCGATGTCGGCGCCGTAGGCGCGCATGAGCCGCCGGCGCTCGGGCGACTTGGAGCCGGGGATGACGATGCGCACGTCGTACCCCTTCACCGCGCCGATGAGCGACAGCCCGATCCCGGTGTTGCCGCTAGTGGGTTCGACGATCGCGTCGCCGTCGGTGAGCTCGCCGGCCTCCTCGGCTGCCCGGATCATGTACAGCGCCGGACGGTCCTTCGCCGAGCCGCCGGGGTTTTTCGACTCCAGTTTGGCGGCGACGGTGCCGGCCGGCGACGCCACTTCGACGAGCGGCGAGCCGATGCTCTCGATCACGTTCGCGTCCATCTACCCCGGCGTATCCGGGTCGAACCTAAATGGGTAGCGACACCGGCCGCATCAGTTCCGAAACGGCCGTTAGTAATTTTTGTGCTCGGCGCAACGTGGGCAACGATGAGCACATCCAGTATCACCGATCGGCTGCCGCTCGGCGCCGCTGCCGGCACCGGCGTCGCCGCATACCTCCTGGGGTATCTCCTCACGTACGTCTGGCAGAGCGGCTCCGTCGAGGAGCGCCTGGCGGGGTACAACTTCGTCACCGAACTGTTCGGCGGCGAGCCGATCGCCGTCTGGCAGGGCGTCGGCTGGCTGTTCTACAACGCCCACTTCGTCGACACCCGGATCGACGCGCTGGGCGGCACGCAGTCACAGAACTTCATCGCCGGGAGCGACGGCGGCTCGCTCGCGCTGCTGTACCTCGTCCCGGTCGTGCTGCTGCTTGCGGCGGGGCTGCTGACCGCCCGCCTCGGCGACGCCGACGAGCCGGCCGACGGCGCCACCGCCGGCGCCGCGGTCGCGATCGGCTACTTCCCGCTGGCGCTGATCGGTCGGTTCCTCTTCTCCTACCAGGGCTCGGCAGCGCCGGACCTCGTCACCGGCGTCCTGCTTGCCGGGCTGGTCTACCCGCTCGTGCTCGGCGCTGTCGGCGGCGTCATCGGCGGCGCTGTCGGGGAGTAATCACTCACTGCGGGAGGTTTTCTGTGGCGGCGACGGCCAGCCGCCGACGTGCGTCCTCGAAGGCGGCGACGGCCAGCCGCCGACGTGTCACTTATCCCCCGCGGGAGCCGTGTTCGGGTATGAGCGACGCCGAACAACCCGAGTCGACGCTCTCGACGCTCCAACCCGACCCCGCGTGGGACGCCGAGTCCCACGCAGACGCCGTCGACGCGCTCGCGACGGACGGCCTCACGTTCCGCATCTGGGGCGGCGACTGGTGTGGCGACTGCCGCCAGCTCCTCCCCGCGTTCGCGGCCGCCCTCGAGGCCGCGGGCATGCCCGACGAGCGGATCCACGCCCACGCGGTCGAGCGTGAGGACGGCGAGAAAGTCGGCGAGGGTATGGCGGAGAACGGGGTCGAACTGATCCCGACCGTGATCGTCGAGCGTGACGGGACGGAGATCGCGCGGTTCGTCGAGAGCGAGGGCCGGCCGATCGCGGAGTATCTCGCCGACGCGATCGACGCCGCCGAGTAGCTCAGAGGTTCTTCTCGACCCAGTCCAGCGCCGCTTCCAGATCCGTCTCCGGCGGCGAGCAGGTACGGGAGCGGCAGGCGTACACCGTCGGCTCGCCGTCGCGGGCCTCGCGGCCGGCCCAGATCGGCGGCGCCTCCGCGAGGCCGAGTTCGTCCAGCCACTCCTCCAGTCCCGACTCCGTCGGCGGCCGGCGGGCGAGCACGGCACCCGGGAGGTGGCGGTCGGCGAGCGTCTCGCGCCAGTCGGCGGGCAGTTCGTCGGCAGCGACGGTGAGTTCGAGCGAGCCACGGCGGGCCGCGTCGGCGGCCATCGCGAGCGTCCCGTGCTCGACGGGGCTGGCCTCGATCCGGCCGCGGTGGGTCGCGAGCGTCTCCCGCGCGACGGCGCCCAGATCCGTGTCGGTGAAGTGGTCCAGATCCAGCAGCAGCGACGCCGCGGCGCCGACGCTCGACGGCGTGGACTGGTCGGTCAGCTCCTGGGGGCGTGCGACCAGTTCCTCGCCGTCGTTCGCCGAGAGGTACAGCGTCCCGTCGGTCTCGTCGTAGAAGGAGTCGGCGATGACCCCGGCGAGGTCGAGCGCGAACGCGAGCGGTTCGACCGTGCCCGTCGCCTGGTACAGTTCGAACGCGCCGCGGCCGAGGAACGCGTAGTCCTCGAGCGCGGCGTCGACCCCCACGTCACCGTCCTTGAAGCGGCGCGCGAGCCGCCCTTCTTCGGCGTCCCAGAGCTGCTCGCGGACGAAGGCGAGTGCCGACTCGGCACGGCCGATCCGCGCGTCGTCGCCGAACACGAACCCCGCGCGGGCGAACGTCTCGATCAGCAGCCCGTTCCAGCCCGCGAGCACTTTCTCGTCGCGGGGCGGGCGCGGGCGTCCCTCCCGAGCGTCGAACAGCCGCTCGCGGGCGTCGGCGAGCAACTCACGGATCTCGGCCTCGGAGTCGGGCGCGTCGACTGTCTCGCCGGCGACGTCCATCTCCGTGCCGACGAGCTCCGCGACGGGGACGGTCTCGTTCAGCACGCTCGTCCCGCCCTCGAAGTTCCCCCCGGCGACGACGCCGTAGCGCCGGCAGAACAGCGTCGCCGCCGGCTCGTCGAGCAGCGCACGGACCTCTGCGGGCGTCCAGACGTAGAAGGCGCCCTCCTCACGCTCCGCTTGTTCGTCCTCGTCGAGCCGGGAGGCGGGGGTGTCGCTCCGCGCGTCGAGCGTGCTGAAGAACCCCCATCGGGGTGGGAGAGTTCGCGCTCGGCGAAGTCGAGGCTCTCTTCGACCACGTCGGCGTAGCGATCCCGGCCAGTGGCGCGGTAGCCAGCGAGGAACGCCGCCGGGATCGTGGCGTTGTCGTAGGCCATCTTCTCGAAGTGCGGGACAGTCCAGTCCTCGTCGACGCAGTAGCGGTTGAAGCCACCGCCGAGGTGGTCGTACAGCCCGCCGCTGGCCATCGCGTTCAGCGCGTTCTCGGCGACCGTCAGCGGCTCGGTGTCGTCGGCGAGGGTGGCGACGCGCAGCAGGAGTTCGACCCGCCCGGGCTGGGGGAACTTCGGTCTTCCCTGCCCGAACCCGCCGTGCTGGCGGTCGGCGCCGCGGATCGCCGCCGCCGCGGCGTCGTCGAGGATCTCGCTACTCGGCGGCTCGCTGTCCTCGGGCGTTCCTGTCGGCGCCATGCGGTCCTGGGCGGCTGCGGTCCACTGCTCGGCGCGGGTCTCCATCTCCGGGCGCTCCTCCGGGTCGGCCCAGGAGTCCGCGATCTGCCGGCAGAGCTGTTCGAACCCCGGAACATTGCGCCCCGGCGGTGACTCCGGCGGGAAGTACGTGCCAACGTAGAACGGCTTGCCCTCCGGGGTCAGGAACGCCGACAGCGGCCACCCGCCGCCGCCGGCCACCAGCTGACAGACCGTCTGGTAGACGCGATCGAGGTCGGGGCGCTCCTCGCGGTCGACCTTGATCGGGACGAAGTTCTCGTTGATCGTTTCGGCCACGTCGGGATCCTCGAAGGACTCCTCGGCCATTACGTGACACCAGTGGCAGGCCGAGTAGCCGACCGAGAGGAAGATGGGCACGTCGCGCTCGCGGGCCTCCGCGAGCGCGTCCTCGTCCCAGGGCTGCCAGTCGACGGGGTTGTCCGCGTGTTGCTCGAGATACGGGCTGGCCGCCTCGGCGAGGCGGTTCCGGCCGTCGCCGCTCGACGATTCAGTCATTGTCGAAGCAAGCGCGCCGAGGGGAAGTAGCCGGTGGTCGCGGCCCTACTCGACAGCGCGGTAGACGACCACGCCGTCGTTCTCGTAGGCGCACTCCCAGTCCGTCGATGCCGCAAACGAGCGATCGAGCGAGCCGAACGTCACCGCCGACTCGCCCCGGACCGTGTACGCCCCTTTCGGGAGGTAGACGTAATCGGGGTCGGCGTCGACGCGCGAGAGCTCCCGTTCGACGCAGTCGACGCCGTCACACCGCGACAGCGCCTCGAACGTCGTCAACTGCGTCTCGTAGGCGTCCGGGCCGCGCCACTCCACCCCCAGGGGCCGATCAGGATCGTCCGATTCGCCATCGTCGGGAACCACTCCGCAGCGTCGCCGAGGACGACGAACGTGGCGTCGGGGCGGGTCTCTGCCTCGGCCCACGCCATCGCCCCCACGTCCTCGTCGTCGAGAAACGCCGGCGTCGAGGGGTCGCTCGGCAGCGTCATCTCGTAGGCGAGATAGCCGCCGCCCGCGACGCTCGCGAGGAGGAGACAGGCCGCCGCGGCGACGGCCCGGCGCTCGACGGTGCCGTCGCCAGGCAGCGAGAGCCGCCCCTCCAGCGACGGAACTCGGCGCGCCACGTCGACGGCTGCGACGCCAGCGACGACGCTCCCGACGGTGAACGCGAAGCGTGGCTGGGCGAACAGCAGTTCCGCGGCGACGGCCCACGCCGCGAGGAAGTACTCCCGGCGGGCGACGAGCAGGTACGCCGCGCCGAATAGCGGGAGGACCGTCGCGGAGAGGCCGATCGTCGCCGCGCCGCCGCCGATGCCGCCGTGGGTGCCCGCGGCGCCGGTGAGCACGTCGAACCCGTGGGTGCTCGTGAGCCAGATCAGCCACGGCGACGCGACGAGCGCGCCGCCGACACCGACGACCGCACCGCGAGTCAGTCCGGCGAGCGAGCGATCCCGTACGCCCCACAGTAGGAGGTAGGTGACGACCACGAACAGCGAGTAGGTCGGGTGGGTGAGCACGGTCGCACCGAACGCCAGCGCGCCGACGGCGACCGCGCGCCGCGAGCCGTTGACGAAGACGTGATAGCCCGCGTAGATCGCGGCCATCGCGTAGCAGAACGCGAACGCGCGGACCAGCCCGCCGGCGGAGACGTGCCACTGGAGCAGTTGCGGGTTCAGCGCGACGGCGACGCCGGCAGCCGCGCCGGCGGGTCGCGAACCCGCGTAGTCACGCCCGAACAGGTAGACAGGGACGAGTGCCGCCAGGACGCCGACCGACGGGAGCAAGCGCGCGAGAGTGATGGGGTTGGCGCCCAGGTCCAGCAGCGCCGCGAGCACGTAGAACTGCAGCGGCGGGTAGGCGAAGGGCACGCCGTCGGCGGTGTATCCCAGGATTCGCGCGGGCGGCGCGTAGCCATCGGCGGCGACAGCGTCGGCGATCCGGAGGTACAGCCCGGCACCGTAGGCGGGGTAGGAGTTCGTCGCGAGGTAGATCGCGACGGCGAGCAAGCCTGCAGCGAGCGCTGCGCCGAGCCAGGGGCGTCCTCGCGCGAGATCGGGACGGGAGCGAGGCGACTCATTTCCGGCGACGTTGGATGGGGGCCCGTAGCGTCCGTCTCGGGGCGTCCATCGTCCGATGAGTGCCGTGGCGGGGGTAAAAGCTGTCCCCCAGTAGGGTACTCGCTCGGGCGGTCTGGAAGGTACAGCACAATCCATATGTCTATAGACCGCACATTTTGAGAGACGATGCGTCAGGAGTCGGGCGTCTCCACGGACCGGCGATCGGTCCTCGCAGCCCTGGGGAGCGGCGCGACCGCCCTCGGCGCCGGCTGTCTCCAGCGGGCTCGCAACCTCACCGGCTGGCGCTCGACCCAGCCCATCACGTTCCGGATCAAGACGCTGCCGGCCGACGCCGACCCGTACGCGCTCGCGCTCGCCCGCCAGATCGCCTCGTGGTTCCGAGCAGCCGGGATCGAGACCGACGTGCTCCCGATGGCGGAACAGGAGCTCAGGCGCCAGAGCCTGCTCCGGACCGAGTTCGACCTGTTCGTGATGCGGCTGCCCGAGAAGTTCCGCGACCCCGACGCGCTCACGACGCTGCTGCACTCCCGCTTTGCCGACGCACCAGGGTGGCAGAACCCGTTCGGCTACACCAACTTAGCCGCCGACGAGGCGCTCGAACGCCAGCGACGGACTGACGGCGCCGTGCGCCGCCAGGCGCTGGAAGGGCTCCAGCGGACGGTCGCCCGGACCCAGCCGTTCACGCTGCTCACCGTCCCGGACGACATCCGGGCGGCACGGAGCCCCGCCGGGCCGAACTGGCAGGCGACTGATTTCCGCTCGCCGGTGGGGTTCCTGCGGCTCGCCGGCGAGTACGATAGCGAGTCCGAGGCGCCGGTGCTCCGGGTGGTGAGCACCGACCGCAGGCCGACGACGAACCTCAACCCTCTCGCCGTCGAGTTCCGGCGCAGCGGCGTGTTGACCGGCCTGCTGTACGACCCGTTAGCCCGACGGATCGAGGGGAGCTGACGCCGTGGCTCGCGAAGTCGATCGACGTCGTCGACGGCGCTCCCCGACGGCGCGAGTCGCGCTCCGGGAGAACGTGACGTGGCACGACGACGAGGCGCTGACGGCGGCCGACGTGGCGTTCACCTACGACCTGCTCGCGGACACGACGCTGGGCGACGGCGAGGACGCCGACGTTCCGTCGCCCGAGTTCCGGGGCAGCGCAGCCTTGTCGACGACGTATCCGTGGTCGACGACCGACGGCTCGACGTGACGTTCGCCGACGCCGATCGAGCCGTCGTGCCGCGCGCGCTCACCGTCCCGATCCTCCCGAAACACGTCTGGCGCGACCGAACTGACGCCGCCGCTATCGGCGGGATCCCCGTCGGGACGGTGACTGAAGCGCTCGTCTCCAACAACATCCCGCCGATCGGGAGCGGCCCGTTCGCGTACGTCCGAAACACCCCCGCGAGCGCCTCAGGCTCGAACACATCGAGGGGCACTTCTCGACTCGGGAGGCGGCCGACTTCCCCGACTGGATCGCCGAGCCCGCGATCGACGCGCTCTCGGTGCAGGTCGTCGGCTCCGACGTGACTGCCGTCGAGACGGTCGCCGACGGCGAGGCGGACGTGACCGGGACCACCGTGGGCGCCGGGACGGTGCCGCGGATCGGCCGCGCCGAGGACGTCGAGCTGCTCGTTCGACGCTCGGCGCGGCCGTACGTGCTCGGCTACAACACCCGGCGGGCGTATCTCGACAACCCCCGGTTTCGGAACACGCTCGCCCGACTCGTCGACGAACGGTTTCTCGGCCAGCACGTCCTCGACGGCTACGCCCGGCCCGCGGTCGGGCCGCTCCAAGGGACCGAGTGGTACCCCGCAGATCTCGAGTGGGACGGCGGAAACCCCGTCGTCCCCTTCTTCGGCCGCGATGGCGAGGTGACCGTCGACGCGGTGCGCGAGGCGTTCCGCGACGCGGGGTACCAGTACGAGGACGGCACGCTCGTGGGAGGTGGCCGATGACGCTGTTGACCGTGGTGACCCGGGTCGTCGTCGTGGTGTTCGTGCTGCATCTGCTGGGTCTCGGCGCGGTCTGGCGACGCACGGGCACACCCCTCCGGCGCGGATCGATCCGACAGAACGTCCGGACGGTCGGGCCGACCGCCGTTGCCCTCGGCGTGTTGCTGCTCGCCAACGGCGCCGTCCGCGACGTGGGTGTCGAACTCTCGTGGCTGATCGGCGTGAACATCACGGGCACGATCCACGCCCTCGAAGGGGCGTTCGTCGCGGACCTGCAGTCGCTGTCGACGCCGGCGCTGACGGCGTACTTCAGCTTCGTCTACGTGTTCGGCTACGTGTTCCTGTTGACGTTCCCCGTCGTGCTATACGCCATCCACCACGACACGCGCCCGCTCTCGGCGACGCTCGTCGCGTACGCACTGAACTACGGCATCGGGCTGGTCTGTTACGTGCTGTTCGTCGCGTACGGCCCGCGGAACTTCATGCCCGGCGCGGTCGAGTCGCTACTGTTCACCAACTGGCCGGAGGTCCAACACCTGACGAGCCAGGTGAACGAGAACACCAACGTGTTCCCGTCGCTGCACACGTCGCTGTCGGTGACCGTCGCGCTGCTGGCCGCCCGCTATCGCCGGGCGGCACCGGGGTGGCTCCCGGTCGCCACCGTCGGCGCCACGTCGGTCGCGGTGGCGACGATGTATCTGGGGATCCACTGGCTGACGGACGTTCTCGCCGGGATCCTTCTCGCCGCACTCAGCGTCGCCGTCGGTGTCCGCGTCGCTGAAGACGAACAGATCGGCGAGCGAGAAGCGGTCGAAAACGAGCGAGCGCCCGCAGGCGGGATCGAGCAGTTCAGGCGATAGTTCGCGTGAGAAACGGCTCGGGGGTCGGCTGTCCCCGGCGCCTACATGTCGCTCCACGCACTCATCCCTCGCCCGAGCGAGGAGATGGAGGCGATCCACCGCACCGCAGCCGCCTTCTTCAGGAATTTCGCGCCCGGCCCGCCGAACGTGCCGAACGGGAGCGAGTCGATGTCGTGAGCGATCGCCTCGTCGCCGACGGAGATGAGCGTCCCTTTGTCCTCGTACGTCCACGTCGAGAGCGGTTCGTCGAGCACGGCGTGGACGAGGTTCTCGCCGGCCACTTCGGCGGCGGTCCACGCGGCGACGGCCGTCGGCGGCGCCACGTCGTCCCCGCCCTGGTCGATCAGCGCGGTGTCGCCGATGGCGAACACGCGGTCGTCGCTGGTCCGGAAGTCACGATCGGCGAACACGCGCCGGGAGCGCTCGTCTTTCTCCAGGTCGGTGTTCTCCAACTCCTCCCGGCCGGTGATGCCGCCGGTCCAGACGAGCACGTCGTACGGCATCTCCTCGGGCGCCTCGTCCTCGCCGCCGCCGAGGTACACCGTCTCGTCGTCGACTTTCGAGATGAACTCGCCGCACTCGATGTTCACGCCGGCGTCCTCCAGACGGCTCCGGATCGCCTGCTGCACGTCGTCGGGGTTGTTGGGGAACACCTCGTCCAGCCCCTCGACGAGGTGGACGTCGACGGGCGCGTTGTGCTCGTCGCGGTAGGCGGCGATCTCGCCGGCGGCCTGGATGCCGGAGAGGCCGGCGCCGCCGACGATCACCTGTGCGGGGTCGGCGACGGAGGCGTCCGCGGCGGCCTCCCGCACCGACTGGTGGATCTCCCGGGCGTCGGCGAGGCTCTTGAGCGTGAGCGCGTGCTCGCGCAGCCCCTCGATGCCGAAAAAGGCCGTCGCGCTCCCGACGCCGAGCAGGAGGTAGTCGTAGTCGACAGGGTCGCCGGCTTCGAGTTCGACGGTCTGGTCGTCGGTGTCGAGCCCGACGACGCGGTCCTGGACGAACTGGCCCCAGTCGGGGAGCATCGACTCACAGGGGACCGTGATCTTCGACGCCACGCTCGGGTCCCGGATGACGCGGTGGGACTCGTGGAGCACGAGGTGGTAGTCCTCCTCGTTGATCCAGACGAGCTCCACGTCGTCTTCCAGCCCCGCGTCGGGCACTTCGTCCTTGAGCGAATCGACAGTTCCGGCGCCAGCGTAGCCAGCACCGACGACGACGATGCGATCGGTCATGGCCGGAGGTGACACGGGCTCCGGTAAAGTCGCTACGGAACCGCCGCGACGCCGCCCCAGCGGGGAAATCCGGGAACGCAGGAACCAACAGTCCCGCCCCCCTCACGCCGACAATGACCGCACCGAACCGCAACACGCTCTGGGCCCGAACGATCGTCGACGAGCTCGCTCGGAGTGGCGTCACCGCGGCCTGCGTCTCGCCGGGCTCGCGCTCGACGCCGCTGACTGTTGCCTTCGCCGAGCACGAGGACGTTCGGGTGTTCTCCCACCTCGACGAGCGCGCCGCCGCCTACTTCGCGCTGGGACGGGCCCGCCGGACCGGCGAGGTCACGCCGCTGGTCTGCACCTCCGGCACCGCCGCCGCGAACTACCACCCCGCGGTGTTGGAGGCCGACCAGTCGCGGGTCCCGCTGCTCGCGCTCACGGCCGACCGCCCGCCGGAGCTCCGCGACTCCGGGGCGAACCAGACAGCCGACCAGGAGAAGCTCTACGGCGACGCCGTCCGGTGGTACAAGGATCTCCCCGAGCCCGAGGCCGAGGCACGGAAGCTCCGCTCGCTGCGGACCAGCGTCGCCCGCGCGCTCACCGCGGCCGAGGGGACCGACCCCGGCCCGGTCCACCTCAACGTCCCGTTCCGCAAGCCGCTGGAGCCGACCGAGGTGCCCGGCGACGTGCCCGAGGGTCTCGAACCGCTGGCTGCAGCGGGGCGACCGACTGACGCCCCGGGAGCTGGCGGCGCCGCCACGCCCGGTGCCGTCGGCGCCGCGGGCGCCGCCGGACCGTCGGCGCCGCCGTTCGTCGAGCGCACACAGGGAACGCCGGAGCTGCCGGACGGCGAGATCCGCTCGCTCGCCGACGATCTCGGCGTCGAGCGGGGGCTGATCGTCGCCGGCCCCGCCGACCCTCACGAGATCGATCCCGAGGCCGTCGTCGCGCTGGCCCACGCGACGGGGTTCCCGATCCTCGCGGACCCTCTCTCGGGCCTCCGGTTCGGCGGCCACACGCGGGTCGCACCCGTCATCGGCGGCTACGACGCCTATCTCGACGAAGCGGTCACCGCAGACTGGCCCGACCCCGAAGCGGTGCTCCGGATCGGCGCGTCGCCAACCTCCAAGCCGCTGCGGAAGTATCTCGCCCGAACCGACGCCCAGCAGCTCGTCGTCGACCCCGCCGGGAAGTGGCGCGAGGCGGAGTTCACGGCCAGCGACCTCGTCGTCGCCGACCCCTCGCGGCTGGCCGAGGCGCTCGCGCGGGTCGTCGCCGGCCCGGATTCGGCGGCGTGGCGCGACCGATGGGCCGAGGCCGAACGGACTCACTGGGACGCCGTCGACGCAGCAGAGGGGCTGTTCGAGGGGGGATCGTCGCCGACGCCGTCGACGCCGCGCCGGAGCCGACGACGCTGTTCGTCTCGAACTCGATGCCCGTTCGGGATCTCGATCGCTTCGCACGGCCGAGTCCGGACGCGGTGACCGCACTCGGGAACCGGGGCGTCTCGGGCATCGACGGCATCACCTCGACGGCGCTCGGTGCGGGGTCGGCGACCACCGACCATCTCACGCTGGTGATCGGCGATCTGGCGTACTACCACGACATGAACGGCCTGCTCGCGGTCGCGCGGTGTGACGTGGACGCGACGATCGTCCTGCTGAACAACGACGGCGGCGGGATCTTCCACATGCTCCCGATCGAGTCGTTCGAGCCGCCGTTCACCGAGCAGTTCAAGACGCCCCACGGGATCGACTTCGAGCCGACCGGCGAGCTGTACGGCCTCGAGTACACCCGCGTCGACTCCCGCGAGGCGTTCGTCGACGCCTACACCGAATCGGTCACGGGCGGGGGCACGACGGTCGTCGAAGTCGTCACCGACGCGGCCGACTCCCACGAGACCCGCGACGAGCTCCGGGCGCAGGTGATCGACGACCTCGCGGGCGAGTCGACGGACTGAACGCGCCAGGCGACGGCCGCGACGACCGCGGGGTTTTTGCGGGCCGGCGTCGCCGTTCCGACATGGTCTCAGAGCTGTTCGACCCCGACCGCTGGGAGCAGGTCGACGGCGCCGGCGAGTTCGACGACATCACCTACCACCGCGGTGTCGACTTCCCCGCGGTCCGGATCGCGTTCGACCGGCCCGACGTGCGCAACGCGTTCCGGCCGGGCACCGTCGACGAACTCCACGCCGCGCTCGACCACGCGCGCAAGCAGGCCGACGTCGGCGCCGTCCTGCTCACCGGCAACGGCCCCTCCGAGAAGGACGGCGGCTGGGCGTTCTGCGCCGGCGGCGACCAGTCCGTCCGCGGCGGATCGGGCTACGAGTACCGCGGCGACGACGAGGCCGCCGAGGACGAGTCCGAGGCGGTCCGGAGTGCGAAGGCCGGGCGGCTCCACATCCTCGAAGTCCAGCGACTGATCCGCTTCATGCCCAAGCCCGTCGTCGCCGTCGTCCCGGGCTGGGCCGTCGGTGGCGGTCACTCGCTGCACGTGGTCTGTGACCTCACGCTCGCCAGCGAGGAGCACGCGAAGTTCCTCCAGACCGACCCCGACGTGGCCTCCTTCGACGGCGGGTTCGGGTCGGCGTATCTCGCCCGCCAGATCGGCCAGAAGAAGGCTCGCGAGGTGTTCTTCCTCGGGAAGACCTACTCGGCCGAGGAAGCCGTCGACATGGGGATGGCCAACGAGGCCGTTCCCCACGAGGAGTTGGAAGCGACGGCCATCGACTGGGCCGAGACGATGACGAGCAAGAGCCCGACGGCGATGCGGATGCTGAAGTTCGCGTTCAACATGGCCGACGACGGGATGGTGGGCCAGCAGGTGTTCGCCGGCGAGGCGACGCGGCTGGGGTACATGACCGACGAGGCCACGGAAGGCCGGGATGCGTTCCTGGAGGGCCGCCAGCCGGACTTCTCGGGCTACCCCTGGCACTACTGAGCCGACTCGACTCCCAGCAAAATCTCCAGTTCGCCGTCGGCCGAGAACCAACCCTTCATGGCCCGTCCGCCCCGAGCCTTCGACAATGAGTACGGAGACGAGTGGCGCCGAGATCTCTCGGCAGCGCGCGTGGGTGATGGCCGCCCGGCCCCAGACGATGCCGGCGGCGATCGCGCCCGTTCTCGTCGGCGTGGGCGTCGCCGTCCACGAGGGCGTGTTCGCACCGCTCCCGGCCGCTGCAGCGCTGGTCGGCGCGATCTTGATCCAGATCGGCACCAACTTCGCGAACGACTACTACGACGCGGTCCAGGGCGCCGACACCGAGGAGCGCGAGGGGTTCACTCGCGTCACCGCGGGCGGGCTGATCGAACCCCCCGCGGTCAAGCGGGCGATGTGGCTCACCTTCGCCGCCGCGATACTGCTCGGCACCTACCTCGTGTGGGTCGGCGGCGTCCCAATTCTCGTGATCGGGCTGCTGTCGGTCGCCTCCGGGATCGCGTACACCGGCGGTCCCTATCCCCTCGGCTACCACGGACTCGGCGACCTGTTCGTGTTCGTCTTCTTCGGTCCGGTCGCCGTCGCCGGGACCGTCTACGTGCAGGCCGCAGCAGCCGTCAGCGGGGTTCCGACCGGGCTACCGGCTGGGACTGTCCCCGCGCTGGCGCTGCTGGCAAGTCTCCCGATGGCTAGCCTGACGACCAACGTGCTCGTCGTGAACAACGTTCGGGACAAGGAGGAGGACAGCCAGACCGGGAAGCGAACGATCGCCGTGCGGTTCGGCTACGGCGTCGCCCGCGCGGAGTACGTCGCGATGCTCGTGCTCGCCTACGCCGTTCCCGTGTACCTGTTCACGCAGTCCTTCGGCGCAGTCGTCCTGCTGCCGCTGCTCTCGCTGCCGTTTGCGGGAGTCGTCGCCCGAACCGTGGTCACCGAAACCAGCGGCGAGGCGCTCAACCCAGCGCTGGAGCGGACCGGCCAACTCCTCGCGCTGTATGCGGCGCTGTTCGCCGCCGGGTTAGTCCTCGGATGAGTCACGAGCGCAGGCCGTTCGAACTCGAGCTGTCGGAGCCGCTGTCGACCGCCGACGGCGTGATCGAACAGCGGCGCGGCTTCCTCGTCGGCGTCGAGCGGTCGGCAGACGGCGATACGGTCCGCGGCCTCGGCGAGGCGACGCCGCTGCCGGGATGGACCGAGTCGTACGACGCCTGCACGACAGCGCTGGAGAACCCGCCCGACGCGTGGGGGCACGTCGCCGACACGATCGGCGAGAGGCGGCCGTCGACGCCGGCCGCTCGCCACGGCTATCGGCTGGCGGTGCTCGACGCCGCCGCGCGGGCGAGCGACCGATCGCTCGCGGCGCTGCTCGCCGACCGTGGCGACTTCTCCACCCCCAGCGAGTCGGTGCCAGTCAACGCCACCGTCGGCGACGGTAGCGTCACGGAGACCGTCACCGCCGCGCGCGAGGCGGTCGAGGCCGGGTTCGACTGCCTGAAACTCAAAGTCGGCGTTCGGTCGTTGGATGCCGATCTCGATCGCGTTCGAGCGGTCGCGGACGCCGTCGACGCCACGATCCGTGTCGACGCGAACGGCGCGTGGCGCCGCGAATCGGCCACGGCGGCCGTCGACGCGCTCGCCGCAATCGGGGTCGAGTACGTCGAGCAGCCCGTTCCCCCAGAGGAGCTCTCGGGACTGGCTGCGCTGCGCGGGCGGGGCATCGAGATCGCCGTCGACGAGTCGGTCCGAGACTGCGGCGTCGACGCCGTCCTGGACGCCGAAGCGGCCGACGTGGCGATCCTGAAACCGATGGCGCTCGGCGGGCCGGACGCCGCGACCGACATCGCGCGGCGCTTCGTCGACGCCGGCGTCGATCCAGTCGTGACGACGACGATCGACGGCGCCGTCGCTCGCGCTGCCGCCGTCCACGTCGCCGCCGCGGTGCCGGGGACCCGCGCCTGCGGGCTCGCAACCGGGGAGCTGCTCGCTGCGGATCTAGGGGCAGATCCGGTGCCGGTCGTCGACGGGGCGATCACCGTCCCCGACGGGCCGGGGAACGTCGGAGCGGCGTTCGACGACCGACTCTGGGACTGAGCAGCCGCTAGCCGGAGTCGGACCATAGCGAACAGGCGACACGGTCGCCCGCGGGGTGGTGTGTCGCACTCCCGCCTCGTTCACCCCGCGACGGAGGTTAGGGCACACGGCGGGTGGTCCCCCGATCCCTGATAAACGCTTGTCTCGGGGCTCAGTCGTCGGCGGTGACGGCCGCGTCCGACTGCGCGTCGGCTCCACCACGGGGCGGCGTGGAGTCGAGGCCGACGCCGGCGAGCGTCATGACCACTAACACCAGCGGCGAGAGGAACGCGAAGAAGTAGTACGGCGCGTACTCGGTGAGGATCAGGAACGACGTCTCACCCTGCAGCCCGAACACGCCGGCCATGAACACGCCGCCGGCGTGCCATGGGAGGAGCGCGCCGGTGGGCGTCCCCGCGGACTCGACGGCTCGAGAGAGCACGGAGGTGTCGAGGTCGTGTTCGTCGAACAGCTCTCGCAGCGTCATCCCGGGGACGACGATGCTCATGTACTGCTGGGCCGAGAACGCGTTGACGAGGAACGCCGACGCGCCCGTTCCGATGACGAGACTGCGTTGGCCCGTGATGACGCCCGCGAGTCGGGACGCGAGCGTCGAGAGCACGCCCAGGTGATCGAGCAGGCCCCGAGCGCGAGCGCGAGCACGACCACGGAGATCGTCCACGCCGAGCCGGCAAGGCCACCGCTCACGAGCAGGTCGTTCACCAGCGTCACCCCGGTCTCCGGCGCGGTACCGTTGAGGAAGACGGCCCAGGCGTCGGTGAACGCGGTTCCCTGGACCAGTATCGTCGTCCCGGCGCCGGCGAACACGCCTGCGACGAGCGAGGCGAGCGCGGGCACCCCCCGGATCGCGAGCGCGAACGTGACCAGCAGCGGGAGGAAGACGAGGATCCCCAGATCGTACGTGCCCGCGAGCGCGCCGCGGATATCGGCGACCCGACCAGCGGGGATGGCGCCGCCGGCCCGGAGCCCAAGCGCGGCGTACAGTAGGACCGACAGCCCGAACGCGATCGCGGTCCCGAGCCGCATCGAGAGGATGTGGTCGTAGAGGTCGGTGTCAGTCACCGCAGCAGCGAGGTTGGTCGTGTCCGAAAGCGGCGACTGCTTGTCGCCGGCGTAGGCACCCGAGAGGACGGCGCCAGCCGTCATCGGGATAGGGATCCCCAGGCCGGAACCGATACCGGTGAACGCGACGCCGAGCGTCCCGGCGGTAGTCCACGAGGAGCCGATCGAGAAGGCGACGACCGCCGCCAACAACGCCGTCGCCGGCAGGAACGTCTCCGGCGAGAGGATTCCGAGCCCGTAGTACATCAGCCCGGGGATCGTCCCCGCGGCTATCCATGTCGCGATCAGCGCGTAGATCGTGAACAGGATCAGGATCGCCTGTAACCCCATCTTGAGACCGTGTTCGATCCCCTCCGTGAGGTCGTCGTACCTCACACCGATCCAGTACCGCCCCACGACGCCGGCCAGCACCACGCTCCACAGCAGCGGCGCATGGGGTGACATCCCCAACAGTCCGGAGCCGAGCCCGAGGAACAGCACCACTCCGAGCGTCGGTACGAGCGCCTGCGACAGCGTCGGGGTGTCGTTGTCGAGCCGTCCGTCGCCGAGTTATTCACTGAGGACATTTCTATGCCTGTCTAAATTACCTTGGGAAATAAATACCCGTTGGGACGGGAGCTGTCTGGCGTTTGGTAGCGAACACCGAGCGACGTGGGCGACGCTGTAACAACTGCAGCGCATTTTTATCTCTAGAGGTATGCGTTACGAGCATGACCCGCGGGTTCCGCAGCCGAACACTCCACGGTGGTTACGAGCCAGCCGCCGAGGGTGGCTCGTACGCACCACCGATCCACCAGACAACGTCGTACCGCTTGGGGAGCGCTGACCGCGCCGCCGATCTCTACGCGTTGGAGGCCGACGGCGACGTGTACAGCCGGATTTCTAATCCGACTGTCCGGACGCTGGAACGGCGGCTGGCGTCGGTCTCTGGCGGCGTCGGCGCCGTCGCGACCAACGCCGGGATGGCCGCGATCGACGCGCTGACGACGGTCCTCGCCGAGGCGGGCGACAACGTCGTCACGGCGGGCGATCTCTACGGCGGGACGACGACGTACTTCGCGCACACGGCCACGCGACGCGGGGTGGAGATCCGGACCGTCGACACGCTGGCGTACGACGACTACGCCGACGCGATCGACGAGGACACCGCCTTCGTCCACGTCGAGACGATGGCCAACCCCTCACTGGTGACGCCGGATTTCGACCGCCTCGCCGGGATCGCCCACGACCACGCGACGCCGCTGGTCGTCGACAACACGTTCGCCTCCCCGGCGCTTTGCCGGCCGATCGAACACGGCGCCGACGCCGTCTGGGAGTCCACGACGAAGTGGATCCACGGCTCCGGCACCACGGTCGGCGGCGTCGTCGTCGACGGCGGGGCGTTCCCCTGGGACCACCCCGACGCCGACTACCCCGAACTAGCCGGCGAGAACCCCGCTTTCGGCGTCGACTTCTCGGAGCGCTTCGGCGAGGAGGCGCTGACCCACGCGCTCCGGCAGCGAGGGCTCCGGCCGCTCGGTGCCCAACAGACCCCCTTCGACGCCTGGGCCACGCTGCAGGGGCTCGAAACGCTCGGTCTGCGGATGGACCGTCACTGTGAGAACGCCCGTATCGTCGCCGAGCACCTCGTGGACCACCCCGAGGTGGCCTGGGTCACCTACCCCGGGCTCGCCGACCACCCCACCCACGACAACGCGGCGCGCTATCTCGACGACTTCGGCGGAATGCTCGCGTTCGGGCTCGAAGGCGGGTTCTCGGCGGGCAAGCAGTTCTGTGAGGCGGTCGATCTCACGGGGTTCGTCGCCAACGTCGGCGACGCACGCACGCTGGTGATCCACCCGGCGAGCACCACCCACGCCCAGTTGAGCGAAGCCGAACAGCGCGCTGCGGGGGTCTCGCCCGACCTCCTGCGGCTCTCGGTCGGGCTAGAGGAGCCCGAAGACATCGTCGCCGACATCGACGCCGCCATCGAGCGAGTGACAGCATGACCGGCAACACGGACGACACGCCCGCGCCACCGCACACACAAACTACCCGCTCGCTGGGCAGCTTCGAGTTCGAGCGCGGCGGCTCGATCCCGGATCTCGAAGTAGCATACGAGACCTACGGCGAGCACGACCCCGAGGGCGGCCCGGAGGGCCGAGGCAACGCGGTGCTGATCTGTCACGCCCTCACCGGGAGCCACCACGTCGCGAGCGTCCCAACCGACGGCGACGGCGCCGCCGGCCAGGCTCGCGCGTGGTGGGACGACGTGGTCGGCGCCGGCCAGGCCATCGACACGACGGAGTACTTCGTCGTCAGCGTGAACGTCCCTGGCTCCTGCTACGGCTCGACGGGCCCCGCCAGCCCGCATCCCGACGGCGGCGTCTGGGGGAGCGCCTTCCCGGCAGTCACCGTCGGTGACTGGACCAGGGCCCAGCGACGCCTCCTCGACGAAATCGGGGTGGAACAGCTCCACGCCGTCGTCGGTGGCAGTGTCGGCGGCATGAACGTCCTGGACTGGATCCGCCGCTATCCCGACGCCGTGGATCGCGCGGTCCCGATCGCCACGGGCCCCCGGCTCGACACCCAACTGCTGGGCCTCAACGCGGTCGCCCGCCGGGCGATCCGGAGCGACCCTGACTGGCACGGCGGCGAGTACGCGGCAGCGGGCACCCATCCCGACCGAGGCCTCGCCCTGGCGCGCCAGCTGGGCCACCTCAGCTACCTCTCGAAGGCGTCGATGGCCCGGAAGTTCGACCGCGGCGAGAGCGACTACGACGTGGCGTCGCCGTTCCCCCCGGACCGGCCGACGGCGCGTTCGCCTACGACGAGGTCGAGTCCTACCTCGACCACCAGGGGTCGACGTTCGTCGACCGGTTCGACGCCAACAGCTACCTCTACCTGACCCGGGCGATGGAGTCGTTCGATCTCGCGGCGGGCCACGACTCCGCGGCGGACGCCCTCGCGGAGTTCGACGGGGAGGCGCTGGTGCTCTCGTTCACGGGCGACTGGCACTTCCCGGTCGAGGGCGGGGCGACGATCGCTGCGGCGCTCGAACAGACCGGGACACCCGTCACACACCACGTCGTCGACTCCGACCACGGCCACGACGCCTTCCTCGCCGAACCCGAAAACGTCGGCCCGCCGGTTCGGGAGTTCCTCGCGGCGGGCGTCGACGCGTCGGGGGCCGGGAAGGGTCGAACGCGCGGCGACGCCGGCGACGCCCCCGGCCAGGGGGCCGAGTCCGACGACGGTCGCGAGAGCGAATCCGACGACGCCGTTTGCGGCCCGCTGGGCACGGCGGGTTCGCTACTGAGGGGTTGATCGCACCCCTGACAGATTTGGCCGAACCACAGCGCTTTTGGCTGACCGTACAGTCTGACTAACTAGTCAGTCAGTATGAGTGCCGAAGAGTCGACCAGCGATATCACCGAGGGGACGTACCGCGCCCTCTGCAAGTACGGGTACGCGGACGTGACCATGGAAGATATCGCCGCCGAAACGGACAAGAGCAAATCTGCCCTCCACTATCACTACGACAGCAAGCACGACCTGTTGGTCTCCTTCTTCGACGATCTGCTGGAGGGGTTCACCGAACGACTCGACGCCGTCGAGGGCGAGACGGCCTACGAACGGCTCGTGAGCCTGATCGACACGATCTTGCTCCCGCCTGACGACGACGCCCCCGACCGAGGGTTCCAGACGGCCGTCCTGGAGATGAAGGCACAGGGCCCCTACGACGAGGCGTTCCGCCAGCACCTACAGGCCCACGACCGGACGCTTCGAGACCACGTCGAGAAACACCTCGCCGCCGGCGTCGAGAGCGGCGAGTTCCGGGCGGACCTCGACGTGGAGGCGTCGGCGGACTTCCTCGTCACCGTGTTCAACGGCGCCCAGACTCGCAGCGTCGCGGTCGGCCGGCCGGTCGAGGAGACCCGTGAGACCCTGCGGGCCCACATCGACTCGATGATCGTCGCCGACGGGGTGCAGAGTGAGCCTCCGCGATCAGCTGTCGGGCGTGCGGCGCCTGTTCGAGCGCGCGTTCAACCAGGAGGAACTGGACCTCACCGAGGGGGCATCGCCAAGCCGCTGTTCATCCTGGCGATCCCGATCGTCATCACGAACCTGTTCCAGACCGCCTACAACCTCGCGGACACGTTCTGGGTCGGCCGGTACAGCACCGACGCGCTGGCCGCCATCAGCTTCGCGTTCCCGATGGTGTTCCTGCTCATCTCGCTGGGGATGGGGCTCTCGGTCGCCGGGAGCGTGCTGATCGCCCAGAACATCGGCGCCGGCGACGAGCGGCAAGCGGACTACGCCGCCTCCCAGACCGTCTCGTTCGCGGTCGTGGTGTCGATCGTGCTGGGAGCCGTCGGCTACTTCGTCGTCGACACGCTGGTCCAGATCTACGGCGCCTCGCCCGACGTGAGGCCGCTCGCGGTCGACTACATGGAGGTGATCTCGCTGGGGCTGGTGTTCATGTTCGGCTTCTTCGTGTTCATCTCCCTGATGCGCGGGGCGGGTGACACGGTGACGCCGATGGTGGTGATGGGCATCTCCGTCGTCGTCAACATCGTGCTCGACCCGTTCCTCATCTTCGGGTTCGAGAACAACCCGCTGTTCGCGATCATCGGGATGTCCGGCCTGGAAGAGCAGCTGTTCGCGATGACGGGGTACACCGGCGACGGCCTGCGCGGCGCCGCCATCGCGACCATCTTCTCGCGGGCGCTCGCGTTCGTGATCGGCTTGGGGATCATGTTCCGCGGCAACCAGGGCGTCCAGATCCGGCTGGGCGACATGGCTCCCGACCCCGAGTTCGCCAAGCGCATCCTCGAGATCGGCGTGCCTGCCTCCGTCGAGGGCGTCGGCCGGGCGCTCTCGGTTAACCTCCTGTTGATCGTCGTCGGCCTGTTCGCGACGCCCGTCGTCTCGGCGTACGGGATCGGGACGCGCGTACTGTCGGTTGTGTTCATGCCCGCGATCGCGATGGCTCGCGGCGTCGAGACGATGAGCGGCCAGAACATCGGCGCGGACAAGCCCGACCGCGCCGCCGCGACGGCGGCGTTCGCCTCGAAGGCGTCGTTCCTGATCCTCTCGGCGGTGGGCGTCATCGCGTTCGTCTGGGCCGAGCCGATCGTCTCGATCTTCGTCGGCGCCGACCAGCCCGATGCCGGCCGCGTGATCGAAGTCGGCGCGCAGTTCATGCGGTTCGTCGCCCCCACGTTCGGCTTCATGGGGATCATGCGCGCCTACAACGGGAGCTTCCGTGGTGCCGGGAAGACGACGACGGCGGCGATCATCTCGGTGGGGACGTTGATGGTGTTCCGCCTCCCGGTCGCCTGGCTGGGCTCCCAGACGTTCTCGCTCGGGTCCGACGGCCTCTGGCTCTCCTTCGCGCTGTCGAACGCCTTCGGCGCGACGCTTGCGTACCTCTGGTACCAGCGCGGGACGTGGCGCGACGTGAGCCTGGACCGGACGCCCGGGCCGACGCCGGGCGACGACTGACCGTCGCCGTCCACGCCGCTCACCGCCACACCCTCCCGCAGAACCAGCCTACCGCACGATCCGACAGCGTTCGCCGGCGCGCTCGACGTAGCCCGCGGACTGCAGCGAGCGCAGCGTCGGCAGGAGTTCGATCAGCTTGAGATCCAGCGATTCCGCGATGCTGTCGACGGTCGTTTCGACGACGGACGAGAGATAGACGTACACCAGTTTGCCCGCGGTCGAGTCGACGTCCGCGGGCGGTTCGGTCGACAGTTCCGTCGTTCCATCAGCTCGTGCTGGCCGGGTCTGTGTCATTGCCTACGCCAACTACTTCGACATCCGTAAAGGTTGGTTACAACGATCGTCGAACAATTAGCCGTCGGTGCGCTCCATCCCGGAGTCGAGCCCCGACTGCATGAACTGTGCGAGGATCCGGCCGATACTGCTCTCGGCAGTCCACATCGCCTCCTCCCCCACGGCGTCGGCAGTGACCGCCGACAGCAGCACCGTTCGCTCGTCGACCATCAGCGCACGCCCTGCGAAGTCGCCGGGGTTGTCCTCGTCCATCACGAACACGCGGACCGGGCTGTCCGCGAAGCGGTCGCGCTGGTCCGGCTCGGCAGTGACGACGACGACCGCGACGCCGTCACGGGCGCGGTCGCGGAGTGTCTCGGCTAACGCCGTCGGGATCGATCGCGAGTCGGGCGCGACGAACACCACTCGCTGCTCGGCTCGCCGGAGCAGATCGCCGAGCCGGTCGTCGATCGGCTGGCGGCCACGAAGCGTCGCGACGGCGCCGGTTGCATCGTCACCCTCGGTCTCGGTGCGGAGCTCGTGGAGGTTCTCGAACGCCCGATCCTGCTCGCGGTCGAGCCGCTGTGAGAGCTGCTCCCGTGCCGTCTCGAGGCTCACCGGCCGGTACTCCTTCGGCGAGGAGGCGACCAGTTCGACCAGTCCCCGTTCGACCAGATCGTCCGCCGCGCCGTACACCTGCGAACGGGGCACCTCCGAGTGGTCGCTGATCTGCTGTGCCGTCCCCGTGCCGAGGCGCTGTAGCGCCGCGAACACGCGGGCCTCGTAGTTCGACAGTCCGAGTCGCTTCAGCGCGTCGACGGCGTCTCGTGTACTCATGAGCCCCGGATCCTCCGATCGACTGTCGGTTCGGCGCCGGCCGGTATGAGTGGCCGGGATCCGGTGTGCGGATATTTTGTACTTATCTACAATATTTATTTCCCTCGGGCGAGTTGCGTTGATCAATGAAGCTCACCGAGCGCTACGCCGCCGCCGTCACCGACCACAGCAAACTGGTGATCGTCGCCGTCCTCGTCGCAACACTCGTCGTTGGCGCCGGCGCCGGGAGCGTCGACGGGGGCTCACCATCGCCGGGTTCAGCAGTGACTCACCGGAAGCGGCCGCGCTCGACGACGTCGAGCGGAACTTCTCGGTCGCCGGGGAGAACACGACGACCGCGCAGGTGGTCGTCCGCGGCGAGAACGTCCTCACGAAGGAGTCCTTGCTCGAAACGCTCCGCCTCCAGCGGACGATCAGGGAGAACGAGTCGATCAACGCCACGCTGCGTGACGGACAGCCGACCGTCGGCGTCGGAAACGTCGTCGCGACGGCGGCGTACTACGAGGCCCGGGGCGGTGGCGGCCCGCCGCCGTCGCTGGACGCCCAGATCGACCAACTGGCGTCGATGTCCGAGGCGGAGGTCGAAGCGACCGTCGACCGCGTGCTCGACCCGGAAGCCGACACGCGCGGCGACCCCTACGCGCTGCTCGCGACGAGCTACGAGCCGGGATCGACGACCGCCTCCAGCCGGATCGTCCTCGTGTATCAGGACACCAGCGGCGCGCCCGCCGACAGCCTGCCCGAACCCGTGACGGCGGCGCAGCTGGAGCTACAGGACGCCGCCGCCGCGGAGCTCTCCGGGACCGACCACTTCGTCTTCGCGCCGGGGATCGTCGACGAGGAGAGCGGCCAGGCCACCGGCGAGAGCTTCGCGCTGATCTCGCCGGTCGCGCTCCTGCTGATCCTCGGCGTGCTCGGGATCGCGTACCGAGACGCGATCGACGTGCTGCTTGGCCTGCTCGGCGTCGCGCTCGTACTCGTCTGGATGGCTGGCTTCCTCGGCTGGGCGGGCATCGGCATCACCCAGATCCTGATCGCCGTCCCGTTCCTGCTGATCGGGCTGAGCATCGACTACGCGCTCCACGTCGTGATGCGCTATCGCGAAGCGAACGTCGACGATCCCGGCCTGGACCCCCGGACGGCGATGCGGCGCGGACTCGCCGGCGTCGTCGTCGCCATCGGCGCCGCGACGTTCACGACGGCAGTCGGTTTCCTGTCGAACGCGGTGAGCCCGATCGTGTCGATCCGGGAGTTCGGGCTCGTCAGCGGCTTCGGCATCGCCGCGGCGTTCGTCGTGTTCGGGCTGCTGTTCCCGGCGCTGAAGCTGGAGATCGACCGACTCCGTGGCCGGCTCGGCTGGCCACCGAACCAGTCCCCGTTCGGCCGCGGCAAGCGCGTCGGCCGTCTGCTCAGCGTGGGGCCGGAGCTGGCCCGCCGCGCGCCGTACGTCGTGATCGCCGTCGCTGTCGTCCTCGCTGCCGGAGGCGGCGTCGCGGCGACGGGGATCGACACCACGCTCGACCAGACCGCGTTCCTCCCGCAGGACTCGCCGGACTGGATGAACGTGCTCCCGGCAGCGATCCAGCCGAGCGACTACGACCTCAAGGCGAACGCGATCTTCCTCAACGAGAACTTCGTCCAGTCACGCGGGAGTTCGAGCGCGGAGTTCCTGATACGCGGCTCCGTCACCGATCCCGGGACGCTCGACGCGATCGCGACCGGGCGCGACGCACTCCGTGACACCGACTCCGCGGCCGTCCGCGCCGACGGCAGCCTGCAGGTGACAGGACCGCTCGCGACCATCGAGGCCGTCGCCGCCGAGAACGACACCGTCGCCGCGATGGTCGACGACGCCGACACCGACGGCGACGGCGTGCCCGACGGGAACCTCGCGGCGATCTACGACGCCGTGTACGACGCCGACCCGGCGGCCGCAGCCGAGACGATCCACCGCGACGGCGGCGAGTACCGCTCGCTCCGGCTCTCCGTCGCGCTCTCGGGGACGACCGACACCCGGACGATCACCGAGGAGATGCGCGGCGTCGCAACCGGGATGGAGTCGGAGAACGACCTCGACGTGGTCGCGACCGGCACGCCGATCACGACCGAACTCGTCCAGCGCTCGCTCCTGCGCACGCTGGTCGAAGGGTTCCTCATCACCTTCGGCGTGATTCTCGCCTTCCTCGCGATCATCTTCCGACTGCGGTACGGCTCGGCAACGCTGGGCGCCGTCGTGCTGTTCCCGGTCGTGCTCGCCCAGGCGTGGCTGTTCGGCACGATGTATCTCGCCGGGTTGGCGTTCACGACCGAGACCGCGATCATCGCCGCCATCGGGATCGGGATCGGCGTCGACTACGCGATCCACATCGGGGAGCGGTTCGTCGACGAACGCGGGTCGGGCCGCGACCCGATCGCGGCGCTGACACGGACCGTCGAGGGGACCGGCGGCGCGCTGCTGGCCAGCGCGGCGACGACGACCGCGGGCTTCGGGGTCCTCGCGCTCGCGCTCGTGCCGTCGCTCCAGCGCTTCGGCTTCATCACCGCGGTCGCGATCACCTACGCGTTCCTCGCGAGCGTGCTGGTGCTACCGAGCCTGCTGACGATCTGGGAGCGACTCAGCGGGACGGCGGACGCCGCGACCTGAGGGGCCCACCGCTCCCGGAGATGTTCGGGACCACGGGTAGGGCCCGAGGCCCCGTACGGTCGTTCATGCCCGGACTCTCCCCGTTCGGCGGCGGTCGTGACGACACGACGTTCGACGAGGCCGACGCGTTCGTGCCGGCACACCTCCCCAAACCCGGTGCGTTCCTCGCCGACCACGAGGTTCTCGTCGGCGACGCCCACGTCGCAGTCCACCGGCTCGCACACGACCTGTTCGAGGACCGCGGCGTCTACGACATGACGTTCGGCTACAACCTCGCACGGCTCGATCTGGACACGCGCCACCCCGATGCCGGCTTCCGATACGCCGAGGAGGCGAGGGAGCCGCAGGTGTTGCGCGCCGAGTTCACCCCGACGACGGCGTTCTGCCCGCAGACCCACACGCTCACCGTCGGCGCGTTCCGGGCCTGGAACGGGCTCGCCGACCGTCACGAGTACGAGGTCGTCCGGGTCCGCGCGGCGCCGATGCACCAGGAGAGCGACGCCGTCAACGCCCAGTTACGGTCGCTGGAGCAGTCCTACCGGGAGACAGGAACGGTTCCGGACGACCCCGGAGAGCCGTCGTCGGACGTGCCGGACGCGCCGTTCTGAGTCGAAACGCCCGCGGCGCCGCCCCCGTTGAACCCGCTACTCCGCCGGCGCGAACACGATCAGCGCCGTGCTCGCCTCGATTGCGTGGGGGAAAATCTCGCGCTCGCCGCTGAACCGCGCCACGTCGCCGGGGGCGAGTTCGTGTATTTCGTCGTCGAGCGAGAGGTGGAGACGCCCGTCAAGCAGGTGGAAGACGACGTTCGTCCCGGGGTGGGTGTGGGCCGAGACCTCGTCGCCGGCGTCGAGTCCGAGTCGGACGACGCGTGGCTCGCGACGCTCGAACAATTCGGCGTGTGGCGTGTCGGTCAGGTCGTCGACGGCGGTGATCTCGGGCATCGACGCTACTCGGCGCGCCGCGGGCCTGTGCGTTCGCCCGAACTCGTTCGGGTCAGTCTCCTTCGGTCGTTGGCGCGTCGCGAGAGTCGATTTCGACCCAGCCGCCGAACACTACCGTCGCGAGCGACCCCGGCGCGTGCTCGCGGACGACGCTCGCGACGTTCGCGACGAACAGCACGCTGCCGAGCAGGACGGCGACGCCGCCGACGAGCAGGCTCCAGAAGTCCGCCGCGGCGACGCGGTCGTCGTAGAGGTCGTCGACCATCGGCACGGGTTCGTAGCCGAGGCGGTCGCTGTAGCGGTGGACCCAGACGACGAACGGGACGACGTGGTAGACCGTCCCGAGGACGACGAACCCCACGACCCCGAGCAGGAGCAGGTGGGTGGTTCCGGCGGCGCCCAGCAGACGCGACCGCGCCAGCGGCTCCGCGAGCCACGCGGGCAGCGCCAGCCCGGCCCACAGCGCCGTCGCCGCGGCGACGACGGCGTACCGCGAGAGCATCGGCGTCCGGTCGACGTGGGTCTGCCAGAGACGCCGCGCGAGCACGAGCGCGAACGCGAGCAGCGCCAGCGCGACGAGCGCGCCGCCGACCCGCGCCACCGGCGCCGAGCCGACGAGCCGACCCCCAGCCAGCAGCAGGACGCCTGCCGGGAAGCCGAGCGCCTCGACCCGTTGCAGAGGCTCGTCGACGCCGTGAAGTTCCGTCTGGGTGAACATCGTCGCTAGCTGGTACAGCGCGCCGAGAACGGTCGTGAGCACCGCGCCGAAGACGGCCAGGGTCGCGTGGGCGGCGACGACGCGCGGTCGCGTCACGGGGGTGCCAGCGAAAAGTGGGTGCGTGAAGTCGATCGCCAGCAAGAGTCCGAGCAGCGGCGCCAGCACGAAGAACCCGAGTGCCAGCGCGAAGTGGCGCTCGGTGGTGTCGAACGGCCGCGCGTGGGCGAGCGTCCGGCCGACGTTGTAAACGAACAGCCAGAAGCCAAGCAGCAACGTCCCGCCGAAGACCGGCAGGAGTGTGAGTCGGATCAGGAGCAGGCTGGCTGCAAGCCCCACCAGCCCGCCGGCGAGCAGCGGGAGTTGGAGCGCCGCGAGCCGCGTCGAGTGGAGGTCGACGCCCGACCAGACTGGCACGAACTGCGTCATCGCGCCGGCGATGGTGAGACAGACCCACCCGACGAGCAGCAGGTGAACGTGGGCGAGCGAGAGCAGCCCCAGCCGCAGATCCGCGGCGGCGGCGACGCCGACCAGCACGCCAAGCGGGAGGAACGCGCTCGCGACGAGGAAATGTCTGAGCGGTACCGTCATCGGCGGCTGTCGGTCGGGGTCGACGTCGCCCGGGATCGCGCTCATGTGCTCGAAAAGGGAGTCCAGCCGCCTCCCGGTGGCTCCGAACACGTTCGGGAGCCGGGTTCAGCACGGCCGGGAGCCGAGCTTCGGCGGCTACAGTTTCGGGAACCGCGCCACGTACTCGTCGGCGGCGCGCTGTTCGACCGCGTAGCCGTCGGCGTCGAACCCCTCCACTTCGGCCTGCATCTCGTAGAACAGCGGTTTGGGCTCGTGGTCGTTGACGATCACCAGCTCCTCGCCGCTGTCGAGGGCCGCGAAGGCGTCGTGAATCTCCGAGTGGCGGTCCGCCGGCGGCACGTCGCGAACGTCGAGAGTCGTCTCGGACATCAGCCCTACTCGGACGCGCCGGGACCAGAGGGTTGCTCCGAACGTGTTCGCCACGGGGGAGGCGCGGGCGACCTAGCCGAACATGTTCGGCACCACCGACTGGTGTCCCAGGGGAGTAGCGTGACTCATCGATGCCATGGGCCAACGATACGGTCTCTCTCCACGACCTGCGCGGACCGGCAGTCACTCTCGGCGGCGGAGCCGCGGGCCGCTCGACCGAATCGAGGCTGTCCCCGCAGCCATCTCGATAGCCGCCGATGCCGGCTGTATCGCCCCGTCGATCGCCCGATTACTCCCAGACAGATGACTGGCTACCTGCGCGACACGACGCGAGGCACCGAGGAAACGACGATGACGACTGACCCGCTCGCCACCGAGACGCCGACGCTGCAGACGGTGTTCGACGCGCTCGAGGACCAGGACTGTCGGGCCATCCTCGAACAGCTCGACCGGCCGATGGCCGCAAAAGAGCTCTGTGAGGCGTGTGAGATCCCCAATCGACCACGTACCGGAAGCTGGACATCCTCAGTGACGCCTCGCTGGTCGAGGAGCGCACCGAGATCCGGGAGGACGGCCGCCACACCACGCGCTACGTCGCCGACTTCGACGAGATCAACGTCTCGCTGACGGAGGAGGGGACGCTCGATCTGTCGATCGACCGCACGGAGTCGTCGCCGGAACAGCGCCTCTCGAAGCTCTGGTCGGAGGTGCGCACGGAGACATGAACGCCGCCGTGGTCGCACTCAAGACGCTCACGCTCGTCCTCGGCGGGTCGATCACGTTCTACGCGTACCGCGCCTCTCGGCGCAACGGCTCGTCCGCGCTACGGGCGCTCGCGGTCGGCTTCGGCGCGATCACGCTGGGCGCGTTGGTGGCGGGCATCGTCGACCAACTCCTCCCGGTGAACCCCGACTTCGCGCTCGTCGCCGAGAGCGCGTTCACGACGCTCGGTTTCGCCGTGATCCTCTACTCGCTGCACGTGGAGTAGCGGGCGCCGAAGCGCCGGCTGGTAGTTTTGTACGGGGATCCCCGAACGATCAGACGAGAGTCACTAGCAACAAAATCGCCCGAATATTCTTGTAGGGGGATCCCGAACAGACTTGTTGGATTATTAATGGGTGGGGCAACCGCCGAATGCTCGAACTGCGGGAACCGGGCCGGGGAGGCTGTAAAACACACGCTCGAAATAGCGAAACGCGACGGGACGACGACCGACGTGGCCATTGCGCTCTGCGAGGCGTGCCTCGAGAGCCTGCTAGCGCTCGACTGGGTGACGCGAGTGGAACCGGTTCCCGTCGAGGAACACTGAGAACGAGTTACCCGCCTCGCCGCCGCCTGAAGTACGCTTCCCGCCCCTGCAGTTCGGTCCCTGCCTGGCCGCTTGCCTCGCCGACTGATCCCTTACCGGCAGTGATACCCACCGGCGGCGACGCCGCACCGACGAGCGACGCTCACACGCTCCGCCGCGCGATCAGTCGACTCGCCAGCCACGCCCCCGCGACGCTCCAGGCGACCAGCGCCGCCGCGAGCACCGGCGTCGTCACCCCGGATCCCACCAGCACGTCGGCCATCCCGCCGGTGACCGTCGGCACCGACTGGAGCGCGAGCACGCGGAACGCCGTTGCGGGGTTCGCCAGCACGAACACCGGAAGCCAGTTCGGCCCGACCACGTCCGCGGCGATCAGGCCGACGGAGACGAGGTCGTGGACCAGCGCGACCCACACCCACAGCAGCAGCAGCGCGCCGCCGAGGGCGTGGGTCGTCGCCGCCGCTGTTCGACTTCGTGTCGGTGTTGGTTCCCAGCTCGCCCGTGCCCGCACAGCCCGTGAGCCCGATCCCGACCCCCGTCGACGCTAGTGCGACCGCGAACCGTCGGCGCGAAATGTCCTCAGTCATGCTCTACACGCCGGCGTTGGAGAGTCCACTACTAGAACTGCCCCGCGAATTCCCCCGGTATCAGAACTCACGAACGCGTTCGGGCGGGGGTTTATCCGTAAATCCGGCGCGAACGCGGCGGCTGTTCTCTCGGTTTAGAAGGCGTCGAAAACAACGTCGATCCCGGGCTCGATCCGGCCCGAGCCCGGCCGCGGTCGACTCGCGCGCAGTCGGGACCCCGTTCCTACCGGCCGACGGCGGCCTGCGGCTCTGCCTCCTCCAGCGCTGCGGCGGCGAACTCCTTCATCACGCGCTCCTCCGCGCGGTGGAGCGTCTCGCTCGCCGTCGACTTCGCGAGCCCGACGGCGTCGGCCAGTTCGGTCAGCGAGCACTTGCGGGGGTGTCGTAGTAGCCACGGTCGATCGCCGCGCGGACGATGGCACGCTGGCGGTCGGTCAACAGGTCCTCGGAGCCCCCAACTTCCTGTTGGAGGTAGTCGACGGTGAAGGCGATCCCCAGCGCCGAGAGCTGGTCGCCCAGCTCGGAGATGGCGTCCTGTGAGGCGGTCAGCGTCCACGTCGCGTCGCCGTCGCGGATCTCGAACGGCATCTCCAGCGGGAGCCCGGAGTCACGCGCGGCCAGCAACAACAGCGGGAGGTGGGTTCGGAACTGCACGAGACACTCGTCGTCGCCCCGCTGGAGCACCTCCAGATCGTCGACGGAGCCGTGTGTGCGAACGTCCGCGATCACCGGGCCGGGCTCGGGGCGGAGATCTCCGCCAACCCGACCCCGGCGTCGGGCTCGGTCATCGCCGCCAGAATCCTGATCGTCGCGTCGTCGTGGGCCCGGGAGATCTCGCCGGGCCAGGTCCGCTCCGGGATCGTGAGCGTGAGTTTCGCTTCGGGCATTGCGCTACGTTCGCGTTACGGACGGATAACCCAGACGATACGCCCGAACATGTTCGGGTTTGTCGGCTGTGCGCGTGTCGACCATGTTCGGCACAACCCCCACCTCCGCGGACGGCGTGGATCGGCCCATGCCCGAGAGGACCCTCGACGTGCGCGAGGTCGACGGCGAGCCGTTCGGCCGCATCGTCGACGAACTGGAGGCGCTCCCGGCGTCGGAGACGCTCGTGTTGATCAACAGCTTCGAGCCCGAACCGCTGTACGCCGTGCTCGACCAACGCGGGTTCGACCACCGGACCGAACAGGTCGCCGAAGCGGAGTGGCACGTCGAGATCAGCCACAGGTGAGCCTCACGCCTCCCAGATCGCGGTGACGACGGCGTCGCCACTCTCGGTCGTCTCGTAGGCGTACCCGCGCTCCGCCAGCCGCGGGTAGAGGTGCTGCGGTGCGCGGTCGTTCGTCTGGACGAGCACGGTGTCGGCGTCGATCCCGGCGAGCCGTTCGAGCGTCTGCCGGAGCGGCTCGGGCGGCGGCAGCTCCCGCGCGTCGAGGTGATCGAGCGGACGGTCGGCGGGCGCCTCGTCGAACCGGTCGTCGATCTCCGGGCGCGGTGGGGGAGACATGGTCGCATCGAGGGGCGGGGCCGCTGGGAGCGTTGTGCCGAACGCGTTCGGGGTGGGAAGCGACCCTGCCCCGTACGTTTATCTCCGCTCAATCCACTGGAGCCGGTATGTACGGACGGATCCTCGTCCCGGTCGACGGGAGCGACCACAGCGAACGGGCCGCCGAGCACGCGCTGGATCTCGCCGAACAGTTCGGCGCGGCCGTCGACGCGCTGTTCGTCGTCGAGGAGGCGGGCCCCAGCGGCCACTGGGACTTCGAGGTCGAGAAGCAGGAGGCTGCCGGCGAGCGGGCGCTGGACGCGGTGGCCGCGATGGCCGACGAACGCGGCGTCGCCGTCGAGCGACATCTCCGCCGGGGGACGCCGGCCGAAGAGATCGTCGACGCCGCCGCCGACTACGGCGTCGGTCTGATCGTGATGGGGACACAGGGCCGAACGGGCTTCTCGCGGATCGCCACCGCCGGGAGCACGACGGAGCGAGTCGTTCGGCTGACCGCGATCCCGACGCTGGTCGTCGGCGGCGCGGGCGTCGACGCGGTGTGACCAGTCAGTCGTCCGGCCCCGTGCCGAACGCCGAGAGCGAGCCGTCCACCCGGTCGGCCAACTGCGTCTCGATCCCCTCGCGTCGAACGCCGGCCGGCGCCAGCACGGAGGCTGCGGCGCGACACAGGCGGTCCCGGTAGTAGTCGGCGTCGTACTGGGTCGGATCCTCGCGGACGAGGGCGACCCGCGCCCGCCCGGCTTTCTCGTCGTCGACGACGACGTACTCGACGCTTTGGCCGGGGCGTTTCTCCAGCCCGAGATCGGCCGCCCGCTCCAGGGCGGCGACGTTCGTCGTCGACTGGGAGTACTCCTCGACGCGCTTCGAGACACGGTTGGTGATCGCCAGCCGTGACGGCGCCACGTCGCCGGCCCGCAGGCGGTCGACGAACGTCCGGAGGCGTTCACAGACCGCTTCCGGCGAGCGGGTCCGGCCGAACTCGCGGATCAGCGCCAGTTGGGCGTCGACGATGAACGGCGAGGTCGAGCGCTGCCGGGCCTCGATCCCGCGGCGCTTGTAGCTCGCCGTCTCGTCGGCGGGCTCGCCGGCACGCTTTCCGAAGTAGCGGGTGAGCGCGCCGGCGTCGTCGTTCCGGCGCGGGCAGAACGCGATCCAGTCGTAGGCCGCCTCGTACTCCAGCCTGATCCCGGCGCCGTCGGTGATCTCCTCGGCGACGGCCCCGAGGTCGGTCTGCTCGCGGTCGGCCATCGGCGTCACCCACAGCGAGTCGACGATGCCGTGGACGACGCGCCAGCCGTGTCGTTCGAGCGTCGCCTTCGCGTCGAGGAGGATCTCCCGGGCGAACGCGTTGATCGCCTCGTGGCACTCGATCCGGCCGAACTTCGCGTTCGAAAACCCCTGGTAGCCGAAACAGGAGACGAGGATCCATTTGATCGCCGACGCCGCGCCTTCGAGCGCCTCGGTGTCGCCCTCGCCAGCCCGGATCCGCCGCTTGTACTCGTCGCGGTCGTCGATCAGCGGCTGCAGCACGTCGGGGAGATAGCCCGGCTCGGGGCAGATGCTGTACCCCAGTCCGGGCACGTCCTCGCGATCGGGGTGACAGTCACAGCAGACGGTCTCGGGCGAGACGTTCCGCGTACACATGATGTTCGGGTAGAGGCTCGAGAAGTCGAGTTCGTGCACGTCCTCGTGGACGCCGACGGCCGGCGAGAAGGTGAAGCCGCCGCGGTCGGCCGCCGCGAGCGTGCTGGCGGTCTTGAACCGCTCGGCCCGCCAGGAGCGCCAGGGGACGAGCACGTCCCGGGCCAGCGCCTCGCGGATCTGGATCGCGGTGAGCACGTTGCCGATCGAGGCCCACGCCGCCTCCTGCAGCGGCTTGTGTGAGCGTGCGACCAGGTCCAGGATCCCCTCGGTGCCGGTCTCCCGCAGGAAGAAGGAGTTGCCGGCGTCGACGATCGCGCGGCCGGGGACGGCGTACCGCGCCGGCGAGTGGCCGACCTGGCCGTAGCTCTCGTAGCTGCTCGCGGCCGCGAGCTGGGTGTACCCCGGCTCCCGACCCAGCCGGAGCGCCCCGTCGACGGCGTCGAACAGCGCCGGGACGAGCCGGCCCGTGGACAGTTCCAACACGTCGGGCTCCGTCTCCTCGATCAGCGCCTCGACCCCGCGGGCGATCGTCGCCGGATCGGCGTCGAAACAGCGTGTCTCCCCGCCCGTCGTCGCCGTCACGGGCTCGAGCCCGGCGTCGCCGATCGGCGGCGCCGCCAGCCGGAGCACGCGTGGCGACCGGTTCGGCGTCGGATCCACGCCGGTCTCGACGCAGTAGCGGAACTGCCGGGAGAGATCGACGTTGAAACAGCGGTACTCGCCGGGGCGGCCGGCGCTCGTGATCGTCGACGCCAGCCGCGCCACTGCGTCGGGCGTCGTCACCGCGACCGCCAGCATCGGCGTCGGCTCGTGACGCCAGCCGGGGCGGTGGTGCTCGACCTCGACCGCCGTCACCGCCGGATGCGGGCGGATCGCGTCGGCGATCTCCGCGAGCGAGCCGGCCCCCGTCGCGCGGACGTAGAACCGCGGGTGGTAGGCAACGGTCTCGCGCTCGACGCCCGACGCGGTCAGCGACCACTCGACGGCCGTCCCCGGTTCGGGGAAGTCGACGCAGTAAGTCACGAATCCCCCTCCAACTCGGCTTCGAGCGCGGCGATCCGGCGCTCCTGAGCGAGCACGATCGAGACGAGCGCGAGGTCGAGCGTGCGCTCGGTGTTCTGGTAGCCGGCCGCGTCGGCGTGGGCGGCGGCGTGCTCCCAGAGCCGGTCGAAGTGGGCCTGGTCGCGGTGGCGGAGCGCCCGACGGTAGTCGCCCCAGCGCTCCTCCAGCCAGCGCAGGCTGTCGCGGTGGGTGGGGTTAGACCGTCCCACGGGCGAACACCTCCCCGGAGATCGTCGCGGTGTCGTGGATCGGCTGCCGGGCCGCGAGCACCCGCTCCCAGAAGGCGATCGTCGTCTGGACCCAGCCGTCACCGAGCTCGTAGCGCAGCGTCTCGAACGCCTCCCCGACGAACCGCGGGCCCATCGGCGTGTCCCGGACCGTCAGCGTCGACGCCGCCGCGGCGGCGATCGGCTCGCTGAACTCGTCCGCGCGGGAGCGGGTACAGAGCACCGGGATCTCGTACTCGCGGGCCACGGCGGCCACCCGAGCCAGCGCCCGGACGAGCATCGTCCGCCCGTCGTTGCCCTGGAGGTCGTCACCGCGATACTGCGCGTCGATCTCGGGCAGGGCGATCACGGCCGTCCGCCCGTCGACGTGGGCCGCGAGCTCGTCGAGCAGCGCGGCGTGCTGGTACGGCGTGAACCCGCGAGCCACGTCGACGCGCTCGAGCACGCGCCGGTCGGGCGCGACCTGCGCGAGCGTGTCGGTGCTGCAGTACCGGCCGGTGCCGACCCAGACGCCGCGGCCGCCGGCCAGCAGGAGGTGGTCGACCAGCAGCGTCTGCAGCGGTATCCGGGGGTCGCCGTCGGCTTCGAGCAGCGTGATGCCCGCCTCGAGCGACGGGAGTTCGGGAGTCGTGAGCGACTGGTCGTCGGTGGGCGCCATACCTCCCCGTTCCGGCACCTGGACCATGAGTGTCGGCCGGGGCGTTCCGATCGGTTCCGGTCGGGACGGGACCGAGGGACAGGAGCGGGTTGTGGGAGTTCCGAACGGTGTTCCGATTGGGTGTTCGGTGGCTGACTACGGCTGTTCGAGGCGGGAAAGTCGACAGTTACCCGTCGCTAGCGAGGTGAGTATCGACGAGAAGTGGGGACGGAGGGATTGTGAACCACGAGAACTCGCTACGCTCGTTCTCTGGGTTCAAACTCTCCGACCGGACATTTCGCAGTCGCTCACGGTGTTCGCGACAGCGAAAAATGGGGACGGAGGGCAAAGCTTCGCCAGTAGAGCGCCCAACGGTCCCGGTTTCGAGGACTTCGAGACGAATCTCGCTCATCGGTCCACCTCACGATTGAGGACATCCATGCCCTCGGTGTCCGGTCGGCGCCGGGCGAGCTGCTCGTCGTAGTCCGGCTTGTCGTAGTAGCGCCGGATGGTCTCAGGCGAGGCAGCCACGCGCTCGGCGACCCGGACGTAGGACAGTCCGCGGTTGAGTTGCCACGTGATCGAGCCGGTGCGGACCGCGTGGGGTGCGCGGCTCGAGGGACACTTGGACGACTTGGACCGATCGGTGTACGGGCAGGAGGGTCGATCGCGGTTGTGCGGACACTCCCGGTAGAGGCACGGCTGGGTAGCGAGGTACGACCAGAAGCGGATCGTCGATTCGGACGCCCGGCCGTGGTTGGTGGTCAGCAGCGGCTTCCGTCCGTTGTCGTCGCGCTTCTCCGGTCGCTCGCGCTCTATCCAGAAGTCGATCGCCTCGGCGACTCCCTCGGAGACGACAACGTTCCGTTCGTGTTCGGTGCCGTCCTTCAGTCGCGTCGGCGGTCGGTGGCGGAACTCGAGCTTCCGCTCGTCGGGGTACCAGTCGCCGAGGTCGAGCGCGCGGAAGCAACTGATCCGGCCGCCGACGTGCCACATCAGTTCGAGCAGGACGTGATTCGCGGTCCCGCGCTGGCGCGGGGAGTTCCGGAAGTGTTCGAGCAGTCGGCTGGCCTCGTCGGCCTCGAGCTTCTCGTCGCTGGTCTCCTCTTCCTTGGTCAGCGTGGGGAGTTCGACCTTCTCGTGAAGCCCGTCTTCGACGACCTCGAGCGACTCGCAGTACTTGAGCAACTGGGTCAACGCAGTGAGTTTGCCCTTGATCGTGGTCGGGGCGTTCTCGCTGGCTTCCAGGTACTCGCGGTACTCGTCGATCGCCCAGCCGTCGAGATCGTGCATGTGGTCGATCCCGTACTCGTCGGCCCACAGGAGGAAGTCCTGCAGGCGGTTCGAGTAGCTACGGACCGTGTTCTCGGTCCCGTCGTGGCGGGAGACGAACCGCCGGACGGCCTTCTCGGGGGAGACCTTCCGGCGCTGTCGGTCAGTCATCCAGCGCCCTCCGTGCGGCTTCGGGAGCCGGGACGAACTCGTCCGGGCCGTCGGGGATCTCGTAGCCGTCGGGACCGCGGCCCATCTGTCGAAGCACGTCCTCGAGGCGAGGTGCGGGGCCGTCGCGGGAGAGCGTGAAGCAGGCTTCCCGAGCTCCGGCGACTGCCTCGGCGGCGGCGACCTCTTCCCCGGTTGGCTCAGGCGGTGTGGGCCGGTCGCTGTCGTTATCTGTAGTCGGTTCGTCTCGGTCGGTGCGGGGTTTCGGCCCCGCGGCGCTGTTTCCGGACATCTCAGGTGTCCGCGAAACCCGTCCTCGGCGTCGTGCTGGAACACGGCGCCGAGTGCTACTGATTCTCGCTAGCCGTGGGTATCGGGCTTCGCACCATACTCCAGTATGCCACACCATATAGTAGTTATGTCTGAAACAACTAGAGTAACCCAGTCATGGCAGCTAATACTCCCGGGGATACTGGAAGTGTATGAGACAGTCGGCGCGTTGGATGGTACTGCTGGACGATCGGATCATGGAGTTCATCGACGAGAACGGCCCGTCGCTTCCCTCCAACATCGCCGACGACGACAGGATCCCGTACGGTTCACAGCACATCGGTAACCGCTGTCGGAAGCTCGCCGAAGTCGGTCTGTTAGAAAATCTCGGGACCGGGGTGTACGTCCTCACAGCTGAAGGGAAGTCGTACCTCGAGGGCGAGCGCAGCGTGGAAGAGACGCCCGAATCGAGCGAAGAGAGTGAGAAGGGGACTAACGGAGTCTAATTTAGATGGCCCTCCGCAAGATGGCGCGATGGATGGATAGTGTCGACGAGAGAATCTTGGAGTACCTCGACGAAACCGACGGCGCGGTCACCGCATGGGAGATCGCCCACGACCTCGAGGGGACGACGCGTCTACGAGCTCGTGAACGGTGCCGTGTACTGGCCCGTGCCGGTTTCACGGTGGTCGTGCCGCGGGAACCACTCACCGAGAAGTACGACATTACCGGCTGTGGCCAGCGATACCTGCTCGGAGAAGTCGACGCCAAGCACCGACGTCCGCTTCCGGCAGCACGTCCTCCCGAGGCTGTCCGGCCCGGTTGGTACGCTGGGTTCGGATAGACACCGGGCTGTTTGATAGGAATCTATAACTTCCTGTCTGCCACTTCTGCGGATAGTGTATCAGTTCACGCCGGACGAAATAGACCGAGTGCGGGCAGATTACCAAGCGAAGCAGCAGGGTGCCGAGGATGTGGGGAGTAAGCGCGTCGGGAACCTCGGCGAGATCGCGTTCGAGCAGTTCTGTCGAGAGTACCTGCCGACCGAGATGTGGGAGTGGGAGAACGAAGATGCGATCCGGCGCTGTAACCCCGAGAGTTTCTCGGGACACGACTTCGAGGTATTCGGGTACGAGGTGGACGTGAAGACCTCGCGGGACGTTTCTGCCTTCCTCCCAGAGACGCTAGTCGAGAACGACTCGGACGACGACATCATCGTCATGGCGTGGCACCGTGACGCTGAAGACTCCCTGATCCTGCTGGGCTGGGAGCACGTGGCCGTCCTCGAGTCGAAAGTTCGAACGCAGGAGAACTTCTCCGGACAGGAGCCGGCCAAGCTCCAGCACTTGGCGAGCCAGCCGATGAACAGCCTGCAGGACCTCGGACCGAACACGGCAAACATGAACCAGACGCCGGACAACCCGTTCAGCCCGGGTGATCGAGTCCAGCGGAAGGGTGACGATGACGCTTCCGAGGCGATCGTCGTCGAGGTGCTGCCACCCGAGACGCAGATCGAATTGTACGGGCAGGAGATTGACGGCGAGGCTGTGCGGGTCGCGTTCCCGAGTTCACTGGACGAAGGGCCGGGCGATTGGCGGGATATCGACTCGGCGTTGCTGTCCTCGTACTGCGACGATCAAAAAATCAAATTATATACATACAAGCATGGGAACCTGAGTTATTCTAAAAAATAGTCGAAAATGACTATTTGGAATCAAGAGAATAGATCGAATACCGAGTATCTCCCTCTGAAAACTGCCATTCTCGTGAATCTGTGACCTCGCGAGTAGAATCTCGATAGGTAGTATGAAGGTTACGTTCAGTCATCTCACCCATTATTATCTCGTTGGATTGTGCCGCACTCTCCATTTTTCCAGCTAAATTCATTGTTACACCCATAATATCGAAACTCTCGCGCCCGTCAGGTACGATATCAGGATGACCAGAGTCTAGACCGATTGATACATCTACGTCTCGATATCCGTTTTCAGTTAGGGCTAATCCCAGGACTTCGGAAATAATCGTCTTGATACGGAGTGCGCAAAGTGCAGCATTATCATGTTTACCAGTGGTATCGGGTGAGGGAAAAAATCCGTAAATCCCGTCTCCTTCTCTCTTCAAAAAGAATCCATTATGTCTCCTAAGAAGGTCAACAACAAGATATTCAAATGCAGCAATGATTCGTAAATACAGAGTTTTATTATACCTCATTGATAGTTCAGTAGATCCAACTAAGTCGACCTTCATAATTACAAAAGGCATGATAGTTTGCTGTTCATCCGCATATTCTTCGAGTAAATCATGGTCTGGCTCAGCAGGCAGTATAACCCCTTCCTGTTCAAAAATAGAATAGATTTCACTATATTTCTCAGATATATACCCGTCCCAATCATCAATACTATCGGGGGAATAATATAGAGGAATATCCTCATCCCTTCCTTCCCACATATCAGCCATAGTGTCATCTGAAATATATACATCATCATGAGTGTCAAACCAACCCTTTTGCTCACCATCGTCCACACGCTCGTATCGTTCAGGATCTGGTCTCATCGCCTGTTGAACGATGACTCCATCTTCGGTTTCTTCCTTAACTTCAGCCTCGATCATTTCTAAATCCATTCTGAACTGCATACCGTCCTTACCAGGGGGATTAGAATCATTTGGACCGTCGGACATAATGATCTCAATTCTACGTTATCGTGCAGGGATTTATCATTTCTCACGCCTACCTACTTCAGTAATGTCACGTGATACTCGACTAGAGTTGCTAACACAGACAAAAGACCACTTTAACCATTATATAAATCAAGCAGACCAAAAAGCAGCAATACTGATTTCCGGCCACCTAGCCATCCTTGGATTTCTAACGAACTCGAATGAGATGATTGGAAGCAATATATGCACTTATTTGTTGATAGTATTTTCTTCCGCTAGCATCCTCACAGGAGTTATCACGATATTCCCAAGACATGAGGACGGCAATAGTGATACACCAAAATTAGGAAATCTAAACTGGAAGAAAGTAGCCAAAGAAGACAGTAATCAATATATTCAGACAGTCCTCTCAGATGAAATAGATAATGGGTTAGATAGCATTGCTGCAAGTAACCACGCGCTATCAAATGTATTGGAAAGAAAATACTACTGGCTGAAAGTTTCTATGGTGGGGACAGTAGGGACATTAATCACAATAATTTCTTTGATCGTAGGCCAATTATAATAAGATAGGTCTGTCAGCACACGTTCTCGGTCCCTTCGGTCCCTCGGTGGCGCGTCGAGGTCGGGTCGGCCCCCATGGCAGGGGGCCGCTTCCGCTCCTCGCCGCTTTGATCCACGTGGAGCCGAGCGTCGGGAGCAGGAAGGAAAGCCAGCGCGACCCCCGCGAGGAGGGGCCGCGCTGGCAGGAGACGACCACCCGAGAAGGACGGGGGTGGGTCGGTCGGTGGGTGGGTAGTTACTCAGCGGGACCGCGTTGCCGGAGTTCCTGGAGGAGCTCGTCCCAGCCGAGATCGAGCGTGAACAGTTCGGGCTCGAGGTCCCACGACCACGGTGCGGAGTCGTCCGGGGAGTAGTCGACACCGCTCTTCTCGAGGGCGTCGATCTCGCCGCCGAACAGGAGGTCGGTCGGCATGTCCGCGTCAGCAGGCCAGTTCTCGTAGAACTGGGCGACCTTCTTCTCGGTCTTGAAGAACGGGAGTGTAGCCATCCGCTTGGCCTCGGGGTGGAGGTCCTTCCCGGTGTGGATCACGATGCCGCAGGCGTCGACGTTGATCTTGGCGAAGCGCTTGGCGAGTGGCGTCCACTGGGTCGACACCTCGTAGGAGTACGTCCGGGCGTCGAAGTGGGTACTGCCCTCGTCGATCAGGACGAACTTCGGTCGGTCCCGGTGCTCGAGGAGCGTGACGGCGAGGTCGTGCGCCGAGGTGACCCGCTCGTCGGTGATCGAACTGTCGAAGTTGGCAACGACGAGGAGATCGTCGACTGCCGCCTTTCGCAGTTCGGCGAGCAGCAGCATCGTGTTCGTCTTGCCCGTGTTCGGGTTCCCAGCCGCGACGGGGAACGCCGGGGCGTCGTTGTTGTCCAGCTCGTCGAGGATCTTCATTGGCAGCCGGATCGCGGAGCCGTCGAGATCCTGCTCGGTCACGCCGACCAAGTGAGAGAGCACGGTCGAGTTGTTCTCGGAGACCGCACGGGTCGCCCGATCGGACCGGAACTTCGAGAGGAGCTGCTCTCCGGTCTCGGTGTCGAAGAAGGAGCCGTCGGTCGCCGCCTCGAGGAAGGAGAGGTTGGCGCGGTGCTGGTCGTCCTCGACGATGCCTGTGTGGTCGTAGTGTTCACCGTGGCCGTCCAGTTCGCCCTCGATCTGCTCGCGTAGCTTCGCCGCCGTGAGCAGATGCTCGTCGATTCCACTACCAGCCATCTGGATCACCACCCGATTCTTTCTGGTTCTCGATCTCCTCGAGGTCGAGGTCGATATCGAACTCGCCGGTGGAGTCGTCGGGTTCGGTCTCGGGGTCGCTTTCGAGATCGTCGACGATCGCTCCGAGGTGATCGTCGAAGCCGAGGTCGTCGAGCCGTTCCTCGATCGCGTCGGTCACGGCATCGCCTTCGTCGGGCAGGGTTCCCGCCTCGATGGTCTTCATCAGGGAGTCGATCTCCCCGCGAAGCGCGTTGGAGACGATCGCCGGAGCAGCCGTCTCGATGGCGAAGCCCCGTTGGGCCTTGTCCTGTAGTTCGCCGCGGCAGCGCCGGACGGCCGCGAGCGACCGAGCGAGTTCGACGTCGTCGAGCGTACCGCGCCACGTCCCGACGACCGTTCCCTCTTCCTGGTCGAGTTGCTTCCCGACGTAGAGGTTGGGAGTCAGTTCGGTGAGATCGTAGTCCACGTCGGGGTTCCCGTCCTCGTCGGTGACCTGGAGGTCACGGAACTCGTCGAGGGACAGCCGGAAGATCGCCCCGTCGACTTGGCGGGCGTCGAGGTCGACGAGCCATATCTCGCGGGGGTTGTGCAGCCACGAGGTAACCTTCGTCCCGACCGCGAAGCCAGCCGGGAGACCGGAGGCGATGAACGCCGCGCCGAAGATCGTCCAGTAGCGCGGAATTGATGGGTCGACTCCGAGATAGAGCAGGACGCCCACGACGATCAGCGCGAAGCCGATCAGCGACCAGAAGCGTGTCTTGACGAAGTCCAGCAGCAGGTGCGAGATAGGTGGCTGCTGTTCGTTTGGGAGCTCCGCGTCAGTCATGCGACCCTCTCGATGCCGCCCTCGCGGCCGTAGATCGTTCGCAGCGTGAGCAGGAGCACGACAGCCGCGGACCCGATGCCGCCACCGAGCGCAGCAGCTTGGGTATCGGCGTAGTCCCACGGGCCGCCGATCAACGTCGACGAGGTCTCGAGCGGAACGCCGTAGAGCGTTCGCCCCGTGTCGATCGTCACGCCGACGAAGCCGTTGGCCTTGGTGACGGGCATCCGGACGGTCGATCGTCGATCCGAGCGCAGGACGTAGTCCTTCCGCAGGATCTCGCCGCCGTTCATGATACCACCTGCGTCGGTGACGGTGATCGTCTCGGGGCGATCGCTCCGGAGTTCGAGCACGACCTCACCGTCTCGGTACTCGGCAGAGCACAGGGAGACGTGTTGGTCGATGTGGACCGTACACTCGTCACCCGTGAGGTCCTCAGCCTCGAGGCCAGTGTCCGTCGCGTTCTCCTGTGCCGCGACAGGGGCCGCGAGCGATGCAACTACCAGCGCCGTGATAAGCAGAAAAGTTGGTCGCATGGGTCTACTTGCTGTTACCGTATAGGAGCGCCGCAGCCCCGGCGCCGACAAGCGCGACGATCTCGCCCGGCAGCCCGAACATATCGAGGCCGCCGAGGTCGATACCGCCGCCGCCGGTGTTCTGACTCTCCTCGTACTTCTCGATCAGCTCTCGATTTTGTTCCTGGAGCTGTTCCCACTCCGATTGGGTGATGTAGTTGTTGTCGGTCTGGGGATCGGCCTTCTCGAAGCTCGCACTCTCGACCTCTTCACCGGACTCGGCGTTCTCGATCTTCTCGACCGTAAACTGGGAGTCGAGCTTGATCGTTTCCATCCGCGACTCATTGACATCGGCGAAAAAGTCGACCTCGTTCACGTTCGCGATGTCGTTCTCGAGCTGGTCGGACAGGTCGACCTCCCATGCAGCAACGCTCGAGTTGTGCGGTTCGACCGGGTTCCCGCTGCTGTCGACCGCAGTGAAGTTGCCACGGCTGACGGTGACCGTCTCGTTCTTCGAGGTCGTGAGCTCGTACTGCGTCTTCTCATAGGGCGCTTCGGTGAACGTCGCGACCCCGCCGTCGATGCTCTCCTCGTACGCGGACCAGTCACCCGATCCGGTGGCGACGTTGTACGTGAAGAACGCATCGCCGGAGAACGTGTTCGCGCTCGGGTCGTACGTCGAGCCCGACTCGATCGTCTGGCTGTCATCGGTGACCGCGAGTGTCCCGCGGAGAGTCGCTCCGGTATCGGCCATCGTTATCTTGTACTTGTTGCCGGCGTCTACGGGGATGTTCAGGGCCGCGAGGTCAGCAATCGCTTGCGCGGCGCCGTCGTCCGCAGCGATCATTTTAGCCCGCTCGCGCGGTGTGATGAGTTCGGACACCTCGATCGCACCAGCCTGGACCTGATCGTAGACGTTGTTGACCCACGTCGTGAGTCCAGACTGAACGTCAGTAACTGCCGTCTCGAGATCGTTCAGTACAGCACTCCAGTCGGCGGAGTTGAGGTAACTGACGCTCCGATCAGGAACATGGATCCATATCTCCGTCGGGGGAGTAGAGGACGTGTTCCCGTCAGTCATCGTTATCTCAGTCGGGTTGTAGTACATCGGGGTGTGCTGACTCTGCATCAGCACGGACTGAAGAGACATGGTAGCCCCATCAGGGAGCGTATAGCTGTGAGCCATATCGCTCCGAGGAGTACCAGTTTCGGACTCCGTGAGGAGTTTACCAGTTCCAGCCTCTCGATCAGCGTTGGCCTTCAGGTACGTGTCCGATACCTCGGTGTGGCCGAACATCGTCGACCGGAGTGAGTACAGTTCACTTACTGTCTCATTCCACGACTTGAGGAAGTTGCTGATGACGGTCGAGGCGTACTTGTTCATGGCATTGTGAGCAGCCGTCTCAACGTCGGCCTTCGCAGCCTCTTGGTTCAGCTGCTCGATCGCCGCGATCTTCCCCTCAGCGTAGAGCGTGTTCGGCAGACCGCTGTTGATGATGTTCCGGTTGTCGACGAACGTAGATGCGTTGGTCGACTTACGAGTTCGGACCGTCTCGTACACGTCCTGCTTGAGTGCGCCAGCAGTCAGTCCCTCAGCAGGCGGGTTCGACCCGATCACCTCGTACTCACGGACGGCCCAGCCGACGACCGCGGCTCCCGCAATCGCACCACCAACGACAACGGGAGCGATCGCTTCGGCGTCGTCGACTATTCCGTAGTCCGAGCCGAGCGCGACCGCGCCGGCCGCGCTGGCGCCGATCCCCTTCATCAGGGTACGGCGGCCCACAGGACTGCCGTCCAGCAGCCCATGACTGCCAGCATCCACGTCGTCAGTAGCACGAGTGTCCGCGTCTGACTGACGGCGAGGCGAGCTTGAGCCATCAGTCATCGGACCGCAACACCCCACGCAGCCAGCGTGATGACGAACGCGAGGATGCCGCCGGTCGGGGAGTTGTTCGCGATCGCGTCGGTGACGAAGCCGACGTACTGGTGGCCGACGATCAGCACGGGGCCAGCAGCGATGACGACCTTCTCCCAGTCCTCGTAGTAGTCGAAGCTCTTGGTCTCGCTCGAGGCGAACGCGACGACGAACGTCCCGAGGGAGACGAGCATGGCGTGCTGGGTGGTCAGCGTGTAGCTGATCCATGTCAGTTCGACGGTGGCGATCCCACCGAACTGGTAGAGGCTGGTGAGTGCGAACACGATCCCGAGGATCGCCGGGATGGTCCGCAGGTTCGCGTAGTCGCTGACGAGGTCGCTAGGAGCGTTCCGGGACGCCATCAGTTGACGAACACCTCGTAGTTGACGCACTCCTGATCCTCGCCGTCGATGTCGGTCGTGTAGGTGCCGGTGCCTTCGAGCAGCACCTCGTCACCGGGAGTGATGTTGTTGTGCGTGATCGTCCGGTCGATGCTGCCGTTCGACCACATCAGGACGACGGGACCGGCGACCTCGCCATCTCTGTTGGTCTCGTCTTCGTAGTCGTCCGTCCGACGCAGCTTGTAGAGCGGTGAGTCGAACTCGCCGGCCTCTTCGGTGCGCTCGAGGAGGATGCCTTGGATGGACTCACCTTCTCCGGGGCGATCGACCCACACCGCGTCGTCATCGGGGTTTGGTCGTTATCAGGCGATTCTGCCTTCTGGAAGCCGGACTTGTCTTGGGCTGCCATTACGAATCTTTGTACGAACTATGCTAACATTGCGCTTTGACGGTCCCCTATACCATATCTGATTTAGTATATAAGTGAACGTGAGTAGTACTCCAGTCAAATCAAGTTCTATGAGACAGTTATGATTATAAAAGCTAAAGCAGAATACCCACCTGCCCAATTGAAATTCCAACAGACATTAATTGTCAGAATATGATTAATCGTCAACTATGATCGGAGGGGTTCTGACACTGTTAGGAGCGGTGATCAGCCTTTTAGGGCTCATTGTGCGTGTTACCCCTGGGTTAGATCGGCCAAAGAGAAGATACATGTATAAACATCTTCCAATTACTAAGAGTCTTTTCCAGCTTCGTCAATCTACGAATAAAGGAAGAACTCCAGACAAAGTGAATGATAAATGGATCATACGAGAGTTTTTAGATCACATTGATAACCATCTAACGAGAGATACTCCGGAAAAAGCAGTTGTTGCAGTCACACCCTATGCTGCGGATTTCAGGGTTCACTTTTCAGATGGAGAACAAGATTCCTATGGATTAGGCCGGCCCTCTCACGATGTTTTTGAGACGATTGTTTCAGATGCTATGCAGTCAAAATGTCAATGGTGGGGACTCGTCACTGCGGTTATAGGGGCATTGATCACCGGAGTTGGGATATTGGTTAGTCTATGATGTATAAAATATCCTATTGACTGTTTCCACCGATATTAGCCAATGGGAACACCGAAGTGTTGTGCGCCATCGGACCAGTTCGCGGGCATCTCTGACCACTCGGCAGCGCCGACGAACTCGAAGCTGTAGAAGTCGAACTGGGACGGATCGCCGACGATCTCCTTCATGCGCTCGGCGAAGTCAGCGGAGATCCCCTCGATCGCGGCCAACTCGTCCTCGTCGACGAGCCGAACGTCCGACAGCGTGTGAATCCCGGCTTCGTTCAGCCGTTCGAGTTTCACCTCACCGAGCCCGGGCATCTCCTCGAGGCGATCGGGGTCGGGACGGTCGTCCTTGAGGTCGTGCGACGAGCTCCAGAACTGCCGGCCGGTCGCCCAGTACAGCGCGAGCTTCCACAGCTCCGAGGAAGCCCAGTCGCCGCCCTCTTCCCACGAGTCGAGCTCGGCAAATAGTTCGTCCGGGTCGTCGCCGATGGACTCGAAGGTCTTGCTGAGGTACTTGCCGAGGTAGCCGGCCGCGCTCTTGCCCTCGTGGACGCCGGACTGCATCACCCACGACTCGGCGCCGCGTTTGTTCATGCCGTGGATGTGGACGATCTCGCCCTGGCGATCGGCCCAGTAGTTCGAGAGCCAGCCGTGATCCACGTAGGGGACGCCGAAGACGCAGACGTGTAGGTGCGGGAGGCCGATGTGGTTGGATTTCTCCGAGCCACCGAATTCGAGCGCGCGGATGAAGTCGAGTCGCTGGTCTTCCAGGTATCGCTGGTTCAGTGTTTCGTGGAGATCCTGCCATGCTTCCATCAGGCCGTCGACCATCGCCGCGATCGAGTCGTACCGCTTCGGGTCGGTGGTCAGCGTGAGCATCACGCCGCGCTCGTACTTCTCGTCGGCACGTTCCCACGCAGCGTTGTAGCGCGCCCACTGCTCGCTCTTCCGGTGATCGTTGTTGAAGCGAGTGTGGTAGGGCATGGTCAGTTGCACGTCGTGATCGGGCTCCTCGAGCATCAGCCGGCGCTGGTCAATCGAGTCGAGGTAGGTAGCGAAATCTCGCCCGAGCAGACGGGCATCTTTGACATCGTTCAGCGACCAGATTCCACGGGTAAGAGCGTCAGCACGGTCCTTCGCGTAGCTGGAGGTATGCTCGCTTGGAATTTTACTTTCTCGCGTCAAGTGAAAGGCCGCAGGTGTGGGGGAAGCGCTCAAAACGTCGCCGTCGTCGTCTAACGTGGCGTATTCCGTACGATCGAAAAAGCGTCGAGCGAACTGGTAGTCGGTGTTCGAGTATTCGCGGTCAGCGATGCGATCTTCCGCGGTCGAGGGCATGACAGCCTTCACAGAACGGGCGACTGGGACGCTCTCCGGGTGGTAGGTGAGCCACTTTATTAGCCGGCTCTTGTCGTCGCCGCGATCGTCGTCGGCGAAGCAGTCGAACGGCTCGAAGGGGGTTCACCCCCCACATCTTGACACGGGTCCGAGCCGGTCAGTCCCTCGACGAGCTCCTGCATCAGTCCCAGCGCGAGGAGAGTCGTCCGCGGACGTGACCGTGGGCCGCGTAGTGGACGTGACACTCCAGACAGACGCCCGCTTCCTCGAGCACCGACCGCCGCGGGTTGATGCACCGCTCTTGGCAGCGGTCGCACTGGTACTCGACGAGATCCGCGTCGAGATCAGTAGTGAGCGAATCGAGGATGCGCGCGCGGACGACCGCCTCGAGCGAGTCGTCGTCGGCTTCGGGGGAACGCCGACGGCGGTCTTGGACCGCCATCAGCGACACCCCGCGAGCGGGGCGCTAACCCGAGGTTAGTAAGGTTATTAGTAGCCGCAGAAGTCGCTAATGACTTTTCTTTCGCAACCGTTAAATCTGAAATGGGGACGGAGGGATTTGAACCCCCGATCGACTGATATCTCCGGTGCGCCTCGGTCCTCCAGAGGGTCGTCGTCGCCGGCGATGATCAGTCGCCGACTCGGTATATCAGTCTGGAGTTCGTCACCGGGCGCGTGGCCTCTGGAGTCAGTCGCCATCCCGGGCTTGGCCACGTCCCCTTGCATCCTTCGCTACATCCGTTCGGTGTAAAGGGATTTCGATCCGATTCAGTCCCGGTCGACCTCGGCCCAGTCACACTCCTGGCACTTGTACGCGGTAACGAACGCCGTCACGCTCGGCATGTAGCCGACGCTGATCACGTCGCCGCCACACTCCGGGCAGTCCCGGTCGGCGTCCTCGATCGGTTCGGCCTCCAGGATCGACTCGCCCTCGACCTGTTCAGCCAGCGATTCGGGGGTCACCATCCGGCCCTGCACGACGCGGTTGCTCATACCCGTCCCTGGTTCTGCCTGCCGTAATTCCTGTCGGTCCGTGCGGGCCCGGAACGCCGCGAGAACCTCCCTCACGGGACCGACAGGTCCACAGGGTTTTTGCGCTCCACCACGTGCCGCCAACTATGGGATTTGGATCGTACGACGAGTCAGAGCAGGAGAACCAGAACCAGGACACCGACGAGCAGGCCGAGGGCGTCGACGTCGACGGCGGCGAGGAGGGCGACCTCTCCTTCGAGTCCACCGAGTCCACCGACGAGCTGGTCGGCAAACTCGACGAGATGCGCGACGACGACGACGAGTAGGGCCGTGACCGCCGCCGTCGCCGCCCCCACTTCTTGAGCGAGCGATCCGCCAGCGCCGCCTCAGAGCTGTTCGAGTAGCTCGGCGAAACTCCCGTGTCGTCGGCCTCCTTCCGGAGCACGTCCAGCGCGCGCCGGAACGATCCGTGCTCCGCGAGGTAGGTGATCCCGACCGCGGACTTGAGCGCGTTGGCCGGCGCGCCGGTCAGCACCGTCGGCCCGACCTGCGCGACCGCGTCGTCGCCGATCGAGATCAGCCAGCCGGGGCTCTCCCAGCGCCACTGCGCCACGTCGACGAACCCACCATCGGCGGTCGCCGCGGCGACGAGGTTTCGCGCGACGGTCTCCGAGGCCCGCACGGCCGCGGACGCGCTCGCCGGCACGGGCTCGCCGTCGGCGTCGACGATCCGCACCGCGTCGCCCAGCGCGAACGTCCGGGCGTCGAGCCGGAGATCACCCCGCACCGCCGGGCGATCGCCGCCCATGGCTTCGTTACCGCGGATGCCGCCGGTCCAGACGAACTGGTCGTACTCGATCGAGCCACCCTCCGTCGAGATCTGCGCCTCGTCGGCCGCGGTCACGGTCGTCCCGGGGCGCACGTCGACGCCCTGTGCCACGAGCCGCTCGTGGGTCGCGTCCTGGAACCGCTCGGGGAACCCGGGGGCGACGGTGTCGAGCTGTTCGAGCAGGACGATCTCGATATCGTCGGCGACCCCGCGCTCCCGGGCCATCGTCGCCAACTCGCCGGCGACCTGGACGCCCGAGAGGCCGGCGCCGCCGACGACGACGGTTCCCGCGGTCTCGGCAGCCGTGGTGGGGTCCTCGTGGCCGAACTGGTCGATCACCGCCTCGAACTCCCGGCGGATCGTCGCGGCGTGTTCCAGCCGCTTCAGCGGCGTCGCGTGCTCCTCGAGACCGGGGATGTCGTAGAACGCGGTCTCGGCGCCCAGCGCGACGACGCAGTAGTCGTAGTCGAGTTCGTCGCCGTCGGCCAGCGAGACGGTGTGAGTGGCCCGATCCACGTCGGTGACGCGAGCCTCCCGGATCGACGCGCGGTCGAGGATCTCCCCGAGCGGTACGTCGATGTCGTCGACGTAGTCGGGCTTTCGGATCGCCCGGTGGAGCTCGTGCTGGACCAGATGCGTCCCGGTGTCGTCGACGAGCGTGAGCGTCGCCGACTCCGGGAGCCGTCGCTCCAGCTTCCGCGTCACGAGGAGCCCTGCGTAGCCGCCGCCGAGAACGAGCACGTCCATACTGGGACGAGGGGGCCCGAGGACAAAACGGTGTTTGCTGCGGTAGCCGACAGTGTTGCCGGCGGTGGCGCGCTACGAGACGCCCTCGCTCGCGGCGAACGCCTCGTGATCGCCCGACTCGATCACGTCCCGGAGCTGCTCGGCCACCGCGAACACGTTCTCGAAGCCGACGTACAGCGGCGCCGGGCAGATACGGACCACGTTCGGCGGCCGGTAGTCGACGACCACCCCGCGCTCTCGCAGCGCCTGACTCACGCGGTCGGCGTCGGGGTGCTCGACGGCGACGTGGCCGCCGCGGCGCGCGCCGTCGCGTGGCGTGCCGACCGCGTACTCGTAGCCCGCGTCGGCGAGGTCCTCGACCAACGTCGCGAGCAGGTCGGTGAGCGCCAGCGACTTCTCGCGGACGCGCTCGATACCGGCCTCGTCGAGCAGGTCGAGCGACCCCTCGAGCGGCGCCGCCGACAGCATCGGCACGGTGCCGATCTGCCACGCGCCCGCGGACTCCGCGGGCCGGTACGCCAGTTCGAGGTCGAACTGGCTCTCCTTCTCGTTGCCCCACCAGCCGGGTAGCGCGGGCGCGAGCCCGTGGTAGCGCTCGTTCACGTACAGCCCCGCGATCGACCCCGGGCCGGCGTTGAGGTACTTGTAGGAACACCACACCGCGAAGTCAACGTCCGCCGCGGCGAACTCGTGGGGCACCGCACCCACGGTGTGGGCGGCGTCGAACCCCGCGAGTGCGCCGTGGTCGTGGGCGAGTTCGGTCAGCGCTTCCACGTCGAACAGCTGGCCCGATCGGTAGAGCGCGGTCGGCATGAACAGGATCCCCACGTCGTCGTCCATCGCCTCGGCGATGTCCGCGAGCTCGATTGTCCGGCCGTCGCGACTCTCGACCAGCCGGAGGTGCTCGTCGGGGTCCAGCCCGCGCTGGCGGAACTGCGCGCGGATCGCGTAGTGGTCGGTCGGGAAGTCGAGCTCGTTGGCGACGACGACGTTGCCCGACGCGTCGACGGCGTCCTCGACCGTGTCGGGCGCGTCGAGCTCCCGTGCCGGCACGTCGGCCACGCGGTCGAGGAACGTCCCGATCAGCGTGTGAATGTTGACGGTGGTGGAGTTGGCGACGACCACCTCGTCGGCGTCGGCGCCGACGTACGGTGCGAGGCGCTCGCCGAGATACTCGGCGTACTCCCACCACGGCTGCTCGCCGTCGGTCCAGCCCTCGATGCCGCGGTCGCGCCACTCGCCGACCACGCGGTCGAGCGTGCGTTCGGCGTCGTCCGAAACCGGCCCGAGCGAGTTGCCGTCCATGTAGAGGTCGCTCGGCAGGTCGAACCGATCGCGGAACGGTGCCAGCGGGTCGGCGGCGTCCCGCGCGGCAACGTCCTCGCGGGAGACGGAGAAGGGGCTGCTCATGTGCGACACTCCGGCGGCGCCGACAAAGGCGTTGTCACACCGGCCGCCGTGGCCGCCGCTCGCGCTACCGGGCTACCCCGTCCCGGCCAACGCCGCGTACGCGTCCCAAGACTCGTCCCGCGGTGGCTCGGTCCACGTCTCGCCGCGGAACTGCACGCCCGAGCCCTCGACGACCCGCCCAACGTCGGCCACGGGCGTCCCGCGGGCATCGATCGCGCGCCGAACCGCCGCGGCGTCGGCGGGCGGGACCGCGAGCACGAGCGTCCCCGAGCTGGTCGTCTTCCACGGATCGATCCCGAGCGCGTCACAGACCGCCTCCACGCCCGAGCGCAGCGGCGCCGCCTCGGCGTCGATCTCGAAGCGGACCTCCGCGCTCGCGGCCATCTCACAGCACGCGCCGAGCAGCCCACCTTCGGTCGCGTCGTGCATCGCCGACACGTCGCCCGCCTCGGCGGCGGCGACGGCGTCGCCGACGAGTCGCGTCTCGTCGATCCCCGCGGCGGCGTCGGCGACCGTCTCGGGGGCCAGTCCGCGTTCGCCCAACGCCTCGGGGTACAGCGAGGCGAACAGGCCCGCGGTCTCGACGGCCGGCCCGCGGGTCACGAGCAGGCGGTCGCCCGGGCGCGCGCCGTCCGGCCGCACGACCGCCACGGGGTCACAGACGCCCATCGCCGTCGCGGCGCCGACCCACGGGAACTCGGCGCCGGGGTAGCGCGCGGTGTGGCCGGTGACGATGCTCGTCCCAGCGCCGCACACTCCTCGTGGATCCCGGTCCAGAGCGCGTCGAACTCGGCGTCGCTGATCGACTCCGGGAGGGAGAAGGAAATGGCGAGGTGGCTCGGGGCGACGCCGGCGACGGCCACGTCCGAGAGCGCGACGTGGAGGGCGAACCGGCCGGCGCGCTCGAACCCCAGTGCGGGCAGCACGGAGATGGGGTCGGTCGCGACCGCCAGCCCCGTCCCGTCGAACTCGAGCAGGCCGAAGTCGACGCCGGCGGTCGGTCCAAGCGCCACGTCGTCGCGCTCGGCGCCGAGTCGGGGCGCGATCCGCTCGGCGAAGAAGGCGCGGTCGATCTTGCCGCGGTCGGACATGCGTTGGGCTGGGAGCGACGCCGCTGTATGCCTACCGACTGCGGGCGCGCAGACGGCTGGCATGCCGTGGCCGCACTCATCCCTCAACCTTCTCGGCTCGCAGCGGCCGCTCGCTCACGAGCGCACAGTCGAACGCCGGATGCTCAGCCAGGTGGCGGACCACCAGGTGGCGGCGCGACCCGGTGACCCCCTCGTCCCCAACCGCCTCGGCGCCGAACTCGGCCGGGAGCGACGCGAACAGCGCCCGCAGCGCCGCGAACGAGTCGAACACCTGCTCGTTTCCGGGCGTGTCGGCGGCCCGGCGGGCGACGGCGTAGCTCCCGTCCCGGCGGTAGCGACCGGCCGTGCGGAAGAACTCCACGCGGCGCTCCAGCGCGTCGCCGACTGCAACCCGGAGCGCAAGCGCCTGCTCGCGGCTCAGGCGATGGGTCTCGCCATCGACGCACAGGTGAACGGTCGCTCCGTCACGTTCGACGGTGACTGGTGACGCCTCGCCCGGGGAGAACGCGATCAGGAGGGTGATGACTCCGCATGCTCGAAGACAGGGCGGAGGCCGCCAAGAACGTGTCGGCAGTCAGAGAACTGTTCTCACACGGCAGGGCCGGCCACCGAGAGGATGCCGTCGTCGGTGGGTGTCGGCGTCGGCGTCGGTGTGGCCGTCTCGTCGTCGCCCGGCGTCGACGTGCCGTCCGGCGTCGCCGTTCCGTCGCCGGCGGTCGGGGTCGCCGTGCCGTCGCTTTCGCTGCCGTCGGTGGGCGTCGGGGTGCCCGCGCTCTCGCTGCCGTCGCCCGCCCCGTTCCCGCCGGCCTTGTTGCCGAAGATGTCCGTCTCGATGGTGCGCTCGATCGAGTCGAGTCGGATACGGACCGTGTCGCCGCCGAACGACGAGAGGTCGACCCGGGCGTAGAACGTCACCTCGAGCTGGGTGGTCTGCTCGTTCTGCAGGTGCGTGACCCACCACTCGTCGAGGTTCTGGTTCCGGATCGCGGTCGTCGCCCGGACGGTCTCCAGCTCCCCCGGGGCGATCGCGACGCCCTTCTCCGTCGTGCCTTCGCCCATCGTGACGTTGTTCATCCGGATCTCGTAGCCGATCTCGGAGATGGCGACGGGCGTCGGGTTGGGGTTGTACAGCTCGAACGCGGTGTCGATCTCGGTGGTCTCGTTGCTCACGTCGCCCCACTGGCCGCTGGTGCTGTTAAGCCAGAGCACCGGGTCGGGCGCGACTGGCTCGTCGACCTCGATCGGCCGGTCCTCCTCGCTGTTGAAGCCGCCGATGAGGTTCGTCTCGACCGAGCGCTCGATCTGGGGGTTGAACTCCCGGCCCAGCAGGTCGGAGTGGATCGAGGCGTCGACGGTGAGTGTCGTGTTCTCGCCGTTCTCGACGTGGCTGATCCACCACGGCGGGATGCGGTCGTTGTTCATCCGCGTCGTCAGCGGGATCGAACTGTTGCCGCTGGCGTTCACGCCGAGCCCCTCGCGCCCGCCGGTGGCCATCCGCACGTCGTTCATCTCGACGGCGTAGTCGATCGTCAGCCCGCCCAGCTGCACCCCGAACGGGTTGGGGTTGTTGACGACGATCTCGGACTCGATGGTGGTCGTCGACTCGTTCACCGGGCCGAAGGCGTTGTCGACGCCGGCTACCGACGGGGCGCCGATGATGCCGACGGCCCACGCACCGCCCAGCGAGAGCGTCACGACGCCGAGCACGGCGACGACCGCTTTGAGCGTCGATGCGGCGACGAGGTTCCCACCCAACATAGCCCGGCATGAACTGCGCTGAGTCTTGAATCATCGGATGTCCGGTCACGCGGAAGCGTATGGCTCAAGACGGCTCGTCCCGGAACTACGGGCATGGACGGACGCACGCGCACGGCGGTCGGACTGGCCGGGGCCGCGCTGCTCGTCGTCGCCGGCACGCTCGCGACGGGGTATCTCCCGAGCCGGCCGCGGTCGCAACTGCTCGCCGGCGGGTTGATCGTCGCCGGGTTCGCGCTGGGGTTTTTCGTACTCGGGGAGTTCGACCTCCCGGACTGATCAGGCGACACGCGACGCCCGGAAGGCGTTGGCCGCGACGAAGCCACAGCACACCACCGCCGCGGCCATCGTGAACAGCGGGTTCAACAGTCCCGCCAGGGCGAGCGGGATCGCGAGCACGTTGAACAGGAGCGCGCCGCCGTCGTTCCACCGACGCCGCCGGTAGCTCTCCGCCGAGAGATCGAACGCCGCAGCCACGCCGCCGAGATCGTCGTCGACGACCGCCAGGTCCGACGCCTCGGCCGCGAGCGCGGTGCCGCTCCCCAGCGAGATCCCCAGATCGGCGGCCGCCAGCGCCGGCGCGTCGTTGGTGCCGTCGCCGACCATCGCCACCGGGCCCGACGCCCGAAGTCGCCGAACTGCCGCGGCTTTCCCGGCCGGGGGCACCTCGGCGAACACGTGATCGACGTGGGGGCTCGCCGCGAACTCGGCGGCGGCGGACTCGTCGTCGCCGGTGAGGACGACCACGTCCAGCCCCCGCTCGCCGAGCCGGTCGAGGGTCCGTTCCCAGTCGGCCCGTGACTCGTCGCCGACGGCGACGACGCCCACGGCGTCGCCGGTCGATTCCGCGGCCGGGTCCGGCGCCGATCCGACCAGCACCGGCAGGTGGCCGGACTCGCGAACGTCGCGGGCGCGCTCCCGGACCGCGTCGGGCACCCCCAGCCCTGCTCGGCGAACAGGTCGGGGTTGCCGACGAGCATGCGCCGGTCGCCCACGACGCCCTCGACGCCCGTCGCGTGGCTCGTGAACGACTCGACGGTCGGCGCGTCGGCGTCGCCGAAGGCGTCGACGATGGCCGCCGCCGCGGGGTGGGCGGCCCGCCGCTCCAGTTCGGCGGCCGCACCGAGCAGGTCCTCCGGCACGTCCGCGCCGAGCGCCTCCATCCGGCCGGTGGTGAGCGTCCCGGTCTTGTCGAACACGACCGTCTCGACGCCGCGTAAGCGCTCGAACACCGTCTCGTCGAACACCGCGACGCCGCGATCGAGCGCGCGCTCGACGCTCGAGCCGGCCGACAGCGGCGTCGAGAACCCCAGCGCCCACGGCGACGCCGCCAGCGGGACGGTGAGCGTCGCGACGACGGCGCCGGCGGCGCCCCGGCCGAGGGCGAGCGCGCCGACGCCCGCGAGAAGCGACAGCGCGAGCAGCGCCGGCGTCACGCGCTCGGCGATACGGTTGGCCCGGCGCTGGCCGCCGTGGGTCGCGCTCTGGAACCCCCAGACCGACGACGCGAGGCGGTCGACGCTGCTTCGAACGTCCTCGCCGACCGAGACGACTGCCGCGCCGGCGGTGACGACGGCGCCGCCGATCAGTTCGTCCCCCGCGTGCTTCCGGACCGGCGTCGACTCCCCGGTGACGACTGCCTCGGCGACGGTGCACTCGCCCTCGGCCAGCGTGCCGTCCACGGGCACGCGTTCGCCCTCGGGCACGAGCACGCGGTCGCCCGGGGCGAGCTCCGCGACGGGGACGGTCTCCGTCCCGGCTTCGGTCTCGCGGGTCGCCTCCTCGACGCGGGAGACGGTCAGATCGGTCAGCGCGCTCGCGGCTTTCCGCTTTGCGAGCGACTCGTAGAACGTCGCGCCGGTGACGGTCGCGACCGACACGACCGCGAGGTCGTAGTAGGCGTGGGTGCCGCCGGCGAAAAACGCCGCCGTCGCGTAGAAGTACGCCGCGAAGGCGGTCAGCGTCACCAACAGCCCCGTGTTGGGCGTGCGGAGCTTCAGTGCGATGTAGGCGTCCCGGAGCACGGGCGCGCCGGTGACGAAGATGACCACCAGCGTCAGCACCAGGAACACCGGCAGCACCATCGCGATGTTGCCCTCGCCCGCCAGCGGGTCGGTGCCGCCGAGCAGCGAGGCGAGGTGGGAGGGGTAGAACACGACCGTGTACGGGATGAGGAGGAACGAGGCGAACACGACCCCGGCCGCGTAGCGGTAGCCGAGCGCCCCGTCGACGACGCCCTCGGCGGACTCGCGCTCCTCGGGCGTGCGCTCCTCGCGCGGGGTGGCGTCGTAGCCGAGCCCCGAGAGCGCCTCCGTCAGGCGCTCGGTCGGGGGTCGCCGTCGCAGTCGACGCGAACTGACTCGGTCACGTAGCTCGCGTCGGCGTCGACGACGCCGTCGATCCCGCGGGCGACGGCTTCGAGATACGCCTCGCAGGTCGCGGAGTGCATCCCCTCGACCGCGAAGAAGGCCGACGTGGTCCCCGCTTCGGCGACCGCCTCGGCGGCCGCTTCGGGGGCGTCGTCGGCCGGAAGCGTCCCGGCGACCGACCGACAGCCGTCAGAACAGAACTGGCTCTCGCGGTGCTCGGGGATCGGGCTGTCACAGAGCTCGCAAGCGGGCGAACCGGACACGGTCGCACGTGGGTTCCCGTGGCGTAAGCCCTGTCGGTTCCCGGTCGAAAACGGCGGGGGTCAGTCGCTGCGGTAGCGCTGCTCGATCACCGGGCCGGGGTCCTCGTACGCCTCGCGGTGGCGCAGACACCGGCTGGTTCGGCCCGCGCCCACGTCGTTGGCGTCGGGATGCTCCTCCGAGCAGACGCTGCCGAACGCGTCGTCGAGGCGCTCGGCGGCGCCGGCCTCGTCGCCGGCACGGGCCAGTTCGGCGGCCTCGTACACGACGGCCGCGGCGTCGTCGGCCATATCGATCGTGATCCCGCCGTCGCCGTCGCGCTCGGCGTCGAACAGCTCGAGCAGCAGTTCGTCGACGGTGGAGACGTCCTGGATCCCCAGTCGCTCCTTCACCACGTCGACGATGCCTTTCTCGGCGTTCGACCGGGCGCGGAACACCGACTGAAGCTGGTCGAGCGCCTCCCAGTGCTCGCCGGTGACGCTGTACTCGTCGGGGCAAATCTTCGCCGGACAGCGCGAGGAGAACCGGCAGCCGCTGGGCGGATCACGCGGGCTCGGCGGCGTCCCACGGAGCGTGATGCGCTCGCCCGTCTCGACCATCGAGCCGGGGATCGCCGACAGCAGCGACTCGGTGTAGGGGTGCGCCGGATCGGTGAACACCTGCTCGGTCGGGCCCAGCTCCATCACCTCGCCCAGATACATCACCGCCACGCGGTCGGCGATGTGCCGGACGACGCTCAGGTCGTGGGCGATGAACAGGAACGTGAGCCCGAGCTCGGCCTGCAGATCCTCCAGCAGGTTGATGATCCGGGCCTGGACGCTCACGTCCAGCGCCGACACCGGCTCGTCGAGCACGAGGAAGCGCGGTTCGAGCGCGAGCGCGCGAGCGATTCCCACGCGCTGGCTCTGGCCGCCCGAGAACTGGTGGGGGTAGCGGTAGAAGTGCTCCTCCCGCAGCCCGACCTGTTCGAGCAGGCTCCGCACGCGGTCCTCGCGCATCTCGGCGGCGTGTTTCTGCAGCGTCACGTCGACCCGTCCGCCGTCGGCGTCGACGGTCAGATCGTCGGTCGAAAGCGGCGCGCCCTCGCGGACGGTGACGCTGCCGTCGGCGTCGACGGTCAGGTCGGGGCGCTCGTCGCCCTCGGCGCGGTGGACGCGCTTGCCGGCCACCTCGCGGTCGCCGGCGACCGCCACCGCGAGGTTCGGCCAGTCGTGGGCGTCCAGCGGCTCGCGGATGATCTCGCCGACGGTCATCCGGTCGTTCAGGCTGGCGTCGGGATCCTGGAACACCATCTGGGCGTGACTCTGCCACCGGCGGAGCTCACGGCCCGAGATGCTGGTCACGTCGGTATCGTCGGCGAGCACTTCGCCCTCGGTCGCCGTCTCCAGGTTCAGGATCGTCCGCCCCAGCGTCGTCTTCCCGCAGCCGGACTCGCCGACGAGCCCGAGCGTCTCGCCCTCGCGGATGTCGAAGCTGACGCCGTCGACGGCCTTCACGGGGTCGCCGCCGAACAGGCCGCCGTCGTCGTAGTACTTCTTCAGGTCGCGCACTTCGAGGAACGGCTCTGCCTCGCTCATACGGTCTCACCCCCGTCGGCCACGACGCCGTCCTCGGGCGGCGACTCCTCGAACTCGTCGTCGTAGAGGAGACAGGCCGTCTCGTGGTCCGCGTCGGGGTCGCCCACGGCGATCCGCTCGGGATGGACCTCCCGACAGGCGTCGAACGCGTGGGGACAGCGCGGCGCGAACCGACACTCGGTCGGCTCGCTCGTCGAAGTCGGCACTTCCCCCTCGATGGTCGGGAGCCGATCCCCGCCAGCAGTCCGACCGGGAATGCTCGCGAGCAGTCCCTTCGTGTAGGGGTGTTTCGGGGCGTCGAACAGCTCGTCGACCGGCGCGCTCTCGACGAACTCGCCGGCGTACATCACGTTCACGCGATCGGTCGTCTCCTCGATCACGCCCATGTCGTGGGTGATGAACAGCACGCCGAGATCCTCCTCGCGCTGGAGCTCGTCCAGCAGTTCGAGGATCTGGGCCTGGATCGTCACGTCCAGCGCCGTCGTCGGCTCGTCACAGACCAACAGGTCGGGGTCACACGCCAGCGCGATCGCGATGACCGCACGCTGGCGCATCCCCCCGGAGAACTGGTGGGGGTACTCCGAGACGCGCCGGGCGGCGTCGGGGATTCCCACGTCCTCCAGCAGTTCGATCGCGGCGTCGGTCGCCTCCTGCCCGCGGAGCCCCTGGTGGATGCGCAGCGCCTCCTTGATCTGGTTGCCGACGGTGTAGACGGGGTTGAGCGAGTTCATCGGGTCCTGGAACACGATCGCGATGTCGCCGCGGTGTTCGTCCCAGTTGCCGCCGACGAGCTCGTCGCCGCAGAACTCGATCGACCCCTCCTCGATCACGCCGGGCTCCTCGACGAGCCCGAGCACGGAGCGGGCGGTGACGGACTTGCCCGAGCCGGACTCGCCGACCAGACCGACCGTTTCGCCGCGCTGTACGTCGAAGCTCACGCCGTCGACGGCGCGGATCGTCTCCTTCTCGGTGTGGAACACGGTCCGGAGGTTCTCGACCTCGAGCAGGGCGTCGCTCATGCGCCACCCCCTGCGCCAGCGGTCTCGCCGCCGGCGCTGTCGGACTGCGGGTCGATCGCGTCGCGGATCCCGTCACCGAGCGCGTTGAACCCGGTCACGACCAGCGTGATCAGGATGCCGGGGATCAGGGAGATGTGCCACGAGCCGGTTCTGACGTAGTTCTGGCCGAGGTTGACCGCCCGCCCCCACTCGGGGGTCGGCGGCGCCACGCCCAGCCCGAGGAACGAGAGCCCCGCGATGGAGATGATCGCCCCGCCGAGGGTCATCGAGCCGTAGATGAGCAGATAGCCGGTGACGTAGGGAAGCATGTGTTTGCGCATGATCGTCGTCGGTCGCTGGCCGAAGCTTCGGGCGGCGTCGATCCACTCGCGCTCGGAGATCTGGAGTGCCGGCCCACGGATCGACCGCCACATGTACGTCCAGCCGGTGAACGCGAAGATCAGTGCGAGCAGGAAGCCGCCGCTGTACACCTCGTTGATCCACGACTCCCTGAGTACCGTCGTCAGCATGATCAGGAGTAGCAGCTGGGGCATCGCCATCACGGCGTCGGAGATCAACACCATGCTGAGGTCGACGCGGCCCTTGTAGTACGCCGACGTCAGCGCGAGCGTGGCGGCGATAGAGGCGCTCAGCGCCACGGAGAGCACGCCGATCACCAGGGAGATCCGTGACCCGACCACGAGGAAGGTGAACAGATCACTCCCGTCCTGCATCGTGCCGAAGGGGTGGAACCGCCCGTAGTCGTCGTACGTCCACGGGCCGATGTTCCGGTCGTTGCCCTGCGAGAGCGAGCCGAGGTTCGCGTCGCCGACGAGGATCGTCTCGACGGAGCCGGAGTCGCTGTCCCAGTACTTGGTCTCGTAGCCGTAGGAGTTGCGCATGTTCTGGTCGACGGTGGTCGGCCCGAGCGCGGGCGCGAACACCGCCATCGTGACGAACATGAACACGATCACGAGCCCGAAGATCCCCCACTTGTGACTGCGGAAGCGGTCGAGTACGTCGTCGCGGGGGTCCAGTCCGCGGCACGGTACTCACTGCGGTAGATCCGGTAGCCCCAGACCCCCAGCCGAAGGCCGCAAACGCGTAGGCGTACACCAGCGTCGCACGCAGCGCCCACGCCATGGCGGGCGAGAGGCCGAGGAACGTCCCCTCGTACCCGCTGCCGTTGTAGTACCCGCCGTTGGGGATCGTCTCCCGGGAGAGCAGCGTGGGGATCTGCTGAACCGCGTTCTCGACGGCGGTCAGGACGCCGGCGCCGTCGACGCCCGGGATCGCGAGGAGGCCATCGATGGTCAGGCCGACGACGAAGTTGGCCAGCGCCCCGAACTCGAGGGCGAGCAGGAACAGGCCCACGAGCGCCCACAGCGCCGTGCGACCGTCGGTCAACGCGTCCGTGATGCGGGAGCTGGATACCGACATCTCACTCGCCCTCCAGCCCGACGCGCGGGTCGATCAGCGTGTACAGCACGTCCTGTATCAGATTGATTCCGACGATCATGAGGATGAATACGTACATCAGCGTCCCGACCAGCGGGAGATCGCCCTGGATAGCCGCCTGGAAGAACAGGTAGCCGATCCCGTTGATCCCGAAGACGGACTCCACGAGCACGCTCCCGCCGATGAGCAGGAACGCCTCGCTGGTGATGATCGGGACCAGCGGCACCAGCGCGTTCCGGAGGATGTGTTTGTAGACGAGCGCGCGATCGGAGACGCCTTTCACTTTCGCGAGTTCGACGTAGTCCTGGTTTTTCACTTCCAGCACGGCCGTCCGACCGATACGCATCTCGTTCCCCATCGACGCCGACCCGAGCACGATGGCGGCGGGGGCCACCTTCTTGATCGCCTCGAGCGTCGCGTCGATGTTCGTAAAGAAGGCGAGCGGGTCGCCCGCCATGTAACTGAGGTCGGGGTTGCCGGAGATGCCGGAAGTCAGGTTCGGGCCGAGCGTCTCCCAACTGAACCCGAAGATCGCCTGCGAGCTCCCCAGGACGGCGAGCAGCATGATCCCGAGCCAGAAGTTCGGCATCGCCCGCCAGACGATCCCGCCCATCGACGCGACGTAGTCCGAGACGGTGTTCGATCGCATCCCCGCGTAGAACCCCAGCGGGACGCCGACGAAGATCGCGATCAACACCGACCAGAACCCGAGCCAGAGCGTCCGGGGCAGGAAGTCCATGATCAGCGCGTTCACGTTCGACCCCTGGTACAGCAGCCACGTTCGGCCGAGGTCGAAGGTGATGAGGTTGCTCAGCCAGTCGAAGTAGTGTTGGAGTGGCGGCTGGTTCAGTCCCAACTGGGTCTGTGCCGCCTCGTAGGCGGCGGGGTCGCGGGTCTGGCCCTCGCTCAACAGCCGCGTCGCGGGATCGATGGGGCCCATGAAGATGATGTACCACGTCATCGAGGTCCCCAGCCAGACGACCGGGATCGCCATGAGCAGGCGCTTCCCGAGATACCGGGCTCTGCTCACGTCTGGCCTCCGTCGGTCGGCTGTTCAGTGTGTCCGTTCCGGAGGTCGAGACGGCGTGTTTCGTGCATTCGTGTACGTTCGAAAAAGCGTAGGAAGGTGATGTTGAAAAGCCGGCGGATTACCGCTCTAGCGACTGAGCGTCAGCTCAGTGAACGTCTGGTTCTCCATCACACCGTACATCTCGACGTCGACGTCAGTGTGCCAGAAGCGCTGACTCGCCGGGTTGACGATCGGCAGCTCCTGCATCGAGAGCCAGTTGCCCTCCTCGATGGTCTGGAACGCCTCGGCCTCGCTCTCCGGGGTGGAGTCCTCGGGCTGGTAGTTCTCCTGCCACGCGTCGATAGTGCTCTGGCGCAGGTCCTCGTCGTAGTCGCTTCCCTCCGCGCCCCAGCGGGTGAACTGCGTCTCCGGGCTGCCGCCCCAGAGGAAGCGCAGGAAGTTCTCCGGACCGGGGTACTCCATCCCGTCGCCCAGCGCGAACACTTCCATGCTGCCGCTGATGGCCTGACTGATGATGGTCCCGAACTGCGCCTCGGTGATGTCCATCTCGATGTGGGCCTGGCGGAGCTTGGACTGCAGGCGGGTCAGCACCTCCCGGTACGCGCTGTTGCCGGAGATCGTCGTCGCCGTGATCTCGAAGGTGTTGTCCGAGCCGTAGCCGGCGTCTTCCATCACCTGCTTTGCGGACGCGATGTCGGTCTCGGCGTAGCCGTACGGGTAGCCGTCGGCGGCGCCTTCGAGGTTGGACTGGTACCCCTCCTCGGCGTGGCGGGTGTACGTCTCGCTCGGGGAGACGCCCTCCTCGAACGACGGGTACGCCGCCGGCGGCACGATGTGGTAGGCCGGCGTGGCGGTTCCCTTGTACACGTTCTCCGCGACGGAGTGCTGGTCCAGCGCGTAAGCGAACGCCTTGCGGACCGGGATCGGCACCTTCATCGTGTTGAACACCAGGTACTCCGTGGTCAGCGCCGGAATCTGGCCGTAGTTGACCTCGGTGCCGCCGAGGTCGTACGTCCCGACCTGCTTGGCGCCGTCCTGTTCCTCGATGTTCACACTGCTCGGGGTGAACGACGCCGTCGGCATCCCCTCGAGGATGTCGGCGTTGCCGTTCTCGAACCGGTTGAGCCGGGTGTTGCCGTCGGGGACGACCGTGAACACGATCTCGTCGATCTCGGGCTGGGTACCGTAGTAGTCCTCGAACGCCGACAGCGTGATGGAATCACCCTTGCTCCAGGAGTCGACCTGGAACGCGCCGGCGCCGGCGAAGGTGGGACCGTCGCCCTGCGTGCTGAAGAACTCGTTGTAGGAGTACTCGCCGTCGTACCCCTCGATGTCGCCGACCGAGTTCTCGGGCAGGATGGCGAACGTGCCGCCCGCGATCTGGAACAGCGTCCACGAGAACGCGCTCTCGAGGGTCATCTCGACCGTGTAGTCGCCCGTGGCCTCGATCTGGAGCGACTCCGGGACGATGTCGTCGAGCGTCTTCTCGTCTGCAGGTTCCGCGATGGTCGCGTCCTTCTCGTGGGCGATCGTCATCGTCTCGCCGATGATGTCGTCCTTGTTCCGGGAGTTGTCGGACTCCGCGAGCCGCCGGAAGGAGTAGACGACGTCCTGTGCGGTCACGTCGTCGCCGTTGTGGAACGTCGCGTCCTCACGCAGCGTGAACGTGTACGTCAGGCCGTCCTCGGACAGCTCGTAGTCCTTCGCGAGCGCCGGCTCCGGGGGTACTCCCCGTCCGGGAACTGGAACAGCTGCTGGTTGTACTGGTTGTAGCCGGCACCGGACCCCTTCGCGTTGATCGGGTCGAGCGTCTGGATCGAGCCAGTCGCCATCATCTGGAGGGTGCCGCCGGCCATCGGCGTCGACTCCTCCGTCTCCGTGTCGTCGGACCCGCCCTCCGGCTCGTCGGTAGGCGATTCCGTATCTGTCTGATCCGGTGCGTTGCCACCACAGCCGGCGAGCGCTGCCGCAACGCCGGTACCTGCCGCCGCCAAGAACGACCGCCGAGTTGTCTCCTCGGGCATCACCACAATAGGTTCAGCGCCGACAAAAATAGTTTGCCCTATAGGACCGCTATCGCGACACATTCCGAGTGAAACAGAGGTTTTGCCAACGGTCTATAGGGATATATAACGCCCCACCGAACGAACCAAGCTCCACAGGTTTATGAACGGTGTCGGCTCAATCCCGGTATGGCTGACGGACCCGTCGACCACAGTGGTACCACGCCGGGGAACGTGATGGCACGGCTGGAGCGGCCCCGAAGCGAGGAGCGGACCCGCATCGCCGTCGTCGCGGACCCCCACATCTCGACCCGCGAGGAGGGCACCTCGAAGCTGTTCGAACACACCCAGACCCACCTCCGGAGTGCGGTGGCGGACATCAACGACCGCGAGGTCGACTACACGCTCTGTGTCGGCGACATCACCAAGGACGGCGAGCGCTGGAACTACGACGCCGCCGACGAGATCCTCGCCGACCTCGACACGCCGTTCCGGGCGGTTCCGGGCAACCACGACGTGTTCAAGGAGGGGTACGATCACGAGAACCTGCCACTCGCGGAGTTCGAGGAGCGCTACACCCCCGACGGCCTCCCGTTCCACGAGCGCGTCGGCGGCGTCGACGTGGTCGGCCTCAACAGCTCGGGCGGCGACGACTGGCTCACCGACTCCCACGACGGCCTCGTCACCGAGGACCAGCGCGAGTGGCTCGACGAGACGCTCCCCCAACTCGAGAACCCCCTGATCGCGGTCCACCACAACCTCCCGACGATGTCCGAGCAGTTGGTCCAGCACCGCGACAACAACGAGCCGGAGATGGCGATCCCGCCGACGATGCGCGAGCCCGACGCCTTCCTCGACCTCCTCGCCGAGCACGACGCGCCGCTGCTGGTGACGGGCCACCTCCACCTCCCGTCAGCGACGAAGGAACGCGGCGTCCGCGAGATCATGTCGCCGACGACGTGTTCGTTCCCGCAGTCCTACCTCGTGTTCGACGTGGGCCCGGACGGCACCGAGATCCGGCTGATCCCCGTCGCCGATCACGGCGGGATGATGCTCGGTCACTACGAGCGCCACACCGACTCCGTCACCGGGAAAGGGCTGACCGACATGGCCGCGATCCGACTCGCGCAGTTCCCGCTCGTCGACGAGAGCTGATCAGCTCCGCGCCGACGGTGTTTTCAGCCGCGGGACGGGCCAGAGAACCATGGTCTCCACACGACTCCTCGCGCTCGCCTGTTTCTTCGGCTTCTTCCGGCTTCGCCGGCGCGACTAGCCGTCCCGTTCGAGGACCCACGCGACGCCGAGCGTGTCGACGATCACCTCGGGCTCCCGGACGTGCGCCAGGTTGCGCGGTCGGTCCTCGTCCACGCCGTCGGCCGGTTCCGCCTCGGGGTCGGGGAGTCCCGGCTCCGGCGTCGTGTCCGGGCCCTCCGCGTCGAGGACGAGCGTCTCGGTGTCGAACAGCCGGTCGGCGAAATCCCGCTCGATCGTCACGCCCTCGACGGCCTGGCGACGGAGTCGCGCCTGGCCGGCGCCGAGCAGCGTGCTGTGGACCACGAGCAGCCCGTCGTAACACCGGTACTCGACGGCGCCGTAGGTCAGATAGCGGGCCACCGCCCGTGCCACCGCGAACGGGAGCAGGACCACCGCCCCGACCGCGACTCCAGCGCCGAGGCCGCCGACCAGTCCCGCGACGACGGTGAGCAGGATGCCGAACCACGTCGGGCCGCTCGTGACGAGGTAGGCGAGTCCGCGGCCCGCGGCGTCGACGACCGCCGCGGCTCGGGCGGGTCGCACGCGGCGAACCGGTTCGGTGTCGGGCTCGTCGATGGGCTCGGGATCGATCTCGATCTCTTGGCCCCGAACATCCTGGCGAGCACGCCGTACCGGTCGTCGTCCGCCTCGATCCGGAGCCCACGAACGTCGAGCGCTGCCTTCCCGACCGCGAGCACCGCGAGCGTTTCGGCCGCGCGGACCGTGTCGCCGAGGCCGGCGGCCTCGAGCGTCAGCGCCGCGACGAGCAGCACCGCCAGCCCGAATGCGGCGACGACCGGTTCGAAGAACGCCGAGCGCGCCGAGTGCTCCCGGTAGCCGCCGTGGAGAAAGTACTCGACGACGGTCTCCGCGGCGCGAAACAGGAACACGACGACGAACCCCAGCCCGATCGCGGTCGCCTCGCCGTCGGCCAACCCTTCCGACGCGACGGCGCCGACCACCGCGAGCGCGATCACCACCCCAATCGTGCCGAACACGACCCCGCCGAGCAGCGGCATCGCGTTCCGCGGGTACACCGGCGGCAGCGGGCCTGGGAGCGATATCGACCCCCGGAGTCGATGCAGGAGTCCGGCGACCCGCGAGCGGTCGACGGCGCCGCCGCGAGGTCGCATTGCGGCGAACGGCATCTTCACCAGCGACCAGCAGACCAGCGCGGTGAACTCGGCGGCCAACACGCCGAACAGCACGGTCGCCGACCAACCGAGCAGAAACACCCCCGCCGGCGCCACGAGGTTCGACGCGATCACGGCGGCGACCGCGTCGCGGTCCGGCGTGTCCGCCGCCATCAGTACGGTTCGTGGCTGTCGAACCGGCGGACCGCCTCACGGTAGGCGACCCAGCCAGCCAGCGCGCCGCCGGCGACCAAGAGCCCCCGAGCCCGGCCTGGATCGCGGTCGGCGGCAGCGACCTGATACCCGCGCCGACGGCCTCGAACGACGAGACCACTCCGGCCAGCGTGCCCGACTCGCCGACCCAGAGCCCGAGTACGGCGGCAGGCACCGAGCCGACACCCGAGGCCACGAGCCGGACGAGCTCCGGCGCGACCACGACGCCGACCAGCGCCGCGCCGGGGACGAACACGCTCGCGGCGTGGAGCATCCCGGCGAGCAGCCTGGGCGGCCGCACGTCGTCGCTGTTACCGATCCGGATCGCGCTGTAGCGGGGGAGCCACATCCCGACCGCCGGCGCGATCGTGGCGCCGACACCGGCCAGCAGACAGCCCACCAACGCCAGCGTAATCGCCGAGACTAGCCCGTAGCCGCCAGCGATCGACGCCCCGAACGTGAGCGCGGCGACGGGCGGGAGCGCCAGCAGCACCGGCGCGATCAGGCCGCGGACGTACGCCTGCCCGGAGACGGCAGTGAGCGTCACGGGCAGCACGGGCCCTTCGTCGCCGAGCGGGTTGAGGGCGAACGCCGCGCCGCCGATCCAGCCCGCGAGCAGCGCGACCCCGGGCCCGGCCACGGAAAGGGACGCGCTTCCCTGGATGTACAGGTTCAACAGCCCCGAGGCGCCGCCGAACACCGGCACCATGAGGAAGTTCAGCCGCTGGGGCTCGCGCCTCGCTCGCAACAGCGTCCACCGAGCGACCTGCTGGGTCGGCCCGGACAGGAACGGCACCCGGAGCGGGCTGATCGCGTCTTCGAGCGCCCCGACCGGCGAGCGCTCGCCCATTTCGGTCGGCGGCCCCTCGTCGCCGGCCGGATCGACCTCGTCGCCGAACCAGAGCGAGGCCGCGATCCGGATCGCGAGCCAGCCGCCGATCACGGAAACCGCCGTGACCGCGGCGATCCCAGCCGCGGCGTGGCCGAGCGACCACCCGATCGGCGTCCCGAGCGCGAGCAGCTCGACGCTCCACCCCAGCGGGACGACGGCGAGCAGCGCGGGGTCGAGCGAGTAGGGGATCATCGGGAGCTGGAACAGCATGTAGCCGCCGAAGAACCCGAGGGCGAGGACGCTGCTGAACGCAGTCCGGTGCCGGGCGACGAACGGAACACGGGCGGTCAGCCACGCGGCCGTGTAGCCCGCAGCCCGGCTGGCGACGACGGCGCTCGCGAGCAACACCGAGCCGACGAGCGGCACCGTGAGCAACGGCGCCGGCGACGCGAACGCGTACGCACCCGTGAGCGTGACGAGCACGGCGGGCGGGAGCGTGTACGTCACCACCCGAAGCCACTCCGCCAACGCACCGCCGACGACGGCGGTCCGTGGCGAGACTGTCGTCAGGACCAACGGCGCGGCGACCGGCTCGCTGTGGACCCCGGCCGCTCGCTGCGAGAGCAGGAACACGCCGAACAGCCAGAACAGCACGGCGGCGCCGCGGAGTGCCGGCGGGACCGCGATGTCGGTCGGAACGGACCCCCGGAGCTCTGGCGCGAACAGCGCCACGATCCCGCCGAGGGCGACTGTCGGCAGGAGGACGCTGACGGCCAGCAGCACGAACCGCCCCGTGTCCGCACGGATCGCTCGAACCGAGCGTCGGTACTCGAACAGGCCGACCCGGAGCGAGTGCCGAAGCCAGTTCGCTTCAGCCATCGCTGCGCTCCCCGCCGGTCGCTTCGGCCCCGGCGGCCGCGGCGTCGTCGGTCGTGAGTTCGAGGAACGCGTCCTCCAGCGAGCGCGCCTCCCCGGTCTCCGCGCGGTGTTTCAGGTCGTCCGGCGACCCCTCCGCGACGAGGTCGCCGTCGTAGAGGATGCCCACGTCGTCGGCGACCTCCTCCACGACCGGGAGGATGTGCGTCGAGAGGAACACGGTCGTGCCGCCCTCGGCGAGGTCGACGACGAGCTCCCGAAGCGTCCGCGCCGCACGCGGGTCGAGGCCGGACGTGGGCTCGTCGAGGAACACCACGTCGGGCTCGTGGAGGATCGCCTGCACGTAGGCCACCTTCTGGCGCATCCCCTTCGAGTAGTCGGCGATACGTGTCGCCGCGTCCTCGGGCGGGAGATCGAGGCGGTCGAGCAGGCGCTCCGCACGCTCGCGAGCCGGCTCGGGGGCAGGTCGCGCAGGCCGGCCGCGTAGTCGAGCTGCTCGTAGGCGGTCGCGTGATCGTACAGCGGCGGCTCCTCCGGCAGGTAGCCGATGCGGGGGCGGAGCGCGTCGCGGTCGGTCACGTCGGCGCCGGCCACGGCCGCACGACCGCGCGTGGGGCGCACGAGGCCAGTCAGCATTCGCATCGTCGTCGTCTTGCCGGCGCCGTTGGGGCCGAGAAAGCCGAACACGGTTCCGCGCTCGACGGCGAGGTCGAGGCCGGCGACGGCGACGGTGTCTCCGTACTGCTTGGTCAGATCAGTGGTTTCGATGGCGGGCATGGTGGGATGTCGCGGGGAACGACGGCGTAGGCGTTCCTGACGGCGCCGCTACCAAATGCGTATCGACCTACAGGAACCCCGTCAGCAGCCAGCCTACAGGAACCCCGTCAGCAGCCAGCCTACAGGAACCCCGTCAGCAGCCAGCCTACAGGAACCCAGTCCCGCGGTCAGACGACTTTCGCGCCCGCCCGGAGCACCGCATCCGTCCAGACGCCGACGACGATGGCGAGCTCCACGACCGGCGGGAGCCCCTCGGGGAAGAACACGTAGACGGTCATCGCCAGCGCGAGGAAGATCGCCAGCGGCGGCACGTCGTCGAGCCGGGTCGAGCGCGTTCCGCGGTAGTAGAACGCCGCGCCGGCGACGAGGCCGAGACCGATCCCCAGCGCGATCTCGCCGGCGTCGAACGCCGGCAGCGACCCGCCCCAGAGTTCGAGGTAGATCAGCGCGGTCGCGACCACCGCGATCAAAAGCGAGATCGACACGGACTCGGACACGTCGCTCTCCGCGTTCCCCGTCTCCATACCGGCCCCTGTTCCTGCCCGCTCAAAAGCGTGCCCACTCCCCGTCGGTACCGCGATCGCCGGCGCCGGCCACGGCGGAGGGGAAGGGTTATGCCCAGTGTCGTGCACTATGTTGACATGGACGACATCGACGATCTATTCGTTGCGAGCCTGATGACCAACGACGTGAAAACTGTCACCCCGGAGACGCTGGTCGAGACGGCCGCCGACCTGATGCTCGACCACGAGATCGGGTCGGTCGTCGTCGTCGACGACGACGGGGCTCTCCGCGGGATCCTCACCCGGACGGACTTCGTCGCCATCGTCTCGGGGCAGAAGCCGAAGGACCAGACGCCCGTCTCGGAGTACATGACGACGGACGTACAGACGGCAAAGGGCGGCGACTCGATCCGCGAGGTGGCCGATCGGATGATCGACGCCGGCATCCACCACATGCCCGTCGTCGACGACGGCGAAGCCATCGGGATGATCACCACTTCCGACCTCACGGCGTACCTCTCGACAGTCCAGACGCCGAGCCCGTAGGCTACGGGCGAGCGGCAACCACGACGTGTTCGTCGCCGGTGTCTCGAACCGTCACCGAGCCGTAGCCACGGAGGTGCGGTCGGAAGTCCAGGTCGCGGTGGTGAACAGCCAGTAGCACGCCGCCGGCCCGCAGCACCCGGCGCGCCCCGTCGAGGAGCGACGCGAGCACGCCGTCGCCGGCGTGCGTCGGGGGGTTGCAGAGCACGCGGTCGAAGCGCTCGCCGCTGACGCCGTTGACGCCGTCGGCGGTGACCACGCGGCCGTCGATACCCGCCGCTCGGAGGCTGCAAGCGGCCGCACGGGTCGCGACCCGGCTGTCGTCAGTGAGCGTCACCGAACAGTCCGCGACTGTCCCAGCGTGGATACCCAGCGGGCCAGCGCCACAGCAGAGATCGAGCACGCGATCGCCGTCCTCGACGGTCGCGTTCGCTGCCAGCAGGCGCGTGCCGTCGTCGAGGCGGCCGGCCGCGAACATTCCCGGAACCGTGACCAGCGGGACGGCGGCACCGTCGACGCCGACCTCGAACCGCGTTGGGGTGACGTACCGCGGCGGCTCGAACGACGCCGGCCGTTGCGCGACCAGCACCGAGCAGCCGTCGGCCGTGGTCACGGTTCGGCAGTCGCCGGTCAGTTCGGTCAGACAGCGCTCGTAGCGTGAACGGCCGGCTCCGTCCGTCGCAGCGACGAACAGTCGGCCGTCGGGTCGGAGCGCCGTGAGCGAGTCGGCGATCCGTTGTTTCCCGACCTCGATGGGGGTGTGGCTCTCTGGCGCGTAGGAGGCAGTGTCGTACCCCCCGTCGATCCGCCGGAGGTCGGCGACGACAGTGGTCCGCGCGGCAGCCCCGTTCACGGCGGCGTTGCGCCGACAGAGCCGCGCCCGCCGGGCGCTGGCTTCGGTCATCCGGACCGACGCCGCCGAGGCCGCGAGCACGACGCCGACGACGCCGTAGTTCGACTGTACGGAGAGGTGGTCGCCAGGGGCAGTACCGTGAATCGCGCGTAGCAGGAGGAGTTCGGCCGCCCTGAACGCTTCCACGGAGGCGACGCCGTCAGCGGTGTGGAAGCGGTAAGTGTCGGGGCCCTCGGGAACGTGGGCGCCGAGTTCGAGTTGGTCGCCGGTCATCGGCGCCCCTCCGTCGAGTCGCGGGTCGCCTCACAGCGGGTCGTGTGGCTTGGATCGGTCGGTAGCCGGTGCGTTCGTGTCGTCGGGGGTGCGTGCATTCGGTGAACATCGGACTCGTCAGTTTCCGAGCGGGATCAGCCACGCCGGCGGACCGGGAGAAAGCAGGTGCTCACGGCGATGGCGTGGCACCGGGTACCGAAAGCGAGACGCCCGTCCGACCCGGCGTTCCGGGCCACGACGACAGGCGACCACAGTCGGCAAGCCGGCCGAGTCCCGGGTCGCCCCCGAGCTAGCTCGACCGAGAGCCGTAGTTCACGCAGTCGTCAGCTGTCGCTGACAGAACTTGACGTTATCGCCTTTGAGTTGGTCCCCGTGGCCACACGAATCAACAGTTCCGGCGACGCCGGGCTGGCTGTGAATAACGGGATCGAACTCGGTCCCGTGGGACGGTCGGCGACCGCCACCGGTGAGCCGTTCGGTGCCCGAGGCGACCGTGATCGGACGCCGTTACGAGAACCACACGCCTCAGGTCGAGCCGGCCGGCGGGTCCGACCCACGGCGCCGCGGCGAATCGCGCCGTGGGGCCGCCGATGAGGGAGCGTCGACAGCCCTACAGCGTTGGCCGGCAGCGAGACCCCCTACTGCCCCACGTCCGCGCCGAGCCGATCACACAGCCACGTCCACTGATCGACCTGCTCTTCGACGATCATCTCGGTTGACTTGCCGACGCCGTGGCCCGTATCGGTCTCGGTCCGGAGCACGATCGGTTCGTCGCCCGTCTGGTGTTCCTGCACCAGCGCAGTCATCTTCCGGGCGTGGCTCGGGTGGACTCGGGTGTCGCCCGCGGCGGTTTTGAACATCGTCGCCGGGTAGTCGCGTGCCTCGACGTTGTGGTACGGCGAGTACTCGCGGATATACTCGAACGCGTCTGGGTCCTCGGGCGAGCCGTACTCGACGGTCCAGGACTCACCCAGCAGGAAGCGGTGGAACCGCAGCATGTCGAGCAGCGGCACCGTACACAGCACCCCGGCCCAGAGATCCGGCCGCTGGGTGAGCGCCGCGCCGGTGAGCAGGCCGCCGTTCGAGCCGCCGTAGGCGCCGAGGTGGTCCGTATCGGTGTAGCCCGCCTCGATCAGCCCTTCGGCGACGGCGTAGAAGTCGTCGAACACGTTCTGCTTGTCCTCGCGCATTCCGGCCTCGTGCCAGGGCTCGCCGTACTCCGTCCCGCCGCGGAGGTTGGCGACGGCGAACACCCCGCCAGCGTCGAGGAACGGGCCGGCGAAGCGCCAGAAGCTCGGCGTCTGGGGGATCCGGAAGCCGCCGTAGCCGTACAGCACCGTCGGCGCCGCGCCCGCGGGGTCGAGCCCCTCGCGGTGGACGACGAACGCCGGCACCTCGGTCCCGTCCGCGGACTCGAAGAACTCCTGGCTGACGGTCACGTCGACGCCGAGTTCGACGTCGGCCTGTCCGACCGTCTCGGGCTCGGTGTCGTCGCCGTCCAGTCGATATCGCGTGACACGGTCGGGCGCCTCGAAGTCGTGGACGACGTAGAACAGCTCCTCGCCGTCGTCGGCGTCCGAATCGACGCCGTCGATGGTGCAGAACTCGGGGCTTGGGAGGCGCTCGACGGCCTCGCCGTCCTCCCAGACCGACAGCTCCGAGGAGGCGTCGCGGAGGTGGTTTGCGACGAGCGAGTCGCCCGCCACCGTCAGGTCCTGCAGAACCGTGTCCGTCTCGGGGATCGACTCCGCGAACTCGTCGGGGTCGAGGTCCTCGCCGGTCGCGAGCGTCTCGACATCGGCGGTGAGCACCCGCGAGAAGTCGGCCTCGTAGTTGGTGAGGAAATGCACCTCGCCGGTGTCGGAGGCGACGTGCGGGGCGAACGTCGCGTCGTAGTCGGTCAAAAGCGGCGTGAGCGGCTCGTCGGCCTCGGGATCGACCCGGTAGAGATCGGTGTGGGTCGTCCCCTCGTGGACCGCCGCGAGCAGCGTGTCGGTGTCGGCATCGTACGCCAGTTCGGGCCAGGCGTGCTCGCTGAAGGCGTCGGTGAGCAGTTCGTCTCCGTCCGGATGGTCGTCGTGATCGTGGCTGTACAGCGCCTTCTGGAGCTGTTCGCCGTCGCCGGGGCCGCCCGTGCGGATCGAGTAGAAGCCGTCGTCGGTCCACGCGAACCCGCCGGGGTTGACGCGGCCGGCGTCGGGCACCTCGTCGATCAGGCCGCCCGTCTCGGCGTCGACGACGCGCACGTCGTACTGCTCCTGGCCGCCCTCGTCGTAGCCGTACGCGACGCGCTCGCCGTCCGGACCGACGGTGAACCAGTTCATCGACGCCGCCTCGCCGTCGAACGCGTTGGGGTCGACCAGCGCCCGTGGCTCCTCGTCGAACGACTCCCGGACGTACAGCACGCCGTGGTCCTCCTCGGGCTCCTCGATCGTCTGGAAGTAGCGGCCGCCGGCGGCAGTCACCGCGCCGTAGTCGGTGACCCGGGCCACGCGTTCGAACTGCGGGCGCAGGGCGTCGCGGGTGTCGGTGTCGAGCACCGCGTCGGCGTACTCGTTCTGGGCGGCGACCCAGTTCTCGACCTCCTCGCTCTGCTCTTCCAGCCAGCGGTACGGGTCGACGATCTCCTCGCCGTGGAGCTCCTCGGTGACGGGCCGTTCCTCGGTGTCAGGGGGCTGTCGCGCATACGGGAACGGGCCGCGGCGAGGGCTTAAAAGACCGGCAAGCGGCAGGCCCGACGGCGGCCTACTCGATGTGGAACGTCGTCTCCGCCCGCAGGTTCTCGGCGCCGTGGACGGCGTCGATCCCGACGGTGAGAGTGTGCTCCCCCCGTTCGGCCTCGCGCCACTCGCGCTGGTCGATGCGGACACGGCCGGACCACGAGCGGCGGAACCGCTTGCGCTCACTGCGGCCGAAGCGGAAGAGGCTGCGCTCGTCGGGGTGGTTCGGCGACAGCTCCGAGCCCTCGGCGTTGCCGTCGATCGCCCACCGCCACGGTTTGGGCGTCTCCGTGACGATCGTGACCGGGAGCGGGAAGCGGTTGTAGAAGGTGACGCCGAAGTGGATCTCCTCGCCGGGGTCGTAGCGGTCCTTGGAGGTCTGCACGTCGACGGCGATCGCCCGCGAGCGCAAGAACTGCGGCACGAGCGCGTGGCTGACGTTGGTCCAGTTGACGTGGTTCCGACTGGCCCCCTCGTCGTTCTCGACGGGCGAGAACGGGTCCTCGTCGTCCCGGCGCAGCGCCTCCGAGTCGTAGACCCGACGCATACGCTGTCGAACGCGGGCGACGCGGAAAAAGGTCTCGTGAGCGGGGCCGTCAGTCGGCCGTGGACTCGGCGCCCGTGGAGTCGGCCGAGGAGCCGACCTCCTCCTCGATCTCCTCGTGGAACGGGCAGCCGATCCCGTGGGTCTCGCTCACTTCCTCGAGCTCCGGATGGTCGTCCCACTCCGAACACTCCTCGTGCGCGATCGGACACCGCGTGTGGAACTTACAGCCCGACGGCGGATTGATCGGGGAGGGGACCGTCCCCTCGAGGATGATCCGGTCGCCCTCCCACAGGGGGTCAGGCTCGGGGATCGCCGACAGCAGCGAGCGCGTGTAGGGGTGGTACGGCGGGGAGAAGATCTCCTCGGTCGTCCCGACCTCCACGATCTCGCCGAGATACATCACGGCGATGCGGTCGGCGATGTGTTCGACCACGCTCAGGTCGTGCGCGATGAACAGGTAGGAGAGGCCGAACTCCTCCTGCAGGTCCTCGAGCAGATTGAGGATCTGGGCCTGGACGCTCACGTCCAGCGCCGACACCGGCTCGTCACAGACGATGAACTCGGGGTCGACCGCGAGCGCGCGGGCGATCCCGATCCGCTGGCGCTGTCCCCCGAGAACTCGTGGGGGTAACGCGAGGCGTGGCTGGCCTGGAGGCCGACGGTCTCGAGCAGCTCCTCGACGCGCTCCTTGCGCTCCTGGCCGGAGGCCAGGCCGTGCACGTCGAGCGCCTCGCCGACGATGTCGCTCACCGTCAGACGCGGGTTCAGCGACGCGAACGGGTTCTGGAACACGAACTGGAGATCCTTCCGGTAGTCCCGGAGTTCGGCCGAGGAGAGCTCCGTCAGGTCCTGACCGTCGTAGTAGACGGAGCCGTCGGTCGGCTCCTCCAGTCCCAGCATCGTCCGACCGAGGGAGGACTTCCCGCAGCCGGACTCCCCGACCAGGCCGAGGGTCTCCCCCTCGGCGATCTCGAGGTCGACGCCGTCAACGGCTTTCACCGAGGACGGGTCGCCGATGATTCGATCGAGCAGCCCCTCGTCGGTCGAGTAGTGCTTCGTCAGCCCGTCGATCTCGATCAGTGGGTCGGCGCTCATACTGACTCACCTCCGTCGGCTGCGGCGTCCTCACGGATCTGCACGTCGAACTCGACGCCGTCCTGCAGGTCGCCCGTGTACTCGAGACACGCGGCGGTGTGGATGTCGGCGTCGGGCTCCTCGATCGGCTCGCCGGTCTCCGTGTCGACCAGCGGCGGTTCGTGTTGGATGCAGGCGTCCTCAGCGTACGGACACCGCGGGTGGAAGCTACAGCCCGAGGGGAGCTGGACGAGGTCCGGCATCGTCCCCGGGACGGTATCGAGCCGATCGCGGTCGTCGCCGATCCGCGGGATCGAACTCATCAGTCCCACCGTGTAGGGGTGTTTGGGGTCGTAGTACAGCTCCTCGACGGAGCTGCGCTCGACCGGTTTGCCGGCGTACATCACCATTACGCTGTCACACAGCTCGGCGACGACGCCGAGGTCGTGGGTGATCAGCTGGATCGCCACGTCCTCCTCGTCGGAGAGCTCCTTCAGCAGGTCGAGGATCTGCGCCTCGATCGTCACGTCCAGCGCCGTCGTCGGCTCGTCCGCCACGATGAGCGACGGGTCACAGGAGAGCGCGATGGCGATCACCGCGCGCTGCTGCATCCCGCCGGAGAACTCGTGGGGGTAGTCCGAGTAGCGCTCCTCGGCGTCGGGGATGCCGACGCGGTCGAGCATCTCGATCGCTCGCTCGCGGGCGGCCGCATCGCCCATGTCGAGGTGTTTCCGAACCGCTTCGGCGATCTGTTCCCCGACGGTGTAGACGGGGTTGAGCGCCGTGTGCGGGTCCTGGAAGATCATCGCGATCTCCGCCCCGCGCAGCTCCTGCATCGCCTCGTCGGGCGCGTCGAGCACGTCGACGTGGCCCGCCTCGACGTGGAGGCTGCCGTCGTGGAGGCTGGTCGCGACCTCCGTCGGCCGGTCGCGGACGGTCGCGCCCGGATCGCTCCCCACGCTGCCGGACTCCGCGCGGAGCTCGTCGACGTGGATGTAGCCCGAGCGGTTCTCGGTGGCGACGCCCTCCGGGAACTGCCGGGCGAGTTTCGCCACTGCGCTGGTCGAACGGAACGTCACGTCGCCGCCCTTGATCCGGCCGGGGTCGTCGATCAGCCGCATCAGCGAGAGGCTGGTGACCGACTTCCCCGCACCGGACTCGCCGACGACGGCGAAGCGCTCGCCGCGGTCGATCTGGTACGAGACGTCGTTGACCGCTTTGACCTCGCCCTCCTCCGTGTAGAAGGAGGTCTGGAGGTTGTCGACCGACAGCAGCGGTTCGTCGTTGGCGCTCATTCTCGCACCCCCGCACCGCCGCTGGTGTCACCCTGCGGGTCCACGGCGTCGCGGACGCCGTCACCCACGAGGTTGATCGAGAGCACGAACAGGAAGATCGCCAGCCCGGGGAACACCGTGATCCACCACTGGCCCTGGATCAGGCTACTGCGACCGCGGGCGAGCATGCTGCCCCACTCGGGGAGCCCGGTTCGAGCCCCAGCCCGAGGAAGCCAAGCGCCGCCGCGTTGAGCACGACGGTCCCGATACCGAGCGTCGCCTGCACGATCACGGGCGCCATCGCGTTGGGCACCACGTGCCGGAAGATGATCGAGCGGTCGCGTGCGCCCAACGCTTTCGCGGCGGTGACGTACTCGTTCTCCTTGACGGAGAGCACCTCACCGCGCAGCAGACGGGCGTAGCTGATCCAGACGACCAGCACCAGCGCCGTGATCATGTTCCAGAACCCCTGGCCCAGCACCGCGATCAGCGCGATGGCGAGCACGAGGAACGGGAACGCGTACAGGATGTCGACCAGGCGCATGATGACCTCGTCGATCCATCCGCCGTAGTAGCCCGCGAGGGCACCGAGCGGGACGCCGACCGAGAGCGCGATACTGACGGTGATCACGCCGATCGTGAGGCTGTATCGGCCACCGTACATCACACGCGAGAGGATGTCCTTCCCGGACCAGTCGGTCCCGAAGGGGTGGGTGGCCGTCGGCGCTTCGTTGAGCGCGGCGAAGTTCGAGTTCGTCGGATCGAACGGCGCCAGCGAGAACGGCTGGACCGTGATCCCCTCGATCACGATCGGCCGCGCGAAGATCGTGGTGAACAGCATCAGGGCGATGATCGACAGTCCCACCAGTGCGGTTCGGTTGCGCTTGAACCGCTCCCACGCGCGGGTCAGCCGGTCCCGGGAGACTGTGCTCTCGTCCTGTTGCCAGTCGAATCGCTCATCGCGGTCCTCGAACACGGAGGTGTCGAACCCGGTCACCCGGATTCGCCCGCGTTCAGTCGTCGTCGTTCGCTGTGATTCGTGAGACATGTGTCAGTATCGGATACGTGGATCGAGCCACGAGTAGAGCAGGTCCGCAACCAGATTGACGAACACGATAGTGACGGCGATCATCAGGACGATCGCCTGCAGTACCGGCAGGTCTCGCTGGGTGATCGCGTCGATGAGCAGTCGACCCACGCCGGGCCAGGAGAACACCTGCTCGACGACGACAGAGCCGTTGACGATGAACGCGACCTGGATCGCCGCCACCGTCACGACCGACACCATCGAGTTGCGCAGCACGTGCTTCACGATGACGGTGCGCTCGGAGAGCCCCTTGGCCTTCGCCGTGCGGACGTAGTCCTTGTTCAACTCCTCGACCATCGAGGAGCGGGTCAGTCGCATGATCAGCGCCGACGACGCCGTTCCGAGGGTGATCGCCGGCAAGATCACGAACTTCAACATCGCCGGGCTCAACACCGCTTTGTCCGGCGGGATGACCCTGAACAGGCCGAGCTGGACGCTGAACACCAGCAGGAGCATCAGGCCGAGCCAGAAGTTCGGCGTCGCGATCCCGATGAGGGCCGCGACGCGGCTGGCCTCGTCGACGGTGTTGCCGTTGTTGATGGCCGCGATCACGCCCAGCGGGATCCCGATCGAGATCGCGATCGCGAACCCCATGAACCCCAGCAGCAGCGTTTTCGGGAGCCGGGTCAGGATCGCTCCGGAGACGCTGCGATCGGAGATCAGCGAGTCGCCGAAGTCGAGCATCACCGCGTCCCGCAGCCACAGCCAGTACTGGATGTACACCGGCTCGTCCAGGTTGAACTGTGCGCGGAGCTGGTCACGCAGCCCGGGCGTCGTCTCCTGAAACTGCAGGATGTAGTCGACCGGCGAGCCGGGCAGCATCTTCGTAAGCGAAAACGTCAGTAGAGTTACACCAAACAGTACTGGTATCATCACCAGCAGCCGCTTGATTAGGTATCGTTGAAGAGACATGGAGGGGAGGTCGCTATTCTTCTGAGAGGTAGGTGAACGCGCCGTCGGCCGGCGAGAAGATCCCCTTGAACTCGCCACCGTTGATCGGGTAGGTACGGAAGCCTTTCACGGCGGTGTTGTCGTACACGTCGGTCTCCTCACCGAACCGGATGTACGTCATCGGCGCGTCCTCGGCGAGAATCTCGACGAGGTCCTTGTAGATCTGGTTCCGCTCTTCCAGGTCGTAGGTGTTCGTCCCGTCCTCGAGCAGCTGGTCCACTTCCTCGTTCTTGTAGTGGCCCATGTTGAAGCCGTTCGGCGTGAACTGCTCGCTGTCGACGAGGTCGCCGACGTACGCGTCGGGGTCCCAGCCGCCGGACCAGCCGACCGCGATGACCTCGTTGTTGCTGGCCGAGGACTCGCCGGCGATCTTGCCGACGTACGTGTTCCACTCGTACTGCTCGACGGACACGTCGAAGTAGTCCGTGCTGTTGAGGCTCTCGGCGATCAGCTGCACCCACTGGACACGCTGGGGGTTCTGGTTCGTGATGATCGTCGTCTCGAACGGGGCTTCGATACCGGCCTCGTCGAACCCTTCCTCGAGGAGCGTGCTGGCCTGCTCCTCGTCGTAGCCCATGTACTCCTCGCCCAGTCGGTCGTTGAGGTCCTGCCACTCCTCGGTATCGAACACTGCGGAGATCTGGGAGATGGCCATGTACGCCGGGACACCGAGCCCTTCGTACACCGCGTCGACGATCTCCTCACGCGGGACGAGCCGGGAGATGCCGCGTCGGACTTTCTTGTTCCCGTAGGGCTCCACTTCCGTCGGGAAGTACATCAGGTCGTAGCCGCCGGCGAGTCGGCGGTTGACCGTGTAGTCCTCGTTCTCCGCGAAGTCGCTCAGGCTCGGGGCGGGCGGCGTGTTGGCGAGGTGGATGTCGCCGCTCTCGAGCGCGGCCTGCTGTGCGGACTGCTCGGTAATCACGCGGTAGGTGATGTCCTTGATCGGCGGCGTCGACGGCACGCTGTCGTCGCCCTCGAACCAGTAGTCGTCGTTGCGCGTGATGCGGAACAGCTCGTCGGGCTGGTGCTCGACGAACTCGTAGGGGCCGGTCCCGACCGGGTTCTCGGTGATGTCGAGGTCGCCGGTTTCGACTTCCGCCGGAATGATCGGAATGGCCGAAATGTCGAACTTCAGCGGCGCGTAGTCGTTCTTGAGCGTGAACTCGATCGTGTAGTCGTCGATGATCTCCGAGGACTCGTACCACGAGAACACGTCGGTCGCGTTGACCTTCCCCTCGTAGCGCTCGAAGGTGACCTGAACGTCCTCCGCGGTGAGTTCGTTGCCGTTGTGGAACTTGACGCCCTCACGCAGCTCCGCCCGCCAGACGCCGTCACCCACTTCCTCGAAGGTGTGGGCAAGCGCGTTGTTGATGCTGCCGTCGAAGCCGACGGTGAGCAGCGTCTCGTAGGTCAGACCGAACGCCTTCACCGAGGTGGTGTCGGCGGCCTTGGCCGGGTCGAACTGCGCCACGTCGGCGCCGAAGGAAGCGATCAGCTCGCCGCCCTCCTGCGCGTTGTTCGGGTCGGCCGGCGTCGTCGTCCCACCGGGACGGGCGGGCGTCCCCTCCGTCTCCGTGCCGTCACCGCCCATGCAGCCGGCGAGCCCCGCGACCCCTGCGACCCCGAGGGACTTCACCAAACTACGTCGGTTTAGACTAAAGTGTCGTTCCGTGTCATCTGATCGCATGTGTGGTAGAGTGGCGGAGTCCGCACCGTATGAAGGTTTCGCTGGCGATTTCGTGTTTCGAACCGGAACATTGCTCCGAGATTCGGCGGTCTAACCCGGTGTAGACCATTATGATCAATCGTGATAGTCCGCTTTTAAACGAACGTGCCCAAATTCGGGGCGAGCTATAAGCCCTCGGGGAATCAACAAATCTGTGAGGCACGATGGCAAGCCACAAATCCGACGAGAGTACGTTTCAGTCCCTGTATCGAACCCACGTGGGCGACCCCGAAACCGACGACGAGGTCCGGGGGTACTGGCTGTTCGTGGTCGGAGTCGTCCTGGCCGTCGCCGGCGTCCTGTTGTTCCTGGCGAGCGAACCGCAGGGTGGGGTCAGACAGCTGTCGATCGTCATGGTCGGCGGCAGCATGCTCCTGCTGCTCGTCGGTCCGGTCCTCCGGCTGCCACTCAAACCACGGGCGACGACGCTCGTCTACGTCGGCGCGACGATCGCGACGATAGGGATCGTCTACTTCGTCGCGGTGTTCCCGGGTGGCTGGTCGCTCCGGAACGGGAACACCGCAGTGATCGGCATCTACGGCCTCGGACTGCTCGTCGCCGGTGCGGGTGGGGTGCTCGTGCCGCTACTGGCCGAACCCGAGTCGGCGACCCCCGAGTCGGCGACCGACCCCGGGGAGCTCCGGCGCGAGCTTGCGGCTCTGGACGACGTGCTGGAGGACACGGCCGCCGACGAGGCCGACCTCGCCGCCGAAATCGCCGACCTCAGGCGGGCAGTGGGGGCCTCGGACGATGCCGTCGCCACGCTGAGCCACGCAGTGACGGCGCTCTCGCAGGATCTCGCCGATGCCGAGACGGACCGGGACGAGCTCGCCGAACAGCTCTGGGGGCACCGAACGAGTCAGGCACGGTTCGAACTCTACGAGGACCGGGGCGGCGAGTTCCGCTGGCGGCTCCGCCACAGGAACGGCCAGATCGTCGCGACGAGCGGGGAGGGGTACACTCAGCGCCACAACGCCCAGAACGGGATCGAAAGCGTCCGAGACAACGCCCTGGGGGCGATGGTGCTCCGCATCGAGTCCGAGGCCGAACTCGCCGATGCGGGGGAGCGGTTCGAACCGGTCGAGGAGACCGAAAGCCAGACGGCGTTCGAGCTGTACGAGGACCGGGGCGGCGAGTTCCGCTGGCGGCTCCGCCACGACAACGGGAACGTCGTCGCCGACGCCGGCGAAGGCTACAGCCGCCGTCGCGACGCCCGCGCTGCGCTCGAGCGCGTCCAGACCCTCGCGGGCCCCGCGGAGTACCTCCGCATCGACCCGACCGGCTTCGAGATCTACCGCGACGCCGCCGAGGAGTGGCGCTGGCGGCTCGTCCACCGGAACGGGAACGTGCTCGCCGACGGCGGCGAAGGCTACAGTAGTCGCCGCGGCGCCCGCCGCGCCGTCGACCGGATCCGGGAGGGGATCGACGACCTGACGTTCGAGACCTACGAGGACGCGGCTGACGAGCACCGCTGGCGGCTCAGAGCGTCGAACGGTCAGCTGGTCGCCGACAGCGGTGAAGGCTACAGTCGGAAGTCGGGCGTCGACGACGCCGTCGAGCGGGTGCGAGCGTACGCGCCCGAAGCCGACGTGCTGAACGTCGGGTTCGCGGCGTTCGAGGTGTACGAAGACAACGCCGGCGAGTTCCGCTGGCGGCTCCGCCACCGCAACGGGCAGATCGTCGCCACCGGCAGCGAGGGGTATACAGAGCGCTCCAAGGCCGAGAACGCCGTCGACCGGTTCAAGCTGAACGCCCCGGGATCGGCGATCGAGGACCTCGACGAGGCGTCCGAAACGGCGTAGTCGGGGCTCGGTATTCGGGCCCTACTGCCGCCAGTACTCCGGGGTGAAACAGACAAGCAGCGGGAGGATCTCGAGTCGGCCGGCCCACATCAGGCCCACCATGAACAGCTTCGAACTGTTCGGGAACTGGAGATAGCCCCCATCGGCCCGAGCCGGTAGAACGCCGGCCCGACGTTGCCGAGCGTCGACGCCGCCCCGGAGATGACTTCGAGCACGGTGAAGTCGACGCCAGCACGTGTCGTATCGAGGAACAGGACGAACGACGCGAGGAAGAAGATCGCGATGTAAAACAGCGTGAACGAGAGGATGCCGCGGATCGCCCGTTCGTCGAGGCTGCTCCCGCCCAGCCGAACGGGGCGGACTGCCTCGGGGTGGGCGCTGGTGAACAGCTCCCGACGGATCACTTTGGCGACGACGATCCACCTGATGACTTTCACGCTCCCGCCGGTCGACCCCGCGGAGCCGCCGACGAACATCGCGAACAGCAGGGCGTACTGCGCCGGCGCGCCCCACACGTCGAAGTCCATGCTGGCGTACCCCGTCGTGGTGACGATGGACACTGCCTGGAACAGCGCGTGCCGCAGCGACGGCTCCAGACTCCCGGAGAGTGCCCGCGCGTACTCCTGCAGGTAGGCGGCGTCGAACGTCGCCCCCGCCGGAACGCCCGAGGTGAAGCCGCCAGTGAACAGCAGGCCGGTGATGACGGCCGTCAGCACCGCCATCGCCCCGAGATAGCCGCGGAACTCCGTGTCCTCGAACACGTTGCGTGGGGAGCCGGCGACGGCCTGCCAGACGAGCGCGAAGTTGGTGCCCGCGATCACCATGAAGGGGATGATCACCCACTGGACGGCGGCCGAGAACGCCTCGATCGAGCGGGCCTGCGGCGAGAACCCGCCGGTCGGCATCGTCGTCAGCCCGTGGGCGACGGCGTTGTACGCGTCCATGTTCGGCCCCGCCATCCCCGCCAGGTCGAGCCCGTACAGCAGCAGGATCTCGACGACGGTGATCACGAAGTACGCGCCCCAAAGCACGCGGGCGGTCTCGGCGATCTTGGGCGTCAGCTTCTCGATACCGGGGCCGGGCGCTTCAGCGTCCATCAGCTGCGCCCCGCCGACGGAGAGTTCGGGGAGGATCGCGACTGCCAGCACGACGATCCCCATCCCGCCCAACCACTGGGTGAGCTGGCGCCAGATCATCACGCCCCGGGTGTGGTCGGTGACGTTGATGCTTCCGAGCACGGTCGCACCGGTCGTCGTGAACCCGGACATCGCCTCGAACAGGGCGTTGGCGGGGTTGCCCAGCGTCGATCCGGGGTGGATCGGCTCTACCAGCAGCGGGATCCCGTGGGCCTCGATCAGGTACGGGATCGTCCCGACCAGCGCGACCGCAAGCCACGTCGTCGCGACCATCAGGAACCCCTCGCGGGCCCGGATATCCGGATCGTCGGTGAGCCGTTCGAGGCCGGCCCCGAGGAGGAACGTGACCGCGATCGCCGGGAGGAACGGTGCGAGCGTCTCGCCGTACGCCAGCGCGACCACGACCGGGACGAGCATCGGTACCGAGAGGTACTTCAGCACCGTCCCGACGAGGCTCAGGCTTGCACGATAGTCGACGCGTATCGACACAGTTGGGCGGAAGGTATCTCGTTCGACGCTTCAACCTACTGTTTTTCGTGTAGCTACAGTCGTGACGACACCTCGTCCGCGTGCTTGGCCTCGACGAACAGCACGACGTGATCGCCGGACTCGATCACGGTCTCCCCGCGCGGGACGACGTACTCCCCGCCCCGCGTGATCGCGCCGATCACCACGTCCGTCGGGAGCGACTGGATCGACTCCCGGATCGGGTCGCCCACGAGCGGGCTGTCGGCGGTGATCTCGATCTCCAGCACCTCCGCCCGGCCGTTCTCAATCAGCGCGACGTTCTCGGCGCCGCCGTCGCGGGTGAACCGGGTGATCTCCTCGGCGACGACCTCGCGGGGGTTGACCCCAACGTCGATTCCGACCGCCTCGAACAGGTCCACGTAGTCGGCCTGATCGATCACCGCGACGCTGCGCTCGGCGCCGACGCGCTTGGCCAGTAGCGACGCGAGCAGGTTCTTCTCGTCGGAGTCGAGCGCCGCGACGACGACCTCGGCGTCGCCGACGCGTTCGCGCTCGAGGAACTCGATGTCGGTGGCGTCGGTCTCCATCACCATCGTGTCCGGGAGCTTCTCGGCCAACCAGTGCGCCCGGTCTGGGTCCTGCTCGATCAGGCGTGCGGAGATACCCCGCTCGGAGAGCATCCGCGCGACGTGGTAGCCGATCTCGCTGCCGCCGATGATCACCACGTCGCCGGAAAGGGCGCCGTCCTCGGGCGCCACGTCGCCGGCAAACGAGCGAACGCTCCGCGGGGTGCCGATGACGACCAGCCGGTCGCCGGCCTGGATCTCGGTGCCGCCGGTGGGATCAGCATCTCCTCGTCCCGCACCAGCGCCGCGAACGTGAGTGAGTCGTACGTGTCGGCCGCCGCGACCGTCTGGCCCGCGATCGGCGATCCTGGGTCGACGTCGAACTCCGCCATCTCGACGCGCCCGTCGGCGAACAGGTCCGCGTCCCGTGCCGCCGGCAGGCCGACGACGCGCACGATCGACTCCGCGGCCTCCAGGTACGTACAGACCATGAAGTCGATGCCGAAGGCGGTCGTCGACCGGCGCCAGGTCTGGAGGTACTCGGTGTTCTTGACGCGGGCGATGGTGAACGCGTCCGAGACGGCTTTCACCGTCGAACAGATGACGATGTTCGTCTCGTCGTCGTCGGTCGAGGCGATCACCATGTCCGCGTCAGCTACGTCGATATCGTCGAGTACGGAGACGTTCGTCCCGTCACCTTCCACCGCGAGCACGTCGAGGCTGTAGTTGAGCTCCTCGACGCGGTCAGGGTCCTGCTCGACGATCACCACGTCGTGGGCGCCGCTCAGGTCGGCAGCGATACTCTCTCCGACCTGGCCGGCACCGACGATGATCACGCGCACGGGTATCACCGGGAACGACTAACCGACACCGTATCACCCTTTCTCTTCGGGCGGGAACGGGGCTCGTTCCGCGTTATCGCCCGTCCCGACGGTCAACTCGACCGATCGGTGCTTCCCTTCGAGGTCGGCGGCCGCCCGCTCGACGACGGTTTCGGCCTCCCGTTCGATCAGCGGCTTCACCTTCTCGATCACCCAGTCGAGCGACACCAGCCGCGGCAGATCGACGAGCCCCGAGTGAGCCGTTTCGGGGGCGTACTCCACCTCGAACCGGACTGCGGTCGCCGTCTCCGCCCAGTCGGGCGCGTTGTCGGGGAGGTCGCAGTCGGCGACCAGCCAGCGACCGCCCGCATCGAACTCACCCAGTACCTCCCACTCGATGCGCTCGTTCTCGATCAGTTCGGTCACCGCCGACCGCGCGGTGTACTCGAGTTTCCACCACGCGAACCGCAGCGCGTACCGCGCGTGCTCGTCCGGGGCAGCGTCGAGTTCGTCCACGCGCGCCAGGTACTCGGAGTAGTTCGCGTACCCCGGAAACTCCCGGAGAAACTCGTACACCTCATCGGCAGGGCGATAGACGACCGTGTCCACGACGAGGCGCTCCATGCCACAGCCACGCGGCCGGAGGCTCTTAGCGTCGTGGGTTCGGGCACTGACGGCGCTCCCGTGCGGGAGGTGTCACCCGGCTTCGGTGGGTTCTTCCGGACACCCAGTGTTTCGCTTCGTAATGAGTGCGGAAGAGGGGAGCGTCTTCGACGTGTATCGCGAACGCGTCGAGCGACCGCTCTATCGGCTGTTTATGGAGTACGGCCCCGGGCGACTGAAGTGGATGGTCGTCGGGATGATCGCCAACATCGTCGGGGGGGGCGAGCCTGCTCCCGCCGCTGGTGCTCGGGGTCGCCATCGACAGCGTGATCGACGGCGACTCGCCGTACACGCTCCCGCTGGTGCCGAACGCGTGGCTCCCGACCGCCGACGGCGCCCAGTTCTGGTTCTCGGTGCAGGTGATCGTCGCCGCGTTCGTCGTGACCGGCGTGTTCACGTGGATCTACGGCGTCGCCGCCAACAACTTCGCTCATCGCGTGATGCACGCCGTCCGGACGGACAGCTTCTCGACGATGCAGCGCCTGGACATGACCTTCTTCGACGACAAGCAGACCGGCGAGGTCATGTCCGTGCTGAACAACGACGCCAACAACCTGGAGAACTTCCTCGACAACGGCCTCCAGAACTCGGTGCGGCTCTCGGTGATGATCCTCGGGATCGCGTTCATCCTGTTCTCGCTCAACTGGCAGCTCGCGCTCGTGACGCTCGTCGCGGTGCCCGCGCTGTTCGGGCTGACGGTCTGGTTCATGAAGGCGGTCGAGCCGCGGTACGTCGACCGGCGGGCGAGCGTCGGCAACCTCAACACGCGCCTGGAGAACGCGCTCTCCGGCGTCGAACTGGTCAAAACCAGCGGCACCGAGTCCTACGAGACCGAGCGCGTCGAGGGCGCCTCCTGGCGCTACTTCCGGGACACGATGGCCGTGCTGCGGCTCAACTACGTCTACCGCCCGGGGATGGAGATGCTGGCCGGGCTCTCGTTCGCCGTGACGTTCATCGTCGGCGGCCTGTGGATCTTCCAGGGTGAGGCGCCGTGGATCCTCACCGGCGACCTCCGGACGGGGGAGTTCGTCACGTTCCTCTTCATGACCCAGCGGTTCGTCACGCCGCTGTCGCAGGTGTCGAACATCGTCGACCAGTACGAGAACGCCAAGGCCTCGAGCGAGCGCATCTTCGGGCTGATGGACATCCCCTCGATGATCACCGAGGCCGAGGACCCCGTGGCCCTCGACGATCCCGAGGGCCGCGTCGAGTACGACCACGTCGACTTCGGCTACATGGGGGTCGATGACGACGAACCCGAGGAGATGGTGCTGAACGACGTGAGCTTCGGGGCCGAACCCGGGGAGACCGTCGCCTTCGTCGGCCCCACGGGGGCGGGGAAGTCGACGCTGCTCAAGCTCCTGATGCGGCTGTACGATCCCGTCGACGGCGCGGTCCGCATCGACGGCCACGACGTTCGTGAGCTGTCGCTCGAGAGCCTGCGGTCGACGATCGGCTACGTCTCGCAGTCGACGTTCCTGTTCGACGGCACCGTCGCCGAGAACATCCGCTACGGCCGCTTCGACGCCGAACGCGAGGCGGTCGTCGACGCCGCGAAAGCCGCCGAGGCGCACGAGTTCATCGAGTCGCTGCCCCAAGGGTACGACACCCGGATCGGCGAGCGCGGCGTGAAGCTCTCGGGCGGCCAGCAGCAGCGGCTCTCGATCGCGCGGACGATCCTCCAGGACCCCGAGATCCTCGTGCTCGACGAGGCCACTAGCGCGGTCGACACCGAAACCGAGATGCTGATCCAGCGCAGCCTCGACCGACTGAGCGCGGACCGCACGACGTTCGTGATCGCCCACCGCCTCTCGACGGTTCGGGACGCCGACCGAATCCTCGTGCTCGAAAACGGCGAGATCGTCGAACGTGGCGATCACGACGAACTCATCGACGCCGACGGCCTCTACGCCAAGCTCTGGGGCGTTCAGGCCGGCGAGATCGACGACCTCCCCGAGGAGTTCGTCCAGCGCGCTCGCGAGCGCGCCGCCGAGCGAACGGACATGCTCGAAGACGTCGACGCGGCCGACGACTGACGGGCTCACAGGCTGGGGCCGCTACTGACGCCATCCCACTGCCCCACCGTTCTCGGTATCGTGGGCCGTATTAACCCAAACAGAGTGTTAGTTGAGAGACGTTTCTGAACGCTAACTACCACGAAGCCGGCGATATTGGACATCGCCGCCAACCAAAGAACTATTAGCAGACAGTCGAGGGATGAGAACGAACACCATGACAGATAACGACTCACGCGACCGAATCAGCCGCCGCCGATACCTCGAGACGATCGGCGTCACCGGAACGGGGGTCGCCCTCGCTGGCTGTACCTCCGGGTCGGGCACGCCGACGACCGAGGGGAGCGACACCGACAGCGAGTCGGGCGGCGGCTCCACTCCCTCCGCCGGCGGCACGTTCGTGATCGGGAGTTCGAGCAAGGCGTCGACGCTCGACCTCCACAAGGCGACGCGGCGGCCGGAGCAGACGATCCTCTCGGCGATCCACGAGCCGATGTTCCGGATCAACCCGGAGCTGGAGCCGGAGGCCCACCTCGCGTCGGACTGGTCGATGAACGACGACGCCACCGAGTACGTGTTCACCCTCGAGGAGGGGATCACCTTCCACAACGGCGACGAGCTCGACGCCGAGGAGGTCGTCTGGAGCTGGGAGCGGTTCGTCGAGAACTCCCCGCAGTCGTACCTCCTCTCGCCGGCGGACTCCTTCGAGGCGACCGGCGACTACGAGGTGACTGTCAGCTTCAATGACCCCTACCCCCTGCTGCCGCGCTATCTCACGAACCCCCTGACGGGCTTCGTCTCGCGGTCCGCGGTGGAGGACGCCGAGAACTACGGGCAGGACATCGCGGTCGGCACCGGCCCCTACACGTGGGAGAGCTGGGAGCGTGGCACCGCGATCACCGTCTCCCGGTACGAGGAGTACGACTGGGCGCCCGACTTCGTGTCGAACCAGGGTCCCGGCTACCCCGAGGAGTTCCGGTTCGAGCACCACCCCGAGGCGACGACGCTGCTGAACGAGCTCACCGACGGCGGCGTCCACGGCTCGTCGTACATCACGCTCACCGACACGGGCGAGGTCGAGAGTTCGAGCGACGCGAGCCTGGTCCGGAAGGAGTACACCCGGCCCGGGTTCCTCGCGATCAACACCCAGAAGGAACCGACAGACAACGTGAACGTCCGCCGGGCGATCAACCACGCGGTCAACAAGCAGCCGGTGATCGAGGCCGCACTCGGCGGCGAGGGGTACCCGATCTGGAGCATCGTGCCGGAGATCGCGGTCAACGGGCTCTCCGAGGACCGGGCCAAGGAGCTGGGCGAACAGTACAGCCAGAGCAAGGCCCGCGAACTGCTCGAACAGGAGGGCTGGACCAACTCCTCGGAGGGCGAGACCCGGACGAAAAACGGCGAGGAGCTGACCCTGACGTTCTACGCGTTCACCATCCCGCGGTACGCTCAGATGGGCGAGGTGATCGCGCCGATGCTCGGCGAGGTCGGCATCAACGCCGAACTCGAGGTGCTGGAGGCGGGGACGCTGTACAACAACCTCGAGTCCGGCAACCACCACATCACGACGATGGCCTACGGCGGCAACTGGGCCGTCAACGCGACCGAGCCGATCCTGCTCGGCGAGAACACCGCGACCGAGGGCGGCACCAACTACTCGCTGTGGCAGAACGACGAGTTCGACGAGCTACTGAACCGGGCGAAGACCAGCCCCGACGAGGCGACCCGCGAGGAGGCGATCACGGAGGCCCAGGAGCTGATCCTCGAGGAGGCGCCCGTGACGCCGATCTGTGCGTTCAACAAGATCTACGGCTACAAGAACGAGGTGGCCGGGATGGACAACTGGACCGAACACGACTGGTGGCCGGACCAGGAGTGGATGAACCGCCTCGAACTGGGCCTGTAACCGGCCTCCCTCCACATCCATGCTCAAGTACGTCGCTAGACGGCTACTCGTAACGATACCTGTCCTGATCGGGGTGACGATCGCGATCTCCCTGATCATCTATCTCGCCCCCGGCAACCCCGCACGCATCGCGCTAGGGATGAACGCCCAGCCCGAGGCGGTCCGGGAGCTCGAACGACAGATGGGGCTGAACCAACCGCCGTGGATCCGCTACCTCGAGTGGCTCTGGGGCGTCGTCAACCTCGAACTGGGGGAGTCAGTCCGCACCGGTCGGCCGGTGACGGCGATGATCGCCCGTCGACTCCCGCCGACGCTCGAGCTCGCGGTCGGCTCGATGTTCCTGACGCTGATCATCGCGCTCCCGCTGGGCGTCATCAGCGCCGTCAGGCAGTACTCGTGGGTCGACACCACGTCGATGCTGTTCGCCATCTTCTGGCTGTCGATGCCCTCGTTTTGGCTCGCGCTGATCCTCCTGCTCCTGTTCTCGGTGCAGTGGAACATGTTCCCGATATCGGGCAGGGGGACGCCGGTGTTGACGATGACGTGGCTCACCTCGCTGATCCTGCCGGCGGTGGCGACCGGGACCAGACGGGCCGGGTTACTCACGCGGATGACCCGCTCGTCGATGCTCGAGATCCTCAACGAGGACTACATCCGCACCGCCCGCGGGAAGGGGATCGGTGAGCGCGCGGTGATCTACACGCACGCGATGAAGAACGCGATGATCCCGATCATCACGCTGATCGGCCTCCAGATCCCGTTCATCTTCTCGGGCTCAGTCATCATCGAGACCGTGTTCTCCTGGCCCGGGATGGGGCGGCTGCTGGTCAACTCGGTGTTGCAGCGCGACTACCCGATCGTCCAGGGACTCGTGTTAGTGTACGCCGTGATCGTGATCCTCTCGAACCTGTTCGTGGACATCATGTACGGCTACTTCGATCCGCGCATCGAGTACGAGTAACAAATGACTACTGACACACTCAACGACACGACCGACGACGCGAGAACCGACGGCGGCACGGCGACAGTGACCGACGACGCCGGCCAGACAACTGACGCCGGCCCGGCGACGGGGCGCATCGCCCGATCGAAGATCGTCTTCATGCGGGTCATGCAGAACCGGTTTGCGGTGTTCGGCCTCGGGGTCGTCGTCCTGCTGCTTTTCACCGCGATCTTCGCGGACTTCATCGCGCCGTACGAGCCCGCCGCACAGAACTACGAGGCGCTCAAGGAGCCGCCGAGCCTCGACCACCCGTTCGGCACCGACCAGTACGGCCGTGACGTGTTCTCCCGGGTCGTGTACGGCTCGCGGTACGCCGTGTTCCTCGGCGTCGTCATCGTCGGCATCGAGATGGCCCTCGGCGTGACGCTGGGGCTGATCGCCGGCTACTACGGCGGCCTGATCGAGTCGACGATCATGCGGGTCGTCGACATCGCGCTGTCGATGCCCGCGCTCGTGCTCGCGCTGGCCATCGCCGGCATGCTGGGGGTGGGCTGTTCCCGCTCATCGTCGCGGTCAGCCTCGTGGGCTGGCGCGGGTTCGCCCGCCTGGTTCGCGGCGACGTAAAGAGCGTCATGGAGGAGGAGTACATCGACTCCGCGGAGGCCGCCGGGCTCAGCGACTTCCGGACCATCACCCGGTACGTCCTCCCCAACGCCGCCTCGAGCATCATCGTCTACGCCACGCTGACGATCCCGACGGTCATCCTCTGGAGCGCCGGCCTCTCCTTCCTCGGGATGGGCGTCCAGCCACCGAAGCCGGAGTGGGGCGCTATCCTCGCCGCCGGTCGCGGCGAGATCGACTCCGCGTGGTGGATCGCCACCTTCCCCGGGCTCGCCATCATGGTGACCGTGATCGGCTTCAACGGGCTCGGCGACGGCCTCAGAGACGCGCTCGACCCACGACAGGTCCGCTAACAATGTCCGAACAACGAACTCCGATGGAATCGACGCGACCCCGAACCGCCGACGAGCCGCTGCTGTCGATCGACGACCTCCAGGTCCACTTCCACACCGAGGAGGGGACCGTCGAGGCGCTCGACGGCGTCTCGCTGTCGATCGGTCGCGACGAAGTGCTCGGCGTCATCGGCGAGAGCGGCTGTGGCAAGTCAGTCACCGCGCTCTCGACGATGGGGCTGTTGCAGTCGCCGCCGGCGGAGATCGTCGGCGGCTCCATTACCTACGACGGCACCGAACTGCTCGACCTGACCGACGAGGAGCTCAACGAGATCCGGGGCGACGAGATCACGATGATCTACCAGGACCCGATGTCGTCGCTGAACCCGGTGTTGACCATCGGCCAGCAGGTGAAGGAGCCGCTGCTCGCCCACCGCGACGTGACCGACGAGGCGGCCCACGAGCGGGCCGTCGAGATGCTGGAGTCGGTGGGGCTCGCCGACGCCGAGCGGCTGATGACCGAGTATCCGGACGCGCTCTCCGGCGGGATGCGCCAGCGCGTCGTGATCGCGATGGCGCTCATCACCGAGCCGAAACTGCTGATCGCCGACGAGCCGACGACGGCGCTTGACGTGACGATCCAGGCCCAGATCATGGACCTGCTGACCGACCTCCGCGAGGAGTTCGAGATGAGCGTGCTGTTCATCAGTCACGACCTCGCCGTCATCTCGGAGATCGCCGACCGCATCGGCGTGATGTACGCGGGCAACGTCGTCGAGCAGTGCGAGATGCGGACGCTGTTCGAGTCGCCGCTGCATCCCTACACCCGGAAGCTCGCCGAGAGCATCCCCTCCATCGAGGACGAGGACGACCGGCTCCCCACGATCGAGGGGACGGTTCCGGAGCTGATCGATCCGCCCTCCGGCTGTCGGTTCGCGGGCCGGTGCCCGCAGTACATCGGCGAGGTGTGTGACACGGTCGAACCGCCGCTCGAGACGCCGTCGGCGATCGACGACGGCGACCAGAAGGTCGCCTGTCACCTCTACGACGACCAGCGCGAGGCGGGGCCGCCGTGGCCGGTCGGTGACGAGGCGCCGAGCGACACGGACGGCGGTGCCCGAACGGGGGTGGACGGCTCGTGAGCACCCAGCTCCCGGGCGTCGTCGACGACGTCGATCCCGACGACGGGCTGCTGGTCGCCGACGAGGTCCGGAAGTACTTCCCCGTCACCGGCGGCATCCTGCGGCGCCGGGTCGGTGACGTGAAAGCCGTCGACGGCGTGAGCTTCAGCATGGAGCGCGGCGAGACGCTGGGGCTCGTCGGCGAGTCCGGCTGCGGGAAGTCGACGCTCGGCAAGACGCTGGTCCAACTCCACGACGCGACCGACGGCGAGATCTACTTCGACGGCGAGGAGATCACCGACGCGTCGAAAGACCGGCTGCGCGAGCTCCGCCGCGACGTGCAGATCATCTTCCAGGATCCGGGGTCGTCGCTGAACCCGCGGATGACGGTCGCCGACCTCATCACCGAGCCGATGCGGGCCCTGACCGACTGGGACCGCGAGAAGCGCCAGGCTCGGCTCCAGGAGCTCATCGAGGAGGTCGACTTACAGGAGAACCACCTCAAGCGCGCCCCCCACGAGTTCTCCGGCGGCCAGCAGCAGCGCATCGCCATCGCGCGGGCGCTGTCGGTGAACCCGTCGCTGATCGTCGCCGACGAGCCCACGAGCGCGCTCGACGTGTCCGTGCAGGCGAAGATCCTGAACCTGATGGACGATCTGCAGGACACCTACGACCTCACGTACCTGTTCATCAGCCACGACCTGAGCGTCATCCGGCACATCTGCGACCGGGTGGCGGTGATGTACCTCGGCGAACTGGCCGAGGTGGCGCCGGCCGACGAACTGTTCGACAACCCGAAACACCCCTACACCCGCGCGCTGCTGTCGGGACTGCCACGGGCGTCGCCGGAGCCGATGACCGACCGGATCATCCTCGAGGGCGACGTGCCGAGCCCGGAGGACCCACCCTCCGGCTGCCGGTTCCACACGCGGTGTCAGGAGTACATCGGCGAGGTCTGCGAGACCGACGACCCGGAGCTTCGCGAACTGGCCGACAACCACGTCTGCGCCTGTCACCACTACACCGACTGAGCGGCCAGGCGGACGACGCCCACGGCGTCGGCCCTTCGTCCGTTCCGAACCGGTAACGCGTCCGATTTGCCCGTTACCGTAACGTTATGTGGCGAAGTTCGTTACGCACCCTCATGGTACTCACTAGCGTGCCAGCCGAGGAGTTCGAGGCCCGCATCGAGACCGTCCGCGACGAACTGGCCGCCGAGAACTACGACGCGCTCTGTCTGTTCTCGGGGACGAGCATCGAGTGGCTCTCCGGGTTCCACCATCTCCAGACCGAGCGGCCGGTCTGTCTGGCCGTGACCGCCGACGCCGTCGAAGTGACGGTGCCCCGGCTCGAAGCCGACCGGGCCGAGAGCGACGAGTTCCCGCTGATCGATGAGGTGTACACCTACTTCGACTATCCGGGCGACAACGGCGGCGAGTACTACGTCAACCCGGGTCGGACCCCCGAGGACACCATCGCGCTGATGCTCGACGGGCTGGAGGTCGACACGGTCGCCGCCGACTCGAACGGCGCGCCGGGCTTTTGGGGCTACTCGGGGCCGAACCTCGACGAACTCGCCGACGTGGACGTCGAGACCGTCGAGTGGATCACGGAGATGCGCAAGGAGAAATCCTCTGTCGAGTTCGACCTGATGCGTCACTCCGCGGAGTGGGGGAACCTCGCCCACCGGAAGCTGGCGGAGTACGCCGAGCCCGGGAAACACGAGCTCTGGGTGGCCAAACGGGCGAGCCTCGACGCCTCGATGTCGATGCTCGACGCGCTGGACGACCGGTACGACTCCCACCTCCGTGGCGGGTTCCCGGCCAGCTGTGGGTTCCTCTCCGGGCCGAACACGGCACTCCCCCACGGGCTGACTGAGAACCGCCGACTGGCGGAGGGCGACGTGCTCGTCACTGGCGCCAGCGCCAACGTCGGCGGCTACAAGAGCGAGCTCGAACGGACGATGTTCATGGGCGAGCCGACCGACGAGCAGCGCAACCGCTTCGAGATCATGCTGGAGGCCCAGACCATCGGCATCGAGGAGAGCGGCCCGGGGGTCCCCTGCTCGGCGGTCGATCAGGCCGTTCACGACTACATGCGCGAGCAGGGCGTGCTGGAGTACGCCCAGCACCACACCGGCCACAACCTCGGGATGGAGGCCCACGAGCGGGAGTTCATCGACCGCGGCAGCGACGAGGTGATGCAGCCCGGCCACGCCTACTCCATCGAGCCCGGCATCTACTACCCCGACGATGCCGGCTACCGCCACTCCGACACCATCCTCATCACCGAGGACGGCGTCGAACAGATCACCTACTACCCGCGGGACCTGGAGTCGAACGTCATTCGCTGGTAACTGCGGGCCAACGTCGAGAACGATGGTCACGATCGAACGCGACACCACCGGCGCCCACGTCGACGACTGCCACACGCTCGCCCGCGGCCTCGATCGGGGGTTCAACGAGGCCGGGCTCGACGCGATGGCCGAGACGCTCCCCGAGCAGACGCAGTATCTCGCGTTCGACGGCGGCGAGTTGCTCGGGTTCGCGTCGATCGACGAGCACGGGCCGACGGTCGCGGAGCTGGCGTGGCTCGCAGTCCGGCCGGCGGCGCAGGGCGCCGGCGTCGGGAGTCGACTGCTCGACGGCGTCGCCGACCGACTCGCCGCAGACGGCGTCGAACTGCTCACCGTCAAAACGCTCGCGGCGACGGCCGACAGCGAGCACTACGCCCGCGTGCGGTCGTTCTACGAGGCGGCGGGGTTCCGCCACGTCGAGACGATCGACCCCTACCCCGAGTGGGAGCCGGGCAACCCCTGTGCGATCTACGTCAAGCCGCTCGCCGTGGACTGACTCGGCCGACGACGCTCGGAGTCAGTACTTCATCTGGAAGTCGACGATCGACTCCTCGAACCCCTCGCCCCACTCCGCGGCCATCTCCTCGGGGTCGTCGACGGCCTCGGTGTGCTCGCGAGCGACCTCGTAGGCGTCCCAGAGCCCGTCGATGGGGTCGCCCGGCTGGTCGACCCGCATGTTGTGCGTGAGGTTCGGCTCCGGGGCGTGGACCAGCACCGCCGCGCTGAGGTTGTCGCCGCGCTTGTCGCCGCCCGCGTTCTCGCCGGCAGTCAGCGCGGTCAGGAGGCGTTCGGCCAGCGGGCCGTCGGCGTCGACGAACGCCTCGTGCATCCCGGTGACGACCGCCTCGCCGGCCAGGGTGTTGCCCGCGGCGGTGTGGTCGTCGCCGACGACGTGGCCGGCCCAATCGGTCGCCTTCTCCCCGGTGTAGGCGTACGTTTCGCCGTCGGCCGCGGTGCCGTGAAGCTGCGTGCCGGCGCTGCCGGGGCGGTTGTCCAACACGGCCGCCGCGGCGCTCTCGAGGCTGATGTCGCGGGCCGTCATCTCCAGCAGCGGCTCCCCGTAGTCGGCGCCGGAGTCCCACGCCTGGGTCGACAGCGCCACGTGTTCACTCGCCCACGGGCAGACGGCCCCGACCGACGGGAACACCGACGCGATGGCGACGCCGGTGGCGCCCGTCGACGGGTCGGCGGCGGTGATCGAGAACGTCACGACGCTCCCCCTTCGCGATAATTGAGTGGTACCATACCACGCGGTTCGGTTGGGCCCGTATCACTCTTTGCATCGTGGAAATCGGCGGCAGTGGGCGCTCCGAGTGGGCTGCGGCGTGTCCACCATTCACGCCACCGACGAAGACCGCCACGTTTTACCCCTCACCTCCGGAACGGGCGACATGGATCAACTCCGTCGGTCGCTCCTCGAAGCGCCGATCATCGAGAAAGGCGAGTACCAGTACTTCGTCCACCCGATCAGCGACGGCATTCCGACGCTTCATCCGAGCCTCCTGCGCGAGATCAGCATCAAGATCGCCCGGAAGGTCGAACTCGAAGACGTCGACAAGATCGTCACCCCGGCGGCGATGGGGATCCATATCTCCACGGCGCTCTCGCTGATGAGCGACGTGCCGATCGTGGTCATCCGGAAGCGCGAGTACGGACTCGACGGCGAAGTATCGCTCTCCCAGCAGACCGGCTACTCGGAGTCGGAGATGTTCATCAACGACGTCCAGGAGGGCGACTCGGTGCTGGTGATCGACGACGTGCTCTCGACGGGCGGCACGCTCTCGGCGATCTGTGAGGCGCTCGACGGCATCGGCGCCGAAGTGTCCGACGTGCTCACCGTGATCAAGAAGGCCGGCGAGAACGAACTCGACGGCGAAGTCGACTACAAATCCCTCATCAACGTCCGCGTCGAGGACGGCGAAGTCGTCATCGTCGACGAGGACGGCGACGGGTAATTCAACGAACACGTTTTAGGGCTTCCCCCGTCAGCAGAGGCATGACCAGCGTGCCGTGGCTGCCGGAGCGCCTGAACCGCTGGCTGACCGTCGAGCAGCCGGTGACGTACTGGTCGTTCTGGGCGGCGCTCCTGCGACTGGTGCCACTACTCGTCGTTCCCTTCGTCGTCGTGTTCGTCGCCGTCGGCGGGGGGTTCGCGCTGCGGTCGTTCGCGCCGGTGCCGTTCGTGTTCGTGGCGGCGACGCTGGGCTACGCGGTCAGGGCGTTCGACGAACTCGGCGTGCTGCTCTCGCTGATCGTCGCTGCGGTGTACGGCTTCCTGCTCTGGGCCTCCGGCGTCGGGATGGCGGTGCTCCGACAGCCGACGCCGCTACTCTCCGTACTCGCGGTGCTCGCGTTCGTCGCCCTGGTCGCGGGGTTCAGCGCACCGACGCTCCACGGCCAGCGTGGGGAGGGCGGGCTCGAACGGGCCCGCAGAAAGTGGCAGGAAGAGTGACTACTCCTCGGCCGCCCGGTCGTGGGGATCGTCGGCGTCGGGATCCGTCACGTCGGGGTCGTGGCGGCGGTACCACGACGTAATCTCCTCCAGTCGGTGGATCGCGCGGTCCGGATCGCCGACGTTGTGGTGTTCGTCGCCGTAGACGACGAGCCGACACTCCGCGCCGGCCTGCTGGGCGGCGACGTAGAGCTGTTCGGACTGGGAGGGCGGGCAGCGCCAGTCCTCGCCGCCGGCGGCGACGAGCAACGGCGTCTCCACGTTGCCGATGTCGGTGATCGCCGAGGAGGCGTCGATGGCGTCCTGGTTCTCCCACGGGTAGCCGTACTCGTTCTCCATCCAGATGTGGGAGTCGTCGGTGCCGTAGGCCGAGCGCAGGTCGTAGATCCCGTGTTCCGGGGCCGCGGCGGTGAGCAGGTCTGGGTACTGGGTGACCAGGTAGCCCTGCGCGATCCCGCCGTAGGAGAAGCCGTGGCCGAACACGCGGTCCGGGTCGGTCCAGCCGCGGTCGACGAGATCCTCGATCCCGGCGGCGATGTCGCTGGCTTCGACGGTCCCCCACTGGCCGTGGAGCGTCTCACAGAACTTCCGGCCGAACGAGGAGCCCCCGCGGTAGTTCGGGCGGAAAACGAGATAGCCACGCGAAGTGAACGCCGCGTGGGTGAAGTCGAACACCGGCTCGTCGTAGGAGACGGGGCCGCCGTGGATCGCACACACCGTCGGCGCCGGGTCGGACTCGCCGGGCTCGTACTCCGGCGGGTGATACAGCACGCCGGATATCTCCCAGCCGTCGTTCTCGAAGGTGACGCGCCGAACCTCGGGCATCTCGTACTCCTCGGTCAGGTCAGCGTTCACCGCCGAGAGGCGGGTCAGCGACTCCGGCTCCTCCGCGGCGTCGAGATCGTCGACGGGCAGCGCGTACGGATCGTGCCCCTCGCTGGGGTGGGAGAGCCCCAGCACGGCCGTGTCGCCGTCGATCGAGAACCCCGCGACGGCACGGTCGTCGCCCTGGGCCTCGAACGTTCGCTCCCAGTCGGCGTCGACCGCGTCGCACTCGAGCACCCGGGTTCTGGCTTCGTCGCCGACCAGCGTGTAGAACGTCTCGTCGTCGACCCACTGGAACGACGAGCCCCGGGCGAGCGTGCGGTCGAGGTCGTCCGTGACCGAGACGTGCTCCTCGCCGTCCCAGACGCGGGCCTCCGTCGGGATGCACCAGTTCGTGTCGTCGCCGGCCGAGAACGCGAGCCGCTCGCCGTCGGGCGACCACGTCGGACTGTTGCAGGTCATGTCGCCGTCGGTGATCGCCGTCGCCTCCCCACCCTCCGGCGAGACGGTGAACACGTCGGTGACGAGCGTGCTGTCGGGATCCTCGCCCCGGTAGGAGACGAAGGCGATCCCGTCCTCGCCCCAGTCGGGCTGGAGGCCGCTCAGCCCCTCGAACGCCCCGCGGCCGTAGGCGTCCTCGAGCTTCCGTGCGGACTCGGCGTCCGCGGCGTCGCCGCCACGGACGGCGTCCTCGCCGACGACGAACAGGTAGCTGGTGACGGTGTCGAGGTAGCCGGCGCCGTCGAGTTTGTGCTGGACGCGCTCGGTCTCGACGGGGCCGCCGTCCCGGCGGTTCTCGAGGTACGCCGATTCGGCGTCGGTCGGGTCACGAGCGGTGACGACGAGGCGCTCGCCGTCGGGCGCCCAGTCGAACTCGCGGACGCCCTCCTCGAACGCCGTGAGCTGGGCGGCGTCGCCGCCCAGCGCGAGGTCGAACGTCCAGACCTGCGACTTGGGCTCCTCCTCGCCGTTGGCTCCGTTTCCGCCGTTCTCGCCTTCGTCGTCCTCGTCCTCCTCGTCCTCGCTCTCCCGCCCGACCCGGAGGTCGTTGTCCTCGTCGCGGGCCGCGAGGAAGGCCAGTCGGTCGCCGTCGGGCGACCACTGCGGGCTGCTCGCGCCGGCGACCCGGGTGAGTCGGTGCGGGTCGCGGCTGCCGTCGGTGGGGACGACGAACAGCGAGGCGACCGACTCGTCGGCGTCGGGGTCGTACTCGGTGGTCGTGAACGCCGCCCGCTCCCCGTCCGGGGAGACGGCGACCTCGCCGACCTGTGTGAGGTCGTAGTACGCGTCGAGTGGGAGTTCGCTCATCACCCGCGACGTTAGCCGGCATCGCGAAAAGGGTTCGGCAAGCGGTAGGGCGTGGGACTACTCGGACTCGTCGTCGCTCGGCGGCGCCGACTCACTGGGTGGCGCTTCTTCGTCTGGCGGTGCTTCCTCGCTCGCGTCGCCGCCCCGGATCGAAGGGCGCCCGCCGACGACGAACCGCGTGAACACGAGTCCGAGCCCGATCAGCGGGACGCCGAAGGCGATCAGGTACGGGAGCGCGTAGGCGATCCCGACGACCAGCGCGCGGAGCGCGACGATCGCCCCGTCGACTGACTCGAGGAACGCCGCCACCACACCGGTGTCGTACCAGCGGTCGCCGGCGCTCGGGTCGTCCGGTCGCTCCTCGCGGAGTTCGACGGTGACGGTCGCGTAGGCGACGCGGTTCTCCAGACTCTCGAGGCGGGCCTCGGTGCGTTCGATCTCGCCCTGGACGTCGGAGAGTTCGCGCTGGACCGCGAGCACGTCTTCGGTGTCGTTGGCCTGCTCGTACAGTTCGCGCAGTCGGTCACGCTCGGCGCGGAGGTTCTCCAGTCGAGCCTCCAGGTCGGCGTGCTGTCCGGTCACGTCCTGGACGTTCTCCTCCTCGCGGACGACCGCGCCCTCCGCGCGGACGGCCTCGAGGAACGCCGAGTAGTTCTCCGCGGGGACGCGGTAGGTGAACTCCCCGTCGCGGTAGGTTCGATCGCCCCGCTCGTTGGTGAAGATCTGGGAGTTCCCGACGTAGCCGCCGTGGGTCGAGACAGCCGTCGAGAGGTTCGACCGACTCGCCTCGAACGCGTCGACGCGGACCGTGAGCCGGGCGGTGTAGATCCGCATCCGCTCGCTCGCCGACGCCGCGTCGTCAGCCTTCTCGACCGGCGTCCCGGTCGCCTCCTCGTACTCGGGGTCGTCGCCGTCGAGTGACGCCTGGGTAGCGCCGTCGCCGCCGTTGCCCGCGCCCGTACAGCCCGCGAGCACGAGCAGGAAGGCGAGCCCGACCGCGGCGAGTGCGCGATTCCGTTGCATACCGACCTCTGTGTCCGGGACTGGGTAAAGGGTTGGCTAGCCACAAAGAACCGTTTGACTCATGCCACCGACACCGGCAAAGGGCCCTCGACCGTACAGCCGCTATGGAGCGCCACTACGTCTCGATGGACTGGCGAGACGCGCTGTTCGCCCACTGGCCCGTCGACGCCGCCGTCGTCGAACAGCGGCTGCCACCGGGGGTCACGCCCCGCACCCACGACGGCAGCGCGTGGCTGGGCATCGTCGCGTTCGTGATGGAGGATATCCGGCCGCGTGGCGTCCCGCGGCCGCTGGGGCTCAGTTTCGGCGAAGTGAACCTCCGGACGTACGTCGAGGGGCCGGACGGTGCCGAGGGGATCTACTTCTTCAACCTCGATGCGGCCGACCGGGTCAGCGTCCGGGTCGCGCGGCAGTTCTACCGGCTCCCGTACTACCGCGCGCACATGGCGATCGACCGCACCGGCGCGTACCCGGGCGAGACCGGCCCCTACGAACGCCACGTCGACTTCACCAGCCACCGCGCTCACCAGGGCGAACCGGACGCGTACTTCGACGCCAGCTACGGCCCCGAGGGCGACCGGTTCCTCCCCGAGGCGGGGACGCTGGAACGCTTCCTCGTAGAGAACTACCGGTTCTACCTCGCCGAGGGGGACGTGGATTCGCCGGGCAGCGGCGAGGCCAGGGGGGATGCCGCTGGAGGAGCGACCGACCCGGAGCTGTTCTACGGCGACGTGGCACACCTCCCCTGGGGCCTGTACGAAGCCGATCTCGACCTCCGGTCGACGAACCTCTTCGCCGCCAACGGGTTCGAGCGCCCCGACACCGAGCCGTTGGCCCACTACTCGCCCGGGATCGCCGTCGAGGCCGATCGGATCCGGCGAGTCGACTGACGGCGACGGCAGATTCAGGTGGCTCCGGTTCGGAACGCCTCCATGACCCCCGAGGAACTCCGAGCCGACATCCCCGTCTGTGAATCAGGGACGTACCTCAACACGGGCGCGTCAGGGCCCGCGAGCCAGTCAGTCGTCGACGCCGTCTCCGAGTTCGTCGCCTACCACGAGACCGAGGCGCCGGTGAACGAGGGCGCCTACCCCGCCGCCTTCGGCGCGCTGGACGGCGCTCGCGAGACGTTCGCCGACTTCCTCAACGCCGACACCGAGGAGATCGCACTCACCGAGAGCACCTCCGACGGGATCGCCCGGATCGCGGCCGCGATCGACTGGGAGCGCGGCGACACGGTCGTCCGGACGGATCTGGAGCACAGCGCGGGCATTCTCCCCTGGTGGAACCTCCGGGACCGCGGCGTGGACGTGCGGGTCCTCGAGACCGAAGGCGGCCGTATCGATCTGGACGCGCTGAGCGAGGCCGTCGCCGACGCGCGGCTGCTCTGTCTGAGTTCGATCACCTGGAACTACGGCACGGCGCTCCCGATCGCGGAGATCGTCGAGATCGCCCACGACCACGACTGTCTCGTGCTCGTCGACGCGGTCCAGACGTTCGGCCAGCAGCCCCTCGACGTTCGGGAGTGGGGTGCCGACTTCGTCGTCGGCGCCTGCCACAAGTGGCTCCTCGGCCCCTGGGGCGCGGGCGTGCTCTACGTCGACCGCGAGGTGGCCGAGACGCTCCGGCCGGCACAGGTCGGCTACCGATCTGTCGACGATCCCGGTGCCGACGAGCCGGCGTTCAAACCCGGCGCGATGCGGTTCGACGTCGGCACGACCAGCCCCGCCCCCTACGTCGGCGCCGAAGCCGCGATCGAGATCGTCGAGTCGATCGGCTTCGACACGGTCCAGTCCGAGATCGAGCGCCTGTCCAACCGACTGAAAGTCGGGCTCGGCGATCGGCTCATCTCGCCGAAGGCGTACGAGTCCGGGCTGGTGACGTTCGCCGTCGACGACCCCGAGGCCACGGTCGATCGACTCGCGGAGAAGGATATCTACGTCCGGACGGTGCCCGACCCCGACGCGGTTCGGGCGTCGACCCACGCGTTCAACACGGCCGACGAGGTCGACGAACTCCTGGCGGCGCTCGACTAGCGGAACGTCTGGAACTCCGCCGTCCGGCCGTCCGGATCGGTCGCGAAGAACTGGTAGATGTCGTACGTCTCGTTCTCGTGTGGCTCCTCGTCGGCCGCCTCGCCCACGCGCTCGTGCATCGCGTCGACGGTCGCGGCGTCGTCGTACACGAACGTCAGGATCCCTTCGGTCTCCGTCTCCTCGCCGTCACAGAACCCGAACCGGAACCCCTCGAACGCGAGGATCGTACAGCCCGGCTGTTCGAGCCACGTCTCCGCACCGACGGTGTCGCGGTACCAGTCGACCACCTGCTCGCGGTGCTCGGTTCGGAAGAACACGATACCCCCGGCCGCCTCGGGCGGGCGCTCTGGCTCGGCCATACCTCTCCTGCTCGCGGCGGTCGTATAAATCTCGGCGCTCCCAGCCGCGGCGGGCGACGAGCCCGGCCCGGGAGTTCAGTCCGTCCGCGGCACGGCGTAGGCGCCGACGACGAAGAACACGAGCGAGAGCACTGCCAACACGCCCAGTTGGAACAGCGCGAGCGTCGTGGGGTCCGTCGCGCCGACGACGGGGACCGAACCCTGCTCGTACGTCAGATAGCGGACACCCCGGGCGAAGTAGGTGAGCGGCGAGAGGTTCGTGATCGGGCGGAACCACGACGGGAGCAGGTCGGGCGTGACGAACGTCTCCGAGAGGAACAGCAGCGGCAGCGCCACGGAGTTGCTCGCGGCGATGACGCCGTCCTGGGAGTCCGCGAGCCGGCCGAGGATCGCCCCGAGCCCGCAGAACAGCGCCACCCCAGTGCGACGAAGGGCACCAGCAAGAGGAGGTGGGCGCCGACGGCGATCTGAACGTCGACCAGCGCGACCACGAGCCCGAAGATCAGCAGCGAGGCGGCGCCGATGACGAGCACGTTCACCAGGGTGTGCGCGAACAGCCACTCCCAGCGCCGGAGCGGCGTCGTCGCCAGCTTCTCGAAACGGCTCCCCTCGCGGTGGCGCGCGAACTCGCTTCCCACCCGCGACAGCGGCGTGAACAGCACGACGACGGCGAGATAGCCGGGGAGGTAGTAGCCCGGCGGCTCCGCGAACAGGCCGCCGCCGGTGGGCTGGGTGCCGACGAGCACGCCGAAGATGAGGACGATGATCACCGGGAAGAAGAAGGTGAAAAACACCGCCGTCCGCCGGCGCAGGAACGCCTTCGCGCCCGCCCGGGACTCGCTGGCGATCCGCCCGAGTCGGCTCATCGCTCCACCTCCGCGGGTTCGGCGTCGGGCTGTGGCGCCGATGTCTGCTCACCCGCCGATCCGCTCGCTGGCCCGCCCCGGAACGCTCGGCCCGTGAGTTCGAGGTACACGTCCTCGAGCGTCGGCTCCGTCCACGTGAACGACTCGTACTCGATCCCCGCGGTCGTGAGCGCGTCGACGGCGTCGTCGATCCGTGTCGCGTCGACGCCGTGGAACGTGAGCCGGCCCGCCGAGGCCTCGACCCGGAACTCGGTGTCGGCGAGCCGGTCCGCGCTGGCCTCGGTTCGGACGACCAGCCGCGAGTCGCCGCCGTGTTCGGCGACGAGCGCGCTTGGCGTGCCCTCGGCGATCACCCGGCCGTCCGCGAGCATCGCCACCTGATCGGCGAGTCGCTCGACCTCGTCCATCGAGTGGCTGGTGAGGAAGACGGTGGTGCCCTCGGCCGTGAGATCCTCGATCAGCGTCCAGAGGTCACGCCGGCCCGTGGGGTCGATCCCGGTGGTCGGCTCGTCGAGGAACAACACGTCGGGGTCGTTGACCAGCGTGATCCCGACGCAGGCCCGCCGTTGCTGCCCGCCCGAGAGCTCCTCGTACCACGTGTCCGCCGCGTCGTCGAGGCCGACCTCGGAGAGGACCGAGTCCACGTCACGCGCCTCGTCGTAGAGGTTCGCGTAGTAGCCCAGCAGCTCCCGAACCGTCAGGCGTTCCGGCGGCGAGAACGACTGCGGGAGGAGCCCGATCCGGGCGCGCTCGACGTGCGTCGGCTCCGAGCCCAGCAGCGACACCTCGCCCGTAGAGTCGGTCGTTCCGGTGAGACAGCGCACGAGGGAGGTCTTGCCGGCGCCGTTGGGGCCGATGAGGCCGAACACCGTCCCGGCGGGCACCGACAGCGAGACGTCGTCGACGGCGACGGTGTCGCCGTACTGCTTCGTCACGTTCTCAGCGACGACTGCCGCGTCCATAGTCGAGATGTGCTGCGACGGCGGGTAAAGCGTTCGCTCTCGTCGGCCGGGCGGGCAGGCCGACACGGCCCCGGCGGCCAGCGAGAAGGGCCCGACGGCGGCCGCGACTGCGTCGCGTTCACACCTGCCACCGTGGAAAGAGTTAGGGGCCGAGCGGCCGAACTAGCGGCCGTGACTGACGTAATCGTCGTCGGCGGCGGCCCCGCCGGCCTGAGTGCGGCACTGTTCGCTGAGAAGAACGGGCTCGAGACCACGGTGTTCGACACCGACGAGACGTGGATGCACAAGGCCCACCTGTTCAACTACCCGGGTATCGGGTCACAGGACGGCAGCGTGTACATGGACACCCTCCGGAACCAGGTCGACAACTTCGGCGTCGAGCGCAAGCAGGGCGAGGCGGTCACCGGCGTGGCCGAGAGCGGCGACGGCTTCGGCGTCACGACCGAGGCCGGGGAGTACGAGGCGCCGTACGTCGTGCTCGCGACCGGGGCGAGCCGTGACCTCGCGGAGGAGTTGGGCTGTGCGCTCACCGACGAGGGGGTCGTCGACGCCGACGTGACGATGGAGACCAGCGTCGACGACGCCTACGCGACGGGCGCGATGGTCCGCGCCGAGGAGTGGCAGGCGGTGATCTCCGCGGGCGACGGCGCCGCCGCCGCGCTCAACATCCTGAGCAAGGAGAAGGGCGAACACTTCCACGACTTCGACGTGCCCGCCGACGCCGACTCGGCGTTCGGCGGCATGGTCGACGAGGCGTAAGCGCCCGCCGTCGAGAACGGTTACGGCAAACGGGGTTCTCCCGAGCGGCCGAACGGCTGGCCATGGGCGACGACGCGTGCTACCGGGCGTACTGCCCGGCGTGTGACCGCGAAGTGACCATCGTCGATACGGAGTGCCCGGGGTGTGGGGAGCCGCTCCCGACGGAGTAGCTCGCGTTCCCGGGCGCCGAGCCCCGCGGCCCGTTTTCGGGTCGGTGTATCGGAGGGGTTTTGTAGCGATAGCGGGGAGTGAGAGGTGGACGGCACGGTCAGCAGTCCCTTTCGCCCCGCGTGCTCTGCACGTCGGGTAGGCTGACTGGCCTACCCCGTCCGCTCAACACACTGAGCGACAGCCGTACGCCGTTCTCCGCGTCGTCCCACCAACTACGTGCCCCCGAGTCAGAGATTGACCACGAGCAGCCACGCCTGCCCGACCGCCAGTGACGCGAGCACGAGGTGGGCCAGCAGCTCGAACAGGCGGGCATCGACGCCGACCGCCCCGTCGACGACGAGGCGCGTGGTCCGGAGCGCGACGTACAGCGTGGCCGAGACTGCAGGGATCGCGGTCAGTCCGAGCAGGCGGGGGCCGCGCGTGAGCCTGATCTGCCCGTCGATCCCCACGTGCCAGCCGACGATCATCTGCTCGGGGAGCGCGGGCGCGACGAGGACGCCGGCAGCGACAGTCGCGACGACCAGTCCGAGCGAGGAGAGCTCTGGAAGCATGCGGCGTGCCGGTCTCACGCCTCGCTCACCGCCGTTGTGTCGACCGCCGATCCTCGATCAGCCTGGTCACGCGGCCACGCCGGGGATCTCCAACGTCACCAGCGAGTGACTTGGGACCGTAGCTACCCACGAGTACGAGCGCCAGGAGGCCGAAGCCGCCGACGAGCAGCGCGCTAAACGGGACAGGCAGCGCCGACGGACCGCCGACGACCTGCAGCGGAACGTTCACGCTCGCGTTGAGCGTCCCGTGCATCAGGACTGCTGCGGGCACGCAGCCCCGAGAGCTGTTGTACAGCCACGTGAACAGGACCGAAGCGACGACGACGAACGCTGCGTACCCCGCCGGCGACATGTCGTACACGCCGAAGGCGAACATCGGTGCGTGCCACAACGCCCAGACGGCACCGACGACGACGCTCGCGGACAGCGCGCTGTAGCGCGCCTGCAGATGGGGGAGGGCGAACCCACGCCAGCCGAACTCCTCCTGTCCGCCGCCGAGGAGCGTGGCGAACACCACGTTGATCGCGAAACCGCCGAGTGCGGGCGCGACCCTCGACTCGTCGACGCCGCCAGTCAGTGCGATCATGACGGCGCCCATCGCGACACTGACGCCGATGGGAACCGCCAGCGCGGCAGCGTACCACCGCGGCGAGCGCCGCCAATCGAACGTCGATGCGAGCCAGTCCCGGACTGACTCGCCGCGAAGGCGGATCACGACGGCGGCGGCCGCCAACGGCCCGAACGCACCCGGGATCGCCGCGATTCTGCCCATCGGCCCGTCGACCGCCGAGAGGAGGGGGAGCCACACGCCCCACGAGAGAGCGAGCGTGAGTCCGAAGTACGTTACCGCCGGATACCGATCGACTGCGTCGAGTGAGCGGGACACCATCGGTACACCCGGCTTCGAGGCGGCGCTCCATAGACCCGGAGCCAGCGCTTCAGCCGCTGAAGCGTTCGATAGCTCTTTAGGTACTTTCGGCGACAACTGGGCCACAGTGAGTGAGGTGGAGATCGAAGCCGTCGCGGGGGTGCTGGAGGACGAGACAGCCCGGGCTATCCTCACTCGGACGAGTCGAGAACCCATGTCCGCAAGCGAACTCGAACAACGGTGTGACGCGTCGGGGCCCACCATCTACCGCCGGCTGGAGCGGCTCCGGGAGCACAACCTGATCGAAGAACAGACCCGGCCGGATCCGGTGGACGGACACCACAAACAGGTGTACGCGCCGAACCTTCGGCGCGTGACCGTCGAGCTCGTCGACGGCGAACTCCGGCTCGAAATCGACCGCCGGGAGGACATGTCCGACCGGTTCACCCGACTGATCGAGGGGATCTGAGATGCTCGGACTACTCCAGATCGGCGAGACGCTCCGTCCGTTCCTGCAGGCCTACGAGCTGGTCGGCGCGGCGCTGGGTCTGTTCATCGCCTACCTCGCCTACCGTGGCTACCGACGCAACGACAGCCGACCGATGCTGTATCTGGCGATCGGTTTCGGCATCATCCTCGGTCTCCCCCTCCCGGTCGTGGCGGTTTCGCTCCTGTTCCCGTCGCTCCCGGCGCCGGTCGTGCAGACAGTCATCCAGACGCTCGAAATCGGGGGGCTGCTCTGCATCATCTACGCGCTCCGGATGGAGCCGTAGCCTCCAATCAGCCTTAGAGGTTGCTCGCGCCGGCACCGCCCTCGATGGGCAGCGCGACGCCGTTGATGTAGGAGGACTTCGGCGAGGAGAGGAACGCGACGGCGTCGCCCAGCTCCATCGGGTCGCCGATGCGCTCGACGGGGATGCCGTCGCCCCAGTCGGCTAGCCCCTCCTCGTAGTTCTCGTAGTCGCCGCGGTCGACGGCCTGCTCGACCAGATCCTCGATCCGGGAGGTCTCGTGGGGGCCCGGCAGCACCGCGTTCGAGCGGACCTCGGGCGCGAGCTCCCTCGAGAGCGTCTTCTCGAGGCCGATCACGGCCATCCGGACGGAGTTCGACAGCACCAGCGAGTCGATGGCCTCCTTCACCGAGCGGGAGGTGACGAACGTCATCGTCCCCTGATCGGACTCCTTGAGGTGCGGGGCGGCGGCTCGAACCGTCCGGACCGCGCTCATCACCAGCAGGTCGAACGCCTGGTACCAGTCCTCGTCGTCGGTGTCCATGAACGCCCCGCTGGGCGGGCCGCCGGCGCTGGTGACCAGCGTGTCGATGCCGCCGAACTCCTCGACGGTGCGCTCGACGAGATGCTCGATGTCGGCTTTCTCGGTCAGATCGCCCTGGACGCCGACGACCTCGCCGTCGCCGACGGCGTCGATCTCGTCGACGGCCTCGGCGAGTCGCTCCTCGTCGCGGCCGTTGACGACGACGTTCGCGCCCTCGCGGGCCAGCGCCGTCGCCGACGCCTTGCCGAGGCCGCTGCTCGATGCCGTCACTAGCGCACTCGTGCCGTCGAGTTCGAGATCCATACCCGACCGTTGCCCCGTGAACCCTTAAAGCCGATTCGCTCCGGAAACGTCTGGGGGGTTTCTCGAGGCTTTTCGGCAAGCCTAAACCAGTCCGGACCGACGATCGATCCATGAGCGACTACGGGCTCGAAGACGTAAGCGTCGTGATGGGCAGTTACAACGAGGCCGAAGCGATCGGCCCAGTGCTGGAGGACATCGAGGCGGCGACCGACGGGCAGGCGGAGGTCGTCGTCGTCGACAGCTCCACCGACGGCACCGCCGAGATCGCCCGCGACCACGGCGCGACCGTGATCGAGCAGGAGCCCCAGGGGTACGGCTACGCGGTCTGTAAGGCGCTGCTCTCCGCCACCAACCCCGTGCGGATCACGACCGACTGCGACGGCACCTACCCGATGGATCGCATCCCGGATTTCCTCGACCTGATCAACGAGGGGTACGACGTGGTCAGCGGCGATCGACTGTACCACGGCGCCGACACGATGCCGGCGCTGAACCGCTTCGGCAACTACGCCTTCGCCGGACTGTCGAGCGTGCTCGCCGGCGACCACATGCACGACGTGACGACGGGGATGCGTGCCTACCACGAGGACGTGATCGAGGAGATCACCTGGACGGAGAACACCGGGCTCTCCGCGGAACTGCTGATCCGTCCGGTCATGCGCGGCTACGACGTGCGCGAGGAGCCGATCGCCTACGACGAACGGCTCGGCGAGACGAAGCTCGATCCGTTCTCCGGCGGCGCGGAGATCGCCGGCTCGATCCTCCGGGTCTGTGCCCAGGAGCGCAAGCGGCAGTTGACGCATCTCTTCTGAGCGCCGGATCTCGCAGCCGCCAGCGCGCCGGCTCGTGTCGTCGACACCGACGGGGGACGACTGCCGACAGGCGGACCTACCGGGACCGGGAGCGCGGAACCGCCGCCTCGAACGTAGTCGGCGGCCGTCGGTTCCGGCGATCGTGACGGAACGACGCTCCCTCACTAACCACGCCGATCACCTCGTTTTCTCCGCTACCGGCCGTTCCCCATCGAGGCGCGCGATCGTTGATAGCGGCTGCCACCTCCCCGGGACGACAGCTATATGCGACTGAATGGAGCCCCTACGCCACATAATGGAAAATGCTTATTACACTATGTCAGGTACACCCGACACACGATGGTGACAGTACAACGGGACGTTCCGATCGTGTTGATGGTGATCGGCATGGGTCTCGCAACCGTCGGCGCCGATCTGGCGTCGTCGCAGCGGCTCGCCGTCGGCCTCGTGCTCGGTGGCTCGGCTCTCGCTTGGGGGACGATCCTCGTGATGGCGCTGTTCCTCGACGACAGGGCGTGGGGTCGCCTCATGAGCGACGAGCGCATGAGCCGCCTCACCTTTCGGGCCGGCGCCGCAGCGTGGATGAGTACGTTGGCGACGCTCGTGACGTTCGCGGGGCTGCTCGACTACGCCGACCCGGGAATCACCACCCAGTACGCGCTACTCGGGGCCGCAGTCGTCGCCATCGGGTCGTTCGTCGGCGCGCTGGGGTACTACAGCCGGCAGATGTGATCACTCATGGAGAACGACCTCAAAGTCTGGCGCGCGAAGGCCGACGTGACCCAAGAGGAGCTCGCAAAGGAGCTCGACGTGGCGAGACAGACGATCAACGCGATCGAACGGGGGCGGTACGATCCCTCGCTCGAACTCGCGTTCGAGCTCGCCCGCTACTTCGACTGTTCGATCGAGGACGTCTTCACGTACGAACCCGACGACGACTGACTCACTCGAACGACGATGGCATCCACGACTCACAGTTCGGACGTATCGACCGACGACCGCTCGACCCTCCGCCCGATCAGTGTCGCGATCGGGCTGGCGGTGGCTGGCTTGGCTATCAACTTCGGCACCGGCTTCGTCGGGGGGTAGTCGCCGCCGTCGCCCTCGGCCCCGAGGCGTTGATGAACGACGGGACGCTCCAGTTCGCCCTCGGGCTTCCCGGGCAGCTGCTGGTGTTCGGGTTCGCACTCGGGTACCTCCGCTGGCGGTCGCTGCCGGTCCCCGTGAGTCTGCCGTCGCGGACCGAGTCGCTTCTCGTCGGCGCGAGCGTCCTCGCGTCGGTCGTTGCCGCGCTGGGCCTGACGGCCCTCCGGCGGACGCTGGCGGGGAGCGTCACGTCGACGATCGGTGGGATGGTCGCCGGGAATCCCTCGCTGGCGCTGATGATCGGGGTCGCATCGGTGATCCTGATCGCCCCCGCGGAGGAACTACTGTTCCGCGGTGCCGTGCAGGGCCGCTTGCGGGAACGCTTCGGCGCGTGGCCGGCAATCACTGGCGCGAGCACGCTGTTCGCGGGCTGGCACCTCCTCAACTTCGGCGGGTCGGCCATCGGCACGATACTCGCCGCAGGGGTGATCGGCGTCGTCTCGCTGCTCTGGGGGTACGCCTACGAGCGAACCGGCAACGTCGCGGTGCCGGTGCTCACCCACGGGCTGTACAACCTGACGCTGATGGTGATCAGCTTCGCCGAACTGACCGCGTAACCGACGACCAGACGATCCATCCAGCGATGACCGACAAATCCGTTCTGAACGTCTCGATCGACGACCGAGTAGAGATCGGGCTGTCGCTGCTCGCGGTCGTGGCGGGCGCCGCAGCCGCGTACTACACCGGGAAGACCGGCGAGCCACACCCGCTGTTTCTGGTGTGTACAGGACTGACGCTGTTCGTCCTGTTCTTCACAGGCGACGAGTAGGGCTTCCGGAGAGGTAGTTTCACGACGGGGGCGGGGCAACCGTCATCCGTGTCCCGCGACCAGTTCCTCCCCACGAAGCTGCTCTTGTTCGTCGCCCTCCTCGTAGTGGTGCCGTCGTACGGCCTCTACACCGGCAAGATCGGGGTTCTGTGGACCGCGTTGTGGCTCGGTGGCGTGCTGTTCGTCTGGAAGTGGCGGTGGTGGTGGGAGCCGATCCGGAATCGCGTCGGGGCCGACCCGGAGCAGCAGTAGCGCTCACTCACTCGAAACCGACTCGACCGTCGCGTTCGCGAACTGGCCCGGCGGCGACGGCCCGAGTCCCGCGGGCACGCAGCGATCCGGCACGGGACAGCGCTCCCGCGTCGGCGACAGCGCGCGCACCTCGTCGCCGCTCGTGTCGACCGGGAACACCAGCTGGTAGCTGTACCCCGTACTCGGGCCGGTCGAGACGAACACGGTGACCCGGAGCTCGTCGCGGTCCTCGACGGCGAAGGTCCCCGACTCCCGGACCCCCTCGCCCGCGAGCGTCGCCGTCCCCCGTCGACAGTGAGCGTCAGTTCCAGCGACCCCGCGCTCGCGTTCGCGGCGGCGTACGTCTGTCCGGCGTCGCCGCCGGCCCGGATGGAGACCGACTCCGCACTCTCGGGAACACCGACGGCGGCGTCGAGTCGGACCGTCGCCCCCGAGACGCGCTCGACCGGCCGGAGTTCGGCGGTCACAGCCTCGCCGTCGACGGGGTTCCACGCCCCCGAATCACGTAGCGCCGGAGCTCGTGGTCGGGGTTCGCGGCAGCCACGTCGAGTTCGTCGTCGTCGCCGAGCGCGTACAACGAGCGCCCGTCGAAGCCGGGATCGTTTCGCACCGCCTGGAACGGGTGGTTCAGCCACGGGCCGTACACCGGCGGGAGGAAGGTGAGCGTTCGCTCGTCGGTCCGGTTGCCGTCGAGTGCGGCGTTCCCGGCCGAGAGCCCGCCCGCCTGCTCGAACGGCTCGTAGGCGGCTGCGAGTTCGTCGCTGGTAGCGGCGTTGTGCTCGATCGGTCGCTCGGCGGCCGCGACCGCGACGGGCGCGCCGGCGCCCGCCGCGACGACGATCACGGCGACAGCAACGCGCTGGCCCGTGGCGACCGCCGGGAGTCGCCCCGCGAGGGCCGCTCCCAGCCAGTCGGCCGCCCACACCGCCGCGACGGCGCCGAAGACGGCTGTCGGGACGAGCAGGTCGTAGTGGTAGTACGGCCCGAGGCTGTGGATGAGCCCGTCGTCCTCGACGCCGAGCGCGCCGAGGATGTTGAAGTTCCCCCAGAACGCGACGTTGCCCGCCGCGATCGAGAGGTACATGCCGGCGACGGTCGCCCGGCGGGCCACGAGCGCCGTCGACGCTCGGTCTCGCGCGTCACGAACCCACCCGCGAATCGCCGAGCCGGCGGTCGCCAGCACGCCAGCGGCCGCGAGCACGGCGCCCGCAGTCCCCATCGCCACCCAGTCGGTGAACAGCTGGGTGAGCACGCGCCGGTTCGACTCGATCCCGAGTGCGAGCGTGTACGTCTCCTCGTGGCCCAGGATCTGCCGGTGGCCGAAGCCGATCCCGTCGTGGGGGCGAACGCCTGGTACGGGAACACGAGCGGCTCGCCCGTGACGAGAACGTTGTACCCCAGCGCGGTGAGCACGCCGAGGATACCGAGGCCGGCAGTCGCGAGCCGGCGGCCGAACAGCGCCCGCTGCCCGTCGTCGACCGGCCCGAACCGTACCCCGTCGACCCGCGAAAGCGGTGCGCGCCAGCCGCCCGAACGGGCCAGCGTCGCGATCGCGTGGAGGATGAACGGTGTGGCGAACAGCACGGCAGTGTACGGGCGGGCGACGAAGGCGACGGCGATGGCGGCGCCGGCGACAGTCGCGAGCCGCCGGCTCCCGGTACGCTCCCCGCGGAGGTAGGCGACGGCGAAGCAGAGCTCCAGCGCCGCCGTCAGCGCGTAGGGGAGGTACACCCCGACTGAACCAGAAACAGCGGCGACGCCAGCACGAGGACGCCGGCGACGGCGCCGACGCGCCAGTCGAACAGTTCACGGGCCAGCGCGGCCGTGCCGCCGACGACGCCGGCGGCGATCGCCGCCAGCGCGAGCGGGTAGCCGCCGAGGAGCCGGCCCAGCGCGAACACCGCGGCCGGGACCGGCTGATACTTCGAGTACAGCCCCCGCCCGCTCTCGACGAAGAACCACGGCCGGAACGGGCCGTCGACGGGCGGGCGGAGGAACAGCCGGCCCGAGAGCAGCAGTTCGGCCTGCTGGAGGTAGACGCCCTCGTCGTGGTTGATCGAGTGGTACGGGAACACCCGGGTCGCGATCAGGAACGACGCCACCGCGGCGACGAGTGCGAGCAGGAGGATCGCGACTCGCCCGCGGTCCAGTCGGTCACGGGCGCTGGCGACGACAGTCGAGAGTGATGGAGGCAGCGACGCGGAGAACGAGGCCCGACTGGACATCTACGCTGCGGGGTACCACGCGAGCGTGTGGTCGGCCACGAGTCGGACGCTCACGCGCTCGCCGATCTCGACCTCCTCGGCGTGGTTGTGGAGACAGCGAACCACGGGGCCGTCGTCGAGCTGTACGTGGTAGACGAAGGAGGGCCCGGTGTACTGTCGCTGGACCACCTCGCCGTCCGCGGAGGCGACCGACGTCCCACCGTCGGCCGTCGTGACCGGCTGGGTCTCGGCGGATATCGGGCCGGCCTCGCCGTCGGCGGGGCTGAGTCGGAGGTCGTCCGGCCGGACCAGCACGTCGACCTCGGCCCCGACGTACTCGTCGGTCACGCCCTCCAGCAGGTCGCGGCCGTAGGAGCCGATCGTCGTGTCGACCGAGCTTTCGGTGATCTTGCCGGGGACGAAGCTGGCCTGGCCGAGGAAGGAGGCGACGAAGCGGGACTCGGGGTGTTCGAACAGCGACGCCGGGCTACCGACCTGTTCGATCTGCCCGTCGGACATCACCGCGACGCGGTCGGAGATCGAGAGCGCCTCCTCCTGGTCGTGGGTGACCGACACCGCGGTGACGCCGGCCTCGTTGAGGATGCGGGCGACCTCCTCGCGCATCTCGACCCGCAGCGCCACGTCGAGGTTCGAGAACGGCTCGTCCAGCAGCAACACGTCGGGCTCCGGGGCGAGCGAGCGCGCGAGCGCCACCCGCTGGCGCTGCCCGCCCGAGAGCTCGGTCGGCGAGCGGTCGCCGTAGCCGTCGAGCCCGACGAGATCGAGCAGGTGCGTGACCCGGCGATCGGCGGCCTCGCTGTCGGGGTCGTCGAGGCCGAACGCGACGTTCTCGGCGACCGAGAGGTGGGGAACAGCGCGAACTCCTGGAACACCATCCCCACGTCGCGCTCCTCCGGCGGGATCTCCCGGCCGTCGCCGGCGACGATCTCGCCGGCGACCCGGACCGTTCCCTCGCTCGGCGACTCCAGGCCGGCGATGGTGCGCAGGGTCGTCGTCTTCCCGCAGCCGGAGGGGCCGAGTAAGGTGAGCAGTTCGCCCTCCCTGACCGCGAGGTCGACGCCGTCGACGGCCCGCTCGCCCGCGAACTCCTTCACGACGTTCGAGAGCTCCAGCACCGCGTCCGCGTCGGCGACCGTCGAGTCCGTGCGGTCGGCTGCTCGCTTCGCCCTCGGCCCGTCGGTCGTGGATGTGGGTTGGTTGCTCATTTGTCGCGTCCCTGAACGAGGAGGGGGATCATCGAGAGCCCGGACACCACCACCAGCACCAGCGCCGGCAGCGCCGCCCGGCCGTAGTAGCCGCCCTCCTGAACTCGCCAGATGTAGGTCACCAGCGTTGTAAACCCTGTCGGGTGCAGGATCAGCGTCGTGTCGAGCTCCTTCATCGTCGTGAGGAACACGAGCGCGGCGCCTGCGAGCACGCCCGGCGCGATCAGCGGCAGCGTCACGCGGCGGAACACCCGCCGCGGCGGCTCACCGAGTACGCGCGCCGCGCCGAGCAACGCGGGGTCGACGCCGAGCACCGACGACCGCGAGGCGCCGACAGCCTGCGGGAGGAAGCGCACCACGTACGCGAACACCAGCAGCGGGAGCGACTGGTAGACGGCCCGAGCCGCGCCCGGGCCGAACCACTCCGCCAGCTGATTGCTACTGAAGAACACCAGCGCGAGCGCGAGCACGACCCCCGGCATCGCGTAGCCGAGGTACGTCGCGCGCTCGGCCAGCCACGCGAACCGTGCCCGCGAGCGCCCCGAGTAGTACGCGACCGGGATCGCGAGCGCGAGCGTCGCCGCCGCCGCCAGCGCGGCGACGTAGACGGAGTTGAGCGCGAACCCCCACTCGAACGCGCGGCCCCCCACGTCGTACTCGAGCGCCTCCGCGCGGACGAACCACATCGTCAGGATGCCGACCGGGAGCGCCAGCGTGAACGTCGACACCAGCGCCGGCAGCAGCATCGCCGGCCAGCGCAGCCGGCCCAGCGGGATCATCGCGGTCGACGACGACGCCGCGCCGTAGCCGGAGTCCTCGCCGCTGCCGATCCGTGACTCCAGGGCGACGACGACGGCGGTGACGGTGAGCAGCTGGAGCGACAGCAGCGTCGCGTTGTTCCGGCCGTCGCCGAAGCTGTTGAGTTCGACGTAGATCATCCGCGTGAACACGTCGTACTGCATGATCGACGGCGTCCCGAAGTCCGAGAGCGCGTACAGCGCGACGAGCAGCCCCCGGCGGTCACGGCGGGGAGAATCTGCGGCAGGATCACCCGGCGGAACGCCGAGAGGTAGCCGACGTTGAGCGTCCGGGCGGCCTCCAACTGCGTCTCGTCGAAGGAGAGCAACGCCGCCCGGGTGGTGAGGAACACGTACGGGTAGACGAACAGCGTCAGCACCAGCGCGGTGCCGCCCAGCCCGTACACTTCGGGGATCTGGACCCCGAAGGGCGCCAACGCGTCGGCGAGCGCCCCGTCGGGGCCGAACGCCGAGATGTACGCGAACGCGCCGACGTAGCTGGGAATCACCAGCGGGAGCGCGATGACGACGGTCCAGAACCGCCGGAACGGCAGGTCGGTCTGGACGGTCAGCACCGCGAGTGGCACGCCCAGCAGGACGGAGGCCGTCGTGACGACGGCGACGAGCGCGAGGCTGTTGGCGAACACGTCGCCCGAGGAGCCGATCAGCGAGAGCGCCTCGTCGGTCGGCACCTCGCTCGCCCGCAGCAACAGCCAGACCAGCGGCGACAGCACCGCGGCGGCGATCGCCCCGGAAAGCAGGACCAGTGGCGTCGACACGCCGTCGTCGTCCAGCCCCAGGAAGCGGCGGAGTCGCTGGCGAACCCCCGCGGACTCGGCCGCGGCGTCGCCGATGGCGCCCATCAGAGCACGCCCACCTCCCGCATGAGGTCCACCGTGGGGCCGATGTTCGACAGCTCGGCGAGGTCGAACTCCGGCGGGTTGAGTTCGTCGATACGGGGGAGGCCACCGACGGGCGGGACGCCCGGAATCATCGGGTAGGCGTACGCGCGGGTGGCAAAGTACTCTTGGACTTCGGCCGAGAGCAGGTGGCGCACGAAGTTCGACGCCAGCTCCTGCTGGGGGCTCGCCGAGAGCACCGCGGCGCCGGCGACGTTGATCAGCGCGCCCGCGTCGCCGCTGGTGAACGCGAGATCGATCGGCGCGTTCGGTCGCGCGGCCTGCACGCGGAGGGGGTAGTAGTGGTTCGCGAAGCCGGCCTGGAGTTCGCCGTCGGCGACGCCGTTGGAGACGAAGAACTCGTTTGCGTACTCCGTGACGCCGGCGTCGACCATCCCTGCAGCCACTGCCGGGTGGCGTCCTCGCCCTCGGTGAGCCGCATCGCGGTGATGAACGCCTGGAACGCGCCGTAGGTCGGCGCCCAGCCCATCTCGCCCGCGATGCCCGAGTCGGGCAGTTCCATCACGTCGTCCGGGATCTCGCTCTCGTCGAGCGCCTCGGTGTTGTACGGGATCGCTCGTGCGCGGCCCGCGGTGCCGACCCACTCGCTGTTGGGGTGGAACTCGTCCGGTACGGGGTCAGTCACGTCGCTCGAGAGCTCCGTCGTCAGGTCCTCGGCGGCGACGGCCGCCAGCGAGCCGGCGTCGACCGACCAGAACACGTCCGCGGGCGTCGCCGCCCCCTCGCTGATGAGGGTGTTCGCGGCGTCGGCGGTGCCGGAGGCCCGTGGCGTCGCTTCGAACTCGGGGTAGATCTCCTCGAGTTTGTTGATCAGGTCGCGGTAGAGGCCACCCTCCCCGCCGCCGAGGTAGATCGTGAGTTCGCCTTCGAGGTTCGGCAGGTCGCGGATGCGGGTGCCGCTGATCTCCTCGCGCCCCTCCGCGAGCGCGCCCGAGCCGCGGAACTCCGAGAACTCGGGGTCGCCGATGGTTTCGCTCCCGTCAGCCGGCGTGTCGGTGCCGTCGCCACCGGGGCCCTCGGTTTCGGTGCCACCGCCGCCACAGCCGGCGATACCGACGAGGCCGGCGCTCGCGATGCTCGCGAGCAGGCGGCGGCGACGCTTGGAGGTCGGTCCCTCAGTCATCGGCGGGCACCTCCACGGTGTCCGCGGCGGGCTGTTCGAGCGTATTCAGACAGTCGAGCCAGTCGTTCATGTACTCACCACAGTAGTTCAGGAACTCGCCGTTGTTCCACTCCGTGAACTCGCCGGTCGCCAGCGCGTCGGCCATCGACGCGAACGCCTCGCGGTAGGAGCTCGCGTCGGCGGCGGCGTCGTCGATCACCTCCCAGACGTGCTCGTTGAGTTCGAGGCCGGCGACCTCGTTCTGCAGGTCGTCGAACGTCGAGCGCGGGGCCTTGTTGTGCTCACACAGCGGGCCGCCGTTGTACACCTGCTTGCCAAGCACGTCGCAGGCGCGCTTGAGGAACAGCCCCGACCAGATGTCGTCGAAGCGCCCCACGTCCCAGCGGTTGTCGTCCATCGGCAGCTGGTAGAACGCCGGGATCACCTCGCGGCGGAACGCGAGGTTCATCGAACAGACCGTCAGGTACTGGCCCTCGGCGGCGACGAAGTCCTCGCCGAAGTCCGCTCGGGAGGTCCGACTCTGGGCCTGCCCCTGCAGGTCGCCGTCCATCAGGATTCGCACTGCGTCTAGGTCAGGGACGTTGGTCCAAAGACCCTGCGAAGCGACGACGTCGTCGACGCGGGTGGGCTCGCGCTCGAGTTCCTCGTCCATCGCCGCGTAGGGGTAGCCACGCGGGTAGAGGTCGGCGTCGGCGTCGGCGAGCACGTTCACCCAGGACTCGTCGGACTCCCGGGCCTCGATCTCGCCCTCGTAGGCGAGGTTCTCCATGTGCGTGCCGAAGAAGTCCTCGTCGTGGGGCAGCGTGTCGTCGTCGATGAACACGCCGTACTCGAAGCGCTCGTTCGCCCACATGTAGAGGAGCCCGAACGAGGTCTGGGCGTGGCTCGCTTCGGGGATCAGGTGGCTGTACTCGCTCGCGCCCTGCTCGGCGAACCACTCCTCGCGGGCGGTGCCGTCGAAGACGGCGCCGTCGACGCCGAGGTCGTCGAGCATCGCCGCCATCCCGTCGGTGTCACAGAAGTCCTCCGTGACGAGCACGACGAACAGGCGGTCCGTATCGAACCCGTGGTCGCGGGCGTTCGCGATGTACTCCTCCATACACTCCCACTCCCGGATCGTCGGGACGATCACGCAGATGTCCTGCTTACTCATTGCCCGTCGATTGTTTAGGGAGTCCTAAAACCCTGCCGGTTTTTCGGTCGGCCAAAACCCGTCGGGTGGCTGAAGCGACGGCGGCTCAGAGCCGAGCGTCGATCGCGTCGGCGGCTTTCAGCGCCAGCGCGGCGATAGTGAGCGTCGGGTTCATCGCGCCGCCGGTGACGAACACGGAGCTGCCGGCGATCGTGAGGTTGCCGAGGTCGTGAGTTCTGAGGTCGGTGTCGACGACGCTCGACTCGGGGTCGGCCCCCATCCGGGTCGTGCCCATGTGGTGGTACGCCGGCCCGGTCGAGTCGGGGCCCACGACCCACTCGATGTCGGCGCCCAACTCCTCGAGGACGGCGCGCTGGATCTCGTTGGCGCGCTCGATGGTCCGGCGCGTGCGCTCATCCAGCGACCAGACGACCTCGGGGACCGGGTTGCCGTGGTCGTCGGTCCGCGACCGGTCGAGGGTGATGCGGTTCTCCGCGCGCGGGAACTGTTCGACCAGCGCGCCCATCGCGATGTGGTTGCCGTACCCCTCGCGGACCTGATCCAACAGGTCGTCGCCGAACTGCTCGGCACCCATCGCGATGTCCGCCGGCGCGGGGCCGGCGTAGTTGAGGAACTCCAGCTTGATCGCCCCCCGACTCGCGTCCTCGCGGTCGTAGAACTGGTGGCTCTCGGTGGTGTTGAAGCCGACGTGCTTCTGTCGGGTCCGCTGGTCCAGCCGCCCGCCGGCGCCGGCGAACAGGTGGTCCATGAAGTATCGCCCCACCGCGCCCGAACTGTTCGCCAACCCGTCGGGGTACTGCTCGCTCTCGGAGAGGAGCAGCAACCGCGGCGTCTCGACGCCGCCAGCGGCGAGTACGAACTCGTCTGCCTCCTGCCGGTACTCCTCGCCCTCGGGAGTGACGTAGACGGCCGCAGTCACGCGGTCGCCGGCGTCGTCGTGGTCGAGCCGTTGGACCGGTACCTCGTCGATCACTCGGGCGCCCTGCTCCTGTGCGCTGTCGACGTGCCGGGTCGCGTCGTACTTCGCGCCGGAGGGACAGACCGGCCGGCAGGTACCGTACCCGACGCAGGCGCCCGCCTCCTCGGTCGGCTCGGAGTTGCGTGCGTTCGGGACCGAGTGGGTGGCGATGCCCAACTCCTCGCAGGCGTCCGCGAACAGCGAGTCGCTGTGGGAGGGCGGGAACGCTGGCAGCGGGTGTGGCTCCTCGCGCGGCGGCGCGAAGGGGTTGTCCGACGCGCCAGCGACCCCGAGCGCCGCCTCCGCGGCCGCGTAGTAGGGCTGGAGATCGTCGTAATCGATGGGCCAGTCCTCGGCGACGCCCACCGCCGAATCGAGCCGGAAGTCCTGCTCGTGCATCCGCATCACCATCCCCTGCCAGTGCAGCGTCGAGCCGCCGACGCCTTTCACCCGGGCGGCGTTGAGCGGGTAGAACCGATCCCCGGCCGAGGTGTAGGCGTCCCGCGGCCCGCCCATCCCCCAGATCGGCGTGTCGTCGCCGGGCCGGAGGTGAGTCTCCATGCGCTCCTCGCGCTCCTCGGGGTCGAATCGGGGGCCGGCTTCGAGGACGACCACCTCGTGGCCGGCGCTCGCGAGCCGGTCGGCGACGAGCGCGCCCGCCGGCCCGGCGCCGACGACGCACACGTCCGCGTTCTCGGTCGGCGTCCGATCCTGGGACGACTGTGTCCCGCTCATTCCGGCCCCCGCTGCTTCCCGCGGTTGTCCGTCACCGCCGGGCCCTGTTGGTAGCTCGCAGTGCCGCCGGGGTGGCCCGGGGGTTCTCCAGTCCGGCCAGCGAGGCGCCCGTCGGCGACGCGTAGAGGCCGAACAGCAGGTCGTTCACCAGGTAGTAGCGGACGCGCTCGTCGTCGTCGCCGTGGGGGTCGGGGTCGGCGGTGTCGACGGCCATGTAGGTCAGCAGTTCCTCCCGTTCCGCGGCGTCGAGCGCGGCGTAGCGTTCGCCTTCGAGGGTCTGTGCGTACTCGTTCAGCGTCTCGATCGCGTCGAGCAGTCCGCGCCCGTGCGCCGGGCGGCCGCTGACACGCGGACGGACGTACGCGTCCACGAACTCGGCGACGTTCTCGACCTCGCTCGGGTAGAGCACGTCCGCGAGCGCCACCAGCGTCTCGCGGTCGTCGTCGGCCAGTTCCGGCGCGTCCCGCTCGCTCGTCGTCGGGTCGTCGCTTCCCTCCGTGTCGGGCGCCGAACAGCCGGCGACGCCGGCGGCACCGACCGCCGACAGCGCCGCGAGTGCATCCCGTCGGGTGAGCCGCATCTACTCCGGGTTTTGGTTGGCCTAAACAAGAGCGTTGTGGTCCTTCCGCCGACGCTCGACGACGATCTCGCTGCCGGTGGGTGGCGGCGGGGCCGTTCGAGGTTCTGTTGAGCCGACAGCTCACGACCCGGCTCGGCGACGGCGAGCGGCGCGGCGAATCCGTCCTTTGAAGCCAGTCCGCATCGGCAGGAAGCATATGGACGGAAACGACCGGCGGATCGTCGGGCTCGCGGGCACGGCCCACGCGCTGGTCCACACGTACGAACTCTCGGTACCCATCCTCGTCGGCATCTGGCTCGCCGAGTTCGCGACGACGACGGCGGAGCTCGGGATCGTCGTCGCCGTGGGGATGGCGCTGTTCGGCATCGGCGCGCTGCCGGGCGGGGTGCTGGCGGACCGCTACGGCTCGAAGAAACTCATCGCGCTCTGTCTGGCGGGCATGGGTGGCTCGTTCCTCGTGCTCTCGGTCGCTCCTTCCGCGGCCGCTAGCGCCCTCGACGGGCTCCCCGTGCTCTCGACCAGCCCCGCGGTCGTGGCGATCGCGATCGCGCTGGTGCTGTGGGGCGCCGCGGCCAGCGTCTACCACCCCGCCGGGCTCGCACTCATCAGTAAGGGCGTCTCCGAGCAGGGTCGCGGCTTCGCGCTGCACGGGATGGCCGGCAACATCGGCATCGCGGCGGGCCCGCTGGCGACGACGGTGATGCTGGCGTTCATGGGCTGGGAGACGGTCGCGGCCGTGCTCGCGGTGCCGGCGTTCGTCGTCGCCGGCGCGGTGCTGTTCGTCGAGGTGGACGAGTCGAGCCACACCGAGTCCGATACCGACGAGGACGATACGCCGGACACGATCGGCGAGTTCCTCGGCGTGTCGGCGATGGTTGTCAAGAGCGCGTTCGCGTTCGTGTTCGTCGTCGTGATGATGAACGGGCTCTACTACCGCGGCGTGCTCACCTTCCTGCCCGAACTGCTCGCGGGACTGGAGACGTTCCAGCCGATCGACATCGCCGGCGAACCCCAGGAGCCCGCGAACTACGTCTACTCGGGGCTGCTCGCGGTCGGGATCGCCGGCCAGTACGTCGGCGGCCGGCTGACCGACTACCTCTCGCCCGGGAAGGGGATCGCCTACGCCTTCGGCAGCCTCGCGGTGCTCGCGGTGATCTTCCTCCCGCTGGCGTCGATGGGCGCGGCGCCGCTGCTCGCGGTGAGCGCGGTGCTCGGCTTCGCGATGTTCGTCGTCCAGCCGATCTACCAGGCCGCCGTCGCCGAGTACACGCCCGAGGAGGCTCGCGGGCTCTCCTACGGCTACACCTACCTCGGCAACTTCGGCGTCGGCGCGCTCGGCGCGGGGCTGGCCGGCGCGATCCTGACGTACTCCAACCAGACGGTGCTGTTCCTCGTGTTCGCGCTGATCGCCGGGATCGCGAGCGGGATCGGCGTGCTGCTGATCCGGCGGTAGCGGCGCGCTACTTCTCGACGGGAGTTCGCTCGCCCTCGGACGCGAAGATCGCGTCGACGACCTCCTGTACCCGGTTCGCTTCCGCGAAGCTCACCAGATCGCCGCCGTCGCCGTCCGAGCCGGCGGCCGTCGACTGCCGCCTCTCACTATCCGAGCCGGCGGCTGACGACTGCCGCCTCTCACTATCCAACTCGGCGACGAACTCGTCGACCAACTGCAGCGTGTTCTCGCCGGGGTCGTCGACGACGACCGCCTGCTCCTCCCCCTCCGCGCTCTCGGCGAGGCGGTACCAGTCGAGCAGCGTCAGCGACCCCTCGGTCCCGACCACCGTCATCGAGTTCTGCTCGTCGACGCCGCAGTCGGTCAGCAGGTCGATGGTGCCGGGGATCCCGTCGACGCCGAAGTAGCCCGTAATGGACTCCTCGTAGCGGTCGGGAGCGGTGTAGTCGACCTCGGCGCTCACCCAGTTGATGGTGTCGAACGCCTCCTGGACGCCGAAGAGGTAGTGCGTCCCCACTTCGCGCAGCGGCCCGCCCTGCTCGCGACCGGCGAGCCAGTCTACGTCCTGCCACTCGCGAGGCCACTGGGGGAACCGGAACGTGAGTTCGATGCGCTGGGGCTCGCCGATCTCGCCGGCGTCGACCCGATCGATCAGCTCTCGGACGCCGGGCGTGTAACGGAACGGGAGGTTGATCGCGGTCGGGCGGTCGGTCGCCTCCTCGAGCGCGACGAGTTCGGCGCCGACGGTGGCGTCCTCGGCGATCGGTTTCTCACAGATGACCGCCTTCTCGGCGTCGAGGGCGGCCGCCACGACCTCGTGGTGGACCGTCGGCGGCACGCCGACGTAGACGATGTCGACGGCCGGCTCCGAAACCATCGTCTCGTAGTCGGTGTAGGCCGCGGCGTCGTACTCCGCGGCGAACGATTCGACCTTCGAGGCGACGAGGTCGCAGGCGCCCCAGACAGTCGTCTCCTCGTGTTCGGTGAACGCGTCGGCGAGGCGGTGGCCGATGACCCCGCAGCCGACGATTGCGACGTTGTACACAGCGGATCGAAGGCACGGGGTGGCTTCAGCCTTCGGCACTCGGCATGGCTCCGGAGGGGTTATGTCCCACGGCGGCGACCCCGGAACTGTGTCGGCGACCGACCACGACGTGTTCGATCGGCTCCCGGAGCGATACGCCACCGCCTACCTGGTGGTGGCGTTTTTCGTCCTGCCCGCGGTGGCGGTGATCCTGAGCGGCGGCGGCGTCGAACGCCCGCCGGGCCCGATCGCGACGGCGCTGCTCTGGGGCGTCGTGATCCACCACAGCCTCTTTCTCGTGGTGGCGGTCCTGTTCGATTAGCTCCCCAGCGGCGGCTCGCGGCCGTCGGCGACGACGTAGGCGTCGTACACCGCGTACAGCCAGACCGCCGGGTAGAGAACGAACCCGATCAGCACCGCCATCGAGAGCACCGACAGGAAGCTGGCGACGATGATCGCCGCACCCTTGCTGGGCTCGCGGTTGTAGAACTGGCCCAGCCCCGGCAGGATCGCCGAGTAGACCGCAGCGACGAACGGGTTCTCGCCGTTGGTGAGCACCTCGATCACGGCGTCGAGCGACGACTCCGGCGACTGCTGGCGCACGCCACACTCCGGGCAGATCTCGGCCTTCTCGCTGATCACCGCGCCGCAGTCACGACAGTACACTTCGCCCGCCCCGGGCGTCGACGACCCGTCCGCATCCGCACTCGTCGTGGCGTCGCCGTCCGTGGCTGGCTCGCCCTCGTTGACGGGTGACTCGGCCTCGCCCGTGGGAGTCTCAGCCCCGTCGGCGACTGGTTCGGCCTCCTCGGCGGCCGACGCCTCCTGGTCGGCGACTGCCTCACCCTCGTCCTCGGCCGTCTGGTCGTCACTGTTGCTCATACTCCGACAGTGGGCTCGACTGCGGGTAGCTCTTGTGGCCTGCCGAACACCGAACCCTTTCTACGATAGGGTGTCTCAGCAGGAGCGATGGCTTCGACCGCTGTCGCCCGATACTACGCCTACAAAGCCACGAAAGCGGTGGAGCTGTACCGGCCGATCATGTATCTCTACTTCGCCAGCGCGGGGCTCTCGTTCTTCCAGATCACCGTGCTCGAAGCCGCCTACAACGTGACGACGGTGGCCGGCGAGATCCCGACGGGCTATCTCGGCGATCGCCTCGGCCGACGCAACGGGCTCGTGCTCGGAACCCTCGTGATCACACTCACCCTGGCAGGGCTCGGCCTGGCCGGGCGGTTGGCCGACCCGTTCCCGGCGTTTCTCGCGCTGTACGTCTGCTGGTCGCTCGGCTACACGTTCCGCTCGGGCACCGAGGACGCGTGGATCTACGACTCGCTGGTCGGTGACGGCCAGTCGTTCTCGGATCTGCGGGGCCGCGGCGAGTCGTTCGCGCTGACCGCTGGCGTGCTCGCCGCCGTCGCCGGCGGGTATCTCGCGTCGGTCGAACTCGCCTACCCCTTCTTCGCTGCCGCCGCGGTAACGGGCGTCGGCGCCGTCATCCTCCTGACCGCCGACGACGACAGCGCCGACGCCGGGGATCCGAGCGACCGCACGACGCTCGCAGCCAGCCTCGAGACCGTGCGAGCGGCGTTTGCGGATCCGCGACTCCGGGCGTTTCTCGTGCTCTACTACGTGCTGTTCTCGGCGGCGACGTATCTCGCCTTCATCTTCCTTCAGCCCCGGATCGAGGCTGTGGCGGCTGGCTACCCGCTGGGCGACGTGGAGACGCTGCTGGGCTGGTACTACGCCGCGATCAGCCTCGCGGCCGCGGGGTTCACCTACCGTGCGGAGTGGATCCGGAAGACCGTCGGCCTCCGGCGCTGGTTCGTCGCCGTCCCTCTCGGCGTGGGCCTGCTGCTCGTCGGCCAGTGGGTGCTCCCGGTGTCGGCGTTCCTCGCGTTCGTGCTGATCCGCGGGCTGTCGGAGGCGACGCGGGTGTTCGCGAGCCAGTACGTCAACGACCGCATCGACGCGGTCGGCCGCGCGACGACGCTGAGCGCGATGTCGATGGTCAGCGGGCTGAGCGTGATCCCGTTCCAACTCGGCAGCGGCCTGCTCTCGGACGCGCTCTCGCCGGGGATCGCGCTGGCGGCCGCCGGCGGGCTGCTGGTGGTCGGGGCGGCTATCGTCCACCTGCTGTCGACGCCCGTCGCCGAGTGACCTGACTGCGCCGGGGTATCGACGCGCCCCCGGCGCTGTCGAAGCCGGCGAGCCCGGCAGGATGGGTAAACCCTTTCGCGGTCGGGCTAGAACGCCGGGACGGTGTCCCGTACTGCCGCGGTCCTCCGGCTTCCGATCCTCTACATCGGGCTGGCGCTCGCCCGCGCCGGGCTGATCGACCGTGAGCGCGCGGTCGAGACCGCCGATCTGGCCTGGCCCCGGATCGTCACTGGCGTCGCCCGCATGTCGAAAAACGCCGCCGACGTGGCGATGGTGGGCGCGGTGCTCGGCGCCGACGCGATCGCGGGCGTCGGCGTCGCCGGCCCGTTCTGGGGGCTGGCGTTCGCCATCGGCGGCGGGGTCGCGGGCGGGACGATCGCGCTGGTCTCCCAGCGTTACGGCGCCGACGCCTACGAACAGCTCGGGCTCGCAGTCCGCGCCAGCACGGTGCTGGTCGTCGTGGTCTCCCTGCCCGTCGTGGTCGTGTTTTGGCTGTTCCCGACCGAGCTCGTGCGCCTCATCAACAGCGACCCGACCCAGATCGAGTACGGCGCACGCTACCTGCAGATCGTCGGGCTCGGCATCCCCTTCGCCGGGCTGAACCTCGTCGGCAGCCGCGTGCTCGTCGGCGCCGACGACGCCTACACCGCGATGCAGGTCCGGGCCGGCGGCGCCGTCGTCAACATCGCGTTGAACGCGGTGTTCATCATCGTCCTCGGCTGGGGCGTCGCCGGCGCGGCGCTGGGGACGGTGCTCTCGAACGTGTTCGCCGTCGGCGCGTTCGCGATCGGGCTCTCCCGGGGCAGCGCGCCCGGCTTCGGCCAGTTCCCGGTGGAGATCAACCCCGTCGGGACGTACGTCGACGGCGACACGCTGAAAGATCTCGTCCGGATCGGCACCCCAGTCGGCGCGCGTAACCTCGTCTGGACGGCCGCGGAGTTCCCGATGCTCGGGATCCTCGGGACCTACCGCGACGGCACGCTCGCGGCGTTCGTCGTCGCCCGCCGCATCTGGGGGATCATGAACACGCCCGGCTGGGGGTTCGGCCTCGCCTCCTCCAGCCTCACCGGGCAGGCGCTCGGCCAGGGGAAGGAGGCGCTCGCGGAGGCGTACGGCCGCGACATCATCCGGTTCTCGGTCGCGACGTACGCCGTCTCGGCGCTGATCGCCGCCGTGTTCGCCCGGCCGATGGTGAGCCTGTTCATCAACCCCGACTCCCCGCCGGCGACGGAGCCGATCGCGGTGAGCCTGATCTACGCGGCCTGTGTCGCGATGCTGTTCCGCGGGATCTCGGGCTCCTCGATCGGCCCGCTCGACGCCAGCGGCGACACGCGCGTGCCGTTTTTGAGCCAGCTCCTGGGCATGTTCGGCGCCTCCATCCCACTGATCTACATCGGCTCCGTCACGCCGCTGGGGATCTGGGGGGTGTACCTCGCCTTCCTCGCGGAGACGACCGTGCCGGCGGCGATCAACTACTGGCGGTTCAACAGCGGCAAGTGGAAGGAGATCAGTCGCGAGATCCGGCCCGAGCAGGACGAGGGCGGCGCCGCCGGTTGACCCCGGAGATCGACCCCGTGGGAACGCTTAACCCCGCGCCACCCAGTCGCCCTGTATGTCCGAACTGCTGCTCAGCGGTGGGACGGTCCACACGCTCGACGACGACCGGACGACCGCCGAGGCGGTGCTGTTCCGTGACGGCCGCGTCGCCGCCGTCGGCGACGCCGGGACGGTCGCTGCGGCGGCGAGCGACGCAGAACAGGTCGACCTCGACGGTCGCACAGTCCTGCCGGGGTTCAACGACGCCCACACGCACGTGTTTTCGGTCGGCATCGGCCTGCTGGAGACCGATCTCTCGGCGGCTGACGACCGCGAGGCCGCGATCGACCTGCTCGCGGCGAACGCCGACTCGACGCCGGCGGGCGAGTGGGTGCTCGGCTTCGGCTACGACGAGAGCACCTGGCCCGCCGGCGAACGCGGCTACCTCACCCGGGCCGAACTAGACGCCGTCTCCGAGGACCACCCCATCGTCGCCGTGCGCGTCGACGGCCACTCGGCAACCCTCAACAGCCGCGGGCTCGAGGCGGTCGATTTCTCGGGCGTCGAGCACGACGTGCGGAAGGAACACGGCGAGCCGACGGGCCGGGTCGTCGAGGACGCCACCGGTCGCGTGCGCGCCGCGTCGTACCCCGACGTGCCCAAGGCGCGCGAGGCGCTCGACGCCGCGATCGACCGCTACCACGAACTCGGCGTCACGTCGATCCAGACGGTCGCGGGACTCACGCGGGTTCGCGACCACGGCTCCGTCCAGCAGGAGGCGCTGTTCGCCCACTGGCGCGACGACGACCTGAACCTCCGGACGACGTTCTACGTCCCGCAGTGGCAGGCCCAGTCGCTCTCGGACCTGGAGTTCGCCTCGGGCTTCGGCGACGACTGGCTGCGCCTCGGCGGGCTCAAGACGTTCTCGGACGGCTCGATCGGCTCGGAGACCGCCAAAACCCACCGCGAGTTCGACGGCGGCGGCTTCGGCGAGATGGTCAACGACCGCGAGCAGCTCCGGGAGTGGTTCGCCCACGCCGCCCGCACGAACCAGCAGATCGCGACCCACGCGATCGGCGGCGAAGCGATCGACATCGTGATCGACGAGTACGAGCGCGCCCTGGAGCAGTACGACGACCGCGTCGACCCGCGGCTCCGGGTTGAGCACGCCGAGCTCGCGACCGACGAGGCGATCGAGCGCATGGCCGACGCGGGCATCGTCGCGTCGATGCAGCCGAACTTCCTGCAGTGGAACGGCGACGACGGGCTGTACGAGAACCGCCTCGGCGCCGACGTGCGTCAGGAGAACAACCGCTACCGCGACATGCTCGACGCCGGCGTCCCGCTGGCGTTCGGCAGCGACAAGATGCCGCCGGGACCGCTCTACGGGATGGGGTTCGCCGTCGGTTCACCACACGAGAGCCAGCGCCTCACCGTCGACGAGGCGCTCGCGGCGTACACCCGCGGTGCCGCCTACGCCGAGTTCCGGGAGGACGAAAAGGGCGTCCTCGAACCCGGGCGCTTCGGCGACGCCGTCGTCCTCGACGCCGACCCCTACGAGGTCCCGGACTCCATCGACGGGATCGGCGTCGAACTGACGATCGTCGACGGCACGGTGGTCTACGACGACCGATGACGCTCCACGACCTCTCCCACCCGATCGAGCCCGGCATGCCGGTGTACCCCGGCGATCCCGAGGTCACCGTCGACGCCGCCGACACGTTCGCGGCAGACGGCTGCCGGGTCAGCCGACTCACCTGCGGGAGCCACACCGGCACCCACGTCGACGCCCCCGCACACACCGAAGCCGACGGCGCGACGCTCGACGCCTACCCAGTGTCGGCGTTCGTCCGCGACGCCGTCGTCGTCGACTGCAGCGATCTCGACGCCCGCGAACCGATCCCCGCCGGGCGCGTGCCGGCGGCCGAGCCGGCCCCGGATGTCGACTGCGTCCTCTTCCGGACAGGCTGGGACCAGTACTGGGGCGAGGCGCGCTACCGGGACCACCCGTACCTCTCGGTCGTGGCCGCCGAGCGCTGCGCCGAGCGGGAGCTCGCGGTCGGGATCGACGCGTTCAGCCCCGACCCGACGCCGCCGGCAGCGGGGAGATGGACCTCGGGGATCGTGACCCCTTCGGTGCCCACCACGCGCTGCTGGGCGAGGGGCTGCTCGTGTTCGAGAACCTCACGAACCTCGCGGCGGTCCCGTCGCAGGTCGAACTCCGCGCTCAGCCGATCGCGCTCGGGGGCGACGGCGCGCCCGTGCGGGCCGTCGGCGTCGATCGCCCGTAACGCCGCGGACGAAGCCTGTATGGGACTCGACGCCGAACACGGGGTGTGAACCGACGCGAGTACCTCGCCGCGCTTGGGGCGGCGTCGACGGCGGCAGTCGCCGGCTGTACGTCCGGCGACGGGACGCCCAGCGGGGACGCACCGTTCGAGCACCCCGGCACGCTCGAAGAGACGTTCGTCGCGAACGGCGACTACCCCGACGACGACGATCCAGCCGACGGCTACCCGCCGTCGTTCCCCGACCCGCCGGCCGCGCCCGAGGTCGACGACGACGCCCTGGAGACGATCTCGGTCAACGACGAGACCGTCCGGCTGCTCCCGATCGACGACGCCATCGCGTGGTTCCGCCGCGCGGACGCACGGTTCGTCGACGCGCGCGGGCTGGACCAGTACACGCGCTCGCACCTCTACGGGAGCGTCCTCTCGCCGGCCCAGCAGGGCTCCTCCGGCGGCGGCATCGAGGGGTGGCCGGCCGACGATCGCGTCGTCGCCTACTGTGGCTGTCCCCACCACCTCTCCTCGGTGCGGGCCGCGGGACTCCAGAAAGCGGGCTTCGAGAACGTGTACGTCATCGACGAGGGGTTCTACGAGTGGTCCGACCGTGCGTACCCGATGGCCGGGACGACGTTCGGCGACGCCACCGCCGCGGACGTTTCGGAGTGGTTCATCGACGGCGAGATCGACCCGGCGTACGCGGGCTCGTACGCGTGGGCGGCGGTCGGCCGCCAGTACGAGGCGGCCCCGGTCGGCGACGACGGGCGCTTCTCGATCCACCTGCGCTTTACCGACGTCGACGCCGAGACGCCCGTACAGATCACGACACCGGCCTTTACGCGCACGGACCCGCTCGGGGAGCTCGCCGACGGCACGGTTCAGTGAGCGGCGAGCGGCCCGCCAACCCGGTAACACCCGTGTCACCCGGTTACCTCAGGGTCAAGAACGGCTTAAGGGTCGCGCGCGCATACGGGCATCCGTGCGCGAGAACATTCCGATTGGGCTGATCGAGACTGCGGCCCCGCGACGACCGGACGCCCGACAACTACCAGCAGCGAGGGGCGACAGTGAGCGACGTCGCCACGGAGGCGGAGATGGCCGACCTTCCGCCCAGCGCGAAGCTGGTCCACCTCGTGCTGCAGGAGCACGACCGAATGACCCAGAGTCAGGTCACCGAGGAGACCCAGCTCGCCGGTCGCACCGTGCGCGACGCGCTCGGCCGACTCGAGTCGGCGGGCCTGGTGACCGAAGAGATCTGCCTGAAAGACGCTCGCAAGCGAGTGTACACCGCGAACAGCCCCGACACCGATCACGCCGCCGCCGAGGCGGAGACGGCCGAGGGCGCCGCGAGCGGGGACTGACTCAGCTTCTGCCGGCCAGCGTCTCGATCCCCTCGGGGAACAGCTTCTCGATCGACTCGTGTTCGACCGAGCCGAGGCGCTCGCCGTTCAGCCGTTTGAGGTGGGTCCGGACGACGCCCTCCCGGCTGGCCTGTCGATACAGCGGCACCGCGTCCGTCGACCGGTAGGTGCCGGCGATCAGGAGCGCGGTCTCGGTCGCCGGGTCGAGCAGTTCGACGACGAAGAAAAACTCCCCGCCGACCTGTCGGCGGTAGGCGTCGTACTGCGGGAACGCGGCGCGGTCACAGGCGGCCGACACCGCGTCGGCGACGCTTTCGGGAACGACGTGGACGAACCCCGAGTAGCCACGGTCGGCGTCCTCGGGCACCGGCGCGGTGTCGACCGCCGGGACGACGACGGCCTCCCAGCCGTTCTCGCGTCGTTCGTCGGCCAGGCGGCGCGCGTCCTCGACGGCGGCCACACTCCCCTCCCTCCGCGTCTCGTGATCGGCCTCCTCGACGGCGTCGTCACGGGTCATGTGCGGAATCGGGGGAAGCGAAGGGAAAAACCCTCTCCCTCACCAGAACACGACGATCTCGAGCCCCAGCGACGCCAGCAACAGCATCGCCGCCGCCACGAACAGTTTCGCTGCGGGCGAGAGCCGGGCCTCGGGTTCGAGCCCCAGCGTCGGCAGCGGCGGCACGCGCTGGACGGCCGCCTGGAAGCGGGACTCGTCGCGGCTCCCGACGACGCGGCCGTTCTCGTCCGGGCGGACGATCTGGTACCCCTCCTCTTCGAACTTCACGTCCCAGCGCTTGGCCGGCCGGAGCTGGAACGCCGCGTACGCGAGCAGCGAGACGCCGAGGAAGAACAGCACCAGCTCGACCCCGAACCAGCCGACGCCGAACGCGAACGAGACGACACCGCTGCCGACGAACACGACCAGCGTGAACGCCAGCCCGTACACGAGCGCGTCGACGGCCTGGCGCAGTCGGAAGCGCGCGCCGCTGTCCGCGGGCGGGCGGCCTGGAGGGCGCCAGTCGTCGCTCATCACTCCGCGTCGCCGACGGACGGGCCGACCGCCGCGGGCTCGTCGTACTCGTCGTCGTGGCGGTGACAGCGGCTCTCACGCCCCGTAGCGTCGACGCCGTGTGCCGTCGGCTGCTCGTGGTCACAGACGCTGCCCAGCTCCGCACGGAGGTGCTCGAGCGCGGCGTCCTCGTCGCCGTCGCGGGCGAGATCGCTCGCGCGCTCGACCGGCTCCCGGATCGATCCGGGTAGCTCCCGGTCGGCGAACAGCTCGTCGACCACCTCGTCGACGGTGGCAAAGCGCGTCTCGAAGCCGAGGAGCCCCCTGGCCCGCTCCGAGAGCGAGCGCTCCGCACGGCCGCGGGCCCGCAGCGTCTCCCGGAACACCTCGATCGCCTCCCACGTCTCGTCGTCGACCGCCTCGAACCCCTCGGGGCGGATCTTGACCGGACAGCGCGTCGAGAACGGACAGCCAGTCGGCGGGTCGCGCGGGCTCGGCGGGGTTCCGCGGAGGGTCATCCGGTCGATCTCGGCGGTCGGATCCGGCTCGGGCACGGCAGACAGCAGCGCCCGTGTGTAGGGGTTCGCCGGGTCGTCGAACAGCTCCTCGGTCGGGCCGAGCTCCATCACGTTGCCGAGGTACATCACGGCGACGCGGTCACAGATGTGCTCGACGACGCTCAGGTCGTGGGCGATGAACAGGTAGGTGAGCCCCAGCTCCGCCTGTAAGTCCATCAGGAGGTTCAGAATCTGGGCCTGGACGCTCACGTCCAGCGCGGAGACGGGCTCGTCGAGCACGACGAACTCCGGCTCCAAGGCCAGTGCGCGGGCGATGCCGACGCGCTGGCGTTGGCCACCGGAGAACTGGTGGGGTAACGGTAGTAGTGCTCCTCCTGCAGGCCGACTTTCTCCAGCAGGCTGCGCACGCGAGCGCGGCGCTCGGCGGGCGTCCCCCAGTCGTGGACGTCGAGCGGTTCGCGGACGATCTCGCCGACGGTCATCCGGTCGTTCAGGCTGGACTCGGGGTCCTGGAACACCACCTGGGCGTTCCGGCGCCACGCCTGCAGGTCCTCGCCGGAGAGTTGGGTCACGTCGTCGTCGCCCACGCGGACCTCGCCGCCCGTGGCGGCTTCGAGCCGGACCAGCGTCCGACCGAGCGTGGTTTTCCCACAGCCCGACTCGCCGACGATGCCCAGCGTCTCGCCTTTCTTCACGTCGAAGCTGACGCCGTCGACGGCTTTCACGGGCTGGCCCCCGATGAGCTCGCCGGACTCGTAGTACGTCCGGAGGTCACGCACCGAGAGCAGCGTCTCGCCGGGGTCACAGTCCAGCCCGGCGAGCCCGGTCGCCCCGCGCTCCTGCTGGCTCATCGCGAATCACCTCCGGCGTCGTCGGCACCGACGTGGGGTTGTGCGGCCTCGCCGGCATGGCGATCGACCGCCTGCTCCCGGGGCTCGTCCTCGGGGTAGAGCAGACAGGCGGCGGTGTGGTCGTCGACGCCCTCGGTCGCGACGGGGACCGCCTCCGGGTGGACCTCCCGGCAGGCGTCGAACGCCTCGGGACAGCGCGGCGCGAACCGGCAGTCCGTCGCGGGCGCGTTCGGCGTCGGCACCTCGCCCTCGATCGTCTCGAGCCGCTCCGCGCCGCGCTGGGTGCTCGGGATCGAGCGCAGCAGCCCCCGGGTGTAGGGGTGGCGCGGGTTCTCGAACAGCTCCACGACCGGCGCCTGTTCGACGACCTCGCCGGCGTACATGACGGCGACGCGGTCACAGACCTCCGCGATGACGCCCATGTCGTGGGTGATGAACAGGATCGCCAGCCCGTGTTCCTCCTGGAGCTCCGCGAGCAGTTCGAGGATCTGGGCCTGGATCGTCACGTCCAGCGCCGTCGTCGGCTCGTCACAGATCAGCAGATCCGGATCGCACGCGAGCGCCATCGCGATCACGGCACGCTGGCGCATCCCGCCGGAGAACTCGTGGGGGTACTCAGACACCCGGCGGGCGGCGTCCGGGATCCCCACGTCCTCCAGCAGTTCGATCGCCTTCTCGGTGGCGTCCATGCCCGAGAGCCCGCGGTGTAGCGAGAGCGCCTCCTCGATCTGGTTGCCGACGGTGTAGACGGGGTTGAGCGTCGACAGCGGGTCCTGGAACACCATCGCGACGCCGCCGCCGCGGACGCGCTCGTACTGCTTCTCGCTCAGCCCGGTCAGTTCCCGGCCGTCGAACCGGATGGAACTGTCGGGCAGGAGTTCGCCCGGCGAGTCCACCAGCCCCATGATGGAGCGAGCGGTGACGGACTTCCCCGAGCCGGACTCGCCGACGAGCCCGAGCGTCTCGCCCTCGGCGATCCCGAAGGAGACGCCGTCGACGGCGCGGATCGTCTCGCGCTCGGTGTGGAACACGGTCTGGAGGTTCTCGACCTCCAGCAGGCGGTCGTCGCCGGCCTCCGCGGCAGCCCCGGCGTCGGCGGCCGATCGCGACGGATCGGCAGCCATCAGGCACCACCCCTGCGGCCGCGGACTGATCCTGTTGCCCGGTGTCGACGTCGCTCTGTGGGTCGATCGCGTCGCGGATCCCGTCACCCAGGGCGTTGAAGCCCGTGACGACGATCACGATCAGGATTCCGGGGAGGAGCGAGATGTGCCACGAGGGCGTGGCGACGTACGGCTGGCCCGCGCTGACCGCCCGTCCCCACTCGGGCGTGGGGGCGTTGATCCCCAGCCCGAGGAAGGAGAGCCCGGCGACGCCGATGATGACGCCCCCAGCGTGAGCGAGGCGTAGATCAGCAGGTAGCCCACCACGTACGGGAGCATGTGTTTCCGCATCGTAACCGAGGGGCGCTGCCCGAAGCTCTTGGCGGCGTCGATCCACTCCCGCTCGGAGACCTGGAGTGCGGGGCCACGCACCGCCCGCCAGAGCCCGGGCCAGCCCGTCAGCCCGAACAGGAGCGCGAGCACGACACCCCGTTGTAGAGGTTCGCCAGCCAGGTGCCCGAAAGGACGAACGAGGCGAGCATGATCACCAGCAGTTGGGGCATCGCCTGGATCGAGTCGCTCGTGATCACGATCCCCAGATCGACCAGCCCCTTGTAGTACGCCGTCGCGAGCGCGAACACGACCGCGGCCCCGCCCGCGAGCGCGAGGCTCGCGACGCCGATGAACAGCGACACCCGCGCCCCGGCCGCCATGAACGTGAACAAGTCCTTCCCGCTCGGCAAGGTTCCGAAGGGGTGGAAGCGGTCGTACTGGTCGTAGCTCAGCGGGCCGACGTTCTCGCCGCCCTGGCCGCGGGACTGGGCGTCGCCGTTGGCGTCGCCGACGTACATCTCCTCGACGCCGCCGGTCTCCTCGCTGTAGTACTCGATGGTGTGGAGGTACGGGTCGGCGATGTTGGCGTCGACGGTCGTCGGGCCGAGCGCCGGCGCGAACACCGCAAGCACGACGAAGGCGAAGATGATCGCCAGCCCGAACAGCCCCAGGAGTGGTTGCGGAAGCGCCCGACCATGTCGTCGACGGGCGCCCAGTTGGCGTGGCGGTAGTTGTCGCGGTAGACGAGGTAGCTCCACCAGCCGACGAGCAGCCAGACGAACCCGTAGGCGTAGATCAGCACGACACGGATCGCCCACGCGACCGCCGGCGAGAGCCCCATGAACGTCCCCTCCCACTCGCCGGAGGGGAGCTGGTAGCCGGCGTTGTCGATCACCGAGCGCGAGAGCAGCGTCGGGAGGCCGGCGAGCGCGTCGCCGACGCCCGCGAGCGTCGCCGCGACCCCCTGCACGAAGCCGGGCAGCGCCGCACCGACGGCGTCCCACGGGAGGCTCATCACGAGGTTCGCGAGCGCGCCGAACTCGACGGCGACCAGGGCGGCGACGACCGCGAACACGCGAAGCGCGGGGCCGGGCTCGTCGGTCAGCCGTTCGCGAAGCGTCGCGTCCTCGTCGTCGACGACGCTCATGCGCCATCACCCCCGTAGCCGACGCGGGGATCGATCAACGTGTACAGCAGGTCCTGGACGATGTTGATCCCGACCGAGAGCAGGATGAAGAAGAACATCAGCGAGCCCACCAGCGGCAGGTCGGCGTTGATCGTCGCCGCGTAGAACAGGTAGCCGAGCCCGTTGATGCTGAACACGGTCTCGACGAGCACGCTGCCGCCGAGGAGCAGGAACGCCTCGCCGGTGATGATCGGCACCAGCGGGATGAGCGCGTTCCGGAACACGTGTTTGTAGACGATCTTCCGGCCGGGGACGCCCTTCGCGCGGGCCGTTTCGACGTAGTTCTCGTTTTTCGTCTCCAGTACCGCAGTCCGGCCGATCCGCATCTCGTTGCCCATCGACGCCGACCCGAGGACGAGCGCGGCGGGCAAGATAGCCTTGAACGCCCCGAGGAAGTTCCGGGGGCCCAGAGTTCGGAGAGATCCGGCGGCGTGACGATGTTCGTCTCGACGAGCCAGGACTCCCACTGGAAGCCGAACAGCTGTTCGGACTGGGTCAGGACCGCCACGAAGATCACCGCGAGCCAGAAGTTGGGCATCGCCCGCCAGACGATGCCGCCGAAGGACGCGACGTAGTCGCTCAGCGTGTTGGGGTTGAGGCCGGCGTAGAACCCCAGCGGCAGCCCCACGAACAGCGGGAGCATCACCGACCAGAACCCGAGCCAGATAGTTCGGGGGCGTAGACGCCGATCAGCTCCCAGACCGGCCGGCCGCGGTTGACGACCCACGAGTAGCCGAACTGCAGCGTGAACAGATCACCGAGGTAGTCGACGTACTGGAGCCAGAGTGGTTGGTCGAGTCCGAGGCTCCGCCGCACGGACTGGTACGCCTCGGTGTCACCCGACGCCCCGATCACCGCCGCCGCCGGATCGATCGGCCCCATCCGGAGAATGACGAAGGTGATGGTAGTCCCGAAGAAGACGATCGGGATCATCAGGAGGACCCTGCGCGCGAAGTAACTCCAGCGACTCATTCGTGGGCGGATCAATTAGCCGCCCGTTAATACGTCTTCCCCAGCCGTCCGAATCGCCTGGGGGAACGTATTTCTCCTCAGAAACGAGCCTTGTGAAACCACCGCAACACCTAACCGTTGGCTCAAACAGAAACGGGTATGGCTGATTCAGACGAACTGCAACGACGGCAGTTCCTCAAAGCGACAGGCGGGCTGGCGGCCGCGGGGGCGCTCGCGGGCTGTACCGATGGCGGCGAGGAGACGCCGCCGGGCGAACTGGGAACCGACACGGACACCGACACCGAGACCAGCGGCGACGACACGCCGGCCGGGAGCGACGATCAGACGACGCTCCGGCTCATCAACGAGTCGGCGAACACGCTCGATCCGATCGCGACCGTGCTCACGACGGAGTCCGAGAAGGTCGCCCAGATGTTCGACGGGCTCGTGGGCAAGCCCCACGGAACCGCGGACGTGACCAACGCGATCGCCGAGAGCGTCGACGTCTCCGACGACGGCACCGTCTACACGTTCTCGCTTCGGGAGAACGTGGTCGCGCACAACGGCGACGAGGTCACCGCCGACGCGGTCGTCTACTCCTGGGAGCGACTGGCCGGGTCGAGCAACTCCACCTCGGACTACGTGCTGCTCGGCGACCTCGGCGTGGAACACGAGACCGACGACGAGGGGAACTACGTCCCCGGCAGCCTCGGCGTCGAGGCCGTCGACGAGTACACCGTCGAAGTGACGCTCTCCTCGCCGTACTACGCCGGCATCGACATCATGGCCGACTCCTCGTTCGTCATCGTGCCGGAGGGGATCGTCGGCGACATCGACGGGTACGACGGCCAGATAGCCTACGACGAGTTCACCAGCGAGCCCGTCGGCACCGGGCCCTTCGAGTTCGAGAACTGGAGCCCCGACAACGAGGCGTCGGTGGTCGCGTTCGACGACTACTACGGCGACGAACCGAGCATCGACCGGGTCCACTGGCAGGTGATCGCCGACCCCAACGCCCAGTTCAACTACGCGATGAACCGGAACGTCGACGCGTTCCCCATCCCCAACGCACAGTACGACCCGGGGAAGGTCACCGTCGACGAGACCGACGACATCGGCCGCCAGATCGGGACGTACGGCCCGCTCCAGAACGACGAGACCGTCGACTACCTCCGGATCGCCGGGCTCTCGACCAGCTTCATGCTGTTCAACACGAACAACGTGATCGAGCCGGCCCGGAAGGCGGTCGCGTACGTGATGAACCACGAGGAGTTGGCCGACGACGCGTACAAGGGACGCCAGACGCCGGGCTACCACATGACGCCGAAGTCGCTCTGGCCGGGCGGCCCGGAGGCCGCCGAGGAGCACGCCCGCGAGAACTACCCCTACGGCTACAACGAGTCCGACATCGAGTCCGCCCGCCAGCTGATGGAGGAGGCCGGTTACAGTCAGGACGACCCGTACGAGTTCGAGATCATCAACACCCCCGGCTCGACCAACAGCCAGATCGCCGGGGACCTGCGTGACCAGCTCTCGGCCGCCCACATCGAACTCACGATCAACACCGCGGAGTTCTCGACGCTGCTCGACCGCGAGTTCGCGGGCAACCGCGACTCCGGGCTCGGCTCCTGGGGGATGGCGTGGGCCGACCCGATGAACGTGCTCGCGCTGCTGTACCCGCCGAACACGCAAACCACCAACCAGGAGGGCGTCGACGCGCCGCCGCTCGTCGGCCTGAACTGGACCGAGACCGACGCCTCCCAGCGCGCCCGCGAGGCCTGGCAGACGATGCAGAACAACAAGCGTGACACCGAGGCGGACCGGCAGGCGCGCGCCGAGGCGATCCGCAAGCTCGAGGAGGCCAACTGGGAGGACTGTGCGCTGATCAACTACGGCTACCCCGCAAACGAGCGGTTCAGCTACGACTGGGTGGACATGCCGCAGTTCGGCCAGCTCGGCGCGCTCGGCAAGTACAGCGACGTCGAGATCGACACCGACGCCCAGCCCAACTGATCGGGGCCCTTTTTTAAGAACGACCGCCGCTACTCCGCGTCGCGTTCCGCGAGGATCTGCTCGACGACCTCCTCGGGGTGGTCCGCGAGCACACGCACCGCGGCGTCGTGGAACTCCCGCCCGGTCACGTCGCGGATCCCGTGCTCCCGGCGCAGCAGCATCTCCACCTCGAACTCGGCGTCCTCGAGCGTCTCGAGGGTCTCGGGGCGGACGTAGATGCTCTTGGCCGTCGTCGCGTCGAACTCGAAGGCGGGGCCGCCGCCCTCCTCCGCTTCCTCATCGGCCGGTTCCTCGGCGTCGTCGGCGCCCTCGTCGGCATCTGAGAGGCCGGCGAATCGGTTGTCGTCAGGCATCGTTCTCCACGATCTCGGCGAGTTGGTCGAGTCTGTCGAGCATGTCGTTGTCTGGGTCGTACTCCCGGAGCGTCTCTCCGTCCCGCCACGCCCGGCTGAACGCGATGCGGTGGCGGATCCCCGGCCCCGGGGAGTCGGGGTCGTCGAACTCGTCGGACTGGCAGAACGCCGGGAGATGTTCCTCGAACGGCGAGTCTTCCAGATCCTCGATGATGCGTCGCTCCTCGTTGTTGCCCGAGAGGTCGTTCGGCACGACCGCGAGCAGCTCCAGCTCCACCTCGTTCCGGATGGGGACGACCTGCTGGTCCCACATGCGCTCGAAGCCGCTGACGCTGGGCTCGCTCATCAACAGCGGCACGATGACGCTGCCCGTCCCGATCAGCGCCGCGTCCGAGAGCGGCCCGAGACTCGGCGGCGAGTCGACGACGATGTAGTCGTAGGCGTCGTCGAGCAGCGGTTCGACGATCCGGCGCCGGACCCACAGCATCCCGAACGTGGAGTTCCGGATGCGGTCCTCGATCTCGTCGAGATCCACGTGGGCCGGCAGCACGTCGAACGCGTCGCGTTCGACGACGACCTCCGACGCGTCGACGGGGTCGTCGTCGGTGAGCACGTCGCCGACGTGGGGGCTATCGCGCTCGTAGGCCGCCTTCAGGCCGACACCCTCCGTGGCGTTGCCCTGTTGGTCGAGGTCGACCAGCAACACGTCGTGGCCCCGGTCCGCGAGGGCGTCCGCGAGGTTGATCGCGATGGTGGTCTTGCCGACGCCGCCTTTCTGGAGCGAGACGCTGACCGCCCGCCCCATCAGGCAGCCACCTCACGGCGCGGGCGTCGTGTGTCCCGACGCGTCCCCCTTCGCACGACCGCTGCGTCCGGAAGCATACGTTCGATGCTCCGGCGGCGACTACTTAAGAGTTCTCACGATGCGTAGACCGTCGATACACGCTGGACATCTTCAAATTTCCAAAAATTTTGCTAGCCAACCCACGCCGCCTCACGGCCCACCGTTCGTTTTGCCCGACAAGCGGCGGATCCGTGCAGTAGACGGCTTCTCACGCGCGTTTCACCGCCAGAGCGGGATCGGGGCTGAATCGGCGGTAGCGCCGCTCATCCCGACCAATTCGGCCGTGTCTTCGCTATCCTGTGGTTTTTACCGAACCCGGTGTTCGCTCAGTCCAACTGGGATGAACACGAGAAAGCTCGCAGTGTTGGTCGCTGCAACGATACTGACCCTCCCGTGGTTGGGCGGGTGGCTAACCGGGAGCGCCCACGGACTGACGGCGGGACCGACCGTGGCCGTCGCCGGTATCGGCATCCTCGGGGCGTCGTTTCTCCTGACGTGGGGCGCCGAAACCGCAGAGAAGGACGTGCCCCGGGCCTTCGCCATCGCCGTACTGGCGGTGCTGGCCGTCGCCCCGGAGTACGCCGTCGACGCACTGTACGCCTGGCAGGCGGGCGTCCAGGCCGGCACGCCCGCCGGCGCCGAAGCCGGCAACCTCGCCGTCGCGAACATGACCGGCGCGAACCGCATCCTGATCGGAATCGGCTGGGCCGGCATCGCGCTGTTCACCGTCTACCGCGCCGGGGCGAGCAAGGATCCTGCGGTGAAGAGCAACAGCGGGTTCCTGAAAAACGCCGTCTCGCTCGATCGAGACATCAGCCTCGAAGTCGCGTTCCTGCTGGCGGCGACGCTGTGGGCGTTCCTCGTCCCGCTCGGCGCCGGGATCGACATCTTCGACATGGCGTTTCTCGTGGGGCTGTACGTGCTCTACATCGGCGTCGTCCTCCGGGGTGAGCCCGAGGAGGACGTCGAACACGTCGGCGTCCCGGCGATGCTGGGGCGAATCCCGAACCCGTTCCGGGCGCTGACGGTGATCGCGCTGTTTCTGTTCTCCGGGCTGATCATCTTCACCGCCGTCGAGCCGTTCGCTCACAGCCTCGAGCTACTGGGCGAGGACATCGGCGTCCCTTCCTTCTTCATGATCCAGTGGATCGCGCCGTTGGCCTCCGAGTCGCCGGAACTCATCGTCGTCGTCGTGTTGGTGCGGAAGGCCCGCTCGACGGCCGGGTTCAACGCGCTCATCTCCTCGAAGCTGAACCAGTGGACGCTGCTGATCGGGACGCTGGTGATCGTCCACTCGATCGCGCTCGGGAGTACGGCGCGCTGGCGTTCGACGCCAAACAGGCCGCCGAGATCTGGATCACGGCCGCGCAGTCGCTGTTCGCCATCGCGTTGATCCTCAACTTCGAGATCGACGTCCGTGAGGCGATCCTGCTGCTGGTACTGTTCATCTCGCAGGTGATTCTCGAGTTCCTCGCGCTCCGGGAGATCATCCACCTCCCAATCACGGAGATCGATCTGCTCCACCTGTTCACGCTGGTGTACGTCGCCCTCGCGCTCGGTCTGTTCGCCACCCGAAGCGGTGAGCTGGTCCGACTCGTCCGCGACACGCGCCAGATCCTCCGGAGTGCCGTCCACGGCGATCCCGAGGAACACCCCTTCAGCGACGACTGATCGTCGCGGCGCCGGTCGGCCGCGGCGGACGACTGATCTCGTCGGCACGCTGTCAGCCGACGAGGGCGACTGATCGCCCAGGCACTGGTCGGCCGCGGCGGACGACATCCCGCGACGCGTACTGACCCACAGAACGGCCGCGGGGCGTACGTTTTTGATCACTCGGTTCACACTCTGCCCGTGGACGAACTCACCCCGAGCGGTTCTACGACTTCTCGATCGCGTCCGGTGCCGCCGTCTCCCCCGACGGGGAGCGCGTGGCGTTTCTGGTCAGCGAGTTCGACGCCGAGGAAGACGACCGCCACACGTCGCTGTTCGTCGCGCCGACCGACGGCTCAGCGGAGCCGTACCGACTAACCCGCGCCTCCAGCGCTTCGAGCCCACAGTGGTCGCCCGACGGCGACCGACTCGCGTTCGTCGCGGCTCGCAACACCGACGCCGGCCTCGCCGTGGAGAACGGCTCCGAAGTCGAGGAGGAAGAGGAGGACGAGGAGGAGAACGGCGAGCCCGTCGGCGACGGCCCGAAGCCACAGGTGTGGTCGTTCGACATGACCCGCGGCGGCGACGCCCGCCAGGTGACTGACCGCGACTACGGCGTCGCGGAGTTCGACTGGGCGCCCGACGGCGAGCGCCTCGTCGTCGCCGCTCGCGACCCGACCGAAGAAGACGAGGAGTACCTCAGGCAGCGTAACGACGACGGCCCCATCGAGATCGATCGCCTCCAGCACAAAGGCGACGGGGCGGGCTGGATGGACGAGGTGACGACGTACCTGTTCGTCGTCGATGTCGAAAGTCGGGAGACCGTCCGGTTGGACCACGCGTACGACGACGAGGAGAAGGGCGACCGGAACGGCCTCCAGCCGGCGTGGTCGCCCGACGGCGACCGCATCGCCTTCGTCGCCCAGCACGAGACGGACCCCGACGACACCCACGTCCGGAACGTGTACACCATCCGCCCCGACGGCACGGGCTACGAGCAGGTCACCGACGCCGGGCTTCGGCTCGCCGGCCTCGAGTGGTCGCCGGACGGCGAGCGGATCGCGCTCGGCGGCGGCGAACCGTACAACTGGTACAAGCCGACCGAGGCGTACGTCCTGGACGTGGAGACGGGCGAGCTCGACTCCGTCTCCGAGTCGCTCGACCGGACGATCGCGTTCGGCGGCAACCCCCAGTGGCTCGACGACGACACGCTCGTGGGGCTGTTCGGCGACGAGGGGAACACCCGGATGGTGCGCCTCGACGCCGACGCGGACGACCCCGAGCGCGTGTTCGTCGCCCAGGGTCGCAGTCGGTCCGTGTCGGGGCTCGCCGCCAGCGACGACGGCAGCACCCTCGCGTTCCGGATGGACGATCCCGAGGACGGCGCCGACATCTACGCGATGGGCCGCGAGGGGCTGGATGCGGAGAAAGGCGCCGAAGCCGACGAGGCGGGGCTCGCACAGGTCAGCCAGGTCAACGCCGAGCTCGTCGACGAACCACACGACTGTGTCCGGGTCTCGTGGGAGAACTCCGACGGCGTCACGATCCACGGCCTCGCGTACCTCCCGCCGGGGTTCGACCCCGAGGATCCCGACCCCCATCCCGTGGTCTCCTCGGTCCACGGCGGGCCGATGTCCTACGACTCGCCGGCCTTTGGCTTCGACCAACTGTTCTGGACGAGCAAGGGGTACATCGTTCTCCGGACCAACTACCGTGGCTCGACGTCCTACGGTCAGGAGTTCGCCGAACGCCTCCGGGGCACCCGGGGCGACAAGGAGGTCGACGACGTGAAAACCGGCGTCGAGCATCTCGTCGAGGAGGGCTGGGCCGACGAGGACCGCCTCTACCTCACGGGGTTCTCCTACGGCGGGATCACCACGGCTGCGGCAGTCACCAAGACCGACATCTTCGCCGGCGCCGCCGCCGAGCACGGGATCTACGACTTCTACGCCACGTTCGGCACCGACGACAACCACCTGTGGCACGAAGACGAGTTCGGACTGCCCTGGGAGAACGTCGACACCTACCGCGAGATCTCCTCGATCACCGACGTGGACCAGGTCGACACGCCCCTGCTCATCACGGCCGGCGAGGAGGACTGGCGCTGCCCGCCGACGCAGGCCGAACAGCTGTTCGTCTCCGTCCGGAAGCAGGGCGTCGACTCGCGGCTGGTGATCTACCCCGGCGAGCACCACAACATCGGCGACCCCGACCGCGCGATCCACCGACTCGAAGAGCTGGAGAGCTGGTTCGAGGACCACTGAGCGTCAGGGGACTACTTTTCGGCGGCGACCACGAGCGTCGGCGGCACCTTCGCCATCAGTTCCGGCTCGAAGCTCCCGAAGTCGCTCTCGTAGGCGTCGGGGTCGGCGTACCCGGGCTCTTCGATACGTTCGACCTCGAACCCGGCGTCGACGAGCGCGTTCACGATTTCGCTCACGCGCCGTCGATACACCACCATCTCCGCTTCGAGCGACTCGCTGTACCCGCGGCGTGGCTCGTCGTCGAAGTAGCTCGTCGCGATCTCCCCCGTCTCGGGGTCGAGAAGCTTGTAGTAGGGGTGGTCGACGCTGAACACGAGCCGTCCCCCGGGCGAAGCACTCGGTAGGCCTCGTCGAAACAGGCCTGTAGGTTTTCTACCCACTGGAACGCGAACGCCGAGAACGCCAAATCGAACGCCCCCGACTCCACGTCCGCTAGGTCGGTCACGCTGCTTTGGACGAACGCCATATCGACGCCGCGCTCGGCCGCGAGGTCACGGGCGTGTGAAAGCTGTTCAGCCGAGATGTCGACGCCGGTCACGTTCGCGCCCTGCTCGGCGAGCGCGATGCCGAACTGCGCACCGCCACAGCCGAGTTCGATGGCGTCCGAACCGTCGACGTCCCCGAGGAGCCCCAGATCGTCACCCTCCGGGGCCCGGGCCCGAAGGCGATCGCGATGGAGTGTCCGCCCTCCTCCTGAAACGTCTCGGCCCACGCGTCCCACCAAACTCGTGCTTGCTCCTCGTCTGTCTCGTTCGACATGGAACCGAGGAGGGCGCGGTGGCCAATAGTGATTTTCAGCAACGCAGTACTGTTGTTCATCTGACCTTTCCTCCGCCTGAGCCAGCTATAAATCTCGGAGGCCGTAACCACTCGGCACGGATGGAGGAGCAGACGCCGTCGATACGCCGACAGTCAGCGGCGGAGGTGTTCGGCCGCCTCGCCGACGAGACACGAGTCGAGGCCCTCCGGGCACTTGCAGATCCCCCGACGAGCGCAAGTCGTTCTCCGAACTGTTCGACGCCGTGTCGATGACGGATACGGGGAACTTCAACTACCACCTGTCGCGGTTGGTGGGTTCGTTCGTCGCCAAAACCGACGAGGGGTACGAACTCACCTACGCCGGCCGGATGGTCGTCGGCGCCATTCTCGCCGGCACGTACGACGCCGAAGCGACGGTGGCCCCGATCCCGCTCGACTGGGACTGCCTGCAGTGTGGCGGAGCGTTCACGCTGGGCTACGAGGACGGATACGCCCGCCTCCAGTGCCAGACGTGTGACTCCGGGGCAGTCATCCCGATCCCGCCCGGCGCGCTGGATTCGGTCCCGGTAGACGAACTCCCGACGGCAGTGATGCAGTGGTACCGCGCCAGAGTCCAGCGAATCCGGTCTGGCTTCTGCAGTGTCTGTACCGGCCGAACCGAGCGTCGACTCACCGACGGCGTCGACCCCGAAGCCGACGATCCGACCCCTTCGACGGTTCGCTTCGAGTGCCGTCGGTGTGACACCGTCACGACGCTCTCGGGGGCGACATTGGTTACCTACCACCCGATCGTCGAGGGGTTCTTCCGCGAACACGGGATGGCGACAGACCGACGACACCCGACTCAACTGTGGAACAGTATCGAGTCACGCGTTCAGACAGTGTGCGACGAGCCACTGACGGTCGAAGTCACGTTCGGCACCGATTCGGAGAGTGTCAGCGCCCGGATCGAGGCCGACGGGCGCGTGACGAACGTGGAACGCCGGCACTGAGCCGACAATCGCTATCGCGAGAGAAAGTGTACGAGTCGAGTTCGCGACGCCCGAACGACAGTCACCTGACACCGAGCGCCGTCCCGAGATCCCGCCCGACGCCCGCGGCCACGTCTTCGGCAGCGTCGATCGCCATCGTCGCGAACCCGTGTACCTGCGACGGGTAGTTCTCGTAGCGCACGTCGACGCCGTCGGCGAGCAGTTGCTCGGCGTACCCGTTGCCCGCATCCCGGAGCGGGTCGAACCCGGCCGTGATCACCGTCGCCGGCGCGACCGACGAGAGATCGGCCGCGTTGCTCGGGTCGGCGTAGGGGTTGCGACGGTGGATCTCGCTGTCGAGGTAACACTTCTCGAAGAACGCCAGGTCCGACTCGTCGAGGACGATGCCCGCGTTCTGCTGCACCGACTCCTGGCTCGGTTCGACGCCCGTGGCCGGGTAGAGCAGCGCCTGATGGGCGAGCTCGGGTCCGCCGCGCTCGGCGGCCATCAGTGCGACGACGGCCGCGAGCGTGCCGCCCGCACTGTCGCCGGCGACCGCGAGCCCGTCGGCGCCGCCGAGCCGCGCCGGGTTCGCGGCGGCCCACTCCGTCGCGGCGTAGCAGTCCTCGACGGCCGCCGGGAACGGGTGTTCGGGCGCCAGGCGGTAGGCGACAGAGAGCACCGCACAGCCGCTCTCGCGGGTGAGCCGCCGACAGAGCACGTCGTGGGTCTCCAGCCCGCCGATCACGTAGCCGCCGCCGTGGAAGAACACCACCGTGGGTACGTCGCCGTCCGTGTCCGGCCGGTAGCGTCGCATCCGAATATCGCCGCCTGGCCCCGGGAGCACCAGGTCCGTCACCGAGCCGACAGCGGGCGGTTTCGAACCCGGTAGCGGCTCGCGAGCCGGGCGACGGGCCGGAGGAGTTTGAGCCCGATCCGACTGTGCGGGAGTGAGACCCGTCGACGCTGCAGCGCCGCCTTCGCCTGGGGGTCGATCGCGTCCGCTTGCACGGAGCGGGGTTCGGCGCGCCGGCGCATATAAGCATCGAGCGGAAAGTTCACACCGCTCCAGCGTAGAGGGGATGATATGGCGCAGATCGAGGTCGACCTCCCCGACCGCATCACCGGCGAACTCAACCGTCTCGTGGAGTCCGGCGAGTTCCTCAACCGCGAGCGCGCCGTCGAGGATCTCCTCCAGCGCGGCGTCTCGGCGTACGACATCGAAGAAGAGCCCACCGAAGAGATGGACAGCGACCTGTTCACCCAGACTGTCGAGGACCAACAGGACCCCGCGATGCAGGAAGGCGGAAGCGACGACGAACCGACGTTCTAACGCGGCTACCCGGGTGAATCGGTCACCGGCGCGGAGTCACTTTCTCGCAGGAACTTCCAGACACAGCGGCCAAAAGCAAGTAAGGAAGACCACGCCCGGTGTGACGCGGGCGAGGACGTGTCCGTCACTCCGAACCGTTACGATGTGGGGTGGTGGGGGGATGCCGGAATGCGTCGGCGTCACGGTTGGGTGTCTTCCTTACCGCATCGGCGCAGTACGGTGTGAAGACCATTAAATGATGGCTATATCGAGGAGTTCACCCGGGGGAAAACTATCAGATGAGCCCGGTTCGGTGGGGGCGCTCGCCGCCGATCCCTCGATCGATACGGGAGTCAGTCCGATCGGCGCAGCAGTGACACCCAGCCGACGGAGCGGACGGTACCGCATCCCACGACGGCCGGCCGAAGCTCAGGGTGTAAGGTGGGTGAGCGCGATTCGACCGTACTGCGTGCTGAATCGTACTTTTTGCCCCGCTATCCTCGTAACAGCACCTTCGTACAGAAATCGAGTTTCGAACACGCACAGTGTTTTTGTTGTTTGGCAATTTCAGTTGCTACAAGGCTGTATTTCCTTTTTCAATCAGAAGACCATTACCGAGTTGAACAACCTTAATACGCGGAAGGGTCATCTGTTGTACGATGGCTAAGACCAACCAAGAGTGGTGGCCACAGCTACTCAACGTGGACATCCTCGACGACAACGCACGGGACGTGAGCCCGTACGGGGAGGAGTTCGACTACGCCGAGGAGTTCCAGAAGCTGGACTTCGAGGAGGTGAAAAACGACATCCGGCAGGTGATGATGGACTCGAAGGACTGGTGGCCGGCGGACTACGGCACGTACGGCCCGTTCTTCATCCGGATGGCGTGGCACAGCGCCGGGACGTACCGGACCGCCGACGGCCGCGCCGGGGCCTCGGGCGGGCTGCAGCGGCTCCCGCCGGAGAGTAGCTGGCCGGACAACATCAACCTCGACAAGGCGCGGCGCCTCCTGCAGCCGGTCAAGCTGAAGTACGGCCGGAAGCTCTCCTGGGGCGACCTGATCGTCCTCGCCGGCAACGTCGCCCTGGAGACGATGGGGTTCGAGACGTTCGGTTTCGCGGGCGGCCGCGATGACGAGTTCAAGTCCAACGAGGCGACCGTCTGGGGCCCGGAGGAAGAGTGGGAGGAGACCTCGCCCGAGCGCTACGAGGACGGCGAAGTTGGCAACCTGAAGGACCCGCTCGCGAACACCGTGATGGGCCTGATCTACGTCAACCCCGAGGGCCCGTACGGCGAGCCCGACGTGGAGGGTTCGGCGGCGAACATCCGCGAGGAGTTCACCAAGATGGCGATGAACGACGAGGAGACCGTCGCGCTCATCGCCGGCGGCCACACGTTCGGGAAGGTCCACGGCGCGGACAACCCCGAGGAGCACCTCGGCCCCGAGCCGGAGGCGGCCCCCATCGAGGATCAGGGGCTGGGCTGGGACCAGGACCTCGACGACATCGGCGGGATGATCACGAGCGGTATCGAGGGTCCCTGGACCGACTCGCCGATCGAGTGGGACATGGGCTACGTCGACAACCTGCTCGACCACGAGTGGACCTCGGTCAAGGGCCCCGGCGGCGCGTGGCAGTGGAAGCCCGTCGACGCCGACAGCGTCGAGGACGCGCCGGGCGCACAGGACCCCTCGGAGTCCGAGGAGCCGATGATGCTGACGACCGACGTGGCGCTGAAGCACGACGACGACTACCGCGCGGTGCTGGAGCGCTTCCAGGAGAACCCCGACGAGTTCCAGGAGGCGTTCGCGCGAGCCTGGTACAAGCTCCTCCACCGCGACATGGGCCCGCCCGAGCGCTACCTCGGGCCGGAGGTCCCCGACGAGACGATGGTCTGGCAGGACCCGATTCCGGACGCCGACTACGAGTTCGTCGGCGACGAGGAAATCGCCGAGCTGAAAACGGAGCTCCTCGACTCGGAGCTCTCCCGCACCCAGCTGGTCAAGACCGCGTGGGCGTCGGCGTCGACGTACCGCGACAGCGACAAGCGCGGCGGCGCCAACGGCGGCCGCATCCGGCTCGAACCCCAGCGGAGCTGGGAGGTCAACGAGCCTGAAGAGCTGGAGACGGTGCTCGAGACGCTCGAAGGGATCCAGGCGGCGTTCAACGACTCCCGCGACGACGACGTGCGCGTCTCCCTCGCCGACCTGATCGTGCTGGGCGGCAACGCGGCCGTCGAGCAGGCGGCAGCCGACGCCGGCTACGACGTGACGGTGCCGTTCGAGCCCGGCCGAACCGACGCGACCGCCGAGCAGACCGACGCCGAATCGTTCGAGCATCTCGAGCCGAAAGTCGACGCGTTCCGGAACTACCTCGGGAGCGGTGACTACGACGACATGTACGAGAACCCCGAGCACCGGATGGTCGACAAGGCCGAGCTGCTGAACCTGACGGTGCCGGAGCTGACGGTGCTGGTCGGCGGCATGCGCACACTCGGCGCGACGTATCAGGACACCGACCGCGGCGTCCTCACCGAAGAGCGAGGAACGCTGACGAACGACTTCTTCGCGAACCTGCTCGACATGCAGTACGAGTGGGAGTCGGCCTCCGAGGACGACGAGCTGTTCGAGGTCCGCAACCGCGAGACCGGCGAGGTCGAGTGGGAGGCGACCCGGCTGGACCTCATCTTCGGTTCGAACGCTCGACTCCGCGCCACCGCCGACGTGTACGCGGCCGACGACGGCGAGGAGCAGTTCGTCGAGGACTTCGTCGACGCCTGGACGAAGGTCATGCGGAACGATCGCTTCGACCTGCAGTAACTCCACAAACGGCCGCCGCCGCTCGTTTTTTCCCGGCCCCTGATTCGCTTTCGAACTCCCCGATTCCGGCTGGCCAGCGCCTCAGCGGGGAATACTCATTAATTGGGGGAACCAATAAGCATTAATGTACGAACAACTGAAGCGGCTCCGGGAGTTCGGTACCCGTTCGCTCGTCGTTCACTCGCTGATGGCCGTGACGTTCGTCGCCGCGATCGCCTCGGCGTTCCTCCTCTCGGGCCAGCTCCAACTCGTCTCGTTTGTGGCGTTCGTGAACTTCACGGCCGGGCTCTGGGTCTCCCACTCGGTCCACTCGCTCGGGAACACGTTCACCGAGGACGAGTACGAGGGCGTCACGGGTGAACTATGAGCGCGGACAGTTCGGCCCAGCCCACCATGTTCGAGGAGATCGCGTGGGAGCGGTTCCTCCGCATCGTCACGGTCATCGCCGCCGTGACGGCGACGTTCGTGTTCACCGCGACGACAGTACTCCCCCCGGCGCTGTCGACGATCGCCGTTGGCGCGATCGGCTCGATCGCGGTGGTGACGGCGATCATCGCGTTCCTCATCGGCGCCGCATCGACGTTCGAACACGCCGAAGAACGGTCACGGGAGAAGTGACGGAGCGGCCTCAGCGAGCCCACCTGCCCGCCACCCGGATCGCCCCGGCGCCGACGACCGCGGCCACGCCGGCGACGAAAAACGCCGGGTCGTACGTCCCCAGCGCGTCGTAGGCCGCGCCGGCCGCCGGGGGTGCGAGCAGCCCCGAGACGGCGAACGCCATCGAGAGCAGGCCGAACACCGCGTTGATCTGCTCGCGGCCGAACAGCGACGCCGTCAACGGGGAGAGCAGCGCCCCGTTGCCGCCGTAGGCCAGCCCGTACGCGACCGCGAACGCGAACACGCCCGCGGTCGAGTCGGCGACGACCAGCCACAGCGTCGCACCCCCCATCGCCGCCGAGCAGACCACGAACGTCCGCAGTCGGCCGGCCGTGTCGGCGATGTGGCCGATTCCGACACGACCGACCGCGCTCGTGAGACCGATCGTCGCCAGTGCCCACGGGCCGACCCAGCCCGGGACGCCGAGCCCCGCCGCGTACAGCACCAAGTGGGCGAGCACGGCGTACAGCGTGGCGTACACCAGCAGCCAGCCGACGGCCAACAGCCCGAACGCCGGCGTGAGCGCGACCTGCTTCACGCCGCCGAGCTGCTCGCGCAGGGGCTGACGGTTCGGCGTCGGTGGCGTGCCCGGGAACTCTCCTGCCGGCGGATCGACGTCCACAGCCGTGGGATCGTCACGGATGAGCAGCGACGAGAGCAGCAGAACCGCCCCGGAGATCGCGGCCAGCCAGAGCAGCACCGTGCGCCAGCCCGACTGCGTGAGCAGCCACGCCGCCGAGGGGACGACGACGAACATCCCTACGCCAAGGCCCGCCGAGGAGAGTCCGCCGGCGAGGCCGAGTCGACGGTCGAACCAGCGCGTGACCGTCCCGTAGGCGACGACGTAGACGACGCTCAGGCCCACGCCCGTGAGGGCCCCGTAGCTCAGGATCAACGTCGACAGCGTCGGGGCCCGACTCGCCGCCGCCAGCCCGCCGACCGTCAGGAGCGTGCCGGCGGCGAGCAGCCTGCGGGTGCCGTACCGATCGACGAGGACGCCTAGCCCGCTCGCACCGACGTAGATGGCGACGGTCTGGACGCCGAAGGCGAGCGAACTCAGCCCCCGCGAGCCGCCGAAGGCGTCGGCGATGCGTTCGAGGAAGACGCCGAAGGAGTAGCTCAGGCCGAACACGACGAACGTGCCGAGAAACGAGGCCGCGACGACGGCCCAGCCGTAGTACGGGCGACGCATGGTGGAGGGCGAGTCGGGGTGCGGTTCAGTACGGTACGGCCCACAGCACGATCGCGAGGAACGGGATCAGCGCCAGCAGCATCGCGATCGCGTAGCCGAACATCTCCCGGGCCTTCACGCCCGTGATCGCCAGCAGCGGGAGCGCCCAGAACGGGTTCAGCAGGTTCGTGTGCGCGTCACCGACCGCGTAGGCGATGGTCGCCTGGCCGTAGGGGACGCCCAGATCCTGTGCGGCCTGCAGCACCGACGGCCCGACGACGAGCCACTCGCCGCCGCCGGAGGGGACGAACAGGTTCGCGATGGCGCCCGTCAGCCACGCGATAACGGGGTACGTTCCGGCCGTGGACACGCTGAGCAGCGCCTCCGCGAGCAGCGTCGCCAGCCCAGCGCCGGTCATGATCCCCTGGATCCCCGCGAAGAACGGGAACAGGAGCACGATGCCCGCCGCGGCGCCGGCGGCGTCGTTGAACCGCTCGCGGTAGTACGACGGTCGCTGATACACCAACAGTCCGGCGAACAGGAAGCCGAAGTTGACTGCGTTCAGCGTGAACGCGCCCATCCCGCTCTGGGCGAACTGTGCAGCGAGGATCAGTACCCCAAGCAGTGCGACAAGCCCCCGAGCACGCGGCTGTTGTTCAGTCGCTCGGACGGAAGCCGGCCGTCGCCTGCCGGTCCGTCGTCGACGGCTTCCGCGGCAGCCTCGGCGGCCGCCTCGTCGCCGGCGCCGCCGCCGGTCGCGTCGAACAGTTCCCCCTCGTCGACGTACTCGGTGATCCCCTTCGCACGGTCGCCCGACGGCGCCAGGACGTACAGCACCAGCGTCGCGAAGATGATCGACAGGATGGTGAGTGCGATGGCGTAGGGGTGGAAGATGGTCTCGGCCGCGGGGATCGTCGACGTGAGGAAGTCGAACCCCGTCCCCTCACCGATGTTGTTGGCGTCGGTCAGCTGCAGCGGCGCCGACGCGGAGAGCCCCCAGTGCCACGTCAGCCCGAGGCCCATGTAGCCACCCACCGCGAGCAGTGGGTAGTGGGCGTCGATCCCCTCCTCGTGGGCCGCCTTGCCCATCTCCCGGGCGAAGATGGCGCCCATGATGAGGCTGAACCCCCAGTGGATCCAGGCCAGCGACATCGAGATGAACCCCACGAACGCCGCGGCCTGTGCCCCGGTCGCCGGGACGCGGGCGAGGCGCTGGAGCAGGTCGTTCACCCGCGGGTGATAGGCGATGACGAACCCGGTCATCAGGATCAACACCATCTGCATCGAGAAGCCGAGGAACGCCCAGAAGCCGTCGTACCAGTACTGGAGCAGGTCGACCGGCCCCGATCCGGTTGCAAGCCCCCGACGAACACGATGTACGTCAGGAGGATTGCGAACACGAACGGGCTCGGCATCCACCGTTCGACGAACTCGGACATCCGGAATCCGATGCGTTCGATAACGCCACCACCACTGTCGCTTGTTGACATACACTCACCGTGCTTGATTGGCGGGTATAAATAGTTCAGGATAGTGAGAGTAGCTCCCCATATCGTCTCACGGCTCCGACAGCCATTGCCGACTCCACCGTTCCCGCCACGAACTGGCAGGTCCTTTACAGGGAAGAAGATGGACGACCCCCCGACGGATATCGCGGCTCAGCGGTGCTGGTCCCAGAACCGCTCGACACCCAACTCGAGCATGTCCGGCGAGACAGGCTGAAACTCCTCGCGCTCCCGTTCGGGGAGATACTCCCGAACCGAGTTCCACGACGTCCGGGCGTACCGGGCGTCGACGAGCGCGCGGATCCCCACTTCCTCGGGGCCACGGATGACGCGGCCGATGGCCTGGCGAGCCTTGCGAACTGCGGGGACGGTGAGCGCCGTCTCGAACCCACTGCGGGCCGTGCCCCCCGCCCGCTCCCGTCGCCGGCAGATCCACCGCCGAACTCGCGGTCGTACGCCGTCCGCACCGCTCGGGTCCGCGGGGACGCGGTGTTGATGATCGGGACGCCACAGACCACCGCGGCGGCGAGCCGGTCGCCCTGGTAGTCGACGCCCTCGGTGAGCGTGCCGCGGATGCTCGTCACCAGCACCTTCGGCTCGCCCCGGAAGAACTCGGCTTTGAGCTCCTGGGTCACCTCGTCCGTCGAGGAGCTGTCGAGCAGTACGGGCTTATCGAGTCGGTCCTCGAGTTCCGCGGCCATCCACTCGGCTTCGCCGTAGCTGGGCATCCCGACGAGGACGTTCCCCGGGGATCGTGCGATCGTGGCGGCGGCGTCGACGTGGAGTCGCCGACACTCCGTTTCCTCCCCCGGGTCACCACGGTTCCCGTAGGTGAACTTCGGGGCGTCGACGGCGAAGGACTCGCGGTGTTCCTCAGGGAACCCCAGGCCGTAGCTCCGGGTCGTGACGGGGCGACCCTCGCGTTCGAGGTGGTTCAGGCCGGTCACCTCCCGGAACACGTCGAGCGGTTCGAGCGTCGCCGACATCAGCACGCCGCCGCCGAACTCCGCGAGCCGGTCGCCGATCGCCCGGCTGGGGACGCAGTTGTGCAAGGCGAGCCGAGCGTTGTACGCACGGCGCCACGAGTCCGGGCGTTCGGCCTCGTCCCACGTGCGCTCGAGTTCGATCTCCCGGAAGAACGACTCGTGGTCCTCGCGGTACCAAGCGTTCAGCACCCGACCGACCGCCGTGACGGCTCGGGAGGTGTCCTCGTCCTCGAGTTCGTTCAGGATCCGGGCGACGACCGCGCCGACGACCTCGGCGCGCGACCAGACCGCCTCGTCGAACCCCTCCCGTTGGGCCCACTCGGTTATCTCGTCTGTTTCGGGCGTCTCGGGGTCCCGAAGCGGGAGTTCGGCGTCGTCGAGGTCTGTCAGCTCCGCCCGCCAACCCGGCCGCTCGCTGTCGAGGTGGGCCGTCACCCGCCGGCCCAACTCCTCGCGGAGCGACTCACAGAGATCCCGAAGCGTCCGGAGTTCGTCGAGTTTCACGTCGCTCTCCTGCAGTTCGCCGCGGACGAGATCGGCGTCGTCGCCGCCCGTGGACGGGGTGGCGGCGTCGTCGAACTCGACGGCTTGGACGATCCGAGTCAGCTCCGAAACCGCGTCACGGAGCGTCCGGTCGCCCACGCCGTCGCTCACGAGCGCCCGCACACGTGGTTCGAGCATGTGGGCCTCGTCACAGACGACGAACGTCGACTCATCGACGAGCGCCCCGGTGAACTGCCCCGACGTGGTGGGGTCGAACGCGTGGTAGTAGTTCCCGATCACGACCTCCATGTGGCCCAGGATCGTGCCCATGATCGAGTGCGGGCAGCTGCCGTGGCCCGCGGCGAGACTGACCAGTTCCTCGGTGTCGATCAATCCCCGATCGGTGAAGTCGAACGGGACGGCCTCCGCCGGGTCGCCGTCCTCGGGAGGTCGGCGAGGTACTGCGCGTAGAACGGGCAGTACTCCGTGCTCCCGGTTCCGGTGCCGTACTCCTCCGTCTCCGGCCGGTACGGGGTGGGCTCCCCGGCGGTCTCGAGGTAGTCGGCGCCGCCCCTCCCCGAGTCGGCGATCCCGACCTGCTGGCTGCGGGCCTGACTCGCTAGCGCGTCCGCCGTGGTCGGCCCGCCGTCGCCGACGAGGTTCCGGGTCCGCTCGCGAAGGCCCTCACACCGGTCGTAGACGTTCTCGTCGTCGACGCCGCCGCGGTTCTCGCGGGCGTAGGGACACACGTCGGCCTTGCCGACGAGGGTGAGTCCCGAGACCGGATCGTACTCGTCCGGGAGGTGCTCGTTGATCGTCCGGAGGTCGTCCTCGAACTGGCGCAGTTGCTGCTTGACGCTCGTCAACACCAGCACGCGCTCGAACGTCGAGTCCGGATCGCGCACGCGATCCAGCCCCGCCGAGAGCGCGAGCATCGTCTTCCCCGTACCGCAGGCTCCCTCCAGCGCGAGAAAGCCGTCGTTCTCCGCCGCTTCGACGGCCGCCTCGATGCCGTCGCGCTGCTCGGGGTAGGGTTCGGGGTGGCCGAACAGGTCGCGCCAACTCACTACCGACGACTGGGCGGCGGCCAGTTTAGGCATGTCGGACGTGGTCGCGCCTTCCTACTTGAGTAGCCGGACGAACCCTCAAGCGTGATGGCGGGACCAGCGCCCACGTGACCTGAAACCCGCCGCGTGGGAGACGGGGCCGGAGTGCGAGACATCCCACGTGAGACGAGCCCTCGCCTGTCAGCCAAACGCTTACCCGTGGTGCCGCCGCGCTCTGGGGCATGACGAGCAACGCCGTTGGGGCGAGTCGGGGCGTCCCCAACACCATCACGATCACGACGGGAGGTGGCTGAATGGCCGCCGAAACCGAGGAGGAGCCGGACGTCGACGACTTGCTCGATGAGCTCGAAGCGCTCGAGCTCGCGGTCGCCGACGAGGACGAGGACACCCAGTCCCGTGTGCGCGACACCATCCGGATGGCCAGACGCATCGACGAGACGCCGCCCGTGTTCGGCCGAGTGATACGTGGGTTCGATCGCCACGACGCCGCGGAGGCGCTGGTCGGGAGCGTCGTGTTCGGGATCCCGATGGCGATCGAGGGCGGGACCCTGGAGGCGGGCGAGTACCTCGCACTCCATCCGCTCTACTTCGTCGGGACCGTCCTGTCGGGGATCGCCATCGTCGCCGGCCTACTCTACGTTGCGGAGATCCAGGACGTCCGCGTCGTGGATCCGTACTTCGGCGTGATCCCGCGCCGCCCGGCTGGCCTGCTCACGATCGCCGCGCTCGCCGCGTTCGCGATGATGACCGGCTGGGGTCGGGTCGACTGGACGGAGCCGTGGGTGGCGCTCTGCCAGACGGCTATCTGTTTCGTCGGGATGGCGATCGGTGGGGCACTCGGGGACATCCTCCCCGGGAGCTGAGCCCTGCCAACTCCCCGACGACGTGTCGTTCTCGCGCCACGACGGCCACGAAGTTTATACTTGTCTCCCGGGAACTGCCCTTCATGGAGCTAACCCGCCGAGCAGTTGGTACGCTGACGGTCGCCGGTATCGCCGGCCTGGCTGGCTGTAGCGGATCGACGAGTTTCAGCGCCGAGTACGCGGTGACCGACACCGGCGAGACGGGGTACGAACAGACCGACCAGCGCGAGCCAACGATGACGCGGACGTTCGCGGGCCAGGACGTGGAGATTACCAACACGGTGACCGAGTACCGGAAAGAGATCGACCTCGGGATGTTTGGAAGCTCAGATATCGGGGTGTTCGCGGCGTTCACGTCTCCCCAGGTCAACGTCGCGGGGCAAACGTTCAACCCCATCTCGAACATGAGCAACAAGGAGCTCGCCCAGCGCTTCCAACAGCGGTTCGACGGCATGAGCGACGTGAGCCGCGAGTCCGAGGAGGAGGTCGACGTGCTCGGATCGAGCCGAACCGTGACGAAGCTGTCTGCGACGGTCACCGTCGACGGCAACGAGGTGCCGGTGTTCCTGCTCATCGCGAACTTCAACCACGAGTCGGACGTGGTGGTACCCATGGGGATCTTTCCGCAGGAGCGGGAGGACGAGGAGGGACCCAACATCCGCCAGCTGATGGCGAACCTGACGCACCCCGCCTGAGTCCGCGACAAGCTTTATCGGCTATCGGGTCCCACGGAGGTACATGGTCGAAGCGTTCGTCCGTCTACTGTGCCCGGAGTGTAACAAGGAGTGGGAGTCGAGCCCCAGCGACCTTCCAGATTCCGACCAGAACCTCAGTTGCCCGGACTGTCACGCGACTCGCCGGCTCGCACAGTTCATGCGGACCGATCGCGACCTCGAAGTCGTCCAGCAGTTCGAGTAGCGCGCGCTTCGTTCCCGCCGCTCAGTCTCGCAGCGACGCCATGTGGTCGACTCGCGAGTTGACCAGCTCCTCAGTCCCGATATCCTCCCGAACCCGGAGCCCGTCGCCCGCAGCAGCGAGTGCCTCCGAGGCGATCGCTTCCGCCGTCCGGATGTCGTCGGCGACGCCCACGACCGCGAACGACCGCGAGGTGGTGGTAAACAGCCCCCCGTCACGGGCGTCGACTGACGCGTAGAACAGCAGCGCGTCGCCGTCGTGAGCCGCCGCAGCGGCGTCGACGGTCGACTCGTCCACCGCGATCTCGGCGCCCGAATCGGGATCGGTCGGATAGCCCGCCGGAACGGCGTACTTACAGACCGTCGCGCGGTTGTCGAAGCGCGGTTCGGGGAGCGGTTCGCCCGCCCTCGCGGCGACGACGAAGTCGAGCAGGGGTGTCTCCATCACCGGAAGCACGTTCATCGCCTCGGGGTCGCCGAAGCGGGCGTTGAACTCCACCACCTTCGGCCCCTCGGCGGTCAGCATGAACTGGCCGTACAGCACACCCGTGTACTCGGGGAGCGCGTCGACGACCGCCTCGAGCACGTCGACTGCGTCGTGGTACTCTGCCTGCGTCATGAACGGGAGCGTCGGCCCCGCGTCGCTGTAGCTCCCCATCCCGCCCGTGTTCGGCCCCTCGTCGCCCTCGTAAGCGCGTTTGTGGTCCTGGACGGCGGGCGTCGGCCGAACCTCGCCATCGGCGACGAACGCCTGGACGGTGAACTCCTCGCCGACCAGGCGCTCCTCTATCACCCACTCGTCGTGGTCACTCTCGCGAACGTACGCGGCAGCCGCCTCGTGGCTCACCTGGTCGCCGGTCACGCGCACCCCTTTCCCCCAGTGAGTCCCGCGGGCTTGACCGCCACGTCCTGCTCAACTGACGCGACGTACTCTGCTGCCGTCGTGGCGTCGTCGAACGTTTCGAACTCGGGCGTTCCGGGGATGTCGTTGTCGGCCATGAACTCCCGCTGGAACGCTTTGTCCGTCTCGATCCGGGCCGCCTCGGCAGTCGGCCCGAACGTGAACACGCCCGCGGCGTTCAGCGCGTCGGCGACGCCCGCCGCGAGCGCCGCCTCCGGTCCCACGACCGCCGCGTCGGCGCCGACGGATGCGGCGTAACCGACGATCGCGTCGGTGTCGGTCTCGTCGGCCGTCTCGGTTCCGGCCGCGAGCGCGGCGATCCCGGGGTTACGGTTGCTCGAAAGCGCATAGACATCCGCGTCGGGGGCCAGCGCACGCGTGATCGCGTGCTCCCGGCCGCCACCGCCGACAACCAGCACGGTCTCGGACATGCCCGGAACGTATGAGCACGGGAGTGTAAACGTTGCTGTCCCAATCGACACAGAAATACACGAACGTGGATAGTTCAGAGGATCCGCTTCCCGAACGCACTCGCCGCGAGTTCGACCGCGAGCTCGGCGGTCTCGTTGTGCTCGTCGAGCGTCGGGTTGACTTCGACGAGTTCCATCGATCGCATGCCGCCGTCGTCGGCGACCTGCTCCATCGCGTGGTGGGCCTCCCGGTAGTCGACGCCACCGCGCACCGGGGTCCCGACGCCGGGCGCGATCGTCGGATCGAGCCAGTCGAGGTCGAGGCTGACGTGGTACCCCTCCGTGCCGTCGCTCGCGACCGCGAGGGCGTCCTCGACGACGGCGGCCAGTCCTCGATCATCGATCTCGGACATGGTGTAGGCGCTGATCTGGCTGTCCTGCAGGATCTCGCGCTCGGCGTCGTCCAGGGATCGCAGCCCCACGATCGCGACGTTTCCCGGGGCGAGACTCGGGGCGTTCGCCCAGTCGACGCCCTCCCACTCTTCGATACCCAACAGCGCCGCAAGCGGCATCCCGTGGACGTTGCCGGATGGCGTCGTCGTCGGCGTGTTCAGGTCGCCGTGGGCGTCGAACCAGACGGCGCCGATATCCGCCTCCGCGGCGGCGCCCGAGACGGTGCCGATGGCGATCGAGTGGTCGCCACCCAGGACCAGCGGCGTGTGCCCCGTCGCTAGCGACTCCTGCACCTCGTCGGCGAGCCGACTACAGACGTCTTCGGTCTCCCTGAGGAACCGTGCTTTCCCCGCACTCGGTGTCCGGTAGTCCGGGTCTCGCTCTTCGGCCCGCGGGACGAGGAGATCCCCGCTGTCAGCAGTCGTCACGCCGGCCTCTGCCAGTCCGTCACTCAGGCCGCCGTAGCGAATCGCCGACGGCCCCATGTCGACGCCACGGCGGTCCTGCCCGTAGTCCGTCGGCGCCCCGATGACTCTCACTGTGTGCTCGTTACCGCCGGAGTCCGTGTCTTCGGCCATACCGCGGCGTTCGGTAGCGGGCGGGTTAGCTTCGGGGGATATCGGTCGCGTGAGACCACCGAGAGTGCAGCCGGTCGGACCAGTTGCTCGCCAGCGCCGGCGGTCCGCGTGGTGAAACTGGGCCGGGCCGACCGAGGATTTTCGATATAGCGCTATATGATGTACAAGGTGTGGCAACGACACCGCGAGACCGTCGAAACAGGCCCCACTCACCGGCGGGCGAGGAGTTAAGCCAACGCCAGCCTGCCCTGGGGCCGTGAAACAACGACTGTTCGCGGACGTCGACGATCTGGCCGAACGGATGGACGAACTCGCCGTCGAGCAGTGGGAGCACCCGGAGCTGGGCCTCCACGAGGAACGAGCGAGTCGGCTGCTCCGCGATACCCTCAGCGAAGCGGGGTTCGAGATCGAGGCCGGCGTCGGCGACATGCCCACCGCGTTCGTCGCGAGCTACGAAGCCGGCGACGGGCCGACGATCGGGATCCTGGGGGAGTACGACGCGCTGCCGGGACTCTCACAGGCCGTCAGCGCGGAGCGTGAGCCGATCGAGGCCGGCGGCCCGGGGCACGGCTGTGGCCACAACCTCTTCGGCACGGCGGGCGTCGGCGCCGCGATCGCCGTTGCCCGCGCGCTCGAGCGGGGAGACGCCGCCGGCGAGGTGCGGTTCTACGGCTGCCCGGCCGAGGAGACGCTGGTCGGCAAGACGTTCATGGCTCGGGACGGCGTCTTCGACGACCTCGACGCGGCCCTGACGTGGCACCCCAGCGACCACACCGCACCTCAGCGTGGGAGTTCACTCGCCCTGGACTCGCTTTCGTTCACGTTCGAGGGCGAGAGCGCCCACGCCGCCGCCGCGCCGGAGTCCGGTCGGAGCGCCCTCGACGCCGTCCAACTGCTGAACACTGGCGTCGAGTACATGCGTGAGCACGTCCCCGAGGAGGTCCGCGTCCACTACAACGTCCAGGAAGGCGGCAACGCGCCCAACGTCGTGCCGGCCGAAGCATCGGTCTGGTACTTCGTACGCGCGCCCACCCGCGAGGGCGTCGACCGCGTGACAGCGTGGCTGCGCGAGATCGCCGACGGCGCGGCGACGATGACCCGGACGGACGTGACCGAACGCTACTACACGGGCTGTCACCGCCTCGTCTCCAACGGCGTCATCGCCGACACGTTACGGGAGAACATGGCCGAACTGGGACCGGTCGAGTTCGACAGCGACGAGCGCGAACTCGCGGGCCAACTGCAAGAGACGTTCCCCGAGGGGGCACTCGAAGACAGCCTCTCGGAGTTCGAACCCCCACACGACGACGCTGCCGCCGACGCCGCGCTGTACGGTGACCCGATGGACGCCTTCGACGACGGCGAGACCGGCAGCGGCTCGACCGACGTCGGCGAGGTCAGTCAGATCGCGCCGACCGCACAGTTCCGAGCGACGACGTGGGCGCTCGGCACCCCCGGACACTCCTGGCAGGCCGTCGTCGCCAACGGTGACTTCGGCCGGACCGCCGTCCCCTACGCCGCGAAGTTGCTCGCCGGCGCGACGCTGGATCTACTTACTGACGAACAGCGACTGGCCGCGGCTCGCGCCGAGTTCGAAGCGGACGTCGACGGCTACGAGAACCCGCTTCCGGCAGACGCCGAACCGCCGTTCGAGCTCACACAGTAATCGACGCTAACGGGACCAGCAGCTAAGAAACCAGTAATCGACATTTACGGGACCAATATTTGGAGATGTACGAGACCGGTACTGGTCTTTCCGCAGTGCTCGGTACCGAACTAGGAGATTAGTGCCCTAATCCTCTGGTCCGGTACGTTCTTGTAGCCCGCGACTGAGCCACGACCCATGGGCGCAGACGCCGATAGCGAGACGGTCCAAGTCAAGACGCGAGTCCCAGCCCACCAGCGAGCGGCGTGGCGCGAGGCCGCCGACGAACTCGGGATGAGCCAGAGCGAGTTCGTCAGGACGATGGTCCAGGCGGGCCGTAGCGGCTTCGAAACGGCCAACGAGTCCGCCGGATCGAGTAACCCCGGGGAAGCCCATTCTCCGGACGCCGACCCCAGGGGTGACGCCCTCGAAGCCCGTGTCCACGAGACGCTCTCGGCGAACGACGCAGTCGACTGGGACGAGCTGGTCGACGCCGTGCTCGGCGACTTCGAAGACCGGCTCGACCGGATCACACAGGAGTCCGACGACATCCGCTACAGCGGCCGGAAAGGGGGTACGTCCTCGATGGCGAGTAGCCAGGTCGGCCCCGGACTGAGCGACCCCGTCGACTACTACCTCGAGGACATGGAGATGCACGGCCGGGCCGAGCGAACCCGTGACGCGTACGAACGGGTGCTCAGGGGGTTTGCAGCCTTCCTCGACGATCGCGGCGTCGACGTCGGCGCAGCCGGCCACCGCGACTGCCTCGCGTGGGTCCACTCGCTCCGGGACGAGCTCTCACCGAGCACGGTGGCGACGTACGCGACCACCGTCAACCGGTTCTACGACTACATGAACCAGGTCGGGGCGTTCGACGAGAACCCCATGGCGTTGGTGATGGAGGAGATGGACGAGTCGATCGAAAAAGACCCCGAACGGCGCGACGTGGACGTCGCGACGATGGGGGCGTTTCTCGGCCGGATCCGTCACCCGCTCCACCACGCCGTGGTGCTGACACTGTTGAAAACCGGGATGCGCGTTGGCGAACTCTGTAACCTCGATTGTCGGGACCTGCGGCTGGCAGCTCCCGGCCTTGAGGGGTACGATCTCGACGGCCGGCCACAGTTGGACGGTCGCGGCGACGCCGTCTACGTCGACAGCGCGCCCGCACGCGGCGACTCCTACAACGGCGAGGTACGTGCGGAGTCGAACAAGCGCAAGCGGTCGACGGTGATACCCGTCGACGATGAACTTCGACGATCGCTCCGGCGCTGGCTGGCGATCCGCCCGGACACGCCGAGCGACGCCGACCCGTTGTTCGTCTCGACGGCCAACGACTGGGGCGAGCGGCTCTCTGCACGCGCCGTGCGACACTACGTCCGCGGCTACGCCGAGGAGATGGGCTGGTACGAGACCGGCGCCGGCGCCGGAGAGAACGTCACGCCCCACTACTTCCGGCACTTCTTCACCACCCACCTCCGCGACAGAACCGGGGATAGAGGCGTCGTGAAGTACCTCCGCGGGGACGTGGCCAGCGACGTGATCGACACGTACACCCACAACTGGGGCGACCAGGTTCGGGAAACGTACCTCTCACACGTCTACCGCTTCGACTGAACGACGACGTGTAAACAGTATTTCGCGATATCGAACGCAGGGGTGGCCAGTCAGCTCACTGCCCTCTGAATCGTCGTCAAAAATCGCCGAGGCGCCCCGTGTGGGGATTACTTGTCGCGGTTGCGGTAGGCACGCAGCAGCGCGCCGGCGCCGATGGCCGACAGGGCCCCGGTCGCAGTGAACCCGGGGCCGCTGGCCTCGGTGGTCTCGTCCGCCTCGTCGGTGGCGGTCGCGGTGGCGGTGGCCGTCGGCGTGCTTTCCGGCGTCGCCGTCCCGTCGCTACCCGTGAAGGCGTCGTACGAGATCGATCCCTGCTCGACGATCGCACTCGATTCGGGCAGGTCGCCGTGTTCGGGGCTACTCCCCACGGCCGGCCCGCCCGGTTCGCCGACGACGAATCGGCCGACCATGCCCAGCGCCTGGTGGGGCATGCAGTAGTAGTCGTACGTGCCTTCCGTCGAGAAGGTCATCTCGTGGGAGCCTTCGCTGATGACTTCGGTGTCGAACGTGTCGGCGCCCTCGGGGATGCGGTCGTCGTAGGAGACGACGTTGTGGGAGCCGCTCTCGATCGTCCACCGGATCGTGTCCCCCGGCTGGACGTGGAGGCCGATGGGGTCGAAGTAGTACTCACCGTCGTCGCTCGAGACCATGCTGACCTCGTGGGTCTCGCCGTCGGTGGTCGTCTCGGACTGCTGTGCGCTCGCTGTGCCAGCGACCACTGAGGTCGCGACGGCGCCGGCACCGATCGTTCGGAGGATGGACCGTCGGCTCGCGCTGTCAGGTACGTTCACAATCTCGTAGTAGGGCTGTGACCCGTTTATCGGTTCCGTTCCCGGAGCCCCGAATCGGCCGAAATCGGGCGCGAGAGTTCCTGTTAGGCGTTACCACGAGCCTATGACCCATCCGCTACGTTTATTTCCGACGGGGCCGCGATAGCGCCCGTGTCACGGAGCCGACGCTCGGTCCTCGCCTCGCTCGGTGCTGGCGCCCTCACCGCCGGCTGTGTCGGCCTCCCGAGCAGCGCCGACAGCGTGAGCCTCCTGTTGAACTGGACGCCCAACGGCCTCCACGTCCCCTACTACGCTGCCAGAGCACAGGGGTTCTACGAGGACGAAGGGATCACGGTCTCGGAGATCCGCGGCGGCGACGGGTCGGATTTCGCCGCCCGACAGGCGGGATTGGGTAACGCGACGTTTGCAGTGACGAGCAGCGATCAGGTGCTGCTGACCAACGGTGGCGGCGTCGCCGTCTCCTCTGTCGGAGTCATGATGCAGCGAACCCCGACGGTCGTGTTCGCGACGCGGGAGTCGCTGGGCGAGCCGCTGGACGACCCCCAACAGCTCGCCGGCACCCGGATCGGTACCGGCCCGGGGATGGTGCGGAAGCTGACCGAACTGTACCTCGAAGCGGTCGGCGTCCGGGAGGAGGTCGAGCTCGTCGACGCCGGCTACAACACCGTCCAGCGCCTGCTCGAGGGCGATGTCGACGCCGCAGGCGGGGTGTTCGGTGACGCTATCGACGCCCGGTATCAAGGGGCGACGGTCGACAGCTTGCAGGTGGCGTCGGCAGTCCCGGCGTACGGCCACCTGCTCGCGACCGCGCCCGACTACGCCGCGGCGAACCCCGAAACGGTCCGTGCCTTCCTCCGCGGAACCGCCCGCGGCGCCGCCTGGGCGACGAACAACCCGGAAGCCGGCGTCGACGCCGTCGTCGAGGCGAACGAGAGCCTCGCCGAGGTCCGCGAACAGACCCGAGCCACGTGGGAGCGGATGGCCGAGAGTCACGTCGTCGGACCGGCAGTCGAATCGCACGGCTGGGGCTGGCACGAGTCCGATCCCTGGACCACCGTCGCCGACGCGCTCCGGGCGGCTGACTCGGGGGAGGTCGCCGATCCCGCCGCCGTCTGGACGAACGAGTACCTCGACACCGACGACGAGTACGTCGGTGGGTACGCCGAAGAAGTGTCGTGATCGGCGGATGACCGCTCGCCCCGGGCTGGCCGAACGACTGGGGCCGCCGGTGGGCCTGTCGGTGGTCCTCCTGGGGCTGTGGGCCGTCGCCGCGGCGGCGACGCCGCCGATCCTGCTCCCCACCCCGTCGGCCGTCGTCGACACCGTGCTAGCCGAGCCAGCGACGTTCGGCCGCGCGGTCGCGGTTTCGGGGGTCACGGCGATCGGCGGGCTCGCGCTCGGGACGGCGGTCGGCCTGGGGCTGGCGTTCGTTGCCGTCGGCTCAACCCCGGGGCGGGCGATCGTCGAGCCCGCGGTCGTCGGGGTCCGGATCGCGCCGCTGACCGCCGTGGCACCGCTGGTGTTGCTCTGGTTCGGGACGGGGGTTCCGGTCCGGATCCTGCTCGTCTCGCTGATGACGACGTTCCCCGTCACCGTCGCCTCCATCGACGGGCTCGCGTCGCCGCCGCCGGCGTACCTCGAGTTGCTAGCGTCAATCGGCGCGTCGGAGTGGCAGGCGTTCCGTGCCGTTCGCGTGCCGGCAGCGCTCCCTAGTGTGTTCGCGGGCGTGAAGCTCGGTGCCGCGCTCGCAGTCACCGGCACCGTCGTCGCCGAACTCCTCACGCTTCAGAGCGGGCTCGGCGCCGGTGTTTGGGAGGCAGGGAGGTTCGTCCGGACGGCCGAACTGTTCGCGTACCTCCTCGGCATCGCCGCCTTCGGGGTGACGTGCTACGGCGTCGCGGCGGTCCTAGAGCGAGCGGTTACCCGTCGGTGGGGAGTCAGGGACTGATCAGCCACCTGCACGGCGGAACCGCGCCCCGAGCAGGCCGACGGCGCCGTAGAGCGAGAACCCGACGAGGAACACGACAGACAGCGCGGCGAGCAGAACGTCCGGGCGGACGTTCTCGGCGGCGACGAGGATCAGGTAGCCGAGGCCGCTGTCGGCGACGAACCACTCCGCGAGCACCGCGCCGACCACGGCCAGCGTCGCCGACTGTCGGAGGCCGCCGATCACGTCGGGGGCCGCGTAGGGAAGCCGGATCGCCAGCAGCACACGGTGCCGCGGGGCGTCGACGGACGCCGCGAGGTCCAGCGCCGCCTGGGGAGTCTGCCGGAAGCCTGCGGCGGTGCTGACAGCCATCGGAAACAGCACCATCAACGCCACGAAGCCGACTCCGGTGGCGAAACCGGTGCCGAAGTAGATCAGCAGCAACGGGGCGATCGCGACCACCGGGAGCACGCGCGCCGCGATCAGGTACGGCGAGACCGCTCGCCAGAGCGGCGGCACCTCGCCGACGGCGACGCCGAGGAGGAACCCCGCCAGCGTACCCGTGGCGCCGCCGACGATGACTTTCACCGTCGTCGCGAGCGCGGCGTCGGCGTACAGTCCCGGATTGCCGAGGAGGCGACGCCCCACCTCGAGGGGGTGGGGAAGCAGGTACGCCGGCACGTCGAACAGGCTCACGAACCCGGCCCAGAGCACGACGGCGCCGACGAGCGCCGCGACCGAGTACCCCCACTCGGGAGGCCGAACGGGGTTCATCGATCCGCCAGAGTGGTGCGATGCCGTCTGAGTATCTGCCTGATGCCGGCGACCTGTTCAGTGAACGCGGTACTGTCCATCGTCGCCTCCGCTCGCGGTCGAGCGAGTGAGACCGACACGCTATCGACGATCCGGCCGGGGCTGTCGGCCATCACGATCACTCTGTCCCCCAGCAACACGGCCTCGGGGACGCTGTGGGTCACGAACAGCACCGTCCGGTCGGAGTCGCGCCAGCTATCGAGCACCGAGGCCGCCATGTCGTACCGCGTCAGCTCGTCGAGCTCCCCGAACGGCTCGTCCATCAGGAGCGTCGACGCCCCGAGATGCATGGCTCGAACGATGGCCACGCGCTGGCACATCCCGCCGGAGAGCTCCCGCGGGGAGGCATCGACGACGTCGCCGAGTCCTGCGGCCACGAGGCGCTCGCGAGCCCGGTCGCGTTCCGGCTCCCGGCCGGCGAGTGTTCGCAGGAACGTGACGTTCTCCAGTGCGGTTTTCCACGGAAACAGGGTGTGAGACTGGAAGACGAAGCCGAGATCACCCGCGTCCTGGGCAGACTCGGGGTCGTCGCCGCCGACGCGGACCTCGCCAGCCGTCGGCGACTGGAGCCCGCCGACGCTGCGCAGCAGCGTGGTCTTTCCACAGCCCGAGGGGCCGACGACCGTGACGAACTCGCCGGGGTCGACCGACAGTGACACCGAATCGAGCGCGCAGACGTCGTCGAACCGGACCGTCAGGTCGCGCACGTCGATCGCGGGCGCTTCGGCCTGTCGGCGAGGCATGTGTCGGGGTGTTGGGCCGACTGCGGAAGGACGTAACGGTCGGTTTGAGCTCGACTTGTGCCCCTGACCGTCTGCGGTTGGCTCGTGGGAGTGGTGCAACGGCGACTTGTAAATCGTTATTCGCAATACAGAATACGCCGCCACAGGATTCAACTTGCCACCGACGGGAGTGGGGTGTATGCCCTCCACCACGCGGCGGCGTCTGCTTGGGGCTCTCGGAGCCAGTGTAGCCCTTTCTGGCTGTCTCACGCTCGAGTCGAACTCGTACGAACTCGGGCCGGTCGACGGCGAGTGGCGCATGGACGGCCGGGACGCCGGCCATACGCGCCGGGTCGACGACGGCCCCACAGAGCCAGCCACCGCCTGGCGGACCGAGTTCGACGACGTACGCGGGGTCGGAACGCCGTCGCTGGCCGACGGGGAGCTGTACGTTCCCGCCGACGCAGTCACCGAGACGGCACGCTCACGCTATCGGCTGTACGCACTGTCGGCCCGCGACGGCGGCGTTCGCTGGCAGGTTCCACTCCGCGTGGAGCCAAACGGCGCCCCCGCCGTGAGCGCGGACCGAATCGTCGTCGGCGCGAAGCGGTCGGTGAAAGGCGGGCGTCTCGTCTGTTTCCACCCGCGATACGGCGAGGAACAGTGGCTCTACGACGTTGGATCCCGGCTCACGGCACCGCCGACCGTCGCCGAGGGCGTCGTCTACGTGGGCGACTGGAGCGGCCGCGTCCACGCCATCGGCACACTGGCGGGGACGGTCCGCTGGACTCGCCGGATCGACGCCGGCGAGGGGGGCGATCGTTCGCGACCGCCGGGGCCGTCCACGACGGAACGCTGTATCTCGGTTCGCAGTCGGGGAACACGGGGCTTGTCGCCCTCGACGCTGACAGCGGCGCGGAGCGCTGGCGCGTCACGACAGGCGCCGTGACCGGGGGGCCAGTGGTGGCAGACGACCTCGTCGTGGTTCGGAGCTACAGCACGGTGAGGGCGTTCGACACTGCAGGGGAGCAGCGCTGGACAGTCACCGTGCCGGAGCCCGACCCACAGGCCATCGCGATCAGTGACGAACACGTGTTCATCCCTGCGGGCGACCGCCTGTACGCGATCGACCAAGGTGGGGCGGAGGCGTGGCGACACCAGGTCGACGACGGGCGGGTGGGGACGCCCACGGTCGCCGGCGACGCAGTCGTGTTCCAGGACGGCGAGGGAGGCCTGACTGCGCGAGCGGTCACGGACGGGAGCGAACGCTGGACGGTCACGACGGAGGCGGACGGCCAACCGATCGTCACGGCCGAGGCGCTGTTTCAGGCGAGTCGTCGCGGCGTCGTCGGCTGCGGTGAGAACTAAGAGCGGGGAACTAGAGCCGGAATCGGTGCGTGGGCGTCAGGCGATGTCCCGCGAGGTGTCGATGTTGACGCTCTCGGCCAGGCGGAGCTTGATCGGTTCGGCCAGCGCCTTGCCGCCGCGGAACTTGGGGACGACGAGGCGGTTCTCGATCTCCGCGTTGGTGATGGTCGTCTGCAGGTCGAACACGACATCCGCGACGTGGGCGGTCACGTCGCGGTTGTCCGGCACGTCGACGCCGTTCAGCCCGTGGAGGATCGCGAGGCCCCCGTGTTCACCATCACCGTCTGGAGCTCGTTGAGGAAGCGCCGGAAGCGGGCCCGGTCGTAGCGCTCCAGGCTGTCGACCACGTCGATGATCAACGTCGCGCCCTCCGGGAGCGTGCCGATCAGGCGGTTCGCCTTGTCCAGCGGCGCGTCGCCGCCCACGTCGCGGACGTTCGGATCGCCGGTACGGGTGTTCGTCCGCTCGATCCCGTCGATAACGGCCTGATCGGACCGGACAGTCGTCAGATACAGCGTCGGCCGCGCGGCCGTGAGTTCGTAGAGGAACAGCTCCGACTGGCTAGCGGGCTCTGCGGAGAGCAGCACGATAGAGCCCGCTGGCAGACCCCCTCGAGCTCCCTGTCGAGGACGTCGATACCGGTCGAGAGCCGCCGAGCCATGATGGCTGTTACTGGTGTTGGGGCCAAAAGCGTTCCGCGCAGTTATCAGTCGGCCACAACGTCGCGGTCGAGGAGCGCGGCCGCGGCTCGCTCGTAGCTCGTTCGAACCGACCGCGTGTAAAGCGGACGGTCGTCGACGGCCGGGACAGTGGCGAGCACTGGACAGCCCAGCAGATCGGCCGCGTTCGGTGGGCGGACGGTCGTTTGGGTCAGGACGGCGCCGACGACGGGCGTGTCGACTGCCCGAGCCATCGCCGCCGTCTTCGCGGCGTCCCGGAGCGCCGGCGCACAGGCCGTGCTGACTACCACGACGCCGTCGGCGACCCGTAGCGGCGTCGCGGCGTCGACGCCGGCGCCCGCTGGCGTGTCGATCAGTACTGCCGGCCGGTCGGTGCCGGCTTCCTCCCAGTCCGCCCGGACTGCTGCCAAGCGCTGCTCTGCAGGCGGGAGCGCGCCACTGGGAACGGGGAGAACGCGACAGTCGTGCTCGTCGGCCAGTGGGGGGCGTCGATTGTGGCCTCGGCTCGCCCCGCGCGGGGAACGCGAGCGAGCGCGTGTAAGTCGGGCATGTCCCGGTCGGCGTCGACGACGAGGGGGCGGTCGGGGAGCGCGGCGGCCAGGCCGAGCGACGTGGTCGTCTTTCCAACACCGCCTTTGCCACCGGCGATCGCGAGCATGGGGCTACTGGTCGCGTGATCAGTGAAGAACTCTCGGCCGGAGGCCGGCCGCCCCCGACCGCGCCGCGGCGTCCAGTGTTAGTCTCGACAGCAGCCGCCGGCCTCGCCGCCGAAGTCGATGACGAGCTCCGAAGAGATCGCGTTGTTCACCGCCTGCAGCCGGGCCTGAAGCTCCTCTTCGGCCTCGAGGTACTCGGCCATCTCCGGGAGCGAGTGGAGTTCGTGCTGGGCCTGCCGGACCTCGTCGACGAGCGCCTGGTCGGCCTCGCCGGTCTGGCGGGCCGTAGTGAGCTCGGCGCGGAGCGAGTCGAACTCCGAGATCCGCTGCTGGGCCTCCTCGCTCTCCTCGACAGCTCGCTTGGCTTCCTCGAAGCGCTCGTACTCGTCGGTGGCGGCGATCCGCTCGCCGAGTTCGGCACCGAGGTCCTCGACGGTCTTGGCAACGCTCATGATCTCGATTTGGGAGTGCGCGCGTTTAGGGCTACCGACCGCGGCTGAACGGGGGCCCGGGCCGTTTCACTGATCGCGGCAGACAATTGCCGCGGGCCGCTTCACCGATCGCGGCAGACAATTGCCGCGGGCCGTTTCACCGATCGCGGCAGGCAATCGCTGGGGGACACCTGATCGCCATCGCGCCACGGCCTCGGACGGTGCCGTTTTGAGGGGGCCGTTTGAACGCCCCTCTATGTCGGTGTTGCTCGCGACCGTCGTGACCCTCGTGGCGACGGCCGTCGTCTGGCAGGGGTCGGATATGCTGGAGGAGGCCAGCAACCAGCTCTCCGGCCACTACGGCCTGCCTCCCGTGATACAGGGATCGGTGGTCGCCGCGATCGGCTCGAGTTTCCCCGAGCTCTCAATCGCCGTGCTGTCGGTGGTGATCCACGACACGTTCGACCTCGGTATCGGCGCCGTCGTCGGTTCGGCGGTGTTCAACGTGCTCGTGATACCCGGCCTCTCCGCGCTACTGTCCGAGGACGAACTGAACGCCAACCGCGACGTGGTGTACAAGGAGGCGCTGTTCTACATGCTCTCCGTCGCGGCGTTACTGCTCGTGTTCTCGCTCGGCGTCATCTACTACCCCACGAGAGCGGCCGGCTGGTCGCGCACATCCCGCCGTGGCTCGGGATGCTCCCGATCGCCCTCTACGGCCTGTACGTGTTCATCCAGTACGCCGACACCGTCGAGTACGTCGCCGAACCGCTGTCGAAGTCGGTGAACGTGCGGCGCCAGTGGGGCTCACTCCTGCTCAGCCTCGCGCTCGTGCTCGCGGCCGTCGAGGGGTTCGTCTACGGCGCCGACGTGTTCGCGGCGGCGTTCGGCATCCCCGAGGCGGTCTGGGGGCTCACCGTCGTCGCCGCCGCCACCTCGCTCCCGGACACGTTGGTGTCGATCCGCGCCGCGCGGAAAGGCCGTGGCGTCACCAGCCTCGGGAACGTGCTCGGGAGCAACGTGTTCGACCTCCTGGTGGCTGTGCCGGCGGGGATCGTGCTCGCCGGCGGCGCCGTGGTGAACTACGGCCTCGCGGTGCCGATGATGGCGTTCCTCGTCGTCGCGACGGTGCTGCTGTTCACGACGCTCCGGACGGACCTCCATCTCTCCGACCGCGAGGCGCCGGTGTTGCTCGGCGCCTACGTGGTGTTTCTCTGCTGGATGGTGCTCGAGACGGTCGGCGCGGTCGCGTTCGTGCCCGGGCTCTGAGGCGGCGGGCGCGCCGTCGCCGGTGCCCTTTTGCGGTCGTCAGCCGAGTACCCACCAATGCCGCCGGTTTCCGTCGGTACGTTCGCCAGCGAGTTCCGGGGCCGATCCGCGAGCGACCGGACCGCGTTCGTCGCCGCGCTCTGGGACGCTCGCGGCTGGGAGACAACCGTGGAGGCCGACACCGTCGTCGCCGAGCAGGAGGACGAACGACGCCGCATCCGCGTCGTCGACCCGGGTCGGTTCGGCACGCCGGATCTGGACGGCGTCGACGTGCTCGTCACCGCACGCGATCGTGCGGCCGTCCGCGACGCCGCCGCGGACGCCGGTGTCGCGTACGTGCCGCCCGCAGAACTGCGCGACCTGCTGCTGTACGGGATCGATCGCGACACTGCCGCACGGCTCTACACGGAGTGGATCGATCACCCCTCCAGCGGTCGGTCGACAGCGACGGAACCGGGTCGACCGTAGTCGACAGAGTGCGGGCCGGCTCCCCGCGATCGGGGAACATCGCCGGGCGATCGTCGCGGTGCTCGCGGTCGCACTCCTCGGCGTCGTCGTCGCCGGCCCGCCGCTCACAGGTTGGGGGGATCCGGGCCCGTCGCCGATCACGGCAGCCAACGTGACACCGGACGAGGCTGCCGGGGGCGCGATCGACGCCGAGAGCCCGACAGCAACTGCGATGCCTGGGCTCAGCCCCGGCGTCACGCGAGCGGGCGTCGTCGATCCGGTTGCGCTGGCCGAGGCCCACGTCGCGGGCGTCAGGAACCGCTCGCGGACCGTGTCGTGGGAGCTCACGTCGACCGCGGACGCCACCACGGTCCGGAACGCGACGGCACGGATCGCGAATGCGACCCAGTACCAGCGACGGACACTGATCGTTCACCCGACCGATAACGGCACGAGCCGGGTCGTGGACGAGAACTACGCCGGCGGCGACGGCGTGTTCCGCCGGATCAGCTTCCCGAACGAGACGCGCTACGCACGCTACGACCTCGGGGCGTACCCGGCGACGGAGATCGACGCCGGCGTCGAAACGTACCTTTACCGCTACTTCCTCGGCGCCGACGCCGTCGTCACGTGCGCGATCGAGTACGACACCGACTGTCCGACGTACCGAGTGGAGATCGACGGCGAGACGCCGGCCGCCTTGCCGGAAGAAGTCGAGGAGTACGAGGCACTGCTGATCGTCTCCGACCGAGGCGTGATTACGACGATCCGGGCGAGCTACACGCTGCCCGACCGCGACGACGACGGCGAGCGCGAGCAGGTCCGGTTCGCACTCGACTACCAGTTCGAGGACGTCGACGTGACGGCGCCGGCGTGGCTACCCGAGGCACGGAACGCGACCGCGACCGGCACCACCACGGGGACAGCGACACCGACGGAGAACGCGACAGCGACCGAGAGTTAGTCGTACTGCTCGACGAACGCGGAGACGGCCTCGAGTTCGTCCGGGGTGATCCCGTGCCCGCCCGCGAACGTTTCGAAGGTCACGTCGGCGCCCGCCTCCCGCATCCCGTCGGCGGCCGCCTCACAACGGCTCGCGGGGATGATCTGGTCGGCCGCGCCGGCGCCGACGAAGACGGGCTTGCCGGCGATCCCCTCGGGCGAACGGCCGGCGTGGGACTCGGCGAGGTAGCCGTGGTGGGCCGCGACCCACGCGAACGTGTCCGGCTGCTCGAGCACGAGCGAGAGGCTGGTGATCGCGCCCTGACTGAACCCCAGCAGACCGAGGGCGTCGGGGTCGAGGCCGTAGGCGTCGACGGCGGCGGCGACGGATTCGGCGACGAGATCGAGGCTACGACGGAACCCTTCGGGGTCGGGCTGGCTCGACTCGAGGCCGCCGGCCGAGAGGTCGAGGTCGTACCAGGTGTAGCCGCCCTGCAGGCGGTCCGGCGCGCGGAAGCTGATCACGTGGCGGTCGCCCGGGAGTCGCTGGGCGACCGGGAGGAGGTCTTTCTCGTCGGCGCCGCGACCGTGCAAGACGAACAGGGCGGCGTCGGCGTCGCTGTCGGGTTCACGGTGGACGTGTTCGAGCGGAACGTCGGTCATGGACCGAGGTTGGCGGGGCGGCGGTTTGAACGTCTCCCTTGTGGCACGTTGGCCGGCGACCCGGTTCTCGCTGGGAGCGCTCAGCCGTGATCCCGGACGAGATAGACGGCGAGGAAGACGACCGCGAGGCCGGCTGCCGGAGTCGCGTACGGTCGGGCGCCGAGGGTGAGAACGGCCGCGGTGACGCTCAGCGCCCCAGCGAGCACCGCGTAGCCGAGCGCCGGGTCGCCCCCCGCCCTGCCGTCGGCTGGCTCGGTCCGGACGACCACCTCCCCGCGTTCGAGCTGATCGAGCGCCCGGTCGAACCGGGTCGGGAGACGGGCCAGCGCGGGGACCGACTGCTGGGCGTCGTCCAGCGTCTCCCCGACGAGCGCCGCGAGCTCGCTCTCGATGAGCCCCTGCTCGAGCAGGAACGTTCGGACGGCCGCGAGGAAGTCGAACTCGGGGTCGAGCTGCCGACAGACGCCTTCGCCGACGGTACCGACGCGGAGCAGCAACATCACGTCGGGCGGGATCCGGAACGGGAACTCCCGGAGCGACGCCATCAGTTCGGTGATGATGGCCCGCCAGGTGACGTTCGACCGGCCCGAGAGGTTCTCGACGACGAGTTCGAGGACGCGTCGAACTTCGGTGCGGTCGACGCTCGCCTCCAACACGTCGAGCGCGATCAGCGCGTCGACGAGCCCGTCGAGGTCGCGCCGGACCAGCGCTCGGTAGAGATCGACGATTTCGTCCTGCACCGGCGGGGGGAGCCGCTCGCTCATCCCGAAGTCGAACAGCAGCAGGCGCCCCTCGTCGGTGACCGCGAGGTTCCCGGGTGCGGGTCCGCGTGGAACACGCCGTCGACCAGCCCCATCTTCAGGTAGATCTCGGTGATCCACCTCGCCATCTCGTGGTGGTCGACGTCGACGCTGTCGAAGGCATCCTCGTCGGTTACCTTCCGGCCGGTGAGGAACTCCATCGCCAGCACGCGTTCCGAGCAGAGTTCCGGGTAGCTGGCGGGCACGACGACCCGGTCGTCCTCGGCGAAGTTCTCGCAGATCTCGTCCATGATCTCCCGCTCGCGCGCGAAGTCGAGTTCGTCGAGGATGATCTCCTCGAAGTCGTCGGCGACGTTCCGCACCGAGTAGCGCTGTCGCTCGTCGAGGAACGGGGTGACCACCGGGAGCAGCCCGCGGATCACCCGGAGGTCGCGCTCGATCATGGGCTCGAGCCCGGGGCGGCGAACCTTGATCGCGATCCGCTCGCCGTCGTACACGGCCGTATAGACGAACGCGAGCGACCCGCCGGCGACGCGTTCGAGCGTCGAGAGGTCGAGCTCGTCGCCGAGCTCCGTCTCGAGGACCGTCCGCGGGTCGCCGCCCGCGCCCTCGGGTATCTCGTCCTGCAGCGTGCCGAACACGTCGGTGTACGTCGGCGGAACGATGTCCGGCCGCGTGGAGAGCACCTGCCCGACCTTGATGAACGCGGGGCCGAGCTCCAGCATCGTATCCCGGATGCGTTCGGCGCGTTCGCGGTGGACCGCATCGCTCACGCGCCGACCTGGGCCGAACAGCAGGAACCGACGACGGTCACGGAGGAAGCTGATCGCGAACGGGAGGAACCGGAAGACGACCAGGAGATACCGGCGGACGAGCCCGGCCATCTCAGCGCACTCGCGGGCTCCGGTTATGCTCCCTCTGACTGACCATACGCCGGGGTTCGGCTAGGGGCCGTATATAGGCTGGTGAGCGACGACGGCGTTCCGACAGCCCGACTGCCGGACCACCGGGTTGATAAGCGACCCAACACTGCCAAGACGTATGGACGAGGAGGTCCCGGACCAGTACGACCCGCAGGCGGTGGAGGACACCGTCTCGGCGTACTGGGACGACCACGACGCTTACGAACGGACCAAGGAGGCACACGCCGACGACCCACCATTCTTCTTCGTCGACGGCCCGCCGTACACCTCCGGCCAGATGCACCTCGGTACCGCGTGGAACAAGACCCTCAAGGACTCGGTCATCCGGCGCAAGCGGATGGAGGGCCACCACGTCACCGACCGGCCGGGGTACGACATGCACGGGCTGCCCATCGAGACCAAAGTCGAGCAGGAGCTCGGCTTCGAGTCCAAACAGGACATCGAGGACTACGGGATGGAGTCGTTCATCCAGGAGTGCAAGCGGTTCGCCGTCGAGAACCGCGAGAACATGGACGAGGACTTCCAGTCCATCGGCGTCTGGATGGACTGGGAGAACCCGTACCAGACCATCTCGCCGGAGTACATGGAGTCGGCGTGGTGGGCGTTCTCGCAGGCCCACGACAACGAACTCGTCGAGCAAGGGAAGCGCTCGATCACGCAGTGTCCCCGCTGTGAGACCGCGATCGCGAAAAACGAGGTCGAGTACCACCAGGTCGAGGACCCCTCGATCTACGTGCAGTTCCCGCTGGCCGACCGCGAGGGGAGCCTCGTCGCGTGGACCACCACGCCGTGGACCGTCCCCGCGAACACGTTCATCGCCGTCGACGAGGGCGCAACGTACGCGAAGGTACGCGCCGAGAACGACGGCGAGGAGGACGTGCTCTACGTCGCGACCGAGTGCGTCGAGGACGTGCTGAAGAAGGGCCGGTACGACGAGTACGAGATCGAGGCGGAGCTGCCGGGCGCTGACCTGATCGGGTGGCAGTACGACCACCCGCTGGCCGAGGAGGTGCCGGAGCACCCCGCTTTCGACGGCGCCGGCGAGGTGTACCACGCCGACTACGTCGAGACCGACCGCACCGGGCTGGTCCACTCCGCGCCCGGCCACGGGCAGGAGGACTTCGAGCGCGGCGAGGAGCTCGGGCTGGAGATCTTCTGTCCGGTCGGGGGCGACGGCGTGTACGACGAGCGCGCCGGCAAGTACGCCGGCCAGTTCGTCCGCGACGCGAACGACGACATCATCGACGACCTCCGCGCGAACGGCTATCTGCTCGCCCACGAGTCCTACACCCACGACTACGGGCAGTGCTGGCGGTGTGACACGGACATCATCTTCCTCGCGACCGAGCAGTGGTTCATCACGGTCACCGACGTGAAGGAGGACCTCCTCGACAACATGGAGGACAGCGAGTGGCACCCGCCGGAGGCGCGGGACAACCGCTTCCGGAACTTCATCGAGGACTCGCCGGACTGGAACGTCTCCCGGCAGCGCTACTGGGGCATCCCGATCCCGATCTGGACGCCCGAGGACAGCACGGCCGAGGAGACGACCGAGGACGACTGGATCGTCGTCGGCACCCGCGAGGAGTTGGCCGAGCGCGCCGATCAGGACGTCGACGCCGACGAGCTCGACCTCCACCGGCCGACCGTCGACGACCTCACGATCACCGAGGGCGAGACGACCTACACCCGCGTCCCGGACGTGTTCGACGTGTGGCTGGACTCCTCGGTGGCGTCGTGGGGGACGCTCGACTACCCCGGCGAGACCGAGGCCCACGACGAGTTCTGGCCCGCCGACGTGATCGTCGAGGCCCACGACCAGACCCGCGGCTGGTTCTGGTCCCAGCTCGGTATGGGTACCGCCGCCGTCGATCAGATCCCCTACGACGAGGTCGTGATGCACGGGTTCGCGCTGGACAGTGACGGCCGGAAGATGTCCAAGAGCCTCGGCAACATCGTCACGCCCCACGAAGCAATCGAGGAGGTCGGCCGCGACCCGCTTCGGGCGTACCTGCTCAGCCACGACCAGCACGGCGCCGACCTGCGCTTCGAGTGGGAGGGGCTGCGCGAGATGCAGTCGACGCTGAACATCCTCTGGAACGTGTTCCGGTTCCCACTGCCGTACATGGAGCTGGACGACTACGACCCCGGCGAGGCCGACCTGCGCGACGGGGAGCTCAGCGTCGTCGACGAGTGGGTGCTCTCCCGGCTCCAGACCGTGAAACAGGAGACCGAGGCGGCGTGGGATGAGTACGCCGTCCACGACGCGCTCAACGTCCTGCTCGACTTCGTCACCGAGGACGTGAGTCGGTTCTACGTGAAGGCGATCCGCGAGCGGATGTGGGAGGAGTCCGACTCGGCGAGCAAGCGCGGCGCCTACGCGACGCTGGCGACCGTGCTGAACGAGGTCGTCCGCCTGCTCGCGCCGTACACGCCGTACCTCGCCGACCGGATGTACCAGACCCTCGACGGCGAGGCCGACACGGTGCATATGCTCGGGGCGCCGACGCCGGACGACGAGTGGCACGACCCCGAACTGGAGCGAAACATGGCCGTGCTCCGCGAGGTGGAGGAGGCCGCCGCGAACGCGCGCCAGCAGGGCGGGCGGAAGCTCCGCTGGCCCGTTCAGGAGGTCGTGATCGAGACCGACGACGAGGCTGTCGCCGGCGCCATGCGCGACCTCGAGGAGCTGTTCCTCGAGCGCGTGAACGCCCAGTCGCTCACGGTGACAGACCACTACGAGGATCTCGTCGAGATCGCGGACCCGCAGATGAGCGTGATCGGGCCCGAGTTCGGCGGCGACGCACAGGACGTGATGGCCGCGGTGCGCGGCGAGCCCCGCGAGGCCGTCGAGTCCGGCGTCGACGTGAACGGCGAGACGGTCGAACTCGGCGACGAGATGGTCGCGTACGACACCGAACCGCCGGAGCACGTCTCCGGCGCCGAGTTCGAGGGCGGCAGCGTCTACGTCGACACCGAACTCACCGAGGAGATCGAGCGCGAGGGGTACGCCCGGGACCTGATCCGCCGGGTGCAGGAGACCCGGAAGCGCCTCGAACTCGACGTGGAGGAGGAGATCCGCGTCGCGGTCGAGATCGACGACGACCGGGTCGCCGGCTTCTTCGACGACCGGCGTGACCTCGTGGCCGACGAAGTGCGAGCGGCCGCGTTCGTCGACGTGAGCGAGATCGACGGGGAGCGCGGTCTCGTCGAGGAGTGGGAGATCGAGGGCGTCGACGTGACCATCGGCGTCGAACCCGTCGACGACTGACTCGCGCTCCCGGCGACGAACTTTTTTGACCGATGACGGGGCCAACCCGTCGTGTGATCTGAGAACCGGGGCGCGACGAACGAGGCGGGAGTCCGGAGCCCGTCGCGCCGACCACCGCTCTCCGGCTGTTCGCTACTTTCTGATCACGTCGCTGTCAGCGGGGCCGATGGCGCTGAACTCCCGCGCCAACTGGTCGAGCCGTCCCGGATCGTCGGCGCCCGGCAGCGGCTCCTCGGCGGTTCGGCAGGGTTCGTCGACGCCCAACGCTCCACAGACGCGATCAGTAACGGCCTCGGCCATGCGGCGGTAGGTCGTGAGTTTCCCGCCGACCACGCTCACGAGCCCCGGCGCAGCGTCGTGGTCGACGATCGCGAAGTCACGGGAGATCCCCCGCCCTTCGCGGTCGAGTTCGTCCGGTTCGTAGAGTGGCCGGAGCCCCCAGTAGGTTCGGTCGACGGCGGCGTCGGCGAGCGCCGGGAGCATCGCCGCGCACTCGGAGACCGTGCGCTCGACCTCCCAGTCCTCGCGGTCGAACGCGTCGGGGTCGTCGACGGCGACGCTTGTCGTCCCCAGCACCGCTTGCATGCCGTGTGGGACGACGATATCGCCGTCAGCTGGCTCGCGGCAGCGGTTCAGCACGGGTTCCAAGCCGGCGTAGTCGACGGCGACCATCACGCCCCGAGTGGGCCGCATCCCCAACTCCGCCCCGGCCATCGCGGCGACTTCGCCGGCCCACGGCCCGGCGGCGTTGACTACCGCGTCGGCGGCGATCGACGCCCCGTCCGCGACGGAGACAGCGAGGCGCTTGGACGAGTCCGGGCCAGAGCCGATGTCGACCACCGGCGCGTCAGTGTGGATGTCCGCCCCGTGCTCCCGGGCGCTGGCTGCCGTCGCGGCGACGAGCCGTGCGGGAGAGACCACCCCGTCCGGCACCGCGAACCCCTCCTCGACGCGATCGGCGATCGCGGGCACGCGCTCCCGGATTTCACCGGCGTCGAGTCGTCTGGGCTCCATCCCGAGCGTCTGGCAGGCATCGAGCTTCCGGTCGAAGTACGCCGGATCGTCGGCGGCGAGGCGGACGAACAGGCCACCGGCGTCGTCGATCGCTGCGGGCGCGATCTCCCGGAGCGTACGGTTCTCCCGCAGGCAGTCCGCGGCGCCCTCGGGGTCGGACTCGGCGTAGCGCGCGCCGCTGTGGAGGACGCCGTGGGAACGGCCCGACGTGCCGGCGTTGAGCCCCGCGTCGCGTTCGAGCAGCGTCACGTCGACGCCGCGCATCGCGAGGTCTCTGGCGACACCGACCCCGGTCGCGCCGCCACCGATCACGACTACCTCCGTCTCGACGGTCATCGGCGGCTCTCGGGTGCGGCCGGACTTGAGCGTTCCCGCTCGGACCGAAAAAGTCGACCCCGCGGCGCGTCGAGAGGGCGTATGCACGTCCACGTCAACGCCGCCGAGAGCGTCGACGGAAAGCTCTCCACGCACGAACGCGAGCAGGTGGCGATCTCCGGCCCCGAGGATTTCGACCGCATGGACGCGCTCCGAGCGGAGTCCGCGGGCGTGCTCGTCGGCGTCGGCACCGTCCTGGCCGACGATCCCTCACTGACGGTGAAAGACGCCGAGCGGCGCGAGCGGCGGACAAACGACGGGAAGGCTCCGAACCCCGCTCGTGTGGTCGCCGACTCCCGTGCTCGCACGCCGCCGGACGCCGAGATCCTCGACGATTCGGCGGCGACGTACGTGCTCGCCAGTGAAGCCGCCGACGAAGCGGAGGTCGCCGCGCTTTCGGCCGCCGGCGCGACGGTGATCACCGCCGGATCGAGCCGCGTCGACCTTTCGGCGGCGTTCGAGCAGCTCGAAGCTCGTGGCGTCGACCGCCTGCTGGTCGAAGGTGGCGGCGAACTCATCTTCTCGCTGTTCGATGCCGGCCTGGTGGATCGGCTCACGGTGTACGTCGGCTCCGTCGTGATCGGCGGTCGTGACGCACCGACACTCGCCGACGGCGAGGGGTTCACGGACCCGGAAACGTTCGCGGCGCTGTCGCTGACGGACGTGGCGCGGTTCGACGACGGCGTCGTACTGACGTACGACGTACAGAAGGAGTAGTTACTCGAACGCCGCGACGAGGTCGTCGTGTGCGTGCCCGTTGGAGGCGATGATCCCGTCGGCACCGGGAGTCCAGCGGTCCCCCGCGAGATCGGTGACGGTGCCGCCGGCTTCGCGGACCAGATGAACCCCGCCCACCGTGTCCCACGGGGAGAGCGACATACTCGACACGGCCGCGTCGAGTTCCCCCGCGGCGACCGAGGAGAGCGCGAACTGGGAGCTCCCGAACCGCCGACAGTCACCGAACTCGTCGACGATGATCGAGGTGTACTCCGAGAGCTTCCGGCGGTTGGCCGGCGAGAGGCCGAATATCGGGTTGATCGTGAACGTCTCCGGACGCGTGCGCTGACTGACGCTGATCGGCTCACCGTTGCGCGTCGCCCCCTCGTCGCCGGCGGCGAAGCAGTCGCCGAGCGCGGGGAACTCGTTGACCGCGGCGACCCCTCGGCGCCCTCGGCGGCAGCGACCGAACAGCACCAGATACGGTTGCCGGCGACGAAGTTGTTGGTGCCGTCGATGGGGTCGACGATCCACGCCCTCCCCGATTCCGGGAGTGTCTTCTGGGTCTCGATCTCCGGCAGCTCCTCCTCACCGACGATGACTGCGTCCGGCTCGTCGGTTCGGAGGATGTTGGCAACGCGTCGCTGGACCTCCCGATCGAACTCCGTCACCGAATCGAGCTCGTTTGCCTTCGTCTCCACCGTGAGCGGGCCGCGGAACCCGCCGTGTGCGACCTCGCCGCCGGTCGTGGCGGCCTCACGGGCGAGAGAGAGCGATGTCGTCGCGTCCATACCGCTCTCGTACGGCCCGAGATGCAAGGGTGGTTCGGTCCGACAATGGCTTCGAGGGACTCCTCGCCGACGCGACCGGGACCGCGCGGACGAACGCTTATTAGCTATCGCGGCCCAACTCCCCACGATGGACGTAGATAAGCACGCCGACGAGCTTGCCTCCGCTCTCGGTGTTGACAAAGAGGAGGTCAAAGAGGATCTGGAGAACCTGCTCCAGTACAGCGTCCCGATCGACGAAGCCAAACAGAGCGTCCGCCGGAAACACGGCGGCGGTGGCGGCGGCGGCGACGCCACGCCCGAATCGCTCGACGTGGCGGACCTGACGACCGAGCACGACAACGTCACCGTGACGGTTCGGGTGCTCACCAAGGGGACTCGCTCGATCCGGTACCAGGGCGAGGACATCACCATCCGCGAGGGCGAGTTCGCCGACGAGACCGGCACGGTCTCCTACACCGCCTGGCAGGAGTTCGGCTTCGAGCCGGGCGACAGCATCACCGTCGGCAACGCCGGCGTCCGCGAGTGGGAGGGCCATCCAGAACTCAACCTGGGCGACAGCACCAGCGTCGCCCTGGAGAGCGACGAGGTCGAGGTACCGTACGGGATCGGCGGCGAGCGCGACCTGATCGACCTCGAACCCGGCGATCGCGGGCGAACCGTCGAGGTGAACGTCGTGGAAGTGGAGGAGCGAACCATCGACGGCCGGGACGGCGAGACCGAGATCCTCTCGGGCGTCATCGGCGACGAGACCGGCCGGCTCCCCTTCACCGACTGGGACCCGCATCCGGAGATCGAGACGGGCGAGAGCGTCCGGCTCGCGGACGTGTACGTCCGGGAGTACCGCGGCGCCCCCTCGGTGAACGTCTCGGAGTTCTCCACGGTCGAAGCGCTCGACGCCCCCGTCACCGTCACCGACTCGGCGCCGTCGATGTCGATCGGCGACGCCGTCACGGCGGGCGGCCTGTTCGACGTGGCGCTGTCCGGTAACGTGATCGAAGTCCGTGACGGCTCCGGGCTGATCGAACGCTGTCCGGAGTGCAACCGCGCGATCCAGAACGGCGAGTGTCGCTCCCACGGCGACGTGGAGGGCGTCGACGACCTCCGGACGAAGGCGATCCTCGACGACGGCACGGGGACGTGTACGGTGATCCTCGGCCGCGAGCTCACCGAGTCGATCTACGGCGGCGACCTCGACGACGCGCGCGATGCCGCCCGCGAGGCGATGGACCGCGAGGTCGTCGCCGAAGACATCGCCGCGGAACTGGTCGGCGACGCCTACCGCGCCCGCGGCTCGCTGTCCGTCGACGAGTACGGCGCGAACCTCAACGCCGACGCGTTCGAGCCGGTCGACGAGGATCCCGAGACGGCCGCGCGCGACCTGCTCGCGGAACTGGGGGTGGGCGCATGAGCGCCGACGGCGGTCCGGGGAACCGCGAGGTCGCTCGCCGACTGTTCGCCGCGGAGTTCGACGACGCCAGCCTCTCGTACTCCGAGAGCGACGAGGAGCGTGCCCCCAACTACGTCGTGACGCCGACCGGCGCACGCGTGAACCGCCTGTTCGCCGTCGGCGTCCTCACCGAGGTCGAGCAGGTGAACGAGGACAGCCTCCGCGGGCGCGTCGTCGACCCGACGGGCGCGTTCGTCACCTACGCCGGCCAGTACCAGCCCGACGAACACGCGTTCCTGAACCGGACCGAGCCGCCGACGTTCGTCGCCCTCTCCGGGAAGGCGCGCACGTTCGAGCCGGAGGACTCCGACCGCGTGTTCACCTCCGTCCGGCCGGAGAGCATCAACGAGGTCGACGCCGACACTCGGGATCGCTGGGTGGTTTCGGCCGCCGAGCGAACCCTGTACCGGATCGCGATCTTCGCCGAGGCGCTCGACTCGGGGCTGCGCGGCGACGACCTCCGCGCGGCGTTCGAAACCACGAGCGTCGATCCCTCCCTGGCCGCCGGTATCCCGAAAGCCATCGAGCACTACGGCACCGGAACGGCCTACCTGGAAGCCGTCCGCGAACTCGCAGTCGAAGCGGTCGAACAGGTCGCCGGCGAACGCGACGCTGTCGGCGCGCTCGAGGCCGAACCGGGCGAGGGGGGCCCGTCGAACTAGGACCGCTTCCCGAGGTCGCCATCGATCTCGGCGGCGCCGCGAGCCAGGTCGAGGCCACGACCGAGGCACCGACGGAACCCGAGACCACCGAGACCGCCGAAGTGGAAACGGCGACAGAAACAGCCGAGGAGGCGCAACCGGCGTCCGAACCCGCCGAGGAAGCGGAGCCCCCAGCTGACGAGACTGCGCCAGACGAAGACGAGCCGGCAGCCGGCGAAGACGTGTCCACAGACGCGGAAGCGACGACTGCCGAGGCGGCGGAACCGACAGCCACGGCCGACGACGAGCCGGCCACGGAGACGACACCGACAGGCGAGCCAGCCGACGAACCGGCCGCTGCCGACGCGGACGACGAGTCAGCCGAAATCGCCGCCGACGGCGAGGAACTCGGGGACTTCGACGCCGGCGGGTCGGTCCAGGAGACCGTCGAGAGCGAGGCCGAGGAGCTCGAGGATTTCGACCCCGAGGAAACCGTCGACGACGAGGAGGCGCTGACCGAAAGCGAGCGCCAGGAGGTCAAAGAGGAGTTCGGCACCGAGTTCTCGACCGGCACCGAGGTCGACGAGCCCGGCGAGGCCGGCATCGACGTGCCCACCTCCGAGGAGGAACTGGAGGAGATCGAGTCCGAGATGGCCGACGAGGAGGAGCCGGCCGAGGAGTCCGCCGACGAGGCGGCGTCGGAGGAGCACGAGTACGACCTCGAGGACGCCGTCGTCGACGCGATGGCCGAACTCGACGACGGTGACGGCGCCGACCGTGACGCCGTGGTCGACCGCGTCGTCGACGAGTACGGCGCCGACCCCGACGCCGTCGACGACGCGATCCAGGGGGCGATGATGAGCGGGAAGTGCTACGAGCCCAACGACGGCACCCTCAAGGCGATCTGATGGGGCGGCCAGCGGTCGATCCCATCCCCGACGCCCCGGCGGCGACACTCGATCTCGGCGCCGAGCGTGCGCTGGCGGTCGCCGACTACCACGCGGGCATCGAGGTCGGCCTGCGCTACGAACGCGGCGTCGAACTCGACTCCAACGCCGACCAGCGCCGGGAGCGACTGCTCTCCCTGCTGGATCGAACAGCTGCCGACCGCGTGGTCGTCCTCGGCGATCTGGTCCACCGGATCGCCGAACCCGGCGGCGACGAAGCCGAGGAGGTACGCGACCTGCTCGACGCCCTCGACGCTCGCGGCGTACCGCTGACGCTCGCCCGGGGCAACCACGACGGCGGCGTCGCCGACGTGTTCCCCGACCGGATCGACCTGCTTCCTGCCGAGGGCGTCAGGAGCGGCGACGTGGGGCTGGTTCACGGCCACACCTGGCCCGGCGCCGAGGCGCTCTCGGCGTCGACGCTCTGTATGGGCCACGAGCATCCCTCGGTTCGCCTGACCGACGAGGTCGGCGGGAGCCGGGTCGAGCGGGCGTGGCTCCGCGGCCCGCTCCGACGGGAGCCGTTTCTCGAGGCAGTTGACGAAGCCGCCGACGGCCTCGACTGGAACGATCCGGAGCTGGTGGTGTTCCCCGCGTTCAACGATCGTTCGGGCGGGACGTGGATCAACGTCGAGGGGGAGTCGTTCCTCGCGCCCTTCCTCCCCGAGGCACTAGCCGGCGGGGAGGCGTACCTGACCGACGGCACGCGGTTGGGCCCGTATCGGGAGATCTAGACGAACAGGGCGATCGTCCCGACGACCGCGGCGGCGACGGCAGCCCACCACACCGCCGTGGGCTCGTCGGGGCCGCCCGCCCACTGGGGACGGGCGACGCCGAGGAGGGCGACGACCGTCAGCAGCAGGAACCCGACGAGTGCGGCGGCGTTCCCCGGCCACACGCCGACACGAACCACCGCGACCCCCCACGAGAGGCTCTGCGTGGCGCCGAGCCAGCAGAGAGCGAGCCAGAACGTACGGCGGGTGGAGAGTGCCACGCTCGGAAGGGGGCGCGACCGCGGAAAAACTGTCGGGCGAAATCCTGAAGCCGGCGGCGGGGGAGGCTCGGCTATGAACGTTCGTGACGCGAAGCCGGAAGACGCCGCGGAGATCGCTGCGGTCGCCAGCGCGTCGTGGCACGCCGCCTACGACGACCTGTTGGGTGCCGACACCGTCGAGGCGACCGTCGACTCGTGGTACGACGCCGACTCGCTTCGCGAGGAGATCCGGGAGACGGGGGAGGGGGCGGTTGCTTTCTGGTCGCCGATGCCGACGGAGTGATCGGCTTCGCCAACGCGGGGCCGGCGCGAGACCGGGAGGGCGATCCGGCGGGGCCGGAGGCGTTCTTTTCGCGGCTCTACGTCGCGCCCGACTCCTGGGGCGAGGGCATCGGGACGAAACTCACGGCGACGGTCGCCAGACAGCTGGCGGACGCAGGGCTCGAACGGGTCTGGCTGGAGGTGTTCGAAGCCAACGAGCGCGGCCGGTCGTTCTACGAGTCGGTCGGGTTCGAGCGGATCGGAAGCGTGACCGAGACGTTCGGCGGACGGGACGTGACGACGGTGCATCTGTCGGCACCGGTCCCAGCGCTGGTCGAAGCGACGCCGGCAGTCGAATAGAGTACCGACGGCGCAAGCTTCATCCCGGTGAGCGGCGTCCACGTCTGCATGAGCGACCTCCTTCGCACGCCCGAGCGCCGCACTTGCGAGCGCTGTGGGCGGGTCGAACAGTACGACGACGGCGTCTGGCGAGCCGAGGGGCTCGGGAATCTGTACTGCATCCACGAGTGGGATATCGACGGCACGTTCGTGCCGATCAAACGCGACCGGTCAGTGGCTGCCGAGGAGTGCTGACCCGACTGTTCTACTCGCCCTCTGCGTTCCGTACCGCCCGAAGCGCGTCGAGAGTGCCGTCGATGTAGCCACGGTCGAGCACGAAATCGGCCGCCCGGGCCGCGGTCTCGTCGGCGTTGGCGACGGCGTAGGCCTCCCCGACCACGTCGAACATCGAAGCGTCGTTCTCGCTGTCGCCGACGGCGACGAACGCGGCCGGGTCGTAGCCGAGCACCTCGGCGACGCCCGTCAGGGCTGCCCCTTTGCTCACGCCGGGCGTCGTGAGGTGGAACGCGTAGCCCGTGTCGACGAACTCGAGTTCGAACTCCCCGGCCACCGTCCGGAGGAGCTCCTCGTCGGCGGTTCGGCTGACGGCCACCTCGGTCTCCCGCCACCGGTTGATCGTGTCGACGCCGTCCCAGCCGAGCTCGCCGCCGCGGTCCTCGAACGCGGTGATCGCGGCGTCGACGCGTTCGGGGTCGCCCGCGTAACGCAGGTCGCCGTCCGCGAGCGCGACACCACCGTTCTCGGCGACGACGCGTTCGGGATGCCGGCAAACTGACAGAGCGCGACCGGGTACGGGAACGACTTCCCGGTCGCGAGCACCACCGGCGCGTCCCAGTCGGCCAGCACTGAGAACGCTCGCGGCGCGATCGTGTGTTCGGGCGTCGTCAGCGTGCCGTCGATATCCAGCGCCAGCGGCGGCGTCATGGGTCGAGGGCCGTGGGCGAGGGGCAAAACCCTCCCGAATAGGGGGCGAGAGAACAACCCTTTTCGCCGTGGCCCCGGAACCCCGAGGTATGGCAGACGAACCCGACGACACCGAGGACGCCGTCGAGGAGAACGGTGACGAGGAGGAGAAGTCCTTCCGCGAGCGCGTCGAGGAGATCCGCCAGCGACGCGAGGAGGAGCGCGAGGAAGGCGAGGCGCCCGGTCCGGGCGGGATGGGCGGCGGCCCGCCCGAGATGGGCGGCGACGGCCCCGGCGGCAACCCCTTCGCACAGATGATGTCCGGCATGATGGGCGGCGGTGGCGGCCCCGGCGGGATGGGCGGCGGCGCGCCCGGCATGGGCGGCGGTCCCGGCGGCATGGGCGCGGAAGGCGCCGAGGAGGGCGGCGACGCCGGCGGCCGGCAGGCCCAGGCGACCGAAGACATGGTGCGGGAAGTGCGACAGCTCCGCGACGAGGTCCGCGACGCGACCCGCGAACTGCGACGGATCGCCGACGCGCTGGAAGACTGAGGCGACGGTTTTCTGCGGACGTTTTCGACCGACTACGGAGCCGCGCCGCTCGCGACCGTGTCGTCGCCCGCAGCAACAGGGACCCGAACCCGGCCGGTCAGTCCGCGCTGGTCGGCTGCTGGTGGAACGGCGCGCTGGCGATACGCTCACGGAAGGAGGGGAGCGCGTCCCGACCCTTCGAACTCATCGCGCTCACGACCGCGAACACCTCCTTCCGGGACACTTTCACGCCCGACTCCGTCAGCACGTCCTCGGGGTGTTCGCGCACCTCACGGAGCGTCCCGACCGCGAGGAGGAACGGGACCGCCCACGCTTCGAGGGTGTTGCCGTCCCGGAGCGGCACGTGCTGGAGGTACGTGCCGGCGTCGTCGAGGTACGAGCGCGCGAGATCCGTCGTGCGGCGGACGACCGAGGTGGCGCCCTCGCGTTTCTCGGGGTCGAGCACCTCGTCCTGTTCGACGCCCTCCTCGGCGAGCCACTCGGCGGGGAGGTAGACGTTGTTCTCCTCGCTGTAGTCGTCGTACACGTCCTTCGAGACGTTGACCAGCTGGAGCAGCAGGCCGAACTCCTCGGCGGTCTCGTAGAGCGTCTGCTCGCGCTCGGCGTCGATCTCGCCCCGGGTGACGAGATTGGTGATGAGGTTGCCCACGGTGCCGGCGGCGTAGTAGCAGTACTCCTCCAGTTCGCGCTTGTCGTCGATGCGGAGGCCGCCGTCGTCGGCGTAGCGCTCGACGAAGTCGGCCATGCCGTCGACCATCTCCCGGACCGGCGGGGTGATCGCCTCACGCACGTCGGCCGGCAGCGCGTCGAACGTCGCGACGATGCGGGGAGCGCTGGCGACGACAGCCCAGTCGGCGTTGCGTTCCGATTCGGGAGGCACCCACTCCGCGACCGAGTCGGCGAACGCCTCGGCGTCGGTCTCGTCGGTCGGGTCGATGGCTGCGTCGTAGGTCCGCAGGAGGGCTGCCTGCTCCGCGGGCGGGATGTGTGAGGCGTCCTCGACGGTGTCCGCCACCCGACAGAGGAGGTACCCGAGACAGATGTACGAGTCCATCGGCTCCTCGAGCACGTCGACGGTGAGCGCGAACGTACGGGAGACGTCTTGGACGGCCTCGTGACACCACGCGAGGTCTTCGGACGGAACGTCTGCGAGGGGGTCGGGTCCGGGCATTCGGTTTGTGGGCCCTATGACGAGCGGCGTTAAAAGTCTCTCCCAAGCGGGCCGCAAGCACGTTTCCGACCGCTCGCGGGGGGTCAGGACGGGGTAGAAAACCCTAAGCCCGCGCCGAAAGGACTCAAGGGTATGGACTTTGGGCTGAACGCCGAGCAGCGACAGATCCGCGACACCGTCGCCGAGTTCGTCGACGAGGAGGTCGTCCCCGCGCCCCCGAGATCGACGACACTGACGACCACCCCGACGATCTGGTCGACCAGATGGCCGATCTGGGGCTGATGGGGATGCCGTTCCCGACGGAGTACGGCGGCGCCGGGCTCGACTACCACAGCTACGCGATCGGGATCGAGGAGATCTCCCGGGGCTCAGGCGGCCTCGGCACCATCGTCGCCGCCCACACTTCCCTGGCGGGGAACATGCTGTACGAGTTCGGCGACGAGCACCAGAAGGAGGAGTACCTCACGCCCCTCGCGGCCGGCGACGACCTCGGCGCGTTCGCGCTCTCGGAGGCGGGCGCGGGCAGCGACGTGCCCGCGATGACGACGACCGGGGAGAAAGACGGCGACGAGTACGTCATCAACGGCGGCAAGCTCTGGACCTCGAACGGCTCCGTGGCGGACACGGTCACCGTGTTCGCGAAGACCGACCCCGATGCGGGCAACAAGGGGATCTCCGCGTTCGTGGTCCGGCCCGAGGAGGACGACGGCTTCATCGTCGAGAACACCGAGCACAAACTCGGCGACAAGGGCTGTCAGACGGCGGAGCTCCGGTTCGACGACCTCCGGCTCCACGAGGACCGACTCATCGGCGACGAGGGTGACGGGTTCGTGCAGGCGCTCAAAACGCTCAACGGCGGCCGCATCTCCATCGCCGCCCGCGGCGTCGGCATCGCCCGCGCCGCCAAGGAGGCCGCCGCGGACTACGCCACCGACCGCGAGCAGTTCGACCAGCCCATCTCGGAGTTCCAGGCGATCCAGCACAAACTCGCCGACATGGACACGAAACTACAGGCCGCGAAGCTGCTGATGCACAAGGCCGCGGACCTGAAGATGCGCGACGAGGACTACATCAAGGAGGCCGCCCAGGCGAAGCTCTACGCCAGCGAGGTGAGCCGTGAGGTGGCCAACGAGGCGATCCAGGTCCACGGCGGCTACGGCTACACGAAGGACTTCCCTGTCGAGCGCTACTACCGCGACGCGAAGCTGAACGAGATTTACGAGGGCACCAGCGAGGTGCTGCGGAACACGATCGCCCAGCAGCTACTGGACTGAGCCGATTCCCCCGGCTGGCCGAGCCGGAAGCTCACTTCCCCGAATCGCTCCGCGACGCCCGCCGGAGGCGAACCCCGATGCACGAGCCGTCGGGGCCCGTCCGCGAGACGAGGTCGCCGTCCGACCGCTTGACGATCCAGTGGACCAGCCAGAGGCCGATACCGGAGCCGTGGCTCAGGTCCGTCTCCTCCTCGGCGTCGAGCACTTGGAGTTCGAACCGGGGGATGCCGGGGCCGTCGTCCTCGACGAACAGCGTCACCCGCTCGTCCTCAACTGACGCGTAGATGTCGACGTTCGCCGGGCCGGTGCCGTCGTTGTGGACGACCGCGTTCTCGACGAGCTCCCGGATCGCGACATGGAGTTTCGGGTGGGCGGTGACCCACACGGCCGGCACGTCGACGGATATCGACGAGGGCGTCTCCCCGAGTTCGAGGCTGGCGACGGCGCGGTCGACGACCCGATCGAGCGAAAGCGATTCGGCCTGTTCGTCGGTGAAGATCTTTGCGACGTCTTTCGTCTTTCGGGTGGTCGCAATGAGCTCCTCGGCCGACGAACGGATGCGGCTGGCGTACTCATCGACGTCCTCGTCGGAGTCGAGCATCCCCGCGTAGCCGGCGATGACGTTCAACCGGTTGCGGAAGTTGTGCCGGAAGACGCGGGTGATGACCTGTTTGAACAGCTCCAGATCCTGCTGGCGGTTCGTTATCGGGGTCACGTCGGTCAGTACGACGACGCGTCCCTGCATCCCCCGGTAGTGTGTCACCGGCGACTCCTTGACGGAGTAGTACCGGATCTCGTCATCGCGTGTGATCGAGAGGATGCCCGGGTCGGTATCGATCTCGGTCTCACGGTGTGCTCGAAGCACCGAGGAGAGTTCCTTGGCGACCACGTCCGGTCCGAGGAGATCGGCGGCCTTCCGGTTCGCGTCCAACACTTCGCCGTCCGGACTGGTGATGAGAATGGCGTCCTCTACCTGTTCGAACGCCTGCTCACGGGCGATCGTGACCGTCTTGAGGAAGCCGTTTTGCTGTGTCGAGACCGCGAACGCGAGCCCCGAGAGGGAGAACACGATCGGAGTGGGGTAGAAGTAGATCGGGACGAACCCGGCCACCTTCAGTAAGGTCGAGAGGGCGAGCATCGTGAACACCAACAGGAGATACGCGATCTGTCTCCGACGCGCCCCCGTGGTTCGGATCGCCTCACCGAGCAGCATCCCGGTCGCCAGGCTGACCAGGAGGTAGCCGTACACCTTGACGACGAGCACTTTGACCGGTCCCCCGAACTGTGGGTAGTGGAGGATTCCCGCGGCGTCGACGTAGTACTCTCCCGTGTAAATCAGGTTCTGCGGGTTCCACCACGAGAGCACGAACAGCACACCGACCGGAAGAAGGAGGCCGGCGACGAGCGAGCGGCTTGGGGGCTTCGTGCCGACGTACTCGTAGACGAAGAGGAACATCGCCACCGATGCCCCCGGGATGACCGCCCAGAAGACGTTCGCCAGCGCGAGCGTCGATTCGGGCGATTGGAGGAGCGTGAACGTGCCGACTAACAGCGCCCAGACGCCCCAAGCACCATCGTCACGATGAACCAGAGCACGCCGGGTTTGTGCCGATCGTCGAAGAGAAAGTAGACGATGAGTAGCGCCGGACCCACACCCAGATACGTGAGGGCCGCCGCCATGGTCGGTGATAACCCCGGCGCCATTGCCCCATTATTGAACTACCGGTGTGTTAACGGTACGTATCTCCCGCCCACCGGTCCGGTACTCCGGGCGGCGGGCCGGCTGCGCTCGCGGCCGCTGTGAGCCACCGAAAGCCGGCGAGGTACGCGAAGTAACAGCCCAGCAGGACGACGATCCCCGGCCCGCCGACTACCCAGAACAGACCGGCGCCGGCGGCTTTCGCCCCGACGACGAACAGCCGGGTGCGGGCGGCGCCGAGCCGGCTCGCGAGCGTTCCGTGGTCGACCTGCTCGTCGCCTTCGACGTCGGCGGCGTTCCGTGACTCTACGCCGCCAAAGACGACGAGCGTCCACGCGAGGAACGTCGCCCCCACCGAGGCTGAGAGCCCAACGTCGCCGACGGCGACGACGGTGGCGACGATCAGCGACGACCAGGTACCGGCGACGGCGAGGGAGTCGACCACCGGAACCGCTTTCAGCCGGAGATAGACGGCCAACACCACGAACGGGAGATGTGCGACTGCCAAGGCTCCCAGCCCATCGGGCCGGTGCAGGGGGAGTGAGGCGACGAGCAGGCTCTCGTAGGCGATCACCGCGACCAGCTCTGTCGCCTGGAGCGGGCGGTCGTATCGTGTCACCAACCGGCTCCGGACCGGGTGGTTCAGCCTGTCGTCGTCGGAGACGCCTCGTCGGTCCCTCACGTAGACGGCGTAGACCACGAAGGCCGGCAAATAGAGCCCCCAGCCGAGCGCCTCGAGGGAGACCCCAAGCGCCATCGCTGTCACCGCCACCATCAACACCGAGGCGACCGCGAGCCAGACGCTCAACGTCAAGAAGAGCCGAAGCGCGTCCCAACAGATCGGAACCACGCCCCCACGGTCGCCGCCGGTCGCGTGCGCCGACGAGGGAAGCTGTCCTGGTGGCATTCGACTACTGGGCGAGAACGAGGCCGGCTAGCACCGTTGCCAGCCCTGCTGGGTCCAAACCGTTCGCGGCGATGTCGGCGATAACGTAACTTCGGTTGTCAATCAATTTAGGCACGAACGTTGGTTAGGAATACTGACTCTTGAAAGGATGGGTCACACGCGGCACCGGACGACCGACACCGCACGTGGTCGCCCGAGAGCGACGAGCCGGCCGCAACCGCAGCTCAGTGCTGGACCATCTCCGGCGGCAGTTCGATCCCGCCCGAGATGTCCCGCTGGGGAACGGGATCTCGATGCCCGCCTCGTCGAACCGCCCCTTGACGTTCCTGACGTACTCCGAGCGGATCTTCACGAAGTCCGCCCGCGAGGGGTTGTCGATCCAGATGCGCGAGCGCAGGCCGACGTAGGAGTCCGCGAGTTCGGTCAGGCGCACGCTGGGTTCGGGATCCGAGAGGATCTCCGGGTGGCGCTCGGCCTCGTCGACGATGATCTCGGTCGCGCGGTCCACGTCGTCGTCGTAGCCGATACCGAACGTGAACTGCAGCCGGAGGGTCTCCTTCGCGACGGGGTTTTTGATCACGCCGTCGGTGAGCTGGGAGTTCGGCACCGTGAGCAGCTCGTTGTCGAACGTTCGCACGCGGGTGACGCGGAAGGAGATATCCTCGACGATGCCGGAGTTGCCGTCCCACTCGATCCAGTCACCGATGCGAAACGGGCGGTCGGTGTAGATGAACAGGCCGGCGACGAAGTTGGCGATCACGTCCTGCAGCGCGAAGCCGATCGCGAGCGTCGCCGCGGCGGCGATGGTCGCGAGCGACTGGAGGAAGTCGCCGAAGCCGGCGAAGCCGAAGGCGACGGTGATCCCGACGAAGACGATCAGCACCGACGTGATCTTCCGGATGGGCCGGCGCGCGTGCGCGTCGAGGCCGCGAGCCTCCAGCACGCGCTCAAGCACGGGGTTGATCGTCGCTTTTCCCCCGAGATACACCGCCGCGAACACGGCGACGAACACGACCGCGGCGCCGACGGCGTTGGCCAGCACGGTCGGGAGGAACTGGTCGAGAAAGGCCGCGACGACTTTGTTCGCGCCGGCGGCGGACCCGCCGGCCGCGGGCGTCGCTGTCGTCTGCAGGATCGGCATCAGTGCAACACCGCCGTGTGGCCGCGCGTCTCGATCACCTCGGCGTCGACACGCTCGGCCAGTTCTGCCGCCAGTTCTTCGGTGTCGTCGGTTCCCCGGGCCGACCGGAGGAACTTGATCTTCACCAGTTCGCGATCGTCGAGCTGGTCGGCGAGTTCGTCGACGACGGCGTCGATACCGCTTTTCCCCACCCAGACGGTGACGTCGAGGTCGTGTGCCTGCTTGCGTAACTCTTCGGACATTCTTACCGGAACCACTGCCCGGGGAAGCTTTGAACCTTCGGTATAGCTACCGGTAGGGGTAGCGATCGGTCGCGCCGCAGTCACAGCGCCGGATCACCCGACCGCGCTGGACGCGGACGCGAACGTTCACCCCCGGGCGCTGGTACACGTCGCAAGCGTCACAGGTCGAGCGCGCGAACTCGCGGGGCAGCGAGAGCCGGTGGCGCTCGGCGAGTCGACGGGCCAACCGGACGTACGCTCGCGAGCGATCGAACTCGCCCTCGTCGGTGGCCGCCGCCGCCAGCTCGGCGAGTCGCTCGATTCGCTCGGCGGCGATGTCGGCGCCCATCAGTCGTCTGTACCCAACGGGGCACCGGTGTTATCGCTTTCGAGGACCGCCTACGGGCGTCGGCGCCGCCCCTGGGACAGCAGGCTGCAGAACTAGTCCGGCACCCGTCAGCCGGAACGTTGATCCATCGGGCCGGCACCCGTCAGCCGGAACGTTGATCCATCGGGCCGGCACCCGTCAGCCGGAACGTTGATTCATCCGACCTGCCAACGACGACGAAACCCGTGCGCGTCCTCGACTACCTCGAACAGGAAGACCGGATCCGTGGCGGGATCGTTACCGCCACCCGCCAGCAGCGCACGGCGCTCGCAGGGGCGGGCGTCGACGTGGTGGAGTCGCCGTGGGTCGGCGACGGCCCCGTCGACGCCGCCCGGTCGCGACTGACCGGCGGGCGCGCGTTCCGGGAGTACGACGTTGCCCACTGCAACGTCGTCGGCCCCGGGAGCGTCGCGGTCGCCCGGCACGCCAAACGCAACGACATCCCGCTCGTTCTCCACGCCCACGTGACCGCCGAGGACTTCGGGGAGTCGTTCCGGTTTTCCGAGCGCCTCGCGCCCGCGCTGCGGCCGTACCTGCGGTGGTTCTACTCGCAGGCGGATCTGGTGCTCTGTCCCAGCGAGTACACCAAGGGGGTTCTCGAGTCCTACCCCGTCTCCGCACCCATCGAGCCGGTGACCAACGGCGTCGACATCGACTCCCTCGGCGGGTTCGAGGAGCTGCGGGAGCCGACTCGCGAGCGGTTCGACCTCGACGGGATGGTGGTGTTCTGTGTCGGCGAGGTGTTCGAGCGCAAGGGGCTGACGACGTTCTGTGAGGTCGCCCAACGGACCGACTACGACTTCGCGTGGTTCGGCCACTACGAGGCGGGCGCCGCCGCCGGCGAGGCGACGCGCTACTGGACGAACAACCCCCGGAGAACGTCACGTTCACCGGCTGGATGGACGACAAGCGCGCCGCCTTCGGCGCCGGCGACGTGTACCTGTTCCCGACAAAAGACGAGAACCAGGGGATCGCCGCACTGGAGGCCATGGCCACCGGGAAGGCGGTCGTGCTCCGGGACATTCCGGTGTTCGAGGAGTTCTTCACCCACGGCGAGGACTGCCTGAAGTGCGAGACGCGCGAGGAGTTCGTCGACGCCCTCCGGCGACTCGAGGCGAACCCCGACCTCCGGGAGCGACTGGGCGAGAACGCGAAGCAGACGGCGGCCGACCACTCGCTGGACCGCGTCGGCGACCGGCTGGTCAAGCAGTACGAACGCCTGCTGGGGGAGAACCATTCCGGAACCCCTTAACGGCGCCTCGGCCAACCGCTCGCCCATGGAGTCGGTCGCGGCGTTCACGGACACCTACCTGCCGACGGTCAACGGCGTCACCTACACGGTCGAGAGCTGGCGCGACCGCTGGCAGGCCCGCGGCGGCCGCATGGCAGTCGTCTATCCGGGTTCGCCAGAGCGGACGCCTGACCGCGGCGAGTACCCCGTTCGGTCGCTCCCGCTGCCGATCTACGCGGGCTACCGCCTCGGCGTACCGCGAGTCCCGGACGCCGTCGAAGACGTGGATATCGTCCACGCGCACACGCCGTTCGCGGTCGGCCTCGCGGGCCTGCGGCTGGCGCGAAAACGCGATCTCCCGCTGGTCGCGTCGTTCCACACGCCGACCGAAGAGTACGCGAGCTACCTCTCCTCGTGGGGCCCCGTTCGCGAGCGAACGGCGGCGATGAGCCAGCGCTACGAGTCGTGGTTCCTCGACGCCGCCGACGCCGTGATCGTCCCTCGGCGTCGACCGGCGAGTACGTCCGCGAGACCCTCGGCGTCGACGACCCGCAGGTCGTCCCGAACGGCGTCGACACCGAGCGGTTCCGGCCGGTCGATCCCGCCGCGTTCCGCGAGCGCCACGGGCTCCCGACGGACCGGACGCTCGTCGGCTACACGGGTCGACACGGCCACGAGAAGTCGCTCCCGGCGATCATCGACGCCTGCGATCGCCTCGATCGAGAGGTGACGATCGTCTTCGGCGGCGACGGGCCGGCGCGGGAAGAGCTCGAGCAGGCGGCCCGGAACCGGAACCTGGACGCTCGCTTCCTCGGCTTCCTCGACCGGGAGGAGCTGCCGGCGTTCTACGCGAGTCTCGACGCCTTCCTGTTCCCCAGCCCGGTCGAGACGCAGGGGCTGGTCGCGCTGGAGTCGTTCGCCTGCGGGACGCCGGTCGTCGCCGTCGACAGCGGTGCTCTGCGTGACACCGTCGACGACGGCGAAACTGGCTATCACTTCGATCGCGACGACGTTGGTGGGTTCGCCGACGCGATCGAACGTACGCTCACCGAGCGCGAGCGCCTCAGCGAGAACTGTCTGGACCGTCGCGCGTCGATCAGCGTCGACCACGCGGTCGATCAGTTGGCGGAGATCTACGCCGCGGTTCGGGAGTAGTGGCTCTGCCGAATCACGCCGCTTAAACCCACGCCCGCGGAACGAGTCGGTATGAGCTTCGAGAAGGGCGACGTGGTTGTCCTCAACGACGAGCACAGCGAGTTCGACGGCGAGGAAGGCGAGATCACGCAGGTCATGGAGACCATGTTCGGCGACCCGAACTACACGATCGTGTTCGAGGACGGCCAGGAGGCCGGCATCCCCGAAGATCAGCTCGATCTGGTCGCGGAAGCGGACGACGAAGACGACGACGCCGACGAGGAGTAACGTAGTTCCGACTCGGCGGGCCGCGAGACCCGTCGAGGAAGCCTTTTGCGCGCGACCACCCTACGAGTAGCCATGCCGAGCGTCCCGTTTCACTACGTCGACCTGCGAACCTTCTGCTACGCCACGGAGGACGAGAAGCGCGTCGAGCAGGCGCTCCGTCGGTTCCTGCCCGAGGAGTACGAGATCGAGCGCGCGGTCAACCGCGGCCACCACGGCGACCGGATCGTGGTGTTCTCCGCGCGCGTCGACAACGCCGACGACGTGCGCTACGTGCTCCGCCAGCTCAGCGAGCTCTCCGACATCGAGGACGTGATGGACGAGCTCGACGAGCGTGTCGACGAGAACTGCGCCTTCTTCCTCCGACTGGACAAGCAGGACGCGTTCAAGGGAGAAGTCGATCGCGGCGAGGGGATCACGCTGCGAGCCAAGGTCGAGGCCTACCCGGCGAAACAGCCTGCCGCCGTCGAGAACGCCCGCGAGGCGCTGGAGCAGGCCCGCGAACAGGCCGAGAGCTAACGCACACCGATCGACGCTCAGTCCTCCGTCCACTTGATGCTGCAGCCCCGCGACGGCCGGTCGGGGATGTCGACCGCTTCGCCGGCGAGCACCGCCTCGATAGCGTCGCGGATGTAGATCTCCGAGGCCTCGTCGTCGGGGTTGAGCGCGTCGTCGAGGCGGCCGTGGTAGGCAAGCGTCCACGAATCCCCTTCCTTGCGGAAGAGGAACGGGTCGGGGGTACAGGTGGCGCCGTAGGCCTCGGCAACCGTCTGGCTCTCGTCGCGGAGGTAGGCGTCGTAGTCGATCTCGCCTGACTCGACGAACGCCCGCATCTTCTCGAAGCTGTCCTCCGGATACTCCTCGGCATCGTTGGGGTTGATCCCGACGACAGCGGCGTCGTCGTACTCGGCGGCCAGCTCGTTCAACAGATCGAACTTCGCCTGTGCGTAGGGGCAGTGGTTGCAGGAGAAGACGAGCAACAGCGCGTCGCTGTCACGGAAGCTGTCGAGGGAGTGGGTGCCGCCGTCGATGCCTGGAAGGGAGAACGGCGGTGCCTCGTCGCCACGGTCCAGTTCGGACTCGGATTCTTTCGCGACCATACACGAAGTTGGACCGCTCACCGGAAGGCCGTTTCGGCGGGCCCGTTACGCGTCCATGTAGTTCCCCTCCCGCGTGTTCCGCATCTCGCGAACGATCTCGAGATACGACTCCGTCGAGCGCTTCCCTGCTTTCGCCTCCCGGATCGCCGCGCGCTTCTCGGGATCGGCGAGCACGTCGACGACCATCGACGCGGTCACCTTCGCGGGGAGGAGGTACGCCATCTCCTCGTCGGCGGCGCCGAACTCGGTGGAGTGGGCCGCGCCCTCGAAGCCGCCCGTCCAGGGGTGGACCGCGGGAACGATCTGGCTCACGTCGCCCATATCGGTCGACCCGGTGACGTGCTGGTGCTCGCCGTGGACCGCGTCCTCGCCGATCACCTCGCGAGCGTTGGCGTCGAACGCCGCCACGAGCGTCTCGTCGGTCCGCAGCGGGAGGTAGCCGGGGAAGTCCTCGATCGTCACGTTCGAGCCGACGGCCATCGCGCCGGACTCCAGCGCGCGGTTAGTCGTCTCGTTGGCGTCCTCGATGGCGTCGACGCTTTTGGCCCGGACGTACGACTCCATGCGCACGTCCGCCGGAACGACGTTGACGCCGTCGCCGCCCTTCGTGACGATCGGGTGGACCCGGACGTGCTCCTCGTCGGGGAACGTCTCCCGGTTGGCGTTGACGGCGTTCATCCCCGCCATCGCGGCGTTGAGTGCGTTGACGCCCTCCTCGGGTGCGCCGCCGGCGTGGGACTCACGCCCGTCGTACTGGACGGTCTTGCCGACGAACCCGTTGGAGGAGAAGTCGCTGGTGACCTCGCGCTCGGGCGTCTCGCTCGCCGCGTGGATCATCGCCGCACAGTCCACGTCCTCGAAGTAGCCTCGGCGAATCAGCTCCTGCTTCCCGCCGAAGAACTCGATCTCCCCGTCGTCGAGCAAGCCGCGGCGGTACTCCAGGTCGAGGTACTCCTCGGCGGGGACGGCGATGAACTCCACCGCTCCCGGGAGGTCGTCGACGACGCCCGACGCGACGAGCCCGTAGGCCGCGCCGACGAGGTTGGCCAGCTGTGCCTCGTGGCCGCAGGCGTGGCAGGCGCCGGTCTCCGGATCCGCGGCCGGATGGCCGGGGTTGACGAGGGCGTCGAGCTCGCCCAGGAGCGCGAAGACGAACTCGTCGTCCGCCTCGTCCGCAGCACCGGCATCCTCGTCCGACGATCCGTCACTACCGGCTCGTGCCCGCGCACCGGTGACGGCGAGTTCGGTCTCCACGTCCAGCCCCAGCTCCCGGAACTCCGCAGCGACTTTTCGGGTCGTCTCGGTCTCCTTGTACCCCAGTTCCGGCTCGCTGTGGACCGACGCCGCCAGCGAGAGAATCGCCTCGTCGTTGTCGTCGATCGCCTCCCGGACGCGCCGTTTGAGCGCCGCCGTGTCAGTCATCGACAATCCCCATGGGCGGGGGGAAGATGAGTGTGGCGCAGGGGGCAATCAAGCCACGTTTCGCTCGTGGAGCAGGTCGTCCCGCTCGAAGCGGTCGCTCCCGAGATCGGAAACGTCGACCGTCGACGCCTCGCCGTCGAGGACCAGCTCCGCGATCACCTGTCCGGTCGCAGGCGCGTGCTGGAAGCCGTGCCCCGAGAAACCGACTGCCTGTACGAACCCGGGCATCGACTCCTCGACGATCGGGTGGTGGTCCGGAGTGACCGCGTAGAGCCCCGCCCAGCCGCGCTTGAGCCGCGTCCCGTCGCCGAAGTAGTCGCAGTAGACGCCGGCGCGTTCGACCGTCTCGGCCGCCCACGCCACGTCGTAGGACTCCGAGAAGGAGTCCGGATCGGGCGTCTCGGGCTCGTCGTCGAAGTAGCCGCCCACGACCGCCGCGCCGTCCCGCTCCGGGCGGAAGTGCGAACTCGTCTCGAGGTCGATCGTGAGCGGGTCGGTCTCCGGCACCGGGCGCTCGGGATCGACGACGAGCGCCTGCCGGCGTTGGGGCTCGATCGGGGTGTCGATCCTCGCCATCGACGCGAGTTCGCCGGCCCACGGCCCCGCGGCGTTCACCACCGCGTCGGCGTCGATCGAGCCGTCGCTGGGGGCGCCGTCGCCCGCCACGTCGACGCCGACGACGCGGCCGGCGGTCCGTCGAACGTCGGTGACGGCGGTGTTCGTCCGGATGTCGACCCCCGCCTCGCGTGCGGCGTCTGCGAACCCCTGGAGCGCGAGGTACGGGTCCGCGAACCCGTCCCGTGGGTTGTACGTCGCGGCCGTGACCGTTTCGGGATCGACACCCCCGCAGTAGTCGGGCACTTCCTCTGGCGCCAACAGCGCCGTTTCCGCGCCGCGTTCGTGCTGGAGGTCGACCTGGCGCTCGAGGCCGGCAGCGGTCTCCGCGGTCCGGGCGAGCATCAGGTAGCCCGTCTGCCGAAAGGCGATGTCGACGCCGAATCGCTCGGCGAACGACTCCCAGACCGGTCGGCTCGCCAGCGAGAGATCGACGTTGACCGCCGTCGAGAACTGGCACCGGATCCCGCCGAGTGCGCGTGCCGTGCTCCCGCTGCCGAGGCTATCCCGCTCACAGAGCACCACGTCGGCCCCGCGGTCGGCCAGCGCAGACGCGCTCGCGAGACCGACGATCCCGCCACCGACGACAACGACTCGCATGCGCGTCTCTCGGCAGGGTGGGGGGAAAACCGTTGTGCCGGCCAACGTGGACTCATCAGGCGGCAGGCACCGACTGGCGAACAGACGACGCGTGGGCCGCTCGCGAGGGGCGCGTCGTGCTCCCGCCCAGACGCCCTCGCGGTTCTGTCGACGGCACTGGTCGCGCGATCGCTTTTGAACGTTCGGCCAAGAACTATCTCGCACGCACCGAACGGGAAGGTATGCGCGTACTCTCCAACGACGACGTGGCAGGCCTGCTCGACCTCCCGGCACTGCTGCCGGAGATCGAACGGGCGTTTCGCAAGCAGGGACGCGGCGAGGTCGAGCGCCCGGACCGACCGCATTTCCCAGTGGGAGCAGGGTTGGACGACGACGAGCCGCTGGGGACGGGACTCACGATGCCGGCGTACATTTACGGCGACGAACGGTACGTGACGAAGTTGGCGAGCGTCCACGAGGGCAACGCCGATCGCGCGCTGCCGACCGTGCAGGCCCAGATCGCGGTCACCGACGCACGGACCGGCGAGCCGACCGGCCTGCTCGCGGGAACGCGGATCACCAACGCCCGAACGGGCTGTATCGGCGGACTGGCGGCGAGGGAACTGGCAGTCGGCGACGGACCGGTCCGGCTCGGCGTCGTCGGCGCCGGCACGCAGGCGCGCTGGCAGACCCGCGCGATCGCGGCCGGACGTGGCGTCGAATCGGCGCGCGTCTACTCGCCCAGCGAGTCGCGGGCGGCCTGTGCGGCCGATCTCCGGGCCGAGGGGATCGACGCCGAGGCGGTCGACTCGCCGCGCGCGGCCGTCTCGAACGCCGAGGTCGTCGTGACGGCGACCACCGCGACCGAGCCAGTGTTCCCGGGCGACGCGCTCGCCGACGGGACGCTCGTCGTCGCCGTCGGCGCCTACACCGCCGAGATGCGCGAACTCGACGCGACGACGGTTTCGCGGGCGGGACAGCTGTTCGGCGATGTGCCCGAGGAAGTCGCCGAAACGGGCGATTTCCCCGACCGCGACGCGACGGCGTTCACGCCGCTCTCCGCGGTGTTCGAAGGAGCAGCCGGCCGGAACTCGGAGGAGGAAATACTGGTCGTCGCGTCGGTGGGGTCGGCCGTGCTCGACGCCGCGGCGGCGACGGCGCTGTTCGAGCGAGCGATCGCGGAGAACGTCGGCACCGACGTTGATCTGTAACTACTCCTGGACGCCGCCGAAGGGGTCGTCCTCCGACTCGTCGGTGAAGGGGTCGTCGCGCTCCGCGTCGTCGAACTGGCCGTCGGCGTCGTCGAACTCCCGGAACAGCGTCTCGAACTCGTCGTCCGACCCCATCTCGTCGATCGTGGTGTCGAGCTCCTCGCGGAGCCGTTCGAGGCGGTCGGTGAGTTTGCCGTACTCCTCGTTCTCGTCGAGTTCGGCGTCGGTCTTTTCGGCTTCGAGGAGGGCTTTCTTCGACGCCAGCGAGAACAGCTCTTGGACCCCCGAGTCGTACGTCCCCCGGCGGTTCAGGTTTTCGACGGTCTCGAGGAGTTCGTCCCGAGCAACCGGCTTGACGAGGTAGTCGTCGAACCCCATCCCGAGCACGTCGAAGTCGGGTTCGACGGCCGTCACCATCGCGACCTGACAGTCGAGGCCGCGATCCTGGATCACGTCCAGCACGTCGTCGCCAGAGAGCCCGGGCATCCGGCGATCGAGCAGCACGATGTCGACCTCAGCGTCGAGGTTGTCGAGCGCCTCGCGGCCGCCGTAGGCGGTTCGAACGCGGTAGCTGTCGCCAAGCCACGCGGCGTAGAGATCTGCCAGGTCTGCCTCGTCCTCGACCACGAGCACGAGAGGTCGATCGTTACTCATCTGAAGGGAAGGGTTGCTATGGATGAAAACGTGTGGCCGGCTATATCAAAATACCCCTTCCGGACTCGCGAGCCCGAAAACGGCCGCGCGTGGTTACTCGTTGGGGCTGTAGTTGGGCGCTTCGTCCGTGATCATCACGTCGTGGGGGTGGCCCTCGGTCTGGCCGGCCGAGGAGACCCGGATGAACTCCGAGCGCTCCTTGAACTCGGGGATGCTCTCGGCGCCGACGTACCCCATCCCGGACTGCATCCCGCCGACGAGCTGGTGGAGCTCGGAGGCCAGCGTCCCGGTGTAGGGAGTCGCCGCCTCGACGCCCTCGGGCACGTACTCCTCGTCGTTCTCCTCTTTGAGGTAGCGCTCGCCGCCGCCGGACTGCATCGCACCGACGCTCCCCATCCCGCGGTACTGCTTGTACTTCTTGCCGTTCATCGTGATGACGCGGCCGGGCGCCTCGTCGGTGCCGGCGAAGTAGGAGCCGAGCATCACCGCGTCGGCGCCGGCGGCGATGGCCTTGATCGCGTCGCCGGAGTAGCGAATCCCCCCGTCGGCGATCACGGGCACGTCGTGCTGGCTCGCCACGTCGGCCACCTCGGCGACGGCCGTGATCTGGGGCATCCCCGCGCCGGAGACGACCCGGGTGGTACAGATGCTCCCCGGCCCGATCCCGACCTTGAGGCCGTCGGCGAAGTCGACGGCGGCCTCCGCGGCCGCCCGGGTGCCGACGTTGCCGAGCACCACGTCGGCGTCGACGGTCTCGGTGATGGCCCGTGCGGAGTCGAGCACGTTGAGGTTGTGTGCGTGGGCGCAGTCGATGAACAGCACGTCGGCGCCGGCCTCGTCGGCGGCGACGGCGCGCTCGTCCTCGAAGGGACCGACCGCGGCGCCGACGCGCAGGCGGCCGTCCGCGTCGCGAGCCGCGTTCTCGTTCTCGCGGCGTGCGAGGATCCCCTGCATCGTCACCAGGCCGACGAGGTGCTCCTCGTCGTCGACGATGGGGACGCGCTCGATCTTGTGGTCGTACATGAGTTCGAGCGCGTCACGCGCGCTCACGTCCTCGCTCGCGGTGACGACCTCGTCGGTCATCGCCTCGCGCACCTCGTCGCTCTCGCCGACCTCGAGGTACGGGCGGATGTCCGTGCCGGAGATGATCCCCAGCACTCGGTCCTCGTCGTCGACGACCGGGGCACCCGAGACGCCCTCGTGTTCCATCATCGCGTCCACGTCGTTGACCGTCTGCTCTGGCGCGGCAGTGACGACGTTCTCCCGGCGGATCACCAGCTCGTCGGCGCGCTTGACCTGAGCGATCTGGGCCTCCATCTCCGCGGTGTCCATGCTGCGGTGGAGCACGCCCAGCCCGCCCTCGCGAGCCATCCCGATAGCCATCTCGGCCTCGGTGACCGTGTCCATCGCCGCCGAGAGGATGGGAATCTGGAGTTCGACGTTGGTCGAGACGCGCGTGGATACGTCCGCGGCGTCCGGTTCGACACGACTCTCCATCGGCCGCAGGAGCACGTCGTCGAACGTCAGCGCCTCCGGCACTCGAAGCTTCTCTGAGAAGGGTTCCGACCCGTTACTCGCCATGTTGTCGGTGGTGAGGCTCGCCCCAAAAACGTTCCGAGTCGGGGAACCGTGTGGCCATGATGCGCACACTATCCTGGCGGGACGGGCCGAGTGACAGCCTCGTCCGTCGCGTTCGGGGCCCCGATCGACGTTTCTTCAGTTCCTGCGTATATCTCCCGATGGTTCTTCGACTTTTGTCCAGTTTCACCGATAATCTGGCCGTGGTTATGGGGCTCTCTCTCACGCAACGTTTATCGGCTTATCGGCGGAACTACTGTGTATGGACGTCGACAGTCTCGCCGCATCGCGCATCGTCGGCCAGTCGCCCAACAGCGCCGTCGACCAGCCGAAACCGATGTGGCGAACAGTTCGATGTCTTTTCCCGACATTTGCAGGATTTGACGGCCGTCGCGGCTATCCGGACTCGGGAGAACACCACCGTTTGGCCACGGGTGAGGCCGCGAGCTAGTCGTGAGCGTCTCAGACCATCCGATCGCGTTACGCCTCGAACAGCGCGTCGGCGGCGCCACGAAGCTGCTGGCGACGGTGATGGGGCTCCCGCTCGTCGACGGTATCTTCCCCGCCCTCGTCGTCGCCGGTGCCCTGACGACCGACACGGGCGGGATGGACCCGTGGGGCGTGCTCCAGACCGGACTGCTCATCTTCGGCGGCTCCGCTACGGTCGCGGTGGTCCTCGCCGAGATGGAGGGGAGCCCCGTCGAGAAAGCCACGTCAGTCCTCCTGATCGGCGTCGGCCTCATCCCGCTCGCCGTCGTCGAGGCGGCGTTCGCCCAGACGCTGTACTCGATGTTCGATCCGGACGTGTTCCAGCGGTTCGCCGGGCTGGTGATTCTCGCGATCGCCGCCAAGACCGCGAGCGCGGAAGTCGGCACGTACCTCCCGGGTCCCGGTGCGATCGTCGCACTGGGGATCGTCGCCAGCTACCGCCCCTCGGGCGCCGAGTTGACGACGAGTTTCGAACTGTCGACGCTGCTGCCCGCCGCGGCCGCCGCCGGCACGGGGATCGCGTTCGCGCTCGGCGTCGCCCTCAGCGCCCCGCAGCTTCAGGGCGCGGTCGATATCGACCGGTTCCGATTCGGGAGCGCCGTCGCGCTGGGGATGCTCGCGGTCGACGTTCTCGGCGTGCTGGCGACCGATCAGCCGGTCGCGCTCGCCGTGCTCGCGGTGACCGCGCTACTCTCCTACGATCCGAACTCGGAGCCCAGCGATACGGGGCCGACGGTCGAGGACGACGCGCCGCCGATGTACAGCCCCGACGCCGATAGCGAGGACAGACCGGTCGATCTGCCCGCCGAACTGGCTGCTGCCAGTCGGGGCAACGGCGCCGATGCGGAGTCGGCCGTCGGCGCGGCCGACGGCGGGACGATCGAGTCTGAGGCGGAGGCAGCCGCGGAGTCGGACGAGCCCGAACGCCCGCCGTATCTCTGAACCGGGCTCACCGGTTTCTCAGCCACCAGACGGCACCGATACCGAGCAGCATCGCCAGCCCGCCGAGGAAGAACAGCACCCCCGGCGGGAGCGCCAGCGCGTCCTCCGCGGTTCGGACGGTGTCGGCCATCGCCGTCGCCGTGGGCTCGGGGGTCGAGGTGGTCTGGGCGATCCCGATGCCGCCCTCGGTCTCCGTTGGGGTCTGGGTCGCAGCCTGATTTGCGCCGGTGTCGTAGTCGTCGGCGCCGCCGGTCCCCGCGAACGGGAGCGACAGCTCGCCGAGATACGCCTGCACGAGGATGCTCATCATCCCCAGCGCCGCGACGGCGCCGATGAGTCGTGAGAGCGCGGCTTTCAGGCCGGTCGTGTCGTCCTCGGTGCCGGCGTAGACGATCAGCGGCGCGTCGGCCGGACCGTACACCGTCATCTCGCGGCCTTTCTCCGAGTACACCGTGTCGACCGGTTCGATCAGGCCGGCCTCCTCGAGGTTGCCGATGTGGTACTGGGCGTTCTGCAGCGAGAGATCCAACCGATCGGCGATACCTGAGGGGGTGGCCGGTTCGTCGTGGAACTCGCGCAGCATGCCCCGAGCGGTGTCCGAGGAGAGCGCGGCGAGGGTCTCGCCCGCCTCGTCGCTGTCGACGCCGAGCACCCGAGGGTCCGGGTCGGGGTCGGCGTCCGGGGTGGAGGGCAGTATGTCGACCATGCAGCTTTTCGTTTTACACGGGTGGTTGAAACTCTATCCCCTTCCAGTTCGACCGGCGTTCACGTCGGTACGTTGCGCCGCCGTCGTCACGTCGCGCTCAGTCGCGCTGCCCGGGCACGACCAGCACCCGGAGATCGTTCACGTTCGTCCCCGTCGGGCCGGTCACCAGCGCCGCCTCCTGATCGTCGAGATAGCCGAGGGAGTCGTTGCGCGCGAGCGCGTCGCGGGCCGTCGCTCGATCCGTCACCGTCCCGGCGTCGACCAGCCCGCCCGCGGCGTCGGTGGCGCCGTCCCGACCGTCGGTGTCGACGGCGGCGACGACCACCGCCTCGGCCGCGTTGTCGACGCCGGACGCCAGCGAGCACGCCGCGGCGAGCGCGAACTCCGTGTTCGGGCCGCCCGCGCCGTCGCCCTGCACGTCGACGGTCGTCTCCCCGCCGGAGAGAACGACTGCGGGTGGGTCGACGGGATCCCCAGCGGCCGCCGCCTCCTCCGCGACCGCGACGTGAGTCGGCGCCGCCGCGCGCGCCCCACCGCGAACCCGCGAGGAGAGCACACAGGGCTCGTAGCCGCGTTCCTCGGCCGCGGCCGCGGCGGCGTCGATGGCCGTTCGCGCGCCGGCGACGACGTGGGTGGGAACCTCGGCGACCGCGGGGTCGGCCGGGCCGGGGGTCTCCGGCCGCTCACCAGCGGCGCCGGCTTCCAGGTGCTCGCGAACCGCCGGCGCCGCGACCGCGTACCGCGAGAGCACGTCGAGCGCGTCGTCGTAGGTGGTCGCGTCCGGCGCGGTCGGCCCGGACCCGATCACCGAGGGCGGGTCGCCGGCCACGTCGCTCACGGCGAGGGTGAGAACCGTCGCCGGCGCCGCGGCCGCGGCGAGCCGGCCACCCTTGACTCGCGAGCAGTGCTTGCGGACGGCGTTGAGCGCCTCGATGTCCGCGCCGGCGTCGAGTAGTGCGCGGGTAACGTCGCGGAGGTCGTCGACGGAGAGATCACCAGCCGGCGAGGCGAGGAGGGCGCTCGCGCCGCCGGTGACGACCGAGAGCACGAGCGTGGACTCGTCGGCCGACTCGGCGAGATCGAGCAGTCGATCGGTCGCGTCGGCGCCGTCGGCGGTCGGAACGGGGTGTCCGCCGGCCGCGACGGCGACGGCGCCGATCGACTCGCCGACCGCAGGGTCGTCGGCGGGGACGACGATCACGCCGTCCGAGATCCGGTCGCCGAGGCGGGCCTCGAGCGCGCGGACCACCCCCGGCGCGGCCTTCCCGCCGCCGACGACGAGCACGCGGTCGAACGCCGAGAGGTCGAGGAGCGATCGCTCGCCCGTGGCGATCTCGAGGTCGGCCCCAGTCAGGGCGAGCGCCTCACGGGTCGCGCGCTCGGGATCGGCGCCGCGGATGCCGGCGGCGAGACAGTCGAGCGCGACCTCGTGGGCGGGTGATCGGGCGTGGGTCGCGCGGTTCTCGAACACGACAGAGCACGCGGCGGCAGAGGGGAAAAACGGTTCGGGAGGGGCCACCGCGCTTCGTCACGGTAAAGGCCCGGCAGCGCCGAACCGTGCTCAATGAGTGAGTCGGAGGGGAGCGTGCAGGTCGTGGGGACCGCGCACGTCTCCGCCGAGAGCGTCCGGGAGGTCGAGGAGACCATCGAGACGGAGCGTCCGGACGCCGTCGCCGTCGAGTTGGACGAGGGGCGCTACAACCAGATGCGCGGCGGGGAGCCCGAGGATCTCTCCGCTGGCGACCTGCTCGAGGGCAACACCGTCTTCCAGTTCCTCGCGTACTGGATGCTCTCGTACGTGCAGGCGCGGCTGGGCGACCGCTTCGACATCCAGCCCGGTGCAGAGATGCTCGCAGCCGTCGAGACGGCGGAGGACCTCGGCATCGAGGTCGCGCTGGTCGACCGGGACATCCAGGAGACGATCCGGCGGTTCTGGTCGCGGATGGGCTTGTTCGAGAAGCTCCAGGTCGTCGGATCGCTCGCGTTCGGCGTCACCGACCCGCGGATCGCCGGCGTCGTGTTCGGGCTGTTGGTCGGGGTCGTCCTGGGCCCGCTGCTGGGCGTTTTCGGCGGCGCCGTCGGAATTACGGAGTCGCTGCTGGTCGGGCTCACCGGGAGCGCGCTGGTGGGCCTGCTTTCGGCGTACGTGCTCGCGGAGGTCTCGTTCCGCACGCTCGAGGACGACGCGCTGGCGCTCGCGGTCGCCGGCGGCGGCGGGTTCGCCGTCGGTACCCTCGCCGGCGTCGGCCTCGGGCTGACCGACGCGCTGGTCACGGGGTACCTCGGCGACTTCGTGATCAGCGCCGTGGGGTCGATGACGCTGGGGCTCGCCGCGGGGCTGGCCGTCGGCGTCGCCGTCGCGGGCGCGATGAGCCTCCTCGGCGAGGGCGGCGAGCCGGCCGACGAGGAGATGGAGGAGCTACTCGACCCGGACGACCTCACCGACACCGACGTGGTGACGGCGATGATGGAGGAGTTCCGGCAGTTCTCCCCCGGCGGTGCCGAGGCGCTGATCGACGAGCGCGACGCGTTCATCGCGCACAACCTGCTCGAGCTGCGCGCCCAGGGGAAGGATGTGGTCGCGATCGTCGGCGCCGGCCACCGCGCGGGAATCGAGGAGTACCTCGCCCACCCCGAGCGACTGCCGCCGCGGGAGTCGCTCACGGGACAACGGGAGCGCCTCCTACCGTGGGGGAAGATCGCGGCCGTCGCCATCACCGGCGCGTTCGTCGCGTTCTTCGTGCTGCTGGCGATGGCGGGCGTCGAGGACCGGTTCCTGCTGGAGCTGTTCGCGGCGTGGTTCGTCGTCAACGGCGTGTTCGCGGCGGGGCTGGCCCGACTGGTCGGCGCCCACTGGCCGTCGGCGCTGGTCGGCGGCTCGGTCGCGTGGCTCACCTCGGTGAACCCGCTGCTCGCGCCCGGCTGGTTCGCCGGCTACGTCGAACTCCGGTACACCACCGTGAACGTCGGCGACATCGAGACGCTGAACGCGATGCTCGACGACCAGGAGACGCCGCTGCTGGAGCTGATCGACCGGATGTTCGACGTGCCGCTGTTCAAGCTCATCATGATCGTCGCGCTGACCAACGTCGGGAGCTTCGTCGCCTCGTTCCTGTTCGCGCTGTACGTCCTGCCGCCGTTCTTCGGCGACATCGGCGGCGTGGGCGCGGTGCCACAGCTCCTGATCGATGGCGCACAGAACAGCGCCCGAACCATCTGGGGGTGGCTCGCGTGAGCACACCCGGTGGCGGCCGTGGCGGAGCGGGCGGCGGCCGGTTCGAGCCCGACCCCTCGCTGCGGTTCTCGGCCCAGGAGATTCAGGACCTGCTGATCGCGTGGCTCGCCCTCGGCGTCGCGTTCGCGATCTTCTTCGCCGGCGGCGGGCAGCGAGCGATCGCTCTCGTGACGGGGAGTCCAACGGCGTTCGCGGTCGCGCTGGTCGTCTCGCTGCTGACCGCCGGCGTGGGGTTCCTCCTCCACGAACTCGGGCACAAGGTGATGGCGGTTCGGTACGGCAACGTCGCCGCGTTCCGCGCTGAGTACAACATGCTGTTTCTGGCGATCATGAGCGCGTTCCTCGGGTTCATCTTCGCGGCGCCGGGCGCGGTCCACCACCGCGGCCGGCTGACCGAGCGCCAGCACGGGCTGATCGCGCTCGCCGGCCCCGCCGTCAATCTGGTGCTCGCGGTCGTGTTCGTGCCGCTCTGGATCGCCGGGGGCGTCGCCGGCATCGGCCTCCTGGAGCTGCTGGGCGGTCGCGGGCTCGCGGTGAACCTGTTCCTCGCGGCGTTCAACATGATCCCGATCGGCGCGCTCGACGGGAAGACCGTGGTCGGCTGGAGCAAGACGGTCTGGCTCGGCGTCGCCCTGCCGAGCATCGCGGTGACGGTGTACGTGGTGTTCGTGCTGGGCGTCGGCTTCTGACCGGTTCGCGTGCGCGGCGGAGCGGAGGACTTTTGCGCGGCCCTCCCGCCGCTTCAGCCATGACCGAGGAGGAGGGGCTGACGTACTCGGACGCAGGGGTCGATATCGCCGACAGCGAGGCCGCCACGGCCGCGCTCGTGGGCGCCGCGGGCGCCGCGGGCGAGGGCACCGACAGCGACTACGCGGGACTGCTGGATATCGGCGACCGCTACCTCGCGCTGGCGACCGACGGCGTCGGGACGAAACTGCTCGTCGCCGAGGCGATGGCCGACTACTCCACCGTCGGCATCGACTGCATCGCGATGAACGCCAACGACCTCGTCGCCGCGGGCGTGCGCCCCGTCGCGTTCGTCGACTACCTCGCGGTCGACGAGCCCGACGAGACGTTCGCCGAGCAGATCGGCGAGGGGCTCGCCGCGGGCGCCGACGCCGCGGATCTCGAACTCGTCGGCGGCGAGACGGCGGTGATGCCGGAGGTCGTGAAGGGGCTCGACCTCGCGGGCACCTGCGCGGGGCTGGCCCGGAAGGACGCGGTGTTCGAGGGAAGCGCCGAACCTGGCGACGCGCTCGTCGGCTGGGCGTCCTCCGGGATCCACTCCAACGGCCTCACCCTCGCGCGCGAAGCCGTCACCCGGGAGTACCAGTACACCGACCCCTACCCCGGCGAGCGCTACGACGCCGTCGGCGACGCGCTGCTGGAGCCGACCCGGCTGTACACGGACCTGCTGGACCCCATGCGCGAGCACGGCGTCCGCGCCGCCGCGCACGTGACCGGCGGCGGCTGGACCAACCTCGAACGGCTGGGCGACTTCCACTACGAGATCGACGACCCGTGGCCGGCCCAGCCGGTGTTCGACTTCGTCCAGGACCTCGGCGACGTGAGCGACGAGGAGATGCACCGGACGTTCAACATGGGCACCGGCTTCGTCGCGGCGCTGGATCCGGACGTGGCCGAATCGCTGGCGGAAGCGACGGGAGGGCGCGTGATCGGCCACGTCGAGGCGGGCGAGGGCGTGGCGATTCGCGGGCTGGAACTGTAGCGCGCTCGAAGCGCTGTTTCTCGCGGCGATCGCCGCGCTAGGAGAGGTGGCTTGCGATGTCGGCTTCCGTGATGATCCCCACCGCCTCGCCGCCGTCGGTGACGATCACGGCCTTGTAGTGGTCGAGCAGGTTCCGGACCTCGTCGACGGTCGCGTCGGCGCCGACGGTCGGGAACGACTCGCTCATCACCTCGGCGACGGGCAGGTCGCCGACGTTCTCGCCGGCGTGGACCACGTCGGACTGGGAGATCGAGCCCACGGGGACGCCGTTCTGGATCACCGGCAGCTGTGAGTACGCCTCCTCGTCCATCAGCTCCACGGCGTCGGTGACCGAGTCGTCCGGCCCGACGTTGACGACGTCCTCGTGCATCAGGTCCACCGCGCGGACGACCTCGCCCTCGGCCTCGTCGAGCGCTTCGACGATGCGCCGGAGCGTCGAGAGCCGCGGGTCCACGTCGTCGTTCTCGACGCGGGCGATCAGCGGCTGGGACACGTCCGCCCGCTCCGCCAGCGCGGACTGGGTCAGCCCGACCGCGTTCCGCCGCTCGCGTAGGTCCTCGGGTGTCGGCAGCTCCATGCGGGGGAATAACTACGGGTAATTTGAAAGCGTTTCGGAAGAACACTCGGCAGCGAGCGCGCAGTTTTCGGCGCCACACGACCACGGCGAGGCGCTCCGAGACTGCGCGACGGGACGCGCAGGCGGTCGCCAGCCGTGGCCGGCTTACTCCGCGGCCTGTTCGTCGTCCGCTTCGGTCTCGATCGTCTGGATGACTTCGAGGGGCACGTCACGGAGCGCGCCACCGACCTCGCTTTTGGCGATGCGGGTGGCGTGCTCCTCGTTCTCGGCGTTGAAGATGTCGATCTCCAGGACGAGGCCCACCAGCGCGGTGCCGGCGGCGATGAACGCGGAGTCGAACGGCTCGCCACAGGCCGGGCAGTCGGTCAGGCCGACCTCGACGTCGACGTACTCCTTGTCCGCCTCGTTGAGTCGGCGGCCCGACTCCGAGACGGCGACGCCGATGGCGTCGTCGATATCTTCGACGTCTCGCACGAGCCACGCAGCCTCCATCACGACGTGATAGTTGCTCATACTGGGACGAGTAGCCTGCGGACGTTAACTCCAGCGAAGCGCGACGAGGAGTTGCTGGCGGCTCGACCGACTCTCAGGTCCGTCCCCACGTCCACTTCGCGTCGAAGAAGTAGCGGTAGACGCCGCTGATGAGGATCCCGGCCGCGTTCGCCAGCAGGTACTGAATCCCCAGCCAGTCGACCAGCGCGTACAGCACCGCCAACTGGATCGGAATGGCCGTCCCGCGCACGACGTTCGTCTTCACCAGCCCGGTGAGGTACTCCGACCAGCCGGTGTTCTGCATCGCCGCGAACGTCCAGGCGTTGTTGAGCACGTACGTCATGACGATCGTGATCTCGATCGCGACGGTCGCGCCCAGGAGGTAGTTCACGCCGCCGGAGTCGACGAACAGCCAGAGCAGCAGCATCTGCACGCCGGCCGTCGTCGCGCCGACGATGACGTAGCGCCTGAGTCGAACGGCGAGCGGGCCGCTCAGGAGGCTGCGGAGAAACGAGCGAATCATCTAGCGGTAACCCAGCGCCTCGAGTCGGTTCTCCAGGTCCGCGTCGACGCCGTCCTCCTCGGGCCCGGCCGCGGTGTCCGCCTCGGCGGCGGCACGCAGCAGGTCGGCGTGGGCGTCGACGATGGGAGCGAACTCGGCCATCACGTCCGCCTGCTCGGGGTCGGATCCGTCGCCAGATTCGTCTGCTGGGTCGGGTCGTCGGGACGGTGGTAGAGCTCGGTCGCCTCGGCATCGCCGGCGTCGTCGGCCGTGACGTTCTCGACGTAGGTCCAGTCGCGGCCCCGGACGCTCACCAACAGGTCGCCGTCGTCGAGCGATCGCGGGATGGGCTGGCTGGTCACCTCCTCACCGCGGACCGTCACGGAGACGACGGGCTCGTCCGCCGGCTCCTCGCCGTCGAGCACGCTCGGGGCGACGCTCGACCCGGTCCAGGCCGCCGGCACGTCGACGCCGAGCAGGTCGGTCACGGTCGGGGGAATCGCGTCGAGGCCGACCTGCCCCTCGATCCGCGCGCCGTCGGCGCCGGGGACGTCGACGATCAGGGGACGTTGATCAGTTCGTCGTACAGCTTGGGGTAGTGTGCGAGGTGACCGTGCTCCTGGAACTCCTCGCCGTGGTCGCCGGCGACGACGACCGCCGTCTCGTCGTCGACGCCCGCGGCCTCCAGGGAGTCGAGCACGCGGCCGACGCTGGCGTCGACCTGTCGGACCACCGCCTGGTACAGCGTGCGGAGATCCCGCAGCGTCCGGTCGCCGACGTTCCAACCCAGCCCAGTCCGCGTGTGGGCGTGGATCATCCGGTGGGTGCCGAGCAGGCCGTCGGACACTTCGCGGATGTACCGCGGCGCCGGGACGTAGGGCGTGTGGGCGTCCATGTAGTGGATCCAGAGGAAGAACGGCTCCTCCGTGTCCTCGATGAAGTCGGTCGCGGCGTGTTCCACGTCGAACATCCGCGAGGTGTCCAGGAACGGACGCTCGTCGGTGCCGCCGCGGAGCCACGAGCCGAACCGCCGCACGGGCGAGGTGGCCAACTGGAGCCACGCCTCGACGGTCGGGTGGGTGGCGAGATACTTGCTGTAGATGCTCGACCCCACGCTGGCGACGAACGGTTCGAACTCGTCGAAGCCGTCGTCGTACCCCCAGTGGGAGGTGAGAAAGCCGTTGGCGGCGTTGAACCCCGCCGTGGCGAACCCCGCCGCCGAGAGCGCCTCCGCGAGCGTCGTCGCGTCCTCGACGCCGATACGCCCGTTGTCGGCGAACACGGGCCGCGAGGACAGGATCGACGGGAACGAGAAGGGTGTCCAGTTGCCGGTAGCGAACGCGCGGTCGAACGTCGTCCCCCGGTCGGCCAGGTCGTCGAGCACGGGCGTGTGGCGGTCGTCGTCGTAGGCGCCGAGCGCGTCGGCACGGAGCGAGTCGACCGTGACGAGGACGACGTTCGAGAGGTCGGTGTCGGTCATGATGGGTCCCCGACTGCGAACGGGTACTGTCGATTCCCGCTGACAGACGGGAACGACGCGTCGGACGGGTATATACGTACTACGCGACGGCCCGGGGCTAAAAGTACCACTATCCCGCGGTCGCGTTCGGCCGCCGAGTTACACACGTGAGTGGAGGATCCGGACCGGTGGTTACGAAATTCGTAAACCTGCTTCGGAACTCGTAGCTATTCGCCGAGCTTATTACGATACGCGTATTCCGATGGGGTAATGACGGATACCGGCAGTGACGACGGAGCGACGAACGCCCCGGAACCAGTCACAGACGGCGGCGACACGGGCGCCGACCGGACGATCCTGCTGATCGGGAGCGGCCCGATCCAGATCGGGCAGGCCGCGGAGTTCGACTACTCCGGCGCGCAGGCCTGCCGCGCGCTGCAGGAGGAGGGCGCCGAAGTGGTGCTCGTCAACTCAAACCCGGCGACGATCATGACCGACCCCGAGACGGCCGACCGGGTGTACGTCGAGCCGATCACGCCTGACGCCATCGCCGAGGTGATCCGGAAGGAGAACCCGGACGGCGTCATCGCCGGCTTGGGCGGCCAGACCGGGCTGAACGTCACCGCCGAACTCGCCGAACAGGGCGTCCTCGAGGAGCACGACGTGGAGATCATGGGGACGCCGCTGGACACGATCTACGCCACCGAGGACCGCGATCTGTTCCGCAAGCGGATGGAGGATCTGGGCCAGCCCGTTCCGAAATCGACGACGATCACCCTCGACGAGGACGAGTCGGCGACGGAGCTCGACGAGGCCGCCCTGCGTGAGCGCGTCGAGGCTGGCGTCGAGGCCGTCGGTGGCCTCCCGGTGATCGCCCGCACGACGTACACGCTGGGTGGCTCAGGATCCGGCGTCGTCGGCGAGATGGACGAACTGCTCGAGCGCACGCGCAAGGGACTGCGCCTCTCACGTAACGACGAGGTGCTCCTCACCGAGTCGATCTCGGGCTGGGTCGAACTCGAGTACGAGGTGATGCGCGACGCCGGCGACTCCTGCATCATCATCTGCAACATGGAGAACCTCGACCCGATGGGGATCCACACCGGCGAGTCGACGGTCGTCACGCCCTCGCAGGTGATCCCCGACGACGGCCACCAGGAGATGCGCGACGCGGCGCTCGAAGTGATCCGCGATCTGGGGATTCAGGGCGGCTGTAACATCCAGTTCGCCTGGCGCGACGACGGCACGCCCGGCGGCGAGTACCGCGTCGTCGAAGTGAACCCCCGCGTCTCCCGCTCCTCGGCGCTGGCGTCGAAGGCGACGGGCTACCCGATCGCCCGCGTCACCGCGAAGGTCGCGCTGGGCAAGCGCCTCCACGAGATCGACAACGAGATCACCGGCGAGACGACCGCCGCCTTCGAGCCCGCGATCGACTACGTCGTCACCAAGGTGCCGCGCTGGCCCCTCGATAAGTTCCCCGAGACCGACTTCACGCTCTCGACGGCGATGAAGTCGACCGGGGAGGCGATGTCGATCGGCCGCACGTTCGAGGAGAGCCTGCTGAAGGCGCTCCGGAGCTCCGAGTACGACCCGGCGGTCGACTGGACCGCGGTCGACGACGACGAACTCGCGGAGTCGTACCTCGTCAGGCCGAGCCCCGATCGCCCCTACGCGATGCTCGAGGCGTTCGTCCGCGGCTTCTCCGTCGAGGAGGTCGCCGATCTCACCGGGATCGAGGACTGGTACGTCGAGCGCTTCAAGCACGTCGCCGACGCGGCGATCGAGGCGGCCGACGGCGACTACACTGCGGCCGCCGAGGTGGGGTTCACCGACAACGAGATCGCCGCCATCGCCGGCGGCGAGTTCCCGGACACGCACGCGTCCTGGCTGCCGGCCTCCGAGCCGGCCGTCGCCGACGGCGCGCCGGCAGCCGCTGACGGGGGCGAGACGGTGCCGGCGACGCCCCAAGAGATCGCGAGCGAGACGCCGGATCGCTCGTTCAAGCAGGTCGACACCTGCGCGGGCGAGTTCGCGGCGTCGACGCCGTACTACTACTCCGCGCGCCGCCCCGAACTGTTCGACGATCCGGGCGCGGCGAGCGAACTGCAGATCGACACCGACGTCGAGAGCGTCGTGGTCGTCGGCGGCGGCCCGATCCGCATCGGGCAGGGCGTCGAGTTCGACTACTGTGCGGTGCACGCGGTCCGTGCGCTGGAGGAACTGGGCATCGACGCCCACGTGGTGAACAACAACCCCGAGACGGTGTCGACGGACTACGACACCTCCGACGGGCTGTTCTTCGAGCCGATCACGGCCGAGGAGATCGCCGACGCGATCGAGGCGACCGACGCCGACGGCGTGATGGTCCAGTTCGGTGGGCAGACCTCCGTCGACGTGGGCGAGCCGCTGGAGGCGGAGCTCGACCGCCGCGGGCTCGACTGTGAGATCCTCGGCACCGGCGTCGACGCGATGGACCTCGCGGAGGACCGCGACCGCTTCAACCGCCTGCTGGCCGAGCGCGGGATCGAGCAGCCGGCCGGCGGCTCGGCGACCAGCGAGGCCGAGGCGCTCGATCTCGCCCACGAGATCGGCTACCCCGTGCTCGTCCGCCCCTCCTACGTGCTCGGCGGGCGCGCGATGGAGGTCGTCCACAGCGACGACGAGCTCTGTGAGTACGTCGAGGAGGCCGTCCGCGTCTCCCCGAGAAACCGATCCTGGTCGACTCGTTCCTCGAGGACGCCGTGGAGCTGGACGTCGACGCCGTCAGCGACGGCGAGGACGTGCTGATCGGCGGCGTGATGGAACACGTCGAGAGCGCGGGCGTCCACTCGGGCGACTCCGCCTGCGTGATCCCCCGCGCTCGCTCGACGACGAGACGCTGACCCGCGTCCGCGAGGTCGTCGAGGAGATCGCCGAGTCGCTCTCGACGGTCGGCCTGCTGAACGTCCAGCTGGCGGTGCAGGAGGGCGACGACGGGCCGACCGTCTACGTGCTCGAAGCGAACCCGCGCTCCTCGCGCACCGTCCCGTTCGTCTCGAAGGCGACGGGCGTCCCGATCGCCAAGCTCGCCGCCCGCGCGATGGCCGGCGAGTCGCTGGCCGAGATCGACGCCGCCGAGCAGATCCCCGAACAGCCGAGCGTGAAGGAGGTCGTGCTGCCGTTCGACCGCCTGCCGGACTCGGACCCGCGTCTCGGCCCGGAGATGAAGTCCACCGGCGAAGTGATGGGCACCGCCGACAGCTTCGGCGCGGCCTACGGGAAGGCACAGATCGCCGCCGACAACGAGATCCCCGAGTCCGGCACGCTCGCGGTCGACGGCGACTGGCCCGCGGCCGTGATCGACGAGTTCACGGAGTATCTCGACGCGATCGACCCCGACGACCTCGACGCGGCGCTCAAGGAGGGCCGCGTCGACTTCCTGCTGTCGACGGAGCGAGACAGCCTCAGGACGGCCGTCGACGAGGAGATCCCCTACCTCTCGACGGAGGCGTCGGCCCGCGCGGCGCTCGCAGCGCTCGAAGCCGGCGCGGAGGCCGACGGCTCGTTGGCGGGCGTCGACGTGGCCGCGCTCTCTGATCGCCCGACGCGCGAGGAGAACTGGGGCTGAACGCGCGGCGCTGCTCGCTACTCGAGCTTGTTGAGCGCCTCGAAGAACTCCGTGTCCGGTCCGGCCAGCCGGATCGGCGTGTCGGCGGTCCGGATCGTCACCGTCGTCGGCGGCTCCGGGCTCCGTGTCACGCGGCCATCGACGATCACGTGCGCCTCCGGTGCGCCCGCGAGTCGAACCGTTATCTCGCTATCGAGTCCCACCGCGAGCGGCGGCATCCCCGACTCGGCACACATCTCGTTCAGGACCACCGCCTCGGCCTCGGGATGAACCAGCGGCCCGCCCTCCGAGAGGTTGTACGCGGTCGACCCCGTCGGCGTCGCCGCGAGGACGCCGTCGGCCCGGCCGGAGGAGAACAGCGAGCCGTCGACTCGGGTCTCGAGGTCGATCCCGCCGGCTGGGCCACGCTGGGCACCCTGCAGCACGATCTCGTTCACGGCGGCGGGGCTCACCCAGTCGTCGCCCTCGGCGACCAGCCGGGGCGCCTCCCGAACCGTGAGCTCCCCGGCGCGGAGCGCCTCGACCTCGTTCAGCACGGCCTCGACCGCCTCCTCCGGCCCGATCGCGTTGAGGAAGCCCACCTCACCCAGATTGATGCCGACGATCGGCGTGTCGCCGACGCCGCGGGCCGCGAACAGGAACGTCCCGTCGCCGCCGATCGCGACGACGAGATCACACGCGTCCATCGCCGACACCGGATGGCCCGACTGCTCGTGCGCCTCGGCCGTGGCTTCGTCCAGCCACACCTCCACATCGGCGTTCTGGAGACGGTCACGGATGTCCGCCGCCAGGAACGACGCCCGCCTGTTGCCTCGCCTCGCGACGATACCGACCAGCATGGGTCGCGGTTCCAACCCCGCCGTCAAAAGCGCGCGGATACGCCACGCCACGGACAACCTTCATTTGCGGGCGCGCCGAGTGTTCGATAATGACCGGCCGCCTCGGGGGGTGGACACGCCCACATGAGCGACGACGAGGAGGAAGACTGGTTCGAGCGCGCGATGCGCGAGGCCGAGACGGCGTCCGAGGAGGAGTCGGACGACGAGAGCCCGTCGGACGCAACCGACGAGGGGCCGACCGACGACGGGGCAGCGACCGAAGCGCCGGACGGCGACGAGGGGCCGACCGACGACGGGGCAGCGACCGAAGCGCCGGACGGCGACGAGGGGCCGACCGACGACGGGGCAGCGACCGAAGCGCCGGACGGCGACGAGGCGCCGGACGACGAACCGCCGGAGGAGAGCTCGGTGTCGGGCCCCTTCGGCGAGAGCGGCGAGAGCGGTGCGGGGCCCGAAAGCGACCCGTTCGACGGCGACAGTCGGGGCGGAGGGATCGGCACGGAGTCCGATCCATTCGGCGGCGTCGCCGGCAGCCGCGAGCGGACGGACCAGACAGACCCGTTCGGTGATGCCCCCGGGTTCGGCGAGGAGGCCGGAGCTGCCGAGCAGGGAACCGACGACGCGTCGGGCGGATTCGGCGGCGGTGGGTTCGGCGGCGACGACGGCGGGTTCGGCGACAGCAGCGACTTCGGCGGCGGGCAGGAGTCGTTCGAGGACGCCGAGCTCGACTCCGACATCGATCGCATCAACGTCGGCATCGAGGGGCTGGACGAGATGATCCTCGGCGGCGTCCCCCAGCGCTCGCTGATGGTGGCAATCAGTTCCGCCGGGACCGGGAAGACCACGTTCGGCCTCCAGTTCCTGACCGAGGCGCTCGAGGACGAAGGGCGGGGGATCTACATCACGCTGGAGGAGTCCCGAGAGGCGATCCTCTCGACTGCCGAGGAGAAGGGCTGGCCGTTCCGCCAGTGGCGCGACGAGGGCCGCCTCGCCATCGTCTCGATGGACCCGATCGAGATGGCGAACTCGCTGTCGTCGATCCGGAACGACATCTCGCGGCTGGTCGAGGAGTTCAACGCCGACCGACTCGTGCTCGACTCGGTGTCGCTGCTGGAGATGATGTACGACCACCCGGCCCAGCGCCGATCGGAGGTGTTCGACTTCGCGCGCTCGCTCAAGCGGGCGGGCGTGACGACGATGCTCACCTCAGAGGCCAGCAGCGACGACGCCTACACCTCGCGGTACGGGATCATCGAGTACCTCGTCGACGCGGTGTTCATCCTCCAGTACGTGCGCCCCTCGGACTTCCGGGAGACCCGACTCGCCGTCGAGATCCAGAAGATCCGGGACGCGAACCACTCCCGCGAGACGAAGCCCTACGAGATCACCAACGAGGGGATCTCGGTGTACCGGCAGGCGAACATCTTCTGACCGTCCGGGTCGCCGTCTACCGGGTGACTCGGTCGGCGCCGGCGGTGATCGTCGACCCTCGAAAGCCGTCGGAGTAAAGGCGCCGGACGGCGTCGCGGAACTATGACCAGTTTCGCGCGGCGGCTGTTTCGGCGGCTGTTCAACCGCCAGTTCCGGCCGGCCGACGTGGCCCAGCAGATCGTCGGCGGCTTCCTGCTCGCGGGGCCGTTCGTCGTGACCGAGGAGGTCTGGGTGCTGGCGGGAGTGATGGGCCCCGCTCAGTGGGCGGTGACGGTGACGATGGTGTTCGCCATCGGCTGGGGGCACTCTACCGCGCCGACAGCGACCGCGATGCCGACGACGAGACGGAGGTCGCCGGCATCCCGTATCGGTTCCTGACGCTGATGGTGGTTTCCTTCGGCTCGGTGCTCGCGCTGGCGTTCAGTTTCGCCGCGCCGGAGGCGTTCGGCGCGGACAGCTACCAGACCGCCAAGGCGGTGAGCATCGGCGCCGTCTTCGCGGTCGTCGGGGCCGCCACCGCCGACAGCGTGTTCTAACCGTCGACGGCGCGTGACCGCTCGCGGCCTCCGTGCCGCGAGCACGGAACTCGATGCCGTCGACGTGTGAGAACCACCGCCGGCGCGTGACCTGCCGCGCGCTCCGTCGGGCGACGCCGACCGACCGCGTCGCGGCGTCGGCCGGCCGCGTCGGTCCGCCGTACTCCCCCGGTTTCCACCCCCTACCGACGACGGAGTTAAATCCCCGTCACGACTACTGCCGCCAAGCGTGAGCGCGACCGTCGAGACGCGCCGGGACCCGCGGGGCGACGCCACCCACGAGTCCGCGGCGTGGCAACTGAAGGAGCAGATCCGCCGGGAGGAGGGCGTACTGAAGCAGCGCCGGAGCTTCTTCAGGGACGCCTATCGCCGCGCGGACTGCCGACTGCTGTTCGTCGACGACGACCTCGCCGGATTCGTCTCGGCCCGCCGGGACGGCTACATCCTGTTTCTCGCCGTCTCGCCCGACTACCGCGGCGAGGGGTTCGGCGAGCGCCTCGTCGCCGCCGTCGCCGAGGACCACGACTCGGTCAGCTGCCACGCCCGCGCGACCAACGACGACGCACTGGCGTTCTACCGTCACATCGGCTTCGAGGACATCCGCCGGATCGACAGCTACTACGAGGACGGCGGCGACGCCTACTACCTGAAGCTGGGCGAGGATCGGACGCTGTCGGAGAAGCTGTCGGAGTTCGTACGCAGATAACCCGCGACCTTTCTACTCGACCAAAAGCCTGCGAGCTCCCGTTGGTCTGCGGGCGACCCCCGAGTCGCTCGCAGGACCTGAGAGACGGCAAAGCCGTCCCTCTCTGATCGGCTCTTGGCCCACTCACTTGCTTCGCTCGTTCGCGGTCGGTAGTTCTACAAATCCACCCGCAGCCCGATTACTCAAGCGCCGCCTCGAACGCCTGCTCCAGATCGCCCTTCAGGTCGTCGACGTGCTCGACGCCGACGCTCACCCGGATCAGCCCGTCCTTCAGCCCCGCCGCCTCGCGCTCTTCTTTCGGGATCGCGGCGTGGGTCATCGTTGCCGGCTGCTCGATCAGGCTCTCGACGCCGCCGAGGCTCTCGGCGAGCGTGAACACGTCGGTCTCGGAGACGACCGTCTCGGCCTGCTCCAGCGTGCCGTCGAGTTCGAAGCTGAGCATCCCGCCGAAGTCGTCCATCTGCTCGCTCGCCAGTTCGTGGTCCGGGTGACTCTCCAGGCCAGGGTAGTAGACGCGGTCGACGGCGTCGTGGTCCTGCAGCCAGCCCGCCAGTTCGTTTGCGTTCTCGCAGTGGCGGTCCATCCGGACTGGGAGGGTCTTCGTCCCGCGGAGGACGAGGAAGCAGTCGAACGGCGACGGCGTCGCGCCGACGGAGTTCTGGTAGAAGCCGATGCGCTCGTCGAGCTCGGCGTCGTCGACGATCAGCGCGCCGCCGACCACGTCGGAGTGGCCGCCGAGGTACTTCGTCAGCGAGTGGGAGACGATGTCGGCGCCGTGTTCGAGCGGGCGCTGGAGCATCGGCGTCGCGAACGTGTTGTCGACCGCCGAGAGCGCGTCGTACTCGTCGGCGATGTCGGTCAGCGCGTCGATGTCGTTGACGTTCATCAGGGGTTCGTCGGCGTCTCGACCCAGAGGAGTTCGGTGTCCTCGGTCATCGCCTCGCGAACGGCCTCGTGGTCGGTGGTGTCGACGAAGTCGAACTCCAGGTCGTAATCCTCGTACACCTGGGTGAAGATGCGGTGGGTGCCGCCGTACACGTCGTCGCCTGCGACGACGTGGTCGCCAGACTCGAGCAGGTTCAGGACGGTGTTGATCGAGCCCATCCCGGAGGAGAAGGCGCGACCGAACTCCCCGCCCTCCAGCGCGGCGAGGTTCGCTTCGAGGTCGGTCCGTGTGGGGTTGCCCGTGCGGGAGTACTCGTAGCCGCGGTGGTCGCCGGGCGCGTCCTGTTTGTACGTCGAGTTGGCGTAGATCGGCGTCATCAGCGCACCGCTCTCGGCTTCGGGTTCCTGGCCGGCGTGGATGGCCCGGGTCTCGATGCGCTCGTCGTCGCCGCGGTCGTCGTTCATACCGGCGTGTCGAGCGGCGGGGGCGTCATAGTTCCGCTTCCGGATCGGTGGGGTGGGGTCTCGGCCGGTGCGGCCGGTCGGAAACTCGACCCGAGAACGCATCGTTTATACACCGACCGCGAGTACGCGACGACAAGACCATGCCTAGCTCCAACGGGCCCAACACTGGCACTCGCAACAAGCTGTCCAACCACCCCCGAGACCGCGGCACGTCGCCGCCCCAGCGCGCCATCGCCGAGTACGACGAGGGCCAGAAGGTCCACCTCGTGCTCGACCCCTCGGTCGAGGACGGGCGGTTCCACGCCCGCTTCAGCGGCCACACCGGCGAGGTCATCGGTACGCAGGGCGACGCGTTCAAGGTCCAGATCACCGACGGCGGGAAGGAGAAGACGATCATCGCCAGCGCCGCCCACCTTCGCGCACAGGAGGAGTAATGACGATCTTCAAAGAGAAGCTCGACGAGGAGTACCTCACGGCCGCGGAGGTCAAAGAGGAGCTCCAAGACGTCGAGGAACAGCGCGCGGCCGAGGACGACCGTGAGCTCCGCTACGAGCTCGCACGCGCCATCGAGCACGTGAACCGGTTCGCGCTGCTCGACGCCGAGGAGTCCCGCGAGCTGGTCGAGCGACTCAAGGAGCTCGACAAGGTCGACAACCCGACCGCCCACAAGATCGCGGATCTGCTCCCTCGCGACCGCGACGAGCTCCGGACGGTGTACGCCCAGGAGCGCTACTCGCTCTCCGGCGACGAGCTCGACGCGATCCTCGACATCGTCGCGGAGTACGCCTAACTTCTCGCGGACCCGGCCTCACACCGGGCAACAGTTTATCCGTCGCGGTGACTTATCAGGGGCATGAGCGATGCAGAAGAGTCCGACACGGCCGAGGAACCGGCCGAGGACACAGCGGTCGAGCACGCGGTCGTGCTCGACCACCTCCCCTACGGTCGCCCCGACGACGACCGGCCACAGCACCAGAAACCCGAGATCGCCTACGCGGTCGGCGAGGAGCAGTTCGACCTGTTCGAACTCACCCTCGTCGACGGCGCCGACGTGAGCATCGGCGACCGGATCGTCGTCGCGCCCGACGCCGACCGTGACCTGGTCGATCGCTACCGCGAGATCGACCACGGTGACCTCTCCAGGGGCGCCGAACAGGAGCTCGACTACGTCATCGAGGAGATCGTCGACCGCCACCCACAGCGCTTCCTCGACTACTTCAACGACGCCCAGCCCCTGACCCTGCGGCTCCACCAGCTCAACGTCCTGCCCGGGATCGGCGACAAGCTCCGGGACGACATCCTCGAGAGCCGCAAGCGCCAGGGCCCCTTCGAGAGCTTCGAGGACCTCGAAGAGCGTATCTCCGGGCTCCACGACGCGAAGGGCGTCGTCGTCGAACGGATCATCGAAGAGCTCACCGAGGACGTGAAGTACCGCGCGTTCGTCGGCGACGAGTAGCCGTCCCGCCCCGCACTGACAGTCGCCGGACAGATCGAACGAGGCCGGAGCGGGGCTTTTAACGCCGGTGGCGCGCTATCGCGGGTAATGACTGGGCCCGACGACCTGCGGGACCCCGACGCCCTCATCCGCCGTGCCAAGCGGGGGAACCCGGAGTTCGACCAACACTTCCTCGTCGACGATCGGGTGCTCGACCGGCTCCCGAGCTACCTCCCCGAGTCTGCCGACCGCAGCCACGTGCTGGAGATCGGCGGCGGCACGGGAGCACTCACCGACCGACTGCTCGCAGCCGCTCCCGACGACGGCGAGGTGACCGTGGTGGAGCGCGACCCGGATCTCGTCGCGTTCTTGCGCCAGGAGTTCGCCGACGCCGTCGACGCCGGCGAGCTGACCGTGGTCGCGGGCGACGCGCTGGAGGTCGAGCTTCCGGAGTTCTCTGCCTCGGTGTCGAACCTCCCCTACGGCGCCTCCTCGGAGATCGCGTTCGACCTCCTTCCCCGGAAGCGGCCGCTGGTGTTGATGTTCCAGCAGGAGTTCGCCGAGCGCATGGTCGCCGAGCCGGGCGAGGACGACTACGGCCGGCTTTCGGTGTCGGCCCAACACTACGCCGACGTGGAGATCGTCGAGCACGTGCCGGCCGACGCGTTCGATCCCCGGCCGCGGGTCGACAGCGCCGTCGTGCGCTGCACGCCGCGTGCGCCCGAGTACGAGGTCGCCGACGAGGCCTTTTTCCTCCGGTTCGTGAAGGCGCTGTTCACCCAGCGCCGGAAGACGATGCGCAACGCGGTCCGGAACACCGCCCACATCTCCGGGCTCGCGGATCCGGACGCGGTCGTCGACGCGGCCGAGGAGTCCCTGATGAGTCGGCGCGCGGGAACCGTGTCGCCCGCCGAGTTCGCCGAACTGGCGGCGCTGGCCCGGCAGGTCGATCCCGGCGTCGAGAGAGGTGGCTGAATGGCCACGAACCCCATCCGCGAACTGATCTGGGCCGCGACGATGTCGACGGGGGCCCGGATCCTGGCGACGGTGCTCGTGCTGGCGCTGTTCGCTGGCATCAGCGTCGGCGTTCGCCGGCTCGGAAGCCGACTGAAACAGCACGTCGGCGACACCGTCGCGGAGTCCGCGCAAGCGACGGTCGTCGCGCTCGCGAGCGCGGGGACGGCGATGGTTCTGGTGGCGGTCTGGCGGGCTGGCTGGCTGCTCAAGCAGGGGTTCGATCAGATCGACCCGTCCCGCCAACAGGTCGTCGCGATCGTCTTGAGCGGCGTCATCTTCGTCGCCGCGTACCTGCTGACACGGTTCACCAAGAACAGTATCCGTCGACTCTCGAAGGAGCGCGGCGCCATCACCGACCACCAACAGGAGGTCGCCCACCACCTCGTCCAGCTGTTGATCTTCGGGATGGCCGTGTTGGTCGTGCTGGGGATCTGGAACGTCGATCCGGGCCAACTGCTGCTCGGGGCCGGGGCCGCCGGTGTCGTGATCGGCCTCGCGGCTCGGCAGACTCTCGGCGCGGTGCTCGCGGGGTTCGTCGTGCTGTTCTCGCGACCGTTCGACCTGGGCGACTGGGTCGTCATCGGCGAGGAGGAGGGGATCGTCACCGACATCAGCGTGTTCAACACCCAGATCCGCACGTTCGACGAGGAGTACGTGATGATCCCCAACGACATCGTCACGGACACGGAAGTGCGAAACCGCACGCGGAAGGGTCGGCTGCGCCTCGAAACCGACGTGGGCGTCGACTACGACACCGACGTGGAGCACGCGATGGACGTCGCCGCCGAGGCGATGGCGGACACCGAGACGCCGATGGAGCGCCCGGACCCCAACGTCGTGCTCGCGGAGTTCGGCGGCTCGAGTGTCGTGCTCCGGCTCCGCTACTACATCGACAACCCCAGCGCCAGGAAGATGTGGAAGGCCCGGACGGAGGTCATCGCCGCGGTCAAGCAGGCGTTCGCCGCCGAGGGCATCAAGATCCCGTTCCCGCAGCGCGAACTCTCCGGGCGACCGGAGACGGGGAACTTCGCTGTCTCCGCCGGCGCGAACGAAGTGGCCGACGACGGCGACGATGGGAGCGACGACTCGGACCGGGTGGAACGTGCGGACGCCGCCACGGACGGCGCCGGCGACGACGACACGGGGGCACAATGACCGCGAACGACTCCGAGGAGACCGAATCGACCGCGACCACGCTCGCGGACCGTCGCGGGCAGGAGACGAAAGTGTACCAGCCCGCGGAGGACTCGGGGCTACTCGCCGACGCCGCCGAGGAGTACGCCCGCGGGCGGACACTGGAGGTCGGCACCGGCTCGGGCTGGGTCGCCGAACAGGTCGCCCCGCACGTGCCGCAGGTCGTCGCCGCCGACGTGAACCCCCACGCCTGTCGGCAGGCCCGAGAGCGCGGCATCGAGACGGTCCGGACGAACCTCTTGGACGCGTTCGCCGACGGGAGCTTCGAGACGGTGCTGTTCAACCCCCCTACCTCCCGACCGATCCGGAGAACGAGTGGGACGACTGGATGGAGCAGGCGCTGTCGGGCGGCGAGAGCGGCCGCGAACTGATCGAGCCGTTCCTCGACGACCTCGGGCGCGTGCTCGCACCCGGCGGACAGGCGCTGCTGCTCGTCTCGTCGCTCGCCGGCTACGAAGCGGTCGAGGAGCTGGTGCGCGACGCGGGCTTCGTCCCCGAGGAGGTTCGCCAGGAGTCCTACCCCTTCGAGACGCTGTCGATCCTGCGGCTCACTCGGTTTACGCTGTGTGGCAAGCCGTCGGCCGGGGAGATCGAGTAGGGCGTCGACGCCCGGTGGCGCCGCTGTTCGAGTCTAAGTGTTGCGAGGGAAGAACGCTCTGTGAGCGCCCTCCCGCATGGGTGCGTGGTTGCGCACCGACATGCGAGGGAAGGGATTTGAACCCTCGGACCTCTACAGGAGCGGATCTTGAGTCCGCCGCCGTTTCCCAGCTTGGCTACCCTCGCACGCAGTCTGGGGAAACGGCCCATCGCGGTTTAAGCCACCGATTCGGGCTGACTCCCCGCGGGCCCGGGCCTGGGTTCACACTCGCCGCCTGCTCGGCCCGGCGATAGTTTCACACTCGCCGCCTGCTCGGCCCGGCGATAGTTTCACACCCCCGCCCGTTCTACCGGTCGACGATGGACGAGCACACCCGCGACCCCGGCGTCGCACCGCCGTTGGGGATCCAACCGGGTGGCGCGATGATCGCCGCTGGGAGCACGCGACGCTCCGCCGGGCCGCCGAACACGGCGTTCGGTTGTACAACGACGGCGCCTACACCGAGAGCTACGACTGCTTCAAGTTCGAGTGGTACAACTACGGCCGCGGCACCGCGGAGTCGGCGTTCTGCCACGGGATGCAGCAGGTCGCCGCCGGCACGCACAAACACGCCGCCGACTGCGGCCGCGGCGCCGACGCCGGCGACGCCGGGATGCGCTCGTTGTTCTCGACCGCGCTGGGGTATCTCCAGGGCGTCCCGGACGACTTCTACGGCGTCGACGTGGCCGCAGTCCGGCGCCGCCTGCTCGTCGCCATCTTCGAACCTCAGTTGATCGACGGCTGGCGCATCGCCATCGACGACCACACCCCCGACGCCTACCCGGCCGACTACGAGTACGCCGCGGGGCTGGGGTAACGTGCTGGCGCCCGACCGCGTCGCGGCCGCCGAAAACGCTAAGCGGCGCGTGCTCGCCGACGTGACCGAGACACGCTTCGGGACGTTCGTCCACGACCCGGCCCACGAGAACCGCGCGGCGGCGACCCAGCTCCTCGACGCGCGCCTGCCGCGCGTCGACGCCCCGCCGGCGCCCGCGCGAGACCAGGCCGCCCGGGCGCTCTTCGGCCGGCTCAACGCGCTGTTCGACCGTCACGGCCTCCCTCACCGTATCGTCGCGGGCGTCGACGCCGAGACGGCCGCCCGGCTCGCACCGCTAGCCAGATCGCGTGGGTACGAACGGGAGGACTACTGGGCGCTGGTCGGGCACGGCGTCGACGCGCCCGCAATCCCGGACGGCCTCCGGCTCGAAATCCGACCTCACGGCAGCGACGCCGCAGGCCTCGTCCACGAGTCGGTGGGGCGCGACCGCGACGGCGTCGCGTACGCGGCCGCAGTCGCGAGCGAACTCGGCGGGCAGGAGCTGCTCGCGTTCCGTGACGGCGAGCCAGTGGGCGCAGCGGGCTGGTACGTCCACGGTGACGCCGACGATCCGGTGGCGCGGCTGACCCACGTCGGCGTCATTCCCGCGGCACAGGGAGCGGGCGTTGGCTCGGCGCTGGTCCGTGCGGTCGTCGACCGCTGCCCGCTGCCGGCCGATCGCGTCGTCGTCTGTGCGACCGCCGCCCGGGCGGGGTTCTACGAGCGACTCGGGTTCGTCCGGAACGCCGCCCTCTGGCGGTTCGCCCGGCTCCCCTGAGCCGGCGAGGGTCGCCCCGACCGGAGCGCCTTTGCCCGCGCCGGGAGAGTCTCGGGTATGCACGACCGCGAGCTGCTGTTCGATCTCTCCGCGGCCGCCGGCCCGGTGGGCTACGAGGACGGCGTCCGTGAGGTGGTCCGGGAGGCGCTGGCCCCCCACGTCGACCGACTCCAGACGGACGCGATGGGGAACGTCGTGGGGACGGTCGACGGTGAGAGCGACCGCGAGGTCGTCGTCGCCGCGCACATGGACGAGATCGGCTTCATGGTCGCAGCCGTCACCGACGACGGCTTCCTGAAACTCGACTCGCTGGGCGGCTGGAACGCGCAGATCCTGCGGGCCCAGCCTGTGACCGTGCACACCGAGGGCGGCGAACTGCCGGGCGTCATCGGCGCCGAACCGGCCCACACCCGCGACGAGGACGACGTCGAGGGGTCGACGATCTCGCGGTGGATCTGGGACTCGACGGCGACGCCGCCGCCGACGCGGTCGCCGTCGGTGACGTGATCACGCTCGACACCGAGCCGCGCGTGCTCGGCGACTGCGTGACCGGGAAGGCGCTCGACGACCGTGCGGGCGTGTACGCGCTGCTCGCGGCCGCACGGGTCGCCGAACCCGACGCGACGGTCCACTTCTGTGCCACGGTGCAGGAGGAGGTCGGCCTCCGCGGCGCCCGCGCGATCGCGACCGACGACCAGTTCGACCCTGACCTCGTGATCGCGCTCGACGGCACACTCGAACGGAGCGTGCCGGGCGTCGACGAGGCCGAGACGATCACGACGCTCGGCGACGGCGTCGGCATCAAGCGCAAGGACGCCTCCGTGATCCCGACGCCGATGGTCGTCGACTGGCTGACGGATGTGGCCGAGGACGAGGGCGTCGAACACCAGCGGGAGGTGGCCTGGAACATCGGCACCGACACCGGCGCACTGCAGAACGCCGGCGGCGCCGTGCTGTCGGGAGCGCTCTCGGTGCCGGTTCGCTACCACCACTCGCCGGTCGAGACCGCCCATCGCAGCGATCTGACAGCGACGGTCGAACTGCTCGCGGCAGCGCTCGCGCGAACCGGCGAGCTGGTCGACTGACGGCCGCTCGATCGCTGCCGGCGACGCAGTCCGGAGGCGAGCCCTTCTTGCCCGTTCGTCCCGTCTCGGAGTGTATGCAGATCCACCAGTTGGGCGAGGGACAGCCCGAACTGGCCGTCGTCGCCGGGATCCACGGGGACGAGCCCTGCGGCGTCGAGGCGGTCAAGCGCCTCGTCGCCGACGACCCAGCGGTCGAGCGGCCGGTGAAGCTGATCATCGCCAACGAAGAAGCGCTCGAGGCCGGCGAGCGGTTCCTGGAGGAGGACCTCAACCGCGCGTTCCCGGGCGATCCGGACGGCGACACCCACGAGTCGCGGCTGGCACACGAACTCGCCCGCGAGGTACAGGGCTGTACGGTGCTGGCGCTGCACTCCACGCAGTCCTACGCCGAGCCGATCGGGGTCATCGACACCGTCGACGAAATCGCGCGCTCGCTCGCGCCGTTGTTGCCCGTCGACGTGCTGATCGAGACGGACAACCACACCGACGGCCGGCTGATCGAACACGCCCACACGATCGAACTGGAGTGTGGGCTCCAGGGGACCGACGAGGCCGCCGACAACGCCTACTGGCTCACACGGTCGTTCCTCTCGGCGACCAACGCGCTGTCGGTGCCGGTATCGGACGACCGACTCGCCCAGCCCGGCCGCGACGAGGTGCAGGTGTTCCGCCTGGACGGCCCGATCGCCAAGCCGCCGGGCCGGGAGTACGACGTTGTCGTGCCGAACTTCGAGCGCGTCGAGGCCGGCGAGCGGTTCGCACTCGCCGACGGCGAGGCGCTGACCGCCGACGAGCCGTTCTACCCCGTGTTGCTCTCGGCGGAGGGGTACGACGACATCTTCGGCTACGCTGCCGAAGCCGTCGGCACCATCGAGTAGGCGAAGCGACCGACTGGCACGGCGTCGGCGGTTCGGTACGTTTATTTCCGGCACCGGGGTTTGAGTGACCATGAGTGGACGCCCGCTCGACGTGCTCGAGGAGTCGCTCTCGGAGCCGGTGACGGTCCATCTGAAGGACGGCGAGTCCTTCTACGGGACGCTCTCGGGCTACGATCAGCACATGAACGTCGTGCTCGAAAGCGCCGACGCGAACGAGGCCGTGCTGGGCGAACTCGACGTCGAGGAAGTGGACAACACAACGATTATCCGTGGGGACAACGTCGTTTCGGTAACTCTATGACCGGCGCAGGAACACCGAGCCAGGGGAAGAAGAACAACACGACCCACACGAAGTGCCGTCGCTGCGGCGAGAAATCCTACCACACCAAGAAGAAGGTCTGCTCGTCGTGTGGCTTCGGGAAGTCCGCGAAGCGACGCGACTACGCGTGGCAGTCGAAAAGCGGCGACAACTAACGGATCTCTCTGCGGCCGTTCTCTACTTCGCTAGCGACAGCGCTCTCCGTGCCTTCGTCGTCGACGACACCCACAGCGACAGCGTCGTGTACGGGTGGCTATCCACGATAGTGCATACTCTTTGGAAGTGACGGCGAGTATGTAGCACGATAGCGGGGGTTTTTGGTTCCCGAACCCGGACCGACAGGTATGCACGAGGGTTCGGCTGGGAGGCCGGCCGGCGAGGACGGGATGCGAGACAAATGCGGCGTCGTCGGCGTCGCACTCGAAGACCGCGGGGCCGCCCGCCCATGCTACTACGGGCTGTACGCGCTCCAGCACCGGGGCCAGGAGTCCGCGGGGATCGTCACCCACGACGGGTTCCAACAGCACGACCACGTCGAGATGGGGCTGGTCGGCGAGGCGTTCACGGAGGACGACCTCGACGGCCTCCAGGGGGCGACCGGCGTCGGGCACGTCCGCTACCCGACCGCCGGGAGCGTCGACAAAGCCTGCGCCCAGCCGTTTACCGTCTCCTTCCGCTCGGGGTCGCTGGCGCTCTCACACAACGGGAACCTGGTCAACGCGGGCGAAATCCGCGAGGAACTGGCCGGCGAGGGGCACGCGTTCACCTCCGACGGCGACACCGAGGTGATCGCCCACGACCTCGCCCGGAACCTGCTCGATTCGGATCTCGTGCGCGCGGTCAAGCGCACGATGGACCGCATCCACGGCTCCTACGCGCTGACGGTGATGCACGACGAGACCGTGCTGGGCATCCGTGACCCGCAGGGGAACCGCCCGCTCTGTCTCGGCAAACTCGACGACGGCTACGTGCTCGCCTCGGAGTCGGCGGCGATCGACACCCTCGGGGGCGAACTCATCCGGGACGTGAAGCCGGGCGAGCTCGTCCTGCTCGACCCCGACGGCACCGGCTACGAGAGCTACCAGCTGCTCGAGGAGGAGAACACCGCCCACTGCTTCTTCGAACACGTCTACTTCGCGCGGCCCGACTCGGTGATCGACGAGGAGCTCGTGTACGACACGCGCCGCGATCTCGGAGCCCGTCTCTGGGCGGAGTCGGGCGTCGAGAGCGACGTCGTGATGCCCGTCCCCGACTCCGGACGCGCGTTCGCGGGCGGCTACGCGGAGGCAGCGGCCGAGGAACTGGGCGACGACGCCCCGGAGTTCGCGGAGGGGATGATGAAGAACCGCTACGTCGGCCGGACGTTCATCATGCCGACCCAGGACCAGCGCGAGCAGGCAGTCCGCCTCAAGCTCAACCCGATCCGCTCGACGGTCGAGGGGAAGTCGGTCACGCTCATCGACGACAGCATCGTCCGCGGGACGACGTCGACGCAGTTGGTCTCCCTCCTGGAGGAGGCCGGCGCCGCCGAGGTCCACCTCCGCATCGGCGCGCCACAGATCGTGGCCCCCTGCTACATGGGGATCGACATGGCCTCCCGCGACGAGCTGATCGCGGCGGGCCAGGACGCCGACGGGATCCGCGAGACCGTCGGCGCCGACACGCTGTCGTATCTCTCGGTCGACGGCGTCGCCGAGGTGCTGGGGGAGTCGCGCGTGGACCTCTGTCTGGGCTGTGTCACCGGAGAGTACCCGTACGACATCGACGACGAGGAGACGGACCGGGACGTGACGCGACCGGATATCGACGCGGTCGTCGCCGACGACTGATTCGGCGGGCGGCTCCCCGGCTGACAAACTGAGCCGGCACAAGACGTTTGTCCTGTCGAACAGACCGATGGCGCATGCAGACGTTCTCGCCGGAGGAGGACGCCACTCGGCAGTCACTCTCGGACGCCCTCGACACGACCGACGTGGCGATCAATCGGTACCGACTCCCGGCGGACGAGGGCCTCCCGGGCGGGCTCCACACCCACCTGAGCCAGGAGGAGGTGTTCGTCGTCCTCGACGGGACGGTGCGCTTCGAGACGCTCGCGGACCCGGTCGTCGTCGACGCTGGTGCGGCAGTCAGGTTCGCACCCGGCGAGTACCAGACCGGTTTGAACGACGGTGACTCGCCGGCGGTAGTGCTGGCTCTCGGTGCACCGAAAGCGAGTGAACTGCGCGTCCCGCTCGACTGTCCGAACTGTGGCCACCGCGGGCTCTCCCCGAAGTGGCAGGACGGCGAGGTGATGCTCGGCTGCCCAGATTGTGACGCCGACCACCGGACGCGGGGTTGTCCGGAGTGTGAGCGAGAGGAGATGCAGGCGGCGCCGGGCGGGAGCGACGGAGAGGCAGTCGTCGTGTGTCCGGACTGTGGGGCGGTCCGGTCAGAACCGCAGTGGGTGTAGTTAGCCGACCACGTACACCATCAGGTACACCACGACGCCGAGGGCGAACGAGATCGCCCACAGCGGCGCCGCGACTTTCCCGACCTTCCGGTGGTTCGTCGCCGGGATCTCGCTCACGGGGTGGCTCCAGGCCAGCAACAGCGTGTAGAACAGCAGCGGCACGGAGAGCACCGCGAGCGTGATGTGGATGCCGAGGATGGCAAAGTAGACCGTCTCGATCAGCCCCGATCCGGGGAACTCCGTCGGGCCGATCAGGGCGACTCGGTAGAGGTAGCCGACGAGGAACACGACGAACAGGCCGAACGCCGACCCCATCAGCTTCCGGTGGCGGTCGATGTTCCCGTCGCGGATGGCGCGGACGCCGACGATAATCAGAACGAACGCGACAGCGCTGACGGCGGCGTTCACGTGCGGGATGGCGTCGATGATCACCGAGGGCGCACGCGGCAGCGCTTCGGCGGGGACGACTCGCAACGCGGCGGCGAACACCAGCGCGACCGCGGCGGTTGAGAGCACCGCCGCGGTACCGAGGGTGTGGTCTCGAACGGCAGCACGGAAGTCCATACCGGACCGTCGGCCCGGAGGGGATTAAACGTGTGGCGACGGCACGGGCGGACCCGGAGGTCGGCCCCCTCGGATAGCGCCGTCGCCCGAGGGGAAAGGGAAGCCCTTTTACTGGCCCGACGGCAACGAAGGAATGCAGCAAGAACACGCGAGCGTGGGTAGCCAAGCTAGGCCAACGGCGCAGCGTTGAGGGCGCTGTCCTGTAGAGGTCCGCCGGTTCAAATCCGGTCCCACGCACTCTCCTAACAGTACGAATCCGCTAGCCGGCGCTCTCGCTACCACGAGGTGTTCGGCATGAGCCGCGGTCGCTTCCCGCAGTTCAACGCCGCGGCGCAATCCTTCCTCGAGGCAGATGTCGGGCCTGTCGACCCCTCCACTTCCTGTGGGCTAGGTGCCTGTAACACAGCCGCCGTCTACCGCGTTCCGTGGCACAGCGTCGGCGGCCATCGCCTACTGCGGCTACCATCTCGCTCGGTATCGCGAGCGGCATCCCGATCTGTTCCAGCGCATCCAGGAGGCAGTCGACGAGGACCTGACCGCGTTCGCGACACGCGGTGACCGCTTCCTCACTTTCGACGCCGTTCCCGAAACGCTGTTTGAAGAGAAGTTCGTCGCCATCGCGCTGCTCGCGAGCGGTCACGCGCTTGGTCGGGCACTCTGTTACGACGCAGCGGTAGTACTCCTAGCCGACAGGAGACTCGAAGGAGACACCGGCTTTTTATCATCTGTATTGGAAGCGTATAGCGTTCAGGAGATGTTTGATGCGAATCTACCGCTTCTACTGTCGCTCCTGTTACGCGTTTTGGGAGTCATTCTCTCACTGTTTCTGTTACGGCAAGTCGGAGACCGACGGTTCGTATTCTTCACCGCACTGCTCTCTCTGATGGCGATTCGGCAGGCCATCACGGTGTTAGGTGCACCACCGGGGCTCCGCGAGGTGCCGGGGTTCATCGTCAGCATACTCACAGTTGTACTCGTTCTCTATCTGCTGCAGTATGTCCGGCAAGAAGCAGCCCTCAAAGACCGGCTGCAAACGATCAACGACGAACTCCGCGCGAATCAAAACCGTCTCCAGGCCGTCCTTGAGGGATCGCCAGACACGATTTTCCTCGTCGACGAGGCCGGTCGGTGTCGCGAGATACTCGCGGGGACTGAAACGTTCCTGGATGAGGAGGCGGCAGCCTCCGTAGACCGTCCGATCGACGAACTCCTGTCTGACGAGGCTGCGACTGCGATCCAGGAGGCGGCCGAGACGACACTCCGTACAGACGACAGCGAGCGCATCGAGTACTCTGTCGAACGGTCCAACGAACAGCTCGCGTGGTACGAAGCGCGGACGGCCCCACTCGAGCATCCGACCAAGGAGTCCGATCTCGTCCTGTTCACGGCACGCGACGTGACCGAACGGAAAGACCGCGAACAGAATCTCAGGCGTTTCCGCCGCGCGATCGACACGGCCGGGCACGCTATCTACATTACCGATCACGACGGCACGATCGAGTACGTCAATCCCGCATTCGAGGAGGTTACCGGCTACGCGCCCGAGGAAGCTCTCGGTCAGACGCCGAAGTTGCTCGACTCCGGACGGATGGCTGATGAGTACTTCGTCGACTTGTGGGAGACGATTCTGGCGGGCGACGTGTGGGAGGAGAACGTGCTCAACGAGACCAAAAGCGGCGCGCTCTATCACGCCCACCAGACGATCGCACCGATTACCGACGAGTCCGGCACCGTCGAGGAGTTCGTCGCTATTCAGACGGATATCACACCGCTCAAAGAGCGCGAACGGCAACTCAAAGTGCTCTCGCGAGTCCTGCGACATAATCTTCGAAACGAGATGAACGTAATCCTCGGGAAGGCAGGGGAGATTCAACTGACCGCCACTGGGAAGACTGCAGCGGATGCGGCACAGATCGAACAGACCAGCGAAGGGCTGTTGTCGCTCGCCGAGACATACCGTGACATTCTCGATCTCATAGAGACGTCGGAGTCCCCGCGTCCGATCTCGCTCGTCGACCGCCTCCGAACGCAGGTGCAGCAGTTCCGACGGGAGTATCCTGAGGCACGCGTGACTGTCGAGATAGACTGTCCCGAAGAGACGGCTGTCGTCGCGATGCCAGGCATCGAACGGGCAGTCGGAGAGCTACTCGAGAACGCTGCTGTGCACGCGGAGCAAGCGCATCCAGCGGTCACGCTGCGAGTCGAAGACCACACCGACACAGTTCGGATCCAGGTCGCCGATACCGGTCCAGGTATCCCCGCTGTAGAGCGCGAGACACTGCTGGGCGAGACCGAGATTGGATCGCTGTCTCACGGGACCGGGCTCGGCCTGTGGTTCGTGTACTGGATCGTCAGGCGGTCGAACGGCCACCTGTCGTTCGAAGAGAACGATCCTCGAGGGAGCATCGTGACGATAGAACTGGAGCGATCGACGAGGGAGTAACAAACGAGGGAGTTCAGCTTACTTACTAGAGAGGGTGTCATAGAACGCTTCTCACACCGAGATGATCGTGCTTCCCGGATCGTCTCCACGTTCGTAGTTAGTGATTGCGACGAGGAGGCGAAGCCACAGCGCGAAAATCATCTTGCAGGGTCGCTGAACTCATCCACCTCAGCATTCACCCTGCTCTTTGGTGTGCCACTCGTTCTATGACACCCTCGGGCGAGTGGCAACTCGGCTCCATATGAACCGTCTGTACTTAGCAATCTTCTCAGTCTATTTCAGCCACTGTAGCGTGACTGATTCGCATCTCTCATCTACCGGCTGTTTCAGATGAGAACCTATCCGGAGAAGAGGATTTCAACAGAGCCACTGACTCCACCGACTATCTTGATTTGTTGAAGAAGACGACCTGCTCCAACACTACCCAGCATATCCCGACGAGATTTCCTTGGATTACTGTACACGATCTGTTCTCTGGGATAACGAGTGGCGGTTACCGTCTACACAAGAGAAGAGCTCCACCCAGCAGCGAGACGAGGGCTGATACAATTCCGAACCCTGGTGCGGACGTCCCGGTTGTCGTTGGTGCCGGCGTTGTTTTAGTCGCCGTGTCAATTGAGGGTACGGGTTCAGTCGTCGTTGGTGTCGTCGTTGACGTGCTAGTCTGGGTGCTAGTGGTAGTCGGTGTAGTGGTCGTTGTTTGTTCAGGTGTGTCCTCTACGACGACAACGAATGTCGGGAAACTCTGTGTGTCGATCCTATACGTATCGTTTCCGAGATACGTTTTTTCAGTTTGACCCCACGTCTCGCCGTCCGCGTGATAAACATCGACTGCTGACGGGTCATCAGGCATCTGTTCTTCTGGGACCCGTACTGTAATTTCACCGTTCGTGACTCTATCTGCGAGATTCCCGTCGATAGTAACACTCACGTAGCCCGTCTGCTCAGCATCACTGTATTCGGGGACACCTTGTGGTGGTTCCGTTCCGGCTTGGACCTTCATATCGTTGTGGATGTTTGTCCCCATGTCGAAGGACACGTTTACTCGCTCAACGACGATTGTTTTCGTATCCACGTTTTCGGTCGGAACGGATAATGTATCCCCGATTTTGTACCCAGTAATAGTGCCCTGCATCTCTCCATCTTCGGTCGCGGTTTCAGTATCCTGCTCATCGATCTCGAACCCTGTCGAAATACTACTACCACCCCCGCCAGTGGACGGATCCGTCGTATCGACATCATACGTCGTCGACACCGCACTGCTCATCTCATTCCCGTCTAGGTCTTTCGCTCCATCGACTTCCAAACTTACTCCCGTTACCTCCTCGTTGTCATCCGCAAATTGAACGTCCAGTTTAAAGGTTTGAGCATCAGTCCAGCGTTTATTCTCGACTGTCGGAACAGTCGATAAGTCACCGTTGACGTCCGGCGTGACTGTGACATCATCCGTATTTTGGGACATTCTTTCGCTAAATGACACGGTGACCGTAACCTCATTGCCATCACCGGTCTCCGCATTAGTTATCGGCGTGGGTGAGAGAATCGGCGTGCTTCCCGTCGGGTTCGTCGTACTGACGACGAACGTGTTCGACGTATCCGGACTGCTCATCACGTTTCCGTTCGAATCGGCAGCCCCGCTCACCTCAATCGTTGCTGTCACGTCCTCGTCATTGTCCGCGATAGTGACCGCCCCTGTCCAAGTGGAATCACTGAACGAACTCTCAGAGACTGTGATCGGACCACCACTCACACCCGTAATCTCGACTATTGGAGTCGTCGATGTATCCATCGATTCTGCAAACTCAACAGTGACTATCTGCTGATTTCCTGCATTTCCATCAGTTATCGGCGTGTTCGAGATCGAGGCGCTGCTCACTTTCGGGTTCGTCGTATCGACATCATACGTCGTGGACACCGAACTGCTCATCTCATTCCCGTCTAGGTCTTTCGCTCCATCGACTTCCAAGCTTACCCCCGTTACCTCCTCGTTGTCATCCACAAATTGAACGTCCACTTTAAAGGTTTGAGCATCAGTCCAGCGTTTATTCTCGACTGTCGGAACAGTCGATAGGTCACCGTTGACGTCCGGCGTGACTGTGACATCACCCGTATTTTGTGTCATGTCCTCGTCAAACGTTACCGTTACTGTAACTTCATTCGTGTCGCCCGTCTGGGCATCCGTGATCGGAGTCGTTGAGAGTTTGGGTGTGGTTCCGGTCGGAGAGACAACAGCATCGCTCGTTTTTGCTGTTGCCGCTCCACCGAAGAAGTTGAACGAACCTGCCTCATTTTCGGTTACGTTGATCGTGATTTTCTCTAACGTCTTGTCCGAGTTAGCAGAGATTGCAAACCCCCAGATTCCGGGAGCATCTGCATCCTCGTAATATGAGGGGTAAACCGACGGATCACCCTCATGGTACCATCGGTCCATTCCATCTTTGAGGACGTATCCCGGATTGTTAGGCGGACCTCCATACCAATCCGGAACTGTGAATTCTTGAGACGTGTAGGAAGTGCCATCACTATAGTGAAGTTTGGCCCTGAATTTTGCAGGTGAACCGGCGCCAGCTCCCCCGGCAGAGGCAATCACGTGAACCGTTTCATACTGTCCATCTGAAACAGTGAACGTATTTTCATTCGTTGTGGAGACTTGCCATGCGTTGTTACCAGCGTTGCCATGAGTAGTAGCGAGTTCTATCCTTGGGTGGGTCGAAGTTGAAGGGAAAACGCCATCATCCGGTAATCCATCACCTGAATTCGCATTATTACCTGCAACAGTATTTGTAACTAACGCTCCCCAGCCATCAAAGTCCCCGGACTCATCTTCTCCATATACGACGTCTGCATTGTAGGCTGAAGAAAAGTCGAATTGAACTGTATTACCGGCTGCACTCGCTGATCCTGAGACGGCTACAACACCGACGAATATCGACGACACGATCATTAGAGACAGCCACACAGCCCCTAGTTTATCTACACTTGACATCACTCCACCCCCCTCAGTTGATCCGCGAACCGTGCTCTCATTGGTGCATCTCCTTGCGCGGACAATACTGAACACTCTGTAGACTTCCGACCGAGCGACAATCCCCCCAATCATGAACACGAGCCGGCCCTTTCGTGCCACCCCGCAACCGAGCCTTCCCGAGATCTAGTCCTCCGTCAGTCCAGACGGTAACGGACTCATTGATTCCCAAGACCTCCCGCGGCTCCCCCTTCCTTTGGCTTCTTGGTTCGCCCCCGGCGAGCGAGCGAACAATGTCAGGTACAGCTTCAGGTTGGTGTCCATTTTGTACGTCGCTCGCGCCACGCCTAAGCATGTTTAACGATTACATACCTATACCAAAACCGTTTTGGCGCTCATCCATTTTGAAACCGCTCACTGCAATATATTGTAAGGTAGGAGTCCCGTGATCTAGACGGTCAGTGAGTAGATTTCAGCCAAAATAGTCGGGGATCATATAATTGTCACGGCCACTCGGCGATCACTGGTCCAAAGAAGAGCAAAAGGCGGGTCAACAATCAAGTATGGCCTACGCCGAGCGGCTGTTTCAGAACGCCGAAACTGTCGCTATCCCTTTGTCGGTCTTCGAGCGCAAGAAAGTATTGCGCTCGCCAACCAGGCGGCCTCCACCATCCGGGCCTTGCCCACCCAAAATCCGTCCGAACGATAGCCAACGAGCGACAGCGATATCCTGCGGAACTATGGGTCAGGACTCCCGAGCCACGCGTATGCCCGGTCGATCCAGCGACTCCCCACTGCTTATCGTCATCGGACTGGCCGTCGCGGCCATCGCGTTCGTCGGAACCGCGGTCTTCGGCTGGGAGTTCGGTGCTACCAGCGGTCCAGTCCCGGTAGTCATCGGTGTCGCCTGTGCTATCCTCGGTGTGGTCGTCTATCTCCGACAGTAACTCGACGACCAGCCAGCAAGGCATCGTGTTCCCGGTCGCCGACGCTGCGATGCTGTCTCAGCAGGGCAATCCGGATCGACCCACCGACGTGGTCGACGAACCGCCGGCGTCGTGAGTCGACGGCGCCACGGCTCTGCGGTCGGCGTCGAAAGAAAGCGGCACTGTCGAAGCGGTCGAGAGCGGAGAGCCGGTTACCCGAACAGCTCGCCGAGGCCTTCGCCGCCGTCGCCTTCGTCCTCGTCTTCTTCCTCTTCCTCGGCCTCGGCCTCCTCCTCGGCCTCGTCCGCTTCGTCCTCGGCCTCGTCGGCGCCGCTGGCGCCGCCGGCGGCCGCACCGCCCGCGGCGGGCGCAGCGGCGGCCGTCTCGATGGCCTCCTCGATGTCGACGTCCTCCAGCGCGGCCACCAGGGCCTTGACGCGGGACTCCTCGACGTCGACGCCGGCGGCTTCGAGCACCGCCGTGACGTTCTCCTCGTTGATCTCCTCGCCCGATTCGTTCAGCGTGAGTGCAGCGTAAACGTATTCCATTGTACTGAGTTACCCGAACATCTCGCCGAGCCCTTCGCCGCCGTCGCTCCCGTCGTCGTCGGAGTCGTCCTCCGGTTCGGAGTCGTCGGCGTCCTCGGCGTCCGTTGCTTCGTCGTCCTGTGCGTCCTCCTCGTCGGTCTCCTCGGTCGCTGCCGGGGCTTCGACGCCCTGCAGCTCCTCGGGGAGCGCCTCCTCGTCGTCGATCTGGGCGGCCAGCGCACGCAGCTGTGCGTCCGCCTTGCCGATCAGATCGGGGGCCAGCTCCTCGTTGACGATCGTCGCCTCGAGGCCGACGGACTTGGCTTCGCCGGCCGCCTTCGCGAGCAGCGTGCCCGCGTTCTCGGCAGTCGGGTAGGCCGCGTTGACCGAGAGGTTGCGGGCGGCCGCGGCGGCAGCCTGCACGTCCTCGCGGTACTCGTCGACGTCGATGGCCAGCTCGTCAGGCTCGAACAGCACGCCGTCGGCGTAGACGGCGCGCAGGTCGAGACCGACCTCCTTGGGCTCGATGCCCATCTCGGCGAGCACGTTCGCCAGGTCCTGGTCGACGACCTCGCCGGCGTCGAGCACGTGGGAGTCCTCGGTGACCTTGATCGACCCCTCCATGATCCGCGCGGACGCGCCGATCGACTGGAGTTCGCCCACGAACGGACCGGGGTCGATCCCGGTGTCACCCTCGGGATGACGATGTCGTTGGGCGCGGTCTCGCCGGCGCCGATCGGCGCCGGCGTCTTCGAGGCTTCGAGCTCCTTGAACAGCCCGAACGGGTTGTCGTTCGTGCCGACGAAGGCGACCTCGCCGGCGATCTCGGCGGCGAGCTGCTCGAGGCCCTCGTCGACCTGCTCGACGGCGCGGGTCATGAGCGTGTTGCGGCTCATGCGCACCTCGGCGGTGCCGTGGAGCCCGCGGCGCATGCTCTGAAGCTGCCGCGAGGGGATGCCCGTGACGCCGACGATGCCGACGGCGTCGTAGCGCTCGAGGAAGTCGACGAGCTCGTCGACTTCCGCCTGCTTCCACTGGGGCACCGTCTCGGTCTTGCGGACGTCTTCGGCTTCGCTCATGCGGGCACCTCCACGGACGGCCCCATCGTCGTCTTCACGAAGATGGAGTCGATGTTGAGGGGCCCCTTCTCGAGGTCAGCCTCGAGCCGTCGGACGATCACGTCGATGTTGTTCGAGACCTCCTCGGGCGTCATGTCCTGGGCGCCGACGCGGGTGTGGAACGTCCGGCGGTCGCCGGAGCGGATCTGAACGGTGTTTTTCATCCGTTCGACCGTCTCCACGACGTCGTCGTCGGGCTGGAGCGGGGTCGGCATCTTCCCTCGCGGACCGAGCACGGTCCCGAGGTAGCGGCCGATATCTTGCATCATCGCGGCCTCCGCGATGAAGAAATCCGTCTCGTCGGCGAGGTCTTTGGCCTCGTCGTCGTCGTCGCCGAGGTCCTCGAGCTCGTCGGGGCCGAGCACCTCGTCGGCGACGTCCTCCGCACGAACGGCGGTCTCACCGGTCGCGAAGACGACGATACGGGTCTCCTGTCCGGTACCGGACGGGAGAACGACACTCTCGTCGACCCGGTTGGACGGGTCGTTCAGGTCGATATCGCGCAGGTTAATCGCGAGGTCGACCGTCTCGGTGAAGTTCCGAGCCGGGGCGTCCTCGAGTGCGCGGGATACTGCTTCCTCTATTGAATCTGCCATCTTTCACCTCCGTAGTACGCGTAGGCGGCTCCTACGGGTGAGTGAAACAGGCTACGCCTGTCTCGTCGGAGAAGACGGCGATGCGAGACTTAAAGCCGTCGAACTGGGGAGCCGTCGAAACCCCGGGATGGCACCGGCTCGAGCCCTGTGACCGCGTCCCGTGGCGGGGCCGCGAGGAGAGCTTGCGGCCCGGGACTCCGTCGGTGAGCGCCGCCCGACAGCAAGGCCTATACCCCGAACTGCACAATCGGGCACAGAGATGGAGGACCGCACGCGTAACTACCTTCGGGGCCGCTTCGGCGACTACTACGCCGATGCCGACCTCTCGGTGCCGCCGGCGCCCGACGCCCGCGAGTGGGGGCACATCCCCTACACCGAGAGCGCCGGGACGACGATGGTGCGCCACCGCTCGCTGTTGGACATGGGCGGGGATGCACAGTCGATCCGGGAGTTCCTCGAGCGTGAATCGCCCCGACACGCCTACTTCTCGGCGGCGCGCTACGACGACCCCGGCGCCCGGCAGATGCCCGAGAAAGGGTGGCGCGGCGCGGACCTCGTGTTCGATCTGGACGCCGACCACCTTCCCGGCGTCGACGAAACCGAAGCCAGCTACGCCGAGATGCTCGACGCCTGCAAGGACGCGCTGCAGCGCCTGCTTGATCTCCTCCGGGAGGACTTCGGCTTCGACGACGACGAGCTGCTGATCGTGTTCTCCGGCGGCCGCGGCTACCACGTCCACGTTCGCAACGACGCGTTGCTCGAACTCGACAGCGAGGCGCGCCGCGAGATCGTCGACTACCTGCGCGCGGTCGATCTCGACCGCGACGACCTGATCCGCACGGTCTCCTACGACGGGACGACCCGCCGCGAGCTCAAAACCAGCGGGGGCTGGGGTCGGCGGGTCCACCGCGAACTCGTCGAGTTCGTCGCCGACCTCCGAGAGCAGAGTCGCGAGGACGCGATGGACCGACTCACCGCCTTCGACGGCATCGGCGACGGCCGCGCGGGCACCATTCTCGACGCCGTCGAGCGCAACCCCGAGGCGATCCGCGAGGGGAACGTCGAGGCGGGCGGCCCCGGCCTGCGAAAGCTGGTCGAGGCGCTGAGCGCGCAGGTGGTCGGGAACGAGACCGCGCCGATCGACGAGCCGGTCACGACCGACGTACGCCGGCTGATCCGCCTGCCCGGCACGCTCCACGGCGGCACGGGGTTCGTCGTGAAACCGATCGCTCCGGCTGACCTCGACGCGTTCGACCCGCTCGAGGACGCCGTCGCCGACCGGTTCCGCGGGCAGCGGATCATGGTGAACGTGACCGAGCCGGGCCCGATCGACGTTGGCGCCGAAACAGCTATGGACCCCGGTCCGCAATCAGTTGAAGAGTACGTCGGCGTGTTCCTCATGGCGAGGGGGCGCGCCGAGAAAGCCGCAGAGTAATCGAACAGGCCCGCAGGCCCCCGGCGGTACGCGCACAACGACACCAAACATGGACATCGACGAACTCCAAACCGTCCAAAGCAAGGAGCGCCAGAAGGACAGCCTCCAGCACCTGCGGGACTCCTTCTACGAGGACGTGGCGGCCTACATCGAGGAGCTGAAGCAGGAACGCAGCCGCGTCGCCGAGGCGACCGACGATCCGTTCTCGGATCCGGAGGTCTCCCAGCTCTCCGACGACATCGAGCGCGCGGAGGACGTGGTCGAGGCCATCTACGAGCGCCGGGTCGGCAAGGTCGTGAAGATGGCCTCCTTCGCCGCCGCGGACATGCCCGTCGAGGAGGAGGGCCTCACCACCCAGGAGCGGGACCTGTTCGAGGACATGGTCGGCCGCATCGGCGAGAACCGCTCGCGGGTGCTCGACATCCTCGCCGGCGAGGGCGACAGCGTGCCCGCATCCTCCGTCGGCGCGCCCGGCGCCCAGCCCGAACCGACCGAGTCGGCGACGCCCGAGGAGCCGGCCCCGGCGCCCGAGGAAGCGGCGCCGACGCCCGGAGAGTCCGTCCCGACGGGCGACGAGACTCCCTCCCGGGACGAACCGGCAGTCGGCACCGGCACGACGGCTGCGTCGCCCGCCGGCCCGCCCGAGGAGTCGGACGACGTTCCCGCGGCGCCGCCGGACGCGCCACCGCGCGACGCCGACCAGCCGTCGTCGCCGCCGGAGGAGCCGGCCGATCCCCGATCCGACGGCGGAGTTGCGACCGCGTCGACGCCGGAGGGGTCGCCGGCATCCACCGAGGACGCCGACACCGACCGGACGACCGTCCGTGTCACCGAAGACGTGGGGCGCCTGCTCGGCGTCGACGACCGCGAGTACGAGCTCAAAACTGCGGACGTGGTCGCACTCCCCGACGACAACGCCGAGGCGCTGCTCCAGCGCGAGGCCGCCGAAGAGCTCTGGTAGTGAAGCCCCCTCGGGGAATCACCGGTTCGGTTTTCGTTCCTGTTCGGGGTGGTCGGCGATGAACACGCTCGTTTCGTCCGGGACGTCTTCGGTCACCCACGAGTTCGCCCCGATGCTCACGTGATCGCCCACCGAGACCGTGCCGAGGACGTTGCTTCCGGCGCCGATCACGACGTGATCGCCGATGTCGGGGTGGCGCTTGTACCCTTTCGCCAGCATGTGTTCCTCCCCTTCCTCCTCCTCGAAGTGCAGCGCACCGAGGGTGACGTTCTGGTAGATCCGCACCCAGTCGCCGACCGTCGCGGTCTCGCCGATCACCGTCCCGGTGCCGTGATCGACGAAGAAGTACTCCCCGATCTCCGCACCGGGGTGGATGTCGATCCCCGTCTCCGACTTCGAGTACTCCGCGAGCTCGCGGGCGTAGCCGACACAGCCGTGCTCGTAGAGCCCGTGCGCGACGCGATGGGTGAGGATCGCGTGGAACCCCGGGTACGATCGGATGATCTCGCAGTACTGCGTCGCCGCCGGGTCGCCCTTGTAGGCGGCCTCCACGTCCCGTTTCAGCTTCTGCCTGACTGTGGGCAGCCGGTCGAGCGTCTCGTCGACGATCGCGGCCGGCGCCGCCGACCCGCCCGAGTACGCCCGGATCCCCCGGCGCATACAGCGCCCCAGTTCGGTCAGCTGGGCACGCGTCGCTCCGGGGTCGCCCAGCAGCTCGCCCCCGTTCCAGCACCGCGGGAACAGAAGCCGCTTGAGCAGCGGTGGTTCCTCGCGTAAGGAGTCCTGACGCGGGTACGCCGACGGCGCGCCCGTCGGGAACGGGGACTCGTCCGCGCGGTACGATTCGACGAGCGCCGTGTGTGCGTCTCCGTCGTACTCGTAGGCCATTCGTGTGACTGCTTCGTGGGGGCGCGTAATCTCTTTACTGCCTCTCCCGGCGACGCCACGGCCCGTGGTTGTCTGGGTAGTGGATGGGTGGCTGTGGCCACACCGCTGGTAGCGGAAAGCGTTAGTCCCCGCCGCACGCAGTTCCGGCCATGCTCGAACCCGGCGACGACGCACCCGAGTTCTCACTCCCGAACCAGAACGGCGAGGAAGTCTCGCTCGCGGCGCTGCCCGGCGAGTACACGGTGGTCTACTTCTACCCCCGCGCGGACACGCCTGGCTGTACCACCCAAGCCTGCTCGTTCCGCGACGACTGGGACACCTACGAGGCGGCCGGCATCTCCGTCGTCGGGATCAGCGACGACCCCGTCGAGGATCTCGCCGACTTCCGCGAGAAGTACGATCTCCCCTTCGATCTGCTCTCCGACGAGGACGGCGCGGTGTCGGCGGCGTACGACTCCTACGGCGAGAAGAACGTGTTCGGCAACGAGGTGATGGGCGTGTTCCGCAACACGTTCGTCGTCGACAGCGAGGGTGAGATCGTCGCCGTCTACGAGGGCGTCGACCCCGAGAACCACGCCGACGAGATCCTGGCGGACCTCGACTGAGTGTCAGGCCGTCAGTTTGCCGAGCTCCGCACTCACGGCTTCGCGGTTCAGGACGAGGAAGCCGACGAGAATACAGCTGAAGCCGGCGATCGCCAGCGGCGGTAGCCGCTCGTCGAGCAGCGCCCACCCCGTGACCGACGCGACCGGCGGCACGGCGTAGCTGACGAGGTTGGCAGTGAACGGCCCGCGCCGCCGCATCAGCGTGAAGTACGCGCCGTAGCCCACCGAGCTCGCGACGACGCCGACGTACGCCACGGCGAGCAGCGTCCACTTCCCGGAGGGGACCATCGGCGACTCCCCCATCGCGAGGCTGGCGGCGTGGAGCATCAGTGCGCCGACGGCCATCGCCCAGCCGGTCGTCGGGAGGCTCGCCATCGGCGCCTCGATCCGGCGCAGCAGCACGCTCCCGGCGGCGACACCGATGACGGCACAGAACACCAGCGCCGCGCCGACACCGTCGGGGCCGAGCACCGCAAAGGCGGTCGAGAGGAACTCCGGCGCCTCGGCCGGCGCGGTGTTCGTCGCGGCCGGGTCAGGGCGGGCGATCAGGAGGACGCCGATCAGGCCCAGGCCGACGCCGACGGCGTCCCGAGCCGCGAAGCTCGTCCCCGAGAGCAGGAGGGCGGCGAAGCCGACGGTCAGCACGGGGTTGAGGCTGTAGACGACCGACGCGATCGAGCCGGAGGTGTAGAGCTGGCCGACGAAGAGGAAGAACACGTTGGCGAACACGAGCAGGGCGGCGGCGACGAAGATAGCGTACCAGTCGGCCCGCACCTGTGGGCGGTCCAGCCGCCCGAGCGCCGCGAGCGCGACCAGCGTCACGACCGCACCGATGTCGAACCGGAAGCCGCCGAACAGGATCGGGGGGATCGTCTCCAGCCCGACTTCGATGGCGGAGAAGCCCGCCCCCACGCGACAGCCAGCACCGCGAACAGCCCGGCGTCCTGGTAACGAGACACGGCGGACCTCGTGGCGGCGGCGGCTTGAGCGTGTTCATCGCGGCCAGTTGCGTGGGCGGCCTCAGTGCATGATCTTCTCGAACAGCGGATCGACGTACTCCCACTTGGCGTCCACGAGGAACGGCAGCGCGAACAGCACCAGCACCGTGAGGCCGCTCGCGATGTTCCCCGGCAGCCCGAACGTCGGAAGGATCGACCCCGCGAACGCGCCGGTGTGGGCGCCGGCGATGACGAACAGCAGTTGGCGGACTGAGCGGCGGCGACGGTCGCTGGGCGTCGACTCCATGGGCGCTCGTCGCCGTGGGTCCGTAAAAATCGATGCGGCTCGGGGCTCAGTAGCCCCGGTTGATCAGGTAGTCAGCCAGATCCGCGAGCAGGTGGCTCGCCTGATTGTCCGGCAGCACGTCGAGATGCTCCTTCGAGCGGGCGGTCAGCTCCTCGGCCTTCGACCGGGCGTACTCGATGCTGCCCGCGTCTTCGAGCGTCGCCACGGCGTCGGCGACCTCCGTCTCGGTCAGCTCGTCGGCGGTCTCGGCGTCGACGAGGCCGTCCACGTCGACGCCCTGCTGGCGCGCGTGGAGCGTGATCAGCGTCTCCTTCTCGCCGACGAGGTCCGAGCCGCGCTGCTTGCCCAGCTCCTCGCTGGGCACCGTGAGGTCGAGCACGTCGTCCTGGATCTGGAACGCGCGCCCGGAGTCGATGCCGTACTGTCGTAGCGCCTCGACGGTGTCGTCGTCGGCGCCGAGCAGGATGGCGGGGATGGCCGCGGAGGCGCCGTACAGCACGGCGGTTTTGAGTTCGACCATCTCCAGATACTCCTCGGGCAACACGCCGTGACGGTTCTCGAACTCCACGTCCAGCGCCTGCCCCTCGCAGATCTCCGTACAGGTGCGCGCGAGGCGGTTGGTGGCGGCGACGGAGAGTTCGGGCTGGCTCCCGGTGTCGGTCATGAACTCGAACGCCTTGGCGTACAGCGTGTCGCCCGCGAGGATCGCCGTCGCCTCGTCGTACTCGCGGTGGACCGCCGGCACGCCGCGCCGGAGGTCGTCGTCGTCCATGATGTCGTCGTGGATCAGCGTGAACGACTGGATCACCTCGATACTGACGGCGGCCCGCAGCAGGTCGACGTTGCCGTCGAACAGCGCCGGGAACTCGCGGTAGTCGGCGCTGCCAGGCTCCACGTCGGCGAGTGCCTCGCCGACCAGGAGACACACCGTCGGCCGGAGGCGCTTCCCGCCGGCGTCGAGGAGGTAGCGAGACGCCTCGTACAGCCGTTCGGGCTCCTGGATCGGGAGCTCCTCGGTGATCGCGTCGTTGACCCGCTCGCGGCGCTGTGTCACCGCGGCGAGCAGCCGTTCGACCGTCGCTTCGTCGCTCATCGTTACTCAGTCAGCGTGTGGACCGTGCCGTTCCGGGAGAGGTGGACGTCGTCGCCCAGGCTGTACCCCTCGGACTCACAGAGGTCGACATACTTCGCCAGGTTCTGGAGGTTCTGGTGGGCCGGGATCACGTTCTCGGGCTGGAGCGCCTCCAGCATCTGGTAGTGGCCCTCCTGGCTCAGGTGGCCCGAAACGTGGATGTCGTCGTAGATGTGCGCGCCCTGCATCCGGAGCAGCTGCTCGGACTGGTAGCGCTGGCCCTCGTTGGTCGGCTCCGGGATGACCCGGGCGCTGAAGATGACCTTGTCGCCGTCCTCGATGTCGTAGGGGTCTCGCCGCGACCCATCCGGGTGAGCATCGCGCGGGGCTCGCCCTGGTGGCCGGTGACAATGGGGAGGTAGTTCTCCTTGCCCTCCTTCATGATCCGCTTGAACGTGCGGTCGACGGACTTGCGGTGGCCGTACATCCCGAGGTCGTCCGGGAAGTCGACGAAGCCGAGGCGCTCGGCCGTGCCGGAGTACTTCTCCATCGAGCGACCGAGCAGCACCGGCTCGCGGCCGATCTCCTCGGCGAACTCGACGAGGCTCTTCACGCGGGCGATGTGGCTGGAGAAGGTGGTGGCGACGATGCCGCCGTCGTAGTCCTCCAGACTCATCATCACGTCACGCAGGTGCTCGCGGGCGACGCGCTCGGAGGGCGTCCGGCCCTTCTTCGAGGCGTTGGTACAGTCCTCGATGTATGCGAGGACGCCCTCCTCCCGGCTGATCTCGCGGAACCGGTCCATGTCGATCGGGTCGCCGATGACCGGCGTGTGGTCCATGCGCTTGTCCAGCCCGTACACCACGGCGCCTTCGGGGTGTGGAGGACGGGGTTGATCGCGTCGATGATGGAGTGGGTGACGTTGACGAACTCGAGTTCGGTGTCGTCGCCGATCTGCATCGTCTCGCCCGGATCCATCTTGATCAGGTCGTTGTCGACCTGGAACTTGGACTCGCCCTGGATCTGCTGTTTGACCAGTTCGATGGTGAACGGCGCCGAGACGATCGGCGCGTCGTAACGGTGTGCGAGCTTCGAGATGGCGCCGATGTGGTCGAGGTGACCGTGCGTCGGCACGATGGCCTGCACGTCGCCCTCGATCTCGGACATCACGCGGTCGTCCGGGATGGCACCCATGTCGATCAGGTCGAGGCTGTGCATCTGCTCGGTCTCGACGTTGTCGTGGATCAGGACCTTACTCAGGTTCAGGCCCATGTCGAAGATGACCACGTCCTGTCCCGCGCGGACCGCGGTACACTGTCTACCGACCTCTTCGTAGCCGCCGATTGTTGCGATTTCGACTTCCATGGTTGGATGCACTCAAAGCCACGTTTGTGGCGGTGTGCGTACTGAAACAGCCGCGAGTTTGGGGGTCGTGGACCCCGGCGTCTTACAGCGCGTCGGTCACCGATCCCCGCAACGCCTCGCTGGCGTTTACCCGCGGGATGTTCTTACCCGTCCTTCTGGGCCAGGGGGTAAAAATGGCGCGGGTCCACCGTCGACGGCTCGGCCGGGCGTCGGCGACGCCCGCAGACACCGCCTCAGACTCCGAACACCGAACGCAGCAGATCTCGCGTCCCCGGGCCGAGACCGACGGCGCTGACCGCGATCAACAGAAGCGTCGTGTACCGCGGCGTCTCCTCGACCAGTTCGGGTTCGAACACCCAGATCAGGAACGTCGCCGCCGCCATCTTCACGACCAGGAACGGCCACGCGGCGCCGAAGAGATCGACGATGAACCGGTTCGCGGGGTGTTTGGGGGTCAGGTTGTACGGGACGCCGAGCGCCATCAGGTAGTCGAGTCCGATCACGTTCGCCGCGCCGTCGACGGCGTGAGCGACGAGCACCATCGCGCCGGCCAACCCGGTCCCCTCGTTGATCTTCGGGGCGAACGCCTCGATGGCGTACCACGTCCCGGCCGCGGCGGCCGCACTGAGGCCGACCATCGCGAGTAGCACCAGCGGGTAGAACGTCACCTGCGGCTCGGTCGCCGCCAGCATCGTGAGGTACGCGACGGAGGCGAGGAAGGCGAGGCTCCCCATCGCCGTCAACGGACGCACGTAGTCGTCGACGTAGCCGCGCCGCGACAGCCAGAGCGCGAGGAGGATGCTCCCGAGTGCGATCACGAAGATCGTGACGTAGATCGTCGGACTGATCAGCAGCGTGTTCAGCGGGTAGTCGAACCAGCTGTCGCCGATCGCGTTGTGGGCGTCTTCGACGGTTCGGAGCGCGCCGCCGAGGAACATGAACGGCACCATCGCCCAGAACAGCCCGCGGTCCTCGCCGATGTTCAGGTACTCGAGCAGCAGCACGACGCCGGTGATCGTGATCAGCAGCGCGACGATGTAGCCGATCTCGCTGACCACGGTGTAGCCGGGCTCGGCGACGGGCTCGGCGGCCGCCTGACAGGCCGAGGAGCTGTAGAGGTACTCGACCGTGCTGCCGGGCCGGACCGCACAGACCGCGTTGTGGGCGTCGGCCTGCACTGGCCCCAGAAGTAGTGCCAGACGAAGCCGTCGTACACCGTCTCGGGGAACAGGATCGAACCCCCGATGAGGGCAGCCAGAAGCGTCCCGACGACCGCAGCCCAGGCTCGTGCTGGGTTCTCGGCGGCGCGCTCGCGGAGGGAGAACATACCCCAACAGCACACAGCGCGGGGCTTCAGGGTTGCGGTATCCCCGACCAGTAACGTTACTCCGGGCGGCGCCGCCACCGTCGATATGGTCACGCCGACACCGATGTTCGTCGCCGCCGGCGTCGTACTGGCCGGGCTCGTCGTTTACGTCGCCTACCGGAAGGGAGAGCGGACGGAATCCGGCAGGCGCAGCGGGCAGCCTCTCGCGAGGCCCACGAGAACGCGACCGACCGCGAGCCACCCGTCGAGATCGGCGAGCGAGTCACGCTCGGCATCAAGGAGTTCAACGCCCACCACTCCGGCGAACGCGTGGCGGTCTGCAAACGGGAGGGGTTCGTCATCTTCGTCGACGGCGTCCCCGAGCGCGCCGACGTGGGCGACGTGGTCGACGCGGAGATCGTCTCGTTCGGTCCGGACCGCAACTCCGCGGAGGCTGAGTACGTCGGCAACTGAGTCCGTCGGTCAGATGGGCAGGCCGTCGGCCTCGTAGTCGGTGCCGAGGACGATCATCGTCTGGGAGCGGGTGAACCCCTCGGTGTCGGCGATGTGGTCGAACATCAAATCCCGGAGCGCGTCGGTGTCCTCGGCGTGGAGTCGCACCATCACGTCCCACTGCCCCGTGGTCAGGTGGACCTCCTGCACCTCGGCGAGGCCGGCCAGATGCGCGAGCGCCTCCTCCTCCCGGCCCTGTTCGGTCCGAAGCCCGACGAACGCGCTCACGCCGTAGCCGACCGCCCGGGCGTTGACCTTGGCGTGGTACCCCTCGATGACCCCTGCGTCCTCCATGCGGTTCACCCGATCGTGGACGGTCGCGCTGGACATGTCGATCCGGCGCGCCACCTCGCTGAACGGCGTCCGGGCGTCCTCCTGGAGGATGCGGAGGATCTGCCGGTCCGTGTCGTCGAGTTCCATACCCGGAGGTGAGAGGTGGGGCCTCTTTGGGGTTGCGGCTGTCGCGGCGGCGACGGGGAAAACCGGATTACTGCTCGGCGTCGATCTCCTGGGCCGCGTCCAGCAGCACGTCGTGGAGTTCGCCGTTCGAGACGACCAGTCCGCGGGCGTCGTGGTGCCACGGCTCGCCCCGGAGATCCGTCACCGTGCCGCCGGCCTGTCGGACGAGGTGGACGCCGGCGATCGTGTCCCACGGCTTCGTCTGGACGTTGGTGATCACGCCCTCGACGGCGCCGGCGGCGACCATCGCGAGTGCGGCCTGTGCGCTCCCGGGCCGGCGGAGATCACCGAACCGGGAGACGATGGCCTCGCAGGCGCGGGCGTACTCGTCGCGGCGCGCCTGTGGCCACCAGACCGTCGGGATCACGGCGGCGCGCTCGGGGTCCGCGACCGTCGAGACCGAGATCTCGGCGCCGTTCCGGTAGGCCGCCTCGCTGTCGGCGGTGTACACGTCGTCGAGTGCGGGTAGGACGTTACAGGCCGCGACAGGCTCGCCGTCGACGACGCAGGCGACCGCAGTCGCCCAGGTCGTCAGCTCCCGGACGAAGCTGTTAGTGCCGTCGATGGGGTCGACGACCCAGGCGGGCCCCGCACTCGGCACCTGCTTCAGCGCCTCACCCTCCTCGCCGACGAACGGTTCCGCTGGATGCTCCGCGCGGATGGCCGTCTCGACCGCCCGCTGGGCCGCGCGGTCGGCCTCCGTCACCACGTCCGTCTTCCCGTCTTTCGTCTCCACCGCGACGCCGGTGCGGAAGAACTCCGCGGCGACCTCGCCGCCCGCCACCGCCGCACTGTGAACCAACGCGGCGCGGCTGGTCGCTGCGTGCTCGTGCATGGCTTTCGACATCTGTGAGCCAGCCCCAAGAACGCTCGGGTCCTGCCTAGTGACGAACTGTCGGTAGGTCGATATCGGTGTGGGGTCCCCGTTCGACCGGTTCCAGGCCTCCAGCGGGCGGTGCAGGTGAAAATCCCGGATACTGGGACGCGGCGACAAGCTTCAAGGCCTCGCCGCGGGAATCAATACGTGTCTATGGACATCTCTGATATCGCTGTCAAGGAGTTTGTCGAGGTCGAGGCCGACACCCGGGTTGCGAAGGTGCGGTCGCTGTTCGAGCGGGAGAACCCGAAGGGGATCGTCGTCATGGACGACGGCGACTGTATCGGCGTCATCCGTGAGAAACAGCTGATCCAGTCTCACGTCGAAGACGACACCAAAGCTGGGGCGATCGTCCGCTCCTCCCGCAGCGGCGGGAGTCCGCCGAACGTGCGGCGCTACGACGACGTCCGCGAAGTCAGCCGGGTGCTCGTCGAGGGCGACGTGAAGATCGCGCCCGTTTACGAGGGGAGAACCTCTGGGGCGTCGTGACCGCCGACGACATCCTCCGCGCAGTCCACGAGAACCTCAAGGCGATCACGGTCGGCGACATCGCCTCCGAGTCCATCGTCACCGTGACCGAGGACGACCACGTCGGGAAGGCGATCAACCGCCTTCGGGAGAACGGCATCTCCCGGCTCCCGGTCACCAACGAGAGTGGGGGACTCACCGGCATCGTCACGACCAACGACATCGTCGACTTCGCGGTCCGTGACGAGGAGCGCCAGGGCGAGGGCGACCGCCGCGGCGAACTCGACCGGATGCTCGACATCCCCGCGTACGACCTGATGTCGAGCCCGGTCCAGACGATCACCGCCGGCGAGACCGTCGACGAGGCGGTGTCGGTCATGTTCGAGAACGGTATCTCCGGGCTGGTCGTGACGGCGACGCCCGACGGCTCGGAGATCGAGGGCGTCATCACCAAGACCGACGTGCTGCGTGCGCTGACGCACACCGAGGAGGAGTCGATGGACGTCCAGATCACGAACGTCAATCTGCTGGACGTGCTCACTCGGGAGGACATCGTCGCCGACATCACCAGCGTCGCCGACAAGTTCCAGGAGATGAACGTGCTCCACGCCCACGTGCGCTTCACCCAGCACAAGGAGAAGCTCCGTGGGACGCCGCTGCTGCGCTGTCAGATCCGCCTGCGGACGACGCAGGGCCAGGTCGCCGGCTCCGGCGAAGGGTACGGCGCCGAGCACGCCTTCCACGTCGCGCTCGACCGACTGGAGCGTAACGTCCTCGAACTCAAAGGTGTGAAAGCCGACGAGGAGTACCGCGGCCAGCTGATGCGGAAGCTGAACGAACTGTAGAGAGGTGCCGACCCACCGCTGACGAACCGCCTCCTTTTTTCCCGACCCGTATGGTCGTAACCCGGCGTGTCTCGTCGAGGATTTCTCCCCGATGTGGCGTGCTGCTCTATCGGGTGCCCTCGTTGGAACGATGCTGCTTCCGCTCGGAATCGCGTTTGTCGGTACCGCGCCGGACCTGCTGTTCTGGGCGTGCCGTTCGTCGCTGGCGCTGTCGCCGGCTTCGTGGCACCGAGATTGACGCCTACGCGAGGAGGACGGGCCGGCGCCGTCACCGCGCTCCCGTTCCTCCTCGTGCTCCTGTTCTTGTTCGGCCGGAGTCTGCTCTCGGGGCCCACGTCGAGACTCGCGTAGTCGCCGCCGCATTGGGATACGTCGCCTTCGGTGTCGACCTCGGCTACCTCGCCGGCGGACCGGCGCCGGAATCGGCGGCTGGCTGGCGGTCCAGTTCGGCAGCAAAGGGCCCGCTTAGAACTCCTCGGTCGGCTCCAGTCCGGCACCGGTGATCTGGAAGGTCGCCGAGTCACCGGTCGGCTTGGAGCGGTGTTTCTCCAGGGACGCGCGGCGGTTCCCGCCCCGGAACCGCTCCAGCCGCAGCACCACGCCCGTCCAGTGCTCCAGCGTGTTGCCGCCGAGCCCGCGGGTCCGGTCGGCGTCGGGGTCGCGGAACACTTGGTTGGTGATGACGACGGCGAGCTCGTGTTTTCGGGCCAGCGAGAGCAGGTGGGTGACCTGGTCGGCGACCTTCCGGAGCGACTCGCCGCCGGAGTCGTCGCCGGCGCGTTCGAGCCGGTAGAACCCCGTCGCGGAGTCGAGCACGATCAGGTCCGCAGTATCGGCGAACTCCGCGGCGTCCCGGACCGCCTCGGCCTGCTCGTCGAAGTCGTGGGCCTCCGAGACGACGATGCGGGAGGCGACTTCCTCGAAGTCGGCCTCGCCGTCGGTCTTCCCCTCGACGATCTGGCGGAAGCGGTCGATCGATAGCCCCTCGGTGTCGATGTAGAGCGCGCGGCCACCGTTGACGGCTGCTTCGACCGCCGCCGCGAGGACGAGGTTGGTCTTCCCCGCCGCGGGTTCGCCGTAGACCTGCGTGACGGTGCCGCGCTCGAAGCCGCCGCCGAGCAGGTCGTCGATCGGGTCGCAGCCGGTGGGGACGGGGTCGCTCATCGGGCGTGGGTAGCGCGGGGGGTACGAAAGCGCTCGGGACTCGGCCCAGCACCGCCGACTCCCGGCGGGCGCTCAGTCGCCGAACGCGTGCCAGGGTGGAGGGATCGTGCCGATGACGGTCAGGACGACGGCGGGGAACCAGTAGATGCCGACGACCGCCGGCGTGAGCTCGCGACGGACTGCCAGCCACCCACCGAAGCAGAGGAACGGCAGCACGAACACCGCCCAGACCGCGACGGTCCGTTGTCGTTCTTCGTCCACATCGGACAGGTGGGTGATTCGTGTCACTAAGCTCCGACGGAACGTGGTCGCTACTCCCGGACTGCCTCCTCTGCCCGCCGAACGACCTCCCGGACCGCCACGCCCGTCTCCTGGGCAACCTCGAGAGCGTCGTCGTACTCCGCGCTGCGGTCGAACACCACGCCGTCGTCGTCGCTCGCGACCTTTACCGACAGTTCGTAGCGCTCGCCGTCGATCTCGATCTCGGCGGTCTCGAACTCGCGGTTCGCCACCCACCGGTGGCCGGCGCCGTGTTCACGGATCCCCAGCGTCCCCGTCTCCTCGGCCAGTCGACGCGCCACGCGCTCGGCGTCGTTCGGGCGGCAGATCACCTTCACCAGGTGGCCCGGTCGCGATTTCTTCATCGTCGTCGGGACGATGGTCACGTCCCGCGCGCCGGCGTCGGTGAGCGTCTCCTGCAGGCTCCCGAGCACCTCCGGCGTGGCGTCGTCGAGGTTCGTCTCGAGGACGGAGATCCCCTCCCGAGTGAGGCTCCCGTCGGTCTCCCCGATCAGCGCGCGCACCACGTTCGGGTGCTGCTCGAACTCCTTCGCCCCGGCGCCGTAGCCCGAGGCAGCGACGCGCAGTTCCGGCAAGCTCTCGACACCCTCCGCGACGGCGGCGAGGATCGCGGCGCCCGTGGGTGTGAGCAGCTCGGAATCGATCGGCCCGCCGCGCAGCGACCAGTCCGCGCGCTCGGCGATCTCGACGACCGCGGGCGAGGGAACCGGGTACGTGCCGTGGGAGAACGTCACCTCGCCGCCGCCCGCGCGGACGGGTGTGGTCACGACGCGCTCGACGCCCTGGGCCCGGAGGTCGTCGAGGAGGAGCATACAGCCGACCACGTCGGCGATGGCGTCGTCGGTGCCGACCTCGTGGAACCCCGTCTCCGCGAGTTCCATGCCGTGAACCGACGCCTCCGCCTCGCCGAGGATCCGGAACGCCTCCAGCGCGTCTGCCTCGACCGAATCGGGGAGCTCCATCGACTCGACTAGCTCGACGACCTCCGCGTAGGTGCGCGTGTGGCCGTGCCCCTCGGCGTCGCCGTGGTCGTGGGAGTGACTGTGAGAGTGATCGTGGCCCTCGTGAGAATGATCGTGAGCGTGGCCGTCGTGGCTGTGGTCACCGTGCGTGTGGTCGGACTCGCCAGCCTCGGCGTCCTCGTGGACCACTCGAACCCGTGTCGCGCGGATGGCGTTCCGCATCACCTGTTCGGCCTCGAACTGGATCGGCATCGACGCCTCGACGGGATCGAGCACCGCGCTGTCGGCGCCCGCCGCGAGCAGGGCGCCGAGCAGCATGTCGCCTGCGGCGCCGGTCCGGCCGTCGAACGCGAGCGTCTGCATACCGACGCTGGGTCGCCGTCGGAGAAAGAGGCCACGATTCGGTACCCGAAATGGTTGCAGAAAACTCGACCCTAACGCCACACTTATGCGCGGACACCCCTTGGTTACACGTAACTCACTCCGGGTCACTCATGAACGAAGTTCAACTGGAAGTCGCGAAAGCGTACCCGAACGACTCGGGCCGTGGCATCGCTCGGCTCGACCCCGACACCCTGCTCCATCTCAAGCTCTCCCCGGGGACATCATCGAGATCGAAGGCGCCGAAACAACCGCTGCGAAGGTCTGGCGCGCCGACCGACAGGACTGGAACACCGACACAGTCCGCATCGACGGGTTCACCCGCCAGAACGCCGACGTGAGCATCGGCGAACGCGTCACCATCCGGAAGGCCGAAGCCGAGACCGCCGAGAAGCTCACCCTCGCGCCGCCGGAGGAGGCCTCGGTGCAGTTCGGCTCCGAGGCCGCCGGCATGGTCAAACGGCAGATCCTCAAGCGTCCGGTGGTCGAACGCGACATCGTCCCCGTGATGTCGAGCACGAACCACCCGTTCATGCGCTCGCCCGGGCAGGCGATCCCGCTGATCGCCGTCGACACCGAGCCCGACGGCGTCTGTCTGATCACCGAGGAGACCGAGGTCGAGCTCCGGGAGGAGCCGATCTCCGGGTTCGACAAGACCGGCGGCGGGATCACCTACGAGGACATCGGCGGCCTCGAGGACGAGATCCAGCGCGTCCGGGAGATGGTCGAACTGCCGATGAAGCACCCCCAGATCTTCAAGAAGCTCGGCATCGAGCCGCCCCAGGGGTGTTGCTCCACGGCCCGCCCGGCACCGGGAAGACGCTGCTCGCGAAGGCCGTCGCGAACGAGACCTCCGCGAGCTTCTTCTCCATCGCGGGCCCGGAGATCATCTCGAAGTACTACGGCGAGTCCGAGCAGCAACTCAGGGAGATCTTCGAGGACGCGAAAGACGAGAGCCCCGCGATCGTCTTCATCGACGAACTCGACTCGATCGCGCCCAAGCGTGAGGACGTGACCGGCGAGGTCGAGCGCCGCGTCGTCGCCCAACTGCTGACGATGATGGACGGGCTCGACTCCCGCGGGCAGGTGATCGTCATCGGCGCCACCAACCGGGTCGACAGCGTCGATCCCGCACTCCGCCGGCCGGGCCGGTTCGACCGCGAGATCGAGATCGGGGTCCCCGACGAGACCGGCCGGAAGGAGGTCCTCCAGATCCACAGCCGCGGGATGCCGCTGTCCGACGACATCGACCTCGACCACCTCGCGGCCGAGACCCACGGCTTCGTCGGCGCCGACATCGAGAGCCTCTCGAAGGAGGCCGCGATGAAGGCGCTGCGGCGCTACCTCCCCGAGATCGACCTCGACGAGGAGGAGGTCCCGCCCAGCCTGATCGACCGCATGATCGTCAAGCGGGAGGACTTCCGCGGCGCGCTCAACGAGGTCGAACCCAGCGCGATGCGGGAGGTGCTCGTCGAACTGCCGAAGATCACGTGGGACGACGTTGGCGGGCTCACCGACCCCAAACAGCAGGTACAGGAGGCCGTCGAGTGGCCGCTCTCCACCCCCGAGAAGTTCGAGCGTATGGGCGTCGAGGCGCCGAAGGGCGTGTTGCTGTACGGCCCGCCCGGCACCGGGAAGACGCTGATGGCGAAAGCCGTCGCCAACGAGACCAACGCCAATTTCATCTCGGTCCGCGGCCCCCAACTCCTCTCGAAGTGGGTCGGCGAGTCCGAAAAGGCGATCAGGCAGACGTTCCGGAAGGCCCGGCAGGTCTCGCCCACGATCATCTTCTTCGACGAGCTCGACTCGCTCGCGCCGAGCCGGGGCGAACAGTCGGGGACGAACGTCTCCGAGCGCGTCGTCAACCAGCTGCTGACCGAACTCGACGGGCTGGAGGAGATGGGCGAGGTGATGGTCATCGGCGCGACCAACCGCCCGGACATGATCGACCCCGCGCTGATCCGCTCGGGCCGGTTCGACCGCCTCGTGATGGTCGGCGCGCCCGATCAGGGCGGCCGGGAACAGATCCTCGACATCCACACGGGGAACACGCCGCTGGCGCCCGACGTGAGCCTCCGGGAGGTCGCCGAGATCACCGACGGCTACGTCGGCTCGGATCTGGAGTCGATCTGCCGTGAGGCCGCCATCGAGGCGCTGCGCGAGGACGACGACGCCGACGAGGTGGAGATGCGCCACTTCCGACAGGCGATCGAGGCCGTCCGCCCCACCATCACCGACGACCTGATGAACTACTACGAGAGCGTCGAGGAGGAGTTCCGCGGCAGCTCCAGTGCGAACGTCGACCGGGGCAACCGTCTCGGCTTCCAGTAGGCACAAACCGGCCTTTTTGCCTCCACAAGCGCCTTTTCGCTCCCCGCCGGAGTCATGCGTATGCGACGACGTGCCCTCCTCGCCACGCTCGCGAGCGGGAGCGCCCTGCTCGCCGGCTGTGGCGCCACCGAACCGACCGATACCGGAACCGACCCCGCGACGGACCCCGGAACCGACACGCCGTCGGCGACGCCGCCAGGGACGCCCGACGAACTGGTCGAACTGGACGGCAACGCGCTGTTCGGCGCCAGCGTCGTCGACCTCGACACCGCCGACCGGACGTACGCGCTGTCGCCGATGCGCTACCGCACCGAGCGCGGCGCCGAGATCCGGATGCGCTTCGACGCGACGGCGACCGCCGCCCACCCCGCACGGATCGTCGCGTCGGTCCAGAACGTCGAGACGTACCCAGAGCAGTTCGAACTCGACTGGCTGCCGCCGTTCGGGCGTGCCGCGAGCGAACCGCCGCGCGAGCATCACGAGCGACTGATGGGCGCCGGCCTCCGCGACGAGGGGAGTCTGGTGCTCGCGCCGACCGACAATCACGGTCTCGTCGACGATCCGCCCGCGGTCGAGCGCGACGGAGACGGGCTCTGGCGGCTCGCGGGCGAGATCGACCGGTGGCTGCCCGAGACGCTGACGCTTGACGCCGGCGAAGCCGTCCGCGGCGAGTACGCCGTCGTCGGCCACCCCGAGGGCTCGGGCCGGCCGACGGGCGTCTACGAGTTCCTCGGCGGCCGCGACGCCGAGGACGTCGGCATCACGGTCTGGGAGACGAGCGCGCCCGGCCCGGACGAGCAGTCGCGGTTCGCGGGTGAGTCGGTGCCGTCGATCGACGGCGACGGCGAGGCCGGAGCCGGCTGGTACCACACCGCCGACGCGTCCTCGGGGACGTATCTGCGCCCCGAAACCGAGCGGGCCGAGCTCCCCGCCGGGATCACGTTCCAGTTCGTCAACCACACCCGCGAAGAGCTGGGCTGTGGCCACTGGTACGTGTACAAACTCCACGACGGCGAGTGGTTCGACCTCGGACCGTACGTCCGGACCGACGATTGCCGGAAGGTCCCGCCGGCGGGGGCGAAGTCCTGGACGCTGCACGCCTACCGCGGCGGCGGCGACCTCCCGCCTGCCGACGGGCGCGCGTACCCCTACCTCGGCGGCGGGCGCTACGCGGTCTCGGTCGGCTACGGCGCCGAGTCGTCGTCGAGCACGGCGATGGTCGAACTCGTCGGCGACCCGATCGAGATCGTCCCCACCGACGGCGTCGAGCACGAACGCGACGGGAGTACCGTCACGGTCACCGCGCCGGAGTGGGACGGCGGCGAGAGCGAGGAGGACGTGACGGTTTCGGTGACGCGGGCCGACGAGGCCGAGGAGAGCCTGATCCGCGAACAGGTGATGCGCAGGTGGTACCGCGGCCTCCGGAACACGCTCCCCTTCTTCGAGGACGGCGTCGACGAGGTGGTGCTCCGGAGTCAGAACCAGGTCACATACGGGATGATGGGGTTCGACGAGCCCGAGTATCGGTTCGAGTTCGAGGGGCAGCCGTACGAAGTGACCACGGTCGACCAGTAGCGCTGCCGGGAGCACAACGCCCAACCACGCCGCTCCCCAGCCCTGCCGTATGGTCCAGAACCAGAGCGACACGTTCGAGATCGGCGAGCACACCGTCAACCGACTCGGGTTCGGTGCGATGCGGCTCTGTGGCGAGAACATCATCGGCGCGCCCGAGGACGAGGAGGCGGCCCGCGAGGTCGCGCGAGAGGCAGTCGACCTCGGCGTGGACTTCATCGACACCGCCGACTCCTACGGCCCCGGCACCAGCGAGCGACTGCTCAGCGAGGCCGGCGTGGTGGACACGGGTGCGACCGGCGACGGTCGGCCGGGCGCGGACGACGCGCTGGTCGCCACGAAGGGCGGCCTGCTCCGGAACCCCGACGGCGACTGGCTCCCCCTTGGCGACCCGGACTACCTCCGCAACGCCGCGTTGGCGTCGAAGGACCGCCTCGGCGTCGACAGCATCGACCTCTACCAACTCCACCGCCCCGACCCCGACGCCGACTTCGAGGAGTCGGTCGCGACGCTCGGGGAACTCAAAGACGACGGCCTGGTCGACAACGTCGGGCTGAGCAACGTCTCCGTCGAGCAGTTGGAGACTGCCCGCGACCACGTCGAGGTCGCGACGGTCCAGAACGAGTACAACCTCGCGAACCGGGAGCATCAGGACGTGCTCGACGCCTGTGAAGACGCCGGGATCGGGTTCATCCCCTACTTCCCCATCGGGGCGGGGGATCTCGACGGGAAGGCCGCGGTCGTCGACGAGGTGGCCGAGGCCCACGACGCTTCGCGCTATCAGGTCGCGCTGGCGTGGCTGCTCGGGAGTTCGGACGTGACACTGCCGATCCCGGGCACGTCGAGCATCGAACACCTGCGGGAGAACGTCGCCGCGAGCGCGATCGACCTGAGCGACGACGAGATCGCGCGGCTGGGGGAGTAACGGGCGGCGAGCGCGTCCGGCGGCTCAGTAGATGAGTTCGTCGGAGTTCTCGACCATGTACAGCGTCCGCGCGGCGACGTTGACCGTGTGGTCGCCGACGCGTTCCAGGTCGCGCACGGTGAGCAGCAGCCGGGACACGTCGGCCATCAGGTCCTCGACCTCCTCCTGATCGCTGGCTTCCTTCTCGATCAGGTCCCGAACGATGGTCTCGGAGGCGTCCTCACACAGCGCGTCGAGATCGTCGTCGTGCTCGGCGACGGCGAAGCAGCCGTCGGCGTCCTCGTCCTCGTAGGCGGCCATCGCCATCGCCAGCATCTCCAGGGTCTCGTCGCCGATGCGCTGCACGTCGACGTCGGGGAACACCTCGTAGCGGGCCTCCTTGGCGTACTCGCCGAGGTTGGTCGCGAGGTCGGCGACCCGCTCGAGGTCGGTGATGATCTTGAACGAGGAGGCGATGAAGCGCAGGTCGCCGGCGACCGGCTGCTGGAGCGCGAGCAGGTCGATGCAGTCCTGTTCGAGTTCGAGGTAGAGCTCGTTCACCTCGCTGTCGCGGTCGATGACCTCCTGACCCAGTTCGCCGTCCTGCTGTTCGAGCGCGTCCAGCCCCATGCGGAGGCGCTCGGCGACGACCTCGCCCATGTAGAGCACGTCCTCGCGGAGCGATTCGAGTTGCGCTTGGTAGTCCTCTCGTGGCATACGCGGGGTAGCGGCGGTGGGTTGATAACTGTTCGAGACTCGAAACTCAGTACCGTGGGAAACGTAGACAACCGGTCCAGTCCGGAGTCCGCGGCCGGCGACGGCCCGGCGAGCTACCCGAACTTCCCGGTGATGTAGTCCTCGACGCGGTCGTTCTCGGGGTTCTCGAACACTTTCTCGGTGTCGTCGAACTCCACGAGCTCGCCGCCGGTGAGGAACACCGCGGTCTTGTCGGAGATGCGGGCGGCCTGCTGCATGTTGTGCGTGACGATGACGACGGTGTACTCCTCGGCCATCTCGTCGATCAGGTCCTCGATCTTCGAGGTGGCGACGGGGTCGAGCGCCGACGCGGGCTCGTCCATCAGCACCACCTCGGGGTCGACGGCGATCGCGCGGGCGATACAGAGTCGCTGCTGTTGCCCGCCCGAGAGGTCGAGCCCTGACTCGTCGAGTTGGTCCTTGACCTCGTCCCAGAGCGCGGCCTTCCGCAGCGCCTCCTCGACTTTCTCGTCCAAGTTCTCGGTCCGATCCTGCAGGCGCAGGCCGTAGGCGACGTTGTCGTAGATGCTCTTGGGGAAGGGGTTGGGCTGCTGGAACACCATCCCGATGCGGCGTCGCAGCGCCACCGGGTCCACGTCGTCGTCGTAGACGTTCTTCCCGTTGAACAGCATCTCGCCCTCGACGCGCGCGGCGTCGATCAGGTCGTTCATCCGGTTGATGCTCCGGAGATACGTCGACTTCCCACAGCCCGAGGGCCCGACCATCGCGGTCACCCGCTTCTCGGGGATCTCCATGCTCACCGACTGCAGCGCCTGGTTGTCGTTGTACCAGACGCTGAGGTCGCGACTCTCGATGATCGTCGACGCCGCGCCGTCGGCGTCGCGATCCCGCCCCCGTCCCTCGGGGACGCTGACCGCGTACTCGTCGCCGCTCGATCCCTCGCTCACGTCAGTGCTCTGGTCAGCGTTGCTCATAGTGGTTGCGCACGTAGATGGCTATCGAGTTCATGCTCAGCATCGCCGTCAGCAGCACCACGATCCCCGCCGCGAGGACGGTGGTGTAGAACGCCGGGCTGGCGTACGTCGACGCCCAGACGTACAGCTGCAGCGGCATCGCACCGATGGTGGAGGTCCAGGAGTCGGGAACGCCGAACACCTGGGCCGCACCGATCACCAGCAGCGGCGCGGTCTCGCCGATCGCTCGCGAGAGCGCGAGGATCGTCCCCGTCAGGATTCCCGGGAACGCCCGGGGCAGGACGACGTTTTTTACGGTCTGCCAGCGCGTCGCGCCCATCCCGTAGGACGCCTGCCGGGCGGAGTCGGGCACCGCACGGATCGCCTCCCGGGCGGAGATGATGACGATCGGGAACACGAGCAGCGCGAGCGTCGCGCCGCCGACCAGCAGCGTGCCGGTCGGCTGGCCCCCATACCGGACGAACAGCCCCAGGCCGAGCAGCCCGTACACGACGCTCGGCACCCCGGCGAGGTTGCTGATGTTCACGTCGATGATCCGGGTGAACCGCGTGTTCGGCGCGTACTCCTCCAGGTACACCGCGGCGCCGACGCCGGCCGGGACGGCGATCGCGGCGACGACGAACATCAGCAGGATCGTGCCGACGATGCCGGAGTAGATCCCCACCGAGCGGGGGTCGCCGCTCTGGGTCGTGCTGGTCAGGAAGCTCCAGTCGACCCAGGACTCGGGCCCGGCGAAGCCGAGCGCGCCGACGAGTAGTTCGCCGGCGACCATGCCGACGACGATCACCGCGGGCAGCAGCAGGCCGATCCGACGGTCGGGGCGCTCCCGAACGACGATGGCGGCGTACAGCCCCGTGGGAACGAGCGCGAACAGCGTGAGGGCGACGCCCGGGACCGCGCCGAACCCGGACACCATCCCGACGACGCCGCCGACGGCGCTCCCGACTAGGATCGCCGCGCCGGCGATCCAGCCGTCGCGACGGCCCCAGCGTCCCTCGATCCAGCGACCGAGCAGGAACGCCTCCGGGAGCCCGAGGGTGAGCACGAGCACCATCCAGTCCGCGGGCACCGTCGGCAGCCCCTGGACGAGGCCGGGCACCACTAGGAGCGAGCCAACCGTGACGCCCAGCACCGCGCTCAGTTCGGCGAGGAACGGGACCGAGCGGTCGGTGCGGCGGAGTGCGACGATGACCCCGGCCGGGATCGCGAGCGCGATCACGAACGAGAGCCAGACGAGCGTCGGGATCACGTCGATGAACAGCGCCGCGAGTCCGCCGGCGTACAGCGCCGCGATCCCCGGCATCACGATGCCGAGCAGCCCCGTCGCGAGCGTGCCGTAGCTCCGCCGGTAGCTCAGCCAGCCCGTCGCCAGAGTTGGGACGACGAGCGTGAGCAAGAACACCAGGTGCCAGCCCGGATCGGCCGTCAGCGGCTGGAACGCGTCGTTGGCGACGTACACGAGCAGCACCGCGAGCGTCAGGATCCCCGCCAGCGTCGACGCGAACAGCACCCCCCGGAACAGCTTGCCGATCCGGCGACTGACTCGGCCGAACCCGTCGTAGCTGCCACTCATTGGTAGTCCTCCTGGTACCGTCGAGCGATTACGTCACTCAGTACGTTCATGCCGAGGGTGATTACGAACAGCACCAGCCCCACCGCGAACAGGCTGCGGTAGGCCAGCCCGCCGCCGGTCACGTCGCCGGTCAGGAGCTGGATCATCGCCGCCGTCATCGTCATCCCCGGTTCGAGGTAGGAGTCGGGGTCGAACAGCGAGAGGTAGGAGGCGAGACTCGTCGGGTCGAAGCTGCGGGCCAGCGAGCCGCCGGCCAGGGTCACCGCCATCGTCTCGCCGATCGCCCGCGAGAGCGCGAGGATGAACGACGAGAAGATGCCCGAGGCCGCCGCGGGGACGACGATCCCCGTCGACACGTCGTACTTGGTCGCCCCCATCCCGTAGCCGGCCTGTCGGAGGTCGTCGGGCACCGCCTGCATCGCGTCCTCGCTGACGGACGCGACCATCGGGAGGATCATGATGCCGACGACGATACAGGCCGACGCGACGTTGAACAGCCCGTCGACGCCGAACAGCGTGTCGAGCACGGGCGTGATGTACGCCACCGCGAAGATGCCGTAGATGATCGACGGCACCCCGGCCAGGATCTCCAGGGCGGGCTTGAGGTACGACCGCGCCCGCTCGCTCGCGTACTCGCTGAGGTAGAGCGCGGTCGCGACGCCCAGCGGGATGGCGATCAGGCCGGAGCCGATCGTCACCATCAGCGTCACCGCGACCAGGGGCATGACCCCCAGGTTCGGGCCCTGGAGCCCCCACTCGCTCCCGGTGAAGAACTCCGTCAGCGTCGCCGTCGGGCCGTCGATGCCCAACAGCGGCGCGGAGATCGTGAAGAACTTCGCAGCCTCGTACACGAGGAGGCCGATGATACTCAACGTCGTCGCGACCGAGAGCGCCGCACACCCGAAGAAGAACGCTTTCGCGAGCAGTTCCCGCGAGGAGTTCTGCGTCCGGCGGGTGAGCCCATCAGTCGCTCCGTCCCCGCTCATAACGTATTCCTCATCGGTGCTTCGTCGAAAAAGCGCTTCGTTGTGTGGCTCACGACTCGGTAGCTACTCCGAGGCGGCCTCGATAGCCGAGTCGAGCCGGTCGAGCATCTCGTCGCGTTCGTCCTCCGTGTTCGGGACGTAGCCGACTTCGTCGGCGACGATCGACTCGCTGGTGCTGTTCTCGAGCCAGAAGCGAGCGAACTCGGCGACGTGCTCCTCGGCCAGCGCCGACTGCGCGGGGTAGGTGAACAGCGGCCGGGAGAGCGGCTGGTACTCGCCGCTGCTGGCGGTGTCAAGCGTCGGCTTCACGCAGCCGTCGCCGTTGTCGATCCCGAGTGCGGTCACGCGGTCGGTGTTCTCGGAGTAGTAGGCGAAGCCCATGTAGCCGATCGCGTACTCGCTGTTGGCGACGCCGTTGATGATCTGGTTGTCCTGCTCGGTCGACTGGTAGTCCGTCCGGTGGCTCCCTTCCTCGCCGATGACCTCCTCGATGAAGTAGTCGAACGTCCCGGAGGCGTCGGTCGGGCCGTAGAGCTGGATCTCCTCGTCCGGCCAGTCGCTGTTCACGTCGCTCCAGGTTGTCGGCTTGTCCTCGGCCGACCAGACCTCCGCGAGCTGCTCGACGGTGAGACACTCCTTGCCCTCCTCGCCGAACCAGTCGGCGTCGTTGTTGACGACGACGGTGAGCGCGTCGGTGGCGACTTTCAGCTCCACCGGCGTCACGTCGTTGTCCGAACACTGCCCCTCCTCGACGCCCTTGATGGGGCGGGAGGCGTTGTTGAAGTCGGTGTCGCCGGTACAGAAGTAGTTCGTGAACCCGCCACCGCTCCCCGTGGAGTTGACCGAGATGTCGACGTTGGGGTGCATCTCCTCGGCCGTGAAGTCCTCGCGCATCGCGACCGCCAGCGGGAACACCGTCGAACTCCCCGAGATGTTGATGTCGCCCGAGAGCCCACCGTCGGTCTCGGTGCCCGTGTTACTCGTACAGCCGGCTGCCGCGACTGCCCCGGTCGCGGCGGCGCTAGCCAGGAACGTTCGTCGGGAAACGCCGTCGGTCTGTTTTGCCATCACTACACGCCAGCACCCTCGACGGTAAATACACTACTATGAAATCTATATAGCCGAACGTTTGTAAAAGATACCCATACCTCATTCTCCCTAACGCGACACGCTACCCGCCACCCTTGTTCGATTCGCCGGGCGAATCCTCTCCAATAGCGTCTACCAAACTGTCGCTATCCGCGAACGTCCGTCCCGGGTCGTTCCGTTCGTACGGCGCCGTCGTATCGAAGTATATAGCCGAAAGGAATGTTTAAGACCAGCGGGACGTCTACGTACCGTCGATGGTTGAGACCCGGAAGGTGCAGGTCACCGGCGGTTCGACGTTCACTGTTTCGATTCCCAAAGACTGGGCCACCGGGAACGAGGTCGAAGCGGGGACGCGTGTCGAGTTCCACCCGGAGGGCGACTCACTCATACTCACGCCAGTCAGCGACGAGGGGCGCACGGAAGGGAGCCTCGAGGTGGCGGGGCTGGAGGGCGAAGAGCTCCGCCGGGCGGTGATGACGATGTACGTCTCGGGGTTCGACGTCATCTCGCTCGAAGCCGACCGGATCACGACCGATCAGCGCCGCTGCATCCGGCAGGCGACCCAGAGCCTCGTGGGGCTGGAGGTGCTCGAGGAGACGAGCGACCGCGTGGTCGTGCGGGACCTGCTCGACTCCTCGGAGCTGTCCATCCACAACGCCGTCGACCGGATGCGCCTCATCGCGTCGTCGATGCTCGAGGACGCCGTCGAGGCGCTGGCGGAGGACGACGCGGATCTCGCGCGGGACGTGATCCAGCGCGACGACGACGTCGACCGGCTCTACATGGTCGTCTCCCGGATCTTCCGGGCGACGCTGCGCAGCCCGACCGCCGCCGAAGAGCTCGGGCTCCCCGCGAGACCTGCTTCGACTACCACTCGAGCGCCCGGCAGTTGGAGCGGGTCGCCGACCACGCGACCAAGATCGCCCACCTCTCGCTGGAGCTCGAGGGGACGCCGCCGGCGGAAGTGACCGAGTCGCTCCGAGCGCTCCAGTCGGCGGCGGCAGCCGTCATCGAGGACGCGATGGCCGCACTGGTCGCCGAGGAGAACGACGAGGCCATCCGGCTGGCCAACGGCGCCCGCGAGCGTGTCCAAGAGATCGACGGCAACGCCCGCGAGATCGACGCGCTCCTGCGGGACCTCGACCCCGCGCGGGCACAGCTGCTCGGGCTCATCGTCGACTCGCTCTCCCGCTCGGCCGACTACGGGGGAACGTCGCCGAGACCGCGCTGCAGAAGGCGGCGCCGACGCCCTGATCGGGAGATACGGCGTCGAACCGACTGACGGCGGACAGCGCCGGCGGAACAGCGCGGCTCCGGTGGTGCCGACCGGGCCAGCACGGCGGTTCTTACTGCGGAAATAGCTCACTCCACGACAACGTCGAATGCCCGTCCGCTTGACCGGTGGCGAAGCCGCCCTACGTGTCGGTGCCGGAGTCGTCGGTGTCAGTGTCGGTGTCGTCCCCGCCGTCTGGCGGTTCCGGAGTCGATTGGTCGGTGGCAGGCTCGTTGCCGGGCGTTGCCGTCTCGGTACCGGTTTGGTTGTCAGGCGTTGCAGTGGCAGATTCGTTACCGGGTATCGGCGTCGGAGTGGCGGTTTGGTTATCGGGCGTAGGCGTCGCAGTGGCAGTTTGGTTGTTTGGTGTGGGCGTTGCAGTGGCAGTTTGGTTGTTTGGTGTGGGCGTTGCAGTGGCAGTTTGATTTTCCGGCGTTGGCGTCTCGGTAACAGTTTCGTTGCCGCTTGCCGTCTCGTTGGCAGTGGCGCTTTCGTTGCCCGACGTGGGCGTTTCGGCAACCGTTTCGTTAGCGCCGGCGGGTGTTTCGGTGACAGTCGCGTTGCCGCTCGCCGTCTCGTTCGCACTGGCAGTTCCGTTACCGGGTGTCGGCGTCGCAGTGGTGCTTTCGTTGCCGGGCGTCGGCGTCGCGGTGACGGTCATGTTGCCGTCGACGGTCTCGTTCCCGGACTCGTTCCGCTCGCCCGCGATCGGCGGCGATAGCTCCCCGCCGAGTGCCGTGACGCCGGGTTCAGGGACCGCAGTCGGGGGGTCCCCGCTGGCGACCAGCGGCGCCGACGCCGTCTCGCTGTCGGACAGTAGGGCGACGGTCACCCCGCCGGTCAGCGCCGCGACGGTGACGAACACCGCCACGAACACGACGACAGCGTTACTCCGCATCGTGCATCTCCTCCTGCGGGACGCCCGCCGGTGGTGTGTTCCCGGCGGCCGACGGTGCGTGGCGGACCGGCGGCTCGACCGTGATTGCGCGACCGTTCGCTGCGGGGCTGGCCGGACTGTCGACGGGGGCGCCGTCGGTCGCGGTCTGGACGCCGACCGGGGCGCCCGTCGGCTCCCCGCTTACGCCCGTGGCTTCGTCGGCCGTGGGGGTCGGGTCGTCGGCGGTAACCCGGAGGTAGCCGAGGAACGCCAGACAGACCAGCGCCCCGGAGAGCACGGACATCGTCTCCGCGCGGGGGGCGCCGAAGCTGTCGAACTGCCAGTACGCGTTCCAGGCCGCGTACGTCGTCAGCCCCGCCGCGAGCAGCATCGACGCCGTCATGTCCCGGCTCGTGACGCCGCCGGTGCCGGCGAGCGCCTCAGCCTCGCGGAGTCGGTCCGCCGCGGCGTCGTAGTACGCTTCGGCGGCCTGTACCGGGTCGTAGATCGCCGGTAGCTCGGCGTCCACTGCGGCATCCTCGCGGCGGCCGACGACGGCGCTGTAGCCGACGTCGAGCACCAGCAGCGCGAACGGGACGACGACCAGCGCGACGAAGCCGTACTGGCTGTTCGCGGCCGTCATCACGCTGCCGACGTAGGGGATCGAGAACGTCACGACGCCGATCACTTGATCGGCCCCGACGAGGCCGACGTCGGGGTCCTCGTTGGCGTCGCCCTGCGTGCGGAACAGCAGGTCGCCGTCACGCTCGACGATCTCGATCACCCGGTGGGTCGTCGGCACGTCACCGCCACGGTCGAACGTGACCACGTCGCCCACGCCGATGCTCGCCGTCGGGACGGCGCTAACGAACACTACGGCGCCCGGGTCGATGGCCGGGCGCATACTCCCGGTGAGCACGATGTAGCTCTCGTCGGCGCCGACTACGCCCGGCACAGTGTAGGCCGCAAACGGCGCGACCAGGAGCAGCAGGACGAGCAGCCCGACGACGTGCCGGGGCGAGATGGCGTCCAGACGGCTCATTCGTCACCTCCGTTCCCGGCGGCGTTCCCTTCGGGGGTAGCCTCACCAGGTCCGTTGCGTTGGTCGCTGTCGGTCCCCTCGGGGGTGCCGCGCTCGTCGACGCGTGGTTCGGAGACGAGATCCGCCGGGCAGTCGCCGTCGACGGCCGGGCGGCAGACGCCGACGGTGACGTGGCTGATGGCGTAGCGGTCCGTACCGACCACGGCCAGCGCGGCGTCGTCCTCGTAGCGGAACACATCGGCGTCAGCCTCCGGCCCACGGCCGGCCTTGACGATGACTTGACAGGGGTTGACGACTGTCGTCGGGTCGTCGACGAGGACGACACGGAAGCGCGCGGCGATCGGTTCGCCGTCGTCGTTTGTCACCACGTCAGTCACCGAAAGGCGGTGCTCGGTCGTGCCCTCGGTGAAGTCGTAAAGGCCCGGGACGAGCGTGTCGCCTTCGATCTCGTACTTCCCGACCAGCGGACAGCACGTGCACTCGGTAACGGCTGCGCAGTCTGCGCCGCCAAGCGGGACGGCGAACGCGGGCGGCCGCTGGCTCGGGTCGACGCGGCGGCACTGCACGGCCGCGCCTTCGATGAGCAGGCGCGTGGCCTCCGAGCCGACGTACGTGGGCGAGAGTTCGTACGCGAGTTCGAGGCGGGCGGTCGTCCCTGGGGAGACGCAGCCCTGCTCGCCCGCCAGGACGGCGGCGCCGGTGGCGTCGAGCGGGACGCCGTCGCCGAGCGCGTCGAGCAGCCCCGCGAGGTCGCCGTCGTACAGCGTCGCCGCCCGTCCGTCCACTCGCGAGAGCGTCACAGCGAGCTGGTCGCCCAGCCCGCTCGTGGCACCACAGCCGACGCGGAGCCAGAGGTACGCGGGGTTGACCGACGCCTCGTCCGGCACGTCGAACGCGAACGCCACGGTGCCTGCGTCCCCCGCGTCGAGCGCGGGGAACGGCAGTTCGATCGGGCCGCCGACGGCGTCCGTCGGGCCCGTTCCGGTATCGACACGGAGCTCGACTCGGCCACCCTCGACGCTTCCGGCGAGAGTTTCCCGGTCGGTCAGCAACGCCGCGGTACCGACGCCCGAGAGCGTGCCGGCCGCCCCGGCGGCGGTGATGCCCGCAAGCAGCTGCCGGCGGGTCACGGGGGTCACGCCCCACCTCCGTGAAGGGGTTGGCGTCGTCGCCACACGCCGTGGCGACGAACTCCAGATCGAACGAGAGCGCGTCGCTCTGGATCAGGTTGCCGGCGGACTCCGGGATGGCCCACTGGAAGCCGACACAGCGGTTCCCGCCGGCCGGGAGCGCGTCGGGACAGCTCTCGCCGCCGTCGAACGGCAGGCGGACGCCGTCGCCGAAGTCGTCGGTGACCGCCCCGAACGTCCCGGCGGCCGCGGTGTCCGCGGCGGTGACCAACTGCGGTTCGAAGAGGCCGCGCTCCCCGTCGCAGGCGCCGAAGACGACGCCGTTGTCGAGCCAATACGCTACCTCGGTGAGGCTGTCGAGTTCGCCGTCGCCGTCCGTGTCGGCGCCCTCCGCGAGCAGTTCGGGCTCGGTCTGGCCGTTCTCGGCGTCGACGGTTATCCGCGGGCGAATCCAGACGTTCAGGTCGGCGTCGACGGCCTGGAGACCGACGACCAGCGTGCCGCTGTCGCCGGGGAGCACGTCGTCGAGCGAGACCACCGCGCTGGGCGCCTCGTCGACGTACGTCGGTGCGGTTTCGGGGGCGAGCGTGTCCACGGCGTCGGCGTCGACGCCGCCGCTGCCCTCGATCGGTTCGCCGTTGTAGCGTTCGTACCAGGAGACGCGGAGCGAGCCGCTCCCGGCGGTTGACTGTGCGAGCGTGTACCGCGAGAACGGCGGTCGCCTGCCGGCGACGAGCCTCGGCCCGGCGACCGTGCCGAGGCCAACGCCCCCGAGCGCCGTCAGAACGCCCCGTCGTGTGAGATAAGTCATGGTGGTGTGCCGCGTCCGCCGTCGCGGGCGCGTTGATAGTCTACTGGGCCTGTGGAAGCGTTAGTACGAGCAGCCACCCACGGAGTACGGTGGCCGGTGTCGGTCAGTACGGCCCGCGCCACTCGGGGGTACGGTCACCCTGCCGGTGTCGGCGTGGCGGGATCGCCGGCCGTCAGTGTGCAACACCCCAGGGTCTCGTCGTCGGTTCTGAGAGCGCCGATAGCGTCCCGACGGGTCGCCGGGGCGTCAGCAGGGGAAAGTGAGAAAAAAGAGAGTTAGGCCGAGATGAAGGGGTTCGTCGGCTCCGCGTTGTGGCGGCACTGGACCGCGGCGAAGTCGAAGTCGAAGCTGACCGAGTCGCTCTGGATCTCGTTGCCCACCTCGGGGTCGATCGACCACTCGAACGCCACGCAGTGGGTGCCGGGGTGGAAACAGATCTCGTTCGTCGTCGCGCCGCCCAACAGCGGCGCCGGGTCGAGCGCGATCCCGTCGGCGAACGCGTCGCCGAACTCCCCGAGCGTGCCCTCGAACAGCACCTCCTCGGCGACCACGATGGTTTGGAGGATGGAGTCGAAGATATCGACCGCAGCGGTCGCGAACGAGGCGTCGGCGCTCTGGTAGTAGTCGGTGCCGTCGCCGTCGCCGGCGGTGGTGGTGGTGGTGGAGCCGGCCATGTCTCGGAGGAGCTGGGGCTCGCCGTCGCCCGCATCGTTGATGTCGATCATCACGATCCGGGTGCCCTCGGATTTCGCGGCGTTTGCCGCGGCGAGTTCGTCGATGTTCGAGTCGAACTGCTCGCCGTCGGTCAGGACGACCAGCACGGGCTGGGCGCCGCTGCGGCCGTTGTTCTGCAGGAAGTCGTTACCCGCCTGCACCGCGAGTCCGAGCGCGGTGCCACCGACGCCCTCCGCGGCGGCGTCGACGCTCCCCACGGCGGTGTCGAACGTCGACTCGTCGTTCGTCGGTGCGAGCGCGATGCCCACGTCGTCGCCGGCGGGGGTGTCGTCGCCGATGTAGTCCTCGTTGCCGAAGGTGAACAGACCCATTTCCACGTCGGCGGGGCTGGCGAACGCGGTGTCGCCGAACGCCTCGATGGCGTCTTTGGCGACGGCGATCTTCGTCGTCGTCCCGCCGCTACCGTCGTCGATGACGCCGCCGTTGCCGGCGTACTCCATCGAGCCGGAGATGTCCTGCACCACCAGCACGTCGGCCAGGCCGGTGTTCTCGTCGTACGTGTTCGAACAGTCCTCGTCGTACCACATCCGCACGTCGATGAGCTCGGAGAGTTCGCCGGCGTCGAGAGTGGAGTCGACTTCGGCCTCGGGCTCGGTCAGCCCGTTCTCGGCGTCCGCCCCCACGTTGCCACGGAAGAAGACGTGCGCGGGGTTGTCACAGATGTGGAAGCTCATCGTGACCTCGCCGTAGTCACCGGGCTTCACGTCGTCGAGGTCGAACACCGGCATCGCCTCGCCGTCGATGAGGCCCTCAGTGTCACAGGCGAACCCGAGGTCCGCACGTTCCTCCCAGGTCAGCGGGCCGTCCATCGCCTCGCCGTACTGATCGATCAGCTGCTGTTCGCTCGGCGCCTGGCCGATCAGCTCCGTGCCGTTGGGGCCGTCGTAGCTCGCCTTGTAGTCGAGCTTCAGGTCGAGCGTGCCGGCCTCCAGCGTGTTGCCGCTGAAGGATTCAGTGTCGCTGAAGTAGGCAGTGGTGCCGAGGCCCGCGCCCGCGGAGGCGAGGCCGACGGCGCCCATGCCGGCGAGGATCTGGCGTCGAGTCGTGTTGTACCGTTTCTTGTCTTGGCTCATGGTTGTGAATCGCTCGCGACAGTCGCGAGCTACGACCCGGAGACGGAGTCGAACCGTCGAGGCGGGCGTCGGGTGCCCGCTTCGCCGGCCGGGTCAGTGGGTTCGGCGTCGTCGCTTACTCGACGCTGATGTCGAAGGCTACGTCCTCGTCGCCGCCGGGGAAGTCGCCCTGGATGTCGACGGTCACGTCGCCGCGGATCTCGAAGGCGTCGGCCACGTCGGCCGCAGCCGTCTCCACGACGAGGTAGCTGACCTCGCGGTCGCCGTCGTCGTTGGCGGTAGCGTCGTCGTTGCTCGCCGAGACCATCGCCGGTCCGTCGAGCGTGACGGCCTCGCCGGCGAGGTCCAGTTCGAGGTTCTCGACGGCGATCGTCGCCTCGTCGGCCTTGGTCGTGATGCCGAGCTTACCGTTGGCGGCCGGGACGGCGCCGCTCACACTGTTCCCGTCGAGTGTGAACGTCGCGTTACCCATGCCGTCACTGACGTAGCTGAACGGGACCGACTGCCCGGGCGTCCAGACGTAGTTGGCCTGATCGAGGATGTTCGGCGTGGGGTTGCCGGGCGTCCCGAGCGCGACCTCCCACGCGCCCGATGCGAGATTGTCGCCGAACCGGCCGCGGGCGAAGGCGCTCTCGATCCCCGCGTCGAACTCCTCCTGCTTCAGGAAGCCCTGGCCCGTTCGGGTGGTGATCTCGGGGGTGGGGTCGTTGTGGCGGCACTGCTCGGCATCGAAGCCGAGGTCGAACGCGATGCTGTCACTCTGGACCTGGTTGCCGACCTCGGCGGGAAGCTCCCACTCGAAGCCGATGCACTGGGTCGTCGCGCCGGGGTAACACTGCACGCCCTCGGCCTGGCGGTCACCGTCGAGGTCGATCCCGTCGGCCAGGAGGCCGAACACCTCGGCCATCGTGCCGCTGGCGATCTTCTGTTCGCCCTCCAGCACGACCTGCGCGATCTCGGCGTAGACGGTGTCGAGGTCGGCGGGGTCGGGCGCGAAGAAGGCGTCCCCGGGTGAGGAGGAGATGTCGGTCACGAGCGCGGTGTCGACGCTGTTACCCAGACCGATACCGAAGACGCGAATCCCGGCGTCCTTGGCGTCCTGGGCCGCGTCGCGAGCGTCGCCGATGTTCTCGAACCCGTCGGTCAGGACGATCATCACCTTCGAGGCGCCGCCGGTCGCGTTCGTCCCGTTGAGGAGCTCGTCCTCGGCGACGACGATGCCGCCCGCGACGTTGGTGTTGCCACCCGCGGTGTAGTTGTTGATGGCGTTCTGGACCGCGGCGTAGTCCGTGGTCAGCTCCTGGTCCAGCGAGGTGCTGGTGCTGAACGAGACTGCGGCCGCCTCGTCGGGCGAGGAGAGGTTCCCCACGAAGCTGGTGGCGGACGACTTCAGGGCGGTCAGGTTCGCGCCGCTCATCGAGCCGGAGGTGTCGCTGACGAGGGCAACCTCCAGTTCCTGCTGCTGGCCGGTGCCAGTGGGCTCGTACACGTTGTCACAGTCTTCGTCGTACCAGACACAGACCTCAATCTCGTCGGCCAGTTCGCCGACAGCGCCGGCGTTCAGGTCGAGAGCCTCCATCTCGGCCTCGTTCATGCCGTTCTCGAGGTTGTCGTACAGCGCACCGTTCATGGTCACCCACGCGGGGTTGTCACAGATGTGGAGGCTGACCGTCACTTCGCCGGAGTCGCCGGGCTTGATGTCCTCGAGGGAGAACACCGGGATCTCGTCGCCGTTGACGAGGTACTCGTCTGCTTCCGGCGAACAGAAGTCGAACTCGTTGCTCTGTACGAGGTTCTCCCACTCGATTTCGTCTTCGGGTGTCGGCGCCTGTCCGAGGAGGTAGCGGCCGTCGCCGAGATCGGTGGCGTCGGGGTAGCCCATCGCCTGCACGTGCTCGAGACGGCCCGGGCCACCCATGTAGGTGGATTTGTAGTCGAGCTTCAGGTCGAGCGTGCCGGCCTCCAGCGTGTTGCCGCTGAAGGATTCGGTGTCGCTGAAGTAGGCAGTGGTACCGAGGCCCGCGCCCGCGGAGGCGAGGCCGACGGCGCCCATGCCGGCGAGGATCTGGCGTCGAGTCGTGTTGTACCGTTTCGGGTTGTCGTCCATTGGTGTAGTTTGGGGTTGTTCGTCTGGCTGTCTTCCCGCCCCGGCGGCGGCGTTCGTCGTTGAATTGGGCCGGGGGCCCATCGACGTACGTCCCTCCGTCGGGGGCCCACTTACTCATGGACCGCCACGCCGTTCCCGAACCGCCCCTTCGGTGCCGCAAAGCCGTTTTCGGGGCCATATACGGGACTCGACAGGACACGCCTGCCACCCAGAGCGCCGGAGTAGGAACCGCATACCCGCTTTCCGCCGGGTCGACACCGTCGAGGCGCAGGGCGGCACGAACACCCTTCCCGACTCGCGGGGCGACACTACCGGCGAGAGGGTCGTGCTACCCCCGAAGCAGTGGGCATCCCACGCTGGACGTGGCTCCCCGTTCCGTCGCGAGTGGCTGTCCGTGATTAGGAGTCACGGGCGCGTAGTGGGCGTGAACGCGGGGCCGTGGCGGATCACCGACGGCCGACCGCGGGTACATCCCATGAGCCACACACTCACTGACTCGGAGTTCTACCGCGTACTGAGCTGTCAGCGCCGACGGCTGGCCATCGAGTTCCTCTGGGACGCAGCCGTTCCGACGCCGCTACCGGCCGTCGCCGACGCCGTCGCGGCCGTCGAGGCGGGCGTCGACCCCGCACCGCGGGCGCTCAGAGAGAGCGTCTACACCTCGCTCCGCCAGACGCACGTCCCGACGCTCGAACGGTACGGGCTCGTCGCCGACGCGGACGGCGGCCTGCGTGCGACGCCGGCCGCCAAGCGCGTCGTCCGTCGGCTCCGTGACACCGGCCCGTTCGGCCTGCGCTGGAGCGAGCAGTACCGCGCCATCGGCGTGCTCGGCCTCTGCAGCGTCGTCGCCGCCCTCGCCGGCGTTCCGCTGTTCGCCGCGTTCGACCCGCTTCTGCCGGCGATCGTCTCGCTGGCGGCGTACGCGGTGACCTCGGCGTACCACGCGTGGACGCTGTACCCGCGGGGCTCCCGTTCGCCGCGGGGGCTGGCCGTCGAGGAGGAGTGGGCCCCGACGCGGGCGTGACTCGGCGATGCTGCCTCGTTCTTGCGACCGCCCGACGTGGAGCTGAAAAAGGAACGCTGACCGATCAGGCGCCGGCCTCGCCGCCGGCGATGGCGGCGTCGATCTCGAACAGCCGACTGTTACAGCTCTCGCAGGCGGCGACCAGCACCTCGTAGGAGCGACAGCACGACTCGGCGGTGTCGCTGCCGAGCGTCACGTCGCCGTCACAGGCCGGGCAGGTGTCGAGCGAGAGTCGCAGTGCGCCGAGGAGGCTCGCCCGCGTATCGGCGGGGAGCGCCCGCCACCCGCCGACACGGTCGGCGAACAGCTCGTGTGCCGCGAGATCCGTCGCAAGCGCGACCCGTGACTCCCAGCGGCCGGCAGGCTGGCCTCCGACGCGGGCGCTGTACCCTACGCCCTCCGGCTGGACGGTCACGTCGTCGGGGTCGAGCGCGAGTGTCTCCGCGAGCGCGCGAGCGAGGCGTTCGTCGCTGTCGAGTGCGGCGACGCCGTCGATGAGCGCCACCCGGGTCGCCGGCGTCAGCGCCAGGTCGCCGTCCTGGCCGTCGGTGACGGCGCCGGCCGCACGGAGGTACGCTTCGGGGTCGATACCGCCGAGCGCGTCCCCTGTCGGCGCCTTGTCGAACCACGCGAGCACGCTGTCGGGAAGGTATCGCTTGGTGAACGCCGGCGTCCCGGGCACCACGTACCCCCGGAGCCACGTCGTGAGCAGGCCGCCGGCGCCGACGAGCGCGCCCGTCGGCGGCGAGACGAGCCCGACCGCGACCGCCGCCGCGGCTGTCAGGCCGAGGTTCACCCCGGTACAGGGGAGACAGCGGTTCGCGCCGGTGTATGCGGGGTTTCGAAGGCGCGAGATCGCCGTGTCGATTCGGCCGCGAACGCCGCCGGTTCGATGTGTGCCGCTCATGACGCCTCCGTACGACAGGTAGCCTATTCAACAGGCACCGCCAGCGGGAGTAGAAGGATGTCCCTACCGTCGCAGGCAGTAGCTTACGGGCTATCGATTTGTGGGCTAGACGGCCTGAAAAGCCGGAATTCCTGCCAATCGGCGAATGACTTATGTTGGCAACACACTACCTTCTTCTTGCCGAGTCGGCGGTCGGCCGACAAGTGGCGGAGCCAGGAACTCGATGAAAGACCAACTACTAATTCAGGACGACAACGGGGTACCGGAGACGAAGGACCGTCCTACCGAAGGGGATACGTCGCTCCAACGCGACGTCGCGTACACGCTACTAAGCAGCCGGCGCCGACGGAACGCGCTCCACGCGCTCTACGACGCCGGCGGCGAGTCGACGGTCGCCGACCTCGCCCGCCAGCTCGCTGCGTGGGAGACCGACCAGACACCAACCACGATCAGCTCCAAGGAGCGCAAGCGCGCCTACACCGCGCTCAGGCAGACCCACCTCCCGACGCTCGCGAAACACGGCATCGTTGACTACGAGGCCAACCGCGGGACGGTTCGGGTGACCGACAGGGGCGGCGGTTCCGCCCCTACCTCTGGTCCCCGGTGGAACACGGGAACCCGCTCCTCGGAGGCGTCGCCCTCGCCTGCTCGTCGATCGTCGTCGCGCTCCTCTCCTGGCTCGGCGTCGTGCCGTTCGCGCTCCTGAGCGGCTACCAGCTCGCCGGCGTCGTCACGCTCTCGTTCAGCCTCCTCGCAGTGGGGTTCTACCTCAACTACCACCCGACGCGGATGAACCGCCTCGCGAAGCGCCACGACACGGATTACGGTTGCGACGACGACTGAACGACACGTTCTCCGGCGGCGCGGCAGCGGTACCCAGTGTGTGCTTAATACCGCCCGACACCATCTGTCCCCATGGTACCACTGTTCGGCATGATACCCGGCGGCCCGGAGTTAATTATCCTCCTCGGCATCCTCGTGTTGCTGTTCGGCGCGGAGAAGGTCCCGAAGCTCGCACGCTCCAGCGGCCAGGCGATGGGCGAGTTCAAGCGCGGCCGCGAGGAGTTGAAGGACGATCTACAGGAGACCGTCGAGGAGGAACGCGAAGCGATCACGGCGAGCGACTGACCGACGAACCGCAGCTCGTTTTTCGACCGCCGAGCTCGCGGACGATCTGCCGACGGCTCCCGGCGTCTGCTATCCGGCGACGGATCGCGTCGCCGCGAGAAACCGACCACTGCATCGATAGAGGTGACAGGATCGCGCTGCCACGTCGGCACGAACAACTGCTCCAACGCGCCTCGTGGTCGAGGCAGGGCGCCTCGACCACGACAGGCCTTACTCCTCGACGACGACGGCGCTGACCTGGCCGGACTGGCCGGGTCGCGAGGTGACACGCGCCGTGCCGGCGCTGGTCTCGATGACGGCGCCCTTCGTGATGATGTTCCGTCGGACGTAGTTGACGTTCGCCGGGTTCTCGGTCACGTCCTCGATCTCGGCCTCGACGGTCTCCTCGCCGTCGGCGACCTGTGCGACGTTCGTCGAGAGCGCGCGGATCTTGCGCTCGTTCCCGCGGGCGTCGACGGTGCGGAATCGCGGCTCGGCAACCGTGGTCTCGGTGGGCTCGTTACCCAGCTGGTGGCGCTTCTTCTTTCGGGATCGGACGCGTCGCCCCCCGGTTCGCTTGCGCGGAGAGGGTCCCTGGTCTTGCATACTCCGGGGAACGGCCAGCGAGCACTTGAAGCGTTCGACTCCCGACGGCCGCTCCGCAACGCTTAGGCCCGCCGCCACTCGGCACACGAGTATGAGTCTGGAGACCACCGTCGCCGTCCCGTTCCGTCAGGAGGGGCGGGACCGACTCGGCGACGGCGAGTTCGTCGTCGCGCTCTCGCTGGATCGGGACTGGTTCTCCCCGGATCAGGCGAAACGCGTGGTCGACGTGGCGCTCGGCCGCGGGCTGCTCGAACGCGAGGACGGCGACCTGGTCGCGACGTTCGACCCCGACGGCGTCGACGTGCCCGAGGAGTTCTCCCCGGACGCCGACGTGCTGCGTGAACAGAGCGCCTTCGAGCAGGTGCTCGACCGTGTTACCGACGCCGGCGTGGAGAAACAGGCCGCCGTCGCGGGGATCAACGAACTCCAGCGCGAACTGGGGCTGACGATCGAAGCCGCCGCCGTCGTCTACGCGCGCCGGGAGGGCGTCGACGTGCGTGACGCCGCGGGTGCGGCCCGCAACTCGGTGCTGGGCGAATGAGCGCCGACCGAATCGACGACGGCCACCGGCTCGCCCAACTGCTCGCCTCGGAGCTGGAAAGCGGCGCCAGCGCCGACGCGTTCGCGGTCACCGACGCCGACCCCGACGTGGATCCCACGCCCGAGGGTGCGCTGGCGTACCGCGTGCGCGACACCACGATCGACGAGCCGATCGCGACCGTCTACGTCCAGCCCGACCGCGCCCGCGTGGAGTTCCGCGCCGCGCCCGCGGCGGTCGCCGACGCCGCGACGGCGGCGGGACTCCGCGTCCGCCCGAAAGCCGCCGAGCCGCCCCAGACCGTCGTGTTCGTCGAAGACGGCGCCCAAGTGAAGCGCGTGCTTCCGGCGTTCGAGGCCGCGCTGGCGGCGGGCGACTGATCAGGGTTCGAGCCGGGCCAGAATCGGGATCTCCGCGAGTCGCTCGTCGTCGAGTTCGTCCCAGTCGATCCCCGCGGGCTTGGCGGCCGGCGCGTCCGTCCGGATCGACCGTTCGGGCGTGCACAGCCAGTCCATCGGCACGTCCAGCGGCGTCGTCGGAACGTCGTCGTCGACCACTTGGATCTCGTGCACCGTCGTCGCCGTGGTCGTGTCATCGTCGACCAGCCCGCACTCCCGCAGGACCGCGAACTCGAGGTCGCTGTACCCCTCACCCTTCCCGACGCGGCCGCCCGCCTCGGTCACGGCGACGCTGCCGGAGACGATCAGGTCGATCGGCGCCATCCCGTCGGGGGCGACCTGCACCCCGAGCTCCGCGGAGCCGCCGATCGTCGTGGCGTGGTCGATGTCGTCGATCTCGGCGGGGTCGAGCCGCAGAAAGCAGTCCTCGTCGCGGAGCCGCGGGACGGCCATGTACACCACCTTCCCCGCCTCCAGCGCTCGCCGTCGGACGGGCCGTTGGGGCGCATCCGGGTTCGCCTTGATCACGTCCGCGGCCGCCCAGTCGTCGGTGGCCGCGAGCCGTTCGGCCGCCCGCTCGGCGCCGGCGAAGTTGGGGATCCGGCCGTGGGGCGGGAACGGAAAGCGGGCGTCGCCGCTGGCGTCCAGTTCGTCCCACACCCGCTCGCGGAGCGCTTGCTTCTCCATGTCGCCCCGTGGGAGCGCCAGTGGCTTAGCCCCCGGACGACCGCCCCGACGGCAACGCTTTTTCCGGGGCGGTGGGATGTGGAGGCGTGAACGTCGGTCAGTTCCCCGACCCGATCCGGTTCCTCGGGTCGCTCATCGATAGGGTGGCCCCCTGTTCCCCAACTGGGGGAGCTCTCCAGCCGTGAGCTTCCTGATCCTGGTGCTGTTCACGGCGTTCGGCTACGGGCTGTCTCGCTACGTCGTGCGGCTCGTCGGTCGGCAGGTCGCCAAGCGCTTCCGGCGCCAGAGCGTCGCCCAACAGATCCTCCGGCTGATCCGGGCGCTGGTCTCGCTGTTTTTCTTCCTGATCGGTGCGGGGCTGGTCGGCCTCGAACTCGGCAACATCGTGCTCTCGGTGACGGTGTTCTCGGCCGTGATCGGGATCGTGCTGGCGCCGCTGGTGGGGTCGATGGTCAACGGGCTGTTCCTGTTGGCCGACGAGCCCTACGAGATCGGCGACATGATCGAACTCCCCGACGGCACCCGGGGGTTCATCGACGACATCACCATCCGGTACACCAAGATATTCACGCTCAACAACACGTTCCTCGTGATCCCCAACGACGTGATCCGACAGGACAAGGTGACGAACCTCTCGGCGGAGGACGAACGGACCCGCCTGTCGCTCTCCGTCGAGGTGACCTACGAGAGCGACGTGGCGACCGCGCGTTCGCTCATCGAGAGCGCCGCCAGGAAGGTCGACGAAGTGATCGAGGGCGGGCCGGACATCCGGATCGGCTCGGCCCGTTACCCGGCGCGGCCCACCTGCTACATCGACGAGTTCCACGACGACGGCGTGATCCTCACGCTTCGCTACTGGGTGAACCGCCCGTACAAACTCATGAACGCCCGATCGCGCGTCCAGACGGCGATCTGGGACCAACTGGAGGAGGAGAACGTCGACGTGGAGATCGCCTACCCGCACCGCCACCTCGTGTTCGACGACACCAGCGGGGAGGCTCGGGTCGCGACCCGGGAGGCAGCCGAGCGGAAGTCCGTCGACTCCGCGGCCGTCCGCGGTGATGCCGGCGATTCGGAGACCGGCGACGCCGAGGGCGACCGCTGACCCCGTCACCGGTTCGCGCGGGCGCGCGCCCGAACCGTTACCTTTCTGCCTCGCCGGCCCCGAGTTAGGGGTATGACTACAGGGATCGCCGTGCTCAACTTCGGTGAGCCGGCCACAGCCGACCGGGCGGTCGTCGAGGACTACCTCGAACGGATCTTCTTCGCGAACATGGATATCGAGGGGAGACCACCGAAACGGCGGCCCGCGAGCGCGCCCGCACGCTGGCCGAACGTCGCGCCCCCGGCCTGATGGAGGAGTACGGCGAGATCGGCGGGTCGCCGTTGAACGCCCACGCGCAGCGACAGGCCGACCTCGTCGAGACCGAGCTCCGTGACCGCGGCTACGACGTCCAGACGTACGTCGGCTACCAGTTCATGGAGCCGTTCATCGGCGACGCCGCCGAGGCCGCCCACGAGGACGGCGTCGACCGGCTCATCGGCCTGCCGGTGTACCCGCTGTGTGGCCCCTCCACGACGGTGCAGGCCCTGGAGAAGCTCTCGAACGCGGTCGACGAGCTCGACTGGGACGTGCCGTACACCGAGATCACGGGGTACCACACCCACTCCGCGTACGCTCGCCTCCGCGCGGACAACATCCGCCAGACGCTGGATCGTGAAGGGCTCGAACTCGACGAGGACACGCGCCTGATCTTCTCGGCCCACGGGACGCCGACGTACTACCTCGACGAGGGGAGTCGCTACGTGCAGTACGTCGAGGAGTACTGCGAGATGGTGGCGGGGATGCTCGGCTACCCCGACTACGAACTCGGCTACCAGAACCACGCCAACCGCGACGTGGAGTGGACCCAGCCCGACGTGGAGGACGTCGTCGAGGAGATCGACGCCGAGCGCGTCGTCGTCGACCCGACGAGCTTCATGCACGAACAGAGCGAGACCCTCGGCGAACTCGACGAGGACCTCCGCGAGGACGCCGAGGAGGCGGGGCTGGGGTTCACCCGCGTGCCGGTGCCCTACGACGACGAGCGGTTCGTCGGCCTGCTCGCCGACCTCACCGAGCCGTTCATCGCCGACTTCGACCCGGATCTCTACGGCCTCCAGCAGTGTAAGTGCCGGCCGGAGCCGAACGCGATGTGTCTGAACGCCCGACGCAACGAATGAGCGACACCACCGCCGCGGCCGACGACGCCGACCCCAGCGTCGCGATCGTCGGGGGCGGGTTCACCGGCCTCTCGACGCTGCACGCCCTCGCCGAGCGCGGCGTCGACGCCGCCGTCTACGAGGCGACCGACGAGGTCGGCGGCGTCATCAAGAGCCGCGAGATCGAGGGGAAACTGCTCGAAGTCGGCCCCCAGCGCCTGCGGATGACCGACGCGATCCGGGCGATGGTGACCGATCTCGACATCGCCGACGAGGTGGTCACGGTCGACGACGACCTGCCGCTGTTCGTCTACGCCGACGGGAAGCTCAGGGAAGTGCCGCGGTCGCTGTCGGCGTTCCGCCGCACGGATCTGCTGTCGGTGCGGGGGAAACTGCGGCTGCTGGCCGAACCCCTGACGGACCCGATCGGCCCCGACGAGTCCGCACAGGACGCGTTCATCCGGAAGTTCGGCGCCGAAGCGTACACGAACCTGCTCTCGCCGATCTTCGGCGGCACGTACGGCTCCGATCCGGCGGCGATGCCCGCCGAACACGCGCTGAAGCCGATGATGGGCCTCGAGCGGCAGAAAGGGAGTCTGCTGCGGGCGGCGCTCTCCCGACTGGTGTTCTCGGAGGAGGAGACGCCCCCGGCCGCGAGCTTCGAGTCGGGGCTCCAGCGGCTCCCGTCGGCGCTGGCCGAGGCGTACGCGGATCGGGTCCAGCGGGAGACACCGGTGACCGGCATCGAACGCGCGGGGTCCGGCGCCGACGGCGAGTGGCTCGTCCACACCGAGGACGGGAGCCAGCGCGTCGACCACGTCGTGGTGACGACGCCCGCCGACACCACCGCCGACATCGTCGAGGGCGTCGACGCCGAGAGCGCGGCCGCGCTCAGGGAGTTCAACTACAACCCGCTGGTGCTGGTCCACCTGGAGAGTGCGGCCCGCGCCGACGGGTTCGGCTACCAGGTGCGCCGAACCGAGCCGATGCGCACGCTGGGCGTCACCTGGAACACGAGCCTGTTCGACCGCGACGGCGTCTACACCGCCTTCCTCGGCGGGATGCACGATCCCGAGGCGATCAAGCGCGACGACGAGACGCTGGGCGAGACGGCGGCCGAGGAGTTCCGGCGCGTGATGGGCGTCGACGCCGAGGTGCTCCACGTCGAACGCATGCCGCGAGCGTTCCCGGCCTGGGACGACTCCTGGGCGGCCATCGAGCGCGTGGATCTGCCGGAGGGTATCACGCTCGCGACGAACTACACCGGGCGAATGGGGCTCCCCTCCCGGGTTCGCGAGGCGCGCCGGCTGGCGGGGGAGCTCTCGAACTCGATCAGCGAGTAGCCGGCGCGTCGGTCCGACTTACTCCCACTCCCAGTTTTTCGCCGTCTCGACGAACGCCTCGACACCCTCGATCGGCGTGTCGCGGTTGACGCCGTGGCCCAGGTTGAGGATGTGTCCCGCCGGCCCCGCCGCCTCGATGATCTCCGCGGTCCGCTCGCGGACGGTGTCGGGGTCGGCGAACAACAACGACGGGTCGAGGTTGCCCTGGACGGGCCGCTCGCCAAGTTCCGTCCGCGCGGTCGCCATGTCGACGGTCCAGTCGAGTGCGATCACGTCGGCGCCGGTGGCGTCGAGACTCTCGAGGCGCCCCCCATGTTCCGGACGAACTCCACCGTCGGGAGGTCGACGCTTTCCACGATCTCGCGGTGGAGCGGCAGTACGTACTCCGCGTAGTCGGCGGGGGCAACACGCCGGCGTACGTGTCGAACAGTTGGACCGCGTCGGCGCCGTGGTCGGCCTGCATCTGGAGGTACTCGGCGACCACGTCCGCGAAGCGCGCCATCAGTTCGCGGAACGCGTCGGGGTGGCGGGCGCGGAACTTCCGAACCGCCTTCCGGCCGCGGTCCGGGCCGCCGGCGACGACGTAGGAGGCGAGCGTGAACGGGCCGCCGGCGAACCCCAGGACGGCGTCCTCGTCGGCGACGCTCTCGGCCAGGCGGTCAAGCAGGTCGGCGACGAACGACAGCTCCTCGCGCACGTCGCCGCGGCGGCGGGCCACGTCGTCCGGCCCCTCGACGGGGTTCTCGATCACCGGACCCACGCCGGACTCGATGTGGTAATCGAACCCCAGCGGTTCGAGGCAGGTGAGGATGTCCGAGAACATCACGACGCCGTCGACGCCGTAGCGCTCGTACGGCTGGAGCGTGATCTCCTCGGCGACTTCGGGCGTCTCGATCGCCTCGCGGAACGAGTACTGTTCGCGGAGGTCGCGGTACTCGGGCAGGTGGCGGCCGGCCTGTCGCATCAGCCAGACGGGCGGGCGCTCGGTGCGCTCGCCGCGGGCGGCGCGGACGAGCAGCGGATCGGTCATAGTGGGGTTCGGCGGGTCGGGGTTAGTGCGTTTCCGTTCGGGCTGTCCGATCGCGGGACTACTTCCACTGCTCCACGTCGGGTTCCGACTGGAGTTCGCCCTTGGCCTGCCGGCCGTGCGGCCAGAACGTGAGCAGCAGCACGCTGCCGTAGAACACGCCGACGCCGAGGAGCACGGCCACGCCCGGAAGCGCACCGACAGTTGCCGCTCGAACGAGACTCGTGAAGCTCCCGAACACGGTCAGGCGGACGGCCCACGCGCCGACCAGCACGGAGATCAGCGGGAAGTACACCCGGCGGAGCCGGCGGGAGGTGGCCTCGAACCCCGAGATCTTGATCGTCGGCTCGCGCAGGTCCTCGCTCAGCAGTTCACGCCAGTTGGACTGGACGGCGCCGTCGGGGTCGAGCGCGTTCGCGAACACGTTCTCTTCGAGGAGCCGGAGCCGGGAGCGCCAGATGTCGTACACCCGGTAGCGCCGCACCTCGATCCAGAGGAAGATCATCACCATCGCCATCCCGATGAGCAGGATGTAGTGGGGCCGTGAATCGGCGGAGAACGCCCAGGTGAGCAGCGTCGCGGTCACGACGACGGCCCAGTTGGTCGTCCGGTCGATCCGGGTCCGCCAGGCGCTCATCCGGGAGAGCTCCCCGCGGTAGCTGTGCCCCATCAGCGAGAGGAAGTCGGACCGGTCGGTGGCTGCCTCCCCGGCGATCTCGCGTTCCTCCGGGGACTCCGGGTCGAAATCGGGCGGGATGTCGGTCACTCGCGAAGCTACACCCGCCGCCTGTATAAGCGTGTGACACCAGCCCACGCGGATCTATCGGGGCGAGTCGCCCCCCTCAGATCGGGCGCAGGTGCTCGCAATCCCCCGCCGTCACGCGCTCGCGCTCGCCGTCGTCGGTCTCGACGAGCAGCGCGCCGGGGAAGGTCACGTCGACGGCCTCGCCGACGATCTCGCCGCCGGGCGTGTCGACCCGCACGCGCTGGCCGAGCGTCGCCGCGTGCTCGCGCCAGGCGTCGAGGACCGAGTCGGGATCGCTGCGGAGATCGTCGAACGTCTCCAGGAGGCGCTGGGTGAAGGCGCGGCGGTCGACCGGCTCGCCGCGCTCGATCTGGAGCGACGTGGCCCCCTCGGGAAGTGAATCGGCAGCCACGTTGGCGTTGATCCCGATGCCGGCGATCAGCCACGCCACGCGGTCGGCCTCGCCCTCCATCTCGGTGAGGATCCCACAGAGCTTCTTCCCGCCGCGTTCGCCCGACCCACCCAACACGTCGTCGGACGAGTCCGACTGGCTCTCGTTCGCCGGGTCGCCGGCGGCTTCGCCGCCGCCTGCAAGCGGAACCTCCGGTTCCGCCCTGCTCACGAGAACGTCGTTTGGCCACTTGATCCGCGCGTCGACGCCGGCCTCCCGCGCGGCGCGAGTCACGGCGACCGCGGCCGCGAGCGTGTAGATCGGCGCGTGGGCCGGCGGCACGTCCGGGCGGAGCAGCAGCGAGGTGTAGATCCCGCCCGGCGGGCCGGTCCAGCCGCGGTCGAGCCGCCCGCGGCCGGCGGTCTGCTCGTCGGCGACGACCGCCACGTCCTCGTGGCCTTCGGTGGCCAGTTCGCGAGCGCGCTCGTTCGTCGAGCCGATGCTGTCGTGGAACTCGACGGCGAAGCCAGCATCCAGCCCGAACTCGATCGCGGCGCCGCCGAACTCGGGCACGTCGGTCACGCGGTAGCCGTCGTCGGTGCTCTCGATCCCCCAGCCCTCCTCACGCAGCGCCTCGACCTGCTTCCAGACCGCGGCGCGGGAGACGCCGAGGCGCTCCGCGAGTGCGGGGCCGGCGACGGGGCCCGCCGCGAGCGCGTCGAGGAGTGCGCGGCGCGTGTCAGTCATGGGTGCGGCTGGGGTCGGCGGGGTAAAGCGGCGATGATGTCGGTCGACCGGAGCCCCGATCCGGGATCGCCGATCGTTCGACAGGTGACGTACCCGTCGTCGGACCCTGGTTCGCGGGGGCTCCGTTCCCCGCTCGGTTCTCGGGGGAGTCCGCCTCCGCACCACGTTCGGGGTCGCTCCATCGTTCGGAATCCTTTTGCGGCACGTGGGCGACCCTCCGACAATGACTGCAGGTGGTCCACAGTGACGATGGAGGACCGCATCGAGGAACTCCGAGAGAAGCGCGAAGAGGCCCTGAAAGGTGGGGGCGAAGCGCGTATCGAGCGCCAGCACGAGAAGGGGAAGATGACCGCTCGCGAGCGGATCGACTACTTCCTCGACGACGGCACGTTCACGGAGTTCGACCAGTTCCGAACCCACCGCAACCACAAGTTCGGGATGGAGGAGAAACAGCCGTACGGCGACGGGGTCGTCACGGGCTACGGCGAAGTCAACGGCCGGAAGGTGTTCGTGTTCGCCCACGACTTCACGGTGCTGGGCGGCTCGCTCGGCGAAGTGTTCGCCGAGAAAGTCACGAAGGTGATGGACAAGGCGATGCAGGTCGGCGCCCCCGTCGTCGGCCTCAACGACTCCGCGGGCGCCCGGATCCAGGAGGGCGTCGACGCACTCGGCGGGTTCGCGGAGATCTTCCGCCGGAACCAGGAGGCCTCCGGCGTCGTCCCGCAGGTGTCGGCGATCATGGGCCCCTGTGCCGGCGGCGCGGTGTACTCCCCGGCGATGACCGACTTCACGTTCATGGTGAAGGACACGAGCCACATGTTCATCACCGGCCCCGACGTGGTCGAGACGGTCACCGGCGAGGAGGTGACGTTCGAGGAGCTCGGCGGCGCCGTCACTCACGCCTCCACCTCCGGCGTCGCGCACTTCGCCGAGGAGAGCGAGGAGGACGCGCTCGACAACATCGCGCGCCTGCTCTCCTACCTCCCGCAGAACAACGTCGAGGACCCGCCGCGAGTCGATCCCTGGGACGACCCCGAGCGCGCCGACGAGTCGCTCAACCAGGTCGTGCCGGACGAACCCCGCAAGCCATACGACATGCACGACGTGCTCACGTCGGTCGTCGACGAGGGCTCGTTCTTCGAGGTGCACGAGGAGTTCGCGAAGAACCTCGTCACCGGGTTCGCCCGGATGGACGGCCGCTCGGTCGGCGTGCTCGCGAACCAGCCCCGAGTCAACGCCGGCACGCTGAACATCGAGGCCAGCGAGAAAGGCGCCCGCTTCATCCGCACCTGTGACGCGTTCAACGTGCCCGTCCTGACGTTCGTCGACGTGCCCGGCTTCATGCCCGGCACCGACCAGGAGCACAACGGGATCATCCGCCACGGCGCGAAGCTGCTGTACGCCTACTGCGAGGCGTCGGTCCCGCTGCTGACGACGATCACCCGGAAAGCGTACGGCGGCGCCTACGACGTGATGGCCTCGAGCCACGTCGGCGCCGACGTGAACTACGCGTGGCCGACCGCGGAGATCGCGGTGATGGGCCCCCGCGGCGCGGTGAACATCCTCTACAGCGACGAACTGGAGGCGGCCGACGACGCCGAGGCGCGCCGGGAGGAGCTCATCGACGAGTATCGCGAGGAGTTCGCCAACCCCTACACCGCCGCCGACCGCGGCTACGTCGACGACGTGATCGAACCGCCGGAGACTCGCGCGCGCCTGATCTCCGACCTGGAGATGCTGCAGGGCAAGCGCGAGCAGACGCCCCAGAAGAAACACGGCAACATCCCGATATGACCGACGCGGAGTCGGGCGACCCGGCTGCGGGCGAGTCGGCGGCGGGCCTCGTCGACCGCCTCGATCTCCCGGACGACGCCGACGCGGCGGAAGCCGCGGCCATCGCTGCTGCGGTCTCGGCCCACATCCGGGATCAGGAGGCTGCGGCGGCCGCCGCCGCGGCCGAACGCGAGGGGGAAAGCTGGCAGGACAAGCGCTGGGGGTTCGCAGGTCGCGTGGAGTCACTCCAGCGCCGGACGGTCAGAGTCCGGGACGGCACGCCCACCGACGCCTGGAGCGCCGCGGGCCGTGCGGATCGACTCTGAGTCGGCTTTTCCTCAGTCACCGAAGTAGAGGTACGCCCGCGGGGCGACGATGCCGAGCAGGATGACGATCCCGAAGGCGATCCACTCCGGTACGTCCGTGAGCACGGCGACACCGACGCCGAGCACCGCCGCGACGACCGCGAAAACGAGGCGGACACGGATCTCCCGGTCGAAGTCGAGTTCGCTCATGGCCACTCTCAACGGGCCGGGCCCCTGAACGCGTCGGTCGCTACTCGCTCGCCACGACGGCGTCGCCGACGGCGATCTCTCCGCCCTCGACGACTGCACACCGCAGGCCGCCGCGGTGGACCAGCGCCTCCTGGACGCCCTTCTCCTCGAGTTTCCGTTCGAGATACGTGCAGGGCTCACAGAGTTCGGTCCCCTCGACGACCGCGTCGCCGACGCGGAACCGCTCGCCGAGCAGGCGGTTCAGGCCGATCCCCCGAACCGTGAGGTTTCGCCGGTGGGCGCCGGGCTCGAACGCCACGTCGTACTCCGCCTCGGCCTGTTCGATCGCTTCGGCCTCGATCAGCGTCACGTCCTGCTTGCTGCTCTCCCCCTCGCCGGAGAACGTCCCCTCGTTCTCGAAGTAGCGATCACCCTGCAGCCCCTTCCCGACGACGGCGTCGACGGACTCCCGCTGTTCCGGCGGGGCGCCCGCCTCGTCGGCGACGTGCACGTACTCGACGGTTCCGGTCATGCTCTCGGGTCGGTACTGGCGGTCAATAAGCGCGCGGGTGGCGGCGACTACTCGGCGCTGACGAACTCGTCAAGCGTCGACGCCCGACCGCGGCGCTCGCTCACCAGCGCTCCCTGCACGTCCAGATCCAGTCGGTCGACCGCCTCGCGGCCGACGCGTTCGGTCGCCGTCCCGACGGTGTAGACGCCGAGGCGCCACTGCTGGTACTGGGCGGTCCGGAGCGCCTTCACCAGCGGGGACTGCCGGCCCAGCCGACGGATCTCGTCGCCGACCATCACCCGGCTCGTGGATTCGGTCATCGACGGCTCCGCCGGCACGTCGACGAGCACCTCCCGCGGGTCGAGATCGCAGGCCGCCGCGATCTCGGCCTCGAGCGTCCGGACCTCCTCGTGGTCGGCGTCCAACAGCCAGTCCGGCACCCCGCCCAGCTCCGCCCAGACCGCGCGCTTGTACAGGTCTCGCTCGGCGTAGCGCCGGGCGAACTCGGCGGTCTCCTCACAGAGCCGCAGTGCGACGATGAGGCCGTGGTCGTCCATCCGCCGGAGCTCGGTGGCGGTCAGCTCCGGATCGCTCCGGAGCAGTCGTTCGGCCGCGCTGCGGAGCATCGCCTTGCTGATCCGGGCGACGTGGTGGGAGTAGACGGTGGGGTTCATCAGCGCTCGAGCGACGAGCAGCGACTCGGCGCTCTGGACGTTCCCCGGCGCGAGCACGAGTTCGCCGTCGACGAACCGCAGCGCCCGCACCAGTCGGCCGGGATCGATCGTCCCGTACGGAACTCCGGTGTGGTGGGCGTCCCGGACGAGGTAGTCCATCCGGTCCACGTCGAGTTCGCCCGAGACCAACTGGCCGTACTGCCCCTCGCCGGCGACCAGCCCGGCGACCCGCCCGGGGTCGAGGCCGTTCGCCCGCAGCACGTCGCCGACCTGCCCCTCGGCGAGCAGGTCCGCGACGTCGTCGTGGTACTTGCCGGTTTTCCGGTGGGTCAGCGACTCGATGTTGTGCGAGAACGGGCCGTGGCCCACGTCGTGTAGCATCGCCGCCGCGCGGACGCGCTCGGCGTCGATACCGTCGACCGCCATCTGGTCGAGCGCCTGTTCGGCGAGGTGGTAGACGCCCAGCGAGTGCTCGAAGCGGGTGTGGTTCGCGGAGGGGTAGGCCAACTGCACCGTCCCCAACTGCTTGATGTGGCGAAGCCGCTGGACTGCGGGGGTGTCCAGCAGGTCGGCGGCGACCCCCTCCACCTCGATGTGATCGTGGACGGAGTCCTTGATCGTGGTCATACGCCGGCTTTCGGCGGCATCCGGTAAAAATGACGGCAGCCTGGGCCCACGTGGCGCCCCTACTCGGCCTCGAACTCCCGCTCCCCGAGGTGGCTGCGCAGCGTGTCCACGTCCTTGTTCCCGGCGCCGGTGTTCAGGAGCACCACCGTGTCTTCGCCGCCGAGCTCGCCCGATTCCGCCAGGTCGAACGCGCCCGCGGCCGCCGCGGCGCAGGTCGCGCCCATCTCCACGCCCTCGGTCCGGGCGATCTCGACGGCGGCGTCGAGAATCGCCTCATCGCTCGCCGCGACGGCGCCGCCGCCGCTCTCTTCGAGCGCGTCGAGGATCATCGGGCTCGCCCCCGGGTCGGGGACGGCGATCCCGTTGAGCACGGTCGAGATGTTCTCGTCACCCCACGCCTCGTGGGCCGACTTGCCTTCGTCCCACGCCCGCACCACGGGCGCGCAGCCGGCGGCCTGGGCGGCGTACATCCCCGGCAGGTCGTCGATCAAGCCGAGGTCGCGGAACTCCGTCGCGCCCTTGTGCATGCCGACGAGGCCGACGCCGCCGCCGGTCGGGTAGACCACCGCGTCCGGGACCTCCCAGTCGAGCTGTTCGACGGTCTCGTACAGCATCGTCTTCTTCGTCTCGTGGCGGTAGGGGGTGACGAACGTCTTCGTCGAGTACCAGTCCTCCTGCTCCATCCGCTCGGCGTAGCCGGCGCCCGCGTCGGTGATCTCCCCCTCGACCACGTGGAGTTCGCCGCCGTGGACCTCGACCATCGCCTTCTGGGTGTAGCCCGCGCGCTCGGCCAGCCAGACGTGGGCGTCCATGTCCGCGCGGGCGGCGTAGGCGGCCGCGGCCTGCCCGGCGTTCCCGGCGGTGTTGAGCGCGATCGTGTCGGCGCCGTGCTGGGCCGCGGCCGTCACCGCGCCCGTCTGGCCGCGGTCCTTGAACGTCCCGGTGGGGTTGTGCCCCTCGTCTTTGATGTACACCTCGCCGACGCCCATCGCGTCGGCGAGCGCGGGGCACTCGACCAGCGGCGTCGCCCCCTCACCGATCGAGACCGCGGCCTCGCGGGGAACGGCAACAGCGCGTCGTAGCGCCACAGCGAATCGAACGGCTCGGCCGCGAACGTCTCCCGGCTCACGTCGACGGCGTCGTAGTCGTAGGCGGGGTCGAGGATGCCGCCACAGTCCGGACAGCGGTGGGTCGCCGTCTCGGCGTCGAACCGCTCGCCGCAGTCGATGCAGTCCAACCCGACGAACGCGTCAGTCGTCTCCATACCCCGGGCTGGGTGCGCCACGGGTAATGGGTTGTGCGATGCGGCAAGGTGTGTCACTCCTCGGCGGGCGAGGGAGGCCGTTCGAGCATCGCGTCGGCCTCAGCCGCGTCTGGCGCCGTCGCCGACGGCTCGTCCGCAGCGAACGCCCACGCGTCCGCGGTGAGCCGCCCACAGTCGACCGACCGCACCTCGACGGGCATCGCCCCGTCGACGGTGGCGTCACAGACGAGGTCGAGTTCGACGAGCACGGTCGTCATCGGCGGGGGTCGTCGCCGGGCGCGGCCGGCAGCGAGCGCGAGAGCAGTTCCGCGGGCGTCGTCGCGTCGTCCGTCCCCGGGCGGACCAGCCCCTCGCGGACGAGGTCGAGAAACGTCGGCGTGACGCGGGCGTACGTGAACGCGTCCGCGGCCGGGCCCGCGTCGCGCTCGGCGGCGACGAACAGCGGCATCGCGCCGGTTCCGGTGTCGAACTCGACGAGCTCACGCAGTCGGAACGACGCCGCCAGCCGCGAGCGCGCGTCGGCGGCCGCCTCGGCAGTCAGCAGGCTGCCGTCGACGGCCATCGAGAGCCGCCCGCAGGGAGCCAGCCACTCGCCGGCCCGGTCCAGAAACAGCGTCGATCGGTCGGCCACGCCGGTCGCGGTTTCGCCCCCTCGACCGGTCCGGACGCGCCCTCGGGAGCCCCTGTCGGCGCGTCGCTCACGACGAAGCCGAACCCCTCGCGGGATCGTACCGTGGCGGCCTGCTCGCGGCGACGGGCCCGGTCGCCGTGTGCCGCGCCGGTGTACTCCCCCCGCCCGGACTGGAGCGCGTCGGCGCGATAGACGCCGAAGCGGCCGAGCGAGAACTCGTCGTCGGCCGCGGCCGCGTCGCTGTGCACGTCGATGGTTCGGAGCAACAGCCGACTCTCCGTGAGGTGGACCGCGTACGGGTGGCGGTCAATCCCGTGGATCCGGTCGCGAACGGTCGACAGCGTCGCCGCGGCCGTCGCGTCGGTCCGGGCGAGACGGTCGAGCAGGCGGTCGGCCGCGCCGACCAGCAGGCTCCCGTCACCGCAAGCGGGGTCGAGCAGGTCCGCGTCGGCGTCGTCGATCGTCGCGTCGGCCGTGTACCCCGCGCGATCGAGCAACAGCCCGGCCGTCGACGGCCGCGTCGCGCCACGGACCAGCCGCGCGTCGGCGTCGAGATGTGCCTCGAACGCCTCGGTGAGTTCGCGGGCGGAGAGGTCGCTCACGTCGATGGCCGCGAGCGCCGACACCGCGTCGGCGAACGCGTCGGCCACGTCGGCTTCGAACACCCACGCGAACGTGCCGTCGTCGGTCGCGCCCGCGCTCACCCCGGCGAGCTCCTCGCGGACCGCACGCACCATGTCGGTGGCGTCGCGCTCGGCGTGCTCGGCCTGATCGGCCCAGAACTTGCGGTAATCGCCGAGGTCGCCGGCGAGCCCGCGGTCGGCGGCGACGCGTGCCAAAAGCAGCGTGTCCAGCGCGACCGCGGCCGACTCGACGGCGAACCGGTCGGCGGCGGCCGCCTCGTCGTCGGCGTCGACGACGCGACGCCAGCGGGCGAAGCCGGCTTCGAGCCGGCGGGCGGTCGCGTACGCCTCGCGGAGCTCGAACAGGTCTGCACGGAGATCCGTCACCGCCGGCTCGTTGCCGGCGGCTTTCGCCGCCTCGATCCGCGCCTCGATCTCGGCTTCGCGGTCGGCGAACTCCTGGATACGGTGGGTGAGCTGGTCGAACGCGTCCGAGACCGCTGGTCGCAGGATCTCGGCGAGCAGCTCCGTCAGCGTCTCCGCGAGCGACGACGGCGTGGCCGCGGCCGGCGACTCGTCCGTCGTCGCGAGCCCGCCGAACGTCGGCTCGGCGTCGGCGCCGGCCGACCCCTCGGGCGCCGACGAGACGGCGTCGCGCTGGAGCGCGGTGAGTTTCGCGAAGGAGAGCTGCTGGCCGGGCGTGAGCGCCTCCGCGATCGAGCGATCGCCCACGCGCTCGACGGTCGCCCGGAGGTCGATCTCGGTGAGTTCGCGGGTGGCGACGCCACGGCGCTCGGTGGCGTCGGGGTGGCCGGGCTGGGCGCGGGCGAGCACGACCAGGCGGTCACGGTTCGTCGCGACGGCGTACCGCGCCGCGGGCTCGGCGTCGAGCGCGTCGAGCGCCCGCCGGCGGGCGGCCCGGATGTCGTCGCCGGGGGCGCCGCGGCGAGCACGACCGCCGGCTGCCCGTCCTCGTCGACGAACGTGACCTCGCGCCACTGCTCGCACTGGGAGTAGGCGATGTCGTCGTAGCCGAGCACGTCGCCGAACAGCTGCCGGACCAGAAGCGGCACGTAGTCCGCGGCCTCGACCGCGGCCGAGCGACCGAACAGCTCCCGAACGCCGTCGATCGCGCGGAAAACGAACCCGCCTCGCGTCCGTGTGCGTGTCATGGCCTGGCCCGAGTTGTCGGAGCCACGTGTCGGATTGACTTAATCCCGCGGGTCCGGCGGGCGCGAGAAGCCGACTGCCACTGGCGGCAGAGTTAGGTAGACACAGCCACACATAATCACCGTGTACGAGCGTTCCGTCCGCCGCAGTCAAACCGCCGGAGGTGGGCAGGGTCGATGAGCGACGACGCTCGGTCGGACGGCGGCGACGCGGCCGTCGAGACCGGCGGCGACCCCGGCCCGTCGGCGTTCGAGCCGCTCTCGGTCGAGGCCGCGGCCGACCTGATCGGGGAGATCGTCGACAACGTCGAGCGCGTCATCGTCGGGAAGCGCGACGCCGTCGAGCATATCCTCGTCGCCACGGTCGCCCGCGGCCACGTGCTGCTCGAAGACGTGCCCGGCACCGGGAAGACGATGCTCGCCCGCGCCGTCGCGACCTCCGTCGACGCCTCCTTCCGCCGCGTCCAGTTCACCCCCGACCTGCTGCCGTCCGACGTGACGGGCGTGAACGTGTTCAACCAGAAGACCCAGGAGTTCGAGTTCCAGGCCGGCCCCGTGTTCGCGAACGTGGTGCTGGCCGACGAGATCAACCGTGCGCCGCCGAAGACCCAGAGCGCGCTGCTCGAGGCGATGGAGGAACGGCAAGTGACAGTCGACGGCGACACCCGCCCGCTCCCCGAGCCGTTCGTCGTGATCGGGACCCAGAACGACGTGGAGTCCGGCCGTACCTACGAGCTTCCGATGGCCGAGATCGACCGCTTCGCGAAGAAGCTCCGGCTGGGCTACCCGGACGACGAACAGGAAGCCGAGATCATCGGCCGCACCGCCGGCCACCACCCGATCGAGGAGCTCGAGCCGGTGACTGACGGCCACACCCTCCGGCGCGCCCGCGAGACCGCGAGTCAGGTGACGCTGAGCGAGCCGGTTCGGGAGTACATCGCCCGGCTGGCCGAGCACACGCGGAACACGGCCCAACTCGGCGTCAGCCCACGCGGGAGCATCGCGCTGGCTCGCACCTCGCAGGTCCGGGCGCTGCTCGACGGCCGCGACTACGTCACGCCGGACGACGTCCAGGCGGAGGTACGGACGGTGTTCGCCCACCGCATCCGTCCGCGAACCGGCAGCGAGACCGGCGAAGACGTGGTCGCGTCGGCGGTCTCGTCGGTCCCTGTCGAGTGATGCTCACGCGCCGTGGCCGCGCCGTCGTCGGCGTCGCGGCGCTCGCGGTGGTGCTCGCTGGGACGTTCGGCCCGCGGTCGCTCAACGCCGTCGTCGCCCCCGCGGCGGTCGTGCTGGCCGCCGGCTACCTCCAGGTTCGGAACACCCCGGACGTAGTCCTCGACCGAACGCCGCCAGCGAACGCCCACGTCGGCGAGTGCCGAACAGCCGAACTCTCGTTCCGCCGACGCGACGGCAGCGCGCTCGCCCGCCCCTTCCTCGCCGACGTGACCGAGCGCGTCCAGGGTGGCCTTCGCCCGGTCGAATCCGACGACGCCACCGTGACCGAGCGCGCCGACGGCGACGCCGAGATCACGTTCGAGACGACGATCGGCGACGACCCGCTGCGCTACGAGGTGGCGTACGAGGGCCGCGGCCAACACGCGCTCGGCCCGGCGACGCTGACCGCGACCGACGCGTTCGGCCTGTTCGAGCGGGAGATCGAGCTCCGGGGCACCGAGACGACGATCGTCTACCCGCAGGTCCGACGCCTCGGCACTGTCGGCCGTCGCTCGCTGGGCCGGTTACAGGAGTACAGCCGAAGCGACCAGCGCGGGGAGTTCGAGGAGCTCAGAGAGTACGTCCCCGGCGATCCGCTGCGTGACATCCACTGGAAAACCACGGCCAAACGAGACGAACTCGTCGTCACGGAGTTCGCCGCCGAGACCGACGCGGAGTCGGTCACCGTCGCCGCGGGCGCCAACGCCGACGGCGCCGACACGATGGCCGAGGCGACCGCGAGCGTCGTGCTGGGCCTGGTCGGCGAGGGCGTCCCCGTCGAACTCTCGCTGCCGCGCGGCGAGCTGCGGATCGGCCCGGAGTACGGCGGCCAGCAGGCGATGCTCCGGACGCTCGCGGTGATCGAGTCGGGGCCGATCCCCGATCCCGACGCCGACGTAGTGATCAAGGGACGGGCGAGCGACGCGAGCGTCGACGTGCGTGGGAGCCAACACCGGTTCGCCGAGTTGATCGACAGCCGCGTGGCGGTCGATCCAGCCCAGCCGGCGGAGGTGGAGTCGTGACGACCGCCGCCGGGGCGGAGGGAGAGTCGCAGCCGAGCCCGTGGGGGCGGACCGACACGGACTGGTCGCTCCGTGAGGCCGTGGTCCAGCCCGCGATGCTGGGCGTTCTGCTGCTGACGGCGTCGTACCTCCGAGTGCTGATCCACGTCACCGACGTGGTCGGCGGGACGACGCTGCTCGCGGCCGAAGTGGTCGCGGTGGTCGCGCTCGGCGCGGTGCTGGCCGCCCGCGTCGACGCCCGGACGGCGTTGCTGGGCAGCGCCGCCGTGCTGGTCGGGGGATGCTGACGTACTACTTCTCGATCCCCGCCAGCCAGCGGGCGCTGATCGATTTCGGCGTCGTGATCCGCGATCTCGTGGCGCTGCTCAGCGGGCTCTCGGTGTTCCGGCTGGTGCAGGCCGATGTGTGGGCCCTGGCGGTGCTGCCGGCGCCACTGCTCGGCTCGTGGCTGCTCGCGCTTCGGGGCCGGTACCCGACGAGCGTCGCCGTCGGCGGGACCGCGCTCGGCTTCTTCGTGCTGACGGGTGACGCCGGCTCGCTTACCACGCTGACGGGGGTCGTCGGCGCCGCCGTCGCCGTCGGCTTCGGCGAACTCGGGCCGCGGCGGGCGATCGCGGCCCACTGGGACACGATCGCGCTCGTCGTCGCCGTCATGGTGGTGGTCACGTCGGCCGTCTCGGTCGTCCCCGGGGCGGGCCGAGCCCGATCGTGTCCGGGAGTTCGGCACCCACGCTCGAGGGGAACGTCGTCGACAACGCCGACTCGGTCGGGATCGTCGGCTCGATCCGGCTCTCACCGGAGGTCCGCTTCACCGTCGAGGCCGAGCGCAGCTCCTACTGGCGCGTCGGTGCGTACGATCGGTTCACCGGCGGCTCCTGGGTACGGACGGGCGACACCCGGAGGTACGACGGCGAGTTGGCGTCACCGCCGGGGGTGACCACCACGGTCGAACAGACGATCACCGCCGAGACGACGCTCAACTCGATGCCCGCGATGTGGAAACCCGTCTCCGTCGGCGGGAACGTCCAGCAGGCGACGCAGGTGACCGCCGAAGGAGGCCTCCGGGCGGCGGCGCCGATCGCCGAGGGCGAGTCCTACACCGTCGTCAGTGAGCGCCCAGCGTACACCACGCGGGCGCTCCGGAACGCAGGAACCGACTACCCGGACGCGATCCGGAACCGGTATCTCGGGCTCCCCGACAGCACGCCCGACCGCGTGGGCGAGCGGGCGGCAGCCGTCGCCGACCGCGCGAACGCGTCGACGCCGTACGCCACCGCGGTCGCGATCGAGGAGTACCTGGAGTCGGACAAGGAGTACTCGCTGAACGTCGAGCGCCCGCGGGGCAACGTCGCCGACGCCTTCCTGTTCGAAATGAACGCGGGCTACTGCACGTACTACGCGACGACGATGGCGGTGATGCTGCGAACCCAGGGGATCCCGGCCCGGATGGCGACGGGCTACACGACCGGCGAACGCGTCACCGAGGACGAGTGGGTCGTCCGCGGCCTCAACGCCCACGCGTGGGTCGAGGTGTACTTCCCGGAGGTCGGCTGGGTCGCGTTCGACCCGACGCCGAGTTCGCCCCGCGAGGAGACGGGCGAGCAGCGCCTCTCCCAAGCCCGAGAGGCCGGCGAGGCGGGCGTCGACACCAACCAGAGCGGCCCCGGCGAGTGGACGCCTACCCCGACGGCGACGCCGGCGGGGAGTCAGGGGCGAACGACACGGTCGGCGCAACGTCGACGCCCGATCTGGCGGCGATCGCCGGCGGGCAGCGGACCGCCGGCCCCGGCGAGCTCGGGAGCTTCACCCCCGGCGGGGGCGGCGGGTCGAGCGGGATGTCGCTGCCAACGCCGGAAGAGGTGGGCTACGGGCTCGTGCTCCTGTTCGGCGCGGTCGCGGCCGGACGGCGGTTCGGCGTCGACGACCGGCTCTACCGGTTCGTCTGGCTGCGCTACCAGCCCCGCACGGGCCCGGTCGCGGACGTGGAGCGGGCGTACGACCGCGTGGAGACGGTACTGACGACCCAGCGCCGCCCGCGACGGGCGGGCGAGACCGTCGCGGACTACCTCGACAGCCTCGGCGTCAGGGACGCCCGCGTCCACCGCGTCGCAGCGCTGTACGAGCGGGCCCACTACGGCGGCGACGCCAGCGCGGCCGACGCCGACGAGGCGGTGCAGGCGGCGGACGCGGTGGTCGGGGAGACGACGCCCCTGCTGGGCCGACTCCGTCGTTCCGGCTGAACTGCCCGCAACGCGGAAGTTCAGTCGTTACCGAACCATTTAGTTCCTCCATGTGATATAGCTACACATGTCCGGCCTGTTGCCGTCCGAATCAGACACGGTCACCGCCGGCGAGGCTGACGAGGAGGGGGGCACGCGGCTGCTCTGGCTCGACGACGACGAGGTCGAGCCGCTGATCGGGTCGCTCTCCTCCGAGACGGCCCGCTCGCTGCTGACGGCGCTGCACGAGGAGCCGCGGACGGCCTCCGAGCTCGCGGACGCGATCGACACGTCGCTGCAGAACGCCCGGCACCACCTCAGCAACTTACAGGACGCGGATCTCGTGGAGATCTCCGAGACGCGCTACTCGGTCAAGGGGCGCGAGATGAAGGTGTACGCCCCCGTCGACGATTCGCTCGTGGTCTGTGTCGGGAACGAGGACGAGCGGTCGGGGCTGCTCGACTCGCTCCGGCAGTACGTCGGCGCCGCCGTCGCCGTGCTGGTCGGGGCAGTGCTCATCAACGCGACCGTCTCGGTGGGCACCGGCGGGATCGCCGGCCCCTCGAGCCCGCGGGTCGCCGACTCCATCGACTCGGGGGCGCTGTTCGGCACGGTCCCCCGGCGGCGCTGTTCCTCGCTGGCGGCCTCGTCGCGCTCGCGGCGGTCGCCGTCCAGTACCGCAGATCGGGATGAGTCCACGACCGGAGGTCACGCGATGAGGATCGAGACGGCCGCAACGCTGTTCGTCGTCGTCATCGTCGTCAGTAGCGTCTCCTTCGCGGTGCCAGTTGGATCGAGCAGCGCCGTCCACGACCGGCCGATCGGCGCACTCTCGAGCGACACCGGCCCGGCCGACCAGGTGTCGACCGTCGATCCGACCCCTGCGACGAGCGATCCGGCGACGCTCTCCGGCTTCAGCGCCGTCCACGCCGCCGGCGTCACCGGCGACGACGTACGGGTGGGGATCGTCGGCAGCCAGTTCGCCGCCGACAACCGTCGAATCAGCGACGCCGTCGCCGCTACCCGTCGGTTCGCCGGGCGCTCGTCCGGCCTGTTCGCCGACACCAGCCACGACACCGCGGTCGCGGAGATCGTCAGCCGGACAGCGCCCGACGCGGAGCTCTACCTCGCGAGTATCGGCCCCGACGGCGGCCCCGAGACGTACGCCGAGGCCGTCTCCTGGCTCCGCGAGCAGGAGGTCGACGTGGTCGTCGACGCCGGGAGCTACTTCCCCAGCAGCGCCGACGGGATGGCGAAGCTGAACCGGGTCGCGTCGGCCGCCGCCCGGAACGACACCGCCTTCGTCACCTCCGCCGGGAACTACGCCGATCGCCACTGGCACGGTACCGGGAGCGAGGGCTGGCTCGCGTTCGAGAACGGCACCCGGTACAACACGCTCGGCAACGGCGAGATCGGTGGCGCGGTCTCGTTGCGGCTCTACTGGCAGGGCGACGCGGACTACGACCTGTACCTCTATCGCGCCGTCGACGGCGAGGACCCGCTGGTCGCCAAGTCCGCGGCCAACGCCACCGGCCAGACCGAGGCGATCGACGCCACGGTCCCCACGGGGGAGTACTACGTCGCGATCCGGGGCGGCCCCGACGCGAACGACACCAGCGTCGACCTGTTCGCCTCCCACCACGAACTCGGGATCAGTAGCGACTCCGGGGGATGGTCGCGCCCGCGACCGCGGAGGGCGTGATTGCCGTCGGCGCCGCCGACGCGGTGAGCGGTCAGCGCCGCCCCTACAGCTCCACGGGGCCGGCGCTGGACATCTCGGCGCCCGACGGCGCCGACACCAGCGCGGCGGGGAGCTGTACGGGAGCTCCGCGGCCGCGCCGCTGGTCGCGGGCACGCTGACGCTGATGCTCGCCGGGAACGAGAGCCTCACTCCACGCGAGGCACAGCGCGTGCTGCGAGCCACCGCAGTCAGCCACGACGGGGAGCTCTACCTCGACGCCGCCGGCGCGGTGCAGGCGGTCTCGACGACGGAGCGGGCGTTCGATGATCCGGCGCTCGACTGGTACAACGAGACGGTGAGCGAGGGCGGGCGTTAGGAGAGCGCGGCGGGCTCGTCGTCGGCGTGGGCCCGCACCCAGAGTTCGCCGATGCGGGACAGCGACGTGCGGTGGGAGTTGCCGTGTGCCTCCTGTTCGACGTAGGCTTTCCCGCCGGGGCCGAGCCGGTCGACGTTGTAGATGACTTTCGACCGGAAGCTGTCGGTGTACTCCTCGCCCATGTCGGCGGCGAGCGTCTTCGCGAGTTCGCTCACGCTCTCGAACTCGCCGTGTTCGCCCAGCGTGAACAGGATCACTTCCTCGAACGGCTCGACGCTCGAGAACGCCGCGACCGGGAGTTCGACGATGTGGTTGTCGCCGATCTTCTTGGCGCCGATGGTGGTGCCCCGCTCGTCGAACTCCGAGAGCAGCCCCTCGATGCTCTCGAGTCGGTCCGCGAGCACGGCGTCGTCGACGCCCCCGTCGCCCCGGAGTTCCGCGAGGAGATCCCGCGTCTCCCGGAGCTCCTCGGCCATCTCGGTCTCGAGGTACTTCTCGGGGCCGTGTAGTAGGTGTGGATGCGGTGGCGGTCGTCCTGGCGTTCGAGCGTGATGGAGTGGGCCGCGGTGGCGAACGCGAAGCTGACGGGCCGGGGCATCGAGGAGATGTTGACCCAGACCTCCCGGCCGGTGTCCAGGTGGGCGTTGATCAGGTCGTACGCCCGCTCGAACGCGGCGTCGTAGTCGTACACGTCAGTGAGTGCGACGCGTTCGGTCTCGGCGCCCAGCAGGTTCTGGAAGTCCTGTTCGAGTTTGCCCGCGAGGTTCTGGGAGTACTCCACGTTGGCCTCGCTGCCGACGGCGCCCTCGAGCAGTACCACCCGGTCCACGTCGAACTGGTCGCGGATCAGCGGCGCGATCAGCCGGTCGTAGTCGAAGCCCACGGGGACGATGTGGGTACCCATAGCTGTGGATGGGGCGGGGGCCCGTAAAAAGGGACAGTTCGTCGCCCCCGGCGGCTCAGACCACACCCCGGGCCAGCGAACCGAACGCCGGGAGGAGGAGCCCGATCCCCAGCGCCAGCCAACTCGGCTGCCCCATCGCGAGCGTGGGCCCGACGGTCCCCGCCAGCGCGAGTTGGGCGAGGAAGGCGGCGACGACCAGCCCGCCCATCGCGACGCCGGCGGCGACGCCCCGCCGGAGCGACCGCTGGGGCAGTGCGATCAGCGCGCCGGCGAGCAGGAGTCCCGACCAGTGGACCGTCGCGAGCGCCAGCCCGAGGCCGACGGCGGCGACGGTCGCCGCGAGCCGTCTCTCGCGGTCGGCCCGGAGTCCGGCAAGCGCGCTCATCGGTCACCCTCCGTGAACTGCAGATCCACGCTCTCGGGGAGCGTCCGGCGCATCGACTTGTACTCGCCGTTCGCCCACGTCGTGAGCTGGTCGTCGTAGTGGTCCGAGAAGTAGTCGCCGGAGTTGCCGCCGGGCAGCACCGCCCGGGAGTCGCCGTCGAACGTGGCGACCATCCGCCAGCTGGCGCCCGTCGACGCCTCGCTGTGGAAGTTCCGCACGGTTCCCGCGGAGCCGGCGGTCGGGTGCTGGTCGTAGTTCAGGAACGGCTCGTCGAAGGGGTGCTCGAACCGGACCCGGTTCCAGTCGCCGTACCGTTCCCACTGCTCGTCGTCGATCCGCTTGCGGACCGTCCCCAGCGCCTCGGCGGCCACCGCGGCCCGGTCGCCGTCGAAGTAGTCGCTGTCGGCCGGCAGCGTCCCCAGAACCCAGTCGTTCGGCTCCGCGAACTCCACGGGGAGTTCGGCCTCGCTGAACTCGTCGATGAACGTCAGATCGCGGAACGTCCGGAGCCACTGGTCGAACAGCAACGGCTCCGCGAGGTCGGGGCGCATCTCGCCGTCCCACTCCAGCAGCGACTCGCCCGTCGGCGCGTCGAGGTCGTCCGACCCGGCGGAACCGGCCGCCACAGCCTCCTCGATGATCGGCCGGAACAGCTCGTACCGACCGTCGACCACGTCGGTCTGGAGGTCACGGTGGAACGCCGCATCCATCGGCTCGTCGCTCTGGGCGCGGGCGTCGAGCCGGTCGTAGATCCGCTGCCCCCGGAACGGCGGCGCATACCCCTCCGAGAGGTAGTGCTCGGGGTCGTTCGTGATGCGCTGGTTCGCGGTGGCGAGGTAGTCCGGGTTCCGGACGCCCGGCTTCTCCTCGAAGGGGACGAACCCCTCCCACGACGACTCGCCGTAGGGCGTGTAGCCGTCGCCCCACTCGCCCTCCCGTGCCGAGCCGTCGAAGATCCGCGTGCCACGGACCGGCTCGCCGTCGGTTCGCCGGATCGGGATCTGACCGGTGACCCAGAAGTAGGTGTTGCCGGCGTCGTCGGCGTAGACGAAGTTCTGGGTCGGCTCGTCGAACTTCCGGATCGCCGCTTCGGCCTCCTCGAGCCCGTTCGAGCGATTGAGCTCGCGGACGGCCTCGACGGTCCGGGTGGCCGAGAGCCCAGTCCACGCGACGCCGAGTTCGTCGGCGACCGCGAAGCCGTCGCCGTCGGGGTACTGCGTGAGGACGGCGCCGTGGACCGAGCGCTTCACCTCGATATCGACGTTCTCTCCGCCGTCGACCGCGATGGTCTCGGTTCGGGTATCGAACTGCCGTGTCTCGTCGCCGTACCGGTAGGCGTCGCCGTCGTCGACGGTCTCGTAGGTGTAGAAGTCGATGGCGTCGGCGCCGGCGTTGGTGAACCCCCACGCACCCGCGTGGTTCTGGCCGATGACGACGAACGGGACGCCCGGGAAGGCGACGCCCCGGGTGTCGAACTCGGCGCCGACGACGTGCTGTTCGTACCAGACCGGCGGCACCGAGAGCTCGAGATGCGGGTCGTTCGCGACGATCGGGTCGCCCGAGGCGGTGTGCTCGCCCGAGACCACCCACGAGTTCGAGCCGATCCCGGGGTCGGTCTCGAAGTCGGCGAGCCACGAGACCAGCCCGGGATCTGGCACGGCGGCGTCGGCGACACTCTCGGCGAACGACACCTCGCCCTCGCGGAGGATCGGCGTCTCGTGGTCCAAGAGCCGCGGGTAGAGCGTCGCCGTCGCCTCGCTGCCGAGGCGGTCACGGGCCAGCGCACGTCGGAGGGTGCGAAACGAGCCAGTCAGCCCCCACGCGATCTGCTTCGAGACCAGCAGCGACGCGGTGGGCGTCCACCCCCGGGGTTCGGCCTCCAGCAGCCGGTACTCCAGCGGCGTCCGCTCGGCCTCGCGAGCGTGATTGACGCCGTCGACGTACGCCTCGACGACATCACCGGTCTCGGTGCCCTCGGTTCGTTCCCACGTCGCCTCGGCGGCTGCCTTGAAGTCCATCTGACGGTGGAAGGCGTCGGAGTCGACCGTCGACGCGCCGACCAGTTCGGAGAGCTGTCCCGTCAGCAGTCGGCGGTAGAGATCCATCTGGAACAGCCGGTCGGCGCCGTGGCAGTAACCGGTCGCGTAGTACGTCGCGCGTTCGCTGTCGGCCTCGACGTGGGGACGTGGTAGTCGTCGTACCGGACGGTTGCGGGGCCGTAGGGGCTCGATAGCTCGGCGGGCGCGTTCTCAGTCGCCGCGCTCCAGACGCTTCCCGACCCGGGCGCGAAGCGCTGCAGGTACGATCGGGCGTCGGTCAGCGCCATCCCGCCGACGCCGGCGCCGAGCACTGCCGAGAGAAGCGCTCGGCGAGTCGTTTCGCTGTCCATAGCCCGTACAGAACGCGGGAAGCCTCGTAAAGTTTGTCCGGGCGGTGCTACTGAATCCGGTAGCGCAGCAGCGCGGCGATGCCGCCCAGGTTCGACAGCTGTTCGCCGGGCGCGAACTCCGAGGAGAACACCACCACGTCGCCGCCTTTCTGCTCGACGGTTTCGATGATCTCGTTGGCGTCGCGCTCCCAGTCGCCCTCGTCCTGGCGCTCGGTTCGGAGGCGGTCGTCGACGACGAGCAGCGTCTCGACGGCGCCGAACTCGGCGGCTTCGGCGGTCTCCTCGACGCCGTACGTCGCCTGCTCGCCGGTCGCGATGCGTTCGGTGAGTTCGTCGATGAGTTCGCTCTCGCGGGCGATCCGGGTCTGGTCCTGCACCTCCTCGACGGCGCCGCGTTTGAGTACCTCGTGAACCCCTCTGTCGCCGGCACCGGACGTGTCGACGGTCGTCGTGACTTTCTCGGCCACCTCGGGGTACTCCTCGGTCAGGTAGTCGAGCGCGTCGCGCTTCGTGAAGCCGGGGCCGGCCATGATGATCGCCTCGGCGTCGACGTGCTGGAGCGCCGAGCCGAGCTCCTCGAACAGCCGATCTCGGGGCTGTGCGTACTCGCCTTTCCCCGTCGGGGCGGTCAGCGAGACGTACTCGTCGGTGCCGTACTGCTGGACCGTGTGGACGTAGGCCTCGCCTTCCTCGACGGTCGCGATCGCCACGTCGGGGGCGTCGGTTGCCTCGGCGGCCTCCTCGATCCGGTCGCGCTGGTCCGGTTTGAGGAACTTCTCGATGGTGAGCTCCTCGTGGGTCTCGACGTTGATCGTGTGGTGGAGGCCGATCTGGTCCTCCATCGAGCAGTGCTGGATCACCCCGCCGACGCGCAGGCGGTTGGCGAAGCGGGCGAACTCCACGTCCTCGACTTCGAGGGTGACGTGGAGGTGTTCGCGCTCGCCGCCGGTGTCGCGCATCTGGTCGTCGTTGCGCTGGATCCGGCGGGTGGTGTCGCCCTCGACGAGGTCGCCGGGTTCGAGGACGTGCGAGAGGTGCCAGAGGTCGTCGACGGTCTCGGGGACGAGAGTCACCCGGTCACGACCCTCCGCGCCGTGACCGCGCTGGACGATTCGCATGCCCGAAACTGGGGTCGCGGGGGTCACGACTCTTTCCCTCTGACTGTCCGGTGGGTCGAGCGGAGCGAAGCCGGAGGTCGGGCGCCTCGCGACGCTCAGGCCCGCATGACCCGAGGGTTGAAGAAGCGAACGAGACGGTCGAACTCGTCGACGATCTCAGCGGCCGCCACCTGGTCGTAGCTGGCGAACTCCCGACTGCCGTAGAACCCGTCGTAGCCGTCCGCCACCTCGTAGCCGAGTTCGGACTCGATCGCCGTCTCGTGCTCGCGGATGAGCGCGCGCATCTGCTCTTTTTCGGCCTCGCTGCCGCCGTAGATGTTCACCGCGAAGTCGACAGTCCCGTCGGACTGGACCCGCAGTCGGTAGCGGAGCACGCCGCCGGCGTAGGCGGGGTGATCCGGTCGAACGAGCAGTTCGCTGCCGCGCTCGACGGAGACCACGTCCGCCGGGTCGGCGTCGAACGTGCCGACCAGCCGGTCCCGAACCCCCTCCGAAACCGCCTCGAGCAGCACCGGGAGATCCAGTGGCTCGTCCGCGGCCGCGCCGTCGCTTGCGGGCTCCGCCGTCGACTCGGCGTCCGCTGTGGCCTCCGCGGTCACTGTGCCGGCGTCCGCGTCACCGTCGGCCGCATCCGCGGCCGCGTCGGTCGCGTCGGGGGCCGTGGCCGACGACCCGGCCGCGTTCGTGCCGGCAACCCACTGATCGCCCGTGGCGTCGTCGGTGTCGGTGTCGGCTTCCGGCTCGGCGTCGTCGCCGTCGATCGCGTCGAACTGGACGAGGAACTCGTCGCTGGTGGGGGCGCCGAACGCCTCGACGCGGATGGGGTCGACAGCCACCTCGCGGTCGCTCAGGAACCGCGCCAGATCGATCGCGTCGCCGGCGAACGCCGGGCCGACGAGGCGAACGCGCTGGTCGTCGTTGAACGCCTCGGGGGCGAGCGGCTCGCGATCGAAGTAGTCGGCGTGGGCCTCGCGGAGGGAGTCGCCCGCGTAGCGCTCGTCGAGTGCGTCGTAGGACTGTTCGGCGACGGCGCTCGCGCGCTGGAGCGCGTCCGTCACCACCGCGCTGCCGACTTCGCTGTCTGCCGCACCGACGACGACGGCGTCGCCCGCGGCGTCGAGCGCGATCGCGGTCGCGGTGCCGTCGTCGACGGCGGCGGTCACGAACAGTACGTCCTCGGCGCCGAGGGCGCCCCCGGGACCCCGGAGGAGCGCGGCGGCGAGCCCCGTCGTCGCCCCGGGATCGAGCGGCTCGACGGGGACGAGCCCCGACTCACTGGTCCGATAGAGGTTCATACCGTACCCACTCCCAGCCAGTCAATCAAGGTTACGCAGCGAGTAACGCGGGGGCGTCGTCCCCGGATTCGACAAGAAAGCTTATGCCGGGTCCGCAAAAACACTCAGGTGGACGCCGGTACGGTACCTGGGTAGGGGTACTTTGGTACCACGCCGGCCCATTCATCTCCGCAGTATTCACGTCGACGAGCGACGGCTATCCCTCATGGAGTTCCACGTCTGGGAGCCCGTCTACGAGCGCATCCTCGCCGACTTCGGCTTCGACCGTGCCGGCGACGAGCGCGCCCGCGACCGACTGGCCGCGATGAGCGAGCCGTTCGATCTCGACGCCGTTCCCGGGTTCAGCGGCGCCACCGTCGCCGTCGCCGGCGCCGGGCCGACCCTGGCCGAGGAGGTCGAGACGGCCGCCGCCGCCGACTACGTGGTCGCCGCGTCCGGGGCGGCGGCGACGCTTCGGGACGCCGGCGTCGAGGTCACGCTCGCCGTCACGGATCTCGACGGGGCGCCCGCCAGACTTGCGACCGCGAGCCACGACGGCCTCCCGGTGGCGGTCCACGCCCACGGCGACAACGTCGACGCGCTGGAGCGGTGGGTGCCACAGTTCGCCGGCGACCGACTGCTGCCGACGACTCAGGCCGCTCCCGCCGGGCCGGTGCGGAACTTCGGGGGTTCACTGACGGCGACCGCGCGGCGTTTCTCGCGGACGCCCTCGATGCGGCCACGCTCACGTTCGTCGGCTGGTCGTTCGACGATCCGACGGTGAGCGATCTGAAAGCACGGAAGCTGCGGTGGGCCGAGCGGCTGCTGTACTGGCTGGAGACGCGCCGCAAGGAGCAGTTCCCGGTGCTCGACGGTCGCCGCAAAAACCTGACGCTACCGACGGCCGACCGTCGGTAGCAGCCGCCTACACGTCCAGCAGGTCGCTCCCGCCCGGCGGCAGGAACTCCTGGATCCTGTCCGCGCTCGCGATCTTGCGGACGAACGACTCGTCGGTGAACCGGGACTTGAACTCCCGGTAGCACTTGACGGCGGCGTCGTTCTGGGCGAACTTCCCGGGTTCGAGCGTAATCGTCGTCTCGGCGTCCGGTTCGATCGCGCTCGGGGGGCCGCCGATGACTCGCGTCTCGTCGGCACAGGTGATCCCGACGGCGACGCGGCAGGGCATGTCCCGGAAGTACTCCCGGTCACCGCGGATCGCGAACCCGCCCTTCTCGAGATACTCGCCGGACTCCGGCGTCTTGCTCACCTGGTCCGGTTCGACCATGTAGGCGTCGCCGGCGCCGCGACCGTCCTTCCAGACCGAGGAGTACGCGACCGCGAACTGGGCAGCCTCCTGCAGGCTGGCGTCCGGGAAGTCGACCGGGCTGGACGGCTCCGAGGGCCCGCTGGCCTTGAGGATCGTCACGGGACCGCCGTGGGCCTGCGTGTGGAAGAAGCGGTCGTGCTTGTCGAGGTACTTCTTCACCAGCGCCTCGTTCTGGTCGGCGTTGCGCCCGCCGATGACGAGGTAGCCGTCGCTGGTGTGGAACCAGCGGAACTCCTCGTACCACTGCTCGGGCTGCCGGACCGGGATGCTCTCCCTGGCGAGCCAGTCGGTCTCCTCGTGCTCTCCCTCCTCGGGTTCGGGCTCCGGTTCGGGTTCGGCCTCCCACTCCTCCCGGCGTCGTTTGACGGCTTCGAGGCGCTCGCGCGTGTCCTCGATCGCCTCGCGGGCGCCCTCCTTCTTCCCTTCGACCCGTTTGGCCTCCTGGTAGAGGCGGTCGGCGTTCTTCTCGACGCCTGTGGTGGCGTCGAGCGTGATGCGTTCGTCGTCCACGTCGACGGTCACCGTCCCCTCCGCACCGTCCACGTCGACGACCGCCTCCGCTGCGGGGATGCCCTGCTCGGCGCCCTGCTCCAGCGTCTCCTGGATGTCGGCCCACGGGGTGTTCCGCTCCCGAGCGGCCTGAATCGTCGAGAGCACCTCGTCGATCAGGTCGTAGCGGGCGTAGCAGATCTCGGCCTTCCGACGGAGCTCCGCGGCCTCCTCCTCGAACCCCTCGATCGCCTGCTCTTGCTGTTCGATGATGCGCTTCTCCTTCTCGATCTCGGCCTCGAAGTCGGGTCGTTCGCGGCCGCCGCCCTCCTCCTCGCGCTGGGCCTGCTCTTTCAGGCGGTAGAAGTACTCCTCCAGCGCGGGGTTGAACGAGTCGAACGCCTGGCTGGGCAGCTCCGACCGCTCCTCCAGCACGACGGGGCTCACGTCGACGACCGTTCCGCGTTCGGTCAGCGGCCCGTCCGCGTCGTCGTCGCCGTCCTCCTCGTTGTCGCGTTCGACGTACACCCGGGGATCGAACTGGCCGCTCCGGAGCGCGTCGGCGAGATCCATCAGCTCGCGGTGGATCGCGCGGAACTCGTCCTCGCCGGCGTCGGCGATCTCCATCGTCTTCTCGACGCCCGCACGGGTACAGAGCTCCTCGCCCCAGAAGCCGCCGAGGTTGAGCTGGGTGGCGACGGTGCGCACCACGTCGGTGTCGGACTGCTCCATCCGGGCTTCGAGCGTGTCGTAGTCGACTTCGAGCGGGTTCAGTCGGGACTTGGGAAACTCGTACTGGCTCCCCGGGGCGACCGTACGGGACTTGAGCCGCACGGTCTCCAGCGAGCGCACCACCTCGCCGTTGCCGTCAAGGACGGCGACGTTGCCGTCGCCGAACAGTTCGACCACGAGCGTGGTGTTCTGGTCGGGACGCTCGAACTCGAAGACGAGAATGCGGTCGAACTCGTACTGCTCGACCGAGACGAGGTCGGCACTCTCGATGCGCCCGCGCAGCATCATCGCGAACTCCGGGGGGCGACCCGGCGCGTCGGGCACCCGCGAGGGGTCGGCGACGTGGGCCTGCTTGTTCTCGCCCACCTCGATCAGGAGTTCGATCCGGCCGCGGTCGAAGTCCCGAAGCTTGAGCCGCAGGAGGTCCTCGTCGTAGAGATACGCCTTGTCGAGCTTGGCTCCCTCGTAGCGGGAGAGCTCGGTCGCGAGCGCCGCGAGGTCGACGCTCGACAGTTCGCGTTTCGGCTCCATACGCCGAACGTCTCGTGCGATGGGGAAGGGCGTTCCGTTCCAGACGTTCCGCAAACTCCCTCGCTACTCGTCGAACCGTCGTACACCCCGGCCCACTGCGAAGCCGGCGACGCCGACCGCGAGCGAGGAGAACGAACCCACGGCGAGGATCCACAGCGTCGCCTCGCCGGGGTCCCGGAGTTCGAACACGATCGCCGGGGCGTAGAAGCCGACGCCGACGCCCGCCGCGAGCGCGATGGAGACGAGGACGCCGCTGTTGACGTAGGCGCCGACCGCGGCGACGACGAGCATCACCGCCGCGACGACGCCGATCACGACCCCGTCGCTCGTCGTGATGCTGCCGAGGTAGCGGACGGGCAGGTGCGCGAACAGTGCGAGGAAGAACAACGCCCCGGCGACGCGGACGAACTGCGCCGACAGCGCCGGCTGCTCGCCGAACAGGAGCGTGTCGACGGTGTCCCGGGAGGGCATCGTCGGGCACGACGGCCGGCCGGTGGTTAGGCGTTTCGGGAGGCCGCTGTGGCTACCGCTCGCGTTCGACCGCCCGCTCGTCCCGGCGGGCGTACGCCTCGGCGTCCTCCATCGTCTCGGTCTCGAGTAGCTGATCGAGCTTGCGTTCGAACTGCGCCTCGCTGAGCTCGCCCTCCGCGTAGCGCCGACGCAGCGTCTCGAGCGGCGTCTCCTCACTCTCGCGCTGCTCGGTTTCGGACACGCCGTGGTCGTTTTCGCCGAGCCACTCCGCCCTGTCTTCCTCGTCGCCGAACAGGATGGCCGTCACCGGGACGAGCGCGACGTAGCCGACGAGCATCGCCGCCAGCCACCAGCTCTGGCCGGTGAACATCGCCCCCAGCCAGATCGCGGTGACGAGCGTGCTCACGATGCCCGTCGCGTTCTCCCGGAGTCGATGACCGAGCGAGTCCCGTTCGCTGCCGCCGGCGTCGCGCATACGCGTGCCGTTCGGCTACGTTGACAAAAATGCCACCCCTTCAGAGCCGCTTGGAGACGTACGGACCGTCCTGGTGGTAGCCCAACTTCTCGCGGTAGTACTCCCGGACGCCGATGCCGGAGATGATGCTCAGCTTCCCGTAGCCGGCCTCGCGAGCCTGGCGCTCGGCCTCCCTCACCAGTCGCTTGCCGTAGCCGCGGTGCTGCCACTCCTTCCCGTCGTCGTCGTCCCCGCTGCCGTCGAAGGTGGCTTCGGAGCCGTAGACGTGGAGTTCGCGGACCAGCGCCGCGTCCGTCAGCTCCCGTCGGACCGGATCGTTCGGGAACCGCAGCCGACAGAAGCCGATCAGGAGGTCCCGAACGGGGTCCTCGAAGGAGATGAAGCGCTCGGTGCCGCCGGCGGCCTCGTACTCCATCGTGTCCAGCGTGATCTCCGCCGGGTCGGGGTCGGCGTCGTTGTGGCCGACCTCGCGGGCGCGGATGTCGCGGATCTCGTACCCCTTCTCCTCGGCGCGCTGCTGGGCGAGCTGGCGGAGGTTCGACTTCCAGACGCCGCCCTCGATGAAGTCCGCCGGGATGTCCCGCTGGACCCGCTGGAGCCGGCAGTACTTCGGGATCTCGTTCATCGCGTCGGCGACCACGTCGGCGGCGGTCTCGTTGTCCAGCGGCTCGAAGTCCTCGCGCTTCCACATGTCGTAGACGCGGGTGCCCTCAACGACCAGCGTGGGGTAGATCTTGAGGTAGTCCGGGCGCCACTGCGGCGAGTCGAACAGCTGGCGGAAGTCCTCGCGGCACATCTCCTGGCTCATGCCGGGCTGGCCCGGCATCATGTGGAAGCCGACCTTGAACGCCGAATCTCGCAGGCGTCGGTTGGCGTCGATGGAGGCCTGGGTGCCGTGCCCGCGGTGCATCTCGCGGTTGATGCGCTCGTAGGTGGTCTGGACGCCGACCTCGACTTTCGTGCCGCCGAGATCCAGCATGCGGTTGATCTGTTCGGGGTCACACCAGTCGGGCTTGGTCTCGAACGTGATGCCCGTCACCCGGATGTCGCCGGTCTCGTTCCGCGCGATCACGTCTTCGAGGTACTCGAACTCCTGCTCGTCGGGCGACTGAGCGAAGCTCTCGGTCTGGCTGGGGTTCGGATCGGCGTCGAGGTCGTACTCGTTCATCGCCTGCAGCGCCCGCTTGACGAACCACTCCTGGTAGTCGTGGCTCCGGGCGGTCATCGTGCCGCCCATCAGGATCAGTTCGGCCTTGTCGACGGGGTGGCCGATCGCCCGGAGCTGTTCGAGCCGCAGGGTCACCTGCCCGTACGGGTCGTAGTCGTTCTGCTCGCCGCGGGCCGCCGCGGGCTCGTGGCCGGTGTAGGACTGCGCGGAGGAGAACTCGGAGGCGGGGCCGCCGGGGCAGTAGAGACACTTCCCGTGCGGGCAGAGGTGTGGCGAGGTCATGATCGCGATCGGCGAGACGCCGGAGGCGGTCCGAACCGGCTTGCGCCGGACGACCGACTTGACCTCCTCGCGCCACTCGTCGGGCGCGTAGCTGAGGATGTCCCCGTTGGTGGGCACCTTCGGCGCGCCGGTGTCGCTGCAGACCTCCCGCTTGGCGGCTTCGAGGTCGTCGCGTTCGAGGCCGTCCTCGATGATGCGGCGACAGAGCTCTTCGCAGGCGTCGACGAACGCGGGGGGTCGCCGTTTTCGGTTTCTGCGGCGTCCGTGCTCATTATCGGTGTGTGGGTGGGTTTCGGGGTTAAGGGTTGCGAGCGAGGGAGGTAACCGTCGTGACCGGAGAGAACGACGGAAACCCCCTCGTTAGGCGAGCGGGGAACGCAGTGACCCGCGAGTTGCGGGGCGTCGCGGGAGAACATGAGGAAACGAAGCGATGGGGGAACCGTCTCGAAAAGCGAACGGCAAATCCGGCCGAGTTCGCTCAGAGACAGCTACTGTGAACACGACCGCGGAGTGAGCATGACCACTTGTGACCGCAACCGCTCCGCACAGCCCTCACACCTCCCCGGCCGACTCGCTCCCTTACGGTCGCTCGTCCCTCGGGCTGAGGGGTGGGGAGTCGGCGCTGTGCCGGGCCTCGTGCCCAGCCCCTGCGGTCGCAAGTGGCCAACGGACGAGATGCCGTTGCCGTCGCTGTCCACGGTGTGAGTTCCGCAACCGCGAAAACCGGAACCGAAGGAGACGCGCTATCGGTCGAACTGCTCGACGACGGCGCCGACGACCGCGATCTCGACCTCCTCACGTGCGCCCGAGAGGAACTCGATGCGCCCCTCGCGCAGGCCAGCGGCCGTGAGGCCGGCGTCCGGCGCGTTCGAGGCGGCCTCGCGGGCGACCTCGCGGAGATCGAGGTCCGTGTCCGCGCGGACCCACAGCTCGTCCATCGCGACACCGATCGTCACGTCCGCGTCGCCGCGGCGGTGGAGCTCGTCCAGCAGGAGCGAGCTCGGGGGAAGTCGTACTTGTGGGTGTACTCCTCGGTGTCGAGCACCGCCACGTCGACGCCGCCGCTCTCGCTCCGCTCGAGGTTGGCCTGGGCGGTCTCGACTTCGGTGTCCATCTTCTCCCGGAACTGGGTGGCGATGTGGCCCGCCAGCGTCTCGCTCTCGGCGGCGTCCTCGGGCGCGCCGGCGGCGACGGCCTCGGGGCTCTCGCCGAACAGCAGGTCGCCGACCAGTTCGCGCTTCTCGTCGTAGGACTGGTAGAACGCCTCCAGCGCGATCGCCTCGCGCAGTTCCGTCACGGCCTCCTCGTCGAAGCCGGCTTCGCGGGCCGCATCGAGGTAGGACTCGGGCGTGTTCTCCCAGTAGCTGACTGCCGGCAGGTGGGCGATCTCCTCGCGGATCTCCGGGGCGACCGTCGTCGCCACCGACGACGCGAGCGCGCCGGTCGAGAGGCCGTCGGCCGTCGGGTTGACCAGTACGTCCGCGGCGTCGGCGATCTCCGGATCCGCCGGCGTGGCGTCGACGACGACGCGGTCAGCGCCGTAGATCCCCAGCATCTCCAGGCCGTCCTCGCTCTCCACGGTGGAGGCGGTGCCGGCCAGCACCACGAGCGGCAGCTTCTCGTCGTGCCGGTCGCGGTCCTGCAGCATGCTGGTCACGTCGTTGGTCGCGTCGTTCATCTCGTACACCGCCTCCTCCAGCGGGCGGCGGTTCACGTAGTGGTACTCGGCGTCGCTCTCGGCGTGCTCCTCGCGGACCATCGGGAGGATCGCGCGTTCGAGCGCCACGCCGGCGACGTAGCCGTCGGCGGTCGCGGCGTGGCGGACGACGATCGGCCGTGACTCGAGCACCGCACGCCGGATCGCCTCCGCGGCATCGAGAAGCGTCTCCTCGGCGCCGGCGACCGACTCGTCGTCGGCGACCAGCGTCGCCTCGTCCGGGCGGGCGCGCTCGGTCATCGCTTCGGCCAGCCGTCGTTCCACGGCCTCGCGCTCCTCACCGGACAGGGCGACCAGCGCCTCGGTTTCGACCTGGAGCTCCTCGCGGCGGATCTCGACCTCGCCGTCGAGGCGGACGATGTCGCCGACCTCGATCTCGGGGTAGGCGCGCACGCCGGCCTCGACGAACGCGGCGCAGTCGACCACGCCGGTCTCGTCGCGGAGTTCGAACACGGTCGGCCCGCCGGTCTGTCGCGCGCTGACGACCTCGCCCTCGATACGGACGTTCTCGCCGACGCGGTCGGAGAGCTCGCCGATGTCGCGGCGCGTCACCGACTCCGCGTCGGCTGCCGTGGGTTCCTCGGCTGCGTCGTCGTCGGTATCAGCTTCCTCTTCGGTCGTGTCAACTTCCTCGTCGCCCGCGTCGGTCGCCGACTGGTCGGTGTCGTCGGAGGTTTCGGACGGCGCGGACTCAGTCGCCGCAGCCCCGGCGCCGCTGCCGTCGGTCTCTGTCGACGCGGCGGACGCCGGCTCCGAGGTGGACGGTGCGACGTCCCGCTCACGCCCGTTTCCCTCTTCGGCCTCCTCGCCGTCGGCCGCCTCACTCCCGTTTCCCTCTTCGTCCTCCTCGGGGAGCAGCTCCTCGGTGCCGTCCTGGATGAGCGAGCCGCGGAACTCGCGGTCGGCCTGTCGGATGGAGGTCGTCAGGTCGACGTTCCCGTTGTCGCGAACGTTCTTGACCTGGACGAACACGGTGTCGCCCGCCTCCCAGTCGAGGCTCTCGAGACGCTTCTCGAGTTCGGAACGGTGGAGCAGCCCCGTGACGCTCGGGGAGAGGTCGATGAACACGCCGAAATCGGCGTAGCCGTCGACGACGCCGCGGTAGAAGCGGTTCTCGACGAGCTGGTCCGGGCTGTCGCCCCGGAACTGGAAAACGACGTCCTCTTCGTGTGACTGGCAGATGTGGCCCTCGGTATCGGCGCCACAGATGATACAGTTACCCATTTGTGAGAAACCACACGGTCCGCCCTAAAGGCGTTGTCGAAAGCTACTGCGAGCCGCGAGTGACGCCGACTCAGAGCCCCGCGGCCGCAAAGCCGCCGTACCCGTAGCCGAACACCAGCACCGCCGGCAGCGCCGCCGCCACCGCCGCCCGCGGAATGCTGGTCCGGTGGCGCACCGAGGTGCCGACGACAAGCAGGGCGGTTCCGTACAGACAGCACACCACCCGCAGCGTCGGCGACGGCACCGCGGTCAGCAGGCAAGGGGCGGTCGCGTACGCGATCACCTGCACCGTCTCGCTCACGCCGCCACGGTCGGGGGCGACCAGCGTCAGCCCGATCGTCTCGATCGCCGCCGAGAAGTGAAACGTCGCCGGGGCGAGAAAGAGGCCGACGATCAGCAGCACCAACACGGCCTGCAACAGCGGGGACTCGGGCACGAACGTCGGCGTGACGTCGACGCTCTCGAACGTCGGGAGATCGCCCGTCGCCAGTCGGCCGCCGACGGCGGCCAGCGCCACGAGCACGCCGAACACCAGCCCCGGCGCCTGATCGGCGGGGGCGATCCCGTTCCGGAAGAACCGCTTCGGGCGCACGAGCACCTCCGCCCACGCGCGAGCGAGCGCTCGCGGCCCGCGGTCGCGTCCCCCCTCGGGGTCGGCAACCCACTGTGTCACTGTCGGCGCACCTCGATTCCGTGCATCAGTCGGTCCTGAGCGTGTGACAGCTGCGGCAGCGTGCCTCGTAGGACTCGTCGGCGCCGACGACGATCGTCTCGTCGTCGACATGGGCGGGCTCGCCGTCGACCAGCCGCTGGTTCCGGGTCGCCGGCTCGCCACAGACGGTGCAGATCGCCTGGAGCTTGTCGACGTACTCCGCGATCGCCATCAGCTCCGGCAGCGGCGTGAACGGCTCGCCCCGGTACGTGATGTCGGTGCCCGAGACGATGACGCGCCGGCCGTCGTTGGCGAGCACGTTGCAGACGTTGACCAGGTCCCGGTCGAAGAAGTTCGCCTCGTCGATGGCGACGACCTCCTCGCCGTTGAGGTAGTCCTGTAACTCCCAGACGCCGTCGCCGTCGTTGTCGATGACCTGTGCCTCCCACTGCCGCCCCTCGTGGGAGCCGATGGTGGTCTTGCCGTACCGGTCATCGATGGCGGGGGTGAACGCGGCGACGCTCTGGCCGGCGATCTCCGCCCGTCGGAGCCGCCGCAACAGCTCCTCGGTCTTCCCCGAGAACATCGAGCCGGTGACCACCTCGACGAAGCCGCTCCCGGTGATCTCGTGCATACTGGGACCGGGGAGGGGAGGGGTAAAGGGTTGCTGAAGCGGGCCCGCGGATCGTCGCACCGGGACGACTGTCAGCCGTCGCCGCGGATCGTCGTCCCCGGCCCGTCGCCGGCCAAGAACGCCCCGATGTCGTCGGGGCCGAACACCGACGCCGGCGCACCGAGATCCAGCAGCTCCCGCACTTTCGCGGCCATCCCGCCGGTCACGTCCTCGCCGGCGTCGCTGCCGCCGAGGGCGTCCGCGGTGTCCTCGTACGCCGTGATCTCGGGGATCACCTCCTCGTCCGTGTCGAGCACGCCCGGCACCGTCGAACAGAGTCCGACGCGCTCCGCGGAGAGGGAGGCCGCGGCCGTGGTGACGATCTCGTCGCCCGAGAGCACCGTCACGCCCTCGCCCTCGGTCGCGATCACGTCGCCGTGCAGCACCGGGACGAACCCCTCGCCGAGCATCGTCGCCGCCTGGGACAGCGGCAGGTCGAGGCCGCCGTCTGCGTTGCGGGCGCCCGCCGAGAGCGGGTGGACCGGCAGCGCGGGCACGCCCCGGTCGTGGAGCCGCGAGAGCACGAACTGGTTGAGCGTCTTCATCGCGCCGTGGATCGCGACGGCGTCGGCGGCGGCGTCGGTGCCCTCCGTCGTCGTCACGCCCGCCGCACTGGCGTGGTGGTGGCCGAAGCTCCCGCCGCCGTGGACCAAGATCAGGTCGGACACGTCGCCGCACTCCATCGCCGCCGCGACGGCGTCGGCTGCGGCGTCCAGCGCGTCGCCGTCGAGCGTCTCCGCGCGGTCCTTCTCGGTGATGACTGAGCCGCCGAGTTTGAGGATCGTCGGCGTCATTCCTCCGCGCGCACCCCCTCGGTCGCGAGTTCGGCCCGGAACGTCTGGTCACAGCCCGGCGAGTACTCCAGCGCGCGCCGAGTGGCCTGCCCCTCGTCGAGTGCGACAATACAGCCGCCGCCGCCCGCGCCCGTGAGCTTCGCGCCCGTAGCGTCGGCCTCGCGGGCAGTCCAGACCATCCGGTCCAGCGAGCGCGAGGAAACGCCCAGCGCGGACAGCAGTCCGTGGTTGAAGTCCATCAGGTCGCCGAGCTCCTCGAGCAGCACCGGGCCGGGATCTCCGTCGGGGTCGGCCGCCGCCAGCAGCTGCTCCCCCTCCCGGGTGAGGTCGCCGATGGTCTCGACGGTGTCGGCGGCGAAGCCGTACTCCTCTTTCAGCGCACGGACGCCGGCGACGAGTTCGCCGGTGTCGCCCGCGCCGCCGTCGTAGCCGATCACCAGCGGGAGTTCGGGCGCCTCGATCGGCCGGGTGTCGTCGCCCTCGACACGGACTGCGCCGCCCATCGCCGAGCAGTACGTGTCCGCCCGGGAGGCTTCGCCGCCCTGGACGGTCGACTCGGCCTGATACGCGCGGTCGGCCAGCTCTTCGGGTTCGATCGTCTCGCCGCTGGCGCGGACCGCGGCGTCGATAGCGGCGACGACGACCGCCGCCGAGGAGCCTAGCCCGCCGCCCAGCGGGATGTCGCTCTCGATCGTCACGTCGAACCCAGCCTCGGGGTCGCCGATCGCGTCGCGAGCTTGGGACAGCGCCTCGTCGACGTACCCCGTCGCGGCCTCGACGAGGTTCGACGGCACGTCCACGTCGTGGTGCTCGTCAGCCGGCCCGCCCCACTCGACGGTGAAGCCGTCCAGCGTGAGGTCGTCGGACTCGACGCGGACGCGGTGGTCGTCGCGTGGTTCGACGCTCACCCGCGCCCGGCGCTCGATCGCGCAGGGCACGGCCGGCTCGCCGTACACCACGGCGTGCTCCCCGAACAGGTACACCTTCCCGGGAGCGCTCGAAGTCGTCATGCGTCAACGCTCGCTCTCGATGGTTACAGTCGTTCCGACTGGCGGCGAGCCCCCGGCCGATCACGCCTCGCCGTGGGGGTCGTAGACGTGCACGTCACCCTCGGTCTGTGGCGCGCCGACAGCGAGCACCTCCGCGGCCCTGTCGGCGTCCGCCGGACAGTACGCGCGGTGGGGACTCCCCGCGTCGGCCGCGAACAGTTCGTCGGCGCCGACCGCGAACGTCCCCTCGGGCGTCTCGACCTCGATCTCGCCGGCGAGGACGTAGAACGCCTCCTCCTGCTCGTCGTGGTAGTGGTAGGCGAGCGGGATCTCCTCCCCGGGGGCAGCGCTGTAGCGGTTGAGCGCCACGTGTTCGAGGCCCGCGGCCCCGGTCAGTCGGCGAAGCTCACAGGGGCGGTCGGGCGTCGGCTCCACGGCCGCACTGTCGACAGTTCGGTAACCCATAGGCACAGCCTCGGCGACCGGCCGCAAAAGCCCGTCGAGGGGCGCAGTTTTCACGAGTGAGACACGCGGCGGGGAACTTTTGTACCACTCCGTGCAGGGTAGGGGTGTGGCGACACGCTGCCGCGGCGTGTCGGACGCGACCCCGTCGCGTCGTCGCCGGGCGTCGACTCCCCCAAAGACGCCCGGTGACCCGACTCCCGTCGGTCGGGTTTCCGACCGACATCCCCATCCGCTTTCGACCGTCGCGAGCGGCGGCGCCGTCGCTACTCGGGCGTAAAAACGATCGCAGAAACGTTCTCGACGGGCCTAGAGCCCGGCCTCGAAGTCTTCGAGGGCGTAGCTGGGCTCTGCGCCGCGTCGGTCGAGCGTCTCGTTGGCCAGCAGCCAGTAGACGACCGAGAGCGCGCGTCGGCCCTTGTTGTTGGTCGGGATGACCAGGTCGACGTTCGAGACGGCGTTGTTCGAGTCGCACATGGCGATGACGGGGATGCCGACCGTGATGGCCTCCTTCACCGCCTGGGCGTCACCGATCGGGTCGGTGACGACCACGACGTCCGGCTCGATGTAGCCGTCGTACTTCGGGTTCGTCAGGGTGCCCGGGATGAACCGACCCGTGCGGGCGCGGGCGCCGATGGCGTCCGCGAACTTCTCGGCCGGGAAGCGGCCGTACTGCCGCGAGGAGGTGACGAGCACCTGCTCGGGGTCGTAGTTGGAGAGGAACTCCGCGGCGGTCCGGATGCGGCCGTCGGTCTGGCTCACGTCGAGCACGTAGAGGCCGTCGTCGCGGACGCGGTGGATGAACCGCTCCATATCCTTCGTCTTCTGCTGGGTCCCGATGTGGACCCCAGCGGAGAGGTAGTCCTCGACCGGAATGAGGAGGTCTGCTTCCTCCTCGCCCTCCGGCATGACGTTCTCGTCGAACCGGGACTCCTCTTCCTCGGCCTCGTCGGCCTGTTCTGTCTCTGCCTCGTCGCTCGAGGCGCTCTCTGCCGCCGCCTCGGAGTCGGCGACCTCGTCGGTCACTTCCTCCTCGGCGGGTTCTGTGTCGTCGTTCTCGCTTTCGCTCATACAGCGTCCTCCGCGATGCGGATGAGTTCGTTGAGTTTGGCAGTTCGCTCGCCCCCGACAGTGCCCGTCTTGATGAACGGTGCGCCGGTCGCGACGGCGAGGTGTGCGATGGTCGTGTCCTCCGTCTCCCCCGATCGGTGGGAGATGACGGGCGTGAACCCGTTGCGGGTCGCGGTTTCGATGGCGTCGACCGCCAGCGAGAGCGTCCCGATCTGGTTGGGCTTGATCAGGATGCTGTTGCCAGCGGCCATCTCGATACCCTGCTGGAGTCGCTCGGTGTTGGTGACGAACAGGTCGTCACCACACAGCAGCGTCCTGTCGCCGACTCGATCGGTGAGTTCGGCGAACCCCGCGAAGTCGTTCTCCTCGAGGGGATCCTCGACGTACGCCAGTTCGTACTCCTCGACCAGGTCGGCGACGTAGTCGATCTGCTCCGCGGGCGATCGACTCGTCTCGCCGTACTGGTAGGCGTCGCCGTTCCAGAGCTCCGAGGCCGCCATGTCGAGGCCGAACGTGACCTCGAAACCGACGTCCTCGGCGACTCGCTCGCAGGCCTCGGCGACGATCTCAAACGCCTCGGCGTCGTCGATCGCCGGCGCCCACGCGCCCTCGTCACCTTTCGCGGCCGGGACGCCGCGCTCGGTGAGGAGTTCGCCGACGGTCTCGTGGACCGCGGCGTTGGCGAACGCCGCCTCCGCGACGGAGGGGGCGCCGACCGGCGCGGCGAGGAACTCCTGGATGTGGGTCGCGTCGGCGGCGTGCTCGCCGCCGCCCACGACGTTGCCCAGCGGTACCGGGAAGTTCTCGCCCCGGAAGGCGCCGCCGAGATGCTGATACAGCGGCGCCCCGAGCACGTCGGCGCCGGCCTTGGCGGCCGCCATCGAGATGGCGACCGCGCTGTTGGCGCCGATCTCCGAGAAGTTCTCGGTGCCGTCGGCGCCACGCAGGGCGGCGTCGACCTCGCGCTGGTTCCCCGCGTGGACAGTCTCCACGAGTCGGGGGACCGCGTGCTTTCGGGCCGCGGCGATAGCCTCACCGGGCGGGAGCTCGATCGCCTCGTGCTCGCCAGTGCTGGCCCCGGACGGGGCCGCCGCGCGGCCGAAGCCGCCCGACACCGTCAACACGTCGGCCTCCACCGTGGGGTTGCCACGGGAGTCGAGCACGCGTCGGAGCGAGACGCCGCTGATGCGCGTCATTTGCCCTCCCGTCGAACGGTGAACGGCAGCACACCGGCATCGTACTCCTCTGCCGCGATGAGGTACGGTTCGGTCCGCTCGGTCTCCACAAGCACCGGCGCGCCGTAGGACAGCTGCAGCGCTCGGGCGCCGATGATGCGGGCCTTCTCGTACCGGTTGAACTCGGTGTTCGTGCTCATTGGTAGGGGGAGACGACGTCCACCAGATCGCGGTGGCTGACCATCATGCGCCGGCAGCAGTGCCGATCGACGCCGAGGTCGTCGAGCACCGCTGCTGGGTCCTCGTCGCCGTCACGCGCTCGGTCTTCGAACTCCTCCCAGTGTTCCCCGATGACTTTGCCACACGAGAAACACCGGACGGGTATCATCATGGTTTGATCACCTCAGCGGTAGGACTTCTGGTAACGGGCACGCGCGCCGGGCCCGCCCCACTTCTTCGGCTCGGACTGCCGGGAGTCGTTCACCAGCAGCGAGCGGTCGAACTCCATGTAGGCGTCGCGGAGCTCGGCGTCCTGCAGGTGCTGGACGAGTCCACGCGCGATGGCGGTGCGGGCGGCGTCTGCCTGTCCCGCGAACCCGCCGCCGGAGATCGACACGTCGATGTCGACCCCTCACGGAGTTCGTCGCCGGCGATGCGGAACGGCTCCAGCATCTTGAGCCGGGCAAGCTCCGGTTCGACCAGCTCGACGGGCTGGGAGTTGATGCGAACGCGACCCTCGCCCTCGCTCACGGTGGCGCGGGCGACGGCCGTCTTCTTCTTGCCGGACGTGTTCGTTACCATGTCTTGTTGGCGCCGAGGGTCTCGGAGATCTCACCGAGAGTGGTGAACTTGATGTTCGAGAGCCGGTCGAGCGAGGTGCCCTCGAGCACCTCGCCGTCCCGATCGTGGGGGTTGCCCACGTAGATTCGGATGTTCTCGAAGGCCTCGCGGCCACGGTCCTGCTTGTACGGAAGCATGCCGCGCACGGATCGCTTGAAGATGCGGTCCGGGCGCTTGGGGTAGTACGGCCCCGAATCGGAGCCCAGATTCGCCCGCGTGCGATAGGTCTCCATCGTGGCCTCCTCGTTACCGGTGATCACCGCCTCCTCGGCGTTGATCACGGCGACGCGGTCCCCGGCGAGCGCGCGCTGTGCGATCTCGCTGGCGACACGGCCCATGATGCAGTCACGGGCGTCGACGACGACGTCGGCCTCCCACTCGGCGACGCTCATCGAATCACCCGCACGTTGCTGCCTTCGGGGTTGTTTTCGAGTGCCTGTTCGAGCTGCACCGCCTCGCCGACCTGGTCGATCTTCTTCCGGGCGGTGCCGGAGAAGCTGACCGCGGCGACGGTGACGTCCTTCTGGAGCACACCGCTGCCGAGTACCTTGCCGGGCACGACGACGGTCTCGTCCTCCTGGGCGTATCGCTCGATACGACCCAGGTTGACCTCGGCGTGCGTGCGGCGCGGCTTCTCGAGTCGGTCGGCGACGTCGGCCCACACGTTGGCGCCAACGTCACGCGAGACCGACTTGAGCTCGGCGATGAGGCTCCCTAGTCTCGGGTTCGTCTTGTTGCTACTCATGGATTAACCTCTAGCGTGGAGTTGCCTCCGGAAAACTGAGAGTGCAGGGAGCAGGATTTGAACCTGCGGACCTCTACAGGACAGCGCCCTGAACGCTGCGCCGTTGGCCTGACTTGGCTATCCCTGCCTGCACTCTCGCCTACTCGATGTCCCTTGAAAGCGGTTTCGGTCCGCACCCACGACGCGCCGGCGCCGCGGCTCCCGGTTCGGGGGCTGGCGTCGGAGTGTCGTGGGGTCCAGGTCATCAGACTGCGACTTTCTCTTGCAGTTCGTCCGCGCGCGACTCGATCGAGTCGATACCGCGGAGCACCAGTTCTTCGACCGTCATGGAGCCGTCCGTCTCCACGTGGAAGACGAACGCCCCGGGGACGTCCTCGACTTCGAGTTCCTTCCCGGGGTAGCGCTCGGTCAGGTCGTGATCGAACTCGTCGGTGGGGACCAGCTCACCCTCCTCGGTCTCGATGACCCCGCGGAGAATGTTGGTCTCCTCCTCGTCGAACTCGCCGCGGTCGCCGACGACCGACACCTTACGCAGGTGGCGGTAGCCGACCGCGACGCCCCCAGACTGCTTGGCGTGGCTCTTGCCGTCGTCGAGGACGGCTTCGGCCTCCAGCTCGATGCGCTGGTTCTCGCCGCTAGGGTTCTCGTTGAGTTGGATGATCGGGATATCTTCGTCGGCCGGCTTGACGTCCGGATCCGAGGACTCGAGATCCCCGGAGTACGCCGTGTCCGGCCCCTCGACGTCGAGCGAGAGGGTGACGGTGTCACCGTACTCGAAGTCGTCGGGCGTCGTCAGCGGGACGAGCCCGAGTCGGAGCCCGATCATCTCGTCGAACATCACCGAGGAGTTCTCGACGACGCGGAGCGTGTCGATGCTCAGCGTGGGCACGTCCGCGATCATCGCCCGGCGAAGCCCGTTGGCGAACGCCGGGGTGAGACCGCGCACGAGGATCCGCGCCTCGCGGTCGTCGCCTCGGATGAACTCGACGTCGAATTCGTCTGCCATGTGTTACAGTCGGTTCTTCTTGGGTGCGCGCGTCCCGTCGTGGGGAAGCGGGGTGACGTCCTCGATGCGACCGATCTCGAGCCCGGCGCGGGCCAGCGCACGGATCGTCGCCTGCGCGCCCGGCCCGGGGACTTGGTGTCGTTGCCGCCCGGTCCGCGAACGCGGACGTGGACGCCGCCGATGCCGGCGGCCTTCACGTCCTCGACGACCGCCTCGGCCATCTGCATGGCCGCGTACGGCGACGCCTCGTCGCGGTTCTGCTTCACGACCGTCCCACCGGAGGACTTCGCGACCGTCTCGGCGCCGGTGGCGTCGGTCACCGTGATCAGCGTGTTGTTGAACGACGCGAACACGTGTGCGATGCCCCACTTCTCGCCGTCGGCTGTGGTCTCGCTCTCGCTCATTCGTCTTGACCCTCCGCACGTGCGGGGTGGAGTTCGTCGGCCAGCACGGAGTTCTCGTCGAACTCGATGCTGTCCTCCTCGTCGACGGTCACGAACTTCGAGGGCTCGGTCATCCGAGCGCCGTCGACGGTGACGTGGCCGTGGACGAGGAACTGTCGAGCCTGCTGGGGCGTCGACGCCAGCCCCTGCCGGTAGACGACGGTCTGGAACCGACGCTCGAGCACGTCGGTTTCGTCGAGGTTCAGCACCTCGGTGATGTCATCGTTCTCGTTGAGGATGCCGATCTTCCGGAGCCGGGCGACGAACTCGCTACCGCGTTCGTTCGCCGTCTCGACGTCGCCCTGTGCGTCGCCGAGCAGCCGTCGAGCCTCGCGACGGAAGTCACGCAGGCGCGACTGGGCGCGCCAGAGCTCCTCTTTGCTCTCGAGTCCGTAGCGATCGACCAGCCCGGCCTCCTCGGCGATACGCTCGCCCTGGAACGGGTGGTTCGGTGTCTCGTAGCGTTTGGTTGCGTTTCCGGTCGTCATTCTTCATCACCGGCTGCGTCTTCTTCCATCTCCTCGCGGATCTCCTCGATGTTGACCCCGATGGTCCCCTCGGTTCGACCCGTGGACTTGGTCCGCTGTCCGCGGACCTTCTGCCCGCGCTCGTGGCGGACGCCCTTGTAGGAGCTGATCATCTTCATGCGGTTGATGTCGTGGCGCCGGGACTCCTCGAGGTCGCTCCCGGTCACGTGGGTGGTCTCGCCGGAGAAGAAGTCCTTCTGCCGGTTCGCCATCCACGAGGGAACGTGATCCCCGAGGTTCTCGACGACCTCGACGACACTGTTGATATCGTCGTCGTCGAGGCGTCCGAACGTCGCCTGCCGGTCGACGTCCGCCTCGTCGGCGACGATGCGCGCCATGCGCTTGCCGATGCCTTTGAGTTCGCTGAGGGACCGCTCGACGGATTTCGTCCCGTCCAGGTCGGTCTGCCCGATCCGGACGAAGTACTGGAGGTCCTCCTCCTCCGCCTCGCCGTCCGCTGGTTCTTCTGCACTCATATCTGGTTGGTGTCGGTGCGAGCGTTGCGGCGGGGATTTGAACCCCGGAGGCTGTGCGCCACAGAGTTAGCAACCCTGCGCCTTGGGCCAGGCTAGGCTACCGCAACCCGCGTGCTGGTATCGTCGCCCGTCGAGCCAATCCGACTCGTGGACTCGGGACACGGCGCCCCTACAGTTCACTACACTCTTCGATTCCGGGACTGGATACTTAAACATCACGGAACGGGGGAGGTGTGTGAGAGGCAAACACCGACGGACGGCGTCGACGTGTTTGCGGTCCCGACGACACAGTACCGGGGCTCGTTCTCGAGCGAACATCGTCGTCGCCAATCTGTCCCCCGCACGTCGCCGCCCGAGGAACTCGCAGGTGTCGGGTGCCATCTCGGTCACACCGACCGGCACTCACGACGCTCGGTACCACACTCTACGAGGCCGTGCTGATAGATCACACACCCCCGGCGGACCGCCGGATTTTTTCCGCCGTTCCGGGTAGGCCGGCGCGTGCCCGCCGACGGATCACCCGACGAAGAAGCTGTTGACGACGTGACTCGTCGGCTCGACGACGCCCTGGAACGGGTCGCCCACGGCGCCGCGGTCTCGGTGCCGAGCATCCTGCTCCAGCGCGGGCTCACCGTCGTCTTCACCGCCGCGCTCACGAACGGCCTTGGCGCGGCGCCGTACGGCCTGTTCGCGCTCGCTCGGCGCATCCAGCGCTTCCTCGCCCGTATCGTGCTGGGGTTCCGGAACGGGCTGAGTCGCTTCCTGCCGACCGCCGACCAGGAAGAGCGGGACGCGCTGGCGACGTTCGCGTCGCTGCTGCTGCTCGGGGTCGCCACCGTCTTCGGCGTCGGCCTGTTTCTCGCGGCGCCGCGGATCACGTCGATGGCGGACCAGACCGCGCAGTTCGAGCTGCTCGTGCGGGTGTTCGCGCTCGGGATGCCCGCGAGCGTCTGGCTGTTTACCGTGACCGAGGTGCTGCGCGGCATCGAGGCGGTCGCGCCCCTGAACCTCACGCTGCGGCTGGCGTTCCCCGCCGCGCAGTTGGTCGTCGGCGTCGTCGGCGCCTTCGTCGTCGGCGACATCGTGTTCGTCGCCGGCGGCGTGCTGGCCGTGATGGGGCTGACCGGCGTCGCGGCCGCAGTCTGGATCGTCCGCGCACGCGGGTTCCGCCCGCGCCTGCGCGGTCCGGGGCTCCCCGCGCTCCGCCGTCGCTACCTCGAGTACACAGTCCCGCTGTTTCTCGGCGGCATCGCGACCACGACACAGCGCCTCGGCTTCTACCCGCTGATCGCCGTGTTCCTCTCGGGGGTGGCCGGCGGCGTGTTCGCGGTCGGCGTGCTGGTCTCTCAGCTCGTTCGCCTGCCGCTGATGGCGATCAACCAGTTCATCCCGCCGGTCGCCGCCGCGCTCAACGAGGAGGGCCACGACGACGCGCTCTCGCGGCTGTATCACGTCACCAGCCGGCTCGTGCTCGTCGGCGTCGTCGCCGCCGCCGTGCCCGTCGTCGTCTACCGCGAGACCGTGATGGCCGCGTTCGGCCCGACGTTCACCGAGTACGCGCCGCTGTTGACGCTGTTCGTGCTGGCCCAGATCGCGGCCTGCGCCGCTGGCAGCGTGGGGATCCTGCTCCGCATGACGGACCACCAGCAGGCGCTGCTCGTCACCAACGTCGGGATCACGACCGTGCTCGCGATCGTCGCCGTCCCGCTCACCGTGGAGTTCGGGCTCGCGGGCGTCGTCTGGACGTACCTGCTGATGCTCACGCTCAACAACGGGATCGAGGTCGCCGTCCTCTACCACCTCGAAGGGCTCCAGCCGTTCACGAAGCGCCACAGCTACCCCCTGGTGGCGGCGCTGCCGTTCGGGGGGTCGCGCTCGTCGCGCGGGCGCTCGCTCCGGGCGTCGTCGGCGCCGTCGTCGGCACGCTGCTCGGGCTGGCGGCGTTCGCGGCGACGCTCAGGACGTTGGGGTTCACGCCGGTCGAGCGGCGGCTGGCGTCGACGTTGATCGAGCGGTACGGAGAACTGCTCCCGGGGCGATAGCGGACGGCTCAGTCCGCGGCGGAGATGTACTTCTCGTTGATCTCGTACTCGCCGCGCTCGTTCTCGACGAGATACTCCCCGTAGTAGGGGACGCGCTCGGCGACGACCTGCTCGAACGCCTCGCGGATCTCCTCGCGGCTCATCTCGCCCATCGACTGCAGGTCGTCGTTGCGGTTGAGACAGCCCTTCAGGTACCCCTCGTGGGTCACCCGGACCCGGCCGCAGTTGGCACAGAAGTCGGCGTTCTCGACGGGATCGACGATCTCGATCATCCCGCCCTGGAACTCGTCGAGCTCGGACGGCTGGGGGTCGGCGGCGACGGATTCGGCGGCCTCGGGGTTGACGAAGTAGCGCTTCCGGTCGTGCATCTCCCGGTGTTCGACGTGGTCGGCGATCTCCGCGAGCCAGTCGTGGACGCGCTGGATGTCGATGTTCCACTCCGGCCGGCCGGTGAGTTCGGGCATGTACTCGATCAGCTGGAGCTGGAGCCCCTCGTTCTCGGCGACGTGGTCGACCATCCCCTCGACGTAGCCAGCGGTGTGCTCGAACACGACCATGTTGAGCTTCACCGGCGCGAGCCCGGCGTCGACGGCGGCCTGGACGCCCTCCATGACCTTGTCGTAGGCGCCCGATTTGGTGATCTCGGCGAACTCCTCGGGGTCGAGCGCGTCCTGCGAGACGTTCACGCGGTCGAGCCCCGCCTCCTTCAGCTCCTCGGCACGGCCCGGTAGAAACGTCCCGTTGGTCGTCATCGAGACCTCCATCGAGTCCGGGGCCCGACGGATGATCTCCGCCAAGTCCTCGCGAAGCATCGGCTCGCCGCCGGTGAGCTTCACCGAGTCGACGCCGTACTCCGCGACCACATTCAGGAAGCGAACCACGTCGTCGGTACCCATCTCGTCGTCGCCGGGCTCCATCGGGCCGCGCGTGTCGCCGAGTCCCTCGTTGTGGCAGTAGACACAGTCGAAGTTACACCGGTCGGTGAGGGAGACGCGGACGCCCGTCACCTCGCGACCGAACTCGTCCGAGAGCGGCATTAGCTAACTGTTCGTCCGAACGGGCTTAAGGGTCCGGGTGGCGACACCCAATTTGTAACTGGTTCCGGTTACTTCAACCCGGCTGTGAACGCGCGAGCGGGTTCAAAATCGGCCTCGGAGCGAGGGGGCACTAATACCGGGTTCAAAACCCTCATTAGCGGAACGCGCTACCTCCCGCTATGGACGAAGCCGCCGTACGCGACCTGCTCGCGGAGGTCGAGGATCCGTCCCTCGGCGACGATCTCGTGTCGCTGGGACTGGTCAACGCCATCGAGGTCGAGGACGGGACCGCCAAGATATCGCTGGCCCTCGGCGCGCCGTACGCGCCTCACGAGTCGGCGATCGCCGCGGAGGTCCGGGAGAAGATCCAGGCCGCCGGCCTCGCGGTCGACCTCTCGGCCAACATCCCCGACGACCAGGCCGACGACGACCAGGTGCTGCCGGGCGTGAAGAACATCATCGCCGTCGCCTCCGGGAAAGGCGGCGTCGGCAAGTCGACGATGGCGGTCAACATCGCGGCCGGGCTGTCGAAACTCGGCGCCGAAGTCGGCCTGTTCGACGCCGACGTGTACGGGCCGAACGTCCCGCGAATGCTCGACGCCGACGAGGCGCCGCGGGCGACCGACGAGGACACCATCATCCCGCCGGAGAAGTTCGGCGTGAAACTGATGTCGATGGCGTTTCTCTCGGGCGAGGACGACCCCGTCATCTGGCGGGGGCCGATGGTTCACAAGCTCCTGACCCAGCTCGTCGAGGACGTGGAGTGGGGTGAACTCGACTACATGGTGCTCGACCTGCCGCCGGGGACGGGCGACACCCAGCTGACCATCCTCCAGACGCTGCCGCTGACTGGGTCGGTCGTCGTCACGACGCCCCAGGAGGTCGCCGTCGACGACGCCCGGAAGGGGCTGCGGATGTTCGGCAAGCACGAAACGCCGGTGCTCGGGATCGCCGAGAACATGGCCTCGTTCCGCTGTCCGGACTGTGGCAGCGAGCACGAGATCTTCGGCGAGGGCGGCGGGCGGACCCTGGCCGACGAGAACGACCTGCCGTTCCTCGGCGGCATCCCCATCGATCCGGCGATCCGCCAGGGCGGCGACGAGGGGAAGCCGGTCGTCCTGCGCGAGGGCGAGACCGCCGACGCGTTCCGCGTGCTGACCGAGAACGTCGCGAACAACGTCGGCGTGATCCGTCGACAGAGCGTCCAGCAGCATGGCTGGTGAGGACGGCGACGACGCCGCCGGGAACGGGGACGACGACTGGCAGATGGCGCCCGACGCCGAGGCGACGTTCCCCGAGGACGCCCCGAAGCGGGAGACGCTGCGGGAAGTCGCCGACGAGATCCGCGCCCGCGACGACTCCTCCGAGGCGGCACAGATCGGGGCGTTTCTCTACCGCGTCTCCGACCTCTACAAGGAGGGCGAGGAGACCTCGATCCCGGAGATCTACATGAACATGCGCCACATCCTCGAAGTCCGGGAGCAGGGCGGGCTCAACCCCGACGAGGAGTAGCCGGCTCGTTCTCGCTGTCGGTCGCCCGGAACCGTTTTCCCCCGCGGTCGGCAACCACCAGCGAACGTGGACGCCCACCAGGACGAACTCGCGAACCCGTTCGCGATGGACGAAGACTGCCGGAACTGTCCGGCGCTCGCCGACTGCCGCAACCAGGTAGTGCACGGCTACGGCGACGCCGGCGCGGAGTTCGTCTTCGTCGGCGAAGCCCCATCGTCGGGCGCCGACGCGACCGGGGTGCCGTTCACCGGCGACGACGCCGGCCAGCGAGTGCAGCGCATCCTCGGCGAACTCGGCTTCTCGCGGTCACCCCGGACGCCGCGGAGCCGGACCTCCAGAACGTCTACCTCACCTACCTCTCGCGCTGTCGCAACCCCGAGCGGGCGGCAACCGACGAGGAACTCCGGAACTGCGAGCCGTTTCTCAACGCCGAACTCCGGATGATCAACCCACACATCATCGTCCCCGTGGGCGACCGGGCGCTCCGGGCGCTCGCGATCGAGTACACCACCCGCGCGCCCGAGAGCTTCGACGTGGTCGAGGAACACGCGACCACGGTCCGGGGGCGTGGGTTCGAACTCGTCCCCATGATCCCGCCCGCGGCCCAGACCGACGAACAGGAGGCCGCGTTCGTCGAGCACGTGAAAGAGAACGTGTTCTCGCGGGACTATCGGCAGACGAAAGGTCGCAGGAGCCGGTAACGGTCGCGACGGTTCGCTCGGGAGTTACGACCAGTAGGCGGTTTCTGTCGGCCGATCGCCGGTGCCGGCGGCGACGCCAACGACGACGGCCACGACACAGAGTGCGAACGTCGCCCCGCTCGCCGCCATCGTCGGCGAACCGGGGAGCAGTCGGACGAACGTCGCGAGCCCGCCCAGCGCCAGCGCCGAAATGACGCCGGAGGCGAGCAGGCCGAGCGCGCGGGAGTCGAGCATACCGGGGGATCGGCTGGCAATCGCTTAAGCGCGGCGCTCCCCGTGGCGTCGACGCCCGCCGACCGCGACCCGCCGGATTGAAGCGCGCCGCGAGCCGAGAGTGACCGATGACAACCGTCGTCCTGCTGGCCGACCCGCCACGTCCCGGCCTCCGGTTTCCCGACCTCGCGGCGACGAGCCCGTTGAACGAGTCGGAGGTCGCCGAACTCGCCGGCGCGATCGATCGCGACGCCATGCGGGCCATCGAGCGCTCCGGCGCCGACCTGCTCGTGAACTACCGCCCCGAGGACCTGCTCGACGAGGCCCACCGCACCGAGGTGTCGCCCGAGGCGGAGATCCGCGCGCTGGCTGCTGACGCCGTCTCGGACGTGGGCGAGGTGCGCTTCGAGCCACAGGTCGGCTCGACCCCGAGCGCGCGCGTCGGCAACACCGTCACCCACCTGCTCCGCGAGGAGGGGGCCCGCTCGGTCGCGGTGCTCCCCGGCACCACCCCGTTCATCACCCGAGCGGGGATCGACTCCGCGGCGATGAAACACCGGAGCAACGACGTGGTGCTCGGTCCGGGCCCGGGCGGGTCGGTGTACTACGCCGGCTTCTCCGACACCGTCGACTTCACCGACGCGATGACGCCGCCGGCGCTGAACACGATCGCGGAGCTGGCCCGCGGCGAGGACCACGAGACGGCGTTCCTCCCGACACAGCCGACGGTCCGGACCGGCGACGAACTCGCGAGCGTCGTCGCGGAGCTCCGTGCCCGCGTCGCCGCCGGCCGCGCCGTGCCGGATTTCACCGCGGCGCTGATCGAGGAGTACGGGCTGATCGTCGACGAGGACGGGCTCACGCGGCAGTAGCGCCAGCCCAACGGTTTTCACACCGCTCGGCCAATCGGGGACCATGTCGGTACGAAACGGCAAGCGTCTCCGCTACCCCCTCGGTGTCGTCGCGCTCGTCGTGGGGATCGGCCTCCTCCAAGGCGTGCTCGAGCTACTCGTCCAGCGAGCCGTCGCCGGCGGGCTCCCCACGTGGCTGCCGACGCTCGGGACGACCGGCCAGACGGTGACGGCGTACGTACTGGCTGGCAACGCGTACACCTACCTGCTCGTTCCCGCGGCGGCGTTCTGGCTCGGCGTGCGTTACGCCCGGGCCGCCGCCTGAGGGTGGTCCGATAGCTTCAACCCTCCCGAGGGGAAACGGAGGGTTGTCTGGTGGGATGGCAGAGTGGCCTATTGCGCCGGTCTTGAAAACCGGTGGCGTCAGCCTCCTGGGTTCAAATCCCAGTCCCACCGTCGTCTCCGAACGAACGTGAGGAGCGACGCGTGTCGGATTTGCTCCCTGCGAGACGCGCACAGCGGCGGAGCGAGCACGTCTCGATCCGGTTCAAATCCCGGTCCCACCGCATCCAAACCACCGAGCGGTTCGCTTCTCGCTAGCGGCGCCGAACCACGTCGAACGCAAAGGCTTTGGGCCGGTCGGGCCAACCCCCAGATAATGAGCGACGCCGACGACTGGCCCCACGATCCGGACGGCGAGGAGGGAAGCGAAGGCCGGCGCAAGTACGGCCACGCCGTACTGGCCAAGAAGATCGACGAGGACGAGGACTTCCCGCTGACTGCCGAGGAGTACGTCGCCGACTACGGCGACCACCCGGTGCGGATCAGCTACGAGCAGGTCGTCTCCGTCGAGGAGATCTTCGAGAACGTCGAGAAGGAGGAGTTCGCGGACTTCGTCGAGTTCCACGAGACTCTCGGGGAAGTGATGCGCGAGAACGGCTACTGGTTCTACGAAGGCGCCGAGCAGTTCGTCGACGCCTGAACACGGCCCGCAGTTCTCTGTCACGCGTCCCCCGAAGCCGTGACGCCGTGCTCCGCCTCTTTTGGGCCGACCTAAAAGCCGAAACCACTAAATGCTTTTAGGCAAGCCTAAAGAGTATGCGACGGGCAGGCATCCACACACTCGCCGACCGATCCAGCGGACGCGCGGGCACCCCCTCGGCCCCCGCAAGCGCCGGTGGCCGGCCTGGGGTGGAGCGATGACGGAGGGGAAGCTCTGCCGTCTGCGTGAGCGTATCGAGTCCCTCGCGAGCGACGGCGGGGAGTACTACCTCGTCTGTGGCCGCTACGGGGACCGGCCGGTACCGGCCGACGCCTGTCGGTTCGACGAGCCGACGGCGGCGCGGCGGGCGGCGACGCTGACCGAGGAGTATCGCGCCGCGCTGCGGGAGTACGACCCTGCCCTCCCGCAGTACGACATCGTGGTTCGCCAGACACCCGACATCGGCACAACGGCCTCGCCCGCGGACACCATCGAGTCGGCGCCGGAGGACGGGCGATGATCGAGACGCACGTCGACGGCGCGACGGAAGCGGTCGAGCGGGAACGGGCGGCGCTCACCGAGCAGGGGGCCGCCTACGAGGAGTTTCGCCGCCGAGTCGCGTCGCTGTCGACGACGGAGAGACGCCCCGGGAGCGCTGGGGCGACTGTTCACGGGGGCGGCGCGGCGCGGACCGCCAGGGCCGACACCGGCGGGGCCGCCTGCGAACGGGTCCGGGAGACGTTCGCCGAGACGGTCCGACCGCACAGCATCGACGACGTGGGTGAGGAGCCGCTGCTCGAGACGATCCGCGAGGAGCTCGGCGACGGGGTCGCCCTGGCGCTGGCGCCGACGACCGACGCGGGGTTCACGCCCAAGACGAAGCAGGCGGTCCTCACGGCCGCGCGAGAACGCTCGAGGGGGATCGAGGCGACGCTCGCATCTATCGACAGCGAACTCGAGTCGCTCGAGGGGGCCGCGGACGTGGTGGCGGAACTCACCGAGTGGCTGGTGGCAGCGGACGAGACCCCGCTGTCGTCGCTGGGGTTCGACGCGCTCCGCGACCGCCACGAGCGACTGGCCGCCTATCGCGCGCGGTGTGACAGCCTCCTCACCGAGCGCCAGGAGCTGTTGGCGTCGACAACCGGGCGGAACCGGTCGGCCGACGTGACCCACCGGTCGCTCGTGCGATATCTCTACAGCTCGTTTCCGGTCGTCTACCCGGTACTCTCGACGGTGACGCGACTGGTCGACTTGCTCGGCGACTGCCAGCGGGCGGTTCGATCCCACCTGACCCGGCGGGCGTGAGAAGGGAGTCGGCGCCGCCATCGGCGACCGGTCGCCGAGCCGTGAACCGCTGGGTCGATCACTCGTTGTCGAGCGACATCCGCTCGCCCAACTGCTGTTCGATCGCCCCGCGTTCCCACGTGCGGGTCCCCTCGCCTTCGACTTCGGACTCGATCTTCTCCTCGAGGAGGTTCACGGCCACCGAGTTCGCGCCCTCGGGATGATCAGGTCGGCGTGCTTCTTCGTCGGTTCGATGAACTGCTCGTGCATCGGTTTCACCGTCGAGAGATACTGGTCCATCACGTCTTCGAGCGCCCGGCCGCGCTGGACCACGTCGCGCTTGATCCGCCGAAGGATCCGCACGTCGGCGTCGGTCTCGACGTACAGCCGGAGATCCATCATGTCGTTGATGGTCTCGTCGTACAGCGCGAGGATCCCCTCGACGATGATCACGTCGGTCGGGAGCACCGTGACGCGCTCGTCCTTGCGGTTGTGGATCTCGAAGTCGTACTGGGGCATCTCCACGGCCTGGCCCTCAGAGAGCGCACGCAGATGCTCACACAGCAGCTCCCACTCGAACGCCTCGGGGTGGTCGTAGTTGATCTCCTCGCGCTCCTCGCGGTCGAGGTGGCTCAGATCCTTGTAGTAGTTGTCGATCGGGATGCGAGTTACCGACTCCCCGACGCGCTCGGTGATCAGGCGGGCGACCGTCGTCTTGCCGGCGCCGGTGCCGCCGGCGATGCCGACCACGAACGAGGGGATACTCATCGCACGGTGCGAGGAGAGCGCGGCGTTTCAAACTGCTGTTTCGGAGCGCTCCGTGGGTTAGCCGGCCAGTTCCAGTTCGTTCGCGACGAGGAAGGCGCCGGCGACGCCGAGGGTGAGAACCGCCCCCAGAACGCGATCACCGGCTCGCTCCAGCCGTCGACAGCGGTGACGGCGGCGATCCACCCCAGCAGTCCGGTCCCGAGCACGAATCCGGCGTCGAACTTCTCGACCATACGCCCGCTCGCGGCCGGCGGCTACGTTAGTGTGACGCTCCGGCGTCGACCAGCGAGGCGCTGAGCTGCTCGGACTGTCGGGAGCCGTCGGCCGTCCCCGTCACCGGCCCGGACAGCGCCGCCCGCGCGATCGTCGCCGCGAGCCCGTCTGGGTCGTCGACGACCGGCGCCAGCGCGGCACGGAGCGTGGTGTCCTGCACGTCGACAGTCGGACTCGTGCCCTCCTCGCGGGCGCGCTCGGCTCGCGCCCGCAGTTCCAGCCACGCGCGCACGGTCGTACCGGTGTACTCCCGCGCCAGCGCGACCGGGTCGTCGACGCCCGGCACGGTCGAGAGGAAGCGCGGCCCCGGGCCGTCGGCGTCGACGCGCTCGGCGACCCACTCGCGGACCCGTTCCGACGACGCGTCGGCGGCCAACTCGGTCGTCGCCCGCTCCAGCAGGTCGGCCTCCCGTTCGGCCACGCGGTGGAACGCGTCGCCGACGACGACGGTGTCGGCGCCAGCCTCCCGGACCGCGCGCACGTCAGCGGCGTCCGCGAGGCCCCCGCCGTACCACACCCGGGAGCGTACCAGCGCGCCGTCCATCCGTTCGAGTATCTCGACGGCCTCGTCGCCGCCGAACGTCCCGGAGTACTCCAGGTAGACGATCTCGGACTCGAGATGGCGGTCGGCGGCCATCGCCCGGCGTTTGGCGTCGGTCGCATCGAGTCGGTCGGCGGCCGTGACGCCGGACTCGCGAGCGGCCGCGCTGTCGGGGTTCTGGACGATGTACGCCTCGAAGGCGGCCTCCGAGAGCAGCAGGGAGGTGGCCACGCCCGCCAGCCAGTCGGCGAGGCGGGCGGGGAGCCACGACGCCGTCCGGCGGATCAGCTCGGGGGCGAGCTCCTCCCGGACGCTCTCGATCGCGAGCCCCAGCGTCCCCACGAGCGCCTCGCTGTCGCCGTTGAGCACCTCGGGAATCAACAGCAGATCGGCGGCGTCCTGGCTCTGCTCGGTGACGTGGTCGGCGCCGCTGGGCTCGTGACAGACCGGCGTCGACAGCGGCGCGAGCAGATCGAACGCGGCCGCGGTGTTGGCCGGCGTCACGTCCGAGGAGCCGCCGACAGAGATCGCGTCGGTCTCGGCGAGCCACAGCGGGTACAGCAGCGGGAGCTTCTTTGCGCCCTCCGGATCGACTTTCGTCACGTGGTCCCAGTCGGGCACCGGATTGGTGTCGAGCGCGCTGCGAGCCAGCAGCCGCGCGCCGTCGACTGCGCGCTCGCCCCACGCCGCGAGATCCCGTCGCATACGGACACCTCGCTGCCGGGAGGCAAAAACCCGGTCGGTTCGGGGATGGACAGCTTCAAACCGCTGGTCGGCTCACTCCGACCCATGTCCGGACCGCTCCGCGGGATCGCCGACCGCCTCGCGGGCGTCGGCGCGCTGCCGACGCCCGCCCGCGCGGTGTTCAGTCACTACGCGGCCGGCGGCTCGCTCCAACTCAGGGCGATCCGCCTCCAGCGGCGCGTCGAAGCCGAAGTGGAAGCGATGATCGAGGACGCCTACGCGGACGTCGAGGCCGCACTCGCCGACGAGTTCGGCCGCGAGTCCGTCTCGTTCGACTACGACACCAAGCTCACACTCCCGGTCGAGCTCACGCTCGCACACGTCTATCGTCGGGCTAGCGCGGCGACGCCGCCGGGGGTCGATCCGATCTCCGGCCGCCGGGCGACCGACCCGATCTCGCGGCTCCGTCGCCGCCGGTCCACGACCGAGGTCGACGCCGCCGAACTCGTCCGCGAGACCCGCCGCGCTCGCGAGGTGGCGGAACTGGTCGTCGTCGCCCTGCTGGACGGCGACATGCGCGACGCGATCAACGACGGCGAGTACGAGGACTTCGAGGTCGACTTCGCGGTCGAGGACCGTGCCCGCGTCGCCGAGGTCGCCCAGGAGGTGCTCCAGGCCGCGGTGCAGGAGCAGTTCGCGGCGTTCGACGACGAGGTGCGCGCGTGCTACGACGCCGCCGTCGACCGCTCGGAGGCCCACCAGGACCGGGATCCGCATTTCCGGGAGCTGATGGCCGGCGCCGTCGCCGCCGCCGAGGCCGACGCCGTCGCCGACGTGACCCCCGCGGACGTGGACGGCGAGAGCGGGAGTCGCGATCCCGAGACCGCCCGCGAAGCGCTGGGGGCGGAGTACAAACACCGCGCGTTCGAGGAGCCGCCGGCGCTGTTCGAGACGGCCGAACTCGATCTCCCCTACCTCGTCACGCAGTACGGTCGTGTCGGCGTCATCTACCACGGGATGGTCGAGATGTTCCGGGAGGCCGGCATCGAGCTCTCGCGGGAGTTCGAGCGTGCGGTGGTGCTCTCGATCATCGCCGCACAGATCTGGCTCGACGACGTGGACGACTTCGCGGCGGACGTCCGCGAGGGGCAGCTCACCCCCGTCACGGCGGAGTACCTGTTGGCCGAAAGCGACGCCGTCGCCTACGACGCCACGGTCTCGATCACGGAGGCCTACCTCGACGCCGCCCGCGACGCCGCCGACGCCTCCGACGCGCCCATCACGGGGATCGCCGTCGAGTACATCCGCCACGACGGCGAGCCGGCGAAGCTCCCGCGCTGAGCAGCAATCACGACCGTTATTAACTCCAAACTCGTTGTTCATAACAGATGGATACAGAGGAGAGTCCGCAGTCGCGCCGCGGTGAGCGGATCGTCGGGGCGATCGGGGTGCTGTCGATGCTGAGTGTCACGGTGATCGCGGCGCTGACGGGCGCGTGGAAACCCATGCAGATCGGCTGGGTCGCGTTCATCGCGATGGTCGGCGGCGTCGCGCTGGCACTGCGAACCGAGAAGAACCAGGCGGGCGCGCTGGTCTGGGGCTCCGGGCTGGCCAGCGGCGCGATGATCGTCAGCGTCGGGCTGTTTCTGCTCCCCGACGCGCTGAACCACCACCCGCGGTTCGGCGGCCTAGGCGTCGCGTCCGGCGTGATCGTCGGCTTCGCCGGCCACGCGATCGGCCACCGGCTCTCCCACATCGAGCTCCCGATGGACGCGACGGTGGCGCAGTTGACCGCCCACACGATCGCCGCGGGGGCGATCATCGGCATCGTCTACGGCAACATGCCCGAACTGGGGCCGCTGCTGGGCGTCGCCATCGTCTCCCACAAGGGGCCCGCGGGCTACGCCGCCGCGGACCGACTCACCCGGAACGGCCGATCGTGGCTTCCCATCCTGCTGCCGGCGGCCGGCGTCGGCGTCGTCGCAGTGCTGGCCAGCATGGTGAGCCTGCCCGCCTCGGCGCCGCTCAACGGCCTCGTGTTCGGCTTCGCGACCGGCGTGTTCCTCCACGTCGCGATGGACTTCCTCCCGCGGTGTGAGCTGGGGAGCGAGGTCCACGACGCGCTGAGCGTCGAGGGCGACGCCCACGCGATGCTCGACCGGCTGCGCCTGCACGCGGTGGCGTCGACGCTGCTCGGCGGGGCGGTCGTCGTCGTCCTGTGGTGGACGGTCGCGCCGTAGCTACGCTCGGAGCCGTCGCACCTGCCAGACCATTCCCGTCCCCACCAGCAGCAACACCACCAGATTGAACGCCGCCTGGAACAGCGAGCGGTACTCCCGGCTGATCCACTGGTTGATCGTCGTGGACACGTTCAGGTACAGCTGGAGCGTCGCGATCAGCGCCAGGAGCGAGAGCCCCGCGAGCAGCACGTAGTTGAGCGTGCGCCGTAGGTCGCGTCCCTCGTCCTGTTCGGGTCGCTCCTCGTCCTGTTCGGGTCGCTCCTCCACTCGGTTCCGGGCTCCGTCGTCGGCAGCTGTGTCGGTCATGGTGTCCTCCGTTGGGGATCGGTCGTCGTCGCTCATCGTCGCCTCCGTGCCAGCAAGCCCGCGCCCAGCAGCGCGATCACGGCGACGGCCGGCCCGAAGCCGGGCGTCTGGGCCGCCGTCTCGCCGGTCTCGGTCGCCTGGTCCGGTCGCCGGCCGTCGCGGTCGAAGTCGCTGGCGTTGAACTCGACCTCCTGTCGGCGCTCGTCGCGGTCGATCGTCTCCGTCGGGTCGAGGTTGACGACGCCGCCGGCGGTGTCGACGATCACGCCGTCGCGGGTGAGGATGGCGTCGACGTAGTAGTTGTACTCGCTGGGTACCGACACCTCGGTCGTGACTGTCTCGCTGCGACCCTCGCCGAGCCCGCCGGCGTCGACGCTGGTGCGGGCGGCGACGACGTTCGACTCGGCCTGGCGGACGACGAACGTCACCGACAGCGAGTCGGCCTCGCTCGGGCCGACCGCGGTGAGCCAGCCACCGAGTTCGAGCGTCGTGCGCTCCTCACTGGCGTCGACGATCGACACCGTCACCGGTTCGAGCACGGGGTCGTCGACGAAGCTCACGTTCGACTCGGCGTACGGCGGCGTCAACGCCCCGACGCCGCTGACTCGCCGACTGAACTCGTCGACGCGCGTCCCGTTGCGGTAGACGACGCCGGTGAGTTCGTAGCCACCCTCGCGGGGCACGGTGAGCGTGGTCGAGACGCGGCGTTCACGGTCGGCCGTCAGATCGCCCGCCGTGACCACGTCTTCGGCGACGAGCAGACCGGACTCGGCGTCGGTCGCCTCGAAGCGCACCGTCACGTTCTTCGCGGGGTTACCGCGGTGCTCGAGCGTCGCGAACAGATCGAGTTCGGCAGTCTGGCCCGTGATCTCCCCCGTCGCGATATCCGCGTCGACGACCCGTACCGGGCCCGGTCGAACCGGATCGTCGTCGGGCGGGGCGACGGCGCCGGGGACCACCGCGGCCGTGAGGAGGGCGGCGACGACGACCACGGCGGCGCCGCCGAGGAGGGCTCGTTCGTTGTCCATAGCCGATACGTCTCCTGACGGTAACAAGTGTTTTGTGCCTCGTTCACACGGTCGCTACAGTTCGGCGTCGAGGAAGGCGAGTTCGTAGCGCAGCGTCCGGTCGAGTTCCTCGCCGTCCAGCGCGCCGTAGTGGGAGGCCGGCACGCGGACCAGCGAGGCGTTCCGGACGCCGTCGCTCGCGGCGACGACCGACGCCGGCGGCGCCACCGCGTCGTGCTCGCCGGCGACGAACAGCGTCGGACAGGAGAGCTCCTGGACAGCCTGGCGCACGTCGTGGCGCTGGAGCGTCACGAGCGAGCGGGCGGGCGCGGTTCCGGGCTCGCGGCCGAGCACGTCGCCGACGGCGCGCGCGGCGCCGTCGGCGGCGATGGCCGCGACCTCGTTGGGCTCGCCGAACAGTGGCACCCGCAGCCCCCGCTCGTCGGCGTCGACGCCGCGGAGCCGATCCACCGCGGCGGCGGGGTAGTCCGCGACGCCCCGAGTGAGCCCCCGAGTCGTGGCCGGACCCACGCGGGGAGGACAGTGGCGCCCGAGAGTACCGGGAACCGGGCGATCACGGCGTCGACGGCGAGGGAGTCCGTTGCGGCCGCAAGCGCCGTTCCCGCCGAGAGATCCATCCCCCAGAGCGCGAGGCGCGTGCCGTCGACTTCCGGCGCCTCGCGGGCCGCCTCGACGGCCGCGTCGAGATCGGCACGCTGGCGACTCGGCGAGAGGAGGTGGTCGCCGTCGACGTGGCCGAAGCCGCGGTGGTCGAACGCGAACACGGCGTAGCCCCGCGCCGCGAGCCGCTCGGCCGTCGACTCGAGCGCCGCCCGCCACGGGAGCCCCGCGCCGGGCGCGAGCACGACGACCGGGGCGTCCGCGGGCCGGTCGGGGGTGAACAGGTGGCCGGTGCGGCCGTCGAACTCGACACGGCGAGTCGAGAACGCGTACCGGCTCGGCTTCTCGCGGCGAGCGTAGCTCACGGTCGCCCCGCGTGACGCCAGCGGTCGTGACGGACTCGGTTCATGTCGGCAGTTGCACTGGCGAGGAGTAAAACGTTCCCGTGAATGTCGGCCCCTCACCGGAAGGGGGCGAGGGGCCCACATCGTGCGGAGGGTGGGTTATGTCAGAGGCAGTCAGTTTCCCTCTCGCACGTACTCGATACTAGACACGCACCTATCAAAAACGCTCGGTGAACTGTGTTTCACTAGTCCGAGCGAGATAACTGCCACCATGGAGCGGGGTGATCGCGTATTCGTGCTAACAGTTCACCTGCGGAAACTCGACGTTTGACCGAAGCTATATATCGCTGCGCCGTGGGGTTCCGTCCGAATGAGCGACGATGGGTCGATCGAGGCGTTCGACCTGCTGTCGAACGAGGTCCGGCTGGACATCCTCCGGACGCTCGGCGAAGCGATGGCCGCCGGCGAGAACCCGCTGGCCTTTACCGAGCTGCAGCACCGCGTCGGCGTCGAGGACAACGGTCGGTTCAACTACCACCTCACCCGGCTGGTCGGGCAGCTCGTCGGCAAGGACGAGGACGGGTACGAGCTCAAACCGTCGGGGACAACATCTATCGAGCGATCGTCTCCGGCGCCTACACCGACGACGACGGCCTCGATCCCGTCCCCGTCGAAGGGGAGATCTGCCCCTACTGCGGCGCCGACGCGGTCGCGTGGTACGAGGACAGCCACTTCCACCTCGGCTGTAGCGAGTGTGACAACCTCGTCATCCGCTACCCGATCCCGCCGGCCAGCTTCGACCGTGACCGCCCCGAGTCGCTCCTCGTCGCCGGCGGCGCCTTTATCCTACGGGACCAGACGGCGATGCGCAAGGGCGTCTGTCCCTACTGTGCGGGCACAGTGTCGGGAGCGCTCACCGAGGAAGGCGGGGGGCTCGAAGAGTTCAACGAGCGGGTCTACTCCTCGGTCGCGCGGTACGTCTGTGAGCGCTGTAGCTGGTCGATGCACTGTGGCGTCCCGTTCGCGTTAAACATGGAGCCCGCAGTGGTGAGCTTCTTCCACGACCACGGCATCGCTATCTTCGATCGCCACCCGTGGTCGATCTACCAGTACGCCGACGACCGCGTCTGCTCGCGTGATCCCTGGCGCGTGGAGGTGACTTGCCGGATCGACGGCGACGTACTCCGAATCGTGATCGACGGCGACGTCGACGTGATCGAGACGGCGATCGAGGCGGCGGCCTGAGCTACCGTCCCAGGAGCCCGCGGAGCCGTTCGAGCGCCCCGCGGTCGCGCTTTCGCTCGGCCAACAGCACCGAGCAGTCCACATCGTCGACCACGTCGGGGACCAGCGAACCGGTGAGCACTCGTGAGAGCACGCCCCGCTGGCTGGCACCCATGATCACCAGCGTGGCGTCCGCCGCGGCCGCCTCGATCGCGGTCTCGGCGTCTCCGGTCTCGACGCGGAGTTCGGCGTCGACGCCCTGGGCGTCGGCCCAGCCCTCCAGAAACTCGCGCCCCTCCCCCTCGTCGTCGGCGACGTGCAGCAGGGTGAGTTCGGAGCCGAACTCTCGCTGGAGCAGCTCGCCGATCTCGACGGAGAGCGCCGAATCCGGCCCGCCCGCGGTCGGAATCAACACGCGCTCGGGATCGAATCCGCGGTCCTTCAGCATCAGGAAGTCACAGGGGAGGTCGCTGGTGAGCTCGTCGACCGCGCCCTCGACACGGCTCCCGCTGTCGGGCCCCCAGCCCATGACGGCGAGATCCGCCTCGTGGTCGGCGGCGGCGTCGAACACCTCCTCGATCCCGCGGTGGGAGATGATGGTGTGGGTCTCCACGTCGACGCCGAACGTCTCCGCGTCGGCTTCGGCGTCGTCGAGCACGGAGCGGTGGTCCTCCTCGATCCGGCTCACGTGGTCGGCCGCATAGCTCAGCGAGGTCTGGTCGGGAACGGTGATGACGTGGACCGCGTCCACGATGCCGTCGCGCTGTTTGGCGATCGCGCTCGCGAGCGTGATGAGCTCCTGCTCGTGGGCCGGGTTCGCGAGCGGCACCATCACGCGGAACTGGGTATCACCCGTGGGCTGGACGCTCTCGACGGCGTCGACGGCGGCGTCGGGCATCTCCTCCTCTCGAGAGAGGATGTACTCGCTCAACAAGCCTTGCTTCTCGGTCTTGGTCCGGGCGTAGGCGAGATACCAGATCGCGGCGAACAGCACGATACCCCGCCGACGAGCCGGGGAACGGGTTCAATGTAGTAGATGAGCGCAAAGGAGAGCAGTCCGCCCACGATGGGGGTGAACGGGTACAGCGGCACCGTGAACGACGGCTCGTAGTCGATGGCGTCGGCCTCCCGCATCACCACCAGTGCGATGTTGAGCAGGCCGTAGATGACTAGATGAAGGAAGCTGCCAATGGACGCCAGCGTGTTGATGGGTGCCGCGACGATGAACAGGAGGATGAACGACCCAGTCAGCGCGATAGAGCGGTACGGCGTGCCGAAGCGCTCGTGGATCTCGTTGAGGTTCGGCGTCACGATGCGGTCTCGGCCCATCGCGAAGTTGATCCGCGAGGACGCCATGATCGACGCGTTCGCCGAGGACGCGGTCGCGAGCAGGCCACCGAACAGCATCGCGCCCGCGCCGATGGGGCCCATCAGCAGCCGTGCGACCTCGACGACCGCGATGTTGTTAGCCTCCGACTGGGTCTGGATGAAGCCGGGTTCGACTGCCGCACTCATCACGACCAGCACCAGCGCGTAGATGAGCGTCACGATGACCACCGAGCCGATTATCGCCCGCGGGAGGTTCTTCCCGGGCTCCTTGATCTCCTCGGCGACGCTAGTGATCTGGACGAAGCCGAGGTAGGAGACGAATATCAGCCCCGTCGTCTCCAACATCGGCGTCAGCCCCTTCGAGCCGGGAATGTTCGCCGGGGTCGCGCGTGTCGCGCCGTACACGGTGAACACGCTTAGGATCAACACCAACACGACGACGATAACGTTCTGCAGTCGCCCGGTCTCCTTGGCGCCGATGTAGTTGACGAGCACGAACAGCGTCGCCGCCAGCAGGCCGATGAACTTGATCCACGGCACGGTGACGCTGGCGACCACGAACCCGTCCGGGAGGCCCGCGATAGCGACGACGTACTCGCCGAATCCGACCATGTAGAACGCGCTGGCAAACGCCAGCCCGAGCCAGTTGGCCCACCCCGCGATCGAACCGAACAGCGGCCCCAGCGCCTCGTTGACGTAGAAGTACGCGCCGCCGGAGCGGGGCATCGCCGTCCCGAGCTCGCTCGCCGACAGCGCCGTGAACAGCGCGATCCCGCCGCCGAGAACGAACGAGATGATGGCGAACGAGCCCGCCCGAGTGATCGCCTCCCCTGGGAGGACGAAGATGCCGGCCCCGATCATCGTCCCGATGCCGATGGTCAGCGCGGCCAGCGGGCCCAGGTCTTTCGCGAGTTCCTCGTCGCCGCTCATCCGCTTCGGCCCGGGAGCGTGATCACCGGCCGGTCGGCGTCAGTCACCAGCCGGAGCGTTCGATCGCCCGCGAGGAACTGCTCGAGCCGGCCACCTTTGCGTGGTTGGAATGCGATGGCGCTGGCCCCCATCTCGGCGGCGACGTCGACGATTCCCTCGACCACGTCCCGGCTGTACACCATCTCGGTCTCGGCCTCGGGAAACCGCTCGCGGAACGCGTCGAAGGCAGCCTCGGCGACCGACTCCGACTGTTCGACCGGCGTCTTGTCCGGGACGCCGCCACCCTTCTCGACGACGTGGACGACAGTCACTCGTTCGGGGTCGTACATCGCCAGCGCGACTGCAGTCTCGCGGGCGTCTTTTTCGGTTGCGACGGGAACGAGCAGGTGCGATAAAAGCGAGGCTGACGAGTCGTCTGTCATAGCGGGGGTTTGTCTCGCGTCCCGTTTAACCCTACCCTCTGCGGCCCACCGGATCGGAGACTCGAAGGGATGGCGGTCGAACCGAAAGCCGGCCGGAAAGCTATCGGATCTCGTCGAGCGAGACCGCGCTGTCGAGGTCGGCAGTGACCCACTCGGTCGTCGACAGCTCCTCCCCCGGGAACAGCGTAACCTCGGCGGGGTCGTCGTCGTCGTCGTACCGACAGCTCAACCCGAAGTCGGGGTACGATCCCAGCAGCTCACCCGACGGCGTCTGTCGTACACTCATAGTTTCCTCGCCGGCGCGTGTGATCCGCGCCTCACCTCCCCGTAGTCGCAGTAGACGGATAAATGCTTCAGAACGAGATCGGGTGAATCGAACCCCATAATCGACGGAGTACGGACTGGTGGGGCTGGCTGTCGGGAGTAAGCGGTGCGGTCGCAGACTCAGTCCGCGGTGGCGGTGACCGCCTCGGTCTCCGCCGTGTTCTCGTCGCCTTCGAGTTCGTCGGTGACGCCGTGAATCAACGCGAACACGGCCGCTTTGTGGTCAGTTTTCGAGCGGTGGATCGAGGTCGGCTGCACACCAAGCTCTCGGTACTCCTCGGAGACGGTCTCGCCCGCTGCGTCGAACTGGCTCTGAAGTTCGGCGAGAAGACCGTGCAGGTGGATGAGCTCCTGCTTCTTCATGGACAATGGCTGTATCGGCCGGAGGGTTATAACCTTACTCTGAGTCGGAGTACCAAGGCTCGTACGCGGTCCGTTCGACGCCTGCTCGTGGGTCCGGTGCCGAGGCCAACCGGTCCGTACGTGGCCGACCGGCGGCGACGATCAGCCGGCGATCGACTCGACGAACGCCCGGATGCGGTCCTGGTTGTAGTAGCCGGCCACCGAGAGGACGGCGACGAGCGCCAGCAGCCCCAACGCCAGCCCGGCCCGGCCGTTCGCGAGTTCGTCACCCGCGTAAACGGTGAGCGCGTAGGAGGGGAGCCGGCCCAGCGCCATCACGGGGAGGAACGTCCGGAGCCGCCACGTCGTGAGCCCGCTCAGGAAACAGATCATGTCGTCAGGGAGGCCGGGCACGACGACGAACAGGAACAGCCCCGGCACCCCGATCCGCTCGACGAACCCGTCGAACCCGGCGACGATCTCCTCGTGGAACACGCGTTCGACGAACGGGCGACCGAACCGCTTGGCGAGTTGGAAGGCGATCGCGCTCCCGATCAGGACGCCGAGCAGACTGTACACCGTGCCGGCGACGGGCCCGAACAGGTACCCGCCCATGAGCGCGATCGCCTGGCCCGGGATCGGCGCCACGACGACCTGGACAGCCTGCACGATCACGAACGCCAGCGGTGCCAAGGGGCCGAACTCCGCGACCCACGCCCGCAGCGCGCGGGCGTCCATGAGGAACGGGAGATACTGGCGGACGGCCACGTAGAGGCCGACGAACCCCACGAGCACTCCGAGGAGGGCGAGCAGGGCTCGCCTGCGGTCGGCCGGCGACGAGAAGACGCGCATACAGACACGTCGCGGTAGGCGGTGTTGAATCTATCTCCGAACGTCGCGAGGCGGCGAAGAAGGAGTGCGCCGACTGTGGTGGCGCGTTACTCCGAACCGAACATCTGGCGCATCATCGGGTGCATCTCCATCAGCTGCTCCTCGGCGATCTCCTCGTACAGCTTGTACGTAATGGAGACCGTCAGCAGCAGCCCCGTCCCGGAGACCTGCCCGATCGTGCCGAGCATGTTCGCCATCACCGCCAGCAGCCCGACGAGGGCGCCGCCGATGACGGTGACCTGTGGGATGTACCGCTCCATCACCTTCTCGATCACCTGCGGGTTGCGCCGGAAGCCGGGGATCTGCATCCCGGAGTTCTGGATCTGCTGGGCGGTGGCCTCCGGGCCCATCCCGGTGGTCTCCACCCAGAAGATCGCGAAGATCGCGCCGCCGACGATCATGAACGTCAGGTCGACGCCGATCCGGAGCATGACCTGCCACCAGTCGGCGGTGACGGTCGCGCCCACGAACCACATCCACTCCTCGGGGCTCTGGATCGGTTTGAGGTACCAGAACAGCCCCTCGGTGACCTGGCCCTGATCGCCGTAATCACCTAGCCACGTCGGCATGCCGCTCCACTGACTGTGGAGGATCTGTCCGAGGAACTGCAGGTTCGCCTGCAGCGCACGGACGAGGATCATCGGCAGGACGCTCGCGTAGATGAGCTTCACGGGGAACTTCCCGCGGGCACCTTTCACACGTGCGTGCGAGAGGGGAATCTCCACGCGAACGCTCTCGGCGTAGACGACCACGACGAAGATCAGCACCGTCGTGATCATCGCGAGGATCATCCCCTGGCCGAGGAAGATGGCGCTCAGGCCGTCACTCGTGAGCGGCGAGCCCGGCAGCTCGGTGCTCCCAGTGAGGATCCCGATCCAGACGGCGATGAAGCCGTCCGAGGAGGTCGGGGTGAGACCGCTCCAGGAGAACAGTCCGCCCACCAGTCGCTGGCTCACGCCGGCGATGATGAACAGCCCGACCCCGGAGCCGACCCCCCACTTGCTCACGATCTCGTCCATGAACAGGAGCAGGATCCCGCCGACGGCGATCTGGGCGAAGATGATGCCCTCGACGCCACGGGTTCCGATCCCGAGCTGCTGGACCACCTGCGGGTCCGCGTTGAGCAGCGGGCTGGCGAACACCATCGGTGCGCCGGTCAGGACGATCATCACGCCCACCAGCAGCTTCTGGAGCCCCTGGTAGAGCACCTGATCGCGCGGGTCGTTCTCGGTGTCGAGCCCGAGCAGGTCGGCGCCGCCGAGCAGTTGGAGCACGATCGACGCCGTCACGATCGGCCCGATCCCGAGCTGCAGGATCGAGCCGGACGCGCCGGCGAGGATCGAGCGGAACTGCCCGTAGAAGTCGCCGCCCTGGGTGGTGGTCTGGAGCCCGTACAGCGTGACGTTCGTTAGGAAGAAGTACATCACGAGGATGCCGGCGGTCCACAGCAGCTTCCGCTTGAAGGGCACGTGCCCCTCCGGCCGCGCGACCGTGGGCATCCGCGTGAGCACCGGTTCGGCGGTCTCCTTCCAGCTCATGGTTAGTCCTCGCTCTCGTCGTCAGCGGCCTGCTCGGCCTCCCGCTCGGCGCGCTCCTGGGCGCGCTCGGAGACGGTGGTCGAGCCGCCGGCGTCCTCGATGAGTTCGGTCGCGGCGTCGCTGAAGTCGTCGGCGGTGACGTGCAGCTCCTGGCGGACCTGCCCGTTGCCGAGCACCTTCACCACGTCGGCCTCCCAGCCGTCCTCGGCGACGTCGCGCGCGTCGATCGTGTAGGCGCCGTCGTCGTTCTCGGCGACGCCCTCGGCCGCCAGCAGCGCGGCGTCCTCGTCGATCTTCTGGACGCGTACCTCGGCGACGTTGTCCTGTACCTCATCGGGCTGGGTGAAGCCGTGCTTCGCCCAGGGCCCGTAGTGGTGCATCTCGTGTTTGCGGCTCCCGGCTTTGCCGCGGCCGCCACGGTGACCGGCGCCGCGCCGGTTCTTGTGGCTACCGCCGCCGTGCGTGCGGGATCCGCGCTGTCGTCGTTTCTTGCTCGTCATTATCGCATCGCCTCCAGGAGCGGGTCGATGTCCTCGTGGGGACCGAGTTCACCGCCCGTGCTGTCGGGGTGCTTGATGCCGTCGTGGCCGCCGCGTGGCGGGTGGAGTCGCAGCGTCGGGGAGATGTTCTGCTCGCGCAGCGTCGTCTCCTCCTCGAGCAGCGCCTCGGCGAGCGCCTCGAAGCTGTCGTAGTCGGTCTCCTCGGCGAGGTACGCCTCGTCGACGGCGGCGTCGGCGTCGAGCGCGTCCGCACGCTTCTCGAGCACGACCGCCAGCGTCTCCGCGGACGGCTCGCCGTGGGCGACGAAGTCGTTGACCTTCGCCACCATCCCGTCGTACGTGTCCGTCTCGGGGACGAGCGCCGCGTGGTTGACGCGGCCGAGGTTGAGCATGTCGAGCGTGTCGCGCTGCCCGGCGGTCATGTCGACCTCGCCGCGCAGTTGGACGATCGCCCGCATCAGTTGCTCACCCCGTCCTCGGCCTCGCGCTGGACGCGTCGCGCGCGGTCAGGCGTCCGTGCCTGCGAGGCGTTCTCGAGCGCGTTGAACGTCGCTTTCGCGAGGTTGACCGTCGTCCGGGTGTTGCCGTTGGACTGGGTCCAGGCGTCCTGGATCCCGGCCAGTTCGAGGATGTTCCGGACGGTCTCGGCGCCGGCCAGCCCGAGCCCCTGCGGGGCCGGGATGACCGAGACCTCGACGGAGCCGGCCTTCCCCTCGGCCTTCCGGGTCAGCGAGTTCACGCCGCCGGCCTGGTCCTCCCAGGAGCCCGAGCCGCGGTCGACGCTGATCACGTTCAGCTTGGCCACCTCGATGGCCTTCTGGATCGCGCCGCCGACCTGGTCGTCGCGGCCCTCGGCGTAGCCGAGGTAGCCGTCGCGGTTGCCCACGACGACGACACAGCGGAACTTCACCCGCCGGCCGGAGTCGGTCATGCGCTGGACCATGTTGATGTCCAGTACCTCGTCCTCCATGCCGGGGAGGAGCTGGTCCACGATCTCGTGCTCCTTCAGCGGGAGCCCGGACTCCAGCGCCTCCTCCATGGAGGAGATCTCTCCTTCCTGCACTTTCTTGCCGAGCCGGGTAACCGGCTCCCAGCCGTCGTTATGGCTCATTCGTAGTCCTCCTGGAGCGCCTCACGCACGTCGTCGAAGTGCGCCGGCAGCTCCGTGGCGTCGAACTCCCCGCTGTAGAGGTCGCCGTCGACCTGTTCGGCGTACTCGGCGATGTGCTCGCCGCGGTTTCGCGACCAGTCCGCCAGCACGCTGTCGCTGTGGGGGATTTCGAGCCCTGCGTCGATTGCACCTTCCTGTACTGCGAACACCTTGTTGCCGGGCGTCGCCGTGTTGAGACCCAGGTCGAGCACGGCCTCGGAGAGGCCGGCGTCGACGGCTCGCAGACCGGCGAGGAAGCCCGTCAGGTACGCGCTCGGGAGATTGCCCGTGGGGGCCTCCCAGCCGTACTCCGACAGGTCCTCGCTGGACGCTGCGGCGTGGATCTCGTCGCCGTCGGGTCCGGGACTCGCCAGCTGCGCCCTGACGTGCTTGTTGCTCACCCGGGCGACCAGGCGAGGCTTGCCGGATTTCAGCAGGCGCAACCGCTGATGGTAGTCCGTCCGGACCTCACGGCGACGACGCATCGGCACCTTGTATCGTGGTCCTGTTGCCATTAGTCGTCGCCTCCGATCTCGACGTCGTAGTTGTTCTCCGCGAAGGCCTCGAGACGAGCGACGCTGTCGAACTCGCCACCGCTGGCCTTGTTGTAGAGCTCGCGGTACTGGGAGGCGTCGAGAACCTCCTCGTCGTCGCGAAGCTCCTTGAGTCGGGCGCGCTGGGCGCGGATCCGGCTGACCCACTCGTCCTTGCTGTCCCGTCGCGCGCCGGCTTTCCCCTTCCGGGAGCCAGCGCCGGTTCGGTGCCCGTAGTCGCGCTTCGCCTGCCGCTCGCGGGCGCGACCGCGGGAGTTGGACTTCGCGTCCTCGGCGCGGATGGTTCCGTCCGCGATCAGATCGCGGATGTCCTCGCGGGTGATCGCGTCCGCGAGCTCGTCCTGTGCCTCCGGGTCGAACCAGACGCGGTTCTCGCCCACGTCCAGCTCTTCGGCTGCGAGTCGCTTCTGTGCGCTCAGATCCGTCATTCCTCTACCTCCACTTCGACGTAGGTCGGGTTGAGGACGCGAATGCCGGCGTCCTCACACTCCTCTTCGATGCGCTCGCGCTTGCGGGCGCCGACCTTCGAGGCGATACGGACCGCCTCGGTGTCGCCGTCGACGCCGTCGAGGTCGTCGACGTTGTGGACGTACACTTCCTCGAAGCCGCTGGGGTGCAGGCCACGGGCGGCCGTCGGCGAGCGGAAGCCCGCCTGGACTGTGTCGCCCTTGCCCTTGATGCCGCGTCGCTGCTTCGAGAGGCCGCCAGTCGGGCGTCGCCACGAGGTGGGGACGCGCTTTTTCTTGTGGTAGTCCTGGCGGTTGAACTGCGGCTTGCCCTCGCGGTGCTTCTGTGCGAGTGCGGCCGCGGTGTCGTCGTCCAGGTCGGGCGTCTTGTCGGCGTGACCGCGAGGCTGGAGTTCGGTTTCGACCGCCTCCTCGTCGGCTTCGGCCGCTTCCTCGCTCTCGTCCTCGATCTCGGCCTCGGTCTCCTCTTCGACTTCGAGACCTCCGACGTCGGCCTTGATACGGGCGGCGAGCGCGTTCCCGACGCCGTCGACCTCCGCGAGTTCGGACTGGGAGGCAGCCTTGAGGTCCTCGACGGAGTCGTAGCCGGCCTCGGCGAGCGTCTCGGCCTTCGAGGGGCCGACGCCGCTGATGTCCTCGATCTCCTGGGGTTCGTCGTCAGCCATCAGGCATCACCCGTGGGTTTCTGCGTGATGTACACGCCGTCCTGGAAGACGCGGTTGTCCTTGTCGCTCACGCGAGTGAGCTGTTCGATGTCGGCGGCAGTCTGGCCAACGGCCTCCTTGTCGGAGCCCGAGAGCGTGATCTGCTCGCCGTCGATCTCGACCTGCGTGTCGCCCCGGATCGGCGTCCGCCGCGGGGCGCGCTCGCCGAGGAAGTTCTCGATGACGACCTCCTCGCCCTGCACTTCCACCTGCATCGGGAAGTGGGCGTAGAAGACCTCCATCTCGTAGGTCCATCCCTCGGTCACGCCGTGGAACATGTTCCGAACGTGGCTCTCGAAGGTGCCGACCGTCGCGCGGGTCTTCGCGTCCCCCTCCTCGGGGGCCTCGATGACCACGGTGCCGTCCTCGACGCTCACGTCCACGTCGGGGTACCAGAGGCGTCGGGTGACCGAGCCGTTGGGACCCTCGACGGTGAGGTCGAGGTGGTCGAGCTCCGCGGAGACGTCGTCCGGGATTGTGAGTTCTGTTCTGCTCATCAGTAGACGTATGCGATGACTTGGCCACCGATGCCCTTCTCGCGGGCCTCGTAGTGGCTCATGACGCCGTGGCTGGTCGTGACGATGAGCGACCCGTAGTCTCGGGCCGGGAGGAACCGCTTCTCCCACTGCTCGTACTCGTCAGCGCCGACCGAGTAGCGGGGCTTGACCGCCCCGCAGTCGTTGATGGCGCCACTCAGTTCGACCTCGAACTTGCCCGATCGGCCGTCGTCGACGAACTCGAAGCCGCCGATGTACCCGCGGTCGTAGAAGACCTCGAGGATGCTGCCGATCACGTTCGAGGCGGGTGCTACCGTGTGGTCGAGGTGCCCGACGCTCTCGGCGTTGTCGATGCCGGAGAGGGCACTCACCAGTGGGTCGTTTCCTGCCATAGTTATCGATACTTCCGGAAGCCCATGCTGCGGGCGATCTCTCGGAAACACTGTCGGCAGACGAAAACGCCGTACTTGCTCACCAGGCCCTCGGTGCGCTCGCAGCGGCGGCACTGCCGCTCCTGCGTGCTGCCCTGGGTGGCGTGCTCGCCGGTCTCTTCGTTGCCGGTGTGTTCGCCGTCTAGTTCACTCATTCGTCGATCTCCACGTCGAACTCGTTCTCGAGGAACGCGATGGCGTCCTCGGCGGTCATGCGGTGCTTGTCGGGGATCGACCGCGTCACCTGATCGCGCTTGGCGACACGGTAACCCGGACGGACCAGCGTGACGGTCACGTCGAGCCCGTAGATCCCGGTGTTGGGGTCGTACTCCTGGCTCGGGAACGCGGTGTGCTCGTCGACGCCGAAGCTGACGTTGCCGGCGTCGTCGAACTGCGAGGCGCTGATGTCCGCGAGCGGGAGCGCAGTCTCGAGGAACGCTTCCGCGTCCTCGTTCCGGAGCGTGACCTTCGTGCCGATCGGGTCACCCTGCCGGATGTTGAACGCCTGCACCGTTCGCTTGGCGCTGGTCCGGACCGACTGCTGGCCCGTGATCTCCTCGATGATCTCCTCGGCGTTCCCGAGGTCGCGCCCGCCCTGCCCGACGCCCATGTGGACGACGACCTTCTCGATGGACGGCTCGCGCATCGGGTGGAACTCCGACTCGGCCTCACTCATCGTCATCACCCACGAAGTTCTCGTCGATGGTGACGACGTACTCCTCGACGGTCTCGAAGGAGCCGTCGTCGGTCGAGACGGTCACGGCGTTGCGGCCGGAGCCGGGGTGACGAGGATCTCCTCGACCTTGCCGATCTCGCCGGCGTGCTGGCCGTCGACGGCGGTGACGAGCGCGCCCTCCTCGTACTCGAAGTGGGCCACGATCTCCTTGTCCTCGTTGTCGATCACGAGGGAGTCGCCCGCGCTGTACGCGTCGGCGTCCGCGATCTGGATCGTGGAGCCGTCGTGCAGCGAGAGCTGGTAGTCGCCGCCGCTGACCTGGCGCTTGCCAGTGATCTTCCCGAGGCGGGAGGCCGCGCTCTCCTCGTCGATCGGGGTGAGCGCGAGGCGGCCGCCCTCGCCGGGGAACACGCGGAAGTACTCGTCACGGGCCGGGAACGCCAGGATGTCGAACATCCCGATCGGCCGGGCCTCGTCGGCGACGGCGTCGCCGTTGACGAGCACCGCGTCGTTGTTCAGCGCGTAGCGAGCCTCCTTGCGAGAGTCCACGTAGCCGAGCACGTCGCGCAGGACGATCAGGAGGGGAACCCCCTTCTCGCCGTGCGGACCCGCGTCGGCCTTGACCGTGAACGTCTCCTCCTTCCGTTCGACCGGCCAGGAGTTCGGTACCGAGAGTCGCTTCTGGTGGTTCGTCATTCGTTGTCCTCCTCGAGACGCTCCTGCCGGACCTCGTCCTCGAGGTCGAGCTCGGTCACGCGGACGTTCGAGGCGTCGAGCGGCCGGGGAACCTCTTCCCCGTCCGTCTTCTCGACGGTGACCTCTTCGACGTGGATGACCTCGTCCCGAAGGTCGACCTTCAGGACCTCGCCCTCCTCGCCGGCGTGGTCGCCGCGGAGCACCTCGACGGTGTCGCCCGCGTTGACGCGGACGTTCCGCTGGCCGTACTCCTCGCGGAGGTCGGCCGTCAGCGTGGCCCGAACCTGCTTCTGCTTCTCGTGCAGGGGGCGTCTCGCTTCTTGTTTCGTTGTTTGCGTGGCTGTCGTGTCATGCTTAGACGATCATCGTCGCCGTGCTGGCGATGGTGCCGAACCGCTCTGCGACCTCGCGAGCGACGGGCCCCTTGATCTCCGTGCCGCGGGGCTCCTCGTTCTCGTCGATGATGACGGCGGCGTTGTCCTCGAACTTGAGGCGCTGGCCGTCGGGTCGGCGGATCGGCTTTCGCTGGCGAACGACCACCGCTTCGAGCACCTGGCGACGCATTTCGGGCGTGCCCTTGGTGACCGAGACGGTGATCTTATCGCCGAGACCGGCTTTCGGGTGACGGTTCTTCGTCCCCGAGTAGCCGGCGATGCTGATGACCTTGAGCTCGCGGGCGCCGGTGTTGTCGGCGCACGTGATCTTCGAGCCCTTCTCGAGACCCTGCGTGACGTCGGCTTTCAGCGCCTCCATCATTCACCCCCGTCGTCGACGACTTCGACGACGACGTGTGATTTGGTCTTCGAGAGCGGTCGAGTCTCTGCGATACGGACCGTGTCGCCCTCCTCCGTGTCGACACACGGCGGATGATGGGCGGGAACGCGAGAACGGCGCTTCATGTACCGGTCGTACTTCGGTACACGAACGTCGTACTCCCGCTCCACGACGACGGTCTTGTCCATGTCGGTGGAAGCGACTTCACCCTCGAGCACCTGCCCGCGCACGGAGAGGTCTCCGTGGAACGGACAGTTCTCGTCGGAGCAGGTCTCCTCCGGTTGTTCTACGTTTAGTCCGATTGCCATGTCGAATCACCCCCGCGCTCGGTTCGCGCGGCGGGTCGTGAGAGCAGTCTCGCGCCATCCACCGTTACGTAGACCGTATCCTCGCACTCGCCTGTCCGGGGAAACAGTCCCCCTCGAACTGGCTCGCCCCCGACCCTGACTCCGGGGCGGGGCGGACGGGCCAGACTTGCCGGGGCGGACCCCGGCAGTTTCCGTCCCGAGTTGGGATACGGACCCGGACGCCTCGGCGGCGCCCGCGGCTTCATCTGCAGCGGGAGCGACGCTGGCTCTCGCAGCGTCGTCCGTGTTCCTGATAGCGAACTCGAAGCGGCTCCCCTCCTTGGGGACCTGTCGCACCCGACGCCCGTCGTCGACGTGGAACGTCTTCATCGTCTCGATCACGACGCGGCCGCTGATCCCGACCAAGTCGGGGTTGGCGGCGTCGGCCACCCGAACGGGGAGGCCGTTGAGCTCGTGTCGTGTGAGGGTGTCGGGTGTGAGTGCCATCGTGCGTTACTCCTCGTCCGCGTCGGCTGCGTCGTCGCCTTCCTCGTTCTGGATCGTCTTGATCCGGGCGATCGTGCGACGGAGCTCACCGACGCGACCCGGGTTCTCCGGGGCGCCACCCGCCGCCTGGACGGCGCGAGCGTTCAGGAGCTCGGTCTCGAGCTCCTCGCGCTCGGCCTCCCGCTCGGCGGGCGTCATGTCTCGGATCTCTTCGGTGTAGAGAATCGCCATGTATTACTCCTCCGTTTCCTCGTCGTCTTCGTCGGGTTCGGCCTCCTCCTCGGCCTCCTCCATCTCGGAGACGAGGTCGGCGGCTTCCTCCTCGACGTCTTCTTCGAGCTCCGGCTCGTCCTCGGGCTCGGCCGCCGCCGCGTCCTCCTCGTCGGCGGGTTCGACCGGCTCCTCGTCCTCGGCGGCCTCGACGACTTCCTCGACGACCTCCTCGTCGATGACCTCCGCGGGGTCCTCGTCGGGGATCTCGGGCTCCTCGTGCTCGGGCGCCTCGGGGATTTCCTCCTCCTCGACGTCCGCGAGCAGCTCCTCGACGCCCTCGCCGGTCTCGACCTGCTCGACCTCGGGGCCTCGTCGGTCTCCGTGATCTCGAAGTCGTCCGGGAGCGTCGCGTCCGGCCCGATCACCTTGACGGTGACGCCGATGGTGCCGAGCTTCATGACGGCGACGCCCTGCCCCTCGTCGACGACCGACTGGGCGGGCTCGCCGTTGTGCTTGATGTAGCCGCGGTTGAACTTCTCCACGCGCGAACGGGCGCCGGTGACCTTCCCCGACAGGACGATCTCCGCGCCCAGCGCGCCGGCCTCCATCATGCGGTCGATGGTGGTGTGGCCCGCCTTCCGGAAGTACCAGCCACGCTCGAGCGCGTTGGCCAGTCGGTCCGCGACGATCTGTGCGTTGAGGTCGGGTTCGTCGACCTCCTGCACGTCGATCTGCGGGTCCTCCATGTCGAAGCGGTCCTCGAGCTCGGTGGTAATCTTCCGGATGTTCTTCCCACCCTTCCCGATCACCATGCCGGGCTTCTCGGCCTTGAGGACGATCTGGGTCCCCATCGGCGTCTTCGCGATGTCCATGCCGCCGTAGCCGGCGCGGCTGAGCTCGTCCGCGAAGAACTCGTCGATCTGGCTCCGCTGGAGCCCGTTCTCGATGAACTGCTGTTCGTCCGCCATCAGTTATCCTCCTCCTCGACTTCGAGGATCATTTCCACGTCGACTTCGACGGTGTTCCACGGGTCGGCGGTCCCCATCGCACGGGGCTGGCGACCGACCTGTTCGCCGACCTTGTGGGCGGCGACGTGGGCGATAGTCATCTCCTCGCCGTCGAAGCCCTGGTGGTCGGCGTTGTTCTTGGCGTTGGTCAGCAGCTTGAGGAAGTCCTCGCTGGCCTTCTCGGGGTACCGGCCGGCGTCCCAGCCGTCGATGTCGGATCGGTGTCCGACGCCGCTGTTGTGCTGCTTGAACGGCACCGAGCGGTCGCCCTCGATGACTGCGTCGAGGTACTCCTCGGCCTCGGTGACCGTCTTGCCTTTGATGGCCTTCGAGATGGCCTTGCTGTGCTTCAGGCTGATCTGACGCTCCCGCAGCATGGCTTTCGCCGTTTTCTCCGGGTCGGCGTCGACGCTGTAGCTGATTCCCATAGGTTACTTGAGTGGCACGAACTTCGAGGACCGGGTCGCGCCGATGCCGGCCTGACCGTGCTCGACGGTGGATCGGGTGAGGTGGAACTCACCGAGGTAGTGGCCGATCATCTCCGGCTCGACCTTCACGCGGTCGAAGCTGTGGCCGTTGTACACCTCGAAGGTGAGGCCGACGAACGACGGGAGGATCGGCATGTCCCGGAGATGCGTCCGAAGCGGATCGTTGGCCGTCTCCTCCTCGGTCGCTTCCTGGGCCTCCTCGGCCAGCTTCCGGTGGTCGATGCCGAGTCCTCGGTCGATAGTTCGCCGCACGCGGGCGGGTAGCAGTTCCACGACCTCGTCGAGATCCATCTCTTCGAGGTCCTCGAGCGTGTGACCGCGGTAGGTGAACTCACCTTCGCGGCCGGTTCGGTATTCCGAGCTCATGGTGTTACTCTCCCCCTTGCCACCGCTGCGGCCGGTGCGTTTGGAGGCGATGTCGCCAACCTTCCGTCCCGGCGGGGCGTCCCGCGAGACGGACTTGGGCTGGCCGGGGTGCTGGCGGCCGCCGCCACCGAACGGGTGGTCGACGGCGTTCATCGCGACCCGCGGACACGCGGGTATTTGGTCCCGCGAGCCTTCATCTTGTGGTGTTTGTTGCCGGCTTTGACGAACGGCTTCTCCGTCCGCCCACCGCCGGCGACGACGCCGATGGTGGCGCGACACTCCGGCGGGAGCCGCCGGACCTCGCCGCTGGGCAGCTGGACGACCGCAACGTCGCGGTCGTGGCTCATCAGCTGCGCCGAGACGCCGGAGGCGCGGGCGAACTTCCCGCCGTCGCCCACCTGGCTCTCGACGTTACAGATCGGGACCCCTTCCGGGATCTCCGCGAGCGGCAGCGTGTTGCCGGGCTTGATCTCGGCGGAGACACCCACCTGCAGGGTGTCGCCGACGGTGATACCTTCCGGAGCGAGCACGAGCCGGCGGTCGCCGTCCTCGAACTCGACGTCCGCCAGCGGCGCGCTGCGGGCGGGGTCGTGCTCGATGTCGACGATCTCGCCGGAGATCGTGTCGTGCTCCTCGCTTTTCTTGTGTTCGAGGTCAGCTTTGTAGCGGTGCGACGGCGCACGGAACGTCGGCGTCCCACGGCCACGTCGCTGCCCCTGAATTCGTCGTCCCATTATCAGAACACCCCGATTCGCGAGGCGATCTCCTGTGCGTCGTCGTCCTCGGAGAGGCGGACGACCGCCTTCTTCTTCCCCTGCGGCGTGACCATCGTGTTCAGCGACTCGACGGTCACGTCGTAGCGGGACTCGATCTCGTCTGTGATCGACGGCTTGTCGGCGTCGATGTGGACGATGAACTGGAGCGTGTTGTCGAAGTCCATCTGGTCCATCGCCTTCTCGGTGACCAGCGGGTGCTCGATGATGCCGCTCATCGGTCGGCCACCTCCTCGAGGGCGCTCTCGGTCCAGACCGTCAGTCGACCGGCGTCGGTCCCGGGCGCGAGGTCCTCGGCGTTGACGTTCTCAGCCGTGGCGACGTCGACGCCCGCGAGGTTACGCGCTGCGCGCGACGGCTCCTCGCTGGTGACGACCAGCACGGACTTGGGCTCGTCGTACTTTCGACCACGGGTCGTCCCGCGACCGGCACGGACGCTCTTCCCCTCGTCGGCGCGCTCGACGTCGTCGTGGATGCCGAGCGACTCGAAGGCCTCGACGGCCTCCTTGGTCTTCTGCAGGTCCTCGAACTCGTCGCTCACGACGAGCGGGAGCTCGAGGTCGTCGTCGAAGGCGTGGCCGCGCTCGGCGACGCGCTCGGCGTCGGCCGTGGCGGCGATGGCAGAGCGGGTCGCGAGCTTGCGCTCCTTGTCGTTGACCTTCTTGCCCTGGTCCTTCTCCGCTTTCGGCGGGTGTGCCGCGCGGCCACCGACGGCCTGCGGAACACGCCGTGCGCGTCCGTTCTCCTGTGGCACGTGCGCCATGCCGCGGCCCGACCCCATCGACTCGGCGGGGGTGCGGAGGCCGGCGTACTCGTCGGCGCCGTAAGCCTGCTTTCGGTTTGCCTGGGCGGCCTGCACGGCGCCTTTGATGAGGTCCGGGCGGAACGTCGTCTCGAACACCGCCGGAAGCTCGATCTCGTCGCCGTCCGAGCCGTCCAGGTTTCGGATTGTTGCTTGCATGGTTGTTACCCTTGGTTAGAGGCCGTCGAGACGTAGCGCACCTCGGGGTCGAGGCGCGGCTGGTCGTTCGGCCGAATCGCCGGGCGGAACCGAATGAGACGCTGGTCGGGGCCCGGGAGCGAGCCCTTCACGAGCGCGTACTGCCCGTCGACCTCGCCGTAGTTGACGAAGCCGCCGTCGACGGAGGCATCGTCGCCCTCGCCGAAGTCGATCAGGCGCTTGTTGAGTTCCGTCCGCTGGTGGTAGCCGGTCTGACCCTGCTGGGGAACGGTCGAGCGAACGCGGCTCGGGTTCCACGGGCCGAGGTTACCGATGCGGCGCCGCCAGCCCTGCCGGGCGTGCTTGCCCTTCCGCTTCTGGACGCCCCAGCGCTTGACGGGACCCTGCGTCCCTTTCCCTTTCGTGATCCCCGACGCGTCGAGGTACTCGCCCGCGCGGAAGACGTCGCCGAACTCGTGTTCGCCGCCGTCCTCGACGAGGTCGAGCGCGAAGTCGACGCGCTCCTGCAGGGAGCCACCGCCGACTCGAGTCTCCATCACGTCGGGTTCCTTCTTGGGGACGTTCTGCAGCGTCGCGGGGGTGGTGTGGGTGATGACCCGAAGGTCGTCGACCGCACCCTCCTCGACGAGCGCTCGCAGTTCGTCAGCGTCGCCCTCGAAATCGTTCTCCGCCGGCAGGTCCAGTGCGCGGTCGAGCTCGTCGTGGAACTCGGACGCCCAAACCTCGGTTGCCGGCTTCGATCCGTACGCCGTATCCTCGTAGGCTCGCACGGCGATCGCGTGCATCGGGGGGTCTCGACGACGGTAACGGGGACGGACTCCTCCATCCCGTTCCGCGGCGAGTCCTCCTCGTCGTTGACCATCACGACGTGGGTCATGCCGGCCTTGTAGCCAGCGAAGCCCTGCAGTGCAGGGGAGCCCTCGTCGTCCGGCCACGAGCGGATACGCGGCACTTCCGACGCCGCACGCGTTCGCGGGCCGAAGCCCAGCGAGCCTTTTCGTGGTCTGCTTGGTTGTGGCATGTTCGTTTTCCTCCGCGCTCAGTCCCTGAGCGCGAGCGGGGCGAGCGTGGCGAACACCGCTTCCTCGGTGCGCACCACCTCGCTGCCCTGATTCGGAACCGTATTCAGCCAGAGGTCGAACCCGGGCGAGTCGGGTTCGACGGGGAGATCGTCGGGGGACACCCCCAAGATCTCCGGAAGCCCGCGGCCCGGCGAGCCGAAGACGACGGTCGCGCCGTCCCGGTAGCGCGGGGCGAGTTCGGCGAGCCGCGAACGGGTGAGTTCGTCCCCGTGGCGCGACGTGCCGATGCAGAGGCCCGCGTCGTCGCGGGCGAGGGCTTCCTGGATGTCCCCGCAGGCGTCGACGGTGAACCCGGGTGGGTTCTCGTCGACGAGCCGTGCGCGGACGGGTTCTCGCGAAGAGACCCTGACTGTGACGCGCTCCCCCTGTTCGACCGTCATCGACGACGGGACGAGCAGGGAGATCGGGTGTTGCAGTCCGCAATTGACCCGGACGCGATCGTCAGGTCCGACCTCGGTCACGATTCCTTCTCTCGACTCCGGGGTTTCACCCTCGGAGCCGGTCCGTGGAGAGACACGCATGGGGGGAGGACGCCTGCGTAGCGCAGTTCGTCGCGTTCGTCCCAGACCTCCTGTCGGAGGTACGGTGGGGTGGCCGCGTAGGCCAGCACCGTGCGGACGAACGCCCCGCCCCAGCGGCCCTCGGCTTCCCGATCGGGGAAGACGAGGATTCGGTCGGTCCGGTAGATGACCGCCGCGCGAGCCACGTACCCGAGCTTCCGGGTCGCCTCGCGCTTGTCCTCGGCCTCGCGGACCAACGACGACGGAACGACGAGTGTGTTGTCGCCCGTCATGTGCCTCGCCACTGGACTGTACCAGGAATACCGAACGACACCGTAAAAGGGTAGCGACTCAGCATCGGGGCTGTGACGGCGTCACACGCCTCCAGACGCCCGCTGGCGACTTTATTTCGTTCGTGAACATCGTTCGGCGATGTCGCTCGAGGCGTCGACGCCACCCCCGCGCGGCGGTCGATTGGGAGCGTTTCGGAAGTCTTAAGAAGAGAACCGCACTTGGTTGGAGTGCGAAGGAACGCGCTGGTAGTGTAGTGGTATCACGTGACCTTGCCATGGTCACAACCTGGGTTCAAATCCCAGCCAGCGCATTTCTGTTGGGACCGATCTTCGAGCGACGAGCGTCCCGATTCGGCGTCGACGGCTACAGATCCGCCTCGGAGAACACCAGTTCCGCACTGTGCTCCCGTAACCACGCCCGGTGCTGCTCCCACTCGGGGTCGAACTCGCCGACGATCTCCCAGAACGCCTCGCTGTGGTTCATCTCCCGCAGGTGGGCGAGTTCGTGGACGACGATGTAGTCGACGATGGCCGGCGGCGCCTGCATCAGTCGCCAGTTCAGCCCGAGCGTACCGGTACTCGAACAGCTCCCCCACTTCGTCTTCTGGTTTCGCACCTCGATCCCCCGTACTCGACGCCTATCCGCGGCGCGTAGTGGTCCGCACGCTCGGTAAACTCCTCCCGCGCGACCGAGCGGTAGAAGTTCTCCAGCGCGCGCTTCACCGACGACTGCTCGACGGCGCTCCGCCGGAGCCGGATCGTCTCGTCGGTGAGTTCGTGCCGCCGAGCCGGCTCGACCACCAGTTCGCGATCCGTGCCAAACACCGGAAACGTCTCGCCGGGTTCGAACGTCCGATCCGGCACGCGATCACGGTAGCGTTCGAACTCGCGGTGTTTCTCGACCACCCAGTCAGCCTTCTGCAGAAGGAGTTCCTTCGCCCGCACGCGGGAGCCTTCGGGAAGCACCACCGTCACCCCGTGCACGTCGACGTCGATGCGCGCCCGCGTGGCGTCGGCGCTGTGGCGGATCTCGTACTCGACAGTGGCGTCAGCGAGGTCGACCCGCCGAACGTGGCCGTCCGCTCGCGCAGCGTTCCCCCCGCCGCTGTGCCCGCCCTCAACGCTGCCGGAGTCCTCGGCGGGTGGCGCCATACCGCGACCGTCCGTGCGGAAGGAGTTATCTGCTCCGGTGGGGTCGATGCCATCGATGGCGGACGATTTTTGTCGGATCGGTCACGAGCCCGGCACATGCAGATCTCGCCGACCGTGCGGAGGGTCGTCACCCTCCTGATCGCACTCCCCGTCGCGTTCCTACTCTCGTCGGTGTTCTCACCACCGGCCCAGTTCACGCAGCTGCTCCACGTCGCGCTCCTGACGGTGTTGGCCTACCCGATCATCGCCCAGCTGCAGAAGTGGGTGTAGGGCCGCTGCCCCGACCGCTTATGCCGAACCCGTCCGGACTCGGAACCATGGAGCCCAGCCACCTCGACCACGCCAACCTCACGATTCCGGCCGATCGCGTCGACGACGCCGTCGCGTTCTACCGCGACGCGCTCGGCTTCGACCTCGAGGATCTCGACGCCTACCGCGCGGGCGACCGGCCGATCTTCTCGATCCGCCTCTCGGCGACCAGCCTGATCCACGTCCGCCCGAGCGAGGAGTTCGACCCCCGACGGGGAGGAACTTCGACCACGTCGCCGTCGTCGTCGCGGAGTCGATCGACGCGATCCAGCGGGAGCTATCGGAAGCAGGCGTCGATATCGAACGCGCGGCTCGCGACCTGAAGGGGGCCACGGGAACCGCGCCGGCGGTGTACGTCCGCGATCCGTTCGGCTACCGCGTCGAGATCAAGGCCGCGGGCTGACGACGCACCGCTCAGACCTCCCGCGGCGAGTCGTCGGCCCCGCCCTCGCCGAGGTCCGCGTCGACGGTCTCGTCGACGCCCCGTTCGAGCGTCGCGTCGGTCTCGACGCGAACCACGCCATCGAGCGAGCAGAGGGCGTCGACGCCGGCCTCCGGCAGGCTGACCAGCCAGCAGCCAAAGCCCAAGTCGTCGACCAGCTCGCCGTTCGCCGCCGCGACGGTCTCCCGCAGCGACGCCGGCTCCGCGTCGTCGCCGAGCTCGACGACCAGCCCGACCGTCGCCTCGCCGGGGTCGTTCCGCATCCGCCGAACCGGGTGGGAGAGGTACACGGTCGACGGTGGGTGCGCGGTCGGGCAAAAGCGTTCGGTCGGGGCCGGAACGTTGAAGCCCGCAACAGCCCGAGATGGCGTGTGTTCGACAGTATCACGGTCGGGGTGTGGCCGTGACCATCTCGATCGCGGCCCGCGATCCCGAGTCGTCGCAGTACGGCGTCGCCGTCGCGTCGGCGTTCCCCGCCGTCGGCGCGGTCTGTCCTTGGGTGAGCGCCGACGGCGCCGTCGTCACGCAGTCGTGGGACGCCGGCGCCGACTACGGCGAGTCGCTCCGCTACCTGCTCGGGCGCGGGTTCTCGCTCCCGACGGCCGCCGAGGCGCTGATCGCCGGGCGCGACGGCTCGGTCGGCCTCCAGCTCCACGGCATCGACGCCGCCGGGAACACCTACGCCCACACGGGCGAGAAGTGCGTCGATCACGCCGATCACTTCACGGCCGAGGAGTACACCGTCGCGGGTGACCTGCTCGCCAGCCCGGACGTGATCGACGCCGTCGCCGCCGCCTTCGAGCGCGCGAGCGGGCGGTTCACCGACCGCCTGCTGACCGCGCTCGAGGCCAGCGAGTCCGCCGGCGGCGACAAGCGCGGCGACAACCTCAGCGCGGCCGTGCTGGTGTACGGCGAGCCCGCGAAGCTCTACCACAACCTCCGGGTCGACACCCCGGGCCAGCCCATCGCCGACCTTCGCGAGGCGTACGAGTCCGCGTTGGAGACCGAACGGGGGATGGACGACGAGAAGATGCAGACGTTCTGGGGCGACGACGTTCCCGAGACGATCCGTCAGTACCCCATCCGGTACTGAGCTACAGCAGCAGCGACTCCCGCAGCGCCTCGCTCCCGCCGTTCTCGTGGATCCGACGCTGACGCTCACTCCCGCTCTCGCGATCGAGGAGCGTCGCGAGCGCGTCGTCGCCGATCCGGTCGCAGGTCCGCTCGACCGCCTCGGCCAGCCCGATCGTCGACTCGCCGTCGCGATCCACGAACGTGGCCTCGTGGCCGTGACGCATCGCTCGCCACTTGTTCTCGTCTAAGAGCTCCCGGCGCAGCCCCGCGCCGAGCGGTTCGCGCTCGCCGTCCTCGTACCGCTCCGCGAGGTCGACCACGAGCGCGTGGATACCCTCGACGAACGCCCGGACGACGGCGGGATCGGCCTGAGCGTCGGGCGTGCGGACCTCCACAGTCCCGTGGCCGGTGTGGGGGCGTACGTCGTACCAGAGTTCGCCGCGATCGTCGATCGATCCCTGTTCGACCATGCGGCGCTCGAAGCGCTCGTAGGAGTCGTAGTCCTCGAAGCGCGTGGGCATCCCGGTGTTGGGGAGGTTCTCGAAGATCTTCGACCGGGCCGACGCGAGCCCGGTGTCGAACCCGTTCCAGAACGGGGAGTTGGCCGACAGCGCGAGCATCGGCGGCACCTCCCACCGAAGTTCGTTCGCGATCCAGACCGCCTTGTCGGGGTCGTCGACGCCGACGTGGACGTGCAGCCCCGCGGTCGTGTTGCGGTGCTGAGGGTACTGAATCCGCTCCAGTTGCGAGCGGTACCGCGGCTTCTCGGCGTGGTCGAGTTCGCGCCAGCGAGCCTCCGGGTGGAGCCCCGCGGCCGCGATCCGGTAGCCGCGGGTGTCGGCGTAGTCGACCAACGCCTCCCGCACCGCGAGCAGGTGGTCCTCGGCGGCGCCCACGCTCTCGATCAGCGGCGTCTGCGTCTCGATCGTGAACTGAAACAGCTCGTGGTCGAGCCGGTCCGCGAGCGGTGCCGGCGGCTCGTCGTCGCCGTACACCAGCTCTTTCGTGCCCGAGACGGGCATCCCGTCGTCGTCGACGACGTAGAACTCCTCCTCGACGCCGAGGGTGCCCATCCGGTCGAAGTTCGCCCGGGAACCCAGTTCCTCCATTTGCTGGGTTCTGCGGGCGCTCACGTAAATAGGGTGCCGGCTCCGGAACGCTGAGCGCGGGTCGGCGGCAGCGATTACCGCTTCCGGGCGACGATCCCGAGGTGATCGTCGTGATACGGCTCCAGTCGCTCGGTTTCGAGGATCTCGTAGGTCGTCGACAGCGTCTCCCGCACCTCATCGAACACGTCCGCGGGCTCGGCGACCACGTCTTCGCTGCGGGCCTTGATCGCCGCGAGCAGCAGCCCGCCGTCGCTCAGGAACTGCCCGTTGCGGTTTGCTACCTCGGCCTGCCCACGGGTCGCCACGTCCTGGACGATGCAGTCCAGTCCGGCCTCCACGACGCCAGCGTACTCCCGGGGGTTCCGCGCGTCGGCGAGCAGCGGGAACAGATTGGGGCGGCTCTCGGCTACGTCGACCAGGTCGCGCACGGGTCGGGGGCGAACTCCACCGCGTACGTCGGGCCCGCGAAGTCGGCGACGTGGCTCACGGTCGTTCCCGAGGCCGCGCCGAGATACAGCACCGACTCGCCACCCTGCAGGTGGGTGTCCATCCCGAGTTCGAGCATCGCACCCAGCTTCGACCGCCCGGCGTCCCACACGCGCCGGTCGTCGACGGTCGGCTCGCCGTACACTGGGTCGCCGGCCGTGGTCAGCCGCTCCTCACCCGCGACGGTGCGGCGCTCGACGCCCGCGGGGAGCTCACTCATCGGCCACCTCCCCGGCGTCGCCGTCAGCAGCCTCCTCGCCCGCACGCGCACGGATCGTCTCCATCCGGTCGCGCAGGTCCTCGTGGACGCTCTCCCGGCGCTCGCCGGAGTAGTGGTCGATCCGGGCGGCGATGGCGAGCTTGCCCGCCAGCGCACGCGCCGCGGAGCCGCGGTCGTCGGGCCGGGTGCCGCGAACGAACTCGTGGGTGAAGATGACGCCGTGTTTGGGCGAGGGCGCGTGGCCACGGAGGTGGGCGAACAGCGCGTCCTCGGCGCCGAGCACCTGCACGGTGCCCGAGGGTTTCTTCGCCAGCGAGCCGAGGCCGCCGGCGAGCGAGATCAGCCGCGCGGCCAGCACCGGCCCGGCCATCTCGGCGAGGTTGGGCGCGACTTCGGGGGCGCGACGCTCGACGAAGGCCCGCAGGTCGTCGCGCTCGTCGCGGAGGTCGACCACGCGCTGGGCCAGCGAGACGGCTCGCTCCTCGGTCGTGTCGGCGGGCTCCATCCCCGCGACGACGGCCGCGAAGTCGAGCCCGGTGGCGGGTTCCTCCACGTCCAGCAGTGCGCCGGCCCACTCCTCCAGCCGTTCGGCGAGCTCGTTCGCGGTGCGCTCGGCGTCGTCCATCGCCCGCAGCGCGTGGATCAGTTGTTGATCGTCGGCGCGCCCGGCCGCCCGTGCGGCCTCGCGAGCGGCATCGACGGTCGCTTCGTGGAGGCGGTCGTAGTACTGGTCCTCGTCCGCGGCGAACCCGGATTCGACCGCAATCGCGGGCCAGTCGCGGGGCTGCTCGGCCTCGCCGTCACGGATCGCCGCCGCCGCGGCGTCGGCGTCGCCGGGGTCGACGCCGGCGAACCAGGCGTCCTCGGTCTCGGTCATTACCGGCCCTACCTGCCGTAGTCGTTTAGTCGTTCCCGAAACGGCCGGGGCGTCGACGCCACGGCCCGCGCGGGGCGCTAGCGGCCCATCGTGTGGAACTCAGCGTTGGGGCGCATGTCCGCGAACATCGCCATCCGGTTGCTGAGGTTGAAGAAGGCAGTGACAGCGGCGATGTCCCACATCTCCTCCGGGCTGTAGCCCACCTCGGCGAGGCGTTCGAGGTCGGCCTCGGTGACGCGGTCTGGCTGTTCGGTCAGCGTCACCGCCACGTCGAGCATCGCCATCCGTTTCTCGCTCACGTCGGCCTGCCGGTAGTTCGCCACCAGCTGGTCCGCCAGCTCCGGGTCCCCCGAGTAGATCCGCAGCAGCGCCCCGTGGGCGACGTTGCAGTAGTAGCAGTGGTTCCGGCCGGAGACGGCGACGACGAGCATCTCCACCTCCTCGCGGTCGAGCGCGGTGTCGTCGACGAGCGCGTCGTGGTAGTCAAAAAACGCCCGGAAGTGACTCGGCTTGTAGGCGAACGCCGAGAACACGTTGGGCGTGAAGCCGGCCTCCTCGGTCTCCGCGGTGAGCCGGTTCTGCAGGTCTTCGGGGAGCTCTTCGAAGTCGGGCACCTCGAAGCGAGTCATCGCGTCGTCGTCGAGTTCGGGGTCGGCCATCGGCGGCTGTTGGGCGGGCAGCCACTTCAAGCCGCACGGCGAGTGCGCCCGCGAGAAACGGTTAAGCCACCCTGCCGCTTCCCTGCAGTATGAACGCTGTCACGTCGGCGCTGAACGCGCTGCCGCCGACGGTCGGGCTGGCGACGATCGTGGCCGGGAGCCTCGTCGCGGCCCTCGTCGTCGAGCGCGTCGTCGTCCGACTCCTCCGGCGCCTGGGTCGGTCGACGGAGAACGGCTTCGACGACATCGTCGTCGACGAGCTCCGACTGCCGCTCGTGGTCACGGCGGCGCTCGGTGGCGTGTTCCTCCTCACTGGTGACGGCGGCGTGCTCGACGCGCTGGCCGTCGACGCCGCCACCCGGGATGCGCTCCTCAGTCGCCCGACGCTGACGGTCCTCGTCCTCGTCTGGGCGTGGGCACTGAACGCCATCGTGAACCGTGCGGTCGACTCGGTGAAGGACGCCGGCCCCCGGTTCGACTTCGCGCCGGTGTTCTCGAACGTCTGGACGCTGGTCGTGATCGTCGCCGCCGGGGTCGCCGTCCTCTCCGTCTGGCGCATCGACGTGACGCCGCTGCTCGCCGGCGCGGGGATCGTGGGCATCACCATCGGCTTCGCCGCGAAGGACACCGTCGCGAACTTCTTCGGGGGATCGCGCTCTACTTCGACGACACCTACAAGATCGGCGACTTCGTCGTGCTCGACTCCGGGGAGAAGGGGACCGTCGTGAAAGTGGGGGTCCGCTCGACCACGCTCCAGACCCGCGACGAGGTGCTGGTCACGGTCCCCAACGCCGTGCTCAACGCCGCGAAGATCGTCAACGAGTCCGCCCCCGGCCGCCGCAAGCGCATTCGCGTCCCCGTCGGTGTCGCCTACGGCACCGACATCGACGCGTTCGAGGCCGCCGTCGTCGCCGTCGCCGAGGCGGAGTCGCTGGTGCTCGACTCGCCCAAGCCCCGGATGCGGTTTCGCTCCTTCGGCGCCTCGGCGCTCGAGTACGAACTGCTCTGCTGGGTCAGGAGCCCCGTCCGCGGATCGAAGGCGACCCACGAACTCAACCGCGGCATCTACCATCGACTGACAGAGATGGGCGTCGAGATCCCGTTCCGGCAGGTCGACGTGACCCTCGTCGACGGCGGCCCCGATCCGGGCGTGGGCGGCGTCGGCCACCCCTCGGTGGGCGATGACTGAGCCCCAGAACTTTGCCGCTCGCGGCCCAACTGACCGTCGATGCCGCTCGCGCCCGGCACCGAGGACCGGATCGCCCGCCACTGCGCCGAGCGGCTGAACTGTTCGCCCGCCGCGTTCGAGGAGTCGGCTGCCACGGTCGTCGAGAGCGAAAACGAGGGGACCGTCCGCCTGCTCCGCCGCGGTGACGCGCTCGTCGTCGCGGCGCCCGCCGACTACCGGGACGCGCTCGCGGATGCCGGCGGGGCCATCCTGGCGGCCGAGCTACCGGCCGCGGATGCGGTCTCGACGGCGCTCGCCGGGCACACCGGGGCGACCGTGGAGTCGTCCTACGGGCCGTACTTCCTCGGCTACGTCGACGAGCCGTCGTTCTCGCCGGTCGACTCCGAGGCGCGACTGCTCGTCGGCGCCGATCGATCGGCGTTCGAAGCGCTCCGGGAGCGCGTCCCCGACGCCGACTGGTCGCGCGCGTCGCCGGTGTTCCGGCCCGGACAGACGGCGGGACTGTTCCGGGACGACGCCCTCGTGGCGGTCGCGACGCTGACCCACCTCCCGTTTCCGGACGTGGGGGTCGTCGTCGATCCGGCGCATCGCGGGCGCGGGTACGGGCGCGCAGTCGTCTCAAAGATGACGGCGACGGCGTTCAGTATCGACGCGGAGGCCGTCGTCCGCTACCGGACCCGCGAGTCGGCGGCCGCGTCAGTTGCGTTGGCGACGGCGCTCGGGTACGAGCAGTGGGCACGGAGCGCGGTGCTGGTGCTGGATCAGGGGAGCCCCTGAACCGCCAACACGCCCGCGGCCGCGACGGCGAACACACCCAACAGGAACAGACCGTAGTTCGCGACGGTGTTGTCCGCGCGGGTGAGATAGAGGCTGAACTCCCGGCCCCAGGGCCAGAACAGGTTCACTCCGGCCGGCGTGAGCACGTCGCCCAGCAGGTGGGCGCCGACGGCGACGAAGCCGACGAAGAAGCCGAACGTCGTCAGGCGCATACGATCGACGACGCCGACACCCCGGCGAGCAGCCCGCCCGCGCCGGCGAAGGCGACGCCGATCAGAACCGCGAACAGCAGCGAGTGGGTCGGCCCCCGGTGGGGAATCCACGGAATGCGGTGGTCCACGTCGGGCAGCATCGCAAGCCAGAGCATCGCGCCGCCGGTCAGCAGCGCCGCGATCGGTTCCCCGGCGGCGAGGAACAGGTAGCCGATCGGAGCGAACACCAGCAGCGACACCCCGAGGTGACCGGTGCGATACATACCCACCGCTGGTAGCGCCACTGCCCTAAAGCACTCGGCCGAGCTGTCAGTCGGTTGTGTCGTCGTCGCCCGGCTCGTACGTCAGCGTCTCGCCGTCGGCGAAGGTGACGCTCGCGATCTCGCGGCGCTCGCCGTCGACGTAGCAGTAAACGCCATCACCCTCGTCGTCAGTCCGACGGTGGGAGCCGTCACAGAACGGGTGCTCGTCGCTGAGGCCGCAGCGACAGACGGCGATGTCGCCGTTCTCCGGATCGATATCCTCCTCGTCGAGGTACGTGGGCGAATGCGATTCCCGAGTCACATGACGGGTCATACCGGTCGGTAGTCGCCGGTGCCGATAGTTCTTGGGCGCCGGGCAGCGTTTGGGCGTCCCGACAGCGGGCGTGCCGGCGGTTTTTAATCCCGGCCCGAAATACGCGGTGTATGGCGAACCCGGCACGGCGGGCGGGGCTCTACCTCCTCGGGACGGCAGCGGTGATGCTCGTCTACGCGCTCCTCTACCAGCTCGGGATGGCGCGGCTGGAGGGGATCGACGTGCGGTTCATCGAGTCGCTCCACGTCGTCGCCGAGACGTTCACCACCGTCGGCTACGGCGAGCAGGCCGACCAGTGGGAGTCGACCGCGATGCTCGCGCTGATGATCGCGATGCAGTTCACCGGCGTCGCGCTCATCTTCCTCACGCTGCCGGCGTTCGTGCTCCCGCTGTTCGCGGAGGCGCTTGCGTCCGGACCGCCCCGATCGTACGACGGTACGGGCCACGTGGTGATCTGCTCGTTCTCGCCGACGGTCGACACGCTCGTCACCGAACTCAGGGCTCGCGGGCAGCCGTACGTGGTGGTCGAGCCCGACGCCGACACCGTCGAGTCCCTCCAGACCGACGGGGTCGAGGTCGTACAGGGCGATCCCGAGGACGGGGAAGTGCTCTCGGCCGTCTCCGCCGACGATGCCGAGGCCGTCGTGGCCGGCGACGACGACGAGACCAACGCCAGCGTGATCCTGGCGGCCCAGCACGTCGCCCCGGAGACGCGGGTGCTCAGTCTCGTCGAGGACGAGAGTCACGCCGACTACCACCGCTACGCGGGCGCCGACGAAGTGATCCAACCCCGGAGCGTGCTCGGCGATTCGCTGGCGGGCAAGGCGTCGTCGTCGGTCTCCACGGAGCTCGACGGCGCGGTCGAGATCGCCGCCGACCTCGAGATCAGCGAACTGCTGATCCAGCCCGGATCGCCGCTCGACGGGACCACGATCGGGGACTGCGGCATCCACGAACTGCGGGGCACCCACATCGTCGGCGCGTGGTTCCGCGGCGAGTTCGTCTCGCCGCCGAGCCCGACCAGAGTCATCGACGAGTACACCGTGTTGCTCGTCGTCGGCCCGGAGGACGGCGTCGAAGAGATGAAGCGGCGGAGCCTCTCCCGGGACGCCCCCCACAGGGCCACATCACCGTCGCGGGGTACGGCGTCGTCGGCTCGGCGGTCGCGGAGGCGGTCACCGCGGCGGGGCTGTCGGTGACCGTCGTCGACATCGAGGACGAGCCCGGCGTCGACATCGTCGGCGACGTGACTGATCCGATCACGCTCGAGGAGGCCGACGTGGCCTCCTCGGAGGCGATCGTCCTCGCGCTGTCGGACGACACGACGGCGCTGTTTGCCGCGCTCGTCGCCCGGCAGGTCGCCCCGGAGACGGGGATCATCGCACGGGCCAACGAGGACGACTCGACGCCGAAGCTCTACCGTGCCGGCGCGAAGTACGTCCTCTCGCTGCCGACCGTCAGCGGCCGGATGCTCGCCTCGAAGCTGCTGGACGAGGAGGTGATCACCCCGAGACGCAGGTGGAAGTCGTCCGGCGAGAGGCGCCGGCGCTGGTGGGCCGAACCCTCGGCCAGGCCGACGTGCGCGCCCGGACCGGCTGTACCGTGATCGCTATCGAACGCGACGGGCAGAGGCTGACCAACGTCGACGCCGACCTCCGGGTCCGGGATGGCGACACGCTGGTCGTCGCCGGCGACGACGACGCCATCGACGCCTTCGCCGAACTCGCGACGTAGCTACGTGGGTTGGCCGGGGCGCTCGGGACTGAGGGCGACGACCCAGACGCCGAACAGCACGGCGCCGACGAGCTCCGGCACCGCGATCCCCTCGCCCAGCCACCCGAGCCACACCGGCCACGCGACGGGGGCGAGCACTCCCGTGAGCAGCGAGAGCTTCCCCCTGGGGAGTCGCAGCCGGGCGACGCCGTCGACGACAGCGGTCAGCGCGGCGAGACTGAAGAACGCGAGCGCGAACGGAACGTGGAGGGGGTGCCCGGCGGGCGCCAGCCCCACGCCGGCCATCGACACCAGCGCGAGCAGAAACGCCACCGCGCGGATCTGGCTCAGCCGGTCCGACGTTGCGCTCCACAGCGCCCAGGCGTAGGGGAGGCCGACCAGGCCGCCGCCGATCAGCAAGCCGTTGAACAGCCACGCGGTCCCGGGGGCGACCCCGAGATCCGAGAGCGCGCTGGTTTGCCAGGCGAACGTCGGTGAGACTACCGTCGCAGCGACGATACCAGTGAGGGCGATGGCGACCGCTGCCGGCCCGCTGAGCCGCGCGAGACGGCGCCGCGTCGCGCCGGCCAAAAACGAAGCTGACACGTGCGGCGGGACGGACGCCGGTTAGTTAGCCCTTCGGGCGGCAGCCTCCCACCCGCCACGGCGAGTGGGTGGATTGATGTACGACGCGCCGCTCTCTCGACTGTGAGCGAGCGCTCGACGACGCTGTTCGCCTACGGGAGCCACCTCCAGCCGATCCGGACCGGCCGGGCCGCCGACGCCGCGAGCGCACTCGCGTGGATCGTCGGCGCGGCCGCGACACTGGGACACCCGGCAGGGCTCGCCCTGGCCGGGTTTCTGCTCGGGATCGTCGCCACGTCGGTCGAGCGCGCGGTCGCCGCGGGCGCGAGCTTCGGCATCTCCGTGGCCGCCGCCGGCGTCGTCTGGCTGACCGTCACGGGGTCGATGCCGCCGACGGCCGGGTTCACCCCCATCGAGCTGCTCGGGCTGGCGTTGGTCGGCCCGCCGACTGTCGCCGCGATCGTCCGCGCGCTCGGCTGACCGCCGAAACCCATCAAGCGGCTGTCTAGAGGCCGGGGGAACGCTCCACAAAGTATTTTGAGGGCACCGGGCGAGTAATCTTCTAAGATGAAGAGTGAAACGGTCGAGCGGGTGACCGAGTGGGACTCGGAGCCGTTCTCCGGCGGGCACGCGGGACTCCGTGAGTTCGCCGATCGGGAGTTTACGGGCGCCGTCACCGACGGCGGGGCGTGGCTGTTCATGCTGAACGGGCGAGTGCTCGGCGTGTTCGACGGCGGGATCGATCGGTTCGCCGACGCCGACGGCACCGCATACGTCGCCCCCGACCGATCGCTCCCGCTGCTGTTCGCCATGCGCGAGACCGGCGGGGAGGTCCGCGGCGAGTACTACACCGAGGAGACGCCGCTGTCGGAGGTCGACCGAACGCTCCAGTCGGGCAACTTCACTGGCTACGTGGAGCTCTCCGAGAACGTCCTCTCCGGCGACTACTTCCTGGCGTACTACGGCGGTCGCCGGATGCCCGTCGCGTTCGTCGGCAACCAGGAACGCCGGCTCACCGGCGACGAGGCGTACGAGCGCGCGGCCGACGAAGTCGGGATCTACCGCGTCAAAACCGTCAACGTCGAGATCGTCGACGTGCCCGAACCCGCCGGCGCCGGCGGCTCGGCGGCCGCGGGCGGCGCTGCGACAGTCGACGAGGACGCCGATTGGACCGACCAGCCCAGCCCAGGCGAGGAGAACGCCACGGCAGGTAGCGACGGGCAGGAATCGACGACAGGGACGGAGTTCGCGACGGCGCCGTCCACCGACAGCGAGGGGCCGGCAGAGGAAGAACCCGAGGCGGCGCCGTCGTCGGACGGCCAACAGCCAGCGGCCGAATCACGGCACGATCCCGCGCCCACCGACAGCGCCGGCGCGGGATCGGCACCGGCCACGGAGTCGGCGTCGGCCGGGCCCGAACGGTCCGCGACGGAGGCCGCCGAGGCGGCGATGGCCAACGGCGCGGACGCGACGACGACCAACGGCGCGGACGCGGCGACGACCAACGGCGCGGACGCGGCGACCGCCGACAGTGAGGACGCGACGGCGATGGACTCCGCGAACGACCGCGGCGGAGGAACTGCGAGCCAGTCCGGTTCGACCAGTCGCTTCGAGGGCGAGTCCGAGTGGCGCGAGACGACGACGATCCCCGCGCTCGACCCCTCGGAGTCGGTGTCGATGGAGGCCGCGAGCGAGTCGGCCGAACCCCGGCCTCGGAGAGCGCGTCGGAGACCGCGAGCACTGCCGAGCCAGAACCGGCACCCAGTGAGACGGTCACGGCGCTACGCGAGGAGCGCGATCAGCTGCAGGAGCGCGTCGAGGAGCTCGAGGCGGAGACCGATCGCCTCCGCAACGAGCGCGACCGGCTCGAACGCGAACGCGACGACGCGGCGGCGACGGCCGACGAGCTCGAGACGGAAGTCGCGGAGCTCCGGGCGACCGTCGACGAGCTGGAGAGCGAGCTGCGTGGCGCCGAAGCCGAACTCGAGGCCGCCCAGGAGTACCTGCCGGAGGGCGACCACGAGGTCCCGCCCGAGGAGGCGATCGCCGGGACGAGCCTGTTCGTTCGGTACGAGCGCAAGGGCGGCCCGACGCTCGAGGACGCCCACAACGGCGACGCCGACCGCGAGGCGGTCAACGACAACCTCCGGCTCGAACACCACACCGAGTTCGACGACGACGGCGCCGTCGTCGACGGCGAGCCGTTCGAGGCGTGGCTCCGAACCACCGTCGAGTACGAGTTCGTCGAGTGGCTCACCCGATCGCTGCTGCACGACGTGCGCGAAACGCGCAACCAGACCGCCATGGGGAAGCTGTTCGGCGCCATCCCGGAGATCGACCGGATCGAGTTCCGTGGCAGCGTCGACCTCGGCGAGGAGGCCGATGAGGACAGCGCCGCCTTCGACGTCGTCATCCGGGACCGGATGGGCCAGCCGCTGATCGTGACCGACCTGAACAGTTCACGCGAGCCCGCGACCGAGCCGATGCTCGAGTCGCTGCTCCGGAACGCGACGCCGGTCGGCGAGACGAACGAGCAGCTCGCGGCGGCGTTTTTCGTCACGTCGAGCTACTACGAGCCGGGCGCGCTGGAGACCGCCGAGGAGGCGACCGGCGGCGGGTTCCTGGGCCGTGGCAAGCACAAGAGCTTCGTGAAGCTCTCGCGCAAGGACGGCTACCACCTCAGTCTCGTGGAGACCCGCGACGGCGAGTTCCACGTCAGCGTGCCAGAACTGTAAGCCGCAGTAAAAGTTAGTTCTCGGCTTCCGGCGCGGAGTCGATCCGCATGTCCCGCAGCTTGTCGACGGTGTCGTCGAGCTTCTCGTCGAGATCCTCGACGAACTCGGCGGTGTGGTCGGTGGTGATCGCCCCTGGCTCGACGGCTCGATCAGGTTCTCCTCCTCGAGCACGCGCAGCGAGTAGCGAACCTTGTGGTGGGGGTAGCCCGTCTCGTTCGACATCTTCACGATGCCGATCGGTTCGTTCTCGATAACCATCCGGAGGACCTGGAGGTGTCGCTCCAGCATATCCACTTCTTTCTCCAGTCGATCTATCATGCTGTATGTTAACTTCTCTTGGGAGAGGTTAAAACTTCCCCTCGCCGCCAGCGGGCTGGTGAGTGAACAGGCTACACACGGAGGGGTGTTAACGGTTCTGGCGACGGCAGGGGGCCGAAGCTGTGTCCGCCCTCCGATCCGGCCGCCGATGGGCGCATCGTAATCGGTTTAGCCGGGGCTAGTGAATCGCCGCGTATGACCGTTACAATCGTCGGGGCGCAACTCGGCGACGAAGGGAAGGGCGCCCTCGTCGATCGCTGGGGCGAGGAGGCCGACACTGTCGTGCGGTATCAGGGCGGGGACAACGCCGGGCACACCGTCGTCGAGGGCGGCCAGGAGTACAAGCTCTCGCTGGTCCCGAGCGGCTGTGTCCGCGGGAAGACCGGCGTGCTCGGCAACGGCTGCGTCGTCAACCCCCGGACGCTGTTCGACGAGATCGAGACCCTCCGGGAGCAGGGGCTGGAGCCCGACGTGCGCGTCGCGAAGCGCGCGCACGTGATCATGCCGTACCACCGCGTGTTCGACAACATGGAGGAGGCCGACAAGGAGGACTCCGACATGAAGGTCGGCACCACCGGCCGCGGCATCGGCCCGACGTACGAGGACAAGGCCGGCCGGCGCGGGGTGCGCGTCGGCGACCTGCTCGACACGGACGTGCTCCGGGACCGACTGGAGTACACCGTCTCGAACAAGCGCGCCATCGCCGAAGACGTGTACGGCATCGACGCCGGCGTCGAGTTTGACATCGACGAACTCGTCGCGGAGTTCGCCAACTACGGCCAGCGTCTCCGGGAGAACGACATGCTCGTCGAAGCCGGCGACTTCCTCTACGAGCAACACCAGGCGGGCGGGAACCTCCTCTTCGAGGGCGCACAGGGGACGAGCATCGACATCGACCACGGCAACTACCCCAACGTCACCTCCTCGAACCCGACCGCCGGCGGCGCCGCCGTCGGCTCCGGCGTCGGGCCGGGCGTCGTCGGGGACGGCGAGATCGTCGGCATCGTGAAGGCGTACCTCTCCCGGGTCGGCGAGGGGCCGCTCCCGACCGAGATGACCGACGGCGACGAGGCCGAACTGGCCGACGAGATCCGCGAGAAAGGCGGCGAGTTCGGCACCGTCACCGGCCGGCCGCGCCGGATCGGCTGGCTCGACGTGCCGATGCTGCGCCACGCCGCGCGGCGCTCGTCGTTCACCGGGCTGGCGGTGAACCACGTCGACGTGCTCGCGGGGCTGGAGGAGCTGAAAGTCTGTCACAGCTACGAGCTCGACGGCGAGACCCGCGAGACGATGCCCGCGACGACGGAGGAGTGGGCGCGCTGTGAGCCGAACTTCCGGACGTTCGAGACGTGGAGCGAGCAGGACTGGAGCGCCGTCGCCGACGAGGGGTACGACGCGCTCCCGGCCGCGTGTCGCGACTACCTCGAGTATCTCGAGACCGAGCTCGACGCGCCGGTGTACGCCGTCGGCGTCGGCCCGGACCGCGATCAGACGGTCGAGCGACACACCCCCTGGGAGTAACGCCGCGACAGCGGGCTTTTCGAACGCGGATGTGGGGCGTATTTAGGGGAGAACGAAAACGGTTGGAGTAGACACTCGATGACCGGAGCGTCCAACCCGGAGACACCGCCGGAGGGGCTGGCGGGCGAACCCGGAACCGAGTCGGTCGAACAGTCGAGCGACGTCGAGTACGGCGTCGACGAACGCCCGCCGATGGTCGAGTCGGCGCTGCTGGGGCTCCAGCACTACCTCACGATGGTGGGCGCGAACATCGCCGTCCCCCTCGCGCTCGCGACGGCGATGGGGATGCCCGCGGAGTACCAGCCGCTGTACATCGGGACGTTCTTCGTCGTCTCGGGCGTCGGCACGCTGCTCCAGACGGTCGTCGGGAACCGCTACCCGATCGTCCAGGGGGCGACGTTCTCGATGCTCGCGCCCGCGCTGGCCATCATCGGCTTCGTCGGGACGGGCAACTGGGAACAAGCGATCCTCGCGCTCCAGGGTGCGATCATCGTCGGCGGGCTCGTGGAGATCGTGTTCGGCTACCTCGGCGTCATGGGCTGGCTCAAACGCTACCTCTCGCCGGTGGTTATCGCCCCGACGATCGCGCTCATCGGCCTGTCGCTGTTCAGCGCGCCGCAGGTCGCCGCCGCCCAGCAGGCCTGGTGGCTGCTCGGCTTGACTGTCCTCCTGATCGTCGGCTTCAGCCAGTACGTCGACGACGCCCACCGCGTGTTCCGGCTCTACCCCGTGCTGCTGGGGATCGCCGTCGCGTGGGTGCTCGCGACCGGGCTCTCCGTCGTCGGCGTCATCCCCGCCAGCTCCCCCGCGTTCGTCGACCTCTCGGTCGTCGCGAACGCCAGCCTGATCCAGGTGCCGGCGCCGCTGCAGTGGGGGATGCCGACGTTCCGAACGTCGTTCGTGATCGGGATGTTCGCGGGCGTCGTGGCGTCGATGATCGAGTCCTTCGGCGACTACCACGCCGTCGCGCGCCTCGCGGGCGAGCGCGCGCCCTCCGCACGCCGGATCAACCACGGTATCGGCACCGAGGGCGTGGCGACGGTGTTCGCCGGCATCATGGGCACTGGGAACGGCTCCACCTCCTACTCCGAGAACATCGGCGCCATCGGCCTCACCGGGGTCGCCTCCCGGTTCGTGATCCAGGTCGGCGCGGTGTTGATGCTGATCGCCGGCTTCGTCGGCTACTTCGGCGCGCTCATCACCACGATCCCGGACCCCATCGTCGGCGGCCTCTACGTCGCGATGTTCGGCCAGATCGCCGCGGTCGGGCTCTCGAACCTGAAACACGTCGATCTCGACTCCTCGCGCAACGCCTTCATCGTCGGCATCTCGCTGTTCCTCGGGCTCGCGATGCCGGCGTACATGGGGAACGTCGGCAGCGCGGCCGCCTTCGCGGAGGGCGTGGCGGCGACGCCCGTCGTCGGCCCGACGCTCACGGCGTCGGTGCTCCCCGACGCGACGCTGCAGATCGTCGCCGACACCGTCTACGTCGTCGGCGGCACGGGGATGGCCGTCGGTGGCATCGTCGCGTTCGTCCTCGACAACACGATCGAGGGAACCCGGGCCGAGCGCGGCCTCGACGAGTGGGACGAGCTCACCGAGGAGTCCGGCGCCTTCACCTCGGCGTACGAGCGGTTCCTCAAGTAGTCCCGCGGAACCCGCAGCCTTTTGCCCCATCCGACCCCAGTTGCAGCGCATGAAGGAGTCGCTGATGGAGATCGTCTGCTGCCCGATGGACAAACACGACCTCGAGCTCGACGCCGACGAGCGCGACGATGGCGAGATCATCTCGGGGACGCTGACCTGTACCGACTGCGGCGAGTCCTACCCCATCGAGGACGGGATCCCGAACCTGCTGCCGCCGGACATGCGCGACGACGCGTAGGCGGGAAGCTTTTTGCCCGCGTCGGCAGAACTGCCGCCGTGCTCGAACCCTCCCTCGAGAGCCAGCGACGCGGGGGCGCACTCGCGTTCGAACTCACTGTCGAGAACACGGGCGACGACCCCGTCGAGCTATCGTTCACGGACGCCCAGCGCGTCCGCGTCTCGGTGTACCCCGCGGGCGCCGACGAGGACGCGACCCCGCTCTGGCGCTCCGACGCCGACCGGATGTTCGCCCAGGTGATGGGCTCGGAGACCGTCCCCGCAGGCGAGAGCCGCACGTTCGACGCCGCGTGGTCGGACCCCGACCCGGGCGAGTACTACGTCGTCGCCGAGCTTTGCTGTCGGAACCGGGAGCTCCGCGCCGAAGAGACGGTGCTGGTCTGACGGCGTCGTCGCCGCCCCCGCTACCGGAGCTCGTCGTAGAGCTGTTCGGTCGCGCGCCGAACCGCCGCGTCGCTGTCCTCGGGCACGTCGTGGCCCAGTTCAGCGAGCTTCGTCGTGTCCAGTCGCATCTTCGGCACGTCGCCGGTCCAGCCCCGGTCGCCGCCGGTGAACTCGTACTCGGGGACAGGCCCATCACGTCGGCGACGATGTCGGCGATGTCGACGACGGCGGTGGTGGTCTTCGAGCCGAGGTTGTACACGTTGTAGTCGTCCTCGGCGTTCTCGACCACGTCCCGGATCGCGGCCGCACAGTCGGCGACGTGGAGGTAGGACTTCTCCTGTCGGCCGTCGCCGAGGATCGTGAGCGTCCCCGGGTCGTCCTGCAGCTTCTGGATGAAGTCCGGGATCACGTTGCCGCGCTGGCGCGGGCCGACGATGTTCGCGAAGCGGAACACCCACGACTGGATGCCGTAGGAGTGCGCGAACGTCGACACCACGCCCTCGTCGGAGAGCTTCGAGGCGCCGTAGATGCTGATCGGTTCGAGCGGCCCGTACTCCTCCGGCGTCGGCCGCGGCGCCTCGCCGTACACCGTCGACGAGGAGGTGAAGGCGAGTGCGTCACAGCCGACCTCGCGCATGCGCTCGAGGACGTTGTACGTCATCTCGGTGTTCTCCTCGAACACCCGGCGCTCCGCTTGGGGGTCGTCGACGCGCACGTCGGTGTGAGCCGCGAAGTGGAACACCACGTCGGTCTCCTCGTCGATGACGCGGGCCACGTCGTCGGGGTCGAGCACGTCCGCCTGCTCGAAGGCGACGCCGTCGGGGACTGCCTCGCGGGCACCTTTCGAGAGGTCGTCGACGGCCAGCACGTCGTTCTCGTCGGCGAGCATCCCCGCGAGGTGGGAGCCGACCAGTCCCGCGCCGCCGGTGACGACCACGTTCTTGCCGCTGAGTTCCATGTCGGCGACTGTTCGGGTTCGGGGAAGTGCGTTCCGGAACACGGCGGCCCCCGACGGCCACCGAGCGGAAACCGAAAGCGCCTCCCCTCGGCCGCCACTCCCCGTCGGTATGCAGGAAGCGCCGGAGTGCTGCGTGCTGCGGTTCGGCCACCGGCCGGGCCGGGACGACCGCATGACCACTCACGTCGGCCTCACGGCCCGCGCGCTGGGTGCCGACCGCGTGGTCTTCCCGGACAACGCCGGCCAGTCCGCGGAGACCGTGCGGGACATCACCGCGCGTTTCGGCGGCCCCTTCGAGGTCGAACTCCGCGAGGACCAGCGCGCGATCATCCGGAACTGGGCGGGGACGGTGGTCCACCTCACGATGTACGGCGAGGAGGTCCAGACCGTCCAAGACGAGATCCGCGAGGCCCACGTCGACGAGCCGCTCCTGATCGTCGTCGGCGGCGAGAAGGTCCCCTTCGAGGTGTACGACCACGCGGACTGGAACGTCGGCGTCACGAACCAGCCCCACTCCGAGGTGGCTGGGCTCGCCGTCTTCCTCGATCGGCTGTTCGACGGCGACGAACTCGACCGCGAGTGGGCGGGCGGCGAGCAACGCGTGATCCCGATGGAGACCGGCAAGCGCGTGGTCGATCCGGAGGACGTGGACGCGGACGGGAACGTCGACGACGGCGCGATCGACGACGAGTGAGTTCGCGGGCGGCGACACCCACGGGGACAGTTCTGCAGTGGCGCGAGAGCGGGCGCGGGCTTTCACGGAGGTGCTGATTCGGGCAGCAACGACAACTCCGCCCACAGAGCGACCCGACCCTCCAGCGCAGTACACCCGGAACCCACAACGTTGAAGCGGTTGCCCCTTTTACGTCACCGCAATGGCTTTTGAGGAACTCTTGGAGGACCCGGTGATTCAGAAGTACCTCCACGACCTGGTCGGTCCGACGGGGATGCCCGTCGCCGCCGCCCCGCCGGACGGCGAAGTGACCGACGAGGAACTGGCCGAGGAACTCGGCCTCGAACTCAACGACGTTCGTCGTGCGCTGTTCATCCTCTACGAGAACGATCTGGCCGCGTACCGTCGGGTCCGTGATGAGGACTCGGGCTGGCTCACCTACCTCTGGACGTTCCACTACGAGAACATCCCGGAGAACCTCGAAGAGGAGATGCACCGTCTCGCGGACGCACTGGAGCAGCGACTGCAGTACGAGAGCGAACACCAGTTCTACCTGTGTGAGAACTGCTCGCTGCGCTTCGAGTTCGAGGAGGCGATGGAGTTCGGCTTCGAGTGCCCCGAGTGTGGCACCCAGCTCGAGGCGATGGAGAACACCCGCATGGTCGAGGCCATGGAGTGGCGGCTCGACCAGCTCCGCGACGAACTCAACCTCGAGGCTGCCTGATGGTCGTCCTCGCAACCAAGTGCTACGTCGAGGGCGACGCCCGCGAGCGCGCGCTCGACAGCCTCGACTCGCTGGTCGCCAACGACCTCGCCGAGCTCGCCGTGGAGTGGACCATCGGCGTCCTGGACACCGAGTTCGTCTCGGTCACCGTCGACGGCGACGACGAGACGGTGGCCCGGAACCTCCTCCGGGAGCGCTGGGGCGAGATCACCGACCACTTCGACGACGGCGAGACGTACGTCGGCACGCTCCGGTCGTGGGACGACGACGGCTGGACGCTCGACGCCGGCGAGCCGATCGAGATCTCGCGTGACGACCTCGGCCTCGGGCCGGGTGACCCCTCGCAGATCCGGGACCGCTTCGGCGTCGTCCAGCACACGCCGCTGCGGTTCGTTTACGACGCCGACGGCGGCCACCGACTCGCCGACGAGAGCCGGGATATGCTGTACGACTGGAGCCGCAGCGACGACGACGACGGCGCGAGTTCGGGCGGCCGCCTCAACGTCAACTCCGCGACCCGCGGCGAGGTGCGTGCGACGCTCAACCGCGCGGGCCACGCGCGGGACGTGATCACCGTCGAGCGACTCGGCCTGCTCGAACAGAGCGTCGTCTGTGCGGAGGGAACCGATCCGCCGGGACTGCTCGCCAGCGTCGGCGAGTACCTCCCGGCCGAACTGAAGGCCGTCGTCCCGTAAGGATGAACCGTCGACACCTCGCGTTGATCGCGCTCGTCGGGATGCTGGCGCTCAGCGGCTGCCTCGGCGGCGGCCCGACCAGCGCCGACCGACTCGACGAGGCGCCCGCCCAGCCTTACGACTGGGACGCCGAGGGCGACGTGCACATCACCGTCACCGACAACGTCACCTATCGCGCCGTGTACGACGTGTCGGCAGTCAACGACAGCATCGAACTCTCCCGGCCCGGCTTCCTCGGCACCGACGAGCCGCTCACGATCAGTGCGCTGCGGTATCGATACCCCAACGGTACCGTCGTCAACGGCTCGGCGTTCGAGGCCCACGGCGGCGACGTACGCACCCAAAACAACCAGCTGGTGATCGAACCGCCGGGCGAGGACGGCCGCCTGGCGTACTCCGGCGAGAGCACGCCCAAGCAGTTCACCCACCCCGTCGCGGTCGAGGAGGGCAACTACACCGTCGTCCTCCCCGAGAACCGCGAGGCGTCGGTGCCGCTGTTCGGCCGGATCGTCCCGACGCCGGACGCGAAGACGGTCGTCGACGGCCACCTCACGATCGAGTGGACCGAGATCTCTCGAAACACGCTCTCGGTGCGGTTCTACCTCCCGCGTGACGTACAGCTGTTCGCCGGGCTGCTGGCTGGTCTCGTCGGCGTCGCCATCGTCGGCGTCGGCTACTATCGGCGGAAGATCGGCGAGCTCCGATCGCGTCGTGAGGAGATGGGGCTGAACGTCGACATCGACCAGGACGACGACGAGGGGCCGCCGCCGGGGATGCGCTGAGTGTGGCGACGTGACGCGGCTCTTTTGCGCCCCCGGCCGTTACGCCGAGTATGTCCAACCGGAACGACGTAGCTCCCGGCACCGTCGGCGTCGACCTCCGCGAGGAGGGTGTGGTCGTCGAGTACGACGACGGCCGCGACACGCTCTACCGGGGCGTCCCCAGCGCCGAGGCGGGCTCGGTCCGGACCGGCCCGGGGAAGGAGTGCCACGTGCTCGTGACCGATCCGACCGAGACCGAGGGGGTGATGCTCTACATCAACGATCTGAAAACCGAAGACGAGATCCTCGAAGACACCGGCGTCGGCCGGGTGATGCTCGAGTCCGGGGCCGAGGAGGAGGTGTTCCCCGGCGTGACCGCACGACACGTCGAAGGCCGGCGCATCGAAGTCGAGGCCGACCCCGAGGAGGCCCGCGGCCGCGTGTTCGTGTTCGTCGAGGACGACTGGGGGGAGCAGAGCTTCGAGATCGTTTCCCCCGACTCGTAACGCCCGGCGCTGCCGCCACTACCAAACGCCCGGCTGTCGGTCCGGGGAGCGGTGGCTGGCTCCAGCAGGGGTCGACCGATGATGAGTGGTCGGCCGGCGACTGAGTCGTGATCGGCCTCTTTGGCCTTCCCGTCGCGGGGGTCGTGCTCGTCGGCGACACAGCGGCAGTGTCGGTGACACAGGGCCTCGGCGTCGTCATGGGATGCTCGCCGGCGCAGCGGTCGGCGAGTGGCTCCGCCTGGCGCTCCGGACGCGAGTTGGGACACGGGAGCGGGGGCTCGCCGGCTACTGCAGGTAGTCCGGCTCGTCGCCGGCGCAGTTCTCCTCGTGCTGTCGGGCGTCGCTCTCGTCGTCGAACAGCAGGCCGCAGTTCTCACACTGGTACCACGTCATCCCGTCGCGCTCTGTGGCCTCGACCATATCCGGACGTGGGGCGGGCCGCGGTAAATCGGTTCCGCCAGGTGTCACGTCCGCGTCCGGTGGTCCTGCGCGTCGGCTCGTGTCGCTCCTTCCGTAACGTGCAAATGGGTGGCCCGCCGAGCCAGCGTATGCGCGGAGTGCCCACCGATTCCACACAGCCTACACAATGACGCTCACTAAACGGGTCATCCCCTGCATCGACGTGGACGTAGACGAGAACGGCGAACCGGCGGTGTACACCGGCGTCAACTTCGAGGATCTGAAGTACACCGGCGACCCGGTGGAGATGGCCAAACGCTACAACGAGGCCGGCGCCGACGAGTTCGTCTTCCTCGACATCACCGCGAGCGCGGAGGGGCGGGAGACGATGCTCGACACCGTCTCGGCGGTCGCCGACGAGGTGTTCATTCCCCTGACCGTCGGCGGCGGCATCCGCACCACCGACGACATCAAGGAGACGCTGCGCGCCGGCGCGGACAAAGTCAGCATCAACTCCGGCGCGATCGAGAACCCCGATCTGATCGACCGCGGCGCCGAGGCGTTCGGCTCGCAGTGTATCGTCATCTCGCTCGACGCGCGCCGCCGCTACGACGAACAGGGCGAACACTACGAGCGCGTCGACGGCGAGTCCTGCTGGTTTGAGTGCACCGTCAAAGGCGGTCGCGAAGGGACCGGCATCGACGCCGTCGAGTGGGCCGAAGAAGCCGAGTCCCGAGGCGCGGGCGAGCTGTTCGTCAACTCGATCGACAAGGACGGCACGAAGGACGGCTACGACATCCCGCTGACCTCGGCAGTCTGTGACGCCGTCTCGACGCCGGTGATCGCCTCCTCGGGCTGTGGCTCGCCCGCGGACATGTACGAGGTGTTCACCGAGGCCGACGCCGACGCCGGGCTCGCGGCCTCCATCTTCCACTTCGACGAGTACACGATCGAAGAGGTCAAGCAGTACCTCGCCGAGCGCGGTCTCCCGGTCCGGATCTGACCGGCGCCACGGCGCTCACCGGACAGGAGCTCGTCAGAACAGCGATCGCCTAGAGTCGAGCGCCGGGAGAGATCGAGAACGGCGTTACGCGGTCGCGGAGTTGAACGCGCTGCGGAGGGATTCGGTTTTCTGGCTCACGTCGCCAGCGGCGTCCTCGAGCACGTCGAGCGGATCGGCGTCGCCCTCGGTCGTGATCGAGAGGATCGGTTCGGTCTGGCCCCCGACTGCTCGGGGTTCACGTCGTAGGTCGCGGCGGCCACATCGTCGTTCTCCAGCAGCGTCCCCTTCAGGACGTTCATGAACGTGTGTCCCTCGCCGGCGACCTCGATGCGGAGTTCCTTCTCGGTTTTCTCGATGACCCGCAGTTCCATGGCTATCGCTTGTCGGGGTCCGCGTTTGAGTGTTTCGGGACCGAGACGCGGTCGCTCGGGGATCGAGCCCTGGACGGGCCGGAACCACACGACTCAATTACGCAGCTTCCCTCCCCAGAACCATGGACGCGTTTGCCCCGGCCAGCGTGACGGCCGTGTTCGCCCCCGACGAGGTCGACACCGGCTCTCGCGGCGCCAGTGTGGCGCTCGAAGACGGCGTAGTCGTCTCGGTCGAAGATGCGGCCGAAACAACGGTCGCCGTCGACGGCGAACCGGTCGAGTTCGAGCCGGTGAGTCGCGTGCTGGACCGTCTCGGCGTCTCGGCCAGCGTCGACGTACAGCCAGAGGTCCCGCTCGGCGCGGGCTTCGGCGCCAGCGGCGCCGCCACGCTCGCGACGGCGCTCGCTGCGAACGAACGCTTCGACCTCGGCCGGTCCCGTGACAAGCTCGTCGAGCACAGCCACGAGGCCGAAGTCGCCGCCGGAACCGGGCTCGGCGACGTGTTCGTGCAGGACGCCGGCGGCCTTGTGTACAACGTCGGCCACGGCCGGCAGCGAGTCCCGACCGACCAGCCCGTCGAATACGCCACCTACGGCGGGCTCTCGACCGCCGACGCGCTCGCGGACGAAGAGCTGATGGACGTCGTGCGGGAGGAGGGCGGTTCCGTGCTCGATTCGCTGTCGGATCCGCCGACAGTACGACCCCTGATCGAGCGCTCGTGGCCGTTCGCGCGGACGCTCGGCCTGCCGACCGAGCGCGTCGCCGAAACCGTCAGGCGTGTCGAGGCCGCCGGCGGCGTCGCGACGATGGCGATGCTCGGGGAGACGGTCGTCGCCGCCGACTGCGAGGGCGTGCTCCCCAACCGGACGCGTGTCTCCGCCGAGGGCGCCCGCCTGCGGTAGGCGTCCCGGAACCGCCGGGACCACCACCTTCAAGCCCCGGAGCCGACCCTGTAGAGACATGGACGGCCACGCCGCCGCCCCGGTGCGGGGACGGTGCTGAACGCGCTCGCCACCGGCCGCGGGTCGGCGTTCGCACTCGACTTCGAGACCAGCGCGCACGTCGACCTCGACGACTCGGGCGAGGTCGTCGGCGAGATCGACGGCCAGCCCGACGCCGACACCGAGCTGATCGAGCGCTGCGTCTCGCTCACGCTGGCGCGCTGGGGTGACGACCCCGCGGCCGCCGAACTCCCCCAGCCTGTCGGCGGCACGGTCCGCACCGAGAGCGACGTGCCGACCGCCGCGGGGCTGAAAAGCTCCTCCGCAGCCGCGAACGCGACCGTGCTGGCGACCGTCGACGCGCTCGGGCTCGCAGGGATCGTGGATCACGAAGCGGCCTGCCGGGTCGGCGTGCAGGCAGCCCGCGAGGCGGGCGTCACCGTCACCGGCGCGTTCGACGACGCCAGCGCGTCGATGCTCGGGGACTCACCGTCACCGACAACACCGCGGACGAACTGCTCGCCCGCGAGGAAGTGGCCTGGGACGCGCTCGTCTGGACGCCCCCGGAGCGAGCGTACTCGGCCGACGCCGACGCCGATCGCTGCGGACAGGTGGCGCCGATGGCCCGTCTCGTGGAGGAGCTCGCCTTCGACGGCGAGTACGCTCGGGCGATGACCGTCAACGGGCTCGCGTTTTCGGCGGCGCTCGGCTTCTCCGCCGACCCCGCGGTCGAGGCGATGCCCCACGCCGCGGGCGTCTCACTCTCCGGGACGGGACCGAGCGTCGTCGCCGTCGGTGCCGCCGACGGCCTGGAACGCGTCGAAGAGCTGTGGGCCGACCGGCCGGGCGAGACGCTGCGGACGACGACCCGCTCCACTGGAGGTCGATACCTATGACCGATCGAACACCCGACGACATGACGCTTGAGGAACTGCGCGAGGAGATCCAGCAGATCGACCGCGAACTGGTCGAACTCATCGCCCAACGGACCTACGTCGCCGACACCATCGCCGGCGTCAAGGACGAACAGGGGCTCCCGACCACGGACGAGGATCAGGAGCAGGCGGTGATGGACCGCGCGGGCGAGAACGCCGAGCGCTTCGACGTGGACTCGAACCTGGTGAAAGCGATCTTCCGGCTACTGATCGAACTGAACAAAGTGGAGCAAAGAGATAATAGGAAAACTGAGTGACGGCGGTACAATTGGCAGTTTTCAGAACACCCCATTAAGTAGGGTTTATACGCGAATTTCAAAAACCGACTTACTGTGCGCCGGTGCCAAAACAGCTGGCTCTGTTGAAATCCTATAGACTCGACACTATCTTCGGTGAACATCCGGTAAGCGGGTATGCGAACACACCGTTACAAATCATATTTTGAGGGGTCACAAAGTGCGATGCGTACTTCGTCGTCAGAGACGCTGTATATCACGACTTCCAACCCGTGTTTAGTGGCGATGTTGCGTATGCTTTCCGGGGCATCTTCCGGGTCGGCTTCCACAGTATTACTCCCCGGTAGCGCGTCGAGAATCCGTATCCAAAGTGGTTGGTTCTCGTGTTTCAATCCTCCATCGCGTGGGATATTACCGGATACCCACTCACCGGACAGTCCCGACACAGCCGTATCGCCGCTATCGAACTCGAATCCAGAATAGCCCGCCTCTTTGAGTTCTTGTCTCACACGCTCCCAATCGGTCATTAGTCGTCGAATCGAACAATGCCGATGTAAATATGCCGCCTGCACTTACCACAGAGAGTGGGAAAGCTGGTTGACCGATTCGCGCGTCTATTCACACGACCTCGATAAATCATCAGTGAGAGAGGGTTTCAATAGGGTTAAACACCTCTACAGACCTAACGGGAATACGTCTCGTCGGTAAGAATCCTCGACTTGCTCGTAGTGCATGTGGATATACCGGTGCATAGCTGACCGACGTGTTCCGATATCGGGACCCTGCTTGTCCCCCCGTAGATACTGAACCCACGGTTCCGGGAAATCCTTCTCCGCCCGGAACCACGACGACATCCAATGGCGTGAATAGTGCGGCACGATAGAGCGGTACTTGTCCTCGTCACCGTACTCAAACTCGGGATGCCAGTGTTTCTCCCAGACATATCGGAGTGAACTCTTGTCTACCGGTTTCCCTTTCTGCGTAAGGAAGAGATGGTCGTCGCCGTTGTCTGGTCGTATCAACAGCCAGTCGACGAGCGCCTTCCGTGTCTCATCGTCTATTGGGATGACTGTCGGTCGTGTACGCTTGTTGCCCTTCCTTACTTTGTGAGGTGGAATGTATACCGCGTTCTCAATTCCATCCAGTTGGTCACTCGTACCGATACCGAGTGGCTCGTAGTGGTCCATCACGTCATGGTTCGTTAGTGTAATCTCTGGAAACCGGACATTCCCCAGTTCTGACGAGCGAACTCCCGTCTTTAATTGAAACACTGTCATCGCACGCTCCCCCACATGCTTGATACTCTTGACTACCCGGCGGATATCCTCAATTGTCACCTTCGGGAAGTCCTTCGCTTCCTTGCTCTTCAGCTGGCTCTCGTAGCGGTCAAGCGCGTCGTAAAACGGATTATGGTCGGCTGGGTGTGGGAGACGATTTTCACGTTGCATCCACTCGTAGACTAACTTCACGTGGTTGAGCTTCACTCTGACTCGCTCACCACTCATCGAGACAAGCTTCTCCATGATGAAGGAGTCAAGATGGCTCTCCGCAGGTAGCGTGGGGTGTCGACCCGTTCCGGACATGTGCTCTTTCCAGTCGTCGAACGACAGTCGGTAGTCATCCTTCGACTCTTGGACGATGTCTTTGTTTGCGATGAATTTCTCGTAGTAATGGTCAAACCAGTCTACGTCTGTGGCCTGCATCCCTTCGTTCAGTTCCGCAAGTGGGTCACTGGTACGACCGAACAGTTCTGCAGCTCGGTCCTCAGGGCTCTGCTCCAAGTTCCCTTCTTCAGGACTAGACACGGCTTCCCTCCACAGTTGGGTCCTGTTTTCGGTCCGATAGTCGGGTTTTCCAAACGCGATAGACTTCACCACGGAATAAGACCGCCATTAGTGTCGGGTTGTACGTGTGGTCATAGTCCGTGTGAAAGGCCATCCATCGATACCAGAGATATAGCGGCCGGAACCGAATGTCGTGTACCGATTTATACGTTGACATACCTGCCTTCTGGGCCGCGATATGGTCCTCAATTGAATCAGGCGTCGCAAGTGCAGGGTGAACGTCGTTCTGTTCGCAGTACGACCACCACTCACGCTTAGCCTTGCCATAGCGGTACTTCCTCGTAGAAGTAGAGATATCGCTCAGTTCAGCTATCTCGAACGCTTCCCACGCTTCTTCGGCATCCACCTTACGTTCGAAGTTGCTGAGACGGTAGGGCAATGGCACATCCTTGAGCCGTTTCCAGATTCCGAGAAAGGCCTTGGCGTCCTGCTCAACAAGGTCGCCGCGGTGGTAACCACTCGTGTAATCGTAGTCCGTCTCAATCATTCGTGTACACTCTCCCTTCTTCGTCGAAGACTAGCTCGTCCCCCTCCAACTCAGTGAGGAGGTTTGTGACACGCGAGGAAGCAGTCCTCTCGATGTGTTCGATGATATCGATGTAATCGGCGCCTTGATTCTTTTCAACAAAATCGAGAATCGCTTCCTGTTCTGATGGGTATGCTTTGTCAAGCAGACGCCCTATCTCCGCATGCTGCTCCTGAACTTTCACCCTCAGGTCCTTGACTTCCTCACGGAGCTCTTTGTTCGAACGGCGAGGACTCAGCTCGCGATTGAACTTTTTTCGTCCTGCTTCGACCATGGACTGGACCCAGTATGAGAGGGACATCCCCATTGCCTCGGCCGAGTCTTCCCAGTCTTCTTTTTGCTCACCCCCGACGTACGTGGCTACGTGTTCTTCTGGCATACTGGCCTCCGAGAAGCCTTACGAGGTATTGAAACTACGCACCGGCCGGCTCAATGACGAGACCGTTCTCGCCCACGTTTACGCTGATGGCTGTAACCCCGTAGGGTACGCCAAGTTCCCGCAGCATCCGGCTGTTCAGCCGAATCTTTGCGTATTCAAACTGTCCGTCACAGAGCGTCTCTACTGGTACCTCACGTCGCTCCGAAGTCGTATCGGTTTCCAGAACGTCCGGCCCAGTAAACAGCTCCCCGTTGCTTTTCTCTTCTGTACTCATACTTCTCCGTTGGGTGGCAGGGTATCTATACCCTTCTAGTTTTTTCTGACAGTTCAGTAAACACGCCTCTGTTACTCGATTACTGTATTGAAAAACTACTAATCTACCAGAATAACATACATCGGATGGAGGGTTATCGTACTCACATATATTCATGGGGAAACGGCTGCAGAGTGGGTTCTATCCCCACTAATTGAATCCACTGAATGCACTTATCGGAGGTGTTCGAGAATCTGTAGAATCCGAAATCCGAGCTCACCGTAATCCTTCTCTGTCTGTCCTGCTTTTTCGCGCAGTGCGCTAATGCGCTCGCTGTATTCCTCGTTGATTACCAGCTCAAGCTCGGCACCCGTTTCATGCTTGAACTCGTCAGCCATGTCGTAGAGACCCGTCAGGAGGTACTTCTCGTCGCGGTTTCCACGAACGATGGGTGACCAGAATTGGAAGACGTAGGAGTCGGCATCAAACAGTCTAGTAACGTATTCCCTGTCTGTGGTGAATTTCCGCCACAGCCGTTCAAGGGTGTGCTGATAATTGGCGTTCCCATACTCTTCCCAGCGGTCAGAATCCGGCGTCCCTGAGTAATAGAGGCCGTCGATGTGGGTCACAACCTCGCAAGTATAGATGACTTGCTCCCCCTCATCCGTATTGTCTACCCCTATCACGTCGATTTCGAGTTGGTCGCCTTGTTTTTGCGAACGCTGGTTGTACATCACCAACTCACATCCCTCTATGAGCCGGAGATACGAGCCAACAAGAAGTTCCCCTGATTCGGGCTGTTCTGTCATACAGCTATGCTGGACTCCTCGCTAAAAAGCGTTCAGTGTGAACTGCTTTTATTCTACTTCCACCCCGGCATTCGAATATTTATTTATTAGCATGACATTAGATGCGGACATGATAGCAGACCTGCTTCAGTACGTGTCGAACCATCTCGACTCTATCATGACTGGTCTGACAATGGCTGTTATTGGAATCAGCGTCTACGAAGCCCGAGATGGGTTCTTCCAATTTTTCGGCAAGTTCAGAGGTAAGTACGTTGCGTTGATGGTTTTCGTAAGCGCGCTGTTCGGCTCCTCCCTCGTCACGCCGATAGTAGGTGATATCTGGGCACAGTCGCTTCCGTATATTCCTCCCGGTCAACTACTTGGTGCTATTCTCATCCTCGGTATGGTCGGAGTCAACAAGGCTGCAGAGTGGAACTTCTTTGATGGGAAGTCGGTTCTTGTGTACGGACTGGGGGCTGTTCTCTTAGCGAACCCTGAATTAATCTACTCTGTAGCGTAGGGGGCTAAGGCCGGGCACTCGCCACTTGGTAACTCTATCAACAATTCTCATTCATAGTCTCTCCCGCGTAACTCGCGTAAGAGTTCTGTCGCCGACTTGTCCTCATCGGATTCTTCGGCGAGTGCCTCACGGAGGTCGTCTGGCAAGAGGCGATGTGGGTCCTCATCAGTCATAGTCATCCCAAGATTGGGCCTGTTCAAGGAAGTCTCCCCGCCGCACTCGCGTAAACAACTCCCCTTTCTCCTCTTCCTCAGATACTGGTTTGTGCTCTTCACACCATGCGTAGAGCTCTGGTTCGCGTGGGATGACGAGACGTGCGACGTGTATCTTCAATCCCTTGTCGCCCACGACGGCGCCACACACGCCGCATCGTAGGTCATCAGGCCACTCAATGTCGGGCAGGTCGACCATACGTCCCCTACGTGCTCAGCCCCGATATATGTCAGCTTACTGTATTGAAACACCACTATCTTGCTTATCGATTGACTGCCGTTGCGTTCTCGACTGCCGTACTTGCGTACACTCCACGTTCAACAGACCCTTTCTAACACATATCCTATCAAGAGTGATAGGTAGGCCTCTCAACCTTCGCTCGCAAGTCGGGAGAGCTACGTCTGCATGGGAGGGGGCGTTACTACACCAAGATGTGCCTATCCCGTGAGCCCGTATACTTACAGAGGGAACTGTGAGAAGTGCCGCATAGACGGGGGTGTGTCTATGGGTAGTAGTCGGAAATCATCACCTACCCTCTCGAACCCAGTCCCAGACCCTTCGAACCACACCCTTTGGTGGGGTCTCACAGCCTGTTATCACAGGGCTCGACACAAACCCTTTGCAGAGGGTTCGCGCACCCTTTCAGTATGAGATTCACGCCAGAAACTATCGCGTTCATCGAGGCTATTGATGCGAACGACGGACGCGCATCCATGCGAGAAATTCGGAACCGAACCGATTTGACGAGTGGCCAACGCCAACACCAGTTTAGAAAACTCGAAGACGCCGGATATATCGAGGTAGAGTACACTGATTGGGGGTCGTCGTCGACGGCTCCGATGAAAGTCGCTGTGTTGACTGAGAAGGCAGTAGAGGCTAAGAAAGCCGGGTGGTATCGGTCGCGCGCCGAGAAGGTTCGTGACCGAACGAACGTCGATGTCGCCGACCTCGCCGTCTCTGTCGACGAACTCGAAGACAGAGTCGAGATGACACAGACTTACGTCTCGGAGAGGTTGTACGATAAGCTTGAAGCGCTCGAAAGGCGCGTTGACGAGTTGGAGGCGACGAGTGGTTGAATCGAACACCAAATAGCGCTGTTTGTAGGATTAAGTGAGTCGGGGGTAATCGCCACGTATGGCTATCCATCATAATCCGTCGCTCGGCCAACGTGAGCCACGAGACGGCGATTTAGTGTTGTTCGAGGACTTGGAACCGGGAGATACGGTTTCATTCTTCGAGTGGCCCGTAGAGCCACTCACAGTCATTGCTCGCGAGGAGGATGCGAACGTCGGCGAACGAGTCCGGGTTGAAGCGGAGGGGAGCGAATCGTTCCTGTACGAGGTAGACGGCTATCTCTGGCATTACGTCCCCGAGGAGGAATATGCCGGCGAGGATAATCCATTCCCCGTCGAGAACCTCGTCCACGATTCTACGGACTGAGGAAGTTAGATAACTGGATGAATAATTATCTGAGTATCTATCTAGGTACTTACTGAGATAATCACAATAAATCAGGCTTCCCACGATACCTTCCCGCCAGATTCTGACTTTTCCCTATTCGCCTGATATGTGGTTTTCACGCCTATTCTCTACGTATAGGGCGAATCAGAACACGCACTGAAATTGAAATGCCCTCACATTCACCCACATACATGGAACACGCCCCTGTGCCCGACAACTACTATATCGAAGATATCTGGCATGATAGCCCACTCACTGACGACGAACGCAAAGCCTTCCGTGACCAAATACGCCAACTAATCCTTGGTATCAAGGAGAACACCCATATCGACCTTGGCCACTCAGCAATCGGCGCTATCGACTTCAACAGCTTTCGAGATGAATCCGATGTCAGTATCACTGTCTATCTGAAACCGGACGAGCTAGAGACCAAGCCCGCTGGAGACGAGAGTTTCTGGGATGAAGGAGAGGACCCTGACGCTGATGAGGCGCATTACCTTCGAGACCTCGGACACGAATGGGCGGCACTCGAATACGACATCATCAGTGAGCTCGTCTTGATGCTTGACCTCCCGGAGGTGCCGGTAGAGCTCTCTGATTATCTACTCATTGGTGAAGAGCATGGACCGTGCCTCTTCTGCACGTCTAGCGGTCCGTCACAGGCCTGCTTCTCAATCACCGCGCATATCCCGGAAATAACGCAGCGAATCTACGATAACGCCGAGTTCGAACTCGCTCGCAGGCTCAATATCCCCATCGACGGCTCGGATAAGTAACTCGAACGGCCCAACATTTATTAGAACTAGCTATTACAGTATAGGTAATAGATGTCCGACTCCACATTCACGGATGAGGAAATTGCTATCCTCTACCGGCATGGCGTGAAAGGATTCATCGCTAATTCAATTAGAGAGGCGAAACTAACCACTATCAGAGAATGGAGGGCGAACGACCAAAAAAGAGCCCTGCTCGAAGAGTACGATGAATCCCCGCTCGACATGAGCCATATCCTTCTAGATACGCTTGCTCACACAGAGCGGAATACCCCTCTGGAACCCGGCACCGAAGCCATTGAATTCGTCTTCAGCGACTATCTCATTTCGATTGCCGATTCGATAGCTCAAGATGTATACGAGAATTTCTGCGAACTGATGGAGAAGAAGCAGCAGTCGTCTCTTCTTTCAAAGAAGCAGTTCATCGTGTATATTCTGTTATGGAATGACCCACCGGAGACTCCAGCAACATCTCGACAGTGCACTGAACAAATGGTAGCGGATATGCTCGAAATCGCTGTCGGGACCGTTCGCAGTCACCACGGTCGCGCTAAGGACAAAATCGAACGTGCTCGGAATACGGTCGACCTCGTTGATTACGCGAAAGTCGACTGGGACACGTTCCCCGACGAATCTTCAGAACTAATCTCTAAAGCGTAATCGGGACAGGAGGATGAGGCCCTACGAAAACGATTCTTACCTAAGCGCCTGTTCTTCGATGCCGTAGAAGTCTTCGACAGTTTCCTCGCGTCCGTTTTCGCGTGCTTCGTCGTACTCAGTAGACATGACTAAGACGACATGCCAGCCGACTACATCCGTCACGTCTCGGCGAAGCGATTTACAGCGAAAACGCAGGGTCAGTTACAGCGGAAACGTGGGGTCACTCATTCTGAACGGGGAGTGTAGCGGGGGTTTTATCGGATATTCAACCCTTGGTCGTCGTACTGCGATGGTCGCGCCCCAATATTTCTTCTCCACGTTGGCCCAAGCGAGCGCCGCTATCGTCGGGTTCGTGATTGCAGTTGCCGCTGCTCTCTACTCCCTAGAACGCCAACGAGTCGAGCGCAGAACAGACGAGTACCGGGAAGCGCTGACCGATTTCAAGAACAGGTACGGGTTTGCCCTGATGACGCTGGATTCGATGCTGGAGGGAGAGGGAGGGGACACGACACATGAGATGACCGACGACCTCTCTCTGAACAACGACGAGTTGGAAGAGCTCGTACGTGAAGAATACGACGAGAACCCAGTCACATCGTTGTACTTAGCTCACGTCCGTAGAGTTCTCGGAATCTTCCATCAAATTGGGCCAGAGAACGACTACATCCTCTCACCTGATGAGCTGGAAAAACTCCGGCAAAGCGTCTACTGGATGTATATCCAATTCAATAATATTGGAGATGAACCCAACTCCGCGATTAAGGAGTTCATCAAGGAAGCCACCGGGAAACATTACTCTGAGCACGACAAGTCAGCAGGCATCACGCTATTCGGCGATTACGGGGACATAACCGGCTTCGGTCCGTTCCAGCTTCAGGAGTGGTTCGAGGAAAGGAGAGCCGTTGAGTCCGAGGTACTCAGACCAACTCCTGATGAAGATGATGTACTTGATATTCGAGATGAATACATCACTGGGGATAACTTCTGGTCGATTAAGATACTCTCTGAGTACCTGCATAATGATTTTCAGAAGGTGCGGCGCGAGGCTGTCGGGACAGCGATTGATTACGATTCCGGGATTCGCCCAGTAGTGAAAGTCTCTTCGTACCTCATTCTCGTCGGTGTGATACTCCCTACGACGTTCTTGTTCAGTGCCCCGGTGACGCTTCCGACGTGGTTCATCCTCCTGAGTCAAGTACTGCTCCTTCTGGGAACGCTCGCATTGGCTCTAACGCTCGTTGAGTTCGTCTTTCGGTCGGCGGAACCGACGAATCAGATGGGAGAGACAGAGAACCTCAGTAAGTTCTCTTCAGTGGTGATGGAGATACTTCCAAATCTTCCGTTCTAACGGTTACAGCCGAAACACGGGGTCTGGGCGAGGACTTATCAGGTCAGATAGGTTGCTGATTCACATGGGCGAAGATATTGAGGATATCTTTACCAAAGGAGGGCTCGTCATCGTTTTCTTATTTGCTGGTCTCGTCTGGTACCCGTCTATCTTAGAGCATGCAGAGAACCCGAGTGAATCTGCGAATATTCTGAGTGATGGCATTGTCTTGCTTGTCTACTCTGTATTCCCGGTGAGCCCGCTGGCGGTGTACGTGGATTTGGCTGTTGCAGTCGTTTCCTCGTTTGTCGCTGCAAACTCACTGAATGCTCGTGGGAAGGGAATCATCTTCGCTGCGGGTGCTGGATGGGTTCTCGCGAATATGCTGATGACCGCGTTGAACCCGCCTGTATAACCTTCCTCCCCTACTCCGGACTATGCGCACACGCGAGGAAGCTTTGGTTTCAGTTATCTGCCCTCGTGTCTAGGCCGGTTCATTACACCATTAATCTACAAAGCACCAAAGCAGTCTAAGCCCGTTTCCGTTGTATGATTCGACGGTCCCCGAACATCCGCAGCAAGCACTTCGAGGTTGATGAAAAGGAAGGCGAATACACCTGCAAGACGTGCGGCGGCACGTACGAGGAAGTTGATGCCATAGTCCACCTCATGAAGGTCCATGGCTACGAGACAGTGGACATCATCCTTGATGAGCCACTGGACGACTAACACAATTTTCACTCGGCGAATTCCACCCTTTTACAGGATGCTTACCGACTCTTTCAGATTTTACTGGCGGCGTCGAGAAGCATCCGTGTTGACATCACGGCTTTAGTCGGACGTATCCTCGGCATAGGTTAGACCTCCCGGTCGGCAGCTCGTCGATGAGGAAGGAGAATCGAGGCATCAACTCGATTATCCCGAATCGGCACGGTCGCCGGTTGGTCAGAACAACATGAAAGAGAACGACTCGAACCCGCATAAGCGTAGCGGGAACACGCCTGAATCGCCCGAAAACAGAGAGAAGACCCCAATTAAGGTTATTGACTATACCCCCCGGACACACGGGGTAGACGTGTTTTTCCAGCTTCTGGATGACAACGAGCTCTACGACGCTCTAGCGGACCTACAGCGTCAACACAACGAGAAGAACGGCTACCGTGGCCGAAGTGGCCACCCGCACCACGTCGGCGATATCAATCCATCATGGACGCCCGGTGACGAAGAGCACCACGTCGGCTTCTACTCCAGTTCGACAGGCATCGGCCACCTCAACGAGAATGGAGATTTCGTCTGTTACGAAGACCAGCGCCTGCGTCTCTTCGAGAACATCGACAACGGAAAAGCTGCGACCACCGCCGCGAAGTGTACTCTCACGCTCGAACCTCGTGGACCTCACCTTGTCAACAGGGAGAAAGAGCCCTTCGGATATCCAAAGGCCGTCGACGGTCAGCGCTACACTGGGACGTACATCAAAGCGCAAGTCTCCTACGCGACAGACCTCAGTGAGTCTCTCGGCTGGATTCGCGAATACTTCGAGCACCTCGACAACGAGCTCGGAACGTCCCTCATGGCCTACTGGGACCCCATCCCGGAGACGCTCTACTTCTCCGGTCTCGAACGCTACGTCCGACACGACCTCGCGTCGATGGGACGCATCATCAGCACTCAAAGAAACACAGCGCGACTCATCCACACCGGGAACGAAGGCGAGGAAGGGACCGTCAAAGAAGACATCCGACACGGAGAACATTCGATTTTCTCCGTGAGCTCGACAGAGTTCGAGCACCTCGGCTATACCGCTGGGCCTCGCAGTGATAGCGGCCGGCTCAGAGTCAAGAAGGACAAAATCAAGACTTACAGAGCGAAGAACGCCGACCGATATTCCGAGGAGAACTATCGTTACCATCCAAAAACCGAATCGAAGGCGTTGAAAGGGAAACTCCATGCGAGCGCATGGAGTGAAGTCGTCGACCGCCTCGACTCGATTCTCCTCCATCACCTCGAAATGGCCGCCATCGGCGAAGACGACCTCGTCTCTGACGACTACTTCCGACCAGTCGACAAAGATGGTGAGCCCGAAGACGACGAGACCTTCGAGACTCGCGAGTATCAAGCGCCAGAGGGTCGAATCGCCTCTCTGCGAAAGGCATGGGAGGGAGAAGATGCGCGACGCAAACTGGAAGGCTTCATCCTCCACTCGAAGACTGAGTCGTATCGAGATATTCTGAACATCCTCATGTTCGACCCCGCTCACGGCGGGCGGAGTGTCACATACGAGTATCTTCAAAAGAAGACTGGACTCTCCTACAGTGCCGTTCAGCGGAACGTTACGAAGCTCACTGACGCACGAATTCTCCACAAACTACACGAAGGGTGCATCTTCGTCAGTTGGGCCAGTCAAACTGCCTTCGAACGTGTCCGTGATTGGCTCCGAGACTACTTCGACCCGAAGGGAGTCCTCACGAAAATCAAGGAGCGCGCGGAGGACAGAGTCTCTGCACGCATTGGTAGGAATGACGAAGCGGAAGAAGTCAAGCAGGAGTCTGACGAAGCAGTCGTTGAAGACGAAGACAGCGATGGTGTCGACTTTGTCGACATCTCCGGTGGAAGCATGCTGGACGAGGATACTCAAGCCGGGCTCGACGAAGTCTTCGCCGAAGCCCGCGAGAAAATGGAGTCCGGAGAGTGGGACGACTTCGGGTCCGGTCATGCTATGACTGACGGCGGACCCGACTAAGCTCAGAACTCACCCGCTACAGCCTCGGTCGACAGCGGTAGCTCTGGCGTTTCTGGCGTCTTTTCGGTGGGTTAGTAGTCTCCGAGTGGAGAATCTCTCGCAAATTTTCTAGACCATCCCTTAATCTCGACTGAACACTCCATTTCTCAGCCATTACCCACGACATCCCTCGCACACAGTTGTTCAAAAATACAGTAAGCTACCTACAGTTACCTCTGGAGTCCGAGGGAGATACGCTTCCGCCGGTAGGATTCGGTCGTTCTCGGACCCATTCACGGGTTCGCTCTTTTCGGTTCGGTTGCAATATCCCCTTAGTCGTTAAGCCGCTAACAGCAAAATCTGAATTGAACAATCGAGAGTCCGTTCTCTGTAGGGAAACAGGGCTATGACTCAGGTATAATCGGTGAAATTCGGGCGCGTAGTGCTATTTTTCCCCGTTTAGAGTGTAGTTCCCTTCGTAGCACGGTGGGATTACGTTTGGTTTGCAAAACTCTCTTAGCCACCAACACAATTCTCGGGCCGACCTACGAATCTGGGTAGACAAGGTGGTCTTTCCATTGGGGAATCGCGCGGCCGTACTTCTGGCCGAACGACTGACCACATCCGAGGCAGACCCAGTGGCCTGAGTGTTCTAACTGGAGTTGCGGCTTTTCGTCCTGCATTTCCGGGCAGTATGGAGGCATGCCCTCTAGAGAGTACGAGACTGCAAAGGGATATCCCGGGACGCTGGTCCAGTAACAACACGCCTACAACTATACAGGCTCCATCAGAATAGTCGACGTGGATATCTCGCCATCAATCGACCGACTGGAACGTCGATTCGTAGAGCGACCGGCAAACTATCTCGTAGAGGCTGAGCTCACTTTCGAGCTGAAGGAGATTCTCAACGACCAACTACAGCCAGCACGTCTCTCCGGAACTCACGATTCAGGCGGTTCCCGCGGAGACATACCGGACCATTCTGAGTACGCTGACGCAGTCATCTCCACAGAGAGTATCGACCGAGCCCACTGTGAAGTGAGCGGGACGAACTTCGGGCTCGGAAGCAGTCAAATGAAGCTTGACCTCGTACTCTTCGACGAAGAGGTTCACCTATCCCTCGAAGGGGGAAGCAAGAAGTTCCGAGCCGAAGACCTCGTCACAGCTGTCGAAGTCAAGTTCATCAAGAACGCCAAGTACCTCCGAGAAGACTCCAAGCGGTTCAATCTCATCGCGGACGATATCGACCGGTTAGCCGGCCTCCCTGACCACGTCGACACTTACTGCCTCGTCTTTGGAAACTTCGACCTCGCACGTCGGCCGGATACTGAGGAAGCTCTCACGAGCCTGCAGCAGAGGGGAGAGGGCGTCGAGGTGCGCCACACGCATCCGCGGAGTAGTGTTGGGTCGGACTAACTATCGTATCGGCGTAGCCAGTCGGTTACCTGTCTCCGGCCGACCGATTCGTCGGGGAGCGGAACGTCAAGCGTCAGCCGACGCTGGGTTTCCGTTGCGTACGTCGCAACATCAGCCTCTGAGACGGCAGAGGGCTCCGTCCAAACACGCGGGCCGGCTTCTCCGACTTTCCCAGCTACACGAGTCACTTCATCCTCGATAGTCTCGCCCAGCTCCTCGATGAGGACGTTCAACAGGTGGTCGAACAGTTCGTGCTGGGGAAGGGGAATGACGACCGAGGGGTACCACTCCAACACCCCGGGTCGAACGAGACCAGCACCTCGTCGTCGTCGGCGTACATCGACTGGACCGTGTCCTCTGGCGGGTCCGAAGATATCGGCGGGTTAGTGTTCTCAGGGATAGTCAGCCGGTAGAGCTTCTGGTAAGGGGCATCCTCGTCTTCAGTTAGCTGTCGGTCGAGCATCTCGAACGTCCAGCCCTCGTTCCGGAGAACCTGACTCTGCGTGAAGAGCCGCTTCACGACCTCCGGGTCGATGAGCGGTTCGAACGGCCGGTTCGGATAGCCGATTTCGCCTACGTCAGGATGGGATTCGGTCCACCCGTAGAGCTTGGCCTCCTCGATGATATCCTCCGGCTGAATCTCGTCGAGGTCCTGTGCCAATCCGACCTGCTTGGACTTCTGTTCGGCTTCCTTCGACTGTGCCTGCGCGCTGTCTGCGATGTCGGAACCGGACTTCGCCGATTCTCCCATTGCGACACTCTCGACCTCTCCCTCAAGACCATCGAGAATTGGGCGGAGTGGGCCCACAGCCTGCTCGAAGAGGTTGATGCGCTCACCCAGTCGCTCGTAGATGTCCTCCTCGACGGTGTCGTCGTAGATGTAGTTCCAAACGAGCACCTTCTCGTTCCGCTGGCCGATTCTGTCGATACGGCCGATTCGCTGCTCCACGACCTGCGGGTTCCACGGCATATCGTAGTTAATCATCGCGTCGCAGGTCTGGAGGTTCAGCCCTTCACTGGCGGAGTCCGTACAGACGAGGACGGAAAGGTCGCCGTCGGGGTCCGTGAACTCACGCTTGACGCGCTCTTTGCTCACGTTCTGCCACTCCCCGTCGTCGGCGTCGAAGACCTCGCCACCGTCCCCGGAGTACGTGCCTACGTCGTTGTGGCTGACTTGGACTTTCTCCTTGATGGCGTCGAGCGTGTCCTTGTATTGGGTGAAGATGATGACCGTGTCACGGGCGAGTGCACTGAGTTCCGAGAGGTCCTGCATCAACTGCTCCAGCTTGGGGTCCTCCGGCACGTCGTACAGCTGTGAGATGAATTCCTCCAGCTCACTCAGCTCGAACTCCCGAACACGCTCCCCGTCAGAACTGTTCGCACCAATTTGGTCCACGCGAAGTCCGTACTCACGCCGGAGCACTTCCTCCCGTTCGGAGATGGCTCCTGTCTGAAGGTCGCTTTCGGAGACCTCGGTAGCGTCGCTCAGTCCGGAACGGAGGTTCTCGCGTCGACGCTTGAGGGACTGCTCGATTGCGTGGAGGCTGGAGGTCAGGCGCTGCCGGTAGGTTGTCATCACGAACCCGATAGCCGTCTTCTCCTTGCCCTCCAGCAGCTTCTTCGACTGGTCGTACACGTCGCTGATGTAGCTCTCTACTCGGTCGTAGAGCGGCTCCGCGTCCCCGAGGTCGACGGACCGAGTCTCGATGTCCCTCCGGGGAATGTTCTCGTTGAGGAGCCCTGCCCGCTTACACATGCGGAGGGTCTGCCGCGTGTTTCGGAACACGCGAGACTTCACGGGTGTCGTCTCCTCCCCGATGTCGAGGAGGAACCGAAGGCTCTCGACCGAGAGCTCCGAGAACTTGTCCTCCCACCCGCGGGTTCCGAGCTTCCCGATACCGAGAACCCGCTTGAGCCGTCGTCGTTCGCTCAGGGAGAACCCTTCGTCGTCGACGCGCTCCTCGACCCATCGGGCTACGTCGTCGTGGGACTGCACGAACGACTGAATCATCCCCGCCCACGTCTGGAGATGGGTGATGCCCTCGTACGGCTCGTAGTTCCACTTCGACGCGAGGTCCGGGAGAACTTCTTCGACAGTCAGCCTGTCGGCGGCGCCGATGTCGTCGAGGGCCTCTGCGAGCTCCTGCTGCATCTCGAAGTACGTGTCGAACGACTCCCGCTCGTTCCAGCCCTCCGGGAGGTCGCACACTCTGAGGAGGTCGAACAGCTCGGTGATTTCCAGCTGCATCGGCGTCGCCGTCAGGACGTAGCTGCAGGCCGTGTCGTTCTGGAGTTCGGTGAGCAGGTCGTAGAGGTTCGTCCCCTCGCGACCGTGGTGCGCTTCGTCGACGAGCGTCAGGTCCCACTCGAAGTTGTCCTTCGGTGGGTCGCCGGGATGCTCCTCCTGCCAGTGGACGCTCGGCGAGAACATCCCCATGTTCCCCGTCCGTCGGGCCGTGTGCCACGAGGCGAGGACGACCGTCGGCTCGTCCCGGTCGTCGACGAACTCGCCGATGTGCGAGTCGTCCCACGCGTCGAGAGTCTCGTACTCCGAGAGGGAGTGCTCGACGCCGTAGGCGTCCCGCAGGACGCGCTGTGCGCCGCTGTACTCGTAGGAGTAGGCGTTGATGTTGAACTTCTCCAGCAGCTCCTCCTGCCACTGTGGCTGGACTGTCGCCGGGACGAGCAGCAGGGCGTCACTCACCTCGCCGATGGTGAGCAGTCGAGAGATGGTCAGCCCGGCCTCGATGGTCTTCCCGAGCCCGACCTCGTCACAGAACAGGAGGCTCTCGGGGTAGATGCTCGCCGCGGTGTCGGCGATGACGCGCTGGTGAGGCCACGGCTCAATCGAACTGATGTCCTCGGCCATGTGCATCGCGCCGGGGAGCAGCCCGTGTTCGTCGGCGATACGGGTGACCGTCGCCTCGGAGGCTGGCGGCTCGCTCGACTTCTTCAGGCGTTCGACGTGCTCCTCGACCTCGTCGTCGGATTCGGGCTGCCAGTCGAGGATGTCCTCCTCGATGGCGTCGTCGATGGCCGTAACCTCGACATCCTCGTGAGTCTCGTTCCAGAGTCGTTCGAAGGTCGCCACGTCCTCCTCGACGTACTCGTTCTCGACCTCGTCCCACGAGCGGTGGACCTTGAACCGCTCGTAGTTCCGGTACCACGCGTTGTACGTCTCGTTGATACTCCCCTCGAACGTGATGCGGTTCCCGTCGGCGTCGGTCGCGATGCCGAGCTTCGGGTGGAAGATGCCCGAGTCGGAGTTGTTCCGCGGCTCGCCGATTTTGAGTTGCAGTCGCCCTTCGTCCATCATCTGGGCGATGAGCGCGAGCCGTGACTCGCCTTCCTCAGAGAGTGGTGCGTCGTCGGTGAGGACCGGTTTGTTCTCCCGGCTCAGCTGTTTCGAGGCGATGATGCGGATTTCACCGTCGGACTCGAACGCGGACTCGATGCCTTGTAGGGCGTCGGCGAGGTTCTGGAGGCTCAGGTAACCGGCGAGGCGGTCGTATTGTAGGGACTCCTTCAGCAGAGGACGATAGAAGGTTGTGACAAGTGTTTCATCGCCTCTGAAAGAGCTTTCATACACGCGCTTCCAGCCATTGTCAGATAACCCCATTAGGATTGGAAGTCCTGAAGAGTCGTACGGCTACTTTCCTCCGATTCTGTACTCGTTATAGATGCCTCATCAATATCTAATAGGTCTCCTGTTTCGCCTGAGGCTAGATTCACAAGTAATTCTCGGTCCGGATGTTCATCAGGTAATACTTGAATCAGACTTTCAGCAGTCCTTTTGAATGAAGTCGAATTCTGAAGGTCCCTGTCTTGCAACCAATTCCACGTGAAGTCGCTGCCCTTTGTCTTGAGTACGTTAAGTGCTGCGTGGACTGCGTCGATATCGTACTCAAAGGAGCTGTCAGTCGGGTCAACAGGGTATGCTCGCTTTCTTCTCTTTTCCCCAGCCTCTAGTGCCGAGAAATCTCTGACGCGGTAGTCTTGGCCCTTGATAACCACGTCATCACGACTTTTACTCCATATTTTTGTGCCTTGTTTCACATCATCAATCTGAACTCCGACACCGAGGCCTAATTGACGAGCTTCATCGTAGGGCACATTTTCTGTCCCATACACTAACCACGTCAGTACATACCACGTGCTAAGTGAGTCAACAGATTCGAGGTCGCCAGATAATTCGTGTTTAATAATCACCTCGGTTACTGCTGCTCTCGCTTCGGTTAGTGCCTCTTTCGGCCGTACTGGGTTATCTCTGTCATCTACGACTGGATATTCTTGAGTGAAGACTTGCAGAGTGGGGCCGAAAGCACTGATAATCATGTCCGTCTTCGTGAGGTTATAGTCGGACTCTAGCAACTCATTGGCCTTTTGACGTGCTACAGACCGCGTTTCATCCTTAATATCTCGCCATAGTGTCGGTGTCCGGTTTTTCGGTTTCTGTTTAGGCTTCCGACAGGTGAGAAGAAGCGTACTGTCGGCAGAAGCATTTTTTTGGACACCAATCCGATTTGGCACTTCACTAGTAATAGTGTGAGTTGCTGAGATTATGAAGCCGGAGCGTATAATGGACATAGTAAGAGAATCCCACGCGTTGACCTCTTTGTCGGTAAAGTAGATGGTTAGTGTTCCCCGGGCTGTAGAACTCGAAAAGCCTCAGAGAAGATATCACCCATTTTGTTCTCATATCGTTCTCTTGCGGCTTCTGCAGTAGATTGACCTTCTTCCGGATTCACAATAACCGGATTCTCCACCGCTTCATCGGTCTTGTTGGTCTCTGGAGGTCCAAAAGCATCTACGAAGATATCTCCCAAATATTCTCGGAGCCAAACATGGAATGCATCCGCTATCTCAGAATACATTATATTATCTCCGTATGGAGGGTCTATGACAACGCTCTGGACGGATGCGTCCTCTAAAGGAAGGTCACCAGCATCGCCTTGATGCACGTCCGCTGCATCGTCAATATGGTCCACGTAATCTGCCGTATCTTCATAACTTTCTAGAACGTTATCGGCCTCCGACTGATAGCTGTACGTGCCCGTCATCAGATTGCTTTCCCCGAAGTGCCACTGGAATGAGAAATTATTGTTCCCCAGCATATTGTCGGGAGAGCCATAGTCTGCAGTAATAGGATTGAGCCTTGAATTCCGACGGATTAGTTTTACAGAGATGAATGAAAGGAGTATGAGTATCAGCTCTGACTCCTTCTCAGAATGCTGCTTGATTATATCAGCCTTCACTTCTTCAAAGGCCTCCAGATATGTAGCGTGCGTCAATAATTGTCTTGGGCTGTACACATCACGCCATTGCTCTACACCGTATGGAACTGCTCGGTCGTAATACCCCTCATAGCGCTCAGTAGCTAGTAGAGTTGAAAGTCGTAGGTCAGAGTCGACCTTCTCTCTCGCCCTTTGTATGGCCTCTTTATCAGCTTTCCTTGGTGAATGGTACTTGGTTCCTGCAATGGTCTTTTCGTACCTCACACCACACACTTCAAACTCAAATTCTCCATTATTGAACAATTCAACAATTTCTGACCGTTCCGTTACTACCTCACAAAATGGACATTCTGCGTCTCCTCCGCTCACAGAACCACCGCTCGGGTCATAACCTTCTCTGGTATCCGTCTTTGAGGGGTCAATAACCTGAAATTCAAGCTCCCCTTCGTTCAGAGTTGGGTAGATTGCAGCATCGCGTCTCCGATTAAAGTACCATCTATTCGATATTGGGAGCCTTTCACCACATGATGGACACTTGATACTGTATGCTCGGTAATAGTGGTCTGGGGCGATACCATTTCGCTTCGGGAAATATTCCTCCAGTTCTTCCCGAACCTTTGCTTCAATGTCCTCCATCCATTCACGCACATCGGATTCAATTGACCCCACCGTGGGTGCGTAGTCTAGGATGACTTTGTTCAGCAACCATGCAACCGGATTCAGTTCATTCGCAATTGTGGGCAACCCATATCTCAAAGATTCGAGAGGTATTGTGCCTCCTCCCGAAGTGGGGTCAATAACCGTTGGAAGCTCTCCGTCCCACTGCTCTCTCAGAGTGTCATGGAATTCAGATAATCTATTCTCTGATGGGACTCGGCGGTGGGGATAGTCATATTCAAAGTGTTCTTCTATGCTACCGCTGCGATTGTCCTTTGTCGAGTACTTCTGAAGAACATAATCGGAGATACTCCCACTTAGTTTCTTATTTGGCCCGACACACATGAGCTTCAGTAGCTCATCGTTTGTCGTGTCCTCCGGGAGGATAGACGCTAGTAACGCTAGTCGAGTTGCTGCAGTAGGCCGGCGTGCAAACCATTTGAAGATATTCCGATGGGGAGACATTGTTTCAGGATTTGCCTCCTTCAGACATTCAATCCCTACTGTTTTCGTAGGAAGAATAGTCTCAGCTTTCACTGGCCGAAATTCACTATCGTCGGATTTCATGGGTTTGTTATTGTTAGTCATTATTACAGATGTCCTGCTAGAAGTACTCTGAGTGCCTTGATGCCATTTTCGCTGGATGGAGACCGGCACTTCGCGTGCCAGTAGTAGCACTCCTCCAGACTCATCCGGGCGATACTGTCCGCGACGGTCGTCAGCTTCTCGTACTTCTGGAGGCGCTTCATCGCGAGGAACGCGATAGTCAACCGAACCCCACCGCTCTCCGAGAGGACGACCGAGCCCTCCCCGCGCATCACGAAGTCGGTGTCAATCCCGCTGTCGGTCAGCACGTCGCGGACCAGTCGGTGGACCGCCTGCTGACGGCTGTCGGCGAGGGTGGTGATTTTCAGCGCGCACCAGTCGTCCCAGTTCCAGTCGTTGGGCGCACGGGCTGACGGCGCGCCAACGCCGGAGAGGTCGAGGACGCCGGTTGAGTCCTCCTCCGCGTCCGGAATCGCGTCCGTGATACCGGTCCGCGTGAGCCGCCGATTGCTGTTCGCGCGGCTGAACCGCTTCTGGCGTCCGTCGGCGAGGTCCTCGGGAATCAGTTCGTAGAGCGTGAGGCCGGCGTCGTCGCCCAGTCGACGCGTCAGGGCGAACGTCGGTCGACCGCCGTACATGCTGCTGCCGTAGGCGAACGACTCCGCCTCGACACTCATGCACTCACCTCGCCGCTCTGTTCTGACGCCTCTTTCACGATACCCGAGACCACCAGTTCGAGGTTGTTAATCCCACCGAGGGAATCGAGTGCTTCCTCCAGCGCGTTGAGGGTGGCCTCGCGGGAGTTGTCCTCCATCGACGCCGCGTCGACCATCAGGACAGCCTCGCCTTCCGAGTCGCCGCCGGCGCTAATGAAGCTCTCCGGGATGTGGCTCGTGCCGAAGTGGTTCGCGAACTCGTCGACGGAGCCCTCGAAGCCAGCCTCGAAGACGCTACCCGCGGTGTCGGCACCTTCCGCGACGTACTCGAACACGATTGAGGTCGCGTCGCCGATACCCTCCAAGTCCTTGAGCGTGTTCGAGATGAACCACGCTCGCTCCCAGACTTGGTCGCCCTCCAGTTCGATTTCGATGGAGTCGACCTCGACGACGATGTCGCTGCTGGACACGTCGTAGTTGTCCCGAAGGCTCATCTTCCGCTGGTCGATGGCACTGTTGACCTCCGAGAACGCCCCGGTTACGGCCTTCGGGGTGTCCGTTCGAGCGTTGAACGAAAGCTCGGACCGCGTGGTCGGTTCGCTGATTCCGCCACCGCCGCCACCACCACCGCCGCTGCCCCGCCGCCGATATCGTCCTCTTCCTCTTCTCCACCTTCGTCGTCTTCTTCCTCTACCGGGAAGGTGAGCTCCTGTGCGTCAAGCAGCTTCTCGCCGTCGCCGTAGATGTGGTGCTCGTCGCTAATCAGAACACTCGACATCGGGAGGCTCGTGGCCATCTCCTCGGCGTCGGCGAGTGTCTTCTCCCCTTCGGGAGTGGTGACCGACATAATCTCCGAGCAGTACCCCTGCTCGGCGTCCTCGTCCCAGAAGACGAACGAGGACATGCTGGTCAAGTCCTCGTCGTCGCCGCCGTCCTTCCCGACGGTGATGTCGCGGATGGTCGCGCGGAGCGGTCGCGGGTCGAGGAGAATTCGGATGTCCGTTCGCTTGGAGACGAGCTTCCGGATTTCCAGCGTGGTCATCGAGTCCGGGTCCGACTGCCAGATACGGGTTCGGAACCACGTCGTCCCCAGCGCGCCTTCGTCCTGCGTGATGAGCTTGTCGAGGCTTTCGAGGTTCTCGAAGACGATGTCGTGCAGGTCCGAACTGTCGTTGACGGAGTCGATGGTCTCGTTCGACAGCCCGCCGGAGTCCGGGTAGTAGAGGTGCCGGTAGGACTGTCGGACGGATTCCCCGAGGAGGGCAGACTCCTTCTGAAGACGTTCGTCGAGGTCGTCCCGCTGGGCACTGTTGAGCTCGGCCTCCCACGCTTCCCCGTTCAGAATCCGCTCCATCGCTTTCACGCGACGGGCGTGGTTGAGCGCGCCATCCGTTTCCTGCTCGCCAGCGACGAGGAACACGACGTTGTTCCGGTAGACGCGCTTCTTCTCCGAGCCCGGAGAGTTGCCCGTCTTGTTGGCCAGTGTCTGCAGGAGTTCAGGCGGCTCGTCGAGGTCACCCGTGACGGTCACCGCGTCGAAGCCCATCACACAGAGCCGCACTGTGTCGTACTCGTCTGGGACCTCATACGGTGCCTGTGGGTCGTAGATTGTCTCGAAGACGCCACCACCGAGCGCGCCCCGAATCGACTGTTCGAGTCGGTTCCGGGCGACACCGGCCTCGATTTGCTGTGCCTCGTTCGTGATGAGCTTCGAAATCTTGGGTTCGCCCTTGAACCGGAGGAGACCGTTCTCCGTCTCGTACAGGAAGAACGCCTCCGTATCGGGGTTCGAGCCCGTCTCGTTCAAGTTCTTCAGGGCGTCGCGGTAGTGGTCGAGTTCGACGCCGGGCTCCAGAATCATCTCCCAGAGCTTCCGGCGGTTCACCCCACGGCCACGATTACCCCGGATACGATGCTCTTCCAGAGGATGCTCGTCCCCAGATGGGTCGCAATCGGTGGGTGACCCATCGGCGTCCAGTTCTCGTCCTCGTACTGGCAGGCCGCCTTACCCTCCCTCGTGAACACGTCGGACTTGGAAGCTGTCCGGAGGTCTTGGTCGATGTGTTCGAAGAGTTCGAGAAGCGTCGACCAGACGTACTCATCGGACGGATGCATATCGAACGCCCGCACGAGGTGACGCTGGTCGTTGGTCCCCTCGTCGTCGTCCCAGATTCGGTGAACGGCTCGTGAGACTAGCTTGAGTGCCCCGCGGGTCCGCTGGAAGTTCGGCAGCGTGTCTATCTCCTTCCCGAGCAGGTCGATGAGGGTCGGGTGGAATGGGTACGTCCGTTCGAGCTGGTCACGGAACTCCGCCTTCGTCACCCTGTCCGGGAGCTCGTCTTCGAATCGACGGTAGTAGTTCTGGTACTCCTCGGCGACTTCGGAAGCCACGCTGTCGTCGACGGACTCGAACAGGCGGTGACGGAGGACAGCTGCCACCTCGTCGTCCTCAGTCGGCGTGACGGAGTGCTCTGTGCGCTCGGAGATGTCGTCGAGGTCGTCGATGAGCTCCTGAACCTCCTGCGCTCGCTCCTCGAACGCGGTGGCGGAGACCGAGAGGATGACCGTCACTGCGTCGCTGTTCTGACTGGCACGCATCAGCGACCACAGGAAGGAGTTCGTCTGGTCGGCCAGCGTCGACTCTTCGACGCCGACGGCCGCCGCCTGTTCGAAGTATTGCGCGACCTCGTCGATAAGGACGAGACCCGGGTCGTCGAGCGTATCGAAGAGGTCGACGATGTCGGACTCTCCGGGGGCGATTTGCTCGTCGTCGTACTCGCTGAATTTCGCGTATCCTTCTGCACCCGCCAGCTGGTAGGCGAGCTCGCCCCACATCGTCTGCGTATTGGGGGCGTTCTCGTCTTCCTTGTTGCACTTGGCGTTGGTCGCGCTGACGTAACCTCCCTCGAACACGGCAGTCCGAACAGAAAGGTCGTCTTTGATGCTCTCGAACTCCTCCCGCACCTCTTCGTCGACGATGTACTTGTCGAGGTCTTCGACTGCTCCCGGGTTTCGAGAGAAGTGGTAGGCGGCTATCTGCGAGTGGGTCTTCCCGCCGCCGAACACGGTGTCAAGCGAGAGCAGGCCGTCCGCCCCGCTGAACTCACCAGCTTCCTTGCCGGCGTATCGCTTTGCGAGGAGGGTGAGCAAGTCCTGCAGACCGTCAGTCGCGTACGTTTTCGAGAAGAACGTATCCGGGTCACCGTAGATGTCCGGTGCTTCGTCGGGCCTGAACACCACGTCCGAGAGCTTCGCAGCGAACTCGTTCTCCGAGAGCGTTCCCGACAGCACGTCGTCGTGGGGAACACACGACTCGAAGAGGGTAGGAATTTCAGGAGCCATCTGGTGTTGGTAGTAGCGATGTAGGGGGTCAGTAAATTAGTTGCGTCTGTGAGATGAGTCTCACCTACTGTTCCCATAGCCTCATTCGATAAGGAAGGGAGATACTGGAAGTGTTCGCACCCAAGGAGACGAATGTCGTCCCAATAGGTGGGACCACCCTGTTCCACAGATGCCACTATTCAAGCGGTCTACGGTATTGTGGCACCACAAATCGATAGACTACGAGGGATTCAAGGGGAAAGTATATTTTCGGATACACCATCAACCATAGTGTTAGTTCCCTGTCTGGCGTTCACTGCGGTTCGATTCCGTGGCGAGGATTGCCCTGAGAAAGGGTGTGAAATGCAATGTCCGTAAATTGGCAACAGAAACTGGAGAAAGTACAGCAGATAGAGGTGACCGACAACCTCGTTCAGAGAATATACGAGTACGTTAATCAAGATGCACCCGACCCCAGAGACTTCCACGGAACGTATCGAGTCCTGTTCACGGAGTCAGAAGAAGAACACGAGGTCGAAATGTTTTGGTGGGAATCCGGCACCGGCTGGCTGGAATACCCCGATGGCTATCTGCTAGATGTCGGATTTAGCTCGTACAACCCGGACCACTCTCGTGAGAGTATCCAAGAGCGTCTCCAAGAGGTGATTAGTGCCCGAACCCGAGAGATTGAGTCGTTTATCTCATCTGATTACTGAATTTTGGGACAACTCACCTATGTCGATAATTTCTATTATTTCTGGAGGTATGGTATCTCTTCTCTCCCGACAAGAGTCACACCATCTTGTATACAAGAATTGCTACTGAGTAGATGATTGGGTGTTACTCTGTCCTAACTACTTTGGACTAGTTTGCGAGCATTTTCGACGCTTGGCACAAGGTCGGAGAGCACTACGAACGGAATACCCAACTGTCGGATAATGTCTTCCGGCTGAACATCGCCTGCTACCGCACGTTCGGCCCATCCTTCAGGGATTTCACCTTCCTTTTCCCACTGTTTAATCGCATTGTATGGGCCGCCATCGGGTTCTATCGAAAACTCATCGTGGTCGTAATCTACAGCGATAATGATATCTGCGACATCATCCTTTGACTTCACGTCCAAGGCCTCGTCAATAGAATTCCATCCGTGACCTTCCCCACCGGATTCTTTCAGTTGCTGTAGTGCCACTGAGGGTTTTGTTTCAATTTCAATCGAGACGCGAGGGTAACTCGCATCCTCTAATTCTTCCTCTGGGATGTTTTGTCCTCCTGCTTCAATGAGAACCGTCTTATATAGATACGCTCGCAAGTCACAGCGATGGTGGTCGGAGTCTCCTTCCGGAAACTCATCGATACTCACGGAACCCACCAAACCGAGCTCACGCTGATTCTCTGTTAGAATCAGGTAGGCGGTCTTAGTGGTCTCACCACACTTTCCACCCATCTGGTCGGACGGTTTAGTGAATCCGTTGAACACTGGAGGACATTCACGAGGCTGTCGTAGGGGATACTCAGTCTCGTCTCCAGTTGGTTGGTTACGCTCACTTGGCGGCTTGAATCTGTCTGGTGTACAATCCAGACAGAGTGTCCGCTCTATCTCTGACGTGTCTACGCTGAACGACTTTGTCATCGGTGGTTGCGTGCTACCACAGTTATCACAGCTATCGGTCATTGATATCTGGAACCCACTTGTTTTCCGCGGTTTGTTCGTTGAATTTCATCTAAAGAGAGCAGGGGACGTGGGTACTTAAACATGTAAGAAATCATATATGCTTATTTCGGGAATGGCAGAGTGCGACGCCTTACGATTTGCCTGTGACAAAATGTGCTGAGAATGTAGGGGCATTAGCGGTGTTGTTACCCGTGTTATCTACCACACCCTTCTCGCAGTTATGGGGTTCATCTCTATCTCAGAGGCCCTGTTGAATGGGCAGTACATCCCGCCCCATATTCGTCAGAATATACCAAACAGGAATTGGAATTTCACCTATTGCGACCTGTTCTTCAACTGGAAGTGATTTCTCCCAGTGATTGAAAAGTGTTGACTCAATCGAATTTATGAGGACCTTTGCTACCAATCCTGACGGAATTACAACCTACCAGTGTTGGCAGGTGGATTGCGAGGATAACCGACAGTGGGGCCCCGTGGGACCCCCTGTAGGTAGTATACCCTCGGCTAACCGAGGTTGTGTAATAGGGAAGTACAGAGAGTTTCCGGCGTGATTGTTGCTTATTTTCTTTGTTTAGTACGCTGGACCGGGGGTCTACTACCAAAACTCCGCGAATCGGACCTGCCAACACTGGTAGGTCGGTAGTTCCCCGCAATCGAAGGGGCCTCGGCTCCCTCTTCGGCGTCTCTACTGTACTAATTCGTACGTCTCAGGCGTATATACTGTTTCCGTATTGAGTATGGATACCACGGTTTGACGGCACGGACAGGATACTCCCTCGCATACGTAGCATACCTAATACAAACGACGCGTATCCGGAGCAACAGGTATGGAGAGAAGAAAATACCTACTCAGCGCCGGGACAGTAGCAGTATCGGCGGTGGCAGGTTGTCTAGGAGGAGGGTCCGTTGAACCGACTTTCGAGATTATAGCCGACCCACCCACGCAGGTGCAGGTGACAGACATCACTGCGGAGCCGGATTCAAGCGAGCTAACGGGAGAGGGTCTCGTCGTATCCGGCACGCTGGAGAATACTGGAGATGTCGATATCCGTGTCCCACGGATTGATGCAGTATTCTACGGCGAAGAGGATGTCCGGTTGGATGATAGCTACAACTTTGGCGAAACCAGCGAAACAATCGCTCCCGGAGAGAAGGTGCGATTTGAGGTAGTCTATCTCGGAGACCCGTCGGAGGTCTCCCGGTACACACTCGCGTTTTCTGATTCAACACCGGGGTACTCGACGACTTCGACGCCAACCGACACGGAGACCCCAACGCCAACTCCGGAACCAGTGGAAGAGTCTTTCTCGGATGGCTTCGAGACAGTGGAGATTGATTCCAGCCCAGACTGGACTCTCGACCTACGAGATAAACGAGCAACCTCCCAGCTGGAAGCGGATGCGAGAATTGTTGCAGAGTCGGCCCCGACGGCGGAGACCACTCTCTCGCGATTTCGACCTCCAATGGAGGTTATTCGATAGTCTCGACATCACAGACGTTCCGATGGGATGCACCGTGGGTCTTCACAGGTCTGTTCAAAGCGGATGTGGCCGACCCGCGCCGTGCAACCCATCTTCTCCGCCTCTACGGAGGCAATATAGAACTCAGATTAGGGTTCGATAGGTCAGTTGCTGGCGTTTGGGGAGAAGCTGTCCAGCCAACCGATGTTGATATCGGTGAATGGACAGACGACACGTGGTATTCCTACACCTGTGAACACGACGGCGACGGAGAATATGCCCTCTTCGTCTGGGAAGCCGCCGATTCACGCCCTGAGGACCCGACTGTGACTGCAAGGGTAACCCCCAAGTGATGACGAACAACGCTTCGAGATATGGACGTACGCAGGTGGGGAGTTCAGTGTGAATCACGCGTTCGTCTCATACGAGACCTTGTAGCAACTCTGGAGCCCCCTTCGGGCTCATCCCCCAGTCCGTCTATATGTTGTATCCTTACCTGACTCGGCAAAACGCATTCAGTCACCCTAAGGTCGTAAGCGCGAATCCCAACCAGACTACACTCCCAATCCAAACATTTGGAGTGGCCCAAATTATTTGAGTGACGGCTGTCTAGCATGGCTAGAGATGGTGAAGGCACCCACCGGGTCGTGGGAGGACGACATGACCGGGCGTGAGCGGGTCCGTGCAGTCGTCGAAATACTCAACGGCGCTGCCACGGTCTCGGAAATCGCGGACCGTGCAGAGGTCTCTCCGACTACTGCGGGCGATGAGTTAGAGCAGCTCGAATCAGACAATCGGGTTCGGAAGACCCTCGTCAACGACCAGAAGGGCTACGAGCTGAATCCAACGCGGCTGTTCTTCGATGAACTCACGGAACTTATCGAGGGGAACACCCGGGACGAACTCGAAGCACGGCTTGAGCAGCTGAAGTCAGAAGAGGAGGAGCTGCACGAAGAGTTCGAAACCGATTCCCTCGATGAGCTTCGCGAACGCTTGGCGGAGCAGGAGCTATCTGCGGACGAGACCAGAGAGATTCGAAACGTGGTCTCGACGTGGGAGGCCGTGAACACCGAGCTCACGCTGGTCCGTCACGCCTTGCGGCTCTACGATGACGTAACGGAACTCGATACTGCCGCGGGGTCGTCAGCAGCGACAGTCTAACAGCAACGTGATTTTTCTCGCTAACCGCGCCAATCTCCAGCTTCGGCGACTACACAGGGAACGAATCGTCAACCGCTTCGAGTCGGACGGTCGGTTCGAGAACGTAGAGTTCTCTCGGGCGGGTATCCGCTCGCCGGGACAGTACCGGGTCGTTTCGGAGGTCAACCCACGAGTCTTCCTCGATGAACCATCGTATCCAAGTGAAAATGCCCGAATCGAGGTGGGCTTCGACCGAGTCGGAAGCGCTGGTATGGACCACTACTGGATAAATTGGGTCGAACCCGAGCGGTCGATGTTGGTCGGGTGGCATCAAGACGACACGCATCCGGAGTTTGGAGAGGTGCACCTCCAAGTGAACGATGGAGACACGACGGTCGAGCATTCTGCGGCAGAGTTCATTGATTCACACCCGATGGATGTCTTGAGTCAGCGTCTGAGGCAACTGCCAGACGTAGTCACTGCTGTTCAGTGGCGGGAGGGCCAACCAACTGGATTCAATTTCTGAGATGAACTTGAACTCAAACTGCTAACGATAGATAGAGAGTCGGATACGGAGCCATGAATAACGTGGGTCAGACTTCGTTGATTTTCTCTTCCCACATCTGGGCTTCCTCAACGATTTTTCTCGCAATTTCCTTCGGGCGAGAAACTCCAACATCCCTAAGCCCCTGAGTTAGCGGTTCAACGCTACTCTCGTCAGCCATCTCCCGTAGACTACCGTCGCTCAAACCTTTCTTAACGACTTCACTCTGGTCTCGAATACTGTTCAGGGCGTCTTCATCCAGACTATCTGGGAGGAAGAACACAAGCCGACCAGATTTCACCTCTTCTAGCATGTTGACATTCTCCTTAGCTAGTGCTTCATAGAAATCGGACTCGGTGAACTCATCATCGTATTCAATCAGGTTTTCAGCAAACTTACCGAGTTTCGTCTCTTCCTTTGTGATGGAAAAGATGGAGCTCACGTCCATCAACCCCATCAAGAGCACGTTAGCTTGGAACTCTTCGTCACCGTAGTAATCGTAAACGTTCTCACGAAACCAGTCTCTCAACTCATTACGAGTTGCATTCTCGAGGCCTTCTTCAGCGACGACACTCGGCGGTAGCATCCAAGTGAACGATGAGATGGTCTCTCCATCGTATTCCTCCTTTGTACGATACCGAATGAACTTGTTCTGGTTGTTTTCATTCTCCGTTTCGTACTGGTCGTGGTCCTCTGGAGCTTCTTGGTCACGGAATACGAGTAACGCAATCTGGCTCGACTCAGTCTGATTATCAATGAGCTTCGCGAGGTCCACATCTCGGTGTTTTAGGATGCGAGTCATCCGCTGATATTCTCGGAGATTTGCCTGTGCCTCATCCCGTTGTCTGCGTGCTTCGCGTTCTCGTTCAACCGCCTTTGCTACCTCGCCGAATCGTTCATTATCGTGTTCCCGCTGCTCGGTTTGATAGTTGAGATATGTACCACCGACCCCAGTTAACAGGGTAAAGCCAACTCCGATAATTGATATCGTACGTGCGAATGGGACTGGGAGAAGATACGTAGACCCGAATACGGCTAAGGTGAATGCACCGCCGACAACCGCAGCTTTGACACCATGTAATCTAATCTCATCTGCAATACTTTCAGCAACCGGAGCCATCTACAATCAGACAGATAGTCAACACACTTAGTGATTGGTTGTGTCTGCGCCTTGTTCAACACCACCCCATTGACGTAACTATACACCTATTCTACTCAAGGTTCACCGAGTCTTCGTCGTTTGGCTCCTCCAGAGTGAAGTCGTAGCTGTCCTACTCCGGGTTACGAACTGCGTCGAATCCGAACACGTTGACAGGATTTTTGCCCTCCGCTTCGGAGACTCGGGTTGGGGATGGCGAGAGCCGCTCCGTGTTCCCGAACCGTTTGACTATATCCATCCACTGTTCGTCCCGCTTGCGCTCGTGATTTCCCACGATGGCGAGAAACGGGATGTCTTCAGAGTCCAACCGAGAGACAGCGTCAAGACAACGATTTACTGTGGGAATGTTCGGAGAGGGGTCGTCGAAGAGGTCGCCAGTGTGAACGACGGCTTCCACTTCTTCGTCAATGGCGATATCCACGGCGGCGTCGAACGCGTCCGCGAAATCGAACCGCCTGACTTTGTTTCTGTACTGCCGCAGTCCGAAGTGGGTGTCGCTGACGTGGAGTATCTTGGTCATCTTTTTGTAGAAAACAGAATGGGATACCGGCATAAGTGTTGTTAAGCAGATAGTTATCTCACAATACCGTATTTTGGATGGGGAGCTGGAGCGTGGTTCTTTGGGTATCGGTTCCTTCAGTCGTTGACTGGCGAACCTTCCTTTCGATGGGTCACGTGGATGCCTCCATCGTCTGTTACGGTGAGGTCGTAGTGATGGTCTGGTTCATCGGGGTCACCTGTGTATGCACAAATCCAGAGCCCATCGAAACTCATTCGCTCAATTCGGAAGTTACAGTCCTCGATATACTGGTCAATGTCAGTATCCGGTGGGTGCTCGGTTACGCGGTCCGTGTCTATGTCGAGGTCGTCGAAGTCAGTCATGTGCTGGAGTTGGGAACGTGTTCGAATGATTTTGTCGGAGGTTGTGCCTTTACTCCCGGAATTCGCAAAATAATTAGCACGGAGAAGCGGATATAGAGATGCCCAGATACAAGCTCGATATTTCTTTCACCGGTAAGGGAACGGCCCAGCACCATGTCTTCGACCTCGATGAGCCAGATACCGGGGCAATTGGCACGTGTGAGGTCGGGTCAAAACTAGATAGTAAGGAGCAACGGGAAGCGTGGAAACGATTCCACAGCAGCGACACGTTATGAGATACCGGAATGACGGAATATCCCATCTTCTTGTAACGTGCCGTCTCACGTAGACAATATCGACGACCGATGGAGAAGCTTAGCCTACGGGGGCGACTGGAGGACCACCTCACATTCGGAGCTGGCTATGTGCCATTCCTTGCTATTCCGATACCTGTGTTCTTTCCCTTCGTGTTCGGACTAATTCGATTTCAAGACGTACGCGCACCCTTTGGGCCGCTCTCTCCGAGCCTCTACGCTAGTATTACGATTGTTGCGCTCATCGTCACCTACCTTCTTCTTCGGCAGGTTGGTCGCTGGACGTTCGCACCCTCACTTCACTGTCCGAAAAACATCTTGCTCACGGTTGGTCTGTACGTCGGTATTGTTCTTGCTGTGGTATTCATCGGCTACCTGATTACCAATCCACACCCTGATGCTGTAACTCGACTTAGTCTCCCAGATGTGCTCGTCGGTCTCACCGTGGCCAGCGTCTATTCGGCTCTCCTGAGCGCAGTCATCCTACGACAAGACCTTGCCGGCCTGTATGGGAAGCCGATTGACCGATTTCGGAGTATCGAAGAGTGGTTGGAAGCAGTAGATACGGCGGCTAACACTGAGATATCCGGAGAGACACAGGTGAGTGAGTATCAGAAAATCATCGATGAGGGAGAGGCGTTGCTGGACGAACTAGAAGGTGCGAGAACAAACGAAGGCAAGCGACTGCATAGTATGTTCGAGAAATGGCTCACCGATTTTCGACAGCGAAGTTCCAGCGTAAGTCGTGCAGCGATACTAACTGGCGAGACAGGAAACGACCGTCTGCTCGATAAACACCAAACGTTAACATGTCTTCGCCAACAGGTGGCAGGCATCGGAGGTGACGAGGGTGGAAGAATATGATTCGATAGAAGACGTAGAAACGCATGATGAAGACCTCGTCATCATCTGTGAACGAGAAATGCTGTTCGGTACGCCGGTCGATGAACTGGTCGCTGCTATTCGGGAGGAAATTATTGGCGACCAGCTGACGCTCGAACAACATCCAGAAGGTATCGACCGACTAGACCAGCACGGTTGGCTGGTACAACACAGTCTCTGGCTTATTCACTGTGAACAATTGATTGGGGACGAAGGCAACCGAAGGCTCGACTTTTATCTCTCAACGAAGTCGATTCCTAAGAACACGGAGATTCTCGTGTGTATCGAAGATGGGAGTGAAGAGAAACGCGCTCAACTCGAAAAGGAATACGGGAGCCGAATTAGAGTCGTCACAGGCAAGCGTTTGCTCGTCGCAAAGGCCTCTTCATATCTCAACACAGCCAACCCTATAAAGGGAAGAGCGGGGAAGGAGTATATCTTGGCGTGGAACAACGCGGTGTGCACGCTCCTCGATGAGTTCGGGGAGGCCAACTATGGTTAACGAGTGGGCAGCTCTGGAACGCGCTGGTGAATGGGCAGGCTTAGAGGGTAATGCCCTAGACGAATATGTCGTCTTAGTCGCCGACATCTACAACGCGGAGATGGCTACCTATGACGAGTTCGAGAACTATGAGGAAGAATACTTCCAATTCCTGAATAATCGGGTCTTCTCGAATGACCGAGTCGTCGACTTGCTTCGCTCGATGGATGTAGACGATGAGGCAGTTCAGGCGTTCCAAGCTGGTCGTGTGCCTGTTGCTGAGACCTATCGAACAGAGCGGATGCTTGACCACGGTCTTGATGAGCTCGTTGACCTAATCATGATACTAAAACTGGTCGAGCGGTACACGACGGTGGCAAATCAAGAGTATATCCAGTCGCGATATCGGTTCCAAAAGTTGCTGTTCGCTACAAATCTGGACCTCAAGGAGACACAGACAGGGTCGATTGTCGACGAGAGCGAACTCGGCCTTTTAGAAACAACAGGCTATCGCTATTCGTTCACAAAGCGGCGCTCAGGCCCGTTCTCGAAGGACGCGTATGCTGACAAAGACCGACTCTACGCTAATGGTCTTATTGAGGAAGATGTGATTGCCGACGAGGGAACTGATGAGGTCGCAGAACACGAGCACACATACGGAATCAAGCTCAGCTTCAACGGAGAACTCCTCTTGAATCGGTTTAGCGACTTACTGGAGAACTTCAGTAGCGATATTCTGTTTTACTGGAACCAGTCACAAGAGAAGGCCATCGAGGCACTAGTAGGCCGCACGCATGACGAAATTAGCGAGTATATCAATGAACGTGCTGATATCGAAGACCGTGAAACTGGTGCAACACTACTACCACCGCGACAGGCCCAATTTGAGGATTCAGAGGACGAGGGAGTTGGCGGAATCACCGAGGTGATGACAAATGCCTGAACGTGAAGACTTTGTTGACCGTATCAAGCAACAGCTCCAAGAGGAAGAAATATTCAACGAGGAAGATATCGAGGAGTGTGTTGACTTGCTCACGGAGCGGGAACAGCGAACGACTGCCGACCGAGAGTCAGTTCAGCTGAACCGCATCATCGCCAAGCAGTTCAAGGCTATTGAAGATGAGCGCGATGTCCCGCTCAATCGGGACGATGTAGTCATTTCAGGCCCGAATACGAGCGGAAAGACCTCACTTATTGAGGCGATTCGGTTCAATCTCCTCGGGCGTCAGGAGCACCAACGCATCACCCTAGTTGACCCAGTCACCGAAGGGTACGACACTCTCTACACAGATGGCTTCTGGCAGGTGAACGGGGATGAATATCACATCCATCGTGAGTTGTCTGAAGATGGGCAAGGTTACGCCGACCACGACCGACCGAAACTAACGAGGAATCCAGATGGGCGTGAGGTGTCTCTGGCTGCACGCGATGAGCAGCGGGACGTATCGGAACTAATCGGGTTTTGGCCCTACGAAGCCCGTGACTTCGGCCGGTATAATATGTTCTCTCTGTTCTTTCTTGATTCGGAGGATGCGAGGGGGTTCGTTGATTGGCGGGACAAAACCCCATTCCTTGACCTACTGTTTGGGTTGGACCTGACAAAGGTGATTGAGGCAAGCGAGACACGCAGGGCAAACGCGTATGAGCCGGCTGACGAGGAGGAGTCAGCTCCGCAAGAACTCAAAGCAGCTGAAGACCGCCTGCACGAGTTGGAAAGCGAGGTGGAAGCCCTGAGAGAACAGCGAGAGCGGGTCCAAGCCAAGTTGAACCAGCGGAAGGAGGAGCTCACGTCGGTGAAAGAAGTTCTGAGTGGTGAGAATGAGCTGGAGCAACTACGGTCTGAGAAGGCCCGCCTGAATCGTCGGATTAACAGTTTACAGTCTGACCGTCTGGATAAGCGGGATGAACTACGTCAAACCAGACAGCAGATTTCCCGGTATCAGGAATCCGAACTCTCGCGCGAAATTGAGCCATTGGCAGCAGACCTGCGGGAGATTATGAGCCTGCCCGACCGGTGTCCCATATGCACGAACGACATCACCAGCGAGCAGGCTCACCGGCTGATTGAGCATGGTGATTGTCCGCTATGTAACAAGGATGTCCCGGAGGAACGAATCGAAGTTGGAAGCGAGACGGACGCCGAGGAGCGGGCATTAGAGCAAGAAGAACGCAACAAGGAGTTAGACCGTCTCCAAAGCAAAGAGGGGGAGTTGGAAGGTGAAATCCGGATGCTGGAGCAGCAGGTCAGTGAACTTGAAGAGCAACTAGAGCGAGTAGAGGAACAAATCGAGGAAACAGACCTGACTGAATACGTAAACCGACGAGACAACCTCGAAGACGAAGTTGCCGAGTTAGAACAAGAAGCGACGAGTATCCAAGTAGAGCTCAACGCGAGAAAAGAAGAGCTGGAGGAAGTGCGAGAACGGATTGAGGAACTGCGAGAGCTGAAGAAGCAATTCGATAGGAAATCACACAAGCAACAGATGTTGCGGTCATTCGAGAAACTCGTCACAGCTGAGATTGATTACGAACGGGGGAACATTCACGGGGAGTTGGAGACAATAATTGATAATCTGCTTGACTACTTCAATCGGGGGCTGTTCGCTGATTCGACAGGAGTCTCATTCAACAGCGAGAGCTCCTACGAGTTCACGATTTTCCGTTCAGAGGGAGAGAACAAGCCGTCGAGCCGGCCCAACGCGGATTCTGTCGAAGGCCTGATGCAGTCGTTATTGTTCCAGACAGCAGTTCTGAAGTATCTTGATTCGCTGGAAGGGTCCCTTCCGATACGGTTGTTCATCGTGGATTCTCCGTATGCAAAGGAGCCCGACGGTGGAAATGCACAGGATATCACATCCTTCGTCAGTCAGCTCCCGAACGAACTGGAGAATTTCCAGATTATCGTGACCGTGGCTACGACCACGCTGGCGGCGCTAGACGAATACGAGGACAACTATGAGATGCTTGACTTCTGAGCAGCAGTGTCATGACTAGTCAACTGTATGAGTCTAACTAGCTTTCTGAAGGATGCGGATGAAGTGCGTATTGTTCTTGACCAAACCTTCGAGAAGCCAGATATTGAAATTACGAAAGAACGGCTCGCTGAACCACAGACGACCAACTACGCGCTAATCGGGACTGCGTTTGACTACGTTCTTCGGTTCTGGCTTGAGCGAGAATACAATCAGGCCGAATCAAAACCGTGGGTCGCGCATAAGGGTGTGAATCTCGCTCACCTAATGGAAATGAAGACGACCACCAAGGACGGTCGAGGGTTCAACGAGGTTATGGCTTCTATTGAACAGAGGCATCAAGAATATCTTGAAACCGGTGAGATGACTGACGAGCTATTGGCCTCAACCCTCGACCTTGCGCGCTTTGATTGGATATATCGTTCTGGAAAGCCTCCAGAGAATCTCGGAGAAGCATTAGATGGAGATATTGAGGACCTCCGCTGTCTGTACGACATCATTCCAAGAGATGAATTCCGAGGAGCGAATCACATACTGCTCAATCCAACGTTCGGGTCTGCATCACACTTGGTGAGTGGAGCAGATGCAGACATCGTCCTTGACGAGATGCTCGTCGACATCAAGACTGTCAAGAACCTAAAATTGAAACCGGATTACTGGCGTCAGCTTGTTGGGTATGTCGTGTTAGCTGACCTCGCGGGAGAGGAGTTAGATGAAATGCCTCGTTTCTCTGATGTCGGCATCTACTATGCTCGCCACGGGGTACTGTGGAAGTCGCCTGCCACGGATATCTACGAACACGAGAAGTACGAACAGTTCAAGCATTGGTTTTGTGAGAAAGCCGAGGAACATTTCGGAGAAACAATATGAAGGCCGCATCGTCCGTTAGTAGCAGAGCCTGCTACCTCCTACCGTCCTTAGTCGAACACAGACAATATCTCCACGTTGAGCACTCATAGATTACCAACCCGGCGCATCACTGAGATATTGATTGCTCTCTCGGGACACGCGGGCCATCTCTTCTTAGAGGGTTTCCGACGCGGCTCGATGTCGAGAAGTTCCTCCAACGAAATATGCGTCATCAGAGTTGTCATCTCTCCATCATCGTATAAATTTGCCCGGCTGGCTATCGATTACCCGTCTATTCCAAGATAGAGGGGGAGAATAAAGGATGAGTAAGAAATACCACTCAACGTGATTCCCGAGCTCTCATCTATGTCACTACAACCGGTTTTCCAAACGCTTGCCATAATTCAGACTACTGTTCTTAGCATCATCATAGCGATTTACGCCCTCAGTACCCAAATTGCCGCAGATAGATTTACAACTCGCATCATCTCTTCAGTTACAGAAAACTCGTCATATCCAAACACGATTCTGCTGTTCACTGCCTCTATTTTTCTGGACGTGCTGGGTCTTCTAATCTTTCCAATCGCACCTGTATGGTTGAATTGGTTACTCCTGTTAGTGGCTGTGCTGGGAGTTTGCCTGACCTTTGGGTCGCTATTCTACCTTCGAGATGAACTATTGTCTACCACCGAAGCACCGTCAGTCGCCGAAGTCATACGGAATGGGATTAGCAAAGAGGCATTTGAAAGCGCAGTCGGTGATGATGAAACGACTATTCCATTCTATAGCTTCTTCGAAGCTGGGCGTTCGGCCATCCGAGAAGAAGACAAAGATGCGGCGAACCAATTAGTAACCGCCCTGTGTGAATCTACTTCACGGTTGTTCAAGGAGGCGGACGAATCGGAAGAGGCCTTACCCGATGAGCAGGTGACAGGGCTTGTTCAAATTCTCTCGGAGGAGAAGTCGTTAGCGGATGAAACAATAGAACAGGGGTACCACGGGCTAACCAGCTATCTCATCCGAAGTCTGGCCTCGAAAATTGAAACATCAATTGAGCATGGCCAAGATGCAATTGCCAGTCACGGTGTTAGTCTATGTTCCGGAATTAGTGAAGAGGTGATTGAGAGAGGTCAGTTAGTGAAACCAGCATGGCTGATTTGGGAGGATATTCTGGAATCTGCCGCAAGAGAGGGACTCGAAGACACTCTACATATTGGCACATCCTCTGTGAGCAAACTAATCGATATTGCAGTTGAGAATAGTGGCGAACTCGACAGTAGAAATCTGACCATTGCCTATGTTTTGCTGACTAGGTTTTTGAAAGGGTGGAACACTTTAGTTGCGAATCACGGGGAACATATCACGGAAGACGACCGGGTAGAGACCGCTCCTGAATTTCTTTGGTACCGTTTCTTCGAGCGGAACTTCGAGAGTACGGCGAGAATTATCGTCTCCCACAACGCTGACCTCCAGATTCCTTCTGCCGGTATGTTCAAACTCCAGCAAAATATGTTACAGGAACTCTCGAATGTAGCGAAATCTGCGGCTGAAGTCCAGAATGACTATCTAACGAAAAGACTCGCTAAGATGGTGATAGAGGCGGGCTTAGGGTTCGAGGATAACCAACGGACCAGAAGGCAAATCGTCTCTGGGCTTACCGGAATCAAATCCACGAATGATTGCGGCGCATTAGCTGTTCAACAAGCCCTCTCAGAACTTCAGACACCCGCTGAAGTGAACGATGACGACGACTCCCTGATGCCGATAACTGCCCCGTGGGTACTCAATTTCATCAACTACACTTTTGAAGGGGAGGAAGGTTTAATCGAGGCAGTCAGTCAAATTGAAACGGAGATGAGTTCCGGCGATACCGAATAGAGTGTAATCCGATTTTACCCGGGAATGTATAATGCATTTCCGCTACCTGAACAAGGTCGAGCAGCGGGAGAGTCGCTGAGAAAGCTCACCCCGGATCGCTGTCTATCGCGAAAGGGAACCCGAACCACCCGCTTCTCACCGGGGAGTGAGCTACGCCACAGTTCTCGCGGCGTGGGAACTGGTGGGGAGTATTTACGTCCTGTGCCAGTATTGTGGCTATGACACAATATCCATCGGGTACACTGAAGATAGGTTCCGTCCCTTCGCTCGGGTGGGTCGCGCTCGGACTCGTGTTCCTAACGGGCGTTTTGCACGTCTACGCCGGGGTCGTCGAGGGGCGGGCCCCCGTCACACTCGCTGGGGTTGGATTCCTCGGTGCGATCCTCCTCTACCTCGTCGACTACCGCCGCCCGCTCCTCTATCTCGTCGGTGTCGTCTACACGGCGGTCCAGATTCCACTCTGGTACGTGGCCAAGGCGGGCGAGTTCACGACCGTCGGTTACGTCGACAAGGCGGTGCAGGTCGTTCTCGTCGCGCTGCTCGTCTACCTCTACTGGCACACGCGGGCGGCGAAGAACACCTCTTCCGCCCCGTAGCGGACGAAGCCCCCTCGAGAAGGACAGACGGGAGGCGCTGCCCCGGTGCGGCACTCACGCCTCACCAGTCCCGAACTTGGGGTTTACACGGTAGACGGCCCATGGCCGACTTCAGCCCCCTTTGAAGGTGAAACAGCGGGAGACCCGATAGCCTGAGCCGACCCTCGTCGCCGAGATCGATCGCTCAGTTAGACGTACGGCTCGGGGTCGAGATCGCGCTCGTCACGGTACTGGTCGACGAACTCGGTCACGTCGAACTCGAGCATCTGCTCTTCGAACTCGGTCATCGCGCGGTCGCTCTCGGCGTGGGAGACGGCGTGTTCCATCATCTCGATCACCAGTTCCACGATCACCTCGTGGAGCCGGCGGGCGTCGAACTCCGAGATCCACACCATCGCAAACCCCACGTCGCCCTCGTCGGTCGCGTCGGCGACGGCGATCTGTTCGGGGAACTCCTCCATCACCATCCCCATCAGGTGTGGGGTTCCGAAGTCCGGCATCTCCTCGCTGGTGGTCTCGACGACGTCGTCGAGAGTCTCCACCAGGAACTCCGGGAAGAACCGCGTCGGCGGATGCATGTCCATCACGACTCCATGGCTTTCCCCGCAGTCACAGTCGAGTTCGCGCATCCCGAGGTCGAGCGACGTGAGCGCGACCGTCTCGCCACACGGTAGCTCCAGTCGCTCGCCGCCTGCGTTCGACATAGTCGAGAGAGGGGGCTGGCGGGCTAAAAGGCCGCCGCTCCGGGCCTACTCGTCGGCCGTTTCGCCGGCTTCCTCCTCCCGCTCCGCTTCGTCTTCACTCTCGGCTTCCTCCTCGGCCGCGTGTTCTTCCTCGCCCGCTTCCTCCGCTTCCGCGTCCTCTTCACCCTCTGCGTCTTCCGCGTCCTCTGGTTCCGCATCCTCCGCTTCCTCTGCTTCTGCTTCCTCTGCTTCCGCGTCTTCCTCCTCACTCTCTGCTTCCGCGTCTTCCTCTGGTTCGAGACCCTCGATCTCCAGTTCGACCTCGATTTCGATCCCCTCGGTTTCGAGTTCGGTCTCGACGTCCCGCTCGTCGCCCGACTCGATCTCGAGTTCGTGGCTGTCCACCTCGACTTCTACCTCCACGTCGACGTCGATGTTCGGCTCGTCGGCCATACGCGAGAGTTCGGGCCGATCCGTCATAGTTCGTGCGGCCAGCGTGGTGTCGACGCGTCGCGGCGTTTGTGGCGGTACCGCCATCGTTCGCGGGTCACGCCGCACCCTTCTCCCCTGCGAGGTCGTTTCCTTCTCGCTCCGTTCGGGGACACGGCTTCGCCTCCGACACGCTTTACCCCGGAACACCCCCACCCTAACGCATGCAAGAGGAAACCCGCGTCGAGTGGCGTCAGTGGGGCCAGGACGCCTTCGACGAGGCTCGCGAGCGCGCCGTTCCGGTGCTACTCTCACTCTCGACGACGTGGTGTGTCGACTGCCACGAGATGGACGCGACCACTTACGCCGACCCCAACATCGCGGCCAACGTCAACGACCGCTACGTCCCCGTGCGCGTCGACGCCGATCGCCAGCCCCGGGTACGCGAGCGCTACGCCGCCGGCGGCTTCCCGTCGACGGTGTTTCTCACCCCCGACGGCGAGGTGCTCTCGACGGCGACCGCGCTCGCGCCCGACGGGATGCGGCAGGTCCTGAACCGCGTCGGCAAGGCCTACGCCGAGAAGGGCGACGACGCTGGCCGCGTCCCGCGCGCGCTCTCGGGCGACCTCCCGCCCGCGGGGACGGTCGACGCGGCGATCGAGGAACAGCTGGCCGGCCAGCTCGGCGAGAAGTTCGACGACCGGTTCGGCGGGTGGGGCCGGGACGCGAAGTTCCCGCTGGCCCGGACCGTCGAGTTCGCGCTCAAGCGTGAGCGCGACCAGGCGCTCCGCACCCTCGACGCCGTGCGGGACCATCTCCACGACGAGGTGGCCGGCGGCTTCTTCCGGTACGCCGGCCGGCAGGACTGGGGCGACGTCCACTACGCGAAACTGCTGGACACGAACGCGACGCTGCTGCGGGCGTTCGCCCACGCCTACGTCTACACGGGCGAGGACGCGTACCGAGAGCCGGCCGAATCGACTGTCGGGTTCCTGACCGACGGTCTCTGGGCCGGCGTCGCCGTCGGCGGCAGCGTCGGCCCCGGCGCCGGCGCGGAGCACTGGCGAAAGGACGCCGAGGGACGGGCGGACGACCGCTCGCCCCGGACTGACCTCACCGCCTACGCCGGCGGCAACGCGCTGGCCGCCGACGCGCTGCTCACCTTCCACGGCTACACCGACGACGAACGGGCCCGCGAGTACGCCGATCGCGTGCTCGACTATCTCGAACGCGATCTCCTCGAACACGGGTCGGTCGTCCACTTCCGCGAACGCGGGCAGACCGGCCCGCGGGACGTGCTCGCCGACATCGCCGCCGTCGTCGGCGCGTTCACCCGCGCCGAGCAGATCCTCGGCTACGGCGCCGACGTGGCGAGCACCGTCGCGGATCACGCGATCGAGTCACTCCACGAGGACGGCTCGTTCCGTGACGGGCCGGCCGAGGGTGCCGGCCTCCTCGATCGCCCGCTGCGGCCGCTCGACGGCAACGCCGCGATGGCGAACGCCCTGATCGACCTCGCGACGCTGACCGGCGACGACTCCTACCGCGAGGTCGCCCGGGAGACCGTCGGCGCCTTCGCCGGCGCGTCCCACCGTGTCGGCGTCCAGGTCGCGGAGTACGGAACCGCCGCGGGCCGACTCTGCCGCAACCCGCTCGTCGTCGCCGTCGCCGACGATCCCGGAAGCGACCTCCACCGTGCGGCGCTCCGGATCGCGGACCACGAGAAGGTGGTCGTCCCCAACGCCGACGAGTCGATCGCGCCGGAACTGGATCGTGGCACCGCACGCGTCGTCGGCGTCGACGACCCCGCGAGCGATCCCGAAGCGCTGATGACCCGGGTCGCCCAGCGAGAGTAGCCGAGAAAACTCGACGAAACGCTCTCCACGAGTAAACGTCCGGTGAGTTTTTGAGGTCACAGCGTGTGATACGTGATCATGGCAAGCTTGCGCGATCTGGGGCTCTCGGAGTACGAAGCCCGGGCGTATCGGGCGCTCTTGGACGACTCTCCAAGCACGGCGAAGGATCTCTCGAAGTCCAGTGACGTCCCGATGGGGCGCGTGTACGACGTGTTGAAAGATCTCGAGCAGCGGGGCCTGGCCCGGAGCCAGGCGGCCAGCCGGCCCAAGAAGTACGTCGCCGTCGAGCCCGAGGCCGCGCTGGACCGTCTGCTCGAGGCTAAGCGCGACGAGTTAGCGGAGCAGGAGTCCCAGTACGAGGCGGCAGTCGACGAGCTGGAGGGCGATCTCGAGGCCGGCGTCCCGACGGAGGAAGGGTTCTGGACCGCCGTCGTCGGCCCGGAGGAGAGCGCCGACCTCCTGCTCGAGCGCCTCGACACCGCCACCGAACACGTCGTCACTGTCGCGGGCGGGCCGACGCCGCAGTTCGACGTTGGGGAGTACGGCGACGAAGTGACGGCGGCGCTCCAGCGCGCGCTCGACCGCGGTGCGGAGGTCGACGTCCTCCTCGGCCCCGAACTGATCGAGACGCTACCGAACACGGTGTTGAAACGCTACGAGAAGGAACTGGCCGACCACCCCGCCTTCGAGGTGCGGACGACCGAGCAGGTCAGCGGCTCGTTCCACCTGATCGACGGGGTCGAAGCGTGTATCGAGATTCCCAACCCCCTGACGCCGCGTGATCCGTTCGCGATGCTCGATCTGAAAGACCGGGCGTTCACCAGCGACGTGCGGGAGACGTTCGACCCGCGCTGGGCCGACGCGGAACCGTTGACGACTGATTAAGCCGAGAGCTCCTCGCGGAGTCGCGCCATCGAGACCTCACGCTCGGCGACGGCGTCGTGCTGGTGGATCGACTCGTCGTTCTCCTGTTTCACGTAGATCACTGCCTCGTCGTCGAGGCCGGGGTAGGCGTCGACGACGCCCTCGGCCAGCGATCGCACGCAGTCCTCGACGAACTTCGCGTTCGCGTGGGCCGCGTACGTCATGTGGTCCTCGTCCGGCCGTTTGGCCATGTTGTAGATCCGGGCGCTCATGCTGTCCCGCGCGATGTCGATCAAGTCCATCAGGTCGACCTCGGGTTCGCCGTCCTGTGTGACTGTCAGCGTCGCGTGCCCGCGCTGGGAGTGGCCGGGCTGGGGCACTTCGTCGAGGAACGCCTCGGCAGTCTCGTCGTCGACGCCCAGATCCGCCAGCGTCTCGCGGGCGCGGGACTCCGACATCCCCTGCGAGCAGGGACAGACCGTCATCCCCGTGACCGTACAGCCGATCTCCTCCTCGATCCCCTCCTCGGTGGCGGTCGCGGAGGCGACGATGTCGACGGTGCTCTGGGTGGGCCGGCCGCTGGCGGGTGTCTCCTCCTTGAGCATCCACTCGGCCTCCATCTGCACTTCGGCGGTGGTGGTGTACTCGTGTTTGGCCAGCAAGCGCTCCGCGGCCTCCCCACAGAGCGCCTCGACCCGATCAGTTTCGCCCTCGACGGCGTCCTCGAGCACCTCGTCGATGACCTCCATGTTCCGGCTCATGTCGATCCCCTTGCGCCGGCTGGGGAGATCGACGTAGACCGAGAACTCCGCGGTCAGCACGTACGGGCGGTCCTCACCCTCGAGTTCGACGAGTTTCTCGACGCCGGTGACGCCGACCTGACTCAGCCCCACGGTCACGTCGGGCTCGTCCGCCTGCACGTCCGGAAGCTGATGACTCATTATCAACACTCTGTTCCCCGGAGCGATTAGTGTTGTTGGAAGCGGCACGCGCGCTGGCGCACGCGCGGGCGTGGGCGCCGATTTACGGCGAGAGATCACCGGTCGTTCTTGGCCAGGGGAGCGTCCCGATGGAGCGACACGACGGTCGCTCCAGTTCGTGTGTCGATGTTGGCTACGACACAGCCACGGCAGCCTCCCGATGGAGCGGCACGACGGTCACTCCAGTTCGTGTGCCGTGGTTGGCTACGACACAGCCACGGCAGCCTCCCGATGGAGCGGCACGACGGTCACTCCAGTTCGTGTGCCGTGGTTGGCTACGACACAGCCACGGCAGCCTCCCGATGGAGCGACACGACGGTCGCTCCAGTTCGTGTGCCGTGGCTGGCTACGGCCAATCGTCCCGCTGGTCGCCTTCCTCGAAGTGGTCCGTCTCGTCGTCATCCGCGGCCATCTCCCAGCCCGCCGCCTCGGCGGCGTCGTCGAGCGGGAGGTACTCCCAGCCGGTCGCCTCCGCCTGTTGGCGGTGCTCGTCGTCGGTGCCGACGAACACGTGGCGCTCGGTGTCGAACTGGCGTTTCACGTTCTCCAGGCTCTCCTCGACGCCGCGGGGGCCCGAGAAGAAGTCCTGTCGGATGCGCTCCTTTCGCGTGAAGTTGGTGACGACGTAGGTGGGCTTGTCGCTCACCACGCCGACGTAGCTCGTCCACCCGCGGGCGTCGTTGAACACCGCGTTGGGGTCGGCGAGCGACTTCAGCGCGTCCAGTTCGAACGCGAGCGTCATGTCGGAGGAGCCACCGGAGTCCATAGGCGCACTGGGGGCGGTCTCCGCAAAACGACTTCGGTGTCGTCAGCGCGCGACGAGGCACTCGGTCGGGAGAAAAAGTGGTCGGCGTAGTGATCAGTCGTCGTCGCCGGCTGACAGCCTGCCGGCGAAATTAATCGTCCGCGACCGGGGCTTCCAGATCGTCGACGCTGAAGGACTTCTCAACCAGCGCCTCCTTCTCGTCGCCGACGTGGGTTCCCTCACGCATCAGCTGCTTGTACGCCGACTGGGGCGAGAGGTCGCCGATCAGGACGCCGCCGACGATGCGGCCGTCCTTGAGCGCCAGGCGGCGCCACTCCGTGTCGGAGTACTTCCGCTCGACGCTGTCGTCGCCCATCGTCGGGTGACCGAACGAGAGGAACGGGAAGTCGAAGTGGGTGATGGAGTACGAGGAGACCCAGCGGAACTCCTCGTCACCGTAGTCGAGCATGTTCTTCGCCGCGGTCTCGCCCTGGGCCTTGGCCGAGCCCCACGCGCCGTTCTGGGCCTGCTCGCCCAGGATCACGTCGTTGAACTTCGTACAGTCGCCGGCAGCGTACACGTCGTCGAGGTTCGTCTGCATGTACTCGTCCACGACGATGCCGCCGTCGTCGTGTTCGATCCCCGTCCCACGGAGGATCTCGGTGTTGATGTTCAGGCCGATAGCGACGCCGGCGAAGTCGGCGTCGAACTCCTCGCCGTTGGGGTCGACGGCGCTCTCGACGTGGCCGTCGTCGTCGACCTCGAAGTGGTCGACGCCGGACTCGAAGACGGGCGTAACCCCACGCTCGCGCATCGCGTCGTGGAGGATCTCCGCCCCCTCCTCGCTAAGCGCGTAGCGCCACCAGGAGTTCCCACGCATCAGGTAGTGGGCCTCGACGTCCTGTGCGCCACAGATCGCCGCGAAGTCGATGCCCAGCAGGCCCGCGCCGACGATGACCCCCGTGTCGGCCTGCTCTACGTCCTCCTTGATCTTCCGGGCGTCCTCGAACGTCCAGAAGTGGTGGATGCCATCGGCGTCGGAGTTCTCCACCGGGAGCTGTGTGGGCGTCCCGCCGGTGGCGAGCAGCAGTTTGTCGTACTCGTACGTATCGCCCTCGTGGCTCGTGACGGTGTGGCCGTCGGTGTCGATGTCGACGACAAGCGTGTTGAGCCGGAGGTCGATCTCCCGCTCTTCGTACCACTCCTCGTCGTGGATCGAGATGGGGGCTTCGGGGAGCTTCCCCTTCGCGAACTCCTTGATCAGAATACGGTTGTAGAGAGCTTCCCCCTCGTCGGTGATGACCGTGATGTCGGCGTCGGGAGCGTTCTCCCGTAACGTCTCCGCCGCCGAACTCCCAGCGACCCCATCGCCGATGATCACGAACGATTCGCTCATGGCCTCCAGTTTGGCAGTGGGAGTTAATGTGGGTTGCCATACGGCTTTCGGTAGGGGAGCGATACCCACATTCCGCGTTCTCGGAGGGTTGAAGGCCGTCGCACTGCAACGTCCGACCGATGAAACTCCGCCAGAACGTTCGCCACTTCGCGGCGAAGCAGGCGCTGACGATGCCGGTCGTCGGGGAGAAGATGAACGAGAAACTGGTCGATCTCCACGTCAGCGTGTTCGGCGACCGCGCCGAGGACGGCGCCCGCGAAGCACGCGAGCCCCGCATGGAGGCGTTTTTCGACTGCACGATGGCCACCTACCTCGCCGCGCTGTCGGACGGCTACCCGGAGGCCGAGGCGCGCGAGATCACCCACCTGCAGGCGAACTTCGACTTCTACAACCACGGCTGGACGGAGATGATGGAGTTCCCGGTCGACGAGGTCGAGGAGCACTACGACCGCTACGCCGCGTTCTTCGAGGCCCACGACATCACCATCGACGACCCGCTGGGGAGTTCCGAGATCGTGAGATCCCCGACGCACCCTCGACGCCGGCGAAACTCGACGATCCCGAGCACCCCCACGCCGCGGAGGGGTTCGCCGACGACGTGTACGTCGAGACCGAGTACGGCGTCGTTCGGGGCGATCGGTCCGACGAGATCCAGGAGACGGCGGACTGAGCGAGATCGGGCGTCGCTCGGCAGTCGCCGAGCGGTTGGCGAACAGGTGACTCGAGTTGGTGGTCGACACCGACGAACGCGACGGACGGAGCCACACACCCGCAAAGCCCGCCGCGGCGGGAGGTCAGGTCACGGTGGGCCTGGCCGCGTTCTCCTACTTGAACTCCGGGGCGACTACTCCGCGTTCCGGTCGATCCGCTTTGCACACTCGAACCCGGCGACGATGCCGCCGTCGAGGCTCCGCTCGGGGTATTGGGCCTCGCTGGCCATCCCGGCGTAGTAGAGCCCGTCGGCGACCTCGTTCTGCAGGTCGTAGGGCACGACCATGTCGAGATACCCCTGCTCGTAGATCGGCGCCGCACGCGGCGCCTTCGCCAGCCGGAACTCCTCGACGTGTTCGCGGTCGAACGCGGGGTACATCTCCCCGATCGCGTCGAGCCACTCCTCCTCGATCTCGTCGTCGTCGGCCGTCGCCAGCCACTCCTCGTCGTTCTGGACGTACGAAGCGACGTAGAGCAGATGGTCGCCGCCGTACCGTTCCGGCGGGACGAAGTTCGTGTGCTCGATCAGCGCGCCGAAGGGGGCCTCGTCGGCGATGTTGAGCCAGTAGGTGTCCGTCAGCGGCCGGTCCATCGTCACCACCGCACAGACCGCCCCCTGGAAGTCGATCTCGCAGGTGTACCCCGTCAGTTCTTCGAGGACGTTGGGCATCGTCGCGACCACGACCCCGTCGGTGTCGTGGGTGGTCGTCTCGCCGTCGGTCTCGGTCGTCACAGTCGTGACACCGCCGTTTTCGATGCCGAGATCGGTGACGCGGGTGTCGGTCCAGACGGTGTCACGCCCGACTGCGTCGATCAGCGGGTCGAGCAGCGCCTCGAACCCACCCTCCGGGTAGCCGAGGATCTCGCCACGGAGCAGGTCGCGCTCGCCGCGGAACTTGATCCTGGCGAGCAGCCACGCCGCGCTCACGTCGTGCTTCCGGTCGCCGAACTTCGCGTCGAGCAAGGGCTCGAAGAACGTCTCGTAGACGTTCTCGGTCGTGTGCTCTTTCGCGAACGCGACGGCCGACTGGTCCTCGAAATCCTCGAGTCGCTCGTAGGTGTCGAAGGAGGGAATCCCGCCACGCACGTCCACGTCGAGCGTGAGCATCCCGAGCCGGAACTTGTCGTAGACGCTCCAGTGCGGGAACGCGAGGATCTGCCACGGCGTGTCCATCGGGTAGGTTTTCCCCTCGATGTGGTAGGCGTTCTCCCCGATCAACCACTCGATCCGGTTACCGACGCCGAGTTCGTCGGCGAGCTTGACGATCGTCTCTTCGGACTTCGAAAGGTGGTGGTAGAACTTCTCGATCGGATCACCCGCGGTCTCGTAGCTCGCGGCGAGGCCGCCGAGATCGCTGCTGCCCTCGAAGATCGCCACCTCGTGGCCGCGCTGTTGGAGGCTGTACGCGGCCGCGAGTCCGGCGATGCCGCCGCCGACGACGTGATACATACAGTGAAAACGGGGTGGGCGGGAGAAAAACCCTCCCGGTATCGCCGGCCGCCGTCGACGCCGCCCGCACACGACCCTTTTTGTTCGATGCGCGGCAGTGGCCGGTATGGACTCGTCGCACACGAACACCGCCGCCCCCGACACCCGATGGTAGACCTCGCGCTGTCGCTCGGGCGGCTCGCCCTCGCGCTGTTCCTGGTCGTGCTGAACGGCTTCTTCGTCGCCGCGGAGTTCGCCTTCGTCAGAGTGCGCGCCACCTCGGTCGAACAGCTCGCCGACGAGGGGCGTGCCGGCGCAGGGGCGCTACAGGACGTGATGACCGACCTCGACAACTACCTCGCCGTCACGCAGTTGGGCATCACCCTCGCCTCGCTGGGGCTGGGGTGGGCCGGCGAGCCCGCCATCGCGTCGCTGCTGGAGCCCGTTCTCGGCTCGGTGCTCCCGCCGGCGCTCGTCCACCTGGTCGCGATCGCGATCGGCTTCTCGATCATCACGTTCCTCCACGTCGTGTTCGGCGAGCTCGCGCCCAAGACGTTCGCGATCGCCCGGACCGAACGCCTCTCGCTACTGCTCGCCCCGCCGATGAAGCTGTTCTACCTGCTGTTCTACCCCGGCATCGTCGTGTTCAACGGCGCCGCCAACGCCTTCACGAGCGGGCTCGGCGTCCCGCCGGCGTCGGAGTCCGACGAGACACTGGGGAGCGAGAGATCCGGCGCGTCCTGGCTCGCTCCGGCGAGGAGGGCGACGTGGACGTGGCGGAGGTCGCGATGATCGAGCGCGTGTTCGAACTCGACGACACCGCCGTCCGGGAGGTGATGGTGCCGCTGCCGGACGTGATCAGCGTGCCCGCCGACGCGACGCTTTCGGACCTGCGCGAGACCGTCTTCGAGTGGGAGCACACCCGCTACCCCGTCGTCTCGACCGACGACGCCACGCAGATTGCCGGGTTCGTCGACGTGAAAGACGTGCTGCGGGCGAGCGAGACCGATCACGACGGGGAGACGACCGCCGGCGACCTCGCTCGGGAGGTGCTCGTCGTACCCGAGACGACGACGATCAACGACCTCCTGTTGCAGTTCCAGGCCGACAACCAACAGATGGCCGCCGTCATCGACGAGTGGGGCGCCTTCGAGGGGATGGCCACCGTCGAAGACGTGGTCGAGGCCGTCGTCGGCGACCTCCGGGACGAGTTCGACGCCGCCGACCGGGAGCACTCGATCCGGCAGGGCGACGCCGGCGAGTTCGAGGTCGACGGGGGCGTCACGCTCTCGGCGGTCAACGACGCGCTCGGAACCGAACTCGACCACGAGGCGGTCGAGACCATCGCGGGGCTGATCCTCAGCCACCTCGATCGCGCGCCGGAACGCGGCGACAGCGTCGCGATCGACGGCTACGAGGCCGAAGTGACCGGCGTCGACGGCACCCGGATCGAGACGGTCCGGATCTACGAGCGTGCGGACGACGAGACTTCCGAGGACGGGAACTGAGCAGTCCCCGTTGGGAGGTTTTTCAAGAGGAGCGGTCGGCGACGAGCCAGCAGTCAGTTCCGGGCGACCAGCAGCGTCGTCGCCTCGCCGTCGAGCAGTCGCACGTCGGTCAGGCCGGCGGCCTCAGCGGCTGCTCGGAGTGCGTCGGCGTCGTGAACCGGGACGCGAACCGTCTCGCTGGTCGTGGCGGCCTCACCGCTCGACTCGTCGGTCGCGCGGTAGCCCATCCGGAGGTCGACGCCACCGTCGGTCGGGAGATCCGTCACCGAGCGCTCGAGTCGGTAGCCGCTGCCGGAGAGCACGCCGACGGACTCGACCGCCTCCCGGATCGCCCCTGCGTCGGTGACCGCCCGCAGGAGGAACGTCCCCTCGGGCGCGAGTCGCTCGGCGGCCGTCTCGATCAGCGCCGCCGGCCCGTCGACGACCGGCGGCGCCACGGGGCCGGCCATCGCGACGACGGCGTCGAACGTCTCCTGGGTCGGTGGATCCAGCGGGTCGCCCGTCGCGACCGCGGCTGCCGGCGCGCGGTGGGCGGTGAACCTGAGCAGGTCCTTGTTGGCGTCGACGCCCAGCGCGCGGTCGAAGCGGTCGGTGAGGTGGGCGAGCAGCGCGCCAACGCCACAGCCGAGTTCGAGCGCGTCGCCGGACTCGGGAGCGAACGCCCGGACGGCCTCGAAGTCGCCGGCGACGCGCTCCTCGTCGGTCAGGCGGTCGAACACCGGCGCGAGCGTCGTGTACAGCGAGTGCTCGCCGTCCGGCGCCCGGAGCAGCCGCTCGCAGGCGTCCGCGAACGTGGGGGCGGCGGGTCGGGGCATCAGGCCGAGCCGTCGCCCTCGTCCTCGCGCAGGCGAACGCGAACGCTCTCGGCGTGGGCCTCCAGACCCTCCGCGTCGGCCAGCGTGGTGACCGTCGGCGCGAGGTCGTCGAGGGCGTCGCGATCGAGTCGCTGGACCGTCGAAGAGCGGAGGAACTCGTCGACGGAGAGCCCGCCGTGGACCTTCGCGCCGCCGCCGGTCGGGAGCACGTGGTTCGTGCCGGTGCCGTAGTCGCCGGCTGCGACGGGAGCGAACCCGCCGAGGAACACGCTGCCGGCGTTGTCGATCCGGTCGAGCAGCGCCTCGTCGTCGTCGGCCTGAATCGAGAGGTGTTCGGCGGCGTACTCCTCGGTGAACAGCACCGCCTCGGGCATCGACCGGGCAACCAGCACGCCCGAGGCGTCGTTGTCGAGGGCCTCGCGGATGATCTCCTCGCGCTCGCGCTCGCTGGCCTGGCGGTCGAGTTCGGCGACGACCGCTTCGGCCAGGTCCGCGTCGTCGGTGACGGCGACGACGCTAGCCTCGGGGTCGTGTTCGGCCTGGGCGAGCAGATCGGCGGCGACGAACTCGGGGGCGGCCGACTCGTCGGCGAGCACCAACACTTCGCTCGGGCCGGCCAGGAAGTCGATCTCGACCTCGCCGCGGACCTCGGCTTTCGCGGCGGTGACCCAGGGGTTGCCCGGGCCGACGATCTTCTGGACCGCGTCGACGGTCTCGGTGCCGTAGGCCAGCGCGCCGATGGCCTGTGCGCCGCCGACGGAGTACACCGCGTCGGCGCCGGCCTCGTGGATCGCCGCCAGCGTGACGGGGTTGATCTCCTCGGCGGGCGGCGTCGCGACGGCGACGTGGTCGACGCCGGCGACTTTCGCGGGCACGACGCCCATGATGGCACTGGAGGGGTAGGCGGCGGTGCCGCCGGGGACGTAGACGCCGACGCGCTCGATCGGCCGGAACCGCCGACCCAGTTCCCGGCCCTCGAACTCCTCGCGCCAGTCCGCGGGGCGCTGGCGCTCGTGGAACGCGCGGACGTTCTCGATGGCGTCCCGAATGGCATCGAGCGTGTCGTCATCCACCTCGTCGACCGCGCGCTCGGCCTCGGCGGTCACGTCGAGGTTGGCGACTTCGACGCCGTCGAACTCCGCGGAGAACTCCCGGAGCGCCACGTCGCCCTCCTCGCGCACTCGCGGCAGGATCTCGCGAACGTCCTCGCGGGCGCTTTCGACGCCGGCGTCCCGATCGAAGAAGGCCCGGCGCTCGGCCGTCGAGAGCTCCGCGATCGATCGTGGTTGCATGGCTCGGCGTTGCGCGGCGCGGCCTAAGGCGGTTGCGGATAGCCACCGCTACAGGGTGTTGCTGCGGCGACGACGCCCGAGGGCGCCGTCGCTAGAACGTGTGAGTTCAGGGGGTCCGCGGAGCGGACGCCCGAATAGTTACTGCGCTGCGAAGAACCGAATCCGACTTACAGGCGGGTCAGGTTCGTCGCGCGGGGGCCCTTGTCGGCCTGTTCGATGTCGAACTCGACCTCCTGGCCCTCCTCCAGGTCGGGACCGCCGACGTCTTCCATGTGGAAGAACACGTCGTCGTCCGCGTCCTCAGTCTCGATGAATCCGTAACCGCCCGTGTCGTTGAAGAAATCAACCGTACCAGTCGCCATTACATTCCTACAAACCTGCCGATGGATGTTAACCCCTTCGGTCCGCCCTCGTCAGCGGTGGGGTGTCCCAGTCGGGTGCCAGGATCGGGCCGACGGGTCTTTACTCGCTCGTCCACGATCAGGGGACAGTGAACCCAGAGGACGTGCGCGAGGAGTGGGCCGAGCGGACCGGCGAGTTCTCCCCGACGTACTACGCCCACAAGGGCCCCAACGAGGCCAGCGAGTCGATCCGCGACCTGCTGCTCCATTTCCTCGACCCCGCTGCCCGCGTCCTGGAGATCGGCTGTAGCTCCGGCCGCCACCTCGCCCACCTCCACGACGGCGGCTTCGACGATCTCCACGGCATCGAGATCAACGAGGACGCGATCGACGTACTGCGGGCGGAGTACCCCGGGCTCGACGCCGATGCAACGTTCCACGTCGGCGACGCCGGCGAGATCCTCCCCGGGTTCGACGACGGGGCGTTCGACGCCGTCTACACCGTCGAGACGCTCCAGCACATCCACCCCGACGAGGCCGAGACAGTGTTCGACGAGGTGGCCCGTGTGGCCGACGACCTGCTGATCACCGTCGAAAACGAGTCCGCCCGCGGCGCGGGCGCCCGCGAGGACGCCGACGTATCCTACGTCAACGACGAGTTCCCGCTGTACCACCGCGATTGGAAGGCGATCTTCGAGCGTCGCGGGTTCGCCCAACTGCTCTCAGAGTCGAGCATGCGCCGGGACAGGCTGCGTGCGTTCCGTCGGCCTTGATCGGCGCGGAACTGCGTGTATTCCGTCGACGGTAGCTGCCGCTAGTTCTCGTGCGGGACGGAGAGCACGACCGCCTCGCCGTCGATCACCGTCTCCGCGTCGTCGCCGTCGACGACTTCCGCGACCGTCTCGACGCGGACGCGGTCGTCGCCCACGTCTTCGACGACCTCGGCAGTCGCCCGAACCGTATCACCCGGCCGGACCGGCGCCGCGAAGTCGAGATCCTGCGAGAGGTAGACGATGTCGCCCGGCAGCGCCGCGAGCGCGGCACTGATCAGCCCCGCCCCGAGCATCCCGTGGGCGACCACGCCGCCGAAGAACCCCTCGGCGGCGTACTCGGGATCGGTGTGGAGCCGGTTCTCGTCGCCGGTCAGGTCGGCGTACTGCTCGATAGTCTCCCGCGTCACGTCGCGCTGTACCTCGGCGTCGTCGCCGGCGGCCGCAACAGGCATAGCTCGATCCACTCACGGCGACACCGTAGCCTCCCCGGTTCACATGTGAATACGGCCCTTGATACACGCGGGGGAACACGACTCGGGTATGCCAACCGCACACAACGGCGACGTGGCGCTCTCCTACGACCGGGAGGGGCCGGAGTCGGCGCCGACGGTCGTCTTCGTCGAGGGACTGGGCTACGGGACGTGGATGTGGCAGTTCCAACGCGAGCCGCTCGCCGAGTCCTACGACACCATCGTCTTCGACAACCGCGGGACTGGGGACTCTGACTGTCCCGAGGGGCCGTACACGGTCGCCGAGATGGCTGCCGACCTGGCGGCCGTCCTCGACGACGCCGGCGTCGAGTCGGCCCACGTCGTCGGCGCCAGCATGGGCGGGATGATCGCCCAGCGCTTCGCGCTGGAGTACGACCGCGCCGAGTCGCTCGTGCTGCTCTGTACCTCCCACGGCGGCGAGGACGCCGTCCCCGTACCTCCGGAGACGCAGGCGTTCATGTTCGACGTGCCGGCGGACGCCGACGAGCGGGAAGCGATCCGCTACAAGATGACGCCCGCCATCTCGGACGGCTTCGCCGAGGAGCACCCCGACCTGATCGAGGATATCGTCGACTGGCGGCTGGCGTCCGACGCCAGCGAGGCCGGGCGGAATGCACAGGCCGCCGCGGTGCAGGCGTTCGACGCCAGCGACGAACTCGACCAGCTCAGCCTGCCGACGCTGCTCATGCACGGCACCGACGACGAGGTGCTGCCAGTGGCGAACGCCCACGCGCTCGCCGAGGCGCTGCCCCACGCCGACCTCGAACTGTTCGAGGGGGGCCACACCTCTTCTTCGTCGAGCAGGCCGACGCGGTAACCGACCGACTCCGAACGTTCCTCGATACCCATGCCGAGTGAGGCGTTCTCGCCGGTCCACGGCCACAGCGCCCGACCGTACGACTGGGTCGGCGCCTGGAGCGGGAAGCGCGCCGAACTCTCCCCGGACCGCGTCGGCCTCGTCGACGACACGACGGGGCGGGAGTTCACCTACGCCGACCTCGACGCCCGCGCGAACCGGACCGCCCGCCTGCTCAGGACCCACGGCGTCGAAGACGGCGAGCGCGTGGCGGTCGTCTCCCGGAACCGGCCCGCGCTGGTCGACCTCTTTTTCGCCTGCGGGAAGACCGGCGGCGTGTTGGCGCCCCTGTCGCACCGACTCGCTCCGGGGGAGTTGGGCGAACTGCTCGCGAACGTGGACCCGGCGCTGCTGGTCGTCGAGGCGCCGTTCGTGGCGGCCGTCGACGACGCGCTCGCCAGCGTCGATCTGGACGCGACGGTCCGCGCGCTGCCAGCCGAGGGCGAGCAGGAGGCAGCGGTCGACTACCCCTCGCTCCTCGAGGAGCGACCTGCCGACGATTCGCCGGTCGAGACGGCCGACCTCTCGATGGACGATCCGGCGCTGTTCCTCCACACCGGCGGCTCGACCGGGGTTCCGAAAGAGACCGTGCTGACCCACGGCGGCCTGCTCTGGAACTCCTTCAACACGATCACCGCGTGGGGGCTGCGCGAGGACGACACCACGCCGATGGTGTTCCCGATGTTCCACACCGGCGGCTGGAACGTGCTCACGCTGCCGCTGTTCCACATGGGCGGGACGGTCGTGATCGCTCGGGAGTTCGACCCCAGTGAAGTCCTTCGGCTGGTCGAGTCGACGCGGGCGTCGGTGCTCGTCGCCGTGCCAGCCGTCCTGCGGATGATGACCGAACACGACGACTGGGAGACCACCGATCTCTCGTCGCTGCGGTTCGCCAAGTCCGGCGGCGGCCCCTGTCGCGACGCGGTGCTTCGGGCGTGGTGGGACCGCGGCGTCGACCTCTCACAGGGGTACGGTCTCACCGAGTGCGGCCCGAACAACTTCACGATGCCCGACAGCTGGCCCCGGGAGAAAGCCGACAGCGTCGGCGTGCCCGCGATGCACGTCGACGCCCGGGTCGTCGACGATAGCGGCGAGGAAGTCGAAGAGGGCGAGGTGGGCGAGCTCGAACTCGCCTCGCCCCACGCTGCCGACCGGTACTGGGGGAACGAGGCGGAGACCCGGGAGACGTTCGGCCCGACGGGCGACGCCGACGGCGGCTGGGTCTCGACGGGCGATCTCGTGCGCGTCGACGAGGCGGGGTACTACTACATCGAGGGACGGAAGAAGAACATGTTCGTCTCCGGCGGCGAGAACGTCTACCCCGCCGCCGTCGAGAACGCCCTCACCGACCACAGGAAGGTCGAAGAGGCGGTCGTGATCCCCATCCCCGACGAGACGTGGGGGAGGTCGGGAAGGCGGTAGTCGTGGGCGACGAGTCGCTGACACTGTCGGAGCTGACCGAGTTCCTCGACGGCCGGCTGGCGTCGTTCAAACACCCGAAGGCGCTGGCGTTCGTCGACGAGATGCCGACCTCCGGGCCGTCGAAGATCGACCGCAGCGCGGTCGACGATCGGTTCGGGGAGTAGGCAGGCAAGACGGGAGGGGGAGGTTACTCGTACGTCCCCGTCATCCCGCCGTCGAACAGCAGGTCCCCGCCGTTGAGGTGTTTCGCGTGCTCCGAGAAGCCGAACACGAACAGGTTCGCCACCTCGACGGGGCTCATCATCCGCTTCGTTCTGGACTGGCCGAGCATCACGTCCTCGACGACCGCCTGCTCGGTCAGCCCGCGCTGTTCGGCGGTGTCGGGGATCTGGCCGGTCACCAGCGGCGTCGAGACGTACCCCGTCGACACCGAGAACGCCCGCACGTCGCCGTCCCCCTCGGCGGCGAGTGACTGGGTGAGTCCCCGGATCCCGAACTTACAGACGTTGTACGCCACCTTGTCGCTCGTCGTGTAGTGGCCGTGCACCGACGCCATGTTGCCGACGGCGCCGCCGCCCGCCTCGCGCATGTGCGGGAACGCGTGCTTGGACAGGAGCGTGGGGGCGCGGAGCATCACCGCCTGCATCAGGTCGTACTGCTCGGCCGGGAACTCCTCGATGGGGGCGACGTGCTGGAGGCCGGCGACGTTCGCCAGGAAGCGCAGCTCCCCGAGCTGGGCCGCTGCGTCGACGATCCGCTCGATGTCGGCGTCGTCGGTCAGGTCCCCTTCGACCGGCTGGACCGTCCCGTCGGCGCCGATCTCGGCAGCGCGGTCGACAGTTCCCGCGAGCCCGTCGGCGTCCACGTCGGTCGCGGCGACGGTGCAGCCGTTCGCCGCCAGCGCGACCGCGGTGGCGCGGCCGATCCCCGAGGCCGCACCGGTGACCAACGCGACCGAATCCGCAGCGTAGCGGTCGTCGTCCACGTCGAGGACGTTCGCGGCGGTGAGCTCCGGCCCGTCGGCGCCCGGGATGGGGTCGTCGGTCATAGCGAACGGCAGTTCCCGAACCACCCAATAAGGGCGGGTTCAGGTGTGAACCCGTTCGGGGTGCCATCACGGAAACGCTTAAGACCGGTTAGGCGAATCGTTCATGATAGTCCAGTACCAACCCCCATGATCGATATCGCACTCGATATGCGGCAGTACGACTGCCCCTTCATCGACACGACCGACGATGCCGAGTTGAGCTTCGCGGCGTCGTACTGGGAGTTCAACCCCGCGGCGGGGGAGCTGGAGACCCGGATGGTCGTGGAGGCGCCCGACCGCTACGAACTCGACGAGGGGTTGTCGATGCTCCGTGACCATCGGGGAATGCAGGGGTTCGATCTCCTCGCCAAGCGCGACGGCGCGGCGCGCATCCGGACGACGATCGAGGAGACGAGCGCGATGCGCACCATCCGACAGAACGAGGGGTACGTCACCGGCCCGTTCTACATCGAGGACGGCCGCGAGACGTGGCACGTCGGGTTCGACAACGACGGCCTGGCCGACGGCGCGCTCTCGGGGCTGGAGCGCAACAACGACTTCTCCGTCCTCTCCCGGGAAGACACCAGCATCCCGGAGGTGTCCGAACTGATGAGCAACGCCGGCGCCGCGATGACGCTGATCGACGGCTGCCGAGAGCTCTCCGACACGGAACGCGAGACGCTCGAAACCGCGGTGAATGGCGGCTACTTCGAGAGCCCGCGAAACGCGACGTTGGGCGATCTGGCCGACGAGTTCGACGTGTCCAAACCCGCCGCCTCGAAGAACCTCCGGCGGGCCGAGCGAAAGCTGATCGAGCGGGTCGTCGACGCGCTCGGTGAGCTGGAGTAACCGCCGGATGGCCGCTTACGCCCGGATTATTCACATGTTAACCCACCCATCCATAGTGGGAGAGAGTCTCACGATAAGGATATGGCGCGAAAGCTATCCCGACGTGGAATGCTTCGAGCGACCGGCGCGGCCGGCGTCGCCGGACTCGCAGGTTGTACAGATGCACTCGGTGACGGCGGTGGATCGATGAAGATCGGCGTACTCCAGCCCGTATCCGGCGACCTCGGCTACTACGGTAAACAGGCACTCTGGGGGTTCTTCGCCGGCATGGCCTACAAGGGCGACACCGATCCGATCGAGGACTCCACCACGGGGACCTACACCGCGACCGCCGGCGACACCGAGTACGAGCTGCTGGTCCGGGACAGTAAGTTCGACGCGGACACCGCCCAGTCGGCGGCGACGGACCTCGTCGAGAACGAGGACGTGGACATGCTGTTCGGGACGGCGTCCTCGGGGCAGCGGGGCGAGTGATCGACACGGTCGTCGACACGGCCGACGTGCCGTTCATGGCCGGGCCCGCGGCGTCCGCCGGTATCTCCTCGAACGAGGGGACCTGTTCGGACATCGTGTTCCGGGCCTCCGAGAACACCGCGATGGACGCCCGGTCGGGCGGGAAGTACGTCGCCCAGGAGACCGACATCTCCTCGGTGTACCTCTTCGGCGCCGACTACTCCTTCGGCCGTGCGGTGGTCAACAACTACGAGGAGGTGCTGTCGAACAACGGCGTCGAGATCCTCGACAAGCGCTTCGTCCCGCAGGGGTACAGCGAGTGGGAGGGCCTGCTCGACAACGCCGAGGAGGCCGGCGCCGACGGCGTCGTCGGCGGCTTCACCGTCGCGACGCTGCCCGCGATGTTCACCTCCTACCTGCAAGGCGACTACAGCTACTCGGTGTTCGGCGGCCTCGCGACCCGGATCACCAACGCCGTCGTGGGGCAGACGCTCCAGCAGGCGCTGGGCGAGCCCCTGACCCAGGAGAAGATCGACAACTCCGGGCTCGGCCCGTTCACGACGCGGTACCACTGGAACCAGTACGACAACGAGATCAACAGCACGTTCGTCGAGGACTACACGAACGCCTACGGCACCGTCCCCGACCTGTTCTCCTCGGGCACGTTCACCGCCGCCTCCGCGATCGTGCAGGCCGTCAACTCGGCCGGCTCGACGAGCGGCTCGGACGTGGCCGAGGCGCTCCGCGGCATGACCGTCACGGACACGCCGAAAGGCGAGGACGGCTACACGTTCCAGGAGTACAACAACCAGGCCCGCTCGGCGATGACCGTCGCCAACCTCGCGCCCACCAGCGACGAGTGGAGCGACAACTGGCAGGCCGCGATCCAGCCCGGCGAGCCGCTCGCGACGATCGGGAAGGACGAGACCACGATCCCCGCCGACGCGCCGGGGATGAACTGCTCGCTCTAGATGCTCCGCACCGCCGGACTGACCAAACGCTTCGGCGGGCTCACCGCCGTCGACAGCGTCGACTTCCGGCTTCGCGAGGGGGAGCTCTGTTCGCTGATCGGTCCCAACGGCGCCGGCAAGACGACGTTTTTCGACCTGCTGACCGGCGCGCTCGAGCCGAGCGCCGGCAGCATCGAGCTCCGCCGGGGCGGCGAGTGGGCGCCGCTCACCGACGCCTCCCCGGCGGAAGTCGCGCAGGCGGGGGTCCACCGATCCTACCAGATCACGAACGTGTTCCCCGAGCGGACCGTGCTGGAGAACGTCCGCGTGGCCGCACAGGCTGCGGGGCCGAACGACTGGAAGGGGTGGCGCAACGCCAACGCCTTCGAGGAGCACATCGGCGAGGCCCACCGGATCCTCGACCGTGTGGGCCTCGACACGCTGGCCGAGCAGCCTGCGAGCGCGCTCTCCCACGGCGAGAAGCGCCAACTGGAGGTCGGGATCGCCCTCGCCGGCGATCCCGACGTGCTGTTGCTCGACGAGCCCAACGCGGGCGTCTCGAGCGAGAGCGTCGACGACATCATCGACCTGATCGCCGACGTGTCCCGCGACCACGCGGTGTTGCTGGTCGAACACAACATGGACATCGTGATGAACGTCTCCGACCGCATCGTCGTGCTGAATCAGGGCGCCGTCATCGCCGACGGCGAGCCGGCGGCCGTCCAGAACGATCCCGCAGTCCAGCAGGCGTACCTCGGCGGCTACGGCGAGGACGGCGGGGACGACCCCACGACCAGTGGGGCGACGGCGGGCGCCGACGGCGACGCCGAGGGGCCGACCCGTGAGCCTGCTCGAACTCGACGGCGTCGAGACGTACTACGGCGAGAGCCACATCCTCGAAGGCGTCGACCTGGAAGTCGAGGAGGGGGAAGTGGTCGCGCTGATGGGCCGCAACGGCGTCGGGAAGACGACGACGCTGCGGAGCATCCTCCAGCTCACCCCGCCCCGCGAGGGGTCGATCCGCTACCGGGGCGAGGAGCTGATCGGCAAGGAGACCCACGAGGTCGCCGAGGCCGGCGTCGGGTGGATCCCCGAGGACCGCCGGATGTTCAGCCAGCTCACCGTCGAGGAGAACGTCCGCATCGCCGTCCCGAAAGGCTCGGACGTGGAAGCGGGGCTCGAACTCGCCTGGGACGCGTTCCCCGACCTCGAGGAGATCCGTGACCGCGACGCCGGCGACCTCTCCGGCGGCCAGCAGCAGATGCTCGCGATCGCCCGCGGCCTCGTGGGGGAGAACGACCTGCTGATGGTCGACGAACCCAGCGAGGGGCTCGCGCCGCTGATCGTCGAGGCCGTCCACGACGCGCTCGAATCGGTGGCCGGCGAGACGACGATCCTCCTGGTCGAGCAGAACCTCCCGATGGCGCTCGATCTGGCCGACCGCTTCTACGTACTGGACCACGGCGTCGTCGTCGACAGCGGCGACGCCGACGCGGTATCGACCGACTCCGAACGGCTCAGGAGGCATCTCTCGGCATGACGGGGGGCGTACTCGCACCGCTGTTCGTCGACGCCCTCGGGGAGTTCTTCCGGCCCGGAACGCTGTCGGAGGTGTTCCTGAACGGGCTGTCGAAGGCCGCGCTGTACGCGATGATCGCCAGCGGGCTGACGCTGGTGTTCGGGCTGTTGGGCGTGCTGAACTTCGCTCACGGCTCGTTCACGATGCTCGGCGCCTACCTCGGCGGGCTGGTGATGGTCGTGCTGGTCGGGAGCGCGACGGGCGATCTCGCCCGCGTGCTGTTCTTCCTGATCGGCACGCTGCTGGTGTTCGCTGCGATCGGCGCGCTGGGCGGCGCCGTCGAAGTCGGGCTCATCCGCCAGCTGTACGACCGACCGCCGATCTACCAGATCCTGCTGACGTTCGGCCTGGCGCTCGTGCTCGACGAGCTGGCGCGCATCGTCGTCGCGTTCTACGGGCTCCAGCCGGTCACCGACTGGCGCGACGCGCTCGGTACCAAGCCCGCGTTCATGGCCGAAAACATCGAGTTCGCCGGCCTCACGGTCGGGCCGCTCGACCTGTTCCAGATCGCCTTCGGGACGATCACCATCGGCGCCGTCTGGCTGTTCCTCACGCGGACTCGCTACGGGATGGTGGTCCGGGCCGGCAGCGAGGACGACGAGATGACCGCCGCGCTGGGTATCGACGTGAACCGCGTGTTCACGACCGTGTTCGCGCTCGGCTCCGCGATCGCCGGCGTCGCCGGCATGCTGCTGATGTGGGATCCCGTCTGGGGGGCGAGCCTCCCGCTGGCCCACGAGACGCTGCTGCCCGCGTTCGTCGTCGTGATCGTCGGCGGCCTCGGGACGTTCCGGGGCACCGTCGTCGCCGCCGGCCTCGTCGGCATGGTCGACGCGACGATGACGTGGTGGTTCCAGAACGCGATCACCTTCACCGGTCTCCCCGAGATGATGATCTTCCTCGTACTCGTGCTGACGCTGATCGTACGGCCGCAGGGACTGTTCGGCGTCGAGGAGGTGGGGGCCATTAGCGACTCCGCCTCCGACGCCGTCGACGGGGTCGACCCGGCGGTTCCCGAGGAGGACACCATCGCCGCCGCGAGCGGCACCGAGTGGTGGCGGCGCTACCTCCGCGACCACACCGCCCACGCGCTCGTCGTCGCGGCGCTGGCGCTGTACCCGTTCGTGTACGCGCTGCTCGTGGCGTCGCCGCTCGGCACCGAGGCCGAGACGCTGCTGCCGCGGGTCGACACGATGGTCGGGGTGTTCTACTTCGGCCTGTTCGCGATGTCGTTCGACTTCGTCTCCGGCTACACGGGCTACCTCTCCTTCGGCCACGCCATCTTCTACGGCACGGGCGCGTACTTCGTCGTGCTCGCGGCCAACGGCCAGGTGCCGCTGCTCGCGCCGGGGACCCCGTTCATGCTCATGCTGCTGCTGGCTGGGCTGCTCGCGGTCGTGATCGCGCTGGCGATCGGCGCGCTCTCGTTCCGGCTCTCGGGGTGTACTTCGCGATGATCACCCTCGGGTTCGCCCAGGTCGCGTACGTGTTCGTCCGCGGCTGGGACTACGTGAGCGAGAACCCGAAAGACGGCGCCGCGGTGTCGACCGATATCCACCCCAGCGGCTTCGACGTCGGGGTGCCGGGGATCGACGCGTTGAACCTCGAGATCGGCCGACTGGCGGGCGACAGCGTGGAGTTCCTGTTCGTTTCGCTGTCGGGGACGGAGGTGTCGTACTACATGGTCGGGCTGGTGGTGTTGGTCTGCTACCTCGCGATGCAGCGACTGATTCACTCGCCGTTCGGCACGGTGCTGCTGGCGATCCGCGAGAACGAGGAGCGCGCCGAGGCCGTCGGCTACGAGCCGTTCCAGTTCAAACTCGCGGCGTTCGCGATCAGCGGCTTCTTCGCCGCGATCGCCGGCGGGCTGAGCGGGGGGTACGGCCGCTCGGTCGCCCCCGACGACTCGATGTACTTCCTCGTCACCGGCGACGCGCTGCTGGCGTCGATCATCGGCGGCTTCGGCACGCTGGCCGGGCCGCTGTACGGCCGGCTGTTCGACGAGACCGTCCGGGAGTTCCTCTCGAAACGGGGCTCGGGCGGGGGCTGCTGCCGTACCTCCGGGATCACCTCCCGGCGGGCGTGATGGAGGCCGACCTCGTCGGCGGGCTCACCGTCGGCGGCGCCATCGAGACGTTCCTCAACGGCCACGCGAGCCTCTACGTCGGCGTGATCTTCGTGCTGTTCGTGCTGTACGTGCCGAACGGCCTGCTCGGCACCGTCCGTGACCGCCTCGGCGGCACGGTCGCGAAACGGCTCCCCGACTACCTCGACCGCTACCGGCGCGACTGATCGGTCGAGGCCCCTTTCGACGACAACGCTATGACTGTCTCACTCACCGGCTACGGCCGCTACGTACCGCAGGAAACGATCACCGGCGAGGCGATCGCCGACCGCTCGGGCATCCCCGAGGACGTGGTCGTCGAGAAGATGGGCGTCACCGAGAAACACGTCTGCCCGCCCGACGACGACCACGTCACCGACATGGGGGTCACCGCGGCCCGCGACGCGCTCGACGACGCGGGGGTCGACGCCGAAACTGTCGATCTGGTACTGTACCACGGCTCGGAGTACAAGGACCACGTCGTCTGGTCGGCCGCCGCCGACATCGCCGACCGCATCGGCGCCGTGGACGCCTACGCGACCGAGAGCTACTCGCTGTGTGCGGGCCAGCCGATCGCGTTCCGCCAGGTCGCCGCACAGCTCGAGGCCGGCGACGTGGGGACGGCGCTGCTCGTCGGCGCCAGCCGCGAGGAGGACCTCGTGGACTACACGGACACCGACGCCTCGTTCATGTTCAACTTCGGGTCGGGTGCGTGTGCGACCGTGCTCGAACGCGACGCCGGCCAGCGCACGCGGGCGACCGTCCACGGCCACGCCGCGAGAACCGACGGCTCGTTCTCGCGGGACGTGATCATGCCCGCCGGCGGGTCGGAACGGCCGCCCAGCCGGGCCACCGTCGACGCGGGGCTCCACGCGCTGACGGTACCCGACCCCGACGGCATGAAGGAACGGCTCGGCGAGGTGAGCCTGGCGAACTTCCTCGCAGTCGCCGACGACGCGCTCGCGGAGGCAGGACTGAGCCGCGGGGCGATCGACTTCGTCGCGCTCACCCACATGAAGCGGTCGTTCCACGACTACCTCACCGACGAACTCGGCGTCGGCGACGGCCACCACTACCTCGACGAGTACGGCCACGTCCAGAGCGTCGATCAGGTGCTCGCCCTGGACGAAGGGCTGGAACGCGGGCTCGTTGAGGACGGCGACGTGGTCCTGTTCCTCGCCGCCGGAACGGGCTACACCTGGGCGGCGAGCGTGCTGCGCTGGGTGGACTGAGGGGCGCCGGAGCCCGGTTTCAGTGTTCGGATCTGTCTCTGAAACGCCCGGCGAGTAGTTCGTGCGTACACAGCCAGTCAGAGAAAGGATACAAACCGGAAATACAGTCTTGTGAACGTGGTTCGTTCCGCAGTCCGTGCCGTCCGCTGCCTACTAATCGGAGCCTTTGCAGGGGGTGTCCTCGGCCCGCTGTTTGTTCCTGCCCCTACGGGACTGCTCGCCGTTGTCTCGACAATCGCTGTTACAGCGGTTGTTAGTATCGTTCTCAACCGCTCTGATTGGCTGCGTGAACAGCAATCGATTGGGTAGTACACCGGCACGTAGCATCCGCGGGCGAAGCGAGGGAAGACCCCTAACAGAGGTTCAGACGAAGGCTTCCCGGATCACCGCGGCGAGCACGCGGGCAAACCCCGTCCCGTCGCTCCAGAACGCCGACTCGCCGGCGACCGACTGCATCTCGGCGGTCGGCTGTACGCTCAGCAACACCGTGTCGTCGTCGACGAGCAGCACGCGCCCCACGCTGAGTTCGGGCGTCGCGTCCCCGACCTCGACCGCCGTGAGCCCGGCCTCCCGTGCGGCCTCACGCACGGGTGCGTCGGCGCTCGCGACGGTCACGTCCACGCCAGCCGCGTCGGCGTCGGCGAGGGCGTCGGCCACGTCGCCGGACAGCATCGTGGGGTCACTAGTCGCGAACAGCACTCGCTCGTCCGCCCCCGCGACAAGCGAGGTGACCCGGGCGGCGACGTTCTCCCCGCCTTCTGTCGTCCAGATCGCCTCCCGGTGGTCGGTCGGAGCCTGCTGGCCGCGGACCGTCTCTAGGTGGTCGAACGCTGCCTCGGTCGTCGACCGTAGCCGGTCGTACAGCAGCTCCCGCGCCTCGTCGATGTCGACGGGGCGGTAGCGCGTCGGCGAGCCCTCCTGAACGTCGATCAGGCCCAGCTCCTCGAGTTCGTCGGCCGCGCCGTACACCTGCGATCGGGGGACGTCCGCGACCTGTGCGATCTCGCTCGCGCTCGCGACGCCCAGCTTCTGGAGACCGACGAACGTGCGGGCCGCGTACGTCGAGAGCCCGAGTTCGGTCAACCCCGCCGCGGCGTCGGCGTCGTCCATCACTCCTCCTCCCGGGTCCACGCCTGGTTCACGCGGTTGAGCTGGCCTTCGCTCAGCGTCCCCTGGTCGAAGCTCCCGTAGGCGTCGTCGAGGTCGGAGTTCGAGACCGCCCCCGAGGCGGTCACGCGCTCGAACAGGTCGGTCACGACTTCGACCTCCTCGTCGCCGTCGATCGGGTAGTACTCGCCGTCGACCACCAGCGCGCCGTCGAAGGCGAACCGGTCGCCGTCGGCTGCGTCCGCGGGGATGGCCGTCGTGTAGCGAAGCGTCGGGTTCTCGCCGTCGAACGCGACCGAGACGACCTCGTCGGACTCGGCCATGCGGACCGGCTCCGGGCTGGCGGACTCGACGGTCGGGTCCTCGCCGGCGCGCTCGTACAGCACCGCACGTCCCTCGACGCCGGCGGTTTCGAGCGTCACCGCGACGCGGCCGCCCGGCGCGACGACGCGGCGGTCGAGGCGTCGCGCCGCTCGCGGGCCGTCACCCGCTGGGGCGACGGTGCCTGCCGCGTCGGCGTCCGTCGGCGCGTCGCCGTCGTCCGGCGCGGGGAACACGTCGTCGGGACCGACGTACTTGGTCCAGACGGCGAGCAGCGAGGGCAACACCAACACGCTCGCGAGGAACGCGTAGATGATGGTGAGCCCGGTGATCTGGCCGAACTGCTGGAGCGGCGGCAGGATCGCGAACACCAGCACGCCGAAGCCGCCGACCGTGGTGGCCGCCGAGCCGAGCAGCGCGCCGCCGGTGCCGGTGACCGCCCGCTCCATCGCCGTCCAGATCTCGCCCGTTCGCTCAAGCTCCTGGTTGTAGCGCTCGGAGAGGTGGATGCTGTAGGCGACCCCCAGCCCGACAGTCAGGCTCGTGATCATCCCCGTGATGACGTTGAACGGGATCTCCAGCAGATGCATCGTGCCCAGGATCCACGTCACGCTGAACGCGACGGGGAGCAGCGTCACCGCCCCCAGCGTCGCGCTGCCCTCGGTGATCCGGTAGGCGATCATCAGGAACACGAACGTCGCCACGAGCGTGATGATCAGGCTCTCGACGACTGTCTCGAGCAGCTGGTCCTGAACGATCTTGTTCAGCACCGCGCTGCCCGTGGCAGTCGCGTCCAGCCCGTCGCCACGAACCACGTCCGCGACGCTGCGCATGGAGTCAGTAACCTCGTCGCCGCCGGCACCGCCCTGGACGGAGATGACGATCCGCATGGCGGTGTACTCGCCGTCGTCGCGCTGGATCACGCTCTCGGCGCGATCCGGAGCGACCTCGTACAGCTCGTCGTACAGCGCGCCGAGGTTGCGGTCGGGCACGCCGTCGCCGTCAGTGTCCGCGGCGACGAAGCTCTCGTTGAACGACTCGTTCTCGGCGGCCACCGACTCCATCACCGACAGCGGGCTATCGATCCGTGCCTCACCGTTCGAGAGCGTCTGGGTGACGTTCTCCTGGGCGGCGGCCTCGTCCTCCGCTGTGGCCACTCGTTCCAACACGTCGTCCTGTGTGAGTGCGCCGGAACTGTTCTGGCGTATCAGGATCTGTGCCTGGGAGTCCTGTCGGACGAAGTTGTCGTTGACGTACTCCAGGTTCGCCTTCGCGGTGTACGTACTCGGCGCGAACGGCTCGGGGAGCTCCTTCATCCAGTCGTCGGGATCCTCCGCGATGAAGTCGGTCTGGTCGAACGAGGTGTCGACCTGCGTGGCGCCGTATCCGCCGCCGGCGCTGAGCAGCAGCGCGGCGACGATGACGAGGTACGGACTTTTCCGTGCCGCGGTCGCGCCGACGGCGAGCAGCGACGAGAACGCGCCGCCGCCGGTACCGAACGCTTGCTTCTGTCGGTCGATCCCACGAACTTCGAGGAACTCGTCGATCTCGACTTTGAGCGCCGGGATCAGCAGGCCGAACACGAGCAGCGCGGCCGTGATCCCTGCGGCGCTCACGATGCCGAACTCGCGGATCGGCGGCACCGGGCTGGTGAGGTTCGAGAGGAACCCGATCACGGTCGTCGCCGTGACGTAGATCAGCGCGATGCCGACGCCGACCAGCGCGGTCCGCATCGACCCGCGGGGCGCAGCCCCGCCGCCGTTCTCGCGCTCCTCGCGGTGGCGCATGAAGATGTGGATCGCGTAGTCGATGCTCAGCCCGATCAACAGCACCGGGACCGCGATGAAGATCTGGTTGAACGCGATCCCCGTCCAGCCCATGAAGCCGAACGTCCAGGCGAGCACCGCGCCGATGCCGAACAGCCCCAGCAGGATGTCGAGCACGTCGCGATAGGCGACGACGAGCGCGATCAGCACGAAGATGATCGCCAGCGGGCCGACGATCAGCAGGCTGTCGCTCATCGAGTTGTTGATCTCGTCGAAGATGATCCCGGCGCCGAAGACGAGGTACTCGCCGCCGTCGGCGTCGTCACCGAGCTCCTGCATCGCGAGCTGGGCGTCGGTCACGTCCTCGCCGGCAGTCCCCTGGGCCGCCGAGCCCTCGCCCTCCATCGTCACGATCAGCATCGTCGCTTCGGCCTCGGTCGAGCCGGGGTCGTAGTCGGTCGGCATGAACGCGAACGTCCCCACGCCCTCGCCGCCGTTGTTCCCGGCGTCCGCACCGAGAACGAGCTGAATCGTGTCGTTGAGCTCGGACTCGTTCATCGAGCGGATCTGCTCCTGCTGCTGCTCGAGCGTCGCGTTGGAGGCGTTTCGGTACTCCCGGCGCTCGGTCTCGAGTTCGTCAGCCAGATCCTGGAGGCGATCGGCGTCCGCTCGGAGCGCCTGGGAACGCTCCTGGAGCGCGGCGTACTGATCCTCGAGCACGCCACGCGTCCCGAGTCGGTACGCCTGCTGGGCCTCCTCCTCGGAGGACGCGTTCCGAAGCTGCTGTGCCGCCTGCTCGAACGTCGCGGCGTCCTCGTCAGTGAACTCGACGCTCGTGTTCGCCTGCACGTCCGCGAAGACGGCGTCGGCCCTCGCGTCGGGGTTCTCCCGCAGCGTCGTCAGCCCCGCACGGAGCAGGCCGGCGGTCCGAGTCAGCGTCTCGTTTCGCTGCTCGATCACCGCGCGCTCCTCGCTGACGCTCTCGTTGAGCGCCTGCAGTTCGGCTGCCGTCCGCTGGACGTCCTCGCCCTCCTCGGCGGTGATCGACGCGATCGCGATCACGTTCGCGATGCTCGAGGTGGGCCGGTCGCCCGAGAGCGTCCCGTTGACGGTCTCGTTGTCGGTGAGTGTCTGTTGGTACTCGAGTAAGGCGACCAGCGACTCCTCGTCCAACACGTCGTCGTCGCGCTGGATCACCTGCGCGGTCGTGGTGTCGTCGTCGCCCGTCGAGAAGTTCTCCTGGGCGTAGTCCAGTGCGTCGCCCTCCGGTGAATCGCTTTGGAACTGGTCGAGCGACGAGGTCTGCTCGACCATCGTCGCCCCGCTGCCCAGCGCGACGGTCACCACGAGCATCACCGCGATCACCACTTTACTGTGGTCCATCACGGCGTCGACGACGGTGTCAACCCCCCTCATCCGCACCTCCGATCGCTCGCCGCAATCTGGCTAGACATCTGTCTGTACTCTCGTACTAACACCTCGCGGTTAACGGTTCCGACTTCGGTGAACGATCGTTCAGGCGCCGACCGAGCGGGAGGGGGCGACGCCGGCGGCCACAGACGGAACCCATTTTGCCGACCGCCCGCTCAAGGGCGGTATGTCGCTGGTTCCGGAGCGGCTCCGGCCGTATCTCGCCGGGCTGCTGGGCACGCTCGCGACCGGCTTCGGCCACCTGTACCTGCGCCGGTGGCTGCGGGGCTTCGGTTGGATCGCGCTGGCGTTCGCCGCGACGATCGCGTTCGTCCCGGACGGGACCCTGCAGGCGATCAGCGCCGGCGAAGCGGTGGCCAACCGGGCCGAGCTCTACCCGGCGATGGCCATCCAGCTGATCGGCGCAGTCGACGCGTTCGTGCTCGCGTACCGCGAAAATTCGGGGGTAGCGTCGACCCCGAAGTCGACGTGCCGCTCGTCGCCGAGGGGGAACCGGACACCGTCACCTGCCCCAACTGCGGGAAGGAGGTCGACGCCGAGATCGGGTTCTGTCACTGGTGTACCACCGAGTTCGCGACGGCCGACTCCGACTCGGCGTGAGTCGGCAGCGAGCCGGCTGCGCCTGGAGGTGATTCGCCGCCGCACCGAGTTCGCCTCGACTCGAGTGGTCGCTGTACCGACTGTGATCCGTCGCCAGTGGTTCGCGAACCGACACCCATATCTAGGTAACTGAACATTCAATCAGTATGGGGGAGACACCGCCGTTTCTTGCGAACCCCGAGACTACTCGGGAGTCGATCATGCGGGCGACGTATCTCGCGCTGTGTGAGCACGGCTACGCCGGGCTGACGATCCAGCGGATCGGCGAGTGCTTCGAGAAGAGCAAGTCGCTGCTCTATCACCACTACGACGACAAGGACGAGCTGCTGCTCGCCTTCCTGCAGTTCATGCTCGAGGAACATGAGTCGTCGGTGCCGGAGACCGACGACGACGGCCCCCGCGAGCGACTCGGCGCCGTGGTCGACGCGATGCTTCCCCCGAACTCTCCGCGGAGCACCGTGGGTTCACCGCCGCGATGGTCGAACTCCGGGCCCAGGCCGCCCACGACGAGCGCTACAGGGAGCAGTTCGCCGAGCACGACCGAGCGTTCCAGGACCACCTGGTCGACGTGATCGAGGAGGGGATCGAGACGGGCACGTTCCGCGACGTGGACGCCGACCGTGTCGCGGAGTTCGTCGGAACCACCGTCGCCGGCGCGATGACGCGCCGAGTCACTGGCGGCGACGATCAGGCCGCGACGACCGCCCGCGCGGCGCTCGATACCTACGTCGACCACATCCTGCTCGTCGACGGGACGGAGGCGAAGGCATGACCGACGCCGCCGTCGAACTGCAGGACGTCCGCAAAACGTACCGGATGGGTGACCAGACAGTCCACGCGCTCGACGGCGTCTCCCTCACGATCGACCGGGGCTCCTACACCGCCGTGATGGGGCCGAGCGGCTCCGGGAAGTCGACGCTGATGAACGTCGTGGGGTGTCTGGACACGCCGACCGAGGGCGTCGTCGAGGTCGACGGCGTCGACGTGACCCAACTCTCCGACGCCGAGCGCACGGCGCTTCGGGGTGACGAGATCGGGTTCGTGTTCCAGACGTTCAACCTCATGCCCCAACTGACCGCTCGCGAGAACGTCGAACTCCCGATGACGTTCCAGGGCGTCAGCCGGCGCGATCGGCGCGAGCGGGCGACCGACCTGCTCGAAAGCGTCGGGCTTGGCGACCGGCTCGACCACCGGCCAAACGAGCTCTCCGGTGGCCAGCGCCAGCGGGTCGCGGTCGCTCGCGCGCTCGCGAACGATCCCGCGATCGTTCTCGCCGACGAGCCGACGGGGAACCTCGACAGCGACACCGAGGCCGACATCCTCGCGCTGTTCGAGGAGCTCAACGCCGCGGGCAACACGATCCTGACGGTGACCCACGAGCGCCTCGTCGCCGAACACGCCGAGCGCATCATCCACCTGTTCGACGGGGAGGTCGAGAGAATCGAGGAGATCGAGCAGCGCCGGATCGCCGGGGAGGCGAGCCGATGAACGTCGTCGAGAGCGTCCGGATGAGCTGGCGTGCGATCACCGGCCACCGGCTCCGCTCCGTGTTGACGGTGCTCGGCGTCGTGATCGGCGTCGGCTCCGTGATCACGTTCGTTACCCTGGGCGCGAGCCTGCAGGCCGCGATCGTCGGCGACGTGGCCACCTCCAGCCCGGACATCGCGGCCACGGTCGGACCGGCTGACGGCCCCGAGGGCGGCCCCGGCTCCACCGAGTCGATCCCGGTGTTCACGGAACACGACATCGAGCAGCTACAGGGGATCGACGGCGTCGACGCCGTCATCCCCACCGGACAGGTCGGGATCGCGGGACTGGAGTTCCGGGACGACCGGATCAGGTGGCCAGCGGTGACCGCGACCACCGCAGCCTCCTTCGACGAGGACGAGTTCGCCGCCGGGGGCCCGTTCACGGCGGGGACAAACGAGACCGTACTCAACCCCGCCGCCGCACGGATGTTCGAGGAGAACGTCTCCGCGGGCGACGAGATCACCGTCGAGTTCGCCGAGAACGACTCCCGGACGCTCACCGTCGCCGGCGTACTGAACGAGTCGACCGGCTTCGCCGCCGTCGGCGGCGGCGGCGGGACGCCCGCGATCTACGTCCCGACCGATCCGTTCTACACGACCACGGCCGAGAGCCCGACGACCGGCGAGCGCGAGCGAGCGTACCCACAGCTCACGGTCCGGGCGGCCAGCTACGAACAGGTGGGTGCGGTCGAGACGCCGGCCCGAGCGTACCTGCAGAACGAGTCCGACGCCAGCCAGCTCAAACCGGCGTCGTACGAGATCTCGCTCACGACCAACGACGCGCTGGTCGAGCAGATCCAGAGCATCCTCAGCACGTTCACCAACTTCATCACCGGGATCGCGGTGATCTCGCTGCTGGTCGGTGCCATCGGCATCGCCAACATGATGCTGGTGAGTGTGACCGAGCGCACCCGCGAGATCGGGATCATGAAGGCCGTCGGCGCCACCCGGCGCGACGTGGTCCAACTGTTCCTCGTCGAGTCGATCATCCTCGGGGTGATCGGCTCGGTGCTGGGAACCCTGGTCGGGCTGGCCGGCGGCTACGCGGCCGCCCAGCTGATCGATCTCCCGGTGTCGTTCGCCCCCGAGTGGTTCGCGATCGCGATCGCGGTCGGCGTCGGCGTGGGCATCGTCTCCGGGATCTACCCGGCGTGGGACGCTGCCCGAACCGACCCGATCGACGCGCTCCGCCACGAGTAACCCCCCACTTCGGCCCTCACCGTCGCCCCGTGGACCGTTTTTTCGGTCGTACTGCGGCACAGTTCGTCAGCGGAAGCTCGCCGCCGGTTCGAGCGGGCGTTTAACCGACTGCCGGCTAAACTGCCCGTATGGTCTCGGACACGCGGCTGTACGGCGCGGCCATCGGCGTCGTCTCGGGCGGCTACTCGCTGTGGAGCGCGTCGACGGCGACAGCGATGGGGACGGGCGGCTGGCTGATGGCGCTACTGGGCGTCGTCGTCCTCGTCCACGGCGTGGTGTTGTTGACCGACTACGCCGACCGCCTGGGCGACGCCAGCGGCCCCCTGATGATCGGCTACTCGGTGCTGATGCTGTTGAACCAGGCGCTGGTCGGGACGGGGATGGCCGGCGGGATGGGGAGCGGCATGAACGGCGGCATGGGCGGCGGGTCGATGAGCGGTACGGCCGGCAGCATGGGCTGGGACGCCGGGATGGTGGCGCTCGCCGTCCTGATGCTGCTCAGCGGCGTCATCATGACCCAGCGCACCGCCGACGACGGCCGGATGTAGCTCGCCGGGGAAGTAGCCACCTGCAGCATCATGCTCGGGGGCGAGAGCTGTCGCTGTCGAGTGTCGTGTCGCCCGGAACACTAACTGCCAGCCTCATTCCGGGGCTGCGTGCCGCGTCGGCTGGCTAACCCTCGTGCCGGGCGGCCGGGTACGCCCCGGCGGGCGGTCGCTCTCGCGACGGGTGTGCCGCGCCCGGGTTCGCCACGCGGTCATCGCTCCCAGTCGGGAGTACTCGGGTGGGGACTAAAGGCGCGGAGTAACCCTACTCGGCGCAGGCGGTTAAAAGGAGCGTCGAGGCCGCCTCAGTCGTCGGCCGGCTCCGACCCCTCCGGTGGGGCGTCGGCGACGACCGGCTCCAGCCCCTTCCGGCTGGCGTCGAACTCGGAGAGGGCGTACACGAGCCCGACGATAAGTACGACACCGACCGGCAGCAACAACAGCGGCGAGATCCGGGTGACGCCCCACACGAGGAGCAACGCGACGGCGACAGTCGCGACCGTGACTGCGTAGTACAGCTGGGTGCGGACGTGGTCGATGAGGTCGGCGCCGGTGAACGTCGCGGAGAGCACCGTCGTGTCGGAGATGGGGGAGCTGTGGTCGCCGAAGATGGCGCCGGAGAAGATGACGCCGACCGCGGCCGCGATGATCGTGTGGTCGCCGGTGAGGTTCCACGCGACCGGGATGACGATCGGCGTCAGGATCCCCATCGTCCCCCAGGACGTGCCCGTCGAGAACGCGATGAACGCCGCAAGCACCAGGACGAGCGCCGGCAGCACCGCGACCGGGAACGAGTCGCCGACGACCCCGGCGACGTACTCGCCGGTCCCGAGCGCGCTCACGACCTCGCCGATACCCCACGCGAGCACGAGGATCGAGACCGCAGTCAGCATGAGGCCGAAGCCGTCGATCGTCGTGTCGGTCGCCTCGCCGAGCGTGAGAATCCCGTACAGTTTTCCGAGCACGAACCCGGTGGCGACCATCGCGAACGACCCGTAGATGAGCGCCGACGCGAAGTCGGCGTTGGTCACCATGTCCATGAGGCTCGCGCCGGGCGAGTAGCCGGTCCACAGGGCGCTCGCGACGGTGACGGCGATGAGGACGGCGATGGGGACGAAGAAGTTCACGAGCCGCGCGTTCTCCGCGTTCGGTTCGCCGAGGTCGGACTCGACGTCCTGCATCGGGCGGGCGTCCTCGCGACTCACCTGTCCCGTGTGCCACGAGCGGTGTTCGGCGTCGAGCATCTCGCCGTAGTCACGGCCGGTGGCCACGATGATGGCGACCATCACGATCGCGAGGATCGAGTACATGTTGAACGGGATGGAGTTGAGAAACACCTCGAAGGCGGGCGGGTGGTCGGCGACGCCGGCCGCCTCGTACCCGTCGGAGATGAGCGAGAGCTGGAACGCCACCCAGGAGGAGATCCCCAGCGTCGCCACCGGCGCCGCCGTCGAGTCGACGATGTAGGAGAGCTTCTCCCGGGAGATCCGCAGGTGGTCGGAGACGTCCTTCATCGCGGAGCCGACGATCGCCGTGTTGGCGTAGTCGTCGAAAAAGAGGACGACCCCGAGCCCCCAGGCCACCGCCCCGGCTTTCCGTTGGGAGTCCAGTCGTTCGATCGCCCAGTCCCGGACGGCGTTCGAGCCGCCGAGGTTCCAGACCATCGCGACGCCGGAGCCCAAGAGGAGCGTGAACACGAGGATGCGAACGTGGAACTCCCCGGCGACAGCCACAACGATCCACTCGAACGTCTGGACGACGCCGAGGCCGCCAGTGAAGATCACCGCCCCCGCCCAGATGCCGATAAACAGCGACAACACCGCCTTCCGGGTCGTGATCGCGAGTACGATCGCGAGCAACGGCGGAACGATAGACAAGACACCGAACTCTGTAGACATATACGGATAGATTCGCCTGGAAACTACATAAAACCAGTCAGATGTTTACGCCAGTAACCGGATGCTACCCTCGGGGAGCCCGCCGATCCCCGCTAATCCGGGGTAACCCGACATGAATCTCCCTCGGCCCGTACGGAGAGGTTCGAGACCCGCCTCGCGACGGCGATCCCCGTGAGAAACAGAACCCACTTATGAGGGTGTCACGGAGTGACGTGCGATGACTGTCCGTGTCGGCCTGCTCGGCGCCACCGGCGCCGTGGGGCAACGATTCGTCCAACTGCTCGACGACCACCCGACGTTCGAAATCGCGGCGGTGACCGCCAGCCCCGAAAGCGCCGGGGAGTCCTACCGCGACGCCGCCAAGTGGCGCGTCGACACCCCGATCCCGGAGCGGATCGCGGAGCTGACCGTCCGCGAGACCAGCCCCGACGCACTCCCCGACGACCTCGACCTGCTCTTCTCGTCGCTACCTTCGAGCGTCGGCGCCGAGATCGAGCCCGAACTCTGTCGGGCGGGCTACGTCGTCTCCTCGAACTCCTCGAACGAACGCATGGCCGAGGACGTGCCGCTCACGATCCCGGAGGTCAACCCCGACCACCTCGACCTGATCGACACCCAGCGCGAGCAGCGCGGCTGGGACGGCGCGCTCGTCAAGAACCCCAACTGCTCGACGATCACGATGACGCCCACCCTCGCCGCGCTCGACGAGTTCGGTCTCGAACGCGCCCACGTCTCGACGCTGCAGGCGGTTTCGGGTGCGGGCTACTCCGGCGTCACGTCGATGGAGATCATCGACAACGTCCTGCCCCACATCGGCGGCGAAGAGGAGAAGATGGAGACCGAGTCCCGGAAGCTGCTCGGCGACGTGGAAGACGGCGAGCTCTCGCTGCACGACGTGGACGTGTCGGCGTCCTGTAACCGCGTGCCCTCGCTGGACGGCCACCTGGAGAACGTGTTCGCCGAACTCGACGACGACCCGAGCGCCGATGCGGTGCACGAGGCCCTCGCCAACTTCGAGGCGGTGGACCTTCCGTCGGCGCCGGCACAGCCGATCCACGTGTTCGACGACCCCGAGCGCCCGCAGCCACGGCTGGACCGGATGCGGGGCAAGGGGATGCAGATCTCCGCGGGTGGGCTGCAGGCGACCGACGAGGGCGTCCAGTACAACTGCCTCGCGCACAACACCATCCGCGGCGCCGCCGGCGCGTCGGTGCTCAACGGCGAACTGCTGGTCGAAGAAGGCTGGGTGTAGACCGGTTCAGACGACGCGGTTCTCGATCTCCTCGCCCGTCCCTAGCGCTTCGTAGTTCGCCGCCACGATGTCGCTCAGTCGCTCGAAGTACACCGGCGAGTGGCCGGCGTTGTGCGGCGTGATCCGGACGTTGTCGAACCCCCAGAGCGGGTGGTCCGCCGGCAGCGGCTCGGGGTCGGTCACGTCGAGGAACGCGGCGCCGATGTCGTTGCTCCGCAGCGCGTTGACCAGCGCGTCGGTGTCGACGACGCCGCCGCGGGCGATGTTGACGAGGTGGGCGTGCGGTGGCAGGGTCTTGAACGCCTCGTCGTCGAGCAGGCTCCGGGTCGCGTCCGTGAGCGGGCAGGCGAGCACGACCGCGTCCGTGCGCCGGAGCGCGTCGTGGATCTCGTCGAAGCCGAGCACCTCGTCCGTCGGGCCGCCCTTCTCGGGGCTGTAGCGGACGCCGATGGTGTCGACGCCGAACGGTTCGAGTCGGTCGACGACGGCCTGGCCGATCGCGCCGAGGCCGACGATCGTCACCGTCGACCCGTACAGTTCTCGGGTGCCGTAGGACTGCCAGACGCGCTCCTCCTGCTGGCGGGCGGCGCGGGGGAAGTCCCGCGCCAGCGAGATCAGCGCGCCGATGACGTACTCGGAGATGTTCGGCCCGTGGACGCCGGAGGCGTTGGTGACGGCGACGCCCGCCTCCTCGAGCGCGTTCATCGGGAGGTGGCCCGTGCCGGCGAACGAACAGGCGAACAGCTCGAGGTTCTCGGCGCGGTCGAGGAGATCGGAGTCGATGTTGAAGCCGGCGACGATGCGGGCGTGCGGGATCAGCTCCCGCTCTTCGGCGGGCGTCTCCGCGACGGCGATCTCGGCGTCGGGGAGCCGCTCGCGCATCGCGTCGGCGTAGTTGTCGACCGAGAGCCCGTGGATCTTCTGGCGCAGCAAGAGGATATCCGGTTCGCTCATGCAGGCGAGTCCGGGCCGGGTCGAAAAGAGTGTACCTCTCTCGCCTCGCGCGAAGCCCGCCGGGATCAGTCGGACTTTACGCCCGCTCGCCCAACCACGGCTGTGCTCGCTGCGGACACGCGCCAGCGCCTGCTCGTCGCCGTCGCCGCCGCCACGCGGTTCGGCGCCGGCATCCTCCTGGGGACGGGGCTGGCGTTCTACCTCGGCCGGAACGACGCCTCCGCGCTGGTGGTGGGGCTGGTCACCACCGCGTACTTCCTCGGGATGACCGTGTTCTCGCCGTTCTGGGGCGCCGTCGCCGACGTGACGGGGCGCCGACGCACCGTGCTCGTCGCGACCGGGCTGGGCGCGACGCTGGCGCTCGCCCCGCTGTTCGTGTTCTCGGGCGTCTGGGTGCCGATCCTCAGCCGCGGGCTGTACGCGGTGTTCGCGGTCGGCTTCGCGCCGGTGATGCTCGCGGTCGTCTCGGCCCGGGGTGGCGACGAGGGCCGCGGGCGCTCGCTGGGCTTTTTCAACGCCGCGCGGGCCACCGGCTTCAGCGGCGGCCAGCTCGCGGTCGGGATGCTGCTCGGCGTGCTCGCGCCCGACGGGCTGTACTCGATCATCGTCGCCGGCAGCCTCGTGTCGACGCTCGTGGTCGTCTTCCTCGACGACAGCGTCGCGCCACAGCCCGACAGCCAGCCCACCGTCCGCGAGCTGCTCACGGAGGTCCGCCGGCGCCTGCTCCCGGCGGTCGACGACCGCGACCACCTCCGTCGGAACGGGCTCTGGATGCTGTACGTCGCGCTGGCGTTCCGCAACGCGACGGTGATGGGCCTGTTCGGGCTGATGCCGGTGTACCTCCCCGAGACCCTGGGCATCTCGGAGTTCACGATGGGCGCGTTGCTGGCTCTCAACCCCGCGGGCCAGGCCGTGTTCATGCTGCTGTTCGGCCGGGTCGCCGACGCGTGGGGCCGCAAGCCGCTGGTCGTCGTCGGCATCGCCGGCTCGGGGCTGTTCGCGCTGGTCGCCGCGGCGGCGACGCTGTTCACGGGGCCGCTGCGGCTGGCCGTCGCGGCGCTCTCGTTCGTGATCATCGCCGCGGCGTACTCGGCGATGACGACGGGCGCGCTGGCGTTCATCGGCGACGTGGCGCCCGACGAGCGGGAGTCCGAGCTGATGGGGCTGCGGTCGACGGCGAAGGGGATCGGCGGCGTCGTCGGCCCCGTCGTCGTCGGCGGCCTCGTGGCGGTCGTCGGCTACCCGACGGCGTTCGCCGTGGGCTCGTCGATGGCGTTCGTCGCGGCCGGCCTCGCGGGCTGGAAACTGGTCGAGAGTCGCGAGGGCGTCGTGTTCCCGGGGCGTGGGGCCGTTCCGGGGACGATTGATCACTGGGGCACGCTGTCCGCCGCAGTGGACGACTGATCACTGCGCCACGCTGTCGGCCGCAGTCCGCCCCGATTGCCGCTACCCGCCGCCGGTTGGCCAGGACAACACTCAACCGTTCTCACGACGACGGACGGATATGAGTCTCGAAGCGACCGCACGACGCTACTACGACCTGGTCGACGCGGGCGACTACGGCGACCTCGTCGCGCTGTTCACCGAGGACGTGGTGTACGAGCGCCCCGGGCAGGCGTCCATCGAGGGGCGGGACGCGCTCCGGACGTTCTACGAGGAGCAGCGCCCGCTCTCGGAGGGAACTCACGAACTCCACGCGGTCGTGCCGGACGGCACCACCGTCGCGGTCCGCGGCACGTTCCGCGGCGAGCAGGACGGCGACGCCGTCGAAATCGGCTTCGCGGACTTCCACGAGTTCGCGGACGACCGGATCGCGCGGCGCTACACCTACACCGACCGAGACACCGTCTGATCGGGTCGCCGACGCCCACCATTATCCCCTGCCGACCGAAGGCGAGGGTATGACCGAGATGCAGTACACGCGACTCGGCTCGACCGGCCTGGAAGTCTCCCGGCTCTGTCTGGGCTGTATGAACTTCGGCTCCGGCTCGGAGTGGATGATGAACGACCGCGACGCCAGTCTCGACCTGCTCCACGAGGCGATGGACGCCGGCATCAACTTCCTCGACATCACCAGAACCCGGAGGGTTCTGGTTGGCAGCCAGACGTAGTCTGGCGACACCGCGAACGTCTACTCGACGGGCGAGAGCGAGGAGATCGTCGGTGACGCCATCGGGTCGCGGAACCGCGACGAACTGGTCGTCGCGACGAAAGTCCGCGGCGAGATGCACGACGGCCCGAACGGCGCCGGCCTCTCGCGCAAGCATATCCTCGATCAGGTCGAGGCCAGTCTCGACCGACTCGGCACCGACTACATCGACCTCTACCAGATCCACCGCTGGGACGACGACACGCCGATCGAGGAGACCCTGGCCGCGCTGGACCACCTCGTCGAGACCGGCCGCGTCCGGTACATCGGCGCCTCGACCATGTCGGCCTACCAGTTCACGAAGGCGCTGTACACCAGCGACATCGAGGACTACAGCCGCTTCACCTGCATGCAGCCGGAGTACTCCGCGGTCGCGCGCCACGAGGAGGCGAACCTCCTGCCCGTCTGCGAGGGCGAGGACGTGGGCGTCATCCCCTGGTCGCCGCTCTCGGGCGGGTTCCTCACCGGGAAGTACGAGCGCGACGCCGACGCGCCGGCTGGCTCCCGCGGCGAGGTCAGTGAACACGTCGAGCAGAAGTTCACCGACGCGAACTGGGCGGTGCTGGACGAGATCCGCGCGATCGCCGACGACCACGACGCCACCGCCGCGCAGGTGAGCCTCGCGTGGCTGCTGGCGCAGGACGTGGTGACCGCGCCGATCATCGGTCCGAAGAGCAGCGAGCAGTTACAGGAGAATCTCGGCGCGCTCGACGTGGACCTGACCAGCGAAGAGGTCGAGCGCATCGCCGCGCCGAAGACGCCGCAGTACCCCGCGGAGTAGCAGGCGGCGTCAGACCACCGGCGGCGCGGTTCGGTCCTCGATCACCGGAATCGCGTCCGCCGGCACCTCCTCGAACCACTCCGCCGCCAACACGTTCTCGCCGTCGTCCAGTCGGTCCTGATCGACCCCGACCGCCCCGCCCGCCGCGTCGGCGGTGAAGAACACTTCCAGCAGATACCCCCGGCGCTGTGGGTCGTCCCGGCGGACGAACCGTTTGCGGACCGCGCGCCAGACGCCCGTGATCTCGCAGTCGATTCCCGTCTCCTCCCACACCTCGCGCTCGGCGGTTTCGGGGAACGTCTCGCCCGGTTCGTGGCCGCCGGCGGGGAGCGCCCACGTCTCGGGGTTGCGGCCGTCGCGGATCAGGAGCAGTCGGCCGTCGTCGTCGGTGACGCGTGCCCCCGCAGCACCGCGGATTCCCGCCTCGAACAGGTCGACGCCGTGCTCGAAGAACTCGGGGTCGTTACGGCGGGTGGCGTCGACGACCGGGAACTCGCCGAACCGTTCGCGGAGGCCGTGGATTCGGGCGTCCACGGCGCGGCGGGTGCGAAGCGACAGGGGATCGGCCATCGTCTCGCAGTCGGTCAGAGCTCCTGGACGCCCTCGTCGGTGATGAGCGTGTCCACCAGCGCCGTCGGCGTCGCGTCGTAAGCGGGGTTCTCGATCTCGACGCCCTCCACGGGTTCGCGCATCACTTCGCTGCTCGCGCGGAACTCGTTCTCGAAGCGGAAGTCGTCGATCACCTTCGTCGAGGAGCCGACGACCGTGACGGGGACGTCCTCGCGGTCGGCGACGGCGGCGATCGGGTAGGTGCCGATGCGGTTGTAGAGCGTGTCCTCGACGATACAGTCCATGCCGACGATGACGCGGTCGACCTCGTCCATCACGTAGCCGGCGGCGCTGTCGACGAGCAGGTGGGGCTCGACGCGGTCCATCCCCGCCAGCGTGCGGGCAGTTTTACGGCCGAGGTAGCGCGGCCGGGCCTCGGTGACGTAGGCAGTCAGGTGACAGCCCTCGACGCAGGCGGTCTCGATCGCTTCGAGGACGGTCGAGGAGTAGTCGTGAGTCAGGATGGTCTCGCTGTCGTCGATCGTGTCGGCGGCGTGGGCGGCCGCGCGGCGTTTCCCCGCCTCGACGCGCTCGACGGCGTCCTCGATCGCGTCTTCGAGCAGTTCCTTCGCCTCCTCTGGCGTGTCGGCTTCGCCCAGCACCGCGTCGGTGATGCTCCGCATCGCGGTGTGGAGCGAGGCGTGGGAGGGGTTCGCCCGCCGGAGCGCGCCGGCGTTGTGCTCCAGATCGCGGTCGAACGCGTCGGCGGCGACGTACTCACGATCGAGCAGCTCCCGCAGCGCCGTCGCCGCCTTCACCGCGACCGCTGAGGAGGAGTGGCTCCGCATCTCCCGGATCTCGGCGACCGTCTCGTCGATCATGGTCGCGGCGTGGGGCGCTCGCCCGATAGGTGTTGCTACTGCGAGCGCCGGGCGACGGCGCCCGCCAGGGGCCGGCGCCGAAAGGCACGTGCGTCTCGCCCGCCTACGTCGGCGTATGGCCTACCCCGTCACCTACTACTGCCCGCGCTGTGGCGCGGTCCACGAACTCCAGCGCGAGGGCTACCTCGCGGACAAAACCGTCACGCCCTACCCCTCGAGGGGTGGCGCTACGTCGACCCGGACGAACCGTTCGAGGACGCGGCGGGCGTCGACGGCGTCCGGATCGTCTGCGGTGACGAGGAGCTGCTGCTCTCGGGCGACGACCTGCCCGAAGGCGCCGACGCGCCGGACGCGGGCTGTGGCGAGCCGTTCTACCTCTCGTTCGTCCGGTTCGAGGACGGCGTCGAGGTCGAGCCGGAGCCCGAGGGCGACCGCGTCACCATCGGCGTCGGCATGGGCGGCACTCGCGGACCCGACGGCCCAGGCGGTCCCGCCGGCCCCCACGGGGACTGAGCGCCGACGCGGTGGTCACTCCTCACGGAACTGGTTGTACACCGTCGGGTGGCTGAGCACGTTCGCCGCCGTGAGCGCGAACGCCACCACGCCGCCGGCGACGACGATTTGCGTGTACGGGTCCGGCGGCGTGAACAGCACCGCCAACGGGAACGCCACCGCGACGATCCCGAGGGCGATGCCGACGAACCGACCGCGCCGGGTGTCGAACATACGCGGCGTAGCGCCCGGACAGGGCTAAACATCCCTGGTACTTCGTGTGCTGCGTGGACAGCTACCACATTGACATCGAAAGAAGGGTCTTGGGCCGGGGTTGATAGTTAAACAACGGCGTTTTCACCGTCGGTGGCCTAAATCGCGTACACCGAGCCGCCGTGAGTCGGTCGCCGGCGGCATCCAACTTCCACATGCCCTCGCTATCTAACACTGTTCTCGACGACGCACGGGTCGCCGTGGTCGGCGACACCGACTGGACGGTCGCCGTCGCCGACGGACTCAGGCGTCGGACCGACGGGAGCGTCGACAGCGTCGACACGGCCGCGGCCGCGCTGGATCTCGTTCGAACCGACGCCGTCGACGCCGTGCTCACTGCCAACGAACTCGGCGACGCGACCGGGATCGACCTGGTGCACGAAATTCGCGAGACGACGACGCTCCCGGTCGTCCTCGGGAGCGCCGCGGGCAGTGAGGCGCTCGCCAGCGAGGCGATCGAGGCGGGCGTCACCGACTACATCGTCGTCGACGGCGCCCGCGAGGACGGCGTCGACGACACGCTCCGGCGGACGGCGGAGGCGCTTCGGGCGGCTCAGCGGAAGCAGACCCGGCGCGACCGTGCCCGGCAGTTCGACGCCACGTTCGACGACGCCCGGACCGCGACCTGGGTGCTCGACCCCGACGGAACTCTCACGCGAGTCAATGAGGTCGCCCGGGATATGGTCGACGTGGACACCGACGCGCTCGTCGGCCGGCCGTTCTGGACGCTGCCGTGGTGGCCCGACGACGACACCGCCGCAGCCGACGTTCGACGCCTCGTCGAGACCGCCGGCAGCGGCGAGTTCGGCGGGGCCGTCGTCACCCGCGACGGCGTCACGGGCGACCGCGTGTTCGAGCTCTCGGTCCGGCCCGTGAAGGACGAACGGGGCCGGCTGGTCTCGATCGTCGTCGACGGGATGGACATCGGCGACCGGGTCGATCTGGAACGCGAGCTCCGGCAGTCCGAAGAGCTCCACCGCGTCACGCTCAACAACATGACCGACACCGTCCTGATGACCGACGAGGACGGCGAGTACACGTACGTCTGTCCGAACGTCCACTTCATCTTCGGCTACACCGCCGACGAGATCCGCGAACTGGGCACGATCGACGAACTGCTCGGCGACGACCTGTTCGACCGCGAGGCGCTGGCGGAGTCGGGCGTGCTGAAGAACATCGAGGTCACCGCGACCGACAAGGCCGGCCGCGAGCACACGCTGCTCGTCAACGTCCGCGAAGTGTCGATTCAGGACGGGACGCTGCTGTACAGCTGTCGCGACATCACCAAGCGCAAGCAGCGCGAACAGGCGCTGGCCACGCTGCAGGAGACCGCCCGCGACTTCCTCTACGCCGAGACCCACCAGGAGATCGCCCAGCACGTCGTCGACGACACTGGCTCCGTGCTCGATCTCGACGCCGGAGCGGTCTACCTGTTCGACGCCGACGACAACCACCTCCAGCCCGCCGCCCAGTCGCCGGGGATGCGGGCGGCCAACGGCCCCCTCCCGACCGTCCACGCCGACGGCCGCGACCTGACGAGCCACAGCTTCGTCGAGGACGAAGCGCTGTTTTTCGACGACGTGCACGCCGACGATCGGCTGCAGAACCCCGCGACGGATATCCGGAGCGCGGCGTACATCCCGCTGGGCAACCACGGCGTGTTCATCGCGGGCTCGACCGCCGTCGGCGTCTTCGACGACGTGACCCGCGAGCTGGCAGATCTGCTCGCCGCGACCGCCGAGGCGGCCCTCGACCGCGTCAGTCGGGAGTCCCAGCTCCGCGAGCAGGATCGCGAGCTCCAACGCCGGAACGAGCAGCTCAGCACGCTCAACCGCATCAACGAGACGATCCGCGAGATCGACGGGGCGCTCGTTCGCTCCGAGACCAGGGAGGAGATCGACCACACCGTCTGTGAGCGGCTCACCGCCGACAACCGCTTCCGGTTCGCGTGGATCGGCACCGTCGACGCCGCGACCGACACCGTCAACCCACAGACGTGGGCTGGCGCCGAGGAGGGGTACATCGACAGCCAGTCGTTCCCGGTCGCCGCCGACGGCGTCGAGCCGGCGGGACGGGCGGCCGCCACCGGCGAGGTGACGCTGGTGTCGAACGTCGCCGCCGACCTCCGAGCGGCACCGTGGCGGAAAGACGCCATCTCCCGGGACTTCCTCTCGGTGTTGAGCATCCCGCTGGTGTACAACGATCTCACCTACGGCGTCCTCACGGTGTACGCCGAGACGCCGGACGCGTTCGACGACCCGGTACGGACCGTGCTGGGCGAGCTCGGCGAGACGATCGCGTCGGCGATCAGCGCCAGCGAGCGCAAGCGTGCGTTGCTCACCACGTCGATGACCCGCGTCGACTACGCGGTGTCAGACCGCTCGTTCGTTCTCACGCAGTTGGCCGACGCGGCGGACTGCACGCTCAGCTACGAGGGCGGGGTCCAGCAGACCGCAACCGGGAACTACGTGTTCGTCACCGTCGAGGACGCCCCCGTCGACAGCGTCGTCGACGCCGCGAGGGCGCTGGTGCTAGTCGACGACGTCCAGGAGATCCGCGGCGGGGAGACCGGCGGCGTCGTCCGGCTCCAGCTCTCGAAGCCGTTTCTCGCGACCGAGCTGGCCGACCACGGCGCCATCCTCCAGACCGCGTCGGCGACGGAGTCGGGGACGGCGCTCACCATCGACGTGCCGGGGAGCGTCGACACCAGACACGTCACGCAGTTCCTGCGCGAGCGCTTCGGCGCGGTGGAGCTCACTGCGAAACAGACCAGAGAGCAGGCCTCCGAACACGGCTTCTACGCCTCGGTGCTCGAGCGCCTGACTGACCGCCAGCTGGAGGTGTTAGAGACGGCGTACTACAGCGGCTTCTTCGAGACGCCGCGGGGCGTCACCGGGGAGGAGGTGGCCGACTCGCTGGATATCTCGCCGCAGGCGTTCTATCAGCACGTCCGGACGGTCCAGCGGAAGCTGTTCGCCGCCCTGGTCGACGACCACGCCCCGGTCGCGACCGCACACGCCGATTGACGCCGGTAGCGGCGGTTTCGCGTTCGTTCTGTCCGATCGTGTGATCGCGGGGCACTGTTGAATGCTCAACCCGCTCGTCTCGACGCGGTTCGGTAGTCAACGACGAAATACTCCCCCGTCACTCCAGTAGTCGATGCCGAGTACCCGCCAGGGCGTGGGGCTCGTCACCATGAGAGACGTTGACCAGAATCCGGAGGAAGAGACCCCCTATGAGTGCTTCCAGTGCGGCAGCGTTATCGTTGCGGAAAACAATCCGGGCAAATGTCCGGACTGTGCCGGTGCGATGCGTAACCGACGGACACCGATCGAGTAATCATGGCATCTACATCCACTACAGAGACCGAGGAGCCCACTGAGGAGCCGACAGAGCACGAATCCGCGCTTCAGACCGCGCGGCGCCAGCTTCAGCACGCGGCCGACCACCTCGACATCGACCCGAACATCGTCGAACGGCTCAAACACCCCAAAAGCGTTCACGAAGTCACGGTCCCCATCGAGCGCGACGACGGGAGCGTCGACGTGTTCACGGGGTACCGCGCCCAGCACGACAGCGTCCGTGGCCCCCACAAGGGCGGCCTGCGCTACCACCCCGAGGTCACGCGCGACGAGTGTGTCGGCCTCGGCATGTGGATGACCTGGAAGTGCGCGGTGATGGACCTCCCCTTCGGCGGCGCGAAGGGTGGGATCTCCGTCAACCCCAAGGAGCTGAGCGACCGCGAGAAGGAGCAGCTGACCCGTCGGTTCACCGAGGAGCTCCGTGACGTGATCGGGCCGACGATCGACATCCCCGCGCCCGACATGGGCACGGACCCGCAGACGATGGCGTGGCTGATGGACGCCTACTCGATGCAGGAGGGCGAGACGATCCCCGGCGTCGTCACCGGCAAGCCCCCGGTCATCGGCGGCAGCAAGGGCCGGGACAGCGCGCCCGGCCGCAGCGTCGCCATCATCGCCCGCGAGGCGATCGACTACTACGAGAAGGATATCCAGGAGACCTCCGTCGCGATCCAGGGGTACGGCAGCGTCGGCGCCAACGCGGCCCGCCTGCTCGACGAGTGGGGCGCCAACGTCGTCGCGCTCAGCGACGTGAACGGCGGCATCTACGACACGAACGGGCTCGACACCCACTCGATCCCGACCCATCACGAGGAGCCGGAAGCCGTGATGACCCACGAAGCCCCCGAGACGGTCTCGAACGAGGAGTTGCTCGAACTCGACGTGGACGTGCTCATCCCGGCCGCCATCGGCAACGTGCTGACCGCCGACAACGCCGACGCCGTCGACGCCGACATCATCGTCGAAGGGGCCAACGGCCCCACGACGACGGCGGCCAGCGAGATGTTCGCCGAGCGCGACATCCCGGTGATCCCGGACATCCTCGCCAACGCCGGCGGCGTCACCGTGAGCTACTTCGAGTGGCTCCAGGACATCAACCGCCGCGCGTGGTCGCTCGAACGCGTCAACGACGAGCTCGAGACCGAGATGCTCGCGGCGTGGACCGACGTGCGCGAGGAGTTCGAGAGCCGCGACGTGACCTGGCGCGACGCCGCCTACATCGTCGCGCTCTCCCGCGTCGCCGAGGCCCACGACGCCCGCGGGCTGTGGCCCTGATCGCGGCACCGGAACCGATCCGCATCCCCTGCTGACGCGTCGGCCGGACTCCCCTCAGCCCTTGATGTTGCAGACGGGGAACGTCCGCGCCACTTTGTCGCCGATACCGAGATCGCCGCTGACCCGGACGACCTCGTCGATATCCTTGTACACGCCGGGCGCTTCCTCGGCGATCGTCGCCCCGGAGTTCGCCTTCACGTAGATGTGCTCCTGCTCGGCGAGGTCGTCCTGCACGTCGCCGCCCCAGAACTCCTGTTTGGCCTGCGTGCGGGACATCAGCCGGCCCGCGCCGTGGGCGGTGGAGCCGAACGTCTCCGACAGCGAGCGGTCGCCGCCTTTCAGTACGTAGCTCCCGGCGCCCATCGATCCCGGGATGATCACCGGCTGTCCAACGTCGCGGTAGGCCGCGGGCACCTCCGCGCGGCCGGCGGGGAACGCGCGGGTGGCGCCTTTCCGGTGGACGAACAGCTCCCGCTGCTCGCCGTCGACCTCGTGGGTCTCCCGTTTGGCGATGTTGTGGGCCACGTCGTAGAGTAGCTCCACGTCGTCGGTGTCGACGGCGTCGAACACGTCGGCGAGCGTCTCCCGGGTCCGGTGGGTGATCAGCTGGCGGTTCACCCACGCGAAGTTGACCGCGGCGCACATCGCGCCGTAGTACTCTTCGGCCAGCGCCGAGCCGGCGGGGGCGGCCGCGAGATCCTTGTCGGGGAGTCGATCGAGCAGCTCGCCGTGTTCCTGCTCGATCTTCCGGACGTAGTTCGAGCAGATCTGGTGGCCCAGCCCGCGGCTCCCGCAGTGGATGAGGACGACGATCTCGCCCTCGCGGAGCCCGTAGGCGTCGGCGACGCCGTCGTCGAACGTGTCGGTCACGCGTTGGACTTCGAGGAAGTGGTTCCCGGAGCCGAGACTCCCCATCTGGTTCATCCCGCGGTCTTTGGCCTTCTTCGGGACGTACTCCGGCTTCGCGTCCGGTCGCCGGCCCTCGTCCTCGCAGTGTTTCAGGTCGTACTCGGTCGCGTACCCCTCCTCGAGGGCCCACTCGACGCCCCGTTCCAGCGCGCCGTCGACGGCATCGCGGCTCCCCTCGACGACGCCGCCGCCGCCGAGGCCGGAGGGGACGGCGTCGAACAGCGCGTCGACCAGTTCCTCCTCGCGGCCGCGTACGTCGTCGTAGGTGAGCGGCGTCCGGAGCATTCGGACGCCGCAGTTGATGTCGAACCCCACGGCGCCCGGCGAGATGCAGCCGTCCTCGGCGTCGATAGCGCCGACGCCGCCGACGGGGAAGCCGTACCCCTGGTGGGCGTCCGGCATCGCGAGCGCGTACTTCTGCATCCCGGGGAGGTGGGCGGCGTTTTTCAGCTGTTGGAGGCTGTCGTCGTCGCCGATCTCCTCGAGCAGCGCCTCGCTCGCGAGCACGCGGGCCGGCACCTCCATCTCACCCTCCGGGGCGATCTCCCAGACGTGCTCCCGGACGCGTTCGAGCGTGATGTCGTCGAACTCCCTCGTAGTCATACCCGAGCGTGGGGGCCGGAGCGGAAAGACCGTTCCGTGTCAGTCGGCCATCGGCGTCGACTCGGCGCCGGTTCGCTCAGTCGCTCCCGTACTGCCGAACTGCCCGGCCAGCCAGCGGTCGACGGAGTACGCGCCGCCGCCGGTGATCACCAGCACCGACACCAGGCCGAACAGCGAGACGTGCGCCATCACCGGGTCGTCCGGCAGCCCGAACAGCGTCGTGGTGAACATCGCGATCGCGACGCCGCAGCCGGCACGGGTGAACAGCCCCAGCGCGAGTGCGATCCCGAGCGCCATCTCCGTGAGCCCGGCGCCGACGACCCAGAGTTCGGGCGAGACGGGGACGACCGCGGTCAGGTCGTACTTCGCGACGACGCCGAGCGCCTGTCCGGGCATGAACAGCTTCTGGACGAGACCGAGGTAGACGAACGACGCCCCCAGCCCGACCCGGACGATCACCGGGACGAGATCGGCCCGGGTCGCCAGGCGCTCGCCGAGCGGTGCCAGCGACTCCCGCACGGGGTCGAACCGCTGGTAGGCGGTTCCCTCGGCGGCCGAGAGCCGTGCGAACACGTCGTCCGCGCTGGGACGGCCGCCCCGAGGACGAGGATCGCGAGAAACCCGGGGACGTACTCGAGTGCCAGCAACAGCGCGGGGCTGAACGCCAGTCCCACGACGTAGCCGACGAGGCCCGCAAGCGCCGCGAGCCGGGTGGCGAAGCCGAACACGAGCAGGAAGCCGACACCGATGCCGTACAGCCGGATCAGCGGCCCCGGCAGGCCGAGCAGGTCGGCGGTCGCGGCCGGTGAGAACAGATAGCCGGTGAAGCCCGCACCGACCATGGGGAGCCCGATCGCGAGTCGGGCGAGCCACGGCACCAGGTCGTCGTAGCTCTCGAGCATCGTTCGGAGCACCGCGAGGTCTGCGCGGAGCGGCCGGTAGCTGAGCCAGCCGGCGCCCGCGGCGGCGGCGCCGATGCCGCCGCCGCCGAGCAGCGCGAGCGCGAGAGGGTCCGACGCGACCGCGCCGAGCAGTTCGGCGGCCCGTCCAGCCCCTTCACTGGGGGTCACGTATCGAACGTGTGCCAGCACCCGGCCCGGAACCACGGCGAGCAGCGTGCCCACTACGAGCGCCGCGGATGTGGTGTGTCGCGTCATACCACATCCCTGTTTCCGGAACGGGAAAGCTCGTTCCCCCGTACCACTTTGTCGCCGGCAGACACAGCCCCAACCATGCCGACCCGACGGTGTCCGGACTGTGGCGTGACGATGGAGGAGGCGACGACGCGAACCTCCGACGGGTTCGAACTCCACCTGGTGACGGACGAACCCAAAGATGGGCTCTTGGGGACGCTCGGTGCCAAAGAGAAGCTGAAACCGACGACGTACGTCTGCCCGGAGTGCGGGCTCGTCCGGCAGTACGTGGACACGTAGCGTCGACGCCGGCGAAGGGTTGCCACGATCACGGCAACAGGCTCCGTCGCCGCGGCACAGCGGCCGCGGCGGGTCGCGAGCCCTCACTGGTTATACACACGATCACGGCAACAGGCTCCGTCGCCGCGGCACAGCGGCCGCGGCGGGTCGCGAGCCCTCACTGGTTATACACACGATCACGGCAACAGGCTCCGACGCCGCGGCACAGTGGCCGCGGCGGGTCGCGAGCCGTGATCGGCTAGACGTCGAACACGACGTACGCCTCCCACCCCCCGTCGACGCGCTCGAGGCTCATCTCCGAGTAGGTCACTGCCTTCACGTCGCGGGCGACGACCGCCGAGAGCGGCACCGCGCGGTAGCTTCCGTCGACGGTCCACTCGCCGTTCTCCTCGACACTGGCCGCGTTGTCGACTGGAAGCACCGCTCGCACGTCGCGTTCGTAGATCAGCTCGTCCAGGTAGTCGTACAGCACCGCTTCGGGGCTCTCCGCGACGACCCGAATTTCGGTGCGCTCGCCGCCGTCGGGCGCGTCGGCCGCCGGCCAGTCGTCACACATCGCCGCCGTGAGCCCGTCGGCGACGGCTGCGAACGTCGCGCCGAGGTCGGCGCCGGTCGCCTCGACGGCGACGTCGGCGGTGTGCTCTTTGAGCGTGAACTCGGCCATCATGGCTCCTCGTTGGCGTCTGCCGCCGGCTGGTCGTCGCTCGATTCCGGATCGCCGTCCTCGGGGTCGGCCGTCCCGTCGCCGTCCGCCGGCTCCCGGCCGGCGGCGGCCGCCGGCGGCTGGTCGGTCGAGTCGCGCGCCTCGGCCGCTCGGTCGGCCGCCGCCGCAGGGCGCTGTTCGGTCTCCTCGGCCTCGGTGGGGTAGCGGCCTGCCTCCTCAGCGGGGGGGACGTTCGCCCGCTGGGCGTCCGTGGCGTGGGCGTGAGCCCGCGGCGTCGTCGCGTCGGCATCGCCGGCCGCCGGGCGCTCACGCCGAGCGATGTCCTCGGGCGTCGTCGCCCGGCGAGGGTGGACCGACTCGTCGTAGGTTTCGGCGCGATCAGTGGCGACCGGCTCCGATCGGCGAACGCCCGGCGAGTCCCGCTCCGGGTTGAACTGCTGATCGGCGTACTCGGCGCCGGCGAGATCGCGCATCGCCGCCGCCGACAGCCCACCAGTGCCGGTTTGGGAGCCGCCTTCGACGGCGACGCCGCTGGTGACGATGGCGCGGATCCCCTCCTCGACGGTCATGTCTACGTCCATCACGCGGTCGGCGGGCATGTGCACCAGGTGCCCGCCCATCACGGGGTTCGGTGCGAGCGGGAGAAACAGCGTGAGCATCTCGGGGTGGCCCGCCGGCTCGGCGAGGGTGTCCGGCGTCTCGGTGGTGACAAACCCCAGCGTGTACGCGCCCTCGTGAGGGAACTCGACGAGTTTTACCTCCCGGAAGCTCTGGGTGTCCGACTCCAGCATCACGTCACTCATCTGTCGGAACGACTCGTAGACGCCGCCGACGGCGGGGATCTGAGAGATGAAGTAGTCGAAGTAGTTCACCGCGCGTTCGCCCCACTTGGTGGTGTTAGTGAACACGCCGACCACCATGATGACCACCAGCAGGACCGCCGGCGTGGCGAGCTGGATGACGACGAGTCCGACGGGAATGTCGCCGTACACCGGGATGTTCACCAGATCGCCGGCGTCGATGATCCCCGCGCGAGGATCGTGAGGTAGTTGTAGACGTACTGGAACGCGATCGCCAGCACGATGACCGTGACCAGCACCGGCACGACGACCGCCAGCCCCGTGACGAACGACTCACGGAGCGTCTCCCGAGTCGACTTCCGGACGCGCTGGTCCATCCGCAGCTCCGACTCGTCCATTCGTGCGCACCAACGCAGTGACCCAGGCTAAACCCTTCGGCCACGACGGTCCGCCGCCGTCGGGACGCCCACCACGCTTTCCCTCGCGCGCGCCGATTGGGGAGGTATGGCCATCCTAGACGGACTGATCGTCGGCGTCGTCAGCCTGCTCGTCGGCGCGCTCGCGATCCACATCGGCGCCAAGCTCGTGCTACAGAAAGAGCCGGCGTTCGGGAACGCGGTGACCGCTGCGGCCGTCGGAGCGCTGGTGTACGCCCTGTTCGGCTTCATCAGCGCTATTCCGGCTATCGGGCCGGTGCTGCTACTGCTGCTGTGGATCGGCGTCGTGAACTGGCGCTACCCCGGTGGTTGGCTCCGCGCCGCGGGGATCGGCTTCGCCGCGTGGCTGGCGGCGATCGTGCTGCTGTGGATCCTCTCCGTCGCGAACCTCGTCGAGGTGTCCGCACTCGGTATCCCCGGCGTCTGAGATCGAAAAGGGGGCCGCGGCGGGTCGCTGGCCGCAGTTGGCTACTGCACGACCACAGCGGGGGCTCCGCGGTCGCGGCACGACGGCCGCGACGGGTCGCGAGCCGTGGCCGGCTATTGCCCCGCCTAGTGCTCGGCCACCGCCTCGTCGTCGAGTTCGGCCGCGGTCGGCTCGAACGTCTCGCGATGGACGATATCCTCGACGGAGCGGCGGAACTTCCGAGGGGTGGTCGTGTCCTGAGCGTTCGCCGCCGCGTGACCCATCGTCACCAGCATCACCGGTTCGTACTGGTCGTCGATGTCGAACGCCGCCTGCAGCGCCTCGCCGTCGAAGCCGCCGACGGGACAGGTCGACAGCCCCTCGGCGCGGGCGGCGTGCATCAGCGTCATCCCCGCCAGCGCCGTGCTGCGGGTGGTCCAGAGCCGGTTCTCGCGCTCCCCGCGCTCGGCCATCCCGTCGATCGTCTCGATCAGTCCCGCCTTGGCCTCCTCGTTGGGGAGGTACCCTTTCCGGAGCTGGTCCTCGGCGACCGCCTCGGCGTGCGCGCTGGGGTCGGTGTTACCCAGCACCGCGACGGCCACCGGCGCGTCGGTGACGTGCTCCTGGCCGTACGCGACCTCCTTGAGCCGCTCGCGGTTCTCGTCCTCGGTCAGCACGAGGAACTCCCACGGCTGGAGGTTGTAGCTGGAGGGGCTGTACCGAACCTGCTCGAAAACGGCCTCGATGGTGGCGTCGTCGACCGGCTCGTCGCTGTACTCGTGGACGCTGCGGCGGGTCTGGACGGCCTCGTCGAACTCCATACCCGTTAGAGGCCGTTCGAGGTTTAATACTTGTCGAGTAACTCGTAATTAGGTCACTGCGGCGTCAGCGGGTGACGCCGCCGTTACCGTCGTGTCGTCGGCCTCACCGGACGACGGTGACCGGAATCGGCGACTCGCGAACGACCTTCTCGGCGACGCTGCCGAGCAGCATGCGCGAGACGCCGGTGCGGCCGTGGCTCCCGATCACGACGTGGTCGTACGTGGGCGCGTCGACATCCTCGCTTTCGCCGCCGGCGACGTTGACGATCGTCTGCGGCGGTCGTCCGACGGCCTTCTCGGTCCGGAACTCGATCCCGTACGTCTCGCGTGCCTCCGCGAACAGTTCGTCGGCGTCGGCCTGGGCCTGCTCGAACCACTCCTCGCCGCCGCTGGGGATGCCGACGCCGGCGCTGTAGCCGGCCTCGACGGGGTTGATGACGTACAGCAGCGTGATCTCGTGGGCACCCCACTCCTCGACGGCGAACTCGAGAGCGTCTTCGGCCTGGGGCGTCCCGTCGTACGCGACGAGTATGCGGTCGGTCATGGGTGTGCGTTCGGGGGCTTCCGTAAAAAACGAGGTGGCGCGGTTGGCGGGTCGGCGGGGTGGTCACACCCTACCTCCTCGGCGGCGGCCGTCGTCGTCCACTCACCGTAGTTGGAGACACACAGCCACGGCAATCGGTCCGTCGCCGGCCACGGAGGCCTCGGCCGACCGCGAGCCCGGGGGTTCTACACGGTCACGGCAAACGCTCCGAGCGCCGATCCGAAGATCGGCGCCGGTTGCGAGCCGTCTGGTGTTACTCCCGTGTCTGGTGACACACAGACACGGCATTCGTTCCGTCGTCGCGCGACGGAGCGCGTGACAGGTCAGTCGCCGTGTCTTGTGACACACTCGCTCAGGCCGATCAGCTCCACCGGCTCGGAGTTGTCCGGCGAGTACACCACCATCTGCCCCTTCTCCATGTACGGCACCTTCTGGGCCAGTTGGCTCGGGATGTTCACCGACGAGATCGCGTCCTCGTCGCCGAGGTTGAGCACGATCTTCGTGTTCACCTGCTTGAACACCGGTTCCGCAATGTCCTGTGGGTCCTGCGTGATGAGGAACAGCCCCAGTCGCTCCTTCCGGCCCTGTTTGGCGGCCTCGGTGAACTTCTGGACCACCTTCCGCGCCTGCACGGTGTCGGCCTCCGAGAGGAAGTTGTGCGCCTCGTCCATCCCCAGCACCAGCGGCGTCTCCTTGATGCGCTGGCTCTGCGGTGAGTTCGAGAGCTTGTCGTCGACGAGCAGCGACGACACCGCGAGCACGAACATCTCCTTCGCCCGCGAGGTCGAGAGGTGGTACGTCGGCACGACCGTCAGCCCGCCCGGCCGGACGAGTTCGTGGTCCAACTCGGTGATCGGACGCGCGTCCTGGTCGAAGATGCCGTTGGGAATCCCCCGAACCCGGCGCTTGACGGCGTCGAACGTGGCCTCGTGGACGCGGCCGGACTCGTGGAGCTCCTCCTGCAGCCCCGGGTCGTCGAGATAGGTCAGGAACTGCTGGTAGGTGCCGCTCTGTCCGTAGTCGCTGAAGAACCGGTTGAGCAGGGTGAGCAGCGCCGGATACTGGTTGTCGTTCAGGCCGCCGCCGGCGACGAGCCACGGCATGTCGTACTCGTCGACGACCGAGAACGGGATCGTGAACCGCACCTGCTCGGCGCGGTGGTTCTCGCCGCCGTAGCTCACGCCGTCCTCGACGGGGACGAGCGCGATCGTGTCGTCGTGGCCGCCGTGGGCGATCCCCTCCCGATCGAGCTGGCGGGCGAACTGGTCGCTCATCCCCGGGTTGTCGTCGTGCATCTGGGCGTACTCGTCCTGCGGGTCGAACTGCACGACGGCGGGGAGACCTCCCGGCCGTCGTCCATCGGGTACGTCCGGTCCTCCGCGAGGTACTGCCGCAGCACGTTCTTCGAGGCGTGGGTCTTCCCCGAGCCCGTGCCGCCGGCCACGAGCGTGTGCCGGAACACGAGCGGGTCGCCGTCGGCGTACTCGTCCTTCACGCGGTAGTCGACCGTCGGCGGCTCAGCGGCGGTGCGGACCTTCTCGCCCCCGACGGAGAGGTGGCCGAGGAACACCCCGTCGCCGGGGATCTTCAGGCCGGTTTTGATCTGTGCCTCGTCGGACGCTTCGCGGGCGAGCGCGCCCGGCTTGGGCACGCGGTCGGTCATCCGTCGTTTGAGCTCGCCGCCCTCCTCGTAGATGACCGCCACGGGCTCCAACTCGGCCATGAACTTGTAGTCCCGCTCCTCGAACCCCTCGCGGCGCATCTGCCGGCGCGCGTGGATCTCGGTGGCGTCGTCGGACTGGAACTCCTGGGCGTACTCCAGCGCGGCGATGGAGCAGAACAGGGTCTCGTCGTCGGGGTACGGGACGAGCAGGTAGCTCCCCAGCCGGACCGAGTCACGGTTCCCGGTGGTGATGAACGCCCGCAGCCGCGTCTCGTCGCCGTCCTGGGAAACGCGCAGCCCCTGGGAGACGGAGACGGTTCCGAGCCCCTGGTCGGCGCCGGCGGCCTCCGTGCCGTAGCGCTCGAACTCGGCCGCCGTGTCGGCCGCCTCGGCCGGGGCGTCGTCGCTCGCGTCGGCGGCCGAGGCGTCGTCGTCGCCCCCGCTGCCCGCGTAGTCGGTGAAGTCGCCAAGATCGCCCGAATCGCTCATGCGCCGGACGTGGGCGGCTCTCGGCATACACCTTTCCCTGCGGCGCCGCGGGCACCACCCCTAAAGGCGCCGACCGACTAGCCAGTGTATGATCTACGTCAGCGGGCACGGCGGGGGGACGACCCTCACCGGCACCGTGTTCGAGCGCGGCGAGGACTCCCCCTCCTACAAGGGCGCCCCCGACGAGGACGCCGCCTACGTCTGGGTCTGCGACGCGTTCTACCAGGTCGAAAGCGGCGGCTCGGCGATCGAGATCGACGGCGAGGAGATCCGGGTCGCCTTCGAGTCGCCGATGCCCCGCGGGTTCGACACGCGCGAGCAGGCGCTCAAGGCCGCACGCGAGCACATCCGCACGCAGTTCGCCCGCATCGGCGTCGACGACGTGACGATCGACGTGGAGAAGGAGACGCCCGCCTGATCGGTCGGCTTTTCTACAAAAATCACCTTCCGGGAACGCTCATTGTCTGGGCGGCCGCAGTGTCGACCATGGGCGACGTTGGGGACGGTCGCGGTGACGGAGCTGCCGGTGACCCCGGCGCCGCCGACCGCGGCCTCATCTACCGCTACTACCTCTACCGGATCACCACCTCCGCGGGGTTCTACCTCCCGGTGTCGGTGCTGATCCTGCGGGACAAGGGGTACGGCCTCGGCTTCGTCGGCTTCGCGTACGCGGTGTACGCCCTCGGAACGCTGCTCTCGGAGATCCCGACCGGCTACCTCGGCGACCGGCTGGGCCGACGGGCGAGCCTCGCGATCGGCTGTGTACTCCGGGTACTGGTCGTCGGCGTCTACCCGTTCCTGCCGGGCAAGGGCGCCTACCTCGCGATCCACCTCGTCTGGGCGGCCGGGCGCTCCTTCCGGTCGGGCACGCAGGACGCGTGGCTGTACGAGATCCTGGAGGCGCGCTTCGACGCCGGCGAGTTCGCCCGGATCGAGAGCCGCGGCCGGATGGCCCGGCTCACCGTCTCCGCGGGCGGCGCCGTCGTCGGCAGCCTGCTGTACGGGATGGACCCGTCGTGGCCGTTCCTGGTCAACGCCGGCCTCGCGACGCTGGGCCTGCCGCTGCTCTGGACGTTCCCGGCTGTCCAGGGCGCGGGCGAGTCGTCGGACGGCGATCACTTCGGCGTCGGCGACGCCGTCACGATGCTGCGCGCACAGGTCGAGCGACCCGCGATCAGGTGGTTCGTGGCGTACGCGGCGCTGTTCCACGCGCTGTTCCTAGTGACCCGGATCTACGAACAGCCAGCGTTCGAGGAGATCGGCGTCCCCGTCGCCGGCTTCGGCCTGCTGTACGCGGGGTTCAAGCTCGCCTCCGCGGCCGCGGCGTCGACGGTCGGCCGCCTCCAGGCGCAGTTCGGCGTGCGAGGCACGTTCGCGCTGCTGATACCGCTGTACGGTGTGGCCTACGCCGGGGTACTGGTCATGCCGGCGCTGGTGGTCCCCGTCCTGTTCGTCAACCGCGGGCTGAGCACGATCACCGCGCCGCTGCGGAACCAGTACCTCAACGACCGGCTGGCCGACGTGGGCCGGTCGACGGTGCTCTCCGGGGCGGCGATGGCGATGGCGCTCGTCGGCGGCGTCGCCCGCGTCGTCGCCGGCGCGGCCGCCGACGGCCTCGGGGCGGTCGCGCTGCTGGGCTGGTCAGGCGTGGTGATCGCCCCGCTGGGCGCGCTGCTGTGGGTGACGAAATCGCCAGTCAGGACCTCCGCGCCCGACGGGGCGACGGCCCGGGGAAGCGGGTCAACGGCGACCGACTAGTCCTCGTCGCCCCAGCGTAACCGGTCGTACGTCGACCGCGACTCGCTGCCGAACGTCTCCTCGAACTTCCGGCGGATCGCCGCCTTCTCGCCGGCGCCGATCTTCGCCAGTTCGTCGGCCTTCCCGATCGCCTCGGGCGGCCCGCGCTCGGTCGCCACCTCACTCAGTAGCTGAGTCGTCAGCGCCGTCCGCGTCTCGGGATCACGGGTGACGGCATAGGGCGCCTCGATCTTGTACGTCACGTCGGTCCGCGGGTCGTAGAGGTAGCAGAACGTCACCTCGTACGCCTCGGGGTCGAGCCGGCGCTCGATCCCCATCGCGTCGCCGTCCGCGGACATCGGCTCGTCCGAGGAGCCACGTGAGCGGAACCACGAGGTGAACGTCAGGTCGGACTCGTCGCGGGCGGCCGCCGGGTCGGCTGTCGGGCCGTTCTCGACGCCCGCCTCCTGCTGCTCGCGGCACTCGAGCAGCCGGGTGAACAGCGCGGCGTCGTCGGTCCACGGCGTCGGCGTGCGGTCGGCCAGCGTGCGGACGATGAAGCGGGAGGTCGGGTTCTTGACGAACCCCGCGATGGGGACCCCGCGCTCGACGAACTGCTCGACGAGTCGCACGTAGTTCTCGACGATGGCCTGCGGGGCGGCCTCCTGTGTCGCCTCCGCCAGCGCAGGGTCGCGGGACTCCCAGTTGAACAGTCGCTTGGGGTAGAGCGGCCCGTCGAGCAGGAGGAGCTCCTCGACGGCGTCGGCGTGTTCGAGCGCGTGGGAGGACTCCGCCAGGTAGAGCGCGAGTTCGTGGGTCACCTCGTCGGCGAACTCAGCGACCTCGGGCACCTGCAGCACCTGCTGGCGACTGTACCCCTCGTCGTAGCGCTGCCAGTCGGTGCCGTACTCCCGGGTGGCGTCGTTCGCGTGGACGGTCGCGACGAGCGAGCGCGAGCGGTGGAGTTCGAGATCCGTCGGGGCCGCGGCCATCGCCGCCTGCGCCACGTCCAGCAGCAGCCCATTTTTGAACCCGGTGGGGTTGAGCGTGCCGGCGTCGAGCCCGTGGGTCGTGTCGAACGGCCGGTCGGCGAGCGCCACGTCGTCGATCGCCGCGGCCCGAAGCGACGGCTCGTCGAGCGGTTCGACCACGATCCGGCCGTCCGCGCGCAGGGGGTCGAGCAGCTCCCAGGCGCGGGCGGCGTGGTCGTCGTGGTCGGAGTCGTCGACGGTGCCCGCGATGGAGGCGGCGATGCGGGCGATGGTGTCGACGTGGATGGGGTCGAGCGTCACGGCGAGATCGACGGCGGGCGCCCCCAAAACTCCCCCGCCTCACTCGGAAGAGCGAAGTTCCCCCCGGTCCAACTGCCGACCATGGCTACGCTGCAGGAGTTCGCGATGCGAATCGTCGAGGACCTCCCGAAGATGGGCGAACTGTTCCAGGGCGTCGTCACGCAGGACCCACTCGCGGCCGTCTCGGCCGCGATGGGCGCGCTGTTCGTGCTCGGTGCCAGCGGCGCGCTGGCGTATCTCGCCGCCGGCGGCGTACTCGATCTGCTCGGCGCAACGTCGCCGCGGTAGTCGAATCAGACTCGTTCTTCGGCCAGTTCCAACGCCTCGCTCGCGAGTGCGACGGCCTCGTCGAGTTCCGGCCCCAGCGGTGAGCCACAGACGACCCCATCGGCGTGTTCGAGGACGGCGGCGAGTCGGTCGGCCACGTCGTCGACGGTGCCCGCGGCCGCGAAGGCGTCGATCATCCCGGGGGAGACCTGCTCGAACGCCGCCTCGAAGCGCCCCTCGCTGATCTTCTCGCCGACTGCGGCGGCGCGCTCGGGGTCGATGTCGTGCCGGGAAAGCACCGGCTCGGGCGTTCCGGCGGCGATGAACGCGACCGGCGGCCGCGCGGCCTCGCGGGCGGCCTCGCGCTCGGTGGCGACGCTCACGCTCGCGTACGCCAGGAAGTCGAACTCACCGCGGTGGTCGGGACGCTCGCCGAGCCCTTCCTCGACGCGGTCCCCAGCCCACGCGAGATCGCGAGGGTGCGAGCCGTTGAACAGCAAGCCGTCGGCGTGTTTCGCCGCCATCCGGCACATGTGCGGCCCCTCGCCACCGACGTACACGGGCAAGTCGCCCGGCGGCTCGTAGTTCAGGCCGGCGTCGTCGGCCTGGAACGTGCCGTCGTGGTCGACGCGCTCGCCGGCCCAGAGCCGTTTGGCGACTTTGAACGCCTCCAGCACCGAGCGCAGGCTGCGGTCGTCGCTGTCGACGCCCAGGTTCCGGAGGGTCGAGGGGTCGCCGGGGCCGATCCCGAACACGCCGCGCCCCCCGGCGTGCTCGTCGAGGGTCGCCATCCGGGAGGCTAGCGCGACGGGGTGGCTCTCGTGGGGGTTGGCGACGCCCGGGCCGAGCCGGATCGAGTCGGTTCGCTCGGCGATCGCTCCGAGCGTCTGGAACGGGTCGCGGTTGTTGTAGTGCGAGGAGACGAACGCGGCGTCGAAGCCGGCGTCCTCGGCGGTCGCTGCGAGTTCGACGAGGCGGGAGACGGGCTGTTCGGGCGTCAGTTCGACCCCGCGGCGGATCGGTGGGCTCATGGTTCGTACTCCCAGTCACGCAGTGCTTGGCGCACAAAATCCCCACGCATCTCGCGGAACATGTTGTCGCTGCCGCCGTGATCGCCGAACGCCCAGTCCCGAACGACCACGACGGGCGTGCCGTCGTCGCCCTCGCCGGAGACGAGGTTGGCGGCGCCCGCGAGTTCGTCGACGACGCTCTCGACGGTGACCTGCAGTTCGTGGCCGTCGCGGTCGGTCTCCCCCCGCCAGTCACGCGAGGCCGGCATGCCGGCCCAGCCGATCGCGACGGCGCGCTGGCCGTGGCGGAACGAGCGCCCGGAGGTGTCGGTGACGATCACCGGCGGCGACTCTGGGAGCCGCTCGTGGATGCGTTCGGCGGACTGGCTGGGCCGTTTCGGGAGCAGCAGCAGGTCGTGGTCCGGCACGTTCGAGCGGTCGATGCCGGCGTTGACGCCGACGTGGCCGAAACGGGTCTCCGTCAGGACGAACGGCGCCTCCATCACCACGTCGGTGCTCTCCTCGAGGACCGCCTGAGCGAACCGAGGATCCTTCTCCTCGCCCGAGACCTCTTCGAGGTTCCGGGCGATCTCCTTCGCCCGCGGCCCGGCGGGGAACTCGTCGAGGTCGGCCGCGCGGCCCTCGGCCTTCGAGACGACCGTGGAGGCCACACAGACCACGTCGTCGGGCCGGAGGTCGACCCGGTCGGCGATCATCGCCGCCAGATCGTCGCCCTCGTGGATCTCCGGTAACTCCGGTACGGCGAACAGCTCCATACCGCTAACAGTGCGGCGTGGCACAAAGTCGTGTTGAAGCGACGGACCCGTTCGCCCGCCGTCCGCTGAAAGCAACAGGAATACGTAGAACGGCTGTGAAGCTCTGGTCAATTGATGCGGGATCAGGATTTCCTCGAGTCCGAGTGGGACTACTGCCTGGTGCTCGATGCGTGTCGGTTCGACGTGTTCGCCGAGATCTACGACGAGTATCTCGACGGAAAACTGGAGAAGCGACGCAGTGCCGGCTCGTCGACGCCGGAGTGGGCCTACCGCAACTTCACGGGGCAGCACGACATCGCGTACTTCTCCGGGAACCCGTTCATCAACGATCTGGGGATCCCGCTGAACGAGCTCAAGTGGGGCGCCAGCTGTGAGTACGAGTGGACCGCCTCGGAGCACATCAGCGAGGTGTTCGACGTCTGGAAGTCGGGTTGGGACGACGACCTCGGGACGGTCCCGCCGGAGGGGATCACCGAAGCGTTCCGGAACAACCGTGACGCCGTCGAACGCGCCGAGCGGACCGTCCTCCACTACATGCAGCCCCACGCTCCCTACCTCTCGCGGGGGAAAGGCCAGAAACTCAAGCAGATCCAGAAGGGGATCCGGAAGCAGGAGGAAGCCGAGAACGGCGACGCCGAAGCCGACGGCGGCACCCTTGCCTCCGTGAGCGACCGGCTCCGGACCAACGTCGAGAGCGTGCTGGACGGCAGCGAACTCGCCCAGAAAGCCGGGCTCTGGCTCGAACTCGACCCAGCGGACGTGATGAAGAACGGCACGCAGGAGGCCGCACTCGGCCTGTACGAGGAGAACCTCCGGATCGTGCTCGAGGACATCGCGGGGTTCGTCGACGAACTCGACGGGAAAGTCGTCGTCACCGCCGACCACGGCGAGGCGTTCGGCGAGGAGGGCGTCTGGGAACACCACATCGAGACCCACATCCCGCCGCTGATCGAGGTGCCGTGGCTGGAACTCGAGTGACCGCGGCAACGGCGAGCCGCGGTCGATCCCGAATGAGAGCGAACGACTGATACTGATTCGCGTCGAAGGTCCTGCCGGGCGGCAGTGACGAGGGTTACCCCCACAGAGCCCCTTGTGACGATGGATTCTCCCGAGCCGCCCGTTCGATGCCCCGAGCGGCGCCGATAGCGCGACTCAGCGCTGCACGTGTCCGGGGAGTCCCAGCACGTCGACCGCCGCCGCGGCCACCGCCTCGCGCTCGGGTTCGGGCGCGTAGACGCCGAGTCGCCAGCCGTCGCGCTGGGCCTGCCGGATGGCGCCGACCAGGCCCGAGGCCTCCTCCAGGCGCTGGACGACGCCGTCGACGACGACGCGGGCGTTGGACTCCTTCATCGACGGGCGCCGGGGCACGTCGACGATCACCGACGACTGGTCGACGCCCGCGCGCTCGGCGATGTCGCGCTCGGCTGCGCGCTCGTCCTCGTGGTCCAGTTCCAGCAGGTGCGCCGGCGTGTCCGAGAGCCCCGCCCAGACCGTGCGCTTGTACAGGTCACGGCACTCGATCCGGCCGCCGAGATCGGGGACGTGCTCGCGGAGTGCGACCAGCAGGTCGTGGTCGGCCATCCGGGCGAACTGCTCGATCCCCACGTCGTTCGGGCCGGCGAGCAGGCGCTCGCTCGCGCGTTCGAGCATCGAGCCCGCGATCCGGGAGACGTGGTGGCGGTAGACGATCCCGTTCATCAGCCCCCGCGCGAGCAGCAGCGACTCCGCAGTGCGGACGTTCCCCTCCGCCAGCACGAGTTGGCCGTCGCGGTACCGCAGCGAGCGGACGAGCCGGCCGTGATCGATCGACCCGTAGGGGACGCCGGTGTGGTGGGCGTCACGAACGAGGTAGTCCATCCGGTCCACGTCGAGCTCCCCGAGACGAGTTGGCCGAGTTCGCCCTCGCCGCGCACGAGGGCGGCGACGCGGTCCGGCGAGAGATCGTGCTCCCGAAGCACGTCGGCGATGGCGGTCTCCTCGACGACGCCCCCGATCTCGTCGTGGTGGCGGCCGGCGTGGCGCATGATCACCTCCTCGGTCTGGTGGCCGTAGGGCCCGTGGCCAACGTCGTGCAGCAGCGCCGCCGCGCGGACGTGCGCGGCGCGCTCGCCGTCGACGCGCAGGTGCGACAGCGCTTCGCTGGCCAGGTGGTACACCCCAGGGAGTGCTCGAAGCGCGTGTGGGAGGCCGAGGGGTACACCAGCCGGATCGTCGAGAGCTGCTTGATGTGTCGGAGCCGCTGGACGGCGGGCGTATCCAGCAGATCCGCCGCGACCGGGGAGAGGGTGATCCAGTCGTGGACGGAGTCCTTGATCGCGTTCATACGGGCACCCCGGGGGCGAGCCCCAAAGTCGCCCCGGTGCGTCGTCGGGAGAGGAACTTTCAACCCCACACGCCCGAAATCCCGAGCATGGTCACGTTTCTCGCTGGGGGACCGGCACCCCCAAACTGCTATCGGGGAGGATCCCGTTTTCGCCCGCGATGCCGTCACTGTTGTCGGCAACACCGGGGACGACGTGGAGCTCGGCGGGCTGCTGGTCTCGCCGGACATCGACACCGTGCTGTTCGACGGCGGGGGCGTGCTCGACCGTGAGACGTGGTGGGGGATCGAAGGCGACACCCACGAAACCGACGACGAACTGTTCCGCATCGCCGACGCCGCGGGGCTCGAGACGGGCCCGCGGTACCTCGACGACGACGCGCAGACCGCCGGCCGCGAAATCGCCCGCTGGCGGCGCTTCTCCGGCGTCGCGGAGTTCATGACGATCGGCGACAGGGACCGCGCGGTCCACGTGACTCGAACCTCGCTGCTGGACGAGGGGCACACGCTGACGGCGGCCACCCGCACGCTCGCCGAGGCGTTCGACCTCGAGATCGAACTCCTGCCGATGAGCGACGACCCCGTGGCGACGATGATCCACACGCCCGGCGGCGAGATGCATTTTCAGGAGTACTGGGTCGCCGAGCGCGCCGACCCGCCCGTCGAAGACGTTGAGTTCCGCGGCGCCGACCGAGCCGAACCGACGCCGGAAGTCGAGTCGGCGCTGGCCGACCCGTGGTCGTCGGCCCCTCGAACCCCGTCACCTCGGTGGGGCCGATCCGGGCGCTGCCGGGCGTCAACCGCGCGCTCGACCGCACCCCGGTCGTCGCCGTCTCGCCGTTCTGTGCGGACGAGCCGTTCTCGGGCCCCGTCGCGGACCTGATGGCCGGCGTCGGTCGCGAACCGTCGACCGCGGGCGTCGCCGAGAGCTACGAGTTCGCGGACGCGTTCGTCCTCGACAGCGAGGACGGCACCGAGCTGAACCGCCCGGTCGTCCGTACGGACACGAAGATCGACGAGCCCGCGGACGCCGAGCGCGTCGCTCGGGCCTGTGCGCTCGCGCTCGCCGCCGTCGGCGCGCCCGCGGCCGACCTCGGCCTCGCCGTCGACGACCCCGCCGACCTCGACGGCGAGGACATCGACACCAGCGACCTGTCGGCGTTCGGGGGTGAGCGGTAAGTGTTCCACCCGCGACTCGCGCTGGCGTCGCTCTCGGGGGAGTCCGACGCCGAGTGGGCCACGGCCGGCGCGGAGTGGGCCGGCGCGGCGTTCCTCGGCGGCGTCTGCCTCGACGAACCGACCCGCGCGGCGGCCCGCGAGATGGTCGCGGATCGCGATCGGTCGGAGTTCCTCCCCGACGACCCGATCGCGTTCGTCGACGAGCAGCTCTCGGCGCTCTCCGGCGTCGACCTCCGTGCGGGGATCAACGTTCGGTCGACGACGACCGAGCCCGTCCGCGAGGTGGCGGCGGTGGCCGAGAGGCACGACGCCGTCGTCGAACTCAACGCCCACTGCCGCCAGGACGAACTCTGTGCGGTCGGCACGGGCGAGTCGCTGCTCCGGGAGCCCGACCGACTCGCCGCCCTGGTCGAGGCGGCCGCGTCGACGGGCGCCGAGGTGAGCGTGAAGCTGCGAACCGAACTCGACGGCGTCGACCTCGTCGCCGTCGCCGAACAGGTCGAGGCCGCGGGCGCCGACGCGATCCACGTCGACGCGATGGACAGCGAGGCGGTCGTCGCGGATCTCGTCGCCGCCACGGAGCTGTTCGTGATCGCCAACAACGGCGTCAGGGGTCGAGAGAGCGTCCGCGAGTATCTCGACTACGGCGCCGACGCGGTGAGCGTCGGCCGGCCGAGCGACGACCCCGCGGTGCTCGCACGCGTCGCCGACGCCGTCGCGGAGTGGTTCGCCGAGCAGGAAGCCGGCACGGTGGGGGTCGAGCCGTGACCGACCGCTCCCGGACGCCGGCGGAGAACGCCGAACTCGCGCTGCTGCTGGAGGTGGCCGGGACGCCCAAACCGGGTAACGTGGATCGCCACCGGGACCTCGATGACCTCCGGTTCGAGCAGTTCCTCGCCGGGAGCGTCGGTAGCGCACGGGGCCTCCGGGCCGCCGCCGACGGCGCGCCGCTGGGCGGGGCGTTCGAGCGCGCGGTTCGCGGGATGAGCCGCCAGTCCGGCGGCAACACCCAGTTCGGCTGTCTGCTGCTGCTGACGCCGCTGGTGAGTGCGGCCGCGGCGGGCGACCTCACCCGCGAGGCGGTCCGCGAGCGCTGCCGGGTGACGACCGTCGACGACGCCGTCGCCTTCTACCGCGCGTTCGAGCACGTCGACGTGGCAGTCGGCGACCCGCCGGAGGGCGTCGACGCCCTCGACGCGCGCCGCGGGAGTGACGCCGAACCGGCGCTCCGGGAGCGCGGGACGACGCTCTGGGACGTGATGGAACTCTCCGCCGACCCCGACGACGGCGTCCCCGACACGAACGCCGCGGAGTGGATCGAGGGGTTCCCGCGGACGTTCGACGCGGCCGAGGCGGTCCTCGCCGACGACGGGGCGGTGCTCGACCGCGCGGCGCGGTCGTTCCTCCGACAGCTGGCCGCGGAGCCGGACACGCTGGTCGCCACCACCCACGGCGAGTCGGTGGCCGAGTCGGTCCGCGAGCGCGCGGCGTCGACGCTCGCCGCGGTCGAGCGGACCGGGTCGCTCGACCCGGCCGAGGCGTTGGCCGAGGCGTTCGTCGACGAGGGGATCAACCCCGGGACGACCGCCGACCGTGTGGCCGCGGCGCTGTTCGTCGCGCTGGAACGGGGGCTGGCGGTATGAGCGACAGCTCGGCGGGCGGAGAGTGGGAGCCAGCGGACGACGCGCCCGACGGCTGGCCGGTGGCGCTTCGGGGCGTCACCGAGTCGGTGATCGCGACGAAGGGGCCTAACGATCTGTGGAACTTCGCCGCCCTCGGGCTCCACGCCGGCGATCCCGTCACCGCACAGACCTACGGGAACACCCGGACGCGCCGGAACTTCGAGCGCCGCGAGGGTGGGGTTGTCCAGTTCGTCGCCGACCCCCGGGCGTTCGTCGACGCCGCACTCACGATCCGGGAGGCGCCCGAGCCGGTGCTCCCGAGCGCCGACGCCTGGGTCGAGGTCGAGGCCGCGTGCGTCGGTTCGCGGACGGAGGGCGAAACCACGATCCGGGAGTGGGAGCTGACGCCGGACGAGTCCGCGGTCGTTCGGGAGGGACCGACGACGATCAACCGCGGCTTCGGCGCGGTGATCGAGGCGACGGTCGCGGCCTCGCGGCTGGGCGTGGCTGGATTCGACGACGCCGAACTCCGCGATCGCCTCGACTTCCTCGCGACCGTCGTCGACCACTGTGGCGGCGCCCGCGAGCGCGAGGCGATGGCGGCGGTCGCGGCGGCCAGCGACTGGGAACGCCCGGAGAATTAAGGATACTCGCGGTGACAGTACGGTATGGATCCGACCCCCGAGCGATCCCGGCAGTTCGCCGTCGAGGACACCGAAGCGCCGAAGGAGACGCTGCTCTGTGGGTTCGCGAGCTACGGGCTCTCCGGACTGACCGCCGTCGACTTCCTCATCGACCAGTTGGAGCTGACCGAGACCGGTCACGTCACCGCCGAGGGGATGCCGAGCATCACGCCGTTCGAGAACGGGACGCCGACCCATCACACGCGCCTGTTCTCCCGCCCGGACCTGGAGCTGACGCTGCTGAAGAACGAGCTGTTCGTCCCGCCGGCGCTGAGCGGCCCGTTCGGCGAGGCGATCCTCGACTGGACCGAACACCACGGCGTGGCGGAGATCGTCGTCGTCGACGCGGTGCCGATGCGGCACAGCCCCGACGACCACCGGACGTACTACGTCGCGACCGACGACTACCGCCGGCGGCGACTCGACGGCGACGAGGGGCTGCCGCCGATGGCCCGGGGGTATCTCGACGGCGTGACGGGGGCGCTCGTCGAACAGGGGATCGACTCGCCGCTCGCGGTCGGGGTGTTCCGCACGCCGGTCCACGAGCAGATCCCGGACATCGACGCCGCGATCCGGCTGATCGACACCGTCTCCGAGCTGTACGGCCTCACGGTCGACACCGAACCGCTCCAGGAGTTCGCCGACGAGATCGAGCGCTACTACAACGAGCTCGCCGATCGCTACGAGGCCGCAGCGGAGCGCGAGCGGGCGTTCGACGACCGGATGTTCATGTAGGCGCCGACGAGCCGAGTCAGTAACTTTAACGCGGCGAGTCTGCACCTATGCAGTCATGGAACGCGTAGACGTCGCCATCGTTGGCGGGGGCCAGCGGGCACGTCGGCCGCCCACGCCGCGGCCGAGCACGGCGCCGACGCGCTCGTGCTGGAGAAGGGAGTCCCGCGTGCGGACCGCGAGGGGCTCGGGCCCGACTCCACCGACGCCGCCGGCATCCTCGACTACTGGGTCGACATCATGGGGATCCACCCCGACGAGATGCCCGACGGGGTGGTTCAGAACGTGCTCGACCGCGCGGAGTTCCGCGGCCCGAACACCGCGTGCAACCTCCGCTCGACCGGGATCGAATCCTCCTACGACGAGTTCGGCTACACCTTCCACCGCGCGCGCTTCGACGACTTCCTGCGCTCCCGCGCGGAGGAGGCCGGCGCCCACTACCGCGTCGAGGCGTCGGTGGCCGACGTCGACGCCGACCGGGACGGCCACCCGCGACACGTGCTCACGCTCGCGAGCGGCGAGGAGATCGGCGCCGACTACCTGCTGCTCTGTGACGGCCCCCAGCGCACCGTCACGATGGGCGTGCTCGACGAGTTCCTCCCGGACCATCGCGCCGCGAGCCAGGTGCTCTCGCCGCCGACGGCAAACCACATCGCCTACCAGGAGTACCGGAAGTTCCCCGAGGAGATCTACGAGCAGGTCCAGGACGCCATCGTGTTCTGGTGGGGGCTCATGCCCGGCCACACCGCCTACCCGTGGATCTTCCCGAACCGGGACCAGGTCTGCCGCGTCGGGCTGACGATGCCCATCGGGATGGACATCGACGCCGTCGAGGACCGCGAGTCGTACGACCTCCTGCGCCCGGAGGACGAGCGCATCCCGCAGGGGGCGACGTACATCGAGCGCCTGCTCGAACGGGAGTACGGCGACGCGTACGACCTGAGCGACTTCCCGATCGTCGAGGACGCCGGGAAGAGCCGCGGGACCGAGACGTACCCGATCTCCTCGACGCGGCCGATCGCCTCGCCCGTCGACGCCGGCGTCGCCGTCTGTGGCGGCGCGATGGGGACCACGTCGGCGTTCCACGAGGGTGGCGACCACCTCGCGGTCCGGACCGGCGAGATCGCCGGCCGCCTGGCCGCGGAAGGGAAGCTCGGCCACTACAACCACGAGTGGCAGGCGGCCGTCGGCGACGAACTGCTGCGGAACGTCTCGCTCTCCGAACTCGTGCGGGGCTGGACCCCGACACGTGGGACGAGGTGTTCCGAGTCGGCGAGGAGATGCTGGCCGATGGGGGGTCGAACGAGATGCTCTCCTGGAGCCCGCGGGCCGGCCTGCGGGGCGCGAAGCTACTCGGCGAGTACAAGCTGACGAAGTTCCGGAACCGGAACCGCTACGTCCAGCTGACGGCCGACGAGTACAGCTACTAACGGAGAACTACGCTTCGGCTGCCTGGGCGGCGGCGCTCGCCTGTTTGCGCGTGATGTAGCCCGCGATGCGGTTGCGGACTTCCTTCGACTCGACGTTGGTGAGCGCGGAGACGCTCTCCTTGTTCGTCTCGAAGTTCTGGTTGAACGACTCGGGGTACTTCTCGAGCAGGATGGTCCCCAGCTGTTTGACGTACTTCGGCTTGATGGCCATACGGGCAGATTCCGCGGAGAGCCACTAAAGCGATTCGTTCCGGGCCAAGGGTGTGCCGCGCGCCGAGAGCCGACAAGGTAGAGTTATGGCCCGCCGGGTCCCGTGCCGTAGTAAGATGGAGGTCGAACTGCTCGAGGCGACGGAGAACCCGGAGGAACTGATCTGTTCGGCCGCGCGAAACGACTACGCGTCGGCGTTCGTCGGCGACCAGACGTTCGAAGAGACGATGGACACCGTCGAGGGCGACAGTATCACGGACAAAAAGGAGACGCTGATCGGCCACCTGCTGAGTCACGGCCACTTCGGCCCGTTCGAACACCCCCAGGCCACCTTCGCGATCGAGGGGATGTCCCGCTCGTGTATGGCCCAGCTCACCCGGCACCGACACGTCTCCTTCGACGTGCAGAGCATGCGCTACGTCGCGTTCGACGACGTGGACCCCGAGGACGTGGGCGAGGGAGAGATGGTCGTCACGCCGCCCTCGGCGACCGATCCGGACTGGATCGGCCGCAATCAACAGAGCGGCGCCGTCGACGAGGAGACCGTCGCGGAGCGCGAAGAGGTGTTCCGGAGCTCGGTGCAGCGCTCCGTCGAGGAGTACCAGCGCCTGCTCGAGCTGGGGATGCCGCCGGAGGACGCCCGGTTCGTGCTCCCGATCGGCACCGAGGTCAACGTCGTGTTGAGCATGAACGCCCGGACGCTGATGCACGTCGCCGACATGCGCGCCGCCGCCGACGCGCAGTGGGAGATCCGCGGGCTGACCGAGGAGATCCTCGACTTCGCCGCGGAGTGGTGTCCGGTCACCTTCGACTACTACGAGGAGCACATGAAGAACCGGAAGAACCGGCTCGCCCCGTAGCCAACACCTTTCCCACTGGTCGCCGTAGCGCCGACGATGCAGTTCCCCGTCCGCGCGGTCGCGCTCAGTCTGCTGCTCGTTCTCGCCGGCTGTGCCGGCGGCGCGGTCCCGACCGACGACGGCCGGATGCCCACGGGCACCGAGACGCTGACGCCCACGGCTACCGGGGCGTCGACGCCCGTCGACGCGCCGCCCGCCGCGACGCCCAAGCCCGACGCGGTCGAGGCGGAGGTGATCGACGTGGTCGACGGCGACACGATCGACGTGCGCCTGCCCAACGGGAGCGAGGACACGGTTCGCCTGCTCGGCGTCGACACGCCGGAGGTCCACGCCGAGAACGACCCCGCGGAGTTCCCGGGCGTGCCGGACACGGAAGCCGGGCGCGACTGCCTCCGGAGTTGGGGCGAGCGCGCCAGCGAGCACGCGAAGGACGAACTCACGGGGAAGACGGTGACGCTCTCCTTCGACGCGAACGAGCCCCGCCGTGGCTACTTCGGTCGCCTGCTGGCGTACGTCCACGTCGACGGGGAGTCGTTCAACTACGGCCTGCTCACGCGGGGGCTGGCCCGGCGCTACGACGACTCGGGGTTCGAGTACCGTGATCGCTACGGCGCCGCCGAGGACGCCGCCCGAGCCAACGGTGTCGGCCTCTGGGGCGCCTGCGCGACCGAGGAGCCCGAGACCGCGACCGAGACGCCCGTGGCCGTCGCCGACGGCGGCGCGCCGCTCCGGATCGAGACGATCCACGCCGACGCCGCGGGCGACGACCGCGAGAACCTCAACGACGAGTACCTCACGTTCGGCAACGCCGGCACCGAGCCGATCGACCTCTCGGGCTGGACAGTGAGCGACGAAGCCGACCACACGTACACGTTCCCCGAGGGAACCGAGATCGGCCCGAACGAGACGCTCACGCTCCACACCGGCAGCGGCGAGGACGGCGACGGCGATCGCTACTGGGGCCAAAGGTCGCCCGTCTGGAACAACGGCGGCGACACCGTGATCGTCCGGAACGCGAGCGGGAGCGTCGTCGTCGAACGGTCTTACGACGGCTGAACCGGACCGCAAGCGACTTTCCCCGACGCCGCCCAGCCACGCCCATGCACTCGGCCGTAATCGTCGCCGGCGGGCGCTCGACCCGGTTCGGCGACGACGACAAGGCGGTCGCGCCGCTGGCGGGGACGCCGATGATCCGGCGCGTCGCCGACCGACTCGAACCGGTCGTCGACGAACTCGTGGTGAACTGCCGCGAGGACCAGCGCGACGCGATCGAGAGCTCACTGGAGGGCTATCCCCTCCCCACCGCCTTCGCGCTCGACCCGGAGGTCGATCAGGGGCCGATGGCGGGGATCCGAAACGGCTGCCGGGCCGCGTCGGGCGAGTACGCCGCCGTCGTCGCCTGCGACATGCCGTTCGTCGACCCCGACGCGATCGACTACCTGTTCGACCGCGCGAGCGGCGATGTCGCGCCTCCAGCGGGCGCGGACGACGAGGGGTCACCGCCGTTCGACGGCGCGGTGCCGCGACTGGGCGACGGCTGGTACCAGACGACCCAGGCGGTGTACCGCCCCGACGCGATGGCCGCGGCCTGCGACGCCGCGCTGGAGCGGGGCGACCGGAAGATCCTCGCGCCGCTCGAGCATCTCTCCTACGCGGTCGTGAGCGAGGCGGAACTGGCGGCGGTGACCGACCTCGAAACCTTCGAGAACCTCAACACGCAGGAAGAGTTCGAGGCGGCCGCGGCGCGGCTCTCGTAGCTACTCGCGGAGCTCCCGGATCTCGGCGTCGGCCATCCGCGCGAGCACCACGCGCGGGACGACCGAGCGATCGGCGTGCTCGAGCACCGCGTCGGCGATCTCGCGGGCGACCGCGAGGTCGTCCTCGTCGTCGACTTTGTTTACCAGCGGGATCGCCGTCGCGCTCGGCGGGGCGCCGCGCAGGCCGCCGTCGGGACTGGCGAGCACCCGACCGACGACCTCGGGCGTGATCTCGTCGCCGATGTCGACCCCCGCCACCGCGGCGACGCGCTCGGGGCGGTGGACGAGCTCCTCGTCGAGCGGTTCCCCGACGGCGTGGGCGCTGGCGATCGGGACGACCGTATCCGCGGTCTCGGGGATGCGGGGCTCGTTCGCGCCGGGCGCTTTGAAGTCGCGCATCCGGGCGCCGTCGGCCTTGACGAGCGTCGGGCCGTCGTGGGCTCGCGCGAGGTCGGTGACGGTGTCGGGCTCGTAGCCGCGGTAGCGGTCCTCGAACTCCTGTTCGGGGACGAGGCCGAGCGGGTACGTGTCGGTCGTGACGAGCGTCGAGATGGGGTCCTCCGTGACGACCACGCGGTCGACGTGCGGGTCGAAGATGGGGATGCGGACGGTCGCGGTGACGACCGCGCGGTCGGTCTCGGCCGCCAGCGCGTACATGGTGGTCTTCTTGCCGCCGGCGCCGACGAAGCAGGTCAGGCCGTCGGCGTCGAGTGCGGCAGCGAGATCGGTCATAGCGGGAGTGGGGGCGCGGGGGTCCAAACGGTTTCGGGACGGGACGACCGCGGTCAGACCACCTGTCCGACCGTCGCGAACTCGACATCCGGTTTGGCGGCCATATGTTCGATCAGCTCTCGGAGCATCCCCGGCCGCGGGCTCCGGCCGCTGACCTGCGGGTGGAGCGTGAGTACGTAGACGCCGTCGTCCACGAACTCGTACATCCAGTCGAACTGGCGGCGCCAGTGGTCAAACACCGCGGCCTCGTCGGAGAAGGCTCGGTTGCCCGAGAACGCCAGCGCGGGGTAGTCGTCGCGCTGCCAGGAGACGGGTACCTCGGTGATCCCGACGGGGTCGCCGGTCTCGTAGGGTTCGTCGCGGGGCGCGTGCTCCTCGACGAGTTCGTACGGCTCGAACTCCCGGGCCATCCCGCTGGAGGAGTACTCGAAGCCGAACTCCTGCAGGAGCGAGACGGTGTGGGGCGAGAAGTCCCACGAGGGGGACCGATAGCCCGCGGGCGCCGAACCGGTGAGCGCCTCGATGCTCTCGATCCCGCGGGCGATGTCGGCCCGTTCGGCCTCACGGCTCTCGTACTCGCCGGGGGGCGTGTGACTCCAGCCGTGGTGACCGATCTCGTGGCCGGCGTCGACGACGCGCTCGCAGGGCTCTGGGAAGGAGTCGATCGTGTGGCCGGGGACGAACCACGTCGTCGGCACGTCGAGGCGGTCGAACAGGTCGAGCAAGCGGGGTGCGCCGACCTCGGCGCCGAACACGCCTCGGGAGCGTTGGACGGGCGAATCGCCGAACTCGCCGGCGTGGAGCCACGGCGAGACGGCGTCGAAGTCGACGGTGAGACAGACAGTGTGTGCCATGATACTCACAGTGGTCGCCGGGGAGATAAACGCACTTGGCGAGCGGGGCGTCGACCCCCGGCCGGAGTCGTCGGTCGGCCCCAACAATATCGACAGCAACGGTCGGGGTTGTAAAATCCCGCTTAAGCAGGGTTTTTCAGTCGGGGGGCGTATCCGTTATCGATGACTGACAGCGAAGCCGTCTCCGCGGCGGAGGGTTCCCGATGAGAGGAAACGACCAGCAGGCCTACGACCGCGGTACGTCGCTGTTCTCTCCCGACGGTCGCATCTACCAGGTGGAGTACGCCCGCGAGGCCGTCTCCCGTGGCGCGCCCAGCGTCGGCGTCCGAACGCAGGACGGCGTCGTGCTCGCCGCCCAGGCACAGGCGAGTTCGGAGCTGATGGAGTCCGAGAGCATCGAGAAGCTCCACAAGCTCGACGACCACATCGGCGCCGCCTCCGCGGGCCACGTCGCCGACGCGCGACAGCTGATCGACTTCGCCCGCCGGATGGCCCAGACCAACCACCTGCGCTACGGTGAGGCCATCGGCGTCGAGACGCTCACCAAGTACATCACCGACCACATCCAGGAGAACACCCAGCGGGGCGGCACCCGTCCCTACGGCGCGGCGCTCCTGATCGGTGGGATCGAGGGTGGCGTCGAGGGCGAGGACGGGACGCCGCGGCTGTTCAGCGCCGACCCCTCAGGGACGCCCCACGAGTGGAAAGCCACGATCATCGGCGGCGGTCGCGAGGAGATCCAGGGCGTGCTCGAGGACGGCTGGTCCGAGGAGCTCACCCTCGAAGAGGGGCTGAAGCTCGTGCTCCGGAGCCTCCGCGAGCACGACGAGGAGATCGAAGCCGACGCGCTATCGGTCGCCTCGATCACGGTCGACGACGGCTACGAGGCGTACGAGCCCGAGGAGATCGACGAACTCCTCGCCGCGCTGGGCGACGAGTAGCCAGCCACCCTTCTCGCCGCGATAGCCGCCACCCGACGCTTTAGGTAGTCGGCGCCACCACCGGTAGCTATGCAACTACTGGAAGGCGGCACGGTCGTCGACGCCGACGGCGTGCTGACGGCGGACGTACTGATCGACGACGACACGATCGAGATCGTCGGTGACGCGAGCGACGCGAACGTCGACGAGCGCATCGACGTGTCGGGCCAGTTCGTCGTCCCCGGGATGATCGACACGCACGTCCACCTGATGATGGACGCCCGGCCCGACGCAGAGAGCGTCCAGGGCGACAGCGAGGCGACGCTTGCCTACCGTGCGGCAGAGAACCTCCGCAACCAGGCCGAAGCTGGCGTCGTCGCGACCCGTGACCTGGGGGCGCCGGCGACCGTCGCCATCGACGCCCGCGACGCCGTCGCCGACGGAACACTGCTCGGCCCGCGCGTGCAGGCGGCGGGACAGAACGTCGTGATGACCGGCGGCCACGGCCACTGGTTCGGCCGCGAGGCCGACGGCCCCGCCGAGGTTCGAAAGGCGGTACGGGAACAGCTCAAAGCCGACGCCGACGCGATCAAGTGTATGGCTACCGGCGGCGTGTTGACCACCGGCGCCCAGACCGGTGCGCCGGAGCTGACGCCGACGGAGCTTGAGGCGCTCGTCGAAACCGCTCACACCGCCGGTCGGTCGACGGCGGCACACTGCCACGGCACGGAGGGGATCAAGAACGCGGTGCAGGCCGGCATCGACAGCGTGGAGCACGGCACGTTCATGGACGAGGCGGGCGCCGAGATGATGGCCGAGCGGGACACGTACTGGGTGCCGACGCTGTCGGCGCTGAAGGGGATCGTCGAGAACAGCGACGCCGGCATCCCCGAGCAGGCCGTCGCGAAAGGCGAGGAGGCCGGCCAGCGGATGGCCGCCGCCTGGGAGTACGCGCTCGATGCGGGCGTCCCAATCGCGATGGGGACGGACGCGGGCACGCCGTTCAACGACCACGCCGACGCCGCCCACGAACTGGCGTACATGGTCGAGTACGGACTCGACGAGGCGGGCGCGCTGGAGGCGGCGACGGTCAACGCCGCCGACCTGCTCGGGCTCGACGACACGGGCATGATCGAGAGAGGGTACCGCGCGGATCTGCTGGTCCTCCCGGAGAACCCCCTCGAGGACGTGCGGGCGTGGCAGTCGCCGGAGCAGGTGTTCCTCGGCGGCGAACAGGTCCGATAGCGGGCTGGCGACGCCGACCGCGTGACCTGCGAATCCGCCACACGGCGGTGAGGAAACGCAACGGTTTTACGTTCAACCCGAATACTGAGGAGTGCGAAGCGCTCTGGTGGTGTAGTCCGGCCAATCATATCACCCTCTCACGGTGATGACCTGGGTTCGAATCCCAGCCGGAGCATTTCTCTCGATCCAACTGTTCGAGCGGCGACGCTCTCTGCCGTACTCGTATCACTAATCGGTCAGAATAGGGTCGCATTCGTCGGCGCCCCATCGTCGATCAGAAGCCACTTCTGGCGCCCAGCAGGGGATTCCGGACCAAATTCCCCCTCGGTTGGGCCCCACTCCCCGCAGAGTTATGTCAGAGTTCGGAAAATTGCTATACGGGTATCGACCCTCGACCGAAGTGGAGATGTTCCCCACGAACTCAGGCGGCGACGACGACTCGCAACGCACCCGACGTGGCTTCATCGGCGCGGTGGCGGCAGCCTCGGCAGTGGGGCTGGCGGGCTGTTCGGGCGGCGACGGCACCGAGACCGCGACCGACGAGCCGATGTCGACGATGACTGAGACGATGACGCCGACCGAGGAGCCGACAGAAGAGCCGACGGCGACGCCCCAGCCCGCGGCGCCGGACGTGCCGACGCTGAACTACGCGCTCACGCTGGAGCACCTGGAGAACGTGTTCTACCGCGACGGGCTGGAGACGTTCAGCGACGACGAACTGATGAACGCCGACGCGCTCTCGTCGTTCAACGAGACGATCCGGATGCAGGTGCCGGAGTATCTCCGGACCGTCGGCGCCCACGAACAGGCCCACGTCGACTCGCTGACCGCGACGATCGAGGACCTCAACGGCGAGCCCATCCCGGAAGGCGAGTACGAGTTCGGCTACGAGACGCCCTCGGAGTTCTTCGAGGTCGGGATGGCCCTGGAGAACACGGGCGTCGCCGCCTACGCCGGCGCCGCGCCGACAGTGGTGAACAACGACCTGCTCACGGTCGCGGCGGGGATCCACTCCGTCGAGGCGCGCCACGCGGCGTTCCTGAACCTCGTCAACGATCGGGCCCCGTTCCCGAGCGCCGTCGACGAGGCCAAATCCGTCGACGAGGTGCTGGAGATCGCCGGCCAGTTCGTCACCAGCGAGGTCGACCCCGGCGCCTACGAACTCGACGAGGAGCGCCCGACCCACGATCGGAAGGCCGAGAACGACACCAGCGACGTGGACGTGCTGAACTACGCGCTCACGCTCGAGCATCTCGAGAACGCGTTCTACCGCGACGGCCTCGCGGGGTTCACCGACGAGGAGCTGATGAACGCCGACGTGCTGAGCGACTACGGCACGACCGTCCAGGAGAAAGTACCCGGCCACCTCGCGATGGTCGGCGAGCACGAGGCAGCCCACGTCAGCGCGCTGACCGACACCGTCGAACAGCTCGGCGGCACGCCCGTCGAGGAGGCGAACTACGACTTCGGCTACGAGACCCCCTCGGAGTTCCTCGGCGTCGCGAAGGCGCTCGAGAACACCGGCGTCGCGGCATACAAGGGCGCCGCGGGCACCGTCTCGGCCGACGCCGTGTTCGAGGCCGCGATCAGCATCCACTCCGTCGAGGCCCGACACGCGAGCTTCCTCAACGAACTCAACGTCGAGTCGCCGTTCCCGGCCGGCGTCGACGAGCCGAAGACGATGGCGGAGGTCCAGGAGATCGCCGGGCAGTTCATCGTCGAGTAAGCCAGCTCACCGACCGTTGGAAGGGCGGTCGGTGGGCTTAGGTAGTCTCGGTGGCTCGACCCAGTGTGATGGAGGCGGCCCTCTGGTACGTACTGTCGGGAACCCGTGGCGGGCCCAACCGGGCTCGCGTGCTCCGTGCCGTCGAGGAGCAGCCACGGAACCCGAACCAGCTTGCCGAGGCGCTCAGCCTGAACTACGACACGGTTCGCCACCACCTGGAGGTGTTGGCGGAGAACGACGTCGTCCGCGCCAGCGGCGACGACTACGGCGCGGTGTACCTGCCGACGGAGCGCGCCCGGAACCACTGGGACGTGGTCGAGGAGATCACCAGCCAACTAGAGCAACCATGAGCCCGAACACACGCAGCACGGGGAGCCCCACCGATGAGCACGCTTGTCACCGCCGCACAGGTCGCTGTCGGCATCAACGTACTGCTGCTGCTGGGGCTCTGCTGGGTCTGGGGGCAGAACTACGCCCAGCTCCGCTCGAAGCACACGCTGGGAATGCTCGTGTTCGCGGTGCTGTTGCTGGCGGAGAACGGGTTCTCGCTCTACTACTACCTCGTCGATCCGACGCTCTCGGCGTGGTTCAGCACGAGCGTGCCCGACCCCGCGTGGCACGCGATGCTGCTGTTCCACGTGCTGGAGACGCTCGCCCTCGCGTTCCTGGCCTGGGTCACGTTCGACTGAGGCGCACGACGAAGAAACGAATCTTTATACGCTCGCCGCGGCCATTCTTCGCTAACGGAGCGCACTATGGCATCGACGATCTACCTCGTGAGTGCGGCGTTGATGGTCCTCCTCCTGCTCGCCGTCGTCGGGGCAGTGATGGGCCGGAACTGGAAAGCTTACACACCGACCTTGCGGAACGACCAGTCGGTCTGGAGCGCACTCGCCGGCAACGAGGCGGTCTGGACCCTGGCGTTCATCGTCGCCGCACTCGCAGTCGGCGGCGGCGCGGCGTTGTTCGTGAGCGGGGACGTCTACTCCGGCTCGCTAGTCAACGCCGGGGGTATCGCAGTCGCCATCGCGCTGGCGGTGGCGTTCCTCTTCTACCTCTTCTACGGTACCTACGCGGCCGCGAAGGCGCGGGGCTACCGGCGCGCGGCGGCCGTGATGGCCGCCTCGTGGATGCTGGGGCTGCTGGTCGTCGTCGGGATCACGCTGAACCTGCTGCTGGCCTGACCCGGTTGCGAAACGTTCCTGTAGCTCCCCTTCAGAACACCGGAGAGACGTGTGTGATCACCGCCGGCGCGCGGCATCGCCAACGGCTCGACTCCGGAGAGTCGCGCGGTCCTGCGCTGGCGGGTGGTTTGCGGTGCTGTCGGCGCTGAGCCTGTTCGCTGCGCCCGCTCGTGGGCACGGCGGCCCGGGGATCACGGCCAGCGAGGTTGGCGCGCCGACGTGGCTGTTCCTGCTCAGCGGCGCCGCGGGCGTCGGCATCGCCCTCCTGCTCACGAGCGTCGTCATCGACCGCGACGTCCTGGCGGCGTACTACGGCCGGCGGCGCTCGGTTCCCGCCGGCGCGACGATACGCTACTGGGGCGGCCGCGTCGGCGGCGCCGTTGGCCTCCTCGGTCTCGCTTGGGTGCTTGCCGGTGGACTGCTCGGCCCGCGCGAGGCCGGGCGGAACGTCGCGGTGTTGCTGATCTGGGTGCTCTGGTGGGTCGGCCTCGCCGCGGGCACGTACCTCGTGGGGAACGGCTGGCCCGCACTCGACCCCTTCCGCCGCCTCGCGGCCGCGCTACCGACTGCCGAGTGGCTCTCGCTGCCCGGCTGGGTCGGCCGCTGGCCCGCCGTCGCCGGCCTGCTACTGCTCGTCTGGCTGGAAATCGTGACCGCGGTGGCCGCCGATCCGCGACAGCTCACGGCGGTCGTCGTCGCCTATCTCGCCGCGACGCTGATCGGGAGCGTGCTGTTCGGCCGGGAGCCGTGGCGCCGACAGATCGACCCGGTTACCGGCGTGTTCGACCTGTTCGGACGCGTCGCGCCGCTCCAGCGCGCCGGCGACGGCCTAGTACTGACCGCCCCGGGCGCCACACTCGCTCGGACTGATACCGACGCGACCACGCGGGCCAGCGAGGTCGGCTTCGTGCTGGCGCTGCTGTGGGTGACGCTCTTCGACGGGGTGGTCGCCACGCCGGCCTGGCAGTCGCTCGCGGCGCCGATCGTTCGCGGCGGTCTCCCCGGCCCGCTATCGTACTTCGCCGCGATGCTCGGCGGGTACGCGCTCCTGTTCGGAGGGTACTGGCTCGCCTCAGCGATCGTGCGCCGGACCGGGCAGACGTACCTGTCGACCTCGCGCATCGCCGCCGCGTTCGCGCCCACGCTGGTGCCGCTGGCCGCGGGCTATCACCTCGGCCACTACCTGCCGTATCTCCTCACCCAACTGCCGGCGGCGGTCGTCGTCGGCCTGAACCCCTTCTCCCCGCCGAGCGCGCCGCCAGCGCTCGTGCTGCCGGGGTGGGTCGGCTGGATCGCCCCCCTCGCCGTGCTGACCGGACACCTGCTCGGGGTCTGGACCGCTCACAGCCGTGCGGTCGAGCTGTTCACCGGGCGGGAGCAGTCCATCCGGAGCCAGTTCCCGTACGTGGTCGTAATGGTGCTGTACGCGATCACGGCGCTGTGGCTGCTCACGCAGCCGACGATCGACACCCCGTTCGTCTGATCGTTCCCGCGGACGGCGACGCTCAGTCCTCGTGGAGCGTTACTTCGATCTCGCCGTCACCGGCACGGACGGTCATCATCGTCGCCCGCTCGGCGGGGTCGGCGCCGGTGACCGAGCCGGGGTTGAGAACGCGAACCCCTTCGTGGACGGTGTCCTCGACGACGTGGGTGTGGCCGCCGACGCCGACGACCGTGTCGCCGGGCTCGTTCCGGCCACGCGCTCGGGCCGTGTCCGCGATCGCGTCGGCCCACTCCTCGCCGCGGAGAACGAGCCCCGCCTCGCTCTCGATCGTCGCGTCGAAGGACGTGATCTCGCCGTCGTCGGTTCGTTCCATCGCCGTCTCGACGGCGGCCGCGTCGACGGCCGCGGCGACGGGGTTGATCGTCCCGTGAGTGACGACGAACGTGACGCCGCCAGCCGTGACCGAATCCACCGCTGGGAGACCGAGGTCGTCGGGGTCGACGTTGCCGTGGACCGCCGTCAGCTCGTTGGCGAGGTCACGCACCTCGTCGAGAACGTCGCTTGTCGCGAAATCACCCGCGTGGATCGTGTGGTCGGCGGCCGCGATCCGCTCGCGGAACCGATCGGGGAGGGTCTGTTGCCGCTCGGGGATGTGGCTGTCGGAGATAACTGCCAACTCCATGGCTCGTGGTTTCAGCGAGCCGTCAAAACCGTACCGGCTGTGTGCGGGCGTCGCTCGTGAACGGGATATCGTCGAAAAACCGCGGTCGTTCGCGACGGCGCCTTACAGGATCGAGTACGACGCCGCGACCGTGAGCGCCAGGAAGCCGACGAAGCCCAGCAGCAACACGTACGTCACCGAGCGGGGCTCCCAGACGAGATGCTGGAAGTAGCCCGCGACGACCACCGCCTTGATCAGCGAGAAGACGGTGATCAGCCCGAGCGCGAGCATGTAGCTGCTCTCGAGCAGCCCGATCTGCTCGACGCCGACCTGCAGCGTCGCGATGACGAACAGTGCCACGTAGATTCCGGTGTAGAGTTTTGTTCGTGCCATTGGTCTAGACGATGTAGAACAGCGGGAACAGGAACAGCCACACGATGTCGACGAAGTGCCAGTACAGGCCGAAGTACTCGAGCGTCTCGTCGTTCCCATCCGTGTACGCACCGTTCCAGGCCCGCCAGATGAGGTAAGCCGTGATCAGCAGCCCGGCGATCACGTGGCCCATGTGCAGCCCCGTCGTGAGGTAGTACGTCGAGGCACGCACGCTGGAGTCCAGCCCGGTGCCCTCGCTGAACAGGACGACCCACTCGATGGCCTTGTTCGCGAGGAAGCCCAGCCCGAGCAGGAACGTCAGTCCGAGGCTGGCGACGACGCCCTTCCGACTGCGCTTCTGGGCGGCCACCAGCGCGAGGATCACCGTGAACGAACTGGTCAGCAGCAGGTACGTGTTGACCAGTCCCGGGATCGGGTTGTGCGGGATCGGATGCCAGTGCGTCCAGCCGTACGCCACACGCAGGAAGATGGCGGCGCCGATGAACGCCCCGAACAGCACCACGTCGGAGGCGAGGAACACCCACATCCCCATCTTCGTGTTCTCGACCCCCTCGAACGGCCACGCTTCGCCGAGGCCGCCCTCGTGGGCCGTGAAGTTCTCGTAGCCCATCGCCGTGGTAGAGCCGATCAGGCCGAGCACGCCCAGCACCGAAGCCCCCTGGTAGAACAGCCCTTCGAGGCCGGCCGGGAAGCTCCCGACCTGCAGCCCCGAGAGGCCGATCGCGGTCACGACCGTGAACAGCCCGATCGCCGCGGGCCAGATGCTCGCGTGATCGACGTGAACGTCGTCACCGTGACCCGGTTCGAGTGCCGCGTGGCCACCGTCCGTGGCGGCCGTGCCGCCGTCGGCGGCCGCGGCGGCCGTCGCGCTGTCGTCCAGGAACTCCAGGTTCCCGCTCGTGTAGCTCGGCTTGCCGGGGAAGTTATCGATCGGCGGCGGCGAGGCGACTGCCCACTCCGCCGTCGTCGAGTACGGCCACGGGTTCGCCGCGGCGTCGTCGCCGGTGACGATGCTCTTCCCGAGGTTGTAGATGATCAGCAGGAACGCGATCCCGAGGATCACCGCGCCCACGGAGGCGAGTCGGTGCCAGCCGACGTACTCCGGCCGGTAGGCGAACACGCGCCGGGGCGTCCCCCACGCGAGGAACAGCGGGAAGTACAGCATGTTGAACCCGGTGAAGTACACCGCGAAGCTCAGCTTCCCGAGGAACTCGTCGTACGTTTTCCCGGTCATCTTCGGGAACCAGTAGAACAGGGCTGCGACCAGCCCCGTCGCCCCCGAGACCATCACGTAGTGGAAGTGCGCGACGACCCAGTAGGTGCCGCGGAACTCGTAGTCGAGCACGACCGCACCGAGGAACACACCGGTGATGCCGCCGACGATGAACAGCACGAGCGCGCCGAAGGCGTACAGCATCGGCGTGTCCCACCTGATCCGTCCCTTGATCAGGGTGTAGATCAGCGCGAACACCATCAGGTCGAACGGGAGCGAGATCCCGATGGTGGTCGCCATGAACAGCGTCTTCACCTCGAGGTTGATCGAGGTGAGGAACATGTGGTGCATCCAGACGATGAAGCTCTGGAGCGCCACCAGCACCATCGAGACGATGAACCACTTGCGGCCGACGATCCGGTTACCCGAGAACGTCTGGAAGATCTCCGCCATCGCGCCCAGCGCGGGGAAGAACACGATGTACACCTCGGGGTGACCGAAGAACCAGAACAGGTGGGTCCACAGCACCGACCCGCCCGCGGTCGTCGCCGCGAAGTAGGTCGTCCCGAGCATGCGGTCCGAGAGCAGGATCATGACTGCCGCCAGCAGCGCCGCGAAGGCGAGCAGCATCATCCAGACGGTCAGCAGCCACGACCACGTGAACAGCGGGAGCGAGCGCATCGTCAGCCCGGGCGCCCGCATGCGGTGGATCGTCGTGATGAAGTTCACGCCACCGACAGTGACCGAGGCACAGAACACGACGATGGCGAACACCGTCGTCGTCGCCCCGATACTCGGCATGAACGCCGGAATGTTCAGCGGGGCGTACAGCGTCCAGCCGCCCGCGTAGGAGCTACCCAGGAAGAACGACGCGAACACCAGGATCCCCGAAGCGAGGTAGAGCCAGTAGGACAGCGCGTTCAGCCGCGGGAACGCCAGGTCCTCGGCCCCGATCTGCAGCGGGACGATGTAGTTCGCGAAGCCTGTTGCGAACGGTGAGATGAACCAGAACACCATGATCAGGCCGTGCAGCGAGACGGCCTGGTTGTACGCCATCGCGGAGAGGACGCCCGTCCCCGGCGCCCGCGGGCTCCACATCTGGGCGCGGATCAGCAACGCAAGCACCCCGCCGAAGACGAGGAAGAACATCGCGGTCGCGAGGTACAGAAGCCCCACGTCCTTGTGGTTGGTCGTGACGAGCCAGCGCTTCAGCGACCACCGTGGCGGCAGGTGGTCGTCGTCGTGGCTGTCACCCGGCAGTGCCGTCGCCGTGCCGCCGTCCGTTCGTGGTTGGTTGTCGTCAGTCATGCGTTACACCCCCGCCGCCGCGACGTTGGCGGCGGTATCGTTGTTCGCGGACGCGCTCTGGGAGTCGTACCAGTCCTGGTACGCCTCCTGATCCATCACGATGATGTCCGCGTCCATGTAGGAGTGACCCTGGCCACATAGCTCGTAACAGTGGGCCGAGTAGTTGCCAGTGTCGGACGCCTTGAACCACGTATCGGTCGTCTCACCCGGAATCGCGTCCGTCTTCACCTTGAGCTCCGGGATGCCGAAGTTGTGGAACACGTCGGCCGAGGTCACCCGTAAGTTCACTTGCGTGTCCACGGGGACACGGAGCGTGTTGGTCGTGTTCACCCCCGTGTAGTCACCGCCGTCGTCGAGGTAGTGGAAGTTCCAGCCGAACTGGTACCCCTCGACCTCGACGTTGACGCCCTGCTCGCCCGTCTGCCCCTCGACGAACAGCAGCGTGCCGTAGGTCCACGCGATGAGCGAGATGACGATGATCGCGCTCAGACCCAGCGAGAGGAACAGCTTCTTGCCTTTCCCCCGCCGGTCGGGACCTCGCCGAGCTTTGGGCGGTCCTCTTCGTCGACACCGCCCTGGTAGCTGTATTTGTACGCATTGTACAACATGTAGCCGATCACGACGGCTCCTACGAGGGTTCCGAGCCCGAGGAACACCCAGTAGATCTCGCTGAACACTTGCACCCGTGTGCCTTGGGGAACGAGCCCGCTCTGGAGCACGGATGCGGCTGTGGAATCAGGTATCATCGGCGGCCTTGATACAGGGTACTCGCTTCGCTCTGACCTTAGTGGTTTCGAACGCTCACGCGCGCGCGAGCGAGAAGTCGACAACACACCGACCTGTCAGGCGAATCGCGACGGGGTGGGCGCGGCCCCGAATCGGCGTCGCGGAGGGTCCGGAGATAGTGTGGTCGAGAGACAGGCATAAGGCTGGCCACACACACAGTCTGAGTATGCTTCACGCAGAGGGACCGATGCTCTCCGTCGACGTCGGCGACCGCAGCGCCGACGCCGTCGACATCGACGACGTGCTCGCGCGCACCATCGGCGGCCGCGCGACGGCGACCGCATTAGCCCACGACCGTATCCCGTTCGACGCCGACCCGTTCGGCCCGGAGAACCGCGCGTACCTCTCGACGGGACCGATGCAGATGAGCAACATGTCGTTCACCGGCCGGATGAACATGACCGGCCTGTCGCCGCTGACCGACGGGCTCGTCTCCACGAACGCCGGCGGGTATCTCTCCCGGAACTTCGCCGGCGCGGGGCTCTCGGTGCTCGAACTCGTCGGCGAGAGCGACGAACTGCTCGCGGTCCACGTCACCGACGGCCCCGAGGGGCCGGAAGTCCAGTTCGAGGAGGTCCCGAGCTCGAGGGCGCCGAGACGAGTCGCGTCTCCGCGTACATGGAGACCCACCACGATCTCGGCCCGGAGAACTGCATCACGATCGGGCCAGCGGGGGAGAACCTCGTGCGCTTCGCGTCGGTGATGACGTTCGACTCCCGGGCGTTCGGCCGCGGCGGTATCGGCGCCATCCTGGGGAGCAAGAACGTCAAGTGCGTCACGTTCGAGGGCGACTCCGCGCCCGAGATCGAGATCGCCGACCCGCCGGCCTCGGACGTGCACCGCGAGGCCGCGACCAGCGACGACCTGATGCGGCGCCAGGGGACGACGGGGAACACGGAGTTCATCAACGACAACTTCTCGATCCCGACGCGATACTTCGACGACTACGAGTTCGAGAGCATCGAGAACATCGGCGGCAACGCCGTCGAGGAGAAGAAGTACAAGAAAGGCGCCTGCTCGCAGTGCGCCTACGCCTGCAAGCTCCCCACGAAGGACGAGGAACGCGGCGTCGAGACCGAAGGGCCGGAGTTCGAGACGGTGTACTCCTTCGGCACCTGCCAGGGCGTCGACGACATCGTCGACGTGATGATCTCGAACGAGCTGTGTGACGAGCTCGGGATGGACACCATCTCCGCGGGCGTCACCGTCGCGGCCTACCTCAAGAGCGAGGACGCCTTCGGCGACGCGGAGCTAGTCCACGAGACGCTCGAGAAGATCGCCTACCGCGAGGGGATCGGCGACACCCTCGCGGAGGGGACCGCCCGCGCCCACGAGGAGCTCGGCGTCGACAACTACACCGTCAAGGGGATGGAGTTCGCCGCCCACGACGGCCGCACGCTCCACGGCCAGGGGCTCTCCTACGCCGTCGCGAACCGCGGCGCCGACCACATGTACGGCGGGATGCTCGGCCTGGAGTACTCGGGCGAGGTCGACCCCGAAGGGACGCTCGGCAAAGCCGAGACGCTCGTGGGGCTGGAGAACCACAACGTCGTCCGGGACTCGGGCGTCGTCTGTGCCTTCGGCGGCGACTACCTCACCGACGAGCGACTGGAGACGCTACTCGACGCCGACTACGAGGAGCTGCAGGAAGTCGGTGCCCGGACCGTCGAGCGCGAGCGCCACTTCAACAACAAACGCGGGAAGGACGTGGCCGACGACAACCTCCCCTACGAGATCCCGGATCTCGCCGAGGCCGTCCAGGAGTACTACGAGGCCCGCGGCTGGAACGACGACGGCACCGTCCCGGACGCGAGCGTCGACTCGGTCGCGCCCGCGGACGACTGAGGGCCGCTTCGCTCACGACCACTTCGACTGTTTCTCTCACTTACCCGCCGTACACCGAGGGGACGATCCGAACCGTGTCGCCCTCACTGAGTTCGGTCGCGAGCCCGTCGAGATGTGTCACGTTCTTCTCGTTGATCGTCACCACCGTCGACCCCGCGGTCTCGTCCGCCTCCTCGTCGACGATCCGCCCCGCGAGACTCGGGTACGCCGCCTCCAGTTCGCGCAGAATCTCCCCCACGGTCGTTCCCGGATCGTACTCGCCGCCGACGTCTTCCACGCCGGCGTCGTCGCGGAACGGCCCGAACAGTTTACACTCGACTTGCACGCGTCGACGAAGGGGCGGCGACGAAAAGTAGCCAGCGGTCAGCCGGTGGTGACGATTTCGATCACGTCGCGGTGGTCGAGTTCGTGGTCGGCACCGACCTGGCGGCCCGACCGGCAGTCGATGCCGTGGAGTAGCCCGTCGCCCACGTCGGAGTGGATGGTGTACGCGAAGTCCTCGACGGTGCCGCCGGCAGGGAGGATGAAGCAGTCCCGGAACACGCCTTTCTCGTCTTTCGAGCCGTTGGCACTGCCGGGGAACACGCCCATACAGCCGAGCGTGTCGAACAGTGCCGTTTCGAGCGTTTTCTGGACGCCGGTGCCGCCGTAGGCGGCGACGAACTCGCGGATCTGTTCGAGCCCCTGTTCCTGTTCGGGGCTCACGTCGCCGACGATCTCGAAGTCGTCCTCGCCGGGCGTGTAGTCGACGATCCCGCCCTCGCTGGCGTTCTTGAGCGACTTCTCCGCGTGGGCACTCACGGGGACGAAGTCGAGGTGGTCGTACTGGGCCTCGCCGGTGATCGCCGCCCAGTTCTCCTGTGCCGCGGGGTGTCCATCTTGTTCGCCGCGATGACGATCGGTTTGGTGCGCTTGCGGATCTCGCAGGCGAGCTCCTCGCGCTCGTCCTCGTCCCACGCCTCGGGGTCGAAGCCGATCCCCTGCCCGAGGATGATCTGCTTGATCTCCTCGGCGACGATGCCGAAGGCGTCCATCTGCTCGCCGAGTGCCTCCTCCACGTCGCCGTCGCCGCCGTGGTAACCCGATAGGTGGCGCTCGATCCCCTTCTCCAGCACGTCGAGATACCACATGTCGATCTCGTTCTCGAGGAACGCGATGTCCTCACGTGGGTCGTGGTTCTCGGTCGCCTCCCCCTCGATGTCGGTCTCCCCGAGAAGTCGACGACGTGGACCAGCACGTCCGTCTCGTTGAGGTCGGCGAGGAACTGGTTTCCCAGCCCTTTCCCCTCGTGGGCACCGGGGATCAACCCCGCCACGTCGACGAGCTTCACCGGAACGAACCGGGTGCCGTCGTCGCAGTACCCGACGCTGGGGGTGCACGTCTCGTCGAACTCCGGCGCCGCACAGTCCACCCGCACGTACGCCTCGCCGACGCTCGGGTCGATCGTGGTGAACGGGTACGCGCCCTCGGGCACGTCGTTCATCGTCGCCGCGTTGAACAGCGTCGACTTCCCCACAGAGGGCTTGCCGACGAGGCCGATGCGATAGCTCATTGCAACGGCCGATGTGGCTGGCGGACAAAAGCGCCTCCATCGGGACCGTCACCGACTGTGAACATCACACACGGACGAGCCGGAGAGAATTTGCCGGCTCGTCACTGACGGTGGGTATGAGCGACGAGGCAGCCGCGACTGCTGACGCGGGCGACACGTTCGGCGTGGGCATCGGGGTGACGGAGACGGAACTGCGCGTCGTCGTCCGGGTTCCCTCGGAGATCGACTCGGGCTGGACCGACCCCGAGTCGTTTCAGGAGATGGTTGAGGCGGTGCTCTGGGATCGACTCGATCGCGAGGAGACGCTGCGAGCGGTGGCGGCCTCGACCGACCCAGGAGAGACGGCGATGCTCGGAACGGTGACGCTCCGGCCGGACGGCACCGTCGTCGACAGTTCGCTCGCCGCGCCGTAGTTACTCGGGGAGGGATTCGACCGCGAGACCCAACTCAGCGGCGCGTTCGGGGTCGTAGTTCCGGCAGTCGTACCGGTTCGGGCCGTTGGTGTCCGCCCGGAGGGCGAGTGCGTCCAGTTCTGCCAGTGCCGACAGCGTCGCCCCCAGCATGCGCGCGGAGAGCTCCGTCTCGTCGGCGAGCTGTCCCGCCTGGACGTACGACCGGTCGGCTCCATCGAGGATGTCGATCGCCTCCCGCCAGTAGCTCCGGAAGTAGCCGAACGTCGTCGGGTCGGTCGTGCGAAGCCGGCGAACGGCGGTCGGTGCGTCGGTGTCGAACGAGGGCTGTCCCGCGGTTTCCCCGAGCGTGTCGCCGAACACGGCGATATCGCGTGCAGCGCAGTTGCCCCCCGCAGCGACGACGCCACCCTGCTCGGTGCGGTCGCTGAGGGATCCGAGCAGTGCGTCGACGGTGTCGCGGTCGGTATCGCCGGTGAGGGCAGCGAGCGATTCGAGATAGACGACTGTTCCGCGCGGACTCTGCTCCCACCCGTCGAGAAATCGCTCGAGCACCGACCGGAGCTGGTCCGGGTCGATCGGCCGCTCGATCGTCGCGACGGCGAGGTCGTCGGAGACGACGGTCGTCTGCGTGGCGGCCGCACCACGCGTCAGGTCGAAACACTCGATCAGGCCGATCTGTTCGGCGGTGCCGCCGGATCGTTGCCAGCGGCGATGCCACTCGTCGGCCGTCGAATCGGTGAGTACTGCGAGCACGTTCTGGCCGGCCGCGCGCTCGCGGAGCGTGTGCATCGCCCGATCGACGCCCAGGGTGAGTACGTGTGACGCGTCGTCGGGCATCATGTCGATTACAACGACTGATTGGGTATAAAAATACGGGTCGCGGTAGATAGCACATCCCCGTGACGTGTCGAAATCGGGGGCGACGAGCGAGAAGCTACCAGCTCATCGACTCAAACGTCGATGAATGGAGTGTGGACGAACGCGAAGCGTCCCGCTCGTCAACACGAAATGACCGCAATGAATGAAAGAGACGGCGAGTCAACTTTCCCAGCGGGTCGCCCACGCCAGTACTCGCTCACACGTAGGTGAGCTTAACTTCCGTGTTCGGGATGGGTACGGGTGTTACCTCACCACTCTGGCCGTCTCACGCCGAGTCGCGGAATCGAACCGCGATCATACCAAGCTCGGTCGGGTCCACGACGTAATGTAAGCGTAGTCCAGTTCGCACCTGGACCCGTAAAACGGGTGCAGTGCAGAGAGATTACCGGATGAATGATGGCTTCGGACTGTTAGTGCTCGCGGACTCAACGCCTCGTTGCCTTGGCGCGTACATCCCGAGTCTATCTAACTCCTCTTCTACGAGTGTCCTCAACGGTACTTCGTTTCCGAGTGGGTTTCGAGCTTAGATGCGTTCAGCTCTTACCCCGTGATGCGTGGCTGCCCGGCAATGCTCTCTCGAACAACCGGTACACCAGTGGCATCCAATCGTAGTTCCTCTCGTACTATACGATCGTTCTCGTCAAGTACCATAACACCCCAATAGATAGCAGCCGACCTGTCTCACGACGGTCTAAACCCAGCTCACGACCTCCTTTAATAGGCGAACAACCTCACCCTTGCCCGCTTCTGCACGGGCAGGATGGAGGGAACCGACATCGAGGTAGCAAGCCACGCGGTCGATATGTGCTCTTGCGCGTGACGACTCTGTTATCCCTAAGGTAGCTTTTCTGTCAGCAACCTGGCCCATCAAGGACCATGGTTGGTTCGCTAAACCACGCTTTCGCGTCAGCGTCACTCGTTGGGAATGACACTGTCAGACTTCCGTTTGCTCTTGCGCTCTTCCTCGGGTTCCCGACCCGAGTGAGGAAATCTTGGGGCGCGCTCGATATCTTTTCGAGCGCGTACCGCCCCAGTCAAACTGCCCGGCTACCGGTGTCCTCCGCCAGGAGTGAGAGTCGCAGTCACTAACGGGTAGTATTTCACTGATGGCTCGGTGGCCCGCTAGCGCGGGTACCTGTGTAACGCCTCCTACCTATGCTGCACATTAGCGACCACGTCTCAGCGACAGCCTGCAGTAAAGCTCTATAGGGTCTTCGCTTCCCCTTGGGGGTCTCCAGACTCCGCACTGGAACGTACAGTTCACCGGGTCCAACGTTGGGACAGTGGCGCTCTCGTTGATCCATTCATGCAAGCCGCTACTGAAGCGGCAAGGTACTACGCTACCTTAAGAGGGTCATAGTTACCCCCGCCGTTGACGGGTCCTTCGTCCTCTTGTACGAGGTGTTCAGATACCCGCACTGGGCAGGATTCAGTGACCGTACGAGTCCTTGCGGATTTGCGGTCACCTGTGTTGTTACTAGACAGTCGGAGCGCCCAAGACACTGCGACCTGCCCCGCCTGGGGCAGGCATTCCTTATTGCGAACGTACGGAACTAACTTGCCGAATTCCCTAACGTCGGTTCTCCCGACAGGCCGTGCCTTGCGCTGGCAGAGTACCTGTGTCGGATCTCGGTACGGACATCGTGCTCCCTTTTCACGGGCTCCTGGTAACATCGACTTACACTATCTCGAGTTTCGCTCGCTTCTTGCCGTTACGGCGTCCACGAGCTTCCTCGATTCGACCGGGCGAAAGCCCGGCTCGATGGTTCCGGAAGCGTCGGTTTCACTGCACGATGGTGCTGGAATATTAACCAGCTGCCCTTTCGATCCCTGCGAGTTACGAGGGACCTTAGGATCGACTAACCCTTGGCTGATTGACAGTGCCAAGGAACCCTTACTCTTCTGGCCGTCGGGGTTCACACCCGACTTTCGCTGCTACTATGACTAGGATTTTCGTTACTAGACGGTCCACGCGAGTTCTCACCCGTGCTTCCATCCGTCCAGAATGCCAACCTACTGGGTCGCTGTGTTACCAGCGCCGCTAGGTCTCGGTGGTGGATTTGAGCCCCGATCATTTTCGGCGCCTCGAACCTCGGCCGGTAAGCTGTTACGCTTTTCTTGGAGGGTAGCTGCTTCTAAGCTCACCTCCCGGCTGTTTAGGGCTCGAGACAACCTTCAAATCGCACTTAATCCACACTTTGGGACCTTAACCCAGCTCTGGGTTGTTCCCCTCATGGTACCCAAGCTTACCCCGGGCACCGGACTCCCATCGTCCACGGCGTTTGCACGTTCGGAGTTCGACAGAGAGGCCGACTCCTCTCGGAGGCGGGTCTCTCAATCGGTCGCTCTACCGCGCAAACTACCTCGGATGAGGTCATGCTTCGACATGTTTCGGTTGGAACCAGCTGTTGCCGAGTTCGATGGGCCTTTCACCCCTACTCTCGAGTCACGGGAGGGTATTGTAGGACACCAACCCTAACGGGCCTCCACGTGGCTTTCGCCACGCTTCACCCTGCTCCAGAGTAGATCACTCGGTTCCGGGTCGTATCCCTTCGACTCCCCGCGCTTGAACACGGTGGGCCTGGCAATGCTGCGCCCCTATCGGTTTCCCTGCGCCTTCCCTGATAATCAGGTTAGACTCGCCAAAGAGATACACTCCCTAGTTCGTTTTTCAAAACGTACGACGGAACTTCGGCTCCTCTTTCGTCCTACTGGAAGCTCGCGCTTCGATCGTTTTGAAAGAGGCCTTTCAAGCCCCGTCGCTCTATCGCCGACTGGTTTCATGCCCTATTGCACCGCCCTTCTCGGGGTGCTTTTCAGCGTTCGCTCACGCTACTTGTTCGCTATCGGTCTCGAGGAGTGTTTAGCCTTCGCGGTCGATGCCCGCGACATTCACGAGGGATATCCAACCCCCGCTACTCTGGGTCTGGCGCACACTCTACTGAACTACGGTACGGGACTGTCGCCCTGTTTCGTGCTCTGTTCCAAGAGACTTCTCGTAGTTTGTCGAGTGCTGGTAGCCAGCCCGTACACCACATTTCCTTGCGGATTCGGTTTGGGCTGTATCGCGTTCACTCGCGGTTACTTACGACATCGCAGTTGCTTTCTCTTCCTGTCCTTACTAAGATGTTTCAATTCAGGACGTTCCCTATTGCGCAAAGCAATTGTAGAGGGATTCCCATTCGGAGATCCTCAGTTCTTAGCTTCCATGCAGCTCCCTGAGGCTTATCGCAGCTTGGCACGTCCGTCTTCGGCACTCGAGCCGAGCAATCCATCAGCCGGCATAGTAGCCGTCTGTCGGTAATCGTCGTTCCACTGCAACCCGTTGAACGGGTCCAGTGGGTGCCTGGACTACGCTTACACACGGTCGTCATTGCACGTCCCGTGGGTGTCACGGGAGCGTACGTCGGACCCTTCCCAGACGCGCTCTCGCGGTCTGGTGCATCGGTCGGTCTGGATTCCATCGTACTCTCGTCGGGCGTATAAGCCGTCCGGTTTCCTTCTATCCGACATGGACTCGCGGGGATTCGAACCCCGGGCATCCTCCTTGCAAAGGAGGCACTCTCCCACTGAGCTACGAGCCCTATGGAGCCTTGGTAGTTCTAAGGTGCCCGGTCGAACCGGTGGCACCGAACGCGAAAGGTGGGTCTGCCCGAGGCAGATCCCGGTCTGTGGAGGTGATCCAGCCGCAGATTCCCCTACGGCTACCTTGTTACGACTTAAGCCCCCTTGCGGAGCCCAGATTCGACCTGTTGAACAGGCCTCATCCGGACCCCACTCGGGTGCTTTGACGGGCGGTGTGTGCAAGGAGCAGGGACGTATTCACCGCACTCTCCTGGAATGCGATTACTACCGAATCCAGCTTCATGCGGACGAGTTGCAGTCCGCAATCCGAACTACGACCGAGTTTCTGAGATTACCGCTCCCTCTCGGGGTTGGAACCCATTGTCTCGGCCATTGTAGCCCGCGTGTTGCCCAGCCCATTCGGGGCATACTGACCTACCGTTGCCCGTTCCTTCCTCCGCCTTGGCGGCGGCAGTCCTCCTAATGTACCCATCATCCTCAAGGGACATGCTGGCAATTAAGAGTGCGGGTCTCGCTCGTTGCCTGACTTAACAGGACGCCTCACGGTACGAGCTGACGGCGGCCATGCACCACCTCTCTACGGCATCGTGGTGAGGTCATCAACCTGACCGTCATCACCGTAGTCGGGGCTGGTAAGGTTACCGGCGTTGAGTCCAATTAAACCGCAGGCTCCTCCGGTTGTAGTGCTCCCCCGCCAATTCCTTTAAGTTTCATCCTTGCGGACGTACTTCCCAGGCGGTTCGCTTAGCGGCTTCCCTGCGGCACAACACTCACTCGTAGTGAGTGTCACACCTAGCGAACATCGTTTACGGCTGGGACTACCCGGGTATCTAATCCGGTTCGAGACCCCAGCTTTCGTCCCTCACTGTCGGATCAGTCCTCTCGAGGTGCTTTCGCCATCGGTGGTCCGTTCAGGATTACGGGATTTCACTCCTACCCCGAACGTACCCCTCGAGCCTTCCTGTCCCAAGCCGAACAGTTTTCGCCGGACGCCCACCCGTTAAGCGGGTGGATTTCCCGACGAACTTGCTCGGCCAGCTACGGACGCTTTAGGCCCAATAAAATCGGTCATCACTTGAGCTGCCGGTATTACCGCGGCGGCTGGCACCGGTCTTGCCCAGCTCTTGTTCCTGAACCTCCCTACGGTTCAGAAAAGAAAGGGCGATATGCCCTTTCACTCGGGGTCCCCTTATCGCACTGGCGTGCAGTGTAAAGGTTTCGCGCCTGCTGCGCCCCGTAGGGCCCGGAATCTTGTCTCAGATTCCGTCTCCGGGCTCTTGCTCTCACAACCCGTACCGATTATCGGCACGGTGGGCCGTTACCCCACCGTCTACCTAATCGGCCGCAGCCACATCCTACAGCGCCGGAGCGTTTGAGCGTCGACGTGTTCAAACAGTCAACGCGTATCAGGTGTTAGCCTCAGTTTCCCGAGGTTGTTCCTGTCTGTAGGGTAGTTTGGCCACGTGTTACTGAGCTATACGCCGCGGGTCTAAACCCGCACAACTAGCATGGCTAAATCGGACCCCGATAGCAATGACCTCCGGCAGGATCAACCGGAATGTGTACGTGCGTCTGCACGTGGGTGGCGGGTCGGATCACAGTACGTGATCGTTACCATCTGGTCTTGCGTATCGGTTACCGTTCGCTGCCCGCCGGCCGAACCGGGGGACACCGAACTACCAAGGCTCACATCAGAAGCCGTCCTGTGGCGGACCACGGGGGCGGCGTCCTCATCTTTCTTCGGACCCGAGTATTTCTCCCGGCTGGGTATAAACCCATCGGAAGCGATTCGGGGCCACGCACCGTCCTGGTTCATCCCAGGCCGCGGCGCGTTCTTCGCATTCCATTCGATGGGTGTGTACTACTTAACCCTGATGTTTCGAACGCGTCCTGGGTCGCGTTGTCGTGCGGTTTGCGTTCACACTATCGACGATTCGACACTATCGGCGGCGGAACAGTATATAAGGGAACCCTTTATAATGGCTGGGTGAGCATTAAAGGCTGAACGATGAGTTCGCCGGCAGACTCAATCGAGATCCAGAACGTGGTGGCATCGACGGGTATCGGGCAGGAGCTCGACCTCGAAGCGTTGGCCGAAGACCTCCCGGGCGCCGACTTCAACCCAGACAACTTCCCCGGCCTCGTCTACCGGACACAGAGTCCGAAGGCGGCCGCACTGATCTTCCGATCGGGGAAGATCGTGTGCACGGGCGCGAAGAGCATCGACGACGTCCACGAGGCGCTGGGCATCATCTTCGAGAAGCTCCGTGACCTCACGATCCCGGTCGAGGACGATCCCGAGATCACCGTCCAGAACATCGTCTCGAGCGCGGACCTGGGGCACAACCTCAACCTCAACGCGCTCGCGATCGGTCTCGGACTCGAAGACGTGGAGTACGAGCCCGAGCAGTTCCCGGGACTCGTCTACCGCATGGACGAGCCCGACGTGGTGATCCTCCTGTTCGGCTCCGGGAAGATCGTCATCACGGGCGGGAAGCGCACCGAGGACGCACAGGAGGCCGTCGAGCAGATCGTCGAGCGGATCGAGGGGCTCGGCCTCCTCAGCTGAACCGTCGAGCACGCTTCTTCCGACCCGTTTTTCGCCCACACACCGGCACAAGAGGCATAACCCTCCGGCGCAAACGCGGCGATAGTGGCATCCCGTGACCACGGCCCGGACGGCCGGGGCGCCCCGGGCCCAGACACGCAGCACCGCACGGCCGAGCACTCGACGGCCCCCGAGGCGGTCCGGCGGCGACCGGAGGACCCGCCGGTTCGGAACCCGGGGCAGTACTCGCTGACCGATCACGTCCGCGAGCGGCTCGCCCAGGGCGGACGCTACGTCACCCTCGACGGCATCGACGCCGCGATCCGCGAGGGACAGCTCCGTTGGAACACCACCGACGGCTGGCGGTTCGCCGGCGTCGAGGACGGCGTCCGATTCGTGGTGGTCGTCTGTGACACCGAGACCGCCTCCCCAGTCGTCGTCACGGCCTGGACGGAGATCGACGACATCGGCGCCGCCGAGGCGTCCGAGCGCTGGGACCGGACCGACATCGAGACGATCCGCCTCCGCAGCACGCTCTCGGAGCGCTCCGACGAACACGTCCCCGAGCACATCCGCCCGCGCGACGTGCCCCGTCCGTTCTACGTCCGCGGCCACCACCTGGTCACCGACCCCGGCGACGGCCACCTGCGCTGTGTCGACTGTCACGGCCGCTTCCGCTCGAAGGGCGAACTCGATCGCGCGCGCTGTTCGCGCTAGTTGGAGAGCGGCCGTGCGCGTGTGGTCTCTTCGACGAAACAGAGCGCATCGAACGCCTCGCCGAAGGCGTACTCCGTCACGTAGTTCTCCGGGTTCCCGTCGTAGGTCGCGCCGACCGAGAACCGTTCTCGGTCCGCCCCGAGCCAATCCCTCAGCCGGGAGTCCGCCGTCCCGGCACGAAGATCGAGGATCGAGGTCCCGACACCGGCGTCGTCAAGCGCGGACTCGACGGTCCCCGGACGCGGATCGCGCAGGGTAAACGACGTGAGCCCGCGTCCCTCACCGGTCCGGTCGATCGCCTGGAACGACCCGCGAGCGAACGCGAACCCGACCGCGTAGTAGTCGTCACCGTACCGTTCGGCGAGGTGACTGCCCATCGACGGCGCAGCCACCGCGTACCGCCGGTACGCGTGTCGGTCGCGGTTGCTGTGGGCGTCGTGCGCCCAGAGGACCACGGGAGCGTCCGTTCGATGCTCGATCCACTCGACGTTCCCGGCCATTGCTCGGTCACGAACCCGGAGGACTTCTTCCATCGCCGCCGCCTCGGCGTCGCTGTCGTTGTCTGCTGCCTCCCAGTCGAGGAGTCGCCGTTTGTACTCGGTCGCCCGTTCGATCACTCGAACCCAGTGACGGGCACGATCGTCCGCTTCGTCGCTCCCGAGCGTCTCGCGCAGTCGGGGGTTTACCCTCTCCACGGCGGCGATACGTTCCCGGACTCGATCGTCCGCCACGGGTCGAGTACCGTCGTCGCCGACCAGTTCGAGATCGTCCGCGACCTCGGGGTGGAGTTCGCCGGCAGCGAAGTGGTCCAGGAGCGCATCGACGGCGCCCTGTGTGTACTGGGCGTCGAACCCGCGGAACCGCACGCGGTCGTCGAGGGGGCGCCCCTCGTTGAACGCCCGAATCCACTCGACTAGCGCGAGCACTTCCTCGGTCTGCCACGTCCAGAAGTAGAGGTCTTCGAGCCCCGCTTCCGGGTCACCTCGGCCGTGGACGACGTACTCGTCGAGTGCCCGGGCCTCAGGGGCGTTCGCCTCCATCGCGAACGTCCGGACGCCCGCCGCAGTGACGAGCCAGCGCAGCAGCCGGTGTTTGAGTCGGAAGAACTCCCGAGTACCGTGGGTCCCCTCGCCGAGCGCGACGATCGACGCGTCGTGGAGGTCCTCCGGGAGGGCGTCGGCCGCGAGAGCCGTTTCGGGGTCGCACGTGAGTCCGTACGCGTGTTCGCGCAAGCCCGCGCGAACGGCGACCGGGGTAGTAGTTTCGTTCGATGCAGTCGATGTCGTGTCGGGATTGTCGTTCGTCATCGTCGTCAGTGTCGGTAGTGAGCGGGCGCTCCGGAAGCGAAAACGGGCGGCGACCACGTGACGGCCGCGAGGCTACACCCCGCAACCGACCGGCAGCCAACCGACGCTCACTGACGAACGAGCAGCATCGGTTCAGGGCTTACACGGAGAGGGCAAGAGCGTTTCCCCCACGAGTACCGTCGACGGGCCATCGACGTTACGGGTCGCAAGCCGTATTCCCGCCGACCGCCAACCACGCCCAATGACGGATCTCTCGCTCTCGGAGTTCTACGACGCTGTCGAGGCGGAGGGGCGGCCGCTGCTCACGGCCGACGAGTTCGCCCGCCGCCTCGAGGAGTCCCAGGCCGACGCCGACGAGGCGCTCACCCGGCTCGCCGACCAGGGCCTGCTCGAACGCGTCGACGTGGAGAACGACCCCGTGGTCTGGTACCCGACCGAGTGGGGCGAACTCGCCTCGCGCGAGCGCGTGGTCGTCTTCCCCGAGCGCCGGGAGATCGTCGTCGACCGACCCACCCAGTACACCCAGGCCCGCCTCTCACAGTTCGCCCACCTCGTCGACACCACCGGGACCGAACCCGGCACCCGGGGCTACCTCTACCGCATCCGCCCGGAGGACGTGTGGTCCGCGCCCTTCGACGGCGTCGCCGACCTGATCCTCACGATGCGGGGAATCTTTCCCCGACGCTACGAGGGGTTGGAGGAGTGGGTCGAGAGCCAGTGGAAGCGGGCCAACCGCTTCCGCCTCGACACCCACGAGGACGGCTACACCGTCCTGACCGCAGCCACCGACGACCTCATGGGCAACGTCGCGATGGAGAAGCTCGACGACGACGCGATCCGGGCCCCCATCTCCGACACCGAGGCGTGGGTCAACGAGGACGCCATCGCGGGGATCAAGCGCACGCTGTACGAGGCAGGCTACCCCGTCGTCGACGACCGAGACCTCGAACGCGGCGACCCCATCGACGCCGACCTCACCACGGAGCTCCGGGAGTACCAGCAGTCCTGGGTCGACAGCTTCCTCGAGAAGCAGGCCGGCGTCCTCGTCGGCCCACCCGGGTCCGGCAAGACCGTCGCCGCGCTGGGCGCACTCGCCGAGGTCGGCGGCGAGACGCTGATCCTCGTCCCGTCCCGGGAGCTCGCGGGACAGTGGCGCGAAGAGATCGCCCGACACACCACCGTCGACCCCGAGCACGTTGGCGAGTACCACGGCGGTCAGAAGCAGCTCCGCCCGATCACCATCGCCACCTACCAGATCGCCGGGATGGATCGCCACCGGCGGCTGTTCGACGAGCGGGAGTGGGGGCTGATCGTGTTCGACGAGGCCCACCACGTCCCCGCACCCGTGTTCCGCCAGTCCGCCGCCCTCCAGAGCAAACACCGACTGGGCCTGACGGCGACGCCGGTTCGGGAGAGCGACGACGAGACCGACATCTACACGCTGATCGGCCCGCCGCTCGGGACCGACTGGTCGGCGCTGTTCGACGCCGGCTTCGTCGCCGAACCCGAGGTCGAACTCCGCTACCTCCCGTGGGACGACGACATGGCCGAAAACGAGTGGGCGAGCGCCCAGGGCCGCGAGCGCCACGTCCTCGCGGGCTCCAACCCCCGGAAGGTCGAGGAGACCCGGAAGCTGCTGGCCGACCACGACGGGAAGGCGCTGGTTTTCGTCGACTACCTCGACCAAGGCGAGGCGATCGCCGACGAACTCGACGCCGCGTTCGTCTCCGGGGAGACACCCCACCACCGCCGTGAGCGCCTGTTCGAGTCGTTCCGCACGGGCGAGCGTGATGCGCTGGTCGTCTCCCGCGTCGGCGACGAGGGGATCGACCTCCCGAACGCCGAGCTCGCCGTCGTCGCCTCCGGCCTCGGCGGCTCACGCCGGCAGGGCGCCCAACGCGCGGGCCGCACGATGCGCCCGGTCGGGCGAGCGGAGGTGGTCGTGCTCGCGACACACGGCACCCGCGAGGAGGAGTTCGCCCGCAAGCAGATGCGCCACCTCGCGGAGAAAGGCGTCCGCGTCCACGAGACCGTCGTCGGCGCCGACGAGCCGGACGCTGGCGACGCAGAGGCGGAGACAGGCAATAACGAAGCGGAAGCGGGCGATGATGAGGTGGAGGCGAGCAGTGATGAACTGGAAGCCAGCACCGACGAGGCGGAACCGAGCGATGACGCCGCGTCGGAGTAGCCAGCGGCCGTTCGCCCGACAGCCCGCCGTATCGGGAGCGTTTAGACGCCGCGCGCCGGCGGCCGACACATGAGCGACGACCGCCAGGCGACGTTCGGCACCGACGGCACACTGGAGACGGACCGGCCCCCGGAGGCCACCGGCGAGGACGACTTCGGCGAGGAGAAGGAGCCTGACCAAACCGACGGCGGCTTCAGCCGGTACGTCGTCTCGAGCCTGCTCCAGAAGGCGGTCCGCCGGTCCGACGAGGAGGTCGCGGCGTGGGCCGCCTGGGAGCTCGCACGCTCGGGGTTCGGGTGGAACCTCTGGGAACGGCTGAACCTCTACGTCGTCGAGGATCTCCGAGCCGGCCAGGCCGTCGCCACCCAGGTGGCGCGCTACGAGGAGTTGGCGACCGAGCGCTGGGAGCCCGACGAGTGGCGCGGCCGCCTCTGTGCCGTCCACGCGGCGCTCGCGTGTGCCCGCGCGCAGTCGTCACGCGAGGCCGCCAACGCCGACGAGTACTTCGGCGCCGTCGCGGAGCACCGGGCCGAGGCCCGCGAACGCGACGCGGAGCCGAGCCACGACTTCCCAGTCGGCGACCTCGAGCCCGAGGGCCGCTTCGACGCCGTCTTCGACGGCCACACGGGCGAGGGGTCGCGCCGCGACCGCGGGACGGCGTTCTTCAAAACCCACGGCGCCCGCGTCGGACCCGAGGGCGAGAGCGACCTCAGCGCCCGCTGGCAGCGACTGGCGATGGTGCTGTCGTCGACGGAGTTCGACGAGGGCGACATCGAACGTGCACTAGAGCCGACGGACGCCGACGACCCGTGGACCGATCCGGACTCGTAGTCGCGCCGCTGGCGAGTGCTCGGCTCCGTATCGGCTTCGAGAGAAGTCCGCCCTCCCCGATTTGAACGGGGGCAAGCCGATCTACAGTCGGCTGCTCTACCAGTCTGAGCTAAGGGCGGGCACTCGTACGTAGGACCTGGTTCGGACTTAAGGATTGTCTCTTGGCTCCGGTACGTGGGTCGGTATCGCCCGCCGGCACGCCCACACGATCCCCGGCTTCGAAACCGGTAAGCACGCGGAGTGGGGAGCGTTCCCCGTGTCACTCGCCGCTCTCGAGGAGCGCGTGCCGCCGATGGCCGGCCTCGCCGTCGCCGTGCTCGCCGTCAGCACCAGCGCGATCCTGGTCCGCTGGTCGAGCGCGCCCAGCGTCGTCAAGGCGTTCTACCGGGTGGTGTTCACCACCGCGCTCCTGCTCCCGTGGGCGCTCGGTCGCTACCGGGGTGATTTCCGCCGGATGCAGCTCCGGGATCTGGGGATCGCGGGGCTCACCGGCGTCGCGCTCGCGCTGCATTTCGCCGCGTGGTTCGAGAGTCTGAATCACACCTCCGTCGCCGCCAGCGTCACGCTGGTCCAGACGCAGCCGCTGTTCGTGGCCGTCGGCGCGTGGGCGCTGCTCGAGGAGCGCCTGACCCGCCGGATGCTCGCCGGCATCTTCGTCGCGCTGTTCGGCGCCGCCGCGATGTCGCTCGGCGACCCCCTGCTGGCGCTGCTGGGCGTCGGGACCGCTGACGCGCTCGCCGGCACGGGGATGTTCGGCAACGCGCTCGCGCTCGTCGGCGCCGTCGCCGCCGCGGCGTACGTACTCGCCGGGCGCTCGCTCCGACAGCGCGTCTCGCTCGTCCCCTACGTCGTCGTGGTGTACCTCGCCTGTGCGGCCGTGCTGCTCGCGATCGCCGTAGCCCAGAGCGCGCCGCTGGTCGACTACCCCCGCCGGGAGTGGCTGCTGTTCCTCGGGATGGCGCTCGGCCCGGGGATCTTCGGCCACACGGTGATCAACTGGGCGCTGGCGCACGTCGAATCCGGCGTCGTCTCGGTCAGCCTGCTGGGCGAACCCGTGGGGAGCACCGTCCTCGCGCTGCTGCTGCTCCCGGGCGAGATCCCGACGCCGACGACGATCGCCGGCGGCGCCGTCGTCCTGCTCGGCATCTACATCACCGCGGCGGCTCGAGACCATGACTAACGCCACCCGGTTCGACGCCGCCCCGAGCGCCCAATCGACGCCGAGACGGCACGGCGCTACGTCGCCAGCCAACTCGGCCTGTTCCTCCTTACTCTCGGCCACGCACTGCTGACGTGGCCGCTCCCCGAGACCGCGGCGCTGTTCGCCGGCGGCGTCGTGGTCGCGTTCGCCGCCGAGGCCCCGGCGATCCGGGCCGGACTGTTCAGCCACTATCTCCGGCCGCAGCTCGTCGGGGTGCCCGTCTCGATCCTGCTCGCCTGGCCCGCGGTGGTGTATCTCGCCGTCCGGGCCGCGTCGCTGATCGTCGACGGCCCGCTCGCTGTCGCGGGGACGGCAGCGGTACTGGCGACGCTTGCGGACGCGATAGTCGAGCCTCGCGCGGTCGCCGCGGGCGCGTGGGCGTACGCGAAGATGATTCCCGGGCCGCGCCTGTACGGTGTCCCGTGGTGGAACGCCGCCGGCTGGCTCGTGGTGGTGTTCGTGACCGCGCTGCTGCCGACGGCGGTCTGACTACTCCAGCAGCGCCTTCGTCCGCCGGTGGCGGTAGCGGAACATCGGCTCGAAGCCGACAACCCCAGCGGCCCCAGCGCCTTCCCCAGCCCGCCGAGCGGGAGCTGGTAGACGAGCCGGTCCTCGACGACGGTCTCGTCGCCGTGGGCGCGGAACCGGTGGGTGTGTCGCCAGCGCGGGAACGGGCCGTCGCGCATCTCGTCGCGGAACCACGCGACGCCGTCGCCCGCTTCGCGGTCGGTGATGACGGAGGTCCAGCGCTGGCGCGGGGCGACGCCGAACGGGCGCATCGCCATATCGATCTCGCTGCCCGCCTCCAGCACGTCCGGATCCGGCTCGCCGTCCGGCCCGCGGACCGCCTCCACCTCGAGGTTCATGAACCCGGGCGTGAGCGCCTCCAGTCCGTCGACTCGCGAGTGGAACTCCCAGACCTCCGACAGCGGCGCGTCGACGCGGGTGCGCCGGGTGTACGTCGGCATACCTCGACAAAGGATCCGGTCAGGGATAACGCTTCGCCGGGCCGCGTTCACAGCCTGTCAGTGTCGATATCGACGCCTTCGGGCGTCACGACGAGAAAGCCCCGGAAGTGGGTGAGCGAGCCCCCGCGCTCACGGATCTCCCGGGCGAACCCGGCCGCCAGCCTGTTCAGGTCGCCCTCGACGGCGAGGACGAGCACGTCGCCCGACCGGACGGCGTCGATCCACTCCGCGGCGTCGGTCGAGCCGTCCAGCACTCCCAGGACGACCTCGCCGGCCGTGTCGTCGTCGAGTTCTTCCTCCGCACGGGTGAGATCGAGGCCGAAATCGCTCATAGCCACGCTTGCGCGCGAGACGGTAAAAAAGGAGTCGGGCCGTCCCGGAGTTCGGCCGGTGTACTAAAACGGGTGGCCGCACAACAGTGGTGTATGGCCTGTAGCCACGAACTCGACGGCGAGTATCTGACCCGCAGCGACGCCGCGATTACCGACATCTACGGTTCGGACGAGTCCTTCCGCATCGACGTCGTCGTTCCCTGTCCGGACTGCGGGCAGACACTCGAACTGACGATGGTCGAGGAGCGCCGCGAGGAGGTCGACGTCGACTTCCCGCTCGACGACGCCGAGATCGCCAACAGCTAACGGCGGAACCTGCGCGTTTTACTCCTGGTACGCGATACGGACCTGCTCCCAGCGACCTTTCTCGATCAGGTGGTCCTGCAGCATCTCGGCGTAGCGCTCGAGCAGTTCCTCGGCGTCGTCCATGCGGTCGCTGCCGCCGTCGCCGCCGCCGAGCCCGAGGCTCTCTTTGACCGACGAGAACATCCCGCCGTCGTCGCCGCCTGCCCCGCCCGCTGCGCCGGGGCCGCCGCCCATCGCTCCCTCCATCTTCTCCACCTCGGGCATGATGCCCGCGACTTTGGCGGTGTCCGGGACGATCCGGGCGTTCTCGGCGTCGTCGGCGTCAACGATCTCGAACTCCGCCGCGGTCATGATCAGCCCCCACTCCTGGTTGGTGAACGGGGAGTCCCGCACCTCCGCGGCGAACTGCTGATCGACCGCCATCCGCTCGCCGACGATGGCGTCGGTCCAGTCTGACTCGCTCATGGCGCCCCCTACGCCGAGCGCCGGTTTCAGGGTTTCCCCAACGGCGCCCGGGCAGCGGCCGGAGCGGACGTACTCCCCGTCGACGGCAGCGTCTCGGTTCCCCGTCACGGAGGCTGGGGGCGTCCACGCGCCGTCGAAGCTGGTCGCGCACCCCCGACAGCGCCTACTCATAACTTACAGCGATAGAGCCCGTCAGCCCCGCACGTTATCGGCCGTCTTTATCAGTTTCACCACTCAGCTTGTGCCGAACACAACCGTGTTAGAAACGCAAGACTGCGTCGGGGTGGGTCGGCCACCCCTCCCGACAAGTACTTATACCGAGACGGGATGTGGACCTGCACGGAGATGAGCCGAACTATCCGCCGCGGCGCGCTGTTTGCACTCTATCAGTTCACGGTCCTGCTGGGAATCGTGCTGTTTCCGGTGGCGATGTTCACCCGTCGCCTGGGCGTCCCGCTCCCGCTGGGGCGGGCCGTCGACGGCGCCAAGACCGCGTACGAGACCACGGAGTAACGCGTCCAGTTTTCCGAACACACCGCACTATCCAGCCGCGCTGCCCGGGTTTCGAAGCCGGCCCGTTCTCCCCGAAGGGGTGGCTTTATCAGCGTTCCCCGACAAGCGTTCGTCAATGCGAACACCTGCTGATCAGTCAGGGCTCGACCCGCTGAGCGGCGACCAGTCCGACGTCTTCGGCCCCGAACTCGGCGAGTTCCCCAACGCCGACGAGCGCCGGTCGCAGGCGGCGACCGACGAAGGGATGAAGACCGGGACGACCACCGTCGGCGTCAACGCCGGCGACGCCGTCGTGCTCGCGACGGACATGCGCGCCAGCATGGGCAACATGGTCTCCAGCAAGGACGTCCAGAAGGTAGAGCAGATCCACCCCACGGGCGCGCTCACCATCGCGGGGTCGGTCTCGGCCGCCCAGTCGCTCATCGAGACGCTGAAAGCCGAGTCGAACCTGTTCGAGGTCCGCCGGAGCAAGCAGATGTCGATGCAGGCGCTCTCCACGCTGACGGGGAACCTCCTCCGCTCGGGCGGGTTCTACATCGTCTCGCCCATCCTCGGCGGCGTCGACGACACCGGCGCACACGTCTACTCCCTCGACCCCTCGGCGGGACGACCGAAGAGGACTACGCCGTCTCCGGCTCCGGCTCCCAGTTCGCCCTCGGTGTGCTCGAACAGGAGTTCGAGGACGACATGGGCGTCGAGGCGGCGAAGAACCTCGTCACGAAGTGTATCAAGAGCGCGATGGAGCGCGACACCGCCTCCGGCAACGGGATCAACATCGCCGTCGTCACCGACGAAGGCGTCGACGTGACGAGAGAGAAGGACATCGACGCCCTGTTGTAACGGCAGCGATCGCCCGCCGTTCTCCGTTTTTCACCACCGAACAGCCCCGGCCCCGTCGAGCGCGGCGGGGGCGTCAGTCCCAGTCCGCGAACGTCCCCTGTAGCAGGGTCGCCCCCTGTTCGTGGACGTACTCGCGTTTGGTCGCGGTCACCGCGTCGGCGAAGGACTCCCCGTCGGCCACGCGCGAGCGGACGCGGTCGACTTTCCACGAGGCCGGCGTGACGCGCTCGTCGACGCGGTACCGCAGCGGGGCGAGATACTCCTCGGCCGCGGCTTCCGAACAGCCCGCGGCCTGCAGCCCCGCGCTCGCGTGCCCGAGCAGGTCGTCGTAGAGCTCGTCGATGTCGGTCGTGCGCTCGCCGTCGCTCGTGATCCAGCGCAGGTCGGCGTCCAGCCCCTCCCGCATCGCCGCGTAGAAGTTCGACTCGGCCTCGGCCCAGTCGAGTTCGTCGACGGGGTGGCCCTGGCGCGGAAGCTGCTCCATCAGGCCGGCGAAGGCGGCGAGAAACGCCACCGTGTCGGAGACGGTCGGTTGGCCCGGCAGCGGGCGGAACTCGATGCGGGCGTTGGCGGCAGACCGCGTCGCCCCGCCGAAGACGGGGCGGACCCAGCGCCAGTACGTGCCGTGTTTGGCCCGGAACGTGGGGAACTGATCGTCGAAGCGATCGCCGTCCCCCTCGACGGGCATCGGCACCACCACGTCGTCGCCCGCGATACGGTCGACCGCCTGCTCGACGGTCCCGAGATCCCGGGGGAACGTCACCTTCTCGGCGTCGCCGGCGTTGAGCACTGACTCGAACACCGCGATGCGGTGCTCCATGTACGCGTCCTCGAGGATGGTCCCGGCGTCGACGCCGTCGGCGTAGAGATCCGGCGGGAAGAAGGGGGCGTTGACCCCCAGCGCGAGCAGCGGCCCGGCGATCCGGAGCGCGTACGTGTGGTGTCGCGGCAGGTCGGTCGCGCGGCTCATCTGGTAGTGGGGCTGGATCGACGTGATCAGGCTCTCGGGCATCACCGTGTCGGCCTCGAGATCGACGTGGGGCGCGTCGACGGTCATCGGCGGGTCGATCCGGTTGGACATCGCGTGGTAGCGCACGGCGTCGCTCATGTTCACGGCGACCCGGACGCCGTCGTCGACGACGCTGTCGGAGAGGTACTCACGAGCGGTCTCGCCGGCGGGCGGGATCGTCCAGATGCCGTCGCTCACCAGCCGCATCCCCTCCGCCTTCGTGCAGTCGCGGGCGTTCTGCAGGTGTGAGCGCACCTCCGCCGCCTGGGCGGCCATCCCGTAGCCGTTGAACGGCTGGGGGCTGGTGGTCATCTCGGCGTTGTGCAGCCCCAGCTCCTTCTCGAAGTCGATCAGGTCGAACAGCCGCCGGGGCACCCGCATCAGCGTGCAGTCGGTGGCCTCCTCGTCGGCCCACCGGCCGTCGGCGGCGGCGTAGAACTCGTACTCGAGCCCGACCACCGACCGGTGGTTGTCGAACGCTCCATCCCGCAGCAGCGACTTGACGACCTCGGCGTCCTGTGCGGCCTGCTGAGCGAACCCGTCGGCGTCGACGGCCAACACCTCCCGCACACGGTCGGCGAGCGTCCGTTCCATGGGCGGTGCTGTGTGTCCCCAGCGGGAAGTACTCGGGGGCCGCCACGGGGTGCCCGGCCACGGCGCATCGGCGGCCTTTTTGGGCCGTTCTCCCTACCCCGGCCAGATGCAGTTCGCCGCCTTCGCCGACCGCGCCGCCGAACTGGAAGCAGAGCCCGCCGACCTGGAAACCGTCTCGCTGGTCGCGGCGCTGCTCCGTGACGCCGGCGACGACATCGGCACCGTCGCCCGCTTCCTCCAGGGACGGGTGTTCCCCGGCTGGGACGCCCGGACACTGGACGTGGGGCCCGCGCTCTGCTACGCCGCGCTGGCGAAGGCAGCGGGGACGAACGTCACCGCCGACGACGTGGAGGAGCGACTCGCCGAGGAGGGAGAGATCGGCGCCGTCGCCGCGAACCTCGACCTCGGCGGCCAGCAGGGGCTAGGCGCGTTCGCCGCGGACGGGGCGGCTGGGAGGGACGACCCGACGCTCGCCGAGGTCGACGCCGAGCTCCGGGCGGTCGCCGCCACCGAGGGCGACGGCAGCGAGGACACGAAGCTCGCGACGCTGTTCGGCCTGTTCTCTCGGGTGAGCGACGCGGAGGCACGCTATCTCGCCCGGCTCGTGCTCGGGGAGATGCGCCTGGGCGTCGGCGAGGGCACCGTTCGGGACGCGATCGTCGAGGCGTTCGCCGTCGACGCCGGCCTCGTCGCCGACGCGCTGCAGGTGAGCAACGACTACGGCCGCGTCGCCCGGATCGCCCGCGACGAGGGCGAGGACGGGCTCGAGGCGATGAGCCTCACCGTCGGCCGCCCCGTCCAGTCGATGCTCGCACAGGCCGGCACGGTCACCGGGGCACTGGAGTCCTGGGACGACGTCGCCGCAGAGATCAAGTTCGACGGCGCGCGCGTCCAACTCCACCACCATCCCGAAGGGATCGCCCCACCTGACGCGGATCGCGACGCGACCCCCGACGATCCGACGGTCCGGCTCTACTCCCGGAACACCTCGGAGGTCACCGACGCCCTCCCGGAGATCCGTGAGTTCGCCGAGCAACGGCTCGACGCACCCGCCATCCTCGACGGCGAGGTCGTCGCCGTCGACGACGACGGCAGCCCGCTCCCGTTTCAGGAGGTGCTGCGGCGCTTCCGCCGGAAACACGATGTGGACCGGATGCGCGAGGAGGTCGAACTCGAGTTTCACGCGTTCGACTGCCTGCTCGACGGCCGCGAGGCGACAGAGGGGACCGACCTGCTCGACTCGCCGTTCCGGATGCGCCACGACCGGCTCGCCGACCTCCTGCCCGACGCCACCAGCGAGGTGCTGTACAGCGACGACGCCGACGAGATCGAGGCGTTCGAGGCGTCGGCGCTCTCGGCGGGCCACGAGGGGATCATGCTCAAACGGCCTGACTCCACGTACACCCCCGGCGACCGCGGGCAGGACTGGCTCAAGCGCAAGCCCGACGTGGAGACGCTCGACTGCGTCGTGACTGGCGCCGAGTGGGGCGAGGGGCGTCGCGCCAACGAGTTCGGCACGTTCCTGCTCGCGGTCGGCGCCGACGACGGCTACGAGACCGTCGGAAAAGTCGCGACGGGGATCACCGACGAGCGGCTCGCGGCGCTCACCGACCTGCTCGAACCCCACGTGATCAACGAGGACGGCCAGACCGTCGAGTTCCGACCCGCGGTCGTGTTCGAGGTCGGCTACGAGGAGATCCAGGCGTCGCCGACCTACAGCGCGGGCTACGCGCTGCGGTTCCCGCGGTTCGTGGAAGTCCGCGAGGACAAGGATCCCGAGGACGCCGACACCGTCGAACGGGTCGAACGGCTGGCGAACGGGGGCGAGGGCGGGAACTGAGTTCGTGAAAGCGTACGCCTAAGGGCCCCCGCCCAACCTCCGCGTATGACTGTCCGCCACGACGGCCTGGAGGTGACGTGGTTCGGCTACGCGACCACGCGTATCGAGACCGAGGGCGGCTTCGTCGCGTATCTCGACCCCGGACGCTACGGCGTGCTGACCGGCGAGTGGACGCCGCCGGGCGGCGGGAACCCGAAGGCGGCCGCCCACCCACGGGCGACTAACTACCGGCCAGCGGACGCCGACCTGGTCTGTGTGACCCACGACCACCACTACGACGCCGACGGGATCCGCCGCGTCGCGAACGAGGAGACGACGGTCGTCGTCTACGACGCCGTTGACCCCGCGGGGATCGATCGCGACGTGGCTCCCGTCTCGGACCTACCGGGCGAGATCGTCCGAATCGGCGAGGAAGCCCACCTCGCGGTCGACGGCGTCGATGGCGGCGCCGACATCTGGTCGGTGCCCGCGTACAACGAGCCGGACGGCCCCCGCGCCGACCCGGACGGCACCGTCAGCCACCCCAAGGGATCCGGCGTCGGCTACCGCCTCGCGCTCGGGGGCACGTCGGTGTTCTGGCCGGGCGATAGCGACGCCCTCGACGCGTTCGCGGAGCTGTCGGTGTCGCTGTTCCTCGCCAACATCGCCGGCACCGTCGTCAGCAGCGCCGCTGAGTCGGCGGAGCTGGCCGAGCGGATGGACCCCGATCTGGTGCTCCCGGTTCACTACAACACGATCGAGATACTGCAGGCCGACTCGGGGGCGTTCGCCCGGGACGTTGCCAAGCGAGGGGTTCCAGTGGTGCTCGACGAACGGGAAGGGTAACGCGGACGACGGCTCAGTGCGCGGTCTCGCCGGCCGGCGCCGCCATCGACTCGATCTCGAGGATCAACACGTTCGCCGTGGCGTCCTTGCCGTCGACGGTCCCCTCGACGACCAGCGCCGACAGCGGGGTCGGGCCGGCCCGCACGTGATCACCCTCGTGGAACGACTTGACCGAGCCGCGCAGGTGTAGCTCCGCCCGGCAGAGGTCGGGATTGTGGACGCTGCTGAGCCGGATCTCCTCGACGTTGACGCCGGGCATCTCCTCGCCCTCGTGAGTGAGCGGCACCGACGCCGGCTCCTCCATCTGCTGGACGTCGAGCGCGTCGAAGGCGTTGGTCGTCGGCTTGTAGCCGCCCTTCGGCCCGGGGACGCCCTCGACCAACTGGAGCGCTTTGAGGCTCTGCATCTGGTTCCGGATCGTGCCGGGGTTGCGCCCCACCTCATCGGCGATCGTCTCGCCCTTTACTGCGGACTCCGCCTCCCCGTGGAGGTTGACGAGCGCCCGGAGAATCGTGCGCTGGCTGGCTGTTAGCTCGATCGAAGACATTTGTTGGCTGATTACCCATGGGAGTACATAAACCTGCGGCCGACTCCGATAAACTTGGAGGGAGTTTCGAACAATACGCAAGAGAACTGCCGTATTCGTTCAAAAATCGGCTCCAGCCCGGACAGACGTGGGTATCGCCGAACGACAGGCCTTTGACGCCGCCGGGAAGAGCACCGGACATGAACGGCAAGCGCGTGCTGGTCACCGGTGGCGCGGGGTTCATCGGCTCGAACCTCTCGAACCATCTCGCGACCGACAACGACGTGATCGCGCTGGACAACTGCTACCTCGGCACCCCGAGAACCTCGACGACGACGTTCGGTTCGTCGAGGCGGACGTACTGGACGACGAGCTGCCGACCGACGTGGACGCCGTGTTCCACCTCGCGGCGCTCTCCTCCCGGCAGATGCTGGAGGAGCACCCCCGACAGGGCGCACGGGTCAACATCGAGGGGTTCGTCAACGTCGTCGAACAGGCGATGGACGACAGCTGTGACACGTTCGTCTACGCCTCGACCTCCTCGATCTACGGCAGTCAGGAGGAGCCCTGTACCGAGGAGATGCCCGTGGAGGCGTCGACGGGGTACGACGCGTCGATGATGGGCCGGGAGCGCTACGCGGAGTACTACTCGGACTTCCACGACCTCACGCTGGCCGGCATGCGGTTTTTCTCCGTCTACCAGGGGTACGGCGGCAACGAGGAGCACAAGGGCGAGTACGCCAACACCATCGCACAGTTCGCCGACGCCATCGCCGACGGCGAGTCGCCGGTGCTCTGGGGCGACGGCAGCCAGACCCGGGACTTCACCCACGTCGACGACATCGTCCGCGGCCTCGAACTCGCCGCCGAGGAGGAGCTCGACGGCGTCTACAACCTCGGCGTCGGCGATCCGTACACGTTCAACGAGATGGTCGACATGATCAACGAGGAGCTGGGCACCGACATCGATCCCGTCTACGAGCCGGTCCCCCTCGACAACTACGTCTACCACACCCACGCCGACCCCGCGAAGTTCAAGCAGGCCACGGGCTGGGAGCCCGAGGTGGGCTTCGAGGAGGGTGTGAGCCGGGTGTGTGCGGCGTACGAGCAGACCGAGGACGAGCAGGAACGCGAGCGACTCCGGGAGTAGCGCTCCCCGTCGCGCGGAGCGCCGACTTTATCACCGACAACCGACCCACTCAGAGCATGCGCGTCGAGAACTCCCTCATCCGCAGCCCGGCGAACTGCCCGGGCAGTGGCTACTCGTCTTCGAGCGCGTCGTAGACATCGCGGTTCTCGTCGCGGTCGGCAGCTGCGACCCGGCGGACGAGCTCCTGTCTGATGTCCGCCATTACCTCGTCGAGTGGGGACTCTGGCTCGACTCCTTCTTCCGTCGCCATAGCCGATGTAGCGCACGTATGCTGTTAATCGTTCGGGTCGTCCCGGCTGCCCGTGAGTTCGTCGACGCCGAACTGAAGGAGGTCCTCACGCCAGTTCTCGATCTCGGCGGCGAGATCCAGTTGTTCAGTGTGTGACTGGAGGTACTCGATGGCGATTGACTCGTCTACGGCCGCCTCGTCGACGGCGAACCGCTTGAGGAACGAGCGGATTTCGTGGTCGTAAGTGAACCGGTAGCCGTTGAGGAAGTAGAAGACGCTCGTCGTGTTCAGCGCCGTTCGCTTGTTGGCGTCGACGAACGGGTGGTTGGCGACGAGCAGTCGGAGCAGGTGGAACGCCTTCTCGTGGATCCCCTCCGGCGCTTCACCGAAACTTCCACTCTCGACGTAGTCGAGGGCGAACTCGATGTCGCCCCGGTTTCGAACCCCTCTATCGGTCTCGGGGTACTCCGAGACGATGTCCTCGTGGATGTCGACGACATCCCCGACGGAAGGGTACCACAGCGAGTCGACCATTCAGTTCAGCATGAACAGCGAGGGGAGGAAACTGTTGTCGTTGCCACCCGGCCATGGCGGAGCGTTCAGGCAGCCCTCACTGACCCGGGCAATCCGCAGGCTTTTCTCCGCGTTTGGCATAGCCGTCGATGAACGCTTCACGGAGCCGCTCGCGGCACCCCGATCTCTCAAACCCACCATGTCCGAACAACGTACGAACATCGGTATCGAGAACTCCTTCATCCCCGTCCGCGGCGTCGGCGAGGCCACCGAGCGCCGCCTCTGGTCCGAGGACATCACCCACTGGGACGACTTCCACCCGAGCGCGGTCGGCGCGAAAACCGGCGACCGGATCAGCGACTTCATCGACGAGGCTCGACCCCGCCTCGACGCCGGCGACGCCGCCTTCTTCGACCAGGCGTTCCCGAGCGGCGAACGATGGCGCCTCTACGAGAACTTCCGGGAGTCAGCCTGCTTCTTCGACATCGAGACGACCGGGCTCGACCACGACCGCAACGAGGTGACCACCGTCTCGTTCCACTGCGACGGCGAGACGACGACACTCGTCAACGGCGACGACCTGACCGCCGAGAACGTCCGCGCCCAGTTCGACGACGCCGACCTGCTGGTGACGTTCAACGGGAAGCGCTTCGACGTGCCGTTCCTCGAGACGTCCTTCGGGCTCGACGTGAACACCCCCCACCTCGACCTGCTGTACACCTGCAAGAAGCTCGATCTCTCGGGCGGGCTGAAGCCGATCGAGCAGGAGATCGGGATCGAGCGCGACCGGCCGGACATCTCCGGGCGGGACGCCGTCCGCCTCTGGAAGGAACACGAACGCGGGGAGGACGGCTCGCTGGAGACGCTGATCTCCTACAACCGCGAGGACGCCGTCAACCTCCGGACGCTGGCCGACGAGGCGACCGAACGGCTGGATCGGCGCACGTTCGTCGACGGGTAGCCCGACGCCGGCTTACGACCCGCGGTGTCGCCCTATCACCGCACAGCGCCCCGACGCAACGCCCGTTCCGCCGCGGCTCGCTCCCCCGGACTTTTGTACGATCCGACAGAGTGCCGCAGGTATGGGAGACGACGGCGACGACCGGCCCAGCGGCGACGACGACGACGCCCGACGACGAACCGCCGGCGACTCCGGCGACGACAAAACCGTTCCCCGCGTGGATCTGGAACTGCAGGAGCTCTCAGTCACGGTTACGGGGCGCTCGAACGACGACCTCGAGGCCGTCGAGGAGAGCGCCCGCGACCTGATGGGGTACCTCGTCGCGGAAGCCGGCGAACTCGAAGAGGACCACGACGAGTACGGACTGAGCTGATCGGGCTCCGGCCTCAGACCGACTGGACGATGTCGCCGATCCGCCGCGGTTCGCCCGAGATGCTCGGGTTCTCCTCGACGATCTTCAGCACCTCGTGGTCGGTCACGTCCGGGTAGGACTTCTCGGTCGCCTCCTCGATCAGCGCCTTCTCCAGTCGGAACTCCGTCCCCTCGTAGACGACGTCGACGCCCTCGTCGTCGAACGATAATGCGGTCATGCGTCACCGTACGGATTCGTCGTGGTTAACCCCACGCTTCCGGTACCGCCGCCCCGCGTCAGACCCCCCGATCTGGCCCGCGCATTCGTCGATGACACGAGGAGAACTGTCGGGTTGCAGATATATGTCTGACGGAGCCTTTTACCTGTAGCGACCCTCTAACAGCAGTATGTCGCTCCGACAGGACCCGCTCGACGAGCTGACCATCCCCAGCGGCACCGTGGTCGAGGAACACGACCTGGTGACCGAGAGCGACGTGCTGGTCGGTGGGCAGTCGACCGTCGAGTTCGGGGTCCGCGGTCGCTCGGTCGCGGCCGGTGAACGGAGCAGCTTCGGCGGCCACATCGAGGCCCAAAACGACTGTCGGCTGGACATGTGGACCGACGTGGACGGCGACGTGCTCGTCGGCGAGGACGCCTACCTCGGCGAGCGCGCCCGGATCGGCGGCCAGCTGATGGTCTCGGGCGATCTGGACATCGGCGACGACGTGGAGATCGAGGAGGGGTTCGAGGCCAACGGCTGGATCACGATCCGGAACCCGATGCCGACACTGGTGTTCTACTTCATCGTGCTCTCCCAGCTCCTCCGCTTGGGCGAGGAAGAGGCCGCCGACGACCTGGCGTACGCGCTGGCCGACGGCGGCGAGGCCGAGCAGGAACCGTTGGTAATCCCCCGCGGCTCGTCGGTGTCCGACGACGCGTGGCGCGTCTCGACGCCCGCGAGCATCGGCTCGGAGTGTCGGCTCCACGGCAACATCCGCGCGACCGAGGTCACGATCGACGAGCGCTCCGAGCTGTTCGGCAGCGTCCGCGCCCGCGGCGACGTGCATCTCCACGCCGGCAGCGTGATCCACGGCGACGTGACCACCCGCGACGGCGCCGTCACCATCGACGCCGGCGCGAGCGTCCGCGGGGACGTGTCCTCGGTCGACCTGCGGGTCCACGAGCGCGCGAACGTCGAGGGGACGCTGCGCGCCGACGGCGAGATCCAGTTGGTGCAGTCCGACGACTCGGCCGCGCCGGAAGACCCACAGCAGCGGACCCCCGATTTCTGACGCGAGCGGGTCGACCGAAAGGCAGTTGGCGCCGTCCGCTGAACCCACGCCCAACGAATGCTCTCGGTCGCGCTCGCCGGCAAACCCAACGCCGGCAAGTCAACGTTCTTCAAAGCCGCCACGATGGCGGAGGTCGACGTGGGGAACTACCCCTTCACCACCATCGACCCGAACCGCGGGGTCAGCCACGTCCGCACCGAGTGTCCCTGTCTCGACCGCGACGAGCGCTGTGACAGCGACAACTGCCGCGACGGCAAGCGCTACGTCCCGGTCGAGCTGCTGGACGTGGCGGGGCTCGTCCCCGGCGCCCACGAGGGGCGGGGGCTCGGCAACCAGTTCCTCGACGCGCTGACCGACGCCGACGTGATCCTCAACGTCGTCGACGCCGCCGGCGCGACCGACGCGGAGGGCGAACCCGTCGAAGTGGGCACGTACGACCCCACCGAGGAAGCCACCTTCATCGAGGAGGAGATGGACCGCTGGCTGGCGGGCATCGTCGACCGCAACTGGGAGTCCGTCGAGCGCAAGTCCCGCTCGCCGGACTTCGACATCGACGAGGCGCTGCACGACCTGCTGACCGGGTTCGGCGCCGACGAGTACGACGTGACCACGACCCTCCGCGGGATGGCGTACCCCGACAACCCCCGGGACTGGACCGACGACCACCGCGAGACGCTGGCGACGGATCTCCGCGCCCGCACGAAGCCGATCGTCCTCGTCGCCAACAAAGTCGACATCGCCCCCGCGGAGAACGTCGAGGCGCTGCGGGAGATCGACAAACCCGTCGTCCCCTGCACCGCCGACGGCGAGCTCGCCCTCCGCAACGGCGCCGAAGCGGGGATCGTCGACTACGACCCCGGCGACGCCGACTTCGAGATCCTCGGCGAACTGAGCGAGAGCCAACAGCAGGGGCTCGAAACGATCCGGGAGACGATGGCCGAACACGGCGGCACGGGCGTCCAACAGGCGTTGAACGAGGCCGTCTACGGCCTGCTCGACCGGATCACCGCCTACCCCGTCCAGAACGAGTCGAAGTGGACCGACGGCACGGGCAGCGTCCTGCCAGACGCCTTCCTGCTCCCACGGGGGTCGACCCCGAAGGACCTCGCCTACGCCGTCCACTCCGACATCGGCGACGGCTACGTCCACGCCGTCGACGCCCGCGCGGGCCGGCGCATCGGCGAGGACCACGAACTCGAAGAGGGCGACGTGATCAAGATCGTCTCCACCGCGTCGTGACTGGGGGGCAAGCCGAACAGCGACCGCTCGCCGACCTCCACCCGAGCCAGCTGCTCGTGAGCGCCGAGAAGCTCCGCGGCGTGCTCGACTGGTTGGACGCGGACGATCCCGACCCGGAGCCGCTGCCGTATCTGGAGCCCGTCGAGGATGTAGGGCTCGATCCGGGAACGGTCGACTCGGGCCGGGTCGTGCTCGCGGACGGCCACACCCGCGCGCTCGCGGCGGCGCTCTCGGGCGCCGAGACGGTGCCGGTCGTCCGCGATCCCGACAGGGATGACCTGTCGATGGATATCTACAGGGCGTGTCTCGGCTGGTGTGTCGAGGCGGGCGTTCGACGCCCCGGCGACCTCGTCGGCCGGGTCGTGAGCGACGACCGGTTCCGGGCCGAGTGGGTCGAGCGGTGTCAGGCGCTCGCCGGGGACTGAGCGCGACCCAAAAACGCTATTCCGCCGACCCCCTACCGGACCCACAGTGGTTGGCGACTTCCGCACTCACGACGGCCGCTGCATCGTCGCCGAGGACCGCCTCCGCATCCTTTCAGGCGAGCGAGGCCCGCTCGGGACGCTTCGCGACGCGCTGACCGACGAGGGGATCCCGCCGATCCGTCGGGCGGGCGTGGCGCTGTTTCTGGTCGCCGTGCTCGTCGGTGTCGTCCTCGCGGTCCGGACGCTCCCGGCGTGGCTCTCCGGCGGCGCCGCCGGCCTGCTGCTCGCGTGGGCGGTGTGGACGCGGCTCCGCGGCGGGAACCCGGAGCGAGAAGTGGTGATCCCCTTCGAGACGGTCGAGAGCGTCGAACCGGAGTACGGCCTCCCGCTCGTGACCCGCCCGCGGTTCGTGGTCCGCCACCGCTCGGAGGGTGGCGTGAAGCAGCGCTACGTGCTCACCCCCTCGCGGCTGTACGGCTTCGGCGCCTACGAGCGCGGAAAGGAGCTGTTCGCGGCGCAGGGACTGATCGAAGGGTCGTCCACGGACGGACACGAGGAGTAACCGACGGCGTCGGGAGCGAGCTACCGCAGTCGCGCGACGCGCTCGCCGTTGGCCTCCGCCACCTCGACCAGGCCGTCGTCTGCCAGATCGTCGAGCAGCCCCTCCAGCCACTCCCGACCGTGCTCGCCGTCGGGGGCGTAGTCGACCCGGATTCGGTGGCCGAGGTCGTCGAGCCCAACCTCGTCGCCGTCGCCCAACACGCGGACGATCCGCCCGCGGAACTGCCGGCGTGAGCCCTCGAAGCTCGGCTGGGTTGGCACGTCCGGCGCGGTGAAGTCGCCGCTCTGGTAGGCGTCACACCACTCGCGCCACGGACAGCCGGCCTCGTCGCAGGCGGGTGATTTCGTGCAGGCGACGCCGCCCAGTTCCATGATCGCGTTGTTCCAGACCCGCGACTCCCCGGCGGGCATCAGCGTCCGCGCCGCCGCCTCGAACGCGTCGTCGTCGTCCGGGACGTCGAACGCGCGGTAGGTGACGCGCTCGACGTTCGTGTCGACGACCGCGTTCCCGTTGTTGAACGCGAACGACGCGACCGCGTTGGCGGTGTACGGGCCGACGCCCATCAGGCTCTCCAGCGCCGCCGGCTCCGGGGGTACTCGCCGCCGTAGTCGTCGACGACCTGTCCGGCCGCCTCGTGGAGGTACTTCGCGCGGTTGTTGTAGCCCAGCGAGTGGTCGGTCCAGAACGCGACGACCTCGCTGCGGTCGGCGGCCGCGAGCGCGTCGACGGTCGGCCAGCGGTCGCGGAAATCCTCCCACGCCGCGACGACCCGATCGAGCTGGGTCTGCTGGCTCATCACCTCGCTGACGTGGATCTCGTAGGCGTCGTCGGTCTGGCGCCACGGGAACGGCCGGTGGTCGGCCTCGTACCACGCGATCAGCGCCTCGCGGACGGCGTCGAGATCGAGGTCCGCCGGGAGCGGGACCGCGTCGGCGGCCGCATCGTCGCCGGCGTCGGCGTCGGTCATGCTCTGGGCTGGGGACCGGCGTCGGTAAAACGGCGCGGTCGCGCCCGGCGCGAAGAAAGGGTGTTCAGTGGGCAGTACGGCAGTCGCCGGGGGCGTTCAGGGTTCGAGTCGGTCGGGGTCGCGCGGGAAGAGGATGGCCTCCTTGACGTTGTCGAGGTCGGCCAACCCCTTCACGAGGCGGTCGATGCCGAGGCCGTAGCCGCCGTGGGGCGGCGCGCCGTAGCGGAACGCGTCGAGGTAGAACTCGAAGTTGTCGGGGTCGACGCCCTGTTCCTCCATCACCTCGACCAGGCGGTCGATGTCGTGCTCACGCTGACCGCCCGAGGAGAGCTCCTCGCCACGGTAGATGAGGTCGAACTTCCGGGAGGCGATGTCGTCGCCTTCGACGCCCTGTTTGTAGTAGAACTTCTCCTCGGGGTAGCCGACGACGAACACCGCGGGGTGGCCCTGCTCCGCGAAGTGCTCGCCCAGCAGGCGCTCGCCCTTCGTGTCGAGGTCCGTCGGGTCGTCCGGGAAGTGGCCGAACTCCTCCTCGAGGATGTCGAGCGCCTCGTCGAAGGTCAGGCGCGGGAACGGCTCCTCGGGGAGCACCGGATCGGCGTCGAGCAGTTCGAGTTCGCGCCCCGCGTTCTCCTGGACCGCCTCGATGGCCGCACGCAGGGACTCCTCCTGGACGTCCATCACGTCGTGGTGGTCCTCGATGTAGCCCAGCTCCACGTCGAACATCGCGATCTCGGAGACGTGCCGCGAGGTGGCGAACTCCTCGGCGCGGAACGCGTGGCCCACCTCGAACAGGCGGTCGAAGCCCGCGGCGACGAGCAGCTGTTTGTAGAGCTGCGGGCTCTGGGAGAGGTACGCCTCCTTGTCGTAGTAGACGACCGGGAACAGGTCGGCGCCGCCCTCGGCGCCGGCCGTCGAGAGGGCGGGGGTGTCGACCTCCTCGAACTCTTCGTCGTAGAAGTACTGCTTCATCGCCTCCATCGCCTTCGAGCGCAGCGAGAACACGGCCCGGGTCTCCGGGTCGCGCACGTCGAGGTGGCGGTTGTCCAGCCGCGTCGAGAGGTCGGCGTCGACGTCCTTTGACACCTCGAGGGTGGGGGCCTCCTTCGCCTCGCTCACGACGGTCAGCTCCGTGGGGACGAGTTCGACGCCGCCCGGCGCCTGGTCGGTCTCGGAGACCTCGCCGCCGAGTTGGATCACCGTCTCGCGGTCCAGCGCCTCGGCCTCGGCGAACAGTTCTGGCTCGCGGTCCTCCTTGAACACGGCCTGCATCGTCCCGGTCCGGTCGCGGACCATGACGAACAGGATCCCGCCGAGGTCACGGGTGTCGTGGACGTGGCCCGCGATGGTCGTCGTCTCGTCGTCGGCCGATACGTCGTCGATGTAGGTTCGTTCGAGCATGTGTGTGGTGGTTGCCGGCGAAGCCGGCGGATGTCGGTTAGTGGGCGTGCTGGTCGGTCGGGGTTCGGACGGCCGGGCGATGGTCGGAGAACGAAGTGGTGCACCTGCTCACGCAGGCGCATTGTTCGCGGCGGCGGACGACCGGTAGCCGACCCGCTGGCGGTGGCGCAGCGTCGCGGGACGACTGGCCGTCATGGGTGGTTGTCGGTGGTCCGTCGCCGAGCAAAACCGTTTCGGTCGCGTTCGCTCGGAACGCCGTCGGCGCGCCGGGGAGCGTTCGACTATTTAACGTTTGTGCACGTGTTTCGGTTCAGCAGTTCGGCGCCCATTTATACACGGTCGGTGGCCGAAGCGTCTCTCACACCGAACGATGGCACGAGACAAACTGTCGGCGGTCGTCGGCGCGGTTACGAACCACACCCGCATCACGCTGCTCGTGATGCTCCTCCTGTCTGGGGTGGTGGTGGCCGGGGTCACCCAACTCGACACCGAGAGCCAGGCCGGCGCCGACGCCGAGGCGTTCGAAGACGTCGAGCGCATCCAGAAAGCAGAGTACGTACAGAACCAGTTCGGCGGCGCCGACGAGGAGCCCGAACGCAGCTTCGAGATGGTGTACGTCCGCGACGACGACGGGAACGTCCTCTCGAAGGAGTCGCTCCTCGCCGGCCTGCGGTACCAACGGGCGATCCGCGAGAACGAGACGGTCAGCGCCGCCCTGCACGAGGACGGCGTCACGGGCCTGTCGAACCTCGTCGCCAAGCGCGCCGCCGGCAGCCAGAACGCCAGCCTGGACGAACAGGTCCGGGCGCTCTCGGCGGCGACGCCCGCCGAAGTGGAGCGACTGGTCGAACGGACGCTCGCGAACGACCCGCGGGCGCTCCGGTATCTCCCGGCCGACCACGAGCCGAGTGAGACGACTGCGACCGACCGGCGGATGCTCGTCGCGCTCGACGCCGACGCGGCCAACGACACGGTCGACAACGCGACGGCCGCACTGTACCGGAGCGCGGACGGGCGCGCCGGCGGCTTCTTCGTCCTGAACGCGGCCGCCTGGGACGACTACAGCAGCCACTTCTTCGGGGAGATGGTCGAGCTGGTGGTCCCCGCCGCGCTGGCGTTCATCCTCGTCGTGCTCGGGTTCGCCTACCGCGATCTCGTCGACGTCGTCGTCGGCATGGTCGGCGTCGTCCTCTCGGTGCTGTGGATGTTCGGCCTGCTCGGCTGGCTGGGCGTCGCCGCCGGCACCACCAGCATCATCCCGGTGGTGCTCGTCGCCGGCCTGAGCATCGACTACGGGTTCCACGTGTTCAACCGCTACCGCGAACAGCGCGGGAAAGCGGAGGGGATCCGCGAGCCGATGCGCCGGGGCGTCACCCTCGTCGCCACGGCGCTGGTGCTCGTCACGGTCACCGCGGCGATCGGGTTCCTCGCGAACCTCTCGAACCCGCTGGCGCTCATCCGTAATCTCGGCGTCGCGATCACGCTGGGCGTCGCCTCCGCGCTGCTCATCTTCGTCACCGTCGTGCCCGCGCTGAAGGTCGGCATCGACGGCCTGCTCGAACGCGCCGGGGTCGACCGCCACAAACAGGCACTCGGCCACGGGCGCTACCTCCGGCCGCTGCTCGCCAAATCCGTCACGCTCGCGCGCCGCGGCGCGCCGGTCGTGCTGGTCCTCGCGCTCGTCGTCGGCAGCGCCGGCGGGGTGGCGTGGATGGACTTAGACGAGGAGAGCTACCAACAGAGCGACGGCGACGTCGCCGAGTGGAAGACACAACTCCCGGACCCCGTCGGCTGGGAGAGCCACCCGGTCGCCGAACAGAGCAAGCACGTCGAAGCGGTGTACCAGCCCGCGAGTGCGGACGCCGCGGTCCAGGAGCGCATCCTCGTCGAGGGCGCCGTCACGGACGACGACGCACTCGAAGCGCTCCGGGACGGCGTCGAGTACGTCGAGGGCACGGAGCTACTGGTCGAGGACACGGACGCCGCCGCCGTCCGCTCCCCGTGACGGCGATGCACGCCGTCGCCGCCCGGAACGACTCGTTCGCGGCCGTTCTCGAGGACGCCGACACCGACGGCAACGGCGTCCCCGACCGGAACCTCGAGCGCGTGTACGACGCCTTCTACGCCGCGGACAGCGAGGTCGCCAGCCGCGTCGTCGGCCGCGACGGCGACGAGTACGAGTCGCTGCTCGTGACGCTGTCGCTCGACGCCGACTACGCCGACGCCGACAGCGTCGTCAGCCAGTTGGCCGACGGCGCCGACCGCATGGAAGGCGACGACCGGACAGCGACCGTCACCGGGAGCTTCGCCATCAACGAAGCGGTCCTCGACGAAGTCGTGGGCGGCATCCTCAGCACGATGGTGCTCGCGCTCGCGGCGATCGTCCTGACGCTCGCGGCCGTGTTCAGGTACATGCACGGCAGCGCGACGCTGGGGCTGGTCGTCTCGGTGCCCATCGCGCTGGTACTCGGCCTGGTCATCGGCGGGATGTACCTCCTGTCGATCCCGCTGACGCTGCTGACCGCGCTGCTGATGAGCCTCGTCATCGGCCTCGGCGTCGACTACAACATCCACGTCGGCGACCGCTTCGCCGACGAACGCCGCGCCGGCGCGGGCACGTTCGAGGCGCTCGACGCCGCCGTCACCGGGACCGGCGGCGCACTGCTCGGCAGCACGCTCACCTCCGCGGGCGCGTTCGCGACCATCACGCTCGTCCCGCACCCCCAACTGCGGAGCTTCGGCGCCATCGTCGTCATCGCGATGACGACGGCGTTCGCCGTGAGCGTGCTCGTCCTGCCGAGCATGCTCGCCCTCTGGGACCGCTACGTCCCCGCCAGCGTGGTGACCACAGCCGACCCGACGCCGGTGCCACAGGACTGACCACGGCCCCGGAACGGGACGTTCGCGCTGCCGAGGGTCGCTGGCGTCGAGAGCCGCCCCTCAGCGCTCGCCAGTCACCGCCGGCCGATGCACAAACGGTATTCGCGTCCCACCGTACCACCGACCATGAGCCTCGACGACCTCGACGAGAACGTGACCGCGAACTACACCGCGATCGGCGAGGAGACGACCGTCGACCTCGACCCCGAGACGCGGAACGAACTCGCGATGCTGTCGGCGGCGATGGGTACCGACACCGAGGAACTGCTCCGCCGCGGCGTCCACGCGCTGTTCCAACAGGCGATCCAGAGCGGTAACCTCGACTTCCACCTGCGCAGCGGCTACGACGTGACTTACGACGAGTATCTCGCCGGCGCGACCTACGAGGAGATGACCGGCGCCGACCAGTACCCCGAGCGCGACGACGAACGGCGCTACCAGATGTAGGCCGCCGGTGTGCCGCGGGGCCCCACTCGACGGTCACCGGAACAGCTCTGGTTCCGGTTGGGAGCGGAGAGCGCCGCTCGCGGGGGAGCTCTGCGTTTTCCCGCAGGCTGCGACGGCAGAAGGGGAGCCGCTACCGCTCAGTTCTCGGCCTCGATGGCCTCGATGAACAGCTCGGCGCCGAGTTCGATCTCGCGCTCGGTCACGTCCATCGGCGGCAGCACGCGGATCGTCTTCTTGCCGCAGGCGAGCAGCAGCAGGCCGCGCGCGAACGCCGCGTCGACGATGTCGTCACGCAGCGCCTTCGACTCGAAGTCGAGGCCGAGCATCAGGCCCTTCCCCCGCACGCTGGTGACGCCGTCGAGGTCGGCGTCGCGCATGAGCTCCTGGAACTGCTGGCCGCGCCGGGTCGCGTTCTCGAGCAGGTCGTACTCCTCAATGGCGTCGATGGTGAACGCGCCCTTCGCGGCGGCGAGGTAGTCGCCGGCACCCCACGTCGAGGAGAGTCGACCCGTCTCCTCGGGGAAGATTTCCGTGTCCGAGATGGTCGCCCCCACGCGCATCCCCTTCGCGGAGGTGATCACGTCCGGGTCGAAGGGGTAGTGCTCGGAGGCCCACCACTCGCCGGTCCGGCCCAGGCCCGCCTGGATCTCGTCGGCGATCAGGGTGATGTCGTACTTCTCGGTGACCTCGGCCACGTCGCGGGCGAACGCCTCGCTGGGGAAGCGGTAGCCACCTTCGCCCTGGATCGGCTCCATCATCAGGAACGCGACCTCCTCGGGGTTGACGTGGCCCGTCTTGGGATCGAGTTTCGCACTGAGCGCCGACTCCTCGCCCCGGAAGTAGCCACACTCACAGCCCGACGGCGCGTCCTCGCACGAACAGAACGGGAAGTCGTGGACCGACGCGATCTCCGGGAAGCGCCGTCGGTACACCTCCTTCGAGCGGTTGAGCGACAGCGCGCCCAGTGTCCGCCCGTGGAAGGCGCCCTCGAAGGTGAGCGCGTACTTCCCGAGTGGGTTGTTGTCGTAGGAGATCTTCATCGCGTTCTCGACGGCTTCGGCGCCGGAGTTCGAGAGGAACACCGTGTCCATGTCGAACGACGACGAGATATCGGTGATGCGGTCCATCAGTCCGGCCGCGCCGGGCATCCCCTCGCCCGGCGAGCGTCCGTCCGAGGCGTAGAAGTCCTGGCCCGCGATCTTCACCGGGTCGGTCAGCTCGAACTCCGCGAGCGGCTCCATGATCTTCGGGTTGTTGTAGCCGAGCGGCGCCGCGGCGACGTGGCTCGTGAAGTCCATCAGCACGTTGCCGTCGACGTCGGTACAGAACGGCCCCTCGGCGGGCGCGGTGTGGTCCCAGACGAACTCGTAGACGTACGTGCTGGGCGCTGAGAACTCGTGGTGGTAGTCAACCCACTCCGTCGCTCGGTCGCCGGGGAGGTCAGTGACCTCCGGCTCGACAGAATCCCGGTCCATGCCTAGGGGAATATGGCTGCTTTTGTTAAGCTGACGGTCGGTCAGAACCCCTGCCCGAGCAGCATCGCCGCCGCCGCGACCAGCGCGGTCACGACCAGTAGCAGCACCGACCAGACCGTCACCGAGCGGCCGAACTGCCGCGGCCCGGACAGCGTCAGCCCCGCCTTGACTGCGACGCTCGACGCCGAGGCGAGGAGGACCGCGATCACGGCGGGGCCGCCGGCGACGCCGCCGCCGATGTACAGAAGCGTCGCCGACGTGGTCGCGCCCGCCGAGGAGACCAGCCCCGAGATCGCCGCGCTGACGTACAGCCCCGCGGTGCCGAAGCGGGCCTGGGCGAACGCCGAGCCGACGAGGATCACCGCGAACACGCCGCCGAACGCGAGCGCGTTCCGCAGGGAGAAGGGGCTCTCCAGATCAACCTCCAGCGTCGCGTCCCAGTCGGCGGTCAGCGCGGCCGCGCCGACGCTCGCGAGCACCAGCGCGCCCAACGGCGCCGCCGCGGCGACGAGCACGGGCACCCCCGACGTGAGCGTGAAGAAGAGCACGATCGCGAGGTTGCGACTCGCCATCGCGGCGTCGGCCAACAGGACGGCGGCGACGGCGTACTCCGTCACCGAGCTGCGCTGGCGGACGTGATCCAGCATCGAGCCGACGACCGCCGTCGACGACGCCAGTCCGCCGAAGAAGCCGGTGATCGCGACCCCGCGGCCGCCGTAGCTGCGGACCAGCGCGTAGTTGGCGATCCCGATCCCCGCGACGGTGACGACCATCAGCCACGCCACCCGCGGCGGGAAGCCGACGCCGAACAGCGACACCGACTCCGCCGGCAGCAGCGGGTAGATCACGAACGCGAGGACGGCGAACTCCGTCGCCGACCGGAGCTCCTCGCGGTCGAGCCCGCCCGCGAAGGAGTGCAGCTCCCGTTTGAGCACCAGCAGCGCCGAGGAGATGACGGCCACCGTCACCCCCTCGATCACCAGCCCCGCCGCAGTCAGCGCGCCGACGCCGTAGGCGACGAACATCGACACGCTGGTCGTCAGCGAGAGCGACGCGTCGGCGGCGCCGCCCTGTAGCTCCCGGACCGCGAGCAGGCTGCCCATCAGCAGGACCAACAGCCCGCCGACCGCCAGCAGCGCCCCGGCGGCGTCGACGCGCTGGGCCAGGAGCGTCGTCGACGCCCCCGACAGCGTCAGCAGCGAGAACGTCCGCACCCCCGCGGACTTCTCGGACCACTCGCGCTCCAGGCCGAGGAACAGCCCCAACGCGCCCGCGATGGTGAGTCGAACCACCGGCTCCGAGAGGGGTGCGGCGAACAGCGCGTCGGCCTGTAGCGGCGGCATGGGTCGCTACGTGCCGGCCTCCGGCTATATAAGTATGGGCCGGCGCGATCGACAGCACCCCCACACGCTTATACTCGCGCCGACACCTCTCGGGGTATGGACCTCTCGGAGGTCGACAAAGGGCGACTGCTGTGGGGCGCGTTCGGCCTCGTCCTCGCTGGGGCACTGACGTTCGTCGCGTACTCCTTCGTCGGCACCCTCGTGTTCGGCCTCTTCGTCTACTACGCCACGCGACCGATCTACCGCCAGCTTCGGCGCGCACTCGACAGCCCCAGTCTCGCGGCGGGCGTGTCGCTGTTCGCGCTCGTGCTCCCGGCGCTGATGCTGGTCGCGTACGCGATTACGATCGTCCTCCAGGAGCTCGATAAGTACGCACACAGCACCACGGTCGACATCGATCAGTTGGGTATCGACCCGGCGCTGATCGACCGTGTCGCCGACCCCGAACGGCTGCTACAGGACGGCGTCGCCGAGATGGTGGCCGGTGCGGATCTCTCGCAGGTGCTACAGTCCGTCGAGTCAGCGTTCGGCACCGTCGCCGTGCTGGGAATCGCTGGCGTCCACCTGTTCGTGATGCTGGCGATGGCGTTCTACCTGCTCCGCGAGGATCACCGGCTCGCCCGGTGGTTCTTACGGCACTTCGACGACGACGAGGGCACCGTCCGGAGCTTCGCCACTGCGGTGGATCGGGACTTCAACTCCATCTTCTTCGGCAACATCCTCAACGCGATTTTGACCGGCACGATCGGCGTGATCGCCTACTCGGTGCTGAACGTGTTCGCCCCGCCGGGCATCTCGATCCCGGCGGCCGCGCTGGTGGGGATGCTCGCCGGCATCGCGAGCTTGATCCCTGTCGTGGGGATGAAGCTCGTCTACTTCCCCGTCGCGTTGCTGCTGCTCGTACAGTCGCTGCTCACGGGCACGGCCGGCGGGCTGGCGTTCGTGATCGCGTTCGCCGTCATCTCGTTCGTCATCGTCGACACCATCCCGGACCTGGTGCTCCGGCCGTACGTCTCCGGGCGGTCGCTCCACGTCGGCGCGCTGATGCTCGCGTACACGCTGGGGCCGCTGCTGTTCGGCTGGTACGGAATCTTCCTGATGCCGATGCTGTTGGTGTTCGTGGTCCACTTCTCGCGCATCGTCCTCCCGGAGCTCGTCGACGGGTCGCCGATCAAACCGTACGCGATCGACCCCAGCTACGGCACGGTCGAGAGCGGGGACGACGAGCGTGTGGAGGGCGAGGCCGGGGGAGCCGAACCCGTGGAGGGCGAAAACGGGGCGACGGGGGCGGACGGGTCACCGGACTCAGCGCCGCAGGGACAGGGTTAGTCGACGTCGACGTACTGCGCCTCCCACTCCCGCCGAGCCTCGATCTCGCGACTGCCACGCCGGGTCAGCGTGTAGTAGTTCGTCCGTCGGTCCCGTTGCCCTTTCTCTACCAGCCCCTTCTCGACCAGGGTGTCGAGGTTCGGGTAGAGCCGGCCGTGGTGGATCTCTGACTCGTAGTACCCCTCCAGCTCCTCTTTGATCGCGAGCCCGTGGGGCTCGTCTTTCCCGGCGATCACGTAGAGCAGGTCGCGCTGGAACCCGGTGAGATCGTGCATGTGAATGTGTCACCATTGTTTTGGAACGGTCATAAAGATTGCGCAAATTCTGCCGGTTTCGGCCGTAGACGCCCACGCCACGACGGGTTTCTCCTGCCCGGGTCCGATCTGTCTGGGCGACATATCGGCGCGACGAACGATCGGCGGGCGACGTAGCCGTGGCTGTGTCGGGTGAAAACGAAGGCGCCGGGCGGAACAGAAAACGTTCGCGCCCGGCGCCGAAACGGTCCCCGCTGACGCTTCGGCCCTCCAGACGAAGCGTCATCGACACTTGCCTATCGGCCCCTTAAACGTAGCGTTGCTCGCAGACCGACACGTCCTCAGATGTGCTCCTCCTCGAGCACCCAGCCCAGGGCTCGTTTGTAGTACGTGAACATCTCTCGGACGGACTCGTGGTTCATCTCCTCGCTGTCGAGCTGTTCCTGCAGGAACTCGTACTGCTCTCTGATCTCCGATTCGTCGCGCATAGGCGCCGTTGGGCCCGCGGGCGCTTGGGCGTGACGGCGCCCCCGGAGCACATCCCCGTTCCGCTACTTCCGCTCCAGTCGCTGCAGCCCGTGCCAGATGGCGTCGACCATGCGCTCCTCGCCGGCGCCGTCGGCGTCGTCCCAGCCGCGAGCGAGCGCATCCTCGATCACCGCAAGCGAGTGGTTCTCGAAGTTGTTCATCCCGCGGAACGCCTCCAGCGCCTCGGTCTGTGGGTCGCCGAAGGCGGTGACGGCCTCCGCGTCGCGCTCGTCGAGATGGCCGAGCGCGGCCAACGTCTCCGCCACGGCCGCTGCGGTCTCGCCGGTCAGCTCCCGGAGCTCGTCGGGCTCCTCGCGGGCGAGCAGCGTCACGTCGTACAGCTTGAACACCCGCCGGAGCTCCCGAATCGGCGTCTCGTGGTCGTCGACGCGCACGTCGATCCAGCGGTCGTTCCCGCCGTCGTAGCCGCCCTCGGGCTTGACGACGTACATCGCCGCGGCCTGCTTGCCGCGGCTGTCGCCGCCGGCCTCGTCGCCGGCTTCCAGCGCCGCGAGCAGGCGTTCGGGCAGGCCGCCCTCGGCGGTCTCGAACGTCTCGGCCATCGCCGTCACCGTCTCCTCGTTCTCGAGAATGTTCCCCTGGACGGTGTAGTTCTCGCCCTGTACGTCGAGTGCGGTGTCGAAGCAGTCCTCGCCGGTGAAGCCGGCGACGGAGCCGTCGGCGCCCACGACGCCGACCTGGCGGCGCTCGGCCTCGTCGTCCGCCTCGGTCAGTCGCTCGATCGTCTCCTCGGCGGTGAGTCCGTTCCGGAGGTGGTCGAGCCCGTCGGCGCCGTAGGCGACGTTCGCGAAGCTCTGGGTGGCGATGGCGCCCGCCTCGGCGTCCGCGAAGGGGACGACCGAGCCGACGCTGACGAACTTCGACTGCACCGCGACGCCGATCGCATCTCCCTCCGTCGCGACGATGGAGAACGTCATACACCACGGCTGGGCGGGCGGCGAGAAAAGCGTTGACGCCGCGGCAGTCGGCGTGATCGTCGGCCCGCGGTGGCTGTTCAGTGCGTCGACGCCACCTCCGACTCGTCCACGCGCGATCGACGCGGGGCATCCCCCGCGGCGGCCGCTGTCTTCTCCGCGGTCAATGGCTGCTGGGCGACCAGTTCGCAGTCGAACCCGGGGTGTTCGGCGAAGTGGCGGACGAGCAGGTGCCGGCGGGTGCCCGAGACAGCCACCGCGTCGCCGGTGGCCGCGGCGTCGCCGACCGCTGTCGCGTCGAATCGCTCGGGGAGTCGATCGTACAGGCGTTCCAACGCCCGGAAGTCCCGGAACTGCTTGGCGTTGCCGTCGGAGTCCGCGTTCGCCCGAGCGACCACGTAGCTACCGTCCGGTCGGTGTTCGCCCACCGTTCGGACGAACTCCTGCCGGCCCGTCAGCGCCGCCGTCAGTTCGTCACGGAGCCGCCTCGCCTGCTCGCGGGAGAGTCGGTGCTCGCCGTCCGGCAGCGTCAGAACCAGTCCGTCGCCGTCGGCCGTCTCAGCGCCGACCGATTTCTCGATCAGCCGCCTGCTGACGGCTTCCTCTATCCTCGAGGGATGTCGGGTAAGACATCGTGAACCGGCGTAGGGCGACCGCCCACTTATCGCTGACGGGCGGGTGCCAGCGACCCGCAGGCGCCCGATCGGCCGACCACCGCCGTTTTGCCGCCGGCGCCCACACACCGAGCCATGAAGATCCGCGGCGAGCGCGAGTGCAAGAACTGCGGCACGCGCTGGTCCTACTACGAGACGGGCGAGACGGCCTGTCCCGACTGCGGGAGCCTCCGGAGCGTCGCGGTCGACGACGAACGGCGACGCCACACCGACAGCCCCGCCGAGATCGACCTCACGCCCCACCGGAGCGCGATCGGCGACGGCGCCGAACTCGCCGCCGTCGCCGAGGACGTCGAAGCCGACTGTCGGGCGTACCTCCGCAAGCGAGGCTTCATCCGCGGGGGCGAGCTGCTGCCGCTCGACGACACGTTCCTCACGATCCAGGAGCTTCGGGCGGCGCTGGCCGACTACCGCCGCGCCGAGCGCGTCGGCGGTGACCGCAGCATCGACGATCGAGACGCCGTGGAGGGCTACCTCCTCGACCTCCTGCGGGGCGCCGACAGCGGGGAGCGCCCCGCGCCCGGCGACGTGCCCGACGCGTTTGCGCCCGCCCGAGGGCTCGCGTACGCGACGGCCATCGAGGCCTACCGCGACGACGTGGCCACGTACCTCGACGACGCCCCCGACGAGGACGCACGGCGGCTGCTCGGCCGGATCCGGGACCAGGAGAAACGACTCAGCGCGCTCGGTGGCGATCTCCCGCCCGAAACGGTCGAGTCGCTCGTCCGCGCCTGCCGGGACCTGGCACGGTATCTCGACGGCGAGGAGGGAGCGCTCGCGACCGCGCGTCAGCGGCTCGACGACCTCGACTGAGACCGGGCGAACGTTGAAGTCCGATAGCGCGACCAGTCGGCGTATGGTCTGAGAAGCCGCCGATCGGGCACCTCGCGGGAGCGCGGCGCACGCTCGGTCGGGTAACCTGCGCCGCCTGTTCGCCATGTGGTAGCACGTTTTCACCCAGTTTTATCCCCTGACCTGCATATGGGCGGGTATGGAACACGCACTCGCTGTCGTGGGACCCGAGGAAGTAGCGAAAGATCTGATTCGAGAGGCCGGCGAGCTCGCGGCGGGCGTCGACGCCCGCCTCACGCTGCTGTGTGTCGTCAGCGAGGAGGAGTACGCCGACGAGCGGGAGGCGCTGGAGGCGATCCCGGAGGCCGACGTGAGCTACTCCGTCGGGCAGGCGCTCGAGGGCGCCCGGAGCTTCGCGAACGACATCGGCATCGAGATGCTGGAGGACGTCGACATCGAGTACGAGACCGCCGGCGCCGTCGGCGACCGGGCCGAGACCGTGCTGCAGGGCGCGGAGAACCACGGCTGTGACCACGTGTTCATGACGGGCGAACGCCGGTCGCCGACCGGGAAGGCGATCTTTGGCGACGTGACCCAGCGCGTGATTCTCGACTTCGAAGGGCCCGTGACGGTCGTTACCGCCTAAAAACCGCTGTCACTCCGTTTCGAGCTCGACGTCCGCCTGTCGAGCCGCAGCCTGTACCGTGTTCTTGAGCAGCATCGCCCGGGTCATCGGTCCGACACCGCCGGGGACGGGCGTGATGGCGTCGACGACCTGCGAGGCGCTCTCGTAGTCCACGTCGCCGATCAGTTTCCGATCGTCACCCTCGCCGACCGCGTTGATGCCCACGTCGATCACTGTCGACCCCGAGGAGAGCATCTCGCCGGTGACGAGTTCGGGCACGCCCGCGGCGACGACCACCACGTCCGCGCGGGCCGTGTGCGCCGCGAGGTCGTCGGTCTTCGAGTGACAGACCGTCACCGTCGCGTCCGCGTCGTCGCCGCGGTTGAGCAGGAGGTTCGCCAGCGGCTTCCCCACTAGCTCCGAGCGCCCGACGACGACCACGTCCGCGCCGGGGAGCTCCACACCGGCCTCGACCAGCAGCCGCTGGATCCCCAGCGGCGTGCAGGGGACGAATCGCGGGTCGCCAGTGACGAGTCGGCCGACGTTCTCGGGGTGGAACCCGTCGACGTCCTTCGCCGGGTCGACGCGGCGCAGCGCCGCCGGCTCGTCGACGCTGTCGGTCAGCGGTCGCTGGATCAGGATCCCGTCGATAGCCGGATCGTCGTTGAGCTCCTCGATCGTCTCGAACAGCTCCGACTGCGGCGCGTCGGTGTCGAGTTCGACGTGCCGGCTCTCGATCCCCACGTCCGCGCAGTCGCGCTGCTTCATCCGGACGTACGTCTCGCTCGCGGGATCGTCGCTCATCAACACGGTCGCCAGCCCCGGCGTTACCCCCGCCGACTGGAGGCGTTCGACCGTCTCGGCGACCGTCTCGCGTACCTGCGCGGCGACCGCCTCGCCGTCGATTACGTCGGCGCGGTCAGCCCGCCGCTTGATGGCCTCGCTCACGGTTCAAGCGGCGGGCTGAGCGCACTTCAACCCTCGGATACGTGCATAGATAGGCTCCGGGGAAGGAGTGAGTACACAGGAACGTGTATTACTCCCCGGTCGCCCGGCGGATTCGCAGTCGGACGACGGTCCGGTCGTCCCGGCGATCGAAGCCGACGTCGCCGCCGACCGATTCGACGGCCCACCGGACGAGCCACAGGCCGAGCCCGCTGCCGTGCTGTAGCTGGGTGATGTCCCGGGTGCCGGTGACGGCTGCGCGTTCGGCCTCCGGAATGCCGGGCCCGTCGTCGATCACGAGCAGGTCGACCCACTCCTCGGGCGCCGCGTCGTACGGCTCGGCCCGGAGTTCGACGGTCGGCGTGTCACTGCCGTGGACCACGGCGTTCTCGACCAGCTCCTCCAGCGCGAGCCGCAGGTCCGACGTGGCCAACACGGCCAGATCGGCGTCGTCGGCCGCAGCGTCGATCGTCGCCCGGGGGAACCGATCGCGGGCGTCGTCGGCAACAGAGTCCAGCAGCTTCGGGAGTTCGGTCCGCGACCGCTCGTCCACCGGGTTCTCGATGATCCGACGGATCCGCTTGGCGGTGTTGCTGAGGCCGATCAGGCGGTCGGCGGCCTGGATGAGCGAGGTCGCTTCCTCCTCGATCACGGGGTCGTCGGTCCGGTCGATCACGTTCTCGGCCCGGCCGATCACCACGCCGAGATCGTTCCGAAGGTTGTGCCGGAGGAGCCGGTCGAGCACCTTCACGTGACGCTCTCGGCGCTCGATCTCCGTCACGTCGGTGTAGATGCCGAACGCTCTGACGGTGCCGTTCTCGGCGTAGGGGATCCCGCGGAACAGGAACGTCCGCGCGCCGTTTGCGGTCTCCCGGCGGACTTTCGCTCCGGTCACCTCACCCTCCCGGACCTGCTCGTTGATCTCTTCGGGCGGCGTGTTTCCGGCGACCGCCTCCCCGGGCGAGGTCAGCACTTCGTCGATCCGGCAGCCGGCGATCGCCCCGCGGTCGCAGTCGAACACCTCGCTGAAGGCGTCGTTCGCCGCGCGGATCACGGGCCCCTCGCCGACGTGCTCGGCGTCGACAACCGGGTCTGGGAGGTTCTCGAACAGCGTCCACAGCCGCTCGTGCTCCCGACGGATATCCGCCGTCTCGTCGCTCTCACGCAGGTTCCCATCCATCGCCCCGCTGCCATCGGAGACGACGGGAGCGTCGGTGGCTCGGGCCACGGAGAGCTGCTCGTCGAGCGCATCGACACCCCAGGCCGTGGCATCCTGGGGCAGGACGAAGTCGGCACCGGCCGCCGCGGCCACCCCGTCGGCCGTCGTGGTGGCGGGACAGTACGCGATCGGCGTCTCGGCGACCGTCGCACGCAGTCGGTCGAAATCGACGCCGGTGTCGTCGCCGACGAGGATCGCGACCGACGCCGCAGTGGTCGCGGCAGCGACGCCGTCCCCGGATTCGTCGTCCGAACCGTCCACCCGTGTCGATCCGCGAGACGGGTGACGACGGACGGTGGGTCAGACGACCCGATCCAGCGGAGGCTCTGACTCATCTACTGTCTCCAGTGGGTCCCGGTAAATAAAGGCGTCCGCTCTGTATCGCTACTCGTAAAGTGGGTGTTTCTCGGTCAGTTCGTCGACCGTCTCGGAGACGGCGGCCAGCACCGCCTCGTCCTCGGGCGCGTCGACCACGTCGGCGATGCAGTCGGCGACGGTCCGGCAGTCGCTGGCGGTGAACCCCCGCGTGGTGATCGCGGGCGTCCCGACGCGGATCCCGGAGGGGTTGAACGGCGAGCGCGTCTCGCCGGGCACCGTGTTGGCGTTGAGGACGATGCCGGTCTCCTCCAGCGCCCCCTCGACGTCCTTCCCGGTGGTGTCGGGTGGGACGGCCGGAGGTCCGCGAGCACGAGATGGGTGTCGGTGCCGCCCGAAACGAGGTCGAGCCCGCGCTCACGGAGTCGCTCCGCCATCGCTTCGGCGTTGGTCACGACCCGCGCGGCGTACTCCTCGAACTCGGGGGTGAGCGCCTCCTTGAAGCCGACGGCCTTGCCGGCGATGTTGTGCATCAGCGGGCCGCCCTGCATCCCCGGGATGACCGCCTTGTCGACGGCCTCGGCCCACTCCTCGCCACACATCACCATCCCGCCGCGGCCGGCACGGATGGTTTTGTGCGTGGAACCGGTGACGAAGTCGGCGATCCCGACCGGCGAATCGTGTTCACCCGCGGCAACGAGCCCGGTGATGTGGGCGATGTCCGCGAGATGAAGCGCGTCGACGGCCGCCGCGGCCGACTGGATGCGCTCCCACTCGACCTCGCGGGGGTAGGCGGAGTAGCCCGAGACGATCATGTCGGGGTCGAACTGCTCGGCCTGCTCGCGGAGCCCCTCGTAGTCGACGTAGCCCGTCTCGTCGTCGCACTCGTAATGCTGCACCTCGAAGTGCTCGCCGACGAAGTTCGCGTGGTGGCCGTGGCTGAGGTGGCCGCCGTGGGTCAGATCGAGACTCAGAATCTTGTCGCCGGGCTCCAGCGCGGCGATGTACACCGCCATGTTAGCCTGCGAGCCGGAGTGGGGCTGGACGTTGACGTGTTCGGCGCCCCAGAGCTCCTTCGCGCGGTCGATCGCCAACTCCTCGACGGTGTCGGCGTGTTCACAGCCGCCGTAGTAGCGCTGGCCGGGGTAGCCCTCGGCGTACTTGTTGGTGAGCGTGCTGCCCTGGGCGTCCATCACGGCCTCGGAGACGTGGTTCTCGCTGGCGATGAGCGTGAGCGTGTCCCGCTGCCGGTCGGTCTCGGCTTCGAGCGCGTCGGCGATCTCGGGGTCGACCCCCGGACGTGGTCGTGCTGCATACCCACACCGCGGACCACTTCCGGGTTAAGCCTGACTGTCGGCGTCCCACGTTGCTGGTGTATCGGTCCGCGCGAGCCGTGACACCAGGGGGCGAAGCGACGCGGATCCCGGCGGTTTCACCATCATCGGCAGGGGCAGGAGCGATCGCCGGTCGATTTGCCCCGACAGAGATTTAGCGGCTGACGGGTACCTTCCGGCAGACCGAACATGGAGGTCGAGTGCGACGACGACGGCGTTCGCGCCGTCGACGAAGCCAAAACGAGCGTTCGCGTCGCGGCCGACGGGTGGGCGCCGACAGCGACCGCGCCAGCGCTCGATCCGCCCGTCGACGCCGCCGTCACCGGCCGGACCGACCGACTCGAGTTCCCGCCGGCGTTCGCCTCCGTCACCGAGGTCGACACCGGGGAGTCGACGACGATTGGCGGCCGCGAGGGGCCGATCTCGTTTCCCGCGGGCGCCTACGAGATCCGGATCGCGGCGCCGGTCCGGGCGTACGTCCGCGTCAACGGCGAGTTCAGCCTCGCACAACCGGAGTTCGACCGACTGGTGCTCTCGTTCCCGGCGCCGACGGCGGTCTGTCTGGGGTTCCGCAGCCGGACCGGCACTCCGGAGTCGTCGGTGACCGTGCCGCCGACGCCGTCGGGGTGGCGACGGCACTGTCGACGTTTCCGGCGGCGTTTCAGTCGACGACGGCCGATCGGTCGTTCAGTTCGATGCGGACGCGCCCGCCGCGGCTCCGCTTCGGCGACCGCACCGAGATTCCCGACACCGTTCGGGAGCAGGTTCCCGACACCGGGATCGAACTCCGGCTCCCCCGATCTTTGTCGGCGCTGCTGCCGGCCGCCCCGCTCGCCCACTATCTCGGCGCCGAGGTGACCGTCGCCGACGGCGCCGAGCCGACGCTTCGAGCCGCGGACGAGCGGGTCGGCCTCGGCACGGGACGGGCGTACGAACAGCGGGTGGCATCGCTGCTGCGCCGGACGTTCTGGCTCGACTGCCTCGTCCGAACCGCGGGCCCCTACGACGCGAACACGATCGAGACCGACCTGCTCGACAGTCTCGCGATCGACGCCGATGCGCTCTACGACGCCAGTATCGCCGAGCGCCTGCTGGCGTACCGCGGGGTCGACCTCGACCCCGTCGAGGCGACGATGCCGGAGTGGCACCTCTCGCTGTACGTCGAGCCCAGCGAGGAGTACGTTCGGTGTCTCCCGTACCTGCTCGAGGACGTGCCGCAGCTGTTCACCCCGCGGAGCAGCCCGCTGAGCGACGAGGATCGGCTGGATAGCTCCCTGTCAGCGTTCTACCGGGACGGCGAGACGGCCCCCGAGCCGGTCGAACTCCGGAACGCCGACCTCGGCCCGAGCCGGTACCACGGCTGGCTCGCCGACGGCGTCGCGCTCGATACGTTCAAAACGCACCCGGCGGCGTACGAGAACCGGTCGATCTACCGGGAGCGATCCGACGAGGCGATCTCGGTGGTCGCGGTGCTCAACGAGTCCGAGATGAGCGAGGAACACTCCCGCGCCGCCGACATCTACCGGCGCCGGGCCGAACGGCTCAACATCGACATCGACGTGCGCGAGTGGCTGACGACGGCGGAGCTCGCCCGGACGATCGAGCGCCACCACGACCTGCTCCACTTCGTCGGCCACTGTGAGCCCTCGGGGCTGCGCTGTCCGGACGGCACGCTCTCCGTCTCCTCGGTCGATCGCTCGCGGGCGCAGACGTTCTTCCTGAACGCCTGTGGCTCCTACGAGGAGGGCCGGGAGCTGGTCCGGAAAGGCAGCGTCGCCGGCGCGGTCACGTTCGAGAAAGTGCTCGACAGCCACGCCGCGAAAGTCGGGACGATGTTCGCCCGGCTGGTGGTCCACGGCTACGCGATCGAACGCGCGCTCGAACTCGCCCGGCGGCGAGTGATCATGGGCAAAGATTACGCCGTCGTCGGCGACGGCACCCACGTTCTCGCCCAGACGGAGACGGTCGTCGGCGCCCAGGCCGAACTGGTTCACACCGACGACGGGTTCTCGCTGACCTACGGGATGCTGCCACCGGCGCGGGCCGGGGCGCGAGCGTACGTCAACCTCGACCGAGCGGACCGACCGATGCTACTTGGCAACGATCGAACGTTCGAGATGGACGCGACAACGCTCGTCCCGTTCCTCCGCCGCGGCGAGTTCCCCGTCATCTACCGCGGCGACATCCACTGGTCGTCAGCGCTCGCCGACGAACTCGCCGAGAGCCAGATCGACCACTAATCCTGGTCCGGGTCGGGGCCGAAGTCGACGGACCCCTCGGCGGTCGGCTCCGCCAGCGTCCCGTCGACCGCCATCGCCCCGTCCTGAAGCGCGAGAAACACCACTGCCGCCAGCAAGACGGCGACGAGTCGTGGGTGACGCGAGACGACTCCACCGATTCGAGCACTGGCTTCCGAAACCACGTTGTGTGGTGCCATAGTACGTGCACCGGGGCTATTGTAAAAAGAGTTACGTTAGATACACACAGCACGCAGCGACGTTGATTTCACGAATTAATAGAGAAGTAACTTCCGTTAGAAGGGCTGAGACGGCGATATTCCCGTTAATATTAAATACCGTGTGACGCATATACTCTACCAGTAATGAGTTCGAATTTACTCGGCGAGGAAATCGAGGATATCCTCCGGGAGAGCTTCGAAAACGCCGGCGACGAACTCCTGTTCGTCGATCCGTCGGCGGAAGCGATCGAAGCGCTGATCGCACTCGGCACCGAGTTCGAGGGCGAGCTCCCGACGGTGAAGGTACTAGCGGACGAACGCATGCTGAAAGACGTGATGGACGACTTCCTCGTCGCGAGCAACGCCGCCGACCTGGTCGAGGCTGGCAGCCTCGAGCTCCGGAACCTCGACGAGGAAACCGACAACGCGCTGCTGGTGACCGAGGATCGCACCGTCGCGATCGTCACCGCGGGCGACGCCGTCGCGGGGCTGGCGACCGACGACGAGGAGTTCGTCGCACTCGCCCACGACAACTACAGCGAGCGCTTCGATGCGGCCGAGACGTACAACCTCCGGACCCCGCGATCTCGCGCGTCCGTGAGACGATGGCGGCCGATATCGGCGATCAGTCCCGCGAGGACTTCGACACCGTGTTGAGCTCGCTCGAGACCGCCCGCGGCGACGGCGACGGGCTCGACGAGGTGACCATCTCGCTGCTGGTCGCCGCCAAGAACGACGTGCTGCTCTACGACATCAGCAAGTGGGGCGAGGACGTAGGGATCGCCTCGAAAGCGACGTTCTCCCGGACGAAGACCCGACTCGAGGAGCTCGGTCTGATCGACACCGAGAAGGTGCCCATCGACGTTGGCCGCCCGCGCCTGCGCCTGAAGCTGGGCGACGAGCGACTCCACGGCGCCGACGCCGAGGAGCTCGCGAGCGTCGCCCAGTCGATGATCGCCAGCTAAGCCGGCACCCGTTCCTTTTTGCGACGGGCGCTCCCTGCCCCACACATGGATATCGGACTCGTCGGGAGCGGCCCCGCCGCCGAGGCGATCGAGGCGGCGATGGCCGACCTCGACGCCCACATCGTCGACATCGGCAACGACGACTTCGCGGAGGTCGGGCTCTGTTTCGTCGTCGGCGCCGCCGGCGCGGACGCCTTCGGCACCGCCGCCGACAGCGCGCTCGATCGCTGGGTCGCCGTCGAGATCGGCGGCGTCGCCGGTCACACGATCGACCGGGTCGACGCCGCAGTGTCAGTGTTCTCCCCGGAGGCCGGCTGTTACCGCTGTCTCGAACAGCGGGTCGCCGCCACGACCGAGTCAAGCGACGAGAGCCCCTCCGCCCCGACGAGCGCCGTGCGATACGCGGGGGCACTGGCCGGGCGTCGGGCGACGCGGGTTCTCACCGGCGAGCGGTTGGGCGGGACGGTCGTGGAGGTCGGCGACGGCGCCGATACCCACCGCCGGTTCCAGCCGGTACCGTACTGTGGCTGTTCGCCCGGCCGCGACCGCACGCTCTCGCTGGCGTCCGCGGAGACGAGCCTCGACGACGCGGTCACCCGCGCCGAGGCGGCCGTCGACGGCCGCGTGGGGATGATCGAGCAGGTGGGCGAACAGGCGTCGTTCCCGCTGCCGTACTACCTCGCCGCGATCGCTGGGACCGAGGGGTTCTCCGACGCCGGCGCCGCCCCCTACGCCGCCGGCGCGGCCGTCGACTGGAACGAGGCGTACATGAAGGCGCTAGGGGAGGGGCTGGAGCGCTACGCCGCCGGCGTGTATCGCACCGCCGAGTTCCGCCGTGGGCCCGCGACGGCGCTCGACGACGCCGTCTTCCCGACCCGGTTCGTCACCACGGACGAGTTCGACCCGGACCCGAGCGCCGAGCGGCCGTGGGTGCCCGGCCTGGATCTAGCCAGCGAGGAGGGGGTGTGGCTCCCCGCAGAGGTCGTCCAGTACCCCCCGCCCGAGCGGCGTATCAAGCCGCCGATCACCACCGGGCTCGGCCTCGGTAGCTCGACCGTCGAAGCCGTAATCTCGGGCCTCTCGGAGGTGATCGAGCGCGACGCGACGATGCTCGGGTGGTACTCCGACTACGAACCGCTCGGCCTGTCAGTCGCCGACGACCGCTTTTGCGACCTCGAAAAGCGCGCCGCGGGCGAGGGGCTCTCGGTCTCGGTGACGCTGCTCACGCAGGATATCGACGTACCGGTCGTCGCCGCGACGGTCCACCGCGACGAGGGCGACTGGCCGCGGTTCGCCGCCGGGTCGGGCGCCGCGCTCGATCCCGTCGATGCCGCCACCGGCGCACTCGCGGAGGCGCTGCAGAACTGGACCGAACTCCGAGACATGGGTCCCGAGCAGGCGAACCAGGAGGGCGGCGCCATCGGCGAGTACGCCGACTTCCCGGCCCGGGCCCGGGAGCTCACCCACCCTGAGACGACCGTGCCGGCCGACTCGGTCGCCGACGACGCGGCGGGGCTGTCGGGCGAGGCCGCGCTCGACGCGCTGGTCGACCGCGTCGACGACACCGGGCTCACCCCTACGCCGCCCGGACGACGACTCGCGACGTGGCCGCCCTGGGGTTCGAAGGCGTTCGCGTGGTGATCCCGGAGGCCCAGCCCCTCTTTACCGGCGAGCCGTTCTTCGGCGACCGACTGGACCGCGTGGCGGCGTCGATGGGATTCGAGGCGAAGCCGGGGCGGGCGTACCACCCGTTCCCGTAACCAACCACGGCGCGCGACCTGTCGCGCGCTCCGCCGCGCGGCTACGGAGCGTGGTGCCGTGGTTGTGTGTAAAGAGACGTACTGCTCATGACCTGCCGCGCGCTCTACCGCCCGACAACGGAGCAAAATGCCGTGTTAATGTGTCACCCGAAGGATCGCTATAGCATCACGCCCTTTACGTCACCCTCGCCGGCCCGTCGAACTACCGCTCGCACGGGATCCTCGGCGCCGGCGAGGTTGTCCGAGTCACCGTCGAGCGTGAGCAGTTTGGCCGGTCGCCCTTCCTCGATCAGCCCGTACTCCTTCCCCGCGAGTTCGGCGCCGTTGTGAGTCGCCATCCGGAGCACCTCGGTCGCGCTCACGTCGGCGAGCTTGGCGGCGAACTCCATCTCCCGGAACATCGACGGCGAGTTGAGCATCACGTTGTCCGTGCCGAGCGCGACGGTCGTCCGCTCGACCAGTTCGCGGATCGGCGCCACGCCGACGTCGGTTACGAGGTTCGATCTGGGGCAGACGACGACCGGCAGCTGCTCGTTCTCGATCCGGTCGAGGTGTTCGTCTCTGGGGTGGACGACGTGGATCAGGAACGCCGGATCGAGATCCATCGCGGGTGTGAGATCGTGGGGATCGCGCTCACCGGCGTGGATGGCGAACGGTTTGCCCGCCTCGCGGCAGGCCTCGCGGAGATCGCCGAACTCGCCGTCGCGGGCGCCGCTGGCGCCGAACCCGTCGGCGGCACGCATCGCCGCGGCGCTCTCGCGGCCGAAGATCACGGGGTCGATGCGGCGGTCGGCCAGCGCGTCCCGGATCGCGTCGACGCCCTCCACGCCGCCCTCGCGGAACTCCAGGAACGCCGCGGTGCCGGAGTCCTCCATGAACTGGAGGCTGCGAGCCATCGCCCGCACCTTCTCCTCGCGGCTGGCCTGCCGGAGCAGGCGGTGTTTGAGCCCGTCCGGCGGCGCGACGAGTTCGTCCAGCGAGAGGCCGCCGCCGGCCTCCTTCGCGATCGAGTCGCCGATGTGGGTGTGCGCGTTGACGAACGCCGGGAGCACGATGTCGGTCGAGTCGGTCGCCGTCTCCTCGACGGCGGCGATCTCGCCGTCCTCGACGACGACGCGGCCCTCGGCGGGGTCGAACGACTCGCCCCGGAGGATCGTCCCTTCGAGCGTGGTAGCCATAGGCGAGCGTGGGGTCCGGGGGCCCATGAACGCGACGCCACGCGGTCGGCGCCCGGGGGCGAAGGGTAACGGCCTTCCGGACAGGGCGGCTACGGTCAGGTGGCCGATGACGACGGCACCGGGCCGAGCCGGACTCGGCATCCGGCGACGACGAGCCCTATGAGTGCCGAGGCCGACCGATTACCGACCCTTAGACAGGGGCGTTGAGGGCGCCGAAGAACACCTGCCAGGCGAGCAGTGACTTCGCGACGAGGCTGAGGACGATGTAGGTCTTCTCGCCGAACAGGTAGTCCTGCCACTTCCAACTCTCACGGTACTGCAGCACCATGTTGATCGCGAACAGGTTGAAGAACACGAACAAGCTGGCGTAGATCGCCAGCACGAAGTCCGGCGGGCCGCCGCCGTCGCTCCCGAGTACGGTGGCCACGATGGTGATGGCGATGACGACCCAGGGGACGAGGCCCGCAAAGGAGCCGATAACGTAGGCCGTCCAGTCGGTCGTCCCCGTGGTCTGGTTGTGCAGCTCCATCATGAGCCCCATCAGGTTCATCACGGCGACGAGCGAGAACAGCGCCAGGAGGGTCCCGAGGTCCCAGACGCCCGCGAGCATCGCGATGACGACGATCATCACCGACGCGCTGATCGAGTACTCGTACCAGCGATACGGGTTCATCCCGCGTTCCAGATACGCCACGTAGGAGTCGTACAGCACCGTCGCGATGAGGAGATGTGCGAGCGCCGACAGCAGCAGGAAGGCGGCGACGAGGTACGACAGTTGGACCGTGGTCCACGGTTCGAGGACGGGTGTGAGACGCTGGCTGCCTGCCTGGAACTCGAGGCTGGTGACGGTGACGGTCCACTTGAGCGGGGTGCTCAGGTAGATCATCAGCGCACCCTGAACGAAGTGCAGGAGGGCCATCACGGCGTTGAACTGGCGGAGCCGTCGATACTGTGTGGCGGATGTGGCCATACCCCATATTCGTCCCGGGTCGTTATGAGGATATGTTCTCTACCGACAGTTTCGCCGGAGCAATATCCGGAACCGGCCCTCGAACGGCGGTGTGGTGAGAGCGATCGGCCGAGTCGACGACCGGGGGTCAGTGCGTGCCCGGCCGCCGGGCGCCGTTACTGACGACGCCGCCCGGCCGCGAGGGCCCCGGCCCAGGCCGCCGAAACCGGGCCACAGAGCCTGATCTCTGCGGGATCAAGCCCGAACTGGTGTGCCAGCGGTCCCGGCGTGGCGCCGACGCCCAACACAGCCAGCGTCCGGTTTCGGGCCCGGATTTCGAATGCGAGATCGGCCGCCGTCAGCGCGCCGTGTAGGTGCCGGCGCTCGGTCCCCGGGACGCTCCGGAACGCCCGCACCGCGGCGACGAGCGACGGGAACTCGAGGAACAGTCGCTCGCCGGTCGACCGGAGAGTTGCCTCCACGCCGCCGACGGTCAGCGTGAGATCGGCGGCGACGGTGAGCGGTGGTGTCCCGCGATCGGCGCCGTCAGTCACGCTCGCGGGTGCTGATGCGGAGGGTGCCGTCGACCCGCCAGCGGGCGTGCTCGGCGTCGTCGCCGACCTTGCTGGGGACGTCGACCGCCATCTCCTCGAACTCGTACGTTATCTCGGCGCCGCGGCCAGTCAGTTTGTCGTAGAGCCCGACGGCGAGCTCCGGCCACGTCGACGTTTCCATCTCCTCGTCCGCGATTGTTGACTCGGACATACCTAACCTATCACTGCGCAGTAAAAATCAGTATTTTCCAGTTGTCGATCGGGTGGCAACTGTTGTGGACACGCTGGGGACCCGGCTGGACCTATTTCGCGTCGGCGCCAGCGGCCGTCGACGGCGCCTCCACTGTGCGGGCTGTCGCGGTGAACCCGGCGTCGCGGAGCCGGTCGACGAGCGGGGCGCCGATGCCCGAGGCGGGCGTGAGCACGCCGCCATCCAGCGGCGAGTCGACGTGGCCGCGGACGAGACAGACAGCGGACTCGCCGAGCATCCGTGCGGCCGCGCCGTAGCCCGGGTCGAGGTCGGTGCCGAACTCGGCCACGACGCTGAACGAGCCGTCCCGGGCCGTCCCACGGCCGTGAACGGACACCGTGAAGTGGCCGTTCTCGATCTGTTCGGTGCTCGGGCCCTCGCCGGGGGCAGGGAACAGGAACCGACGGACGGCCCGCCGCGCCGGACCTACGGACATCGCCGCCGTGAACAGCCCCAGACCGCCGGCGAGGAGCGTCGCACCCGCCGCGCCGCGCAGCCCGGATCCGGTGGCGACGACCTCCGTACAGCGGAACTCTCGGCCCCAAGGGTAGCCAAGCAGGGCGTTACTGCGCCGAACGACGCGTTCGTTCACCTGCGCCATCGGCGACGGCGCGGTCCAGACCGACCGGGTCGAGTCGTGCCGCGGCAAGCGGTCGCCGCCGGTGTCGACGCCGTCGCGCTCGCCGGCCGGCGCCAGCGAGTAGGGGTTCCGGAGCGTCTCCCGAGCCAGCGGATCGTTCGACGCGGCCTCGAACACCGCGGCCATGCTCGCCAGGGTGCCGCCGCTCACGCCGCCGCTGGCGTCGTCGACGGAGATGCGAACCGTCTCGCACGGCGCGTCGAACGCCTCGAGCGCGTAGGACTGTGCGAGCAGGGTGCCGATGTCCGCGGGCACGGAGTCGAACCCACAGCTGTGGACGATCCGCGTCCCGGCGTCGACCGCCGCCTCGTGGTAGCGGTCGATCATCTCGCGGATCCAGTTCACTTCCCCAGTCAGGTCGCAGTAGTCGGTTCCGGCTTCGACGCATGCCGCGACCAGAGGCGTGCCGTATCGCGTGTACGGCCCGACGGTCGTGCAGACGACCCGGGTACTGCGGGCGATTTCCTGGAGGCTCTCGGGCTCCGTCGCATCGCCGACGACCGTCGGGATCGCCTCCCACGCCTCGCTTTCGTCGGTGAGGTCGGCGGCGACCGACGCCAACCGGTTGGGATCTCGCCCGCCGAGCGCCAGCGAGAGCGTCTCCGGCCTGTACTGCTCCGTGAGGTATGCGGCCGTCAAGCGGCCGGCGAACCCAGTGGCACCCCACACGACGAGGTCGTACTGTCGGGCATCCGCTCCCATTCGTCACCGTTGGGTCCCCGGGAGCAAAACAGGCAGGGGCCCTTCGGAGTGAGCTGTCGCCGGTCGGTCCAGCAGGCGGCCGGCTATCGACGCCGGCGGTGGGGCGGGCAGCCCTACGGGAGTCGGTCGTCGACGCCGTCGGGGAGCACTTTCCGGAGGCCGGCGATGAACGGTCCGGGGTCGTCGAGCGCGAGGTAGTCGAAGCGCGGCTCGCGGGCGATCGAGGACGCGATCTCCCAGACGGTGCCGGGGACCGACGGTCGCTCGACGTGTGGCGACTCCTCGGTGAGCACGCTCGCGAGATACCCCATCTCGCCGCGGAGCATGTGGGTGCCGACGCCGACGTCGTACTCGCAGTCGATCTCGTCGGCACGGCCGGTCGCCGCCAGCCAGTAGTAGTACGGGTAGTCCGCCCCCGCCCACACCGTCGAGGGCAGCGACTGCCACATCCGAGGGTTGATCTCCGTGAGAACGTACTCGCCGGTGTCGGCGTCCCGCATGTACTCGATACAGGCGAGGCCGTGCCAGTCGAGTTCCGCCAGCAGCGCCCGGCCCACCCGTTCCAACTCGGGATCGGCAGTCGAGCGCCGGTAGACGCCGCCGCCGCCGGTGTAGGAGTTGCCCCGGATCTGTCGGTGCTGGAACGTCGCCAGGGGCTCGCCGTGGTCGTACAGCCCGGTGAACATGAACTCCTCGTCGTAGTGGACGAACTCCTGCACGATCGGGTCGTGGCCCATCGAGCGCCGGAGTTCGTCGGGATCCGGAGGGTCCTCGCGGACGACATGGTGGATCTCTTTCACCACGTCGATGTCGTCGGGCGTCAGGCCGTCGATGAAGGCGTCCGTCAGGACGTTGTACCGGGACTTGATCAGCAGATCGTCGTCCCAGTCGTCCACGTCGGCCAGCAGCCGGGTCTCGGGGACGGGCACGCCAGCCGACTCGGCGACGGCAGCCAGCTCGAGTCGGTCCTGGACGGTCGTCAGCTGGGCCATCGACGGCACCACCAGCGAGACGTGCTCGGCGAACGCGTCCTCGTAGCGCGAGAGCACGTAGCAGTCCTCCGGTCGGACCGGGATCACCGTCCGCACGTCCTCGCGTGCCGCGAGTTCGAGGAGTGCGTCGCGGTACGCCACCAGCCCCTCGCGAGGCGGCGGGAGCGACACGAACTCGTCACAGTAGCGGGAGGCAGCGGCGGGCACGCCCGACTTCTCGGAGGCGACGATCGAGCCGACCCCCTGCCGGGCGAGAGACCGGACACAGACGTAACTCGCCGCGTCGTGCCCCGTCGGAATCAGGGCACGTAGGCGGGTCCGGTGGCTGTCGGATAGCTCCATAGCGGCGGTCTTGCAGCCCCCGGCGATTAGTATACACGCACAACCAACCGAATGGACAGCATAACCTCGATCCAACCCCAATCAGCGAGCCGCGTCTCCCCGCAGATCACGAGACGGGTCGCCGAGAGCCGTCGACGCCGCCGGGGGCCGAGCGATCGCGCCCACCGCACGCCGCGCTGTCCGGGTGGGTAGTCGGCTGCGACTGCAAGGACCGCACGCCGACGGCCGCCGGGACGGGAAGCTGGCGACCGTTCCGGTGCCCGCCGGGGCGGTGGATACCGTGCTCGCGGCGCTGTACGGCGCCGGCCTCGACGAGACCACCTCCACCGTCGTCACGGACGTGCAGCGGGCCACCGTCCCGAACGTCGAAGAGATAACGGACCGGTACGTCGAGGGGCCGAGCGGCGACCGCGGCGTCTCGAACGATCAAGTCCGCGAGCGAGCGATCTGACGCCGGACACGGTGACGTATCTCGCCTTCGCTATCGCCAGCGCGGTCGTCGCCAGCGCAACGTCGACGACGAACAGCAACACCCACCCGAACGTGACGATCTCGACGAACGGTGGCCACCAGCGTTCGGCATCCATTTACGGCGCATCGGCGCTAGCGACCCAAAACGGTGCGTCCGGCGAACGTCGCCCTGAAAAAGCGCGCTGGCTACGTTACTGGCTCGGCGTCGCCGTCGCGGTGTCCTCTGTCGTCTCCGAGTAGGAGACCTCGGTGCCGGATGCGACCGGCTGGAGGAGGTACGAGCCCGTCTGGCCGCGTTTCACCGGCGTGAAGTCGGCGGTGAACGTCGTCCGCTGGTTCTCGCGGATCTCGAACGGCTCCTTGAACTGCAGCGGCGCCTCGCCGGGCGTCCCCACGTCGGCGTCACCGCCGTCGGAGAGCGTGGCGTCGACGCCCGACACGTCGAGCTGGAGGTACGCGTACGTGCCCGTCTCGAGTTCGCGTTCGTCGATGAGCGCGGTGTTGCCGTCCTGCAGCTGGACGAGGTCGGCCTCCTGGGGCTCGTCGTACTCGTAGTACGTACGTTCGTCGCTCCGGTCGATGTCCTCCTCGTCCTGCTGTTCGACCGCCTCGGTCGACTCGGTACTCTCGCTCGTGTCGGTGCCCTCGGGTGTATCAGTAGTCCCCTCGGTCTCTGTCCCCTCGCTCTCCTTCACCCAGAACCCCTGGACGGTGACGACGCAGCGCTCGAAGTCCGAGATGTCTCCCGGTGCGTCCTTCACTTTGGTCGCGAGCGTCCCCGTCGCCGACCCTCCCGAACAGCCGGCGAGCGCCGTCATGCCGGCGAGGCCGACTGCGGCCGCCGCTCGGAGGTAGGTTCGTCGTGATGTCGTTGTGTCGTGCATGCAGGCTGGACGAGTGGCCGGGGAGGGGTAAACCATCGAGATACTCGGCCGGGGTTTGGGGCGCGTTTAGCCCAGTTAACCACGGATTAAGCCGCAGAAACCGCCAGCAGCCGGGCGGGCCGACTGAACACACCGGTCGTCGCGGTTCGGCCCGCCTCGCACGCGCAGTTCGAGGCCGCGGTCGGTGGGCTCGGACCGCGTTCAGTACCCCTCGCCGAGCAGTTCGCGGGCGACGATGTTCTTCTGGATCTCGGTGGTCCCCTCGTAGATCTGGGTGATTTTCGCGTCGCGGTAGAGCCGCTCCACGTCGAAGTCGTCGACGAAGCCGGCGCCGCCGTGGATCTGGACCGCCTCGTCGGCGGCGTCGGTCGCCACGTCGGAGGCGAACTCCTTGGCCATCGACGCCAGCATGGTGAGGTCGTCCTCAGCGTGGTCGACGCTCCAGGCCGACTTGTACGTGAGCTGGCGGGCGGCTTCGGTTCGGGTGTGCATCTCCGAGAGCTTGTGCCGGATCGCCTGGAACTCCGAGATCGGGCGGCCGAACTGCTCGCGTTCCTCGGCGTAGGAGAGCGCCCGTTCGTTGGCGCCCTTGGCGATGCCGACCGCCTGGGCGGCGACCATCGTTCGGGTCTCGTCGAAGAACTGCATCAGCTGGGGGAACCCCATCCCGCGCTGGCCCACGAGGTTCTCCTCGGGCACGCGCACGTCGTCGAACCGGAGCTCCGCGGTGTCGCTCGCGCGGATCCCCAGCTTCCCGGTGATCTTCTCGCTCTCGAACCCGTCGCGGTCGCGCTCGATCAGGATCTGGGAGAAGCCGGTGTAGCGGTCGCCCACGTCGGGGTCGGTCTCGCACATCACGACGAAGTAGTCGCCGATCGAGCCGTTGGTGATCCACATCTTCGAGCCGTTCACCACCCACTCGTCGCCGTCCTTCTCGGCCCGCGTCGACAGCGAACTCACGTCCGACCCGGCGTGGGGCTCGCTGATCGCCGCGCCCATCACCGCCTCGCCCTGGGCAATCGGCGGGAGGTACTGCTCCTTCTGCTCCTCGGTGCCGAACTCCATGATCGCCTCGGCGCCGAAGCCCGCGCTGGTGACACAGAGCCCGATCCCGGGGTCGACCGCGAACAGCTCCTCGGTCACCAGCGCCATATCCAGCGTCGAGTAGCCGACGCCGCCGTACTCCATCGGGAAGTGGGCGCCCGTCAGCCCCATCTCGGCGGCTTTCTCGACGATCTCGGCGGGGTACTTCTCCTCGCGGTCGTACTCGTCGGCGACGGGCCTGATCTCGTTCTCGGCGAACCGGCGCACTTCCTCGCGAAGCTGCTCCTGCTCCTGGGTCAGTCCGTAGTCCATGCCCTATACAACGAGAAACACGTGAAGAATTTTTCGGCGAGCACGGCCGCCGAGCCGATATCCGGGACGGCAGCTCCCGACCGGGGCTCGGGTTGTGAGTCCGGTAAACCGGGGAAGGGCGAGCCACAGGAAATGTTTAGATGCGACAAAACAATTGATTCACCGAAGCTATTTTGAGTGTTCAGTTCCCCTCTCTACTCGACAATGAGTAACACGAACCGATCGTCGACGACGACACGACTCTCGCGACGAGCGGTCCTCGCCGCCGGCGCCGGAGCGTTCTCGGTCGGTCTCGCCGGCTGTACGAGCAGTGCGGGGAGCACCGCGGCGGCGGACGGGCCGGTCGTGACGGCGTCGTTTTTCAGCTTCTACGACTTCGCACGCGTCGTCGCCGACGGCACCCCGATCCAGGTCGAGAACCTCGTGCCGACGGGGCTCCACGGCCACGGCTGGCAGCCCAACGCGAGCATCACGCGAGAGATCATCGAGTCCGACGCGTTCCTCCACGTCGGCGAGGGGTTCCAGCCCTGGGCCGACCGGGCCATCCAGACGATGGACGACGACGGCGTCGACACGGCACTCATCAACGCCCGCGAAGGGGTGGAGCTGCTCGATCTCGCAGCCAGCCTCGACAGCGAGGAGGAGGGCGTCGGCGAACAGCAGGGGAAAGACCCCCACTTCTGGCTGGACCCCCAGCGCGCCAAGCGGGCGATCGACAACATCACCGAGGGGCTGGTCGACCTGCTGCCGGACGCCGAAGCCACGCTCCGGGAGAACGCCCAGCGCTACAAATCCGAGACCATCGACGACATCGACGCGTCCTACCAGGCGATCTTCGACGCCGCCGACCGGGACGTGGTCCAACTGGCGGCGCACAACGCGTTCCAGTACATCGGCGCGCGCTACGACGTGAGGATGCGGCCGATCGTGACGAACCTCGCCGCCAGCGGCGAAGTCGCCCCGAGGACATGCGGCAGGCCCAGGCGGTCATCGCCGAGAACGACATCCGCTACGTCGCCAACGGCGTGTTCGAGTCCCGCCGTCCCGCGAGACAGTTGATCGAGGAGACCCAGGCGGAGGCGTACTTCCCCGTCACTCCCTACGCCGGCGTCCGCGAGGGCTGGGTCGAGCAGAACTGGGGGTACGCGGAGATCGCGTACAACATCAACATGCCCACGTTCGAGGTCGTCCTCGGCAACAAATCGCCCGCGGAGGCCGGCCCCGATGGCTGGGCCGACCAGTGGAGGAACTTCGAATGACCGACGACACGGTCGTCGATCTCTCGGGCGTCGCGTTCGGCTACACGGCGACGCCGGTGGTCCGGGACATCTCACTCCAAATCGAGGCCGGCGAGTACGTCGCCATCGTGGGCCCGAACGGCTCGGGCAAGTCGACGTTGATGAAGCTGATGCTCGGCCTGCTCCAGCCCGATACGGGGACTGCTCGCCTGTTCGGCGAGCCGTCCCACGAGTTCGACGACGGCTCGCGGCTGGGCTACGTCGCCCAGCACGCCAGCGCGTCGAAGGAGATGCCCATCACCGTCAGAGAGGTCGTCAAGATGGGGCGGTTCCCGCACGTCGGCTTCGGCCTGCTCTCTGATTCGGACTGGGAACGCGTCGACAGGGCACTCGACACCGTGGGATGACTGCGTTCGCCGACCGCCGAGTGACCCAACTCTCCGGCGGGCAGCGCCAGCGGGCGTTCATCGCCCGGGCGCTGGCGAGCGAGGCCGACCTGCTCGTGCTCGACGAGCCGACCGTCGGCGTCGACGCCGAGTCCGTCGAGGCGTTCTACGACCTACTGAACGGGCTGAACGAGCAGGGGATCACCATCCTGCTGATCGAACACGACCTGAGCGCCGTCACGAACCACGCCGAGCGGGTGGTCTGTCTGAACAAGGAGGTGTACTTCGACGGCCCGACGAGTGCGTTCGTCGACAGCGACGCACTCACCCGGGCGTTCGGCCGTGCCGCCGGCGTCGTCGGGGGGCAAGAATGACCGCGGCCGCGCTACAGGCAGGGGCGCTCGACGCGCTGCTCTCGCCGCTGTACTGGTTCCTCGACGCCTGGTCGACGCTCCTGTCGTGGGTGGGGGAGCTGACCGGACTGGGGCTGCTCCAGTACGGCTTCATGCATCGTGCGATCCTCGTCGGCCTCTGTGTCGGGATCATCGCGCCGCTGATCGGGACGTTCCTCGTCCACCGCCAGCTGGCGCTGATCGGCGACGCGCTCGCACACACCGCGTTCGCGGGCGTCGCCGTCGGCCTGTTCCTCAACGCGGTCATCGATCTCGGGGTGAGCCCCTACCTGACGGCGGTCGTCGTGGCGATGATCGCGGCGTTGCTGATCGAGCTCATCTCGGAGACGACCGACGCGTACAACGACGTGTCGATGGCCATCGTGCTCTCGACGGGGTTCGCGCTGGGGACGACGCTCATCAGCATCAACGCCGGCGGCCTGACCGTCAGCGTCGATCAGTACCTGTTCGGCAACCTCTCGACGGTGACCAGCCAGAGCGCCGCGATCCTGCTGGTGCTGTTCGCCGTCGTCGTGGGTGTCGTCGCGGTGACCCGGAACCAACTCCTCTACGTCACGTTCGACGAGACCGCCGCCGAGGTGTCGGGGCTCTCCGTGAGTTGGTACAACCGAATCATGGTGATGCTGACCGCGCTGGTCGTCGTCGGCGCCATGCAGATCATGGGCGTGATCCTCGTCGCCGCGATGTTGGTCGTGCCCGTCGCCGGTGCGGCGCAGATCTCCCGGAGCTTCACCGAGTCGCTCCTGGTTTCGGTGGTGCTGGCGGAGCTGGCGGTGTTACTGGGGATCGCGATCTCCTACTACGCCGGTGCGACGGCTGGCGGCGTGGTGGTGCTCGCCGCAGTCGGGATCTACGTCCTCGCCGTGGTCGCCGGAAAGCTCCAGACCGCGGTCGGCGAGGAGGCGACCCCCGAGATGGGGAGCATCGACGCCGGCGCCGCCGCGGAACGGAGCCCGTCCGGCGGGCAGGTGCCGACTGACGACGCGGACTGACGATCGGGGTGCGCACGGCGATCCGCCCCTACCAGAAAAAGCGGAACAGGATGGTGAACGTGACGTAGGCGCCGACAGTCGACAGCACGGGCACCACGTTCTGCATGATCAGCACCCGGCCGGTCGTCGACGGGTCGAACAGGTCCGACGCCGCCGGGATGTCCTTCGGTTCCTCCTCGCCGATCCCGGGCACTTCCTCGCCCGCCTCCTCCGCGGCCAGTGCGCCGACGGAGACGCTGGGCGACTCCTCGCCGCGCACCCCGCCGGAGAGCGTGGCCGTCCGGGTCGCACGCCCCCAGCCGAGGCCGACGATGGAGGTGGTGGCGATGATGACGAACGAGGCCGGGATGCCGATCGCCGAGAGCCCGATCACGATGGTCGAGGAGACGATCGCGACGACGATCGCCGCCGTCAGCGGCAGGTCCGTGATGTCGTTGCCCAGCGTGTCGAGCGTTCGTCGTGCGATCGTGAACGCCCCCACGGCGACGGCGCCACAGCCGAGCAGGATCATCATCTCCATCTCGACGCCCGCGCCGACCAGCGGCGCGATAGCGTTGGCGATGTTCGACGTGCCCGAGGAGAACGCCATCAGACAGCCGATGAGGATGACGACGATCCCGCCGAACATCTCCCGTCGGGTCGTGTTGGGGCCGGGGACGGGGCGTGGAACGACGCCCGAGCGGTCGAGCTCCATCAGCGCGCCGTCGCTGCTGTCGATGGCGACCCACTGGTTGATCCGCGGGTAGAGGTAGCGACCGATCATCCCCGAGACCCAGAAGCCGACGATGGGCGCGACGATCCACCAGACGGCGATCTCACCCATGATGACCCAGTCGAGCGAGTCGGTCGCGACGCCGAGGCCGGCGATGGAGCCGACGGCCGTCATCGACGTCGACGCCGGGACGCCGAAGTAGTTGCCGACGAACAGCGCGCCCCCGATGAAAAAGAGGACGACGATGCTCGTCTCGATCGTGAACACGCTGGCGCTGGTAATGAGCTCCTCGCCCAGCTTGTCGACGACGCGGCGCCCGATCGTCCACGCGCCGACGAAGAAGAAGACCGCCATCAGCGCCGCGGCGCCGGTTTTGGAGATGGCGTCGGAGCCGACCGCCGGACCGAACGCTGGCCCGGTCGTCGAGCCGCCGATGTTGAATCCGACGAACAACGCGACCACGATACCGACGAGGAGAAGAACGCCGACCATACAGAGGGATATCGCGCCCCGCTCTTAAGCCGTTGGACCGAGCCACCAACGCGACGCCGCTCCGTGGGCGGTCAGCCCGATCGGGAGAGATGGGTATACCCGTCTGGAACTCGGGTACCAAGTATGTACGAAATCCGATCCCGCTGTCCTAGCCCGGGGTGGCGTCGATGAAACCGGCCCGCGTCGACTTCGTCGTCGACTTGGCCTACGGCGTGTCGATCTTCGTGGCCATCCTCCTGATACTCGAGCTCGGGACCGCCGTCGGGGTGGCGTTCGGGCTCGGCGTCCTGGTCTCCTACCTCATCCACATCGGCTGGAAGATGGCGCGGTTCGACCCCGACTGGATGACCCAAGAAGTGACCGAGAAAGTCAGCGACACCGTCACCGAGACCGTGAGCCAGGAAGTCGAGGAGACCGTCAGCAAGGAGGTCGACCAGGTGAGCGAGGAGGTCTCCGAGACTGTCACCGACACGGTGAGCGAGGAAGTGTCCGAGAAAGTCAGCGAAGAGGTCTCCGAGAAGGTGACCGAAGAGGTGACCGAGGAGGTCAGCCAGAAAGTGAGCGAGGAGGTCGAACAGACCGTCAGCAAGGAGGTCGACGAGGTCGCCGACAAAGTCTCCGAAGAGGTGACCGAGGAAGTGTCCGAGAAAGTCAGTGAGGAGGTCGAACAGACCGTCAGCAAGGAGGTCGACGAGGTCGCCGACAAGGTCTCCGAAGAGGTGACCGAGGAAGTGTCCGAGAAAGTCAGCCAGACGGTCGAGGAGGCCGACGAGGAAGCTGATGAGGAGAAGAACGGCGACCCGGACGACGAGGAGTAAAGTCACCGCGACTGCATCAACCCCCACCGCCGGCGGCCCCGAGGGGGCCGCCAGCGCGTGTTTTCTCGTTTCAAGGGGTTCGTCTCGGACATGATTAATAATCTTCATTATTTCGCGTGGATAATCTCCACCTGCAGTCGAGGTGAGCAACCATGGCGCTGCCAGAGAACCTGACCAGTTCCTGGACGCAAGGGCTCGATCTCCCGAGTCGACTGTTCGAAACCGGTAGCACCGACTACGAACTGTTCGAGGAGGACGGGGAGTTCGTCCTCAGCGTCGAGATGCCCGGGTTCGATCCCGAGAGCATCACCGTCTCCTGGGACGAGGGTGTGCTGAACATCGCCGCGGAGCACGAGGACACCCAGCGTGGCCGGCGTCGCACCTACCACCGTCGGTTCCGCTTCCCCAAGTCCATCGACGACGAGGAGATCGCTGCCGAGTACAACAACGGCATCCTCGAAGTTCGGCTGCCGATCCTGGCGGATGCGGCCGTCAGCGGCACCGAGATCGAGGTGCAGAGCTGAGGTCGGTCGTCGCGGTTCCGGTTCGCGGTCCGTTTTTTGATGTACGGCGCCACAGTCGTGACGGTGGCGGTCGACGTCCCCGGTACCGAACTGTGCGACTGAGACACACGACAGTTTCATAGGTATCTGTCCGATAGAGAAGGACACGATGATGCTCCCGACCCACGCGCTGTTCGGGATGCTCCTCGCGCTGCCAGTCGCCGTGCTCTCGCCCGAGCACGGGCCTGTCGCGCTGGGAGCCGGACTTGCCGGCGGGATACTGCCGGATCTGGACCTGTACGTGGGCCACCGGAAGACGCTGCACTACCCGGTCGGCTACAGCCTGCTCGCCGGCGTCGCCGGAGTGGCCGCGGTCGTCAGCCCCACGGCGGCGACGGTCGGCGTCGCGCTGCTGCTCGCGGCGGCGGCGAGTCACAGCCTCGTCGACGTGTTCGGCGGCGGGCTGGAGCTCCGCCCGTGGGAGGCGACCTCCGAGCGCGCCGTCTACGACCACTATCGCGGGCGCTGGATCGCCCCCGGCGGTGGGTTCGCTACGACGGGGCCCCCGAGGATCTGCTGCTCTCGGTCGGGCTCGCCGTCCCGCTCTGGCTCCACGTCGGCTCGCCGTTCCGGCCAGTCGTGATCGCCGCCCTCGGCGTCGGCGCCGTCTACGTCGTCTCGCGCCGGGTGCTCCCGCAGATCGCCTCCCGGCTCGTGACCGAGGTGCTCCCCGGCCGCGTGTCGCCGTCGCTGCTGGCCCGTGTGCCGGAACGGTACCTCGAGGACGCCGACCGCGACGCCGGGACGTGACGGTTCAGAAGTTACTTCCCGCTGGTGTGACCGCACTCTGGTAGATCGATGGGCTCCCTGATCGTCGGCGTCGTCCTCGTCGTCGCAGCGCTGGTCGCGGCCCTCTACGTTGGCTACCGGCAGGAGAACACGGCCGCTGTCGTCAACACCGCTGCCGCCGTCGCACTCGTGTTCGTTTCTGCCGGGGCGCCGGTCGCGCTCGGCGACGGCCAACCGAGCCGGGTCGCGGCGCTCACGCTCTGGGTCGCGGTTGCCGGGTTCCTCCACGCGCTCGGCATGCTGGGACGCTACGACTCCGTCTGGTGGTGGGACCACCTCACGCACACGTTCTCGGCGGCGCTGGCGGCGGCACTGCTGTACGCGGCGCTGCTCGTGATCGGCTGGCACAACGCAGTCGCCCTGACGCTGCTCGGCATACTCTTCCTCGGCGTGCTCTGGGAGGTCGGCGAACTGGTCGCCCGCGAAGTCGCCGACTGGTACGACATCGAACCGGTGCTGGTCCACTACGGCTGGCGGGACACGGCGCTCGATCTCGTGTTCGACGTGGTCGGTGCGGCGCTGGTCGTCGCACTCGACCTGCGGCTGTTCGTCCCGCTCGTCGAGTGGCTGGCGAGTGCCGGCTGAGTCGACCGATTGCCGGGATTCGTCGATACCGGTCACGCGGATCGTCGAACACGACGACGAAAGGGGGTCCGTTATCCGTCCGGAGTGCGAGCCTGCGAGTAACGCCTAAATTATGTCCGGAGAGTACGATCTCGTTATCGTCGGGGCGGCATCAGTGGGGCGTCGTTGTTGTACACGACCGCGAAGTTCACCGACATCGACTCGATCGCGCTGATCGAGAAGGAACCGGAGATCGGCGCGATCAACACCCACCACACGAACAACTCCCAGACGCTGCACTTCGGCGACATCGAGACGAACTACACCCTCGAGAAGGCCGAGGAGGTCAAGGAGGGTGCCGAACTGCTCGCGGGCTACCTAGAGAACCACGACCCCGACCGCGAGATGCACGCAAAGCGCAGCAAGATGGTGCTCGGCGTCGGCGACGAGGAGGTCGAGAGCCTCGAACAGCGCTACGAGGAGGAGGGGTTCGGCGACCTGTTCCCCAAGCTCCGACCGATCGAGCGCGAGGAGATCGCCGAACTCGAACCCAAAGTCGTCGAGGGGCGCGACCCCGACACCGAGATGCTCGCGCTGCAGACGCCGGACGGCTACGTCGTCGACTACGGCGCGACCGCGGGGTCGTTCGTCGAGGCCGTCGAAGACGACGCCGGCGTCGACGTGTACACCGGGACGGAAGTCACCGACATCACCCCCACGCTCGAGGGGCACACGATCGCGACCGACAGCGCCGGCCGCTTCGACACCGACGCCACCGTCGTCGCCGCCGGCTCCCACAGCCTCCAGATGGCCAAGGAGCTTGGCTACGGCCAGGACAAGGTGCTGCTGCCCGTCGCGGGTAGCTTCTTCCTCGCGGACGACCTACTGAACGGGAAGGTGTACACCCTCCAGATGAAGAAGCTCCCCTTCGCCGCGGTCCACGGCGACGCCGACGTGCACGACGGCTCCGTCACCCGGTTCGGCCCGACGGCGAAGCTCGTCCCGGCGCTCGAACGCGGCCGGATCTCCACGGTCGGCGACTTTCTCGACGTGTTCGGCCTGAACGTGGCGTCGTTCCTGAGCTACGCCAACATCCTCGCCGACCGCATCCTCCTCCCCTACGTCCTGCGCAACCTCGTGTACGACGTGCCCGAGATCGGCCCGCGACAGTTCCTGCCCCACGTCCAGAAAGTCGTCCCCAGCGTCGAACTCGACGACATCGAGCGCGCGAAAGGGTACGGCGGCGTGCGCCCCCAGATCGTGGACACGAAGAACAAGTCACTGGACATGGGCGAGGCCAAGATCGTCGGCGACGACGTGATCTTCAACATCACGCCCTCGCCCGGCGCCTCGACCTGCCTGAAGAACGCGATGCGCGACACGCACACGATCGTCGACTTCCTCGGCGACGCCGAGTTCGACGAGGACGCGTTCCGCGAGGACACGATCGGCGAGTTCCCGCGGGCCGAGTAGCTACCCCGTCCGGCTGTTCTCCGCCGGCGTCACGTCGTACCGCTTCAGGAACTGTTGGACCGACTCGTCGGTGCCGACGAGCGTGAGCTCCTCCGCCCCCGAGAGCTCGCGCCCGGGGTCCACGCCGGTTGTCTCGCCGGCCGCGTTCTCGACGGCGACCACCCGGCAGCCCGTGTCCGCGATCCCCGAGTCGGCGATCGTCGAGCCCGCGAACGGCGTCGCCGGCACGCGGATCAGCCGCACCTGGCCCCCGGGTTCGAGCACCTCCTCGCCACGGAGCGCCTGTGCTACCATCCGGGCGCTCACCCGCGGCACCGAGAGCACGTAGTCGGCGCCCGCGCTCAGCGCCTTCCGGGTCGCGTCGGTGTCGGTTACCCGGACCAGGATCTCGATGTCGGTGTTCATCTCCTGTGCGAGCACCGCCGAAAGCAGCGCGTCAGAGTCGTCGGGCAGGCCGATCACGATCGCGTCGGCGTCGTCGATGCCCGCCGCCCGCAGCGTGTCGCGGGTGCTCGCGTCGCCGACCACGTCGACGCCGTCGCGCTCGGCCACGTCGACGGTGACCGTCTCGATCCCGGCGGCCGTGACCAGGTCGTCGACGGCCTGGCCGACTTCGCCGAACCCGGCGATGACGATCCGGTCGTGGCTGCCGAACTGCCGGGGGTCCGAGTGAACTCGCTCAGTTTCTCCAGGCTCTCCGTGCGACCCGAGACCAGCAGGACGGTGTTATCTCGGATCACCGCGTCGGGATCCGGCGGCAGCTGGAGCTCGCCGTCGATCCACGCGCCGATGATGGTGACGCCGGTCCGCTCGCGCAGCCGCGAGTCGCGGATGCGGTTCCCGACCAGTTCGCTCCCGTGGGAGACCGGGAGCTCGGCCACCTCGATGTCGCCGCCGACCTCGACGGAGTCCCGGATCTCGGCGGTGAACGACTCGACGGCTTTCTCCGCGAGCCGCCGGCCGAGCACGGCGTGGGGCGAGAGCACGGTGTCGGCGCCCGTCGAGCGCAGCACGCGCTCCATCTCGCTGTCGTCGGTCAGCGCGATCACGTCGACGTCGTCGCGGACCGACCGGACCGTCAGGATCGTGTTCACGGTCGCGTCGCCGGCGTCGGTGATCACCGCCCGGGCGGTGTCGATGCTCGCCCGCTCGAACGCCTCGGCGTCCTGCGGCGAGCCGTGGATCGCCGCGTAGCCGTCGTCGGCGAGCGCCTTCGCCTCGGCCTCGTCGGAGGAGATGAGCACGTAGTCTACGTCCAACTCCCGGAGCTCGTCCAGCAGCACCGCCGAATCACGGCTGTACTCGCAGATGATCACGTGGTCGCGCTTGGGCGAGAGCCGGCTGTCGAGGTCGACCTCCGCGCCCGTGAACAGCGGGATGATCACCAGCCGGAGCGTGAAGAAGCCGACCGCGATCCCGCTCAGTTGGATGAACACGACGAAAAGGTTCATCAGGGGGTGCGTCCACGGCGAGTCGGCGCCGTACCCCGTCGTCGTCATCGTCTCGACGACCGTCGTCAACGCGTTGAACACCGTGTACTCCGGCCCCTCGCCCTCCAGGGTCCGCATCCCGTAGAAGTAGACGACCGTGAGGAACAGCACCATCCCCACCAGCCCCAGCGCGTAGTAGGCGACGAGCCGGTGGCGCCGCGAGAGATCCGAGAACGAGTCCGGGAGCGAGACCATTCAGATGCTGACTCACGTCGCCTTGCGTGAAAAAGGGTCGCTCGTGTCGACCCCTCTCATCGCCCGGTGGACCGCGGGCCGGCCTCGCGGCGTTTAACTCCGGCCGGCCACAACCCCCGGCGATGGCAGACGACTACGGCGGCATCCTCGGCGCCTTCCCCTACGCGTTCCGGCGGAGCGACTCGCGGCTGTTCCGGTCGTACGTCGTCGTCGCGGGGCTCGCGACGCTGCTGCTCGCGCTGACCTGTGTGCTCGCGATCGTCGTCGTGTTCGGACAGACCGCGGGTGCTCGCGGCGGGAGCTTCACGCTCTCGCGGTCGTTCATCGCGCTGCTGGGGCTGCTCGCGGTGCTGCCCGTGGTCGCGCCCGTGCTGCTGGCCGCGCGGACGCGCCGCCGCGGGCTGGCCGACGACGACGGGTTCGAGCCGCCGCGGAACTACGAGCCGCTGCTTTCGGTCGCCGGCTACCTGTTCCTGCTCGCGCTGTATCTCGGGCTGATCGCGTCGATGCCGGAGACGTTCACGCTCGACGGCGAGACGGTTACCCGGCCCTCGCCCTCGGGGCTGTTCGCCCCCGTCGTCGCCGCGCTCTACGCGATCCCGTCGGCGGCCTCGCCGCTGCTCCCGGCCGCCGCCGCAGCGGCGATCCTCGTCGTCCACCGGTGGCTGCGCTGAGCCGGCCCCTCGACCGCACCAGCCGCCGGCCCGGGACGAAATCCGGAAATGGCTCGGGCGCCCAGTCGGGGTATGAGCGACGCCGAGATCGACGGCGAGACCGAGGGGACGTTCCTCGTCACCCACGCCGACGACGACAGCGCAGTGTTGCGGGACGTCGAGCGCGGACAGGTGCACACGCTCTCCTCGAACCCCGGGCTCTCGGAGGACGACGCCGTCGAGGGCGTCGTCGCCCCGGAGCCGCCGCTGGAGGTGACCGTGGAGCTGATCGAGGTCGAGGAGCGCCGGCAGCTCTCCATCGGCGAGAGCCGCGAGCCGCCGACCCAGCACGAGCGGGAGATCGCCGCCGCGCAGTCGGTCGGCGAGCTCACCAGGGAGGAACGGGCGGGGATCGGCGAACTCCACGTCATCACCGTTCCCGAAGACGAGACCGAGGCGGCCGTCGATGATGTGCTCGAGGACCGCGAGACGACGCTGAGCCGCGCCGCCCGCCTCGGCGTGAACCGCGTCGAGATCCGCTCGGAGCCGGGCGTCGTCAGCGTGCGCTACCTGCCGTAGCCGCACGCCCGCTGTCCGTCAGCAGATCCGGTTGACTAACGCCTCGTCGGCGCCGAACCGGCGGTAGTTCTCCCCGATTATTCCCGCCCAGCGCTCGGCCTTCTTCGGTGTCGAGCCGGCCATGTGGGGCGTGAGCAGCACGTTCGAGAGGTTCCACAGCGGCGAGTCAGCGGGCAACGGTTCGGTCTCGAACACGTCCAGCGCGGCGCCGCGGATCCAGCCGTACTGCAGCGCCCGGACCAGCGCGTCCTCGTCGACGACCTCGCCGCGGGCGACGTTCACGAGCACGGCGTCGCCGTCGAGCAGGCGGAGTTCGTCGGCGCCGATGAGGCCCTCGGTCTCCGGAGTCAGCGGGCAGGCGAGCACGAGGTGGTCCGCGCGCCGACAGAGTTCGGTGTGGCCGTCCGGGCCGAAACACTCGTCAACCGCCTCGGGCGCTGTATCGGGGTCGCGCTTGGTCCCGAGCACCTCCATCCCGAACGCCGAGCCGAGTTTGGCGACGCGGGTCCCGATGGCGCCGACGCCGACGATGCCGAGGGTCTTGCCGTGGAGTTCCCCACCCTCGACGCGCTCCCAGCTGGTTCGCTCCTTCTGTGCCATCGCGTCGAGGAAGCCGCGCTCGAACGCCAGCATCCCGCCGAGCACCTGCTCGCCGATGGGCTCCGCGTGAACCCCGGAGGCGTTAGTGAGCGCGATGCCGCGCTCCTGCAGCGCCTCCTGTGGGTAGCTGTCGACGCCGGCCGAGAGCGCCTGCACCCACTCGATGTCGGCGTCGGCGAGCAGGTCGGCGTCGAGGCGCCCGGTGATCAACGCGTCGGCCGCGGGCAACAGATCCGCGGTCTCCTCGGGCGTCGCCGCCGTCAGGAGGTCGGCGTCCGGAATCTCCGCCCGCAGCGCGTCGAGGAGCGCCTCACTGGTCTCCGGTGGCACAGTGTGGGTCAACAGAAGCGTCGGGTCGGTCATACGCGGCAGTTCCGACGGCCGGGAGAAAAGCGCTCGCCTCGGGGCAGTCGAAGTTACGCCTCGTCCTCGAACGCCAGCGCCACCGAGTTGATGCAGAACCGCTTCCCGGTCGGCTCCGGGCCACCGTCAGACCGGCTTCGCCGGCCTGACTGGGTCACGCTCGCGTTCGCTCGCGTGACCGTCGTCGAACACGTGGCCCAGGTGGCCCTACGCCTCGTCCTCGAACTCCAGCGCCACCGAGTTGATGCAGAACCGCTTCCCGGTCGGCTCGGGACCGTCGTCGAACACGTGGCCGAGGTGGCCCTCACAGTTGGCACAGACGACCTCGGTCCGGGTCATCCCGTGGCGGGTGTCCTGCTGTGTCTCGACGGCGTCGTCCTCGGCGGCGTAGAAGCTCGGCCAGCCACAGCCGGCGTCGAACTTGGTGCCCGAGTCGAACAGCACCTCGCCACAGCCCTTGCAGCGGTAGACGCCGTCGTCGTCGCGGTCGACGTGCTCGCCGCTGAACCGGGCCTCGGTGCCCCGTTCCCGGAGGATCTCGTACTCCTCGTCGGTGAGTTCCTCGCGCCACTCCGCGTCGGACTTCTCCGTAACCGGGTCGCTCTCGCTCATACGTCGTGTTGGGGCTGGACGGGGCTAACGCTTCCGCCGCTTTCGGCCGCATCAAACGCCCGGGAGACCTATCGACAGAGCGCCCGCACGTCGTGGAGGTCGTCGACGACGTGGTCGGGCTGGACCGACAGTTCGTGGTGGCGACGGTGCGGTCGGCGGATGAACGCCGAGTCGACCCCGGCGTTGAACGCCGCCGTCACGTCGCTCTCCCGGTCGCCGACGTACAGTGCGTTCTCGGCGTCCAGATCCGACAGCGCCTGCTCGAGGAAATGTGGGTCGGGCTTCTTCCGCCGGAGATCGGCGATCGTCGGCTTGCGCCCGTAGGCGGTGTCGAACAGCCCCGACACGCCGTAGTGATCGAGCAGGAAGTCGACCGTCTCCTGTTGGTTGGAACTCACCACCCCCATCGGGAGGTCCAGATCCGACAGCGTCGACACGTCGTCGAACAGCGGCTTCCCGCCGGCGTGGACGTGCTCGCGCTGGGCCTCGTGGGAGGCCCGATCGCGAACCCGCCAGAACTCCTCGACGGAGAGGTTGTACAGCGAACAGATCTCCGACAGCGATTCCGGGGTCACACCGACGACGACCTCCTCCACGTGCTCGGGGTCGGGGTCGTCGACGCCTGCCTGCTCGAACGCACGCCAGGCCGCCTCCTGCAGCACGTCGTAGTCGGTGGTGTCCACCAGAACGCCGTCGTTGTCGAACACGACCGCGTCGTAGCTCATACGTATCAGAGGCGCACGCGCCTGAAAAAGGTTGTGCGCCGGGAAATCGGTCGCGCTCAGTCGTCACACCCCGCGCTTGCCCGCCAGCGCTCAGTCGTCACATCCCCGCGCTTGCCCGCCAGCGCTCAGTCGTCGGCGGCCGCCTCCGCCTCGCCGTCCTCGTGAATCCGTTCGCCCTCGTGAAGCCGCGACGCGATGGAGTACGTCTGCTCGCGCTCGCGCCGGGTCGGGTAGTGCGCCGCGAGGTAGCGCGCGACGGCCGTCGCGAGCACGCGACGCTCGGCCGGATCCTCGCGCAGGTCGAACTGCCGGAGCCCGGCCTCCAGCGCCTGGAACGTGTGGAATCCGGTGTCCTCCTGTAGCAGCGCGTTGCCGAGTTCGGCCTTCAGGCGCTCGGGGTCGCCGCCGGCGTCCAGGAAGTTCGCGGCATGGGTCCCCGCCGCGTTCACCTCGCCCTCCATCTCGAAGCAGTGGCGGAGCTCCTGGAGCTCCGTCTCCGGATCGGCGTCGGCGTCGACGGCCGGCTCGGGCGCCGGCGGCGTGTTGAGGAACCGGTCGAGGTAGACGTTCGTCGCCGCGTCGTACACGCCGCGGTAGAGTTCGGTCGTGGGCGCGCGCTGGGCCGCGCGGTGGACCGCGTTGGCGAACGTGAACGTGTGATGGACGGTGTTCCAGTCGTTGAACTCGTTGGCCGTCGAGAACTGCGCGACGCGCTTGCCCGCGGCGAACGTGACGGCACGAGCCAGTTGCTCGACGGTCGCGCCGTTTCGGATCGCGTCGTCGAGAGCGCGGTACACCGGTTCCGGCTCCTCACTGTGGAGTCGGTCGGTGAAGTCCTCGGGTTCGGTCCACTCCTCGCCCGTCCCTTCGGCGACCATCTCGTCGAGGCGGTCGAACGACTCGGCGCTGCGGCCCGCCAAGTCGTCGGGCTGGCGCCACGAGGAGAGCTCCTCGCTGCGCTGGGCGGTGGCGAGCCCGCGCACCAGCGACGCCAACACGTCGGCGCTCTCGGGGTGGTCCCAGCCGACGTGGTCCAGCGCCTCGGTCGCCTTGTTCAGGTGGTCGAAGCGGTGGCCGGTGTCGAGGTAGCGGTGGTCCGTCGCCGCCGCAGTCAGCATCTCCGTGAGCTGTTCGGGCGAACAGCCGCTGGCGACCGCCGTCCGGAGCACGCGCTCGGCGCCGTCGGCGTCCCGGACCTCGACGTTCTCCCGGAACCAGGACTTCAGCCGGCTGTAGGGCACGTCCGTCGCCTCGAACGCCTCCTGATCGAACTTCGGCGGCTGGTCGGCACAGTCGCTGGCGACCTGCACGAGCCCCTGGTACAGCGCGCGCTCCCGGTCGGCATCGTCGAGGTCGGGCAGTCGGTTCAGCAGCGCCGTCAGGATCGTCAGGCCGGAGCTCCAGCCACCCTCGCGGTACTTCGTGCCGAAGACGACCGCCGTCTCGAACGGGGCCTCTGGGTCGACGCCGGCCCGGTGCAGCCCGATCGCGGACTTCGCCAGCACCAGCCGGAGGTTCTGTTCGAGCCCGTCCTCCAGTCGCTCGGCCCAGTGGACCGCCGCCGGCTCGTCGCGTTGGGGGTCCGGGTCGACGTACACCGAGCCGTCGACGACCCTGACGGGGTAGCTCTCCACGTCGTCGGCCCACGGGTCGAACGTGTCGCCACAGGTGAGTTCGAAGCGTGCGTGGTGCCACTCACAGGTCAGCACGCCCTCGTCGACGCTCCCCTCCGAGAGGGGAAACCCCATGTGCGGACAGCGGTTGTTGACCGCGCGGAACTCGCCCTCGTGGTGGAACACGACGATGGGAATTCCGTCGGCGCTGGCGACAGTGCGGCCCTCCTCCCGGAGAGTGGCTGCGTCGGCGACCTCGACGTACTCGTCGGGGATCGTGTCAACGTTGGACATACACACACGTTGTGCCGAGAGCGACTAAAGCGTATGCTGAAGAATGTTTTACCGAGTCGGCGCGGCGGCGACACAACGGCGGCGTAGGGGCACGGCAACGCTCCGGCGTCGACGATCGCGGCGCGAAAACAGGTGCGAGATCGACTCAGTCCGAGGCGACTGCCGGCGTTCGACAGTCGGCCATGTCGAGCACGTCGTCGAAGAAGTCGAGGGAGTCGTGCGGGCCGGGGTTGGCCTCGGGGTGGTACTGGCGGGTGAGCACGTCGATGTCGACGCCCTCCAGCCCCTCCGCGGTGCCGTCGTTGACGTTGACCTGCGTGACCGCGAGCTCGCCCGGGTCGGCGACGCTGTAGCCGTGGTTCTGGGTCGTCATGATCACGCGGTCGGTTTCGAGGTCACGCACCGGCTGGTTCAGGCCGCGGTGGCCGAACTCCATCTTCTCGGTCTCGCCGCCCAGCGATCGGGCGACGACCTGCTGGCCGAGACAGATGCCCGCGATCGGCGTCTCGCCCGCGAACTCGTCGACGACCTCGCCGGCCGCTTCGAAGTTCGCCGGGTCGCCCGGGCCGTTCGAGACGAACACCACGTCCGGCTCGCGCGCGGCGACCTCGCCGGGCGTCGAGTCGTACGGCATGACGTGCACCTCGGCGCCACGGGCGGTCAGCGAGTCGACGATGGACTGCTTGGCGCCGCAGTCGAGCAGGGCGACGCGGGGGCCAGTCCCCTCGTACACCTGCGTCTCGTCGACGCTGACCTGCGCGCCGATGTCGACGTGGTCGCTCATCCCGACACACTGGTCAAGCTGCTCGCGGGCCTGTTCGGGCGTCGCGTCCGGGCCGGCGGCGACGCCACAGCGCATCGCCCCCTGCTCGCGGACCGCGGTCACCAGCTCCCGGGTGTCGACGGCGTCGACGGCCGGCACGCCCTCGCTGGCCAGCCAGTCGGCCACGTCGTCGGTGAACTCCCGGGCGACCGCGACCCGGGGCGTGACGCCGTCGGACTCGAAGCGCTCCTCGCGGACCCCGTAGTTCCCGATGAGGGGGTACGAGAACGTCAGTACTTGCTCGGTGTAGGAGGGGTCGGTCAGACTCTCCTCGTACCCGGTGTAGGCGGTGGTGAACACCAGCTCGCCCCGGCTCGTGCCGGGAGCACGCGAGCGTCCCTCCACGACACGACCGTCGGCCAGCGCGATGTACGCGCTCATTACGAGAAACGTACTCATCTATCCTAATAACTGTGTCGTTCGAAGATTTCTTACGAAATTCGTAACCGGTATCCCGGACGAGCGACACGGGCCTGTATGGACGAACTCGATCGGGAGATCCTGAACATCCTCCGGCGGGACGCACGGACTCCCTACACCGAGATCGCCGAGCAGGTGGGGACGAGCGAGGGGACAGTGCGAAACCGCGTGGAGGGGATGGTCGAGGACGGCGTCATCGAACGGTTCACCGTCACCACCCGAACCGGCAACGTGAAGGCGATGATCGAGATCTCGGTCGCGATGGACGTGAACACCGACGAAGTGGGCAAGCGCCTCGCGGACTGGGAGGAGGTCGACTTCGTCTGGCAGGTCTCCGGCGAGGACGACATCGTGCTCGTCGTCGACTGCGTCGACACGCGCGCGGTGAACGAGCTCATCTCCCGCGCCCGCGAGCAGGAGGAGGTCGAGGAGAGCACGACGCGGCTGATCCTGGACGAACGCCTCGGGACCTAAAACCCTCCGACGGGTCGAGAACGTGCCACGGCGGGAGGCCTTTTCCCGCCGAGTCCCCGAGCGGGGAGTGCATGACCGACGCGCTATTCATCGTCAGCGAAGAGGGGTACTGGGCCGAGGAGTGTATCGAGCCGCTCACCACGCTCGGCGACGCCGGCGTCGACGTGACGGTCGCGACGCCGACGGGGAGTCCGCCGGTCGTCGACGAGCGCTCGCTCGACCCGGATGACCTCGGCGAAGACGAAGCCGACCGCCTCCGGGAGATCCACGAGACCGACGAGCGACTCAACGACCCCATCGCGCTGGCCGACGCAGAGCCCGGGAGCTACGACGCGGTCGTGTTCCCCGGCGGCCACGGGACGGTGTGGGACATCAATCAGGACAGACACGCCCGCGCCGCGCTCCGGACGGCCGTCGAAGGCGAGACGGGCAAAGCGCTAGTCGTCTGCCACGCGGCGGGGCTCCTGGCGTTCACCCGCGACAGCGACGGCGAGATCCTGGCCGCGGGCCGCGACGTGACTGGCTTCCCGAACGCGTGGGAGGAGGGGATCGTCGACGAACAGGACCTCTTCGAGGGGCGGAAACTCCCCTACTGGGTCGAGGACGAGGTGACGGCCGTCGGCGCCAACTGGGACGCCGAACTCGACGCCGACACCTCCGTCACCGTCGACGGCGATCTGGTCACCGCCCGGGGGCCGGGCTCCTCGGCCGCGGCGGCGACGACGCTGCTCGACGAACTGGGGATCGAGGCGTAACTTCGGTGCCGCCCGGATAGCCCGCTCAGCATCGAAGCGACCTTACCCCGGTGGCCGATGAGTCGCGTATGAGCACCGAGGACGCCAACGCGGGCGGCGGCACCGAGCCCCACCCCAACGCAGCGCAGGACGTCGTCGCCGTCGACGGGGACGACGAACAGACCGGACTCGTCAACCGCCTCGACGCCCACACGGGCGAGGGGCAGCGCCACCGCGCCTTCACCGCCCTCGTGTTCGACGAGGACGGGCGGATCCTGCTCGCTCAGCGCGCGTCGAACAAGCGCCTCTGGGACACCTCCTGGGACGGCACTGTCGCCTCCCACCCCGTCGAGGGGCAGAGTCAGGTCGACGCGACCGAGCAGCGACTGGAGGAGGAACTGGGCATCACGCCCGACCAGTACGACGACCTCCGCGTCACCGACCGCTTCGAGTACAAGCAGCGCTACGAGCGCCAGGGGCTGGAGTGGGAGGTCTGTGCCGTGCTCAAGGTCACGCTGACCGACACGGAGCTCGATCCCGACACCGAGGAGATCGAGGGACTGCTCTGGGCGGACTACGACCTGCTGTACGAGAACCCCGAGTGGTACCGCCAGCTGCGGCTCTGTCCGTGGTTCGAGATCGCGATGCGCCGGGATCAGGAAGGCAACACGGTTGCGGACGGGAGCGTCGGGTTCGAGCGGTAAGTGAGCCGCGGCGCGCGGCCGGCGCCGACGACGGTCGGCGCCACGGCACCTCATGCCGCGGCCCTCTGGGAAGTCATCCACGGCGCGCGGCCGGCGCCGACGACGGTCGGCGCCACGGCGCCTCTTGCCGCCGCGATCCGAGAACCGACTGCCTACTCCTTCATCGCCCACACACCGACGACTCCCAGCAACAGCGCCGGGATGAAGGGCAGCGCCAGCATCGCCACCAGGAACGGGACGTGGTCCGCGAGCAGCGTCGGGTAGACGTAGATCACCCCCGGGATCACCAGCGTCGCCAGCGTAATGGCGCCGACGAGGATCCAACCGGTCGGGCCGTCCGCCTCGCTTTCCGCGTCGTCGGCCGCGTCGACGCCGTCGACGCCTCCGGGCGTGTGCACGTACCCGCCGTCGTCGCCGCTCTCAGAGCTCACTATCGGGCTTTAGCACCACTTTCCCAAAGCCCTCTCGATCCTCGAGCATCGCGTGGCCCCGGGCGGCCTCGGACATCGGCACCACCTGGCGGATCCGCGGCTCGAACGTCCCGTCCCAGACGAGCGAGAGCACGTCGTCCACCTCGCCCGGCGTGGCCATCGTCGACCCCAGCACGGAGAGCTGGTTCCAGAAGATCCGGTTCACGTTCGTGTGGGGCTGCCCGCCCGCGGTGGCGCCGCAGGTGACCAGCTTCCCGCCTTTCGCCAGCGACGCCAGCGAGTCCGACCACGACTCGCCGGCGACGTGGTCGACCACCACGTCGACGCCGCGCTTACCCGTCAGCTCCCGGATCTCGTCAGCGTAGTTCTTCTCGGTGTAGTCGATCACGTGGTCGGCGCCGCAGTCCGCCGCGTAGCCGAGTTTCTCCTCACTGGAGGCGGTCGCGTACACCTCGCCGCCGACGTGGTCGGCGATCTGGACCGCGGCGTGACCGACGCCGCCGGAGGCGCCGAGCACGAGCACCGAGTCGGTCGGCGACAGGTCGGCCCGGCTGACGAGCATCCGCCACGCGGTCTGGAACACCAGCGCCGACGAGCCGGCGACCTCCCACGCAACATCCTCGGGCACGGGGACGAGGTTGTCCGCGGGTACGGTGGCGTACTCGGCGTGGACGCCGGGGCGGTGCTCGCCGATGATCTGGTAGCGCACGCACATCGACGGCTCGCCGTCGCGGCAGAACTCGCAGTGTCCGCAGGCGACGCCCGCCGAGACGGCCACGCGGTCGTTGCGCTCGAAGCGGTCGACGTTCTCGCCCACGTCGACGACGACGCCCGCCGCGTCGCTGCCGGGCGTGTGGGGCATCTCGAGGTCGACGCCGGGCATCCCGCGCCGCGTCCACACGTCGAGATGGTTCAGCGCCGCCGCCTTCACGTCGATCGTGACCTCGTCCGGGCCGGGGTCCGGATCGGCCACCTCGTCGTACGCGATCACGTCGTGGCCGCCGTGGCCGTGGAACTTGACTGCCTTCATGGCCCCAGTTGGTGGGGGCCGACAAAACGGTGGCTGGTCACGGGGGCCGAATCGGGATCGTCGGCACCTCAGCGGAACAGCACAGTCGGCCCGCGTTCGACCGATTCGACCGACTCCCCCTCCTCGATCGCGGGCAGCCGAACCGTCGCGGCCGTCCCGTCGCCGCCGTCGCGGGACGAGATCTTGAACGAACCGCCGTACTGCGTGACGATCCAGTTGACGAGCCAGAGCCCGAGCCCGGAGCCGTGTTCGAGCGCCGTCTCGCTGCCCGTCGTGACCACGCGCTGCTCCATCTCCTCGATCCCGGGGCCGTCGTCCGTGATGCCGATCTCGATCCAGCCGTCGTCGTCGCGGACCGTCACGTCGACGTGGGGCGTCGATCCGGGGTTGTGCTTGACGGCGTTGGTCAGCAGCTCCGCGATCGCGACGTCGAGTTCAGTGCCGGCACAGACCCACCGGTCGGTCTCGATGCGGGCGTCGAACGCCGCGTCGGGGTACTCCTTGCGGTGGGTGGCTATCACGTCCATCACCATCTCTCCCGGGGCGAGCCGTTCGGGATCGCGGGGTGCCGGACGTACCGCTCGAGTTCACGGGCGTGTTCGCTGAGGTCACTCAGTTCTCGGGAGATGCGTTCGATCCGGGCGCCGGCGTCGCGAGCGCCGTCGGCGTCGCCGTCGCGGATCGCGGTCGCCCAGCCCCGGATCGCGTTCATGTCGTTGCGCAGGTTGTGCCGGAGCACGCGGTTGAGCAGCTCGATCAGCTTCTCGGTGCGCCGGCGCTCGGTAACGTCACTCTGGAAGCCGAGGTAGTGGGTCAAATCGCCCGCCTCGTCGAACACGGGGTTGATCTGGACGCGGTTCCAGAACGGGGTGCCGTCGCGACGGTAGTTGACGAGTTCGACAGTCGCCGCCGCCTCGGCGTCGATCGCCGCCCGGAACTGTTCGACCGCCGCCGGGTCCGTCGCCGGCCCCTGCAGCATCCGACAGTTCCGGCCGAGCACCGTCTCGGCGTCGTAGCCAGTGACCCGTTCGAACCCCTTGTTGACGTAGACGAGCGGCTGCGCTGGCTGCGCCATGTCGGCGATAGAGATGCCGACCACCGCCTCGTTCATCGCCCGGTCTTTGATGCGGAGCTCCCGTTCCCGCTCTTTCCGGTCCGTGATGTCCCGTCCGACGCCTTGGATACCGACGACCTCGCCGCCCTCGGTGATCGGCGTGGCGTTGACCTCCAACACCACCACGTCCCCGTCGTGGTCGACGAAGTCTAACTCCACTCGCCGCCGATCCACGCCGTCGAGCAGGTCGGCGTACGCCGAGAGCGCCACCGACGCGGCCGGCCCCGTCACGAACTCGTAGAAGGGCTCCCCGTCAGGTCCGCGGGTGCGTACCCGAGGGTGGGCTCGACGGCCGAGGAGACGTAGGTGAACTCGGCGTCGTGGCCGACTCTGAACAGGATGTCGAAGCTGTTCTCGGCGATACCCTCGAACCGCTGTTTCTCCCGTCGGAGATGGTCGTTCCGGGCTTCGATCTCCTGGTCGTGTCGGCGGCGCTGGATCGCAGTGCTCACGAGCGTGGACAGGAGTTCGAGGAACAGCTCGTCGGCCTCGGGAAACGGCTGGGCCCGCTCGGCCTCGTCCGCGAAGCAGACCGTCCCGTAGAGCTCTTCGTCGACGACGACTTTCGCGCCGATGTACGTGCCGAGATCGAACACGTCGATCGCGCGCTCGGAGATCGAGGAGTCGTTCGCGTCCTGTACGGCCAGCACGCCCTCCACGTCGACGGTCCGCCGGCAGTACGCGTCCTCGAGGGGACAGGTCTCTCCGGGCTGGATGAGTTCGTGATCGCCGACGGCTTGCACGATCTCCTGGCTGCCGTCGTCGATCCGAGTCAGAAACCCCAACGGTAGATCGAAGTACTCAGTCCCGATCTGCAGTGCGCGGTCGACCTTCGTCTCGACGTCCGTGTCGAGATCGGTGAAGACCTCATAGAGCCGCTCGCGCGGCGAGGTCGAATCCATATACTGAGTTAGTGTGCGCGCAATTAACTTAACGGATTGTGTACCGTCAGCGGCGACAGCCGGGGGCGAGTGCGCGCCGACGAAGGCGGGTCGCGCGAATGCTGGCTCACGGTGTCGGCCGTCGACTGCCGCGAGCGACCGGAGTTTTGTAGCCCGCGACCTGACGGATGCACATGAGCGACGAGCACTCTCACGACGACACGGACCACGAACACGGCGACCACCACCAGCCCGGCACGCACGACCACCACAGCCACGACCGCGACGAGCTCGGGGTCGCCGTCCTCACCGTCTCCTCCTCCCGGACGCTCGACGACGACGCCGGCGGCGACCGGATCGTCGACGCGATGGAGACCGCGGGCCACGAGGTCACCACCCGCGACCTCGTCCCGGACGACTACGACAAAGTGCAGGCCACCGTCCAGCGGTTCGTCGACCGCGGCGACGTGGACATCGTGATCACCACCGGCGGTACCGGCGTCACTCCCGACGACGTGACCGTCGAAGCCATCGACCCGCTGCTGGCGAAGGAACTGCCCGGCTTCGGCGAGCTGTTCCGCCGGCGCTCCTACGAGGAGATCGGCACGATGGTCGTCGCGACGCGGGCGACCGCCGGCGTCGCCGACGGCGTCCCCGTCTTCGCCATCCCGGGCAGCGAAAACGCCGCCGCGCTGGGCGCCGAACTGATCGTCTCGAGTGCGGGCCACCTCGCGGGGTTGGCGGGCCGGGACGACGAACACGATCACGAGGACGACGGTGGGCACGACCACGAGAGCGACGGTGCGCACGGCCAGGGCGGTGAGCACACCCACGACCACGGCGACGACGCGGGCAACCACCACGACCACTGACCTGCTCGGGACGGACCGACAGAATCACGTTCCATCTAAGAGAATCCCCTCCAAGAATGTTCGATAAGGTGCTCGTCGCGAACCGCGGCGAAATCGCGGTGCGAGTCATGCGCGCCTGCGAGGAACTGGGCGTCGACACAGTCGCCGTCTACTCCGAGGCGGACAAACACGGCGGTCACGTGCGCTACGCCGACGAGGCGTACAACGTCGGCCCCGCCCGCGCGGCCGACTCCTACCTCGACCACGAGGCGGTCATCGAGGCCGCCGAGAAAGCCGGCGCCGACGCGATCCACCCCGGCTACGGCTTCCTCGCGGAGAACGCCGAGTTCGCGGGCAAGGTCGAAGCCCACGACGAGATCACGTGGGTCGGCCCGGCCGCGGACGCGATGGAGCAGCTCGGCGAGAAGACCAAGGCCCGGAAGACGATGCGCGAGGCGGACGTGCCGATCGTCCCCGGGACGACCGACCCCGCCGAGAGCGCCGAGGAAGTGAAGGCGTTCGGCGAGGAGTACGGCTACCCCATCGCGATCAAGGCCGAGGGCGGCGGCGGCGGCCGCGGGATGAAGATCGTCGAAGGGCCGGAGGAGGCCGAAGACCAGCTCGAGAGCGCGAAACGCGAGGGCGAGGCGTACTTCGACAACGCCAACGTCTACCTCGAGCGCTACCTCGAGAACCCCGGCACATCGAGGTGCAGATCCTCGCCGACGAGCACGGCAACGTCCGCCACCTCGGCGAGCGTGACTGCTCGCTCCAGCGCCGCCACCAGAAGGTGATCGAGGAAGGCCCGAGCCCCGCACTCACCGACGAGCTCCGCGAGGAGATCGGCGCGGCCGCCCGCCGCGGCGCCGACGCCGCCGGCTACTACAACGCCGGCACCTTCGAGTTCCTCGTCGAGGAGGAGGACCGCGACGCCGAGAGCGGCGAACTGCTCGGCCCCGACGCGAACTTCTACTTCCTCGAGGTCAACACCCGGATTCAGGTCGAACACACCGTCACCGAGGAGCTCACCGGCATCGACATCGTGAAGTGGCAGCTCCGGGTCGCCGCCGGCGAGGAGCTCACGTTCGAGCAGGAGGACGTGGATCTCTCGGGCCACGCGATGGAGTTCCGGATCAACGCCGAGCACGCCGACGAGGAGTTCCAGCCCGCAAGCGGCGGGACGCTCACCACCTACGACCCGCCGGGCGGTATCGGCGTCCGCCTCGACGACGCGCTCTCGGAGGGCGACGAGCTGGTGACCGACTACGACTCGATGATCGCGAAGCTGATCGTCCACGCGGGTGACCGCGAGGAGTGTATCGCCCGGTCGCAGCGAGCGTTCGCGGAGTACGACATCGAGGGCGTCGTCACCATCTCCCCGTTCCACCGCCTGATGCTCGAGGACGACGCGTTCGTCGCCGGAACGCACACGACGAAGTATCTCGACGAGGAGCTCGACCCCACCCGGATCGACGACGCCGTCGAGACGTGGGGCACCGAGGAGACGAGCGGCGACGCCGAGGACGGCGAGACCACCGAGCGGCAGTTCACCGTCGAAGTCAACGGCAAGCGCTTCGAGGTGAACCTCGAGGAGGAGGGCGCCCCGCGATCCCGACGCCCCAGACGAGCAGCGGCGGCCAGGATCGACCCCCACAAGCCGGCAGCAGCGGCGGCAGCAGCGACGACGGCGGGTCCGGCGGCGACGCCCCCGAGGTGCCGGAGGGCGGCGAGTCCGTCGCCGTCGACATGCAGGGGACCGTCCTGTCGGTCGAGGTCGAGGAGGGCGACGAGGTCGCGCCGGGCGACACCGTCGCGGTGCTGGAGGCGATGAAGATGGAGAACGACATCGACGCCGAGCGCGGCGGCACCGTCTCGCAGGTGCTCGTCTCCGAGGGCGAGAGCGTCGATATGGGCGACGTGCTGGTCGTATTGGAGTAACACCTCGCCCAAAAGCCGTCGTCGCCCCCTCTGGGGGCTCCTCGGCCTCGCCTTCGGCGAGTGAATCGGCGACCTTCCGGGTCCTTCGGACCGTCACCAGAAATCGAAGATTTCTGGTTGGCGAACGAGAGCAGAGCTCTCGTTAACGCTCGGTCGCCGAACGTTTGTTGTAAGTAGTCTACCTATTTGTAACACGCGTCCAGCGAACCGGCTAAGTGATTAAATAATTGATCTATCGGTCAACTACTGCTCGTTCGGCGCCAGTTCGACCTGCGTCAGCGTCCGATCCAGCGCACACGTCTCGTGGGGCGGGTCGCCGACGACCTCCTCGATCTGGTACTCTTCGTCGAAATCGGCACCCAGTGGCTCACAGAGCGGGTGCGAGGGGCAGTCCGAGTGCGGACACGCCCCCGCCAGCTTGGCCTTGCTCCCGGAGTAGGCCGACTTCGAGGGGACGTTCGCGGGGACGCTGGTCGGTTCGACTTCGACGGCCCGGACGCCGCCGTCGTGGACCGCACAGTCGAGTACCTGCGTGTTCTCCCGCACGCCGGTCACCTCGTAGCGAGTCCCCGTTTCGAGGTTGAGACACTGGCTGCGGTAGGGGCAGCCCTCGCAGGCTGAGGACTCGCCCTGGTAGACGAACTCCGCTCCCGGGTCGGCAAGCCGGGCGCCGACGAGCGTAACGGTAGTCATACGTGAACGTAGCCTCGCGGCGGGGTTAAGGCTCCCGCCCCGTCAGCCCGGGGGCCGGCTCAGGCCCCGCCAGTCCGCTCGTCCAGTTCCGCGAGGTACCGCTCCCGGGGCTCCTGGTACGCGCCGCGGTAGTCGATCTCGCCGGCCGCGAACCGTTCGGCCACGTCGACGGCGGCGGCGACGGCGGCGTCGCGGCTCTCGCGCGTCTCGTTCGTCAGTTCGATCTCGGGTTCGGCGAACAGCGTGGCGTGCCACTCCTCGGTCGCGTACTGGCCGGCGCCGGGGCGGTTGGCCCGCGACCCGTTCGTGACGTAGATCGTCGGGAGACACGCCGCGGGGAACTCGTCGGCGTCGAACACGTCCGGCCGGTACGCGAGGATGATCCGCCCGTCGCGCTGTTCGGTCCAGACGGTCCACGACTCCGGGAGGTCCTCCAGGCCCATGCCCGACTGTCGGGGCGCAGGGTGGATATGCCTCTCGCTCTCCGGCACCCGCTACCCGAACTGCAAAGCGGCGACCGCCCCGAGAGCCGGCATGGAGACAGCGATCTGGTGGGTGCGCGAGGACGCCCGCCTGCACGACAACGCCGCGCTCGTCGCCGCGGCCGAGGCCGACGCACTCCTCCCGGTGGTCGTCGTCGACCCCCGGCAGTACGGGACCCAGCCCTACGGCGGTCCGCAGTCGTTCACCTTCGAGAAGACCGGCGCCTACCGCGCGCAGTTCCAGCGGGAGACGGTCGCGGATCTTCGGCAGTCGCTCGACGAACGGGGCTCGGGGCTCCTCGTCCGCGAGGGCCGTCCGGGCGAGGTGGTGCCCGAAATCGCCACGGCGGTCGACGCCGACACGGTCCACTTCCAGGCGCTCCCGGCGCCGGAGGAACGGGACGCCGCGGCCGCGGTCGTGAGCGCGCTCGCCGACGCGGGGGTGCAGACGGCGAGTCACTGGACGACCACACTCCACCACGTCGCCGACCTTCCCGACGGCGTTGACGGCATCGACGACACGTTCACGCCGTTCCGACAGTCAGTCGAACAGGAGAGCCGCGTCCGGGAGCCGCTCCCCGAACCGGCGCTCCCGCCCACGCCCGCGCTCGACCGACTCGACGGGGGTTACGGCTCGCTCCCGACGCTCGCGGAGCTCGGGCTCGAACCGCCCGCGTACGACGACCGCGGCGTGCTCGCGTTCGAGGGCGGCGAGACTGCGGCGCTCGACCGAGTTCAGGAGTACGTCTGGGAGGGCGACCACCTCCGGGCGTACAAACAGACCAGAAACGGCCTGCTCGGGCCGAACTACTCCTCCAAGTTCTCGCCGTGGCTCGCAGCCGGCTGCCTCTCCCCGCGGTACGTGAAGCGGGAGGTGGACCGGTACGAGGCCGAGCGCGTCTCGAACGACTCGACGTACTGGCTCGTGTTCGAGCTCCGCTGGCGGGACTTCATGGCGTTCCAGACCGCCAAACACGGCGCGACGTTCTTCACCCGGGGCGGGATCAGGGAGCGCGAGGACGTCGACTGGGCCGACCCCGGAAGTGATCCGACAGCCCGCGAGCAGTTCGAGCGCTGGACGGCCGGCGAGACCGGGATCCCGTTCGTCGACGCCACCATGCGCGAACTGAACGAGACGGGCTACATGAGCAACCGCGGCCGGCAGAACGCCGCCTCCTTCCTCGCGAACAGCCTCCGGATCGACTGGCGCCGCGGCGCGGCGTACTTCGAAACGAAGCTGGTCGACTACGACGCCGGCTCGAACTACGGGAACTGGGCGTACGTCGCCGGCGTCGGCAACGACAGCCGGAACAGCTACTTCGACATCGTCGAACAGGCCCGAAACTACGACGGCGACGGCGAGTACGTCCGCCACTGGCTCCCCGAACTCCAGGGGCTGCCGCCCGGCTACGTCCACGAGCCGTGGGAGATGGACCGCGGGGAGCAGCGCGCCTACGGCGTGGTGCTCGGCGAGGACTACCCCGAGCCGATGGTCGATCTCGCGGCGAGCTACGAGGAGTTCCGCTAGCCCGCGTCGCCGCCACGAGACGAGCGCGAGCCCCAGCGTGAAACGCCACGCGACGGTGCCAAGGGATCGCGCCTCGGCCCGGGTTGTCCGCGTGAGAACCGCTCGGCCGCGGAGTGAACGACGGTGGGTCCAGATCGCTCCACGTCCCGATTCAGCATCCGCTTGTGACTGTTCGGTTCGTCAGTTCGCGCAGAAATGCTCGGTCGGGGATTTGAACCCCGGTCATCGGCTCGAAAGGCCGAAATGATTGGCCGGACTACACCAACCGAGCGCATTCGAATATGCTCGGTCGGGTCGTATAAACCCTACTCTTTCTACCGCCCGAGGGAGAGGCTGTCGTGATCTACTTGCCTTCGAACTCCGGCTCCTCGTCACCCATGAACGCGGTGACGCCCTCCATCAGGTCGTCGGTGTTCATCAGGTGGCCGAACGCCTGGCTCTCGACTTCGAGACCGGCGTCGGTGTCGTCGCGCCCCGCGAGCATCGCGCGCTTGGTGTAGCGCTGCGCGATCGGCGGACCGGCCGCGAGGTCGCGGGCCAGCTCCCAGCCGCGGTCGAGCAGCTCCTCGCCGTCGGTGACCTCGTTGATGAAGCCGTACTCCGCGAGCTCCTCGGCGTCGTAGCGCTCGGCGGTGAAGATGATCTCCTTCGCCCGCCCCTCGCCGACGATGTGGCGCAGGCGCTGGGTGCCGCCCCACCCCGGCAGGAGGCCGAGGTTGTGTTCCGGCTGGCCGAGCTCGCTCCGGCGGCTGGCGATCCGGAGGTCCGCGCCGGTCGCGAGCTCCATCCCGCCGCCGAGGCAGTAGCCGTCGATGGCGGCGACGACCGGCGCGTCGAGCGACTCCAGCTTGCCGAACGTCTCCTGGCCGAGCTTCGAGAGTTCGACCGCGTGCAGCGGGTCGCCGCCGCCGGCGGCCATCGACTGCACGTCGGCGCCGGCGGAGAACGCGCGGTCGCCCTCGCCCGTGAGCAGCACCGCGCGCACGTCCCCGTGGGCGTCGAGCTCGTCGATGGCGGTGTCGAGCTCGTGGAGCAGCTCCTCGCTGATCGTGTTCATCCGGTGGGGGCGGGCGAGTTCGATGTGCCCCACGTGGCCGTCGACGGCGACGTTCAGGGACTCGTACTCCGTCCCGTCGTCACCGTTCTCGGCGCTCCCGTAGAACCCCTCGCCGGCGTCGGCGAGCTCACGCAGCGTTTCCTCGGCCTCGTAGCGCTCCTCGCCGGTCGCCTCGTGGAGGTCGTCCAGCGTCTCGACCAGCGCGTCGAGCCCGTACTCGTCGGCCATCTTCGCGGGGCCGTCGGGCCAGCCGCCGCCGAGCTTGACCGCCTCGTCGATGGCGTCGGGGTCGGCGACGTCGCCGCCGACGAGCCCGGCGACCTCGTTGGCCAGCAGGGCGAGCAGGCGCTCCTGGATACCCTCGCTGACCGCGTCCGTCGGGATCTGGGCGCCGTCGCCGTCCTCGTAGTCGTAGAAGCCCCGGCCGGTTTTCTTCCCCAGCTCCTCGGCCTCGACTTTCTCGGCCAGCAGCGGGCAGGGTCGGTACGCGTCGCCGAGCTCCTGGTGCATGTACTCGAGCACGTGGTAGCCCACGTCGATGCCGACCTGGTCGGCGAGCTCGAACGAGCCCATCGGCAGCCCGATACCGTACTTCGTGGTGGAGTCGACCGCCTCGATGGTGGCGTCGCCGGACTCGACCAGCCACGCGGCCTCGTTCATCAGCGGCACGAGCACGCGGTTGACGATGAAGCCGGGCGAGTCCTTCCGGACCCGAACGGGGGTCTTGCCCATCGACTCCGCCAGTTCCTCGATCGTGTCGAGGGTGTCGTCGGCGGTGTCGGCGCCGGAGATGACCTCGACCAGCTGCATCCGCACCGGCGGGTTGAAGAAATGCATCCCGCAGAACTGCTCGGGGCGGTCGCTGACCTCCGCCAGGTCCGTGATCGAGAGGCTCGAGGTGTTCGTCGCGAAGATCGCCTCCGGCGGCGCGTACTCGACGACCTCGCGGTACACCTCCTTCTTGATGTCCATCTTCTCGGGGACGGCCTCGATCACTACGTCGGCGTCGCCGACGGCCGCCTCGAGTTCGACGACCGGCGTCACGCGATCGAGCGCGCCGTCGGCCTCGTCCCGACTGATCTGGTCTTTCTCGGCCAGTTTGTCGAGGCTCCACTCGATCTGTTCGTAGCCGTTCTGGACGAACTCCTCGTTGATGTCCCGCATCGTCACGTGGTAGCCCGCCAGCGCGGCGACCTCGGCGATACCGTGGCCCATGTTGCCTGCGCCGAGCACCGCGATCCGTTCGATTTCGTCGGGATCCATGCGCGATTGGTCGGCCGGACGGCGGTTGAACGTTTCCCTCTCCCGTGTCAGGAACGGGCTCGGAGTTGCTCCGCGTGGTCACCGCGGCCGATACCTCTTACCACCCGAGGACGGACGTACGAACGGATGGAGATCGAGGCGCCGACGATGGACGACGCCGACAGGCTGGCGGAGCTGTGGGTAGATCTCGCGCGCAGCCAGCGCGCACACGGCTCACACCTGCTGGCCGAGCCCAACCGCGAGACGGTGCGGGAGGGGTTGGCTCGCGCGATCGTCACCCAGAACGTGCTGGTCGCCCGGACCGACGACGACCTCGCGGGGTTCGTCGAGTTCGCGCCCGAGACCGACAGCTACCGCCAGGACGTCGCGCGTGGCGTGATCGAGAACATCTACGTGCGGCCGTCCCACCGGGACACCGGACTCGGCGCCGACCTGCTCGCGGCCGCCGAAGCCCGCCTGCTCGACGCCGGCATCGATCGCGTCACGCTGGAGGTGCTCGCGGACAACGAGGCGGCCCGGCGCTTCTACGCGCGCCAGGGCTACGAACCCCACCGCGTGGAGTTGGAGAAGGCGCCCGAAAGCGACACGCACTCAAAGGAGGACTGAGTAGCGTCGGCTGCGCCTGGAGAGCATGGGTGGTTCATGCACTCGACTTGTAATCGAGACTTCCCGGGTTCGACTCCCGGTCCAGGCTTCCTGCGAGGAGCGAACGCGACGAGCGGAAGCCGTTCGGGAGTCGAAGCCTGCAGGTGGCGCACAGCGAGGAACGAGCGAGCACCTCCTGCTCTGGTTCGACTCCCGGTCCAGGCTCTTCTCGTCGAGCGAAGCGAGACGTGAAGAGCCGTCGCCGCCGTCGGAACGCATTTCCACGACCAGCGAGAATCCCCGCCTGAATGGCCTACGAACCGTGGCAAGCGCTGTTCGCCGGCACGTTCCTCCTCCTCTCCGGGGGATTCACGTGGTCGCCCCGTATCAGTCCGCCCGGAAGGCGGCGATGGAGGACGGCAACGAGGACGCAGTCGCCGACGAGTGGGAGATCGACGCGACCCAGATCATCGGCGGGATCACCGCGCTGGTCGGACTGGCGATCCTGGTCCGCGCGGTAGTGCCGTTCTGAGTCGGGGTGGGAGCCACAGGAGTTACTTACTAGGCTCCGTAGTGGCCGCCAATGCCGGATGGCGATTCTGCCGACGAGAGCGTTCGGGAGGCGATCGACCAGTCCGAGCACGGAGCCCCCGCAGCGGGGGCGGTGCTCCGCGACCAGTTCGAGACCCACGAGGTGTTCCAGCGGATCATCGCCGCCGCCGACGAGGAGGCGACCACGGGGCAGCGCGAACTGTTCTTCAGTAGCCTCGCCGCGGGGTTCTCGATCACCGTCACGTTCATGCTGTACGCGTCGCTGACGGCGTCGACGGACAGCCACCCGATCCTCAGCGCGCTGCTGTACCCGCTGGGGTTCGTGTTCATCATCCTCGGCGGCTACCAGCTGTACACCGAGAACACGCTACCGCCGGTGGTGCTGGTGCTGGAGCGACTGATGAGCCTGCCGCGGCTGCTGAAGATCTGGGGGATCGTCATCGTCGGGAACTTCGCCGGCGGCGGGTTCGGCGCGCTCGTGCTCGCCCGCACCGGTGTCCTCTCGCCGGACGCGGTGGACGCCGCGACGTACATCGCGAAGAAAGGCGTCAACACCGACTTCTGGCCGCTGTTTTTCAAGGCCGCGTTCGCCGGCCTGATCGTCGCCGGCGTCGTCTGGCTGGTGTACGCCGTCCGCGACAGTTTCACGCGGCTGGTGATCGTCTACCTCGCCTTCCTCGCGGTGCCCCTGGGGAACCTGTATCACTCCGTCGTCTCCTTCACCGAGCTGGCGTTTCTGGTGTTTTCGGGCGAGCCCGTCTTCCTCTCGGGGCTCGTCTGGTTCGTGTTCCCCGTGCTGCTCGGCAACACCGTCGGCGGCGTGCTGCTGGTCACGGTGGTCAACTACTTCCAGACCACCGAGGAGCGGCTGGATATCGCCCGCCGCGACGGGTTCGACCGGGAGCTCACCGCCCGCGAACTGCTGCTCGGAGGGATGGCCGGGCGCTCCTACGTCCACAAGATGATCCACGAGGAACGAGAGTAGCGCGCAGCACCGAACCAATCAGTGCGGGACAACGATTATCCCGGGTGCGTGAGAGCGTGTCAGTATGGCGTACGCACTCTGGCAGTACGTGGTCGCCGGCGCGTTCCTCGTGATCGCTGGGGTATCCAGGTCGTCTCCCCCGGAATGGAGCCGAATCCGGAGAAAGAGAACGCCGCCCGCGTCACCCGCGGGATCGGCGCGATCGTGATGGCCGTCGGCGTCGCCGTGCTCGGGCTCGGCGCGTGGCGGCTGTTGTAGCACCCCGATACTGTTTTGTAGCTGTGGTAGCTACTTTCCGGTCGTAATGGGTGAAGTCTGCTCGACGTGCGGGCTGCCTGAGGAACTCTGCGTCTGCGAAGACGTTGCGAAAGAGTCCCAGCAGATCAGCATCCGCATCGACGAGCGCAGGTACGGCAAGGAGGTAACGATCATCGAGGGGTTCGATCCGAAAGACGTGGACATGGACAGCCTGTCCTCCGACCTGAAGTCCAAGTTCGCGTGTGGCGGCACCGTCGAGGACGGCGCCATCGAACTCCAGGGGAACCACAGCGGCCGCGTGGAGGATTTCCTCCGCGAGAAAGGCTTCAACGTGGCCTGACCTCCTGTGCCGGCCTGGTTCTCTCGTCGCGGGACGGGGAACTATGTCGGATCCACACTGAGTAGCACTGTGTTCAGAGCCGCGGCTGTCGCGTTCGTCCTCTTGCTCGTCGGCGCGCAGCCGGCGGTGGCTGTCGCCGGCGCGCCGGCCGTCGACGGCCCCGTCGCCGACGCCAGCGCCGCCGACACCGCGTCGGCGACGCTCGCGATCGACACCGCCCTCTCGTTGACCCCCGAGCAGCCGGGTTCGGTCGGCGTCGTCCAGACGTTCGACACGCCCGAGGCGCTGACCGAACTCCGGGTCACGCTCGACGCCCGGTCGACGGTGACGGCGGCCGAGGGGTTCAGCAAGGCCGGGGGCGACACCTGGGAGTGGGACGGTGAGACCGCCGAGCCGCGGCTCCGCTACGACCTGGCAGTCAACCGAACGACCGACCGCGAGGGGCCGATGGCGGGGAGCGGGTCGTACCTCTACGCCGACGTGGGCGAGTGGGCGCTGATCCAGCAGCCGAACACCGGGCTCGAGTGGCGCACCACCGCCTCGATCAACCTCGACCGGACGACTCGCGTCGACGGCGCGGGCGCCGTCGGCAGCGCCACCGCCTTCCTCGGCCCCCACGAGGAGTACACGCGCGAGGTCGCGGGGCAGGAGATCCGGCTGATCGTCCCCGCGGCCGCCGATCTCGCGGACCCCCCGAAGCGATCCTCGACGGCCTCGGGAACGCCTCCCGCGAACTCAACGTCGGCGACCGGGACGCGATGGTGTTCGCCGTCGCGGCGCCGACCGACAAGGTCGGCTGGGCGGTACAGGGGGTCCAGGTCGGCGACACCGACTTCTGGGCCCGGGCGAACCGACCGATCGACAGCGCCGGGAGCACGTGGCTCCACGAGTACGTCCACACCCGGCAGTCGTTCCAAACCACCGAGAGCGGGCAGTGGATCACCGAGGCCACCGCGACGTGGTACGCCGCGCTGCTGAGTCACCAGCAGGAGGGCGTCGGCTTCCCGGGCCTCTCGGAGTATCTGGAGCGCGGCACTCGGAGCCCGCAGGCGGAGTCAGTGCTCGCCGAGCCGAGCGACTGGGCGAACAACGCCCACTACTGGAAGGGGGCGCTGGTCAGCGGCGAGCTCGACCGGCGGCTCAGGCTGGCGACCGACGGCGGCGCCACGCTCCAGCGCGTGCTCGCGGCGCTGAACGACCACGGCAGCGTCAGCAACGAGGACATCCTCGCGGCCGTGGCCGAGGCGGGCACGGCGGCCGAACGCGACGCCGCCGAGCGACTGACCACCACCAGCGACGCGCCGGCCGTGTGGGACAGCGAGGCCCACCGCGACGCGTTCGGCGGCGACGCGGCGCTTCTGCGCGTCGGCTTCGACCCGGCGACGGACCTGCGGGCAACCGGCCCGTACCGCAACGCGACGACCGCCGCACCCGTCACGCTCGCAGCCGGCGAGCGGCTCTCGGTCCGCACCGCCGTCGAGAACCTCGGCGGCGCGACCGGCGAGTACACCGTCACACTCCGGGTCGGCGACGCCGTCGTCGCGACCACGAACGGGACGCTCGCCCCGGACGGCCGGACGAACGCGTCGCTCGCCCACCGGTTCGCGGAGCCGGGGCGGTACACCGTCTCGATCGCCGGCGAGCGCTTCACCGTCAGGGTTCGCCAGCCGGCGACCCCGAGCGTGACCGACCTCAGCGTCGAGCCAACGACGGTGGCACGTGGCGACGAGGTGACGGTGACCGCAACGGTGACCAACGACGACTCGGTGCCCGGCAACACGACGGTCGCGTTCACCCGCGGCGGCGAGACGGTGGCGACCCGGACCGTCGCAGTCGGGCCGAACGATCGCGAGACGGTCAGCGCGACGGTCGAGCTGACCGAGCCCGGACAGCAGCGCGTCGGCGCCAACGGGGAGTCCCTCGCGGTGTCGGTCGAGTCGACCAGTCGAACGAGCGTCCCCGGCTTCGGCGTGCCGGCCGCCGTCGGCGCGATCGCCGGTGTGCTCGCCGTGGGACGGCTGCGCTCGGGTCGGTAGGCGAACGACCGCGACTCAGAACGGCGCCGGCCCCTCGTCCGGCTCCGACCCGCCGCTGTCGTCGCCGGACTCGATCGGCCCCTCCCACGCGCTCAGCCCGCCAGCCATGCTCTCGACGGTGGCGTCGGCGGTCCCCTCGTAGGACTCGATGAGCTTCGCGGCCTGTACGCTGGATTTCCCGTGCGGGCAGACCGTCACCACGTGGTCGGCGTCGGCGAGTTCGGCGACGCGGTCGGGGAGCTGTTGGAACGGGACGTTCAGGCTGCCGGGGATGTGGCCCCGCTGGAACGCCGCCGGGTTGCGGATGTCGACGACCGTCGGCGACGCGCCGTCGGCCAGCAGTTCGGCGACCGTCTCGGGCGAAATCTCGTCCATACACGCGGTAACGGAGCTGGTGGGTTGAAGCCCACGAACCGTCGTCGGCCCGACCCGCATCCAGAGAACAGCCTACAGCAGCCCCTTGGCGTCGGCCAGCGACAGCCCCTGGAGTGTGGCGTCGTTGATCGCCCCAGAGCGAACCGTCGACATCGCCTCCTCGATCGGCACCGCCCGCGGCGTGAGGAACTCGTTGGCGTCGAGGTTCTGCTCGGTGGGTTCGAGCCCCTCCGCGAACACGTACGCCCGCTTGTGTCTGAGCAGCCCGGTCGCGACCCAGACCTCCTCCAGCACCGACAGCGAGTCCGCGCGGAACCCGGTCTCCTCCTCCAGTTCGCGCTCGGCCGCGGCGGTGTAGGACTCGCCGGCCTCGACGACGCCGGCGGGGAGTTCGAGCTGTTCGTGCCGGATCGTCGGCCGGTACTGCTCGACGAACAGCACGTGATCGTCGGTGACGGCGGTGACCACCACCGCGGTCGGGAGTTCGGCCCAGTAGTAGCGCTTCCGGCTCCCGTCGGGCTGTTCGACCAGGTCGTAGCCGCCGACGAACCAGCCGGTCTCGTACTCCGGGACGCTCTCGATCACCTGCCAGCCGGGGGCGACTCCGGGAGCGACTCGTGGCGGCGGCCGTCCTCGGGCGGGTACGCGGTCATCTACTCGCCCGCACCGTCCTCGAACAGCGGGCGGTAGATCCGGCCGAACGCCTGTCGCCGCAGGGTGGCGACGGCGGCGTCTTCCTCGGACTGGAACGTCGCCGCCACGGCCGTCCCTGTGGCGGGCGAGGCGTGCCAGACCACGCGGTCGACGTGCTCGGAACCGTTCACGTGGACATCGTACTCGGGGTGGTCCTCGCGCCAGGTCTCCCAGGCCTCGCGGTCGCCGACGGTGACGGTCAACAGCGACGCGAACAGGGCGTCGCGGGCCGTCTCGACGACCTCGCCGGTGACGCGCTCGTCGTACTCCTCGCGGTCGAACGACATCGCCTTGGCCGTCTCGCGCACGACCGTCTGGGCGGCGGGGCCGACGGAGTCAAACGCCTCGGCGGCGTCAGCCTCGGTCTCGGGGAGAACACACCTTCCGTTCGCATACCGCACTGTCCGAGCGGCGCCGGCTTACCGGTGGCGATGCGGCGCGATCACGCGTCGTCGGCGGCGTCGGCGCCGTCGTCGGCATCGTCGCCGCTGTCTGCCAGGTTCTCACGGCGCTTCCGGGTCATTTCGCGGGCCTCCGCGACGGCCTGCTCGGCCGCCTCGTCGATGAACCCCGAGTCAGGAACCTCGCCGGGGTCGGCGAGCTCCTCGGTCGGGTGCGTGCCCGCGTGTTCGTGCTCGTGGTCGTCACCCGCCGCGGTCGGGATGTCGACCGCGGCGTCCTCGGCGGTCGCCTCGTCGTAGTCGATCGCCTCGGCGTCGTCGACGACCTCGGCCGCCAGCTCCGGCGGGGTGTACTCGCCCCACTCGGCGACGCGGTCGTCGAGCCAGGCCTCGTGGTCCTCGCCGTGGAGCATCGCGGTCATCGCGAGGTGGTTCGCCAAGTGTTCGTCGTCCTGCTGGGGCGAGCCACAGACCGGACAGCGGTATCCCATACCGGGGAGTCGACCCGGAGGGGCAAAACAGATGTGTTCACTGCCGCTCGGCGGCGGGGCGCCGGGCGTTTCGACGCTCGCACCAAATCGCCTAACCGAACAGCACGCCAACGACGCGTATGGATCGACGGACGTTCATCAGATCGACTGGCGCCGCCACCGCAATCGGTGCAACAGCAGGCTGTCTCGGCGCCGTCGGGTTGGGCGGCAACCCCGACGTGACGCTGTCCGAGCCCGACCGACCGTTCGAGAGCGAGGACGTGCCCTACCCCGCGTGGGGCGAGCAGGTCGCCGACGTGACGCTTCCCGCACCGCTAGCCGGCGGCTCGCTGTCGCTTCAGGACCCCGGGAAACCGACCCTGCTCACGTTTTTCTACTCCCACTGTCAGACGGTCTGTCCCGTCCTCATCAGCACGCTCCGGAACGTCCAGGCCCACGCACAGTCGAACGACTACGCCGACGACGTGACGTTCGCGCCGGTGACGTTCGACCCCGCGCGGGACACCGCCGACCGACTCGAGACGTACGCCGAGGAGATGAACGTCACCACCGCCGAGGACGGCTGGCAGTTCCTCCGGCCGGAGTCCAAATCGCGGGCGAAGACGGTCGTTCAGGAGGAGTTCGGCGTCGACTTCCGCCGCACCGAGCCCGAGGACATGGATATGTACATGTTCGCCCACACCTCGCTGACGCTGCTCGTCAACGCCGACGGCTACGTCGAGCGGGCGTACCAGACCTCCTCCCCCGACCAACAGACGATCATCGACGACCTGACCACGCTGCGAGAGGCATGAACCGACGGCGGGCACTCGCTGCACTCGCCGGCGTCGGCCTGACCGGGGGAGCCTCTGGGCCGCCAGCAGTGGCCTGCTGGGGGGACGACCGACGACCTGCCGATCCGCGTCGAGACGCTCGACGCCCCCGGCTCCGAGGCGGGGGCGACGCTCGTGCCGACCCCGGAGCGCGTGACGGTCGTCGACCTGTTCGCGACCTGGTGTGCGCCCTGTGACGAGCAGGTCGACATCCTGGACTCGGTTCGCGGGGAGTACGACGGCGTCAGCTTCGTCTCCGTGACGAACGAGCGCCCCAGCGAGTCGCTGACGCGGGCGGACATCGCCGACTGGTGGGCCGAGAACGACGGCGCCTGGACGGTCGGGATCGACCCCGGGAGTGAGCTCATGGCCGCCTTCGGCGCCGACGGCCTGCCGTACGTCGCGATCGTCGACGCCGAGGGGCGGTGCAGTTCGAACACGGGGGACTCGTCGACGCCGACACGCTCCGGACCGAACTGGACGCCGTGACCGATGCTTGACCCGGGAACGATCGGCGTGCTCGGGTTCGCCGCCGGCGCTGGCGTCACGACGTTTTTCGCCCCCTGTGCGTTCCCGCTGCTCCCCGGCTACGTCGGCTACTACCTGCGCGAGAGCGACCAGCGCGTGGCCGCGGTCCCGGCCGCGGCGACGGCGTCGGCGGGGACGCTGGCCGCGCTCGCGCTCGTTGGCGGGCTCGTGCTCGCGCTCGGCCGGTCGCTGACGCGAGCACTCCCGCTGTTCGAGCCGGTCGTCGGGGTCGCGCTGGTGGTGTTCGGCGTCCTCACGCTGCGTGGCGGGGAGCTCGGCGTCGACGTTCGGCTGCCGAGCCGGCCGGACACACTGCTCGGGTTCGGCGTGTTCGGCGCGGTGTACGGGATCGCCGCCGCGGGCTGTGTCGTCCCGCTGTTCCTCGGCGTCGTCGCGCAGGCGCTCGCACTCGACGGCGCCGCGAGCGGGCTCGCACTCGGGACGTACGCCCTCGGCGTCGCCGCGCCGCTGGCTGGCGTGACGCTGCTCGCCGGTGCCGGCGTCGACGTCTGGCGCTCCGTCGGCGGGTACACCGGCCGCATCAAACAGGCTGCGGGCGTAGTGATGATCGTCGCCGGACTCGGCCAGCTCTATCTCGCCGCCGACCTGCTCGGCGTGCTCTAACCCTGCCACGCCGCAAGATCGAGCACCATCACGAAGGCGTCCTCCCCGTCGTCGTAGTAGCCGGGCACCCGCCGGACGCGCTCGAACCCCACGTCTTCGTACAGCGACTGGGCAACGTCGTTGCGCTCCCGCACTTCGAGTTTGACGACGCTGGCGCCGTTGACGGCCATCGTGAACAGCACGCGCCGGAGCAGCGTCCGCCCGACTCCCTCGCCCTGTGCCTGGGGGTGGACGGCGATATCCTTCAGGTGGCCCAGATCCCGGCCCTGGGTCGAACTCACGTCGGCGACCGCGTAGCCGACGACGGCGCCGTCCCGGAGCGCGACCAGGAAGCCGGGAGTGCCGAGGAACCGCTCGAAGGACGCGAACGGCCACGGCTGGGAGAACACCGCCTTCTCGATGCGGAACACCGCGAGCAGGTCCGCACGCTCCGCCTCGCGGACGACGAGGTCCCCAGCGTCCGACGCCTCCGGGGTGGAAGTCACGCGTCCGTGTAGGCCGGTTGGCGGCATAAACGCCGTGGCCGCAGGCGCCGTCGCTGGGGCGAAAAAGAACGGAGAACCGCAAGTCGCGAGCCGTGGGTGGCTACACGATCACGGCATCACGCTCCCTGGCCGCGCGACGGAGCGCGCGGCAGGACGCGAGCCGTGATCGGTTCAGTCGTCAGCCGGCGCGGCGCCGCTGCCGTCCTGGGCCTGCTGCTTCGTCCACGAGAGCTTGCCACCGGCCGCGAGGATCTCGCGCTCGCGCTCGGAGGCGTCGAGGTGGGCGGTCCCCTCCCACTCGTCGTTGACGCGGAAGGTGAACTCGTCCTGGCCGGAGCGCACGCCGGCGCCGACGTCGTCGACGATCTCGACGTTGTCGCCCTGCTCGATGCGCTCGTAGTCGTCCTCGTCGATCGTCAGCGGGACGAGGCCGAAGTTGAACAGGTTCGCCTTGTGGATGCGGGCGAACGACTGCGCGAGGACGCCCTCGACGCCGAGGTACATCGGACAGAGGGCGGCGTGCTCACGCGAGGAGCCCTGGCCGTAGTTCTCGCCGGCGACGAGGAAGCCGCCGTCGGCGTCCAGCGCGCGCTGGGCGAAGCTCTCGTCGACACGCGAGAGCGTGAACTCCGAGAGCTTGGGCACGTTGGAGCGGAACTTCAGGATGTCCGACGTGGCCGGGATGATGTGGTCGGTCGTGATGTTGTCGTCCATCCGGAGCAGCACCTCACCCTCGAGGTTGGACTCGAGTGGGTCCTTCAGCGGCACGTCGCCGATGTTGGGGCCCTTGACGAGCTCGTCGTCGACGGCCTCGTCGGGGGCGATGAGGTCGACGTCGTGTCGGTCGTAGCCGCGACCGAGCTCGAAGCCGGGGTCCTCCATGTCGCCGAGTTCGTCGGCGAGGTCACGCGGGTCGACGATCTCGCCCTTGATCGCCGCGGCGGTGGCGACCTCCGGCGAGCAGAGGAAGACGGAGTCGTCCTCGATCCCCGAGCGGCCCTCGAAGTTGCGGTTGAAGGTGCGCAGCGAGACGGTGTCGCTGCCGGGGACGTGGCCGATCCCGATACAGGCACCACAGGTCGCCTCGGAGAAGTTCACGCCGGCGGCCATCAGCTCGGCCGTCCAGCCCTCGCGAGCCAGCATCTCGGAGGCCTGCTTCGAGGCGGGCGCGATGATCATCTCGGTCTTCTTGTTGACCTCGCGGCCCTCGAGCATCTTCGCGGCGGGGAGGATGTCCTCGTAGGCGCCGTTGGTACAGGAGCCGATCATGACCTGCTCGACGGACTGGCCCGCGGCCTCGCGGACCGGCACGACGTTGTCGGGCATCGACGGCTCGGCGATCATGGGCTCGATCTCCGAGAGGTCGACGACGATCTCGTCGGCGTACTCCGCGTCGTCGTCGGGCTGGAGGTCGACGTAGTCCTCGGGGCGGTCGACCTCTTCGAGCCACTCCTTCGTGCGCTCGTCGGTCGGGAAGATGGAGGAGGTAGCGCCGAGCTCGGTCCCCATGTTGGTGATCGTCGTTCGCTCCGGCACGGAGAGCGTCTCGACGCCGGGGCCGGTGTACTCGAACACTTTGCCGACCCCGCCCTTGACGCTCAGGCGTCGCAGCAGCTCGAGGATGACGTCCTTCGCGGTGGCCCACTCGCCGAGTTCGCCCTCGAGTCGGATGTTGACGACTTCGGGCATCTCGACGTAGTAGGCGCCCCCGCCCATCGCGACGGTGATGTCGAGGCCACCCGCACCGATGGCGAGCTGGCCGAGGCCGCCGGGCGTCGGCGTGTGGGAGTCCGAGCCGAGCAGCGTCTTGCCGGGCGCGGCGAAGTTCTCCTTGTGGACGTTGTGACAGATACCGTTACCGGGCCGGGAGAAGTGGGCGCCGTAGGTGCCCGCCGCCGAGCGCAGGAAGCGGTGGTCGTCGGTGTTCTTGAAGTCGAACTGGTACGTCTGGTGGTCGCAGTACTGCGCGGCGAGTTCGGTCTGGACTTCGTCGAGACCCAGCGCCTCGAACTGCAGCCACACCATCGTACCGGTGGTGTCCTGCGTCAGCACCTGATCGATCTCGATCCCGATCTCCTCACCGGGGGTCAGCTCGCCCTCGACGAGGTGATCGTCCAGGACTTTCTCCGTGATTGTCTTTCCCATATCGTTCCAAGATGGGCTTGGTACGGTGATAAATCCGGCGAGAACGAAGTGCGGCCGCCACACCCGCACGACGGCGGGCGAGAGGCGCTCACGACGGGTTCGGCAGGGTTTTGACGCCGGGGCCGAACCGCCGACCATGTTCCGCTCCGGAGCCAGCCTCGCCGCCGGCATCGACGGCGTCGCCGACGACGCAGTCCAACCGAACGGCGTCGACCTCACCGTCGCAGCGGTGTTCGAACAGACCAGCCCCGGCTACGTGGGCCGCGACGGGAAATCCGTCGGCGACCGCACGGAGGTCGACCCACACGGCGGCGACCCGCCGATCTACCGGCTCGAACCGGGCGACTACGTGGTTCGCTACGGCGAGCGACTGGCGGTACCCGAGGACAGTGTTGGGTTCGTGCTCCCGCGCTCGACGCTGCTGCGAAACACCTGCTCGCTCGATACGGCGGTCTGGGACGCCGGGTACGAGGGCCGCGGCGAGGGGCTGTTGCAGGTCGGCCGGGCGATCGAGATCGAGCAGGGGGCCCGGATCGGGCAGTTCGTCGTCGCGGATGCGGACCACGAGGGGACGTACGACGGGACCTATCAGGGCGAGAACTGAGGCGTCGACGGCGCTCGCGGGTCGGTTGGTCGGAGAAACGGGCTGAGAGGGACTTGAACCCCCGACCGTCTGGTTAAAAGCCAGACGCTCTCCCAAACTGAGCTATCAGCCCTCACCCCAACCCAGTAGGAGCACCGGGTAAGCGTTTACGGTTCCCTCGAAGCTAAGCCCCCGCCGACCGACCCCCCGTCATGGACATCCGGACGTTCACCGAACGGCTCATCGAGTCCCGGACCGTCGACGGCGGGGAGGCCGATGCCGCGGCGTGGGCCCGGGAGCAACTCGACGCGCTCGGGTTCGAAACGTACGAGTGGCTCGCCGACGCCGAGGCGCTGGCGAATCACTCCTCGTTCCCGGACGACCCGGACCTGATCGACACGGCCGACCGACCGAGCGTGGCGGGCGTACTGGAGTTCGGCGATCCCGACGCCGGCCCGACGCTCGTCCTGAACGGCCACCTCGACGTGGTGCCGGCCGACGAGGACGCGTGGTCGTCGGACCCGTTCAAGCCCGTCTGGGGCGAGACCGACGACGGCGCGGAGACGCTCACCGCCCGCGGCGCCGTCGACATGAAGGCGCCCGTCGCCGCCTGCGTGTTCGCGGCGCTGGACGCCGCCGAGCGCGCGGACTCGGCCGACCTGAACGGCCGACTCGTCGTCGAAGCCGTCGCCGGCGAGGAGGAGGGCGGCATCGGCGCCGCCGCGGCCGCGCTGTCGAACCCCTACCCCTTCGACCGCGACGCCGCGATCGTCGCCGAGCCGACCGAGCTGACCCCCGTCACGGCCGTCGAGGGAACCGTGATGAAGCGCCTGGAGATCCAGGGCCGGGCAGCCCACGCCGCCTCGCGCTGGCGCGGCGAGGACGTGCTCCCCCACTTCGAGCGCATCCGCGCGGCGTTCAAAGCGCTCGAAGCCGAGCGCGGGGAGACGGTCACGCACCCGCTGTACGAGGAGTACCCCGTCCCGTGGCCGATCGTGATCGGGATCGTCGAGGCCGGTAACTGGGCCTCCTCGGTGCCGAGTTCGCTCACGGCCGAGATGCGCTTCGGCGTCGCCCCGGGCGAGACCGTCGACGAGGTGGAAGCGCAGTACGAGGCGGCGCTGCAGACCGTCGTCGACGGCGACGACTGGCTCTCGTCGCACCCCCCAGTTTCGAGCGGTTCAGCATCCAGTTCGAGCCCGCCGAAACCGACGCCGACGAGCCGATCGTGCGGACGCTCCAGGCGGCGATGAAAGCGACGAGCGTTCCCGACACCGAGCCCCGGGGCGCGACCTACGGCGCCGACTCCCGACACTACGTCGCCGCCGGGATTCCGACGGTGCTGTTCGGCCCCGGAAGCATCGAGCAGGCCCACTTCCCCGACGAGACGATCGAGTGGGCCGACGTGGAGCAGGCCAGAGAAACGATCGCCGAGACCGCCGTCCGCTTCCTTCAGTCGTAGCGCTCGGCGAGCGCCTCGGCGACGACGTCGCCCGGCTGCTCGTTGCGCATCGACGCCTCGCGCCGGAGTTCGCGGTACTGCTCGACCGGCAGCGAGAGCGCGATGTCGCCGAGTTCGATCCCCCGCTCACGCAGCGCTTCCTGTGCCGACGCGCCGTCGGTGATCTCACTCGCCAGCGAGCGCACCTCCCGGACGGTGAGGTCGTGGTCGAGGGTCGCCCACGCCAGATCCAGCCGGGCGGTGCCGCCGACGCGCGCGAGATGTTTCGCTGTCGACGGGGCGATGTTGCCCCGGGCGACGTGGCGCCGGACCGACTGCGGCAGGTCGTGAACCCGGGCCCACGTCCGGAGGAACGAGACGGAGACGCCGTCGGCGCGCTCGGCGGCCTCGCGGTAGGAGCCGACGCCCCGGACCAGCGCCGCACACGCCGCCGCCCCGCGGAGCATGTCGAGGTAGTCGCCCGGCCCGTCGCCGTCGGCGAACGCGGCGAGCACCTCGGCGGCGTGCTCGACGCTCTCGGGGTCGTCGGGGTCGAAGTCGATCGCCTCCGCTGCACGCTCGCCGGTGATCTCCGGATCGGCGCGGACGACCGGCTCGCCGACCCGCGAGCGGCGGTCGGTCGAGGGCGTCGGCTTCTCGCCGTCGTCGGGGGCATCACGGGGCAGTTCGAGCCCGGTCCCGAAAAGCCCCCGGCGCTCGGGCGATCGCTTGCCGTACTGGGACAGCTCGCATGGTCAGAACGTGATGATCTCGTAGTCGTCGTCGACCAGCGACCGGATGCTCGGGTGGCCGTCGTGGTCGTCGAGCTGGACGACGCCGGCGTCCTGGACGGCCTCATCGACGCCGAAGGCGCCCGAACAGTACTCACACGCCGACGCCTCGGGCTTCACGGCGGCGTAGAGGTCGTGGTAGTCGCTGTCCTCGTCTTCGAGTTCCGGGATCCACTGCGTGCCCGCGCCGTCGAAGATCAGTTCGAGCTCGTCGTCGTCGTTCCGGGCGAACTCCCGCGCGGTTTCGAGTCCGTTGACGAGTCGACCGAGGTTTGCGTGCCCGTCCGTCCCTGCGAGGATCACGACTGCCGCGTTCGTCATGCGAGTACCGTACCCAACCCAGCGGGAAAAGCGCGGGCGAACCGCGGGGTAACGGGGTTACGTCGGTGTTACCGAGGTGTCAGTGGTGATGCTGGTGGCCGGCGCCGCCGCCCCGCGTGAACTGCCCGGAGAAGGCGCGCTGGACCACCTCCGGCAGCGCCGGGTGGACGTGGATCGACTCGCGGATATCCCGGACGGTCCCGCTGCCCGCGGTCATCGCCGTCACGACCTCCTGAATCAGCGTCGAGGCGTCCGGGCCGACGATGTGACAGCCGAGGATCTCGCCGTCGAGATCGATGATGGCTTTCACGAACCCGTCGGCGTGCATCGCCTTCCCGCGAGCGGTGTCGTCGTAGCGGTAGGTGTTGGTCGCGTATTCCGCACCGTCGGCCCGCAGCGCCTCCTCGGTCGCGCCGACGCCGGCGACCTCGGGCGAGCCGAACACCGCGAACGGCATCGCCGAGTAGTCGACCGGCTCGGGCTCGTCGCCGAAGAGGTTGCGCATCACCGCCCGGGCCTCGTGGTTCGCGCTGTGTTTCAGCAGGTACTCGCCGACGATGTCGCCCAGCGCCCAGACGCCGTCGGCGTCGGTCCGGAGGTGCTCGTCGGTCTCGACGAACCCGTCGTCGTCCGTCTCGACGGCGGTGTGCTCCAGATCGAGCGTGTCGGTGTTCGGCACCCGACCCGCCGCGACGAGCAGTTCGTCGCTGGTGACGCTGAGCGTGTCACCGGCCTCGACGACGTGTCCGTCCTCGCCGTCGTCGTACTCGTACGGCAGCGCTTCGACGGTGATCTCGCCGCCCGTCTCGCGCACGCTCGTCGCCGCGTGACCGGTGTGGACCGCGACCCGCTCGCCGTAGCGGTCGGTGAACGCCGCGGCGACCTCCTCGTCGGCGTTGGGGAGGAGGGTGGGCCGCCGGCCGAGGATCGTCACGTCGGTGCCGAACGTGCCGAAGAAGTGGCCGAGTTCGGCGGCGATGTAGCCGCCGCCGACGATGGTGAGCCGGTCCGGCGGCGTCTCCAACTGGAGCGCCTCGCGGCTCGTGAGGTACTCCACGTCCTCGATGCCGTCGATCGGCGGAATCGCCGGTCGGGTGCCCGCCGCGATCAGGATGGTCTCCGCGCGGACGCGGGTGCTGTCTTCTTCCCCACCGTGGATCTCGATCGTGTGGTCGTCGACGAACCGAGCCTCGCCCTCGTAGAGGCGGTGCTGGTCCGACGAGCGCAGGCCACGGCGGATCGAGTCCGACGACTCCCCCACGTCCTCGTTGACCTCGCGGACGATCTCGGCGAACTCGACACCCGCGATCTCGGCGTCGATGTGGAACTCGTCCGCGCGCTCGATCGTCTCGTACACGTCGGCGTGGTAGAGCAACTGCTTCGAGGGGATGCAGCCGCGGTTGAGGCAAGTCCCACCGAGGGGTCCCTTCTCGACGACGGCGACGGATTGGCCCTGGTTCACGGCGGCGTTGGCCACGTCCAACCCGGAGCCGGAACCGATGACGAGGAAATCGTACTCTTCCATACGCCGATGTGGGGCTCGCGGCTAATCAAACACCAGTAGCGTTCGGGTCGATACTGTTGAAACACGCACCATTACGTGGTTCGCGGTCGCCCGTCGAACGATGAGTGATCCGTTCGTCGTCGTCGGCGGGGACGCCGCGGGGCTGAGTGCGGCGAGCAAATGCAAACGCGAGGATCCGGACCGCGAGGTGATCGTCTTCGAGAAGGGGGAGTGGGTCTCCTACGCCCACTGCGGGATGCCCTACTACGTGAAAGGCGAGGTCGAGTCGCTGAGCGACATGCTCTCGCTCACGCCCGCGGAGATCGAGGACCGCGGGATCGACCTGCGCCGGAACCACGAGGTCGTCGCCGTCGACCCCGACACGAACACCGTCACCGTCGAGCGCGAGGGCGAGCGGTTCCAGCAGCCCTACGGCGATCTGCTGGTCGCGACGGGCGCCCACGCGGTGTCCGACCCCATCGCCGGCGCCGACCTCGCGGGCGTGTTCACGATCCACAGCATGGACGCCGCGGCGGCGCTGCGTGCGTTCCTGACGCCGCCGGCGGCGTTCGACCCCGACGCGTTCGACGGCGCCGGCGAGTTCGTCGACTGGGAGCTCGTCGAGGCGTACGCCGCCCGCGACCCGCCCGAGTCGGCGGCGATCGTCGGCGGCGGCTACGTCGGCGTCGAGATGGCCGAGGCGTTCAGCGCTCACGACCTCGACGTCCACCTGTTCCAGCGACCCGAGCGCCTCCTCCCGCCGTTCGGTGCAGCGCCCGCCGAGCGTGTCGCCGAGACGCTGTGCGAGCACGGCGTCACGCTCCACCTCGACACCGAGGTCGACGAGCTGGTCGCCGGCGCCGACGACACCGTCGCGGGCGTCGTCGTCGACGACGAGCGCGTTCCCGTGGACACCGCTGTCGTCGGGATCGGCATCGAGCCGAACACCGCGCTGGTCGACGGGGCCGGGATCGAGCTGGGCGTCGAAAGCGCGATCGCGATCGACGACTACGGCCGAACCGACCGCGAGCGCGTCTACGCGGCCGGCGACTGCGCGGAGATGCGCCACGCCGTCACCGGCGAACCCGACTGGGTGCCGCTGGGGCTGACGGCCAACCGTGCGGGCCGAGCGATCGGCCAGACCGTCGCCGGCACGCCGACGCCCGTCGGCGACATCGCGGGCACGGCGGTCGTGAAGGCGTTCGAGATGGAGTGTGGCCGGACCGGTATTCTCGATCACGAGCGCGCCCGCGAGGCCGGTTTCGACCCGGTCTCCGAGACGATCACCGCCGGCTCTCGGTCGGGCTACTACCCCGGCGGCGCCGAGACGACGGTCACGCTGACCGCCGACCGCCGGACGGGCCGCCTGCTCGGCGGCAGCATCGCCGGCGAGGACCGCGCCGCAATCCGGATCGACACGCTCGCGACGGCGCTCGAGGGCGACATGACCGTCGGCGAACTCGAACGGCTGGATCTGGCGTACGCGCCGCCGTTCAGCCCGGTCTGGGACCCGATTCTCACGGCCGCGAAGGTGCTGAACGGGGAGCTCGCCTGAGTCAGGCGAGCGACGTGCTCGGGTCGTCGACTTCGACGAGGTGTTCCTCGCCCCACTCGTGCATGGCGTCGATGACCGACTCGAGCGAGGCGCCGTGGTCGGTCAGCGAGTACTCGGTTCTGACTGGCTTCTCGTTCACGATCTCGCGGTCGATCAGCTGCTTGCTCTCCAGATCGTCGAGCACGTCCGAGAGCACCTTACTGGAGATGCCGTCGACGCGTGCCTCGAGTTCGCTGAAGCCACAGGCGCCCTGCGCGAGCAGTCGATCGATCACCACCGGATGCCACTTCTTCCCCACGAGCATCGCCGTCGTCGTCACCGGACACCACTCCTCGCCCGCACACCACACCGGCAGTTTCTCCGGATCGTCTGGCTGACTAGTCATGGGTGGTTCTCACCCGACGACGACTTAGCAGTTACCCCCAGTTACTTGGTTACGGGAGGTATCCCTCAGTTGGTCGTCGTCATGCAGGCGTTTTACGTCGATGGATCCGTACGCCCGCCTGTGGTCACCAGTAGCCAGCAAGCGCTCGCGGTCTGGGGTGTGCTCGTCGCCCCGTTCGCCCTGCTCGCACTGGTCCTGTGGACGCGGGATGCGCTCACCGTCCGGTTCGTCGGCGCCTACTGGTTCGCGCCGGTGGTGCTGACCCTCATCGGCGTGCTCCCCGCGCCGTGGCACGCAGTTCCGGGCTGAGTCGGCACAGCCCTCCGAAGGCGAACACGTTCGGGCGGCCGGACTAGGTCGTTTGGCCCGAACCTCGGGTAGAGCCATGTCCCAACACGATCACGAGACCCCGGACCCCGTCACCGACCACGTTCACGACAACTCCTGGTCGGCGAACCTCGAAGGGCCCGAGCACGCCGCTGACCGCGAGCTGCTCGTCGAGCAGGGGATCGAGGCGGTCGCACACACCACCGCCGGAAACCACGTCAACCTCGTGACCCACGGCGAGCACGGCCACCCCGAGACGTTCCTCTACGACGCGCTCGACCGCGAGTTCGGCGACGACGTGGACTGGGAGTACGTCGAACAGTGCGGCTGTGGCGGGCACGTCGTGCGCGTCCACGTGAACTGACTGCCCACCCGACGATCGCTCCGCTATGCCACCACACGGCCTACCTCGGCGGGGGGCGGGCCCCGAGCTGGTCGAGGAGTCGGCGTCGGCGATCCACGACGTGGCGGAACGGGAGTTCGCGGCGCTCACCGGCGTCGCGGCGACGGCCGTCGACGCTGCCCGGCTCCGACGGTGGATGCCCGCCTACGACGGGACGTGGGACGCGCTCGACGCCGTGGATCTCCCGGCCGGCGTCGATCTGTGTGCGAACTACGCGGCCCGGGCCGGGATCCCCGGGCGGCTCCGGTCGGCCGAGCGGCTGGCGACCCGGATCGCCGGCGGGGGCTGACTCACGCGGAGATGTTCGCACGGGGAGCTATCAGTCGGGCGGTCGTAGCCGAGGGTATGAACTCGGTCAGTGTCTCGCGTGAGGTGGCGGCGCCGCCCGAGGCGGTACGGGCGCGGATGAACGACGTGGGGGCGTTCATGCGCGCCGCGGGGTTCGACGAAGTGACCACCGACGGCGACCGGATCACGATCACCAACGGCGTCGGCATCGCCACGGTCGAACTCGAACTCGAACTGATCGACCACCCGGACGCGGCGCTGGCGTACCGCCAGCGCGACGGGATCTTCGAGGAGATGGTGACGCGGTACACGCTCGAACCGACCGACGACGGCACCGAGGTGACCGCCGAGACCGAGTTCGCCGTCGACGTGGCGCTGGTCGGCAAACTGCTCGACGCGACCGTGATCAAGCGCCAGCGCCGCCGGGAGTTGGACCAGCAGTTCGACTGGCTGGAACGGGAGTTTGCCGGTCAGACTGAGTAGGTCGCGCCCAGTTCGGGCGCCGACGCGTCGTAGCCGTTCGTGCGGAGTTCCGCCGCGAACTCGCCACAGCGGTCGCCGTGGTTGACGAGGATCTCGGCGTCGTCGTACGCATCGAGAAACTGCCGCAGGCCGTCGTGGTCGGCGTGCGCGGAGAAGTCGTACCCCTCGACCTGCGCGCTGACGGGCATCACGCGGCCGTCGATCTCGGCGCGGCCGGTTTCCAGCAGGTCGCGGCCGGGGTCCCCTCGACCTGGTACCCGGTCAGCGTCACCTTGTTCACGGGGTTCGCCCGGATCTCCGGGATGTACGTCATCGCCGGGCCGCCCGAGAGCATCCCGCTCGTGGTGACGATCGCCGCGGGCTGGTCGGCGATCCGTTTTCGCTGGCCGTCGCGACCCGTCACGAACCGGGCGTGTGATTTTGCGCGCCGCAGCGCGTCGGCGTCGCGGACGAACTCGGGGTGGCGCCGCAGCATCTCGGTCACCTCCTTCCCCATCCCGTCGACGTAGCAGGGGATGTCGTGGGCCGCACAGACGAGCAGCAGCTCCTGCGTGCGGCCGATGGCGAACGCGGGGACGACGACGGTGCCGCCCTCCCACAGCGTCGTCTTGGCGCTCCGTGCGAACCGGTGTTCGACGCTCGCCCGCGGCTCGTGATCCACGTCCGAGTACGTGCTCTCGCAGAGCACCACGTCGGCGTCCGGGCGCGCGGTCGACCCCGCGACGAGGCGCTGGCCGGCCGGCGGGTCGCCGGCGTCGAACCCCGCGGGCGGGTCGGCGGCGGACTGCTCGTCGACGTGGAAGTCGCCGGTGTAGAGGAGGCGGGTGTCCCCATCGTCGACGAGCACGTGCGCGCTGCCGGGGATGTGGCCGGCGTTGTAGAACGTCACCTCGTAGCCGGCGGCCGTGAACGTCTCGCGGTAGCCGTGGGTCTCGGACACCTCAGTGACCCGCTTCACGTCGGTCTCGGTGAACGGGCAGTGCGGCGAGTGGCCGTGGAGTTTGAGCGTGTCGCGCGCGAGCGTCAGCGCGAGCTCGCGGGTCGGCGGCGTCCAGTGGATCGGCGGCCGGTTCGACCCCGAGAGCAGCGACGGGATCGCCCCCACGTGGTCGAGGTGGCCGTGGGAGACGACGACGGCGTCGGGCGCCGGCGTCGCCACGGGGTACTGCGGCGGCTCGGCGGTCAGCAGCCCGAAGTCGAGCAGCAGCGAGTCGTCGACGAGGACGGCGCTGCGGCCGACCTCGCCCGCGCCGCCGAGGAACCGAAGCTCCATGTGCGCCAGGGTAGCCGGGCGGCGGGTTTGACGCCGTCGGTCCGCGCCGGTTCAGTCGTCCGCCGGCGCGGGTGCCGGCGGCTCGTGGGTGCCGAACTCGGGGTGGGTCTCCTCCATCCAGACGACCACGACGGCCCCGGAGAGGAACATCAGCCCGGCGGTGAGGTAGAACGCCGCCTCGGGCGACGCGAACTGCATCGTGACCCCGATCAGGATGGCGCCGACGCCGTAGCCGGAGTCGCGCCACATCCGGTAGACGCCCATCCCCGCCGAGCGCCAGGTCGGGTGGGCGGCGTCGCTGGGCACCGTCATCAGGTTCGGGTACAAAAGCGCCATCCCGAGGCCGGAGACCGCCGCCAGCACCGCCCACGGGAGGTAGCCGTCGACGAGCACCATCCCGAGCACGCCCGCGCCGGCGAGGAACATCCCCGCGACCACCGGGGGTCGCCGGCCGATCCGGTCGGCGAGGCCGCCGGTCCCGATCTGGAGGAAGTACATCGCGCTGTGGACCCCGACGACGACGCCGACGAGCTCGATCGCGAGCCCCTGACTCGTGAGGTACAGCGGCACCGCGATCCAGAACAGCGTGTCGACGAAGTTCTCGACGTGGCCGGCCTGTGCGGCCGCGAACAGCGTCCGGTCGCCATAGGTCGCCCGCTTGAGCACGTCGACGAACGGCAGGTTCGCGTCGTGGTGGTCGTCGTCGCCCTCGAGCTGGGCGAGCTGGACGGTCTCCTTGATGAGGAACACCGAGATGAGGAACGCCAGCAGGACGACGGCGCCGAGGAAGTAGAACGGCTCGGGCCGGAGGTTCGTCTGGCCCGCGATGACGCCCGTGATCCACGCGCCGACGGCGACGCCCGTGTAGCCGAACGCCTCGTCGATACCGACCGCGAGCCCGCGCTGGTCGGGCCTCGCGAGGTCGATCTTGGCGTTGATCGCCATGCTCCAGGTCAACGCCTGGTTGACCCGAGCAGGACGTTCCCGACCGTGATCCAGCTCCAACTCGGCGCGTAGATGAGGATGATCGGGATCGGCAGCGCGGTGAGCCAGCCGAGGACGAGCACCGGCTTCCGGCCGTACTCCTCGCCCCACTTGCCGGCGTAGAGGTTGAGCAGCGCCTTGACGAAGCCGAAGGAGACGACGAACGAGCCGATGACGAGGAACGACTCGACGCCGAGCACCTCCTCGCCCAGCACGGGGACGACGGTTCGCTCGGAGCCGATCGTCAGCCCGGTCGCGAACACCAGCAGGACGTGCAGCGAGAACTGTCCGAGATGTTCGCGGATCCCCTGTCGATGCTGCCCCGCCATTAGGTATCGCTGCCTCCCCCAGTTCGGAATCGCTGTCGGTCGCTCGGCATGGGAGCCGGTACGCCGTTGTCCGGGATATGGGTGGTGCCGGTCATGACCGGCACCGTTACGGGCGGCGACCGCCTACCCGGGGTATGAGCCTCTACGAAGCCTCCTTTCGGGTGAAACACGAGTGCCCGTACCGGGAGATCTCGGAGCGACACCCCGACCTCACGATCCGGGAGTGGTACCTGAGCGACTGTCAGGTGTTGGAGATCACCTCCGCGTCGGCGCCGACCGACGAACTGCTCGCCGAGATCGACGCCATGGGGACGGTGCTGCACCAGTCAGTCGACGACGACGGGCTCCACGTCGTCACGCAGGCGTGTCTCTGCTCGCTCGAGGAGTCGATCGTCGACCGCTTCGAGGCGCACAACTGCCTCTACCAGCCGCCGACGATCTACCGGCGGGGGTGGGAGCATTACACCGTGATCGCGTTCGACGAGGGCGACGTGCGGGCGCTGTTCCGCGACCTCGAGGCCGACCGCGAGATCGACGTGCTCTCGAAGACCGCCATCGCCGAGCAGCAACTGCCCCACAGCATGCTCGCGCCCGTCGATCGGCTGTTCGAGGCGCTCACCGACCGCCAGCTGGCCGCGCTGCGGTTCGCCCTCGAGCAGGGGTACTACGAACAGCCCCGGGGCACCTCGCTGCGGGAGTTGGCCGAGCAGACCGCTGTCGCGCGATCGACGTTCGAGGAGCACCTCCGCAAGGCCGAGAACAAGCTCCTGACCAACGCCGGCGAGTTCCTCCGGCTGGTGACCGCGTCGGCGACCGACGACCCGCTGGGCGTCGAGGAGTCCTCCCGGGCCGCCTCGATCGCCGACTGAGCGCTACCAGATGCTGGGGCTGTACTCGAACTCGTACTCGTCGACGCGCTCCGCGGGCAGCCCCACGTTCTCGAACATCTCCCGGAACACGCCACGGTACTCCGACTCGGGCAGCTCCTCGCCCGCGGACAGTCGAACCTGCAGACGGAAGCCGCCCGCGCTGTCGAGTTTGATCTCGTAGCGATGCCCGGAGTCCCGGGTCGTGATCTCCGCGCTCGGGACGACGACCGCGAACGAGCCGAACGCCGTGCCGTTCTCGCTGAAGCCGAGGTTGATCCAGCCGTCGCCCTGGGTCTCCGGAACGGTCGTCTCGGTCGCCCGGTCGGCGAAGGCGGTGTGGGTGGCGGCCACGTCCGGCTCGGCGTCGACGCCGATACTGACCAACGAGTCGTCGGTCCGCGAGGCTTCCGTCTCGAGGTCGACGACCAGCGCGTCCGGGTCGGCGGCCGGAAACAGGAGCGAGATCTGCTCGCGGAGCCAGTCGTCCGGCGGGAGGTTCACGGGTCGGAACGGCTGCTCGAAACCGAGTTCGTCGTCGACGGCGCTCAGTTGCGGCGCCTCGGCGCCGGTGAACCGCGCTTCGAGGGATTTGGTCTCGGAGTACTGAAACTGCACGTGGAGGATGCGGGCGTCGGCGCCGAACTGCTCCGTGAGCGCGGCCACCCCCAGCGGGCGCCCGATGCGCTCGTGTCCGTTGACGTAGAACGGTGCCTCGACGCCGTAGCCCGCCGAGCGCGCGCGGTCGAGAACGGCCTCGTAGTCGAGGCCGTCGACGCTGTCGCCGACCGTGCTGTAGCTGGCGAAGTTCGCTCCGGGCGTGCCGAGACAGCCCGCGAGACCGAGCGTCACACCGCCGCCCAGCGCCGCGAGAAATCGTCGTCGATGGGGCCGCGGATCCATACGCATGGGAGAACTGTCGGGCGGAGAGAACATATCCGTTCCGGCGGCGCTCACCGACCGTATTCTCCTGGAGGGGCCGGAGAGACGCCCACTCACGGCTCGACGGCGATCACCGCCACGTCGCCGCGGGCTACGCCTCCGATCCGGGGTAGCGTCCCACCGAGAACGCCTCGTAGCCGCCGTAAGCCAGCGAGAGCACGCCGATCCACCAGTTCCAGCGATCCGCGGGCGAGCCGTCCGGCGCGTCAGCGAGTTCGGCGACGATCAGGTCGACCGAGAGGTGGCGACCACTGTCGCGGCGGTACCGGCCGGAGTCCGCCAGATCGACGGCCTGTCGGGCGACGGTGCGCCGTTCGGGCTCGGTGCCGTCGAACCGGGCGAGTGCCGACACGAGCGCCTCGGGATCGAGGGCGCCTTCGGCCGCAGGCTCGTCGGTCATCGTTCGTGCTCGATGCCGTCGTCGCCGGCGGCGAGCGGGACCGCACGATCGAGTGCCATCGTCGGAACGACGGGGTCGCCGGGCAAAACCGTTCGGGCGGCCGGCGCCGCCGCTGTCGAGGCTGAGCGGCTGAGAGGAGTAAGCCCCTTCTGTTTCGACCCGGCATTCGGCTAAGCACCCGCGCCCTGCCGTCGCCGGCTGTCCGGACTACCTTCGGGCACGGGCTTGCACCGGCGAGGATTCGCCGTTCCATCCGTTCCCGTCCGTCGGCGCGCAGCTCTCGCCGCTCGCCCTACAACGTGCCGTTCCCGGGGGACCGGCACGCCGCCCTCTCTGGGTTAGCTCCCTCCCCTTGCGGGTCGGTTCGCGCAGATCATCGGTCGGGACGGGGGTCTCGTTTCTGTTCCAGAGCCAGCCGTCTCCGGCTCCGGGCTTGCGCCCGGTCGCCCGTCCGGACGGTGGGGGACTTTCCTCACGCCCCTTGCTCGCGGGCCGGGGCGCGGGAACCGGGCTCTCTCTGCCGATTGAGAGTAGGCGAGTGGCGGGGTTAAGCGGTTCGGTGGGGTGGCGGGCGCGGCGTCAGCGGGGGATGCTGGAAGGGAGGCGGTCAGCGGGGGATGCTGGAAGGGAGGCGGTCAGCGGGGGATGCTGGAAGGGAGGCGGTCAGCGGGGGATGCTGGAAGGGAGGCGGTCAGCGGGGGATGCTGGAAGGGAGGCGGTCAGCGGGGGTGCTGGGGGAGACGGTGTTGGGGAGCACGGGGCGTCGGCAGGACGACGACTCTCGTCGGCGTACTCGGCGTCGTCGTGCGCTGCCCAGGGCGTCGCCGGGTCAGCGCGCCGTGAGGCTGATGTCGCCGGTGCTCGTCTCGACGCGGAGCGTCGGCCCGCCGTCGCCGAGGGTGCCCGAGGCGGCACTGTCCGTCCGTGTGCTGTTGTTCAGTGTGAGCCCCTCGACGGTCACGTCGCCGACGCTCGCCTCCGCGACGAGTTCGGCGTCGAGCGCGGGGGCGAGCGCGACCTCGATGTCGCCCGTCGAGGTTTCGAACGTCGTGGCGCCGTCGATGGCCGCCACCGCGAGATCGAGATCGCCCACGTCCGCGCGCACGTCGCCGACCGCCGACGCGCCCTCGATCGCCACGTCGCCCGTGCTGGTCCGGGCACTGACCGCCCCGTCGACGTTCCGGATCGTCGTGTCGCCGACCGAGGAGTCGACGCTGAGGTCGCCGGTCACGTCCTCGACAGTCACGTCGCCGACGCTCGCCGACAGCGACGCCACGCGGAACGAGCGCGGGACGCGGATCGTGAGGTCCATCGTCGGCGTCCCGCCGAGCAGGGAGCTGTCGCCCGTGTAGCGAGTCGCCAGGCTGAGCCGGTCGCCCGCGCGATCGACGGCGAGGTCGAGCTTCGAGAGATCGCCGCCGACGGAGCTGGACTGCTTGAGCATCTCGACAGCCACGTCCTCGCGCTCCTCGCCGCGGACGATCAAGTCGCCGACCCGGGCGTCGACGGACAGCGCCGTCGCGTCCTCGATCGCGATAGTTCGGTTCTCTTCGATGCGTTTGCCGACGAACGGGGTGGCGCCGGTACAGCCGGCGAGGCCGGCGAGCGCGGTCGCGCCGATACCGGCGAGCAGCCCTCGTCTGGTGGAGCTTCGGTTCACAGTCTGACAGTGGGGGCATCCCACTTCAACCGTGTTCGCCGGCTGTCGAGTCACCCAGCCGACGAAAGCTATATGTAGGAGTTCAATCGGCGTCAGCGCTGGTCCGCGAACGCGGCGTCGGCGACGACTGCCGAGAGGCGGCCGAGCAGATCCGCCACGAACAGCGTGACGAGCGCCACGCCGATGCCGCCGGCCGCCGCCCGAGCGCCCGCGGGAGCGTGTCGATCGCGACCACGCCGTAGCCGTAGTTCACGACCAGCGCGTCGCCGTAGCCCAGCGGCGCGAGCAGGAGATCGAACGAGAGGCCGGCGCCGCCGACGAGCAAGACGAACGCGATCAGGCCCAGTAGCGACCGCCAGAGGAGGTAGAGCCCACCCACCCAGGTGTCGCGGCCGAGGACCAGTCCGGCGAGCGCGTCGACGATCCCCTCGTCGGTGTCGGGGAACTGCGGCGACCCCGCGTCGATACCGAGGGTGGCGTTCGTGAGCCACAGGTCGGCCTTCGAGAGTGCCAGCACCAGCAGGAGCGTGACACCGAACGCGATCGGGCCGGCGAGGGTGACCGCCAAGCCGAGCGTCGTCGAGACGGCCACAGTCAGCACGAGGAAGTAGCAGAACCCGAGCGGGACCGTCACCAGCAGGTAGCCGAGCCGTCGGTACGTCTGTGTATCGAGCGGTGCGTCGAACGCCGGCAGGAGGCCGGGGTGTCGGTCGTCATCTCGTGATCACCACGGTCCGACCGTGTCGCTCTCGAACGGTATACCCCGATCCCGGTTCGGCGAGCCGCCAACCCGGCGAAAGCTTCAAGGAGCGGTCAGGTCCCCTCGAGCGAGTAGAGCACCGCGAGCAGGCCCGCGATGTTCGCGAGCAGCACCCCGAGCAGCGTCGCCGCGTCCGAGAGCGCCAGCAGCGGCCCGAGCCCGTAGGTGATGGGGAACGGGGCGACGGCGATGCAGGCGACGCCGACGGCGAGGTACCGCATCGCCGGACTGTCGTTGCGGCGGTAGCCCTGGTAGGCCAGCCACGCGACGAGGCTGCCAGCCGCCGCGGTCGCGCCGGAGGTAAACGTCAGGAGGGCGGCTGCCTCAACCACGGTCGAACACCACCGTGAGCACGACGAGAAGGCCGGCGAGCTGGCTCGTCGTCGCCGCGAGCGCGCGGGTCGTCGCCGACACGTCGCCGACGTTGGTCAGGATCAGCCGGAGCACGAACGGCACCGTCGTCAACAGCACGAGGCCGACGAGGAGGCCGAGCATCGGCCGCCCGCCGCCGCGGTGATACCCCCTGTAGAGGCGGGCGGCGACGGCCAGCGAGAGCACCGTCGCGACCAGGAGCGCGAGCAGTGCGGCGAGAACCACCGCCGTCGAGCCGCCGGTCGCGGTCTGGAGCGAGAGCGGCAGCGCGACCGCGTGGGTCGGTCGCGGGAGCATCACTTGAACCCCTCGTACAGTCGCGTGAAGCGGTCGGCCGGCTCCTCCCCCTCGGTGAAGTCGATATCGATCTCGTACCCCTCGGCGCGGACGTGGACGTGGACCGCCTCCAGGGCGGTGTCGTACTCTTTGTAGTGGTGGCCACCGGGGTCGAGGCGCTGCTCGTGGGTCAGCAGCCCGGCGTCCTGCAGGCGCTCGACCCGTCGGTAGATGGTCGACGGGTCGGCGCCACAGGCGTCGCTGAGCGCCTCGACGGATTTCGGCCCGTCGCGGGTCTCCGCGAGGATGGTTCGGACGTAGTCGTCGCCGATGAGGTCGACAACGTCGTCGCCGCCGTCGCTCATCGGGTGGGCTGTCGGAGTCGCCATCGAAATAGCCACGGGGTTTGCACGGCTCGGCGGTGTACGTGACGGCCGAAAAGCCCGGGGCAGAGCTGTCGGCTCGGCGACTCGACCCGAACCCTTATTCCGGCACGGGCGTCAGCATCGCCCGAAATGTCCTCCACACACGCGGCCGACCCGGCAGGGAGGAGCCGCCTCCGGTCGTTTCTCGCCGCGCCGGTCCGCTCACAGACGTACCTGAACCTCGCGTACCTCGTGCTCGCGTTCCCGCTGGGGCTGGTGTACTTCGTGTTCGTGACCGTCAGCATCTCCCTCGGGCTGGGGCTCTCGATCATCCTCGTCGGGATCCCGCTGCTGGCTGCCGTGGTCGCGCTCTCGTTGATCGCGGCCGCGCTGGAGCGCCGGCTCACCGCGTGGATGCTCGACGTCGACGTCCCCGCCGGGCCCCAGCCCACCGGCGACGGCTGGCGGGAGCGACTCCGCGCGCTCGCGACCGAGCCCGGGACGTACGCGCCGCTGCTCTACCTCCCGCTGAAGTTCGCCGTCGGCACGCTCGCGTTCGTCGTCGTGATGAACGCGCTCGTGACCGGCGTCGCGCTGCTGTCGGTGCCGCTGCACTACGACGAGCCGGGGCTGTACGTCGGCCTCGTCACGAATCGCCCGATCGAACTCCACCCCGCGCTGCATTTCGGCTGGAACCGCCTGCTCGTCGGTGTCGAGACTGTCGTGACGATCGAGGCGTGGGAGGTGACGACCCTCGCCGAGGCGCTCGGCGCCGCAGCCGCCGGGGTACTCCTGCTGTTGGGCGGGCTGGCGGTGCTGAACTGGCTCGCGAGCCTCCACGGCCGGCTGACCGCCGCACTGCTGGGTCGCGCGTACGATCCGGTGTCGCTACTCGGCTCGAAAAGCGAGTGACGGCGGGCCCCGCGCCGCGCCGACCGCTCAGTTTCTGAACCCGACCCGCTCGGCGTCGGCCAGCGCCCGCTCGGCCGCGGCGTCGATGTCGAACGCCCGGACCACCTCGCCGTCCCTGATCAGCGGCGCCAACAGCGACTCGCCGTCTTCGGGTCCCGCCCGATCGCACAGGCCGACGTGGTGGCCGCCGTCGGGAGTGCGGTACACCGACTTCGTCCCCGAAAGCTTGCCGCGTTTCGCCGCCGGCTCGCCGTCGATCTCGACGATGTCCAGCGCGAAGTCCAGCGGGTCGGCGTTGGCGATGTAGCCGCCGACGCCGAAGCTGTCGGCCACGTCGCGGAGCGCCCTGAGGTCGGCGGGTCCGAGCCCGCCCGAGAGCAGGATCTCGGGCTCGGGGGCGTCCCGGGCGGTGAGCTCCCAGCGCACCTCCCGGACGATGTGGCGCAGATCGCCGCGGCGCGAGCCCGTCGTATCTAGGCGGACGGCGTCGAGATCGTCGCCCAGCGTCTCGACCGCGCGGAGCACCTCGTCGACCTCGTCGCCGTAGGTGTCACAGAGCGCGACCCGGGGCACGTCGGCGTCGACCGCCTCGTCGAACGCGCGCCAGGCGGCTTCCTGGTTCCCGCGGCCGAAGCATATCAACAGGGCGTGGGGCATCGTACCGCCGACCTCGCGGTCGAGCACCTCGCCCGCGGCGACGTGGGAGACGCCGTCGGCGCCGCCGACCAGCGCCGCACGCTCGACCATCGCGCCGATCGCGGGGTGGACGTGGCGGGTGCCGAAGGAGAGCAGCCGGCTGTCGGGGGCGGCGACCCGGCTCTCCAGCGCCGCGGTGGCGACGCCGGAGGCGTGGGCGGTGAACCCCAGGATCGGCGACTCGTGGCGAGCGAAGGCGCGGTAGGGGCCCTCGATCCGCAGGACGGGGCCGCCGTCGAACAGCGTCCCCTCCGGGAGCGCGTCGACGTCGATCGGCAGGCCCTCGAGCAGCGCGGCCACGTCCTTCACACCCGCGAACAGGTCGAAATCGCCGGTCGGGAACTGATCGGTGGCGAGCTCCGCGACGACGGTCGGGTTCCGGCCCGCGTGCTCGAGCACGTCCTCCGTCCGGTGGAAGTACGCCGCGGTCGCGTCGCCCCGGCGGATGGCGTCGTCGCCGACGGTGTCGAACTCGGTCATGGCCGACGTTCCGCCAGCGCGGGCAAAAGTCAGTCGTTCCCCCCTGTCGGGCCGGGCGTCGCCCCCCGCGAGCCTACCAGGCGCGTTCCAGCACGCCCCGGATCTCCTCGACCGACGGCTCGACGGGTGCGTCGGCGAGCAAGCTGTCCTCGTGGATCGTCTCGGCGATCGCGGGCAGGTCGCCCTGCGAGAGCCCGGCGAGTTCACGGAGCGTCGTTGGGAGGCCGAGATCGTCCCGGACGCCGGCGACGGCGTCGACGACCGCCTCCGCGAGCTCGGCCGCGGACTTCCCCGCCGTATCGACCCCCAGCGCGTCGGCGAGCAGCGCCCGCCGCCCGTCAACTTCCGAGAAGACGTACCGCAGCACGTGGGGCGCGAGCACGCCGTGGACCGTCCCCTGGTGGGCGTCGTAGTCGTTCGAGAAGCCGTGGCCGAACGCGTGGATGATCGAGGCGCGGTAGGCGCCGGGGGGAGATGCCGTACTGCGCACAGACCACGCCCGCGACGGCGTCGGCGAACTGCTCGGGGCGGGGTCGGCGTCGGGCAGCGCCGCGAACCCGGACTGCATCAGCGAGAGCCCGCGGCTCGCGGTGCCGTCGGTGATCGGCGTCGCGTGGGGCGAGTACAGACACTCGACGGCCTTGTCGAACCCGTTCATCGCCGACGCGGTCAGCACCGATCTCGGGGTGGTCTCGAACAGGTCGGGGTCGTAGCACAGCGCCGTCGGCATCAGCCGGCGACTGCTCACGCCGCCGCTGGGGATCTCGCTCGGATCGGCGTCGGCATCGAGCGTGAGCCCCACGCCGCCGATCACCGAGAGGTCCGCGCCGGCGAGCGTCGTCGGTACGGCGATCACGGGCGTCGGCCGGCCGTCGTCGGCGACCGGCACCGATCCGGTAGAGAGCGCGTGCTCGGCGGCCGCCGCGGGGTCGGCGTAGCTCCCGAGCGCGCTGGCGACTTTCGCCGTGTCGAGGCTGGAGCCGCTGCCGACGGCGACGATCGCCTCGATCCCCTCGGCCTGCACGCGCTCGGCCGCCGACAGCGCCGCGCCGAGCGTCTTCGCGGGCGTCGTCTCGTCGAACACGCCAGCGAGAACGTCGCCGAGGCCGTCCTCGACGGGCGCCATCACGTCGGGGTTGGCGCCGACGTTCGCGCCGGTCAGCACCAGCGCGGAGGCGAGCCCGCGGGCCGCCAGCAGGTCGCCCAGATCACCGACCGTGCCGCGGCCGAACCGGATCTCGCCGGGGTCGTAGTCGAGCGTGAACTCGCGGGCCGTGGTGTCGTCCATACCGGGGATGGGCGCCGGGTTACATCAACCCCGGTCGAACCGACATCGGCCGAAAACCCGACGAGTTCAACACCCCGCGCCGTCCAGTTCGGGGTATGACCGACCCTGTCGTCGACGGCCTCGTCGAACAGTCGACACTCGACGCCCGCGTCGAGGCTGGCGACGCGCCCGACTGGGTGGCCGCACACTGGCGAACGTTCGACGCCGGGCTCACCGACGAGTACGACGGCGAGCCGTTCCCGTGTTACTTCGGCGCCAACTCGGTCCGAGCGGGCGAGCCGCTGTACACCGCCGTCCCGTCGACCACCGACCCGGACGCGCTGTTCCAGCTGGGGGAGACGCTCCTCGACTACCTCGACCGCTACGAGGACCTGCCCGAGCGGGCGTCGCTGGTGGCCTTTTTCAAACCCCACGAGGACGACCTGAGCGAGGCCGAGTACCACGAGACGCTCTGGAACGTGCTCCAGTTCCTCCACGTTCACGACCCGGAACCCTGGCCCGAGGAGATCCCCACCGATCCGGACGACAAGCACTGGGAGTTCTGCTTCGGCGGCGAGGCGATGTTCCCGACCTGTCGGGCCCCGTTCTACGACGAGCGACGGAGTCGCTACTCCCCGTCGGCCTCGAAATCACGTTCCAGCCCCGGCGGCTGTTCGAACGCGTCGGCGTCACCGCCGACACGCAGGCGGGCCAGCACGCCCGCGAGGCGATCCAGGAGCGCATCGAGAACTACGACGGCCTGCCGCCCCACCCCGACCTCGGCGACTGGGGCGTCGACGGCGACCGCGAGTGGCCACAGTACCTGTTCGAGGCCGACCCCGAGCAGTCGCCCGACGAGCCGCCGATCCGGGTGACCCGCGAGCACCCGAAAGTGGATCGGCTGATTCAGGCGGACTGAGCGGCATCGACCCGCTCGGCCACGCCCAGCACCCGTTCTCGCAGCGTTTCGGCGTCCGCCGCCAGCAGCCGGACCATCGGCTCCTTGCCGTGGGCGCCGCCGTCGACGATGGCCTCGGGGGCGTCGCCGTCCCGGCGGGTCAGCACGCGCTCGGCGGCCCAGTCCATCGTCCCGGCGGCGTCGTCGGGCTCCTGGGTCCGGTCGACCGTCGCCACACACAGTTCGCCCTCGACGGCCGCCCGAACCGCCTCGCTCGCCCGGACGTTGCAGGCCGCGGCGATGCGCTGGTCGTGCTGGCGCACCCCCAGTAACAGGCGCGCGATGTGACTCGACGCGCCGAGGGCGGCGCCGCCGGGGGCCCGCACGCCGCCGGGGACGCGGGTGAGGCGCCCCTCACAGGCGGCCACGTCGCCCGGCTCGACCGCCGTCTCGGGGGCGACGGCGACAGTCATCCCGACTTCGGGGATCAGCGGCGCCATCGCGGGCGTCTCGAACGCCCGGACGGTCTCGCGCACCGCCCGGAGCGCGCGGGGCGCGTCGGCGCGCGCTCGCAGGCCGGCGAGGTGGTGGACCGGCCCCGTCCCCTCGCCGAGGTCGTGCCCGTGGGCCACCGCGCGGACCAACAGGGCCTCGGCGTTCTCGACCGCCCGCTGGCGGTCGAGCCCGCGTGCGAGGTCGGCGGCGACCGCCGCCGAGAGCGTGCAGCCGCTGCCGTGGCTGTTCGCGCCCGACACGCGGGGGGACCTGAACTCCCGGACCTCCTCGCCGACGAACACGTCGACGACTGCGTCGCCGTCGAGGTGGCCGCCGGTGACGAGCGCGGCGTCGGCGCCCAACTCCCGGAGCGATTCGCCGGCCGCGACCGCGTCGGCGGGCGTCTCGACCGCGACGCCGGTGAGCAGTTCCGCCTCCGGCGCGTTCGGCGTCACCAGCGTCGCCGCCGGGAGGAGGCGCTCGCGGACGACCGCCTCGCCGGCCTCCGAGAGCAGGCGATCGCCGGACTGGGCGACGACGACAGGGTCGACCACCACGGGGTAGTCGGCGGCTGCGAGTTCGTCGGCCGCGGCGCGGGCCACCTCGGCGTTCGCGAGCATCCCGGTTTTCGCGGCGTCGACGCCGAGATCCGACTCGACGGCGCGGATCTGCTCGCGGACCATCGCGGGGTCGGTATGAGCCGCGTCGCGCACGCCGGTCGTGTTCTGGGCGGTGAGGGCCGTGACCGCCGACGCGCCGAACGCGCCGCGGGCCTCGATCGTCTTCAGGTCGGCCTGCACGCCGGCGCCGCCGCCGCTGTCGGAGCCGGCGACGGTGAGCGCGACTGGTCGGCCCATCAGTCGTCGGCGGGCCCGGGCTGTGTGCTCGGCATCCCGACGCGCGGCGCGTCGTGGCCGAGTTCGTCGATCGCGACCTGGGCGGCCTGCTTCCCGGAGAGCAGCATCGCGCCGAACGTCGGCCCCATCCGGGTGAGCCCATGGGTCGTGGCCGTGGCGAGCCCGGTCGTGATCAGGCCGTCGTGGATCTTGCCCGTCTGCTCGACGACGTCGTCCTCGCTCTGGCCGACCCACATGGAGTCGTGGCCGGGCGAGTCGTGGCCCGGCGCGCCGTACTCGCCGTCGGCAGTCGTGTCCATCCCGGCCTCGCCGGTCTCCTCGATCCCGGGCGCGTCGATCACGCCGCGCTCGTGGAGCTTGGAGACGACGACCGCCTCGTGACCCGTCGCGTCGATCACGAGGTCGGCCTCGACCGCGACGGGGTCGACGCAGGTGAGTTCGCGCGGGAGCGAGTGGACCGGCGTCCAGTTCAGCACGACGCCGGAGACCTCGTGGTCCTCGCGGACGACCACGTCGGTGAACTCCGTCATGTTCTGGATCCGCGCGCCGGCGTCGCAGGCGGCCTTGATCAGCGCGGAACTGGCGTGTGGCGCCGTAGCGACGTGGAGCCCCTCGGCCTCGTCGGTCTCCTCGTAGGGCACGCCGAGTTCGTCGAGCACCTCGTGGGCCGGCTCGCGGACGGTGAGCTTGTTCATCAGGAAGCCGCCGAGCCAGAAGCCGCCGCCGAGGTAGTTGTTCTTCTCGACGACGGTCACGTCGACGCCGCGCTCGGCGAGTTCCTTCGCCGCGACGAGCCCGGAGGGGCCGCCGCCGACGACTACCACCTCGCTGTCGGTGAATTCCATGAACTCGTCGTGCCACTCGTCGGCGATCGCGCGGGTGACCTGTGCCTCGCTCGCGTCGGTGAAGCCGTCGAAAGACATCATTACTACGTGGTACTACCGAGTAGTTAAGCGTTGTCGTCGGCCCCCCACGGTCCGCCCGGAGCCAGGACGGATCGGCCGACGGCGTTCTCAAAGCGCTTAGGCATCCCCGTTAGAACGCCCAGTCGATGACCAGCGATACGGACGGCCGGACGGCCGTCACGTTCTCCGCCGCCGGCGCCCGCGCGGGGTTCCGCCGCTGTCTCCCCGTCGCGGCGGGCGTCGGCGCCTACGGCCTCGTCTTCGGCGTCGTTGCCAGGCAGTCGGGGCTGAGCGTCGCGGAGGCCGCGCTGATGAGCGCGACCGTGTTCGCGGGGGCGGCCCAGCTGATCGCCGTCGAGCTCTGGGCCGACCCGATCCCGGTCGCCGCGGTGCTGACGACGACGGTCGTGGTCAACGCCCGCTACGTGCTGATGGGCGCGGCGCTGCGCCCGTGGTTCGCCCGGCTCCGCCCCAGCCACTCCTACGGCAGCGTCTTCTTCCTGATCGACGAGACCTGGGCAGTGACGATGGGCGAACTGAGTGAGGGCCGGGGACAGGGGGCGTTCCTCGTGGGAAGCGGCGTCGCCGTCTGGCTGTTCTGGGTGGCGGCCACCGTCGCCGGCGCGAGCGTCGGCGCCGCCGTCGGCGAGCCGAGCCGGTACGGGCTCGACTTCGTGCTGCCGGCCATCTTCATCGCGATCGCGGTCGGCCTCTGGGAGGGGAAGTCGACGCTACTGCCGTGGGTCGTGGCGTTCGCCGTCGCGATCGTGGCCGCCGGCGCGCTCCCCGGCCGGTGGTACATCCTCGCCGGCGGCGTCGCGGGCAGCCTCGTGGAGGTGATCCGTGTCGGGCGTTGAACTCAGCCCGACGGTGGTCGCCGTCGTGGCCGCGATGGCGCTGCTGACGTACCTCACGAAGGCCGGGGGTTCTGGCTCCTCGGCCACGTCGACACCTCCGAGCGCGTCGACGCCGCGCTCTCGGCGCTGCCCGGTGCCGTGGTCGTCTCGATCGTCGGCCCGGAGCTCGTGGCCGGGGGCCCGAGCGCCTGGCTGGGCGGAGCGGCGGTGGTGGTGCTCACCAGAAAGACGGGGAGCCTGCTGGCGGCGATGGTCGGCGGGCTGGGGGTCGTCCTCGCCGTGCGGGCGGTGCTCTGAGCGCTACGGGTCGTGGACGCGGTCCAGCGCCTCGACCGTCGGCGCGTTCACGATCCGGACGGTTCGCCCCTCGCGTGTCACGCGGAACGCGTCCGCGAACGTGCCGTTCTCGACGCGGTAGACGCCGTCGCCCTCGGCGGTCGCGTTCAGTGATTCGGTGAGCATGCCGCGGTACGCCTGCACGAACTGTCGGGCGTCGCGGTCGCTCTCCCACCGGGTCTTCAGGACGTAGCCGTCCATCGACGGGTCGTCGCTGTCGGCGTCGAAGTACGGCACCAGCTTGTCGCCCGCCCAGCCCGCAGTCGCGGGGTGGGAGTAGTTGTACGGCGAGTACGGGCCGGGGTTCTCGCTGAAGCTCGACCGGTCGATCGCGCGCTGCTGCCAGAGCATCGCGAACAGCGTCGCCTCGCCGATCCGGCTCGCGCTCGCCCGGTCGAACTCGCTGGTCGAGCGGTCCGGGACGGCCACGCTCGCCGGTCCGTCCTCCGGGTAGTCGTCGGGGTGGAGCAGCTGCTCGCTCGATCCCGGCGGCCGGACGTACAGATCGTTCACCGCCGCCCAGCCGCCGCGCTGGCGGATGCGGTGGACCAGTGTCGGCCCCTCACTGTAGGGTGCGTAGACGGTGAGATAGAGCCCGAGGTTCCGGTCGTCGATGGACGCCCCGCCGCCGGCGTCTGGGCGGTCGATGCAGTCCCACTCGCCCTCGCAGCGCTCCTCGTACTGCGCTTCGACGTAGCTGGCGTCGCCCTCGACGACGCCGGTCTGTGCCATCGCGGCGTCCGGGTTGTCGGCGCCGCCCAGCAGCGAGAGCCGCTGGTCCTGCAGCGCGTGCATCAGCTCGTGGGCCAGCGTCGCCCGATCGACGGTCGGCGTTTCGCTGTCGCTCACGAGCACGATCTGGTCACCGCCGGGCGAGTAGTAGCCCAGCACGGAGCCGCCGTAGATCGAGTCGAACGCGCCGCCGACGGTGCGGTCCTCGCCGACGAGCATCGCCGCCTCGTAGCGCTGCTCGCGGGCGCGCTCGGGGGGCGTGTCGACGGTCGTGTCGCGACCCGACCCGTTCTGGAACTCCTCGCGAGAGATCACTTCGACCGGAACCGTCCGCTCGAACTCCAGCCCGCGGATCAGTTCGACGCGAGCCATCGTGCGGGCGACGACGGCGTCGAGCTCCGACTCGTTCAGCCCGTCGCTGGTGTCGACGGCGATAGCGTCGGTGGCGGCGTAGCCGTTCTCGACCCCCAGTCGGTCGGCCGGGGGCGTCGGCGACGGCGCGGCCGGCGCAGCACAGCCAGCGAGGACCAGACAGCAGACGACGGCGAGCAGACGTAGCCTCACACCGACGAATGCACCGCCGAAGCGAAAAGCGTTACCGGCGACCGGCCAGCAGCGCCGCGCCCAGCACCGCTACCAGCGCGGCCACGACCGAGAACCCGGGGGCCTCGGCGCTCGTCGCGGACGCCGCCGGCGTCTCCTCACCCGGCGTCGCCGTCCCTCGTCCGGTGCCGGCGTCGCGGTCGGCTCGGGCGTCGACGCGTCCGTATCGACCGACTCGCGCACCGCGGAGAGCGAGTCGACCGACGGCGCGTTGACCACGGTCACCGTGTCGCCCTCGACAGTCAGGTGGAACGCGTCGGCGAACTCGCCGTCGGCGACGCGGTAGGTGTCCTCGCCGACCTGTTCGGCGCCCCAGAACGTCAGCAGCGACTCGTAGGCGCCGCGGAACTCCGTCGCCTCGTCGGGGCTGTCCCAGACGAGCCGCCAGACGTAGCCAGTCTCGCCGTCGGCGCTCCGGTAGACGTGGAGTCGGTCACCGTCCCAGCCCGCGGCCGCGTCGAAGCCGTAGTTCAGGGGATCGAAGCGGCTGATCTCCCCCGAGTCGGTGTAGTTGAGCCAGGTGCGGGGGCCGACCACGTCGGACGCGTAGCTCCGAACGCTCCCCTCCTCCGCGTACAGCGGGTAGGCGAACATCGCGGCGACGCCGGACTGGCCGATCTCGGCGTAGTCGCGGCGGCGCTCGGGGCGGACGCGCTCCCAGTTGTCGGCGTGCTCGTCGGCGAGTTCCACCTCGGTCGGCGGGTCGGTGCCGTAGCGTTCGGGGTGGATCACCTGCTCGGCGCTCTCGGGCGGGGCGTCGTACAGGTCGTTGACCGCCGCCCAGCCGCCCTCGCGTTTCTGCTCGGCGACGAGCGCCGGCCCGTCGCTGTAGGGCTGGTAGTTCAGGAAGTAGACGCCCATGTTCGGCGGCGACGCGCCGCTCCCCCGCCGCCGTCCGGCCGGAGGCAGGTTCCGTTCCAGGCGCCACCCTCACCACAGCGCTCTTCGTAGCGGTACTGGACGAAGTTGGCGTCGCCCTCGATCAGCCCGCTGTTGGCGTTGGCGCCGTCGCGGGTCTGACTGGTGAAGTTCGCCAGATCGAACTCTTGGTCCTGCATCGCGTGGACGAGCTCGTGACCGAGGGTGAACTCGTCCACCTGGAGGCTGCTCTCGTTGTCGGTGACGAGCACGATGGCGTCCTCGCTGGGGCTGTAGTAGCCCGCGATCGAGGCGCCGCGGTTGGCCTGCTGTGTCTCGAGGGAGTCGGTCTCCTCGCCGATCAGGAACAGCGCTTCGAACTTCACGTTGTCGAACGTCCGGAACGACTCGCTGTAGGAGGCGTTGCCGGAGCTGTTCGCGAACTCCGAGCGCGGGACGATCTCGACGGGCACGTCCATGTCGAACTCGACGCCCCGGATCAGCTCGACGCGGGCTTTCGCTCGCGCGATCGTGGCGTTGAGTTCCTCCTGCGTGAGCCCGTCGCTCTGGTCGACGGCGATGCTCTCGTTGTGCCAGTAGCCGTCCTCCCAGCCCAGCCGGTCGGTTTCGGGATCCGGCGGGGCGCTCTCGTTCTCCGCCTCGACCTGTGTCGTGGCGTCGACGCTACCCGACGCTACGGCTGCGTCGGCAGTGGCGGCAGGCCCGGCTGCCGCGACGGGAGCGAGACCGGCGAGGACGACGACTGCGACGGCGAGGACCGCGGAGACTCGTCGCATAGCCACACATGGGGCTGACCACGCAAAAATACCTCGGCGAGAGCACGCTCCCACGGAAGCTAAGACGCGGACGGCCCAACGGGTCGTCATGTTCGATCCCGACAGTACCGCGGTCGTCGTCGTCGACATGCAGAACGGGTTCTGTCACCCCGAGGGGAGCCTGTTCGCGCCCGACAGCGAGGCAGCGATCGAGCCCGTGACCGACCTCGTCGCCCGCGCCCGCGACGCCGGCGCGAGCGTCGTCTACACGAAGGACACCCACCCCGAGGAGCAGTTCGAGGGTAACCACTACTACGACGAGTTCGAGCGCTGGGGCGAACACGTCGTCGAGGGGACGTGGGACGCCGAACTCCACGACGACCTCGACGTGCGCGACGAGGATTACGTCGTCGAGAAGCACACCTACGACGCGTTCTACGAGACCGGGCTCGAAGGGTACCTCGACAGCCACGGCATCGACGACCTGCTGATCTGCGGGACGCTCGCGAACGTCTGCGTGCTCCACACTGCCGGCAGCGCGGGGCTGCGGGACTACAAACCGGTGCTCGTCGAGGACGCGCTTGGCTACATCGAGGCCGAGCACAAGGAGTACGCGGTCGACCACGCCGACTGGCTGTTCGGCGAGGTGACCGAACTGTCCGAGGTCGCGTTCGACTAGCTACCGGAACAGCCGGTAGGAGGGCTGACCCGTCGCCACGAGCCGTTCCTCCCCTCGTCGACGCCCCAATCGCGGTCGTCGTCGCCGTGCTCCGGCACGGTGCTGGTCACGTCGACACGGCTGACGCCGATGGTGGTGCCGGCCCGGATCACGTCCGCACAGGCGTGCAGGTCGCCGGTTGCGCGCCGGAGGTAGTTCACGTTCAGGCTCACCGTCGCCACGTCGGTCGCCAGCGGGTCCTCGGCCGCGAGCCGGAGCGCCAGCCCGCCCGCCGTATCCACGAGCGTCGCCGCGACGCCGCCGTGGATCGTCGGCTTCGAGGCGGGGTTGGTGAGCTTCTCGTCGAACGGGATCGTGAGCTCGATCCGGCCGGGCTCGACGGCGGCGACTTCGGTGCCGAGCCACGAGAGGTAGCCGTGATCCTCCTCGATCGCGTAGCGAATGAAGTCGGCGGCGCCGTCCGGCAGCGGCGGCAGATCGTCGGCCATACCGGCCTTCCGCGGGCCCGGGTGAAGTAGCCGGCGGGAGCGTTACCCGAGCCGGATCGACGACGCCGCGGGCGAAACGGTCACCGTCACGGCGTCGCCGACGGCGAACTCGTGGCCCTCGTGGAACACCAGCTTCGCGCCGAACGTCTCGCGGGAGGCGAACAGCGACAGCCCCGTCGCGCGCTCGCCGTTCACGTCGATCGCCAGCTCGCCCCACGCCACGTCGGCGCCGGTGCCCGTCCGGGGCGATGCGGTGCCGACCTCGGTGCCGAGCAGCGAGACCGACCCCGCCGTCGCGGCGCCGGCGGCCCCGGCGGTCGCGTACGCCCCACCGCCCGTGTAGTGGGCCAGCCCGCCGTCCAGCGGCGTCCCGTCGTCGGCCGCGATCGCCGCCCACGAGCCCGGGTCCGGGTGGGCCGGCGCGTCGAGCCGGACGTACGTCTCGCCGGTCTCGACGACCGTGCCGGTGCCGTCCCACGGCGTCCCGGTGATCCCGACTTGGGGCTCGACGGGGAGCGATCCCGACGCCCGATACGGGTTCGCGTCGGCAGGCCGGAACCCCAGGTGGAGGTGGTCGTCGACCCAGCGCCCGAAAAAGCCCGAGCGCACCGAGGCGCCCAGCGAGTCGCCCGCGTCGACCCAGTCGCCGGCGTCGACGCCCGGATCGACGTGGAGGACTCTGGCGAGCAGGGCCGCGCCGCGGCCGTCGGCCCAGTCGTCGGCCACGTCGACGACGATCAGGTGGTCCTCGTCGACGGCGTAGGAGCGATCCGGGCAGGCGACGGTGCGCGTGTCGATCACCTCGCCCGGAACGGGTGCGGGGGCCGTACCGTCGTCGGGGTAGAGATCCACCGCAGCGCCGCGGTCGTGGGCGGGGTAGGGGGAGTTGTAGCAGGAGAACCGCGCGTAGCGATCGAGGAGGGATGGGGGAAGCGGGACAGGGGAGCGCTCGGCCGCGGGCATGCTCGGCGAGTGGCGACGGCCACGCTTAGGTACGTCGGACCCCGACTGCGCCCATGCGCGTGATCCGCGGGCGAGCGTCCACGCCCGAGGGGGACCGGGAACGGACGCGGGAGCTGCTGGACTCGGTCGCCGACACCGGAACGCCGGTCGTCCGGGCGTGGACCCCCACCGCCATCTCGCCTTCGGGCGCCGGGACGCGAACGAGTCGGGGTACGGCGACGCCCGGCGCGCGGCCGAGAAACGGGGGTTCCCGCCGGTCGAGCGCTCGGTCGGGGGCCGGGCGGTCGCCTACACCGGCACGACCGTCGCGTTCGCCGCGCTCGAACCGACCGAGGACAGTCGCTCGGGGATCACCGAGCGCTACGAATCGGGCGTCGACACCGTCGTCGAGGCGTTCGCGTCGCTCGGCGTCGACGCCGAACCGGGCGAGCCGCCCGACTCGTTCTGTCCCGGCGACTACTCGGTGCAGGCGCCGTGTTCGACCGACGGCGGGGGTCGCCGTCCCGGCAAAATCGCCGGGATCGCCCAGCGAGTGACCGCCGGCGCGGCGATGGTTTCCGGCGTGGTCGTCGTCGCCGACCGCGAGGAGATCCGTGACGTGCTCGACCCGATCTACGACGCGCTCGACGTGCCGTTCGACCCTGACTCGGTCGGGAGCGTCGCGGCCGCGGGCGGGCCGAGCGAACCCGAGCGCGTGGCTCGCGCGCTCGAGGACGCGCTCGTCGACGGCCGCGAGCGGTCGGTCGAACGGCTCCGCGAGGCGACGGACACCAGTCGGGAGGCTTAGGGGAGCGCCCCACACACTGGGCGTATGCTCATCACCGGCGCCGAACTCCCGGACGGCCGGGTTCGGGACGTTCGCACCGACGAGGGCCGCATCGCCGAGATCGCCGAGTCGCTTCACGCCCTGCCCGGCGAGGAGACCGTCGACGCGACGGGGCTGACGCTGCTACCCGGCGCGATCGACGTGCACGTCCACTTCCGCCAGCCCGGTCACGGCCACAAGGAGACGTGGGCCACCGGCTCGCGCTCGGCGGCCGCCGGCGGCGTCACGACCGTCGTCGACCAACCCAACACCACGCCGCCGACGGTCGACGGCAAAGCGTTCGACGAGAAGGCGGAGTTCGCGGCCAACGCCGCGGTCAACTACGGCATCAACGGCGGCGTCAACGACGAGTGGGACCCCGACTCCCTCCTCTCCCGGCCGGTGTTCGCCCTCGGCGAGGTGTTCCTGGCCGACTCGACCGGCGACATGGGGATCGACGAGGAACTGTTCACGGACGCCCTCGCCGCGGCCGCCGACGCCGGGATCACCGTCACCGTCCACGCCGAGGACGCCGATCGGTTCGACGAGTCGGCCCGCGACGGCGACGCCGGCGGCACGGGTCGGGACGCCAACGCGGATCTGTGGAGCCAGTACCGTACCGCCGAGGGCGAGATCGCGGCCGTCGAGGCCGCCTGCGAGGCGGCGACGGACGCCGGCGTCGACATCCACGTCGCCCACACCTCGACGCCGGAGGCCGCCGAACACGCAGCCGAGGCGGGGATGACCACCGAGGTCACGCCGCATCACCTGCTGCTCTCGCGGGAGGATCTGGACGACCTGGGCACGTTCGGGCGGATGAACCCGCCGCTGCGGAGCGAAAAGCGCCGCGAGGCGCTCTACGAGCTCGTCGTCGACGGCACCGTCGACGTGATCGCGACCGACCACGCCCCACACACCGTCGCCGAGAAGGAGACCGGCCTCTGGGACGCCCCTCGGGCGTGCCGGGCGTCGAGACGATGCTCCCGTTGCTGCTGGGGGAGGTCCGAACCGGCGACCTGTCGCTCGAACGCGTCGTCGAACTCGTCGCCGCGAACCCGGCCGAGCGGTTCGGTCTCGACCGGAAGGGCCGGATCGCCGAGGGGTACGACGCCGACCTGACGCTCGTCGACCTCGACGACGCCGAACCGATCCGGGCCGACGCGCTCCACACGAAATGTGACTGGACGCCGTTCGAGGGCCGCGAGGCGGTGTTCCCCGAGCTCACGGTCGTCGACGGCGGCCTCGTGTACGACGGCCGCGCGGGCGACCGGTTCACCGCTGGGTTGGGGCGCAACGTCCGCGAGTAAGCAACGAGGGGCGGGCCGGCTCCGCGGGGCCGGCTCGCGACGCCTGACGGCGCCATCGTGGCCCCGGCTGAGAGGGTCACGCAAGGCAAGCTTTACATGCATTATCATATAAATAGGAACGATGCCCGAATGCCAAAACTGTAATTCGTTCGTCACGCGACGGTACGTCCGGGTGTTCACACCCGAGGGGCAGGAGACGCCGCGAGTCTGTCCCTCCTGTGAGGACAAGATTCGGGACGGGAGCGACGTACGCGCCGCGCGCTCGACGCGAGGAAACTGACAGCTGACGGCAACGGGGCCTAGAACTAGTTCGGTCGCGGGGGTTCCCCGCGACGGATCGTCTCAGAACGCGTAGCGCTCAGTAGCTCCGCTCTTTCGGCTCGTAGCTCTTGTCTTCGCCCTCCAGCACGGCCGGCTTGTACCAGAGGCCGGGACTGCCGTCGTTCCAGGAGAGCATCGTGTGCTTGAGCCACTCGTCGTCCTTGCGCTCCTGGTGCTCCTTGCGCCAGTGGGCGCCGCGGAACTCGTCGCGGGCCAGCGCGCCGACGGTGATCGCCTCGGCCACGTCGAGCAGGTTCCGCGTCTCGATCGTGTGGATCAGGTCGGTGTTGTACGTGCGCGAGGGGTCCTCAACCGTGACGTGCTGGTAGTCCTGGCGAGCCTCGCGGATGTCCTCGAGGGCCGCTTTCAGCGCGTCTTCCTCGCGGAACACGTTCACGTTCTCGGTCATCGTCTCCTGCAGTTCCGAGCGGACCTCGGCGTGGTTGATGCCCTCCTCCTTCTCCAGGAGGTAGTGCACGCGGGTGCGCTCGGCCTGCACGGCTTCCTCGACGACGCCGGCGTCGCCGGCGGATTCGGCGGCCGCGCCGCCGTCGGCAGCATCGGTCGGCGGCGACGATCGGCCGCCGTCGGCGAGCGCCCCCTTCTCCGCGGAGGGGAGGCCGGCCTCGCCCAGCGGGACGGGCGAGACGTTCTCGCCCTCCTCGCTGTCCTCGTCCCAGCCGGTGGTGATCTCCGCCTCCTCGTCCACGTCGCCGGCGGCGTGCCGGCCGGCGCGGGCGCCGAAGACGGCGAGTTCGGGCAGCGCGTTGCCGCCCAGCCGGTTGGCGCCGTGGACCGACGCGCAGGCACACTCGCCGACGGCGTAGAGGCCGCCGACGCAGGTCGCGCCCCACTCGTCGGTCTCGATCCCGCCCATCGCGTAGTGCTGGCCGGGCTTGACCGGCATCGGCTCCTCGAGGCCGTCGACGCCCTCGAAGTCCTCCGCGAGGTGGAGGATGTTCTCCAGGCGGTCGAGGATGCGGTCCTCGCCGAGGTGGCGCATGTCGAGGTGGACGTACTCGTCCTCGATCCCGCGGCCGTTGTTGACCTCGTTGAGTTCGGCGCGGGAGACCACGTCACGGGAGGCCAGCTCGCCGTCGTTGTTGGCGTAGCCGTGTTCGAACATGAACCGCTCGCCCTCGCTGTTGTAGAGGATCCCGCCCTCGCCGCGGACCCCCTCGGAGATGAGCACCCCCGTCGACGGCAGCGTCGTCGGGTGGAACTGGATCATCTCCATGTCCTCGATGGGGACGCCGGCGCGGTAGGCCATCGCGACGCCGTCGCCGGTGTTGGCGATGGCGTTGGTGGTGTGATCGTACACCTGCCCGAGCCCGCCGGTCGCGAGGATCACGCCGTCGCGGGCGCGGAACCCCTCGATCTCGCCGCGCTTGATGTCGTAGGCGACGACGCCGTGACAGTCACGCTCCTCGGGTTCGTCCTCGTCGGAGACCGCGAGGCGGGTGACGTACCACTCGTCGTACACCTCGATCCCCCGCTTGACCACCTGCTCGTACATCGTGTGGAGCATGTGGTGGCCGGTCTCGGCGCCGGCGTACGTCGTCCGCGGGAACGAGAGGCCGCCGAACGGCCGCTGGGAGACCTGCCCGTCCTCGTCGCGGGAGAACGCCATCCCCCAGTTCTCCAGCTGGATCGTCTCTTTCGGACTCTCACGGGTCAGCGCCTCCACTGCGGGGGCGTCGCCGAGGTAGTCCGAGCCCTTCATCGTGTCGTAGGCGTGGTCGTGCCAGTCGTCGCCCTCACGAAGCGCCGCGTTGATGCCACCCTCCGCCGCGCCGGTGTGAGACCGAACGGGGTGGAGCTTGGTCACCATCGCAACGTCCGCGCCGGCCTCCTGTGCGGCGATCGCCGCACGCAGGCCCGCGCCGCCGGCACCGACCACGATGACGTCGTACTCTCTCATGTTACCAGAACTTCAGGTTGGATTTGACTGCCTCCCGCTTGAGCTCCTGAATGTGCTCGGTCAGCGGGATGTCCTTCGGGCAGACGTTGGTACACGAGAACTGGGTCTGGCAGCGCCAGACGCCGTTCTCCTGTTCGATCAGCTCCATGCGGTGCTCCTTCATGTTCTCGCCCTCCCGCTCGTCCATCGCGAAGCGGTAGGCCTTGTTGATCGCCGCGGGGCCGAGGTAGGCGTTGTCGTCGGCGGCGATGTTGCAGGAGGACATGCAGGCGCCACACCAGATACACCGGGTTGACATCTTGATCTCCTCCCGGTTCTCGGGCGTCTGGAACTGCTCTTCCAGTTCGCCGTCGGGCGTCTCGTCGGTCTGGAAGTACGGCTCGACCGCCTCCATCTGGTCGTAGAAGTGCTCCATGTCCACGACGAGGTCTTTCACCACGTCCTGATGGGGCAGCGGCTCGACCCGGACCACGTCGCTGTCCAGATCGGCGACCTGCGTCTGACAGCCGAGGCGCTGGCGCCCGTTGATGAACAGGGCGTCGGAGCCACAGACGGCCTGCCGACAGGAGTGGCGGAACGTGAGCGAGGAGTCGTACGTGTCTCGCGCCTCGATCAGCGCGTCGAGCACGGTCATCCCCTTCGTGAAGGGGATCTGGAACGTGTCGAAGCGCGGCTCGGTCTTCCCCTCGACCTCGGGGTCGTAGCGGAACACCTTCAGCGTGATCGCGTCGTCGCCGAGGTCCGGTTCCGCCTCGGCCGCCTCGCGGTCACGCTCGGCGGCGCGGGCGGCCTTCTCGTCACGGCGGCGCTGGCCGGGGCTCCGGGGCTCCGGTTCGGGCTCCGCCTCCGGCGTCGATTCTGTTTCGTCGTCGGTTTGTTCGGGTGGTTCGGTTTGCGTGCTCATTGTTAGAACAGGTTGGTCCAGACGAGCGCGGTTCGCAGCCCCTGGACGACCATGATCAGGCTGGCGACGACCAGCACCGCCGTCACGGCGGTCTGCTTCCAGCCGTCGATGCCGTCCCGGTGGACGATCGCGTTGTGGACGCCGTTGACGCCGTGGAACGTCGCCGCCAGCAGGAACAGCACCATCAGCGAGAAGTACGTCCACGTGCTCATCCGGGCGGACGTACCGGCGAACGTCACGTCGGCGGCGTGGTTCACGAAGTGCAGGAGGAAGAAGTGGAACGCGAGCACGACGACCAGGAACGCCGCCGTGACGCGCTGGAGTAGCCACTTCGTTCCCGAGCGGTCGAACGAGGAGTAGTGTTCGGCCATCTCAGAACACCCCCGAGACGAACGTCGGGACGCTGGCGATCGTGATCGCACCCGTGATCACCAGCGACGCGTAGAAGCTCTCCTCCTGTGCCTCAAGCCCCTTACCGAGGTCGATGAACAGCAGGCGGACCCCGTTGAGGATGTGGAACACAGCCACCGCGAGCAGCCCGACCTCGAGCAGGCGCACGATGGCGAGGCTCTCTAGCCCGACGATAGTGTTGTTGTACGCCGCCTCGCCGGTGATTGCCGTCGAGAGCACGGCGATGTGTGTGAAGAGGTAACCGATGAGGACCCAGCCGGTGAACTTGTGGAACAGCCACGCCCACATGCCGGCGGTGAAGGAGCGCCACCGCCCGAAGTCCTCGACGGTTCCCCGATCGTACGACTGACTCATGTAACAGGTTCACTCGGGTCGCAGGGGGTATAGAAGTTACCGTATCGGTTACGCCATCGGCCCGGGAGAATGCGTGGCCGTAGCCGCCGATGAATCGGGTGGCTCGCGGGCGTCGGGGGAGAAACCGCTGGCTAGCTGCTACTCCCCGACGACGCCGACGCGCTCCTCCTCGACCTGCCAGAGGTACAGTGCCGCGTAGCTCCGGACCGGCGCCCAGCGCTCGGCGAACGCGGTCATCTCCCCGCGAGTCATCTCGGGGTCCTCGCCGTGGTGGTCGACCAGCGTCTTCAGCCCTTCCCGGACGCCGAGGTCGCCGACGGGGAACACGTCCGGGCGACCCAGCACGAACAGCAGGAACATGTCCGCCGTCCACGGGCCGACGCCGGTGATGGCCGTCAGGGTGTCCCGGACCTCAGCCTCCGCCATCGAAGCGAACGACTCGCGGGTCCAGCCGTGCTCGTGGAACGCGTCCGCGATCTCGTTGACGTACCGCGTCTTCTGCCGGGAGAGGCCCACTTCCCGCAACAGGTCGTCGTCGGCCCCCCGGATCCCCGCGGGCGTCACCGCGACCGCGTCGAACAGTCGCTCCCGGGTCGCCGCCGCCGACGCCACCGACACCTGCTGGCGGAGGATGGAGACGACGAGCCGCTCGAAGGCGTTCTCCGCGGGGTCGAGTGAGACCGGGCCGGACTCGGCGGCGATCGGGCCGAGGTACGCGTCCTCCCGGAGCCGCTGATGAGCCTCCTCGGCGTCGATTTCGCGCGGTTCGGTCACGCTCACACCTCGAACCGCAGCCCGTCCTCCGCGACCGATACGTCGCCGTCGAAGCCGGCGCGCTCGATGCTCTCGATCATCTCGTCGTGTTTCCCCTCGGTGTGGGGGTAGAGGTGGGTGAGCAGCAGGCGGTCGATGTCGGTCCCGGCGAGCGCCTCGCCCAACTGCGTCGGCGTCGGGTGGTTGTCCACGTCGACCTCGTCGGGGAACGAGCAGTCGTGGAGCAGCGTGTCCGAGCCGTCGGCGAAGCGGGCGATCGACGCGCTCGCCTCGCCGTCGGCGCCGAAAGTGAAGTCGTCACCCCCGTCGTCGCCCGCGAACCGGTACGCCAGACAGTCCATCGAGTGGACCGTCTCGTGGGTCGAGATCTCGAAGCCGGCGGCCTCGAACTCGGTGCCGGCGCCGACCTCCCGGATCGAGAGGTCCACCCGGCCGTCGAGGTAGTCGTGCACCGAGAGGAGGTCGTCGACCAGCGCCTTCGTCCCCGTCGGCCCGACGACTTCGAGGTGGGTCTCGCCGGCGAGCCAGCGCGCCTTCAGCAGCGCGAGGAGATCGTTGACGTGGTCGAGATGGTGGTGGGTCAGCAGCACCGTCGAGACGCCCTCGTAGCCGACATCGGTGGTCGAGAGGCGGTGGAGGACGCCCGCGCCGCAGTCGACGAGCAGCGCGCGGTCGTCGCGTTCGAGCAGCAGGCCGGTCTGGACGCGGTCGGGCAGCGGCATGGCGCTCCCCGTGCCCAGTAGCGTGACGCGCATACCCGGAGGTGAGCGGCCTGCGGGGAAAGGCTGTGTGGTCAGCCCTGGTCGGCGGAGGGGAACTCGATCTGGATCGTCGTCCCGTCGGCGTCGCTCGAGACGATCGTGAGTTCGCCGCCGGCCGCGCGGGCGCTCCAGGAGGCGAGCCAGAGGCCGAGTCCCCGGCTGTGTTTGAGCGGCGTCTCCGTCTCGCGGCGGAGCACCTCCCGCTCCTCCTCGGGGAGTCCCGGGCCGTCGTCGGCGACGCGGAGACACGTCCGGTCGCCGTCCCGTTCCGTGGCCACCCGCACCCACGGCTCGTCGGACTCGTTGTGCTCGATAGCGTTCTCGAGCAGGTTCGTCAGTGCGGTCTCGAGGGCGGACTCGTCGGCGACGGCCGCGCGGGCCCGTGTGGTCTCACACTCGAGGGTCACCGGGTCCCCGGTGTCGAACCCTGTGGCCACCGGCTCGACGACCGTGGCCAGGTCGGTCGGCGCCGCCTCGCTGACCGAGGAGGGCTCCATCCGAGTCATCTCCCGCACTTTCTCGCTGGTCGCGACCACGTCCTCGACTTTCGACCGGATCTGGGCCGCGGTTGCCTGGGGCTCCTCGGCCTCGCCGGCTTCGATCTGCCCGGCGAGCCCGTGGACGACGTTCATGTCGTTACGGAGGTTGTGCCGGAGCACTCGGTTGGCGACTTCCAGGCGCTGTTCGTACGCGTGGCGATCGGTCACGTCCCGGAGCACCAGCGAGTGACCGCTGAGCTGGCCCTCGGCGTCCAGAAGCGGCGAGACCTGCACCTCGTACGTCCGGCGGATGTCCTCGGTCTCGCTCTCGATCGTCGTCCCCGAGAGTCGCTCCAGCGGGGTGTCGGGGAACACCGTCGAGACGTGGCTGCCGGCCGCCGGCGCCGGCGTGAGCACGCGGCGAGCGCGCTCGTCGGCGTCGACGACCATCCCCTCGGCGTCGAGCACGACCAGACCGTTGCCCACCACGTCGAGCGCCGCCTCCCGGGCGATCGGCGTGCGATCGAGCAGGTCGAACCGGAACAGCGAGACGGTGATGAACACCGCAGTGACGCCGAACGTGAACGGTGTCAGATCCAGCCCCGGCACCGGGCTCGCACGGAGCGTGAACGCGACCTGGGCCGCGGTCGGCGGCACCACCGCGGCGAGCAGGGTGGCCGCTTGCCGCCGGTAGAGGGCGGAGGAGTGAGCGGCGGTCCGGAGCACGAGATAGCTACCGAAGGCGACGATGGCGTAGGCGTAGGCGATGTGGGCGTAGTAGCCGATCGCGAACGTCGGTGCGAACACCCGGACGGGGGCGGCGACCAACTGGAGGTCGGTCCAGATCAGCCGGTGGCTCGGGTTCGTGAGCACGAACGCCGCGAAGACGATCGGCTCTGACACCATCGTCCAGCGAGCCGGGCGGGTGAGCCACCCGTCCTTCCCGGCGTAGCGCAGCGTGAACAGCAGCCACGCCGTCGGGACGAACCCCGCGACGGCGAGGCTCAGCTGCCACCACGGGAGCTGGGCGGCCCGGGTGTCGAACCCGAGCTGGACACCGTAGCTGAACGCCCACGTGCAGATGACGACGACGAGCGCGATGAAGCCGCAGACGTAGCGCTCGCTCCGTGATCGCCGGACGGCGACCGCGACAAGTGCCGAGAGCAGGCTGATGCCGAACAGGGCCAGCGACAGGTACCCGGGGACCACGGCATCGTACGACTGTGGTGTCACGATGGCGTCGTAAAAAACGATGGGGCAACTCATCCCCTTCACGGGGAGCCGGACGCGGGGTCAGTCGAGGTCGAGGAACGACGACAGCGTCGTCAGTTCGCCCTCGTCGACGCCGAAGGCGGTCACGTCGTTGTCGTCGACGGTGTTGTCCATCTCCAGGGAGCGGTACTGGTCGGCGCCGAACGGGAACCCGGGGACGTAGTCCAGCACGGAGAGGCCGATCTTCGCCATCGGCATCGGGACCGGGAGCACGTTCACCCCGCGGCCGTCGGCACGGTGGCCCAGCCGCGCCACCTCGGCCATCGTGAGCTTCTCCGGGCCGCCGATGTCGTACGTCCCGCCGATGTGCTCGTCGTCCAGCAGGGCGTCGGCCATTATCGGCACCAGATCGCCGACGTGGATCGGCTGGAAGCGCGTCTTCCCGCTGCCGGGCAGCGGGGTGACGTAGGGGGGCGCGAGCAGTTTCGTGAACTTCACGAACTCGCCGCCGTCGCCGAACACCACCGAGGGGCGGGTGATCGTCCAGTCGAGGCCGGAGTCACGCACGACTTCCTCGGCCTGGCCCTTCGCCCGGATGTAGTTGGTCGGTCCGTCCGGGTCGGCGCCGAGCGCGCTCTGCTGGAGGAACCGATCCGCGCCGGTCTCCTCCGCGGCCGCGACGAGATAGCGCGTCCCCTCGAGGTGGACCGAGAAGTGCTGCTCCTCGCCACCCCTCGGGCTGAACAGCGGCGAGAGCGCGACGAGGTTGACGACGGCGTCGTGGCCGTCGACGACCGGCTCGATCGAGTCGTAGTCGGTCACGTCGCCCGTCTCGTGGGAGACTCCCTCCGGGAGGGGCTCCTCGGGTGGGCTGCGGGACATCGCGGTCACGTCGTGGCCGCGGTCGGCGAGCTCCGCACAGAGCGGTCGGCCGATGAAGCCGTCTCCGCCGGCGACGAGTACCTTCATACGTCATCGCTTGACGCGCAGCCAACTTAAAGCCGGGCGCCAGCGGCACCCCGCGAACCGACGCGCCTTAATCCCGGGCCGAACACCCTCCGGCCATGCTCATCACGCTGGAGGGGCTGGACGGCAGCGGCAAGACGACCGTCTGGGAGGCCCTCCACGACTCCCACCCCGAGGCGACGTACACTCGGGAGCCCACCGAGTCGTGGTACGGCGACGCCGTGAACCGCGCCATCGACGACGACGCCGACCCGCTGGCGACGCTGTTCCTGTTCACCGCCGACCACGCGGACCACCTCTCGCGCACGATCCGGCCCGCACTCGAGAACGACGAGCTGGTGATCTCGGATCGCTACTCCGACTCGCGGTACGCCTACCAGGCCGCCGCGCTCTCGGGGAGCGACCTGACGCGGCCGATGGAGTACATCCGCGGCATCCACTCGGCGTTCACTCGCGAGCCGGACAAGACGATCTACATCGACGTGGACCCGGAGACGGCGGCGGCCCGGAGCGGCTCGACCAACCAGTTCGAGGACGCCGCCTTCCTCGCGCAGGTGGAGTCGAACTACGAGCGGCTGATCGACGCCGAGCCCGAGCGCTTCGTGCGCGTCGACGGCACGCAGTCGCCCGAAGCGGTGATCGATTCGGTCGAGGACATCGTCGACCGACTGACGAGCGAACACGGTGAGTGAGCGGCCGTAGCCGCCGGGTCACGGGTGCGGCGCTCACGCCACGCCGGGCCCTGCGTCGCGCTACTCCCAGCTCTCGGGGAGATCGACGCGCTCCGGCGGCGGGATGTAGAGCACGTCGATCAGCGCGCCCATCCCCACCGGAACCGCGACCAGGAGAGTGAGCACGATCGCGGGACTCCCCAGCTCCGGCCCGAGGCTGAGCAGCCCCGAGAACAGGTACGTCGACGCCAGCAACACGAGGGGGATGCCGGTGACGGTGAACACGGCGGCGCCCCCGCGCGTGTCGAGCGCAATGCGGAAGTACCGCGTCAGCACTGCCGCGGCCAGCGTGTGCGCCGCGAGGACGACGAGCAGGAACGCGACCGAAAGCACCGAGACCATTATCCCCCACTCGGCGCCGCGTGACCTTTTCGTTGTCGCTGTCGAGTGAGCGAGGGGCGGGGCATACTGTTCGAGTCCGTCGGCTGGCCGTCGCCGACTCCTACTGCTCGATCCCGTCGGCTGCCCGTCGCCGACTCTTACTGCTCGATCCCGTCGCTCCCACCAGCCCGCCGCGCCTCGGCGAGGATCCCCGCAACCGGATCGGTGTACTCGTAGCCGGGGATCACGCCCTGGACGTACGTTCCCTCGACGAAGTCGATCAGTGCGGCGGCGTCGTTCACGCCGCGACGCGGGTCGATATCCACAAACGAGACGGTGACCGCCGCAGTCCGCGTTCCCTCGTGGACGGTCTCCGTCACCGCGGGGTCCGGCACGTCGTCGCCGGCCAGGACGCCGCCGCCGACGTTGCCGACCCGCCGCTCGAACGTCTCGTACCACCCCTCCTCGACGACGGGCGCCACGTCGTCCGCCGTCACCTCGTCGAGCATCGGTGCGCGCACGGTCACGTCGAACTCGATCCGGCCGCCGTCGGCGGGCGCCGCGTCGACGACGCCCTCGAACGGCGTCGCGGTCGATTCGAACCGGTCCGCGGCGTCGTCGACGGCCGCGAACGCGTCGTGGCTGCGGAACGCTCGCCGGGCTCTGTCGGGGAGATCGCTCATACCCGTTCCAGGCGGTTGCGCCGAATAAGCGCGTTCCTTCCGGTGGAGTGCACTCGCTTCGACGGACGAGAGCGGCCGGGATACGGTCGCTCGCGTGCCGCTTCGACGGGGCTTTTCCCCGGCCGACTCCGTAGAGCGGGTATGGCCGAGCAGTTCCTCGACACCGACGCGCTCGTCGCCGCCGTCGACGACGCCGAGTTCGACCGCACGCCCGCCGTCGTCGCGAACGCACACATCACGGGCCTGAGCGTCGCTCGCGCGCTCGACGCCCACGGGGTGCCAGTCATCGCGATCGACCAGGTCGGCGACGGTCTCGCCTACCCCTCCGACGCCGTCGAGTTCGCCGGCGAAGTGCGCTACCCGCTCGACGATCCGCAGGGGTTCGCGGAGGATCTTGCCGCTATCGCCGACGCCGCCGGCGAGGTCGTCGCCTTCGGCTGCATGGACGAGTGGGTCCACGGGTTCGCCGACGCCGGCGTCGAGAACGTACGCCTGCCGTGGGAAAACCACGTCAGCGTGCTCGACAAGAGCCGGCTCTACAAGCGCGCCGAAGAGCTCGGCGTCCCCTACCCGGAGACGTACTTCCCGAGTGAGACCGACCCCGACGCCGCCGCCGCGGAGCTCGGGTTCCCGCTGGTCGTCAAACCCGCCCGTAAGCGCGAGGGCGAGGAGGCGATCGGCAGCAACGTCGTCGAGGTCGCGACGACCGAGGAACTCCACGACGTGCTCGACGCCGCCGCCGCGGCGGGCGTCGAGGTGATGCTTCAGGAGAAGGTGGACATCGCGACCGGGAAGGACCGCTCGCTGGCGTCGTACGTCCCCACCGAGGGCGAGCCGCTCGCCGTGGTCGGGAACGCCGCCGTGCGCTTCCCGCTCGAGTTCGGCACCTCCTGTCTGGTCGAGACCGTCGACGCCCCGGAGATCGAGGCACGCGCGCTCTCGGTGATCGAGGACGCCGGCTATCACGGCATCAGCGAGGCGGAGTTCGTCTACGACGCCGACCGCGAGGAGTACGTGCTGCTGGACATCAACACCCGGCCCTGGAAGTGGATCTCGCTGCCGGTGTCGGTCGGCGCGAACCTGCCGTACGCCGCCTACGCCGACGAGGTCGGCGAGGAGTTCGATCCGGGGACGATCGACGACGGGCGCTGGGTGTATCTGCGGGACTACCTGACGCTGCTTTCGACCGCGGAGGCGTTCTGGGACGTGCTCGACACCGAGGACTGGATGGCGCTCGTCTCGGGCGCGTTCGAGACCGACGGCGACCTGACGACCGGCGTCTATCGCCCGAGCGATCCGGCGCCGACGGCGCAGCTGCTCGATACCGAGTTCACCGATCGCGAGTACTACTGCTCCTGTTGAGGCGGCCGATCGCGTTCGGCCGAGGGCGTCGTCGCCGCCCCGATCGACAACCAACCCCGATCGTTACCGCACAGGTCTGTCCACGATACCCCATCGTTTCGCCGGCATCCGGTGGTTCCTAACCCGTCGACCCGGAAGTTACACACAACATGACCGACCGTCTTCACCTCAATCTCTTCACGATGAACGCCGTCGAGCACGTCTCGCCGGGGACGTGGCGCCGGGACGGCGACCGCTCGGGCGAGTACACCGACCGGGCGTACTGGACCGACGTGGCCCGCACCGCCGAACGCGGCAACTTCGACGCCGTGTTCTTCGCCGACGTGCGCGGCATCTACGACGTGTACGGCGGCGACCGCGAGACGGCGATCGAGAAAGCCGTCCAGACGCCGTCGAACGACCCGGCGCTGGTCGTGCCCGCGATGGCGGAAGTGACCGACGACCTCGGGTTCGCGATCACCAGGTCCACCACCTACAACCACCCCTACCAGCTCGCCCGGGAGTTCTCCACGCTCGATCACCTCACCGACGGCCGCGTGGCGTTCAACGTCGTCACCTCCTACCTGGAGTCGGCTGCCGCCAACCTCGGCCTCGACGAACGCATGGCGAAGGAGACCCGCTACGAGCGCGCCGCGGAGTTCCTCGAGGTGTGCTACGCGCTCTGGGAGGAGTCGTGGGAGGACGACGCCGTGCTGCGGGACGCCGACGCCGGGCGCTACACCGATCCCGAGAAGGTCCACCGTATCGACCACGAGGGCGAGTTCTTCGACGTGCCCGGCCCGCACGGCTCCGAGCCGTCGCCCCAGCGCACGCCCGTGATCTACCAAGCCGGCTCCTCGGAGTACGGGCGCGACTTCGCGGCCGCCAACGCGGAGGCGGTGTTCTGCTCGCAACCCACCGAGGAGGGGGTCGTGGAGTACATGACGGATGTCCAGGAGCGGGCCACCGACGCCGGCCGCGACGCCGACTCGATCGCCTTCTTCATCGGGGTCGTCCCCATCGTCGCGCCGACGGAGAAAGAGGCCGAGGCGAAGTACGAGGCGCTGCGGGAGTCCGTCGACGTGGAGTCCACGCTGGCACTGCTCTCGGGCTTTCTCGACATGGATCTCTCCGAACTCGATCCGGATCAGAAGGTCGAGCACATCGAGACCCAGGCGATCCAGGGTACGATGAACGCGTTCACGCAGTCCGATCCCGACCGCGAGTGGACCGTGCGCGAAGTCGCGGAGTTCTCTGGCCTCGGCTCCACCTCGCCCATCGTCGTCGGCACGCCCGAACAGGTCGCCGACGAACTCGCCTACTGGCACGAGGATGTCGGCGTCGACGGCTTCAACGTGAAGGAGGCGGTCCGTACCGGGAGTCTCGACGACTTCGTCGACCTGGTCGTGCCGGAGCTCCAGGAGCGGGGGCTGTTCCGGACGGCGTACGAGGGCGACACCCTGCGCGAACGGCTCGCCGGCGAAGGTCAGCGACGCCTCCCCGAGCATCACCCGGCTCGGCAGTGAGAGCCGGAAAGCGCCGCCCCGTTAGGCCGTGGGGAAGCGGCCAGCGTTCCGGTAGCGAATAGGTTTAAGTTGTTCCACCCACTTGGTTCAGGTGACGCTTCGCTTTGGAGGGCCGAAGCGTCAGCGGGGACCAACCGGGCTTCCGCCGCCGCGCTTTTTCGCGGCGGCGGAGCCCGTTTTCGCTACAGTACAACTCGAGCAGCCCGGGCGCCGTTCAGTCGCTCGTTGGTGGGTTGAGCGCGACGCCGTCGACGACGGCGAGGCTCGCCAGCACCGAGCCCGCGCCGGCACCGACGCTGATCGATAGCGGCGTGAGAACTGCCGCGAGAACCCCGGCGAGCAGCGCAAACGGGATGAACAGCAGCTGGAGGTCCGGACGCGAGAGTCCGGCGACCGAGAGCATTGTAATTACATGTAATTAGAGCCGGCTTGAAAGCGTTTGTGCCTGGTGGCGTCGATGAAGGGGCAAGCCGTCGATGCCAACTGGGTTCATGCGCTTCCGGCGGTCGCACTGGAGCCACGTGACATCCTCCTCGCCGTGAACGGCGAGGCTTCCCCTACGAGGGGAATCCAACTTGGCAGGTTTCAGTCCGAGTAGGCCGCGAGCCTCATCTGTGAGAGTTTCTCGCTCGTCTCGCGGTGGACTGTGGCGCTGTCACAGGCGCTCCCGTCCCGAGGCGAGTCATCGCGTCCGGGTTCCCAACGGACGCTCTCTCCCCACGGGTTAGCGCGGCGGGCGATATTCGCCGCCGCGTTGATGTCTGCTTGGAACTCCGAAACGTGGCAGTCATCGTGCGGACACACGAACTCCGCTTGCTCATCCCGCCGACCGAGACGGCCGCAAGCGTGGCACGTCTGCGAGGTGTACGCCGCGTTGACGTACTCGACGCGAATCCCTACCTCAGTCGCTTTGTCTTCGATGCGACCCTGCAAGCGGGCGAATGCCCAGTTGTGGAGGCGGCGATTCATCCACTTTCCGTAGTCGAGATGCTCGCGGATGTACGACAAGTCTTCGAGGACGATAACCGCGTCCTCGAACTGTCGGGCATATTCGACGGCCTCCCGAGACGCCTTCTCGACAATATCTGTCAGGGCGTTCTGGTAGTGGTCGAATCGTTCGTCAATCCGCCACTGGGCGGCGTCACGCTCTTGCAGTCGCTTGAGCGTGGTATGCATCTCTTTGCGAAGGTGTCGCGCTCGACTGCCGCTGACGAGCATCGGCTTCCGTGGTACGTCGCGTTTGAGGGCACAGCCCGTGATCAACGCGCTCTCGCCGACGTCGAAGCCGATGTACGTCGGATCGTCCGACTCGGTCGGTTCTTCGACCGAGTATTCGACGGTGACGTGCAACTCCCACGACGTGCGGTGTCGCTGAAGGCGTAGTTCGCCCGCCGTCGCGTCGCCGTCAAGCAGATCGAACCAGAGTGATTCCTGTTCGGGATTGATCTGAAGCGGAATCCAGAAGTTCGTCCCGCGACCGGGTTGCGGAACCTGCCAGACGAAGCCGTGGTCGCGCTCCGCCGAGTGGTCGAATGTGGCCGCTCGATTGACGAGCCGAGCTGGATGCTCGTCGTCCAACTCCTCGGCGTTGTACGTATCCCGAAGCTTCGGGACGTAGGACTTGAGTGCGTCCTTGGCCTGATACGGCAGATCGTAGGGCGTCACGATGTCGTTGACGGCAGACATCGTGTTCGCCCCCGCGTCGAATGCGTCGTGGAGTGCGTCGCGGTAGGTGTCCAAGAGCCGCTGTAGGCGTTGCTCTTTGCCCGTGGTGGGCGTTGCGAGCGTGGCTTGTAGCGTCTTCGTCACCGTCTCGGACACACTACCCAACAGGCGACCGACACACGTAAACGTAACGTTGGTGTAACACCATGCATGAAGTATGTCAAGATAGAGTTCGAGGACGAATCACAGTACGAGAGTCTGAAAGAGACGAAGAAGCGCCACGGTCTGACGTGGAAAGGAATGCTACTTCACGCACAGAGGGATTTGGATTCCGACAGTGCCGATTGAGCGGTGGAAAGCATAGTCAAGTGACGCGATTCCCCACCCGGCCTAAAGGCCGGGGTCCCTCGCTGATTAAAGATGGGGGAGGGATTCGAACCACGGCCGGACGTGCTCGCTGCGCGCGACCTCCCTGCTTCGAATCCCTCGATACGCGTCGCTCCTCACTTCGTTCGGAGCCGATGCGAGGGGAGGGATTCGAACCCACGGACCCCTACGGGAGCGGGTCTTAAGCCCGCCGCCTTTGTCCTGACTCGGCCACCCTCGCGCGTCCGGCAGTTCCCCGCAGCGCCGGAAGTCGGTTTCGGTCCAGCTACTCCTCCAGCAGCAGCGCGACCCCGACCAGGTTCGAGCCGGCGGTCACCGTCGCCTCCCGCTCGAGGGAGTAGACGATCCCCTCGCGGTCGACGGTCACCTCCTGCAGCACTTCGTAGCTCGTCGGGTCGTAGAGGGTGCCGACGTAGTCGCCCGGTTCGACGTAGTCGCCGAGTTCGACCGGGCCGTCGACGTGGAACAGCCCCGAATCGACGGCCTTCACCCGGCCGAGGTGGTTGCGCGCGATCGTCGCGTTCGTCGGCGCGGGCTCGCCCGGCAGCATGTCGAGATGCCGGAGCGTGTCGAGCATCCCGGCGAGGCCGGCGTCGATGGCGTCCTCGACGAGTTCGGTGTTGTGGGCGAGCTCGGGCGTGATCGTCGGGATCCCCTCCTGGGTGGCCGCGACGCGGAGCTTGCCGCCGAAGTCGCGATCCGCCCACTCCGCGTCGGCGTCCTCGCCGGCGGCCTCCGCGAGTAGCAGATCGATCCCGAACGCCTCCGCGAGCGCGCGACACTCCGCATCACCTTTCAGGTAGACCGTGTGGGGCAGCATCTCCAGCCCCCGGTGTGGAGATCGACGATCGCGTCGGCGTCGCCGGCGTACTCCCAGAGCGTCGCCGCCATGCGCTCGTGGAGCGTGCCGTCCTCGTCGCCGGGCCAGCAGCGGTTCATGTTCGCGTTCACCGAGTCCAGCGGCTCCGGCGCGGTGTAGGAGACGCGGTCGAACGTGATCGGATCGGCGACGGGGACGGCGATCAGCGTGCCCGAGAAGTCGTCCTGGCGCGCGAGGAGTTCGGCGTGGAGCCGCCGGAGCACCTCGCTCCCGTTGATCTCGCGGCCGTGCTGGGCCGCCTGCACGTACACCGTCGGGCCGTCGCCGTCGCCGTACGTGTGGACTGTCGTCTCCAGTTCGACACCCGAGGGGAGTCGGGCCAACGTGATGCGCTCCGCGTCGTGCATGGCCGACCCAACGGGCGCAGGGGTCTTTGCACCACCGACTGGCTACTCCCACCCCAGGTCGAACGCCTGCCACTTCCGCGACTGACTCGGGAGGCCGCGCGCCCGGAGCTCCGGCCCGTCCTCGCCCTCGCGGACGTCGATGCGGCCGGCACAGAACTGCGAGAGCGTGCTGATCGTCGCGTCGTCGTGGATCGCCGGATCGATCAGCAGCACGCCCAGCCCGTCGAGCGCGTCGATGCGGCCGACGAGGGTGTGGACGAACCGCGAGACCGTCTTGAGGTCGCCGAACGAGAGCAGCGTCGACAGCGAGAACAGCCCCGTTCTGATGCGGTCGATCCCGGAGCGCGCGAACTTCCGGTGCACGTCCGAGTAGCGCATGCCGATCCCCGTGAGGTCCGAGGGGCCCGAAACGGGTAGGACCTGCGCCGGTACGTCGGCGTCCTCGCCGCCGACGCAGTCGAGGATTGCGCTGTTGTCGGCCGCGAGTCGGAGCCCCGCGCGCTCGCAGTCGGCAGCGATGCGCTGGGAGCGTCGATTGGTGGTGACGAGGATCGCCCCCTCCCCGTCCCGACCGGCGAGCAGTCTGAGGCCGAGTTCACGCGTTCCCGCGTGGCTCGGCCCCGCGAGGAGCACGGTCGTGCCGGGGCGGATGGCGTCGAGCGGGATGCGCTCGAACGCGTACCGGTCGTCACTCATCGGCCACCTCGCGCAGCCGGCGCCGGAGCGTCAGTTGCTCCATCGCCTCGTCGCCGAGCAGGGAGAGAAGCTCCCGGTCTCGGGCCGAGAACTCCCGCGGTTCGTCGTCGTACACGCAGAACGTCCCGATGGCCTCGCCCGAGGGCGTTTCGACCGGCGCGCTGGCGTAGAACCGGATGTCCACTGCCTGTAACCCCTCGTTATCCCTGAACCGGCGATCGTCCAGCACGTCCTCGATCACGGTCACGTCGCCGTCGAGGATCGCGTACGTACAGATGGTGTCCTCCCGGTCCATCGGCTCGAACGAGACGCCGGTGCAGGCGAGAAAGCGCTGTTCGTGGGTGTCGATCAGGCCGACCGCGGCGGCCTTGACGCCGAACAGTTCGGCCGCGAGTTCAGTCAGTCGGTCGAACGACGCCCCGAGGTCGTCGGGGTTGGCCGCGTACTGCTCCAGCGCGGCGAGGCGGGCGTCTTCGTTCTCCGGGAGCGGATACGCCGTCTGGCTCCGGAACGCGACGGCGTGGTTCAGCAGGTCGACCACCTCCGACCGCGCCTCCGGCGCGTCTTTCGGGACGTACTCGACCACGAGGTCGCCGAACGCCGCTGTGTCGATCTCCGCGATCGGCACGTCGGTGAACAGGACACAGGGCGTGTCGGGGACGGCTTCGCGCACGTCGGCCACGAGCTCCAACCCGGTCCCGTCCGGGAGCGATTGTTCGGTGACGAGCCCCTCGAGATCGTCGTCGAAACGCTCCCGCGCGGCGCCCGCCGTCGCCGCCTCCGCGACGGCGAACCCGGCATCCCGCAGCGTCTCGGCCGTCGCCTCCCGCGAGGCGGCGTCCGAATCCACACAGAGTAGCATACGCTGCCTTCCCACGGCGGGGTTAGGAAACTGACGGCCCTCAGCTGGGCGTCCGCTCGGCGATGTCGACCATGATCTCGTCCAGCGCGCGGAGCAGGTCACGCTCCCGCGGGCCGTCGGCCCACGTCCGGCCGTACGTCGACGTGCGGTTGTCGAACGTCACGCCGACCAGCATGTCCGGGTCGGGGTTGCTGTCGGCGACCCCCTCGTTATCGAACGTCCCCTGAAACGCCTCGCTCGCCTCCCAGTCGAGCCACGTCGGCTCGGCGTCGTCACCCAACAGCGCGATCTTGCGGTCCGCGGCCAGCCAGTTGGCGGCCTGTTGGGCGTCGACATCGGTGTCGCCGGGGAGGAGCAGCAGGTCGGCGTTGTTCGTCGCGCTCACGGTCGGGACCTCCTCGTGGAGCGTGAGGTCGACGTCGTCGGCGACGTAGGTGGGCGTCTGGTGAAGTTCGTCGAAGGTGAGCTCCTCGGTGGTGTCGCCAGTGCCTGGGAGGGCCGAACAGCCGGCCACAGCGGTCGTTATTGCGGCACCTGTGGCGGCGACGAACTGTCGTCGGTGGAGGGCGTTCTGTCGCACAGGTGGGCGTTGCGGCCGGGGCGGTAAAGAAGTCACTCAGAGACAAAGAACCGTTTGAGTGTGTGGGTCGCTCCCGCGCGGGATCACCGACCGGCGTCAGCCGTCGAACTCGTCGACGAGCTCGTGGACCTCCTTCTCGAGCACGTATCGCACGGCAGCGGCCTCGTCACCCCCGTAGGCCCGGTACGCGGCGAGCAAATCGCGCACGAGCTTGCTCGCGTTCTCCCGAGTGGCGAGCCACTCGTCCAGTTCGGGGTCGAGACTGACGTTCCGTCGGACCTTTCGGGCCATACCAGAACGTCCGGCTCGAGGCGGATATACGGCCGCTACACACCCATACACATGGAGGCTCGGAAGAAAGGTGCCGGTGAATCGAGTCGACGTCACTCTCGAGGTTGATGGGCCCTGGCGGATTTGAACCACCGATCGCCCGGTGTCCCACAGTGCCGACACGTGTGTCGGCTTGCTGATATGAGCCGGGTGCTCTGAGACCAGACTAAGCTAAGGGCCCTGGTTTTCGAATCGAACCGCGAACCGCTTTAGGCTATCGATCGGTCACAAACTACTCTTCAGGAGGAGCGCCTCGAGCGGTGATTCCCCGGGTTGGATCATTCGACTCCCGATGTGACAAAAGGATCTACCCGGAGCAGACGTTTCTCCAAAAGGATCGACGCCGTCGCCAGGGCTCGAACCTGGGACAACCACGTTAACAGCGTGGTGCTCTACCAGCTGAGCTACGACGGCTCATTCCCACGTACCGCGGTTTCACTCATATGGGTTTCGTTTCACCGCGACGCCGCGGGCCGACCGACACGGTTTCCCCGCGGCCCGGAATACGCTCGCGCATGACCGACGACGCCCTCGACGCCCTGCTCGACCGCGTGAGCGAGCGCGTCACGCCCGACGCCGACGAGCGCGAGCGTCTGCGCGCCGTCGCCGCGGAGCTGACCGCGCGCGCCGAGGCCACCATCGACGACCTGCCCGTCGACGCCGACGTGACCCAGGTGGGCTCCAGTGCCCGCTCGACGTGGCTCGCCGGCGACCGGGACATCGACCTGTTCGTCCGCTTCCCCACGTCGCTCGATCGCGCGGCGCTGGAACGGTACGGCCTCGAGGTGGGCCACGCCGTCCTCCCCGACGGCCACGAAGAGTACGCCGAACATCCCTACGTCAAGGGGGTGTACGACGGGTTCGACGTGGATCTGGTGCCGTGCTACGCCGTCGACTCCGCACGGGAGATCCGCTCCGCGGTCGACCGGACGCCGTTCCACGACGCCTACCTCCAGGCGCGATACACCCCCGAACTCGCCGCGGGTGCCCGCCTCCTGAAGCGCTTCATGAAGGGCGTCGGCGTCTACGGGAGCGACCTCCGGACCGAGGGGTTCTCGGGCTACCTCGTGGAGCTCCTGATCCTGGAGCACGGCGGCTTCGTCCCGCTGGTCGAGGCCGCCGCCGAGTGGCGCCCGCCCGTTCGGTTCGACCCGCGAGGGGACGGCGGGCCCGCCGAGATCCCGCCGAGCGAGGCCGACGCCGCCGAGTTCGACGACCAGCTGGTGGTGATCGACCCGACCGACCCGGACCGCAACGTCGCCGCCGTGCTCTCGGCGGCCAACCTCGCACGGTTCCAGCACTACTGCCGCGAGCTCCTCGACGATCCGCGGGAGTCGCTGTTCTTCCCGGCGCCGACCGACCCGATCGACGGCGCAGGCGTGCGCGAGCACCTCGACCGTCGCGGGAGCCACGCGGTCGCGGTGGCGTTCGACACGCCCGACGTGGTCGAGGATCAGCTCTACCCCCAGCTCCGCCGCTCGCTCGGCGGCGTCACGGACGAACTCGACCGACGCGGGTTCGACACCCTGCGGGCGACGACGGTCGCCGACGGCGTCGGCGAGGACGAGACCGGTCGGTCGGTGCTGTTCGTGGAGACCGCCGTCGACGAACGCCCCGCGGTCGAACGGCACGAGGGCCCGCCCGTCCACGTGGGCGAGCACGCCGCCTCGTTCTACGACGCCTACGCCGACGATCCGTCCGTGTACGGCCCGTTCGTCGACGCCGATCGCTACGTGGTCGAACGCGAACGCGACTACCGCACGCCGGAAGCGTTCCTCCGGAGCGACGCGCTGTTCGACGTGGCGCTGGGGACCCACGTCGAGACGGCCTTGGAGCGGGAGTACGCGGTGCTCGTCGGCGACGAGGTTACGTCGCTGGCCGAGCGATTCGGCGAGGAACTGCGGGCGTACTTCGAGCCCGAAGTCTGAATCGGTTCGCGCGCGCCGGGCTCAGAGGTCGTGGATCTCGCGGACCTCGTCGACCAGCGTCACGACCTCGTCGGCCGGCTCGCCGTCCTCGGGGATCGGATCGCGGCCGTCGAACGTCTCGTGGACGACCGCGACGCTCTCGGAGAGGGTGTCGAGGCCGTAGCCGCCCTCGAGGACGAACGCCAGCGCGGCGTCGAGCTCGTCGGACAGCTCCCGGACCGCGTCGGTGAACTGGGCGTACCCCTCGGTGGAGACGCGCATCCGCGAGATCGGGTCGTGGCGGTGGGCGTCGAACCCCGCGGAGACCAGCACCAGATCGGGATCGAACCGCCTGAACGCGGGGGCGATGGCTCGCTCGAACACGTGTCGGTACTCCGCGTCGCCACAGCCGGCCGAGAGCGGCACGTTGAGCGTCGCGCCCTCGCCCGCTCCCTCGCCGATCTCCTCGACCGCGCCCGTACCGGGGTAGAGCCCCTCCTCGTGGGTCGAGGCGTAGAACACGTCCGGATCGTCGACACAGATTTCCTGGATCCCGTTGCCGTGGTGGACGTCCCAGTCCCAGATCGCCACGCGGTCGACCGAATCGTGGGCGTCGATGGCCGCCCGTGCGGCGATGGCGGCGTTGTTGAAGAAGCAGAACCCCATCGCCTCGTCGGACTCGGCGTGGTGGCCCGGCGGCCGACCGATCGCGAACGGGGTGTCGCGGCCGTCGGCGCCGTCGAGCGCCGTCTCGGCGGCCCAGATCGCCAGTCCCGCGGACTTGCGCGCCACGTCGTAGGTGTCCTCGCCGGCGACGGTGTCCGGGTCCCACTCGCCGCCGCCGTCCGCGCAGAACGACTCGACCTCGTCGACGTACTCGGCGTCGTGGGCGCGTTCGATCGCCTCGCGGTCGGCGGCGGGCGCATCGACGTACTCGACGCAGTGGCGGTCCTTCAGCGTCTCGCGGATCGCCCGCAGGCGGTCGGGCGACTCGGGGTGTCGGGGGCCGGTGTCGTGATCGAGACAGCGCTCGGAGTAGCCGAACTGCATTACTCGAACAGGGCGAAGTACGTCTCGATGTCCTCGGCCTGTACGGTTCGGCGGTCGGCGTGGCGGGCGAGTTTCGCGGCCGCGCGGGCGACGTTGTCGGCGTAGTCCTCGAGGATGTCCGCCAGCGCGATCCGAGCCTCCATCGACACCCGGTAGCGGTCGTCGATGCGCAGGCGGGCGATGCGGTCGACGGGGGCGACCGGGAGGTCGACGGCGTCGCGGTCGACGACCTGTCCGACGCCGAAGTCCGCGGCCATGAGGGTCTTCCGGCCGTCCTCCGTGGCCTCCTCGGCCGCTTCGATGGCGAGTTCGGCGCCGCGGTCCTGGATGCGCGCCGCCAGTTCCTCGGCCGCGTCGGCGCTGACGCGGAGTCCGTCCGCGTTGCGACGGATGATCGCGTCGACGGGGGCGAACGGCAGCTCGACGGTCATACCGATACGCCGGGCGTAGCGCGTAAAACGCTTCCCCTCCGCTCTCAGGGCGTCACAGGGAGTGTGCGTCGACGGCGACGGCCCAGTCGCTACGGGCGCGGGCTGTGTCGCGAACAACGCCCGGACGGAGTCCACGCGAACGAAGTGGGCGTGGGCACGTCCGGTCGTGACTGAACGAAGTGAAGGAACGTCCGGACGGAGATTTGAACGCGAGAGACTCGCTTCGCTCGTCTCTCTGGCTCAAATCTCCGCGACAGCCGTCTACACAGCGCCGCCGACTCGCTACGCTCGTCGGGTGGCGCTGTGAAGAACGTCCGGACGGAGATTTGAACTCCGGTCCCTGGCTCCGCAAGCCAAGAGGATAGTCCACTACCCTATCCGGACTCATTTCCACAAACGCCCGACCTGCATAAGTCGGTTCCGGTTCCCGAACGGCGTGGGGAAAAGGAACAAAGCACGTTTTGTCCATACGGCGACCTTATGCAACCAGCCCCCGTCTGTAGCGCTATGGAGCGCAGAACGTTCCTCACGGGCGCCGCCGGGGCGCTCACGATGATCGCCGGCTGTGTTGGGTCGAACCCGGAGACGCCCGACGACGGTCCCGCGGCAAGCGAGACGCCGACGGCGACGCCAGCGTCGCCGACGATCACCGCCCGGTCGCTCGAACCGCGGCAGGACTGTGAGGAGCCTGGGAGCGCCACGATCGCCGCCGCCGGAGCCACCGTCACCGTCGACGGCTGTATCGTCGGCAAGAACGGCTGTATGGTCGCGTCGCTGGTGTCGGCCACCTACGATGCCGACGCGGACGAACTCGCGGTGCGCGTGGCGACCCGGGACGAGTCCGACGAGGACGAGGCGTGCACCCAACAGCTCGTCAACCGCGGCTACACCGTCACCGTCGAGTTCGACGGCGGGCTCCCTGGGACGACGACGGTCACCCACGACGGCGTGGACGGCGAGCAGCAGGTCGCCCAGTCCGAGACCGGCGGGTGACCGATCACGGCGCGCGGGCGGCAGTGCCCGTGGGGCGCTGCGAGAAGCTAGCTGACCGTGGGTGACGAGCAAACTAAACGCCGGGGGACCAACGGTCGCTATGGGCATTCTCGACTCGCTGAAGTCCGCACTCGGCGTGCGCGCGGAGGCGGACGCCTCCAGCGCGGCCGATCCCGAGGCGCTGTTCGGCATGAGCACCGCCTACGTCACGATGGAGGCCGAACTCGGCTACCGGTCGGCCGGCGCGGCAGCGCTCTGTTTCTCCCGGGTCGACAGCACCGCCTTCGCCGACGCCGTCGACGAGGTCGAGACGATCCTCCGGGCCGGCGAGGCGGAGACTGGCACCGAGTTCCGCCGCCACGAGGACGACCACGGCTACCACTGGGTGATCCTCGCCGACGACGATCCGGAGGACCTCGTGACCAGCGTTCACTTCGCCGCCGACGAGTTCGTAGAACAGGGGTTCGGCTCCCGCCTGCTAGCTGCCGTCTTCGGCTTCGAGAACGCCGACGCCGAGGCCGCCGAAGCTGGCGGCAAGCGGGGCGAGTGCGGCGCGAGCGCCACCCGTGCCAGCACCGAGCGGGCCTACTGGATCTACTCGTTCCGCCGTGGCGCCTACTACCCATTCTGCCCGAGCGGCGACCACGACCGCAACACCAAAGCGGAGTTCAAACTCCGCTCGGTGCTGGACGGGGAACTCGACATCGAGGACGACGAGTCCCACTGGTACCCACTCTGGCCCGACTCGCCCGGTGGCCACCCCTGGACGTGACGATGCCCAACAGTCCCACAATGTACGATCACTACCAGCAGACTGAGGGGGAGGCCACCGGCACCGTCTTCCGCGTCGTCGGCATCGGTGGGGTCGACGGGCGAGCCGCAGCCGCCGAGGGTGCGCAGTCCGACAAAGCCGCCGAGGTGACGCTGCTCCGACTCACGGACGGAACCGGGAACCGCGAGGCGACCGGTGAACTCCGACACGTCAGTCGGGAGCGACTCGACCGCGCGTTCACGCCCGCGAGCGATCCGAGCCCGCGGTTCGAACTGCCCGACTACCTCGCCGGCCTGTTGCTTCTGGCCGGTGTCGCCCTCGCGGTCCACCCCGCCGGCGACCGCCTCGGGGGCGCAATACTGGCGGTTGGCGGGGCCTACCTGCTCTGGCGTCGTCACTGAGCCTGTCGCCCCCGCAACGATCTCGACAGCCCAATCGGCGTCGTCCCGTCGACGCCGCGTCATCCGGTTTTAACCTTCTCACGGAGTCGCGTACTCGGCGCCTACTGGGCGGCTATTTCACTTTCACTCTACTGTTAACGAGGGTTTATCCCGGGGGACGCACAACCCAGGTGTATGGCAGAAGACGACCTCGAAAGTCTCCCCGGCGTCGGTCCCGCAACCGCAGACAAGCTCACGGACGCTGGGTTCGACAGCTTCCAGAGTATCGCCGTCGCGAGCCCCGGCGAGCTGTCCAACTCCGCGGACGTGGGCGACTCCACGGCGGCCGACGTGATCAACGCCGCCCGGGAGGCCGCCGACGTCGGCGGCTTCGAGACGGGCGCGACCGTGCTCGAACGCCGCGAGCGTATCGGGAAGCTCTCCTGGCAGATGGACGAGGTAGACGACCTGCTCGGTGGCGGGATGGAGACCCAGTCCATCACCGAGGTGTACGGCGAGTTCGGGACCGGGAAGTCCCAGGTCACCCACCAGATGTCCGTCAACGTCCAGCTCTCGAAGGAGAACGGCGGCCTCGACGGCGGCGCGATCTTCATCGACACCGAGGACACGTTCCGGCCCGAGCGGATCGACGACATGATCCGGGGCCTCGACGACGAGATCATCGCCGAAGAACTCGAGCGCCGCGAGATCGAGGGTGAGCCAGGCGACGAGGAGGCGATGGAACAGCTGCTCGAGTCGTTCCTCGACAACATCCACGTCGCGAAGGCGTTCAACGCCAACCACCAGATGCTGCTGGCCGAGAAGGCCCTTGAACTCGCAAAAGAGCACGAGGAGGCCGACTGGCCGGTCCGCCTGCTCTGTGTCGACTCGTTGACCGCCCACTTCCGCGCGGAGTACGTGGGTCGTGGCGAACTCGCCGAGCGCCAGCAGAAGCTCAACAAACATCTCCACGAGCTCGACAAGGTCGGCAACCTCCACAACGTCGCCGTCCTCGTCACGAACCAGGTCGCCTCCAACCCCGACTCCTACTTCGGCGACCCGACCCAGCCCATCGGCGGGAACATTCTGGGCCACAAGTCCACGTTCCGCATCTACCTCCGCAAGTCGAAGGGTGACAAGCGGATCGTCCGGCTGGTCGACGCGCCCAACCTCGCCGACGGCGAGGCGGTCATGCGTGTCCAGGACGGCGGCCTGAAGCCCGAGTAAGGCGTCGTTTCGGTTTCTCCCGGGTCCCCACTTCCCCGGTTCCCGTATCCCCCGTTCCCCACTCACTCCTCAGCCCGAGTCGCGAGCGCGGCGACGTCCTCGGGCGTCGCGTCGCGATCGTCGGGCAGTCGTTCGATACAGTCGAAACAGAGGAAGAACTCCGAGCCGTCGGCGAGTTCGAGATCCATCCCCTCCGTCGACCCCCCTCGAACGTCCAGAAGTCGCCGATGCCCCCGCCGATCCGGGTCCGTCGGTTGCAGCCGTCACAGCGCTGAGTGGCCATCGACGACGCTTCGGGCGCGAGTCGGTTAGGCGCTCCGGCGAGGGTCGCCGCCGTGAACGACGGCACCGCAGCTGGGCGGGTGGGGCTGCCGGAGGAGAGCGATCGCGGATCAGTCCTGTTTGATCTCTTCGAACTGATCGAGTAGTGCCTCCGTCGAGTCCCCGGAGTCGTAGCTGACGGTCCCACTGAACGTCTCTGGGGCCTCCGCGAACTCGGCATCCGCCTGGGAGGTCAGTTGTTCGCGGCGTTCGTGTTCACCTTCGTCATAGGCACCGAATGACATGGTAACTAGTCACTTTGTGGTTGCCTTGCATATACGTATCGGTTAGTTTCAGCCCCAGTCCACGTAGGTACCAGACGCTACGGGCTTGCTAGTTACCCGGATGGACCCCAGCGTCGCTCGAAAACTGTAAACCCCCGGCCCGCCGAGAGAACGTGTGGCAAAGCCGCTTCGGTTCCGATACGCCCCCGGTTCGTGGTCCGAGGCGCGCGTTCGTAACGAACTCTTGCAGCCGCTGCAGGCCAACATCGGGGCTGCGATGCGCGATCCGTGGTATCAGTCACCGGCCGGGTTCGACGCCGTCCGGTTCGAGATGGACAACGGCGACGTGGCGCTGTTCTGTTGGGACGACGAGGCCGGCTACTGGCTGGGCAACACCGAGACGCCCTCGGCGCTCTGGCGTACCAACAAACACGGGTTCGACGAAGTCGCCTACCCGATCCGGCGTTGGGCCGAACGGGAGCTGCTCGCCCAGCTGATCGAGGAGTCGCCGTGGCTCGAGGCGTACCCCCACGTCTCGTGGTTCTTCCTCCCGGTCTTCCTCTCGAAGGACGGCCGGCACACCACCCGGGAGTTCTTCCGGGACCACGCCGCCGGCTTCCCCGACGCCGACCGGGACGACGTGCTCTCGTTCTACGAGGAGCTGCTCTCGACGGGCGCGCTCGACCCTTACCGCGAGACGATGGCGGGGAAGCTCGGCACCTCCGAGACGCTGGACCTCACCCGGATGTCGGCGACGATGGGCGAGTTCAACGCCGCCTACCTCCTCCTCGAGGCGGGCTACGACGTGACCCCGAGGCGGCGGTGACGACGGGCCACTCCATCGACTATCGCGCCACCGGCGACGGCGACGAGGAGGCGTCGCTGGTCGAAGTGACCCGGCCCCTGCCGCCGAAACACCGCTCGGCGGGCTCGCCGATCACCGCGATCCGGGAGACGGCGGAGACGAAATCCTCGGGCCAGCTCGAGGAGCACGGCGGCGGCGTGACGCTGTTCGTCGACTGCTCCTCGTTCCCCGACGACGACTGGCTGGCCATCGCCGGCGAGCGCCCGGAAGTGCGCCACCGGCCGGCGGTCGTGTTCCGCCTCCGCCCCTCCGGCCACGTCGAGGCCTACCGGAAAGGCGGGCTCCCGCTGAAACTGGGCGACGCGGTCGAGTGGATCGACGGCTGAGTCGGCATCGCAAGCGGTTTCTCCCGGCGCCGGCACGTTCCGGCAATGACCGTCGTCGCGGACCTCCACACACACACCACCGTCTCCGACGGGACGTTCTCGCTGGACGCGCTGGTCGAGACCGCCCGGAAGGAAGGGCTCGACGCCGTCGCCGTCACCGACCACGACCGCTACCACCCCGAGCTCTCGGTCCCCGTCGAGCGCCGCGGGGGCTGCTCGTCGTGCGAGGGATCGAACTCCGCGTCGAGACGCCGACGGAACGCGTCGACCTGCTGGGCTACGGCCTCGAACCCACCGACGCGCTGACCGCGGAGGTCGAGCGCCTCCAACAGGACCGCATCGACCGCGGGCGCCGGATCGTCGAGCGAGTCGAAGGCCGACTCGGCGTCGATCTCGGGATCGAACCCCGCGCCGGGCTCGGCCGGCCACACATCGCCCGCGCGGTGGTGGAGAGCAACGCCGACTACGACACCGTCAGCGCCGTCTTCGACGACCTGATCGGCGAGGGCCGGCCGTGTTTCGTCGCCCGGACCGTTCCCGACTTCGAGACGGGCCGGGAGCTGCTCGAGGACGCCTGTGCGTTCGTCGGGCTCGCACACCCGCTTCGGTACGACGACCCCGCAGCCGCGCTGGAACTGGCCGCCGACCTCGACGCCGTCGAGCGCTACTACCCCTACGACCGGCCGGTCTCGCCGACCGACGCCGGCGCGCTCGACCCGCGACCGGTCGAGGCCGCCATCGTCGAGTACGACCTGCTGGCAACCGGCGGCACGGACGCTCACGAGACCGAACTGGCCGTCGACGGCCTCCCGCAGGCGGCGTGGGAGCGCGTGCGCCAACGCCTCCCCGAAGCGGTCGAACTCGCCTGACTGTGCGGTCGCTGAAGCCAGGTCCCGGCAGGGAGAGAAACTGATTTATCCGCGACTCCGGTAGCGCCGGGGCGTGAACGAGGGGATCGTCGCCGAGATGCCGGCGTGGCTCCAGTCGCTGTTGCACTCCGACTGGGCGCTGGTGGTGCTCTTCGGCGTGTTCGTGCTCGAGGGCGCGATGCTGATGTACTTCGTCCCCAGCGAACTCATCGTACCGGGGTCGCTCGCGCTGTTGGGACACAGCCTCGAGACGCTCCTGCCGGTGCTGGGCGTCGCCGTCCTCGGTGCGACTGTCGGCCAGCTCGCGCTATTTTTCGTCGCCGAACGCGCCGGCCGGGAGTACCTGCTGCAGAAGCGGTGGTTCCGCGTGAGCGAGGACGCACTCACCCGGTTCGACGGCTGGTTCGACCGCTGGGGCGCCCCCGCCGTCGCCGGTAGCAACGCGATGCTGTTCACTCGGGGGATGCTGACGGTGCCGGCGGGGCTGGCGAAGATGGACCCGAAACGGTTCGTCGCGCTGTCGGCACTCGGGACGCTGGTGTTCGAGTCGGCACTCGCTGGGTTGTACGTCTTCGGCGTCGACCTGCTCTGGTAGCTTACTCCGTGCGGTCGATCTCGGTCCGCTCGCGCAGCGCTTGCAGTCGCTCGTCGTCGGCTAACTCCTCGACGCGCTCCTGGAAGTGCTGCTCACAGAGGCCGACTTTGACGCCGTCCGTCTCTGCGGCGTAGACGGCGTCGTCCTCGCAGTAGTGGCACTTCATACACCAAAATATGCGCCCCAATCGGTTAAGAACGCGGGTAGCGGCCGGGCGGAGCGACGCGGTTTTGGCCGCGGAGGCTCTGGTGCCGGCATGAACCACACCCCCCGTCCCGGCCGCGACGACGCCCGGCGGCCCCGCCGCCTGCGGGCCGACGGCGTCCGCTCGCTCGTCGCCGAGACCAACCTCTCGGCGTCGGATCTGATCGCCCCCGTGTTCGTCGACGCGACGACCGACGAGCGCGTCCCGATCGAGACGATGCCCGGCCACGAGCGCGTCCCCGTCGACGACGCCGTCGCCCGCGTCGAGGAAGTGCTCGCGACGGGCGTCGAGGCGGTGATACTGTTCGGTGTCCCGGAGTTCAAGGACGGCCGCGGCACCCGCGCCTACGCTGAGAACGGCGTCGTCCAGCGCGCAGTCCGGCAGATCACCGAGGAGACCGACGCCTACGTGATCACCGACGTGTGTCTCTGTGAGTACACCGAACACGGCCACTGCGGTATCGTCGAACCCGGCGCCGACGAGGACCCCCACCTCACCGTCGAGAACGACGAGAGCGTCGAGTTGCTCGCGGAGATTGCGGTCTCCCACGCCGAGGCCGGCGCGGACATGGTCGCGCCCTCGGCCAGCCTCGACGGCATGGTCGGCGCCATCCGTGACGGACTGGACGAGGCCGGCTTCCGGAACCTGCCGATCATGTCCTACGCCGCCAAGTACGAGTCGGCGTTCTACGGCCCGTTCCGGGACGCCGCCGACGGCGCCCCCGCCTTCGGCGACCGCCGGCACTACCAGATGGACCCCGCCAACGCCCGAGAAGCCCGCCGGGAGGTCGAACTGGACGTGGAGGAGGGGGCGGACGTGCTGATGGTCAAGCCCGCGCTCCCGTACCTCGACGTGGTCGCGGACGTGCGCAGGGAGCACGACCACCCCGTCGCGGCGTACAACGTCTCCGGGGAGTACGCGATGCTGCACGCCGCCGCCGAGAAGGGCTGGCTCGACCTCGAGGCGGTCGCTCACGAGTCGCTGCTGTCGATCAAGCGCGCCGGCGCGGACCTGATCCTCACCTACTTCGCGGAGGACGTGGCCCGATCGCTCTGAGCGGGCGTCGACGCCCCTGTTGGCTCACGGCTCACTCCGTTCCCCGTTCGCTTCCGAGGTGGTTTGCCACCGCTCCCGTCGGTCGCGGTGTTTTCCACTCGCCCCTGTTGGCTCACGGCTCACTCCGTTCCCCGTTCGCTTCCGAGGTGGTTTACCACCGCTCCCGTCGGTCGCGGTGTTTTCCCACCTCGCTTCCGACGGAAACGGTTTTGCATCGGCGCCCTGACTCTCACCCATGGATCCGTACGACCTCGTGCTCGTCGCCGTCGACGGGAGTGAGGAATCCACTCGCGCCGTCGAGTACGCCGTGGCCGTCGCCGACGCCTACGACGCCGCGGTGCACGTCGCCTACGTGCTCGGTGAGGACGTCGCGGAGAACTACGAGGACGAGGGGTACGCCGACACCGCCGAGGAGATCGCCGCCGAGCGCGGCGTCGAGATCGACACCAGCACGGTCTCGGGGTTCTCGAAGAGTCGCCTCTCCCAACACCCCGGCAGCGTCGTCCTCGACACCGCCGAGGAGCGCGGCGCGGACTTCATCGTCCTCCCCCGGGAGCCACAGACCGGTACGCGGGCGGCAGTGCTCGAGAAAACGGCGGAGTACGTGCTCTGCTACGCCAGTCAGCCCGTGCTCTCGGTCTGATCGTCGAGCCGGATCGCCATCTCCAACTCGAAGCTCTCGGCGTCGGTCGTCTCGAACCCGATCTTCTCGTACAGCCCCACGGCCGCCCGGTTCCAGCGCTCGACAGTCAGCCAGACCTGCGTGATCCCCTGCTCGGCGCCGTAGCCGAGCGCCGTCTCGATCAGCGCCGTCCCGATGCCGGCGCCCTGGTGTGACTGCAGCACGAAGATCGCGAGTTCGTACGGCGACTCCGTGCCGTTTTCGGGCACGAGCGTCACGTGGCCGACCACGTCGTCGCCGTCCCAGGCGAACACGTTGAAGCAGTCCTCGTCGAGGATGCGATCGAGCCAGCCACGGAGCTTCGAGGGGCGACTCGGCGGGATCCCCTGTGCCCGATCGGCAGGGTCGAACGCCTCGTACATCGCTTGGAGCGCCTCCCGCTCCGCGTCGCTCCCGTCGTACACCCGGAGCTCGATCGTCCGGCCCTCGGCGTCCTCGACGGTCCGAGGCGGCGACGGGAAGCCGTCGGTGTGGTCGTCGGGGTAGCGCTCTGGTCCGGTCATGTTCACCGGACTAGCTTGACGCTCGTGTGGGCGTTCAACAGGACGAACTCCGCGATACTGCCCACGTTTATCTTCCCCATCGGGCTGGTCTGTCCGCCGCCCAGCGCGATCTCGTCGAACCCCTCGCGCTCGGCCATGTCGACCAGTTCGCTCCCCGGGTCGCCCTCGACCTGTCGGATCTCCGCGTCGACGCCGGCGGCGTCGAGCTCCTCGCGTGTCCGCTCGGCGATCTCCTCGCGCGAGCGGGGCGACCGCGGGTTCTCGACGATCGCGACGGTGAGGTCGTCGCCCACCTCGGCCGTCCGGGCGACCACCTGTTCCAGCGCCCGTATGGAGTCGTCGCTTCCGCCGATCCCCAGCAGCACCTTCATGAGCGGCCGCACGACCGCTCGGCTGATAAACCCCGCGGGCCGGCGCCGGTGAACAACCCTATGTCCGTGGGTGTGTCAGGTGGGTGCATGAGCGACGATCCGACGCCGACGGGGGCGGAGACCGACCACGAGGCCGCGGACGGCGAGGCGCCGACCGACGACGCCGACGCCGCCGAAAACGGCGCTGGCACCGCCGATCAGGGGGGCGATCGTCCCGAATCCAGCGCCGTCGACGACGTCCCCGAGGACGTGCAGGCGTACGAGCGCTTCACCAAGATGGACCGCGCGGACTACGACCGCGTCAACGAGTTCCTCCGCGAGCGAACCTACATCACCGCCCGCGAGTGGGCGATCGCCCGCCTCTGTGCGGACTTCCGGACCGAGACGGGCGTCGAGATGACCAAGATCGGCGAGAACCTCCCGCGGTTGGTGCCGTTCATGACCGACACGTACAGCCCGCAGGCCGTGAACCAGGCGCGCGCCTCCTTCGAGGAGAAGGTCACGAAAGCCGGCGCAACGTTTCTCTACGGCGCGATGTCGGGCTTTTACACCGCCGAGGAGCTCGACGACACGATGTACGAGGTGACCGAGATCGCGAAGTTCCTGCTGGAAGTCGAGGGCGTCGACCTCTCCGTCGAGGAGGAACTCGACGCCGAAGACGAGATCTCGCGGGTGATGCGCGAAGTGCGGGAGGCCTCCGCCCAGGTGCGCGGTGAGGAGGTCAAGTGTCCCGAATGCGGGCACGTCCACGAGACGGAGTAATCCCGAAACGACGATCTATCGCTACTCCTCGAACCCGTCTTCCCACCGGAACGTCCCGTTGCGCTGCACGACCTCGCCGTCGATCTCCATCCGCGAGTCCTCGCTCATGTCCGTGATCATGTCGACGTGGACCGCGGAGTCGTTGGCCTCGTCCTCGTGACCGTCGGGGAAGTTCGACTCGTAGGCGCGGCCGAGCGCGAGGTGGACCGTGTCGCCCATCTTCTCGTCGAACAGGATGCTGTCGGTGAACTGGTCGATGCCGCGGTTCATCCCGATACCGAGCTCGCCCAGTCGCTTCGCGCCGGCGTCGGTGTCGAGCACCTCCGCGATCGCGTCCTCGTTCTGCTCGGCGGAGAAGTCGACGACAGCGCCGTCCTCGAAGGTGAGGTGGACGTTCCGCACGCGCTGGCTGTTGATCGTCATCGGCACGTCGAAGAACACCTCGCCCTCGGTCGCGTGGGGGCGGTGAACACCTCGCCGGAGGGGAGGTTGTGGGAGTCGTAGACGACGCTGGCGGCGGAGTTGACCGCCGTCCGGTCCTCGATGGACATCGTGAGGTTGGTGTCCGCCTTCACGATGCGGACCTCGCTCCCCTCGTCGAGCAGTTCCTTCATCCGGGCCATCTCGTCGGCGAGCGTCTCCCAGTCGCGCAGGACGGCGTCGTAGACGAACTCCTGGTACGCCTCGTAGCTCATACCCGCCTGCTGAGCCAGCGCGCGCGTCGGGTGGACCGTCGACACCCAGTCGGTGTCCATCCGCGCCTCGCGGATCCCCTCCCGTGATCGCTTTTTCGCCGACGCTTCCCCGCCGGAACGTCGGCGCTCGCGGTCGTGTTGCGCCCGCCACCCAGGCGGAGCATCGCGTCGGCGTGCTCGTACAGCGCGCGCTCGAACTCCGGGCTCTCGTCGAACTCGCCGCTGTGGGCCAGCGTGTGCGCGCGGTCGACCTCGTCGGCGTCGTACAGCGTCACCACGTTGGCGTCGCGCTTCCCCAACTCCTCAGCGACCGCGACGGCGAGGTCGTGGGCGCCCTCCGAGACGGAGAGCACTACGTCGTCGCCCGCCTCGATCCGGGCGCTCCAGTCGACGAGCGTCCTCGCGTGTTCGCGGATACGGTCATCCATGTCCGAGGCGTGGGTGTGGCCCGGCAAAATACCCGCGGGATGGCCGCCGAGAACACCCCGTCCGGGACTACCCACCACCCAGTCGCGGCGGGGGAAGATTGAGGAGTCGACCGCGCGAACGCCGTCCATGGCTCAAACCGTCCTCGTCGGGGGCACCGTCGTGCCCGTCGACGCCGACCGGCGCGTGCTCGATCCCGGCGCCGTCGCCGTCGATGGCGACACCATCGTCGCCGTCGGCCCGCGCGAACAGGTGCTCGCCGACCACCCCGACGCCGAGCGCATCGATCTGGCCGACCACGTCCTGCTCCCGGGGCTGGTCGACAGCCACGGCCACGCCGGCCACAGCCTCACGAAGAACCTCGTCGACGGCGCCGGCGACGACTGGCTCGACCTCGTGAAGGAGATCTACTTCGAGGGGTCGGACGCCGAGTTCTGGCGGGCCGAGAGCCGGCTCGCCGCGCTCGAACGGCTCCGTGCCGGCGTGACGACCTCGCTGTCGTACGTCGGCTCGATGCCCCGCGTCGACGACCCGAAGTTCGCAACTGCGGCGGCGACGGGCTACCGCGAGTTCGGCCTGCGCCACGTCGTCGCCGTCGGGCCGCCGGACGGCCTCCCGGTCCACGCGACGGATCCGGACACCGGAACGGAGACGACGATCGACCTCGATCGCGCGATGGCGACGACCGAGGCCGTCGTCGACGAGCTCGACGGCGCCGAGAACGGCCGGCTCTCGGTCACGGTCGCCCCGTCCTCGCTCGTGCCCGAGACGGACGAGAACGGGGCGGCGACCGCGGCGAGCGTCGAGCAGCTCCGCGCGGTGCGCGACCTCGCGACGGCGAAGGACCTGCCGATCCACGCCCACGCCTACGAGGGAGAAGTGGCCGCAGCCGCCGACGCCGAGCCGGAGATCCTGACCGATCGCCTCTCGCTCGCCCACTGCGCGGGGATCAGCAGCGAGGAGGTGACGCTCATGGCCGAGAACGGCGTCGCCGCCTCACACGGCCCGCTCACGCACGCCTACGCGTGGGACCGCTTCCCCGTCGTCGAGGCGATGGAGCAGGGGTCACCGTCGCCGTCTCCACGGACGGCAGCGCGCCCGATCGGTCGTTCGACCTGCTCTCACAGGGCCGCATCGCGGCACAGCTCCAGCGCGCGCACCACGGCGACACGAGCCTGCTCCCGGCCGGGCGCGTGCTGGAGTCGATGACCGTCGACGCCGCCGCGGCGCTCGGGCTGGCCGACGAGGTGGGCTCGCTCGCGCCCGGCACGCGCGCGGACGTGATCGCGATCGACCGGCGCGCCGCGAAGCTCGGCCCGCACCTCGACGCGGAGCAGGCGGTGCCGCGAGTCGTCCACTACGCCGACGGGGGCGACGTGTCGTTCGTGATGGCCGACGGCGCGGTCCGACTGCGCGACGGCGAGGTGGTCGCCCCCGAGGCGCCGCCGATCGAGACCGTGCTCGACGACGCCGCGGCGGCCGCGGAAACCGCCCTCGACCGCGTCGACGCCGCGGACGCGCTGGCGCCACATCCGGATCTCTGGGGCGCGGTCCGGTACGGCGAGTAGCCACCCCCGGCCACGGAACCGCAACGGCTACCCGTACTTCGCTCACACTGACGGGCATGCAACTGGGCGTCATCGGACTCGGCCGGATGGGACAGATCGTCGTCGACCGGTGCCTCGACGCGGGCCACGACGTGGTCGCGTTCGACCTGAGCGCGGAGGCGACCGCCGAGGCCGCGGAGGCGGGCGCGACCCCGGCGGACAGCGTCGACGACCTCTGTGACCGACTCGGGACGGAGAAGCGCATCTGGCTGATGGTGCCGGCGGGCGACCCCGTCGACGCCACGCTCGACGACCTCGAACCCCACCTCGGCGCGGACGACGTGGTCGTCGACGGCGGCAACTCCCACTTCGAAGCGTCGGTCCGCCGCGCGGAGTCGACCGACGCCGCCTACCTCGACTGTGGCACCTCCGGCGGCCCCGCCGGCGCCCACCTCGGCTTCTCGCTGATGATCGGCGGCCCCGAGTGGGCCTACGAGGCGATGGTCCCCGTCTTCGACGCCGTCGCCACCGGCAACGCGGGCCACGACCGGATGGGCGCGGCCGGGTCGGGCCACTACGTGAAGATGGTCCACAACGGCGTCGAGTACGCGCTGATGCAGGCGTACGGCGAGGGGTTCGAACTGCTCGCGAACGGCCGGTACGACCTGGACCTGGAGTCGGTCGCCAACACGTGGAACAACGGCGCCGTCATCCGCTCGTGGCTGCTCGAACTCTGTGAGGAGGCGTTCCGCGAGGAAGGGAACGACCTCGGCGACGTGGCCGACCACGTGGCCGGCGGCTCGACGGGGACGTGGACGGTACAGGAGGCGCTGGAGCAGGAAGTGCCGGTGCCGCTGATCTACCAGGCGCTCGCCGAGCGGTTCGGCTCACGAGCGCCCGAAGACGGGCGGTTCGCCCGGCGACTCGCGAACCGCCTGCGCTACGGGTTCGGCCGCCACGAGATCGAGCGGCAGTAGCTCGCCGGCGCTATCCGCCGTCCGGCGTCGCCGTCTCGTTGCCGCTTGTGGTCATCGTCTCGTTACCCATCGGTGTCTCAGTCTCGTTGTCGTTCGCTGGCGTCGCCGTCTCGTTACCGTCCGCCGGGGTCGCTGTTTCGTTGCCCTCTGCCGGCGTCGCCGTCTCGTTACCGTCCGCCGGCGGCTCCGTCTCCGGTTCGCCGTCGTCGGTTTCGGTCTCTTCCTCGACGACGAACTGGCTCACGGCGTCCATCACCTCGGACTGCGAGCTGGCGGCGTCGAACGCGTCCGGGAACGGCGAGGAACCCGTCATCGAGTTCAGCACGGCCGCGTGTCGCGCCTCGACGCTGTGGATCGACAGGGCCACGCTCAGCAGGTCCGGGCTCTCGACGAACGGGGCGGCGCCGGCGTAGGCGGCGACGCCGGTGTTCTCGATCACCGCCGCCAGCGAGAGGAACTCGCCGACCGTCTCGAACTCGAAGTTGTACTCCGCGGGCGCCGCGGGCTCGCCGCCGAGCAGTTCGACGGCCTGCCCGAGGGCGGAGACGTGCTGTGTCTCGTGTTCGGCCATCGTCCCGACGTAGCCGTACACCGCCTCTCGGGTGCCTTCGTCGTACGCCGACAGGGCGTCGGCCTCGAGGAAGGCCTCCTCGTCGAACGCCTCCAGCCCGGCCGCGTACAGCGATCGCTCGAGGTGTTCGAGCGAGAGCGCGTAGTTCAGCACGTCCACGTCGGTGCCGTCCACGTCGTCGAACGCCGCTTCCGGGGCCTCGGTCGGGGCGTGTTCGTCCGCGAGCGCCACGCCGGCGCCGCCGCCGAGCGCCAGCAACGCGCCGCCAGCCAGCGCGGATCGCGTGAGGAAGCCGCGTCTGGACGCACTCGATTCGCCTGTCGCCGTCGTCTGTGGGTCGTTGGTGTCGGTCATGGTGTCGCCGATACTCGGCGGGCTATGCATGCGAGGCCGCGGAATTAGTTATGTAGGAGCAACGAAATGTAGGATCGGGCCGGTTCGAGTAGGGGTGCCCCCACGGCGCGCGTACGATCGCCTTACGCGAGGCGGCCGACGGGCGACTACGGGGGAGTAGGCCGGTCGTTCGAGCCTACAGCTCCGCCTCCCGGAACCAGACGATCCCCACCGCCAGCGGGAGCACCAGCCAGAGCAGCATCGCCGCCAGCACGACGGCGTCGCCGAACGCCGGCGAGAGCTCCGGGCCGAGTGCCTGTGCGGCCTGCTGGTTCGGGATCATGCCGAACAGCATGCTGAACATACGGATGCGGGCCTCCAGGTCGCTCATGAACAGGCTGTCCACGAGCGTCTTGTACGCCTGAATCGGGTTGAGGATCTTGAGCGCCAGCCGGAGCCGGAACTGGTCGGGCGTCGACAGCCCGAACAGGTCCGTCGCCGCGCGGTTGACGCCGGTGACGAAGAAGTTCCAGAGGAACCAGAACACCGCGAACAGCCCGCCGGCGCCGACCAGCGCCTGCTGGTTCGTGTTCGCGGCCGCCGAGACGCCGACGCCGATGCCGACGAACACGACGCCGAGCAGCGCCGTCAGCAGCGCGAACTGGACGTAGACGAAGATGTCCAGCCCCGACGCCGCCGGCAGCAGCGCCAGCAGCGCGACGACGAAGCCGATCAGCACCGGAAGCGTGACGACGGCACTGCGTCCGAGGAACTTCCCGAGCACCACGTCGTCCCGGGAGTGGGGCAGCGAGAGCAGTAGCTTGATCGTCCCCGACTCCCGCTCGCGGGTGATCGCCGCGTAGGTCACCACCAGCGCCGTCAGCGGGATGATGATCGCCGTCCCCTGCTTCAGGTAGAAGAGGAACCCACGGAGCAGGGCGGCCGCCTCCTGCTGGTTGCCGCCGCCGACGTAGAGCCGCCCGACGGCGGCGCCGGCGAACACGAGGATCGACAGCGCCGAGAGCACCCAGAGCCAGCGGGAGCGCACCGCATCGCGGAAGTCCTTCCGGGCGACGGCCTCCCAGCTCATGCGTCCACCTCCGTAGCGTCGTCGGGCGCCTCGTCCGGCGCCGAACCCTCGGTGTACGCGAGGAACAGGTCCTCCAGCGAGGACTCCCGGGTGGAGAAGTCCTCGACGGCGACGCCCGCGTCCTCGAGCGCGCCGATGACGGCCGTCTTGGCCTCGGAGTCACACTGGACCGTGACCGTGGCGCCATCGGTCGAGGCGGCGTCGACGCCGTCGAGTTCGCGCACCGCACCGAGGTCGTCGTCCGTGACGCCCTCGGCCGTGATCTCGAGTGTCGCCCCGGTGCCGACCGTCTCGCGGAGCCCCTCGATCGAGTCACGCGCGACCAGCTCCCCGTCGCGGAGGATCCCCACGCTGTCACAGACCGCCTCGACCTGCCCCAGCACGTGGCTGGAGAAGAAGACGGTCGCGCCGCGGTCGGCCTCCTCGCGCACGATGTCGCGCATCTCCTTTGCCCCCGCGGGGTCCAGCCCCGAGGAGGGTTCGTCGAGGATCAACAGGTCCGGGTCGCCGACGAGCGCCATCCCGAGCGCGAGCCGCTGGGCCATCCCCTTCGAGTAGCCGCCGGCCTTCCGGTCGCCGTCGCCGGCGAGGCCGACGCGGTCGAGGACGGCGTCGGGATCGGCGTCGGCGTCCTTCGACTCGATGGCGAACTCGAGATGCTCGCGGCCGGTCAGGCGGTCGTACGTCGAGAACCCCTCCGGGAGCACGCCGGTCCGTTCACGGACGGCGACACTGTCGGCCTGTGGGTCCATCCCGAGCACTTCGACCCGCCCCGCGCTGGGGCGGACGAAGTCGAGCAGGACGTTGATCGTCGTCGACTTCCCGGCGCCGTTGGGGCCGAGGAAGCCGAACACCTCGCCCTCCGGTACCGTCAGGTCGAGCTCCTCGACGGCGGTCACGTCGCCGAACCGTTTGGTAACCCCGTCGAGTTCGATGGCGGCCATAGGCCGGCTTGCCGCGGTTTCGGATAAAGGGTTTCGGCCGCGGGATCGACACCCCGGCACCGGATCGGCCAGTGACGAGTCAGAGTTCGTCGTCGGGGTCGTGGCTCTCGGCGACGCGTTCGGCCTCGGCGGCGTAGCGTGCGACGGTCTCGCGGTCGTCGACGGCGGTCAGCCGGTCGTCGGCCACGTCGAGGGCGGCTGTCGGCCCGTCCCGGCGGGCGAGGCTGTCCAGCGCCGCTTGGCGAGTGAACGCGCGCTCGCCGTCCGGGGTGGCGTAGGTCATCGTCACGAGGTTGCGGCTGTCGACGTCGCGGTCGACGAGCCAGACGCGGGTCATGGGGGTCGTTACGCTGCGGTCGGTTTGTAGCCGGCGGTCGTTCACGGCGTCGCGGCGCCGCGGGCGTCACGCTCAAACGCGGCGACGTGCTACCTCGGGTAGATGGACGCGAGCGAGGTACGCGAGCGTGCCGGCGACCTCCCTCGGGAGCCGGGCGTCTACCAGTTCCTCGACCGCAGCGGCGACGCCGACACCGTGCTGTACGTCGGGAAGGCCGTCGACATTCGCGATCGCGTGCGCTCCTACGCGGATCCGCGCACCGACCGCATCCGGAAGATGGTCGCCCGGGCGGACGCCATCGACACCGCCGTCACGGACACCGAGACCCAGGCGCTCCTGCTGGAGGCGAACCTGATCAAGCGCCACCAGCCCCGGTACAACGTCCGGCTGAAGGACGACAAGTCCTACCCGCTGGTCCAACTCACCGACCACGAGTTCCCCCGGATCGAGATCACCCGCGACCCCGACGATGCCGCGACCGTGTTCGGCCCCTACACCCGGAAAGGCGAGGTCGAGACGGTCGTGAAAGCGATCCGGGAGACGTACGGCCTGCGCGGCTGTTCGGACCACAAGTTCCGGAACCGGGACCGGCCCTGTCTCGACCACGAGATGGGGCTGTGCTCGGCGCCCTGCGTCGACGGCATCGACGCCGCGGGCTACGCCGAGGACGTGGCGAGCGCGATTCGATTCTTCGAGGGGAGACGGGCGTGCTCGCCGACCCGCTCAACCGGGAGATGGAGAGCGCCGCCCAGGAGGAGGCGTTCGAGCGCGCGGCCAACGCCCGCGACCGGCTCGAAGCGGTCGAGGCGTTCCACGGCGAGGGCGGCGAGGCCGTCTCCGCGCCCGGCAGCCGGCGCGAGGTCGACGTGCTCGCGGCGGTCGTCGAGGGCGGCGACGCCACCGTCGCGCGGCTCCACGCCGACGCCGGCCAGTTGGTCGATCGCTCCCGCCACCGTCTCGACGCGCCCGACGGCGAGGACCGCGTGGCGAGCCTGCTCTCGGCGTTTCTGACCCAGTACTACGCCGAGCGTGACCTCCCCGACGCGATCCTGCTCTCCGAGCGCCCGGACGACGCCGACGTGCTCGACTGGCTGGCGAACGCGGGCGTCGAGGTGTCCGTGCCCGGCGCGGGCCGGGAGGGGAAGCTCGTCGAACTGGCGCTGAAGAACGCCCGCAGCGGTGTCGGCGCCGCCGACGACCCCGTGGGGGCGCTCGGCCAGGCGCTCGACATCCCCCGGCCCGAGCGGATCGAGGGCTTCGACGTGAGTCACGCACAGGGGAAAGCCGTCGTCGGCAGCGACGTGTGTTTCGTCGGCGGCAGCGCCGAGAAGGCCGACTACCGCCGGAAGAAGCTGACCGACCGCAACGACGACTACGCCAACATGCGCGATCTGGTACGCTGGCGGGCCGAACGCGCCGTCGAGGGGCGGGACGACCGGCCCGATCCGGACCTCCTGCTGATCGACGGCGGCGAGGGGCAGTTGGCCGCCGCGCAGGACGCGCTGGCCGAGACCGGCTGGGAGGTACCCTGCATCGCGCTGGCGAAAGCCGAAGAGCTCGTGGTCACGCCCGACGGCGTCGCCGAGCGAAGCTCGGCTGCCAGTCAGGCGTCGCCTGACAACGTCGAGCGGTTCGACGACGACGCGGCCCACCTCCACCTGCTCCAGCGCGTCCGCGACGAGGCCCACCGCTTCGCGGTCCAGTACCACCAGAGCGTCCGCGACGAGGTGTCGACGGCGCTCGACGAGGTCGAGGGGGTCGGCCCGGAGACCCGGAAGCGGCTGCTCCGCCGGTTCGGCTCGGTCGACGCGGTGCGTGAGGCCGGCGAGGCGGCGCTCCAGGACGTGGACGGCGTCGGGCCGACGACGGCGGAGCGAATCGCCCGGCGGCTGTGATCCGGTGACACAAATCACCGTTTTAGGTTCCCGTAACTACTTGTCAGAAGGGAGTGAATGGCCGCCTGTTCGCCGCCCTCCGCCCTCCATGGCGAGTCATCGGCGTACGCACACCCATGAAACGAATCATCCTTGTCGCGTTCCTCGTCGCGCTGGCCGCCGTGCCGGTCGCGACGGCAGTCGCACCGACCGACGGTGGGACGCAGGCAGCGGCCCCCGCTCCGAACGAAGCAGTATCGACCACCACGGCGACCGGGTCCGACAGCGACTCGGCCGCCGATAGTGAGGACACGCAGCAGAACTACACGCGGCTCTACGTCGACGCCCGGGAGAGCTACCTCGACCTCAAACCCGGCGAGAGTGATACGTTCACCGTCGTCGTCGAGAACGGCGAGGACGAGGCCGTCGACGTGAACCCCCACCTGTTCACGTCGCCGACCGACCGCAACCCGATCGAGTCCTCGTGGGTCGAGATCGACGGGCCCGACAGCATCGACGCCGGCGAGGAAGTCGAGTACGAGGTGCGCGTCGCGGTGCCCGAGGACGCCGAGATCGCCCGCTACTCCGGCATGATCGCGTTCACCGACGAGACCGTCGCGTCGGCGCCGAACCGTCCGGCGCGGCCGGTCCACGCCGCCCACACGAGCGTCGAGGTCTGGAAGGAGCCGACCGTGAAGATCCTCTCCGAGACGTACATCAACACGCAGGTCGAGGCCGGCGACTCGGTCACCAAGCAGATCGTGATCGAGAACACCGGCGACGAGTCGGTGCCGCTGAGCCCCGAGCGCGCCGAACAGCGGGGCCACTGTTACGGCACCCACTGCCCGCAGCAGGTCGACCAGTCCTGGATCGACATCGACGCGCCGAGCCAGATCGAGCCGGGTGAGACCGCGACGGTGACGGTCACCATCGCGCCCGACGCCGACGCCGACCGCGGGCGCTACGACACCTCGGTCAACCTCGGCCTCGACGACCCCAACCGACGCGACGACAACGGCTACTGGCAGGAGATCAGCCTGAACTTCGTCGTCTGGGAGCAGCCCGAGGAGCCCTACGAGGTCGACTTCACGACCGACGAGCGGACGGACAACGTCACGCTGACGCTCAACCCTCGGAACTACCGCGCGGCCGAGAACGCCGACGACCCGAGCTTCGACGTGACCTTCGTCTCGCCCGACGGTGAGCGCATCGACGCCGAGCGCGTCGAGGTCACCGAGCGCGGCTCCGTCAACCTCGGCGCCCAGCGCCAGCAGGGCGCGACCGAGGACGGCGCCTACGCGACCCAGCACGCACAGACGAAGTTCGTCTACGAGCTCGACGCGCCCGACGAGGGCGAGTGGACCGCGGAGATCATGCCCGACAACACGATCGGGTTCCAGTACGAGCTCACGAAAACCGAGTCCGACGACGCTGACGAGTAGCGTCGCCCCGGCTCACTGAGTTTCACTTTTTCGCCGCGATACGCCGAGAAGCCGTGGCTCAGTCGTCCCGACTGACGACGAGCCGATAGTCGGCCACGGCGCGGGCGTCGGCGCCGCTGCCGGGGTAGGTGAGTTCGACCTCCCAGCGTCCGCCGGCGGCGAGCCGGCTAGTGCGGGCCTCGCTCTCGTCGAGTAGGCGCTGGTCATCGTCGAAAAAGCGCGCGACGGCACGCACATCGGTCGTCGGCTCGTCGCTACCGTTCTCGATCACGGCGTCGACGGCGACGAGTTCGTCCTCGCTCCCTTCGTTCGAGCGAGTCAGCTCATGTTCGACGACGGCGAGTACGGCGCCCTCGGGGGTCTGGACCGTCGACGGCGTCGGTGTGGGCGTCGGTGTCGAGCTCTCGGTCGGCGAGTCAGTTGAGTCGCCGACGCCGGAACAGCCGGCGAGTCCGGCGGCGGTGGTCAGGAGGGCGGTGCGCGCGAGGAGGGCACGGCGGCGCATACCGGTCGCTCGGGGCGCGAACGCATAGCTCCTGTGACTACTCCCGAAGCAGCCACGCCGCCAGCGCCAGCCACGGCAGCGCGGCCAGCAGCCCCACTGGCGTCGGGCCGAGCAGGCTGTTTGGCTGGCCGGCGAGGAACAGGACGGCGATGCCCGCGATCGCGTTGATCGCGCCGTGGCCGACGCTCGCGGGCCAGACGCTCCCCTCACGGACAGTCAGAGCCGAAAGGAACGTCCCGGTGCCGACGGTGAAGGCGAGGAAGGCGAGCATCCCCGTCCACGGGAAGCCGGGGTAGTCGAAGCCGTAGTTGTACCCCATCGCGAGGATCGGCCAGTGCCAGACGCCCCAGATCACGCCGGAGAGCACGACAGCGCGGCGGTAGCCGAGCGGGGTCAGCTTCGGCAGCAGATACGCCCGCCAGCCGAACTCCTCGCCGAACGCGAACAGCCCATTGATGATCGGCGCGATCGTGAGCGCGCTGACGATCTGGATCGCCGCCAGCAGCCGCGGATCGATTCCGACGCCCATGCTCGCCATCTGCTCGCGGAAGGCGGCCATCGTCGGGTCGAACTGGCCGGGGAACACCGCGAAGTAGAGCCCGGCGCCGACGACGGTCAGCCCGGCCGGCACCAGCCACGCGGCGGCGTACGTCCACATCGTCCCCTCGAACTCGGGGCGGAGACGGTGGCGATCCCAGCCCTCGCCGGTCGCGAGTCGGGCGACGACGTTGCCCACCGCGGGGCCGAACATGTAGGCGGTCGGCAGCAGGACGGTCGCGAGCGTGATCCCGCTGGTGAGTTCGGGGCTGTCGGTGAACCCGCCGGTGACCCAGATGGCCAGCGCCGTCGCCCACGAGACGCCGAAGGCGACCAGGAGGAAGAGGGCGATCCGGCGGCGCTGCAGCGTCGTCGGCGCCCGTAACCGGTCGTGCATACCTCGCCGGTGGGACCGCCGCCAGCAAAAACGTTGGCGAGTCTACTCGATCTTCGCGTACTGGTCCCGCAGCTTCTCGGCGGCCTCGTCCATCAGGTCGGCCTCGTAGTCGGAGAGCTCCCACTCGACGACCTCCTCGACGCCGTCGGCGCCGAGTTTGACCGGGACGCCGAAGGCGGTGTCCTCGTAGCCGAACTCGCCGTCGAGGACGATGCTACCGGGGAGCACCTCGCCGGTGTCGTTGATGATCGCCTCGGCCATGTGGGCGACGCCCGTCGCGGGTCCCCACTCGGTGGCGCCTTTGCGCTCGATCACGTCCATCGCCGACTGCTGGAGGTCGCCGAGGATCTCCTCGCGCTCGTCGGGCGTGAACTCGGGATCCCGGCCGTCGACGCGCACTTTCGAGAACAGGGGACCTGTGCGTCGCCGTGCTCGCCGAGGATCGTCGCCTCGACGTTGCCGACCTGGGTGTCGAACCGCTCGGAGAGCACGTAGCGGAACCGCGCGGAGTCCAGGCGGCCGCCGAAGCCGATCACCTTCGAGCGGTCGCGCTCGCCGGTCTCGTACAGGTGGCGGTTGAGCAGGTCGACGGGGTTGGAGGTGGTGATGGTGACGAAGTCGTCGTTGTGCTCCGCCAGCGAGGCGCCGATGTCGTCCATGATCGGCGCGTTGTCGCCCGCGAGGTCGATCCGGGTCTGCCCCGGCTCTCGGGGGATGCCAGCGGTGATGATCACGACGTCCGAGCCGGCCGTGTCGGCGTAGTCTCCCTGCCGAACGGTCGTGTTGGAGTCGTAGGCGACGCCGTGGTTGGCGTCAGCGGCCTGGCCGACGGTCACGTCCTCCTGTGAGGGGATGTCGACGTACACCAGTTCGTCGACGATATCCCGAAGCGCGAGGTTGTACCCGGCGGCTGCGCCGACGGTTCCTGCCGCACCGACTACGCTGACTTTCGTCATGACGCGTACGAGTTGGGCGAGTCGGCGATTAAACCCAGCGATGGCGGTGAGTGAGAGCGGACCCACACCGGGTCGCGATCGGCCGAAAGACGCCGTGAGACCGCCTTAGCAGGCCTCAGCACCGAACGCCGACTTCACGACGTTCGGCACCGGCAGGTCGGCCATCAGCCCCGAGACGAAGTCGGGGACGAGGCCGCCCACGAACCCGGGCGGCCCCTCGCCGTCCGGGCCGTTCTCGGCGTTCTTGCAGTCGTCGACCTGTTCGGCCGGGCCGTCGGCGGCGCCCGGCGCGGCTGCCGCGGGCATCGCGACGACGCTCAGCAGCAGCAGCGCCGCGAGGGCGCCGATGATCGGGTTGGCGTTCATTGCGTCTCGAGCCACGAGCGGGAGGGGGATAAATCGGGCAAGCGCTACAGCCGGTTTGCGGCCGATTTAACTCCGGTTAACGCCGCTTCGACTCGGATGGAGCGATCGAGGGGAACCACTAACCGGCGGCCGATCGATCCTGCGAGCATGGACCAAATCTTCGCCCCCTGGCGGATCGACTGGGTCGAGCGCGACCCCGAGGACGACGAGATCGACGGCTGCCCGTTCTGCGTGCTCCCCGAGCGCGACGCCGACCGGGAGAGCCGCATCGTCGCCCGCAGCGAGCACTCGTTCGTCATCCTCAACAACGCGCCCTACGCCCCGGGCCACGTGATGGTCATCCCCGAGCGCCACACCGGCGAGTGGGGCGAGCTTTCGGACGCCGAACTGCTCGATCACGCGAAACTGAAGGTCGCGACCATCGAGGCGCTGGAGGCCGGGTTCGACCCGAACGGCGTCAACGCCGGCGAGAACCTCGGCGGCGCCGCCGCCGGCGGCTCCATCGACGACCATCTCCACACCCACCTGATCCCGCGCTGGGCGGGCGACACGAACTTCATGCCGATCGTCTCGGACACCAAAGTGATCGTCGAGGGGCTGGAGGCGAGCTACGAGAAGCTCCACGACGCGTTCGCGTCGCTGTCCGAGAGTGAACACGCCGAAAAGACGGCCGCGGTCGAGCTCCGATTCGACTGAGCGCGGGGCGCCTACAGGAACGGCAGGCCCGGCGAGGCGTAGATGGAGGTGACGCCCAGGTACAGCGTGACGAACACGCCGACGAACACCACCGTGCGGAGCCACCAGACCCAGAGCCGGGCGTACATCGCGTCCGCGTTCGATCCCTGCTGGACCTCGTCGATCGCTTCGGGGCCGTACACCCAGCCGACGAAGATCACGCCAAGCAGCACGGACGCCGGCAGCAGGACGCTGTAGGCGAGCGTGTCGAACCAGCCCAGCCACGCCGTGTCCCACGCCGCGAGCGTCCCGAGCAGGAACAGCGCGCCGCCGAAGCCAAAGGCGGTCGCCTTGCGGTTCCAGCCGTACTTGTCGACGCAGTAGGACGTGACGACCTCCAGCAGACTGATCGCCGAGGACAGCGCCGCGATCAGCACGACGAAGAAGAACAGCGCGCCGACGACCCGGCCCGCCATCCCGAGGTTCGCGAACGCCTGCGCGACCGAGACGAACAGTGCGCCCGGGCCGCCACCCGCGGCGCCCTCGGGGACCTGCCCGAACTGGACGAACAGCAGCGGGATCACGACCAGCCCCGCCAGCACGCCGATCGCGGTGTTGAGGCCGACGACGAGCCCGCCGTCAGCCGGGAGGCTCTCGTCTTTGTCGATGTAGGAGGCGTAGGTGATCATCGCACCCATCCCCAGCGAGAGCGAGAAGAACGCCTGGCTCACGGCGAACGGGACGACGGAGCCCAGGTTGTTCGCGAGATACCCCATATCCGGGGAGAGGTAGTAGCCGTACGCGGGGCCGCTCCCGTCGAGCGTGAACGCGTACACGCCCAGGCCGAGCAGCATCAGCACCACCGACGGCACCATCAGCTTCGTCGCCTTCTCGATCCCGTCTTCGACGCCGAAGGCGACGATACCGGCGGTGAGCGCCATGAACAGGGCGTGGAACGCGATCGCCTCGACACCCGTGGAGACGGCGCCGAAGTACGTCGCAGTGTCGGCGAAGTAGCCGCCGGTCAGGCTCCCGATCGTGTACCGGATCACCCAGCCGCCGACGACGCTGTAGTACGACAGGATCCACAGTCCCGTGAACAGCCCCAACCCGCCGACGACCGTCCAGGCGGGGTGGTTCAGCTGCTCGAACGCCTCGACGGCGTTGAGCTTCGCCCGCCGGCCGATCGCGAACTCGCCCAGGATCGTCGGCAGCCCGATCAACACAGCCGCGAGCAGATAGACGAACACGAACGCCGCCCCACCGTTCGTGGCGGTTTTGAACGGGAACTGCCAGATGTTGCCCAATCCGACTGCGCTTCCGACCGCAGCGAGGATGAACCCCGCACGCGTGGTCCAGGTTTCTCTCTGTGCCATGTATCCGCAAGCCGGACATCTGATACAAGATTCTACCGGTTTTCAAAGAGCGACCATTCAAGTACGATGGCGCACCCAGTGTACCCGAATGGAGCGCAAGCAGACCGTCCGCCGGGTCGGCGTCGTCGTCCTCGTCGCCAACCTTGCACTCGCAGTGCTGAAGGCGGGCGTCTGGCTGGAGACCGGAAGTCTCGCGCTGGTGAGCGAGGCAGTCAACAGCGGCGCCGACGCGCTGTACAGCGCCGTCGTGGTCGCCGGGCTCTACCTCACGACCCAGCCCCCGGACTTCGAACACCCACACGGCCACGAGCGCATCGAGCCGTTCGTCTCGCTGTTCGTCGCCGTCGGCGTGCTCGGCGCCGGCGTCGGGGTGGCGTGGTCCGGCATCAACTCACTGCTCACCGGCTCTTACACCGCAGTCCCGCCGCTGGCGGCGGCGGTCCTCGGCGTCGGCGCCGCCGCGAAGTACGCGCTGTATCGCTACTGCCTTGGCGTCGGCGAGACGCACAACTCGCCCGCGCTGGTCGCGACCGCGAAGGACAACCGCACGGACGTCCTGACGGCGGTGGCGGCGCTGATCGGCGCCGGCGGCGCCGCCGTCGGCTACCCGGTGCTCGACCCGATCGCCGCCGTCGTCGTCGCGATCGGCGTGTTCCTCACCGGTATCGACATCGTCCGGGACAACGTCGGCTACCTCGTCGGCGCCGCACCGCCGGAGGATCTCCGACAGGACATCGTCGAGGCCGCGCTCTCCCACCCCGACGTGCAGGGCGCCCACGACGTGGTCGCCCACTACGTCGGCCCCGAGGTCGACGTGAGCCTCCACATCGAGGTCGAGGGCGACATGACGCTCCGTGAAGCCCACGACATCGAGACGGCGGTGATCCAGGCGATCCGCGACCTGCCGGAGGTCGACGACGCCTTCGTCCACATCGATCCGAAGGAGCTGGGCGAGTGGAAGGAGGACGACCGCTGGCGCGACGAACGCGTGAACCGCGAGTGATCGAAGGGCGGCCGCGAGAAGGGGGGCAGGCGGGCGAGCGCTTATTCGCGTCCGTGCCCGAATACCCCCATGGCCGGCTACGAAGCGGGGTTTCGCGACCTGACCGAGGAGTTCCGTGCCCGCGAGCTCCCGGTCGATGGCGCGGTCCCGGACTGGCTCGACGGCGCGCTGTACCGGAACGGCCCGGCGCGCTGGTCGGTCGGCGACGCCGAAGCCGACCACTGGTTCGACGGGCTCGCCCACCTCACCCGGTTCGCGTTCGACGACGGCGCGGTGCGGTACACCAACCGATTCCCCCGGACGGGCGCCTACCGCGCCGCGGTCGAGGAGGGGAGTTTCGCCGGGCAGTTCTCCTCGACTGACGGCTACCTCTCCCGGGTGACGTCGATGCTCGCCGGCGAGTCGACCGACAACGCGAACGTCCACGTCGCCCGACTCGGCGGCGATCTCGTGGCGTTGACCGAGACGCCCAACTGGCTCCGGGTCGACCCCGACACGCTGGAGAGCCACGGGTCGCTCGACTACGACGACGATCTCACCGCCCACCACGTCACCGCACACCTTCGGCAAGACCCAGCGACGGGGGCGCACTGGGGCTACTTCACGCGGTTCGGCCGGACGACCGAGTACGTCCTCTTCAAGATTCCCGACGGCACCACGCGCCGGGAGTCGGTCGCGCGCGTCGCCGTCGACCGCCCGGCGTACATGCACAGCTTCGCCCTCACCCCCACCTACGCGGTGTTGGTCGAGCCGCCGCTGACCACCCACCCGGCGAAGTTCCTGCTCCCGGGGTCGGGCGGGTTCATCGACAACTACGACTGGCAGCCCGGCCGCGGAACGCGCTTTCTGGTCGTCCGGCGCGACTCGGGCGAACTGGTCCGCGAGGCCACCGTGCCGGCGTTTTTCACGTTCCACACCGCGAACGCGTTCGAACGGGGCGGCGAGAGCGCCGACCCCGAGGCGATCGTCGTCGACCTCGTCGCCTACGACGACGACAGCGCGGTGACGGATCTCTCGATCGCGGCGCTCCGTGGCGGCGACGCCGGCTTCCCCTCGGGCGAGCTCCGGCGCTACCGACTCCCGCTCGACGGCGGCAAGCCCGAGTTCGATAACCTCGCCGACAACCTGGAGATGCCGCGGTTCGCCCCCGACGTTCACACCCGGCCGTACGAGCACGTCTACGCGCAGTCGACGGAGATGGAGGGCGGCAACGCGCTCGTACGCGTCGACGTGAGCGAGGAAGGGGAGACGCCGACACCGGCGTCGCCGAACGCTGGGAGGCGTCGGGCGTCTACTCCGGCGAGCCGGTGTTCGTCCCCCACCCCGACGGGGCCGAAGAGGCCGACGGCGTCGTGCTCTCGCTCTGTCTTGACACCGACGCCGAGCGCTCGTTCCTGCTGGTCTGCGACGGCGAGCTGACCGAACTCGCGCGGGCGCCGCTGCCCCACGTCGTCCCGTTCGGGTTCCACGGGGAGTACTACCGGAACTGAGGATCAGGTCGGCGTCGAGGCGTCCTCGACGGTGATCTCCTGTTCGGCGCTGACGTGCCCCTCGATACGGAGCGTGATCGGGCCGTCCTCGTCGGTCGTGTAGCCCGTGTCGATCGTGAGCGTCGCCGTCGTCGACGCGCCGGCGTCGACCGCCTGCTCGATCAGGTGTGACTCGTCGTCGTCGGCGATCAGTTCGGTCGGCCAGTAGGCGGCCGCGAGGAAGCGTCCGTCGGTGTCGCTGGTGTTGGTCACCGAGAGTTCGATCGTCATCGCCTCGCCTTGAGTGACCGAATCTGGCGCCGACAGCGAGTCGAGTTCGAACGACGGCGCAGACCCGGCGAGGGTCTGGGCAGCCTCGTCGGGCAGGGACCACGTCGCCGACTCGCCGCCGCGTTCGAGCACGATCTGTGGGTCGTCAACTTGGATGGGCGAACCGAGTTCGAACGCGACGTAGCGGGCGGCGTCGCCGCCGGTAAGTTCGGGGCTGCCGACGATCCCGCCCTCGTGGCCGGCAACGGCGTAGTTCTGGGCGCCCTCGTCGCCGGGGTCGACGGCTGCCCACGTCTCGCCGCCCGCGCGGAGGCTGAACGCGTCCAACTCGAGTTCGGCGTCGCTGCGGACCGAGGCGACGACGAACTGCCGCCCCTCGGGGGCGACGACGCCGCCGGAGCCCATGATGGACTCGTAGGTGACGGCCTTCTCGGCGACGATGTCGAACACGGCGACGGCGTCGCCGCCGACCGTCCGCTCGGACGACGCCGGCGGGGGACCTCTGTCTCGGACGGGGACCCGTTCGGTGGTTCTGGGGAGTCGGTCGGCGATTCGTCGTCGCCGGGCGAGTCGCCGATACAGCCGGCGGTCGCCAGCGCCGCGGCGGCGCCGAGGCTACTCGCCAGAAACTGTCGTCTGGTGGAGGGCATCACCCGAAACTGGGGGCACCGACCGTAACAAGCCTTGTGGGGGCGACTGCGGCGTCGGCGGAGTCAGACCGGCGTTCCGAACGCGTACACCGTCTGGTGACTCGTGACCTCGACCTCCGCGAAGTCGCCGGGTTCGAGGCCGTGCTCGTCGGCGTTCTGGACGATGATCTGTCGGTAGGCGGAGTCACGGCACTTCACCGAGTCGCCGGTTCCCTCCTCGACCACCAGCACCTCGCGGGTGGTGCCGATCAGCTCCTCGTAGGCCTCGGCGACGACCTCGTGCTTGAGTTCGCTCATCGCCTTCGAGCGGTCCTTCTTCGTCTGGCCGCCGAGCCCCTTCATCTCCGCGGCGTCGGTGCCGGGCCGCTTGGAGAAGCGCGTGACGTTGACCTTCTCCGGGCGCACCTCGCGGAACAGCGCCATCGACTGCTCGTGATCGGCCTCGGTCTCGGTGGGGAAGCCGACGATGAAGTCCGTCGACAGCGTCCAGTGGTCGAGCGTGTCGTCGAACGTCTCGACGATGTCGAGGAACTTGTCGACGCGGTGCTGGCGTCGCATCTCCGCGAGCACCTCGTCGCTGCCGGACTGCACCGGCGCGTGGAGGAAGTCGTACAGCTTCTCGTTGCGGGCGAACACGTCGGCCAGCTCCTCGCGGATCCCGTGAACGCCGCCGGGGTTGGCCATCCCGACGCGGACCCGGAACTCGCCGTCGATGTCGCAGATGCGGTCGAGCAGTTCGGGCAGCTTGCGCTCGCCCTCGTCCCAGCCGTAGACGCCGGTGTCCTGGCCGGTGACGCGGAGCTCCTTCGCGCCGGCGTGGACCAGCGCGCGGGCTTTCTCGACGTTCTCCTCGACGCTCGGCGAGTCGATCCGACCCGTGGCCTGCTTGGTGATGCAGTACGAGCAGTTGCTCATGCAGCCCCGAGCGATGGGGAGGATGCCGACGACGCCGTCGAGGACGGGCTCGGTGCCCGGTCCCGGTGTGGGGCACTCGCCGTTGGTGACGGCCTCGGGCACGTCGTCCCAGTGGAGCACCTGCGCGTCGATGTCGGCCTGCTGGAACTCCTCGCTCTGGGCCAGCGCCATGCAGCCCGTGACGATCAGGTCGGCGGTCTGCTCGTCGAGCTCCTCGGCGCGTCGGAGCATGTTGCGCTCGGTCTTCTCGACGACCGTACAGGAGTTGAGGATCGACACGTCCGCCTCTTTGGGCCCGTCCACCCGGTAGTGGCCGGCGTCGCGCAGGGCGCTCTCGATCGACCGACTCTCACCCCGGTTCGACGTACAGCCGTACGTCTCGATGTGGTAACGGGCCATCAGTGTCGGAACTGGGCGAGCGGTGGGCAAAAGGCCGACGGTTGAAACTCCGCCGCGGCGACGGCCAGCCGCGGCGGTGTGGACGACAACGTGGCGACGGCCAGCCGCGGCGGTGTGGACGACAACGTGGCGACGGCCAGCCGCGGCGGTGTGGACGACAACGTGGCGACGGCCAGCCGCGGCGGTGTGGACGACAACGCGGCGATCAGCCCAGCCGCGGCGGTGTGGACGACAACGTGGCGATCAGCCCAGCCGCGGATCCAGCGCCTCGACCAGCGCGTCGCCGACGAGCTTGAACGACACCACCGTCGCCGCCAGCGCCGCCGCGGGGAACACTGACACCCACCACTTCGTCAGCATCGGCACCTGACCACCGAGCCCGCGGGCCATGACGTTACCCAACGACTGGAGGTCGAACGCCTCCAGCCCCAGGAACGCGAGCCCCGCCTCCGTCAACAGCAACACGGGCGCCTGCTGGGTCGCGGTCGGGATCGCCACGACCGACACCGCGGGGAGGACGTGTTTCCGCAGGACGTGTCGGTCGCTCCCGCCGAGCACTTTCGCGGCCTGGACGAACTCGGTCTCGCGCAGCCGTCGCGCCTCGCTCCGGACGACCCGGGCGGCGCCGCCCCAGCCGAGGAAGCCGAAGAGGAGGATGATCACCAGCAGCGACTCGCCGGTGATCCAGATCAGCAGCAAGTACATCACCAGCGGCGGCACCGCGTCCTGCACCTCGACGGCCCGCATCGAGACGTTGTCGATCAGCCCCCCGTGATAGCCGGCGCTGGTGCCGACGACCAACGCCAGCGGCACGATCAGCGCCAGCGCGATGACGGCGACGTACAGCGTGACGTGCAGCCCCTGCAGCAGCAGGATCTCCATCGCGTAGCCGTTGATGTCGGTCCCGAGCGGGTACTGCCAGCTCCCGTGACAGCGCCCGTCGACGACCGGACCGGCGCACTTGTGCGGGAGTTCGTCAGCCGGGATCGTCCCCCAGATCGGCGGCTGATTCCCGTTGAGGAAATCCAGCTTCGGCGCCGGCACGAGCGCGAGGCCGACCGTGCCGAGCACGTACACCACCCCGAGCCACGCCGCGCCGGCGATAGCTTCGGGCTTCTCGCGGAAGCGCTGCCACACCGTCGCCGCACGCTCCCGGTCTTCGAGGATCGGGAGGACGCCGTAGAACAGCAACACGACGTTCGCGAGGATGAACAGCCAGTCCAGCGGCGACGCCAGCCAGGTGCCGACGGTGTAGCCGTCGTTCACCTGTGTGTCGTAGAGGGCGAGGGCGACGACGACGGCCAGCACCACGATGGAGAGCGGGATCCGGCGGCGTCGCCAGTCCAGCGACGGGGACATTGTGGTACGATGTAGTGCGGTTCGGCCGTGATAAACCTTCTCGATCGGTAACGTTTAACAGTCAGTCGTCCCACGCTAGGGGCGTGCCCGTCTGCCAGTCGCCCCTCCACTGGATACGCGACCCATGAGTCTTCGGTCACGGCTGCTCGCCCGGTTCGGCTTCGCCGTCGTCGCCGTCTACCTCGTGATCACGCTGACGTTCCTCGTCGTCGTGCTCACCCCGGACACCAACCTCCGCGGGATGCTCGGCACCGCGCTGTGGTCCGGCGCCTCGCCCGCCGAGATGGAGCAGATGCGCGAGACGTACCTGGCGGCTCGCGGCCGGAACCAACCGCTGTACCGGCGCTACCTCGACTGGGTCGTCAACATCACGCTGTTCCGCTGGGGGCTCTCGGCGACGTTCGGCGAGCCGGTGACCCAGGTCGTCGGCGCCGCCACCCTCGAGACGGCGAAGTATCTCGTCCCCGGTGCGGTGTCGGCCTGGATCGCCGGCATCGCCGTCGGCATCCGGTCGGCCCGGGAGCGCGGGAGCCGGTTCGACCGCCTCGGCCGGCTGGCGACGTACGTGCTGTTCGGGCTGCCGGGGTTCTGGCTGGCCGCGCTCGTGCTCGTCGCCCTCGACGGCGGGGGCCAGCTCGCCCGCGACGTGATCGTCCCCGGCGGCGCCGTCGCCGCCGCGCTGTTGGCCGGCCAGGTGAGCCTGACGCGCTCCCGCAGCGTCGATGAGTTCGACGCCGACTACGTGCGCTACCTCCGCGCGAAGGGGCTCAGCGACCACGGCGTCGACCGCCGCGTGTTCCGGAACGTGCTCGTCCCGGTGCTGTCGATGACCGCCGCGGAGCTGTTCTCCGTGCTCGTGCTCTCGGTCGTCGTGCTGGAGTCGCTGATCGGGATCGAGGGGATCGGCTGGCTCACCTACGAGGCCACCCAGGAGAACGACATCCCGCTGATCCTCGGGACGACGATGGTGCTGGTCGTGGTCGGCATCGGCGGGAGCATCGTCTGCGATCTCGCGAGCGCGTGGCTCGATCCGCGGTCGCGGTAGGCGAGGAGGCAGTTTCTTGCACCCGTCGCGAGAAGCGGTGAGTGATGCCCTCCAGACGCGAGTACTTGGCTGCAGTCGCGAGCGCCACCGCGGTCGGCGTCGCCGGCTGTCTCGACGGCGCCGACGCCGCCACAGCCGGCACGGACGAATCGACCGAGTGGCCGATGCGAAACTACGACCGCTACGGCGCGGCGTACGCGAGCGATGCCGCCGCCCCGCGGTCGTCCCCGGGCGAACGCTTCGAGACCGCACTCGAGGGCACCCCGCGCGGGCGACCGATCGTCGCCGGCGGCCGCGTGTTCCAGTCGACCTGGGCCGGGATCGAGGCAGTCGACGCCGAGAGCGGCGAGAAGCTGTGGACCTACCGAGCCGAGGAGGGCGCCAGCCACTACCCGACGCCCGCAGCGCACGACGGCGTCGTCTACGCCGGCACCGATGCGGTACTGATCGCCCTCGACGCCGAGAGCGGCGACGAGCAGTGGCGCGTCGACACTGACGGGCGGGTCACGGCGTCGCCGGTGCCCGGCTACGAGTGGGACCCCATCTACGTCGGGACCGACCACGGGGAGGTGCTCAAGGTCCGCGACGGCGGCGATGTCGAGTGGCGAGCGACCGTCTACGGCGAAGTGACCCACCTCGTCACGCCCAACGTCGCCGGCGTCACCGCCGCCACCAGCGGCGGCGAGGTGTTCACGCTGTACCAAGGCCGCGGACTCTGGCGGAAGAAAGTCCCGGGCCAGGTGACCGCGATCGCCGCGCAGAGCGGGAACGACCTGTTCGTGGCCACGTTCGGCGGCGGCGTCCTCAAACTCCGGACGGCCGCCCACGCAGGGCGAACCGCGTGGCGCAGCGAGCGCGGACCGGTCGCCGACGGCGCGCTCGTGCTGGCCGACGGCGCCGTGTTCGGCGGTGACCTCTCGGGCGTCCACCGCCTCGACGCCGGCGACGGGGGCGTCGGGTGGGAGCTCGGCGACGACACGTACTCCGTCGCGGCGGCGGGGGACACGCTCTACGTCGGCGCCGACGGGGCGGTGATCGCGCGCCCGCTCTCGGGCGGTGCCGGCGTCGGCGGGAGTCGCCTGAACGCGGAGCGGTTCCGGTACGGGATCGGCGACGAAGCCGCGGCGATGGGCGTCACGCCGGCCGACGGCGCGCTGTTCGCTGGCGTGACCGACTCGGGCAGCGGGGAGGAGCGCCTGCTCGCGCTGGAGTAGCTACTCCGGGGCGCCCGAGAGGATCTCGACGCCCGAACTCGCACCGATGCGCTCGGCGCCGGCGTCGAGCATCGCCATCGCGTCCTCGTAGCTGCCGACGCCGCCGGAGGCTTTGACGGGGAGGTACTCGCTCATCAGCTCCACGTCCGCCACCGCGGCGCCGCCATCGGCAAACCCCGTCGACGTTTTCACCATGTCGGCGCCCGCGGCCTCGGCGGCCTCGCAGGCGGCGTGTTTCTCGTCGTGGGTGAGCAGCGCGGTCTCGATGATCACCTTCACCGGCAGCGGCGTGGCGGCGACGACGCCCGCGAGATCCTCCTGGACGGCGTCGGTCTCGCCGGCCTTGAGTCGGCCGACGTTGAGCACCACGTCGAGCTCGTCGGCGCCGTCGGCGTCGGCGACGACCGCCTCCTCGCGCTTGGCCGCCGCGGCGTGCTGGCCGTGGGGGAAGCCGATCACCGTCGCCAGCGTCACGTCGGGCGCGTATTCGGCGGCCTCGCTCACGTAGCACGGCGGGATGCAGGCGTTCATCCCGTGCTCGGCGGCCTCGTCGAGCACGCGCTGCGTGTCGGCCCAGGTGGTCTCCGGGCCGAGGACGGTGTGGTCGATCTTGGGGGCGAGTTCGTCGCGATCCATGCCCGCCTCTGGGCCCGCCGAGGTGAAAAACACCGCCGCTCCGCGCTCCGAAACGCTTTCGCCCCGCCCGCTCCCCCGGCAACCATGGTACTCCCCGCCGGCTTCGCGCTGCCGCCGCTGCCGTACCTGCTCGCGCTGCTGCTCGCCGGCGGCGCCGTCGCCGTCGCGCTGTGGCGCCGCGATCCGGCCGTTTCCGACCGCCTCGTGCTCGCGCTCGTCCCGTGGATGCTCGCCGGCGCGTGGCTCCACGTCCTCCACGTCGTCGGCGCCGCGCCCGAGGCGATCGACCCGCTGCTGGGGACGCCGGCGGCCTACCTCACCACGGCGATCCTCGCGGGCGCCGTCTGGCTGGCTGTCGACGCCGGCGAGATCGCGACCGAGCGGGCGTTCGCCGCCGCCGGCGCGGCCGTCGCGGCGCTGGTGCTCGCGGTCGGCGTCCAGTGGGGGCTGGACGAGGGGACGTTCGCGCCCGCCTGGCCCGTCGTCGCGGCCGTCCTCGGCGTCGGCGTGGGGATCGCGGTCTGGCTCGGCCTCCGGCGTGCGTACCCGGGCGTCGGCGACGCGGGCGCCGCGGGCGCGCTGGCGATCGTCGCCCACAGCCTCGACGGGATCTCGACGGCGATCGGGATCGACCTGCTCGGCGCGACCGAGCGCACGCCGCTCTCGCGGGCGGTGATCGAGTTCGGCGCGACGCTGCCGACCGCGGAGCTGCTGGGGACTGCGTGGCCCTTCGTGCTCGTAAAACTTGCACTCGGCGCCGGGATCACGGCGCTGTTGGCGGAGTCGGTCCGGGAGGCGCCCCGCCAGGGCCGGCTCCTGCTCGCGTTCGTCGCCGCCGTCGGGCTCGGCCCCGGCGCCCACAACCTGCTGCTGTTCTCGATTATGGGCTAGCGCCGACCGCGGCGGCGCTTGCTGTACCACTCGCGATCGCGTCGCCAGCGTCGCAGGCGCGATCGGAGCGAGCCCTCCAGCATCCCGTGGCCCGGGTCGGCGACGAACTGGTACGTCGCGAGCGCGAACACGGGGAGGCTGATCGCGACGTTGAACGCCGTGAGCGCGAGGAACTCCCCCGTGACCAGATCGACGAACAGCGCGATCGCCAGCAGGCGGAGGCCGACGACGATCAGGAGCTCGTCGAGGCGGGCGAGCAGGCGCTCGCCGAAACTCGGGCGGCCGGGGCGGCCCGAGTCGAACAGCAGCCGCTCGACGCGGTCGGGGAGCCGGGGGCGGAAGTACGCCCGAAGCGGGCGTGAGCGACGTGGTCCGCGAACCGACATGGCTCCGAGCACGGCGGGGAGGGAAAAGAAAGCTTGCCCGACCGGAGCGCCCGGACCGCGGTGTTTTTGGCGACGCCGACGACATCCGCGAGTATGGCCAAACAGCCCCACCTGCTCGTCGGCGAGGGTGACGTGAACGAGATCGCGCTCATCCCGGGCGACCCCGGGCGCGTCGACCGCATCGCCAAGCAGTGTGAGAACGTCGAGGAAGTGTCCGAAAACCGCGAGTACAAGGTCGTCAACGCCGAGTACGAGGGCACTGAGCTGACCATCTGCTCGACGGGGATCGGCTGCCCCTCCGCCGCCATCGCGATCGAGGAGCTGCACAACGTCGGCGTCGAGACCGTCCTCCGCGTCGGCACCACGGGCGCGCTGCAGGCGGACATCGAGATCGGCGACATGGTCGTCGCGACCGGCGCCGCCAAGGAGGAGGGGACGAGCAAGCGCTACGAGTCCGCGACCTACCCGCGGTGCCGGACTACGACGTGCTCTCCCGGCTGGTCGACGCCTCCGAGGCCAACGACGAGGACGTCCACGTGGGGCCCATCGTCTCCGACGACGCGTTCTACAACGAGAGCGACGAGTTCGTCGAGGACTGGGAGGCGGCCGGCCTGCTCTGTATCGAGATGGAGGCCGCCGCCGTCTTCTCGCTGGCGCGGCGCCGCGGCATGCAGGCCGGCGCGATCTGTACCGTCGACGGTAACCTCGTGAAGGGCACCCAGAAGGGGGAGACCGAGGGCGAGGAACTGCCCGAGAAAGCCAAGAACAACGTCGAGCGCGCCATCGGCATCGCGCTCGACGCCGTCGCCGCGCTCTGAAGATGGGGCGGCGCCGGGAGCGGGTGCGCACGGCGATTCGCCGGCTCCGGTCCGCCCAGCGGCGCGAAGTAGGCGAGTTCCTCCGGTGGATCGAGAACACCGACAACCTCGTCCACCTCTCGGTGCTGGTGTTCGTCCCGCTGCTGATCGCGCTGGTGACCCTGCTCTCGAACGCGATCGAGGCGCTGCCGTACCTCCTGTTCCCGCCGCTGGCGTCGGGGGCGTACACGCTGTTCGTCCGCCCCGAGAGCCGCTACGCCTCGCCCAGACGCTTCGTCGGCGGCATCACGCTGGGGGCGCTCTGTGGCTGGGTCGCGTTCGTCGCCGCCCAGCGACTGTTTCCGGCGTCGACGTTCACCGTCCCGCCGGCGGCGGCCGCCGGCGCCATCGCGCTGACCGGGATCGTGACGTGGGTGCTCGATCTCGAGGAGCCCTCGGCGTTCTCCTCGGCGCTGCTGGTGCTGGTCGTCGAGATGGGGACCGGCACGATCACCCTGCAGCCGCTCCCGGCGCTGGTGATCCGGCTCTCGCCGCGCTCGGCGTACGTCCTCAGCGTCCTGCTCTCGACGGCGCTCGTCGCCGCCGCCTTCGTCGTCTGGGACAAGACGTTCTACGAGCGCCGGGCGACGTACCTCTACGGCACGACCCACGGCGACGACCACGTCCTCGTCCCGATGCGCGGCGACGACGGCGTCGAGACGGCGACGATGGCCGCCCGGATCGCCGCCGCCCACGACGCCGGGAAAGTCGTCCTCCTAGACGTGTTAGAGGACCTGAACCCCGACGTACTGGCCGCCCACCGCGGCGAGGGCGACCCCGCGGCCGTCGACGAAGCCGGCGCCGAACGCGTCCGGCGGGCCGCGGAGCGGCTCGACAAAACCGCCACCCGGCTCCGTGAGCAGACCGGAGTCCCCTGTGAGGTGATCGTCGCCAGCGGCGACCCCGCGCCGACGACGCTCGACACCGCCGACCGGGCCAACTGCGACCTCATCGTGATGCCCTACGAGACCGCGGACGGCGCGCTCTCGCCGTACGTCCGGCGGGTGCTCTCCGGCCCCATCGACGCCGTCGCCCACCGGTCGACCGGGACGACCGACTGGCGCCGGGTGATGGTGCCCGTCGTCCGTCCCGGCGACACCGCCCACGCGATGGTCGACTTCGCGACCCGCCTCGCCGGCGACACCGGCCGGGCGAGCGTCTGTACCTGTATCGGCGACGAGAACGCCCGCCGGGGCGCCGAACACCGCCTCGCCAACGTCGTCGAGGCGTTCGACGCGCCGGTCGAAACCCGGGTCGCCCGCGCGGAGATCACGACGTACATCCAGGAGAACGCGAAAGCGTACGATCTCGTGATGCTCGGCTCCTCCGGCGACCGCTCGACGGCGTCGCGGCTGATCTCGCCGCCGACGTTCCGCCAGATCCGGGACGTTGACTGCGACGTGGCGATTGTGGACCGGGGCGACGCCGGGCGGTGACTACTCCTCGCCCAGCAGGTCGCTGGCCTCCCGCTCGCTGTCGCCGCGGCCCATCGCCGCCTCGACGAGCAGGTGGCCGCCGATCGCGGCCGGGCTGATCACGGTGTCCGCGCCGGCACGTTTGAGCTTGCTCACGTTCTCGCGCTGGGTCACGCCGACCGCGATGTGGATCTCGGGGTTGAGCTCCCGGGCGGTGAGAATCGAGAGCGCGTCGTTGGCGTCGTTGTTGGTGGCGGCGATGACGGCCCGCGCCCGGTCGATCCCGGCGTTCTTGAGTGGCTCCTCGTCGCTGGGGTCGGCCGTCAACACGTGCACGTCGTGGTTGGTGAGCCGTCGGGTCACCGTCTCGTCCTCCGTGATGACGACGAACGTCGTCTGGGCTTCGAGCTCTTCGAGGATCGGTTCGGTCAGGTCGCCGTAGCCGAGAACCAGCACGTGGTTCTCGAGCGTGTCGAGTTGTTGTTCGGTCATACGTCCGAGTGCCGCGGAGAATCGGGCCTCGATCATCGGCGTCAACACCACCCCCAGTGCGACGGCGAAGGAGGCCACCGAGAGCATGATCGCCGACATGGCGAACAGCCGGGCCTGCTGGGTCTGGGCGTAGATGTCGCCGTAGCCCACGGTGCTCCCGGTGACGAGCGTGTAGTAGAACGCGTCGATGAGGCTGTTGACGCCCTGGAACCCGTCCCGGAGCGCGAAGGTGCCCACGGTGCCGTACACCTGCGCGGCGACGAGCGCCCCCAGCGCCGCCAGTTGGGTGGTCGTCAGGTCGAGTTCGTGGTGGAACGTCCGGCGGTTGAGCGCGACGACCGGCAGGGTGAGCAGCGACAGCGCCACCAACGGGTAGGAGTAGTTGCTGGCCTGCAACAGCCCTTGGACGGCCGTGATCGGCAGCATCCCCACCGTGAGGAACCAGCCCGCGCGGTAGCGCTTCCGGAGCATGAACGCGCCGGCGAGGGTGAGAAAGCCCGTCAGTACGCCCGTGAACCCGGCCGTCTGGCGCACCATCGGCGGGACGTACGCCGCGAGCGGGCCGGTGGCGGTGGTGGTGGAGATGTTGATGATCCCCGTCGCCACCGAGAGCGCGGCGACCGCGAACGTCAGCCAGACGGAGGCGCGGACGCCGATCCAGTCCCGGTCCCACTGCATACACGGGGGGAAATGCGCCGGGGGCTTAAATGCGCAGCCGATCTGGCCGCCGGTACGTCTATACAGGCGCCGACGCTCCGTCGCTGTATGGCTTCGTTCCCGCTCCAGATCCTGCTCGGGGTGTATCTCGGGCTGGTGACGGGGATCGTGCCTGCGCTGGTGGCGTGGGTGCTCGGTTTTACCTTCAAGTACTTCACCAACGTCTCCATCCCCGGGTTCGGGGTGGTCGTGCTCGCGCTCGCCATCGCGGGGGTCAACGGCGGCCTGCTCGCGCTCAACGACCGGGCGATCGTCGGCGGCGCCAACGGCGTCGCCATCCTCGTCGCGATCGTCGTCGTGCTGATGCTGTCAATGTACGCCCACGCCAAGGGCGACCAGATGGGGGCGGCGACGCCGAAACGGCTCACGCTGAAGAAGCTCGCCGACCGCACCCTCTCGGCTGACGTGGTCGACCTCGTCGGCGGCCGCGGGGAGGTGAGCCTGCAGATCACGGGCGACGTGGGCGACATGGAGGGGTACCCGCCGCTGCCGGGCGAACTCCGCCGGGCGATCCGGGAGGCGTCGATCGCGCTGCCCGCGGACCTCCCCATCTCCGAGCTCGAACACCGCGCCGAGGACCGCCTCCGGAGCGAGTTCGACCTCGCGAACGCCTCGGTCCGGATCGACGAGCGCGGCCACGCGACCGTCGCCGCCGCGCCGCCGACCGCCGGCCTCTCGAAGCGCGTCCCCGCGGGCAAGCGCGCGGTGTCGCTGACGACGATGGTGCCCACCGGCACCGCTGCCGGCGACGAGGTGACGATCCGCACGCGAGACGCGACCTACGAGGGGACCGTCGTCAGCGTGCGCCCGGCGAAGGAGGGCAGTGGGGAGCCCGCCGCGACCGACGGCGGCACCGAGGCCGAAGCGCCGTCGCCGCCCGTCGCCAAGACCGCCGCGGGCGGGCGTGACCGCGTGACCGTCGCCGTGAGCCGCGAGACCGCGGGGGTGCTACTCGAACACGAAGTGACCGGGCTCAGCGTTCGCTCCCGGGGCGAGCGCCGGGAGTTCGAGCTGCTGGCGCTGCTGCGGCGCTCGGGCAAGCGGCTCCGCCGGGTGACCGTCCGGGAGGGCGGCGCGCTCGACGGCCACGGGCTTGGCGAAGTGGGCGTCCACTCGCAGTACGGCGTCGTCGTCCTCGCGGCCCGGGGCGACGGCGGCTGGACGCTCGTCCCCGGGGGTGGGTACGTCCCCGCGGCCGGTGAGGAGCTGTTCGTCGTCGGCACGCCCGCCGACCTCGACGCGTTCGCGGGGGTGGCGGCGTGATCCTCCAGATGCTGCTCGGGGAGATCGACCTGCTGCCGGCGCTCGGCCAGCTGTTCGGACTCTCCGTGCTCGCCTTCCTGGTGTCGGGGACGGCCTCGGTCGGGTATCGCTGGTACTTCCGGGAGCCGATCCCGCGCGGGCTGGCGGCGCTGTTCGGCGTCGCCGCCGTCGCGCTCTACCTCAACACCGTTGGGCTACTGGGCCGGGTGATCGGGACGCCCGGGACCGACCCCTTCGACGCGGCCGGGGTCGGCGTCGACCTGCTCACGCTGCTCGTGGCGTTCGTCGCGACCGTCCCCGGCCGCCGGCTCGGCGACGCGCTCCGGGCGGATCTGGCCTCCGCGGCGGGCGCCCGCGAGGTCAACGCCAGCGTCGGGCGCGCGCTTCGGGGCGTCGCCCGCCTCTCCGCCGTGGAGCTCCCCGCCGCCGACGAGATCGAAGACATGCAGAGTCACGACCCCGTCCCCGCGGAGGTGAAGACCGAGCTGGGCGGGAAGACGCTACTGTTCCCCCGATCGAACCGCGAGGCGCTCCGCGATCGGCTGGTGACCCGGCTGAAGGAGGACTACGGCGTCGGCTACGTCGACGCCGAACTCGCGGCCGACGGGACAGTGACGTACCTCGCGCTCGGTTCGCGGCTGGCGGGGATCGGCCTCACGCTGGGGCCCGGCACCTGCGCCGTCGCCGTCGAGGCCGACCCCGCCAGCGACGCCGGCCCGGGCGACATCGTGCAGGTGTGGACGACGCCGAACGCGACCGCGACGGCCGAGGGCGATGCTGGGGAGGCGCCGTCGTCGCCGCGCCGCGTGACAACCGCGGAACTGCGCGCGACCGCAGGCGAGACGGTGACGCTGGTCGTCGACGAGGCCGACGCCGCGGCGCTGTCGCCCGACGAGCGCTACCGGCTGGTGACGCTGCCCGTGAGCGCGCGGGCCGACCAGGAGTTCGCGTCGCTGCTGCGGGGCGTCGACGAGACGCTGGGCGTGGTGCAGATCCCCGAGGGGAGCCCGCTCGTCGGGACGACCGTCGGCGACCTCGAGTCGGCGGTCGTCGCAGTGCGGCGCGGGACGGGCGCCATCGACGCGCTGCCGGGTTCGGAGCGCGTGCTCGAGCCGGGTGATTCGGTGTACGCCATCGGTCGCCCGGACGTGCTGCGCGGGCTGGAGGAGCGGGCGAACAGTCGCTAGCGAGAACAGCGGGCGTGCATCGGCCGCGGTCGGCACGCTCGTGGGGAGGGCCCGTCTCAGCCCGCGAACCGGAACAGCAGGAACGTCGAGAGCCCCAGCATCGCGAGGAACACGAACGTGACCATGAGTATTCTGTTCTCTCGTGACATTTGTTAGCTTCGAATATGGGATTACCTACCATAAATTGTTCTATCATGTTTCGGCTCATCTTCGATAGAGCGTTTCAACCAAGCCAGAAGTTTGAACTGCCGCATCGTCTATGCTCGTGGTATGCGTCCCACCCCGCGGTTCCTGCAGATCGGCACGGCAGGTGCCGTGCTCGTTGGGGTGGGAGTCCTCGCCAAATCCCCGGTCGCGGTGCTGGGCGGCGTCGCCCTCGGCTGTTGGTTACTCGTGGAGCAGTATACCGCCCTCCGATCGTTTGCACAGGCGACCGAGCGTCTCGACGTCGACGTCAGCCCGGTCCGGACCGCCGCGATCGTCGACGAACCGCTCTCGGTCACCGTCGACGCCACGCTCGCAAGGCCGGTCGACACGACCATCGAGGTCGCGATCGATCTCCCCCCGGCGCCGAGTACGGGGATGCGCCTCCGACACTAACACTCGAACCGGGCGAGACGGCGGCGTCGACGACGTTCTCGTGCTCATTCCCTGTGGCCGGCGAGTTCGCGTTCCCGCCGGTGACAGTGACACTGTCGAACCAGCGCGAGACGGTGACCGAATCGGTTCCACACGATCCCGACCAATCCGTCCGGATCGACCCACGCCGGCCGCGAAACCTCCACGTCGGCCAGGGCGGCGACCGGATCGACGCCTACGGCGAACATCCGGCCGGGAGCGGGGCCGCGGGGCTCGTCCCCGAGGAGATCCGCCAGTACGTCACGGGCGACGCCCTGAGCCAGATCGACTGGAAGGCAACCGCCCGGCTGCAGGCCCCCCACATCCGGGAGTTCGAGACCGAGACCAGCCGGCAGACCGTCATCGCGGTCGACCATCGCCACACGATGGAGCACGGGCCAGACGGCCAGACGATGCTCGACTACGCGCGGGAGGTGGGACTTGGCTACGCGCGAGCCGCCGAGTCCTTCGACGACCCACTGGGCCTGTACGCGATCGGTGACGGCGGGATCACGGTCCGTCGCCGGCCGACGAGTTCCGCCCGCGGGTATCGCCACGTCCGGAACGCCCTCCACGATCTGGCACCCACCCAGGCCGAGGGTGGCGCCGTCGACGCCACGAGCAACCGACTCAGCCGGCCCGACGCGACGTGGTCGGCGGCCCGCACGCTTTCGACCGACGACTCCGCGTTCGCGCAAACGGTCGCGCCCTTCCTCGCCGACACGGACGCGTACGTCCACCGCATCGACTCGGACCCGCTGTTCCGGGCGATTCGGCAACTCCTGGCCGAGACGAGCGGTGAAGTCTGGCTCGTGTTGCTGACCGCGGATACCGGGCGGAACCGCCTCCGGGATATCGCCTCACTGGTCGCCAACGAGGGGGCCACCTCTCGCTGTTTCTCACCCCGCGGGTGCTGTTCGACGCCGACGCGATGGACGACGTGAGCGCGGCGTACGACCGGTACGCCGACTTCGAGTCGTTCCGCCGCACGGTCGCCCGGACCCCGCGGACAGAAGTGTACGAAGTCGGGCCGGGTGACCGCCTCGATGCCCTGCTGGCCGCCCGACGACGCGCTCGGCAGGCCTGAGTCGGCGAGGGGTGGCCGTTTCAGTATCTTCAAATGGATGTACCCGAACAGTTGGGCCAATGGGAGAACCACCGCTCGTCGTCGCGCCCCGCGGTCGCGAGGTGCTGGGGAACCCCCCACATCGGCGGCGATCGGTGTTACGGCAGTCGGGTTTGCGCTGCTGGGCGGGCCGACCGCCGCAGCGCTCGCGGTGGTTCCGGCACTCGGGCTCGTGCTTGGTGGCCCGGTGCTGGCGTTCGTCGCCGGGATCATCGGCCTGCTCGGCGTCGGCGACGTCGTCGGGCTAGCGCCGATTCCGTCGGCACTGGTGCTCGCAACTTTCCCGCTCGCAGCTACGTACGACACACACGGCCCGCGGCCGGCCGGGATCTATCTGGCGACCGTCGCCGCCGCAGTCGGGACGTTCGTCGTCGCCCGAGCGACACTCGACGGGCTGTTGGCGGTGGCCGCTGTCAGTATCGGCGGGCTGGCGTTCGTCGGGTACGGGATCCACAGGTACGAACTACTCACGCTGGGGCTGATCGATGAGTGAAACACAGTCGCGGGAGGCGGTAGTGGACGGTGACGAACAGGCGACCGAGCGCATCGAGGATCTCCGCGCCCAGGTCGACCTGCTCCGCAGTGAGAACGAGCGGCTCCGCAACGAGTACGCCCGCGCCCGGCAGGCAAGCTATCGCCGAACGGCACTCGGTCTAGGCGTTGTCGGCGCCGTCGCGGTCGCCGGTGGGTTGTTGTTCCCCGCGGCGCGGGAGGTGCTGTTCGTACTCGGTGCCATCGGGATCTTCGGCGCCGTCCTGACCCGCTACCTCACGCCCGAGCGGTTCGTCGCCGCCGAAACCGGCGAGCGGATCTACGCCGCCCAGGCCGACAGCCTCGGCGATCTCACTGGGCAGTTGGGCCTCGAACCGACGTGGGTGTACGTCCCCGTCGAGGGCGACCCGCCGGCGAGGCTGTTCGTTCCGCAACACAGCGAGTACGAGATTCCGGACGAGGCGGCCCTCGAGCGACCGTTGGTCGTCGGCGACCGCGATGCCGAACGGGGCGCGTCGTTCGTCCCCACTGGCGGGACGCTGTTCCGCGAGTTCGAGCGCTCGCTGACCGGCTCACTCGGAAACGAGCCCGGGACTGTCGCAGAGCAAGTCGCCGACGCGCTAGTCGAAGGGTTCGAACTCGCCCAGACCGCCGAGGTGGCGACCGACGGCGACGCCGGCCGCGTGACGGTCTCGGTGACGGGGTCGGTGTACGCGGATGCCGAAGCAGTGGATAACCCGCTCGGGTCGCTGCTCGCGGTCGCGCTCACAGAGGCACTCGGACAGCCGGTTCGACTCGAAACCACACGCAGCGACGACGACCTCGTCCTGAACTGCCGCTGGGACGTGGACGAGTCGGAGGACGAAACGGACGGGACGAGGGGCGCAGTCGAGACGGACGGCGAAGCGCCCGACAGCTAGCTGTCCGCGGGTTGATCGGCGACTGCGCTTTCGCGAGTTGCCTCCTCGGGCACCGGGACGGAGTCGAGCAGCCCCGTGATCAGGTCGTCGACGCTCTCGCCGCCGAGTTCAGCGTCCGTGCTGAGCACGAGCCGGTGACGGAGCACGGGATGGGCGAGTTGCTTGATGTCGTCCGGGATCACGTACGAGCGGCCGTCGATGGCCGCCGCCGCTTTGCCGGCGTTCAGGAAGGCAAGTGTCGCCCGCGGCGACGCACCGTACTCGACGTCCGGGGAGTCCCGCGTCGCCCGGACGAGGTCGAGGATGTACTCGCGGACGGGGTCGGCAACGTGAGTCTCCGCAACAGCCGCGCGTGCCTCTTCGAGATCCTCTGGGGTGACGACCTGGCTGACGCTCGACGGGCCGATATCCGGTTCGTCGTCGAAGCGGTCGAACAGGTTGCGCTCCATCTCCCGACCCGGCAGGTCGACGGTGAGTTTCAGCTGGAAGCGGTCGCGCTGGGCCTCCGGCAGCGCGAACGTGCCCTCCATCTCGATCGGGTTCTGGGTCGCGATCACCATGAACGGCGCCGGCAGCGAGAGCGTGTCGCCCTCGATAGTGACGGTCCCCTCCTGCATCGCTTCGAGCAGGGCGCTCTGGGTTTTCGGCGTCGCGCGGTTGATCTCGTCGGCGACGACGACGTTGGCGAACACGGGACCGCGCTGGAGTTCGAACTCGCCGGTCGGCTCCCGGTAGATGTGGGTGCCCGTGATGTCCGCGGGAAGGATGTCCGGCGTCATCTGGATGCGCGTGTACTCGAGGCCGGAGGCGCGCGCGAACAGGTTCGCGATGGTCGTCTTCGCGACGCCAGGGACGCCCTCCAGCAGGACGTGCCCCCGAGTCAGCGCGGCGATCGAGAGCCCCTCGAGGATCTCCTCGTTGCCGATCAACACCGCGCTGGCCTCATCCCGCACGGCGTCGTGGAAGGCGGCCGGGTCAGTCATTGCCTTCTGTTGATTCGTCAGTCCGTATAACACCTCGCATCACACGGCGGAGTCGCCGTTCGTCCCAGTCAGGATGCCGTCGCTGCAGGTACGCGACGACCTCGTCGGGACTGGCGTCGGCGAGTGCGAGCTGGGCGTCCGGCGGCTCGTGACCGAGTCGGTCCAGGACGGTGGCTGGGAGTCGTCGGAGGCGACGCCCCCAAACGACCGCGCCGATGCCCACACTGGCGACGACGACCTGCCAGAGCGGACTCTTCTGGAGGGTCAACAGGGCGACTGCAAGCGGGGGCTGGCCCGTCACGTGTGAGTAGTCGAGGATCGCGGCCTCGTGACCGGCGAAGAGGTTCGCCGCGAACTGGGCGTTCCCGGGCCGCTCGAGCATGGCGTTAATGAAGATACTCGGGTCGGCGACGACGTACACCGTCCCCGCGCCGGCCGATTCACGAACCACGACGGGCCGGCTGGCGAGCGTCTCGTTGTCGTCAAGCTCGCCGTCGCGGTCGGTATCGAGGTAGGCGAACTCCGAGGAGTTGACGAGGACCGTGGTGTTGGTCCCGGAGTCGGTGACTGCCAGGCTCGTCCCGTGGTTCAGCGTGAGTTGGTTGACGTTCTCGGTCTCGGGATGGGTGGAGACGTTCGTGGCGACTGGGAGTGCGGGTGAGCGGTAGTACTCCTGCTCGTCACGGAGCGGCGCGCCGTCGAATCGCGTCTCAGCGCCGACGGCCTCGAGAAGCGGCGTGCTGTGGGGGCCGAAGTCTTCGGCGACGACGAGCGTCCCCCCTGTTCGACGAACGCCGCGAGTCGCTCGCGATCCTGTTGGGAGTAGGGCTCGTCGGGCGACAGGACGACTGCGATCGTCCCGTTCGGGTCCGCTTCGGCGTACTCGGTCGTGTTGAGTGCGACGACGGGGTCGGCACCCTGTTCGCTCGCCGCCTCACGGAGGTCGCTGGCGCCGTCCCACGCGGCGTTGTACGTACTGAAGGCGGTCTGTGACGTGCCCGCGGCGACGACGCCGGTTATCGCGATCGTGAGGGCGAGAGTGACGAGGAGGAGCTGCGGGACCGACCAACCCTCGGGGAGCCAGTCGGCCATTCAGAGCACCCCGGCGGGAGGATTTCGAGGATGCGCCTGATCACGATGTAGCCGAACACGGCGAGTCCCGCCGCGATCAGCCACTTCAGCCGGGAGCGCCACGTCGGCGTCACGCGAAACGGGGCCGTGAGCTCGACGACGACGAGCAGCCCGATCAACGAGACGACGAACACCAGTTCGTAGCTGAGGCTCGACAGGAGCGTGAGCACGAGCGTCGCGCCGAGCAGCCACGCGAGGGTCGCCCGGACGAACCGCTGGCGCCGAGCCGTTGCCATTGTCGGGTTGTGGACCATCTTCGTCTTGAGAGTATCGCCTTCACCAGTGCTACGGATTGCGAGCGACGCTCGTCGAGGTTGCAGCCGTTACTGGCGCCAACCCGAGGGTCGAGGTGGATGTTGCCGCAAGGTTTTTCGTTGACAGAAAGTATATGCGCGCATGAACGACCACCGCGAGATCAGCGTCACTCTGGATAGCGACGCCGCGCATGCCTACGAACGCATCTTGAACGAGTTGGAGCAACAGCAGGGCCAGCCGGTCGAGATCGACGAGCACGCGGAACGGATCCTGCGGAAGTACATCGCCGACGAGTACCGGAAACTCATCCTGAACGGGAGTGCCACGACAGAGATCCCGAAGCTCGCAGAGGAGTGAAGACGGGGACTGGGAGCTGTCCCAGCCGAGTAACCGCCCCCAAGTCGACACCCCTATCCGTTCGCTAGGGGGAGTGACACCCGAATGCTCCCGTGGGGCCACGCGGCGGTCGGCTATCTCTCCTACCGGCTGTACACGTTTCTCAGGCGTCGACGCCCGCCAAAGGGGGTCGCCGTGGTCGCCCTCGCGATCGGCACGCAGTTCCCCGACCTGGTCGACAAGCCGCTGTCCTGGACGGTCGGGATCCTCCCCTCGGGCCGAAGTCTCGCCCACTCACTGCTCGTCCTTGGACTTGTCGCCGGCCTGCTCTACCGAGTGAGTCGTGGGCGCTCGGACCGAACACGGACAGCCGTCTTCGCGTTCGGGTTCGGCTGGCTTGCCCACGTGTTCGCTGACGGCTACACGATCCTGCTCGGGCAGCCGACCTGTGTGAACTACCTCGTCTGGCCGCTCGCCATCTGTCCGTACGACGAGGTCGATCGCTCCATCATCGAGCACCTCCTCGCAACCGACCTCACCACCGGCACCCTGATCGGGCTGGCGCTGACCGCGATCGCGAGCGCGGTCTGGGTCCTCGATGGGGCGCCCGGCCTGTGGTACCTGCTTCGACTGGTCAAGGAGCGGTTGGGGTGGCAGGAGCAACCGGTGAACCCCTAATCCACCGCCTAACGATGGGTGTGGCGCGCGGAGAGAGCACATGGCGAGACACTTCCCGGCCGAACAGAACGGCTGTTACTACGGCCGTGTGGCCGACTGTTGCTGGCTCTGCTACTTCCGCCTACTGGGGGCAGCCGTGAAAGCCCGCCTGCGGGTGTAGGCTGCGCGGGCCACTCCCGATCACCGCAGCCCGTCGACGGGCGAGAGCCGTGAGACCTGCCAGCCGGCGACGGCGGCGCCGATCAGGCTGATCGGCACGGCGATCGCGACGCCCGCACCGAGCACCCACGGCGGCGTCCGGACGACGTTCTCGAAGCCGACGAGGGAGGCAGCGACCGCATCGAGCCCCATCCCCAGCGGGATCGTCGCTGCGACGCCGAGCAGGCCGCCGATGACGCCGAGGAAGAGCGCCTGGACGACGACGATCCCGACGAGCGTGCGCGTCCGGGAGCCGAGAGCTTTGAGCGCCGCCAGTTCACGACGCTGCTGGTACACTACCGACACGAGCAGGTTCGCCGTGAGCGTGATGCCTGCGAGTACCGCGAGGACGACGAGACTCCCGCCGCTGGCAAGCACCACCGCCTGTCGCTCCAGCGTCGCCTCCAACTGCTCGCGGTTCGTGCGCACCTCGTACTCGGGGTGCTCGCGCTCGATCTCCTGCGCAACAGTCGCAGGGTCGGCGCCGTCCTTGAGGTCGACAGTGATCAGCGACGCGCGATCCGTTGCGGTGGTGCCGGTTACCTCCTGGAGTTCACTCAGGTGCAGCGTGACTGTCGGCGTCCCGAGGAACCGCGAGAACGTCGGCGAGATGCCGACGACGGTAAACTCGTTGGCGCGGGCGTCCGAGATCGTGCCGCCGATGTGGAGCGTGTCTCCCACGGAGACGTTGAACATGTCGGCCGTCCGCTGATCGATGATCACCTCGTGGGTCATCGGGCCGGTGTAGTTTCCGTCGGCGTAGTGGATATCCCGGTTTTGGAACGCCTGACCCTCGGTCACCTGGACGCTGGGGCCGCGGCCGGGCGCGCCGGTGCCGACGAGCGTCTCCCAGTCCTCCCCGTCGGTACTGACGTACACCGTCTGGAACGCCATGGGCACCGCTGTGCTCACGTCCTCTCGAGACTCGATCGCGGCGCTGATCTCGTGGGCGTCGACGACGGTGTTCTCGAACCCGCCCACAGTCCCGGGGGCGAGCGTGATGGGGCCACCAGTGACCCAGAGGTCGCGCCCGGAAGCGTCGAACTGCTCTTCGCCGGTCTCCACAACGCCGATGCCCACGCCGCCGAGCAGGGTGGTCGCGAGCACGGCCAGCGTGATCCCCAGCACCGACAGCACCGTCCGGGTTCGGTCGTGACGCAGTTGGGCGATCGCGATCCCCACGACCGCACGGACCCGTGTCAGCGCACTTCGGAGCCGGCCGCTCACTGGTCGAGCACCTCCACGATGTTCGTCCGGCGGGCGAGCCACGCCGGATAGGGCGAGGCGAGCAGGCCGATGACGATCGCGACCAGTGGCCCGTACGCGAGCAGCGCGGGGTGGAACTGGGCGACGTTCTGGACGCCGACGTACGCCTGGCTGACGTAGTTGATGGCGACGACGCCCCGAGGCCGAGCAGCGTCCCGGCGATACCGCCGAGGCCGGCGATCGTCACCACCTGCGACAGGACGAGGATCGTCTGCGAGCGGCGGGAGAACCCCATCGCGCCTTGGGCGGCGATCGTGGCCCGGTTGGCGATGACGTCCAGCCCCGTGAGCGTCGCGACGAACAGCGCGCCGATGCTCACCGCCGTCAGGAACGCGGCGACGGCGACCGCAAGCGGGAGGCTCGACGTGGAGACGCTGGCGCCGCCGACGCCCGATCGAGTCAACACGTCAGTGCGGGGGTAGACTCCAGTCAGTTCGCGCTTGACCGACGGGTCGTTCGTGCTCACGAGGATCTGGTCCGCCTGATCGCCCGCCGAGGTCCCGGTGATCGTCTGCAGTTCGCTCAGGTGGACCACCATCACCGGCACGGGACCGAGCCCCGTCGACACGTCGGCGTCCGCAACGTCGACGGCGCGGAGCGAGCGGTCAGTGCCCGAAGCGGTCAGTTCGGCGCCAGTGTCGGCGCCGAGCACCTCCGCCGCCGCGGAGCTGAGGACGGCGTCGCCAGTCCACGTGCCGTTGTACGTGCCGTTAGCGTAGTGGGGATCGCCCGGCGCCAGTGACGCCGTCGGTAGGCCGAGCACGCGCTGGCCGTCCGCGGGCGGGACGACCCCGGCTGCGAGGACGTATTCGGACGTGTTGCCAGCGCTGACTTGCAGGATTTGGAGTTGCACTGGCGTCGCGTAGGTGACGCGGTCGTCGGCCTCGATCTCCGCGGTCGTCGGGTGGACCGCGCCGAGTCGTGGCCCCTCGACGGAGACGGCGATCGTCGACGCCGACCCGCCCTCGGGGACGATCCAGTAGTCGACGTCGTCACCCTGCACGGTTGATCCCGACGCGAGGCCGACCGCAACGCTGGTCACGCTCACCATCAGCGCCACGGCGAGAGCGACGCCGAGGGTCGTCATCACGAGCCGGCGGGCCTCGGCCGTGCGGAACCGGCCTAGCGTCTCAATGACGCCGAGCTTCCAGAGGGCGAGTAGCCTACGCATCGCTCACGACCTGGCCGTCGCGGAGTCGGATGATTCGATCCACGCGGTCGAGCACCGCCTGGTCGTGCGAGGCGACGATGACCGCGCGGTCCTCGGCCACGTCCGCCAGCAGGTCGAGCACGTTCGCCCCCGCCTCGGAGTCAAGTTCGCCAGTGGGTTCGTCCGCGATCAGCAGCTCCGGCTCGCCGGCGAGCGCTCTGGCGACGGCGACCCGCTGCTGTTCCCCACCGCTCAGTTCCGCAGGGCGGTGGGTCAGTCGGTCCCCCAGGCCGACCCGGTGGAGAAGGAGTTCGGCCCGGTCGTGACGCTCCGTTTTGCCAACGCCCCACTCGATGAACGGGAGGGCGACGTTCTGTTGGGCCGTCAGCGCGGGGAGCAGGTGGAACCGCTGAAACACGATGCCGATGTGGTCGCGTCGGAGCCGGCTCCGGGCCCGCTCGCTCAGCTCGGCCGTGTTCGTCCCGCCGATCTCGATCCGGCCGGTTGTCGGCGTATCGAGTGCCGCGAGCAGGTGGAGCAGCGTCGACTTGCCGCTCCCGCTCGGGCCCGCGATCCCGACGAGTTCGCCCCGGTTGATCGCGGCCGAGACGGTGTCGAGGGCGGTGACGACGGTCGCGTCGCTGTTCCGGCCCAACAGGCCGCCCTGGCCTCGCCTGTACGTGCGGCCAACGTCGACGGCGTTGACGACGGGGGTGGGCTGCTGGGCAGCGTCATCGGGGTCGATACGGCTCATGGGTCGCCTCGATTGTCAGACATGATCAGCGGGGAAGCGTCGCGGGGGTGGTTAGTTAGCGGTAGTCGTCCAACTCGAAGTCGCCGCGGAAGTAGAGGAACGCTCCCGCGCCGATCACGAACAGGATGAGGAGCCCAATCACGATCCCCCGATCCCGCCACCGCCGTCACCGCCCGGCGTGTCGGTCGGCGTGACGGTTGCGGTGTCGGTCGGCGTGGCCGTGCCGTCGTCGGACGGCGTCGGCGTCATCGTCATCGTCTCCGTCGGCGTGTCAGTGGCGTCCTGTTGGCTCACGAAGCCGATCGCGTAGGCGGTGAACCCGGGCGAGCGGGCGCGGTACTCGTCACCGCCGAGGTGGGTCGTCTTGAGCGTCGTCCACTCGCCGTCGACGTAGCGGAACAGCCGGACGTCATCGGGCGAGCGGTCACCCAGCTCGCTCTCCGAGAGCGTGAAGGTGAACTTGACGTTGCCGATCCGCTCGTCACTGAGGCCGATCGCCTCCGCGGTGAAGTAGTTCACGGCAGTTCCCTGCGCGGGATCAAGTTCGGGCGTCCGCGACGGCGGGCCGGCCTGGGGCTTGGTGAACTCGACGCGGAAGTTGCTCTCGCTGAACCGCGTCGTGAGTGTGAGCCCAGTCACCGCTGCGTTGTCGGCGGCGACGTTGGGGACGTCGACGCTCAGGGGCTGCCCGCTACGGGTGCTTCGGAAGTTGACCGTCGCGCCGGTGTTCGTGGCGATGGCGCGTGCCTCGCCACCCTCGTCACCGCCGCCCTGGCCACCGCCGCCACCACCGCCGGCAGGCGGGCCGCCACCACCCTCACCGGGCGCTTCCGTGACGGTGATGTCGACAGTGTCGCTGAGGTACACCACATCGTCCGTGTCGGCCTTGGTCACTGTCGCCGTGAAGTTCCCGACCTCGCCCGGTCGGATGGTGGCGCGGCCGTTGGCGTTGGTCGAGACCGTCTGGCTGCCGAGCGTGATCTCGGCGTTCGCGATCCGCTGCCCGTCGCCACGGACCGTGAAGCGGATCGCCTGGGGGACCTCCACGTTCGTCCGGTTCGCCGTGAGGTCGAGTTGGACCTCGCGGGGCTCGGTCCCGACGGTGATGTTCCCTTTCGCCGTGCTGAACTCGTTGGTGTCGTTCGTCGAGGCGACGTAGACGTACTCGTACGTGCCGTTCGTCCAGTTCTTCGACGTGCCGACCTCGAGCGTCGTCGAGCCGCTCTCGGTGACGACGGACGTTGTCGAGGCGTTCAGCACCGTGTCGCCGGTCGAACTGGTTGCGGGTTCGTTGACGTTCGATTCGGTCGCGAGGAACTCGATCAGTGCCGGGAGGCCGACCGTGCCGCTCCGCGATCGATCGGCGAGATTGATGCCCATGACCTGGGAGTCACTGTCGACGCGTGCGACGCCGTCGATGGCGTCGATGCTGTGTTCGATCGTGACGTTGTCGGCCGTGTTGTTCGCGTCGAACCCGTTCGCGGTGAGCGTGTCGAGATCGCCGTCGTAGTTGATCGTCGTCTCCTCGCCGGCGAGCACGGACTCGTTGACGAGGACGACGGTGTGGCTCGTCCGCTCGTCAGCGAGGTTGGAGTTCACGTCGAACGTGACGTTTTCGCCTGGGTCGATCGTCTCCTGCTGCGGCGTTGCGGTTGCCGAGGCCGCTTGCACCGGCGCGGCGTCGACGCCCAGAATCCGGACGTCCTCGCTGATCGAGGCGTTGCCGTTGGAGACGCTGACTGCTTGGCCCGAGTCAGACGCGACGAGCATGAGCGCGTAGGCGCCCGGTTCGCTTGGCGTGAAGCTCGTGGTGACGGTACCCTCGCTGTCGATGGTGCCGGTATCGGCGACCGTGAAGGTGAAGTTGCGGTTCACCTCAGATGCGGTTCGGTTCTGGGCGAAGAGCCGATCAAGCGCCTCGTTGGCTGTGAGCCCCATCGTCGCCGACGTGTTCAAGTTCGACGTATTCGGGTTGTCGGAAACGCGTGCGGCGACGAGTTGGACGTTTTGGCCGTCGAACTGGTCCGTTCCGGCACCGACTCGCCGATTAAACTCAAGCGTGATCGTCGAGCCGGGTTCGAACACGCCGACAGTGTCCTTGTTGATCGGTGCCAAACCCGTTTCGTCCGTGTATATTTGGGTCGTCGGCCCCTCGACCGTCGTCGTCGCCGTCGACGTGTCGACGCGGAGCGGAAGCGCCGCCCGCTCCCAGACTGACACGTTCTGGGACGTGTTGACGAACGAGTCAGCCGCCACGAAATCCGCATCAGTCGTACTGAACGAGGCGCTCTGCGCGTCCGCAGTGGCCCCGACTCCCGCCACGGCCCCAGGTGCCGTAGCGGAGAGCACTAGCAGCGCAGCGACTGCCAGTGCAGACGTTTCAGCCAAGCGAGAGTGCATTATGCGCTAAAAAGGGAAGCATTGGTGCAAAAGTGTTACGCTAACTTTACTAATTCAGCAAAGGGCGTTAGGAAGGAATTACCCGGAGCGCGGCTAATTCATCCGGAACAGCCACCTCGTGCAGAAAGCCAAGCCTACATGCATCGTGAGAGAGTGTTCCCTGCCAAGTCCCAATCCCGAGGTTAGGAGGTCGCCAACGATATATGCAGGCGGGTAAGCTACCAACACAATGAGTCGGTTCGCCGCAGGCGTGATTGCCCTCCTCTGCTGGACAGCCCTATTGGCCGGTGGCATCGCCGCCGCCGACGGCAGTTACGACCTCGCCATCGACGGGAGCGTCGACACACCCGATCGCGTCGTCACACTCGAAGGCAACGAGTACACCGTCTCGGCGATCGGCGTCGTCGACCCGGGCGAGCCCATCCAGGTCTCGGTTGAGGCGCCAACCAACACGGAGTACGACCTCTACCTGTACAACGACGATCGACGGAGCGAAGACCGGATCAACGACGCAGGTACTTCGGAAACGTTCGATGGCGACTACCCCGCCGGGTCGTACATGGTGGCGATCTATGCGGACGGGAACTTCGTGACGGTTCACCCGGTCGTCGTTCGCTCCTACGACGTCACCGTCGACGCGCCCGCGACCGCCGAGGCTGGGGAGGAGATCGAGCTCTCGGTCAGCGTCGAGAACGTGCAGGGAACGCCAACCGATCTCGAGACCGTGCAGGTCGTCCTGGGCCACAACGGGAAGGCGGAAACGCTGACGGCGACCGAGACGAGCGACGGGACCTACACCGCGACGACGACGCTCTCCGAAACGGGCGACTACCTCGTCTACGCGAACGCGCGCGGGTCGGACACCGTCGATGGCGAGAACGAACTGGTTGGCGTGAGTCAGTCGAACGAAATCACGGTGCAGACGGCGACGACAACGGCAACCGTGACGGCGACGCCGACCCCCGGCGATGGCGGAGACAGTGGTGGGCAGGACCCGTCGACGGACACCGCGACGCCGACGGCCACCGCGACCGTCACGCCGACAGCGAGTAACGACTCGACCGCGACGGCGACTTCGACCGCAACGGCAACTTCGACGGCCACAGCGACGGACCAGCCGACGGCCACCGACACGGCGACATCGACGGCAACCGCGACACCGACACCGACACCGGCGAACGTCCTCACGCCAAACGACTCGTCGCCGACCACGACCACTGGGAGCCTCTCAGTCCTGCTCCCGCTTGGGGCACTACTCGGGTTCGGTCTCCTGGCACGCCGGCAGCGCTGACCGCCGCGGCCAATGGCGGAGCGAACTCCCACTCGGGGATGGAACACACATTTATGCTGGCATGAATATCTCGCAGGTGTGCGCGCTTCTGCCCCGCGACGGCTCCTGATCGCGACGGTCGCCCTCCTGTGTGTGCTGCAGGCCGTCGCTGGGGCGGGCGTCGTCGCCGGGGCGTCGACGGCATCGGCCACCGAGCTAGCTCAGATGACCCCAACGCCGACGAACAACACGACCGTCCAGCAGGAGAACCCGGACGACGTCGACGAGTCGGGTGACACCGAGGCACTGGAGTCGTACCTCGCCCAGTCGCTCGCCGAGCGGTTAGGCGACAGCGCGATCCGGATCAGCGAGTCGGAGTACGAACAGGGTCGCTCGATCCTCGGCGACGAGTACGACAGCACGTTGGAGAAGTACGTCGACGTCGCCGGGGAGACTGACGACAGCGGTGCCGACTCGTTCGACCAGGCCGCCGAAAGCCAACGCGAGTTGGCCGGGACGGCAGAGACGTACAACGAGACCTACCAGGAGTACCAGGAAGCGAGAGCGAACGGGAACGACACCCGTGCCCGCGAGTTAGCCCGCGACCTGAATCGGCTCGCCACCGACGCGAACGCGTCAGCCCGACAGCTCGCGGATGCGTACACGCGGATCGAGAACGCAACCGGGGTCGATCTCTCGGCGGCCGAACAGGAAGCAATGAGCGTCGCCGAAGAGGTGTCCGAGCAGCACGAGACAGTCATGGCCGAAACGTTCGTCGAGACGCGCCTGTCGGTTCAAACCAGTGCCGACACGGTGTCGTTTGCCGACCCGGCGACTGTCGAGGGGCGGCTCACCCTCGAGAACGGATCGGCACTACGAAACGAGACGGTACGGATCCGGATCGGCGAGCAAGTCGAGACGGTGGAAACCGATAGCGACGGTCGGTTCACCGTCACGTATCGGCCGGTCACTATCGAGAACGGGACGGACGCCGTCTCGGTCGCCTACCTGCCGGCCTCGGAATCGCCGTATCTCGGGTCGAACGCGACGCTCGACACGACGATTGTGCAGACGACGGCGACACTCACCGTCGATAGCGAGTCAGCACGGACAAGCTTCGGTGACAACGTGACGGTTGCGGGCCGTGCCCACGTCGATGGCGTGGCTGTCGAGGGGGCACGCGTCCGGGTAACTGTGGACGAGATCACGCTCGGAACGGTGACGACCGGCGCCAACGGGAGCTACGACCTGACGAGCTCTCTCCCTGCGTCGGTCGAGAGTGGCGATCAATCGGTGGAAGCAGTGATCGTCCCCACCGACAGCGCCGTCGGATCGGGAGTGGCGTCGACGCCCCTAACGGTCGAGACAACGTCCACGACGCTCTCGCTGAACGTGACGGGGACGAGTACCGAGCGCGTCCGGCTCACGGGGGAACTGACGACGGCCGAAGGCGCACCCATCGCCGGCCAAACGGTCGACCTCCGGATCGCGGGGACGACTGTCGCCGCTGTTGAGACGCGAGCCGACGGGACGTTTTCGGCGACCGTGACGCCCCAGGCCGAGCTGACGGGGACCGTCCCCGTTCGTGCCCTGTACGACGCGCCGTCGAGCAACCTCGCGGGGGCGACCGCACGGGCAGCGCTCGATCTGGCTCAGCTGGGGGCGAGGAGCACCACCGCGAACGAGACGAACACGGGAACTGGCACCGACAGCAGCGTCGTCGAGAACGACGCGTGGCCGCTGTCGGTGGAACTACTTGGTGGCGGCGGCGTCGCCGTCCTCTCGGTACTCGCCATCGGCTGGCTCGTTCGGCGTGGGGAGACGTCCACTGATGAAGAGTCGCCGGCCCCTGCTGCGTCACCGCCAACAGCCTCCAGCACTGATGAGGGCGGAACCGATCGGGTCGCAAAGGCCACCGCCCTGCTCGACGAGGGTGACTCGGCGGCCGCGATCCAGGCGTTCTACGGTGCCGTCCGACGCTCGCTCAGTACGGGCGACGACTCTCAGACCCACTGGGAGTTCTACGCGACGGCGAGCGATCGGCTACAGCCCGAACGTGCCGGCGCGCTGGAGCGGCTGACCGAGGCGTACGAGCAAGTGGTCTACAGCCCCGACGGCGTGGCGACGGAGGATGCCGCCGCTGTGGTTGCCGATGCGGCGTCGTTGCTCGGTGACGACGACGAGTCGGCGTCGTAGATCGTGAGCGTGCCCCAGGACCGACTGGTTTTTCCGCGCCCGCAAACCTGACTGGGGTATGGCCGACCGGTCACGCTGGTGGCAGTTACTGCCGGCTCCAGTCCGGCGACTGCCGGCCGATCTCGCGGCCGTCGTCGCGCTGGTCGGCATCACGGCCGCCGTCGTCTTCCTCCCGGTCGTTTCCGAGACGCCGCTCCGGGTGGTGTTCGGCCTCCCGTTCGTGCTGTTCGTCCCGGGGTATGCGTTCATCGCGGCGCTGTTTCCCGAGGCCGGGACGTTTGAGCCGAGTGCAGATGGCGAGGAGGTAGGTGAAGAGGCAGTCGACGATCGCGAGGGTATCGACGGCATCGAGCGCGTTGCGTTGTCTTTTGGGCTCTCGATCGCGGTCGTCCCGCTGATCGGCCTCGTGCTGAACTTCACGCCCTGGGGGATCCGCCTGGTGCCGATCATGGTCGCCGTCAGCCTGTTCACGCTGGCGTCGACGGCCGTCGCCGCCCGGCGTCGCTGGGAGCTCGATCCCGAGGATCGGTTCGAGGTGCCGTGGCGTGCATGGGTCGCCGATGCGCGGGCGGAGTTGTTCGAGCCGGACTCGCGGACGGATGCGGCGCTGAACGTGCTGCTGGTCGTAAGCGTCTTGCTGGCTGTCGGGAGTGTTGGATACGCCGTTACAGAACCAAAGCAGGGCGAGGCGTTCACGGAGTTCTACCTCTTGACGGAGAACGAGGACGGCGAGCTGGTCGCCGATGACTACCCGACGAACTTCACGCAGGGTGAGAGCCAGTCGCTCGTGGTCGGGATCGGCAATCATGAGCACCAGCCGACGAACTACTCGGTGGTAGTCGCGTTACAGGAGGTGCGGATCGAGAACGACTCCGCAAATCAGGTGAACGACTCTACGGTGAGTGGGAACATCTCGATCGTGGTTGAACGGGAACATGTGTTGCGGCGTTTCCAGACCCAGGTCGCCCACAACGAGACGTGGCACCTCCAGCACAACGTGACGCCGACGATGACCGGCGAGCGGTTGCGGTTGACGTATCTCCTGTACAAGGGTGAGGCACCTGCGGACCCCACAACGGAGAACGCGTACCGAGAGCTGCATCTCTGGGTGAACGTGACGGCACCTGAGTGAACCGCCTCGGGGTCACGCCCCGAGGCGCTCGGCCTGCTCCGCCTGTAGCGGATCTGTTAGCGGAGGGCTATACGGAAACCCGCCTTAACCAACAACTGGGTCAGTTAGTCGGAGTGTTGGTTAATAATTTGGTACACCAATCCCCTTTGCTCCCGGAAGAGGTTCTTTCCAATTCAAGAACCATCGACGCGACCGGCTATCCCGGGCATCCCCCACACCGACTTCACCCAAGATTTCGTTCATTCAGCGACCTGTTAGGGACACACTTATGTTGACTAGATTCACATTAACATACAGAATCTACCGTGGGAGCGCAGCGAGGACACGTTGGAGGGGACAATGTCTAGTGTAAATGCCGATCAAGAGGTTGTTGAACAGGGTGGGGAGTACCAGATAGAGCAGGAGCCAGGGCTAAACGAGCGGCGGGCGGGGACAGCGTGCTGTTGCCGGCCGACAGCGAAGCGACCCCGCAGATCTCGCTCGTGATGCCCACGCTCAACGAGGAGGAAGGCATCCGGGAGTGCATCCAGCGAGCGAAAAACGCGTTTCGTGACCTCGGCGTCCAGGCCGAGATCATCGTCTCGGACAGTTCGACCGACCGAACACCCGAGATCGCCCGGGAGGAGGGCGCCATCGTCGTCGAACCAGACGGGAAAGGGTACGGCTACGCCTACCGCTATGCGTTCGACAAGGCCCGAGCCGACGTGATCGCGATGGGCGACGCCGACACGACCTACGACTTCGAAGAACTCCCGAAGCTGTACGAACTCGTCGCCAACGGCGACGCCGATATGGCGATGGGGAGCCGTCTCGAGGGAGAGATCAAGCCCGGTGCAATGCCGACCCTCCACCAGTACGTTGGGAATCCGCTCCTGACGAAGTTCCTGAACACGTTCTACGGCGCCGGTGTTAGTGACGCCCACTCAGGGATGCGTGTGTTCACCCGCGACGCCTGGGAGGAAATGGGCTGTGAGACAACGGGGATGGAGTTCGCCTCCGAGATGATCATGCAGGCCGGCGCCGCCGACCTGAAGATCGAAGAACTTCCGATCGTTTATCACGAGCGTGAGGGCGAGGAGACCCTTGAGAGCTTCAAAGACGGCTGGCGGCACGTCCGGTTCATGCTCCTGAACGCGCCGGGGTATCTGTTCTCGGTGCCGGGGATGGTGCTTGGCCTGTTCGGAATGCTGCTGATGGCTGGCGTCGCCTTCGGTGTTCCCGGGAGTTCGGTGACGCTGGGTCCGAACACGATGATTGCGGGGAGCCTGTTCACGATCGTCGGGTATCAGGTGGCGTCGATGGGTGCGTTCGCGACGGTGAGTGGCGACCCTATCAGGAAGCCTGATGATCCCGTGACGGAGTTCGTCGTCGAGCGTCTGAGCCTTGAACGCGGGGCGACGGCCGGGATCGTGGTTGGTGGCGCCGGTGCGGTGTATGCCGGCTACCTGGTTGTGACGTGGGCTCAGAGTGGGTTCAAGTCAGTGCCGTTTACCGTCGCGTCGCTCCTGGCGTTCACCGCGATCGTCATCGGCGTCCAGACGGTGTTCTCCGCGTTCTTCATGAGCGCGGTGGCAAGTTCGCGGTAGATCGGGAACTGCTCGTTGTCCGAGATTCCTGATCGCTCGGCTCGTGTTACAGTCGAGAGGGAGACACCCGACACCGAGTGAAACCGTGGTTTGGCGTGTGTTCGGACGGGGTTAACCCCGTAACGAGTGTATTCAAGGGGAGTGGTAAACGTGGGTTATCACTCGGTGCACGGTGTGGGGTGAGTGGGGGTTTGCTGTGGTACTCGGTTTGTGTTTCACTCGGTTCAGGGAGTGTCTCTTGGGTAGGGACCACTGTAGAGTTAGATGTACGTTCTGTTCATCGCTACCACGGCAGCCCCTCGTACACGATGCTGTCGCGGCGACCATCGACGACGGCCGGGAATTAGGGCCGATTCTCACGCCCGAAGACCGACCACGCGGGATCCTCTCCCCGACCGACCGGGAGTATCTCTGCGGACACAAGGAGTACGCCCAACCCCAGACGGATGCGAATAGACGGCAGGCCATCCGCGAACGGGTCGTGAACGGGCTCAAGGACTTCGCGCTACTGAGCGTTCTCCTCGACCCCGGGAAACGGGAGAAGGTCTTCGCGGAACTCGGGCTTGAAGAGACCGACGAGGCCCTTGCGTCGATGGTCGCGTTTGCGTATCTCGGGGTAGGGGGTGATCGTCATCGGTTCGAGACGTGTCTCGAGTACGGTATCATCCAGGGGGCGAACGTCGGCCAATTTTCTGAGTCGGGTGGTCGGGCGACCAACGCGGACGTGTCCATCTCGGTCGAGTACGACCCCAATATCGAGGCGCTGTATCGGCGTTACGAGGACAGGGAGGAGTTGACTGATGCCGAAATTGGGGCGCTGGTTCGGGCCGGTAGAATTGGTGGGGATGATCTCGAGGAATCGGCCGAGTCGTCCGGAGGGTTTCCCGGTGTGTTTGTGGGGAAGGGAGCTGAAACTGGGGAGTAACGTGAACGTTGGATGTTGTGAAGGGCTGGTTTTCACCAGGATCCGTCGATGGCACTTTGATAAGCAGTTTCAGCCTGGTCCGCGACTGCGTCCCAGTCATATCGCTGCGCGCGTTTGACGGGGTCGGAAGATGGTCGGGCACCGCAAAGTGCCGCTTCAAGTGTCTTCGTGAGGGCGTCGACGGTTGGCTCGACGAGGAAACCGGCGTGGCCGATGACCTCGTCAGCGGCGGAGTCGGGATGGTCGGCGCCGATGACGGTGCAGCCGGCGGCCATTGCCTCGGCGTAGGTGATGCCGAAGCCCTCACGCGTGCTCGGGGAGGCGAACACGTCCGCGGCGCGCATGTGGCCCAGGACGTCCTCGTAGTCGTCGAGGAAGCCGAGGAACTGGACTCGGTCGGCGTGGCTGAGCGTCCGGTGGTTGGCTTCGAGGCGCTCGCGCTCCGGGCCGTCGCCGATGATTCCCAGGGTGACGTCGTGGTCGGCGGCGACGGCGTCGAACGCCTCGAGCAGCTGGTCGACGTTCTTGTGCTCGATGAGGCGGCCGGCGAAGAGCACATCGTAGCCCTGCTCGGGGAGTGGGGCGTTCTGGATTTGCTCCACGTCGATGCCGTTGGGGATGGTGCGGATGCGGTCGCGTGGGGGACCGATTTCCGCGAGGCGGTCGGCGGTGATGCCCGAGACGGCGATGGTGTGCTGTGGAGTCCTGGCGGTGATGCGCTCGGTGAGTTTCCCGAAGGGCGCGAGGTGGCCGAGGTACTCGGTCCAGTAGTCGCCCCAGACCTCGTGCCAGGTGGTGACCAGTGGGGTGTCGGTGCCGACGGTGGCGAGCTTGGCGGCGAGTACGGGGAAGTACGGGAAGACTGAGGCGACCACGAGGTCGTGTTCGTCGTTTCGGAGGTGTTTGTTCAGTGGGTGGATGGCGCGGGCGGCGAAGTCCAGGGCCTCGGTGATAGATCGGCGATCGTTGGTGTAGAGTTCGGTTTCGGGGGCGACGGCGCGGAGCGTCATGCCCTCGTGGGTGGTTTCTGCCGGGCCGTCCCAGAAGTGCCGGCCGTAGATGGTTACGTCGTGGCCTTTGTCGGCGAGGCGGGTGCCGATCTCGTGGATGCGTTTCTCGGCGCCGCCGGTGACGAATGGGTAGACGACGTTACTGACGAAGGCGACGCGCATTCTTGTCGAGGATGTCGGTGTGTTGGGAATACTGTTTCGGACCGGTCGTCATGCTCGCAGTGACCCCAAGTACGTATACTCCCATCCTGAAAGGAGTGCTATGAGTATCGCACTGACTCACTTCGCGTTCGGCGCGTTGTGTATGACCCTCCTCCTTGCGTACCTCCCTGTCCGTACCCGGTACTTCATGGCGCTCTCGGTCGCCAGCTGCGTCTGGGCGATGATGCCGGACTTCTGGCGGGTGAGCCCCGTCTACGAGACCGCGTTGCGAAACCTGGGCCACTCGGCATTCGGGTATGTGTTCTGGCTCCACCCGCTGTTCGACAAGGCGGATGCGAGTGACTCCTACCGATTGGCGGCCGTGATGGTCGGCGTCTACTTCCTCGTGGGAATGCTCTACGCGGAGCGCCATCAGGACGAGCCGATGCTCCGGGTCGACGTGGAGCGGTTTCGGAACTGGTGACACGGCTGAGTGGTTTGCTTCTCGATAGGTCGGAACGCAAAGTTATTAGCCACGTAGTGGTCTTTCTCCTTCACGATGACTGCGGACTGGGAGAACGTAATCCTGCTCTCGGCCGACGCGCTGCGAGCGGACCACCTCTCCTGTTACGGCTACGAACGAGAAACGACTCCTGTCCTCGACGAGCTGGCGGAGGAGAGTATCCGGTTCACGAACGCGTACAGTGCGAGCTCGCACACGCGTGAGGCTGTTCCGGCCCTTTTGACCGGGGAGTACCCCGACGTCGCCGTCGATTCGGGGTATCACCTCGCGACGGAGACGGTGGCGTCGACGCTCTCCGAGAGGGGGTTCGCGACTGGTGGATTCCACTCGAACCCGTTCGTCTCGCGAGCGTATGGATTCGACGAGGGGTTTGACCACTTCGACGACGACCTCCATCTGGGCCAGCACAAACTGATCGCGCTGGCCCAGCGGGCGCTGGACAAGCTCCGGAATCGGCATTACGCCCGTGCTGAGGAGATCAACGAACGGTCGTTGAACTGGGTGGATTCGTTGGAGGAGGACCAGCCGTTCTTCCTCTGGAACCACTACATGGACACCCACGGACCGTACGAGCCGCCGGGGGAGTACGCAACGCTGTACGCGGATGATGGACTGTCAGGACGTGATGCGCAGTCGCTGTATCAGCAGGCTATCGACAATCCAGAGTCGATTACTGAAGAGGAGCGGAAGCTGTTGGTTAATCTCTACGACGGGGAGATTCGGTACAACGACATGCGGATCGGGGAGTTCTTGAACGAGCTTCGGGAGCGTGAGTTACTGGAGGAGTCGCTGTTGATTGTAACGTCCGATCATGGGGATGCCTTCGGAGAACATGGCTATTACGAGCATCCGCGGTATCTGCATGAGGAGATTACGAAGGTGCCGCTCATGGTGCGGCCGCCAGGTGGCCGCAGCGAGGTAGTGAAGGCGCCTGCGAGTACGCTAGATGTCGTTCCGACTGCAGAGGCGGTTGCCGGCCGCGAAGTTGAGCTGTCGCTATTAGAAGATCTTGAAGACGACCGAAGAGTGTTCTCACAGGTTCGTGGGGAAGACGTCAATAGCCATCTCCGGCGATACGCCCTCTGGACCAGCGAGGATGTGTGCTTTTGTGAGTGGGACCCCTACACGGAAGAAATACGAGTTACCGAAACGACAGCCCGGTCGCTTGAGGCCGAACTAGAAGCACACGTCAAACAGCGGATACGCGTCGAGAACAGCCCAGAGGCTGCGGGGGAGGGCGACGTGGACGAAGAAATTGAACGGCGGTTAGAAGCACTTGGGTATAAAGGTTGAAAATGAAATGAACATACCGTACTATCGAGAGAGTTTCCATCATATGTCTTCAGTAGCATCTCGTACCGCGATGGTTAGTCAAGCCTAGAAGGTCACACGAAATGATTTCTGCTGACCAAGGTCAAAATCCCATACCTTAGCGAAAGTAAGACTGGATTGGTTTGGGTTCTGTGGAGTGCGGACAGACACACAAGTGAGCGATGAAGTCAGTAGATGATATTGGGGCGAACCTTTGTTCAATAGGGCCTATGAAATATAGCCCAGATCAGACAGCCGATCCTGTGTTTCTTTATCAATCTCTTGTTGAGGGCCTGAATGACCACGGTTTGGGAAGTGTTTGTTCAACGACTCAACAACACCCTTGTTTTCTGTGACTTCGCCACATTCGCGGTCAATAAGGATGTAATCATCGGACTCTGACACTCTCGTCAGCATCCATCGGTCGGTGACGACCGCCTGTTGGTCCAACCCATGTCCAATTTCGCCTGCATGTGCCACGCGCTCCTCCATAATCTCCGAGAATTGTTGGCCATCAAACTGCAAGCTGGAGGGATCTTCGACACCTGATTCAGAGAGAATGTTCGGGGCGATATCCACTGTGGAGACAACACCATCAGCTGCTTTGACTCCATCCATAAACAACGGGACATCAAGCACTTCTGGGATGAGAGCGTGTCCGTGCCCAACCCCATAGATACCTCGTTTCCCAGCGAAATATTGTTCGCTTAATTCGACTCGGTCCCACATCTCCTCTCCGTGGTCGCTTGTTATTACGACGAGTGCATCATCTGGAAGGTGTGACATGAGCCGGTTTAATTGCTGATCTACAAAATAGAGTGCCGTATCATATAATTTCTTTCGGGCTTCCCGATACTGATTAAACCCAGGGCCAAAGTTTGCCTGTTGATATCTCCATCGGCGCAACCCGTCTACGTCCGGAATATCACCGAACGGTTTCTCGTTTGGTACCGTAAGAGGCTCATGTAAATCACCGAGATGAAGATAGGAGAATCGAGGTCCTTCAGTCTGTTCCCACCATTCAAGAAACTCTGAAACAAGTTCGTCCGCAGGCGTCTCATGTGCAATCTTACAGTGTGGAAGATGTCCGCGAACAGAAAGCTCTGCGGTGGCAATCGCCGTTGAGAAATATGTCTCATAGCCAGCAGCATCAAACAATTCGGGTAGCAATATCGTTTCATCCAGCAATGAGGTCATTTCACCATCATCAGATCCACGATCCCGGTAATCACCGACGTATCCCGCGCCGTGGTTATGTGGGAATAGCCCCGAGAGGATGCTAGGAACTGCCGCATATGTCCAGGGTGCAGCAGATACAGCTGTCCGGTGCATATCAATTGTATCTAAGAATGGGGTCGTTTGTCGATGGTAACCGGTGCGCGAGAGGCGATCGGCTCGCAGACAATCAATAACGACGATAACGACATCACGGCCATTCAAATGTAACTTAGGAATGTCTCCCCGAGAAGACTGTTGGAACCTATTCCACCGATTGATTGCAAACGAATAGTAGGGGAGAGCATGCTTCGTAAGCTGATCCCGTATGGAATCAAGTAACCCTGAATCTTCACTCATATCATATCATCGGATTATTTCATTTTTAACTCTGTCGTGTGTTACACACATAGTATTCACTTGCCCATATCTGGCTTTTGTTTCCACATGCGTTGTCTGTGATTGTGAGATGGGATTCGCCGAGAGGACCATGCATAGTGTTCTTGACGTCCGTTTCCAATCGCTCAGTCGAGGCGGCATCATTGGGATTGAATCGCTCGATGGCCATATATTGGTCCCACTCCGCGTTAGTGTACACACGGTTCATGTCGATTAATGGATTGTCAATATCGTTGCCAAGTGGTGAAATTGGAGATGCTGCAGCGTATCCGCCTGCGGTAATCAACAAAATCGCAACAGTCGCGCGCTTTAATGCGCCCGTTGGCAGCGTATCCCGGACATATATAAAGAAGACGCTGCCACCGAGTATTAAGAGTGGCCCAATAAAGTAAAACATGCGATAGTGGAGTTTGAAGTTGATACTTGCAATCAATGCACCTACTGTTAGAAGGCCTGCTGAGAGCATAGCAACAATGAATGGTGTCTTGATGATATCGCGCTGACGAACAAGCCGAGCCCAGAGATACACAATTCCGCCGCCCACCCCAAGTCCACAGGTGTACAGCAAGGGATAATACTTAATAGCTCTTAACGGCGCGCTTAATGTAACTCCGCTTTCAACGTTTCTCCCAACGCTTTGACTCGCCTGCCCTGATGACGGAAGAATGAGTTCCAAAGGATTTGCGGGAAACTGAAACGTGAAAACGCTCATGAGAACCCCTATGGCTGGGGATCGCCACGCACTCCAGAGAATGTGAATTAGCAGTAATAGCACGGGTGCGACAATGATTGCAATCCACCGATTTTGATGGCCAGCATCACTCGCCATTCCTAACCATCTGAGAAAGTAACACCCAAGAAGGATGCCAGTGCTAATTGAAATGATTACTGTCGCATAAAAGAAATGCACCCAGACAACACTGAGCAGCAATCCTACTGCGAGGATATTGTATCGTCTGTCGGCGCCGCCAATGGCCGCCAATAACACAATTAGAACCACTAGAAATAAAGGAACTGCTAAATGCTCTGATTGTGTGATTGTTGAACTGCGAAGAAAAAGAGGGAACGGAACTGAGAGAATAGCAGCGACAAGTGCAGCATCTTTGCTGAAAAGATTCCTAGACCCGACTCCATAGATGAGGACTGGTGTGAACGCAGCGACAGCAATTGTAATGCCGCCTGCATCGTATAAGCGGACACCAAATGGCACAACGATTCCGTCGCCAGCAACTAACTTACCGATAACCAACTCAATGATGAAAAGCGGAGATGCGTGATACATTCCGCTCCCTTGTACAAATCCTTCATTTGCCCAGCGGCCTGCTTTTCCCGCCCAATTCTGCACATCGGTTCCCCTGTTGCAATATGCACGAATGGTCCCGCTCGCAAGAAGAAGCTCAACAAAAGAGTTCCAAGAAGGTATGGGGTATTTGATTGTTTTTCCCCGGTCATGACTCCAAAGAGAAACAAAATGAGCGTGGTTGCAACGCCCACGTAGACGAACGGCGGTCTAGGAAATGGCGTGCCTAGGAAGGTATATAATGCAACCGTCACTCCAAAAATCGCGAACGCTAGACATATAATATATTTTTCAGTCGATCTCATGTCTCGGACTCATTTTGTGGCCAATTAACTGATACACTGTTGCATATACATATATCACTTGGAATATTGGTGTATCATGGGATACTTCACTCATTATCGTCTTTCACTGTTTTATAGAAATCTTCTTTGTCCAACCCGATTCCAACGTACTCAGCGAACGACTTGCTCTGAATTTCGGTCGTCCACTCCATGTTACGACCAGCTTCCCGTTCGCGGAGTCCCCGAACAGCGTACTGCAACTCACACGAGAAGGCACGCGTCGCTTGGACGATTCCATCCCGCCAGGCTAGAATGAGGTTCCAATAAAGAAAACTCAAAATAAGTATTGGGAGCCCTTTTGCCAGCAGTGTCAGCGGGAAGTGCTTTGTCAGCATTTTTGCCCTGTTGATGTTCTGGTGGTATATCTGGAAGCTGTTCTTCCCGTAGTCAACTTTTTGCTTGACACTTTGGGAGAACCCGTGGAAAACGACCGAATCGGGTTCGTAAAGAACCGTCCAGCCATCCTCTTGGAGCCTGAGACAGAACTCAAGGTCCTCAACATACATAAAAAAGTCTTCATCGAAGCCACCTAGCTCGTCGAACACAGCGCAGTCAACAAGCATAGCACAGCCCGACCCCCAGAGTGTCTCGCAAGTCTCATCCGGTACCTCTTCAGCCCCAACTGGACGAAGATGATGTGGATGCCACCCGAATCCAAGTTCGTCAAGCGCACCGATGCCCTTGTCTATTAGATCGTGGTCATGTTCTAATCGAACCTGTGGAACGACCGCACCAACACTTGACAACTTCAGGTCCTCAACAAGTTTGGTGACGGTGTCGGATATAATGACGGCATCAGAATTTAAAAAGAAAATGTAATCGCCCGTCGCCTTTCTTACCCCGTAGTTACAGCCACCTGCAAAGCCCCTGTTCTCGGACAGGAAGTGGAGATCAGTGTGCGAAAGCGAGGCGGTGAGCTTGTCTTGATCGGCTTCGTCCGATGCATTGTCAACGACTAATATTTCGGTTATTGGATACGCTGACTCTTCCAGTGAATCAACACATCGCTTCGTTAACTCCGCAGTATTGTAGTTTATTATAACAGCAGAAACAGTCGGGCTGTGAGTTGCGTTCTCGGACCGGGTCTGTTCCATCACCCTAAATCACCTCGCTGCGGTTAAAAACGATTTGGGATTCCTGTATCGGCACCCCCCCCCCCACTCATACTTACAACCATACAATTTATATTTGATGTGTAACTACTACGTTGTACAAGGCTATTAAATGAGCGAGTCATTAGTGGTTTATACCGCAGTCTTTGGTGACTATGACGTTGTTGTCAACCCAGTTAAACCAGAAGAGGATATAGACTATATTTGTTTTACCGATCGTCCAGATTCGATACCCAGCGGCTGGGAGACGCGTGAGATAGAGCTTCCAGACCTCTCGGACAAGCTCAAAAGTGGGTATATAAAAATACATCCTCACAAGCTGTTCCCCGAACACAAAATGAGTCTATGGGTCGACGGGAATATTGTCATTGTCGGAGAGGTATCTGCATTAGCCGAGCAGTTGCTACAAGAAAGTGATTTAGCCGTCCCCATGCATCCAGACCGGAATTGCATATACAGGGAGGCAGACGTCTGTTTGAATATGGGTATCGTAGAAGAGAGGGCGACAAGTGAAAAGATGGACCAGTATCGCCGTGAAAATTATCCGAAAAACAACGGTCTCAGTGAAACGCGAATTCTTGTAAGGAAGCACCAGGAACCAGATATTGTTATGACGATGAATCTGTGGTGGGAGGAGTACAACAGTGGGCCCGAGCGAGACCAATTGAGTTTCGATTACGCTACTTGGAAGGCGGGAATAAACGTTAATCACCTTGATTCCACTTTCCCAGTCGACTCGCAGTATTTCAAACAGTATCCACATAAAGCGGATATGAAGGCGAAGCGAGTCTATGAGATCCTGCTGAGGATGCGGTGGAATCCGCGATATGCTGTGCAAAAATACATTGGCTTAGTGCTGTTGTCAGTGTACTTATTCGGAGTGGCAGTTGCAGAAACACTAATTCGTGCAGTAAAGTTACTAACGGCACCGGAGAAAAGGGAGTTCTAAGAGTAATCAGCACAACCTTTGGCTATTCGGGAGGAATGTTTCGATCCAGTCGGTGGCAAAGCTGACGCGGTGACTTAATTGAAGAAATATTTCGGTGAAGAACTCTCAGAAGTGGTCTTCGCATTCATAAATCTCTGGTGACACCTCTCGTTTGAGGCTCTTACAGAACGGTTCGATCCCGTTCAATGTCGGCGAATGGGGCGGAATGAAGACGAACTCGATGCCGAGTTCGTCGGCCCATTGTTGGGTGAACCTTGCGGGATGGGAGCCATAGTTGTCCGCCACGAGCAGAATCCCGGCACGCGGATTATACCCATCATGGGGAAAACTTCTCTGTCACTTCAATAGAAGTCATTTGAAGAACTCAGAAAACTCATTGCCGACCCTTTCTACGTTGCCGTCAGATACTACGGTCAGGTAGTCTCTAAGAGCTGTTTCGAAGAGTCAGATAGGTCTATTTGGCTCTGGTGAATCACTAGACAACGTCGGTTCCAACCGTTAGAACTTGGAAGATGAAGCGGGAAATTTGCGATAGGTCATGTCGAAGATCTCCGGCTTCACGAGCAAAGCGGTTACGTTAGCTAAAAATGCTGTTGGTGGCCGAGGCAAAGTCGCCGCCCCCGAAGGGGGTGGCGGCTTCGTCGACTACCCCCTCGTCTCGCTGCACTGTCTGCGGAATTTACCTCGATGAATCGTACCCCAACGCATTCGATCTGTTGAGCGAGATGCCGCATAATTGTGGGGAGATCGGCCTCAAAGAGGTCGATCTCCCTGACCATTCGACGCTGGTAAAGGCTTTTGATAGGTTCGAGATGGAGGTCTGGCGAGTGCTGCTGCGCCTGTGCTGCAGCTGCACGACCCCTCGGGTCACGCCGCCATCGACCTGACGTTCTTCGACCGCGAAAACGCCAGCAAGCACTACTGCCGCCGGACGAATTATCGCGTTCAAACACTGAAAGCGACGGCACTCGTCGATATAGAGAGTCAAGCTAGCCTCGACGTTCACTGTATGACCGAGAAAATGCACGACACACAGCTCGGCTGGCAGGTCGCCTGCCACAACGCAGCCGACCTGACCAGCCTCGCTGCTGACAAGGGGCTTTACTGGATGCAATTACGCGAGAAATTGCGGAAAGAGGACGTGAAGCCGCTGATTAAACGTCGCATCTTCTACCCATCGACCACGTGCATAACGCGCGGGTCGATGGGCCTCGCTACCGGCAAAGATCGATGTGTGAGACCGTCTTCCCGTCGATCAAGCGCACGCACGGCAACGCCGTGCCTGCGCGAGAATGCTGTACCGAGAATTTCGTGAACTCGTCTTGAAATGTGCCGTGCATAACATCAACCGTGCCGCAACATAGCCAAATCAACCGCAGTATGGCGATTCATCAGAGCCGTCTATTTGAAACCGAAGCTGTGGAGCGCTTGTGAGGTCATTTGACCGCCGTTTACAGATTGTGCCCTATATAATTTCTAACACTTTTACCTGACTTTCTCGCCAAGGGCCGCGCTCTTGGCCGGGTCAACCAACAGCGTCGCAATAGCACCACAGTCCTCTAATTGAGCCTCAATTCTCAAATTCAGGGTGGCCGTCCAAGAGAATGGTTAGCCGTCGCCGAACACCTCTCAAGCAATGATACTTCAAACTCATAAATCGCCCACTTCTCCCAACGTCGATGCCCCGGTTTCTCCTACAATTTTCAAGAAAATACAAAAGTGTAGTAGTTATAATAAACCATCAGTAAACTCAATCTCATGTCCATACAGTATACTCGGAGTTGACCGCGTTGAGTAGCAGCAGACAAGATTCTTCGATTTGTCGCACAGTCTAATGGCATATACATTGGCTGAGAGAATCTACCTACTTTGATCGGATATATATCAGTTGATTGCCTTATGACAAAACCCGACCAAAACAGATATGAACCTACTATAATAATCTAATTCTAATTGTGACATCTGTCATCAGACGGGGCATAACCATCTATCAAGAGGAAGGTGCAACAACCCTTCTTCGGAGAGTTCTTGGGAAATTACAATCAGACGTATACAGTAAATCAAAGTCTGTCCGTGGGCAGTACTCCTTCACTCTGGCTAATCATACTGTCACATTTTCTGCTCCGACACCCACGGTGGTGAAACGTAATCAAAATCGTTTTAAATCTGAAAAACAGGAGCTTAGAGATTTCATTAACGAGATTAAGGAAGGCGACGTTGTATACGATGTTGGAGCGAATACGGGCCTGTACACGCTTTTTGCAGCGAAAGCCTGTCCAGATGTAGAGGTGATCGCGTTTGAACCGTACCCCCGAATCTCGACCTGTTGAAACAAGATGTCGCTCGAAACCAACTACAGAATGTAGAGATCCTGGACGTGGCGTTGTCGGATTCTGTTGGGAATATCGAATTCAGTCAGCCAACTGAAGATGATGTGGGTTATGGGTCATCATCGATAGAAGCAAACGAGTCAGAAGCTACGATCGAAGTCCCAACCACGACTGGGGATCATCTCATTGCTGGTGGTAAGATACCTGCACCGAATGTAGTTAAGATAGACGTGGAGGGATCAGAGCCGCTTGTTCTTGAGGGGTTAGAAAAGTCACTCTCCGCCCCAGTTGCCGAACGGTATACTGCGAGGTTCATTTACCGGGAGTGGATAAGCGGCCTTCTGTTGAAAATTTCGGAAGTTCAGCAGAAGACATAGAGAACCGATTGCGAGAGTTCGGTTTTACAGTTGAGCGACTCCGCAGCAGTAGGGGAAGTGAAGTTTTCTATAAGGCTATAAAATAACATATCTTCATTTAATTCTCACCATCAATGGGGGTTGACATCATTCGGGGTTTGTTTCTATCCTTGGTTCGAAAGTTGCTACATTATTCCTGGGGGTGATCATAACTCCAATTCTCGCTCGTTTACTTGGTAGTTCACAATATGGTGACTATGCATTTCTTTTGTCAATACTTGGTGTTACAATGATAATTATTAATGCAGGAATTTTTGATGGGACTCGAAAATACATTGCCGAGGATCGAAATGAAGCCAATTGGACTGAACATGTCTTTGTATTTTATTTTAGGCTAGCTTTCGTATTGGCAATCATTGGTGCATTAATCTATACGGCTATCTCATGGTCTGGTCTACCTGACTATCTTTTTGGAGATGGCTTCAAGATCTACTTTTTTCTCATAGGAGTTTTGATAGTTGGTCGCCAGATGAATTCCGTCGCTCGTGGGGGGTTGATGGGACTTGGGCTCGAAAATCGAAGTGAGCCATTAAATGTATTAAAAAAGACACTCTTTGCTGTTGTTGGATTATATCTTGTATACACCGGATATGGAATCGTTGGCGTTCTTGTTGGTCATATAATGTCAACCCTGATTGTTTCTATCCTTGGATACACAGTTTTGTTTAAACACTTGGACCTCCGAGCGGTTTTTATACAGATACCTACCAGTTTTCCTAAAAGACAATTACTATCGTTTAATGGTCTTAGTATCATTCTGATATTCTTGACAGCGTCTCTTTATCATATCGATATAATTTTCCTCAGACTACTTACTGGAGATCAAGCGACTGGGTACTATAAGGCGGCACTCGTAGTCGCTGAATTTCTTTGGTTGGTGCCGAATGTGCTCCAGATGGTACTTCTCCATTCGTCTTCGGGATTGTGGTCAAACGACCGCACAGACCGGATTACGAGTTTAGCATCTCAAACCACGCGATATAACCTCTCTCTCGTACTTCTTTTAATGATCGGCCTAGCAGCACTGGCACATGATTTTATCCCAATCTATTACGGCCCTGAATTTGATGCTGCTATTCTACCCCTTCTCTTGTTACTCCCGGGTGTTTTGGGTTTCGCACTTGCCCGTCCAATATTCGCTATTGGACAAGGAAAAGGTCAACTTAAGATACTGATTATGGCGACTGGTACTGCCTCACTGGTTAATTTGTGTTTGAATGCACTGTTGATACCTTCTTTCGGTATGGTAGGGGCAGCTATTGCAACGAGTATTGGTTACGGCTCAATGTTGATACTCCATATCCTCGCTGCACTCAGAATCGGATTTAACCCGATAAATGATCTTCGGCTTATGAGAATTACAGCTGTTGCAATCATTGCCACTGGAGTTATTTTTGGCCTTACCTCAGCTATTAATTCATCAATTGTATCACTCGTTATAGTACCTCCGGTTGGATTTATTGTTTATAGTATACTCTTGTTAAAATTCTCTGTTGTGTCCCCAGAAGAAACGGAACTAATTATACAACAACTACCGAGCCCACTCAAGGAATACGCAGAAAGAGGGATGCGGTTCATTAGTTGACTAGAATTATAACATCTGTTTAGGATTATCCTAGCCAACTGGTGATTTTGATTCTAATATTTTTTTTTTTTGCATTATTTAGAGGCCGATTATTGAATTCACCTCCTGCTACGAGCAGGGTGAAGACCCGGTTGAACCAAACTCGTAGTTCGTGATGGCGACGACCACTCTCTCGGAAACATGTTGCGTGCCATCGTCTGTAATGATAGTCAGAGATCAGGTAAGTCGGCCGAAAAGAAAAGACCAAATTACTAGGAGGAATCTACCGAAAGGAGATTCCAATACATGGCCAATTACCAAAACTGCAAACATTAATGAACCTATTGGTATTATCTGACTGACGAGCATTTATCATTTTCTGATTTTCAACAAGGCTAAGACAGTACAGCAATATCGTCGATTATGATTCACGATGTAGAGGTTAAAAGCCTCCAAGTGAATGCTGACGAACGCGGCCATCTCGTCGAAGTATTCCGAACCGACTGGGAGGAGTACAACATCGACCCAGCCATGTCCTACTACTCCATGACTTACCCCGGAATCATCCGGGCGTGGCACCGCCACCTCGAAGGACAGAACGATCACTTTGTCTGCCCACAGGGTCGCATCAAGGTCGGCGTCTACGACGATCGCGACGACTCACCCACCCAGGGCGAACTCAACACGTTCGTCATCGGTGAGCACAACCAGAAGCTCATCCACATCCCTGGCGATTGCTGGCACGGCTTCAAAGCCATCGGCGACAAACCCGCCCTCCTCATCAACTACCCCACCGAACTCTACGACTACGAGAACCCCGACGAGGAGCGCATCCCATACGACACAGACAAAATACCTTTAGACTGGGAAGAACCACCTCACGAGTAGTACATGAAGGGCGTCTTACTTTCCGGCGGAACTGGCTCTCGACTCCGTCCGATCACCCATACTGGACCGAAACAGCTGGTCCCCGTCGCGAACAAGCCAGTCCTCGAGTACGCGATTGAGGACATCAAAGAGGCTGGCATCACCGAAATTGGCGTCATCCTCGGAAACAAAGGTCGGGAAGAGATCCAGGAACTCCTCGGCGACGGCTCGAAGTACGGCGTCGACATCACATACATCGTCCAAGGGAACCCCCTCGGGCTCGCTCACGCGGCTGGCTGCGCGCGAGAGTTCGTCGGCGATGACGACTTCGTGATGTACCTAGGCGACAACATCCTGAAGTCCGGTGTTACCGAGCTCGTCGAGAGCTTCGAGGCCGGTAACTATGGGGCGGGTATCGCGCTTCAGGAGGTCGACAACCCTCAGGCGTTCGGCATCGCCGACGTCGACGACGAGGGCAACGTCACAGAGCTCATCGAGAAGCCCGACCAACCGCCGACGAACCTGGCGCTCATCGGGATGTACGTCTTCTCTCCGGCGGTGTTCGACGCCATCGACGACCTCGAGCCGTCCTGGCGCGGGGAGCTCGAGATTACCGACGCCATTCAGGACCTCCTCGAAGACGGCCACGAGATCGACTCCCACGTCGTGACCGGCTGGTGGAAAGACACAGGGAAGCCCGAGGACATTCTGGAGGCCAACCGCCTCGTCCTCGAGGATAAGGAACTCACGACGGCAGGGGTCATCGAAGACGGCGCCGAAACCGACGGCCGGATAGAGCTCGCAGACTCGTCCGTCATCGAGTCCGGCGCCGTCGTCCGTGGGCCCGTCTCGATCGCTGAGAACGTCACGATCCAGGGCGGAACCTACGTGGGACCGTACACATCAATCGGCGCCGACTCCACGCTGGAGAACATCCACATCGAGAACAGCGTCGTCATCGGCGGCTCCGAGATCTCGGCCTCGGGCCGCATCGTCGACAGCCTCCTCGGCCGGAACGCCGACGTCGAGAGTGCCGACGAACTCCTGCCCGAAGGTCGACGACTCGTCGTCGGCGAGAACTCCCAGCTCAAACTCTAACCATGCGCATCATCACCCACTCCTGCCCGGCCTGTGGAACCGTCATCGCGGCGAACGAACTCGAGGACAACCGCGTGATGAAGTGTCCGGGACTGGACTGCCAGGAGGTGCTCCGGTTCGACGACCTCCCCGAGGATGCACGCGAGCACTTCCTCGAACACCGAGACCGGTACCAGATCTAGCGGAACGCTTCCTCTATCGCCTCGATATCTTCTCGTAACGTCGGCTGTTCCCGATTCAGAGTCGACTCAAGCCGAGCAACGTTCAGACAGCTGTATGTCGGCCTTGTTGCTTCCCGTTCCACGTCGGCGACAGACCCCTCTCGAAGATCCGCATCCTCGTCGACGTACTCGGAGAGCAACTCCCCGAACTCGTAGGGAGTAACACAGCTGCGGCAGGCGACATGGAACAGGCCATCGGCCCCTTGCGCTGCAAGATCGAGCAGCACGTCTGCAGCCTGCCCGGCTCGTGTTGGAGTCACCCACTGATCTATAAACAACGGCACGTCATCCCCGTCGAGGAACTTCCCACGTACCCACGCAGGGAACCCTGTGAGCTCCTCGTCTCCGCGATGAACTCCCCACACGAACGACAGTCGGGCTATCAGAGCGCTCTCTTGTACCTCCTCGACTGCCTGTTCACCTGCCAACTTGGACTCCCCGTAGGCCTGTACCGGGTTCATTTCGTCGGTTTCGTCGTACGGCACGCGTGCAGTTCCGTCGAAAACGTAGTCTGTGGAAATATGGACGAACTCAATATTCTCGCGACGGCACTCCGCAGCCATCTCACCAGGTGCCTCACCGTTGAGTTCGTAAGCCAGTTCCGGGTTCGTCTCGCAGGCGTCTACATCGGTCATGGCCGCACAGTTGATGACGGCTTCCGGCTCGTGTTCCGCAAGGATGTTCCTGAATACGTCGTAGTTCCGGAGACCGTGCTGGTCCAGCGGGATATCGAACGCTGGCCGTTCGGAGTGATACGTACCACGAACGTCCCAGCCACGCTGTTGAGCGGTGTGAACGACGTTGCTGCCGAGGAGACCGTTCGCGCCGACGACGAGGAGCCGCATACGCTAACCTTTCAACAGTAAGGTAAATACGTGCCGCTCGTAAGCCAATAGTATGCGAATTCTCGTTACTGGCGGAGCCGGATTCATCGGGTCGAACTTCGTCCACCACGTCCTTTCTGAACACGAAGACGACGAGATCGTCACGCTCGACGCACTCACCTACGCGGGGTCAAAAGACAACCTCGAAGGCGTACTTGACAATCCCCGTCACGAGTTCGTCAAGGGTGACATCCGCAACGAAGAGCTCGTCCGTGACCTCGTCGACGATGTCGACGCAATCGTCAACTTTGCGGCTGAGTCTCACGTCGATCGATCGATCGAGGGAGCGAAACCGTTCGTCCAGACGAACGTCGAAGGGACGCAGGTGCTCCTTGACGCTGCGAAAGAGGCGGACATCGATCGGTTCCTCCAGATCTCGACGGACGAAGTGTACGGGCAGATCCTTGACGGGAAATTCTCGGAGGACGACAAACTCTCGCCGCGAAACCCCTACTCCGCGACCAAGGCGGGCGCTGATCACCTCGCCCAGAGCTACGAAACGACCCACAATCTTCCTGTGCTCATTACGCGCACGTGTAACAACTTCGGCCCGCGTCAGAACCCAGAGAAGCTCATCCCCAAGTTCATCCTGAACGCAGCAAACGGAGAGAACCTCCCCGTCTATGGCGATGGGTCAAACGTCCGGGAGTGGATTTATGTGGAGGACAACTGCCGGGCACTCGATGTCGTCCTCCGTAAGGGCGAGGTCGGGGAGGTCTACAACATTGGGAGCCACGCGGAGAAAACCAATCTCGGGGTTACGGAGGCAATCATCAATGCCGTCGGTGCGTCTGACGATCTCATTGAGTTCGTTGAAGACCGTGCTGGACACGACCAGCGGTATGCGCTGGAAACTGAGAAGATCGAGGCACTTGGGTGGGATCCGGAATACACCTTTGAGGAGGGGCTAGAACGTACGGTCGATTACTACATCGGGTAATCACTTACAGAAGAAAAGGTCTGGTAGTTCTCAACCAGATATCTCTACTTCAAGCTTCCACTTGCTTCCCCTGTAACCGCTCCTCTGCCTCATCTCGATCCTCGGGATACCCAACGTCGATCCGCCAACCTTCCAACCCAATCGCATCGATCGTCCGACCACTCTGAATCAGCAGGTCAATCGCCTCCGAAATTTCGTACTCGCCACGGTTAGAAGGCTGCACGAGGTGACACGCGTGGAAAATCGCCGGGCTGAACGTGTAGAACCCGGTCATCACCAGGTTCGACGGCGGCTCTTCTGGCTTCTCCACTACGTCAGTAATCTCCCCGTATTGATTCGTGTCACACACCCCGTACCGACTAGCATCCTCCCAGTCAACCTCCTCCACGAGGAACGCCGCATCTGCCCGGTCCTCCTGCTGCCGACGAACCACGTCTTCCAGATTCGCTTGGAAGATGTTGTCCCCGAGCATCAGCATGAAGTCGTCGTCAATGTGCTCTTCGACGTTTAACAGCGCATGCGCGAGCCCTTTTTGTTCACGCTGGTGGGCGTACGTAATCGGCACCCCTCGAACTCGTCGCCGTAGTGCTCGATGATGTTCTGTTTCAGGTAGCCAACCACCACCACCAGTTCATCGGCGCCCAGCTCCACCAACTGCTCGAAACAGTGGGTCAGGATCGGCTTCCCGTCGACCTCGACCATCCCCTTCGGTTTGTCTTCCGTGAGCGGACGCAGGCGCGTCCCCTCGCCGGCAGCAAGTACGACAGCTTTCATGACTATGTTGGAGTTGCCATACACCGCCATATGTCTTTTCACACGGATAACCAAACCTATGAGTGACCCTCTTGCTTACCCGACCCCATGCACCTCTCTGTCGTCGGCAGCGGCTACGTCGGCACCACGATCGCGGCCTGCTTCGCGGACCTCGGCCACGACGTCGTCAACGTCGACATCGACGAAGAGATCGTCGACGCCATCAACGCCGGCGAAGCGCCAATCCACGAGGACGGCCTCCCTGAGCTCCTCGAGAAACACGCCGGCTCCAACAGCACAAACCGCCTCCGTGCCACCACAGACTACGCCGAGCTCCTCAACACTGACGCGACCTTCCTCTGTCTCCCGACGCCGCAGAACGACGACGGCAGTATCGACCTCTCCATCATGGAGACCGGCGCCGCACAATTAGGCGCCACACTCGCCGACAAGGACGACTGGCACACCGTCGTCGTGAAAAGCACCGTTATCCCCGGCTCCACCGAAGACAAAATCACCCCCATCCTCGAGAGAGAATCAAACAAGATCGCCGGCGAGGACTTCGGTATCGGCATGAACCCCGAGTTCCTCCGAGAGGGAACTGCAGTTCACGACTTCCTCGACCCGGACAAAGTCGTCCTCGGCGCCGATGACGACCGCGCGCTCGCGGACATGCACGAAGTGTTCGACCCGCTCATCGACCAGACCGATGCCCCGGTCGTCGAAACTGACACTAGGACGGCGGAAATGATCAAGTACGCGAACAACTCCTTCCTCGCGGCCAAGGTCAGCCTGATCAACGACATCGGGAACATCTGCAAGGAGCTCGGCGTCGACGCCTACGAGGTCGCCGACGCAATCGGCCTCGACGACCGTATCGGTGCGCAGTTCCTCCGCAGCGGCTTGGGCTGGGGCGGCAGCTGCTTCCCCAAGGACACCGCAGCAATCCGCGCAGCGGCCCGTCAGCACGAGTACGAGCCGCTCATGCTCGACGCCGCCACCGAAGTGAATGACGAGCAACCAACGCGCCTCCTCTCGTTCATGGACGACCACGTCGACGTCCGCGGAAAGCGAGTCACCGTCCTTGGCCTCGCGTTCAAGCCCGGGACTGACGACGTCCGTAACTCCCGGGCCATCCCCGTCATCGAAGGCCTCCAGCAGCGTGGCGCTAAGGTCGTCGCCTACGACCCTATCGCTGCCGAGAACATGCGCGAGCACTTCCCCAACATCCAGTACGCAGAAAGCCCTGCGGCCGCGCTCGACAGCGCCTCGGCTGCCCTAATCGTCACCGACTGGGAGGAAATCACCTTGCTCGACAAGGAGTTCGACGCCATGGCCACGCCTGTCGTCGTCGACGGCCGCCGCGCGATCGATCGCAGAGACGGAATCGTCTACGAAGGCCTCACCTGGTAACTGTCGTTTCGACCAGTTCTGAAGCTCGCATAAATCCGTCGCCTATCCCCGTAATTATGCCATAATTTGAAGAATGCTGAACATTTATGACCCCGCCGCCCTACAGTCATATCTAGCGAATCACCAGACGGCGACGAGTGCTGTAACGCAGCGTGACGATATCTAATCGACGCCCGCCGGAACATTTATAAGTAACCCGGCGCCGTCGTGTGAATACGAATCGTCACGTTTCGTGGCTGTACCTGCAGGAAATTGGCAGGTATAGTGAGATATTTGATAAACAGTGGCGTCGATTGGATCACCAGTCACCACACCATTGACTGCTGTCTACGAAAGAGAGGTAAGAACCAGATAAATCGGGACCCATTAGTGAATCGCCATGTACCACATGTCATGAGCCGATACCCTCGATCTGTACGCTCTTCTCGCGTGAAGTGTATCCCGTGTAACGCACCGGCCGCCGAAACTGTCGACGGCGACTACGTCTGTGTTGAGTGTGGCGACACAGTCGTCGGCGACGAGGATTGACACCCGGGATCGATCGACACCCTTTCCACCAACTATCGAACACGAACTCCCATGCAGAACCAACGCGTCCTCGTCACTGGTGGCGCGGGCTTCATCGGCTCAAACCTCGCGAATCAACTCGCCGAGACGAACAACGTCATCGCCGTTGACGACCAGTACCTCGGCACGCCCGACAACCTTGACGAAGCAGTGGAGTTCGTCGACGCATCCGTCGTCGACGACGATCTCCCCACGGACGTCGACGTCGCGTTCCATTTGGCGGCACTCTCCTCCTACAAAATGCACGAGGACAACCCCGCGAAAGGCGCCCGCGTCAACGTCGAGGGGTTCGTGAACACGATCGAACAGGCCCGCAAGGACGGCTGCGACACCGTCGTCTACGCGACCACGTCCTCCATCTACGGCGACCGGACCGAACCCTCTCCCGAAAGCATGGACGTCGAAGCCCGAACCGGGTACGAAGCCTCGAAACTCGCCAGGGAGCGCTACGCCGAGTACTTTCACAACTTCCACGACATGACCCTCGCCGGCCTGCGATTCTTCTCGGTCTATCAGGGCTTCGCCGGCGCCGAGGAACACAAAGGCGAGTTCGCCAACACCGTCGCCCAGTTCACCGACAAGATCGCCAACGGCGAGCGGCCGGAACTGTTCGGCGACGGCACGCAAACCCGCGACTTCACGCACGTCGACGACGTCGTCCGCGCCTGCGAACTCGCCGCCGACCATGAACTCCAGGGCATCTACAACGTCGGCACGGAGGAGAGCTACACGTTCAACGAGATGGTCGCGATGATCAACGACGAACTGGGCACCGACGTCGACCCGAAGTACATCGAGAACCCGCTGGAGGTGTACGTCCACGACACGATGGCCGACTACTCGAAACTCCACGAGGCCACGGGCTGGGAGCCGACGATCGACTTCGAAGAAGGTGTCGCGCGAGTTTGTGAGCCGTACACGGACTCGGTGGTCACGGAGAACTAACCACACTCATGAGCCGCTACCCTCGAACCGTCCGATCCTCGCGTGTAAAGTGCATCCCCTGTAACGTCCCTGCCGCAGAAACCATCGACGGCACGTACGTCTGCGTCGAATGCGGCGACACCGTCATCGGCGCCCGAGACTAACGCGCACCTTTCTCCACGACTACCCGTATTCCTCCCATTGCGACACGTGGGAGTATCTCGTGAGCGCTCACAGGGAGCCGCTGGGGCGATTAACCAACAGATGTCGACGGTATGGCGCGATGTGTTGGTTAAGACTGCGCACTCTCGAAGTCTCGACCTCCGTCTCGAGTCCGTGAACCAGTACGGACTAGCGTCGCTGCCACGAAACGCCCACTCAACAAACCCTCGGCCACCAGCGACCCCTACTGAACAGCCACCCGAAGAGCCGTGACCCGTCACGAGGACATAGAGTTAACAAGAAGGAAACAGATTATCCACTCGTGCGCCTCCTCAAGCGCCTCCGCAGCGTCGTCGACGACGAGCCCACAGCGATGTGGGAGTGTCGACGCTGCGGGGAAACGCTCGCAGCCGACACGGAGGTATGCCCGAACTGTGGGACCAGCGATATCGCCTGCTACCGGTTTAGCTAGTACTGGTGCGAGACGTTGCGGCATCGCCGCCGAGCGGGCGAGACGATCGGAGGGCAGACAGTAACGGACACTGATTTCGGCATCGGATCTGTATTGAGGGAGCCATACACTACCCAAGCCGCATTTGATACACATCAGGACCCGGATTTTGCGAAAGCGCTATTAATTCGGCATGTAACATATTTCGATGATGGGTCCCCGCGAAGAACTCAAAGAAAAGGTCCAACGCCGAACGGACAGCGTCGTCGATGCGACGGCCAACGGAACGGCAGCTGTTGGCCTCCACGATCCGAACCACGATATTGCGGCGTACGAGTCCCTCGACATCGTCAAGCGGGTCGAGCAGGCCTGTCCTGACGAAATCGAGATGCGGGTGTACGTTACCGCGCGACCGGGCGGCGTCGGCGTCAGCTGAGCCAGGGCGTCTAGACCACGACGCCTGAGTCACGGGCACCTCGCTCCTGCTTGCCGGCTCGTCGATGAACCGGCCCTGCCATCAATGTCGGTTTCCACGACGCGACACCATCCTGCGAAGAGAATCGACCTGCCGCAAGCCGTACTCCACGAGACCGCCGATCAGGAAGATCGCGAGAAAGACGAACCACGCCCCGAAGTAGAGTGCGTGGGCGTCCTCGACGCTCGCCGCAAACTCCGACCGAACGTCGATGACGATGAAGCCGGTGAGCAGCGTCGCTGGAACCACGAGCCGGTGGCGAACGAGCAGGTAGAGCGGCACCGCCGCGAGCAGCCACATCCCGACCGTGCTGGATGCATAGAGCACCCACTCGTAGCCACCGGTAATCGTCACGCCGAGTCGGCGAGCGAACCACACCATTACGACGAGGTGGAGTAGCCCACCCGCGGCGGCGACACTCACAGCCTGCCGTCGAGAGACGGGTGGGGAGAGCCAGTCCGGCAAGCCGGGGGGAGCGGGCAGCCGTCGCCAGTCACTCCGGCTGACAGCCTCGACCAACCCAGCAAACAGGAACCCGACGAGCCAGACGGAGGCGTTCATCATGTAGCGCACGATGTACAGCCCGTTCTCGACGACGATGATACCGGTCGGTTCGTCGAGGCGCTCGAATTCGGCGACGTCATGGAACGTCGGTCCGGGTGGCGTGAGCTCCATCCCGAAAACGTAGCCAGTCGTGAGCACGAGGGCCAGCAGCGGAACGACGAGCCGGAAGCGAAGTGCAAGCCAGACTGGAACGGCGGCGACAACAACGAGCCCGCCATAGCGCCAGAGCAAGCCGATCGCTGTGTATTCGGCTGGGCCGACTGCGTAGCCAAGCTCAAGTGCAACACCCAGGAGTCCGGCCGCATGGAGGACACCGACCAACAGACTGCGTGTGATCCGACCGACGGAGGGCATACCTGAGTTGATGTCCGCTTTGGCATCTATCTTGTCCCCATCGAGGGAGCTTGGACGCTGGACAGCGGTATCGAAGGGGACGAACAGGTGAGACACGCCGCCCTACTGCGCTACTCGGTCGGGTCGTTCCCCGCGTTGCTCCGTGAGGAAGGCGCAACAAAACCACCGAAAAACTATTGCGCGTGTTACCACGACTCTAACTGTGACTGGCTACCAACAGACGCTGAAGCCGTTCCTCTGGCGTGCCGAAAACATCACCCCGGAGCGAGAGATCGTCGCCCGCACACACGAGGGGACGAAGCGGTACAGCTACGACGAGTACGGTGACCGCGTCGGGCAGTTGGCGAACGCCCTCGACGAGGCCGGCGTCGAAACAGGCGATCGCGTCGGGACGGTCTGCTGGAACACCGACCGCCACTTCGAGACGTACTTCTCGGTCCCGAACATGGGGCCCAGCTCCACACGATCAACCCGCTGCTGCCCGACGGCCACATCCAGCACATCGTCGACGACGCCGAAGACAAGGTGATCTTCGTCGACCCGTCGCTGGCCGAGAAGCTGGCCGCCGCGTACGACCCCGAGGCGTTCGAGAGCGTCGAGCAGTTCGTCGTCATGGGCTCGGAAGTGCCCGACCTGCCGCTCGAGCCCATCACCGACTACGAGTCGTTCATCGGCGACCAGTCGACGAGCTACGAGTTCCCGGAACTGGACGAGGAACAGCCCGCGGGGATGTGCTACACCTCAGGGACGACGGGGATGCCGAAGGGCGTCGAGTACACCCACAAGATGCTCCACGCCCACACGATGGCGACGATGGTCCCCCAGGCGCTGAACATCGACGACGCGGACGTGGTGATGCCGGTGGTGCCGATGTTCCACGTCAACGCGTGGGGATGCCGTTCTCGGCGGCCGCCGCCGGGGCCAAGCAGGTGTTCCCCGGCCCGTCGCCGGAGCCGGCGGACCTCGCCCGGCTCATCGAGGAGGAGGGCGTGACGCTGACCGCGGGCGTGCCGACGGTCTGGCTGGGCCTCCTCGACTACGTGGAGGAGCACGACGTCGACCTCTCCTCGCTCGAGCGGATCGTCATCGGCGGGGCGGCGGCCCCGGAGGCGCTTATCGAGCAGTTCGACGAACTCGGCGTCGAGGTCCTCCACGCGTGGGGCATGACCGAGATGTCCCCGATCGGGACGGTCGCGAACCTGAAACACGACCTCCTGGACGCCCCGAAAGAGCAGCAGTTCAACGTGAAGTCGAAACAGGGGCTGATCGTGCCCGGCCTCGAGTTCAAGGTGATCGGCGACGACGGCGACGAGATCGAGTGGGACGGCGAGGCGTTCGGCGAGCTGCTCGTCCGCGGTCCCTGGGTGACGATGGAGTACTTCAACAGCCCGGCGGCGAACGAGGCGGACTTCGAGGGGTCGTGGCTCCGGACCGGCGACATCGTCACCGTCGACACGGACGGCTACATCGAGATCGTCGATCGGGCCGACGACGTGATCAAGTCCGGCGGGGAGTGGATCTCCTCACAGGAACTGGAGAACGCGATCATGGCCCACGACGACGTCAGCGAGGCGGCGGTCATCGGTGTCCCACACGAGCGCTGGCAGGAACGACCCGTGGCGATGGTCGTCGCGCCCGAGGGGACCGACCGCGACAAGTTGAGCGAGGAGCTCCGGGAGATGCTCCGCGAGGAGTACCCGAAGTGGTGGATCCCGGACGGGTTCGAGTTCATCGACGAGATCCCGAAGACGGCGACGGGGAAGTTCTCGAAGAAGGATCTGCGAGAGCTGTACGAGGGCGAAGAGAGCGAGCTGCTCGAAGAAGACGCGCCCGCAGACGCGGCCCCGGAAGGCGAGGACTGACCAGCCTCGCTGATTCCGGTACGGTTGGGGTTCGACCGGACGCGACAACGTAAAAAAGCTGAACTCAGTGTTTGTACCTCAGTCGGCCAATGACCGACACGCCCCTCCGTGCCTCAATTAGCCTTCGTGGGGTCATCCTCAACCGACGACGAACTGCTGCTCGTTCGTCGAGCGAGCGATAGCGGGTGGGAGCTCCCTGGCGGTCGACTCGAACCCGGCGAGAATCCCGTTCCCGGACTGCGACGCGAGATCGACGAGGAGACCGGCCTCGACGTCGCCGTCGACGAACCGGTCCACACGGTCGCGTGGCGCAACGACGCGGGCCGGGACCGGTTCGGCGTGTACTACTGCTGTTCCACGACGGATCGGGAGGTCTCCCTCAGTGCAGAGCACACGACGGCCGAGTGGACGCGCCCCGGCGTGGCCCGCCGACGGCTCAGCGACCCGCAGGCCCGGGGCGTCGAACGGGTGATGGAGCGTTCGGTATCCACGCTGTAGCCGGTGGACCCGCAACCCTCTTTTCCGCCCGCCGCCGACCCGCGGGTATGCAGTGGAAGCTCTTCGCCGATCTCGCCGAGGCCGCCGGTGACCGCACCGTCGCGGTCGACGTCGACGACGACGCGAGCGTCGGCGACGCGCTCGAGGCGCTACTGGCCGCGAAGCCGGCGCTCCGCGACCGGGCGCTGACCGAGGACGGCGATCTCCGGGGCGACGTGAACCTCCTCAAGAACGGCGAGAACGTCGACCCGGACGACGGCGTCGACGCCGGCGACGAACTCGCGCTGTTCCCGCCGGTCAGCGGCGGGTAGCCCCGCCTCGTCGGCTCGCTCGCGAGACCGGGGTTTCAACACGGCGCCCGACGACTGACTGCCCGAGATGGCGACGGCCACATTGATCGCGATCTGGCTCCTCGCGCTCGGAACGCTCGGCGTCGGCGCTACCTTCGCGTTCCGAACCGAGACCGCGATCGCCCTCCAGGAACGAGCCGCAGAGCGAATCAGCTCGACACCGCCTTCTGAGAACCCCGAGTTCTACGACGACACCCAGGAGCACCGGCTGTGGACGTTCCGGTTCGGCGGGGTCGTGCTCCTGATCGTCGGGTTCCTGCTGCTCGGGGTGGCGGCTTACGGGACGTTCGTCGTCGACTCCTTCCCGCCCTAGCGGTCGCGGGGGAAGTCGGTGCACTCGGCGTCCGTGCGTGCGCGTTCGGCCGCGGCGTCGATGTCGAACCCGCGGACCAGTTCGCCGTCCCGCAGCAGCGGCTGCATGAGCGACTCGGCGTCGTCGGGGCCCTCGCGGCTTCGCAGCCCGACGTGGTGGCCGCCGTCGTCGGTGCGGTAGACGGCTTTTGCGCCCGAAAGCTTCCCCCGCTTGGCGGCCGGCTCGCCGTCGACCTCGACGATGTCCAGCGCGAAGTCGACGGGGTCGGCGTTGCTGACGTAGCCACCGACGCCGAACCCGTCGGCCACGTCGCGTAGCTCGCGGATCGACGCTGGGTCGATGCCGCCGCTGACGAACACGTCCACGTCGCCGTGGCCGCGGGCGTCGAGCTCCCACTGCACCTCCCGGACGATGTGCCGGAAGTCGCCGCGGCGCGAGCCCGTCGTGTCCAGCCGGACGCTGTCGAGATCGTCGCCCAGCGCCTCGACGGCGCGGAGCACCTCGTCGACCTCGTCGCTGTAGGTGTCACAGAGCGCGACGCGGGGCACGTCGGCGGCGACGGCGTCGTCGAAGGCGCGCCAGGCGTCCTCCTGATTGCCCCGGCCGAAGCAGATCAGCAGTGCGTGTGGCATCGTCCCGCCCGCCTCCCGATCGAGCACCTCGCCCGCGGCGACGTTGGAGATGCCGTCGAGCCCGCCGACGAGCGCCGATCGCTCGACCATCGCGCCGATCGAGGGGTGGACGTGGCGGGTGCCGAAGCTCAACACCGTCGACTCCGGCGCCGCGCGCCGCGCCCGGAGCGCGTTGGTCGCGACCGCCGAGGCGTGAGAGAGAAAGCCCAAAAGCGCCGTCTCGTACCGGGCGAACTCGAGGTACGTCCCCTCGATCCGGAGCACGGGGCCGCCGTCGAACAGCGTCCCCTCCGGGAGCGCGTCGGCGTCGATCGGCAGCCCTTCGAGCAGGTGGGCGGCGTCACGCAGCCCCGCGAGGAGTTCGAACTCCCCCGTCGGGAACTGGTCGGCCGTGACCTCGGCGACGACGTGGGGGTTGTGCCCTGCGTGCTCCAGGGTCTCGGCCGTTCGGTCGAAGTAGGCGTCCGTCGCATCGCCTGACTCGATCGCTTCGGGTGGGATGATGTCGAACTCGCTCATGATCTGGGAGTCGCCCCCGACGCCGGCGGGTCGTCCGTGGGCACTGTCTGGGGCGTGTGAACAAAAAGTCCTGTCAAACGGCGCGATCGGCAGCCGAGTGGGTTCAGCCGGGCGGTCCGTTCGTTCGGCGTCGACAGGTTGCCTACTCGGACTCGTCCAACTGCTCGGCCAGCGTCACCGCGTCGGCGGCGACCGTGGTGTAGTCGACGCCGGCCTCGTCGGAGACCAGGCGGATGTGCGAGGCCAGCAGCGAGAGTGCCTGCATCCCCTCCTGCTGGTGATCGTCCGCCTGCTGGGCGAACGTGGAGTCTACCTCGCGGCCGTCGCGGACGACGCCGACGTAGAGCGCGGTGGCGTCCTCGCCGAGCAGGTCGCGGGCCTCAGAGACCCGCTGGGCGAACTCCGCGTCCTCGTCGCTCCCGGCATCGTCGCCGGTAGCGTGATCGCCGTCAGCGTCGTGGTCGTCCTCACCGGCCTCGGCCGGTGCGCCGTCTTCGCGAGTGTCGTCGACCACGGGAATCAGTCGTCAGGCCGCGGTCGGGCGACGAACAGCGTCTCGACGATGCTGAATGGGTCGTACACGGACTGGTGGCAGGCGCAGTAGACGCCGTCCTCGCCGCCGAAGGAGGCGGAGGACTGAGTCTGCTTGTACCCCGGCACACAGCAGAAGTGGGTACACTTGTTGAGCCACGCAATGAACCCGTCCTGCGTGCTGGCGCTGAGCCAGTCGACGATGGCCTGGTCGGCGTCGGTGTTGCCGTTGGCGATATCCTCGATGATCGGACTCCGGATCACCTGGATCGGGATGGTGTTCTCGGTGTCCTCGGAGCGCCAACGACCGGTCGCCGGCTTCCCGATGCCGGCCTTCCCGATGCCGTTGCCCCACGACTCGTAGTCCTCGAACATGTCGACGTTGAGGCGGTCGCCGCCTTCGAGTTCCTCGCTCTGCCAGTCGTAGGCGGGGCCGGAGTCCGAGCGGAAGTAGTTATCCGACTCGTAGCCCGGTACGATCCCCTGGTAAGACTCGACACCGCAGTACTGGAACCACTCCGAGGAGTAAGTCTGGCCGCCCATCTCGGCCTCCGCGACCTCGATGGTTCGGCCGCCCTGGTCGACCTCCTCGACTTCGGGCCAGAACCCCTTGAGGTACCCCTCGTCGTCGATCTCGACCGGGATCAGGGGCATCCCACGCGGTGCGGGCCCCGCAGTGTTCTCGATGGCCATCGCCGTCGTCGAGCCACCGCCCGACCCCGGCGACTGGGTCGTGGAGTTGATACCGACCGCGCCGGTCGTCCCGACAGCGGCCAGCCCAGCGCCGCCCACGACGCCCTTCACGAACCGCCGCCGCCCCGATTCGGCGGGATACTTGTCCTCGTCTGCGCTCATGTCCAATACGTCGGTGCCGCGTTCTCAAAAGCATGGCGAAGCACCCGAGCAACTGGGGACGGCGCGTCAGTCAGCCCGGTAGGCGATCCCGTCGGGATGGATCCCCGCGTCGAAGCGCTCGACCTCGTCGAACGACTCGGTGTCGATCACCGAAATATCGTTGGTCTTGTTGTTCGCGACGAACGCCCGATCGCCCGACGGGTCGAAGGCGGTCCCGCCGGGCCAGATACCCACGGGGATGCGTTTGACCTCCCACGGCCGGCGCTCGCCGTCGCGGACGAACGCCGTGTCGATCACCGACACGTCGTCGCTCTCGCGGTTGGCCGTGAGCGCGTAGCGTCCCGCGGGGTCGAACACCAGCCGGACCGGCGTCGTTCCGAGCATCGCGGTGCTGGTCTCCTCGTAGCTCCCGCCGTCGAGGACGGTGAGGTTGTCGTCGTCCTGGTTCGCCACCAGCAGTTCGCCCGTGTCGGGGTCAACGGCGAACCCTTCCGGCCCCTCGCCGACCGGCGGGTCGGCGACGACGCGGCGCTCGTCGGCGTCGACGACGGTCACCGAGTCGCTGCCGATGTTGGCGACGTACGCGGTCTCCTCGTCGGGGCCGAACGTGACCATGTGGGAGTACTCCTGGTGGGTCGGGAACGTCTCGAGGAGTGCCTCGGTCTCGAGGTCGAACACGAACAGCTGGCTGCTGTACGTCGACGCCAGCCAGAGTTCGCCCGCGGATTCCCGGACGGCGAGCCCGTGGGGGAACTCGAACAGGTCGTGCTCGAAGCGGTCCCGGACCTCGCGGGCCTCGTTGTCGAGGAAGAGCAGCGAGTTCCCCAGCGAGCAGGTGACGTAGGCGGTCTCGCCGGACGGCGAGAGCGCGATCTCGTGGGGGTTGAAGTCGGTCTCGACGGTCGCGAGCGTCTCGCCCGTGTCGGCGTCGAGGTAGTCGACGGTGTCCTCGTCCTTGTTGAGAACGATGAGTTCGCCCATGGGCGTACTTCGACAGAGCGTGGGTTAATCGCGAGGGTTCCGGAAATCGCGTTACCGTACCTTCCCCCGGGCCTGCACTTCCCAGAGATCCGCGACCTCGCCGTCGCGGACGCCGACGATCAGGTCGTGCAGGTTGATCGTCGTACAGACGTGGGGGACGATGAACTCGAGTCGGTCGCCGACTTCGAACGACGCCTCGGACTCGCTGGTGTCGATCCAGCCGTGCTCCTCGCTGGCGTTGACGTACTCGATGTCGTCGCGGTGCTTCGGGACGGGCAGCTGGGGTTTGTCCAGCGAGAACGTCTTGCTGCCGCCGTCGACGACGAGGCGGTCGTCGTCGGGCACCGAGATCACCGTCGTCAGCACCGTCGCCGTGCAGTCGTCCTTCGACACTTCCCACGGCCGGAGTTCGAGTTCGCCCACGTCGTTGAACGGGTACATCCCGGGTTGATCTCGGTGACGACGGGGGGGGGCTGTAGCGCGAGGTGGCCGTGCCGCCGACTTTGACCTCGGGCACCTCGATCCCGGCGGCCTCGATGTCGTCGACGACCTCCTGTGCGAGCTCCATCGCCGCCCACGCGCGTTCCTCGAACTCCTGTTCCGTCGACGCCTCGCTCTTGACGTGGGCGTCGTAGGCGAGGAGCCCGTCGAACGCGAGCGCGTCGGCGTCGGCGATTCGTCGGGCGAGCTCCGCCGCTTCGTCGGGCGCGACGCCGGTCCGGTTGAGCCCCATGTCGACCTCCAGCACCGCGTGGAGCGTCCGGTCGTTGCGCTCGGCGGCCGCCGCGAGCGCGTCGACCGTCGCCACGGAGTCGACCGTCGTCGCCAGAGCGTCCACTTTCCCGTCGAGCCAGCAGAGCCGGTCGAGTTTCGACTCGCCGACGACCTGGTAGGAGAGGTACACGTCGTCGATCCCGTTGCGGGCCATCGTCTCCACCTCCCCGAGCGTCTGACAGCAGATTCCGGTGTCGCCGGTGAGTTCGACCTCACGGGCCGCCAGTGCGGCGTTCTTGTGCGTCTTGACGTGTGATCGCAGCTCGACGTCGTGCTCGTCGGCGACGGCGGCGTACTCGCGGATGTTGCGCTCCATCGCGTCCACGTCGGCGAGCAGCACCGGCGTCTCGAGGTCGTCGACGGGCTCACCGAGTCGGGGGCCCATCTGGTCGCTGGTCCAGGTGGTCATGCCGAGAAGCCCGGCCGGCGGCGAGAAAAACTGCCGGGAAGCGGTGATTCGCTACCGTAGCATCCGCGAACAGGAGCCACAGAGGTTCTCCTCTTTCACGTCGACCTCCCGCACCGTCGGCGAGAACGACATCACGCACTTGCTGTTGTCGCAGTGTTCCAGCCCGAAGTTGTGGCCCATCTCGTGGACCACCTCCTTCCGGATGCGGTCGGCGAACACCTCCGAGGTGGGTTTGGTGGAGATGCCGCCGTCGGAGGAGGTGTTGAGCCGGTGGGTCGAGATGACCGAGCCACGGCCGTTGAGGTAGGCGCCCGAACACGTAGTTGCGCTGGCGGTAGTAGAGGTCCTCGGTCGTGATGGCGATGTTCTTCTCCCCTTGCCGGTGTTGCTCGCCACCTCGATGAAGCGCTCGGCGCGGTACTGGCTCCGCCCGCGGTCGAGCGCGTCATCGGGGATCGGCTGCTCGTTCCGAACGCCGACGTCGCAGTCGTAGACGGCCCGCAACGCCTCTGACGCCTCGCGTTTGGCGCGGCTCGGGACCGACCCGACTGGAACGATGTCGACGTGCATATGCCACACACGCCGAGATCAGCATAAACCCCGGCATGAACAGCCAAACTGATTCTTCAATCGTCCGACGGCTTCGGGCGCCGGCCGGCTGCTGGAGGTCGGCATCGGCGACCGCACCGGCGTCGCGGCCGGGCTCGTCGACGCCGGCGCCGACGTGCGCGCCACCGACGTGCATCCCGTATCAGTGCCCGATGGCGTCCGGTTCCGCGTCGAGGACGTGACGACCGTCGACGAGCCCGACGCGTTCCACCGCGTCGATGTCGTCTACGCGCTCAACTGCCCGCCGAACTCCACCGCCCGATCGCCGACCTCGCCGAGCGTGTCGGGGCGACGTTCGTGTTCACCACCTCGGCTACGACGAGCCGTCGATCCCCGTCGAGCGCGAGCAGTTGGGTGGGGGCGACGCCCCCGGGTGACGCTGTACCGCGCCGCCACCCGCGAGGCCCGGCGCTGACGCCGCCGCGAGTCGCAAACGCCTTTCGCCCCGGGACCGAGCGGGGTATGCACGCGGACGCGGTCGTCCTCGACGTCGACGGCGTGCTCGTCGACGAGTCGGACTCATACCGGCGGGCGATCATCGAGACGATCGAACGGCGCCACGGCACGACGATCGAGGCGGGACCGTCCAGCGCTTCAAGGAGGCCGGCGGCTTCAACAACGACTGGGAGCTCACCGACGGTGCGACGCTGTTGTGCTCGCCCGGGCGGCGGGCTACACGGGCGACGCCGCCGAGTTCACCGACGCCATCGCCGCCCGCGAGGACGGCGGGGTCGCGGCCGCCCGCGCAGTCCT
>NZ_LGUC01000002.1 GCF_001307315.1 Halolamina pelagica
CGCTTCCGTCGCCGCCGGCGGACCGGACCGACGGACTCGGACCACGCGGCGCCCGTCCTCGTCGTCCTCGTCGCTGTTGCTGTCGCCCGACGACTGGGCGGTGAACCACACGACGGCGATCAGCACGCCGATGAACATGAGCATCCCCATGTTGCCGCCGAACCCGCCCGCCTGTGCAACGGCCGTTCCGAACATGCTTTCCAGCACACCTCACTGTTGTCGTCGGACGAGGACCGCTTGACCGCAAGCGGCGAATCAGCGAAGGATTTTTCTACACCGTTCTCCCGGGAGCAACGCCTACGTGGTGGTGTCCGTACGGTGGTGTTAGATGGCGGGCGCAGACGGTGACGTAGGGAGCGACTCCCTCGACCACGACGACCTCCTGCAGGCCGTGGACCGGATGGAGGACCTCAACGCCAACCACACACGAGCGCCGGAACTCATCCCGGAGATCGTCAGGCCCCCTCCGCCCGGAGCTCGACCGGGACTTCGCCGCGGCGGGGCGACTCTTCGGGGTGTAAGTACTCGGGGGATACGCGGGGGTCTACGCCGCCGTCGGCGTCCAGAGATACAGCGCGCCCGAACACGTACACTCGCCGTCACAGTCGGGGCAGTCTCGATCACCGTCGGTTCGCTGTGCGAACTTCGGCACGGTCTCGACCCGGTCGAACCCGAACTTCTCGAACAGGACTGACGAGTCGACACGGTGAGGGCGGAGCCACGCGTTCCCGACCGCAGCGTCGACCTCGTACTGCTCCGGGCCAACGCGAGTCGTGTCCACATCAGCGCGGAGCCGATGCCGCGCCCCTCCCACTGTTCGTCGACGACGCCGGCGTGGAACACTGCGACTTCCTCGCCTAACGGGTAATCCGCCAGCGGGGCCGAGAAGGCGTCGCGGGCACCCTCGGCAGTGAGCACGAGGACGACCCGCGAACCCGACGATCGTTTCGACGTTGGTCGCGACGAACCCGTGAGCCGCCGTCTCGTCGTCGAAGACGGCGTCGAGCGTGTTCGTGATCTCGAAGCCGACGCGCCGGCGCCAGAGGCGCTCCATCTCGCGGCGGTCGATCGATTTCGCCGGCCGTAGCTCCACCCGGGACGGGAGGGTTGGGACGTCCTGCGCGCAGTTCATCGTGGCCGTACCGTGGGTGTCGACCACCCAGTAGCCTTCTCGACGGTCTGGCGGGGTACCGGGCCTCCGTGAGCGCGCAAGTCGTACTGTCCGGAGACCGACGGGAGTCGGTCTCGTCTATCGGGACACGCCGTCGCCGGGACAGGACTAACTGGGTCGCCGTCCTGTCAGCAACTATGGGCGACCCGGAGCGACCAGATCTCCCGGAGACGATCGGGGAAGCCGGACCGATCTTAGAAGACGAATCGTTCTACACGCCAGTTCAGGAGCTCCCGGACGATCCGGAGCGACTCCGTGACCACATCGAGACGCTCTACGTCCATCTCGCACGGGCGTCGACGGTCATCGGGCACAACGAGCGCGTTCGGGAAGAGCGCCGTGAACAGGCCCAGGAGGTGGCGACAGCACAGAAGAAGCGAGCCGACGAACTGTCCGAGCGGGTCGCGGCGATCCGTGAGGACATCGTGGGCAAAACCCCTGATCCCCCGAATCCGATGAGTCGAACTGAGACCCGTAGCAGGGGGCCGTCCCGGTCCGGTCACCGCCCCGGCGACCGGCTGCCGGGCGAACGTTTATTAGCTGAACTCCGTACCGGATACTCAGACCGGACAGGGTGATGCAGGTATCAACTGCGTTCGGCGACGAGCGGTCGTACGGGGAGGTGGACCCATGGCGAAGCCTGCTCCGACTCGACCCGCCAAGCGGCGACCAGGCGGCGATGCGGGCGTTCCAGACGTTCAGACTCCCGGCGCTGCTGATGGCCGGCTACCGCCAGCAGTTCACCCCGGCCAGAACGGGACGGACGCTCTACCGAAGGGCGACGAACGCGTTGTTCGAGGCCGCGGCCGGCGATACCCCCGTCGCGGACGCGGCCGGACGAATCGACGAGGCTGTCGGGGCCGCGCGCACGCTCCACGAGCGGTGGCACCCGGTCGCGACGACGGTCGATCGGTTCTTCGTCTGGACCATGGTCGAAGAGGACGGCTACCTCGACCAGATGGCCGCGGTGTTCGGCGCGATGCATCCGGACGTCGACGAAGCGACGGCCAGCGACCAGCTAACCGAACTCGCCGGGTCGGTGACGCTCTCGGTGCCCCGGGACGACGTGCTCGACCGGCTCACCGCGCTCCGAGAGACGTACGGTCGGGTCCCGGCCGAGGTCGTCGCCGACGTGGCCCTCGACGCACCGCTCCCCCTGAGCCGGACCGGACGGCCGTGGCGTCGTACGACCCCGCGGAACGGCTCGACTCGGCGGCGGACTCGCTGTCCCGGGTCGACGACGTTCCGGGACAGGCGTCGCGAGAACTCGCCGAGCGATTGCGGCGTGATCTCGGCGACTCCGCGTCGCCCCAGCGGCCGGAACCGCCGCTGTTGACCGAACCGGTCGGCGCGACTGACCCGGTACGGTTCCCGACGCCGGATGTCGATCAGGTCCCCTCGCCGCGGCGGCGACCGACCAGACGATATCGCGAGCCTTCCGACAAGGAGGGTTCGGGGGCGTCGTCTACACTCGATCGGGAGCGACCGATCACTTAGCGAATCCCTTCCTCGGCGGGACCACCGTGGACGGGGAACGCTACGAGTCGTACTGGGCGCGGGCGTATCTCGGACGGGAGTTGATCGAGCGCCTCTTCGAACTGTCGGCGCCGGCCACGACGATCGAGTGCCCGCTCTGTCGCGTCTCCGAAAACCGGTGTGGTGGGGAGACGTGCGGAAGCCGGGCGGTAGTTGACCCGGTCGCCGAAATCGCGGATTCGCTGATACCGGAACTCGACCGATGATGACTCAGCAACGTTCTGTCGACACACGACACCCGAGGTGGCGGCACAGATGGTGAACGACGCCGATCCGGACGTGGAAACGGTGGTGGAGTCGCTCCGGGGCGGGGTCGGCCCCGCGAGGAGTATCGGCCAGCTCGAAGAGTGGCGTCTCACGACCGACGCAGCCACCGAGTACATCCAAGACGACCCGACGCCGTTTGTCGAGATCGCCGACGACATCGTCGCGGCGGCCTACCGCGAAGCCCATCGAGAACCCGCTCGTGTGGAAGAGACGACAGGCAAGGAGCAGCTATCCGTCGAAATCCGGGACAACCTCACGGCGCTGCTCCAGCAGCTCAGCTACAAGGTGCCGGGGGAGCTCGTCGAACATCGTCGCCGGCTGGTCGAAATCGGGCTCCGGGCGGACAACCAGTCCCAGCGGTGGAACAACCAACACCTGTTCACGAACCTCGCCGCGCACGATGACGAGGTCGGGACTCAGCTGTTCGACTCCCTGCTCTCGACGTTCACCGACACCGAGGCAGGGGATCGCCGGCCGGTCGCCGGCTACTACGTGCGGTGTCTCGCCAGTGATCACGAGACGATCGCCGAACGGGGGCTCCCCGAGGTTCGAGAACTCCTGCGAGAGAGCCCGGCCCCGGTGCGTACGGAGGCCGTCAAGTTCGTCAGGAACCTGGTCAACGTGGGGTTCTTGAGCGACGAAACGCCCTCCGAGGCGGCGCTCGACGCGACTGCCGACGTGCGGCCGTTGCTCGACGCCGAGGAGAGCGAGGTGGCGGAGGCGGCCGTCGAAGCAGTGTTCGAGATCTCTGAGTACGCGCCCGAACGGCTTCGCGACGAGGTCGAACAGCTGGCCGGGTTCATCGGTCACGAGCAGGTCTCCTACTCAGCTGCGACCACCATCGAACGTGTCATCGACGCGGAACCGGGGCTGCCGAGGACCTGCCGGAGTCGATCGTGTCGCCGTTCCCCGACGGTGCGCCGACGGCGCAGGAGCACAGTTTACTCGTCCTCGCTGCGGTGGTCGAAACCGGGCTTGACGGGGACGGGGCGTCCGCACTCGTCAACGAGGTACTTCCGGACGTGATCGAGTCGCTGGACGGCGGTTCCGGCGACGTGGCCTCGGAGGCGTCCGAACTGCTCGCGGCGGTGGCAGCGACGGACCCGGACGTACTCGTCCCGTCGGCGGCCGATATCGTCGCCGGGCTCTCGACCGAACGGGCACAACTCTACACGCGGCGGACCTTGGAACGCCTGTTGGCGCACGACCCGGCGACCTTCGAGACGGTCATCCCGGAGTGCCGACGGCTGCTCGAAGCCGATTGGACCAATCAGTCGACCAAAGGGTCGGTCGCCGAACTGCTCAGCAACGTTGCGGATCAGTCTCCCGACAGGCTGGTCGCTCACACGGACGTCCTGGAGACGGCGCTCGATCAGGGCGACGACGCTTCGAACTACGCCTGTACCGCGTTGGGCGAGATAAGCAGGCAACACCCCGAGGCCGTCGTGGAGCACGCACCCGCCCTCCTCGATGTCGTCGACGAGGAGAACGCGAGCGGACGGTACATGGCCGCGACGGCGCTCGAAAACGTCGCCGAGGTGGAACCGGACGCCGTTGCGGACGGCGCCGACAGCCTCCTCGAGATGTCGTTCACCGCTTCCGAAAGCATCGACTCGACGAACGCACGCAGCGCCTGTATGACCGTGCTCGAAGAACGGCCGGACGTGGCCGAGGACCTCCGCCCGGAGATCCGGGCGGCGCTCGACAGCGACGATCTGGAGACACGGGTTCGGGCGATACAGTTCACTTCGTCCGCCGTGCTTCGCGACGCGGAGCCGTTCTACGAACTCCGCCCCCGCATCGAGGAAGCGCTGGCGGCGGACGACGACCGCCTCACTGAGAGTGCGGCGGAGTGTATGAGCCAGTTCGCCGACAACAGGCCGGACTCCGTGGTCGACGCCGTTCCGACGCTGGGGGAGACGCTCCGGGAGGGGACCGCAGACATCCGGAAGGAGGCCGCGAGCGCACTGTGGCACGTCGCGACCGACCATCCCGAACCGGTTGCCGGCGTCGTCGACGACCTCGTCGTCGCCTTCCGGGACTCGTCGGACTACACCAAGGACTCGATCTGTCGCGTGCTGAGCGAAGTCGCCGGGGAGATTGACGCCGTGCCCGAGGGCCTGTTCGTCGAGTTGGTCGAGTTCGATCTGGCGTACAGCGGGAGCCTCTCCACGTCGAACGCCGTCGAGGCCATCGGCGAACTCTCGGCGTCGCTAGAGGAGTTGGATCAGGCGGTGCGGACGGAGCTGCTACAGGCACTCCGGGATGGGTCGACCGATCGGCAGAAGAACGCGGCGGCAATCGCCAGGGTGCTGACGGGGCAGTCCGCGAAGAACTCGATGTTGAGCGACAACGTCGTCCACGAATCTCCGCCCGCGGGGACCGAGGAGCTGCTTCCGGCGCTCACTGACGCCTTCGACGCGGACGACGAAGACGTTCGCAAACACGCGATGTGGGCCGTCTGCGGGCTCTCGCGGACCCGGCCTGCGACGGTCCTTCCGACGGTCGAAGAGATCGATTCGTTACTCGATCTGGAGTCGGAGGCGAAGGGGCAGGCGATGTTCCCCGCCGCGGAGGCGCTGTACCACCTCGCCGGCCACGACGCCGAAGCGCTCGTCACCGACGAGACGGGGCTCGTCGGCCACCTGGTCTGGCTCGGAGCCACGCTAGACCGGCAGTCGTTCGACGAGTCCCCGGCGAGTGACTGTCTCGGCTACACGGTCTACACGACACACGGGGCGAAAGCGCTGGGCCGGGTCGCACAGGCAGCCCCCGATCGTGTCGCAGCCGAACTCGTCGACGACGAGGAGGAGTCACTCGTGGATCTGTACGAGCGCGCCCACGAAGACGTCCAGGAGCACCTCTTGGGGGTACTCAAGGAAGTGAGCCCGGGCGTCCCCAAATATTCGGCGAGGGGAACGAGGAGCTGGCAGCACTGTTCGACAGCGCCCCCGAGGCTCGCGAGGATGTCGCGGAGATATACTGCATCCTGGCCGAGTCCAATCCCGACCAGCTCGTCGAGAGCGTCCCCGAACTCACGACGGCACTCGAAGCGCGTCCCGGGACACAGACCGAAGCGAACCTCGTCACGGCCATCGCCACCATCGCCGACAGCGAACCGGTCGACCTCAGGGCCTACCGGGACACCTTCGTGGACCTGTTCGCGGAGGGATCGCTCGACCTATCGGGGGAGGTCATGCTCGTGGACCTGCTGACACGGATCCCGTCGACAGTGGATATCGAGTTGCGGCCGGAGTGACCACCCGGATTGCTACCGAGCGGCCGGAAACTGCCCGGGGTGGCGAAACTCACCCCATCGATCCGGAGCAGTCGAGGTTGAGCGCGTAGTCGACCTCCTTGATCGACGCGCCGACGGAGCGTTTGTGCCCCTCGACTTTCACCACCTTGCCGTTCTTGCGCGATTTGACCGCGGCGCGCTCGTCTTTCAGGACGAGTTTCAACAGCAGCCGTTTGAACGTGCTGAACACCTCGTCGATGTCCGACGCCGAGATGTACAGGCCGTAGTCGTCCCGACACAGCTCCTGCATCTGCGTTTCCGACGCCTCGCCGACGCCGGCGATGATGAAGTAGCAGTTGTTCGACGGGAAGAACTCGAGGTCCCGGATCAGCTTCCGGACGTCGCCGACCCCGCGGGTGCTGTTGTTCTCCTTCCCGTCGGTGAACGTCAGGACGGCCATCGGGATACCGTGACGGTCGGCGTCGTAGTGGGCCTTCGCCAGCGAGCCGATGGAGTGGTACACCGAGTCGTACAGGGCCGTCTGCCCCCGGCCGACAGCTTGCGGATGTCGGACTTCAGGCTGCTCGAAGACGGCCGGAGCGTGCCGAGCGAGCACGACGAGTCGAAGCTGTTGACCACCCCGTAGTGGCGACCGTCACAGTGGATCTCGTCCACGAACCCCTTCGCCCGCCGCTTCATCGTGGTGATCTTCTTCGTCATGGCGTAGTTCCTCGTCAGAGCGGTACCACGGTGGACCTGACTGAGAACGGGAATCTGCGAAGTCTTTATAAGTGATTTGCGGCGGCCGGAGGGGCCTGTTTCGAGGTACCGTGGGACCACCGATTCCTCCGGAACGGAGATTCAGTTGGATGTCGACCACGTATGTCGTCGTCAACGTCGATCGCGCTCCCCGAAGGTGTGCAGACGGGCGCGCCAGCCCGATCGGGATGGGGACGTGCTGGACCCAGCTGGCTCCGCTCACTTCGACGTGTCTCCCCCAGTGGACTCGGAGCTCGCAACGTCCCAGACCACCTCGACGGTGTGCCTGCCGAACCCCGTGAAGACGCGACGGTCCTTCTCGAACCGGTCTTCGCTCAGTTGCGTGACCATCTCGCCCTCCTTGACGAGACAGTTCCCCGAATCCGGGAGGAAAATGACGCCGGTCTCCCCGTCACCAAAGATCACCGCTCCGTGCCCAGTTTCCTCGACCAACTCGAGCGGTTGCCCATCCAGCAGAACGGTCGTGTCGTCTGACATCATACGTGTGACTTCGTAACTCGAACGCTCAGGAGTATTCGGTAATTCACTGTCCGTGGTCGCTTTTCGGAGCAGCCATCTGATCCGGCATCGCGTACCGAAATCGTACTCCCAACTACGTTATCGGCGACGGATCCGCCGGATCAGGACTTTCCGCTTGACCTTGACGGGCGACTTGATCACTTTGAGTCGGACGATACGACCGTTGCGCCGGTAGACCTTGACCCGGACCGTGTGGCCTTTGTAGCGAACCTTCCGGACACGGACGCTCTTGCGTGCCATATCTACAGCGATACGCCGGGGGTACTCGGCAAGTCCCCTGACCGGTGTTCTGGATTAGCTTTATGAGTGATGAACCGAGGGTGGTGAATCTCACAAATCGATAGGACCCGTCAGGAGTCGGTGTGATCGACACCATGCCTGCTCGAATCTGCCTCAGAACGTCGGGACTAGAACGGTGGCTCACGCTGATCTTCCCCCTGTTCACAGTGGATAGTACAAACGGAGCAACGCATCGTTCGGCCAGGTATGGATCGAGCAGAACGGTTCGTGACCGTTTGCCGGCTGATGAACAAGGTGCTGGAACAACGGGGTAACACGCCGGGTGAGATCAGGATAACCGAGGACGAGATAGATCAACTGGTGCTGGCACTCGAGTATTTTCGGGACGCGATGGACCCCAGCTCAGGGGACATTCTGACTCGAACGGAGTTCCGCTGTCCGGAGTGTGGCACCAAGAATGAGTTCCGAGCGCAGGACGGCCAGGTTTCCCTGGTAGAGAACCACCCGGAGGTCGGTGTCGAGGTGGTGAAAGTCCACGGCATCGCCCAGTGTAGTGAGTGCAAGCGCCAACTGAAGTTGACGCAGTTCGAACCGGTGCAGTTGGCGGGCTTCGACGAGGCCGCTTGGAACGCTCTGTACGAACAGGAGTACAAAGCACGCGCGGTCGTGACGAAACTGCAGTCGGAGTGACCGAGTCGCTCAAGTCCCGCACGTCGACGCTGCGTCCGCGACAGTCTACGAGGGGCCTCGACGCTCCCCGGCGCGACGTCGGCTTGGTCATGTGGTCGATCGGCTTCCCCATTAGATATATGAGGGCTGCTACCGATCCTGCGAGTATCTTGTCTCGCCAAAACGATATAAAAAGATTACCCCAATCGATGCGTCACCATCAGGGCAAGCCACCCCTGGCGCGTAGGGGTCGGATGTCGAGCGGTGCAACGTTTCCCGACAGACGCGAACCACCCGAGAACCGAACCGTGCTCTCCCGACACATCCCATGAGCCAGCCACAGACAGGTCCGATGTCGCTCGCAGCGTACTGGTCTCGAATCAGCCAAGTGTTCGCCGTCCAGCACTCAACCTACCGGAGGCCGGTGCTCGAAACGGTCCTGCAGGCCGATTCGGACGTCTATACGTTTACCGGGCTGAAGGAGGCAGTCAACGAGTATCTCGAAGCGAACGAACTCGACGACGCTGACAACGAGTGGTCGAACGCGACGCTGACGGACATCCTGCCGTATCTCGAGGATATCGGCGTGATTCAGCGGATCCCAAAAGTCGAGAAGGACTCCGACTACGCGACGTATCGGATCGGCGCGGTCTGTGACTGGCTTCAGCAACAGGATCTCGATGCGGGCTCACCCCAGAGTCTCCCCAGCGGTAAAGCCGCCTGCATGGTCGACTACGTCGGCGGCGTGCTCAGTAGACTCGACGCCGGCGAACACACCGCGGAGCGCGTGGAAGGGTATCCCGAAGAGAAGATCTCGGTGGTTCCCACCGAGGCGTCGATGTCCACTGTCGCCCAGCAGGCAGGCATGTTTCGGGATCCGAACGTCGAGATCGGGATCGGCAACCTGAGTTCGCTCCGCGGCACAAGCTACGAGGACCTGCTAGCGTCGTTGGAGCTCGGCACCGATCTACCGGCCGCCGACGGGGGTGGCAGACTGCCGACGGCGTTCACGATTTCGCCGTCGCAGGCGTCATCACCGGTCTCGTCGGCTGCGACGACGAGCGGCGACTCTCACGACAGATACGGTCCTACCTGGGGCTGATCCACGCTGGCGCGTGGAAGCTCAACGCTGCCGCCGACGACGGGTCAGAGCACGGACGGGTCGTGACAGGCGGTGACACGGTGCGGGAGCTTCTCGGCAAGGACGGACAGAACGCCTCACTGAAACGAACCGGGTTCGACGTGCAGGTCGCCGACGGGCAGGTACTGTTCGGTTCGTACACGCGACGACGCCCCTGACCACACCGCGAGACAGACACACGACCAACAATGAACGACAACAGGCACACCGACGGTAGCGGGACAGAACCAATCAAAAACGCGCGGAGTAGCAAAGAATCAGTCGAAGACGGATGGAAGAGCGAACTCGTCGACGGCGGCGTCGACGAAGCGCGAGCAGAGGACATCGTCTCGATGCTCCAGTCCTCGACGGAACTCGTTCTCGGAAGTCCGAGCGAGGACGAGGTTGACGAGGCGCTTCGGACCGCGATCGAAGAGACGGATCTCGAGCAGTACGGTGCCGAGCAACCCCGGCGACTGACCAGCGCGCTCCTCAGAGTCCTCGACGAGTGGCAGGACGGAACTCGGGCCCCACCAGTCGCTGCGGCACCCAGAACGGCGCCGACTGCCTGGGACGATCGAACCAACGGCGAACCCCAGCGCACAGGCGGGACAGCCCATGCAACCGGTGCCGACGAGACGACTCACGAGGACGGCGCGGCCGAAACGCCGGACGACCCCGACGCTGAAGAGTCAGTTACGACGGTTCAGGGCGATCCAATCTCGCCGGACCCCGACCTGGAGCCACAGGCAGATCCGGGTCAAGAAGGTATCGCTGGGGAGCAGGGCCGATCAACGACGAGCAAGGCGTCGTCGAAGACGCAGTGGACGCTACGCGGGACGCCGGGGCACAGGCTTCGGCGGCTGATGACTCCAGTGCAGCCACGGACACTCCGTCAACGGAGACGGCGCAACCCGAAGGTCAGGCTGACCAGTCTGGCGGGACGGGAGCTGACGACTCGACGGCGGCCGACCGCCACCAGCAGATAGACCTCGCGAAAACGATCGCACACATCCAGTTCGATCGGAACGAGGACGTCATCAACTCCTGGACGGAGCAGCCAGCCGAGTTGGTCGAAGACGAGATAACTTCCTTCGCGGTGAGTGCCGTCAATGTGTATCGGGATATGGTGAAAAACACCCTGTTCCCCGAGATGAGCGATTCCGAGCAGGAACTCCTCTACGAGAAGCTCGTCGAAGACCGCATCCGGGAGCAGTGGAACAGCGAGTAGGCGAAGCAGCTACAGCTCGCCATACTCGCCCGACTGGACCCACTCGAGCGCTTCCCCGAGTTCGTTTTCCTCGAACGCCATCTGTCGAAGCGCATCCTGTCGACTCTGGTTCCAGGCTTGCCACGACAGATCGCCGTTCTGCTCGTAATCGAAGAACGTCCCGATGTCGCCGGGCGTCGTCGCCCCCGTGCGGGCCAGTTCGAACGGGTTCTCTCCGCGGACGTGGTACCGGGCGTAATGGAACGGCTGCTCGTCGACGATCCGGCCGTTCTCCTCGTCTGTGAGTTCCAGTCGCGCGGGCGTGTTCGTCTTCCCGATCATCTCGATGTCCCACTCTTCCCCGTTTCTCGATAGCGTGCTGTTCGTGAACAACTCCTGGAGGAAGAGCCGGTAGCGGATGTGTTCGATGGAGAACGACGTGTCCGGGCGGTAGCTGTACCACGTTCGAACGAGTTTGGTCTCGGATAGCCGGATCGATTCGTGAGTCGTGTAGAAGCCACGGTTCCACGGGTTCTCGACCGCGTCCCGTCGCTGCCGCGCAGTCAGTTCGCTGGCGTCGTCGTACGTGCCACCGCCCGCCCTCGTCTCCCAGTAGCTCCCATCGGTCCGGATATCGTCGACGTCCATCCCGGTCGCGATATCGTGGAGTAGGTGACAGACCCACTTGTCCGGATGCATCGTCGCCTCCCGGGGAACGTTCAGCGCGTCGAGGGCACGGGGCCGGCCGACTTCGTCTTCGAGCCAGTCGATGGTCCGGAGGATCTGGGTGTTCCGGCCGACCGCACTGTAGTCGTCAGGGGCGATATACCACTCGGAGAGCGCACGGACCGTCTCGTTGAGGACATCTTTATCAGTCTCTTTCAGCCTCTCCCGTTCAGCCGGAGAGACAGAGACGACCGAACAGAGTTCGTCGAACGGCGAGCCCGCCTCGATCAACTCCGACAGCACCCGTCGTTCTTCCAGAAACGCCGGGAACTCGTGGTACATCGTCGGAAGAGCCCGAGAGAACACTCGGTCCCCCTTCAGGACTGCCGGGATCTGTGAGAACGGGAACATGTAGCCGAACGCAGCTACTTCCGGATGGTTGAGCGTCATGAAGTGACCGTTCGGCGAGTCGCTCGACCCGTACTCGTGGAACTTCAGTACGTACCGCATCAGGATCGACCGGAGGAGCTGATACCCTGTCGAGGACTCCTGGACGAACTCGTTGTCGTCGATGATGCTGGTGTCCGGATTGATGAACCGACGTTGGACCGCACTCGCGGAGGGGTATCGGATCGACCGCTGGGCGTCGCCGATCTGCGTCGTGAGGAGTTTGCGGAGCCGCTCGTCTTTCTCTATGGTCTCTTTGTCGATGTAGTTCCCCGTGTGTGACCCGAACAGGTGGAAGTCCGGCCGCCCACTCGGCTCGAACACGTACCGTGGGTTGAACCCGCCTTCGGTTTTCGTCGTCGACCCCTCGACGACCACCTGCAGCACTGGCTCGTACCCTTCGACCCCGCTGGGGTGGGCTCTATCACCGGTCGGGTCCCCTCGTGGCCCATCCGCTTGTTCTCGATAATGTCGACGACATCGGCACCCATGGATACACAAACGGTCTCACACGAATCCGCATAAACGTGACCCCGGGGCGCGTCGGGGTCGTATACGAGGAGCTGCGTTACCGATGGCTCTAGGAAGCTGGCGGCCAAACCGCTCGCCACTGAATGGCCATGACGAACGTCACGCCTGGGGAGCGAGCGACGGGCGGATGAGGCTTCTCGTCCTGGGGGACCCACACCTCACGGCGTCGACCGTCCCAGAAGTCACCGTGGCGTCGACGGAGATCGACGTCGTGATCGTCGTCGGCGATCTGCTCGATCAGCGATGTCACTCCCCGAGATCGGGGTGGAACTGCTGGAAGACCTCGTCCGGTCGGTCGCCCCCGTCGGCTACGTTCCCGGCAACCACGACTACCCGTATCGCGATCTGCTCACCGGCGTCGACGGCGTAACTGATCTCACGGCTACCGACGTACGGGATGGGGTTCGGTTCGTCGGCCTGGGGTGTGACCGCTTCGATGCTGGTACGGAGATCAGGTATCTTGACAGTCCGTTCCAGGGTGATGCCGAGCAGGTCGACGAGTGGCTGGACGCCTACCGAGCACAGGCGTTCCAGTCGTCTCCGGTGACGGGGCCCGATCCGTCGGCAGTACCAGCCGACGGAATCGAGCGGTACCGGCATCGATTGCGACACCTCCGGGATGGGTTTGCGAACACCGCCGAAGCCGGGGTGCTCGTCTCACACGTGCCGCCGTTCGACACGCAACTAGACGTGATTCGGGCGGAGCGCTCACCACTACAAGGTCACCACTGGGGCTCGCTCGCAGTTCGCCACGCACTCCGGGAGTACTCGCCTGCTCTCTGTCTCTGCGGACATATCCACGGGGCGGCAGGCGTCGTCGACGTTGACGGGACGCGGTGTGTCAACCCTGGCTACCGGTGTGCGAAAACTGTCACAATCGATGGCGACAGCGTGGAAACCGAGGATGCCCCCATCGAGTACGGAGGGCAAAGCGTCTGACGGCCCTCCCACGACCCACAGTGAGACAGCAACCCACACAACCGCTACTAACTTCTATCTGGGTTCAAATCTGTAACCGATGCGACTTCTCGTCTACACCGATCTCCACCTCAAACCGGCGGGGAGTGGCTACGACATCGACGCGATGCAGGTCCCCGATGGCATCGACGCCGTACTGGTCGTCGGTGACCTGACTCATCGTGCAAATCCGGCCGATATCGAACTCGCCCGGGAGTTCGTCGAGCGGTTCGGCACCGACACGCCGGTGATCTACGTACCCGGAAATCACGATCACGCGCCGATGCCATCGAACGTGGTCGAACCGTTCAGGGCGTCGTGGTCGGGCCACCGATTCGTCCGTGATTTCGGCGACCTCACGATCGTCGGCCAGGGGTGTGAACAGCGATCGCTTTCGCCGGCGATCGATCAGTGTGCGTTCCCGGCGCTGGACCCCCGCGACGCCCGACAGGGTAACCGCCGATATCTCGCGGACCAGGTCGCGAACGACCTCGAAACGGCCTGTCTCGACGTTGTCCGCGGGACGGAAACGCCGAGGGAAGCAGCCCGTTCACTCGGCATCGACGACGCCGAACTCCCGGAGTTCACGCGCGGCGTCGAGCGCGTCGAAACCGAGTACGAACAGCTTGCGGAACTGCTCGAACCGCAGACGAACGTCCTCCTCGCCACCCACGTCCCGCCGTTCAACACGGCATTCGATCGCCACCACGCCGTCGGGACACGAGAGGCGGATCGAGAGTTCCTCCACTTCGGATCGATCGCGACCAAACTCGCCATCCGGGAACACGACGTGTTTGCCGCACTCAGCGGCCATTCACACACGCACGGCTACGAACCAGCGGACGGGTCGGACGGCCACACGTACTGTCTCAACCTCGGCTATCGGGGTATCGGTACGGTGACGCTCGACGCCGAGGCCCGTTCGTTCGGGTTCACGCAAGCCTCCACGGGGATGTCTAATCATGCCGGACGGGCCGCTCGAAGACGCCCCGCTCCTGGTCTCCATGACGGTCACCGAACTCTTCCTCGCGGCGACCGGGAGAAACGAGCGACTGGCCGACTTCGCGACTGTCGTCGCGGAGGCGGCGGATGGCATCGAACTGTTCGTCGAGCCCACGGAGGCCTACATGAGTTCGACCCAGGCCGCCGTCGGGTACGCTTCGTCGTTCGGGCTGCCGATCCGAACGATCCACACGCCCCCGCTGGGGGTTCACGAGCAGGGGCTCGACGGGAACTGGAACGTCGAGTGGAACACGCACCTCAAGGAGGTCCTCCTCAACTACGAACAGGACGGCACGCGCCCGGCAGCGGACCAATCCTACCCGGGGCAGCCGGAGATCAATCGCGTTCCGAAGATGGAGCCAGCAGTCGCAACCACACACCCGCCCCGCTTTCCAACGGACGCCGAGACGCGACTCGCTGAGGCACGGCGCGATCTGGTGGAGACGTTCCGGGCAACCATCGAACACATCAGGAGCGACCGGTTCCTTGAGGCGCCGCTGGATCTCCCGACGATCGCCGTCGAAAACGTCTGTCCCCGTCCGGGGTTCGACTACTTGCTGACCAGTCCAGCAGACATCGATCAGCTTCGGGCGGTCGCGGCGAGCCAAGGGGGAGCCGATCTCCTCGCGTTTACCGGTGACGTTGGCCACACAGCGACGCCGACGGCGATGTTGGAGGCGATGGAGACGCCAGCCAACATCCATCTCCATGGCGTTAGCGACGCCAGTCCTGACGCCATCGTCGATCGGCTCCCGGGGGACGTCTCGGCCTCCGCACTGACAACCGAACCGCGTGCCGGGACGGTCCAACATCTGCCGCCGAACGCGTTCCCGGACCGGACTGAATCAGCGCTCAACTGGCTCGCGAACACCGAGCACCGATGCCCGCTGACGATCGAACTGCAGCGAGCTTGCAAAACGCCCGCTGTCGCCCGTGAACTGTTCGAGTGGTTCGAAGCTGTCGAGTGATGTGGGCCGTCGCTCGCTCGTCGCGGAGACAACCAGGGTCTATCTGCTGCCCAGCAGACAACAATCGCCTAGTTACAGCTCGAAGTCCTTTTCGCCGGCTTCGATCCGCACCTCGAACCAGTTCTCCGTCGGCGGAAGCGGGCACTCGTACCGGTCCGAGTAGGCACAGGTCGGGTTGTACGCCTCGTTGAAATCGAGGATCCACGCTCCCGCGTCGGTCCGGTGGTGGTCGGGTTCGAGATCGATGTACCGGCCCGCACCGTAGGTTTCCTCGCCGCTGGTCGCGTCCCGGAACGGCACCCAGAGCCGATCCTCCTCGGGGTCGCCCTTGTAGGCCGTCACCGTGATCGACTCACCGCCGATCTCGACGGTGAACTCCCCCACGCGAGGTACTCCTGTTCGCCGTCCGTGCTGGTTCCGACGACGACGACCTCGGGCTCGTCGTACACGTCGAGGGCCACCTCGAACCGGTAGTCGGGGTCGACCGGGTAGTAGTTCAGCCCGTCGAACGCCGCCCGCTGGTCCTCGGGGATCGGCGACCGCGGGTCCTCAGCGAAATACCGGTCTTTCTGGCGTCGCTGTGCCTCGACGGCGTCCGTCCAGTCCTCAGCTGTTTCCATAGCCGAAAGTTTGTGCCAGATGGGCAAAAGCGCGTCGCTCGCCACATCGTCCGATGCGGTATTTCGTCCCCTCCAAGGACCCAAACCCATATTTTGGCCCGATACGCGCTGCAGAGCAAGACCGGTAGGTATTGTGAGTGTAACACAATTCTTTATTACCAGTGCGGTTGTATGTTCAGGTATGTCAGCACCAGTAGTCGTGGTCGGCGGAGACGCAGCGGGGATGAGTGCGGCGAGCAAGCTCAAACGTGACGCCCCCGACCGAGAGGTCGTCGTGTTCGAGCGCGGCGACTGGGTCTCCTACGGCGCGTGTGGGCTCCCCTACTACGTGAAGGGCGCAGTCGAGACGCTGGAGGACCTCGTCTCAGTGACCCCCGAGCAGTTCGTCGAGGAGCGCGGCGTCGACCTCCGAACGAACCACGAGGTGACGGCCATCGACCGCGATTCCCGGACCGTGACCGTCGACGGTCCGGAGGGCGAGTTCGAGCAGTCCTACAGCGACCTGCTGATCGCGACGGGTGCTCGCGCCGTCGAGCCCCCGCTGGACGGGATGGAGAAGGAAGGCGTGTTCACGCTCCACAACATGGAGGCAGGAGCCGAGATCAGGCAAGCGCTCGGCGTCGACACGCCGTCAGTTGACTCCGGCGAGGCGGCGGCGGAGTACACCGACGCCGCGTCCCCCGAATCGGTCGGGATCATCGGCGGCGGCTACGTCGGCATCGAGATGGCCGAGGCGTTCGCCGAGCGCGGCCTCGACGTGCATCTCTTCGAGATGTTGCCCCACACGCTCCAGCCGTTCGGGGCCGAGGCGGCCGCGACCGTCGAGGACCACCTCCGCGAGCAGGGGATCGACCTCCATCTGGACACCGCGGTCGAGGGGATCCGGGGAGACGAGCGCGTGTCCGCCATCGCCGCGGGCGATGCGGAGGTCCCCGTCGACCTCGCGCTTGTCGGCGTCGGCGTCGCCCCGAACACGGAACTCGCCGAGGACGCGGGCATCGAACTCGGCGACACGGGTGCGATCGCGACCGACGAGTACGGCCGAACCAACGACGAGAACGTCTACGCCGCCGGTGACTGCGCCGAGGCGACCCACGTCGTGACCGGCGAGCCCGATCACGTCCCGCTCGCGCTGACCGCCAACCGGGCCGGCCGCGCCATCGGCCAGACGCTCGCCGGTGAGCCGACGCCCGTCGGCGAGATCGCCGGCACGGCCGCGGTGAAAGCGTTCGACCTCGAAGTCGCCCGCACTGGATTGGTCGACGAGGAACAGGCCCGCGAGGCCGGCTTCGATCCCGTCTCCGTGACGATTACGACGCCGTCGCGCGCCCACTACTACCCCGGCGGGTCCGAGATCGAGATCACGATCCTCGGCGACCGCGAGACCGGTCGGGTCCTCGGGGCGAGCATGGCCGGCCGTGAGGGGGTCGCAAAGCGCATCGACACCGTCGCCACGGCGCTGCACGCCGAGATGACGGCCCACCAGCTCTCCTACCTCGATCTGGCGTACGCGCCACCGTTCAGCCCGGTGTGGGACCCAGTCCTCACGGCCGCGAAGGTCTTGGAGGGGAAACTCGATTGAGCGCCGCACGCTGAATCGACGAGACACACACGCCGCTTCAGCCAAGACAAATTTATGTTGATAGGCGCGGAAGCGCCAACGATGGTGCAAAACGGTCCCTCCTCCCTCCACGTGACCGAGACGTGGACGTACGCCCTCATCGGCGGTATCGCCTCCCTCCCGTTCACGGTCGGCTCCTACTGGCTGTCAGGAATGGGCAGTGAGATCTCGCTGAACATGGTGTTCTTCGGTGGCCTCGTGGCTGGCTATCTCGCTAGCGCGGCAGCGACAGAGCCGGACGTGTCTCACGTCGGGTTCCGTGCTGGCGTCATCGGTGGCCTGCCGGGATTGTGGCTCCTGGTCGACTTGTTCGTGGCGGCGATCACGTGGGGGAGTCCGCTTTGGTTCCGTTTCGTTGCGATTCCGCTGTTGGCGGTTGGCTTCACCATAGCGCTACTCGGATTCGCCGGCATCGTGGGGTTTCTCGGCTCGAAAGTCGGTGGCTGGCTAGCGACCAAAACCGGCGGGAAACGCCCGGCAGCCGTTGGCAACTGACGATAAGAGCGAGTGGCCCCTGCGGACGGCCGACGACTGAGACGGCCAGCTCGGGGCTGGACGGGGCCCAAATCTCTCGCAGACGCACACTGGAGGGTCGGCTGCGCTGGCCCTGATCGGCCCAGCCGCGACCCTGGCCACGTTTTCGAGGGTGTCACCGCCGCTCGGACACCAGTACCGGAGCCGTCACCGCCGTTCGTGGCTGAGCACGGTGGCTGACTCGTCGACGGTGACCGACAGCGTCTCGCCGTCGATCTCGAACACGAGAGTCAGTTCCAGCGGGTCACGGCGCTCGACGGCCGCTTCGGGGTCCAGCAACGAGTCGAGTTCCCAGACGTAGGTCTCCCGTCGGTCGATGCCGAGGTCGTGCAGGAACGAGACGACTGCGGGGTGGTCCATCACTACCGCCGACACGTTGAGCCGCGGCGTGGCGCCACACTCCCGACACGTGAATCGAACGTCCAACGCCGATCGGTGGGTGATCGACTCCACCTCGGACTCGACAGTGAGCGTGGCGTCCACGCGGCCGCGACAGAGCGGGCAGAACCCGCGGCTCAGGCGGTCAGCTCGTGTCAGTACGTGTTTGTTAAACACCTCCAGAAAGGCGGACGGATCGGTGCTCGCGACGACGACCGGCGGCACGGACATCTTGATAATCAGCGACGCACACGCCGTACACTCGACGACGACGGCCCCGTCCTCGTACCTCGCCTCTGCGGGGCCGCCACAGTGCATGCAGTTGCCTGCTGGAAGAGGGCCGACGTCGGTCGCTTCGGCGCCGCTGAACCGGCCGGAGACGACGCTTCCGACGGTCTGGCGCCCGGCGTACGTGAGCGTGTAACACTCGCCGTCCTTGGTCACGAACTCGGGGCACAGCTGATCGAGGTGGTAGTTGAACGTGCCCGAGTCCTCGACGCCGACCCGGCCGCGGAGGTCGGAGAAGGATAGGGACCCGGGGCCGGCGTCCCAGAGGGTGTGGAGGATATCCATCCGAATGTCGTTCGCGAGGAGGGCGAACACGTCTGCCGGGCGCTGCCGGACCTGTTGTTCGGGGACATTCCGTCAAGCTTCAAGCGGAGTACCAATCAGTATTCTGGAATCCGACGACGCCAACTGCGGTGGCCCTCCCCGGCACATGTGTGTCGCGTCTGGCGACGGCTTATCCGATCACCAACAGGAACGCGTTCCTGCGAGCCCTTACGGTCCCCGCGGCTGTACGAGTGAACCGGCCCTCGAACCAAGCACACAATTCGGCCCTCCACTCGGTCGATAAGCTCCAGCTGTACGCATAACTCGAGCGCCCGCGAGTGCTGGCGCTCGAACCGCAATCACCACCCCCCAAGCGATGCCAGAGCCAACAGCAGACGACCAACCCGACACTGAACCACGAACCGACGGCGCCGGAGCGAACATCGTCTCCCCGGACGACGAGACGCCGACGTGGGGCGAACGCAAGCGCCGACGCGCCGGGCTGCCCCGGTTGACCTACGAGTACTTCGAGCGCGCTCGCCGTGAGGATCAGGATCTCCGCGAGGAGTCGACGTACGTCGAGCGCGACGTACTCGGCTTCCCGGCCTGGCCGCACGAGCTCGTCCGCAACCTCGCACTGGCGGCGTTTTTCGTCGGCATGCTCCTGTTGCTGGCGGCGACGCTCCCGCCCCACATCGGCAACCCCGCAAACCGGAGTGTGACCCCCTCGGTCATCCTGCCCGACTGGTACCTCTACTGGTCGTTCGGCCTCCTGAAACTCGGGCCGCTGAACCCTGATCTGGCCGCCTTAGGTGGCGAGAAAGTCGTCAGCGACAAAACCTACGGCGTGTTGGCGAACGTCGTCGTCGTCGGGACGGTCGCGATCGTCCCGTTCCTGAACAAGGGAAGCGCCAGACGCCCGGTCGAACAGCCGTTCTGGGCGTCTATCGGCGTTGGTGGCACCGTGTTCGCGTTCACGCTCTCGGTGTACTCCGCGAAGAACCTCGTCCCCATGTCGCCGACGCTGCTGTTCGACCTGACGTTCATCCTTCCACCCATCACTGCAGCGGTCGCCTTCGCGGTCCTCAAGACGATGCGTGAGGGGTACATGTACGACCTCAACCGCCGCTACTACCGGCTGCGGCCACCGAAATAAGCAGTCGGTCCCCCGCGACGACAGTTCCGCGGATGCGACGACGTCACCGAGCGCGGTGGCGTCGACGAGCGGTCGCGTTCGAGGCGTCACGCGAACGAATGGGAGGGAAGCGCGAACGTTCGCGAACAGCTTGGCGGGCTGTGCGAACGTGAGTCCTACCTCCCGAGGTTCGTCGCTATCGCGTTTCGGGATACGACTGCGCGCCACCGTGACTGTTGCGGGCGACGAGTTCGACAGTCGCCGAGAGGTCTTCCTCCCGTCGCTCGCTCGATTCTTCGTAGTAGAGGACGGTCAGATCGAGGCAAGCGCGGAGCAGTTCGTTCGACGCAAACCGGTGGCGATCGGTACTCGGACCGACCGTCGCTGGCGGCTCCGACCGGAGATGGTGCTGGTAGAACAACAGCCCGTCGGGCCCGAGTGCCGCCTTGATGTCACTCAGCCGGTCGAGTACCCGGAAGAAGCTGATCGTCACGAGGTCGTATCGGTCCGCCGGATACTCGAACTCCGTTGCGTCTGCCTGGATCAGATTGATCCGGTCGTCGACGCCACGCGCCGCCGCGGTGGATTCGGTGATACGAAGCCCCTCGATAGATTGATCGACCGCGTCGACCTCGTACCCCTGTTCGGCGAGAAAAACCGCGTTGCGCCCTGTTCCACAGGCGACATCAAGCGCCCGTCCGTCGGCGGTGTCGTCGACGTACGTGCGTAACACCGAGGAGGGCTCCGGGTCGGACGGGTACGCACCAGTGCGAAATCGTTCGTCCCAGGAAGTCATACGGTCACGATGAGGCCCGCTGGCCTTGGTACTGTCTCTCCAGCGTCCTGGCCGGGGCAATAACGGGGTCAGTCTCACCGACGCGAGGCGACGCCGATGCAGTACCCCCCGCCAGCCGCTCAGTGGTGACAAACCCGACGTAGCAGAGTCAGCCCGGAAATCGGCGTCGACACAGGGCGCTCAGGGGCGGAATCGGCGTCGCGACAGGGCCGATACCAATATTTAATATTTGAACCCGCCTGAGTTGCTATATGAGCGTCGTCAGCGTCTCGATGCCCGAAGAGTTGCTCAATCGAATCGACCAGTTCGCGGACGATCACGGCTACACCGGTCGCAGTGAGGTAATCCGGGAGGCGAGTCGGAACCTCCTCGGCGAGTTCGAGGACAAGAAACTCGAAGGTCGGGATCTCATGGGCGTCGTGACAGTGGTGTTCGACTACGAAACGACGAGCGTCGAGGAGAAGATGATGCACCTCCGTCACGAACACGAGGACATCGTCGCGTCGAACTTCCACAGCCACGTCGGCGGCCATCACTGCATGGAACTGTTCGTGCTGGAGGGATCGCTCGAAGATATTTCGACGTTCGTCGGTAAGATCCGAGCGACGAAAGACACCCTCACGGTCGACTACTCCGTGCTCCCGGTGGACGACTTCGGCCCGCTCGCCGATATGGACTAAGCCCGGGTTTCGCTCCTCCCTGCGGCCTCGTCGACGCGAGCAACACTGCCGCGCTCGGACTCCCTCTCCTCGGTTTTCCCCACCCTCAGCAGTCAGCCGTGGACGCGGAGTGCTGCGAGCGGTCGGATCGAGACACTGTACACCGACGGCTGTGTCGACGCGTCCTCCCAAGACACAGGGGTTCACCCGGTTATTATCTAGTTTCTCTGAATAGGGCAAGATTATTATAATCGTACTCTATATTGTTAACACAGAGATGGCACACATACACCTCGGAGAAGGCTCGTTCCCGCTATGGGCACTGATCCTCTGGACGCTGGTCGGTGCCGGACTGATCAGTGCCGTAGTCTACCGCGTCCGGAAAGGGGGGTCGAGACCAACCAGATCGCGCTCGCGGGCATCGGTGCGGCCGCGAGTTTCGCGATCTTCCAGCTGAACATCCCCGTCTGGGGCGGGATCCACATGAACCTCACCGGCCTCGTGGGGATCCTGGCCGGACCACTGCTCGGGGCACTCATCGCTCTGGTCGTGAACATCTTCTCGGCGGCGCTCGGCCACGGGGCGGTCGGCCTGCTCGGCGCGAACACGCTCGTCAACGCGAGCGAAGCCATCGTGGCCTACTACGCGTTCAAGACGCTGATGGGGATGGACTGGGACGTCTTCCCCGCGGGCGCCAGTGCCGCGACGGTCGGCCTCTCGGCGGGCGCGTTCCTGATGGGGGCGATCATCGTCATCAGCGGCGTGAACGGAAGCGCGCTGCCGCGTGGCGACCTGACGATCGCCGTCGCCGGCCTCGTCGGGCTGAACCTCGGCGTCGCCGTCATCGAGGGGCTTCTGACGGGCTTCATCGTGCAGTTCCTGGCCTCCGTGCGACCCGACCTCGTCGGCCTCACCGATCGTGACGCCCACGAGGAGCCCAGCGAGGTGACCGCCTGATGCAGCGCTGGAAGCAGTACGGTGGGCTGACAGCCCTCTTCGCTTCCTTCCTCGCCGCGGGCTACTGGGGGTTCATCGCGACCGGCGGGGCCGTGCCGTGGGCCAAGCGCTCCGCACAGGCACTCCAGCGCGGCGTGCAGGAAGGCAGCGGCGCGCTCGTCGACTTCGGCCGCGGCGTCGTCGTCGCCGGCCCGATCCGCAAGGGCGGGCTGCTGGTCGAGTTCGGGGGGCTCGTCGCCCTGCTCGTCGTGTTCGGCATCGGACTGTACGTCTACGTCGACCGCTACGGCGGCTTCGGGGACGATGACCGCTCGGCTCGATACCCGTGACGGCACTCTCGAATCACGTTCCGGATCCGCGCCTCATCACGGCGTTCGCCGAGCGGCGCGACGGGCCGCTGCACCGCGTCAACCCCTGGACGAAGGTCGGTATCGCCGGCGCGCTCGTCCTCGGGGTGACGGTGTTCGACCGGCTCGCGCTCCTGGCCGCGCTATACGGGGGCGTCCTCGTCGTCTACGGCGTGGCCGGACTGCCGTATCGACGGCTTGCCGGCTGGTACACCCTGCCGCTGCTGTTCCTCGTCTCGGTTGCCGTCCCGTTGGCGTTTCTCGAACCCGGGACGCCGGTCGGAGGGGCGCTCGCGACGCCGGTCGGTGAGCTTTCGGTCACGTGGGCGGGCCTCGTGCTCTTCTTGGAGTTGAGCTGTCGATCGCTCACGGTCGCCACGTTTGCGCTGACGGCGTCGATGACGACCAAGTACACCCACGTCGCGTACATGCTCGGTCGGTTGCTCCCCCGGCCGATCGACCAGATCGCGTTGCTGACGTACCGGTTCACGTTCGTCATGCTCGAGACGCTCGAGGACCTCGTGAAAGCCGCGCTCTCGCGTGGCGCGAACGTCTCGGAGTTCTGGTCGAACAAACGCCTGTACGCCAGGATCCTCGGCATGACGATGCTGTCGGCGATCGAGCAGTCCGAACGGCTCGTCAAGTCCATGGAGGCCAGGGGGTACGACGGCGACATCACGCTGTACGGCGCCGTGTCGCGGCCGCCGGCCCACGAACTGGGCATCGTGGCCGGGAGCTACGTGGCTGTCGTCGGCTACGCGGTGGTCGCGGGCTCCGGGGTGGGGCTGTGAGCCGGGACGACTCGCCGCTGGTCGACCTCCAGTGTGAGGCCCACACCTACCCCGACGGCACGGTCGGCATGCACGACGTCGACTTCTCGGTGTACCGTGACGAAGTCGTCGCCCTCGTCGGCGGCAACGGCGCGGGGAAGTCGACGCTCCTCGAACACCTCAACGCCACGCTCGTGCCCGACGACGGCGAACTCGTCGTCGACGGCAGGCCGATCACCGACGACACCAAAGCACACGCACGGAAAGAAGTCGGGTTCGTCTTCCAGGACGCCGACACGCAACTCGTCGCACCGACGGTCCTCGATGACGTGATGTTCGGCCTCCAGAACTACGGCGTCCCCGGAGACCAAGCGAAAGTGCGCGTCCGTGAGGCGCTCGCTACCGTCGACGCGAGCCACCTCGAAGACCGCATCCCCCACTACCTGAGCGGCGGCGAGAAACGCCTCGTCGGCCTCGCCGGCGTACTCGTTCTCGACCCGAGCGTGGTCGTCCTGGACGAACCGCTCGCGGGGCTCGACCCCGAACGGTCCCAGCTGGTCGCCGACCGGATTCAGCAGGTTCACGAGGAGGGTATCAGCGTCGTCCTCTCGACACACGACCTCGAGTTCGCGGCCGAAGTCGCCGATCGCGTCTGTGTGATGGCCGACGGGAACGTCGTCGGGAGCGGGACGCCCAGCGAGGTGTTCTACGACGACGCGCTGTTGGCACGAGCGAACCTTCACCCGCCGAGTGCCGTTCGGATCGCTCGCGATGCGGGGCTCGCAGCGACGGCCCGACCGGTGACGGAGTCGGACCTCGTGGCGCTCCTGGCTGACGCCGCCGACCCGGACGCCGTGGCGTCGCCCGACGCCAGGGCCCAGGACTGAGAGCCGTTCTCGCAGCCTCCGACGGCACCGCCGGTGGGCTCCCCTTACTCGCCGAACCGGCGCTCTTCGCGCTCGCGGAGTTCGACCCGGCGGGTCTTCCCGGAGGCCGTCTTCGGGAGTTCGTCGACGTACTCGATCCGGCGCGGATACTTGTACGGTGCCGTCTGCTCTTTCATGTAGGTCTGCAGCGTGTCGGTGAGGTCGTCGTCGCCCTCGTAGCCGTCGGCGAGGACGACGTACGCCTTGACGACGTTACCGCGTTCCTCGTGGGGGGAGCCGACGGCGGCAGCCTCGGCGACGGCGTCGTGAGAGACCAGTGCGTCCTCGACCTCGAAGGGGCCGATCCGGTAGCCCGAGGAGATGATGATGTCGTCGGCGCGCCCCTCGAAGAAGAAGTAGCCGTCCTCGTCCTCACGGGCCAGGTCGCCGGTCCGGTAGTAGTCGCCGTCGAAGGTCCGTTCGTCGAGGTGGGGTTTCTCGTAGTAGCTGTCGAACGTGCCCGGACAGTCCACGGGTACCGCGATCTCGCCGATCTCGCCCTGCTCGACTTCCGTTTCCGCCTGCGTGTCGATGATCGTCGTCCCGAGCCCGGGCGTCGGCTTGCCCATCGAGCCTTCCTTCACGTCGATCCCGGGGTAGTTCGTGACGAGTGCGACGGTCTCGGTCTGCCCGTATCCGTCCCGTGGGGTGATGCCGTACGCGTCCTGGATCGCCTCGATCGGCTCGCGGTTCAGGGGCTCGCCGGCCGAGAGCGCCTCGACGAGATCGAGATCGTACTGGGAGAGGTCGGTCTGGGTGAACATCCGGTACTGGGTCGGGACCGCACAGAGCCGGGTCACCCCCTCCTCGGCCATCACCGACAGGAACTCGTCGGCGTCGAACTCGCCCTGATAGAGGAGCTGTCGGGCGCCGGTCGTGAGCCCGACGCCGACGGGCGACCAGAACCACTTCGCCCAGCCGGTTCCGGTGGTGGCCCACAGCAGTTCCTCGTCGAGATCAACGCCGTCCCCTTCGACGCCCGCCGGCTGCTCGCCGTCGGCACTGACACCCCACCAGTAGGGGGCGTTGATCAGCTCGAACGCCCGGAGCCAGCGGTGCCGGTGGAGCACGGGTTTGGGCTGGCCGGTCGTCCCCGAAGTGTAGTTGATGCTCATCGGGTCATCGGCGCCGACTGCGGGCCCGTCGTGGTCGATGTCGGCGCCGTCGATCAGGTCGGCGAACGACTCCCAGCCGTCGGGGGCCCCGTCGAGCGCGATCGTCGTTTCGAGGGGCGTCTCCTCGAGCACCGGATCGACCATATCGACGAGCGACTCGTGGGCGACGACGGTCGTCGCTTCGCAGTCGTTCGCACGGAAGGCGATGTCCTTGGGCTTCAGCATCGCCGAACAGGGGACGAGGAGCGCCCCACGCTTGAGCGCCCCCAGCTGGATCGCGAAGGCGTCGGGGTGGCGCGGGAACAGGTGCATCACGCGGTCGCCGTCGCCGACGCCCAGCGACGCCAACGCGTTCGCAAAGCGGTTCATGTCGTCCCGGATGTCGGCGTACGTCCGCTCGGTTCGCGTGCCCTCCCCGTCGAGGAACGTAACCGCGACGCGGTCCCCGAACGCCTCGGCGTGCTCCTCGATCGTCGACGTGATCGAGTAATCGCTCGGGATGTCCCACTCGAACCCCTCGACAGCAGCCGCGTAGTCAACAGACATACGTGTCAGATGCGACGGTCAACGTGATATAGTTCACGACGACTGCGACGGGGTGCACTGCACCCGCCTCACGGAGTGACACACGGAACCATGCGTTCAGCAGTGGAGTTCCCGGTTGGAACAGTCGCTGCCGACCACCTCCTGCCTGCGAGCGGCCCCAGGGCCGGGTACGCTTATACTGGGTGTCCGTGTAACAACACTATGGAACACGTCGAATACGCGTACACCAACGGGATGGACGACGCCGAAGTCGCCGAGCGATTGCGGACGGCCGAGACCGGAGTGCTCTCCCTCTCGAACGACGGTGACGCGTACGCGGTCCCGCTGGCGCACGTCTACGACGACGGGAGGCTGTACTTCCGCGTCGGGGGGACCGACGACAGCAAGAAACAGACGTTCCTGGAAACGACGGAGACGGCCTGTTACGTGCTGTACGGCACCGAACCGACCGAGGACCCGAACGAACTCGAGTCCTGGAGCGTCATCGTCACCGGCCAGCTGAGCGAGCTCCCCGAGTCGGAACACGGCCGGTTCGATACAGCGGCCATCAACCGCGAGTTCACCCCCATTCGCGTGTTCGACGAGGGGATCGACGAGCTCGACATCTCGATCCTCGAACTCGAGATCGACACGGTCACGGGGCGATCGACGTCGTCTGCGTGACGGTCCCGGGAGATCGGGGACGGGTCATTTTTTCACGCAGGTCGTCCCAATGGTGAACGCACGATGGTCCCCTTGACACGCCGTACCCTCCTCTCCAGCGTCGCCGGAGTGTCTGCCGCGCTCGCTGGCTGTAGCGGGATCGGTGAGAGCGACGGCGGATCGACACGAACAGCACCGCGCGACGACAGCCCGGACGGGCCGATGTCCGGGTCGACGACGGAGCCGGAAACGCTGCTGCTGCGGATGAACGCCGATCGCCCGCCGATCTGGCTCGCAGAGCCCGGCGAGGACGACGGGCGGCCGACAGTCCGCCAGCAAAATCGGTGGCGCAACCACGTCATCGTCGACGAGGCGTCCCGGGCCGACCGGGTCACTGTCGCCGAGGCCGCGGACCGCGAGGCAGTCGACGAGTTCCTCGCGGCGACGGAGTTCGGCGACGAGACCGTCTACATCGAGATGGGTGAAGTCCGAGAGTGCTTCCGGCTCGAACTCTGCCACGTCAGCTGGTCGGCGAGTGAGATCTCGACGGACTACACCCGCAAGACTCGTCCGTACACGGACCACTGCGAGGTCGACGAGTCGGTCATCGAGGCGCGGCTGATCCGGATCCCGAGCCCGCTCGACGACGACGAGGTGAACGGGTTCTCTTCCTCGATCGGCACCGGCGCGTGCGACCGCCACCGGACAACGGTGGACGGGGAGGGCGGCGCCAGTCCGACGATCCCGAGGGAGAACTCGACGGCGACCGAGACGCCCACGGCCGACTCCGGGGGTGAGCAGTGATGGACGAAGATCGATCCACCGCGTCGGCGGGCAGTCGGTTGACCCGACGCGGACTGCTGGCCGCGGCTGGCGCGAGTGCGCTGGCCGGGTGTAGCGGCCTCCCCGAGTTCGGCGAGTCCTCGGAGCCGACGATCCGTGCCTACGACCTGCCGAACATCGATCGCCGGGAGCACCCGGAGCCAGTCGTCCCCGAATCCGTTCCCGTCGACGTTGCGCCGGCGTACTTCGACGCGACCCGGGACAGGGTCACGACGCTCCTCGCGGAGATCCCGACCCCGCTCGGGCCCGAAGAGATCCCGAACGGGTACATCCGTGAACGACTCGTCGACGCCGCGAGCGACGCCGCCGACAGGCTCAGCGAGGCACAGGGCGCGCCGACGCAGTTCGCCGCGCTCACGGCGCTCCATCGGGCGCGTGCCGAAGCCCGGTACGCCGCCGCCGGGTGGGCGGTCGTCGCGGAGGATCGCTCGGCGGAGACGCTCGCGGAAGCGCATCAGCAGGTTGTCGCTGACGCCCAGTCCGCCAGAACCGACCACGAGTACGTCGGCAGCGACCCAGTCCGGGCGGCGCTCGTCCACCACCGGATCGAGAACCTGCTGCAGCGGGCGATCGACAGCGACGAGCCGCGGCGGGAGGACAGTCGGCTGCTCCACGTCGCGGAGTGGGGAGAAACAGTCGAGTCCGCCCGAGCGTACCGCGACGACGCCGATCACCTCGACGAGCAGTTCAGGGCGTCGCTCCCGGCCGACGCGGGGACGGTCGAAGCGACGCTCTCCGGCGCTACCGAGACGCTGTTCGCCGATGTGCACTCCCAGCAGTCGGACGTTCCGCCGGAGCCGACCGCCGAGGACTGGGGCCTGCACGAACTCGTGATCGACGAACTCCGCCAGCGGGTCAAGATCGGGCCGGTTCAGGCTGCGGACGCGGACGGGCCAGCCAGTGGCGTCGTCGAGGCGAACCGACAGCTCACGCGGTTTGCGGCGCTCGATCGGCTGCAAGAGCGCATCGACAGTGGCGAGCTGTCCCGCCCGGAGAGTGCCGCGGCAGTCCGGGAGGTGCGCTCGGCGGCCTACGACGCACTCGAGACCGCACTCGCGGAGAGTGACGCGCCGGAGCTCACGCGAACGGCGATCACGAACGCCGGCTGGCGCGTGGCCCACGCCGACTGGGAGCTGGCCCGGTACGAGGGCGAGTTCCCCGTCTCGCGTCTCGATCGCACGATCGCCGAGTACGCCGTCGGGACGGCGGTCGCACGGGTTGCGCCGGGCGTCGCCGAATCGACGGTCGAGACGCTCGAACGGGCCTGAGCGGCCGGGGCCGACGGCTGACTACTGCCGATCGAGCAGTCGGACGGGGTGTGCGGGCCGGCGTGTGAGCAGCGCGTCGAGCTGTTCGAGACAGGAGGTGCCGCTGGCGACGACGGTGCGGTCGGCGGCGTCGTCCGCCCTGAACTGGTCGGCGAGGCTCTCCCCAACGTCGACGCTGAGCTCGTAGTACTCGGCCTTGTAGCCGAAGCTCCCGGCCATCCCGCAGCACTCCACGTCCGAGGTCGTCACGTCGAAGCCGCAGTCCTCGAGCACCGCCACCGTGTACGGCTCGAGATCGAGCGTCCGCTGCTGGCAGTGGCTGTGGTAGGCGACCCGCTCGTCGTCGCCGTCGGCGAGCGCGTCGACGCTCGCGCCGTTCTCGAGCAGGCCGTAGACGTACTCGAGCAACTCGTAGCTGTGCTCGTTCAGTGCGGTGTAGTCGTCCGTCGGGAGGAGGCGTTCGTACTCCCGGTGGAACATCGCCAGGTCCGACGGCTCGATCACGACGACGTCGTGTCCGGCAGCGACTGCGGGTGCGAGTGCGTCGAAGACGGCTTCGGCGTTCGACCGGGCGGTCGCCACCATCCCCTGTGACAGCGGCGCGCGGCCGCTCTCGCCGGCGGCCGGGACGGTGACCCGGACGTCGAGCGCTTCGAGCACCCGGACCGCGGCTTTCCCGCGTTCGGTGCGGACGTAGTTCGTGTACGCGTCCGGATAGAGCGCGACCTGTCGGCGGGCCGCGTCGCGGCCCACGCGGGGGCCGCGCCGCTCGAACCACTCGACGAGCGTCTCGCGCTCGAACTCGGGGAGCTCACGGCGCCGATCGACGCCCAGCGTTCGCTCCAGCAGCGCCCCGGCGGTGTCGGTTCGGGCGACCCAGTTCGACACCGGCGCGAACGCCGACCCGAGCTTCGCGAGCGCCTCGAAGTTGCCGAACAGCCGCTTCTGGGGGTCGACGCCGCCGGGCTCCGAATCCGGCGTGAGTCCCTCGACGAGGAAGTCGAAGTCGCCGTCGCTCCCGCGGTTGATCCGGTCGCGAACGACGGTGTTGATCCACGGGATGTCGATGTTCACCGGACACTGGTTCACACAGCGGCTGCAGCCCGTACAGAGGTCGTTGAACTCGGCGGCGCTGTCCTGGCCGTGGACGCCGGCCTCCCAACCGGTGGCGATCCCCCGGAGTACGTCTCCCCGCCGAACGCGTGGCCGCCGACGTGCTGGAAGTTCGCACAGGAGTTGGCACACGCCGAGCAGCGGATGCAGTACAGCGTCTCCCGGAGCTGGTCGTCCTCGCGCATCGCCATCCGCCCGTTGTCGATCAGCACGAGGTGGAACTCGCGGTCGTCGCCGGGCTCGAGCCCGTCGTCGCCGAACGTCGGCGAGTCGACCGGCGGCGTCAGCAGCGAGACGTAGGCGGTGATGTCCTGGCCGGTGCCCGAGCGGCCGATGAGTTCCACGAACGGCTGCAGGTCCTCGACGCTCGGCACGAGCTTTTCGACGCCCGCGACCGCGACGTGGGTGTCCGTCGCCTGCACACATTTCCGGGCGTTGCCCTCGCTCGTGACGAGCGCGAGGCTGCCGGTGTCGGCGGTGATGAAGTTCGCCCCCGTCATCCCGACCTCGGCGTCGCGGATCTTCTCGCCGAGGTACTCGCGGGCGAAGCGCGTGAGCTCCTCCGCGGTCGAAAGCGGCTCCTCGGGTTCGAACACCTCGTTGAACAGGGTCGCGATCTCCTCGCGGGACTTGTGGATCGCCGGCGCGACGATGTGGGAGGGCGCCTCGTCGGCGACCTGGAGGACGAACTCCGCGAGGTCGGTCTCCCAGACCTCGGCGCCGCTTCCCTCCAGGGACTCGTTCACGTCGATCTCCTCGCTGGTCATCGACTTCGACTTCACCACGCTCCGGCCGTCGACGACCTCCCGGACGTACCGGTTCGCGTCTTCGGCGTCGTCGGCGACGTAGACGGTGCCGCCGTTGGCCTCGACGGCCGCGGTCACGTCGTCGATCAGTTCGGGGAGCCGCTCGATGGCGTCCTCCTTGATCGCTCGGGCCTCGTCTTTGAGCGCCTCGTAGTCGTCGAGGTCGCCGGTGGACTCGTAGCGCCCCTCGTTGAACACCTGCGTGTTCGCGTGGACGGCGTCGCCCTCGGTGTCGAGCAGGTGGCGGATGCGTTCGGCCTTCCGCCGGCGGTCGGCGCTCATCTACGCGCCCTCCAGCAGCACGACGGTCACGGCCATCGGGCCGTGGGCGCCCTGCACGAGCGCGCCCATGTCCGCGGTGGCGCTCGGTCCTGTGGCGACGATGGACTGTCTGGTGCCGCTTCGCACGTCCGCGGCGAGCCGATCGAACGCCGCGTCCATGTCCGGGAGCACGTCGCTCTCGGCGACGACGGCGACGTGCTCGTCGGCGTAGAGGCTCACCGGCTCCGCGCCCTCGGCGCCGCCCTGGACGACCACCGAGCCGTAGTCGGCGATGCCGTAGCCGGCGGCGGTGACGCCGGTCGCCGCCGCGTCGAGTTGCTCGATCGTCGGGTCGGTCTCGACGGGTTCGGGCAGCGAGACGCCATCGAACGGGAGCGGGGCGCCGACCGCGGGCGCGTCGAGCAGCGGTTCGAGCGTCGACGCGAACTCGCCGGCCGTGGTCCGGACGAGGTCGACGCCGAGATCGTCGAGCGAGGACTCGAAAGTCGCGATATGCGGGGCCGACATTGGTTGCGTCTTTCGGGAACAGGCTCTTGGGTGTTTTCCTCCCTGCAGGCACCGGCGAGGGCCTCTTGGTGGGACCGATCACGTACCTCGTCGAGAAGGGGCTCGTCTACACGGAACGCGACGGGCGGCGAAAACGAGTCGTCCCGTCGGATGCTCGCGCCGTCGAGCTCTATCAGGACCTCGTCCGCCAGCACTCCCACATTGACTTCCCCGAGCTGCTGACCGGCAAGGCACTCGAGGTGCTGTACTACCTTGACCAGCCGCGAACCGTCTCCGAGATCGCCGACCGGAGCGACAACTACCGCAACACGGTCAACCGCATCCTCAAGCGGTTTCGCGATCGTGGGCTTGTCGGGACCGTCGACGGCCACTACGAGTTCAACGCCGACTTCGACCGCCTCCACGAGTTCGCCCGTGAACTCGCACATCATCTACATCGCCAGCGCCTCGAAGCCGTCGCCCCGAAGGGCACGACTCTCTGGGAGGACTACGACGAATTCCTCGCCCAGGCCGAGACGGAGATCGATGCGGCGGCGTTCCACGAAACCGGCCTTGCTCGGTTCGCAGCCTTTGACCTCCAGTTCCTGCTCACCGGCCATCGCTACTACGTCTACTCCGAGGATCTCGACGCAGTCTCGCCGGCGGAGCTCTGCTGTCACACGCTGCTGGTCGATGACGGCAGCCGCCACCGCTCGTACTGTCTCCTCCTACTCAGCCGCGTCGACGTCGACGAGGCGGACCTCCGAGAGCAGGCGGCGAAGTATGGCCTCGAAGACGAAATCGACGCCTTGCTCCGCTACCTCGAGACGCACGGCGAGGTCGACGACGACCGGCTCCCGGAGTGGGACGAGTTTCAGAAACTGGCGGCTGACTACGAGGTACGACTATCCTGAGACCGGACGTTGTCGGCAGCCGTAGCGTCAGCCGGCGTCAGTTCGGGTCGTAGGGGTTCGTTGCTGTATCGAGCCGATAGACATCCTCGATGGCGTCAAAATCGTCGTCAAACGCATACAGGTAGCCGAGCCCCTCGGTTTGCATATACGCGATAATGCAGGCGTCGACGAAGGAGAGCGGTTCGTGTTGGCGAAAGAGGGCCTTCCCGGTCGCGAGGGCGTCGGTGGTGAGTGAATCGATGTGGAAGCGGGCGTTTTCTTCGATTCGATCGAGGAGATCGACGGCTGCGTCGTGGCCGGCGTGGGTCGTGAGGCCGTTGAGCGTTTCCGCGAGGACGTAGTCGAGGACGACTGCCTCCGGGAGCGTTCCATCGTCGATGCCATGGAGCACGGGAAGCGCGGCATCGTGGGATCCATCCCGCCGGTATGCGGCGGCAAAGACGACTGTCGTATCGATGAGTGCCCGCGGCATTTACTCGACGTCGACGTCACCAGAACGCTCAGCGTTCTGGTTGGCAGACGAGAGCCGTCGGCTCTCGTCGACGCCCCAGGCGTCGTGATCGCTCGTGACATCGGTCGGCTCCTCACCAGCGTAGCCGTCGAAGTCGGCGAACGTGCCCGTTTGCTGTTGGATCACGTGGACCCGAATGCTCCCGTCGTCCTCGAGCTGCCAACGGAGCTGATCGCCATCGTCGATATTGAGTTCACGCCGAATCCGGGCGGGGATGTTTGCCTGGTTTCCAGACACCTTGCTTTCGGCGTCAATTCTGTCGCTGCTCATACCTCCCGATATGTGACGGGCCGTGAAAAACTTAGTGTGCCGCCACACTACCCTGTGCCAGAAGAGCGATTCCGACGAAGAGGATGGTGTTCTACCCTGGGGTCGTTGGGAGCCGACCGTCTGGTGGAATTAACCAACGCAAGAGGGAAATCCGGGCAACTGTTGGTTAATCAGTTTAGGGAGCAGGCGTCTCTTCGAGCACGTCGATGAGTTCCTCTGCCGTCCGACTGATACGCCCGAGCCGTTCGCGAACAACCCCAGGATCGTCCGACTCCCACGCAGCGAGGTAGAACGCCGACCCACTGGTGTCGAGCCCGCAGTAGCGCCCGACGACGTACGCGACTGCTTCGGCCTCGACTTCGCGTTTCGCCCGTTCGGTGTCGTCGTCGACGTCGAAGTGGAGCAGGGCGTGCGCGTATTCGTGAATCAGCGTCCGTGCGAGGTCGGCTTCGTTCTCCCGATCACGTATCTCGACGAGCGGCTGCATGTCGAGGAGGCTCAGTTGCTCGCAAATGCCCTTCGCCTCGCCGTGCGTCCACTCGGCCTCCGGAACGATTCGCACCGTCACGCCGAGCTCGTCAGCGGCGTCGGTGAGTCGCGTGACGAGGTCACCAGCCTCCCCGGTCGCTTCCGTGTCGAGGTCGGGAAGTGGCTCGCCCTCGGTCTGGGAGACGTCGAATACCGGGGCAGGCTTGAATCCGACGAGGCCCTCAGACCACGCCTCGGGCGGCGTCTCGTCGTACTCACAGTCGCTGTCCTCGTGGTAGCTCGGCGAGTTTTCACACTCCGGGCACTGCGTGGTGATGATCGGCGCCCAGATCCAGATGGCCAACTCCCCCTCCGTGACGTGGCGGTCGAACTCTTCCTGCCACGTCCGGTAGCCCGCAACCCGGCTCGCCTCGGGACACTGCCGCTTGATGAGGAGCGTGTTCCGATACGAGTAGTCGTGGAAGCGGCTCTGGACGTCCAGCCACTCCTGGAACTCCTCACTAGTCTGCGCGTCGTCGACGCCGGCGACGAGGTCGTCGATCCACTGTTCGATCGTACTGTTCATCTCGTCGGATCGTGTGTCGGTCTGGTCGAAGGAGACCGACGAGTCTCTGGTCGTAGACATCGTGATCACCGAATCAAGGTCACGGCGACTGCGTCTGTTCAGACCGCGCCGCACCCCTCAGGGGCGTTCAAAAAACCGAGTCTGTCAGTCAGCGGATTTCGTGGCGTTCGTCGGCGAAGCCGACCGTAACGAGGTACTCGAGGAACTCGTCGAACTGCTCAACGTCGCTGGGCGTGTCGGTCGCAAGGTGACGTGTCCACTCGATGGCCCACTGGAAGGCGGGATCTGTCCCGCCCTTGCCGTGTAGATACCACCACCGGGCCGCTTTGAGAACCACTATGGGATTCGTCGGCGGCTGCTCACCGGCGAGCCCACGGGTGATGGACTCGATTTCGTCGGGGACATCGGCGGGATCGATCTCCGCTGATTGCGTGTTGTCGATATCGACCGGGATATCGTCGATTGAGACGTTGTCGGGACTCTGTTGTTGACTCACTGGAAGTCACCTCTGAGAGCTTTCGAAGGAGCCCTCGCCCTCTCTGGGGGCACGAAAAACAGATCGCGAAGTCACGCTGGCGGGAGGTAGACGCTCTGCTCACCGGCGATACATCTTGAGCAGCTCATTGTGATCTGATCAATATTTGTTAAATTTCAACAACTTTGCTGTATACAGAGGCCGTACTCAGCATCCGCTTTTGAAAACCATTCTGGAATTAAGATGTGTCCGTATGGAGACAGCGAGACGGTCTTCGGAGGACCGCATTCAACTTCTGGGGATGGTATCTTTCAGAAGGACTCGTTATTGTCCATCCAAGGCCAGACGGACGAAGTCCTGGAATTCGGCAGTTCGCATGGCGCGCAACGTCACCCCGAAGTGGCCACAATCCCATTCAAGTCGATTCTCCTGTGGGACATTCCACTTGTCGAGGGTTTCCCGTAACGTTTCGTACTTCGTCATATCGTCGATTAATCCACCAACCGGATAGATCTCATCGGAGGCAATCCCTGACGTTGAGGGCGCAGTGAGCACATTGTCGAGGTTGGCCATCTTCCCCCTGTCCCACCCGGCTCGGAGCAGTGCATCCGTCACACCGAGAATCTCTGTCAGCGAACTCTCGAACAATAATTCCGAGACATCTGCGGAGGCTGCCACAGGGAGTGCAAAGTCGGGCTGCATCAGTTCGGGCCACGTGTCTGCGTGACCCGCCACGAACATCGCCACGATTCCGCCCATGCTAATGCCGCCAACCCCAACACGGGAAGCGTTGTGGTCGCGGGCCCACCTCGTCAACAGGGCGATTTCTTTGGTCTGCGCTTCGTACAGTTCAACCGCACTTACTGGCATTCTGGCGAGATACGGCTCGCCAGTGTAGAACCCAGTTTGCTCACGACGCCCGTGCCAAGGCGGAATCGGGAGGATAACCCGATATCCCTGCGGAGCCAATTGACGGCCCACGTATTCCTCTTCGGTCCAGTATTCCATGACGTCACACGCCATCGCTAGCCCGGTTCCGAAGATGATGGTCGGAAGTGGCTCGTCTCCTGGGGCGTCCCAAGGCTCGTATACGCGCGCGTAAGCCTCGTCGTCGATGAAATTCGACGGTGAAGGAAACCGAAGAAGATATTCCCTTGTTCCAGGGCCTTGCATGGTCTCCGACACCTGAATATCGGGACTCGACTCAGGCGGCCCGTACACGGTCTCGGGGACAGCTCGCTCCATTCCTCGACGGTTGACGAAGGATCTGGTATTGCGAAGTCAACGATATCGACCCATTTGGTCTTGCTGAGGAATTTGAACGGCTTCTGCGGGGAGACCCAGTCGCCACCTGCGTCCCGCCGCTTCGTTTCGAGTTCGTTTCGTTCTTCGATGGTAGACACCTGGCCATTCCAGAAGAGCTGATTCCATTCATCCGAAAGGCGTTCGAATCGATTTCGGGCCTGTTGGTGGCTGGTTAACGCATGTTCGATCGATTCCAGTAGGTCTTCGTCCACGGTGTCTGGCGCGTCGAGTTCCTGCAGGAATTGTTCTACGTCTGTTCCTGCGACGTCTGCTGCAGCCCGAGCTCGTAGGACTGTGAACTCTCGATCTACAGACGCGATCTTGAATCGTTCGAACAGACGTGAGTGGAAAAGACGCCCAACCGGTGACGCGATCACTTTGTGAATCCGAGGGGTCTGAAGTTGATTGTTCATACTACCCGATTCGACAGGCCACTATATGAATATTTCTGCCTATCTATTCATATAGGTTGCAAGAGACCGACGAACCTCGGTCTTGAGGACGGACATCCGGCTTCAAAGACGAAATTTTATATGAATAGGAACGTATTACAATTCATCTAGTAGAGTGTGAATCGCTATCGTGGGTTCTGCCTGTGATGGCGATTCCCACCTCATGAGGGACGAGCAATGCCAAGATTTACTGACGAACGGCGAGAGGAAGTCAGAGAATCGTTACTTCAAGCGGGACGTGAACTCTTCGAGAAACATGGATTGGAGGGAACGTCCATTGCAGAATTGACCGATGATGCTGACATCGCCACTGGAACGTTTTATTCGTTTTTCGAATCGAAAGAGGGGTTGCTCGCAAGGATTCTCCAGCATGAAGCAGAAGCGGTCTACGTGGAACTCCAGGAGACGCTTCGTCATCATGAAGACGACCCCGCAACAGGGCTCCGAGAGTTCCTAGATATTGCCAGCGACTCTCTCGTATCGAATCCACTGTTTCGTGGAACGATAGCACGTGATGAACGTGAACGCCTTCGAGACGAACTTGATGAGGAGACACTCCACTCGACGCGACTAGAAAAGCTATCGGTGCTGATTCCACAACTCAAGGATTGGCAGCGACGTGGACTAATCATCCAGGAAGACGCGGAAATTATTGCATTGGCCCTGATCTACGTGTCTTATCTTCCGCTCCATCGAGACGAATTCAGAAAAGGCCAGTATACGATGGTCCGCGATTTTCTCTTCGATTTGGTGGTCTCAAGTATCGTAATCGAATAGTCGAACCTACACCGTCCGCGAAAACGACGTATCGTCGGGCGTTGTACGCATTCTCAACAGTACTCAGCTGATTAGCGAATCAGTCAGTAGCGGACCAGACGATTCTACTCATACGCGCTGTGTATTCAGCACGCGACTGCTGTCAGTTACTAATAATATCACGAGCGACTGGCCCGAATCTGTGTTCGTCTGATCACCCAACTACTGGCTGAACTGGCATTCGTTCGAGACGCCGATGACAAGGAATACAGAGTGTCAGTAGATTGCTCGGAATATCTGCATCGTCGACTGACCGATCTGGATCGTTGTAGAACCGACGTCGTGGAATCCGGTGATGTACCGGGAGATCACGGCCGAATTTCTCGCGGTGAGCTTCGCGGCCCATACCGCAGCGCAGACAGGACTCGTTGTCCCGGGTGATGATTTCCTCACGAATCTGTGGCCAGTTCGAGCCGAACGGCACTGTCTCGGTATTTGACTGACGGTACTTTTCCAGATAGTCCGGATCGGCCGCCTGTAGGGCTGTTCGCCATGATCCGAATACGCGCTGATACGGCTGGGTCGTGAATTTCCCGTGTTCAAGCATCTCACTCGTTGTCGGCGGGTGGCCCAACTCGTCTGCGAGTTCTCGCAACTCTGTCAACAAATCCTCCTGCGGAATTCGCCACCGCTCGTTCGGCTCGAAGCCAGCGGCTGTCAGGGCTTCGTTCCAGGAACCGAACCGCTTTTGATAGATCGACCCGCTCCATTTTCCCTGATCCCGCATCTCACTCTTACGGGGAACGTGTCCCAACTCTTCGTTGAGCCTTTTGAGTTCGGCTATCAGATCTTCCTCGCTCACACCCCACGCAGAGTGGACTCCCAGTCCAGCTTGCTCAAGAGCTCGATTCCACGTTCCGAATACTCGCTTGTATGGGCCCGCTGTGTATGGACCATTCTGGTCCATCTCATCCGATGTCGGTGCTCTACCCAGATCCTCAGAAAACTTCTGTAGAGCAGTAATAAGCGTCTCTTCGGAGAGGTTGATTTCAACGTTCGGTTCAAAACCAGCCGCCTGTAGCGCCGAATTCCACCCCCTGAACCGCTTGTAGTATGTTTTCACCGAATACTCCCCGTGCTGTCTGTAGGTTCGCTCTGATGGAGCCTCCCCGACAATTTCGGCAACCGCCTTGAGGTCCGCAAGGAGATCCTCCTTTGGGGTCGGTGGTCGCCCATCCGGTTCGTTTGTGCCCGTCTCCAGTCCTGCAGTCTTGAGTGTTTCATTCCACGACCCGAACCGGGCAGCGTAGGTTGCTGCAGCATGAGGTCCAGAGTCGTTCATCTCATTCTGAGACGGAGGTCGTCCGAGTTCCGCAGCGAACTCCTGGAGGCGGTTGAGGAGTTCTTCGTCTGAGTACAGCTTCTTGCCCATAATTAGCGATGTGAATGAATCACTCAGTTTGGTCCCGGCTTGGTATTTGAATGTTTGTCCCGGCGTCTGTTCCCTGTCGATCTATCGCAGGCGTCTATAACCACTGAACTCGCGAGGCCGCTGCTGGCTGCCCCGCACCCTTTCAGGGGCCCGAAAAACCGAGGCACAGCCTGTTAACCAACAAAAGGGGGACCTACGCAGGGTGTGTTGGTTAAGAATAGAGCTTACTCTTCGTCCTCACGCAGCTCTTCAGCCTTCCACTTGAGCCGGCGCAGAATTTGCGTTCGATTCTGGTGGGCGTTCTCGTAGGCAACGCACTCCTGGAGGGTTTCCATATCCGGAATCGTCGCGATCCCTGCCTTGATCAGACGCGTGTTCGGTGCCTCAAGCCGCTTTTCAGGCGGAAATTCGTCTGACGCCTCTGAGTCGTCTGTAGAAGTACCCATAACGGATGCCTCCACCTATCGAGGGCACGAGCAACAGCAGAGAATTGAAGCAGTAGATCTTGGGAAGGTGCACCCACTGCGAATGAGACCATCAAAATAGAGGCCTTCACGACAGGATTCGAGCTGTCTCGAAGCCCAATCAGGCTTCCGAGGATTCGAGCAAAACGAGGTTCTGAACAGGGTATGGGTTATTCTCGCCGGCGAACTCGTCCTCAGGGACGTAATGCCAGAGGTGGCCGTCTACCTGGTAGAGAAACGACTCGCCGCCTTCTGCTTCAACTCGTACCCGCTTCCCGACATTATCGTCTTCTTCCCAACCGATCACGGTCAACGGCTCGACGGGCCATTCAAAGAATTTGACCGAGTCACCACGCTCCAACTCTTCAAAAGTCTCTATATCCCCCTGCTGTGGCTCTCGCGCGTCGAGAGTCGGATTATGCTCAATAGACATGGTCTCTGGGTACGCCCCTACTCACTTAATACTGTCAGCAGTGGATTCCAGCCGCTAGAACGGAAGCACGCCTGGCGAATTTTCTCTTCAACTGGTCTTAGCCCATCGCCTCTTGGAACCGCTCACGAAGCGCGTCCTCACGCTCCTCGAACTGGTCGACCTTCTCCTGTAGATCGTCGCTGACGCGCTCGATGCTCGCGAGCGCCCGCTCGCCGGCGAGCGACGCCTGCGACCCGTCGTCGCCGTCCGCCTCCAGCTCCTCCTCGTAGGCTCGCTCGACCCGCTCGATGGTACCCTCGGGGTTGAACAGGATGTCGTTGGCCGTGCGAACGTAGCCGTCCAGCGACGCGCCTTCCTTGCCCTGGAAGAAGTGAGTGAGCGCGTACGTCGCGCCGGAATGCAGCGTCCACATATCGATCTCGACGGGTGAGGCCGCGTTGGCCTCGGCATCGCTCGCAGCGCGCTCGGCCAGGTAGTCCGGGAAGCCCAGCAGACTGTAGAACTCCGTGACGGTGAACGGGAGCTCCGAGAAGTCGAGGTCGATGTCCTGGGCGTCCCGGATGAACTCGAAGAGATCGTCGGCGACGAGTTCGACCTGTGCGAGGAGTTCCTCCCACCAGGTGCGGAAGTTCCGGACGTCGCCAACGTGCTTGATAACCTCCTTGTCGGTGAGCGAGCGCATCGTGTTCGAGCAGTAGCCGTCTTGGGCAAACCCTTCCACGTAGACGGCGTGCTCGCCGAAGAAGTCGTAGCCCGACGTGACGCCCATCGTGATCGGATCCGACCGGCCAGGAAGGCGCACCTCGAGACCATCGAACATGATGTCCATGTGGACCTCGCCGCCTCCCCGGTAGCGCCGAATCTCGCCGAACATCACCTCGCCCAGCGGGGTCCCGTCGATGGTCTCCTCGCGGAGGACCTCCTCCAGCGGCCCGTAGACGTCGACCGTGTTGATGATCGAGTAGCTGTCAGTGGGAACGTGGAACAACGGGTCCGTGTCTGCGTCCTCATCTCGGGCCTGCTCCCGAGCTCGGCTCGGTTCGACGAGCGCGTTGAACCGCTCCGTCTCGACCCACTCGTCGGTGTAGGGATTCTGGTACGCCACGGTCGTCTCGACGGCCTGCGGAAGATCACGGACCGCCTCGGCGAAGGTCACAGGGTCTGCATCTCCATGCCGCTCTCGGTACCACTCGGGTAGTTCGGTGTCGGTACGTCCATCGACGCCAGCGAAGATGGTTCTGGACTCTGGATCTTTCATCTCAGTCACCTCACTTGAGGAATCCTCGTCGACGTGCGACTGCATCGTCTCGCGCCCTGCGCCCCTCTCCCGGGCGCAAAAACAACGTCTCACGAACTGCCATTCGACCTAGAGAGTGTACTCCCCAACCTGACTGTTTGACGTTTCTACAAGCGAAGCGAGGGGTCACCGGCGGTTCACGGGACCGACGAGATCGTGAGAACGAAACTGGAGAATTCCTTAATGCTGGAGATAACCCACAGCTGCGTCGCACGGATGAGTAACGGCTTTTTGCAATAGCCCGAAGTCTTCCAGTTTGAGTGCGAGGATGCTCATTCCAAATGGGAGAATTGGGGGTGTGTAAACTCTAATATCCCACCTTTTGGGATTCCATGGGCCTTAGCTGGAGAAGAGAATCAATCACTCTGTTCCACATTGATCGAACACTCTCCCAAGTGACGAACAACGATATCTCCCCGAACAGGTATCACGTCCGCTCCGCTACTTTCCGACACCAAATCAGCGGTTTCAGTATCCAGACCGCCTCTGTAGAAATTGAACCGCTTTTCCTCACCATTTGGAACAGTCATTTTATCCCCATTGTACTGAACAGTCACCTCGTCTGCAGTTGAGCGATGTCCTGTGACAGCAGCAAGTTTTGGCGTCGAATTTACTATGACGTTGTCCATGGGAGCGCCATTGGAACTCAGAGAGACGGGAACATTCCCATTGAGCCCAGGATTGATCTTACGACCCCCAAACTCTCTCGTTGTATTAGAGGTCATCACTACACGTTCACTATCGATGATTGATGTTGCCTCATCGTCATTGCAATAATCATGTAAGTCAATTCGCTGTTCGTCTGCCAGAACAGATACTCCCCGAAGTCTATCCTCGGACATAACCATTACCTCTCTTTGATAAATCTCTCCATCAAATTCAAACTGGGGGGCGATTTGTGTTACAATAGTGGTGGTTTCTTCCTCAACCGGAGTTGCTGCGGCGTGGCCACTTGCGAATGCTGAAACAGTTGCCCCTGTCCCGACTGCTTGGAGAACACCTCTTCGAGTCGAGTTAATTTTGCTTTCTTCCGACATACTCTCTATTCTGAATCCCTTATTTGTATATTTTTCTTCCCAAGTCTATCTCTAAATAGAAAGGAATTTATGATTGGTAGATTGTATTTCAGACAGAATGGGTCACAAGGTTCATTCAACTCCTGCCGAGGATATCGTCGCGGGCGATAGGAGTAGTAACCAATGTCTGAACGTTAATGTCTGCAAGGCGAGCGGTCAAACTGCAGATGATCGCAATGACGCTGCATCTGCTATTGAAGAGGGCCTCTCCGAGCTCTATGTGAAGAATACAATCGATGGGTATGTCATTCGACAGTGGGATGTGGAACATTCAGCGAACTCCAACTCAAATGTGTTGGAGGAGTGGGCCAATTGGCTGAATAACAACCACAAACCAACTAACGGAACATGGCTACTCGTCCACGGTATCGCCGGGGGCGGTAGCGGAAGTGGTTGGAATGCCGCCGTATTGGGGCCGAGCGCGTTTGACCAAGCAGTCCCTGCAACGGTGAGCACAACTAGAGTAACTAACCGGTCTATGTTCAAGAGCTTAGCTCTTCACGAGGTTCTTCACACTACCATTGATAATAGTGATGGGGACATCAAGGAGATGACTGAGGGGGAGGGAAACCACCACTACCTTGGTAAAGACTTTTACAAAAACGGTAAGGACTATCGAACTCCTATGTCAGTAGGCCATGGCACAGCCTCCGAGAAGGGTACATGTTCAGAATACCGTGCCCTCGGGGTAAGTTACACTCGCAGCCCTTCCAGTTGTACTATTGACGCGGTCAATGCCTCAGCTAACAACATCTAACGTCCCTCTCAACAAACCGAATAACTAAATAACTTTTTAGAATATGCATCGTAGACAGTTCATAGCTGGCGTACTTGCCGTCCCATCAATCTCTGGGTGTTCGAAACTGGTAAAAAACCCACTGGAAGTATGGGCGAATAATTTTTACGAAGATCCTGTACAGCTTGATGTCTCTGTTGTATCCGAATCTGACCAATCAGTCCTTTTTGAGGATTCCTATCAGGTAGCGGGTTCCAACACAAAAACATTAATTGATGGGTTGAAAATCCAAAATCGGTCGCAGTACAAGTTGGTATGCGAACTTGATAGTGAAATTCGCAAGGAGCGTCCGATAAAGGACGAAACAGACGAGATGGTGCTCTTCATTTCGTCGGAAAAGGAGCTAACCATCTCTGTCGTCACAAGTTAAGCCGCCGTTTATCGAAGTCAGTTTACAAATTGTTACAAACTGGTTATCGATAGGTGAGCACACCTGCTACCGGCGTTCCACAGCTTCGGATGTGGAACGTATAACAGTCGCTTGCTGACTGCATCTTCAATATTCAGCAGCTCTCTTCTGACAAATGCTGACCAGACCATTTTCCAGACTGTTCCAGGTCCTTCTATCCCGACTAATTTCCCGGCTCCAGTGCGGGAACTGTTGTGCAACCGCGTTTCACGTAAGTCGCTATAGGCGGCCAGCTAGACTGTGGTTGACGAGGTCCAGACTGCGCTCGAGGGAGAGTCGCCGATGCTCCGAGAGGTTCAGCACGACGGCTTGGCCGTCGACGCGGAAGCCGACGTATTCGACTGCGTCTCGGTGAGCCTGACCGGGCGATGCGACTGGAACCGATTCCGATCTGGCTACAGGTATATTCCCGTTCATTCGTTGCTCGCGGGCGGTTCGGTGACCCCCGCACCCTTCTCAGGGGTTCAACAAACAGGACGGCGTAGCGTTCGGCAACGTATTTGGCAGTTGCAACGTACTATCCACATAATTGAGGATGGCTGTACTGGACGATCTCTCGGGGTTCGAGTTCGAGGACGTGATGGAGGACGTGTTCCGGAACCTCGGCTACGAGAACGTCCGCCAGGCCGACCGCACGGCTGACGAGGGGCGCGACGTCATCATGGAGGAGGTCGTCGACGGTACGCGGCGTGCGATTATCGTCGAGTGCAAGCACACGGGGACGGTCGGGCGGCCGGTCGTCCAGAAGCTCCACTCCGCCATCGCGACCTTCGACTTCGACGGCCCGAAACGCGGGATGGTCGTCACAACTGGCCGGTTCACGAATCCCGCTCAGGAGTACGCCGACCGCCTCCAGCAGAATGACGACCCGCACCCGATCGAGCTGCTCGATGGCGAGGACCTCCGGGAGATCGCCGACGAGATCGGCCTCGACCTCTACAATGGGCGCATCGAGATTCTCTGCGACGAGACACTCCGCCCGTACGACCCTGCCGCAGACGTCGACGCGCCGGTCACGGAGGCGTTCCGCGACATCGAGAACATCGAGGCTGCCGACCTGCCAGAACCGCATTCGGCGGTGACGTTCCGCCCGGTGGTCGCGGTTACCGCGGACACGAACGCCGTCTTCGAGACGTCGGTGGGCGTCATCCACCAGATCAACGACCGGACACGATTCGTTGCCCACGCCGAGCGCGGGCAGCCACAGGTCGTCGACGAAGACGTCGCGACGCTGGTCACTGAGAACCTCCACGCGACGGTTGACCTCGACGCCGAGCAGTTCGGCGAGGTGTTCGACGACGTTGAGGAGCGCCGGTTCGGCCAGACCCAAACGGAGTACAAGGAGTGGGCTGTTGACCGCCTCCAGGATTACCACACGACGACGGTGACCTACACCGGCGACAATAACGTCACGTACAACAAGACGTGTGAGCCGAACCGCTCGGACATCTCCATCCAGTCGATCGAACCAGTGTACCTCCCGGAAGTTCGGCACACCACCGACATCCAGGAGTACACCTACCCCTATGAGTACTACGCGGCAGGCCCGTCACGAGTGACCGCCGAGGACGGCATCCATCGGTGCGTCCACTGTGACGCGAGCGGCGGCGACGAGACGTACACATACTGTCCGAACTGCGGGGCAATCGCTTGCTCCAGCCACATCAAAACGGAGCGGCTGGAAGGCGAGCCGATCTGTAAGGGCTGTGCAGTCACCGAGCGGTTCGCGCTGAAGACGAAGTACTTCTACGACGAACAGAATCTCGAGGCGTTCCGCGAGGAGTACGCCGCGATGCCGCTTCACGAGAAGGCGATGGAGAACAAGTGGCTGGCCGGGGGAGCGTGGTCGCGACGCTGCTGCTCGTCGTCGGACTCCTCGTCATCGGCGGCATCATCTGAGCGGGCTCGGTGTTCACGCCGGCACAGCGACCATCTCTTCGAGTGCGTGCTCAAGCGGGCCGTTGAACTGCCAGCTAGCCCGCTCGAAGGCCTCGTCGGTCGGCCCATCCCACCGGGGGAAAGCGGAGTGACCACTCACCTTGACGGTCCACTCGGACGGCTCCTCGAACGGGTTCCGGGTCGGGAGCTCGACGACGTAGAGGTACTCCTCGTCGCCGTGAATGCCGTCGGCTGGGTTCTCGACGCCGTGTCCGAGCAGGAACATCGGCTGGTCGAGGTGCTCCATATTGTCCGGCTCGAGGAGATCCGCTGGCTGTGTTGCGTCGATTGTTCGATCTGCGTCACCATCCAGATACAGGTCGACTGTCGAGAGCTTGTCGAGGAACACGAACGACGCTGCCGTATAACCCGGTCCTCGCTCGGCACGGGTCGCGTCGAGAAGTTCCTTCAACTGCGCAAGATCGCGAAGCACGCTCTCCGGGTAGCCGTCCGAATGTCGGTACACTTGCGCGACGCGGTCGTTATCGGTTTGTTCGCCGTCCTGGTCCACTCGTTCGACGAATCTGAGTTGACTCCGTATCGACATCGATCATCGCCGGCACGTGTGCGCCGGCACCCATCGCCGGCGCTCGAAAAACTCTCCTCGTGACGGCGGATTCTCAGGCCTCGTCCGCTCGTTCGACAGTGATGGTCAGGTCACCGGTTTCGTAGTCAGCCTCGAAATCGACCGAGAGTACTTCCGACTCAAAGGCCGCATGGTAGGCGCGATGCCGTTTGAGCGACCCGGTCGCCTTGAAGTGGAAGAACGCGGCTGCCGTGTACGGTTTGCTCGCGGTGTCGATCTGCGATTCGACCGACGCTTGTAGCGCGATCTGCGGGGTGTCGCTGTCGATCCCGGCTACAAAGGTCTGGGCCTCACCCACGCTCACTTGCGAAAGCTCGGGCGTCTCGCCGGTCAGGACGTTCATGGGCGTTTCCGTCTCATCGGTGAACAGGACATCATCGAAGGTTCGCGTCCCGAGGATCGCGTCGGGGCCTAGCTCACAGTCCTCGAATGGGTCGTTTGATGATTGCTCGGACATGGAATCACGAAGCCCCAGTGGGGGCTCAAGCCATCAGCCCCCGATAAACGGCTCCCCTTCACCCGACAGGTGACTGATCAACAGTTACTCGTCGATCGGTTCGAGCCCGCTAAGATCGGCATGGAGGACTTCGCTATCGCGAACGACGTACCGCTTTGCGAGGACCGGGAATCGACACTTCGTATACCCGGCCGTTTGGATGTCGAATTCCTCGTCGCCGTCGATGTACTCGGCGAGCTGTCTGATAGGGAACAGCTTTTCACGTCGCCCGATGGAAATTCCGATATGGCTGTCCTGAATGCCCTCCGCCGGACGCCGAGTGCTCTCCGCCGAAATCCGGTTGTGCTCGTCCCGATACTCGTGATATCGCTGTTCCAACTCCCACAGTTAGCCTTGCAGGCGGTCAACCCACTGCTCAGCAGCGTCGTCTCGCTCGGAGTGTCGCTCGTATTCCTCGTCGTTATGCCATTCTTCCAAGGCGGATTGATCGCGATGGCCGACGAAGCCCTCGATGGACGAACAGCACTGCAGACGTTCGTCGACGACGGGAAAGCCAACTACGTCTCCATCCTCGTCGCGTATCTCGCCCTGGTGGCGGTCAACTTTGCGCTCGGGATGGTCGCGTTCTTCGTCGCGCTATTCGGCGGCATCTTCGTCATCGGAAGCGGTGGTCTCGAATCAGCCAGCATCGCTGTTCTCGCCGTCATCGGAATCGTTGTCGCCATCGTCGTCCTTCTGTATCTCCTAGCGCTCTTTTTCGTCCAATTCTACGGCCAGGCGATCGTGCTCGAAGATATGGGCGCGGTCGACGGGCTCAAACGCAGCGTGTCGGTCGTTCGTGAGCACCTGGTGAGTACGCTCGGCTACTCGATCCTCGTCGGAGTCCTCGGTGGGGTGTTCGGTGGTGTGTTCGGCGTGCTCTCGCTGTTGCTGTCACCGCAATCGGCAGCGGCGCTTCATCTCCCGGAGCTGTCACTCCCGCTCGTGGCCGTCGTCGGCCTCCTCGTCCTCGTGGTCGGGACGCTGTTCGGTGGCTTCTTCGGAGTGTACTCCGTGTCGTTCTATCGAGAGCTCACAACGTAATCAGTCAGCATGGTCTTCGGACTCTCCGGAAGTCAACTGTTCGGCGTCGGCCTCGCCGTGGTCGGGACGATCGTCCTCGCGTTCAGTGGGCGGTACGTCTGGCGTGCTACCAGCATCTACCGGGCTGAGGTCGTCTCGATGCTCGGTGAGACGACTCCTAGGGCGCTCGTTCGTGTCTCCGGGACGGCCCAGCAGGGCGACGCCGACCTCCTGAGCGCGCCTTTCAGCGGGAACGACTGTCTTGCCCTCCGATACGCCGTCGAAGAACGCCGCTTGAGTCCGTTCTTGCTCCCCTGGTTCGTGACGATCCACGAATTGGCGGGTTCGGATGCGTTCCGTGTGCGCACAGCCGAAGCCGATGTCGATATCGTCGAGCCGGCACGCACCGTGACACTCGAACGCGAAATCGTCGCGACCGTCCCGCCGAGCGACGAGCCCCCGAGCGCATCGCACGGTTCGAGCGGACCACTGACGCCGTCCCAGTGACGACGTACTGGCGATCCCCTCCATCGCTCGTCCGACCGCTCACGAGGCGTCTCTCGCTCGGGACTCGCCGCTACAGCGAACAGCGTGCGATGCCCGGCGATGAGGTCACTGTCGTTGGCCGTGTCACCGAGACTGGCGACGGCATCGACCCACTCGTCGTCTCCGATCGTCCGCCCAGCCAGACGCTCGTCCGGATGGCCAAGACGTCACTCGTCGGGGTCTGTCTCGGTGTGTTCAATGTCGCGCTGGGCCTCGTGCTCGTTTTACTCTGAACGACTCGATAACAGAACATCTACACCGACGGTTCGTCCACATGCTATCGATGCCCTCCACCACGAACCCTGTCGATGTCGCTCAGCGATACCAGCGACTCGAACGGCCGCTCAGCTATGTGGTTGCGCTTCTCGTGGGGCTCGTCGTCGGCGCTGCATTCTTCCTGTTCTCACTGCTACAGGCAGTTCTCGTCGGGCTGGCCCTCGGCGCGCTGGTCCGTATTCCGGTGTTTCGGACCAGCGGCACCGCTCGACTGATTACAGACGCCGACCCCGAAACAGTCCGGGCCGACTTTACGGGGGCAACCCCGCCCCACTCGCTTTTCAGTGGGGGATCGCCGACGCTGTACACACGACCGATGACGGCGCGACCTACGAGTTCTCGTACCTACTCGGCCTACGTTCTACCGAGATGACTGTCGAGACGCGCTCGAACGCTCCCGATGGGGATCCAAATGGTGATATCGAACTGCTCGTGACCGCCGGCGGTCGGCCGTGGGGAACGTACACCGCCTCGATCAGACAGGACGACGACCACACAGTCGTCGACGTCGACTGGACCTCGGATCGTCGGTTCGGCCTTCGACGGCTCCCACAGCAGTTCGTCGCCGAACGATACCGGGCTGACGCACTCGCTGCACAGGGCTATACGGTTGCCGAACGTGAGACCTCACTCCTGTTCTGACGTGTTGAAGATCGATCGGCGGTTGGTCGTGGTGCCCCGACATCGAGAGTTCCTGTCACCCCGTGTCGAATCCGCGCTCGCCGAAGGCGTCGAGTGCACGTTCGTACGCCGCCTCCCCGTCGGCCGTATAGAGTGTCGGCAGATTCACCCGGCGCTTGTAGGTCGACTCATCGTCCAGGTACGTGATAACGAGTCGTGGTCGTGTCAGTCCCTTCTCACCGCGTGTTGTCGAGACATCCTCGATATCGTCGAGCGGAATGCGATTAGGAGACCGGAATCCTCGAGCGTAGTTCACTCCAACGAGGATAGTGAGAATGCCGAGCAGTCCTGCGAGAAGCAGTCTGTCTCCAGTGCGAATCGCACTCACGAGCCAACTGATGGCAAACAGCAGTCCAGATACGTACCCGAGGAAAATCGCCTTGCGCCATCGCTCCTCGCTTTGCCAGTACCCCGATAGAGCGAGCGGGCATACCCGACGGCAGACTCATCGAAGTGGACGGCATCGTCTGTGAGGCGTGCGACTCCGCGCTTCGTTCTGAACGACTCGATGGAGGGCACGAGAGACTATCGATGCCGAACCGTAGTGTGTGATATATTGGATTGAGTGAGTTCTTAGAATTTGACACGGGTCGTCTGATGAATATAGAGGATGTATCGTTTACGCCGGACTCTCGGTTGAAGCAAGTATCTGCTGGCTTCCGATGTAGAAAATAGCACTTAATATAGCGGTCAGAACGACTCCCATGGCCATTGGGAGAACACCTGTTGGGTCAGGAGACACGACGAATGAAACGCTGAATCCGACAAAGAGAGCCACCGAGACCGATGTCAGCATGAGGACGATTGATTTCACACTCTAGTGAGACAGTGTGAATCTAATAAGAGTGGTGTCCCTTGTTGCTCTCCAAGCGGACCATGACTGAGTCGCGCTCTGTATTCAGCACGACCTCAGCAAACTATCAGCGGATGAAGGTTTCAACAGATCGAACTAGGAGTGGTTGAGGCTCGCCTTCTCGAAGGGTGATTCCCCGGTCGGAATGAGCAGCTCCTGTCGGTCTCCGACTCGCTCGGCCAGCTTCCGTTTCAGGTATTGTCTCGCCGTCGACGGCGTGAAGACGCCCTTGTCGATCATGTCGCCGACGACGTCTTTGAGGGCCGCGAACTGGCCCTGCAGGTGGCCGTCGCCGACCGGCTCGCCGTCGTACCAGCGCACCGTCGCGAGCGCGCCGTTCCCGACGGTCTCTCCCTGTTCGACCGTCTCCGAGTCGTACTGGAGCCCGAACCACAGCGTCCGGTAGGCGGTCACCTCGAACCTCGTCGACACCACGAAGAACGCCTCGTGGTGGAGGTAGTCGAGATGGTCCGCGACGATCTCGTCGAGGGTGAGCCCGGTGGCGCGGAGCTTCAACTCGACGCTGATTGCTAGTCGGTGCTGAGAGTGCCCAATGTCTTTAGGAGACAGATTCTGAGGGACTTAATCTGCAAATTCATTAATAAGTGTATTTTTATTGTATTGTTGAAGGGGTAGTGACTGTCAAGTTCTCTTTCGATTACAAACGTTGAATCGGTACGGGCCACCTCATCGAGGGCTTCAAAATCAGAAATTAATCGCTCTACGCTGTCACTATCCGGTAGTCGTGCTAATGCGATAAAATCGGTACCCCCATGGTAAAGAAGACCTTTGTTACCCTTCAATATCTGAAATAACTTGTCCACTCTCTGTGTGGGATTGGTCATCTTTTGTGAATACCTCAACAAGAATTGTCACTCCTAGCCCGAATTCACTCAAATCGAGGTCAAGACGCTCATTTGTAATGATACCCTCGTTACGGAGATTATTGAGTCGATAGTGAATCGTGGAGAGGGGAATCCCAGTTAATTCGCTTACTGCTTCGGTACTTGTCGTCTCAAGTTCTTCTAGTGATTTTAATATCTGAATATCCTTCTCATCCATAGGTTCGACATGTAGCTATCATTCGAAGCTACTTCAACCCACAACCTATATCTAACCTTTTCTTCGAAGTGAATGCAGGATTGCTACAGTTAGCCCGAAGTAATGCCGTGTTCCTTCTCTTATTATCAATTCGGGGTCTATCGAGAGACAACAGAATATGGGAGCACAAAGTGCGCCTCGATTTCACGTTCCGGCCGGAATCGCCATCATTGGATTGGGACTTCTCTGGGGGGCAGGATTCCCGGCTATTGATGTCGTCGTTTCAGAGCTCCCACCACTGGGCGCTGCAGGGATTCGATATGCCGTCTCTGGTTGTATCGTCCTTGGCTATGCACGGGTGACCACGGATCGGCTACGGCCACAGACTCTTCGAGAACTCATGGGCATCCTGATCGTTGGCGGGTTCATGTTTGGTGGGTATCAAGCGGGCCTCTACATGGGAACGCAGCACATCACGGGGGCAGTTGCATCAGTTGTCACTACCATGTCTCCTGTTATTGCAGCGCTCGTCGCAGTTCCAATCTTGGGGAATCCCGTGGTATCCCTGATGTGATCGGGTTCTGTTTGGGTATTAGTGGTGTCTTGGTCCTTTCACAACCATCAGTCGGCACAGCATCGTTGTCCTCAACAGCACTCGGTGTCGGATTGGTTTTCCTCGGAACGATACTGTTTGCCGTTGGCTCGGTGACAATCCAACTATTCGACGAAGGACTCCCAATGGAGGCACTCCAGGGGTGGGCGATGCTGGTCGGAGCAACACTTCTATTCTGTGGCGGCTTCCTTCGAGGCGAATCGATTCCGGATGTACAGTCGCTTTCGCCGGTAGCTCTCGCCTCGTTACTGTATATCACTCTCATCGCTGGGGCCGGAGGATACCTGTTGTACTTCCGTCTCGTACGACAGGTTGGGGCGACGGAAACAACACTTGTCGCGTACTTGGAACCTGTGGCAGCGACGCTTGTGTCTGTTCTCTTCCTCAACCAAACAATTAGTACAACGACAATTATCGGGTTTTTCGCAATCGCAACAGGATTCTCACTCGTCAGTCGAGACACAATGCGGCAAGCGATTGCTAGTTTTAGAGCGACGGATTCATCGAGTCACCGTGACTCCAATGTTCGGGGTGACTGATGCTCGATAACGCATTGTTCTGGGTTGCTAATGCCGTCGGCTTAGTCGCCTTCGCACTCGTTGGTGCTAGCAAAGCTATTCATGAGGGATTCGATCCATTCGGGGTTACTGTGGTTGGCCTCGTGACTGCGTTTGGGGAGGTACCACTCGGGATCTCTTGGTCCTGCGGATACCACTCTCGCTCCAGACTGTTTCAAATATTGCGTTTGGATTGTTTGGGGTGGTTTTAGCAGTAGCACTCTCTGTACTGCTCGATGAACCTCATCGACACCCGTACTCGATTACTGCTGATGCAATCGGGCTCGGAGCATTTGCGACCACTGGGGCTATCGTAGCAACCCATGCTGGGGTCTCCCCTTTTGGAGTGGTTGCAGTTGCAACCATCAACGCTGTTGGAGGTGGGGCATTCGCGGATATCCTACTTGACCGGCCTCCGTTTATTTTGCTACAAGACTTTTATGCAAGCTGCTCAGTACTCGGGGGTGTGTTTATTGGCTACTCTCGAATAGCTTTGAAGCCGGTGTTCTCGCAGCCGGCGGATGTGCTGTGATGACAGTAGGGTCAAGGCTAATGGCAGTCCGATTTGGTTGGGAATTGCCAAATATTCGTGACTACACAATCGAAAAAGCCAATTAAATTTGACCCCTGGATGCTGTCCGTCGACCCGTAACAGCAATCTGAAACCCGTATCAAGTTAGTAGTCACGATACTTTCACTATACGACGACCAAACAATGCTCTGACGCTATCTCCGTTCTACCATCTAGGTGTTGAGATTGATCACCCAGATGTACAGAATCGATATTAGGTTGTTGGACCAATCAGACCACATCAGCTTTCCCTTCCATCACTACTGTCTCACTCGAGGAGAGGAACAGCATCGGCCCACAGTCGTTGGAAGTACTGCTCAAACTCGGAGACCACTTGCGAATCTTTGATCCCGATCACACCGACCCTATCTTCACCAGATACTGGATGTAGCACATCAATCGTCGTCTCCACATTGTCCACGATATCAAACGAAAGCGCAATCTCGGGAGTCGTTCTGACAGTTATGTCTGCGGGCTGGTTTTCAATTAGATGTGGGAATCGGTCGGGGAGTACGGTAACTGCTTTTTCACTGAAGAGGAGGTCAACAGACAAATCCGTATTAGCACCCTCGAAAAAGCCTTCCACTTCAGATTGGAGTGTCTCCCACGTCGCATCCTCGTAGGGAGGCCCGACAGTTGCTTTGACAACGTTCTCCGCGGTTCGCATATGCTGCTGGAGTGCTGTACTCATTTCGTCACTCCCGAGCGATCCAAGCCAGAAACTACTCTCTGTTGGTGGTGTCGGCAAAAGGTTCGAACGAACTGTTTCTGCTTTCTCGCGGTACCGGTCCCACTCTTGTTTCAGTTCATACGCTCGTTCAGCCAGAAGCCTATCGACGACGGTTTCTGGCTGTACGGCGACGTACCGATTTGGATCGCTTGACTGTCTCCAGATCAGCTTGCGAGCTTCAAGACCGTTTAGTACGTCGTAGATACGGCCTTTTGGAACCCCACTAGTATCAGAGAGTTCAGCTGCCGTCACTGCTCCTGTTACGAGAAGGGTTCGATAGGCCTTCTCCTCGTAACTTGAGAGTCCAAGCTCGCCCAATTCCGTCATGCTTTGTCATTGTGCCTCCAAACAAATTGTAAGTGCTGTTTTGTTTCAGTAGTCGTATATCGGGGGCTTCGAGACCTAACGACATGTATCCGTACGTACTGCTCGCTGGTGCAATACTCTCCGAATTATTCGGGACGACTGCCCTCAAACTCTCCGATGGATTTTCACAACCAGTTCCCAGTATTGGGGTTGTCCTCGGATATGGGGCAGCGTTCTATCTACTCTCCCTGACGTTAGAGGAATTACCGATGGGTGTCGTCTATGGGACATGGGCAGCATTGGGTATTGTCGGTGTGGCAGGTATCGGGGCCGTTGTTTTTGATGAACCAGTTGATCTGGCAGGCCTTCTCGGAATTGGCCTTATTATCGGTGGCGTCTACTTCGTCAACGTGGTGTCACAGATGTCTGCCCACTAAGTTGGTGGGCACCGGGCCTGTGTAGAAACAACCGAAAAGTGGCACTGTGTTCCAACATCTTGTTCGTCCGCTCTTGAGTAGTTGTTCTCCAACGATGTCAAACAGGTATGATGTAATCATCGCTGGGGCAGGTCCAGCGGGAGCGCAGTGTGCACGAGATCTAGCTGACCGTGGGTACGATGTTGTCGTCCTAGAAATCGAAGTAGAAGATGAGTTCCCAGCTCAAAGTAACAAATCTACCGGCGGAACGTTTGCGTCAATGATGACCTCCTTCGGCATCCCGGACGACGTCGTTATGCACGCGACTGAATCAGTCGTTCTTGAATCTCCAAATGAACACTTTATCCAGGAGCAGCCGGGCTTTGTCTTGGACTTCGAGGCGTTCAAGAAGTTCCTTGTCGAGGATGGTCGTCACAAGGGTGCTGAGTATCGGTTTGATGCTCGTGTTCGTGACCCGATCGTCGAAGATGGTGATCTCGTTGGTGTCCGTTATAACCGTGACCAGGAGGTCTTTGGCGAAATCGTTATTGATGCTACGGGTCCGGCTGCGCCACTGGCTAAAGATCTGGGGATAGCCAATCTTGAGCGGGAGAACCACGCAATTGGTATTGAATACTTATTTGAAGGCGTCGATCTCAATCATCCCGAGTTTGCTGATCTCACTGACGCGATGATGTTACGGTTGGACCACGAGTACGCCCCTGGAGGTTATTCGTGGATCTTCCATACGGGTGACGACACAGCAAAAGTCGGTATCTGTTACATCCAGAATGAACGCTATCAAGAAAACGCCCTTCACGATCGCACCGTCGACGGGTATCTCGAACATTGGCTTGATACTGACCCACGGTTCGAGAACGCCAGACAAATCGCAGAGAGTCCAGTTCGGGGATCAGCACATGTACAGCCCCCGGATCGATGAGTACTGATTCGTTTATGGCGATCGGTGATACTGTCCCGTCGGTTGATCCTGTCTGGGGAGAGGGAATCTACAAGTGTATGAAATCAGCTCGAGCAGCTGCAATGACAGCCGACCGCTGTCTGACGAGGAGGAAAAACACCTCTGCTGAGGAGATGGGAGTCTACGACGACCTATGGAACGAGCAAGTTGGCCCCAGACAAGACCGTCGATTGATGATGACGAGGTTGCTATACCTTGCACCAAACGAACGGTACGACCGACTCATGCAAGATCTGAACAAGCTTTCTCGAGATACCCTTTCAGATATTAACGATGGAAGAAAGTGGAAAATTATGAAGCTGTTGTATCCTAGTGATTTATCTCTCCTCTTGAACTATTGGCGAGAAACAAAGTCCGAAATTGCCGCTTATCTCAACTAACCACAACCCTTGTATTGATGAAACTAGCCCCTATCAAATCCGGACTAACTGATCTCTCGGGAGACTTCACCCAAAATATATCAGCTAGTGGTACCACCCGGGAATTAATGTCGAGGACACAGCTTCAGCGGGCCAAAGCAGGCGAAATCACTCCCGCGATGGAACGAGTTGCCAAGCGTGAAAACTGTAAGCCAGAATTTGTTCGACAGCAAGTTGCTGCCGGATTCGCAGTTATTCCAAGTAATCAGGCTCACGATTCGCTGGATCCGATGATCATTGGACGTGAGTTTTCCACGAAGGTCAACGCGAACATCGGTAATAGCGATACAACGAGCGACATCGACGGCGAGCTTCAGAAACTCCACACGGCAGTCCATTATGGTGCGGATACGGTTATGGACCTCTCGACCGGTGACAATCTTGATGCGATTCGCACGGCCAATATTGAGTATTCTCCCGTTCCCGTCGGAACGGTTCCGATCTACGAGGCGATTAAACATGTCGACAACCCTGCCGACATCACTCATGAGCTGTTGCTTGATATCATCGAGAAACAGGCCGAGCAGGGCGTCGATTATATGACGATTCACGCTGGCGTTCTGATGGAACATCTCCCGCTAACAGACGGTCGCAAGACCGGTATCGTGTCTCGGGGCGGGTCGATTCTCGCCCAGTGGATCGAAGAGAACGGTATGCAGAACCCGCTATACACAAAATTCGAGGATATCTGCGAGATCTTCGCGGAACACGACGTGACGTTCTCATTGGGCGATGGCCTCCGCCCGGTTGTCTCGCAGATGCGAGCGACGAAGCCCAGTTCGCCGAACTCGACACACTCGGTGAACTGACGCGGACCGCATGGGACCATGGTGTCCAAGTCATGGTTGAAGGCCCCGGACACGTCCCGATGAACGAGATTGCCGATAACGTCGAACGCCAACAGGACGTCTGTGACGGTGCACCCTTCTACGTTCTCGGCCCGCTAGTCACTGATGTCGCACCAGGTTACGATCACATCACGAGCGCGATCGGTGCAACTGAAGCTGCTCGTGCCGGGGCTGCGATGTTGTGCTATGTAACTCCCAAAGAGCACCTCGGTCTCCCTGCGGAAGAAGACGTAAGAGATGGGCTTGCCGCCTACCGAATTGCGGCCCACGCAGCAGATGTCGCAAACGATCTACCCGGTGCACGTGATTGGGATGATGCGCTCTCTGAAGCTCGCTATGAGTTCGACTGGCACAAGCAGTTCCAGCTCGCACTGGATCCTGAACGGGCCCAGGCCTACCATGACCAAACATTACCCGGCGATAATTACAAGGAGGCCCGCTTCTGCTCGATGTGCGGTGTCGAGTTCTGCTCGATGCGGATTGATCAAGATGCACGAGCGGCGGACGGTGAGATGTCGTCGATTGACGACGAGACAGACCTCGATACGTCGTCCGCTGCAGGAGTCAATTTACCGCCCGTTGGTACGCATGATACGAGTGGCGTCCCCGATGAGATTGAAATCAATGGTGTCACATTCACTCCTGAAGAATCACACGCCGATGATTAATCTTTTGTAGCGCTACTGAAATCATATTGGTCAAATTCCCGGGCGGCTACCGGTCCCGGGAGGCTGCGCGCTCCGGGACATCTCCCCGACGTTACTGTCGCTCATCGGCGTGGAGAAACCCGCGGTGATGACGGGGAAGTCCCTGCTCGACGGCTAGTGCGCCGATGCGTCGGAGACGGCGTTCAGGACGACGATGCCAGCGACGACGAGCGCCATTCCGAGGACGCCTGCGGGATTCAGCGATTCGTTGACGGCGATGGCGCCGACAAGCACCGTGGGAACAGTACGAACCGGAACTAGCGGCGTTCAGAGGAACGCTGCCGAGCAACATCCACGTACGGATGCTCGTCGCCGCCGGAACCGGTCCGCGAAGCGTACGCGGGCCGTGAGGTCATCGCCGTCCGGGTGACGGCTGGCCTCGCGACCACCTTCGATGCGGTGGACGGCGAGCGCCTCGGCGCGGTCAAACTCCGTAAGGACGCGCCACTCGACCGGCCCCGCGGACTGTTCGAGCGCGAGTGGGAGCAGGCCGACCCGCTGGACAGTCACGCGACCGACGTGGAGAACGAGTAGTCGAGACTGGGCGCGGAGTGCGTCAGCGATCCCATCGAGATGACGTCCACGCCCGTCGCGGCGTACGCGGGGACGTCCTCGACGGTGATGCTGCCACTGGCTTCCGCGAGCGCGGCGCCGTCCAGCAGGTTGACCGCGCGCTTGGTCTCGGCGGGGGTCATGTTGTCCAGTAGGACGATGTCCGCGCCGGCGTCGGCAGCCTGGGTGGCGTCCACGGGCGATTCGACTTCGACTTCGAGTTTCGTGGCGAACGATTTTCGCTCGCGGAAATGCCGAATCGCCGATTCGAGTCCCATCTCGGCAACGTGGTTGTCCTTGACCATGACCATGTGCGAGAGGTCGAGGCGGTGGGTGTCGCCGCCGCCCGCGACTACCGCACGCTTCTCGACGCCGCGCAGGCCGGGCGTCGTCTTCCGGGTGGCCGCGATTTCAACCGCGTCGCTGACTTCGCGGGCGGCGTCCACGGCGCGCCGCGTCTTCGTCGCCACGCCGGACGCGTGCCCCGCGACGTTGACCGCGACGCGCTCCGCGCGCAGGACGCTCTGTGCGTCGCCTGTGGCTCGGAGGGCTGCGTCCCCGGGTTCGACGCGGTCGCCGGAGCTCACCACCGCGTCCGCGTCGCAGCCGAGGTAATCGAACACTGCGACTGCGGCGTCGAGACCGGCCGCGACGCCTGCCTCCTTCGCGATGAGGCGGCCCTCGGTGCTGCCGGGCACGTCGTTGGTCACGTCGTGGTGGCCGAGGTCCTCGCGGAGCCAGCGCTCCACGTCCGCGTCAGTGACCGGCATCCGGGGTCTCCGTGAGGTGGTGGCAGCCGACGCTCTCGGTGTGCTCCCGGGCCTGTCGCACAATCAGCAGTCCGACAACGGCGGCGTTCCGCAGTTCGTAGAGGTCGCGGGCAGTGCGCGTGCGAACGTACGCATCGACCTCTCCCTTCAGCCGGCGGAGCACGCCCTGCGCGCGTTCCAGGTCGTTGTGGGTGCGGCGCAAGCCGACATACTCGTCCATCACGCGGCGCAGCCGCCGGAACTTGTCGTCGGCAAACCCGGCGGGCAGGTCGGGGTCGCGATCAAGCAGTTCAGGCGGCTCGATTTCCACCGGATCCATGCCGACCGCAGCTTCGCCCGCACGCCGCCCCCAGACGAGGCCTTCGAGGAGGCTCGTGGACGCGAGCCGATTGGCGCCGTGGACGCCGGTATGGGCGCACTCGCCGACCGCGAACAGCCGGTCGAGGCTCGCGCGCCCCTCGGTGTCGACTGTGACGCCCCCGCAGAGGAAGTGCTCGCAGGGCGCAACTGGGATCCCGGCCTCCCAGTCAACGCTGCGCTCCTCACACGTGGTGGCGAGGTCCGGGAACTCACTCGCGAAGTCCAGCGGCGATACGTCGAGGACCACCTCATCAGTCTCCTCGCGTTCGGCTTCAACGGCGCGCGCGACAACGTCGCGGGGCGCGAGTTCGGCGTCCTCGTGGTAGTCGGGCATGAAGCGCTCGCCGTCCGCGTTCCGCAGGACTGCACCCTCACCCCGCACTGCTTCGGAGACGAGGAACGGGTCCTCGTCGTCGTACGCGGTCGGGTGGAACTGCACGTACTCCATGTCGGTCACGTCGGCGCCGGCGAGGGCGGCCATCGCGATACCGTCCCCGGTAGAGCCGGCGGGGTTCGTGGAGCGACGGAAGAGGCTGCCGACGCCGCCCGTCGCGAGGACGGTCGTACCCGCGAACACGGGGGTGCCAGTCGTCGACTCCTCGCCAGTCTCGGGGTCGCGGTCGAGCAGCGCGCCCGCCACGAGCCCCTCGTCGGTAATCAAATCGAGCGCGGCGGTGTCCTCCAGAATCTCGACCTGGTCGTGGTCGTCGAGGTGTGCGAGGAACGGCCGGAGGATGTGCTGGCCGGTGCTGGCGTCCACGTGCAGGATGCGGTCCTCCGAGTGCGCGGCCTCCTGCGCGTAGTCGAAGCCGTCGCCGTCCTCGTCGAAGGGTACGTCGAGCGTGTCCACGAGCACGTCCTCGATTGCCTCGGCGGCGTCGTTCACGAGTACGTCCACGGCCTCGGGGTCGGCTTCGCCGGCGCTCGCATCGAGGATATCCTGCTTGAGTTGGTCGGGGCCGCCTCGGGTGGTAGCGATGCCGCCCTGCGCCCAGTCTGAACTCGCGTGCTCGGGGCGCTCGGCCTTCGTCGCGACGAGCACGTCGGCGCCCTCGTGGGCGGCGGCAAGTGCCGCGGCGCAGCCAGCGATGCCGGAGCCGACGACGAGCACGTCGGCGCCCTCGTGGGCGGCGGCAAGTGCCGCGGCGCAGCCAGCGATGCCGGAGCCGACGACGAGCACGTCTGGGGTCTGGTGCTCCATCGTCATACTTCCAGCATGCGGTCGAGCGCGACCTGCGCGAGTTCCTTCTCCTCGGGCGCCACCTCGATGACGTTCCGCTCGCGGCCCGCGACCAGTTCTTCGAGCACCCACGTCAGGTAGTTCGGGTCGATCTGCCGCATCGCGTTGCAGTCCATGCAGGCGTCGCCGCAGAGTGGTAACACCTCCACCTCGGGTGCCAGCGGTCGAGGTGCTTCGCGAGGTGGATTTCGGTGCCAATGGCCCACGTTTCGCCGGGCTCGGCGTCCTCGACGGTCTGCGTGATAGTGGACGTGGACCCGACCACATCGGCGGCCTCGACGACCTCACGGCGGCACTCGGGGTGGACGACGACGTTCGCGTCAGGCCGGCGCTCGCGGAGATCGGCGACGTGCTCGGCGGTGAAGCGCTCGTGGACTTGGCAGTAGCCGTCCCAGAGGATAATGTCGGCGTCTGCGACCTCGTCAGCGTCCTTCCCCTCGGGGTCCCACGGGTCCCACTCGGCCGTCGAGTCTGCCAACCCGAGGCGGTGGGCGGTATTCTCGCCGAGGTGCTTGTCCGGCAGGAACAGCACCTTGTCGCCGCGCTCGAACGCCCACTCGAACGCGTCGGCGGCGTTCGAGGACGTGCACACCAGCCCGCCCTGCTCGGCGCAGAACGCCTTCAGGTCGGCGTAGCTGTTCATGTACGTGATGGGGATGATGGTCTGGTCGGGCGCGGCGGCCGTAATCTCGGTCCACGCCGCGTCCACTTGCAGGGCTTCGGCCATCCCCGCCATCGGGCACGAGGCCTCCATTGAGGGCAGGATGACGGACTGGCTGTCGTCCGTGATGATGTCCGCGCTCTCGGCCATGAACGTTACGCCCCCGAAGACCACGTAGTCGGCGTCGGCGTTCGCGGCCTCCTTCGAGAGCTGGTAGGAGTCCCCGACGAAGTCGGCGTGTTCGACGATTTCGCGGCGCTGGTAGTTGTGGCCGAGGACCACCACGTCGTCGCCGAGTGCCTCGCGCGCGGCCTCAATGCGCGCCGTCCGCTCGTCCTCGTCCAAGTCCCGGTACTCGGACGGGAGCTGTTCCAGATTGTCGTACTTGAAGAGACTCAGGTCCGTCTCGAACGACGCGGTATCCATTTCTGTCACGTTGAGGTCACCGTAGTATTCCAGGATTCGGATAGGCATTATGAAAAGATTTTGTGTTCAACACGGCTCGCCAGCGAGTTATAGTCTCTATACCGGTGGATTGCATTAGTCCATCGCCACGGTGCTGTCGGCGGCCGGCTCCCTGGGTTGGTGAGCGCGGATATCGAGGCCCGCCAACGCGATCAGGCCGCCGACGAGTGCGACCGCCGCCAGCGGCTACGTCGCGTCCGCCACCACCCCGACGCCGACCTTGGCCGGCATGCGTGCCTGCACCAGCACCAACGCCACCGCCGACAACACGGTCGCGCGCCCGGCGGTCTCTGCGCGCTCGTTCACGTACGTGTCCGGAAGAAGCTGGTCGAGCCGAGGCCGGCGCGGCGCGTGAAGCATGCCGGGACCGCCAGCAGCGGGACAGGAACGACAGTGCGTACACCGCGCCGAGGCCGACCGGCGCGTGTCCGGTGTATCCAGCGCTCCGCCCCCACCTGCTCCCGGATGGCGCCGGACTTGTACGTCACGACGGTTGATACCGCTGTGAACCCAGCGTACAGCACGCCGTGCAGGGGCGTCACCTGCCCCCGCAGGAGGTCCGCGGACGCCGGCTGGATGTACACGCTGACGGTCCACCCGAGCGCGACCAGGGCGCCGGTCGCGAGGACGAACCTCTTGAGCGCCGGATGGTCGGCGGCGTCCCGGACCACTCCCAGGGCCTCCGGGGGCGTCAGGGCGTCGGTCGCCTCGCAGGTCTCGCTCGCGGGGATCATCGCAGCATGCAGTGTCGCCATGTCTGGACTTCACGGGGTCGCCCCCGCACCCCTGTCGGGGCGATAAACCGACGCGAGAGGTGTCTCCCGAGGCGTGGCCGGCGACGCCAGTTAGGAGTCTGCGTGGGCGTCCGCCCCGGCTCCGTCGCCCGGCCGCGTGAGAAGGCTCACCTCTTCCAGGAGGTCTCTCGCGGTCTCGACTCGCTCTCGATCCGCGTCGTCCAATCGGTCGACGTCGAGTCGGTTGAGATTGCTGAGTATACGATGCATCCGGTAGCCCTGTTTGAACTCTTGCTCCATCGGAAGCGCCTCGCCGCTCGCCGGCGCGGACAGACTCGCCATCGAGACTGGCGTCGGGCTTGCAGGAGCTGGCGGCCTTAACCAACGAACCTCGACGGTACTCGCAAGCTGTTGGTTAATCGACGCCCAGCACTGGGGCTACTCGAGACTGGGTCCATAGCGAGCCGAGCCACACACCCGACACTCCCAGATCGGTTGCCCCGTCCACGCTTCATCCGGGACCGACTCGTGGGTCTTGAACCGATGGTCGGTCGCCCGTCCACAGTCTTGACAGTCGAGTTCCTGCGTCGTCGGTATCGACGACTCTTGCCGATCAGCCCCAGTTTCGCCGGCGGATTCGGTCAGCGCTATCGCTGGAACCAGCCACACCGCGTCGTCGGCGTCGTCGAGGACCGCGTCGAGACGCGACGCGTCGCGGATGCCGTCCCCACGCTGGTCGTAGATCCGTGTCGGGCCCTGCTCCGGATCCTCCGACGCTTCCTGTCCGTGCCACCCAGTCCGGTCACGGGCGGCACTGAGAAGCCGCTCTCCCTCCGCTGAGGACACCTGTACCGCGTCGGGAAGTGAGGGCCATTGTTCGGCCAGCTGGCGCGCCGGCGCCTCGTCGAGGTCGTAGATGAGTGTGTGGTCATCGACGGCCGGCTCCGCCTCGTTAGCGGAGAGGAGGTTCGCCGCGGCGCCGCCCTTCGCGACGGCGCCGTAGAACGTGGTCGACTCGACGACCAGGTGGATGATGCCGAGGCACGTCGTCGACGCTGCCTCGTCCGTGCGAGTGGCGTCACTCCCGAGATGGTTAGTGAGACAGAACCGGCATTTCGTCTGGCCGTCTGGGACTGACGCCCCACAGGACCGGCACTCGCCATCGGCGGCCGTCGGCGCATCAGGGTAGCCACCAGCGCTCGTCGCGACGCGTTGCCGCCGGGGGCACCCTCACAGCCGTCGTCCAGCCTCGTGTCCGGAATGTGGGACGCCTCGCCAGTCGGCCGCAGTTCCGCAAAGTCAGAATATCGACCATGCATCGGTTGGTGTGGTTTGTCCCGGATTCGTATTTCAACGTCAGGGCCAGTGTCCGCTCTGTCTCCCGTTTGAGTATGGGACATGAACTATCTCATTCGAACATCTTATACCTCATGAGCAAGTAGATGGGAGTAGCAACTGGGGTCCCTATGAGCAGTAACGACACCAAGCACGTGCAAACTGAACTGAACGAGGACGAATACGAACGCTTCCAAGAGTTCGCGCGAGAACACGGCCTCTCGCTCAAGGAAGCCGGCCACGAGGCGCTTATCGAGTGGATCGAACGCCAGCAGCAGGCTGACCCGAACGACCCGGCGTTCACAGTCCTCGACGACCTCGAGGACGAATCCCTCCCAGCGTCGGCGGCGACGGATGCCCGCGAGGAAGACGATCTCGTCGAGGAGTGGGACGACAGCGACGAATCGTTCACGCTCGCCGACGACCCGTCTGCGCAATCCTGAATCCGGATGGCTGAACCAGTCGAAACCCCGATTGGGACGATCACGCCCGAGCATTTTCGCCCGGGGCACGTCCGCCATCAGGTCGTCGTCGGGCCGAAGTTCCTGTACGCATTATTCAACCCACAAGATCAGATGCACGCAGTCTCGCGGGCGTTCATGACCTTTGTCCGCGACGGTGACCTCCCTATCGTCGCCTCATCGTCAACGATCACATCGTCGACGAGGCTGCCACACGGCTGAAAAAGCAAGCGTCGATGCGGAACGCTGCGTCGTTCCTGACGACGCTCGACGAGAGCACGCTCTATCAGTTCGAATCCGTCTCCGAGGACGTTTTCGATGACGCCAAAGCAACGTTCGTCGAGTGGACGGATCTGGATGCGTCACTCACCGATTTCACTGTTGCAGCCCATATGGACGCCTTAGGGGTCGATCACGTCCTCACGTACGACCGGCACTACGATGCGTTCGACGTGACAACGCTTCCGTATCGCAATCAGAGCTAGAGGTGCCAAGTATGTCCGAATCCCCGCAGGACGGCGTTCAGTCGTGGACTGAGTCGATGAGCGCCCGCGACCGCATTCGAGCGGTCGCCGAGACGCTTCGCGAACCGCGGACGGTCAACTGGATCAGCGAACAGGCTGACTCCGCCTGGAGTACGACTAACGAGGAACTCCAGGATCTCGTCAACCAGGGCCAGCTGCGCCGCGTCGAAGCGGGCGGGACCACGCGCTACCAGCCGGACTACACGCGCCTGCTATTCGAGGAGATCCGCACGCTCATCGAGGAGAACACCCGCGAGGAGCTGCGGAACGAACTAGCCGCGATCACCGAAGAGATCGAGGAGTGGCAGGCGACCTACGATGTCGAGACGTGGGAAGAGCTCGAACAGTCGCTCGCCGACGGCGACCTCGCAAGTGCCGAGCTCCGCGACCGTCGCGACGTGATCACGCGCTGGGAGGAGAACCTGGAAAACCGCCGTCTCATCAAACACGCGTTGGCGCTCTACTTGGATGTCGAAGCCGCTCGCGAACAGCGGGTCAACGTGGCTGACCGTGTGAGAAACTAATTCTCGCGATCTTCGAACTTGCGGGCGTCGATAGCGTTCCGAACGTAGTCGACACAGCTACTCGCAGGACTGCTCTCCCACCTTTTCCTGGAGTTCGGCCGCGGCCGTCCCGAAGTGTTCCGTGAGGAACGGTGTTCCCGATGTCACCCGCTCGTTGAGGAATGCGACGGCATCAGTAACCGCATCAGCGTTGCGTTCCGCGGTCGCGACACAGTCGACATATCCGTCGAGTGCCCGACTGAACGCACGCGAGAAGTGGTCGTAGGCGCCGTCGACGCGCTCCATGTTGTCGTCGAGCGACTCGACGAGTGCCCGGTAGACGGTCGCCGCCGACGCGTACCGCCCCTGCTCGCGGTACTCGTTCGCGAGGTCGAACCACTGCGTGAAGTCGATCAGCTCGAAGACGACATGGTACTCAGGGTTCGTCTCTTCGAACCGCCGGTCGATCGCGGTGCGAAGCTCATCAACTGACTGTCTCGTCGACTCGCCGACGCGGGCGAGAAACCGTTCGCGGAGATCCGCATCGGTCGCGAGTTCGTCACGCAGGAACGCGCGGAGTTCGTCGGCGTCGGCGCCGTCGAGTGCGGCGTCGAGTCGATCGCCTCCGTCTGGCGGTAGGTCGTCGACACACCGAAGCAACACGGCGACGACGTGCTTGCACGCGCCCGGCCCATCGTACGGACAGTCGCACCACGGGGCAAACCCGTCGGTGGCGAGGTCAACACGAACATCGTACTGACGGCTGCCACTCACGACGGCGGTGACGGTGGTGTCGACGCGGTGAATCTCGTGGATTCGTCCATCAGCGAGGTATCGTTCGCCGCGTTCGAAGACTGCGTCCGTGCAGACATCTCGAACTGTGTCCTCAGTTACGTCCATCCTTACGGTGGGTTTGACGCACTATTCAGCCGATCCAGTGCATCATCCTCGTACGCAGCCCGCCACATCGCATGAACTGCACGCGTCACGAGTGAGACCTCAGTGACATCGATACAAGACGGTTCGGCGTCCGTTGTCGCGGCCGCGGGCGGAGGATGGAAATGAATCTCTGGTGAGTGTGTGTTCGGGTGGCGGTCGAAGCGCCAGTTGACGTCGTCGATATCGACGTAGTGGAACGAATACATCCCGAGTTCGCTCCACTGGATATCGAGCCGAGCGCTCTCGGCGTCGCCGAGCCCATCGCTGAGACTGATCTGTAGTTCCGTGGGGGCGACAACATCGTCGTACGCCGTTTCGTCGACGAGCGGCTCGAGGTCTAGCCACAGGTCACGAATCCGCTGGAGCGCCGGGAGATAGATCGGCCCGAACTCGCCGGCGCGGTCGTCATCGCTCATACGGCGAGCTGGTGGCTGGCCTCGTCGTAGGCGAGTGCGGCTTGCGCGACGGCGAGATTCTGTCGCGTCGTCCGCCACGCGGTGAGGTCGTCCCAGCCTGCCGTCTCGTCGGCGTCGAGTTGCTGGGCGAGTTCTTCCGGAGACACCACGTCGTAGCGATCCTCGTAGCGCCGGATTTCGGCCTTCATATCTTGAATACTGTCGAGCAGCTCCGGCCGATCGACTTCCTCACGCAGCTCGCGGATCCGGGACATTAACACCCGGTCGCTGTTGCGCTTGTACAGCGTCGTTTGGCCGTCCGGTTCCGTCTCGGCGAACCCGGTGTTCACCAGCGTCTTGCAGTGGCGACGTGCCGTCGGCTCGCTCACGAGGGCGCGGTCGGCGATCTCGGCCGCCGACTCCCCGTCGTGGGTCTGTTCGACGATTTCGTACACACGCTCGAACGGCGTGGTGTTGTCCTTCCAGTCCGCTTTGACCTGCTCGTTGACGTCGTCCCACGTCTCGGTCATACTGGATGCTACGTATTGTGTACGCAAATAGTTTTCTGGGGAAATTATCCTTTTCTCCTAACGGTTGTGGCTGCGCGTGCAGCGAGGTCATCGTGAGCGCAGCAAACGAGAGCGCGTGAGACGAGCAAGGCGAGTCTCACGGAGCGAGCACGGAGCGGAAGGTGGGGCGGTGGGGCTTGGGCCGATCCAGGATCCAGCAAAATGAGGGCCGCTGTTCTCCCAACAAATTACCCTGCTGGTAAATGTCGTTTTGAACACCGTTAATACCCGGTAGAAGCGCAACTATTGGTGGGGGAGACTCTGAGAATCCTTTGACGTCCTCCCATTCCTGAAGGAGTATGCTTTGGGGAGGTGTTAACCAACAAATCCGTGATTTTCCGTTTGTACTGTTGGTTAAAACCACGACAGTGATTCTGAAGTTCGAAGGCCAATACCGCCCTACTCCACGACGGAAAGCAACGTGTCACGATGATTCCGGACTGTCTCAACCGTCACCCCTGCCGCCGCGGCGGCGGCAGCTTGCGTCAACGGCGCATCGTGGGCACACGCCGCCATGTACAGGCAGGCGGCAGCGAATCCCGCTGGGTGTACGCCAGTCGTGACACCGGCGTCGACGGCCTGCGTAGCAAGCATTTCCGCCCGACGTCGAACGATGTCGGTGCAGCCGAGGTCGGAGGCGAGCCGGGGGACGAACTGTGTCGGTCGTACTGGCGGCGTCGGGAGGCCCAACTCCTCGTTGAGCACGGTGTAGGCGTTCTCGACACGATCCTGGGGAACTTGTGCCATCGGCGCCACGTCGGCGATGAGCCACGATTGTCCGTTGCACCGACAGGCGCCGAAGACGCTCGCGGCGGCCATCGCCTCGATGGACCGCCCTTTGAGGAGTCGTTCGTTCTGTGCCGTTCGGAACAGCTGACACGCCTGGTCACGTACTGAATCCGCGAGCCCGAGTGCACTCGTGATCCGCCGGATCTCTGTGAGGCCGTGCCCGAGGTTGCGCTCCTGCTTGGATCGCCAGCGTCCCCGGGACTGCTCGCGACGCATCCGAGCAAGGCGCCGCCGCTTCTGGCTCGAGGCGTCAGTATCCGTCGCGCCTCGTCCGGTGCCGATTACCGTCGATAGTCCGCGGTCGTGCCGTGCTGGAGTGAGTGGTGCCCCTGTTCGTTTTGCCGAATCGTCGTCGCCGTACCACTCCGGTCCGCGGTCGATCGACTGCTCGTCGATGACGAGTCCGCAATCTGCACACACCGTTTCGGCTGAATTCGTTCGTACCGGGCCCCCACACTCGGGACACGGCTCAGTTGTATCACGCTGGACATCTTCGTCGAACGTACGCTCGTAGGGTTCACTCGTCGTCATCGATCTCACCTGATTGAGGGCACGCCAGTTCGGCGCGCCCCGCACCCCTCGTGGGGAAACAAACCTGGTCGCGCACCCCTTCCCGCGGTTTGAGGGATAAATCTCAGACCCGATATCGAGGTCGTGGCTGCGCGCGCAGCGGAGCCCTCGTGAGCACCGCGAACGAGGGCACGTGAGACGAGCAACAGCGAGTCTCACGGAGCGAGCACGGAGCGGAGGGTGGGGCGGCGGGGCTTGGGTCGGTCCGGTACACAGCAAAAAAGAAGGCAGCTCCGACTGGCTATGCTTCCCACCAGCGACCGCGCTCCTGGAAGTGGATGATGCTCCACCCCGTTACGGCCACCGAGATCCGGCCCTCGTACCAGTTCGTGGCCGCTTCGTGGATGCGCACCTTCTCGCCTTCCTCGATCCACGGCGCGTCCGATGCCTTCCAAATTGTCACCTTCGTTTGCCCGCTCTCGTCCGCGATCAGCCCGACTTGTTGGATGGCCGGCGAATCACTGTCCCAGAGGGTCTCCATACGACCTTCGATCGTGACCGTGCCGCGATCGACGTCCTCGAGAGCGTCGATGGGCACGGTACCCCCGGGGCCGTCTGCAACTCCTCGAACACCCGCACGACCGCACTCGTCAGGTCCGTGCCGTCGACGACCGCTCCGGCTAGGCGTCGACTGATCGCCGCACGCGACCAGCCATCCACCCGCGTCGCGAGTCGGTCTGCCTCCGTGTTCACCGTCGCCAGTTCATCCTGGGAGAGTTCCGCTCGGGGATCATCCCGTTCGGGGTCGGCCATCGGGTCCACGGTCGCGGCCCGCTTCTGGAACTCCCGCCGGCGCTGCTTGCTCCCTTCAGCGGCGACCTCTCGCGTGCGCTGCTCGCGACCGTCCTGCGTTCCCAGCTCGGCTTGGGCACTGATGCGCTCCAGTTCGGCTTCCCGTGCCCGAATGCGCTCCTCCTGTTCGAGGGTGACACCGTGAATCCGATCCTTGCTCGTGTCCGCGATCCCGTCCGGGTGGTTCGCATCCACCTTCGCCTGTGTCTCCTGCTCGACTGCCGGCTCCATCTGGGGCGTGTCGTCGACGACTGGGGCGTCGTCGCCCGCGACTGTCCCCGTTTCTGCCTGTTCGAACGCCTGTTCATCGACCGAAACAACCTTTCGACTTGACTTGTTACTCGACATTGCGGATTCCTTCCGAAGGCGCTCACGCGCCGACACCGCGATGCTCCGACATCGCGGTTTTCCGACGACAACGACAGAACCATCTGCGCGCTCTCGCTCGCGCCTTCGCGAGCGCCCTACCGGGCGCGAGCGAGAGCGCGCCTGCATGAGGTGGCCCCAACCAGCACCGCGCGCCGACCCGCCCGGAGCGAGCGACCAGCGGAGAAAGCGTGGGGTGAGCAGCCACGCCGCGCAGCCCACCGCGCTTTCCCGCTGGCGTCGAGGGCACATGCACTTTAGCCCGGCAGTCCGCCCGCTACTGCAGGCAGACCGCCCGGAATGGTCGGTCGCGAGCGACGCGGAGGGCGGCAGCGGCGAGCGGGGCGAGCCGTTATCGTACCACACCAACCTGCCGATGGGGAGCGCTTGTCCAACAACCGCTCTGAGCGGGACTGAAAGGGGCCGGGAGCTCACCGTACCCCGACGACGCTAACACCGAAGGGACGAGGCGCGCAGCGAGTCGCGGTCGTTGAGCGTCCGGGGCTTTCGAGGTGCTCCCAATTGACGTGAACGGCTGTTGTCCCTCCAGGAGAGGTTTGCCCCAGTGCTAGCCACTGGGTAGATGCCTCCGCTGACGCGTCGACAGCTCCTCCGACGCACGGCGGCCGGCAGCGGTGTTCTGGCACTTGCCGGCTGTACCAACCCGAACGTCCCCGGACTCGCTGACAGCGAGTCGGTATCGAAACCATTCACGAACGACGCGTACACCGCGAGCGACACAACGGCCGGTCGCTGGCTGCAGGAAGGACACGACGGTGGCCGAAGAAACGCAGCCTCCACAATCTAACACGGCGACGTCGACGACCAACTTGAGCGAATCGGCGCCGAGGCCGGAGGGTCCGCCCGCTTCGCTGTTCAGGTACTCCGTAGCGCTGTCGACCTCGGGATCGAGCGCGGGCACACTGAGGTCCTCCGAGAGGACGTCGATGATTGCTTCGAGCACACCCACGACATCCGACAGCAGCAACTGGAAATTCTGAGCAAGGACCACTATTTCGTCTACCGAGTGATTCGCGAGCACGGGCCCCTCGTCCGCTATTGATTTTCGAGCGCTACCAGGAACTCCCGAGCAACCCGATCACACGCCAGATGTCGGCCGGTACCGTGAGAAGTTGGACGTGTACGGCCTGTCGAGGAAGCTGACGACGGATGGGTCGTCGTTAACGGGACGCTCGTGGCGCCACTACGCGACCATCGGACTGCCTGTCATTCCAGCGGCTTGATCATTTCCATGGCCGTCGCAGGCATAGTAATTCGGCTGCCCCTAATGACGGCTTCTCACTCGTAACGGATTCGATCGAACGTCTTTGGAACTCGAAAAAAAAACTTCTAGGTATTTCTGGATATAGTCTCCTGTCTTGGATTCTGTTCCAGTATTACATTTCTACTATAATATTCAAAAATATATCAGTAAGTGGAATCTCTATGTCCTGCACCAAACCAAATCGACTTTTCTCGATGTGCAAAGAATGCTGGACTAGCGTATCCTGTCGGTGTTACAACACCTTCTTTATTGTCCTTGTAACAGGCCGTTGAGTTTCCATCTCCCTCCCCCGCTGAGTGGAACCCCAGAATTGATACGCTCCCATTGGAGGCTTGACTGTCTGCGAACACCGGCCCGCCTGAGTCCCCAATGAAACTTGGCATCGTATTATATTCGATTGCTTCACGATGATTAATATCCCCACCTGTGAGGGATTGGTTAACGTTGGCTATCTTTCCTTCTTGGTAACCTGTCGAGCGCCCTTGGCGATAGATATCACCGTTGTTAGCTGCGATTAGGTCGATTCCGTCCTCTGTATAGTGTCCATGGATGAGTTTGCTAGACTTCCCAGATCGCTGTATAAGGGGCTCATCGACCATGGATTCCTTATCGAGCCAGATAGCGACTGCTGCCCAATCCTGAGATTCGTTTTGATATTGAACAAATCCCATCTCATCATCCCCTTGAGTCATGTTTTCATATTTATCACCCCCATCGTTTTGTCCAAATGTATGTGAAGCGGTTAGGAAGAAGATTGTATCATCATTCTCTCTGTACCCGTAAGAGCCAATTGTTCCGTAACCACCACTATCCGTCGTCATTGCCTGTCCGGATCGCTTCATACTGTAATCCTTCGTTAGGTACGGACAGGAGTCATACGCCTGCAATTTAGTTTTCTTACCTGAGCCTTCTCGGGTTTTTTACTGGAATTCCATTATAAGAAGACGGCAGTGATGATGGTCCCACAGTATCAGGAGCAGCATCAGACTTAGCCGGCGGCTCAATTTTGAAGTCCAGTACTGGCTTTTTGAAACCAAGGAGCTGATCTCCGGTGAACGATCTCCCGATGCTCATAATACCGTTGGTTCCTCCAAAATCGTCCCTTGCATTGAGCATCTCTTTCCGAGTACGAAGATTATACTCCCACCAGCGAGTTGGAACGTCCTGCTTGTATTTTTCACCATTACCTCCAATCTCAGAAGTGACGGAGGTTTTTGAAACAGATCTCCCTGTAACTACGCCTGTAGTTGAGAAGAGAAGCCCAGTTAGCCCACTTTTAATTGCGGCTCTTCGACTTATATTCTGTCTATTAGGTTTCTCAACCATACATCTTCCCTATTGAGAAAATAAATAAACTTATTGGTATAGTTTTACCTAAAAGATTTATATATTTGTACCTTGTTAGATATAAACGAATGAACCGGTTTATAGAGCGTAGAGATTTGCTGAGAGGCACAGGAACTGCCTTTGGTGGAATGATATCAGGTTGTCTTTCAGCACCAAAACAGAAAACTACGCCTTATGATTATCAACCACCTCCAGATGGGACATGGCCGCAGATAGGTTATGACGCACGTAATAGTCGGCATGTGAAAACACGAGGGCCTCTGACTGGGGCGGAGGTTAAGTGGAGATCGGGAGAAGCCTCCATCTACCCACCGGTTATTTCTGATGATCTGTATGTTGCAGAAGCATGGACAGAGGGTGCCGTTTTCGCTGTTGGAAAGGCCCAAGGAATGAGGAAATGGACCAATGAGTCTTTACCATCAATTCGGTGGGCGCCAGCGTTACATAATGACCAATTGTTAATAATCTCTCGAAACAGTAGCAATATTTTCCAGCTCCATTCTATAAATGTGGAAGGTGGTCATCTTGAGTGGTCTAGACGGGATGGGATATCAGCCTCAACCAATTACCATCCTCCTGCAGGACCAACTGTCAAAGGAGATACTGTATATATCGCGTCGGAAAGCGGAGTGATTGCTCACGATGCGGTTACAGGCGAACCTCAATGGGAGCACATTCTGCGTCGTGCTTCCCCTGAAGCGTTAGAATCGGGGCAACTACCAAATTGGGCCCAACCAGCAGTAAATGATACGATTGCGATAACCTTCGATAGAAATGATGAAAGTGGGAAATTTAGAGAGGTATATGCCATTGATCGCGGAACTGGTGATTTGACTTGGGTAGCAGAATTGAATCTGGAAGAAAATTGGCGGTTGAAAGGATATCCTGTAATAGGATCTGGGCGTGTTTTCGTGTCCGCTGAAAGATCGGATGTTGAACTTCAGAGTAGCGAGTCTAGTTGGACCGGCTCGGAACGCCTTTTCGCAATAGATATTAAAAGCGGAAATACCGTTTGGACCGAAAAACTGAGTGGCAAGACCATTTCCCCACCTGCTTACGCTGAAGGGTCGTTGTATATTGGGGAGTGGTATCCTGAACAAGGTACTAGTGAACTTTATCCACTTGACATATATAATAGAGATAAAAAGTGGAGATACAAGACAGAGTCGGGCGCTATTAGTTCAGTTACTGTTTGTGATGAGGCTGTATATTTTGGTCTGAGTAACAAAACTGCCGCAGTGAATAAAGAGAACGGCGAGCTCTTATGGAGTTTAAATGTCGGCGAACAGGTAGGACCCATTATTGTTTTAGGAAATACTGCTTATATCCAAACAAATCCGGGCCATAATAACAAAAGCCGGTTGATATCAATCAAAGAACCAGAATGAACGCCTGTATACTTTAGGGCGTAACATTGTCCTAGACAATTTAACCATACAAAGTCTAAGGAGTCATTCCAAATTCGAAAGAATAGGACTTCTCATTACAGAAACAGAGCACAATCTGTGCACGGTCTCGTCAAAGATCCTTCTGACCCTGTTTACTGACTGCATGCTATATGAAATTCGATAGGATATGTGGCTCTGTCTACTTCTAGATATGTTTGTTAAATATCTTATCGGAAATAACTATCTCATGAACCATACCATGGCATCATAAATTGGATGTTACCTAGCTGGAGGTGAGCAGCCACGCCGCGCAACCCCTCGCGCTTACCCGCTGGCGCCGAGGGCACATGCACTTTAGCCCGGAACGGGCGCGGGCGGTGCGGAGAGCGCCCGCACGCCCGGAATGGTCGGTCGCGAGCGACGCGGAGGGCGGCAGCGGCGAACGGGGCGGGCCGATACGCACACACCTGTCCAGCCGGCCACATCGCTCGGTGAGTCATCTACAGTCCTGGCGGACTCAGAAAGGGCGAGGCCGCCTCGGCCGTCCCCGACCCCGCAAGCACCGCAGCCCCGAGGCGCGCAGCGGTGGTCGCGGGACGTCGAGCGGCCGAGGGCTTTCGAGGGTCCTCTCCACCCGAATCAGACTAGCAATCAGTCAGCTGTCACCGGCAATCAGGTCCTCGATGAACCGGAAGCCGTTCACGAACGTCACCGAGTCACCATACCCCTCACTCGCGAGTACGGTTTCGGCCCCCTCGCCGGCCGCGATATCGGTCGTGTAGATGTACACCTCGGTCGCCGTTCCCGCGCTGAGGTTTTGGGCAGCTAGGGCGGCGAGGGCAGCGTCTGCCCGTTCAACTTCGTCTGCGGGCCGGTCATCTGCGTTCGCGATATACCGCTGGACGCCGTCCATCACCCGCGAGACAACCGGCTCGGAAAACTCGAGCGGCGCCGCAACCGTCGCCCATCCCTCGTCGATCGCGGCGTCGACGGGTGGCGCCTCGACGTCGGACTCGTCGACGGTCAGCTCCTCGTACACCCGTTCGGGCAGGACGAAGGTGATGTCGTTCCGGCGAGCGAATCGGCGAACAGCCTGGTAGCGGCTGTTCGAGGGCTGTCCCATCGCGACGAACAGGCCAGTGTCGGCGATGTGGAGCCGGCTCACGCGTCGTCAGCCGCGTCGCCGTCGTCGATATCCAACTCGTCGAGTCCTGCCCCAGCTTCCTCGATGTCGTAGTGCTCGTGGACGACGGGCCGGAGCGCCTGGAGGATCATCTCTGCAGCCAGCGGCGAGATGTCGAGGTCCTCCGCCATCAGCCGGTGGGTCACTTCCCCACGCTCCCGAGCAATCGCGTAGGTGAGCGCCGTCGCGAGGCCGGCGACGCCGTGGCGGTCGATGTAGGTGTCGATGTCGGCGTCCGTCTCGCGGCGGCCGACGGCGTCGATCAGCGCCGGCGTGATCGTGTACTCGCGGTCGCCAGCAGCCGTGGTCACGGTCAGGTCGATCTCCCGGGCGGCGTACCGGCGTGGCTGTTCGTCGTCGGTGACGTCGACGACGCCGGCGTCGACGAGCCGGTTGACGTAGCTGTAGGCCGTCCCTTGGGCGAGATCGAGGTCGTCCATCACGTCCTGGACGGTCGCCTCGCCCTCCCGAGCGAGGTAGGCGTACAACTGGGCCAGCTGTGGCTCCTCGAGGAGGTCCGCGACCGAGAGGAAGTCCTGGACGATGTCGCCGTCGGCGCGATTTGAAGTGCGTGACACGATTCGTTCTTGATTACAGTTTACAGCGAAACAGTAAAGAGTGTTTGGGTCACTCAGCCGGCGTCGCGACGAGATGCTCCTCGAGATCGCGTGTCCAGTACGTCGCGAGACCACCCGGACTACAGCAGGCGCACAGCTGTATCGGGCCTTCGAGGTGCCCCAGTTCGACCCGGAACCGGGTGAGCCGGGCGGGACCGGAGGTCCCGCTGGAAGCCGGCGCGGTGGGCCGGCGACGCCGCGAGCGTGTCGACGACCAGCCCACAGCCGTCACAGGCGACGTGATTGCGCTCGTCGGGATCCGGCTCCGTCTGAATCGCGCAGTCGACGCAGATCGGGTGAGTGACCCGTTCGTCTTGGCCCCAGGTGTGGACCTCGCCAGTCTCGGTGCCGGGCGCCGCGTCGCAGAACGCACAGCCGACGAGGGTCTGCTGCATCACTCACCCTCCGCGTCGGCGTCGCGGTCGGCCGTCCAGCCATAGTGGAAGACGGCCAGCTGTGTCGTCGAGTCGAACGTGGTGCCGCTCGGCTCGTGAACCAGAACGTGGTCTTCAGGAACCGGAGTGACGACGTCCGCGTCGACGAGGTCGTTGACCAGGCGCTGGGCCGTCGCGTCGTCGATGTCTGCCGTTTCAACCTGGGCGGCGTCACAGTCCTGAGCGAGCTGTTCCTTCTCGAACCGTTCGTAGTCGGCAGTCGTGTCGTCGTGCGGATCGGGACCAGGCATGGTGCGTCACGCAGCGCACACTGTCGCGCGCTGCACGCCTCCCGGCGCCGACAAACAGTCAGGGCCGACGGTATCAGTCCGGTCGCGGATCTCGATAGCCGATGACGGCGACGTCGTCGATGAACAGGACGCCCTTCATGAAGTCGAGCTTGGTCAGACTGTGCTGGTACAGGTTATGCCGACCCAGGTAGTTTACTGGCACCACCAGACAGCCGAACTCGATCTTCGGCCGGCCGTCCTTCTGGGTGCGGTACCCCTTCTGGAACTTGAGGAGGTCGTCGCTGACGTTCTTCCGCTCGCTCTTCTCGACCTCGATGGCGATGCGGGCGTCGGCGTCGTAGAGGTCGACGCTGTAGTTAAACCCCTGATGCGACCAGAGCTTGCAGTTCGGGTTGTAGCCGCCGGCGGCGTCCCCTTCGTACTCGTACTGCGAGAGCTTGTCGGCGATCGCGGCATCGAAGCCGCCGACCTCCGTGTGTTTCGTCGAGCCGTCGAAGACGCTTGCTGGGACGGCCTCGACGGCCGACCGAATCGACGCCAGCGCATCGTCCGGAAACGCCTCGGACGAGGTTTGGGTGCGGCGCTCGCTCAGTTTGGTGACCTCCTCGACGACGACCATACTCACTCTCGACGAACAGTGCGCCGATAAAACCCGTCGCGACGGCCGTTCGTGCGGGCCGGCCGCCAGGATACACTCACTCGAGGGACAGGGCGGTGGGTGGGGCGAGGGAGTGGATCCAGCCCCAGCGTTAACCAACACTGTGTCGGTATCGGCCGGAGATGTTGGTTAAGTCTAGCCGCTACGGTGTCTGGAGCTCTCGAACTGGCTTCACGACGAAAGTGTCTGGCTCGCTGGCTGCTCTCTCACCTGACCGTTCTGCCGGCGTCGAGGGCGACCGTGTGAGCTGGGTGATGAGTTCGTCGCGAACAGTTCGTCGAGGGACGGTGGTCTCGTGCCAGCCCAGCCGGTCGTCGAAGTGCCGCTTCTGGAACTGCTCGCCGACGTCGTCGGCGGCGACGTACTGCGTCCGCGTCGACCGCCCGACCTGCCGTGAGACGAAGACCGCGCCCACGGCCTCGTGCGTGAGCTCGACGAGAGTACACTCCACGAGGGCGACGACCGACGCGTGATCCCGGTCGGTCGGAACCGTCATCTCGAGGTCCGCCCACGGCGCCTCACCGTCGGTGGTAGTTCCTGCCTGATGCGCTGCTCGTGTTTCGCTGCGTCGTTCCGAAGCCATCGTCTATCGGGGGCACGTGATGCGCCCCGCCACCCCCTCGCGGGGGCAACAGACACCACCGAAACGTACCCGGTCAACCTATGAGATAATTCTGATACTTCTGTAGTTCCGCTACCCCTGTGATGGCCCCTCGGCCTGAGAGAGCCGGCGGCCTTCGCACATTGCATATCGCCTCTTTCTTTGGACGAAAACCGCGATATGCAAGACACTATAACGCCCTCAAATCAAAGGAGAACCTCTTCGGGCCGATTTGAAGGCGTAGAAAGTACCTCGACGAGTTCCGGGATAACCCTGTGGTTACAAAAATTGCTCGACGGCGGGGTAACAAAGGTGATATCGCCGATATCCGACTTCTTTGGGGTTACTGCTTCACCTATTCTGACCCCCTCGAGGTTGTCCGTCTCGACACTTCGAACTGTGGATTACCCCGATTTTCTCGATTCTGGCCGTTTTAGACGCTGAAAATTGCTCGACGAGGATTCAGAAGGGAGTGTCCTTGGTCTGCAAACAATTCTCGACAATATGAGGGAAGACTATGATTTAGAATTGCTCAGCGGGACCGGCGGACTCCTCCTCAACCTGCTCGTACATCTCATCCGGGAACGGGAGGCTGCCCCAGATCGAGTAGGGACACTGGTCCTGACCGATACAGTAGCGCTGTAGATCGTCGTTGTCGCAGTTCATCGGCAACGGCGTGTCGCCGTCGATCGTGTTCGAGAACTCGTAGCGGACTTGGTACTCAGTTTCCTGCTCGTCGTACCACGGCCACCTGAAGAAGACGTCCTTGAGGTCCGCGACGATCTCGTCGAGGCTGCTGTCTTGGTACTGCGGGAGCCACATCACCATCCGCGCGAAGTTGTAGAGATCCTTTCGAACCGGCTTCTTCTCGTGTAGTCGCTCTTCCATATTCGCCATACAGGGGAGTTCAAAGAGGTCCTCCATCTCTCGCACTTCGATCTGCTCGGCACCGGTTCCGGCTCGCCCGATTCGGTACGTATTGACGCGCCCGTCGCGGTCGATCGTGACTGCCGAGTGGGACTCGTGGTCGGCCAGGTGCTTCGCGAGACTGCTCGGACTCGAGATTCAGTCCGTTACAGAGGCTTCCGAGTAATTCCCGGCGTCGTACGAGGTGATCGCTCGATGGGCTCACGAAGTTCATTTGGGTCGACATCGCGAACGTCCATCTCCTCTCGGAGGGCACGCCGATAGAGGGCAGAGGCGTTGATGTGGTCATTCCACATCAGGTATAGGTCGTCGATTTCCTCGATTGTGACTGACCTCGTAATCATACTTGGAGGGACGGGTCTAGACCAATTGTATCCCGGTACTCAATGCTGATCTTCCGAGTATCACATATATTTTGTCTAACAGTAAATTAAATAATTAAAATTAAATAACGTCAGAACAGTTGGGTCGCCCGTAGTTGAAACAGTTCGAGAAAATAGGTAGCTCTGCATTGCCTGTCGTTCGGTATCCGGTGCGTCCGTCATCCCTGCTTACTAACTTCTGAACAGGGGCTTCAGCAAGCTACGCCCTAGGGAGGAATCTGGCCCGAGCAATTTGCATCCCACTCTCTCACTGTAAATCAGATATATGGATCAACCCAAATTATTTGTAGCTCGGAAACTAATCGAGACCAGAGATGGTGAAGGAACCCACTGGGTCGTGGAAAGACGACATGACCGGACGGGAACGCGTCCGGGCGGTCGTCGAAACGCTCCAGGAGGCTGCAACGGTCTCAAACATCGCGGCCCGTGCTGAGGTTTCTCCAACGACCGCGGGTGACGAACTCGAGCAGCTCGAATCGGACAACCGGGTCAACAAGACGCTCGTCGACGATCAGAAGGGCTATGAATTGAATCCGGCCCGACTGTTCTTCGACGACCTGCTGGAACTCATCCAAGAGAACACCCGCGACGAACTCGAAGCCCAGCTAGAGCAGCTAAAGAGTGAAGAGGAAACACTCCAGGAAGAGTTCGAGACCGATTCGCTCGCCGCGCTCCGAGAAGACCTGGTCGAGCAGGAACTCTCTGCAGAGGAGGCCAGAGCGATCCGGAACACAGTCTCAACCTGGGAAGCACTCGAGACCGAGCTCACGCTGGTCCGGCGCGCACTCCAACTCTATGATGACGTAACAGAGCTGAATACCTCTGCAGATTCCCCAGCAGCAACAGTCTAACACCAACGTGATTTTTCTCGCGAACCGCGCCAATCTCCAGCTACGGCGGTTACATAAGGAACGAATCGTCAATCGGTTCGAATCGGACGGACGATTCGAGACGGTTGAATTTTCCCGGGCAGATATTCGGTCTCCAGGACAGTATCGAGTTGTGTCAGAGATCAACCCGCAAGCCTTCCTTGAGGATCCATCATACCCAACAGAGGCGGCTCGAATCGAGGTTGGGTTCGACCAGCTCGGAAGTGCTGGAATGGACCACTATTGGATCAACTGGGTCGAACCAGAACGGTCCATGCTCGTTGGGTGGCACCAAGACGACACTCATCCGGAGTTCGGAGAGATCCACCTCCAAGTCAACGCTGGGGACACTACAATCGAGCATGGCCCCGCAGCGTTCATCGACTCACACCCGCTGGATGTGCTGAGCAAGCGCCTGACTCAACTGCCGGAAGTTGTCACAGCGGTGCGGTGGAAGGATGGCCGGCCAACTGAGGTCGACTTCTGAGCTCAAAGAAACGGAGTGTACCGTCAGACAGTATCCCTCTACTTCCGGTGTAAGCGAAATTACCTGTCGCCGTCGTTCGAGCTCTGCCTTCCGCTCTTCGACGCGCTCTTCCAGCTCCTCCAAGCGCCGCCGTTGACCTCGAATCGAGACCTCCATGTCTTGGCCGGCCGCAGCCTGCTGCTGGTACTCCGAGATGAACGCCTCAATGCGTTCTCGTTCGGCTTGTGCGTAGGCCTTTAGGTTCTCCCGTTCCTGTTCGACCTCGGCTTCCCGATCGGCCGTGATCTCCGCTTTCGTCGTCGACAGCACGTTTGCCACGTACGCCTCCGCAGCCTCCTCAAGGGCCTTCCGACTCTCGACCAACTCCCGAACAGTCTCACTATCCGGCTTTGCTCGGACCGTATCGGCCGCTAACACCTGCTCGCCGATCGGCCGGCGCGGACTCTGACTCCCCAGATCGACGAAAACCGGAACGAGCTCTTCCTGAATTGTCTCGCCCGTCCCATCTTCGAACCCGACCCGATAGACGAAGGTGATCCCTGGATGGTCGACGAACGGCAGCAGTTTCAGTCCGACCAGTCCGTCCTCACCTGCCAACAAGCGCCGTCGCAGCCGTGCCACCAGGGCGTCGTCGGGAGAGAGGTACTCAACTCCCTTGTGCTCCATTGCGAACTCACGAGAGAAGGTCACGAGCCCACCCTCCGTGGGCTCTGCGAGCGTCCGTTGTCGAACGTCGGAAACGCCGGGCAGCGCTCCGTCGCGAGGTTCCACGCTTTGTCGGGCTCCGCACGATCACGAACCTGTTCGGTTACTCGCGGTAACGCAACTACAGAATCTCCTCGAGTGCGGCGACGAGTCGATCGTTGACCTCGAGCCTGGCCGTTGTCACTCGCATGTATCCAGGACCGAGATGGCTGTATTCGGGCGGTTTCACGAAGAAATTCCGCCCTCGGATCGGCACGGACGGCTCCGTCTGTCACGGGGAACGCGTCACCGCTCGCGCCTATTCGGCGCCGTCGGTGCCTTCGAGTCGACGATCGAGGGCCGCCAAAAGGTCGTCCGGTCGACTGTCCGCGGGAAGCGACTTCGTCTCCCCGTCGACCAGTTCCATCCGGAGCGTCCCGTCCCCCTCCGTGACGGACCTGACGTCCTCGTACGGAATCCGCTCCGTCTGGTCCCCCACCGTCCAGGTCCTGCTGAGCAGGTTCATCGAACCGTCGTGGTGGACTGTCAGCGCCGACTCACCGAGGGTCACGACGGCGAGGTCGTAGCGCTTCGAACGGTCGAAGCCCACCACGGAGTCAGAACCGACCGCTATCGGGTGAATAGTGGACGTATCGTCCAGGTCGAGTTCATCCGCCACGGCGCGACGGACGCTCCTCATTCCGTCGGCGAACGCGTCCCCACTGTGTCGGTTCACGGCCCGCACCCCGGCGACAGCTACTCCCAGACCGGCGACCAGCACGCCGATTCCCAGTGCAGTCCGGTCGGCCGCGTATAGGAAATTGCCGCCTAACATTACCACGAGAATGACGGCCCAGGGCCACTGCCAGCCAACGGACCACACCCGTGAAACTGTCCCGACGTCGATCGTTCCCTCCTCAGACACGGTTTGTGCCTCCGGAATCACGCCACTCGGCGTCCACTGTCACGCGAGTCGGTTCGTCAGGAGTGTCCTTCCGTCTCGCGTTCGAGCCGTGCTCGCTCGTAGCTACGTCCGTCCAACGGCTCGTCCGGAACCCGCAGAAACGGCGTGGCCTGGGGACTCGGCCGCATCGAGTGCTCGCTGACGCCTGATGCGTTCGGTCCCCTCCACGACCGTCTCGAGCGCGAAATTCGGCCGGCACGAGCGATCCTTCCGCCGACACCGTCTCGGGCGGGTTGCGGAATCGACCTCCATTGGCCCTGCCGGGGAAGTCTTGGTCGCTTGTCGCCTCACCACGCTCGGGGTCTGTCATCGAACGAGTCCCGCTACGCGTTGGAGCGATAAAACGTTATTGCACCAAACGCACAATACTTCTATTGGTCACCCGTTTCCCAGGAAACGGATAGACGGAACTGCGTTCCGGGTCGCCACATGTGCAAAGCCCCTACATCGACGGCGAACAACGCCCCACGGGATACGGTGACGACCAGCGGAGATGATCCGACGGTCAGCCCCCGTTTAGTATCTACTGAGTGTTCGTCATCCCGCCGTCCACGACGAGTGATTCACCGTTCACGTAGTCCGAGAGATCGCTTGCGAGAAACACCGCCGCGTCCGCGACGTCTTCGGGCTGGCCGGCCCGCCGTGAGGGGATCGCCTGTAGGAACTCTTCTTCATTGTCCGTCCCCATAATCGGGTAGTCCTCAGTGGTCATCGTCGTCTCGATCAGCCCCGGGTGGATAGCGTTCACCCGAACGCCGTCGGGCCCCAGCTTCCCCGCCATCGCGTACGTGAGTAGTCGCACGGCACCCTTCGTCCCACAGTACGTGACGAACTCGCCCGAGCCCTCGAGACCCGCGACCGACGAGAGGTTGATGATCCGCCCGCCACCGGCTTCGACCATCCGCCTCGCGGCCGCTTGCGCGCCGAAGTAGACACCTTTGACGTTGATGTCCATCATCCGATCGAACCCGTCTTCGTCGACTTCCAGGAACTCCTCGCCGTGGAAGATCCCCGCGTTGTTCACCATCACGGAGACCCCGCCGAACTCCTCGGCGGCCTCGACTGCCGCCTCGAGGTCGTCGACGTTCGCGACGTCACACTCGACGAACGTCGCCCTCGCCTCCGTTTCGGCCTCGATCAGTTCGTGCGTTGGGTCTCCCCCCTCGCGAGGCGCCTCCTGGATATCCGCGATAACGACGTCGGCCCCCTCCGAAGCGAACCGCCGAGCGATCGCGCGTCCGTTCCCGCTGGAACCACCCGTAACGACTGCCACGTCATCTTTGAGTAATGTTGACATCACATGGCACCTAGGTCGGAAGTATATATAAGTATATTTCGCCTACATGGCCATCGGACAATATATCGCGGCGGGTTAGAGCCGTTCCCGCGATAGAGGGGGTGAAGGCGGTGTAGAGCATGCCGCACCAGTTACCCACAGAACACGGGACCCGCGTTCGGAGCGCCACTCCGCCTCGCGGCGAACTCCCCTTCAAACGTCTGTATCGCCGCGGCCCCAATGGCGTGCAACCGTACCGTACGCGCCAATTTTTGTGTGGCGGCGCCCTACTACCGGCGATGGTACCTTCGCCGATCGAAGACGACGACGAACGACGAGCCGCTGTCAACGAATTACACGACCACTTGGCGGCGACGGCGGAGTTATCGATCGACCGTGCCGCGAATCGGTGGATCGGTGAAGCGGAAGCGCTCGCAGCTGACCTCCTCAAAGCTCCGAACGAGCCGGAACTCGTTCGCAAGCGTGCTACCCAAACGGCAGCGCTTCTCGACGAAGTCGATGACACGGGCGACTCAACGGCAAACGAACACGTCACGGCCGCTGCACGGATCGCGGACCAACTCCGCGGTGAGTAACCGCCGCCGAAACGGGGCTCACCTTGCTGTAGGCGAAGCTGCAGAACCCGTTTCGTGCTGCTGTTGTACTTACCGTAGTACCTCTCACATCAAGGCGGGTCTCTGACTACCGAATTTGGGGTGTAACAGTCAGTAAATCCGGCTGAACAGCAGGCATGAATGTTTAAGCACAACCCAGATGTACGACGACTGGAATGCGCCCTCCAGAAAGTACGAGACGTGAGTCACTGATCCACCAATTGCCCGTATGAACCGGCGTACATACCTCGCGACGGCTTGTGTCGGTACTGCAGCACTATCGGGGTGCCTATCGGTCCTTCCGTCGGACAAGCCGGACACGCCGTTGCCCACGGTCCCTAACGGGACTTGGACACAGCACGGGGCAAACAGCGCGAACACGTTCGTGTCGGACGTTGCCGCACCTCCGCGGGGGAACCTAGCGTGGGAGTCGGCGGCTTTCACGCGATGGGACCCGGTGATCACCGACGGAACCGTCTACACCACCAACTTCGACCCCAGCAACGAGGGAAGCGCCATCGCACTCGACGCACAGGATGGTAGCGAACAGTGGCGGACAGTTCTCGAAGGGGCTGGCGACCATGGAAGAGCGCTCGTGGACGATCTCTTCGTCGTGGCACACAGCGAGGAGCTCGTCGCCCTCGACCGACGGAACGGAGATATCGTCTGGCGACGCCCTTTCGAGAAGTCGATATCCACCGGCAAGGACTACTCGCCGGAGCTGATCGCCGTCGACGAACGGTCGGGTATCATCGTCGTTCCGTACCGGGACGGCCTCGAAGCCTTCCGGGCGACGGACGGCGAACCGCAGTGGGAGACAGCCGGGGTATCACAGCAGCAACTCACGCCCGCGATCCACGACGGAACCATCTACGCTGTCGGGCGGATCGACGGGACGGACAGCCTCGCGGCGTTCGATCTCACCGACGGGACGGCCCGTTGGACGAGAGCACTGACTGACGCGTCGACGAGCGCCGACCCGGTGGTAACTGAGCGTGGCGTTTTCGTCGTCGACGGGGACACACTCGGCATCCACGACCATCAGACGCGAGAACGGGACCGTGACATCCACGTATTTGAGTCTGGTGAGGTGCACAGCACCACGGTAGCTGTGGACCGGGGGACAGCGTTCGTGGCGAACGACGAGGAGCTTCTCGCGGTCGATATCGAGGCCGGAACGACGCGGTGGCGACACGACGACGAGGTGTACGCCCAAGGGTTCTCCGTCGGGAGCGAGACAGTGGTCGCTATGGTTGATGGATCCGAATACGTCTCCACCGAACTCCGGGAGACGATAACCGCCTTCGACCGTGAAACCGGGGACGTACGGTGGAACTACGTTTTGGACGGCTTCCACTCCGTGACGATCCCACCGATTCTGGTCGGCGGGGCCGTATTCTTTGCGACCAGCAGCATCGGAGGCCTGGCCGTACTCGGGGACGTCGATTCGGACGACTAAGCTCAGTGGCTCGGGTGTTCTTGGCAAAATCTGACCTTCTGTACAGGATGAGCGGTGTGGCGGATTGAGAGCTTGTAACCAACAGATTTGCGCCTATACCCCGATGTTGGTTAAGTCCTGCCGACAGCAGTCTCGAAGGTCGAAGACCAATACCGCCCTACTCCACGACGGAGAGCAGCCGATCGCGACGGTTCCGGACGGTCTCGATCGTCACCGCCGCCGCCCTTGCCGCATCGGCTCGCGGCAACGGCGCGTCGTGGGCACACGCCGCGATCCTCGAGAAGCGTCGATTTTGCGAAGGTGACGGCGCCGTTTCCCGTTCTGGCACCCATGAACAGACGCTTCCGGCTGAACCGATCGTCCGCCACGAGCGTTCCGGAGCGCGTGTTCTCCTCGGCGGGGAGGCTCACCGAGTCACGCCGCAGGCACTGTCGCCCGGTTGGGAACCCCCGCGGCGGGGGGGAGTTCGACCCCCGTCCCGTCTCAGTCGGCTTTCGGAAGCGTGACCGCGAACACCGCCCCTCCGGGTCGTTATCCTCGACCCAGATGTCGCCGCCGTACTGGTCGACAAGCGTCCGGGCCAGATACAGGCCGATCCCCGTCCCGCTGCTGTCGAGGCTCATCTCGCCTTTCCCGAAGATCGTCTCCTGCTGTTCCGCGGGGACCCCTGGACCGTTGTCCGCGACCGTCACGCGGATATCGTCGGCTCGCTCTTCGACGCCGACCTCGACGATCGGCTGGTCTTTGTCGTTGTGCTGGACGGCGTTGTTGAGGAGGTTTCGGAACACCGAGGGGAGCATTTCGTTCGCGCGAACCTCGATCTCCGGGATCGGCTCGTCCACGCGAATCTCGGCCTGCGGGTGCGCCTCCCGGCGGAGCGTTATCTCGTTCGTGAGTTTCTCCCGGAGCTCCGTCGGCTTCACGTCGACCTCCTCGTCGGTCGTGAGCGTCTCGACGTAATCACGGGCGGTCTCCGTGAGTTCGACGATGTGTTCGCCGCTCCGGAGGATCTTCTCGAGGAACTCGGCGCCGTCGTCGTCGACGTGGCCTTCGAGCAGTTCGCCCCACCCGAGCATGACCGCCATATCGTTGCGGATGTCGTGGCGAACGACCCGGTTCAGCACCTCCAACTCCTCGTTGGCCTGTTCGAGCTCGTCCTCGTAGCGTTGGCGCTCGGTCACGTCGCGGACCGACGCGAGCGCAGCCGGCGATCCCTCGTACTGGATATCGGCGACGCTGACCTCGGCGACGCGCTCGCTCCCGTCTTTCGTTTTGAACGTAAGGGTATAGCGTGACGGCGGCGGGTCCGCATCGGGGTCGAGCCGTCGTTCGTACCGCTCCCGAACGAGTTGGCGATCCTCTGGCGCGATCACGTCGACGAAGGGCCTCCCCCGCAGTTCGTCGATTTCGTACTCAGTGATCTCCGCCAACCGGGCGTTGGCGAAGACGAACTCGCCGTTCTGGACGATCGCGACCCCGTCGTGGCTCTGCTCGACGAGCGTCGCGTACTTCTCACGCTGCTCGGCGAGCTCCCGTTCGCGGCGCTTCCGGTCGGTGATGTCGACGAAGGACGCCATCAAGGCGATCGGCTCCCCCTCGTCGTCCACCACGTAGCTCACCGAACAATAGGTGTCAAAGGTCGTTCCGTCATCGCGGACCGCTTGGAGCTCGCCTTCCCAACTTCCCGTCTCAAGGGCCTCGTCCATCACCTGCAAGGCGGCCTCAGGATCTACGAAGAACTCCCTCACCGGCTTGCCGATGAGCTCCGCTTCCTCGTCGTACCCCACATCTCACGGGAAGCCGGGTTGAGCGACCGCAGCTCACCGTCGAAGTTCGCGATCGCGAGACCGCTCAGCGCGGATTCGTAGGCGTACTCGTAGATCTGGAGCTGCTTCTCCCGTTTCCGGTGTTCGGTGACATCACGATTGACCGCGACGTACCCCTCGAGAGTACCACTGTCGATTTCGATCGGTGCGATCGTCTGGTCAAGGATGACTTGGTCGCCCTCCTTTCGCTGGTCGATCATCTCGCTTTTCCACTGCTGGCCCGCCTGAATCGTGTCCCAGAGCTCCTCGTAGAACTCGTCGTCGTATTCGCCCGAGCTGAGAATCGCCGGCGTCTCACCGACCGCTTCCTCCACGGTGTACCCCGTCACCTCCTCGAACGCGGGGTTTGCGTACTCGATAACCCCGTCGGTGTCGGTGATGTAGATCGCGTGGCCGGCGTGCTCGACGGCGGCTTTGAACTTCTGGAGCTCGCGTTCGCGCTCCTTGCGCTCCGTGATGTCCTGGAACACCCCCTGACGAGATCACGCTCGGTGTGTTCGCCGGTGCTGACTTCCCCCGCGCACGAACGTCTCGAACCTCCCCGTTGGGCCGGACGATGCGGAGTTCGAGATCGTACGGCTCGTCGTGCTCGATCGCGCGGGTGATTGCCTCGGTGATCTCGTCACGATCATCGGGGTGGTAGAAGTCGATCGCTTCCTCAAGTGTCGGTTCGTAGTCGTCGTCGACGCCGTGGATGCGACGGATCCCATCCGACCAGGTGAGCTCGTCCGTCTGTGGATCGAACTCCCAGACGCCGATGTCGGCGATATCCTGGACGCGACTGAACAGGAACTCCTGTCGTTCGAGTTCGCGCTTACGGTCTCGCTCGTCGGTGATGTCGCGGAACACCCACAGGCGGCCGAAGTCGGTGCCATCGTCGCCGACAACCGGGGCGGAGTAGCGGTCGAAGACGCGGCCGTCCGTGAGCGTGACTTCGTCGCGACTCGTCTCGCCGGGGCGGTCGTAGAGCGCCTCGACGAGGTCCAGGAACCCCTCCGGGTCCGCGACCTTCTCCTCAACCGCCCAGTCCAACAGCGCTTTGTCCGAGTTCGTCTCGACCACCTCGTCCGGGATCTCCCACATCTCGACGAAGCGGTCGTTGTACGCCACCGTGTTGCGGTCCTCGTCGACGACGAGCAGTCCGTCGATCGTCGCCTCCATCTGTGCCTCGAGCAGCGAGGACTGATACTCGAGTCGTTGCTGGGACTCCTTCGACGCCGTGATGTCCATGATGAACCCCTCAACGGCGACGACCGTTCCGTCCTCGACGACGCCCTGGCCCTGCTCCCAAACCCACTTCACCGTGCCGTCGGCGGTCCGGATACGGTATTCGAGGTGGAACGGCTCTCTCGCGGCGATCGCCGACTGGACGGACTCCCAGACGCGATCGCGGTCCTCCGGGTGGATCACGTCGTCGCCGTAGCTCACCTCGCCATCGACGAACTCCGTTGGGTCGTACCCCGTGAGTGCCGCAGCGTCGTCGCTGATGAACTCCATCGGCCACGCCGGTTCGGGACGGCAGCGATACGCCGTCCCCGGGACGTTTCCGAGCAGCGTCTCGAGCCGGCGCTGGTTCTCTTCGAGCTGTTGCTCCGTGCGGACCTGATCGACCGCGTTTTCGATGCGGTTCGCGAGGAGACTGAACTGATCTGTGTGGAGCGATTTCTGTAGGTAGTCGGTAACCCCCGCCGAAATTGCCTCGCTCGCGACCTCTTCACTCCCTTTGCCGGTGAACAGCACGAACGGCAGATCGGGGTACTGCTCGCGGACCGCTTCGAGCAGTTCCAGCCCGTCCATCTCGGCCATCTGGTAATCACTGACGACGCAGTCGATGCGCTCCTCGGCCAGCCGGTCAAGCGCCTCCTCGGCACTGGTTGTGGTTGTCACGTCGAACGCCGGCCGTTCTGCCTCGAGCGACTCGGCGGCCATACTGAGGAAGTCGGGTTGGTCGTCGACGTGGAGAATAGATACCGCCGCCTCGTCGCCTGGCGGGGCTGTAGAGGCGTCGCCGCTGTCGGAGGCAACCATATTGGTGGGTTATCGAAGAGACGCCCCTAAAACTCCCGGGTAAATGTGCCGAAGGCGTAATATTCATTCAGCGGAGGGTATCTCCCGCCTACGGTCCGTAGCCGATGTCGAAAACCGCACCGGGGCAGTACGGGAGGGCTAGAACAACCCGTGGATGGACCCGTCCTCGTCGACGTCGATGTGGGCAGCGGCTGGGTCCGCGGGAAGCCCGGGCATCGTCAGCACGTCGCCCGTCAGCACGACCACGAACCCTGCGCCAGCGGACGGGGAGAGCTCCGTCACGGTGAGTGTCCAGTCCTCCGGCACCCCGACTTTCCCGGGATCGTCCGAGAGGGAGCTCGGCGTTTTGGAGATGCAGACGGGCATGTCGGCTAACCCCTGTGACTGGATGCGCTCGATGTCGTCGCGGGCACCCGACGTGAACTCGACATCGTCGGCGCCGTACACCTGCGTCGCAACCGCGCGGATCTTCTCAGTGAGCGACGCGTCGAGGTCGTACACGCGCTGGAGATCGGCGTCGCCCGACTCGACCTCCCGTTTCACCAACCGGGCGATATCGGTCCCACCTGCCCCGCCGTCGGCGTGAAGCGTCGAGACTGCCGCGGGCACACCGCGTTGCTCACAGTGGTCGAGTATCTCCTGCATCTCCGCGTCGGTGTCGTCGGGGAAGCGGTTGATAGCGACGACGACCGGGAGGCCCATGGATCGGAGAACGTCGACGTGGTGGTCGAGGTTCGCGAACCCGGCCCGGAGCGCGGCCATCGGGTCCGATTCGTCCGCCTCGATCCCGCCGTGTTTCTGCAGCGCGTCGACGGTGGCGACGATGACGGTCGCATCCGGCTCGACGCCCTCTCGGGAGACCACGTCGACGAACTTCTCGGCACCGAGATCGGCGCCGAACCCCGCTTCGGTGACGAGGTAGTCACCGAGCCGAAGCCCGAGCTTGTCGGCCAGGATGGAGTTCGTCCCCGTGGCGATGTTGGCGAACGGGCCGCCGTGGACGAACGCCGGCGTTCCCTCGATCGTCTGGACGAGATTCGGCCGCAGGGCGTCCTTCAACAGCGCCGCGACCGAGCCGGCGACATCGAGGTCGGCGACGGTGACGGGGTCGCCCTCCTCGTCGTAGGCGACGATGATCCGGCCAACACGCTCTCGGAGGTCGCTCACGTCCGTCGCGAGACAGAGCACCGCCATCAGCTCGGAGGCGGCGGTGATGGAGAACTCGTCCTCTCTGGGTGGGCCGCTCGCGGTGCCGCCCAGGCCGACGACGGTCTCACGCAGCGCGCGGTCGTTCACGTCGAGCGCGCGCGGCCAGACGACGCGGTCGGGATCGATGCCGAGCCCGTTGCCGTGGTGCCGGTGGGCGTCGACCATCGCCGAGACGAGGTTGTGCGCCGAGGTGACGGCGTGGATATCGCCGGTGAAGTGGAGGTTGATCTCCTCCATCGGCAGCACCTGGCTGTACCCGCCGCCCGCAGCGCCGCCCTTGATGCCGAACACGGGGCCGAGAGAGGGCTCACGGATCGCGACGACGCTCGTCTCACCGAGGCGGTCGAACGCCTGGCCCAGACCGACCGTGGTGACGGTCTTGCCCGCGCCGCGGCGCGTCGGCGTCATCGCCGTCACGAGCACGAGGTTGCCGTCCGCTGGCTGATCCATCGCGCCGTTGATCGCGTCCCACGTCAGTTTCGCGACTTCGTTGCCGCGGTGGTCGAGATCGGCGTCGGCGAGCCCCAAATCGGCTCCGACCGACTCGATCGCTCGCCGGTCGGCGTTTCGGGCGATGTCGATATCCGCAGGAACGGCGTCCTGGTCTGTGTCCATATAGACGGTACTGGAGGGCGAACAACCCTTAAAGGGTAAGCCAATTCCCGGAGCGTGGCGATTCCGTGGGCTCGGTGGCGAGTCGCTCAGCGAACGATGATCACGGGGACCGGCGCACGTTTCGAGACCGTCTCTGCCACGTTCCCGACGAGGAACTGGCGTGTCACGCGACTCCAGTCTGCGCCATGAGCGCCGACGACGACCGTGTCGTACTCCTCGGCACGGTCGATGATGTTCCGGGCAGGGTGGCCGATGCCCACGATGGTCTCGATCTCTCGATCACGCTCGCGAGCCAGCTCCCGGGCCCGTTCGAACGCCGGTTCGGCACGCTCGGCGGCGGCCGCCTCCAGATCATCCGCGAGCGCAAGCCCCGTGGCCTCGCCCATCATCGACGACGGGACGCCGACGACGTGGAGAACGGACACTTCGGCGTCCGGAAAATTGTCGAGTGCATACTCGAGCGCCTTCGCTGCGTACTTCGAGTCGTCCATCGGAACGAGAATACGAGAGGCCATGTCGCAACCGAGACCTCCCAGCTACCTAATTCCCTGCCCCAGCCGACGCCCAGAATCCGGAGAATCCGTCAATTCGCTCGCGCGTTACGCTTCGCGGTCGACGAAGGATTTCGCGAGTTCGGCGGTGGCACGGCGAAGCCGGTACGAGACCGTCGACCGGGGGAGATCTAGCTCGGTGGCGAGTTCGTCGAGCGTCACCTCGCGTGGGGTCTCGAAGTAGCCGCGGTCCACTGCCGTCGCGAGCACGTCCTGCTGTTCGGGGCGGATATCGTTCGGGTGGAGGAGGCGGCTATCCCACTGGTCGGCCTCCCGCAGGTGGTTGAACGAGAACGTGGCACAGTCCGTGAGCTGCCCGCCGACCGCGTCGTAGAGCAGGCCGACGTTCTCGTCGTCCTGAACGAGGACGTCCCACGTGGTGCTCCGCCCGCTCCGGGTCTGTCTGAACAGCGCGCCCGTCGAGAAGAACGTCGCCGCAATGAGCGGGACCGCATCACAGCGTGTCACGTCGGCGAGATAGGTGAACGTCATTCGCTGGCCTCGCTTCTTCTCCAGGAGGCTCGTCCGGCGGGTCCCGTCACACCGGCGGTCCGTGATCGAGTAGCGCTTGATTGAATCGTCGAGCAACTGGTCGTCGACTGCAGCCAGTTCCTCGGGTGCGCCGGTCAGTCGCTCCAGTGCCCACATCTCTGTCGGGTCGAGACAGGCATAGAGGGTTTCAGCCCGGAGCGACCCGTGTTCGATGAAGAGGTCCGCATACTCGTTACAGCCGTGATCGTACGTGAGCGTGAAACTGAACTCGTACATGTCGTCAGCCGCGTGGCGCTGTCGAGGACAGCCCCGTGGCGCGATTTTCTGCGCGAAGCTACGCTTTCCCCCGGTATCACCGTTCCGACCTCGGCACGTGTCGATCGGGGTGTTGAAACGGGACAAGCTGCCGACACGGAGAGCCAAACTCTCGAAATGCCAGGATTCGACTGGCACGCTTGTTTATCACGACGAACCCCCTACTGTTCGATATGCAATCGACCCACCGGTTTGCGCTAGCGGCTGGTCTGGTCGTCGCCTCGGGGGTCCTAAGCGTCCTCACCGCACCGGATCTTCCCGAACAGTTGGCGACGCATTGGAACGCCGCTGGTGTGCCGGATGACACGATGTCGAAGCCGGTCGCACTCGCGCTCATTCCGACACTAACGGCAGTCCTCCTCGGTATGTTCGCCGTTATCCCCCATATCGATCCTCTCGGTGAGAACATCGACGAATTCCGTCCGATCTACGACTGGTTCGTGGTCGGCTTCACGGCGTTCATGACGATCGTCCACACAGGCATCGTCGCATTCAATCTCGGCTACGAGTTCGACTTCGTCCTGTTGCTGCTGGCAGCCCTGGCCATCCTCTTCTATCTCGTCGGCGTCCTCCTCGACCACGTCGAACGCAATTGGTTCGCCGGTATTCGCACCCCGTGGACGATGAGTAGTCCCGAGGTCTGGGAGCGGACGAACGCCCTTGGGGCGACGCTGTTCAAACTCACCGCCGCGGTAGCACTGGTGGGACTGCTATTCGAGAAGTACGCAGTCTACTTCCTGATCGTTCCCGTGTTGCTGACGGCCGTGATCACGGTGGTATACTCCTACTATCTGTACGAACGCCTCGAGGAAGAGCCGAGTGGCGTGTAGCAGTGTGGGCGGAATGATTCATCAGGGGTTCTCAGTGGCGTAGAACCCCGGGATCGATCAGTCATCCGTCGCGATCAACCCCTCGTCGGGGTCGTCCGACGGCCGGTCGACAGTGACCGAAAAATCCCCCTCCTCGACGGAGATCGTGACGTGTTCGAAGTTTCGTTCGTAGACACTGCAGCGTCCGTACCCCGGCTTGAGGATGATGCGCTCGTTGATCAGTTCCGCCCGGCTGAGTACGTCGAGCTTCCGATACACCGTCGAGCTCGGGATGTCGCAGTCGTCGGCCAGATCGGCGGCCGTCGTCGGCTCCGTCAGCCGACACAGGATTCGCCGGCTGGTTTCGTCGCTCAGCGCATCGAGGAGGCGGTCGATGGGGTTCGTCTCGTCGGATTCGACGTTGCGGCTACTCATGGGACAACGAGTTGAGACACGCGGACGACCCGGTCATACGGGTTCTTGCAATGCTGTTCCGTGGTTAGCCCCGTCCCGGTTCAAGAACAGTCTCACTACCGACGGTAACACACCCAGGAACAAATCGCTCGGGTTGTCGTAGGACAACTTTACTGAACGATCGAGAGTGTACTGTTGAACCTTGTCACAAACCAATCGGGGGCGCATCTGGATCGACGCCACCGCCAGCGCGATTGACAGCCGGAGCGGTGGGAGAACGGAGTGGACCGAAAGGACTCGACACGTCCAGCTCACAGCCTGCTCGGGGCGCTGAACGCGAGAAACCGGCGCCAAAAAGCGCTCGGAAAAACCGACGGACGAATGTGGAGAACCCGCGAATCCGAGTGGTGGAGCGTTAGTCGTCGGCGACGGCGCTCTCCTCAGTGGCCGCACAGCGGTTCGGGCCGAGTTCGAGCTCCGTCTCCTCGTCCTGGTCTTCGGGCTCGTACTCGCCGGCGTTGGTCGCGATGACCTGCTCGTAGTTCGGCGGCTTCGACGGGAGGTTCTCGAACATGTGCTCGACGAACTCGTCCTCGGGCAGCCGGAGGATCTCGTTGTTCTCCCAGAGGTAGCCGACCGTGGAGAACATCGGCTGGCCCGGCGTCACGTCGACGTACTCGCCGTCGTCGGTGACCGAGAAGTGCCCGGGCAGGATCTTCACGTCGTTGGGCTCGGTCATGATCGTCCGGTGGAGCGTTTCGTACTGGATACGGGCGCCGTCTCGGGCGTCCGCATCGGCGAACTGGAGCTCCGTCCGGCCGATGGACTCGACGAACAGCGTGTCGCCGGTGAGCAGGGCCTCGTTGTCGACGAGGTAGGACGTCATCCCGGTCGTGTGGCCGGGCGTGTGGACCGCCTTGATCTCCACGTCACCGAGCTCGACGGTGTCGTTCGGCTCGATCGGGTCGAACTCGAACTGCGGGTCCCGCGTCGCGGCGGGCGCGCCGAGGTGGTACGGCACGTCGAGTCGGTCGGCCAGTCGACGACCGCGTGAGATGTGGTCGGCGTGGATGTGTGTGTCGAGGATCCGGGTGACCTCCAGCCCCCGCTTCGAGGCGGCCTCGAGGAACTCGTCGGTCGCCCGAGTCACGTCGATGAGGGCGGCTTCGCCGGCCCGCTTCGAGCCGACGAGGTAGCCGAGACAGCCTTTCGAGCGGCGCTGGAGCTGGACGACGACGAGGTCGTCGTTCTCGGTGGCGATCGGGACCTCGTCGTACACCATGCTCCACGCTTCCATGCCGCCTTCCACAGTTTTCGCCTCCTCGACGTACCCCTCTTCCTCCAGGTACGTGGCGAACTTGCCGGCGGAGTTCCCCGTGGCACAGATCGTGACGACGGTGTCGTCCTCGCCGATCACGTCGGGGTCGAACTCGCCGACGAGTTCGTCGTCGCTGCCGGAGTACTCGACGTTACGCGCGTCGGCGATATGCCAGTCGTCGTAACTGTCGGGTGATCGCGTGTCGAAGAGCACGAACTCCTCGTCCGCGTCGATCATGTCGCGCAAGCGTTCTGCAGTGATTGTCTCGACCATCGTCACTGTATTGTACAGTGTATGCACGTATAACCGTTCGAGCCGTGAAAATAATGTTCCGGAAGCACGGCCGCCCGACACAACTATCGAAAATATGTCCGCTATATTCGGCCCAGTAGCGCTCCCAAAGTCCACATATTCGAGAGAATCAACCCAATCTAAGATTGTTTTTCACGCACGCGAGCGAGCAGCGCACTGGGCAACAACGTCTTTATTACCACCGGGCCCCGATATTGCCTGAGTAATGCAATTCTCCGACGCCGAGGACACGCTGGAGGACCTGCCACCCAGCTCCAAGTTCATCTACAAGGAGTTGACTCGGGAGGGGTCGATGACCCTGAAGGGGATCACCGAGGCGACGCTGTTGGGCTCACGGACCGCCCGCTACGGCCTCGAGAAGCTCGAGGAGGCGGGGTTGGTCGAAAGCGCGCCCGCCATCCACGACGGCCGACAGACCTGTTACAGCATCCGGACCCGGTCGATGGGCGATGACCGGATGGGCTACCCCGAACGGCTGCTCGTCAGCCCGGAGTCCGCCCGGGACATGCTGTCGAAGTTCGAAGCGGACGATCCCGAGTTCCGGCTCGTCGAAGTGTCCTCGACGTACGACGACGGCCACATCCCGGGGGCGGTGGCGCTCGATCCACAACGGGACTTCAGCGAAGCCGGGAGCCGAACGGTGCCCAGCAGGGAACGCCTCGCCACGATCCTCGGCGAGCGGGGCATCACTCCCGACAGCACGGTGGTGCTGTACAGCGACGGCGTCAACGAGTTCGCCGCGTTCGTCTACTGGGTCCTGAAACACTACCGCCATCGCGACGTTCGCCTCCTCGACGGTGGCAAGCAGTACTGGACGGAGAACGACTATCGGACGACCGAGCGGGAGCCGGACGTCACGCCCGTCGAGTACGACGTCCAGCCCCCGAACGATCAGATCCGGGCGTACCGTGACGACGTTCAGGACGCGCTCTCGACGGACGTGACGCTCGTCGACGTTCGGTCGCCCGAGGAGTACCGTGGGGAGACGAGCGTCCCCGCACGAGCGTCCGGGCATATCCCGCGGACGGTCAACGTCGAGTGGACGAGCGTCGTGCAGGACAGCGGGCGGTTCGAGCACCGGTCGGCGCTCGAACAGCCGTTCCTCGAGGAGGATATCGACGGCGAGAACGGGATTATCCTCTACTGTAACGTCGGCGAACGGTCCGCACTCGTCTGGTTCGCGCTCTCGGAACTGCTGGGCTACCCCCACGTGCAGAACTACGACGGCTCCTGGAGCGAGTGGGGGAACCTGGTCGACGCCCCCGTCGAGTCCCCGAGAAGGAGTGAGACCGACCCCGGTGGGTGGCAGGCGATTGGAGAAATTTTTGTCCCTATCTATCATATTAGGGTGGCGAATCCAGTAATATTGTCTTTTCCGAAGGAGACAGAGGTTCATGCGGTGTATCTTCGGTCGGTATGGACCATATACTGGTGCTCGGTGCGGGAGTTGGGGGCGCGATGAGCGCGAACATGCTCGATCGGCGCCTCGACGACGACACGCAGATCACTGTCGTCGACAAGAGTGCAGAACACGCCTATCAGCCGTCGTACTACCTGTTGCCGTTCGGGTACATGGAGCCGGAAGACCAGTTCCGCGACATCCGGGAGATCATGCGCCCGGGCGTCGAGTTCGTCGAGGACGAGGCAACCGGTGTCGACCCCGATGAGAAAACGGTCGACCTCTCGGAGGAGACCCTCTCCTACGACTACCTGATCGCCGGCCTGGGTAATCGACTCGGCGGCGAATCGGTTCCCGGGATGATGGAAGGATGGGAAGAGACCAACGAGGTGTTCCCGTTCTACTACTTCGAGGCGGCGATGGACATGCGGGAGGGGCTGAAAGAGTTCGACGGCGGCACGTTCGTCGTCAGCGTCCCGGACACACCGTTCAAGTGCGGTGGTGCCCCGCTGAAGATGACGATGCTCGCCGAGGACTACTTCCGGCGACAGGGGATTCGCGACGACGTCGACCTGGTGATGACCAAGCCCGGCGACGCCGTCTTCGGCGTCTCCCCGTACCGCGAGAAGCTCGAGGAGATCTGGGCGGAGCGGGACATCGAGTTCCGCGGCGGCTTCACCGCCGAGGAGGTCGACTACGAGGCCCAGGAGATCCACTCCGCCGAGGGTGAGACCCAGGAGTACGACTTCTACGCGCCGGTCCCGCCGCAGTTCGGCCAGCCGGCGCTGACCGAGAACTCGCCGCTGACGGAGGGCGACGACGAACACGGTGGCGAGTACGTCACTGTCGACAAGAACACGATGCAGCACACCGAGTACCCGGACGTCTTCGGGATCGGTGACGCCGGTAACACGCCGAACGCGAAGACGGCGGCTGCGGCACGGAAGCAGGCCCACGTCGTCGTCGACAACCTCCTCGCCCACATGAACGACGGGCGGATGACCGCCGAGTACCACGGCTACGCCGCCTGTCCCCTCCTGACGAAGAAGGGGAAGGCGATGATCGCGGAGTTCGACTACGAGAACAGTATCTCGGCGCCCGTCGAGAGCCGGGCGAACTGGATCCTGGACATCAACGTCCTGCCGAGCGTGTACTGGAACGCCTGGCTTCGAGGGTACGACCCCCTCCCCTAAACAATGGCATCCGATGAAAACACAGCTGACACGACGGTCGCCATCGAGGACGACCGCGAACTCGCACGCGTCGTCGAAGAGAACGACGCGGAGCTGGCCGAGCTGCTCCGGCTCCTGCTGACGGCCGAGGATCTCGCGGGAGATCTCACCCCCGAACTCCGGGAGGCCGTGCACGAGAACCGGGAGCCCCTGGGTGAGCTACGGCTGGCCTTCGAGCGCGAGGAGACGCTGACGCTCCTCACGAAAGTCGGCAACGAGGCCGACACGCTCGTCGAACTACTCGACATCCTCGCGGTGTCGAAAGATCTCACGGACGATCTCGTCCCGGAACTGCTCGTTGCCGTCCGAGAGAACCGGGAGACGGTCGAACGGCTCCGCGGCTCGCTCGAGGACGAGCAGACGCTGATCCTGCTCGAACGCCTCGGCGACAACGCCGAAACGCTGACGGAGCTGCTCGACCTCCTCGACGCGACTCACGACCTGGCGACGGAGCTCACGCCGGAGCTACAGGAGGTCGCACAGGACAACCGCGACCTCATCCGCGAGTTCCGGATGGCCGTCGCGGGCTTCAGCGACGTCCACGGCGAACAGGACGTCGACATGTACCAACTCGGCCGGAACGCGGGCAACATGGTTACCACCATGGAGACGCTCGGGGACCCAGTGGTCACCGACGCCGTGGACGCCACTGTCGAGGGGTTCACACAGGAGGACCCGAAACCCGTCGGCTTCTTCGGGCTCATCGGCGCGCTCTTCGACGCCGACGTGCGGCGCGCGCTCGGCCGGCTGGTCGCAGCCCTGCGGGCGCTCGGGCAGGCCGACCTCGGCGAGGACTGAGCCACACCCCCGCCTCCGCTGTTCGGTGAAAAGATTCCGGCAACAGGAAAATCTCTTTGCAGATACTGAAAATATAGTTCGTAGGTTCGTCCTTTAACGGGTGTGTCCCCCATATCGAGTTGCAATGAGTGAGTCTCAAGAGAGCGCAGACGGCGTCACAGCACCAGGAATCGGCGACGAGTTCCCCGAACTCACCGTGGAGACGAGTCAGGGTGAGGTGTCACTCCCGGACGACTACGAGGGATCGTGGCTCGTGCTGTTCAGCCACCCCGGGGACTTCACGCCAGTGTGTACCTCCGAGTTCGTGGCGTTCGAACAGCGTCGCGAGGAGTTCGAGGAGCTAAACGCCGAACTGCTGGGCCTCTCCGTCGACCGCGTCCACTCCCACATCAAGTGGACCGAGTGGATCGGCGACAACCTCGATGTCGACATCGACTTCCCGATCATCGCCGACGACCAGGGGACCGTCGCCCAAGAGCTGGGGATGATCCACCCCGGCGCGGGCACCGCGACCGTCCGAAGCGTGTTCCTCGTCGACCCCTCGGGCACCGTCAGGCTCGTGCTGACGTATCCGATGGAGATCGGCCGGAACATCGACGAGATCCTCCGGTCGCTGCGTGCGCTGCAGCGCAGTGACGAGGAGGACGGCGTCGCCGTCCCCGCCGACTGGCCCGAGAACGAGAAGTTCGGGGACCGCGTCCTGCTCTCCCCGCCCGGAACCGTCGACGAGGCAGCGGAACGAACGGCCGAGGCCGAGGCGGCGGCGGACATGGAGGCGTACGACTGGTGGTTCGTCACGCAGTCTGAATAACGGCCCACCCGGGGCGAGTCGCCCGGCCGACTACCCGCGGAACTTATTACCAACATATGATCGACCCAGTCATCGCCAGCAGACTCCAGTTTGCGGTGACGACGATCGTCCACATTATCTTTCCAGTGATGAGCATGGGGCTCGCCCCCTTCCTGATCTACTTCACCTGGAAAGATATCCGGACGGAAGAACAGGTGTACCGACAGCTGCGCGAGTTCTGGACGAAGGTGTTCGCCATCAGCTTCGTCGTCGGAACCGTGACCGGGATCGTCCTCGAGTTCGAGTTCGGGACGAACTTCGCGGCGTTCTCGACGGCCGCCGGCGAACTGTTCGGCGGCCCCCTGGCCGTCGAGGGGATGATGGCGTTCATGCTGGAGGCGACGTTCCTCGGGATCTTCGTCTTCGGCCGCGAGCGGGTGTCCGACCGACTGTACATGCTCTCGAGTGTGCTCGTCGGACTCGGGACGTGGCTGTCGGCACTCTGGATCCTGATCGCGAACTCCTGGATGCAGACCCCGCGGGGGTTCGAGACGGTGATGGAGAGCGGCCAGCCGGTCGTCATGCTGGTCGATCCCATCGCCGCCTACGCGAACCCGCGGTTCCCGTGGATGTACGTCCACATGCAGAACGCGGCGCTGCTGTCCGTCGCGCTGTTCATGGCCGGCGTCGCCGCCTACTTCGTCTGGATGAACCGCGACACGGAGTTCTGGCGCAAAACGATGAAGATCGCGCTGGCCGTCCTCCTGATCTCCGCGCCGTTCCAGGCGATCCACGGCGACGCCTACGGCCGCCACGTCGCCGAAACCCAGCCCCAGAAGTTCGCGGCGATGGAGGCGCAGTACGACACCGATTCGTCGGTCGGGCTGAAGCTGCTGGCGTTCCCGACCAGCCTGCAGGACATCACCGATCCCCGCGCGGAGAACCTGTTCGTCATCGAACTCCCGTTCGTCGCGTCGATCCTGGCAAGCGGGGGTGATCCGGGAGCCTCCATCACCGGGCTGAACGACATCTCGAGCGAGAACCCGCCGGTCGCCATCGTGTTCTGGGCGTTCCGGGCGATGGTCGGCCTCGGGATGTGGTTCATCCTGCTCGCGTTCTGGGGCGGCGTCCGGTGGTATCAGGGGCGCCTCTTCGACGACGACCGACTGGCGCAGGCGCTGGCCGCCTCGTCACTGCTCGGCATCTTCACGGTCGAACTCGGGTGGATCGTCACCGAGGTCGGTCGCCAGCCGTGGGTGATCCAGGGGTGATGAAGACGAGCGCCGGCGTCTCCCCCAGCCTCACCGGGACGGAGGCGTTGATCACGCTCGCCGGCTTCGTGGGGGTGTACGCCGCCTTGCTCGGCCTCTACAGCTACGTCGTGACGCGGCTGATCCGCGAGGAAGCACCGACCCGCCCCGCGACGCCGGCGGGCGACGAACACCAGCCAGGGGCGACCATCCCGAACGATGATTGACGCCATCGCGATGGCGCCGCTGCCGGCGCTCGCCGACGGCCCGCTGTTCGGCCTGCCGCTGACGCGGCTCTGGTTCGGCCTGGTGTTCGCCGTCTTCGGGACGTTCCTCGCGCTCGACGGCTTCGACTTCGGTGTCGGCGCGCTGTTCGCCACACGCGAGGACGACCGCGAGCGTGAGCAACTGCTGTCGGCGATCGGGCCGTTCTGGGACGGGAACGAGGTGTGGCTCGTCGTGTTCGGGGGCTCCTCTTCGCCGTGTTCCCGGTAGTGTACGGCAATCTGTTCAGCCGACACTATCTGCTGATGTTCGCGATCCTCGGGTCGCTCATCCTGCGCGGGCTCGCCCCGGAGATGTACGAACAGCGCCACGACCGGCAGTGGCAGCGGTACTGGGGCTGGGCGTTCGTCGGCGGCAGCCTGGCCGCCCCCTTCACGCTCGGCGTGTTCGTCGGGAACTGGCTGTTCGGTGTCGATGGGCTGGCCTCCGCCGCGAGCGTGACGATCGGCTTGGCGGTCGTCGCCCTCACCGTCGTCGACGGCGCCGCGTTCCTCGGACTGAAGACACGGGGAACCTCCGGCGGGAGACCCGCATCTACGGCCACGTCGCACAGGTCGCCTATCTCGTGCTCGCAGTCGGCGGCCTCGCACTCGGCCGCTCGGTGCCTCACGTCGCCGTTACCGCGCCGGCGACGCTCGCGCTGCTCGGGAGCACTGTCGTGCTCGCCGTAGTGTACGTTCTCGCCAGCCGCCGCGGCCGACACTACGTCGCGTTCGCCGCCGTCATCGGCCAGGTGTACGGGCTCGTGGCGCTGGTGGCCACGCTGCTCTACCCGTGGGTTGATCCCGCGGGGGACTCACCGCGGAGGCTGCCATCGTTTCCACACTCCCCTCAATCTGACCACGATCGGGTCGGCGCTGCTGCTGCCGCTGGTGGCGGTGTACTTCGTCGTGCTCTACTCGGCGTTCGACGGGCCGGTCGACGAGGGCGACAGCTACACCTAACGCCTCACGGCCCCGACCCGCTTTCCGACGCGAACTCGGCAGAAAAACGACGCGAGCGAGCGATGCGACAGAGGGTTACGCGGTACGCCGACGGCGGGGCTGGCCAATCAGGCTCAGTGCCACTTGCGGTGGAACCCGGCGCCGAACAGCGCCAGCAGGGCGCCGATCGAGAGGTTCCGTGCGAGGTCCCCGACGTTTCCCGTCAGCGAGAACTGCAGGAGCCCCACGCCGACGAGAAACGCGATCACGACGGCCACGAGGACGGCGATCCACGTGGCCGCGTCGGTGGACGCGCCGTAGCCCGTCACGGCGGCGTGGCGTTCGGCGACAGGTCGATCCCCGCCAACAGGATCCCGGCCACGATGAGCACCGTGAGCCCGAGTGCCGTCACGATGTCCCCGATGCTGAGCATCCAGACGGCCGCGAGCGCGCTCAGGAGGGCCGTCATCATCCCCGCAACGAGCAGCGGGCTACCGGACGGGTCGAACTCGATATTGGGAGCCATACCGATCACAGATAGGCGCCGCGCGAGCATATACCCGAAGTTTCCCGAAATCGTGTCCGTCATTCGCTCCAGACGCCGACGTAGCGGCAATTGTGTGCGGGGTCGCGCGGGACGTGTCCAGTGACTGCGCCGCCGGCGTTCAGGGGCTCGGCGCGTAGAGCGCGTAGAGGATGGACAGCATCCCCAATGCGGTGACGAGTGCCGCGGCCAACCCGGCTTGGAAAATCGACACCCGGAGAAGTTCGAACAGCACTCCCTCCAGGAGGCCACCCAGCCCGACGAGCCCGAAGCCGAGCCCGACGTAGAGCAGCAACTCCGTGCCGTGCCGTCGGTAGGCGCGATACGCCTGGGCGGCGATCACCAGCGCGAGCACGGTCGTGACCAGTTTGGCGACGACGAATAGCGTGTGTTCCATGGGTCAGTCACCCCGCATCTCCTCGAAGAGCGACGCCATCCGGTCGGCGGGGTCCGGCCGGACGTCGATCTGGACCCCGAACCCCGCGGCACGGAGGCTGACTTCGACGCGTTCGAGCCGCGCCTCGTACTCGCGGTAGTGCCGGCCGCCGGGGTCGACGTGGGTGTACTCCTCGAGGAGGCCCTGCTCGACGAGGCGACCGACGCGGCGGGAGACGGTGGGGCGTGACATGTCGCACTTCTCGCTGAGCTCCTTTGCGGACAGTCGCTCCGTCTTCGTCGCCACGAGGATGTCGCGAGCGTACTCGTCGTCGAGGGTGGCGAAGACGGCCGGCGGGTCGGGCTCCTCGGTCACACCTCCCTACACGCGAGAGCGGGGTAATATAGCCCCCGGTTTTCTGCCCCGGAACGCCGGCTCACGGCTATATGCTGGCTCCTCCCCAACGGATAGTTGAAGGTGCAATAATTATGTCTACACTCGACTCCGGCATGAACCAGCTCGAGAGCAAAGTCGGCGGCCTGACCGTCGGCGGGAAAGTTCACAGCCTCAGCGCGTGGTTCGTGGTCGCGCTCCGCCTCATGATGGGGTACGCGTTCGCCTACTCCGGGTTCACGAAGATCACCGGCGAGTTCGGCGCCGGCGGCTACCTGGCCAACGTCGCCGCGACGAACGGCAACCCCCTCGCAGGGATGTTCGCGTGGATGGGGTCGACGCCGTGGTTCGTCGAGTTCGCGAACGTCGCCGTGCCGTGGGGTGAGCTGTTCATCGGCCTCGGCCTCCTCGTCGGCGCCATCGTCCGCCTCGCGGCGTTCTTCGGCGCGCTGATGATGGCGATGTTCTACTTCGGCAACTGGGACATCGCCCACGGCTTCATCAACGGCGACTTCGCGTACATGCTCGTGTTCCTCGCGGTCGGCGCCTTCGCCGCCGGCCGCATCCTGGGACTCGACCAGTACATCGAGCAGTACGAGGTCGGCGGGCAGGCGCTCGTCGAGCGCTACCCCGTCCTCGAGTACGTCCTCGGCTGATCACGCCGTTCTTTCTTTGCGTATCCCAGAGGCGAGGCGACGCCTCGTCGATCACGCTGTGTCGACGACGACCTCGAAGCGGGCGCCGCCGTCGATCGCCTCGCCCACGCGGATCTGCCAATCGTGAGCTGCGACGATCTGGGCGACGCTGGCCATCCCGAACCCCGTGCCGTCGGCCTTCGTCGTGAACCCCGGGTCTAACACGTCGTCCGCGTGCTCTTCCGGGATGCCCGGGCCGTCGTCGGCGACGTAAAACCCGACTTCGCCCTCGAGCCCGCCGACGCGGATGCTGACGGCGTCGCCGCCGTGCTCCACCGAGTTCCCCAGGAGGTTCTCGAACAGCCGCTGCAGCGCGGTCTCGTCCGCGGGCACCGTCGGCGGCCCGTCGGCGATCGTCAGCGACGCGCCCTCGGCCGCCAACGTCAGCCAGGCGTCCTCCGCGACCGCTGCCACGTCGACGGGCGCTTCCTCACTCACGAGCTCCCCGGTCTCCATCACCGCTGCGGCGTCGTCGATCAGCTCCGTCATCCGGTCGATCGGCTCGTCGAGACACGCCAGATGAGCGGTGTCGCCCGTCTCCTGTGCCAACTCGACTCGGCCTTGGATCACCGAAAGCGGCGTCTTGAGGTCGTGGGACAGCACGTCCGCGAACTCCTGTACGAGCTGAATCCACTGTTCGTGGCGTTCTTCGACCGCGTGTCGTTCGGTCACGTCCTGCTGGAACCCGACGAAGTGCTCGGGGCTGCCGTCCGCGTCGCCGATCGGCGCGATACTGACGCGGTTCCAGAACAGGTCGCCGTCCGCTCGGTAGTTGCGGAGTTCGGCGGTGACTGGCTCGGCGTTGTCGACGGCGTCTCGGATCGCCGCAACGGGCTCCTCGCGCGTCTCTTCGCCCTGCAGGAACCGACAGTTCTGCCCGGTGGCCTCCTCACGAGTGTAGCCGGTCAGGTCGACGAACCCGTCGTTCGCGTAGATGATCGGGTTGTCCGGCTGCGCCGGGTCGGTGATCGTGATCCCGATCGGTGCCTCGTCCATCGCGCGTTCCTTCAGCGACAGCTCCTCCCGCACCGCCTCGGCCGCCGAAACGTCGGCGATAGTGCAGATCATCGTGTCGTCCGTCGTGAAGGTGAGGCGGTGGTCCACGTCGACGGTGTTGCCGCCTTTCTGCTCGTACACCGTTCGGCCCTTCCACTCGCCCTCCCGAGCCGCAGCGAGTATCTCCTCGTTCGTTTTGCCCGTTTCGTGCTCCGGGGAGAGGACCTCCCAGTGGGTGCCGAGCAGCTCCTCGCGGTCGTAGCCGGTGATGTCGGCGTAGGCCTCGTTGACGTAGATGAACTCCCCATCCTCGTTGAGGAGGCTGATCCCGTCGTGGGACGTTTCGATCGCGTGGAACCCGCGGGTCACCTGCTGCTCGGCCCGGTAGCGCGCCACCGCCTGCTCGATCCGGTTGGCCAGCACCTCGTACTGCTCGGTGCCGCCGCCCTTCTGGAGATACTCCGTCACCCCCTTCGAGATCGCTTCGCTGGCGATCTCCTCGCTCCCCTTCCCCGTGAAGAGGACGAACGGCAGATCCGGGTACGCCTCGCGGACCTGTTCGAGTACCGCCAAGCCGTCCATCTCCGGCATGTCGTAGTCACAGACGACACAGTCCACGTCGGCGTCGTCAAGCCGCTCGAGCGTCGCCTGCGGGTCGGTCTCGGTCTCGACAGCGAAGTAGTCGCGTTGTCGCTCCAGAAACGTCGAAACCAGCTCGGCGAAACTCCCGTCGTCCTCGATGTGGAGAACACCCACTTCCTCCCCGACGTCGGCGATGAACCCCCGCTCTTCGATGGCGCCATCGATGCCACCGGGGACCAGTTCCGTCATTAGTCAGTTGTCGAGACTCACCGATAGTTAAACTACTGGACACTCCGCGCCAGCACCAACGACAGATCACGCAGCCGTACAGCGACGCGAGCTGCCGGGGCTACCTTAGCCACCTGCTCTAGCTAAGGTTACTGAGGTAGCTGAGGTGACTGCGGTGGGCGACGCACCGGAAAGCCGGACGAGGTGCCGATGTCGACGCCGACGAACGAAACGAAGCTTCGCTACTCTTCGTTCGCAACTGGGCCTTTGTACTGCGATCGGACGGTCTCGCCCTCTCGCCACTGCCAGTAGTAGTAACGGTTGCCGTTGATCTCCTTGATCGTCGTCGACGCCTTCGCGGGGACGCCGTCCGGTCGCTCCGCGGCATCGGCGTCGTCCGCCGCATCTGTGAGACGGGCCTCACAAGCCTTGTGCTCGGCCAGGGCCTCGGCGTGCCGGGAAACGGCACGAAGCTGTTCCGGTGTGGCGTCGGCGAGAGCGTCGACGAGTTCCGCGGGGAGCGTCGCCGGTGGGGACGGTGGGTCGTCGGTCATCGGGCTCGGTTAACCAACAACAGCGCTCACACCATAGATCCGTTGGTTAAACACCGGTAACCCGCACGTCCGGCCGTGATAGCCGCCGAGCGGACGGCCCGATATCCGGGCGGTGGCGGCCGCCGGCGAGCACGTCCGCACCCTTCTCGACGGCGTCGTCGACGTGGCGCTCGGGTTGTGCGAGCTGTGCGGCGGACTGCAGCGACCCGACGTCGGCCCAAACTCGAAGCCGCTGCCGAGGTCGAGATCCCGCGTGGCGGTGACCCGGATCGCCCCGCGGCTCGGTCGACGAGCCCCGCGCCGACCTGCCTCCCGGCCCGAAGAAGCCCCCACGGATTGCCGTCAGCAGTAGGGTTGGGAGTGGGGGCCACCTGGGTGAGCGTGATGGCCACGAGCGTTCGGGACGCATCGGCGGAAGCTGCGACCGTTGTCGGCCTCGTGAGCGGGTCGCAGTACGTCAATCACGCCTACTTGGTGCTGTTCCCGCCGATCCTGGCCACCCTCTCGACGGAGTTCGACGTGTCGCTGACGATGCTCGGGATCGCCATCGGCGTCCAGGGCGCGTCGAACACCGTCTTCCAGCTCCCGTTCGGCTGGCTCGCCGACGCCCGCGACCGGACCGTCGCGTTCGCGCTCTCCTCGGTCGCCGGGGCACTGGGCGTCCTGGCCGTCGCGGTCGCGCCCGATTTCCCGACGCTCCTGCTCGGACAGGTGCTCATCGGCGTCGGGGTCGGCGGCCACCACCCCGCCCACTACCCGCTGCTCTCGGACGCGACACCAGACGGGCTCCGCGGGCGGGCGTTCTCGGTGTACGGCGTCGGGGGCGCGCTCGGGTTCGCCACCCCGCCGGTCATGTTCAACCTGTTCACCAACGCCGGGCTCACGTGGCGCCACGCCGTCGGCGTCGTCGGCGCCGTCGGCCTCCTCTACGCGCTGACGGCGACCGCGGTGCTCCGGTTCGTCGTCGACGACGACGTGACGGCGGCGAACGTCGCCGCCGATGGGGGCGACGCGACCGACGGCGAACCGATCCGTGATCGCGCCGTCGCCGCCATTCGGGCGCTGCTGAACTCCCCCGGGATCTTGGGGCTCACGCTCCTCGCACTGCTGACGTCGACGGCGTCGTGGGGCGTGAACACCTACGCCGTCGTCTTCCTCAACGGCGTGTACGGCGTCGGCTCCGAGACGGCGAACCTCGCGCTCACGGGGCTGTTCGTCGTCGGCGCCGTCGCCATCCTGCTCGGCGGCGACCTGACCGACAGGATCGCCCCCGGACCGGTGATGACGGCGAGCTTTGCCGCGGTCACGGGGTTCGTCGCCCTGCTCGCCTCCGGGCTCGTCCCGGGGATCGTGGCCGTGGGCGCGCTCCTCGGCGTGGGCGCGGCGCGAAGCCTCGCCGGGCCGGCGCGCGACGGCCTGACCGACGACCTCTCGGCCGACGACACGGTCGGGACGAACTTCGCGGTGGTCAGCGTCGGCGTGATGCTCGGCGGGGCGATCGCGCCGCCGGCCTTTGGCTACATCGTCGACGCGACCGGCCCGAGGGCTGCGTTCGGCGGCATCGCCGTCGTCGCCCTCGTCGCCACGCTCGTCACGGTGTGGCTGACGGCGGTCGTCGCGGAGTGAATGTCAGACCCGGCCGCCCCTGGTGCGGGCTGGCGGATGGTACGTTCACGAACCCGTCAGTAGCCCCTACTCGTGCTGCCGGTGGAGCCGCCAGCGCTGGAGTAGCATATCCGTGCCGTCGTCGGTGTCAAGGAACGTGACGGGCACGCGTGAGTCACCGGAGACGGTGTAGTAGCGCAGGTCCTCGGGATCGGCGCACTCGGGGAACAGCGTCATCGATCGGTCGCCGAGCCGGCCCTGTACCTCGACCTCGAGCGCGGTGCCCTCGCGCTCGACGCTCGCTTGCTGGATCCCGCGGTAGGACTCGTAGTCGCCGACGAGCCGGTCGGCTTTCGCCTCCAGCGCCAGCCGCGGGACGGCACTCTCGGGGTCTTCGCCCTGCAGGATCGCGAGCAGCGCGTGGCCAGTCACCGTCGGGTGGTGGGCGGGCGCGGTGTTGCAGGCGACGACGACGCCGACCTCTGCGTCGTCCAGATAGCCGATGAACGCCGTCGTCGTCCCCATCATGCCGCCGTGGCCGACGAGCGTGTCGTCGAGGAACGACTGCACCGAGAGCCCGTAGCCGTACTCCCGTTCGACGCCGTCGACGGTCTCGTAGCGCGTCACCGTCGGCGTCGTCATGGCGTCGACGGCCGACGCGGGCAGCACGCGCTCGCCGTCGAGTTCGCCGTCGTTCAGCAGCATCCGGAGGAATCGCGAGGTCTCGACGACCGAACTGGCCATGCCGCCCGGCGCGTACATCGGCTCGGCGAACCCCAGACTCCCCTCCCGCCACTCGGTGCCGTCGCCGTCGGTCTCCTCGTAGTAGGCGCTCATCCGGTTCTCCGCGGCCTCGAAGCGCTCCGGCGTGAAACAGGAGCGCTCCATCCCCAGCGGCTCGAACACGTGCGCCCGAACGTAGCGCTCGAACGCGACGCCGGTCACGTCGGCGACGAGCAGCCCCAACAGGGCGAACCCCGTGTTGTAGTAGAAGAACTGTTCTTCCTCGGTGTAGCGCTCGTCGGCGCTGCCCTGGACGTGCCGGCGGAAGTCCGCCTCGCTGGTAAGCGGGGTGTTGGCGTCGCCGATGTCGGTGAGCCGCGTCACCAGCGCCGAGAGGTTCCCGTCGCTCGGCATGCCGGAGGTGTGGTTCAACAGCGAGTCGACGGTGATGGGGTTATCCGGAACCGAACTGAGATGCGGGAGGTACGCCGAGACGGGGTCGGAGAGGGCGAGTTCGGTCCGCTCGACACACTGGAGGACGGCGGTCGCGACGACGGATTTCGTACAGGAGCCGATGCCGAACAGTGTCTCCGGTGTCGCCGGCAGGTTCTCGTCGAGGTCGCGGGCACCGAACCCCTCGGCGTAGGCGAGCTCGGTGCCGTCGATCACCGCGACGCTCGCCCCCGGGACCCCGTCCTCGCTCATCCACGACGCGACGTACTCCTCGACGGCGCGCTCGGTGTCGGCGTCGAGGCTGCTGTCGGTAGCCATGGGTGAGGCTGTTCGCGACCGGGCAAGTAGGCTTGGCTTGCGGCGAGGTGGCGGGGCGTCGACACCGGCCACAGGGCGGTGGCGCTGGCGGTGGGGCGGCGAACGCCCCGAGCACCCCACGCCCGCGGTTACGCCGACGGGGCCGGCTCGTCCGACTCCTCCGTCGGGCCGGTGAGGTCGCCGTCGACCTGGTGTTTCGCCAACCTCGCGCGGAGCATGTCACCCTGGATATCGTCGCCGGCCAGCGTCGAGATGAACGCCAGCGACTTCGCGTGGGCGCCGAACGGCGTCCCGGCGAGCGAGGAGAGCGGGCCCGAAGGGTGACCCGGCTCGTCGTACTTCTTCGAGTGTGTCTCCTCGAGGGAGAGCCCCTGGAGATGCTGTTCGACTTCGCGGCGGGCGTCCGCGGAGATCCACGACAGCTGTTCGTAGTACCGGAGCGAACACAGCGCGCCGGCGGTGCCGAACGTCGTCCCGAGGTAGTTGATCCACTGCAGGAGCGTTTCGGAGTTCTCGACGTCGAGGGGACCCTCGAGGAACGGGCGCGTTCCGGATACGTCTGCCATAGCCTGTCTTTTGAACACTATCGTCTAAAGTGGGGGACCGTATCGAGTCTCGAGTCGCGCTCACGCGATCAGTCCGCTCACCACGATCTGCGTCCCGGTGGCGACCAGTGTGCCGGTCCAGACGAGTGCCACGAAGTGGGTCAAGCCACTGATGTAGTGGCCGCGGTCGGTGATCCGGATCATCAGCGACGAGAGCAGCGCGTTCAGCAACACCACCAACAGCAGGAGGAACTCGATCATGGCGATGTCGTAGCTCTCCGTCGAGAACAGCGAGTCGACGAACTGGGCGTTCCCTTCGGCGATCTCCGCGGTGATGGTGAGCATCTGTTCGGCGATCCCCAGCCCGATGAACGCCGAGAACATCGATGCGGCCGTGATGCCGTAGACGATGCCGACGAACGTCGTCGTCGCCTGTCGTCGCTGCTCACGCACGCGCAGGACTTCGTTGAAGTTCGTGGAGATGACCTGCCCGAGCTGTCGTGGCTCCCCGCCCATCCGGCGCCCGACGACGTACATGTCGCCGAACTTCTGGATGAGGTACGAGCCCGTCTCGGCGGCGAACAGTCGCCACGAACTCGCCGCGTCGATCCGGGTTCGGAGTCGCTTGTACAGGTTGTCGACGTTTTCGGTCAGTGCTCCGAAGTTCTTCTTCCGGAGCGACTCCAGAACGTTCGCGGTCGACGTCTGCTTGACGGATTCGACGCTACCCAGCGCACGGATGAACGAGGGAAACCCCTCGTCGCGCTCAGTCACCTTCTGTTCCTCCCGGCGCATCGCCAGCCCGGGGACGAGCAGCGGCGTCGTCGGGATGGCGAGGTAGATCGGGGTCGGCAGCACGTCCGAGGCCAGCGGTGTGGCGCCGAGCCCGACCGCGAGCACGCCGGCCACGGCGACCCCCGAGAGCGCGGTCCCGACTACCAGTGCGGGCTGCACCTGGTACATCGGCGAGTGCTCGCTTTCGGGCGCGAGCCAAATTGGGTCCCGGGGGAAACGGTGTGGATGACGTAGACGAACCCGACCTGGACGATGCTGAACAGCCCAATGATGCCGCCTAACAGCAGTGTCGGCGGGATCGGGATGAGGATCGGGATCACCGTCGCGAACACCAGGATGAACGTCACTGAGAGCATCAGCGAGAGGTACAGCTCCTTCAGCACGTCGAGTTTGTCGAGGGCCGACTCGTAGCGGATCACGAACTCCTGAATGATCGACTCCTGTTCGTCGAGGAGGAACTCGTCGAGCCCCTGGCCGGCGCCGACGGTGTACGCCATCCGTTCCAGAAAGTCAGCGAGAAGCTCCGACGGGACCCGCTCGGAGCGGCGGCGACAGGCGTCGTCGAGTGACTGGTTCCACGTGTCGACCAGTGCGGTGATCCGGCCCATCTCTTCGGCGAGCGCGCCGTACTCCTCGACCTGTGCCAGCGTCCGGAAGATCTCGACCCGGTCGATGTTCGTCGTCGAGAGGACGGTGATGTGTGTCAGGAAGATGTGGAACTGCTCGCGAATCTCCCGACGCTTCCTGTCGGCGATGATCTTCGGGTAGATGAACGCTCCCGTTGGGGGAGGATGCCGAGAAGAACGGCCGGGAGGGCGACGTACAGCGGTGGGGAGAGAACGTACACGGCCACCCCGGTCGCGACCGAGACGGCGATCCCCGGCCCGAGGACGACCAGCACGTACCGTTCGGGGCCATGTCCATGAAGCGGTACGCGTCGACGACCGACTTGATGAACGAGCGGAGACTCGCGTCCCAGCCGCCCTCCCCCGCGTCGGTGGTCACACGTCATCCCTCCCTGTGAGCCCGTGGGTCTCGATCGGGAGCGCTTCGACGCCGTCACGCTGGAACGTCTGGATCGCGTCGTTCACTTCGTGGTAGCCGACCACGTCCGCGTCGATGAGTCGACGGATGACCTCGGCGCGGCGGTCGAGCTCGGCGTAGATCTCCCGCGTGTCCTCGTAGCCCAGCAGTCTCGCGATCCCGTTCTCGAGGACGTGACTGTTGTTGCGTCCCTTGAAGGAGACTTCGTCGTCCCGTGGGTCCCACGCGAACGTCTCTCGGGTGACCACGCCGCCCTCGTGTTCGGAGTAGCCCTCGATCTCCTGAACGCTGGTCACGCGCCGGAGCACATCGTCGCCCTGCTTGACGCGATTCTGGAACAGCGCCACGTCGCAGTTGTCCATGAACGTCTCCGGGACGTTGATCGGGTTCGACGTGAACCGCTGGATCATCGAGACGATGTCGCTGGCGTGGAACGTGAGGAGGACCGGGTGCCCCGTTTGGGCCGCCTGGAACGCCATCTGTGCCTCGGCGCCGCGGACCTCGCCGACGACGATGTAGTCGGGCCGGGATCGCAGCGCGGCGGCGACGAGATCGAACATGTCCACGTCGGAGCCGCCGCCGTTACCCTCACGGGTGAGGAGCTGCTGCCAGTTCGCGTGTGGGGGCATCACCTCGGCGGTGTCCTCCGCGGTGTAGATCTTGTGGTCGCGGGGATGAACGAGAACATGGAGTTGAGCGTGGTCGTCTTCCCGGATGCGGTCTCGCCGACGACGAACACGGTCTGTTCGTTCTCCATGCAGAGCCAGAGATAGGCCGCGAGTTCGGGCGAGAGGGTGCCCCACTTGGTGATCTGGAAGATCGAGAGGGGGACGTCCTCCCCCTGCCGGATCGTGAGCGACGGCCCCTTGATGCTCACGTCGTCGGAGTAGATGATGTTGATCCGCGAGCCGTTGGGGAGCGTCGAGTCGATCACTGGGTCCGAGTCCGAGACTGGAGAGTTCATCCGCTCACCCATGTTCCGGATCCAGTTGCTGAACGCGTCGAGGTCGCCGAAGTCGGCGGTCGTCTCGGTCATCCCGAAGACGCTGTGTTCGACGTAGCAGGAGTGTGGGCCGATGACGTGGATGTCTTCGTTCATCGGGTCGGCCATCACCGGTTCGAGCGGGCCGAGCCCGACGATGTCCCGCTGGAGAACGTAACGGAGGCGCTCGTCGGTCTCGCGGTCGACGACGAACTGATCGCCGAGCAGCGAGGAGCGGAGCCGATCGGTGAACGACGCGCCGTCGCTGTCGACGGTGAGGATCTCGTCTATGAGTTCGTCGAGGTGGGTGGTGAAGTCGTCGCCCTCGGCCGGAGCGGGCTTCGTGACCGACTGGTCCAGTACCTCGGTCCGGACCCGCTCGTACAGCTGTTGCTCCTCGGCCGACAGCGTCGGCTCCAAGCAGTAGTACGTCTCGTCCCGGCCGCGCCCCCCGTGGACGTGGGCGTAGATCGGCGGCTCTGCCGGGAACAGGACGTTCGGGTCCGTCGCGTGTGCCTCGGTCGGTTCCTCGGCAAAAACTGGGTAGGTGCCGGTGCGCTCGTAGAACGACTCGAGATGATCTCGGACGTGTGGCTGCTCGTCGACTACGGCGCGCAGTTCGTCGGTGAGTCGAGTGTTCGATCTCATCTCAGGCAATCGTTCGGGATTCGATGACCAGGCCACGACCCTGTTGGACCGAGAACCCGATCGTGTCGTCGACGGGGCTTTTCATGCCGGCGAACCGACGAACGAGCGCCTTCTTGCGGATGTTGTTGCCAACCGCCTCGCTCTGGAGTTCGAGGTACACGTCCGCGGCCGAGCGCAACGGGCGGAGCGACCGTTCGGTGAGCGCGGCGGGATCGACCGTCAACAGGACGACCTTGCCGGCGGCCAGCGCCGCATCGAGTCTGGTGACGATGCGCTCCATGGCCCGGTCCTCGTCGCCCGAACCGAGCACGTCCGAGAACTGCCGGTCGTTCCGACAGAGCGTCCCGAAGCCGTCGACGGCGACCACGCGGGCGTCCCACAGGCCGCTCGGCTCTACGAGGCGGTCCAAGAGCGAGCGATCCCTGTCGGTCGGCACGTGGAAGTACCGAAGCCGACCGTCGAGGAGCTGGTCGACGACGCCGTAGGACAGCGAATGCATCTGATCGACGAACGCCGCAGTCGAGAGCTGTGTCGAGGCCAGCCCCACCGTCGTTCCCTCCGCACAGAGCCCGTACACGAACCGTTGGGTCAGCGTGGACTTTCCGGCCCCCGTCCCGCCCTCGATGAGGACGAGACTGCCCTCGGGGAAGCCGCCGCCGATAGCGCGATCGACGCGGTCGCGCGCCTCGAGTCCGACAGAGAGGTGGTTCACGTCTTGAACCTCAGCGTCTCCCGCTCGCTCTCGACGATGACGGTGACCCGGTGGTCACCGCTCGTCAGCGGTTCGTTCACGACGAGCCGGACGACATCGCCGTCGTGCCAGCTCCCTCCCTCGATGACGGAGACGTTGTACGCGGATGGTGAAACGTACCGCCCGTCGAGCAGCACCTCGATCACCGTCCCGTCCGTCTCGATCGTCCGTCGGCCGGTGTTCTTGACCAGCACTCTGACCTCCTCCGCCTGGCTGTCGTAGACGGCGCCGCTGGCCGGATCGCTGATGATCTCCACGTCGGTAGCGATGTCCGCGGCGACGTCGGTGCCGCGCTCGTCGAGGGAGTCAGAGATACCCCCGACTGTCGTGACCAGTGCGCCCGAGACGGCAGCAGCGACGCTCACCGCGGCGATGAACATGATCAGTTCCGACACCGAAGCGCTCGCCATTCAGCGCACCTCGACAGGGGCCGTGACGGCGACCCCCGGGCCGCTGACGATTTTGACCCGGTTCGGCTCGGACGGTCGGGTGAGTGTCACCGTGAGACGCTCGCCGGGTGCCCAGATGTCGGTCGTCGACGACGCGCCGACGGTCGTGTTGCCCGCCGAGAGCCGAGCGTAGCTTCCGTCGACGAGCACGTCCGTCCTCGCGACCGAGAGTGTGTTGGCGCCCGTGTTTCGGACGGTGATGGTCAACTGGTCCGTCGAGGCGTTGTACGTCGCGTTCACCGTTTCGATGGCGGTGTTCTGCTGGGTCAGGATGCGCTCGTTGTTCGTGGTCGTCGCGTCCGATCGGCGTTCGGCGTACCGATCGACGGCCGGGTACAACGTCGCCGCCCCCACGAGGAGGCCGACGAAGAGCACCGCCGTCGCACCGCTGACACTGAATCCCATTATATTTCGTTCATCCGGGCCATCACACGGAGGTACTCGTGTGAGACAGCGTGTTCCTCGGCGGTTGGCTCACGGGGCTGGGTCGGATCGACGAACACGTCGAGCGCCGGGCCGCCGATAACGTCGACGAGCCGCTGTTCGACCGTCGGCGAGATCCAGCCGACGTTCTCGTAGTAATCCACCGCGCGGAACGCCCCCGCGGGCCCGGACCGCTCCATCAGCGTCGCGAGCCACTCCATCACGAGCACCTCCCCAGCGTAGCCGTCGGGAATCGTCTCGAGCAACACGTCGTCGCCCGCTGCTGACGCCGTCGACGCCTGGCGGTCATCGATGGCAGGCTGCTCGGGCTCTTCGGTGGCCGGGAGGTCGTCTTCGGGGGCAGATCCTCGCCATCCGGCTCGCCCGTCGCCGGGGGATTCTGGCCAGCCGGCTCGTCCTGCTCCTCCCAGAGATCGTCGAAGGAGACAACGTCATCGTCCGTGCCGTCGGCCATCTGTTGCTCCGGGGCCTCATCGGCGCCGTGGGCGCCGTTTACGGCGGCTTCGCCGCGCTGGCTTCCCTCGACCGCCGCCATCGGTGAGTCGCCGTTGGAGGGGGTTGCCTCGGCCGGATCGTCGACGAAGGGGTTCTCCTCGGCGGCGATCCGGTCGTAGACGCCGACGAGCTGTCGCACCCGGTCGTTCATCTCGTCGATGGAGTCGGCCATCTCCTCCTGCGAGTTCCGGAGCTGCTGGAGCGAGGCGTCCGTCGAATCCAGATCGTCCTGCAGTTCGTCGATCCGGACGTCGAGTTCGTTCACGTCCGGCCCCTCGTCGGCGTCGTCGGACGGTACCTCGCGCTCCGAGTCTAGTTCGTCGCTGTCTATCGGTGGCGCCCCGGCATCTGCGGGCGCCGTTTGGTCTATCTCCTCGTCCGGTTCCTCCGGCGTGTCAGGGTCGTTCGATCCGAACATTCGGCTGATCTGTTTGAACATGGTGGTCCTCACCCGCACCGATACTGTCCTTGACCCTCCCTAATCCCACCACGCGTATAGTCCGCCGGCCGAACTCAGGGCGCGTTTCGAGTCTCGATACGGGGGTCGATTCGGCACCCGAAACTGTTCGCCAGACTAAGTGGGTGCCACGGGACGGTGGAGGTGGGAACAGACCCACGACACAACGGGTGTGAAAACACAACAATGAAACTACCAACACAGAACGACTCCGACCGTGGGCAGGTCGGGATCGGGACACTGATCATCTTCATCGCGCTGGTGCTGGTGGCCGCGGTCGCCGCGGGCGTCCTCGTCACCACGGCGGGCGACCTCCAGTCGCGTGCCTCGGACACTGGGCAAGATGCACAGGCACAGGTATCCAACCAGATCGACGTCGTCTCGGCGACGGGCGAGGTCAACGCAAACGATAGCATCGGAACGGTCAGCCTCGTCGTGAAGAAGTCGCCGGGCTCGGACCCGATCGACCTCTCGGAGGCGACCATCGAGTATACCAGCAGTGGCGCTTCCGAAACGTTGAGTTTCTCTGACACGCTGGGTACGAACGCGTTCACGACTACCGCGATCGACGGTGGCCCCACGGAGGTACTCGAGAACACGGACGAACGGATCGAGATCACCATCGATGCGTCGAGCATCGAGACCGGGGATGGCCTCGCTGAAGGTGGAGACGCGGAGCTCCGGATCGTCGACCAGTCCGGGGCGACCACGGTCTACGGCGTGAACGTCCCTGACGTGCTCACGGGCGACTACGCACAGGTGTAAGGCCGCCGACCACCCCGGTGCAGTCCCACACCTGAATCACCTCATTTTTCGCCGAATCGAGCGATCGTGACCCTCGGGAACTGCGGGTGCTCCGAGCGTCGACGGCCGCCGAGAGACGGTGAACGACCAACTAGGAAATTGACCGATGACTGACGAACACACGAACGACGCGGAACCGGACGAGCAACACGCAGCGAACGACGACGATATCCGATCGCTTGGGGAGGATCGGTACGTCATTACCCCCGACGGCCCGGAGGGCTCACAGCCGGGGGCGGCGGCATGGAAGTACCCGGGGCGGGGACGCAGGGCGACGCTGCCGGGGAATCGCCGATCTCGACGGCGCCTACGCGCTCGCACTCGACGCGCGGTTCGAGAGCGTCGAAGACGACCTGACGGTCGAGACGAACGACGTCTCGGCGGCGTTCGAGGCAGTCCTGCGCTGGTACGCCGGGAACGTGGCGGACGGCACGCCGCCGGAAGCCGTCATCGTGACGCTGCTCGAGAACAGTGACTTGGACGTGGCCGCCAGCCCCGCCAAGGCGTCAGGCGGATCGACGAGCCGGTAACCGTAATTCGGTCGGGAAACAGTCGTGGCGACTACGACAGTTCGTCGAGTGCGGCCTGCAGGAAGAGCCCGAACGCGAGGTGCTGTTCCATCGTCGTGGTGACGCGGTCCCGGAGAACCTGTTCGTCCTCGATCTGATACTCTTTCGTCCGAACCAGTTCCTGGACGCGAAGCGCCCCGTCCGCTTCGAGTTCGTGAAGCTGTGGGTAAACGGTGCCAGGGCTCAGACGCGTCCCGAAGATCGCGGTGAGATCGCCCATCAAACTCTTGCCGTGGGTGTCCGACGACCGGTGTGCGATTAGCATCAGCAGGATCTCCTCGAGGTTCTCCTTGACCGTCTCCTCCTCGAACTCGAACTGGGTGTCGTCGAACAACGTCTCCAGCACTCGATCGAGGATGACCTCCGACTCTTGCTCCGGAGTGAGCCGCACGTTCATCCCCGAGCCCTCCTCTCCCCCGGACTGCAGTTCGCCGAACAGCTGCTCGACCGTTACCTCAGTGCCCGCATCGGTCGCCTGCCCCTCCGCAGCCGATGCGGCGGCGTCCCGTGCAGATGGTTCCGGTGAATCACCCGGGCGGGATCGGAGATCAGAACTCTCCGGGTTTCGAGTCATATCCGTTCGCGAGGCCCAACAGAATATAAGCCTAGTTCGTGGACTCATGTACTGAAATTTGATATATAAGGGAGTTCTCAACATTTGAGAAAGAATAAGTACGATGCTACAATCTGCTAATTTGATGGATCGTGATCGGTTGGAGGAAAATCTGCTCGATACCCTCGGGGACGGACGTGCACGGCAGATTTTGGCCGAAATCGTTCGCCGCCCTGCATCGGTAAGTGAGTTGACGGAGCGACTAAATCTGTCGCGCGCGACGATATATCGCCGTGTCGAAAAACTCCACAAGCATGGGCTCGTTGAAGAGCGCACGCTCGTCGCCGACGGCGGGAACCACTACAGCGAGTATCGGTCGGATTTCGGTGGGACGATCGTCTCCTTGGAGGACGACGGGTACGAGGTCCGCGTGGTACAGGACAGCGACGTGCTCGAACAGCGCTAAACGAGGTTTCGTTGCCAGATCGGACCGGGAGAGGCAGTCGACGACCAACCCCCGGGCACCATCCAGTGTTGTGCGCCACCGTTTATTAGACTGGTAACAGAAACACGGCCCCATGACGGATCGTCGTGAGGAGTTCGATGCCCCTCCAGATTCTGAGCCACCGGATGCTGAAGAGGCGTTCTCCCTCCTCAGCAAATCGCTACGACTCGACATCATCCGCGTTCTGTGGCAGGCTGGCCGAGGGAATCCAGTCAGGTTCTCGGAGCTGTACGATCGAGTTGACGTGAGAGGTACGAGCCAGTTCAACTACCACCTCCAACAGCTCGTCCCGCATTACGTCCGGAAATCCGAAGAGGGCTACCGGTTGACCGAAGCGGGGGAGCGCATCGTTCGCGCCGTTAACGCCGGCATCTACACCGAGTACACCGAAATGGCGGGGTTCGATGTCCGGGGGCCTGTTACGACTGTGGATCTGCAGCGCTCCGCGGCGAGTACGTCGGTGGTCGGTTCCGTATCGACTGCCGGGAGTGCGACAACCGCGTCCTCAACGTCGGCGTCCCCCGAGCGCTGCCACTGGGCGGACTCCATCGGAGTTCGTTACCGCCTACGAAGTCTGGGCCAGGACACGGGTCGAACAAGCCAAAAACGGCCTCTGCCCGGTCTGCAACGGGCCGATGGAACCTGGCCGCAGCAACCCGATCCGGGACACGCTCGATACGGCTATCCAAGCGGTTTTCGACTGCAACGCGTGTGACCGACGGGTGGTCTCCTCGTTCGGGACGTTGGCACTGTGGCACGGGGCCGTCGAGTCGTTCCTGCACGAGCACGACGAATCGCTCCTCGAGCGACCGTACTGGGCAGTCGAACAGGCGATGACGGATCGCCACGCGACGCTCGTCGCCGAAGAGCCGTTTCGGTACCGCATCGCGTTCCGTACCGCCGATGCTGCCTGTGTGGTCGATTTCGATGCCGACCTCGAGGTGGTGGAGCTGTCGGTCGAATCCGAGTGAACGATCGACCCTCCGAGAGCGACCGAAAATCGGGGTGGACTCACGGCGCGAGCAGCAGTGGAACGACTCCGGCAGGAGGATACTGCGGAACTAGCAAACAAGTCAGAAAAATGCGCTGCCGGGAACGGTGATCAGGTAACCGGCCGCGCCACGACGATGCGTGGTTACAGTCACCTCGATGCCCTCCGCGGTGTCCTCTCGCGGTACTACCTCTTGGGACTGACGAGCCCATCCGGCTTCTTCCTCCCGGTTGCGATCCACATTCTCCACCACGAGGGGTTCGGCCACCATTCCATCGGCCTCGGCTACGCCGTCACAAAGCTCGTCGTCGAGGCGCCGACGATCATCGACACAGTCCCTCAGTCGGAGCAATGCTCCGAATCCGCACGCCAGCGAAGCGACGAACGGCGTACCCGCCGACGGGGTAACCACTCAATAACGAACCCACCGCGATAGCTACCCCGTACCAAATGCAGGTGACCTACCTGAGCTCTGCAGCGATCCTCGTCGAAACCGACGACGCGACGCTGCTCTGTGACCCGTGGCTTGAGGACGGTGCGTTCTACGGCTCGTGGTGTCACTACCCGCCGTTGGAGGCGAGCCCCGACGATTTTGGCGACGTGGACGGGATCTACATCTCCCACATCCACCCGGACCACTTCGATCCGGCGACGCTTCGCCAGTTCGACACCGACATCCCGGTGTACGTCCACGACTACCGGTGGGACTACTTGCGCGAGGAGATCGGCGCGCTGGGGTTCGACGTGATCGAACTCGACCACGACTCCCGCACGCATCTCGCGGGCGACCTCCACATCAACATTCTCGCCGCGGACGCCTGCGATCCGGAGATCTGTGGCAACTACTTCGGCTGCTCGTGGGTCGAGGGCAACCCCGAACTCGGCTCGACGCAGGTCGACTCGCTCGCGGCCATCGACGACGGCGAGCACGTCGTCGTCAACATGAACGACTGCCCGTACCCCATGGTCGAGACGAGCATGCGGGAGATCAAGGAGCGGTACGGCGACGTGGACCTGCTCTGTCACCAGTACAGCGCCGCGCAGTTCTACCCCAGTGCATGCTCGACTACAGCCACGAGGAGAAACTCCAAGCGCGCGACCGCGTCATCCTGGAGAAACACGAACTCGCCACGCAGTTCGTCGACCTGCTAGAGCCGGACTACTACCTCCCGTTCGCGGGCGAGTACGTCCTCGCGGGCGATCTCGCGCCCCTGAATCAGTACACCGCCAACCCGCCGCGCATCGAGGCGTACGAGTGGTTCGAGCGGAACGTCCCCGACGACCACGAATGTGTCTTCCTCAACTCCGGGGAGCACATCGATCTGGCCACAGGCCGGGTCTCCGAACCGTTCGAGCCGATCGACCAGGAGACCAAACAGGCGTACATCGAGACGGTGCTCGCGGAGCGGTCGTTGGCGTACGAGGACGCCCCGCTGCCCGAGCGCGAGATGCTGTACGACCGCCTCCCCGCGGCCTACGAGAACTTCGAGGCGAACCGCCAGTCGGTCGGGTTCGAGACCGACACCACGGTGTTGGTGAGCCTACTCGACGACGAGTACGTCGAACTCACCTTCGACGGCGAGGGGTATCAACTGGTTGAGTCACCCGATCTCGACCAGTACGACGGCTACGTCCGCGTCGAGGTCGACCCCCGACTGCTGAACTGGCTGCTGCAGGGGACCGAAAAAGCCCACTGGAGCGACGCCAAGATCGGCTCCCACCTCGGGATCGCCAAACAGCCCGACATCTACGAGCGCCAACTGTACAACTGTCTGGGGTCGTTCCACGCCTGAGAACCGATCCAAGATCGCTCGCCGCATGAAGCGGGCGGCAGCGGTCGGCGCCGGTGCCGACGGACGATCGCGCCGAGCTAGTCACGGCGCCGGAGCGGACGCTGGCGGTCAAACAGTTCTCGTGGCGACCGACGACGGCCCGCATCACTCGCGAGCGTGACGAACTGCTGGCGACGCTGGCCGACGCCGACGTGGCGACCGTCGGCGAGCCGTTCTTCATGGGCTACGACGCGCCGTGGACGCTCCCGTTCCTGCGGCGGAACGAGGTCGCGGTCGAAGTCGCCGGCGAGTCGTGAGGACGCCGCGGCCTCGTCGAGCGGGTATCAGCAGGAGCCGAGATCACCGATAGCCGAGATACTCGAGCTGTTTGGCGGTCTCCTTCGGCGCCCGCTTCCGATCCGGCTCCTCGTAGCGCGGGTCGTAGCTGCCGGTGTCGGTCGCCGAGAGTTCGAGCCACGGCACGCGCCGCAGCCGTGGGTGCGGCACGCCCGTCGGGTGGCTGTACAGCCCCAGATGGCCGAACAGTTCGCCGTGATCGGCGGTGATGACCGCCCGCTCCGCGTCGACGTTCTCGAGAAGCACCCCGACCGAGTCGAGAACCCAGCGGAGTTCGTCGAGATACAGCGCCCAGACCAGCTCCCGGTCGCCGCCATCACGGAGGTAGTCGAACGGCCGGTACTCGTAGCGCTCGAGCGGTCGGTTCTCCCGGAGTGCATCGGCACGGAACGGGCTGTGGGGCGGGAGGTAGTGGACGATCATCCGCTCGGCGTCGGTCTCGCGGCCGGCCCGGATCGCGCGGTCGGTCACGAGTTCGGGGATGGCCGTCCCCCGAAGGGGTCCATCGGCGCGTAGTCCGAGACGGAGTCGAACGCGTGGAACGCGTCGGGATCGACGGTGTCCCAAGCCGTGAATCGTTGGGCGAGTGGCGACTCCATCGCGTTGCCGGCCTCGAGCGTGCGCGTGACCTGTGCGTTGCTGCAGACGACCGCCGTCTCGGCGATCGGTTCCCGATACTGCTGTGTGAACGTGTTCGCCGCCCACTCCCGGGTCGAACTGCCGAGGCTGTACAGCGAGTTCACGTCGTCCACGAACGTGTACTCCGATGCGAGGCGACAGAGCGCGTCGTACCGGCAGGTGTCGAGAACGATCAGCAGGTCCCACTCCCGGTCGAACACGTTCGTCCCGAGCGGGCGCCGCGACGACGCCCCGAGCAGCAGCGCTTCCAGTGCCGGAACCACCGGGAGGCGATCCGTGAGTGAGGCGGTCAGGGACATGCAGTATCGCAACCACCCGTTCCGAGGATTCCGCCGGGTAAAGCTACGAACCGACTAACGCGGGCCCGCTCTACCGGCCAGCGGTCGACGGTGCGAGTAGCCATTACGCCGCGTCGTCGGTGGTGTCCCCGACGACGAACAGATCGAACGGGGTGTCCGCTGGCTCGTCGTCCGGCGAGAGGTAGCCGCCGGCGAAGGCGCTGTACGCCTGGCCACCCTCGACGGTCACGTCGAAGTCGGCGACGACCTCGCCGTCGTTGCTCTCCGTGTCGCCGCGGATCTCCAACGTGTAGTCGCCGGCCGGGACCTCCGTACTGCCCGACTCGCCGTAGGCGACGCCGTCGAACAGCACCGTCTCCCCGCCGCCGACGGTGATGTCGACCGCTGGCGCGTCGGGCGAGACGTGGACCGCACGGACCCGCGCGGTGTCACCGCTCGGCGGTTCGGTGTCGTCCTCGAGGAGCAGCGGCTCGAACGCCTGGTCGGCGCCCTCCGAGACCTCACCGATCGCGGCGACGGTGTACGCCTGCCCGGCCTCGACGGTCACCTCACCCTCGAAGACGGTCGTCTCCGCGTCGCCCGCGGGCGTGATCGTCACCGTGTACGTGTCGGCGGCGAGCGCGAGGTAGTCGCTGACCGCGCCGAATGGCACGTCTTCGAGCACGGCGTCGCCGTTGACGAGCACGTCCACGTTCGGTGCGTCCGGCGAGAGGTGGGTGACGCGGACCGCGGCGTCGTCCGAGGCCGTCTCGGTAGCCGTGTCCTCGGTGGGTGACTCCTCCTCGGTTGGCGACTCCATCTCCGTTTCGGCGTCTGTCGGCGTCGGTGTCCCCATCGACGTGCCGGGTTCGGTCGTCCCCATCGGCGATCCCTCGGTGTCGGTCGCCGGGCCACCGCAGCCGGCGAGGAGGACCCCACCCGCGACGGCACCGACGAGCCCGACGAACCGGCGACGCGTACAGTCTCTGGCTTCCGATTGCGACTCGACTGACGGATCTGTGTGGTCGGACATCGTGGACTGACGGAGAGCGCCGGTGGGTTTTGTTATGGATGCTGGCGTCTCCGAAATATCGTCCTACGAGATCCGTTCGGCCATCCTACGAGAAATCGGCTGTGGCCGCCAGCAGCGGGTGCCCGCCGCTGGCTCGCTACCGCGTCGACGGGCGCCCCCGACGGGTGGGCGTCGAGGGCTACTCTCTGAGGTGGACTTCGTCGTCCGAGATCTGCGCGACCCGCGAGTGGGTGATCTCGTACATGTCCTGGTCCTTCTCGGCCCAGCCAAGCCGGCGGCGAACGCTCCGCGAGAGCGACCCTTTCGGCTTGACGTGGGCCATGTTCTTGTCTATCTGTTCGATCGTTCCGACCTCGTCGCCGTCGGCGGTGACGACAGTCTTCCCCTCGTCGCTGGATTCGAAATCTCGTACCATCTGTGTCTCCGGTGGGCGCGTCTGCGCCACCATCTACGGGGACGCCCCCGCGATTCTTCGTAATAGCCACGCTACAAGCTGTACGATCGTCCTTCTCCAACGCGATGGAAAACGGGGATCGACGCGGGGCCGCTCGGCTGAGGCGGCTGGACCGATCACGACTCGGCGGCACCGTAGTGCAACAACGCCATCCCGCGTTTCACGACGTTGACCGCGCCGTCGGTCGAGCGGGCCAGCAACAGCTCCGGGAGCGAGTCGGCCCAGCGCTCGGGGTGGGCGACCACGCAGGCGCGGTCGACGGCTCGCTCGCGGAACAGCGCGGCGAGTTCGGCGGTCGTGTCCGGGTTCACCCGCTTCTCGCCCTCGCCCATCGTGTGGTCCTTGATCTTCAGCGCGCCGTCCTGCCAGGTGCGTCCAGTGTCCGAGAAGTACGCCACGTCGTCGAACGCCATCGAGAGATACGCCTCGCCCAGCAGATCGTACGCGTCGAAGTCGGGCGCCGCGTTATCGGTCCACATCTCACGGTTGTCGTGGGGCGAAAGCGGGTTCCCGTGCATGCAGACCGTCTCGATCGGCGCCGGGTGGGCCCGACGGAACTGCCGTAAATTCGTCGCGAACCGTTCGTGTGCGGCCTGGAGGTCGCCCGTCGCGCGCACGTAGTCCTCGTAGTGATAGCCGACTTCGTGGCCGAGGTCAGCGAGCACCCGGGTGCGTTCGGGCTCGAACGTGGACGTGCGGTAGTAGTACGTGCTCCGGACCCCGTGGTCGGCTTCGAGCTCGGCCATCCGGAGCGCCCGTGCCGGCATGCGATCCACGTCGTGTCGAAGGACGACGAAGCGCTCGGGGAGGTCGTCGCGGGCGAGGTACTCTCGGACGGTGCAGCACTCGTAGCCCCCGCCTCGATCGCCCCGAGGAGGTCGGCGTACGCGTCGGTGGTGAAGTCGTCGCTCACGACCATCCGCGGCCAACGGTGTACTGCCGGTGTTCCGTGGTCGAGAGGTCCAGTACGTCCCGGCCGTCGACGACGACTGCCGGCGGCATCGCCGCCCAGTCGACCGCGTCGAACGCCTCGTGAGCGGTCGCGAGCACGACCGCGTCGGGCGCGCGTTCGGGCAGTTCAGCGACCGACACGTCAGTCGCCGCCAGCCCCGCAGCGTCGACCAGTGGGTCTGCCGCGAGCACGGTCGCGCCGCGGTCAGTCAGTTCCGCACAGATGTCGATCCCCGGGCTCGCCCGGGTCTCCCGGATCCCCGCCCGGTAGGTCAGCCCGAGCACCGCGACCGTGGCGTCGGCGAGCGCGGCGTCGGGCGCCGAGTCGCTCGCTGTGGCGCCGCCGTCGGGAACCCCGACCACATCGTCGACCGAGTCGGTGGCCGCCAGCCCGTCCGCGACGCGGTCGACGACGAACGCCGGCATCGCGTCGTTGACGCCGCGAGCGGTCGACAGCATCGGCACGTCCACGTCGAGCCAGTTGAGCACGAAGTACGGGTAGTAGGGGATGCAGTGCCCGCCGACGCCGGGGCCGGGGGTGTGAATCTCGCAGTAGGGCTGCGTGTTGGCGGCGTCGATCGCTTCCCGCACGTCGACCCCGAACTCGTCGGTCAGCCGGGCGAGATCGTTCGCCAGCGCGATGTTCACGTCGCGGTAGAGCCCCTCGAACACTTTCACCGCCTCGGCGGTGGTGGCGTCGTCGACGCGAACGATCTCGTTGTCGACGAGCTCGTCGTACACCAGCTCCGCGACGCGGCCGCTCTCGGCGTCGACACCCCCGACGACTTTCGGGTGGGTGCCGCGGATGTCCGCCAGCGCGCGGCCGCTGGACGTGCGCTCCGGACAGACCGCGACGCCGAACGTTCCCGCCGCGAGATCGCTCCGCTCGACGAGCATCGGGTGGATGACGTCCGCGGTCGCTCGCGGGGGCAGCGTCGACTCGAGTACCACCAGATCACCCGGCAACAGCCCGGTAGCGATCTCGTCGACGACGGCCTCGACCGCCGAGAGGTCGGGGTCGTTGGCGTCGTCGATCAGCGTCGGCACCACGACGACGTGGATCGCGGCGTCCCGCGCGGCGTCCCCCGCGTCGATGGTCGCGGTCAGCGCGCCGTCGGCCGCGAGCGAGTCGACCAGCCCGTCGAGGCCGGGTTCGCCCTGGACCGGCGAGTCGCCGGCGTTCACCCGCTCGACCACGCGCTCGTCGATGTCGACGCCGGTGACCGCACCCGTGTGCTCGGCGTACACCGCCGCGAGCGGGAGCCCCATCTTTCCGAGGCCGTACACCGCGACCGGGATCTCGCCCGCGCGGAACTGCTCGCGCTGGCTGGCGGGCGACGCGAGCGTGTCGTACAGCGCGGGGGTCACTGTGACACCTCCGTCGCCGCCCGCTCGTCGACGCGGGCGGAGACCTGCCCCGCGAGTTCGACCGCCCGGACGCCGTCCTCGGCGCTGACCGCGGGTGCCGTGCCGTTCGCGGCCGCGTCGAGAAACGCCGAGAGCTCCTCTTTCAGCGGCTCGCCGCTCTCGACGAAGGGGCGCTCGATCACGCTCTCGATACGGTGGCGCACGTCGCCGTCGGCCGCGACGTACTCCGGGCGGGAGCGCCGGTGGACCTCGACGGTCTGATCGAGCAGGTCGACGACCACGCGACACTCCTCGGCGGTGACGGTCAGCCGGCGCACGCGCTCCTGTGTGAGTCGGCTGGCGGTGAGCGAGGCGACGGCGCCGTCGCCCGCCCAGGTCGCCGTCGCGTACTCGCCGTCGCCAGCCCCCGCCGCGGAGACGAGCGTCGGCTCCTCCTCGAGCAGCGTACAGAGCAGGTCGATGTCGTGGATCATCAGATCGAACACGACGTTGGCTTGAATGTCGCGCTCGACCGGCGGACCCAGTCGCTCGGCCGTGACGGCGACGACCGAGAGGTCCTGAAACGCCCGCAGGAGCGTCTGGATGGCGGGGTTGAACCGCTCGATGTGGCCGATCTGGATCGTGACGCCCGCCGCGGCCGCGTCGGCGGCGAGTTCACGGCCCACATCCGGGTCGTCGACGAACGGCTTCTCGACCAGCACGTCGACGCCGGCGTCGATGCAGTCCCGGACCAGCGGCGCGTGGACCGCCGTCGGGACGGCGACGGAGACGGCGTCGACCACCTCCAGCAGGTCCGGCGACTCGTAGATCGCCGTCTCGAACTCCGTCGCCGCGGCCGCGGCCGCGCTGACGTCCGCGTCAGCGATGCCGACGAGTTCGCTGTTCGGGAGCTCCTGGTACACCCGGGCGTGGTTGCGGCCCATGCTCCCGACGCCGATCACGCCGGTGCGAAGGCGGTCGGTCACGAGTCCATCACCTCCGGCTCCGGCGCCGCCGTGTCGACGCCCGGATCGAACGTCTCGACCGCCCGGGCGATCTCCCGGATCTCCGCAACCGACAGTCCCGGATGGATCGGGAGCGAGAGCACGCGATCGGCCGCTCGGTCGGCGACCGGCGCGTCGGCGTCGTAGCCGTCGTAGGCGGGCTGCTGGTGGATCGGGGTCGGGTAGTACACCGCCGAGTCGACGCCGCGCGCCTCGAGGTGGGTCGCGAGTGCCTCGCGGTCGTCGGTGCGGACCGTGTACTGGTGATACACCGGGCGAACCCCCGGCCGTTCGGTGGGCGTCTCGACGGCGGCGTCGGCCAGGCGGTCGTTGAGGTAGGCAGCGTTCCCCCGGCGGGCGAGGTTGAACGACGGCAGTCGGTCAAGCTGGGCACGGCCGATGGCGGCACAGACGCTCGTCAGCCGGAAGTTGTGGCCGACCGCGGCGTGCTCGTAGCCGGCGACCCGGCCGTGGTCACAGAACCGACGGACGCGCTCGGCGAGGTCGGGATCGTCGGTGGTGACCATCCCGCCCTCGGCGCTGGTGGCGTTTTTCGTCGGGTAGAACGAGAAACAGCCGGCGTCGCCGATGGAGCCGACCACCTCGCCCTGATAGCGCGCGCCGTGGGCCTGTGCGGCGTCCTCGACCAGCGCCACGTCGTGGGCGTCGGCAAGTGCCTGGAGGCGATCCATCTCGGCGGGCATCCCGTAGAGGTGGACCGGGAGTACCGCGACCACGTCGTCGCGCTCGGCCAGAATGTCGGCGACAGCACTAGGGTCGATCGTCAGCGTCTCGGGCTCCACGTCGGCGAACACCGGCTCCGCGCCGGCCAGCCGGACGGCGTTCGCACTCGCGACGAAGGAGAACGGTGTCGTGATGACCGCGTCGCCCTCGCCGACGCCGAGCGCCTCGAAGGTGGCGTGCAGCGCGGTCGTGCCGTTGGTCGTCGCGACCGCGTACTCGGTCCCGCAGATGTTGGCGAACGCGTCCTCGAACCGCCGGACAGCGGGGCCATCGGCGAGCTGGCCGCTCTCGATCACGTCCCGGACGGCGTCCAGTTCGACCTCGCCCACGTCGGGTGCGGCGATCCGGATCACGCGTCGTTCCCTCCCTGCAGTCGCTCCGGCAGCGGCTGGTGTTCGGCTGGCGCTCCCACCGCGAGCGTCTCCGGGGGCACGTCCTCGGTGACCACGGCGTTGGCGGCGACGAACGCGCGCTCGCCGACGTGTACCCCAGGCAGGATCGTCGCGTTGGCGCCGATCGAGGCGTCGTCCTCGATCGTCGGGCCCTCGAGCGGTGCCTCCTCGCGCAGCGGGTAGGGGTCGTTCGTCAACGCGGCGTGGGGGCCCAGGAACACGCGGTCGCCGAGTGTCGTGTTCCGCGGGAGGTACACCCCGTCTGCAGCGACACGTCGTCGCCGAGCTGGCAGTCGCCGTCGACGACGGCGTGGGTGCCGACGAGCACGTCGTCGCCGAGCACGGAGCCCTCGCGGACGACTGCGCCGTGGCCGGTCGCGAACCGGTCCCCGATCACCACGTCGCCGTAGATGACCGAGTGGCTCCGGATCGTGGGGTTCTGCCCGATCGTCGGCCCACCGTCGGCGCTGCCGAGCGTGGCGCCCGGGTGGATCTCGCCGTCGGTGTCGGTGTCTGCCCCAGTCATCGACGGCCACCTCCCAGCACAGGACGACTGCCCCGGCGTGAGCGGTGGGGTAGCTGATCGGACGGTCCAGGACGGCGGTCGGCCGCTGATAGCGCGTGCAACATAGTCGGTTCCGCCGGTGGCGGGTACGAGAGGGTCCCGGCGACCGACCCAAAGTTATAAACGCGCTTTCGGGCGGTTATGCCGGTATTAAGCCGGACGCGATCGGGAACGATCCACGGCACAGCGGTCACTCTGGAACCGTCTGTGTGCCGTCGATCGGCGAGCCGTCCGTTCCACAGCGTTCGGTTTCGGGGTCGTTGCCGACACGGACGTTGCGGCGTTCGATCTGGGAGTTCCGTAGCGACAGGGGATCCTTGGTGACGGAGATGCAGGAGTCGAGCAGTTCGCCCTCGACGTTCGTGGTGACGATGCCGTCCCGGTCGTCGCCGGACTGGTGAATCTGGAGGTTCTCGAACGTGCAGCCGCGTCGGTCGGCCGCCTGCACCGCGGCACTGTCGGCGGCAGTGCCGGTGATCCGGACGTTCTCGAACCGGAACGGGCCCGCCCGGACGGCCTCGTCCGCGTCGTCGTTCGGGCTCTTCACTCGGATCGCGTTCACGCCGTCGGCGTCGACGTGCAGGTGGCAGTTCCTGACCGTCGCGGAGGCGAGCTCGGAGGCGATCGTCACCGCGCCGTCGCTGCTAGTCACGTCCAGCAGTTCGACGACGCAGTCCTCGACGAGGTGGTCGTAGCCGCCGCGGAGGCGGATCCCGCGCATGTTCACCCCGACGGCGTCGCCGTCGTCACACCGAACCCGGGCGCCGTGGACGAGGCTCGGCTCGCTGGTGGTGATGCGGACGCCCGCAACGCCGTTGTTGCGGAAGAAGCCGCCGTAGACGCGGATGGATCCCTCCGGGGGTCGGCGTACAGTCCGTTGTCCGGAAACCCGGCGATGTGGCAGTCGTAGAACTCCACGTCGCCGTGATTGTTGTCGCCGACCTCACAGCCGGTGACGCTCGGGATGGTCGCCCCGTCGGGGAGTGAGAGGCCGTCGACGATCCCGATCCCGTCGGGCGAGGTAACGTCGAGTCGGACGATATCCCCGCCACGTCGACCACGCCCCGGACCGAGAGATCGCGGTACAGAATCAGGTCGTTGGCGAGCCCGAGAACCGGACGCCCGCCGGTTTTCTCCGCCCGGTAGTCGAACGTCAGCCCGCGGACGAACAGTGCCGTCATCGGATCGGGGTAGCCGACGGCAAGCACCGTCGAGTCGAACCCCGCCGGCGGGACGATGACGGCGTCGTCCCCGAGGAGGCCGATTCGGCCGTCGCCGTTGACGGCGACCGTTTCTTCGATGCGGTACTTCCCGGGCGGGAAGTACAGCAGCGTGCCGTCGGTGGCGTGGGTCGCTAGCAGCTCGTCGATCGGGGCCTCGGCGTTCTTGTCGGCCCCGAGCTCTGCCAGGTTCGCAACCTCGTCGAGCCCCCACGCGGTCGCCACTGTCGACGGGTCCTTAGACAGGACCGGGTGGCGGTAGTCCCGCTGGGCGCTGGGCGTCGTCGTCGGATCACCGGCCGTCGCCGGCGACGTGCCGCGGCGTGGCCCTCGCCGTGACGGCGTCGATCCACAGCCTGCCGTCCAAGCGGTTCCGAGACCCGCGAGATAGCCGAGCAACTGGCGGCGATGCATTCACCGGTGAATGGACCACTGGACGCTTCGTTATGTGGCGTCAATTCGGCGCGGCGGCGTGTCGTGGAACCCGCCAACGTGGGGACACAGGCCGAGGTTACCTCGGCTGCGGCCCCCTGGCCCGGGAGTGCGGACTGCCGGACTGGGAAGCGATCACCGACTGTGGCTTGCCCCGGCGGTCGCGCGGCCTCAACAGGACTGTTAACAAAGGGGAGAGCCCCGAACGCGAGCGTATGTCCCTCACGACAGCCACAGCACCCGTCCTACAGTTCAGCGGCGACTTCCTGGAGTGGGCGGTCGTGTTTCTGATCCTCGCGATCGTCGCTTACATCGTCGGCGCGCGCGGGATCGCCGGGCTGAGCATGACTGTCGCGAAGTGGCTGGTCATCGTCTTCCTCGTGTTGATGCTGGTCTCGATCGTGCTCTGAGCGGGGCCCGCAGATTTTGGGGTGTGACTTACTAACCGGATCACTGCCGTTCGTCCACGGTATGCAGATCGAATGCCCACACTGTGGTACCCGACTGGCGCTCCCCCTCTCGGCCCGCGATATCCAGAACGTCCTGGGGACGAACTACCGCCTCCAGGGTGGCGAACACGAGTGTGCGGACTGTGAGAACGAGCTCGGGGTGTACTACTACTGAGACGGGACCCCTCGAAATGACTCCCTTACAATAGTCGTTCCTCCACTAGAGGGAACTGGAATCGACCGGACCGGGTTCGGTCTCGGTTCGATTCCGCCCCCGATCCCGACCCAGACGAGCGGGGTTGGCGCTCCCCTCGCCGACCCCTCGCCCCACCTGCATTCCGGATCGAGCGGGCCCGCCGCGGTCGAGGCCCCGAGCCCAGGCCCCCTCGGCCGCGGCGGGTCTCCCACTCGGAGCGGTTTTTTCCGTCTCGCTGAGACGAGTAGCGTGATTACCCGAGTTACCACTAGAAGTATCGCCGGTCCCCGAACACGTAGTTGTCAGCAGGCACGCACGTGTGCCTCGGCATGTTACTCCCGAATGGCACTATCACCACCGACGATATCGACCGACGCGTTGCTCACCGTACTCGCCGACAGTCAGCGACGGCGGATCCTCGGCCAGCTTCTCACGAGCGATGGGGAAACCTCCGTCGAGGCGCTCGTCGAGTCGTGTTTCCGCGTCGACGGCGCGAACACGCCCCACGCTGAGTGGACGACCGCAGCCCACCACAACCACCTGCCGAGACTCGAGGCCGTGAACGTCGTCGACCTCGACTCCCGGCGGGATATCGTCGGTCGGGGGCGAACTTCGACGCGGCCACGTCGCTCCTCTGTCGGATCGCGGCGGTGCGGGAGGACGTCTCCGTCTGCGGGTGTTGACCTCGCCGGCCGTCGTCGCCGCTACGGCGGCGAGACTTCGATGCCGCCGTCCGCGTAGAGCGTCACCGTTACGCCGGCGTACTCGAACGAGAGCCGGACCGTCCCGTCGGGGTCCGAGAACAGGTCGTCGATCGCCTCGGCGTCGACGGACTCGTACAGCGACGGGAGCGCCGTCAGCTCACGACCCGTCGTGGCGGCGACCGCCTCGACGACGGCGGTGCTCGGCGTGGCGTCGCCGTCCCACTGGTACTGCACGGTGCTTTCGTCGGGGCCCGTCCGCGCGGGAGCCGTCGGGATGTCCTCGTTTTCTTCGCTCATCGGTCAGTCACCACCTGCATTGGGGGCTGTGTGCCAGGGCCGAAGGGTTGCCGACTCAGTTCGTACGTAGTATCGTAGCATGGAAGTATATGACTATCGCGGGTCGTCCGACGCCAGTTCGTCGTGGTTCCTCTCGAGTTGCCACGCGAACATCGCCTTGAGAACGACGACGAGCCCGTTGGCGCGTCCGGAGCCCCAGATGGCGGTCTCCGCACGCGAGGGGGCGTCGCCGTCGTCGACGAGGACGCTTACCAGCGTCTTCTCGCGGTCGACCATCAGGAGACGACCCGCGGGCGTGTCCGCCCAGTCCCAGATCGATTCGAAGTACGTTGCCTCCGGGAGCGCGTTGTCGAAGCCGGGCTGGAGTGGCTGAAGCAGTCCTCGACGACCGGGGACCACACCGAGATCAGCCGACTCCTGCTGGTCGACCGGCAGGCGATCCTCGTGAGCTCGTTCACCGCGGGCAGTGATCGGGGTCCCGAACACGAACAGGCGGTGTTCGGCCGCGGGTTCGACAACGGGGTGGTCACCATCGTCCGACGCCTGATGGCGACCGGGCTGCTCTCCGCGGACGATCCCGTCGCCGACGGAGGGTAACCCGTCTCAGCGCTTCGCCGAGAGCTCCTCGACGGCGGCCTCGTCGACGATCACGAACGCGTCGTCGGCCAGCATCTCCTCGTCGGTCGGCAACACCAGCACGCGGTTCTCGCCGTCGGCGTCGGTACCGATCATGTCCAGTTCGACTGCTTCGTAGCCGAGATCGTCGACCGGGTCCGGATCCTCGGGGGCGTGCCGCCAATCACCTCTTTGTTCGCGGTCCATCAGGCGTCCCTCTGGATGCTGATAGCCGCGTCGCCGTCGACGGTGATCTCGGTCACGCTGCCACTGAAGCGGTAGGCGTCGACGCCGCTGCCGACCAGCCCGACGACCTTCCCGTCGGACGCGATGTCCTCGATCTGGTCCCAGCTGGTGCCGTCGTCGGTCGCTTGGCTCAACGACTCGTCGCGGGCGACCGAGCCCGAAACCGTGAACGTGTACGTCGTCACGTCGTCGGGCGTCCCGTCGATCGTCACCAGGTGCGGGCGGTCGACCGAGCCGTCCGTGCTATCGGTCGAGGTGTCCGTGGAGGTGTCTGTCGACGTGTCCGTCGAGGTGTCTGTCGAGGTGTCCGTGGAGGTGTCTGTCGTCGAGTCAGTCTCCGTCGACGTATCGGTCGTCGAGTCGTCGGTGCTGTCCGCCTCGAACGAGAGCGGGTCGACCACGTTCCCGTTGACCAGCACGTCGAACGCGTAGTCCTGGGGGTCCCAGGAGAACGACTGGACGCTCCCGTCGACGATGTACGCGTCGCCGTAGCCGTCGTTGCCGGTGAACCCCGTGACGGTGACGGTGCCGTCGCCGTTGTCCGTGATCGAGTCGCCGTTGCCGGCGGTGACTTTGCTCGAGGTCTCGTGGAGTTCGGCCGTGCCGTCGACGACGAACTCGTAGTTCAGTTCGCCCGACTGGCGGGCGATCACTTCGACTACGTCCTCGGTGTCGGCGGTGCTCGCCGCGCCGACGAGGTACGCGAACGTCGTGGTCGTCCCGTCGAGGGAGACGTCGACGGTCGCGTCGGCGGGGAGGCTGTAGTCGACGACGCTGTCGTCGAACCGGAACGAGTCGAGTTCGTCCGGCGCGAGCACGCTCGTCACGGTGAACGTGCCGTCGCCGTTGTCCGTGATCGTGTCACTGTCGGACTCGGCGTCGCCGGCGAACTCGACGGGGCCGTCGACGGTGAACGTCGGCTCGATCGTGCTGTCGTTCTCCGCCGCGGCGTGGAGGACGAGCGTGTGGGCCATCGAGTCCTGCTCCTGGACCGTCGAGCCGGCGGACCCGTCCCACGGGCCGATCCCGTCGCCGACGCCCGCGATCTCGTCGGCGGCGGCGTAGCCGGTGACCTCGGACGGGTACGGGAAGTTGACGCTGTCGTCCTCGGTGATGCCCGAGCCGTCGTAGTCCGGCTCGATGGCGCGGCTACCCGAGCCGGCGACGGTGCAGTTCTCGATGGTCACGTCCATCTCGCCGTTGGACTTGTCACGCACCAGGTCGCCGTCGGAGTCGTTGTAGAACGCACAGTCGCGGATCTCGACCGTGGAGCCCGCGGCGCCGTCGTGGAGCTCGATCAGGTCTGCGGTGCCGTCGACGTCCAGGTAGATGAACCAGCAGTTCTCGATCAGCAGGTCCGCCGGGTGACGCAGTCGGATCCCGCGGGAGTGGGGGACGTTGGTGTCGTCGTTCTCCACGGGTTCGGTGACCGCGATCAGGCTGTTGCGAATGACCGTCCGCTCGCTCTCGTCGGTGCCGTCGCGGTGGCCGACACGAACGTTGGCGATGTTGTTGTTCACCGCCGCGCAGTGCTCCATCGTCACCGGCGGCTTGTCGAGATAGGCGCCGTTGTTCACCATCCACCCCCACGCGGAGTTCCGAACAGTGAGTCGGTCGTTCCCCCCGTCGGGCGTGTACAGCGCGCGGTCCTCGTCGCGCTGGCCGCCCTCGGGCCAGATGAACCCGTCGACGGTCGCGCCGGGGGCGACGTTAATCCCGGCCTTCGCCTCGTGGTTCGAGTTCCGCACCACGACGTTCTCGAGTCGTCCCTCGATGTTGCCGTCCATCGTGCCGGACTCGAGGTTCAGCACCACGTCGCCGGCGCTTCCCTCGCCGACGATCGCGTCGCCGCTGCCGACCTCGAGACCGGAGCCGTCCCACGTGTACTCCCCGGGGGATCGACGTGCCGCCGCCGGGGAGGTTCACGTCGGCCGCTGCCGCGTTCCCCGACAACGCGCCCAGCCCGGTCAGCGCAGCCGTCGCGCCGAGGGCCTTCATCATCGACCGCCGCCCGAGCTGGCCGGATGACCCGTCTGAGTCGGTAGTAGGCTCGTCCTGTGCCGCCTCGTCCTCGCCATGGCGTTCTGCCATGAACGGGTAGAGAGGGATTACCTGAAAGTAGATTCTGACGGGGTGGGGGCCAATCGGGGGTAGAACGCCCTTACTTCCCGACGTTTGTGAGCCAGATAACGATATGATCACGACCAACTCCGGACCGAAGCGGTAAGCGTAGCTTACAGATCTACCCAGCGCGCGGCGGAAACCAGTAGGGTAATTTATCTATTAGTAGGGAGCTCCGTACGAGGAGTAGGGTAATTGTTACCACGGCACTACGCGCGGAGGGCTACAACACGCGCCCAGTAGGTCAAGGCCAAACGCAGTAGTCCGTCCATACGGCGCCTCGTCGTCGACAGGCGAGGGTCACCCTCTCTATAACAAATTCCGGGCCATCGGAACACGCGGCTGTGACAGATCGAGAATCGGGCGGCATGGAGACGTTACTGATCGGGCTCGACGGCGCCTGTCGGGATGTGCTCGATCCGCTTTTCGACGCGGATCGGCTGCCGACGCTGGCCGGACTGTTCGACCGAGGCGTCGTCGACAGCCTGGAGTCCCAGATCCCGCCGTGGACGCCGAGCGCGTGGCCGTCGCTGTACACCGGCGTCAACCCAGGACGCCACGGCGCGTTCGACTTCCTCGCCTTCGACGGCTACGACTGGGGCCTGGTCAATCGCAGCCACGTTCGGGAACATGCGCTCTGGGAGCTGCTCGACCGGCACGGGCGCTCGAGCGTGGTGGTCAACGTCCCCGTGACTGGCCCGCCGCGCCCGTTCGACGGCGCGCTCGTTCCCGGCTACGTGAGCCCGGAGCGCCCGACCTGCCATCCCGAGGGGCTGCTCGAGCGTATCGAGGCCGAACTCGGCGAGTATCGGGTGTATGCGCCGGAGGGCGTCGACGGCGACGAGCAGCTGACGTGGTACCGACGGCTGGTCGAGATGCGCGGGGAGGCGTTCCGGCTGCTCGCTGCGGAGCACGAGCCCGACTTCGGCTTCCTCCAGTTCCAGCAGACGGACACGGTGTTCCACGAGCGCCCGGCGGACGACACCGCGATCAGAACGGTGTTCGAGGCCGTCGACGACCAGATCGAACGGACGCTCACCGCGTGTGACCCCGACCGGGTGATCGTCGCCAGCGATCACGGGATCGGCCCCTACGGGGGGACGGAGTTCCGAGTCAACGAGTATCTCGCCCAGCAGGACTACCTCCGGACGACCAGCGGCGAGGGTGGTATGCCCTCCTGGACCGCGATCAAAGGCGACGACGAGGCGTCGACGCCATCGGCGGCCGAGCGCGCGGTTGCGCTGGCCTCGGCGGTCGGCCTCAGCAGTCAGCGGCTCGGTGCGGTGCTCGACCGTCTGGGCCTGAAAGAGTTCGTGCTCGACCACGTCTCGACGGACACGGTTCGGGCCGGCACCGAGCGCGTCGACTTCCCGAACTCGGCGGCGTACATGCGCTCGCGAACGGAGCTGGGGGTGCGGATCAACAAGGCGGGGCGGGATCCCGACGGCGTGGTCGCGCCCGCGGAGTACCCCTCGGTCCGGAGTGATCTGATCGGGGCGCTCGAAGCGGCGCGAACGCCGGATGGCGATCCCGTCTTCGGGGACGTCGCGCCCGCCGAGGAGTACTTCGAGGGGCCGTACGTCGACGAGGCCGTCGATATTCTCACGGTGCCCGCGGGGTTCGACCACATGGTCTCGGCGTCGCTGCGCGGCGAGACGTTCGGCGCACCCGACGAGTGGAACCACAAGCCTGCGGGGGTCGTCGCCCTCGCCGGCGACGGCGTCGACACGGCCGCCGAGCTGGAAGCGGCCCACCTGTTCGACGTGGCGCCGACCGTGCTCTCCTCGCTTGGGGTCCCGCCTTCGACCCGGATGGATGGCGAGACGCTCCCGCCGGTCACGGCCGTGCCGCCGGACTCGTACCCGCCCTTCGAGGCGCGAGTCAGCCGATCCGATGACGAGGCGGTCACCCGCCGACTCTCACAACTGGGGTACATCGACGACAATGAGTATTGAACTCCGCACCATCGACGACGCGTCGCGTTGGAACGAACTACTGAACGACACGAACCACCCGACTGGGTTCCACCACGCGGCCGCCCTCGACGTGTTGGAACGACACACCGACGGTGACTGCCACCGGCTGGCCGGCTTCAAAGGCCAGGAACCGGTGGGGCTGTTTCCCGTGTTCACGATCCGGAAAGGCCCCGCAACCGGGGCGTTCTCGCCGCCGCCGAACCTCAAACTGCCGTACATGGGGCCGCTGATGCTGGATCGGCAGCCGCTGAAGCGTCGGCGCTACGACAAGCGCAACCGTCGGTTCGTGGAAGCCTGTCAGGACTGGCTCGACAGCCAGCTCGGACCCGGCTACACCTCCCTCCGGACGGCGCCGGGGTACGACGACGTGCGGCCGTTCCTCTGGCAGGAGTACGACGCGACGCTGCGGTACACCTACATCGTCGACATCGACCGCTCCCCGACGAGCTCCTGTCGGCGTTCAGCACCGACGCGCGGAAAAACGTCACCAGCGAGTACGACGTGGCGTACGAGATCGAGGAGGGCGGCGTCGACGATATCGACCGGATCGTCGACCAAGTTCGCGAGCGACACGCCGAGCAGGACGAACCGTTCTGCCTCGAGAACGCCACCGTCCGGGACCTCTACGATGCGCTGCCCGAGGGCGTGATCCGGCCGTACGTCTGTCGCGTCGACGGCTCCTACTCGGGTGGGTTCGTGACCGTCGAGTTCGGCGGCCGGGCGATCCGCTGGGTCGGCGCCGCGAAACCCTCGGTCGATCTCCCGGTGAACGACCTGCTCGACTGGGCGTACGTGACGGACGCGATGGAGCGGGGCGTGACGACGTACGATCTCGCTGGCGCGAACAACCAGCGCATCGCGCAGTTCAAAGCGAAGTTCGCCCCGGAGCTGGTGCCGTACTACGCGCTGGAGAACGGGAACCGGACGATGACGGCGCTGTCGAAGCTGTACGGTACACTCCGTTCGTAGTCGTTCGGGTGAGAAGGTGGGCGGAGGGGGACGACCAGCCCGGTGCTAGGCGGCGACCGTCAGGCTTCCGGGCGCTTTCCTGCTGTCGTCGATTCCCGGAGCCGCTGGATCGCCGACGGTTCGACGAGCTCGACGCCGTACGCGTCGGCGACGCTTAGGGCACCGGTCTCGTAGCCCGCCGCGGCGGCGACCAGCAGATCCGAGGGCGTCTCCACCTCGCTGAGCACGGCCAGCAGCGTCGCCGCCGAGAGCTGGCTCTCTCCCGGGACGGTAAGCACGACTCGCGGGCGGGCAGATCGGACGAGGAGGGCGGACCCGTCGTCGATCGGCGCCGTCACGTCGCCGATTCCGTCGGGGCACTCGGCCGGGGCGGCGTCGACGACCTCCCAGCCGTACGCTCGCCACGTCTGTGCGACAAGTCGCGTGAACTCGTCCGGGTCGAGATGGGCGAACCGCCCGTTGATGTTCGTCTTCATCGCCACCCGTCGGCGATCGCGGACCGATCCACTTCCCCCCGCCGTCGTACCGATCCGGATTGGCCGCGCAGTCGGGGCACCGGTGCACCTGGTCACCGTTGTCGCCAAACACGCGGGCGAACCTCGCCGTCACGTGGGCGTCGCAGTTTCGGCATTGGGGCATCAACTGTCCCAGTACGCGTCAACGGTTTCGTTATACACTGCCTGACAGCACCGCTCGGGGATGGGTGGCGTCGTAGGCTGGATCTGTCGGAACCGGCAGGTCGAGGGATCGGGGTAGTCGACTCATACTTTTGTCTGCCCGATACGTCGCAGTTACGAAACCATGGAGATCCCCAGCCCCTTCGAGTGCATCGGTGTTCTCGGCGTGATACTCGGCGTAATCGGGCTCCTCGTCGGGCTCCCGATGCTGCTGATCTGGAACATCGTCCCCTGGGGGTGGTACATCACCGTCGGCAGCGGTACTCTCGTTGGGCTGTCGTTCCTCTACTGCTGGGGGTGGGAGTGGGAGCACCTGCCGCTCCAGCGGTCCTGACCGACAGGTCTCGTCGTCCCGGCTCTATTCACCGCTACGCGACTCAATCCACCGCTACGCGACTCTATCCTTCGCTCCGACGACGAACGGACCGGGGACGCGAGGCGTTCGGGATCCACAATCGCGAACCACGGGCCGGATTCGCAAGGTGGCAATTCGTCTTAACCAACAGAACGCCCGGGTACCCGGCCATCTGTTGGTTAACCGTTCGCCGTGTATCCAACGCCACCCTCCGATCTACTCTCAACCGTCTTCCTTCCGGCCGGTTTACGGCCCGTCTCGAACACCACCACGTCCGCAGTTCTGGACGGGTTGGCAACGTTCGACAGGGAACACCACCATGTCCGGAGTTCCGTCTGCGTAGCCAGCTTCCGTGGGGAACACCACCTTGTCCGTAGTTAAGCCCGTCCTACCCGGGTCGAAAACGTCGGAATCGTCGATCTCGACAGCGAATCGGGAGCGAGTCCGGGATCAGTAGCCGTCGCCCCAGTATGTCCGGAGTTATCTGGTCCGAAGCGGCCTCTACCCGGCAAAATATGCCGTCAATCCTCGGTCGCGAACTCTCCGAGGCTCGTGTCGACGATCGCTTCCTCCACGTCCTCGTCGAGGAACTCCTGGACCGACGTGTGGACGCCCACGTCGTCGACGGTGTCGGCCATCGCGTCGAGGAGCAGATGGAGATCCATGTCGATCGCGTACTCGCGGTAGGTGCCGCCGCGTCGGCCCTCGTTGCGTTCCGTGACCGAGATGATCCCCAACATCGCGAGCTCGGAGAGGTGGTCCCGCATCCGGCGAGGGACGAGCGGGTCCCGGCCGGCCATCTCCGTGAAGCGCGTGTACCGCGGGCGGATGTCCCGAGAGCGGACGGGTACCTCCCCTCGAGATCGAGGGTCAGGAGCGCATAGAGCACGAGGTGGCCGTGTTGGGTGAGCCCGGTAATCCCCTCCTTGATCCGCCCGCGTTCGAGGGCCCGGCGGCCGCGGTCGACGTGCTCCTCGGTCACGTGTTCGGTGTCGTCGTCGCGAGCGAGATCGCCAGCCTTCATCAGGAGGTCGATCGACTGCCGGGCGTCACCGGCGTCCTTGGCGCCGTAGGCGGCACAGAGCGGGATCACGCCCGGATTGAGCACGCCATCGTGGAACGCGATATCGACGCGCTGTTGCAGGATCTTCTGGAGGTCCTCGGCGTCGTACGCCGGGAAGTGGATCTCCTGTTCACATAGCGAGGAGCGGACTTTCGGCGACAGCTCTTCGCGGAACGAAAAGTCGTTGGAGATACCGATGATCCCGATCTTCGCCTCGGTGAGGTTCCCGTTCGCCCGCGCTCGCGGAAGTTGATACAGGATGGAGTCGTCCTCCACGTGGTCGACCTCGTCGAGGACGACGATGACGGTGCCGCCACAGGCGTCGAGCTCGTCCCAGAGCATCTCGTAGACGCTCGCCCGGGGATAGCCAGTGGTCGATATCTGGTCCGTGTCGCCGCGAAACTGGTTCACCAGCCGCGTCGCGACCTGATAGCTGCTGGTGAGTCCGTCACAGTTGAGCGAGACGAGCGTCAGTTCGATGTCGTCGTACTGTGCGGTGTCCTCTTTCAAGTGTTCGAGGAGGTATCGTGTCGCAGCGGTCTTCCCGACGCCGGTCTTGCCGTAGAGGAACACGTTGTTGGGCTGCTCGCCGTTGATCACGGGCTGCAGCGCGGCCCGGTACGTGTCGAGTTCCTCGTCCCGCCCGACGAGTTCGTCAGGCTGGTAGTCCTCCCGGAGCGCGTCCCGGTCACGGTAGATATCGGTGTCCCGCTCGAACATGCCCATCGCGTTGTAGGAACAGACGTGGCATGTCACATAAAACCACCGCGTCCGGAGTGTCCGCTGTTTCCGCTGTTCTCTATACTCTTAAAGAAGCGATGCACACACCCACCCCACTTTGTCCGCAGTTCTCGGCCAGATACAGGGGGTGGGGGTCGAACCCACAGAAACCGCTCTTTTAGATAGTAACCTATTTATCCATGGCAGAATAGTTGGTCCGTAGCCTCAACAAAGATGTTTGAACGGACTAATCGTCCGTGAAAACAACCCACCGTTTCGAGCTCTCTCCATGAGTGTACGGCCACCCTCCCGCCGTGTTCGTCGAACTGCGGACAAAGTGGGGGGAGGGTGTTGCCGGCTGTCCGTGGTCCGGCCGAACCCGTGATTTTCCGTGGTTGAGTACGCGAGTAGTTCTGGTCCGTCTCCTCCGACGGCGATCTCGTACGTCGCCACACCACGATGTCCGCAGTAACCCGCCGAACGTGTCAGCAGAACAGCGGACGCCGTGGGGTGTCCACCCGATCGAGCGCCGTTCGACCAAGCGGGCGACCGTCCGTACCCAAGGACGGCAGTCAGTGGGAGAGACCGATCGCCTGTGGTCGAAGACAACCGGCTGCCGCCGGGAACGACGAGTTGTGTCTCACCGCCCACCGGGATTAAGCGAGGGGGCGACAAACACCGAGTATGGTCACTGCCCGGCGCCTCGTCCTCGATCTGTTGAAACCCTACAAACCGGACATCGTCACGGTCGCCGACGCCGTCGCCGGCATCGACGGCATCACCGGCGTCAACGTCGCGCTGGTCGAGACCGATAAGGAGGTTCAGACGGTCAAGATGACCGTCGAGGGCGACCCGATACAGGTCGAGACAGTGTACGAAACACTCGAGGATCTCGGGGCCGCGGTACACTCGATCGACGAGGTCGTCTGTGGCGATCACATCGTCGAACAGAGCACAACCCCGCAGGACTGAGCATGCGTTCGTACTTGCGGCGCCTGGCGCGAGCGTTGGAACGGGAGGACGTGCGGTCGATCTCCCGCCGCTACTTCATCTCCAACGGGTTCGACGGCGCGCTCACGAGCGTCGGGGTGAGCGTCGGCGCGTATCTCTCCGGGATCGCCGACGGGCTGACGGTGTTCAGTATCGGTATCGGAGCCGCGATCGGGCTCGGTACCTCGGGCGTCTGGAGCGTGTGGGAGATCGAACGCGCCGAGAAGCGGGCCGAACTCGCCCGCATCGAGCACGCGATGCTGAGCGATCTTGACGAGACGCGGATCCACCGCCAGCAAACCGGCGCGCGGAAGGTGAACGCGCTGATGAGCGGCATCGGGCCGATCATCGGCGTCGTGCTCCCGATGAGCCCGTTCCTCTTCGAGGGGACGCTGTTGAGCATGCGGGCGGCGACGCTGGCCTCCATCGGCGTCGCCGTCGCGATCCTCTTCACGTTCGGCGCGTATCTGGCCAGGATCTCCGAGCAGAGTTGGCTCGTCGCCGGCGCCCGAATGGGGCTGGCCGGCGTGTTAGTCGCCGCGTTGAACCTCGTCCTCCCGGGGTGACTGAACGGGACCCATGCCGTCACTCGTCATCGCGGTCGCGTTGTTCGGCGTCTCACTCGGTGCGCTGCTTGGCGCGTCGCACGTGTTCACGTCCGCAGCCGAGCGGCTGGGTCTCGCCCTCGGGATCTCGCCGTTCCTGATCGGTGCGACGGTCGTCGCCGGCGGCACGTCGCTGCCCGAACTCGTCTCCTCGGTGCTCGCGGTGGTCGCCGACGAACCGGGGATCGTCCTGGGGTTGGTCGTCGGATCGAACGTCGCCAACATCCTGCTCGTGATCGGGCTCGCCGCCGTCGCGACCCGCCCGATTCGGATCGAGCGGGAGCTCGTCCGGGTCGATCTGCCACTCCTGATGGCGTCGGCGGTGTTTCTGGTCCTGGCGGCGTGGGACGGCACCGTCTCGTGGCCCGAAGGCGTTCTCGGTCTCGCCGGGCTCGCGATCTACGTCCACTTCTCGCTCTCGACACGCTCCCGTCTCGACGAAACCGTCGAGGAGCTGTTCGCCGAACACGCCGGAGTGGTCGGGGGGACCGAGGGGCGTGGTGACGCCACCGACGCCGACTCTACCGCTGTCGATGCCGACGCCGACTCTACCGCCGTCGATGCCGGCGACAACGCCGCCGTCGGCACCAGCGCCGAGGGCGTGACGGTCGAGCCGTCGGTCGGCGCCCGGACCTACGCGACGCTCGTTGCCAGCCTGTTGGTGGTGTTCGTCGCCGCCGACCAGTTCGTCGAGTCGATCCTGTCGATCGCGTCCACGCTCGGCGTCGGGACGGAGTTGATCGCGATGACCGCCGTCGCCGTCGGCACCTCGCTCCCCGAGATCGCCGTGAGCGTGACCGCGACCCGCCGTGGCTCCTCGGAGCTCACTGTCGGAAACGTGCTCGGGTCGAACGTGTTCAACACGTTCGCCGTCGTCGGCGTCCCCAGCCTGCTCGGCCCGCTATCGGTGCCGGCGAACGTCCGCGGGTTCGCGCTGCCGGTGATGGTGCTCGCGACGCTGCTGTACTACTTCGTCACGCAGGACCGCGAGATCACGCGCTGGGAGGGCATAACGTTCGTCGTGCTGTACGCCGTGTTCGTGCTCAACGTGGCCGGGTGAGGCGGCAGCGCTCGAGAAGGGGAGCACTGGCTGGCGTCCGGAGCGCCGATCGCACCCCCACAGAGGCAGATCAACACGCCCCCGCGGCGGAGACAGTATTAACACGCTCTCCGTGAGTGTCACGAACCACGACCCCTCGTGAACAACTCCACCCGACTCGCGACGATCGCCGCGGCACTGATCACCACCGCCGCGATCGCAGCCGTCCCGATCGGGGACCCACTGACGACGGCGGGACAGTACGCGGTGGCGACGATGGCGTTCGCGGCGATCCTTTGGATCACCGGCGCGCTCCCCCTCGCACTCACGGCGCTGACCATCCCGATCCTGCTTACCGTGTTCGGCGTCTACCCCGAGTTCGAGGACGCGGTGCTCGGCTTCGCCGACCCGGTGATCTTCCTGTTGCTGGTGGGGTTCATGTTCGCCGAGGCGCTCCAGGCCCACGCGATCGACCGCCGGATCGCGCTCGCGATCCTCGTCCGCTTCGGCAGCTCCGCTCGGGGGCTGGTCCTCGGCGTGATGGTCGCGACGGCGCTGCTCTCGATGGTGGTCTCGAACACCGCCACGGTCGCGATGATGGTCCCCATCGTCCTCGGCATCGTCGAGAGCGTCACGGAACTCACGAAAGCGGGCGACGACGCGCCCGCCGAAACCGCGCCGGCGTCGAACTTCCAGATCGCGATGCTGCTCGGGACCGCCTACGCCGCGAGTCTCGGCGGCGTGGGGACGCTGATCGGGACGCCGCCGAACGCGATCGTCGTCGGCCAGTTGGACGACCTGATCGGCGTCGAGATCACGTTCGTCGAGTGGCTCGCGGTCGGACTCCCGCTGGTGGTGATCACGCTGCCAGTCGCGTGGCTGCTCCTGACGTACGTGGTCTACCCACCGCGGACGCACGACGTGGGTCGAGCGCGGGACCGCGCCCGCGAGCGGCTCCGAGCGCTCGGTCCCCTGTCGACCCCGGCCCGACGCACGATCGCGGTGTTCGGCGCGACGGCAGCGCTCTGGATGCTCGGCGGGCTGGGCTTTCTGTTCGAGGGCGTGCTCCCTCGCGCGTGGTACGTCACCCTCTTCGGCGGTGCCGGCGACTCCGTGTTCGGTACCGCCGGCCACGAGGGCTGCTGTTCTACGTCCTCGTGGGGTTGCTCGCGATTCCGGCGCTGGTGCTCAGCGGCGCGACCGCGTGGGATGACCTGCTCGACATCGACTGGGGGACGCTACTACTGCTCGGCGGCGGGATCTCGCTGGCGAACGCGCTGCACGACACGGCGGCGACGGTGTGGCTGGCGGAGCTGACCCTCGACCCCCTGGCTGGAGCGCCGATCGTCGCCGTCCTGCTCGTCGTGATCACGATGATCGTCGTCGTCGGCGAGATCGCGTCCAACACCGCGATGGCCGCCGTTCTCGTCCCGATCCTCGTGAACATCGGCCCCGCGTACGCGGCCGTGCTCGGCACGACGGGGGAACTCGCGTCGGTGCTGTTGGCGGTCACCGGCGCCGTCGCCGCGAGCTACGGGTTCGCACTCCCCGTGGCGACGCCGCCGAACGCCATCGTCTTCGGCGCCGGCTACGTCGAGCGCGAGCACATGCTTCGTGCCGGCGTCGTCCTCGACGCTATCGTGATCCTGTTGACGACCGGCGTCGCCTACGTCCTCGTCCGGACGCTCTGGCCGGTGGTTCTCGGCTGATGGCGGCTCGGTGCTGGCCAGGGGGTCTCACTCCTCCGTCGGCTCTCGAACGGTCAGGACCGGAACCGGCGAGGTCCGAATCAGCTTCTCCGTGACGCTACCGAGGAGGAACCGTTCGAAGCCGGTCCGGCCGTGCGTGCCGACGACGAGGAGGTCGATCTCGTGGTCGTCGATGTAGCTGAGGATCGTGTTCGGGATCGACGAGCCGTACTCGACGGCCGTGGTAGGGGAGTCGACCCCGCTGTCCGCCGCGACCGCGGCCGCGTCCTCGAGGATCTGGTTCGCGGACTCCTCGAGGCTCTCCATCTGCATCTCGGTCCGGACGTCGGCGCCGAGCGCCATCGTGTCGATCACCGACAGCAGGTGGAACTCCGCGTCGTCCCCCGTCACGACGCCGATGCCCGTCCGAACCGCCTCGTCGGAACAGTCGCTGCCGTCGGTCGGCAGCAGCACGTTCCGATACGGGTGTGCGATCCGGGCGTCCTCGTCGGGACGGATCGTGAGCACTGGCACGTCGGCGTGTCTGACGACGCGTTCGGTGGTGCTCCCGAGGAAAAATCGCTCCAGCCCCCGATGCCCGTGAGTCGGCATGGCGATCAGGTCGGCGCCCTCCCGGTTCGCGTAGGCGCCGATCTCCTCGTAGGGATCGCCGCGCCCGACGGCGGTCACGGTCTCGAGGCCGCGCTCCTCGGCCGTCGCTGCCGTCTCGCTCACGAGCTGTTCGGCGTCGCGTTCGAGCTCGTCGACGGCCTCGTCGCTCACTCGGCGCAGTCCGTCGGCGGCCGTGTCGACGACGGAGAGGACGTGCACCGTTGCGTCGTGTGCGGCCGCGACGTCGAGGATGTGCTCGAACGCGGTCGCTGCCCCTCGCTACCGTCCGTTGGGAAGAGAAGCTGATCGTACATCGTGTTAGCTTGGAGAGACAACTACAAAATACTGCGGCCCCGTTCCCCGGATCTGCCACGCCCGCCGCTGTTTGGCTCAAACGATTACGGCTCGATCCGGGAGAGCCGCATCGCGTTCCCGGTGACACCGAGGGTCATCCCGGCGTCACCGATCAGGACGGCCGCCCAGATGGGCACGAGCCCGAACGGCACGGCGAAGGCGAGGGCAGCCTTCGCGCCCAGACTCACCCAGATGTTCTGTCGGATGACGCCGTTGGCGTCGTGGGAGAGCTCGTACAGGTAGGGGAGTCGCGAGAGGTCGTCGCCCATCAGGGCGATGTCGGCCGTCTCGAGGGCGGTGTCCGTCCCCGCTGCCCCATCGCGACGCCGACCGTCGCCGTCGCGAGCGCGGGGGCGTCGTTGATGCCGTCGCCGACCATCGCGACGCCGTCGCCGCCCGCGTCGAGTTCGCGCACCGCGTCCACCTTGTCCTCCGGGAGGAGCTCGGCGCGGTACTCGTCGACGCCGACGCGTTCGGCGATCGCTCGGGCCGTCCGCTCGTTGTCGCCCGTGAGCATGACCACGTCCTCGACGCCCAGATCGTGGAGCCGGTCGACGGCGGCTTCGGCCTCCGGCCGCAGTTCGTCGGCGACGGCGATCACGCCCTCGATCTCCTCGTCGGTACCCACGAGGACCACCGTCTTCCCCTCGGCCTGGAGTTCGGGGACGACCGTCTCCAGCAGGTCGACGCAGTCGTTGCGCTCACACAACTGCTGGCTCTTCTTCGTGACGACGCCGCCGTCGGTCGCGGCGTGGACGTGGTTGAGATCGAACCCGAGCTCCTCGAACAGCCCGGGCTTGCCGGCGTAGTGGGTCCGCCCGTCGAGCTCTGCCCGGACCCCCTTCCCGGTGATGCTCTCGAACCCGTCGACGCCCCGTCGGTCGACGCCCTGGTCCTCCGCGCGGTCGACGATCGCCTCGCCGATCGGGTGCTCCGACCGGCGTTCGAGCCCGTGGGCACAGCGGAGCACGTCCGCCTCGGTCCGATCGCCCAGCGGCACCACGTCGGTGACGCTGAGTTCGCCCGTGGTGAGCGTCCCCGTCTTGTCTAGCGCGATCGCGTCGACCTCGCCCATCGCCTCGAGATGGTTGCCGCCCTTGATCAGGACGCCGTTTTTCGCGCCGCTGGTGATCCCCGAGACGACAGACACCGGCGTGGAGATCACGAACGCGCACGGACACGCGAGCACCAGCAGCGTCAGCCCGTAGACGATCGCCTCGGTCTGGGTGGCGCCGAGTACGGCCGGCGTCGCGAGCGTCACCAGCACGGCGAAGGCGACCACGATCGGGGTGTAGTAGCCCGCGAACCGCTCGACGAACTGCTCGCGTTCGGTCTTGTTGGACTGGGCGTCCTCCACCATCTCGATGATGCGCGAGAGGGTGTTGTCGCCGGCCGCCGAGGTCACCTGGAGTTCGAGGTACCCCTGCTCGTTGATCGTGCCGGCGTACACCTCGTCGCCGGGCGTCTTGTCGACCGGGACGCTCTCGCCAGTGATCGGCGCTTGGTTCACCGCGCTCTCGCCGTCGATCACGTCGCCGTCGAGCGGGATCTTCTCGCCCGGTTTCACGACGACCACGTCGCCGACGGCCACGTCGTCGACGGGCACCGTGACCTCGGCGCCGTCGCGCCTGACTGTCGCCTCGTTCGGCGAGAGGTCGATCAGCTCCTGGAGCGAGTTCCGGGCCTTGTCCATCGAGTACCGCTCCAGCAGTTCGGCGACGCTGAACAGGAACGCCAGCGTCGCGGCCTCCATGTACAGCGATTCGCCGAACCCGACGCTGACGGTGATGGCGCCGAGGATGGCGATGCTCATCAGCAGGTCGATGTCGAGGTTCCGATTGCGGAGCGAGTAGTAACCCCCGCGCACGATCTCCTGGCCGCCAGTCACGACAGCGGCGAGGAACAGCCCGTCCGCGATCGTAAGCGTGACGCCCGCCGCTGTGAGTAGCCCGGCGTTTACCCCCCGAGGAGGAACTCGAAGGCGAGGCCGAGCAGCGTGAACACGCCGCTGATCCAGGTCTTGATCGCCCGCCGACTTCGCCAGACGTTGTCCGGTTCGGCGACGCCGCCGTCGCCGTCGACCGAGGAGTCGACGACCTCGTACCCCGCGCCTTCGATGGTCCCCCGGACCGCGTCGGCGGTCGTCCGGGACTGATCGAACGTGACGACGACTTTCCCTGTCGTCGGTTCGGTTCGGTAGCCGGTAACGCCGTCGACGGCGGTGATCGCGTTCTCGACCGTTCCGGCACAGGACGGACAGTCCATCGTCGGCGCGGTGAACGTCTCGGTCGCTTCGCCGACCCCGTCGTCGATCTCGTATCCCGCCTTCTCGACGCGCTCGGCAACGTCTTCCGCCTCCGCGCTGTCAGGATCGTAGTCGACGGTCAGTTTGCCCGTCGTCACTTCGGGGTCGACGCCGTCGATGCCGTCGAGCTTGCGGACGCTCTGCTCGACTTTGCCCGCACAGGAGGGACAGTCCATCCCGGGGACGCGCAACTCGACGGACGCGGACGGGGTGTCGACAGGCTCCGGCGCGTCGGAGTCACCCGCGCGATCCCGCTCTGGAGGTGGCGTGCCCCCTTCGCCCCCGCCGTCAGCCCGTTCCGAATCGTTCGGCCCGCTCATACCCCCTGGTAGTCGTGCCGTAGTTAATAACTCCGCTGCTAACGATCCGGGTACTGATGCGCTTCCTTAATAACGATCTGCATCTCACTTAGCAACTCCGCGGAGAGCGACTCATCCGCAGCGGCGCCCGCGTCGCGAAACCGATGCCGGGTAGGGTACTCGTTCGGACGCACTTCGTTACTCGTTCGCCCGTACCTCACTCTTCGGCGTCTGTTTGTTCGTCGAGATAGGTCACGGCTTCTTCGTCGACGACCTGTTCGAAGCGCTCGTAGAACTGGCCGACGGCCTGGAACTGTGGCGGGGCTTCGACGCAGACGACCTCGTCGGCCTCGCGCTGGAGGCGATCGACGGTGTCCGGTGGCGCGACCGGGACCGCCAGCACCACGGACTCGGCGTTGGCGTTCCGGAGCTGTCTGAGACAGGCAGTCGTCGTCGCGCCCGTCGCGACCCCGTCGTCGACGACGACCACGCGTTTCCCTGCGACATCGAGCGGTGGGCGATCCCCGCGGTAGCGATCGACTTTCGCCGCAGCGGCGGCGCGTTCGCGATCGATCTGGTCGTCGAGGGACGCCTCGCTGACCCCGAGATCGTCGATCACTGACTCGTTCAGCCAGACGGTGCCGTCGCTCGCGACGGCCCCGATCGCTAACTCGGGGTTCCCCGGGGCGCCGAGTTTCCGGGCGGCGACGATGTCCAGCGGGGCGTCGAGGCTGTCGGCGACTGCGCGGCCGACCGGCAGCCCCCGCGGGGATCGCGAGCACGATATCCGCCGCGATGTCCTGCTCGTCGAGGAGCGCAGCCAACTGTCGTCCGGCGTCAGTTCTGTCTGTGAACATGGTGTGCGCGACTCCCAGCAGCCGCAGTGTGGCGATTCGGGCCTACTCGATCTCGATCGTTCGTGCCTCCCGTACCTCGGCTTTCGGGATCGTGATCGTCAGCACGCCGTTGGTCATCCGTGCGTTCACGTGCTCCCTGTCGACCGCTTCCGGGAGGTGGATCCGTCGGCGTAGCGACTCGTGGCGGCGCTCCTGTCGCAGGTACCGTTCGTCCTCCTCGTCGATGGACTCGTCGTGCTCGGCTTCGACGTGGAGCGTTTGATCGGTCACCCGAACGTCGATGTCGCGTTTTTCGAACCCTGGCACGTCGACGCTCACTACGAACTCGTCGTCGTGCTCGACGATATCGACCGCTAGCTCCGTGGACTCACCAGTCGACCGGCTGAGCGGGCCGTCGGACGCCCACGTACGGGACGACTCGTCGAACTGCCGGGCCATCCGCTCGAAGAACTGTTCGACCTCCTCGAAGGGGTTGCTGCGTGTGCTCATTCTTCGACCTCGTGTCCTTCCTGCGTCCGAGACGTGTACTTCACTTCTTGTCGCAGATCGACGCCCAACCAGACCAGAGCGGCCGCGACGATGATGATCGTCCCGAGGACGGACGTCGCCGGCTCCGGGAAGAAGAACAGTACTACGCCGAGAAGGATCGCGCCGGCGAGACCGAGCGAGTCCCACCACGGGTCGACCGCGCGCTGCCAGATTCCGTCGGGTTCTGTTGCCATAGCAACCGTCCGAACAGCGGACGTGAGTATTGTTTTTCAGCCACTACTGACTGCCCAACCCGGTAGGCCGCTGCTACACAGCTATCGGGCCGTGGCCGGCTTGCTTTGCCTCGATACAGGCTCAGCGAGCGACACTGCGGACACTCCCGCAGCCAAGTGAGAAGGACACCTCAGTTAAGGTAGCTAAGGCAGCTAAGGTAGCTAAGGCAGCTAAGGTAGCTAAAGCAACTCGGGTAGCTGCGATACCTACGCCCAAGACGGGAGGCCGGGTCGCTGCTCCCACGCTGGGTGCTTCATTGTGGTTCCGCAACGACCGCGTCAGTACGGCGGGGACTCGGCCTCGATGACGTCACTGAGACTGTCGAGTTCGTCCGAGAGCATCACCACGAGGTCGTCGAGCGTCACGATCCCGGCGACGGTGTCGTCGGCGTCGACGACCGGCAGCCGCCGCACCGAACTCTCGTGGAGCGTCCGGATCGCGTCGAACACCCCCTGCTCCCCCCGACGGTCACCGGCGTCTCGGTCATGACCTCCTCGGCCGTTACCGTCGTGGGGTCGGCACGCGGTTCGAGCACGTCGATCACGAGATCCCGGTCGGTGACGATCCCGACCGGTTCGTCGTCGGTCTCGATGATCACGCTTCCGACGTTCTCTTCTTTCATCACTGTCGCGAGGTTCCCGGCCGACTGGTCACGGCTCGCGGTCATCACGTCCGTTCGTGCGATGTCTGCGACAGGCATAGCGGTTCCCCGTTCGGTCGGCGCCGGGAAGAGTATGGACACGATTCACGACCCACCGGCGCGCTAACAGCATCCTACTCGTCGGTCAGCGCGGCGTCGCGGCGACGCAGGCCGAAGCTTCGAGTCGCTGGGGCCCATACGTCCACTCATGCCGAACGAAGCGCCGTTCGAGGCACACACCGAGGAGTACGAGGCGTGGTTCGAGGAGAACGAGGCTGCCTACGAGGCCGAACTCGCGGCGCTCCGTCGCCTCGTGTCGTCGACGGGTCGGGGGCTGGAGATCGGCGTCGGGAGCGGACGGTTCGCGGCGCCGCTGGGGATCGGCGTCGGCGTCGACCCCTCGGGACAAATGCTCGGTCACGCCCGCGAGCGCGGCATCGACGCCGTGAAAGGCGTCGCCGAATCCCTCCCGTTCCGTGACGGCGCCTTCGACACGGCGCTGCTCGTGACGACCATCTGCTTCGTCGACGACATCCCGCGGACGCTCGCGGAGGCGTCGCGGGTGCTCCGGCCCGACGGGAGCCTCGTCATCGGCTACATCGACAAGGAGAGCCCTGTCGGCGAGCTCTACCAGGAGCACCAGGCGGAGAGCCCGTTCTACCGGGAGGCGACGTTCGTCTCGACCGACGAGGTCGTCGACGCCCTCGAGGCGGCGGGGTTCTCGGAGTTCGAGTTCGTCCAGACGATCTACGACTGGCCCGGCGAGTCCGACGAGCCCGAACCGGTCGAGTCGGGCTACGGCGACGGCTCGTTCGTCGGGATCAAGGCCGGCAAGTAGCCGGTCGCGGGGGGTCGACCGAGCCAGTCAGCCCGCGTGGCGCGCCCCGGGACGTCGATCACTCCTCGAGCAGCCAGCCGAAGCGTTTCTCCCAGTACTCCTCGTCCGGGTGCTTCTTGCTCCGGCCGTACGTCTTCCGGTCCCGGATCCGGCGTTCGAGCACGTCGCGGGCCTCGTTGAGCGCCTGTTTCGCGCCGTACCCCTCGCCGGAGGCGATGTACAGTCCACGGTCGGTGTGCAGTCGGACGCGAGCCAACAGCAGCGGCGTCCCGCGGAACTTCTCGTCGTGTTTGTGGAAGTGGATCCGTGCGTCGAGGACGCGCATCCCGCCGTCGCGGTCGTCGAACCGGTCGACCATGGCGACGATATCGTCGTACTGGATGTCGGCGATCAGTTCGGCGCCGTAGAGCTGGACCGACCGGCTCCCGCCGGCCTCCCAGGTGAGCGAGTCCAGTACGTCGGTCTTCGTGACGATCCCGAACGGGTCGCCGTCCCGGGTGACGACGAGCGAGGAGGCGTCGGCCGCGAACATCTCCGCGACCGCGGTCTCGAGGGTCGCGTCGGGCCCGATCGTCCGCACCGGTGAGGTCATCACGTCCCGAACCGGGAGATCGAGCATCCGTGCGAGTTCGCCCTCGCGAGCGCCGAATCCGCCGTGTGAGCGGCCGCTCCCGGCGGACATGTCGCCGCCGAAGGCGTCGGTGCCGCTCGGATGCCCGCCCTGGCTCCCCTGCTCCGATCGGACCGTGATGTCGACCACGTCATGGAGGCTCAAAACGCCGGCTGCCGACCCCGCCTCGACGACCGGGAGGTGGCTGATGCGGTTCTCCCGGAGGACGTGCAGCGCCTCGCCGAACGTCGACTCCGGGTCGAGCGTGACGAGATCGCTCGTGTGGGCTTCGGCGACGGTCGCCGCTTCCAGGTACGGCTGGACCGCGTCGAGTATGCCGTCGACGGTGACGACGCCGGTGAGATCGCTCCCCCGGAACACCGGAAGCAGCGGGGCGTCGCTGTCGATCATCAGCTGGGCCACCTTCCGTACGTCCTCGTCGGGGGCGAGCCGGGGAACGTGCCAGACGAGCGAGCCGATCTTCTCGTCGGGCGGGTGGTGGGAGGTGGCGAGCTGTTTCCGGGTGACGACGCCCTCGAACCCGTCGCCCTCGACGACGACGCCTTTGACCCCGGGGTCGTCGAAGGTGCCAACGAGCTTCGAAACGGTCGTGTCTGGCGAGAAGGAGACGTACTCCTCGGAGACGATATCTGCGATGTCCATACTGGCGATTCGTGCTCCGCGGCGATTGGTAGCCGGTTCGTACTTCGCCTGTCGGCTCAGCCTCTGTGGCCCAGTTCCTGCTCGACCCAGTCGATGGCCGCGCCGACGGTCTCGTTCTGTCGCACGTCGGCCGCCGGGATCGCGAAACCGAACTCGGCTTCGAGGGCGGCCACCAGCGCGATGATGTCCATCGACTTCGCGTCGAGGTCGCCCGAGAACGCTGTGTCCCGGTCGATTGCCGCCGGCGCTTCGTTGAAGATGTCCGCGACGGTGTTGATGACGCGTTGTTCGACGTCTGCTGTCTGGTTGCGTTCGTCCATGGGTTCGCCTCCCCCGACGCCGGGTCTGGTCGCGCATGGACCCCGGCCCGGAAAGTAATAGCCGCCCTACGGCTCCTCCGTCGACGCGCAATCGGCGCCTACTCGTGGTCGGATTGTCCCGCGTGCTCGAACCGGACCGGCAGCGACTCCACGCCGTAGATGAACGAACTGCGAACCGGCGTGAGTTCGTCCAGTGCGACTCTCGCTTCGAGCCACGCCTCGCGGGTCTGCAGTTCGGTCGGGAAGGTCTGGAGTCCCCCGATGTCGGCTGCGCTCATCGACAGGCGGTTCGAGCCCGGTTCGCCCCCACCCGAGCAGGTAGGCTCAACACGGGTGCGGCCCTACTACGAGCTATGGGTTCGGACACGACCGGCGAGTTCCCGCCCGGCCCCGACGGCCTCCCGGTCGTCGGCGCCGTCCCGGAGTCGATCGTTGGCGGCCTCGAGTTCACGGAGCGCGTCGCTCACGAGTACGGCGACGTCGTCCACTGGACCGGGCTCGGCGGGCAGTTCTACCAACTCAACCATCCGGAGCACATCGCCCACGTGCTCGTCCACAACAACACGAACTACGTCAAGGGCGAGCAGTTCCAGCGCATCCTCCGCCCGCTGACCGGTGACGGCATCCTCAACAGCGAGGGCGAGGCCTGGCGCCGGAACCGCCGGCTGATCCAACCGGCGTTCAACCCCGATCGGATCAGCGTCTACGCCGAGATGATGACCGACCAGACCGCCCGCATGCTCGACGGCTGGGCCGACGGCGAGACCGTGACGATCCACGAGGAGATGATGGAGTTGACCCTCCGGATCGTCGCGGAGGCGCTGTTCGGCGTCGACATCGACCGCTACGTCGACGAGATCGAGGGGGCGATGAACAGCTTCCTCCCCGCCACCGCCAGGCTCTCGAACCTGTTGCTGCCCGAGGCCGTGCCGCTCCCCTCCCGGCGGAAGATGGCTCGGGCACGGGAGACGCTCGATGCGGTCGTCGACGACATTATCGCCGAGAAGCGCCGCGAGCCGGGCGAGGACGACGTGATCTCGATGCTGCTCGACGCGCAAGCAGACGGCGCGCCCCTGGACGACGAGCAGATCCGCGACGAGGCGATCACGCTGCTGACGGCGGGCCACGAGACCACGGCCGTCTCGCTGACGTACACCACCTACCTGCTCGCCCAGCACTCCGGAATCGAGGAGAAACTCGTGGCGGAACTCGACGACGTGCTCGGCGGCGATCGGCCGACGATGGCCGACCTCGACGACCTCTCCTACACCGAACGCGTCGTCGAGGAGTCGATGCGGCTGTTCCCGCCGGTCCCGAGCATCGTCCGCGAGGCGAAAGCAGGCGACCGGATCGGCGGCTACGACATCCCTGCCGGGTCGCGCATCTTCCTGAGCCAGTGGGTCGTCCACCGTGACGATCGGTGGTACGACGACCCGCTGGCGTTCCGCCCCGAGCGCTGGACCGACGAGATGCGCGATTCGCTCCCGCAGCTCGCGTACTTCCCGTTCTCGGCCGGCCCGCGCCGCTGCATCGGTGACCGCTTCGCGATGCTCGAAGCGCGACTCATCCTCGCGATGATCTACCAACAGTACCACCTCGAACTCACCTCGGGGCGAAACGTCGAGGTGATCCAGACCGTCACCTCCCGGCCCGACGAGGACATCCGGATGCAGCTGCACGAACGCGAGCAGTAGTCGGCGCGTCGTCGACCGCCACGCCCGCGACAGCCAGGCTCTTTCTGTCGCCGACCGTACTCCCCCGTATGTCCCTACAGGTCGAGACGGCCGAGCGCACCGATATCGTCGACGTGAGTACCGACGTTGCCGAGTCGATCCCGGCCCAGATCGACCGCGGCGTCTGCACCGTGTTCGTCCCACACACCACCGCGGGCGTCGTCGTCAACGAGAACGAGTCGCGGCTGCTGTCGGATCTCGAGGGGTGGCTCGACGAGCTCGCGCCGCGGAGCGAAGGGTACGCCCACGACGAAATCGACAACAACGCGGACGCCCACCTGCGGGCGATGCTCCTCGGTGAGAGCGTCTCGGTCCCGGTCGTCGACGGCTCGCTCGACCTCGGGACGTGGCAGTCGATCCTGTTCGTCGAGTGCGACGGCCCGCGGACGCGGTCGCTGGACGTGACGGTGGTTCCACGGTAACTCTCACGTTGGACTCGGTATTCGACCGGATGGGGCTCGCGCGTACGATCGTTCGGGCAGTATTGCAGAAACGACAAGTCACAGGTAGAGTTTTTTGGCTGGCCGTCGCCGTTTTGGCTGTCCGATGGAGCTAGACGAATTCGTCGACGCGAACGTACCCGAGGAGGGCGGTACCGGGTTCCAGAAAGTCAACAAACGGCTGCTCGCGATCCCCTTCGAGGGAGTCGCGATGGTGAAAGCCGGGTCGATGATCGCCTACACCGGCGACGTAACGTTCACCGGTAAATCCTCCGCGGAGGGCGGGATTACCGGACTCGTCAAGGAGGCCGTGAGCGGGGAGGGAACGCCCATCATGGAGGCCGAGGGCTCCGGAACACTCTACGTGGCTGATCAGGGCAAGAAAGTACAGGTCCTCTCGCTCGACGCCGGCGAATCCATCTCCGTTAACGGGACCGACGTGTTGGCGTTCGAGGAGCGCGTCGACTACGAGATCGGCACTGTCGGCGGGCTTTCCCAAGCCGCGGCCGGCGGGCTGACGAACGTGTTCCTCACCGGCCCCGGAGATATCGCGATCACGACCCACGGCGACCCGGTCGTAATGCGGCCTCCGGTCACGACGGACCCCGAGGCGACGGTCGCTTGGAGCGCCAACCTCTCCCCGTCGATCGGGACGAACAAAGCGATCGAGATCGGCCAGCAGTCCGGCGAGACGATGCAGATGGAGTTTGGGGGCTCCGACGGGTTCGTCGTCGTACAGCCTTACGAGGAAGGTGGGCAGATGTGATACCCCTCGGCGGTACACGCTGAGCAGTCGCCGAACTCTCCGTGGCCGTTGCGAGCCGTCCAAACCCGTCTGCTCTGCCGTCGACTCCGGGACACACGCTTGCGGTGGAGATTGCGAGTAGCTGTTTCTGCAGCGCGAGACCGGCCCGAACGGACGCTGTCGACCGATTAGCCATCGGTGGCAGTTGACTCGAGTCGTGAAGCGGGACGGGATCGAACCTCGAAGAAAGATATCGCGCTATATACTTTATTACCGACCCGACGTAGACAGAACCTGATTGAGAAGCCCCGGAACCCGGGATCTCGGCTGCAGGCCACACGAAGATCGGCATCGACGCCGGCGAACAGTTACGCACGCTTAACTCACTAAGCGTGCGTAAGTTCTTTGGCGAGTGCCCCCGTCCCCCTGAACGACCCACCCACACACAGATGCGCACCGCTTTCCTCCCACTCCGAGACCCTGAACCGGCGACCACGCCACTAGTGCGGGGGCGACGATGAGCGCCCGCGAGGCGTCGACGCCGATCGCCCGGACGTTCCAGACGTTCCTCACCGACAAAGGCAAAGGGCAGGGCGGCACCGACGGCGCCTACCGGCGCGACGCCGAGCGAGAACTGAACCGCTTCCTGCGCTGGTGTCGCGGCAACACGCCCGATCCGGCGAACGCCTCCCCGGCCGATTCGTGGGCGGGCATCGTTCGGGACACGAACCCCGGGAGTGAGGGTAGGGATGTCCGGTTCGCCGACCTCGACTCGACCGTGTTCGGCGACTACGCCCGCTACCTCGTCGTCTCGGGGTTCTCGAACAGCACGGTCCTCACCTACTACGCCTACGTCGCCTCCTGGTGTGGCTGGGCCGACGCCCAAGGCTACATCCCGCGTCATTACGCCCGGGAGTCCGACGCCGAGGACCCGCTGCCGGAGAGCACCGGCCGCCGCCCGGGCGATCAGCAGGCGTGGTCGCCCGAACAGCGCGACCAGCTCACCCGGTTCGTCGACGAGCGGGCGTCGGCGGCGATCGACGCCTTCGGCGCCGTCGAGGTGCCGGCCGACGAGCACGGTGACCCCGCGAGCGAGGCGGTGCAGGCGAAGGCTGCCGCGCGGTTCCGTGCGTACAAGCGCTGCCGGGAGCGGGCGCTGGCGTACATCCTCTGCTACACGGGCCTCCGGGCTTCGGAGTTCCTCAACGCGCCCGACGACGACCGACCGGGCCGGAACGGGATCCGTTGGGCGGACGTCTCCTTCGGGGACAACAACGTCACCGTCTACCGGAAGAAACAGCAGTGGGACGAGGCGTCACTCCCGAATCCCGTACTGGGGCCGCTGCGGCGGTATCGCCAACTGCTCGACGCCCCGAGGAGTGGCCGGTGTTCACGACGCTCCATCGGCCGACGCTGGCCCGGCACGTGACCGATGGCCTCCGTGACCGGGGGCTCTCTGCCGACGAAATCGACACACATCGAGAGGCGAAACCGGACCTGCTCGTCGCCGCCGAGTTCGACATCTCCGCGCCGCCGGGGCTCAAACCCAACGGCGCGCGCAGAGTGCTGCAGCGACTCTGTGACGACGCCGAGATCGCCGTCGACGACGACCGCCACGACTACCTCGCCCCCACGGTGGCCGCCGCGGGATGGGGAGGTGATGGTTCGGGAGTTCGGCTACGCCGCCGCCGCACGGTATCTCGACAACTCCGAGGAGCAGGTCCGCCAGGCCTACCAGCACATCGAGGCCGCCGAACGCGCCGACATGGCGACGGAAGCGCTCTCGAACACCGACGGGCGCGTTCGGGAACCCACCGAGCGAGATCGGACCTGACGCTCTGCCGCGAATCCTGGCGGTCAGCCTTGTCGCCGACCCCACCAACTGCTCTCTGCCGCTCCCCCAACTGCCTCCGCTGCCTTTGCTACCCTAGCCACCGCAGATACCGAAGTTACCCTAGCCGCCGTAGGTGCCCTACCCACCGCAGATGAAGCAGGTACCGCATCTACTTCACCTACGTTACTTACTTTAGCTACCTCAGCTACCTCAGCTACCTTAGTTACCGTAGCTGGCACAGCTACCACAGGTACGGTAGCTACCGCTTCTGTGGTTCCCGCAAGGCACTCACGTCCGCCGATTCCCGCGGTACTGTCGGCTAGTCTGGGCCGGCGGTGCCGGTAGCCTCCCGCCATGTTGACGTTTACCAATATTTATACTGACTCGCGCCGTCCGCGCGAATGCGAGCCACATGAGCCAGCCGACTACCACTAGGGACGCCCTCGATCAGTCCGAGCGGCGTCTACACGACGGAGTATCGCTCGACGAGCCCACGCCGAATCGCGGCTCCGGCAGCGCCGGGGAGGCCGCGCCTGCCGACGACATCCGGAACCGACACGACGAACGTGACCGGCCGCGGGCGACAGGTACGGACGCCACGGGGGGTGGTGCCTGATGGTCGATGTCTGCTACCTCGTTCCCGGCGTGGGCCTCCCGAGCGAGGAGCGGGAGCGTCGCGAACGCGTTTCCAACGAGCTCACGCCCGACCACGTCGACGTGAGCGTCCTCGAAGCCGAGGGCCCGGGTCCGACGAGCATCGAGAGCGCCGTCGAGGAGCTCTGGTGTACCGTCGGCTCGATGCAGACCGCCCACCGCGTCGAGGACGAGTTCGACGCGCTGGTGATCGGCTGCTTCGGCGACCCTGGCATCCGGGGGCTGCGGGAACTGCTCGACATCCCCGTCGTCGGGCCGGCCGAGACGACGATCCACACCGCCGCGATGATCGCCGACCGCTTCACGTGGCTCACGATCCTCGACGAGACGATCCCGATGAGCCACGAGCAGGCCCACGAGCACCACCTCTCGGATCGCTGTGTGAGCGTCCGCTCCGTCGACGCGCCGGTCGAGTCGATCGACCACGGCGACGACGACCTCGTCGAGCGCATGGTCCGGGAGGGGAACGCCGCGATCGAAGAGGACGGGGCCGAGGCGCTGTTCCCGGGCTGTATGAGCCTCTCGTTCGCCCAGCGCCACGACGAGATCGAGGAGCGCGTCGGCGTGCCGTTCCTCGACCCCGCGAGCCTCGCGCTCGAAACGGCTGCCACCTGGGCCCGCCACGGCGTCGCCCAGAGCGCGGCAACCTACCCCGAGCCGAAGTTCGAGAAACTCGGCGACCTGTTGGGGGAGCCCGCCGCCGCAAGCGACGACTGAGGCGCGGCGACGGCCAGCCGTGACTCGATCGTCGCCGAATCGCCGGCGAAGCTATTTCACAGCCCGGTCGTGAGGGATCCACATGGACGACGACCCGTCCGTGACGGCCGAGGATATCGGACAGTACGCCCGACGAGCGCGGCTCGACCCGGACCGATTCGACCCGGAGGAGCAGGCAGCCGCGATGGCGGCACAGGACGATCTCGTCTCCCGTCTCGACGAACTCGAGCTGCCGACGGCGCCCGACCGGACGTTCTGGGACCCGAACGAGGACGACGACCCGCACGCGGCGTTTCTCTCCCGGTGTGACATCCAGCGAACCGACGACGGCGTGCTGTCGGGGCTGACGGTCGCGGTCAAGGACAACATCGCGGTCGCGGGGCTCCCGATGACCGCCGGATCGCCGCTGTTCGCGGATCACGTTCCGGCCGAGGACGCGACCGTGGTCGACCGGCTACTGGACGCGGGCGGGCGGATCGTCGGCAAGGCCAACATGGACGAGTTCGCGTTCGGCGGCGACGCCGAGACGATGCGTTTCCGACTGGCCCGCAACCCCAACGACCCCGAGCACCAGCCCGGCGGCTCGTCGGCCGGGAGCGGGGTCGCCGTCGCGGACGGCCTCGCGGACGTGGCGCTGGGGAGCGACACGGGTGGCTCCGTCCGGTTTCCGGCGTCGTTCTGTGGCGTCGTCGGCCTGAAACCCAGCCGGGGGCTCGTCCCGCTGACGGGCTTTGTCCAGTTCTCGAAGCTCAACGACGAGATCGGCGTGCTCGCGGACACCGTCGCGAACGCTGCCCGGACGCTCGATGCGATCGCGGGGCCCGACCCGCAGGACGCTGCTACGGCCGGCTCGACCCCGCAGGCGTACGTCGATGCGGTCGACGGCGTCGACGCGGCCGCGGTCGAGACGCTCACCGTCGGCGTCCCCGACGAGCTGTTCGGTGGCGAGCCGGCGGTCGACGAGACGGTTCGGGCGGCCCTCGACGAGCTCGCGGCCGCCGGCGCGACCGTGCGCGAGGTGTCGATTCCGAACTTCGAGTACGCCATCCCGGCGTGGTGGGCCATCGCGATGACCGAGGTCGCCGCCTACGTCGAGCGAAACGGGGCCAACTTCTGGCAACGCTCGGTCGCGGATCCGGCGTTCACGGCTGCAGTCGACGAGGCGCTCGCCGAACGCGCCGGCGAACTCGGTGACTACCCCGCGGAGGCGTTCCTCTACGGCCAGCATCTGCTCGCGGCGGACGGCCCCGAGTACTACGCCCGAGCCCAGCGGGCACGGGCGCTCGTGACTGCGGGCGTCGAGGACGCACTCGAGGGAGTAGACGTACTCGCGGGCCGACGACGCCGATGGTCGCGCCCGCGTGGGAGGGCGAGAGCTACCTGGAGGACAGTACGCTCGACGAGGCGGTCCGCACGACGGGGCCGTTCAACCTCACCGGCAATCCGGCGATCTCGGTGCCCTGTGGCGCGAACGACGGGCTCCCGGTCGGGCTGCAGTTCGTCGCCCGGCGCGGCGCCGACGCGACTGCGCTCCGGGCGGCGGCGATCTGGGAGTCGCTCACCGAGTCGGTGGCATAGCGGAAGCAGTTCCCACTGGTTCACGGACTGCGGCGTCACCCCCGTCACGCTTATTGCACTACTTCCCTCCTTGTGCGTGTGATTGACACAGTCGACAGAACGACAGAGGACGGACTCGTCGGCGAGATCGACCGCGACGCGCTGGTGGCCCACATCGACGCGTTGGCCGACCTCCGACGGTATCCCGGGACTGATGACCAGTGGGAAGCGGCCGAGTACATCGTCGACGAACTGTCCGAGGAGGGCATCGAGGTGGAACTGCAGACGATCGAGGCGTACACCAGCGTCCCGGTATCCGCGTCGGTGACCGTCACCAGTCCGGTCCGGGAGGAGTTCGACGACGCGATCACGACCGCGTTCAGCGCGAGTACGCCCCGGGCGGTGTCAGCGGCGAACTCGTCGCCGTGGAGTCGGTCGGCCACAGCGCGACTGACCTCCCCGACCTCTCCGGGAAGATCGCCTTCACGCAGGGGCTGCCCACGCCGGGGGCCGTGCGGGCGATCGACGAGGCCGCAGCGCGTGCGGCCGTTTTCGAGTCGCCGACCGAGGGCCAACTGCACGAGATGATCGTCTCCCCCATCTGGGGCTCGCCGTCGGTTGACGACGCCGACGAGCTTCCGGACCTCCCGGTGGCGGAGATCCACCAGAGCGACGGCGAGTGGCTGGCGGAGCGACTGGCCGGTGACGACGTCGAGGTCGCCGTCGAGACGCAGGCACGCACCGAGCAGCGGGAGCTCCCCTGTCCGGTCGCCCGCATCGAGGGCACCGAGAGCGACCGGTACACCGTCGTCGGCAACCACATCGACTCCTGGCACGAGGGCGTCACCGACAACGCCTCGGCCGTCGCCACGTCGATGGAGTTGGCCCGCGTGTTCGCCGAGAACCCGCCGAAGCGCGGGATCGTGGTGGGGTTCTGGCCCGGCCACTCGATGGGTCGTTACGCCGGGAGCGCCCGCTACGCGGACCGGAACTGGCTCGATCTGCGCGAGAACGGGATCGCCTACCTCCATATCGACCTGAACGGCCTCGACGGCGCCGACCACCTCTGGGCCCAGCACATGGCCGAGGTCGGCGACGAACACCTCGACGTGCTCGAGGACGGGCCTCTCCCGCTCGGCGTCGCGCGGGACGACGGCGGGCTCATCGGCGGTGGGAGTCGGCCGGGCCGGAACTCCGACCAGTCGTTCTGGGGCGCCGGGCTCTCCTCGCTGCTCTCGGGGGCCCGGTTCAGTGCGGATCACGAGGACGCCGGCCCCGTCGGCGGCGGCTGGTGGTGGCACACCCCGGCGGACACTCGAGACAAGATCGATTTCGATCTGATGGTCGAGGAAACCCGGCTGTACACCGCGATCGTCTCGCGGCTGTCGAACTCGCCGGTGTTGCCCCACGACTACCGGGAGACGGCCGCGGAGATCCGCGCGCTCACCGAGCAGATCGACGCCGAGGCCGAGGGGGAGGTAGACTTCTCGCCGGTGTACGACCGCCTGGACCGGCTCGACGCGGCGCTCGAAGAGTTCGTCACGGTCGCCACCGACGCCGACGACGGCGTTGACACGGGCGTCGAAGACGTGCAGGTCCGGCTCGGAAACCTGCTCATCCCGGCGCTGTACATGGAGTCGCCGGCGTACGAACACGACCCGGCGCTGCCACACGAACTGCTCCCGTACCTCCGGGTCGCCGAATCGCTCCCGGACCGAACCGGTCCCCGGTCCGGGTTCGCCCGGACGAAAGCCGTCCGCGGCGTCTCGAAGCTCGCTCACCGCGTCGGGGAGGCGGCCGACGCCGTCGAGGCGTTCCTCGACAGCCGAGCGTAGTTAGCTGAACGCCGGCACCACTTCCTCGGCGAACAGCTCCACGCCGGTCGGCTCGGGGAAGTCGACGAACTCCAGAACGACTTCGTCGACGCCGAGCTCCGCGTACGGTTCGAGCTCGGCGACGAGCTGTTCGGGCGTGCCGATGAGGTTGTTGTACGACGCCATCGGGTCGTCGGGGTCCGGGTCCCGGAACCGCGGCACTTCGTCCAGGATCGCCTCGACCTCGGCCTCGGTTTCCCGGACGATACACCGCGCGAACCAGGAGATATCGATGTCGTCGAACGCGGTGTCGTACGTCTCGCAGTGAGAGCGCAGCACGTCGAGCTTGTGCGCCATCACGTCGGTCGGCCCCCAGAAGTTCCACTCGTCGGCGTGCTTGGCGGCGATGCGGAGCGTGAACTCCTCGCCGCCGCCGCCGACCATGATCGGCGGCCGCGGGTCCTGCCGGGGGCGCGGGCGACAGGCGGCGCCGTCGAGCTGGTAGTAGTCGCCGTCGTAGTCCACCTCCTCTTCGGTCCAGAGGCGCTTGGTGAGCTCGATCGTCTCCTCCATCGCGCGCAGTCGCTCGGGCGCGTCCGGCCAGTCGTACCCGTACGCCAGCGCTTCGTCGGCCTTCCACCCCGCGCCCATCCCGAGCTTGAGCCGGCCGTCGCTGACGTTGTCCACCTCGGCGGCCATCTTCGCCAGCAGGGGGCCGTGGCGGAGCTCGTTGTTCACCGTCTTGGGGAACAGCGTCACCGACTCGGTCGCGCCGGCGAGGGCGGTCAGGGTGGTGAAACACTCGGTGGTCGCGCCGTCACCCGCGAGCAGGTGGTCGGGCACGCCCAGGCCGTCGAACCCCGCGGCCTCGGTGGCCCGGGCGAACGATCGCTGTTTCTCCCACGAGATCGAGTCACAGAACGCCAGCGTGGAGTACTCTGACGCCCCGGCGGCTGTCGGAATGTTGGCTGCGAACCGCATCACCCCCACCATGCCCGACCACCGGTAAAGAACTACCCCTGCAGCCACCACCGCGGGTGCCTACAGCGACCGGCGCAGCCGTCGGAGCGTCGCCACGACGTCGTTGCGGGCACGCGTGAGCTGGAGCTCGAGGAAGCGCGCCTCGTCGCCGTCCAGTTCGGGGAGTCGCTCGACGGGGGCCAGCCGCGGAACCGGCGCCCGGCTCTCGGCGGGGTCCTGTTCGAACGCGCCCTCCGTGACGAACTGGAGGCGCGTGAGCTCCTTCACCAGTCTGTCTGCGGCGTCGGGGTAGCCCTCGGCGTCCGCGAGACCGGTCGTCGTCGCCTCGCGGAGCGCGTCGAGTTCGTCGATCACCGGCCCGAGGTCGAACTCGCTGGCGGCGTCGTACTCCGTCACCGCCGACGCGAGTTGGTCGATCGCGCGAACCGGGTCCGCGGGTCGCTCGGCACGGCTCAGTCTTGCGGTTGCGAGCGTGTACACTTCGGTGTCCCGTTCCAGCACGTCCGGGTCGGCCTTCTCGATGGTGTCGGTCGTGAGGTGCCACGCGTCGGCGTGGCCGGCCGACCCGCCGACGGGGTGGTAGCCGCGATCCTCGCGGACGGACTGGGGGATGCTCGACTGGAGCGACATCCCCGGTACGCCGAGGTTGTTGAACGAGTAGTCGCCCGCCCGCGCCGGACGGTGTTTGGCGGTCGATTTGCCGCTTACGTCCGCGATGGTCCCGGTCGCGACCTCGTCGACGGCGGCCATCCACTTCGCGCGCTCGTCGTACTCGGTCGCGTCGGCGACGCCCGGCGAGTCGATGTTCACGTGAGCGACACAGCGGTCGGCCAGCTCCTGGGCGAACTCGTCGACGAACCAGGTGGAGCCGGCGTAGCGCCCGGTCGAGTGGCCCGGCCACCAGGCGACCCACACGTCCCGCCGGAGGTCCTCGCGATGGGTCTGGAGCACTCTTGCCAGTTCGAGCAACGCGGCATCGCCAGTCGCGTTGTCGGTGACGCCCTCGTGCCAGGAGTCGAGGTGGCCGTGGGCGAGCACGAACTCGTCGACGGCCGGGGCGGCCTCGCCGGGGATGGTTGCGAGCACCAGCGGCGCCGTCTGCCACTCGGTCGTCGTCTCGGCGGAGACGGTCACGTCGGCGCCGGCGGCGGCCGCCTCACGGAGTTCGCGCCCATCGATCGCGGAGACGTTCGCGACCAGCAGGTCCGGAACCCGCCCTTTCTCGTCGTACGGCGGCGCGCCACCCCAGATCGGGGTGACGATTCCCTCGTGCGGTTCGCGCTCGTGGGGGTGGATCCCGACGAACGCCTCGGCGCCCCGGTCGGCGAGCTCCCCGATGGCGCTGATCGGGATGATCGACTCGCTCATCACGACTTTCCCGGAGAGGTCCGACGGCAGTCCGTCGAGCGACACCGAGAGCATGGCCTCGATCGAGTCCATCTCGTCGTCGTTCTCGACGTAGACGAGCTCGCCCTCGGCGGTGCCGCTCGCCGAGAACGAGACCGTCTTGGCCGACGCGGCCGCCCAGCCGTCGTCTGTTTCGATACTCGCGCCGTGGGGTGTGCTCAGATACAGCGACGGGGTGAACAGCTCGTGGTCGACGCCGAACTGCTCGAGCCGATCTGTCACGTACGCCGCCGCCGAGCGTTCGTCGTCGGTGCCCGAAACGCGGTCGAGTTCCGCGAACCGTTCGACGAGCCGCCAGGGCTCCTCGGCCGACACGTCGTCGACGATCGCCGCGTCGACGCCCGATAGCGACGGCTTCCCGTCCGCGTAGAGTCGCTGACTCATGGGTCTCCTTTGGGATCCCCTTTGTAATAGCTTCCCGTAGGTGACAATATAGCTGGTAGAACTATCAGCGTCGAGGGCGGTTGGGCGGCGAGCGACCGGAACCCTCCCAGCGGCGCGGAACCCGCCGCAGTGACAGGCATAGTTTTGGCCTCCTTCCGGCACCACCGTATTTTCCAGCTACATATTTTTAAGTTCTATATATAAATAGATAAAGTATATTTCGACAACGGGCTGCCTCATGACAAACATTTAAATAAGCATGGTGGTAGGTTACAGCCATGCCTGAGAATGATTGGCAAGACAACCGCCGGAAGTTCCTACAGGCGGCCGCGTCGGCTGGCCTCGTAGGACTCGCCGGCTGTACTGGTGGAGACGGCACGGAGACGCCGACTGAGACCGATTCAGACTCGTCCGGCGGCGACGACGACACCGACGCCCAAACGTCGACGCCGATGCGCGGCGGCTCGCTGAAGTTCGCGCAGACGTCGTCGCCGGTGGAGCTCGACCCCGTCAACAACAACGGCGGGAACTACTCCATCATGCTGAAGAACCTGGTGTACTCGCCGGTGCTCGGCTACGACCGGAACACCAACCTCGTGCCGATCCTGGCCGAGGAGATCCCGACCCTCGAGGGCAACGAGTTCACGCTCAACCTCGATTCCGACGCCACGTTCCACAACGGGGACCAGGTCACCGCAGAGGACGTGAAGTACACGTTCGAGGCGACTGTCGAGGAGCAGACCAGCTACGCCTCCAACTTCAGCATCGTCGACACCATCGATGTCGAGGACGATACGACCGCCCACTTCACGCTGACCGAGCCGTACGTCCCGATCCTCCACGCCATCGCGCACCCGGTCGCGCCGAAGAGCGTCCGCGAGGAGGACCCCGAAGGGTTCGGTATCGACACGTTCGTCGGCTCCGGGCCGTTCGAAGTGACGGATTTCCAGGAGAACGAAAAGGTCACGATGGCGGGCTGGGACGACTACTGGGGGAACGGCAGCCCCCACCTCGACGAGGTGACGTTCACGCCGATCAACGAGCCCACCAACCGCGTGACACAGCTCCAGACCGGCGAGCAGGACGTCATCAACCGCATCCCGCCGCAGTTCTGGAGCACCGTCCAGAACATGTCGGACGCCGACGTGATCGAGGGGCCCTCGCTGAGCTACCAGTTCGCCGCGTTCAACCAGAACGAGGGCGAGTGTGCCAAGCGCGACGTGCGGCTGGCGATCGACCACTGTGTCGACCTCGACCAGGCGATCGAGCAGTACATCAAGCCCGGCGGCGGCCGGATCTACAGCCCGGTGCCCGCCTCCGTCGCGGAGGCGTGGGACATGCCCCTCGACGAGTGGAAGAACAGCTGGTCCGACAAGGACATCGACCGCGCCAAGGAGCTGTTCGAGAGCGCCGGCGTGCCCGACGACTGGACCTGTAACATCATCGTCTCCTCCACCGAGAAGCGCCGACAGGTCGCCGTCTCCATCGCCAACGGGATTCAGGAGGCCGGCTACGACGCGCAGGTCCAGTATCTCGACTTCGCGACGATGCTCGACCGGTACAACTCCGGCGACGCCAGCCAGGTCAACATGTACCTGCTCGGCTGGACTCGCGCTCCCGAACCGGACCGCTTCCTCTACGAACTGCTCCACATCGACGGCGCGTTCCAGGGGCAGTACTACGACAACGACCGATTCAACGAGCTGCTGGCCGAGGCGCGAGTCACGACCGACCGCGACGAGCGTCGCGAGATGTACATCGAGGCGATCAACCTGTTCGTCGAGGATCGCGTCCACCTCCCGCTGTACTACACTTCCATCTCGATGGGTGTGAAGAACTACGTCCAGGGGCTGAAAACCCACCCCGTCTCGACGTACAACCCCTACCTCTACGGCGACCGGAACAACACCCACGCCGACACCGAAGGCTCGAACGTCTGGATGGACCAGTAACCCCTCCCCCGACGACCGTTTTCGCATTCACGACGACATAGATGTCACACTTACGATACACTATCAAACGGCTGCTCCAGGCGATCCCGGTGCTCATCGGCATCACGTCGATCACGTTTCTCCTGATCAACGCGATGCCCGGCTCGCCGGTGGAAGTGATGCTCGGTCCGACCGCGAGCGAGGAACTCATCGCCGCCGCCGAGGAGCGCTACGGCTTCAACCAACCAATCCACGTACGGTACGTCAAGTACATTCTCGCGGCGCTGGGCGGTGATCTGGGGCGGAGCATCCACTACGGCGTCCCGGTCACGACCAAGATCTTGGAGCGCCTGCCCGTCACGCTCCTGCTGCTGGCGTCGAGTTTCGCCTTCGCCCTCAGCGTCGCGATCCCGCTGGGGATCGTCTCGGCCCGCCGCCGGAACCAGCCGGTCGACCACGGCTCCCGCGTGGTCTCGCTGATCGGCGTCAGCACCCCCAACTTCTGGATCGGGCTGCTCCTGATCATCGTGTTCGGCTACCACCTCCAAGTGCTCCCGTCGAACGGGTTAGTGATGCCGTTAACACCGATCTCGGAGGTGGAGGGCGCCACCTCACGGCTCGACGTGTTGGTCCAAACCGTCCGGAGCCTCATCATGCCCACCATCGCGCTGGGCACGCTCCAGATGGCGGCGGTCTCCCGTATCGAGCGGTCGTCGATGCTCGAAGTGCTCGGCCGGGACTACATCAACCTCGCCCGCGCGTTCGGGGTGAAGGAGTCGGTCATCACCCGGAAACACGCGTTCCGCAACGCGCAGTTGCCCGTGGTGACCATCATCGGCCTCCAACTCACGTCCGCGCTGGGCGGTGCCGTGCTGACCGAAACCGTGTTCAACATCAACGGGATGGGCCGACTGATCATCCAGGCGGTCCGCACGCAGGACTACGCGCTCATCATGGGGACGACGCTGTTCTTCGGGGTCATGTTCGTGATCGGCACGCTGCTCACCGACCTGACCTACGCGTATCTCGATCCCCGCGTGACCTACGAGGGTGAGGACTGATGGCGGCTGAAACCGAGGAGACCGAAGACCAGGAGTACGAGTCCCGCGTCGGTGCCTCCTACATGCTCTCCCGGCTGCTCCAGGACACGACCGCCCGGATCAGCCTGATTCTGATCGCGATCATCTCGGGGATGGCGCTGTTCGCGTTCGTCGACGCCGAGTTCCTCGACTATCGGCTGGCAGAGACCTACCTCTACCACCCGCTCCGGAACAACGCCGGCACCCGACCGCTGCTGCCGCCGGTCGGCCTCAGCAACCAGTTCGGCGACGGCGTGCTGGCCCACCCGCTGGGCACCGACACCCGCGGCCGGGATATCGCGGTCAGGCTGCTGTACGGCTCCCGGATCGCCATCCAGATCGCGCTGGTCTCGACGACCATCGGCGTCGTCGTCGGGACGACCGTCGGCGCCGTCTCGGGCTACTACGGCGGCTGGATCGACGACGTGCTGATGCGGTTCGTGGAGATCCTCTACTCGATCCCGTTCCTGGTGCTCGTGATCGCGTTCATGGCCGCGTTCGGCCGGGAGCTCATCTACGCGATGATCGGCGTGAGCATCATCTCGATCCCGATCTTCGCCCGGCTGATCCGCTCTGAAGTGCTCAGCATTCGCGAGGAGACGTACGTCGAGGCCGCCCAGGCGGCGGGCGTGAAAGATCGGAACATCCTGCTGCGGCACGTGATCCCAAACAGCTTCGCGCCGGTGGTCGTGCAGACGACGCTCCAGATGGGGACCAACATCCTGATCGTGGCCGGGCTGTCGTTCCTCGGCTTCGGCGCCCAGCCCCCGACGCCGTCGTGGGGGCAGATGCTCTCGATCGCGCGTAACTACATGCTTCCGGCGCCGTGGTTCTCGGTCTGGCCGGGGCTGGCCATCCTGATCACCGTGATGGCGTTCAACATTCTCGGCGACGGGCTCCGCGACACGCTGGACCCGCGTCTCGAAAACTAACCATGACTACACCACTACTCTCAGTCGAAAACCTCCAGACACAGTTCGAAACCGCCGAAGGCACCGTCCGCGCGGTCGACGGCATCTCCTTCGACGTTCACGAGGGGGAGACCGTCGGTCTCGTCGGCGAGTCCGGCGCCGGCAAATCGGTCGCCATCTCCAGTGTTCTCCGGCTGGTCGAGTCGCCCGGCGAGATCGTCGGCGGCGAGATCCGCTTCCGCGGCGAGACGCTCCTCAGCTTCGAGGAGGGGCCGAACGGTGAGCGCCGACAGAGCCCGGAGTCGCTCTCCAACAAGGAGTTCCGCCAACGCATCCGGGGGCGCGAGATCGCGACGATCTTCCAGGACCCGATGGAGAGTCTCAACCCCGTCTTTACGATCGGCAGCCAGCTCCAGGAGTTCATCGAGATCAACCGGGAGCTGCCGCCGAAAGACGCCCGCGACGTGGCGATCGAGACGCTCCGGGAGGTCGACATCCCCAAACCCGAAGACCGGTTCGACGACTACCCCCACGAGTTCTCCGGCGGGATGCGCCAGCGCGTCCTCATCGCGATGGCGATCGCGTGCCAGCCGTCGCTGATCCTGGCCGACGAGCCGACGACGGCGCTGGACGTGACCGTCGAGGGCCAGATCCTGAATCTGGTCTCGGACCTCCAGGAGGAGTACGGCACGAGCTTCGTCTGGGTAACCCACGACCTCGCTGTCGTCGCGGACATCTGTGACCGCGTGAACGTGATGTACCTCGGGCAGATGGCCGAACAGGCCGACGTTCACGACCTGTTCGACAACACGAAACACCCGTACACCGAGGCGCTGCTGCAGTCCGTCCCGCGACCCGACAAAACCGTCGAGTCGCTCACCCCGATCGAGGGGGTGATGCCCGAGGCCATCAACCCGCCATCGGGCTGTCGGTTCCACCCGCGGTGTCCGGACGCCCGTGCGGTCTGTCGGGAGGTCAACCCGGAGCCACGGAACGTGAGCGACACCGACACCCGCCACAACGCGGCGTGTGTGAAACACGACGCGTTCGACGTGGACTACGAACACAGCACGCCGATCCAGTCCGAGGGCGACGAGTTCGGTGAGGATCTGCAGGTGACGGAGGGGAGCCGATGAGCGAGGCCGACGACGCGGGGCCGATCCTCCGCGTCGAGAACCTCAAGAAACACTTCTCGACGGGCAGCGGCGTGTTCGACACCGTCGAACTCGACCTGAGCGGTGGGTTCCCGCTCAAGCGCTCTATCGAGCACGTCAAGGCCGTCGACGGGGTCTCCTTCGAGATCGAACGCGGGGAAACGCTGGGGCTCGTCGGCGAGTCCGGCTGCGGGAAGTCGACGCTCGGGCGGACGATCCTCCGCCTGCTCCAGCCGACAGAGGGGGCGATCTACTTCCAGGGGCGAAACATCGCCGAGCTCGACAAGGGCCAACTGCGTCGGACGCGCAAGGATCAGCAGATGATCTTCCAGGACCCCCAGTCCTCGCTCAACCCCCGGATGAAGGTCGGGCCGATCGTCGAGGAGCCGATGAAGGCCCACGACCTCTACGACAAGGCCGGTCGCGAGGAGCGGGCGCGGGAACTGCTGGAGGCGGTCGGGCTCGACCCGCAGCACTACAACCGCTACCCACACCAGTTCTCCGGTGGGCAGCGCCAACGCATCAACCTCGCACGAGCGCTCTCGGTCGACCCGGACTTCATCGTCTGTGACGAGCCGACGAGCGCGCTCGACGCCTCCATCCAGGCACAGGTGCTCAACACGATGCGGGAGCTCCAGGAGGAGTTCAACCTCACCTACCTGTTCATCAGCCACGACCTCTCGGTGATCCGGCACATCTCCGACCGCGTCGCGGTGATGTACCTCGGGCAGATCGTCGAGTTGGCGGAGAAAGAGGAGCTGTTCGAGGACCCGAAGCACCCCTACACCCGGTCGCTGCTCTCGGCGATTCCGGTCCCCGACCCCTCCCAAGCCGGATCGCGAACCATCCTGCAGGGCGACGTGCCGGACCCGGTCAACCCGCCGTCTGGCTGTCGGTTCCGGACGCGCTGCCCGGAGCTCATCCCGCCGGACGCGTACGATCTGGACGACGGGGAGTGGGCGGCGGTTCGGGAGTTCATGCGCGCGGTCAGGCGCCGCGCGTTCGACCCGGACGACCGCGCGGCCGTCGAGAGCCAGTTCTTCGACGGCGTGAGCCTCGACGGCGAGCCGGGTGCGGTCGTCGAGGACGCGATCGATCACGTTCTCGCGGCGGAGTGGGAGACGGCGACGGACCTGCTCACCGAAGCGTTCGCCGAGCAGAGCATCTGCGCCCAGGAGGAGCCGGCGTACGAACTCGAGTCCGACCGCTCGGGGACTCGCTTCGCCGCCTGCCACCTCCACAGAGAGTAGCGCCCGCCGCGCTGTTACTCGAACAGGCTGGCTTCTCGATCCGCCGAGAACGCCGGGTAGGTGACCCGGCTGTGGGTCAGCCCCTGGTCGGCCCACATCGCGGCCGTCCCGAGGCTGATCCGGACGGGGTCCAGGAACGGCACGCCGAGGCCGTCGGCGATGCGGTCGTGGACCTGCATGAACGCGAGGCTCATGCAGCCGGGGACGACCGACTCGGCGCCGTCCGCCTCGACCGCTCTCTCGGCTTCTCGGACCATCTTCTGGACGGTCTCTTCGGACTCGTGGTCCACGTCGAGCACCCCCTGTTCGACGACGCGGACGCTCGCCAACTGCTGGCCGAGGCCGTCGGCGAAGATCTGTCGGCGCTTCGACGCCGGCGTCGAGCGGATCGTCAGACAGGAGAAGCGATCGGAGAGCTGTGCCGCGGTGTGGAACGTCGCCGACGCGGGGCCGACGACGGGTTTGTCGACGAACTCCCGCGCCGCCGCCAGCCCGGGGTCGCCGAAGCAGCCGATGACGAACCCGTCGTAGTCGTCTTCCGTCTCCCTGAGGAGGCCGAGCAGGCTCCGCACGCACCACTCGTGTTCGACCTCGCTCTCGATCGAGAGCGGGCCGTCGTCGGCGTCCATCACGGTCACGTCGGCGTCGGTCAGCTCGTTGGCGATCCCCTCGCGGCGGTCGAGCTCCGCCGCGTCCAGTCCCCGCCCCGGGACGAGGTAGGCAATTTCTGTCACGGTTCGACCTGACGGCTGTACCGCGATAAAGCTACCTCCGGATCCGGAGTGCGGCCCCGACGTGGAGGTACCGGCCAGCGTGACGGGTAGAGGTAGCTTTTCGTCGTTGTACGGTAACGTATCACTATGGGCGAAAAATCCCCGGCGGACGCGTACCAGCAACTCCTCGACCGCGCGGAGCGGGTCGGGACGCTCGAAACGATGGACAACCTCCTGTTCTGGGACCAGCAGGTGATGATGCCCCCGGGCGGAACACCGGCGCGGTCGACCCAGCGTGGACTCGTCTCCTCGCTGCAGCACGAGGCGCTCACCGGCGACGACGTGGAGGCGTGGCTCGACGCCGTCGCCGACGCCGATCTCGACGACGACCAGCAGGCGGTCGTCCGGGAGGTCCGACGCGAACACGAGCGCAAGGCGTCAGTCGATCAGGACCTCACCGAGGAGATCAACTCGGTCATCTCCGAGGCCAACGACGCCTGGGAGGAGGCCAAGGCGAACGACGACTTCGACACGTTCGCTCCCTACCTCGAGGAGCTGCTCGAACTCAAGCGCGAGCAGGCCAACCAGATCGACCCCGACAAGGAGCCCTTCGCGGTCATGCTGGAGGAGTACGAGCCCTACGTCGGCGTCGACACCGCCGAGCGAGTGCTCGACAACCTGAAGGCGGCGCTCGTCCCCCTCATCGAGGAGATCCGGGCGAGCGACGTGGACCCCTCCGGCCCGTTCGTCGAGCGCGGCCCCTACGACGCGGACACCCAGATGGCGCTCTCGGAGGACGCCCTCTCGTTCGTCCAGTGTGACTGGGACCGCGCCCGACTCGACACGTCGCCACACCCGTTCTCCTACGGCAACCGGTACGACATGCGGATCACGACCCGGTTCCACGATCACTCCCCCATCGACGGGCTGGACAGCTCGCTTCACGAGTACGGCCACGCGACGTACGAGATGGGGCTCGACCCCGACGGGTTCCCCGGCCCGCTCGGCCAGTCCCGGAGCCACTCGATCCACGAGTCACAGAGCCGCTTCTGGGAGAACCACGTCGGTCGCTCCGAGGCGTTTTGGGAGCAGTTCCTCCCGATCGTTCAGAAGCACTTCCCCCGGCTCTCGGACGTGACGCCGCGGGAGGCGTACGAGGCCGCCAACCAAGTGTACGAGGACAACCTCACCCGCGTCGAGGCCGACGAGGTCACGTACCACCTCCACATCGTCGTCCGGTTCGAGATCGAGCGTGCGCTCCTGAACGGGGAGCTCGAAGTCGAGGACGTGCCGGAGGTCTGGAACGACAAGTACGAGGAGTACCTCGGCATCCGCCCCGACACCGACACCGAGGGCTGCCTGCAGGACATCCACTGGAGCATCGGCCGCATCGGCACGTTCCAGGGCTACTCGCTCGGGACGGTGTTCTCCGCCCAACTTCAACACTCCCTCGAGGAAGACTTCGGCGCCCCGCTCGAGGAACTGGTTCGTGAGCAGCGCTTCGACGAGATCCGCGAGTGGATGGAGGAGCACGTCCACCGCCACGGGAAGCGGTATCAGACCGACGTGCTGCCGGAGGTCGCGACGGGCGAGCGACTCACCACCGAGTACTTCGTCGACCGCATTCAGGAGAAGTACGCCGACATCTACGACCTGTAGTCGGCGGCGCGAGAGTCTGTAGCTGGCGACGACCCCGTCGGTGCGGCGCCGACGGGGTTACATGTTGTCGACTGTTTCGACCCGCCAGCACGCGGCCGCGTGTTCGCCGTCGGCCGTCTGAAAGGCGTCGAGGCCCGGCTCCTCGAAACACTCCTCGGCGGCGAACGGACACCGGGGCCGGAAGTTACAGCCCTCCGGGAGTTCGACGGGGTCCGGCGGCTCACCCTCCAGCTGCGGTTCGGAGATGTTGTGGTCCGGGTTCGGAACCGGGACGGCGTCGAGCAACGCTCGCGCGTAGGGGTGTTTGGGCCCCTTGATCAGCTGTTCCGTCGGCCCGCGCTCGACCACCTTCCCGAGGTACATCACGCTCGTCCGATCGCACATCTGCCGGATCAGCGAGAGGTCGTGAGAGATGTACAGCGCGCCCATGTCGAGGTCGTCGACGAGATCGCGAAGCAGGTTCAGGATGCTCGCCCGGACCGACACGTCGAGCATCGACACCGGCTCGTCGGCGACGATGAACTTCGGCTCGAGGACGAGCGCGCGAGCGATCGAGACGCGCTGGCGCTCCCCGCCGGAGAGCTCGTGTGGGTGTTCCCCGATGTAGTTCTCCGGCGGCGTCAGCTCGGCCCGCTCGAGCGCCTCGTAGATGCGCTCGTCCTGGTTGTCCATGTCGTGGACCTCGAGCGGCTCGCGGATCCACTGCTCGACGGAGAACCGCGGGTTCAGGGACTCGTAGGGGTCCTGGAAGATCATCTGGACGTTCCGGCGGAACTCCTTGCGCTGGCTGTCGGACATCGAGTCCAGCTCCGTGCCGAGGAACTTGATGGAGCCGCCAGTGGGCTCCTGCAGCCCGATGAGGACCTCGCCGAGCGTGGATTTCCCACAGCCGGACTCGCCGACCAGCCCCATCGTCTCGCCGCTCTCGATAGCCATATCGACGCCGTCGACGGCTTTGACGTGGCTCGTCTCCCCTCCGATCAGTTGGTGGATGATCCCCGTACTCTGTGGGAAGTGCTTCTCGAGTCCCGTTACCTCCATGATGGGACCGTCGTAGTCCCAGTTCAGACTTTGTTCTGTGATAGCCATGTCTCGTCCTCGCCGGATCGGTCGCGAATCTGTTCGAACGGAACCGGCTCGTGACACCGAACTCGGTGACCGTCGACCGGTTCCTGTACTGGCACCGTCTCCTCACACTCCGGGGCCGCAAACGGACATCTGGACGCGAACGGGCAGCCCTCGAGCGGCTCCGAGAGGTCGGGTGGCGACCCAGGGATGCTGGTGAGGTCACGCTTCTCGCCCTCGACGCTCGGGAACGCGTTCTGGAGCCCCAGCGTGTAGGGGTGGTGTGCGTTGTTGAAGATCTCGTCGACGTTGCCGGACTCCATCAGTTCGCCGCCGTACATCACCACCATGCTGTCACACGTCTCGGCGACGACGCTGATGTCGTGGGTGACCATCACCATCGAGTTGCCGAGCTCCCGCTGGAGCTCCTTGATCCGGTAGAGGATCTGCTCCTGGATGATCACGTCAAGCGCCGTCGTCGGCTCGTCGGCGATGATGAGGTCAGGATCGAGCGCGAGACTCATCGCGATAATGACTCGCTGGCGCATCCCGCCGGAGAGCTGGTGGGGGTAGTCCTCGACACGGTCGGGATCGAGTCCCACTAGCTCCATCAGCTCCCGAGCGCGTTCGTAGCTCTTTGCGTCCGAGACGTCACGGTGCTCCTGGATGGCCTCCTTGATCTGGTCTTTGACCCGGTAGACGGGGTCGAGACTGTTCATCGCGCTCTGGCTGATCATCGACATCCGCTCCCACCGGATCTCGCGGCGCTCGCGGTTCGAGAGGTGGGTGATGTCCTGGCCGTCGAAGATGATCTCGCCGCCGGTGATCCGGCCGTTGTCGGGGAGCGCGCCCATGATGGCCTGTGCGAGCGTCGTCTTCCCACAGCCGCTCTCGCCGACGATACCCAGCGTCTCGCCCTCTTCGAGGGTGAACGAGACGCCCCGAACGGCTTCGACGTCCGGATCGCCCGCGTACGTCACGTGCAAGTCGTTGACTTCGAGTAGTGTCATGGCTCTTGGAGTTCGGGGTTCAGTTGTTCTTCGTAGCCGCGGCCGATCAGGAACGCCGAGATGACGGTCAGCATGATCGCGATGCCGGGCATCGTGAACCACCACCAGGCGTCCCGAGCCAGCGCCTGTGACTGCTGGGCGGACTGGAGCATCTGCCCCCAGGTCACCGCGGTCGGGTCACCGAAGCCGAGGTAGCTGATCGCCGCCTCGGTCAGGATCGCCCACGCGATCGCGAAACTCCCGTAGAGGAACACCAGCGGGAGGACGTTGGGGGCGATGTGTCTGTAGATAATGCGCCGGTCGCTGGCGCCCACGGTCCGGGCGCTCTTGACGAACGGCTTCTCCTTGAGGTTCAGCACGTGCGAGCGGACGACACGGGCGGTCTGGCGCCACAGCAGCAGCGCGATGGCGCCGACGATCGTCCACTTCGAGGGCTCCCACAGCGCCACGAGGACGATGATGAACGGGGTGAACGGGATGCCGTAGGCGAAGTCCACCAGCCGCATCAGCGCGTCGTCGACGTAGCCGCCGTAGTAGCCCGCGATCAACCCCACGTTCATGCCGACGAAGGCGACGCTGATCGCGCTCAGCAGGCCGATCTGGAGCGCCGGCCGCGCGCCGAAGACGAGTTGGCTGAAGATGTCCCGGCCCGCGCTGTCGGTGCCGAGCGGGTGCTCGGCGGTGGGCGGCTCCAGCGAGTTGCCGTAGTCGGTCTCTGTCGGGTTGTACGGCGCGATCACCGGCGCGAAGACGGCGACGAGGACGATCGCGAGCATGATGAGGATGCCCGCGAGCCCCATCGGCTCGCGCTTGAGGAAGGCGAGCCGTCGACGCCACGCGTCCGCCTGGCGTTCGCGCCACGTCGAGAGCTCCGTGTCGAGGGCGTCGACGTTCGACTCCGAGTCGAGGGCCGTTGTGTTCTGGTCACTCATGTGTCAGTCGTAGGTGATCCGCGGATCGAGGTAGCCGTACGCCAAGTCCGCGAGGAAGTTCGCGATCAGTACCAGCCCGGCGAGGATCAGGAACGTCGCCTGCGCCACCGGGTAGTCGTTCGCGATGACGGCGCGGACCATCTCCCGGCCCAGCCCCGGCCACGCGAACACGGTCTCGAGGACGACGCTGCCGCCGACGGCGAACCCCGCGGCGACGGCAAAGGCCGTCACGATCGGGAGCAGCGCGTTCCGGGCGGCGTGTTTCAGCATCACCGCGAAGTCGCTGATCCCCTTGAGCTCCGCGAAGTCGACGAAGTCCTCGTTCATCACCTCGAGCATGCTGTTCCGCATGAGCAACGCCGGGAGGCTGTAGAAGTAGAACGCCTGGACCAGCGCGGGGAGGATCAGGTGCCGGAGGAAGCTCGGGCTGGTGAACTGCGCCAGCTTACTCGAGTAGGTTACCCCCGGCTGGGACATCGACCCCGCGGGGAGCCATCCGAGTTTGAACGAGAAGATCCAGATCCCCAGCAGCCCGGTCCAGAACACCGGCGCGCTGCGGGAGATCAGGGCGAACACGACGCCGAAGCGCTCGCGTTTCGTCCCGCGGTTCCAGGCGAGGTACGCGCCGAAGGGCACGCCGATCAGGTACGCGAGTACGACCGAGGTCCCCATCAGCACCAGCGTGTTCCAGATCCGGTCCTGGATGATCCCCCAGACCGGATCACCCGTGATGTAGGAGAGGCCGAAGTTGAACGTGACCAGGCTGGTCATGTACTTCCAGTACTGGACGTGCAGCGGCTGGTCGAGCCCGAACGTCGCCCGGATCTGGGCCGCTTGTTCCTCCGTGAACCCTGTCCCGATGTACGCCGCGAGCGGGTCACCCGGCGCCGCGCGGAACAGGAAAAACAGCATCGTCGCGATCGCGAAGTAGAGCACGACGATCTGGATGATACGTCTCGTGACAAATTCTTTTAGTCCCATAATAGTTCGAAATGGAGGGGGTTAGTTGCCGACTTCGGTGTTGTCGGCGGGCATGTAGAGCATCCCGTCGCTCTCGTCCCAGACGAACCCGGCCTCGATGAGCTCGTTCGCCGCGGCCTGCAGGCTGAACTCGTAGCGCTCGAGCTCGTCGTTGTGCCAGCTCTCCAGTGCGGAGGAGACCAGGCTGTTCGGGGCGATCGACCCCACCCGCTGTAGATGTCGTTGACGATCGTCTCCTTGTCGAAGCGGTGGTTCATCGCGCGGCGGAACCCGTCGATGTGGAACGGCGGCCGGTCGTTGTTGTAGGAGATCTGCTTGAACCCGACCGTCGTCGTGGCAGCCATGCTGAGGCTGTCGTTGGACTCGACGCGGTCCTTGAGCACGTCCTTGTCGCCGCGGTAGTTCGCCAGCATGTCCAGCGTGCCGTTCTCGAGTTGGGTCAGCATCGTCTGGACGCTGGGGATGATCCGGGAGTTCCGCGCCTCGTAGGCGATCGGGTCGAAGTGGTCGTCGAACCGCTCCAGGCGGACCTCCTCGGAGGACTTCCAGTGGACGAACTCCATCGGGCCCGACCCGAGGGGTTCGTCCTCCTGGTACAGCATCGGGCTGTCGACGTCCATCTTGTTCTCGATGATGTCGGTCCACTTGTGCTTGGGGATGATCGCGATGCGGCCCATCGCCGCCATCGGGAACGGCGCGAAGTGGTAGTCGAAGCTGAACTCGACGGTGTGGTCGTCGACGACCGTGATCTCGTTGACCGGCTCGACCGGCCCCGAGAAGTACGTCGAGTAGTCGCGGTGGATGTTGTAGCTGTACTTCACGTCCTCGGCGGTGACGGGCTCGCCGTCGTGGAACGTGTGCCCCTGCTTGATGGGGACTTCGAGCGTCGTGTCGTCCTTCCAGTTGAACTCCTCGGCCAGTCGGGGCTCGGGCAGCGCGGACTCGTTGGGCCACGCGAGGCGGTCCCAGATCATCCGGTGCTGGATCATGTCGATCTCGCCGGACTGGTCGAACGGGTTCAGCGCCTGCAGCTCCTGGTCGTAGGCGATGTTGAGCTCCGTCCGGTCGCCGGTGGGCTCGATGTTGGAGAACGTCAGCATGTTCACCGCGCCCATCCCGTTGAGCTCGACGACGCCGTCCCAGCGCTCGCTGTTCCACGGGATCGTCTTCTGGGGGTACATCAGGAACGTGCTCGGCCCCCGGTCGTGGAAGATCTGCTGACACTCCTTGATGAGCTGCTCACGCGTGTCCTGGTCCAGCTCCTCGCGCTGGGCCATCACCTTCTCGTCGTACTCGTCGTCCTCCCAGAAGTAGTAGTTGTACCCCTCCTGGAAGCTCGAGTGACCCATCTGGACGGAGAACTCGTCCGGGTCCAGCCGGGACGGGCGCCCCACCATCTGCCAGAACGTCATGTCCCAGTCGGTGCCGTCCCAGACGGTCGAGGACTGGGAGGGCCACGTCATCGTCTCGACGGTCGTGTCGAGGCCGAGCTTGGCGATCTCTTCGCTGACGAACATCGACGTCTCGTGGTCGTCGGGCTGGGCGTCCGGCGGGTTGACGATCAGGGTGAGCTCGGGGATCGCCTGTGCGTCGTCCAGGTCGCTCTGCGGGACGACGTTCTCGGAGGGGACCTGGAACCCCTCCATCTGGACGGTGTCGTCGCCGCCGCCGCCCGCGACGGTCTCGGTGTCGGTGTCGTCGCCATCGCCGTCGCCGTCGCCTGCACAGCCGGCGAACGATGCGAGCGTCACCGTCGCTCCCACCGCGCCGGTCTTTTTCAGAAAGTTGCGCCTCTGTAGCGGGTTGTCCGGTCTCTGGTCGGTCATAGGCTGACGTTTGGTTCTATCTGTCATGGTATATAGTATCTTGGGTTGCGGTCACATGAGAAACCGTACACTCAGCGTCTGGTGAGGCCGAATGAATCCTCGAGCGCCGCATAGAGATATGGTGCTGGCCCCCAACGGACGGAATATGCGTACTGTTCACATCGTCGAGAGTGGTCCGCCGGAGGAGGTACTGGAGATCCGCGACCGCCCGCGACCCGACCCCGGCCCGGGCGAAGTGCGACTCGAGGTGCGGGCGTGTGCGCTCCAGCACGCGGACGTGTTCGCCCGCACCGGCCACCCGGAGATCGAGGACGAGTTCCCGAAGCGGCCCGGCACCGAAATGGCCGGCGTCGTCGACGAAGTCGGCGACGCCGTCGACGGCTGGTCGCCCGGCGATCGCGTCAACGTCTACCACCACGTGAGCTGCGGGGCGTGTGAGTTCTGCGAGCGGGGCGAGCAGACCATGTGCCCCCACGACCGGAAGTTCGGCAGCGACTTCCCCGGCGGACTGGCGGAGTACGTCGCGGTGCCGGCGGCGAACCTCGAGCCGGTCCCCGAACACGTCGACATGGAGACCGCGGCCGCGTGGCCCTCCTCGTTCACGACCGCGTGGCGGATGCTCGTGAGCGGCGGGGGCTCGAACCGAGCGAGTCGGCGCTGATCCTCGGCGCCAGCGGCGGCGTCGGCCACGCCGCGCTCCAGTTGGCCGACCGGATCGGCGCCGAGGTGTACGCGACGACCTCGGCCGACTGGAAAGCCGAGCGGGCTGGCGAGTGGGCGGCGTCTGTCATCGACTACACCGAGGTTCCCTTCGACGAACGGGTGGTCGAACTCACGGACGGCCGCGGGGTGGACCTCGTCGCGGACCACGTCGGCGAGGCGACGTGGCAGCAGTCCATCGACAGCTTGGCGACCGGCGGGCGGATGGTGATCTGCGGCGCGACCTCGGGCGCCGACCCGGATATCGACATCCGCTCGGTGTACCAGCGCCACCGACGGATCCTCGGGACGCCGATGGGCAATCGACGCGACTTCCGCGCCGTCGGGCGGCTGATCGCACGGGGCGAGGTCGCGCCCGTTATCGACCGCGTGCTGCCGCTCGAGCGCGTCGCCGAGGGCCCACCGGGCGATCGAGAACCGCGAGGTGTTCGGCAAGGTCGTCGTCACGCCGGGGGCGTGACGGCACCGCGCTGGGGAGTGCAGCCCACGGAAGCTTTTAGTGGTGTGCTGTGACTTACCAACACGATGTCTCAGCAGCGCACCGGCGAGAAGTCGCTGGACCAGTACGAATCACGGCTCACCGACGCGGTGTCGATCGACGAACCCTGGGCGCTCCTCGAGGAGTTCGCCGAACTCGAGCGCGTCTCGGGTACCGAAGACGAGCGCCGCGCGGCCGAGTACCTCACCGGCCGCCTCGACGAGTTCGGGGTCACGTACGAACGCTACGACCCCGAACTGTACATCAGCCAGCCCCACGACGCGTCGATCACCGTCGACGACGGCGTCTTCGAGCCGGGGCCGGTGAAGACGGTCGCGTTCTCGGCGTCGCGGGCAGTGACCGGCGAACTGGTGTACGTCGGCGAGGCCGAGCAGAGCGACGTGGGCGCCGACGACGAGAGCCAGTACCACGCAGTGAACGTCACCCGCCCCTACGGGGACGTCGGCGACCTGCGCGGGAAGATCGCGCTGACCGCGGCCGGGAGCCTCTCGATCCGGGCGACGCGGGTGCTCGAAGAGAAAGGCGCTGCCGGCGTGATCGCGATCCACGAACACGAGCGCGAACCACACGACGGGATCGCCACCTCGGTCTGGGGTGGGGCGCCCCCTACGACGAGAAAGAGCGGATTCCCGACGTCCCCATCGCGAACGTCACGCGGCCCGACGGCGACGAACTGCGGTCGTACGCCGACGCCGACGAGACCCACGAGGTCACCCTCGAAACGGACGTGACCACCGACTGGATGGCCTGTCCGATCGTCGAGGCGCGGATCGAGGCCGGCGACGCCGACCCCGAGGACGACGATTTCGTCCTGCTGCACGGCCACTACGACTCCTGGGCGGTCGGCATCGCCGACAACGCGACCGGCGACGCCGGGCTGTTGGAGCTCGCCCGGGTGTTCGACGAGCACAGTGACGACCTCCAGCGCGATCTCCGGGTCGCGTGGTGGCCCGGCCACTCGACCGGGCGCTACGCCGGCTCAACGTGGTACGCCGACGAGTTCGCGATGGATCTCGTCGAGGACTGCGTGGCCCACGTCGACATGGACAGCCCCGGCGCGAAAGGCTCTACCGAGTACGTGGACATGGCGTGCTGGATGCCGGAGATGCACGGCGTCGTGTCCTCGGCCATCGAGGACGCCACCGGCGCGCCCTACAGCGAGAACCGCCCGCGCCGCGCCGGCGACTACTCGTTCAACAACCTCGGGCTCTCCGGCGCGTTCACGCTCTCCTCGAACATCCCCGCCGACGTGCGGGAGACGATGCGCTGGCACACCGTCGGCGGCTGTGGGGCAACGCGGACGCGTGGCACCTCAGCACCGACACGATCGACAAGGCGGGCAAACCCGAACTGGTGCGCGACATCCGGATGTACGCGGTGCTGGTCTCGCGGCTGCTCCGCGCGGACGTGCTCCCGCACGACCACACCCGCAACGTCGAGCGCCACCGATCGATCGTCGCCGACTACGACGACCTCGCGGGCGAGGCGTTCGACTTCGGGCCGACGCTCGACGCCCTCGACGACGTGGCCGACGCCGTCGACGCGTTCTACGACGCCGTCGAGGCGGGCGAGGTCGACCCCGCGACCGCCAACGAGACGATCAAGACGCTCTCGCGAACGCTGACGCGGCTCAACTTCGTCAGCGACGGGCAGTTTGAGCAGGACCCGGCGTACAACCGACCGCCGTACCCGCGGTTCGAGAACACGTCGCTGTTCGACCTGTACGACGAGGACGACGACGAGTACCGGTTCCTCCAGGTCGAACTGAAGCGCGCCCAGAACGACGCAGTGTTCGAACTACGGCGGCTGCAGGAGCAGCTGCCGAACTGACGCCACCGACCTAATTTCAATCGAACAGGGCGTCGTCGAGTTCGACGCCCAGCCCCGGCCCCTCCGGCACCGGCGTGTCGGCCGCCCGCTCGATCGACCGATCGACCGGATCTTCTGCGATGAGGTTGGCGCCCAACTCCGCCGCCGACGACAGCGTCGGCAGCACTGACGCGATGTGGAGGTTCGCTGCGACGCCGAGAGAGCTCTCGAACGCGCTGACAAGCGTCACCGGCAGGCCGGCGTCGGCCGCCAGCTCGCCCATGCGGACGATCTCGCCCAGCGAGCCAGCTTTGGCCAGCTTCGCACAGACCCCCGAGACTGCCGCTGGCTCGCGAGTGAGTTCGCGTACCTCGTCGACGCCGTGGACCGCCTCGTCGGCGAACACGGGGACGCCGCGGCTGGTTCGCAGCGATCGAAGGTCGCCCACCGCGTCGGCCGCGACGGGCTGTTCGTAGTACTCGATGAACGCCTGGCGGTCGATTCGGTCGATCGCGCTGGTGGCCCGCTCGTAGGACTCCCAGCCGGTGTTCGCGTCGGCACGGACGAACACCTCGTCGGGATCGGCACGCGCCGCCAGCTCCCGGGTGACGGCGTTGATCCGCGCCGCCGAGCTCTCGAGGTCAGGGGTGACCTTGATTTTGAACGTCCGGAACCCCGCATCGAAGGCGTCGACGGCGTTCGAGGCCACCGTCTCCGCCGGGAGCGCGCCCGAGGCGAACGCCAACGGGATCGACTCCCGCCTGGGTTGGCCGAGCAGGTCCCGGACCGGGACGCCGATCTGCTTGGCGCGGAGGTCGAGCAGCGCCATCTCCACGGCAGCGCTCGCGCCGGGGTTGCCCGGGAGCCGGTTCGCAAGCTCCCGGCAGTCACCGAGCGCCTCGCCGACGGGCTTGCCCTCGATAGCGGGGACGAACTCCGAGCGAACGATCGCCGCCATCGTGTCGGCGGTGTCGCCCGTGAACCACTTCAGCGCCGACCCCTCGCCGTAGCCCGTCGCGTCGTCGGTCCGGATCCGGACGAACACGTGCTGGGTCGGGCTCTGGTCGTCGTACGACGTGGGGAACGCGTCGGCGTAGGGAATCTCACGACTCACGACCTCGACACTCGTTATCATGGGAACATCACTGCGAACGACCCAATTAAGCGTTCCGGCGGTCCCGCCGTGATAGTTACCCCCATACGAGTATTCAAATAGTTCGGTTCGCAACACACACCCGTATGAGCGAGGCAATCACTGACAGGAGCGCGCTGAGCGACGTGGAGCAGCGGATCGTCGACGAGATATCGATCGAGGAGCCCTGGAGTCTCCTCGAGGAGTTCTCCGAACTCGAACGCCTCTCCGGCTCCGAGGACGAACGAGCGGCTGCGGCGTATCTGACCGACCGGCTGGAGAGCTTCGGCGTCGACTACAACCGCTACGACCCCGAGCTGTACATCAGCCAGCCACACGACGCGACGATCCGGACGATCAACAAGACGTTCGAGCCAGGCATCGTCAAAACCGTCGGCTTCTCGGCGTCGACGACGGTCCAGGCGGACGTCGAGTACGTCGGGACGGCGAGCAGCGACCTCGTCGACGACGGGGAGGCCGGCCCCCGCGAGCCGTTCGCGGATCTGGACGACCTCGAGGGCGGATCGCCCTCGTCGACGGGGGGAGCTTCTCGATCGGCGCCACGACGGTGCTGGAGGAGAAAGGCGCCGGCGGCGTGATCGCGATCCACGAACACCGCCGGGAGCCACACGACGGCATCGCCACGCCCGTCTGGGGCGGCGCGCCGCCGTACGACGAGAAAGAACGGGTCCCTGACGTACCGATCGCGAACGTCACCAAACACGACGGCGAGATCCTCCGGGAGTGGGCCGAGAGCGACGAAGGGCTCGAACTCGAACTCTCGACGGACCTCACCACCGAGTGGATGGAGTGCCCCATCGTCGAAGCCCGGATCGAGGGCGAGGCCGACCCCGACAACGACGACTTCCTGCTGCTGCACGGCCACTACGACTCCTGGTACGTGGGGATCACCGACAACGCCACCGGCGACGCGGGGATGCTGGAACTCGCCCGCGTCCTCGAGGCACACAGCGACGACCTGCAACGCGACATCCGGATCTGCTGGTGGCCCGCGCACTCGACCGGCCGCTACGCCGGGTCGACGTGGTACACTGACGAGCACGCCCTGGAGATCGCCGAGCGCTGTGTCGCCCAGGTCAACATGGACAGCCCCGGCGCGAAGGACTCCGCGGAGTACACCGACATGTCCTGCTGGACCCCGGAGGCCCACGGGCTCGTGACCGACGCCATCGACGACGTGGCCGGCATCCCGTCGGCGGAGCAGTTCCCGCCCCGGGCGGGCGACTACTCCTTCGACAACATCGGCGTGACCGGGTTCTTCATGCTCGGCTCGAACATCCCGAAGGAGATCCGCGACGAGCGCGGCTACCACCCTGTCGGCGGCTGTGGCGGCAACTCCGACGCCTGGCACGTCTCGACGGACACGCTCGACAAGGCCGGGAAGGACGAACTCCTGCGGGACATCCGCATCTACGCGGTCAGCATCCTGCGCGTGTTGAACGCGGAGCTGCTGCCGTTCGATCACACCCGGTACGCGGACCGGCTGATCGACCAGGTCGAGGAGTACGACGACGCCGCGGGCGACCAGTTCGACTTCGGCCCGACCCTCGAGGAGCTCCGGGCGCTTCGTGACGAGATCGCGTCGTTCCGGGAGCGGGCGGAGGCCGGCGAGATCGACCCCGAGACCGCGAACCGGGCGATCACGGCGCTCTCGCGAACCCTGACGCGGCTCTACCTCGTCGAGGACGGGCAGTTCGAGCAGGACCCCGCGACGAGCCGCAACCCCGTCCCGCGGTACGATCCGGCCCGCGACTTCGCCCACATCGACGGCGACGACGCGCGCTTCCTCCAGGTCCAACTGAAGCGAGCCCAGAACGAGACGGTCCACGAACTCCGAACGGCCCGGGATCGGCTCCCGAACTGACGGCGACAGGCGGTCGACGACCGCCTGAGTAGATATTTGTCCCGGAGAACGGAACAGTCTGCCGGGCGGTACTGAGCCGCCCCCGCTTTCTGCTGACGGAACGCGTATTCTGACCTCGGGTGTAGGGTAATTCCTCCCGAAAATGCATGTTAACTAATAACACATCCCATTCTTCGAAATGAGAGTTCTGTTGTGCGGGAAATACTGAATCAAGATAACAACCGTACGCTTGTGATAGATTCTCCGTTCGTTCGTGACCGAGCGGAAATATCTCTCGTACCGGAACGCGGGTTCACTATGGCAATAATTAACACACTCTTACAGCAGTCGAATCGTGAGTTCGAGCTCCTTCTTCGCGTCCAGAAGCAGTTGGGAGTACTCGCCGTCGTCGTTGACGACACGGTTGATCGGGCCCGAGATGCCGAGTGCCCCGATCACGTTGTCGTCCTGGTCCTGGACCGGAACCGAAACCGCTCCCAGCCCCTCGACGGTCTCCTCCTTGTTGGTCGCGTAGCCTCGTTCCCGGACTTGCTCGAGCCGCTCGAAGAGCGTGTCGGGACTGGTGATCGTCTGCTCGGTGATCGCTTCGAGGCCGTTCTGGTCGATGTACGCCTCGACTTTCTCGCGTGGCCACGTCGAGAGGATGGCCTTCCCCCGGCGGTCGAGTGCAACGGCCGGAACGTCCGTGCGTCCGATTGGGAGAGCAGCCCGTTGCGCCCGGTCTCTTTGAACAGGTAGACGAGCCGGCGCTCCTCGTTCGTCGTGAACTGGACGAGCTCCTCGGACTCGTCGGCGAGCTCACGGACCTTTCGCTTGATCTTCGGGTAGGACGGATCCCGCAAGTGGATCTGGTTCGCGTAGCTGAGAAACTCGAAGGAGACGCGGTACTGGCCGTCCTCCCGGATCAGGTAGCCCGCCGACACCAGCGTCGAGAGGTGCCGGTGGATCGTGCTTTTTGACAACTCGAGCGCGTCAGAGACCGTTGTCAGGGACACTGGCTCGTTGTCTCGAACGAACTCGAGGATCCGAAAGGATCGCTCGACTGACTTCAACGAGCTCGAACTATTTGCCATGTATGTGCATCACGTTCGCAAGGGTCGGGGTTAAGTTTTCCGCTGGATGGAACAGAATTCCCGTCCATCCGGATTTTCGCCCCCGAAATAACGAAACACCTACATTTCGGCCACTGGCCGAGTCCAGCGTACGAGTGATCACAGCTCCCACGAGTGATCGACCGCTTGAGCAACCGAAGTCGCCGATGTGGGCCCGCTAAGAGTTCCCTCACACGCAGCGTCGGCTGCTCAAGGCAATCTCGGACCCGTACCCGACCGTGTGCCGCCGTTGTCAGGGCTAGCTGCGGGCCACGAGGTCATCAGCAACAGGTGCTCCGAACCGTCGCCGTTCGACCGCCCCGGTAGTGCGTACAGACCCACTGTGGCCTCACGCGTTCGCTCGAAAGAACTATGCCGGTTTAGTGGTAGCTCTACCCATGGGGACTGATAAGCAGTACCAGGGGTACGAGCCGTTCGACTATCTCGATGCTGGCGAGGACTACGACCAGTTCGAGACCCAGCGTGGCCCGCACTACTTCGACGACCCGTACGAGATCCCGCTCGGGGAGCAAGCGGCGGCGCGGGCAGACCGACTATCCGCGGCCGAGACGATCATCTCGCTCCACGAACACGCGTTCTACTTCCCCAAGAACATCGAGGAGATCGACGACTACTGCCGGCAGGGGCGGGCGATGACCGCCTACGACGCGCTGGCGGCGTCGAACCTCGACGCGGTGTTCGACTGGCATCTCGACGGTGTGCTCCGGATGCACTCGAAAAACGGGTGGAAGTTCTCCGAGGTCGTCCACGACCTGGGGATCAGGGCCGCCGACATCGCCAAACAGGAGTTCGTGACTCGAGCCGGGGACGTCGACGACATCCGGCAGGCCCACGAGAACGGGCAGGTCGCGATCGTACCGAGCATCGAGGGCTGCATGATGATCGAGAACGAACTCGACAGGCTCGACGTCCTCTACGGGCTCGGCGTCCGCGCACTCGGCATCACCTACAGCGAGTCGAACGCACTGGGCACCGGTATCAACGACGAGGACAGCGACGGCGGCCTCACCAGTTTCGGCGAGGACGCCGTCGAGCGAATGAACAAACTCGGGATCCTGATCGACCCGAGCCACGCCAGCAGGCAGACAACCCTCGATACCTGCGAAGCGAGTGACGACCCGGTGATGCTCTCACACAACGGCGCGCGAGCACTCCTCGACATCACTCGCCTCGACGCCGACGAGGTGCTCGAGGCCGTCGCGGACACCGGCGGCGTCATCGGAATCCAATCGGCGCCGCACAACGTCGCCTCGCCCGACCACCCGAAACACACCATCGAGTCCGTGATGGACCACTTCGAGTACGTCAAAGACCTCGTCGGCATCGACCACGTGTCGTTCGGTCCCGACACGCTCTACGGCGACCACGTCGGCCTCCACAAGTACATGGGGAAGAACTACGACAAGTACCCTGACTGGCAGGATATCGAGTTCGACTACGTCGAGGGAATGGAGAACCCCACTGAAGCGTGGCACAACATCGTCCGGTGGCTCGTCCGCGAGGGCTACACTGACGAGGAGATCCGCAAGGTCACCGGCGGGAACACGCTGCGGGTGCTCGAAACGGTCTGGTAAGGCGAACGCCCGACTCGGGCTCTTGGGCCCGCCCAACTGAATCCGCTGCGGGCCGGCGCAACTGGACCCAACTCCGGACGGCGGTCGATCCCTCAGTTCAGCGCCGAGTACCCGAGGCCGCTGGCCAGGCTCATCAGGACGGCGCCGATCCCGACTACCATCACTCGGTCCGTCGTCGTCGCGACGAGGTCCGAGAACGCGCCGAAAACCACGAGTGAGAGCCCGACCGCCGCCAGCACTGCGGCGACGCTCAGCGTCAGCATGAACAGCGTCTGTCCACCGGCAGCGATCAGTCGACTCACGGGGTTTGCGCTTTCAGCCATTGGATAGTCACGTGTTGCGGTACCACATAACGGTGTCGCCGCGAGCCGGCCAAACTGGAACCGTCCAGCGGTTTGGCTGCCGGTCGAGCCACCTCAGTCGTACAGGTGACAGGCGACCTGCCGACCGTCCGCCAGCTCGACCAGCTCCGGGCTGTCACGCTCACACGGCGTCGTGAACGCGTCGGCGAGTCGCTGGGCCGCCTCGTCGTCGTCACCGTTGGCCAACGCGAGGAGCGCGTCGTCGACGACCGACTCGGCGTCGGGGTCGACGAACGCGCCGTCGAACCGACGCTGCTTGATGGCGGCGGCGACCGACTCGGGATCGTCCGGGTCCGCGGCCTGTTTCCGCGCGCGGTCGACCCGGACCGAGCCGTCGTTTAGGGCCTGCCGGAGGTCCATCAGTTGGCGGAAGCGACCGTCCGCGAACTCGAACTCCTCCGGCGGGATAACCGCCGGACAGCGGGTGTGGAACCGACAGCCGGACGGCGGGTCCCGCGGCGATGGCGGCTCGCCACTGATGTCCACCGGCGTGCGTTCGACCGTCGGATCCGGCACTGGGACCGAGTCGACGAGCGCCGCTGTGTAGGGGTGTTTCGGATCCTCGACCAGTCGGTCGGTGTCGCCGACTTCGACGAACTCGCCGAGGTACATCACGGCGGTCCGGTCGCTGACGTTCCGGATCAGGCTCAGGTCGTGGCTGATGATGGACAGCGTCAGCCCCTCGTCGCGCCGGAGTCGCCGGAGGATGTTGAGGACGCTCGCCCGGATGCTCACGTCGAGCATCGAGACCGGCTCGTCGGCGAGCAAGAAGCTCGGATCGACGACCAGCGCCCGCGCGATCGAGACGCGTTGGCGCTCGCCGCCGCTGAGCTGGTCCGGGAACCGCGTCAGGTACTCTTCCGGCGGCGAGAGCCCCACTTCCGCGAGCGTCTGCTCGGCGACGGCGGTCCGCTCCGAGTAGCTCAGGTCGCGGTTCAGCAGCGCCAGCGGCTCCGTAACCGTCTGCTGAATCGTCATCCGCGGGTTCAGGCTCTCGAACGGGTCCTGGAAGATCATCTGGGCCGCGCGGCGGAACTCCTCGTTGGGGATGTCGCCGATGGCGTCGCCGTCCAACGAGATTGTCCCCTCCGTCGCCGGGTGGAGGTTGAGCAGCGTCCGGCCCAGCGTCGACTTCCCACACCCCGATTCGCCGACGATGCCGAAGATCTCGCCTTCCTTCACGTCGAAGGAGACGCCGTCGACGGCTTTCACCGGCGTCGGCTCGCGGCCGAGGATCGAGTCGAGCAGCCCGCTCTCGGCGTCGAAGTACTTCCGAACGCCCTCGGCCGCGAGCACCGATCGCTCGCCGGGCTCCGCGTCGTCGGCGTCACCCCCGGCGGCGCCACCCCACGTCTCGGGGTCGGCGGCCTCCTCTCGGAGGCGGTCGACCTCGTCGACGAAGTGACACCGCGAGCGGTGGTCGGCTGCCCCGGGTGCGGACGCCAGCTCCGGGCGGTACTGCTCGCACTCCTCGGTGGCGAACGGGCAGCGCTCAACGAACGGGCACCCCTGGTGTTCGCCCGTCAGTTCCGGTGCGGTGCCGGGGATGTCCACGAGTTCGCGGTCCGGATCGGTGATGTCCGGGAACGAGTTCGCCAGTCCCAGCGTGTAGGGGTTCGATGGGTTGCCGAACACGTCCTCGGCGCTCCCGACCTCCATCAGCTCGCCGGCGTACATCACGCCAACGTCGTCACAGGTCTCGGCCATCACGCCGATGTCGTGGCTGATGACGAGGATCGAGACCCCCATCTCGCGCTGGAGCGTCTCCAGTTCGGCGAGGATTTCGTCCTGCACGACCACGTCGAGCGCGGTCGTGGGTTCGTCGGCGATGATCAGGTCCGGGTCACACGACATCGCCATCGCGATGACCGCCCGCTGGAGCATCCCCCGGAGAACTCGTGGGGGTAGTCCGCCATCCGGTCGGGCGTGAGCCCCACCTGCTCGAACAGGTCCTCGGCGTGGTCACGGGCCTCCTCCCGGCTGCGGTCCGTGTGGAGTTGGATCACGTCGAGGATCTGGGAGCCGACGGTCTCGACGGGGTTGAGCGAGTTCATCACGTTCTGCGGGATGGTCGCGATCTCGTTCCAGCGCGTGGCCCGCAGTTCCTCGTCGCTCACCGCCGTGAGGTCGCGCCCGTCCTTCCGGACGCTCCCGCCCGTCACTTCGCCGTTGTCGTCGAGCAAGCCGATGAGCGCGCGGGCCGCGGTGGTCTTCCCACAGCCGGACTCCCCGACGAGGCCGAACGTGCTGCCGGCCTCGATCGAGAAGCTCACGTTCTGGACGGCGTGAACGTCCTGTTTGTCCTCCATGCGGTACGTGACTGAGAGGTCCTCTACCTCGAGGACCGTCCCGCGCGACTCGTCGGTCGTGGTCGGTGTGGTCGTGCTGCTCATTGGTTCGATCCGGGTTTCATGACGTCTTCGAGGCTGTAGCCGATGAAGTAGAACGACGCCGCCAGCAGGGCGATCATGATTCCCGGCGGGATCAGCCACCACGGCGCCGTGTAGATGTACCCCTGTACCTGAATCCACTGGAGCATCGTCCCCAGGACACCTGCGTGAAGTCCGCGAGGCCGAGGAACGCGAGGCTTGCCTGGATCAGGATGGCGAACGCGGCGTCCTGTGCGAGGTAGATGAACCCCAGCGGCAGGACGTTGGGCAGGATGTGTCGCCACATGATCCGGAAGTCACTCGCGCCGCTGGCCTCCGCAGCCTCCACGAACGGGCGCTTCGACAGCGAGAGCACCTGCCCGCGGACGACGATGGCGTTGTTCAGCCACGACTTCGCGACGATGCCGAGGATGATGTTCGTCGTCGTGACGCCGTTGATGAACACCAGCACGATCACCAGCGGCAGGAACGGCAGGCCGTACATCACGTCGACGACCCGCTGGATCCCTTCGTCGACCCACGTGTTACTGTAGTAGCCGCTGATCACTCCCAGCGGCACCCCGACCAGCGAGGAGAGGATCCCCGCGGCCAGCCCGATGAACAGTGCCGTCCGGGAGCCGTAGATCAGCTGGGTCAGGATCCCGTGGCCGAGGTGGTCGGTCCCCAGCGGCGCGAAGAACGGGTCACCGAACGCCGGCGGGTGGGGGAGCTGGCTCGCCTGCTGGAACGTGGGGTTGTTGCCGAAGGCTTGCCACTCCAGCGGGTGCGGGGCGATGTACGGGGCGAACACCGCGATGAAGGAGATCGCCGCGATGATGAACAGCCCCATCACACCCAGTTTGGACTGGGTGAACTGCTTCCAGGTCCGACGGGCGCCGACGACGAACGGGTAGAGCCGTTCGCGAACCGCGCTGCCGGTGTCCGCCTCGACCTCTTTGGTCTCGGTGGCCATCAGGCCTCACCCCCGAACTCGATCCGCGGGTCGATCATGGTGTACACCACGTCCGTGATCAGTCTGAGCACCACGATCAACACGCCGAGCGTGTAGAACGCGGCGAGCGCGGTCGGCAAGTCCTTCGCGAAGATGGCGTTGACCAGGAGCTGGCCGATGCCCGGCCAGGAGAACACCGTCTCGACGATGACCGAGCCGTCGATCATGAACGCGATGCCGATGATGCCCTGCGTGACGACCGGGATGAGCGCGTTCCGAGCCCCAAACCGGGTCATCACCGTCGGCTCGTCGTACCCCTGAGCGCGGGCGAAGTCGACGTAGTCGGCGTCGACAACGTCCTGCATCGTCGTCCGCATGATCAGCATCGGGCCGGCCCACCCGACCAACGCCAGCGAGAGCACCGGTAGGGTCATGTGCCAGAGGAGGTTGGTCACCGCCCCGGCCCAGCCGAAGCTGCTGGTGAACGCCGGCATCATCGACCCGCTGGGGAACAGCCCCAGTTCGTAGGAGAACACGCCCACGAGGATCCACCCCAGCCAGAAGAAGGGAATGGAGTACATGAACAGCCCCGTCGTGAACCCCCGAGATCGGTCTTCGTGCCGCGTTTCCAGCCCAGGAAGGTCCCGATGATCGTCCCCATCGAGTACTGGAGCATGAACGCCGGCGCGAACAGCACCAGCGTCGGCACGAACCGGTCGAGCAGTCGATCGCGAACCGGCTCTAGCGTCTGGACAGAGTAGCCGAAGTCGAACAGCGTCACGGTGGTGATGAACTCGATGTACTGCCGCCAGAGGGGTTGGTTGAGGCCGAACCGTTGCTTGATGTTCTCGATCTGTTCGCTCGTCATCCCCGGCCCCACGAGTGCGTCGATCGGGCTGCCCGGCATCGCGTGCATCAAGACGAACAGCAGGCTCGCGAGCACGTAGATCGTGACGACGCTGATCGCCACTCGGCGGAGGAGATATCGACCGGTTATTCGAACCATGACGGTGGAGGGGGTTAGGCTTCGCGGACGTTGAGGTAGGTCCACGGGTTCTGCGTGATGCCACCCGGTACCTTCACCCACCCCTCGAACGCGTTCGAGGAGGCGTGGAGCCGGTTGGGGTACTCCGTCACGAGCACCGGCTGGTCCTCGTACACCCGGGCCAGCGCCTCCTTGGTGGCCGCCTTCTGGGCGTCGGGCTCGAAGGTGGTTTGCACCTTCGAGATCAGGTCGTCGGCGTTGGTGTACCCCATCGGGTTGAGGTTGACCTCGTCGCTCGACGAGTCGGCGTCGACGCTGCCGCTCGTGAGCCAGAACCCCATGTACATGTGGGGCTTGGGCATCCAGATCCAGCCCGAAGACCACATGTCGAAGTCTTCCTGCACCCAGATGAGGGAGTTCTGGGACCCCTCGGCCACCGGCTGGGTCTCCGCGGGAATCCCCACCTCGTTGAGGTTCTCGACGAATCTGGCGCCCGCCTGCGCCTCGACCGGCGCGGTGCTGGGTGGCGTAATCACGAGGCTGATCGGGCCCTGGCCGGCCTCACCATCGTTGTTCGTGTGGGCCTCGGTGAGCAGTTCGCCGTCGACGCGGATCTCCTGATCGCCGGTGACCACGTCGGACTCGACCGGGCCGAACGTGTACTCGTGGTCGCCGTCGGCGTTGCGCAGGAACTCACGAGCCTGCTCCACGTCGAGCTCGCCGTCGTCAGTCTTGTAGGGGCCGTGGTCCATCGGCTGGTCGAAGCTGTCGGGACGCCACGGCTCGTACACCTTCGCGGCGACGTAGTCGCCGGTCTCGGTCAGGCCGCGCCGGAGCTGGCTCTGCAAGTAGTTGTACGGGTAGATGAACCCGAGGCTCTGGCGGAACGGCTTGTCGTCGAAGGGGACCCGGCGCATGTTGTGGGCGATGTAGTTGTAGCCACGCGCCCGTGAGTTCCACACCTTGACCGAGTCAGTGTCCTGGAGCTGGAACGCACGGTTCGGCGTGATGGAGCTGTACGTCAAGTCGACGTTGCCCCGCTGGAGCTCCTGGATCAGCGTCGTCATGTCGCCGAACACGCGGAACCGGAGGTTTTCGATGAACGGCCCCTCGTGAATCTCGTCGGGGAGCAGGTCGGGGTTGGCGGTGAGTTCGTACCAGTTCCCGGGGTTTGAGTCCGACCACTCGAACCCATGTGCGCCGATGAGTTCGTCCGGCGAGTACTGGGTGTAGTCGTCGACCTCCTGCCAGACGTGTGCCGGCAGGAGGGGGACTGCGAACACCCCGGTCTCGGGCGTGAACACCGCAGCCGTGCTACTCTCGAGTTCGAACTCCAAGGAGTAGTCGCCGGTGGCCTCGATGCTCGCGAGCTGGTTCGTGTTCGACTCGTAGCGGTGGCCGGACTGGTCCATCAGGTACTGGAACCACCACGCCACCCCTCGGCGTCCAGCGGCTCGCCGTCGGACCACTGGAACCCCTCGGTCAGCGTCACCTCACCGGTGAGCGAATCGGGATCGAACGACCAATCGTTGAACACGTAGGGGTGGGTGTTCTCCACGTCGGCGGGGTCGCGTACCGTCGGGTACGGATACATACGGTCCATGATCGCCCACGCGTCGGCGTCGGAGGTGACGAGCGGGTTGAACGCCTGTGGCTCCGCGCCGAGGCCGACGATCGGCTTCCCCCCGCGTTGGACGTCCTCATCGGTCGAGAGCGGGGTCCCTCCGCGGTGCCGGTCGGACTGTCAGTCGCCGAGCCGGTGGCCGTCTCCGTGCCGTCGCCGCCGGTACAACCGGCGAGCGCCACCGTGCCGCCGATGACGCCGTACCGGAGGACCGACCGACGGTCTACCAACTGCTCGAACTCTGGGCTGTCTTCTGGCATGTTGCTCTATCCCACGCGAACGAGCCCCGAGGGATAAGTGTTAGCATAGGGCCGCGCTCGAAACTGTCGAAAAAGAAATACTCCCGCCTTTCAGAGATGATCGTCGAACCACGACCGCGTCCGCTCGACTGCGTCACGCCGGTTGGCTTCGTCGCGGAAGCCGTGCCCCTCGTTCTCGTAGATGGTGGCGTCGAAGGGAACGGGGCCGTCGTCGAGTTCGTCGATCAGCGCTTCGGCTTGGTTGATCGGGACCCGTTCGTCCTCGGCGCCGTGGAGGACGCGGAGCGGCGTTTCGACGTCGTCGAGGGCAAACGCCGCGCTGGCGGCGCGGTAGAGTTCTTCCTCCTCCTCCGGGGTGCCGCCCATGTCTCGCTCGGTGAGCAGGCGGCCGACGCGGTCGACCTCTTCGTAGTCGGTGAACTGGTTCGAGACGCCGTACCACTCCACGGCTGCGTCCCAGACGTCGGGGTAGCGAGTGACGCTCATCAGCGTCATGAAGCCACCCCACGACCCGCCGTAGATACCGACACCGTCCGTGGTGTACGGCAGCGACCGCACGAACCGAGCGGCCTCGCGGGCGTCGTCGACCTGCCCGCCGTGCCAGTCCCCATCGAGAGTTCCTGGAACGCGCGGCCGTAGCCGCCCGACCCGCGGAAGTCGATTGCGAACACGACGTAGCCATGGGCCGCCAGATACTGCTCGATCGGATGCCAGCCGTCGCCGTACTGGAAGTGGCCCCCGCCGTGGACCTGTACCAGCGCCGGCGCCGGATCGTCCTCGGTAACGCTCTCCGGCTTGTAGAGGTAGCCGTTGACGTACTGCCCGTCGAAGCTCTCGTAGGTAACGTTCTCGGGGACGACGACGCCGTCGGGCACCTCGGGGTCGCGGAGCTGCTGCTCGTGGCCGCCCGCAGTGGGGATCGCCCGCGGGTGGGGCGGGCGATCCGCTTCGGCGTACGAGAAGCCGAGGTACTCGCCGTCCGGCGAGAGCGCGATCGGCCCGGCACCGAACACGCCGTCGTGAACCGTCACCCGGGTCGGGATCCCCCGCGCGTCGCTCTCGTCGTGGAGCAGCATCGCCTCGATCTGTTGCTCCCCACGCTCGCGGGTCGGGAAGAACAAGCGGTCGTCGCCGTCCCACACCGGCTGTTGGACGTTGTACTGGTGGGATGCCTCGACCGGGTAGATCTCCCGGCTCCCTTTCCGGAGGTCGTGGACGTGGATGTCCTCGGAGTGGCGGTACCACGGTTCCGCGACCTCCTTTGCGAAGAACGCGACGCGGTCGCCCGAGGGCGACCACGACGGCACTGACGTGACGCTCAGGCCGCGAGTGAGCCGGTCGACCTCGCCGGTCCCCACGTGGACGACGTGGGCCTCGTCGGCCCAGTCACGGCCCTGCCAGTCGGCGGCGCCAACGTAGGCGATCCGGTCACCCTCCGGCGACCACGACGGCTCCCAGCGCTTGTCGTCGTGGGGGTTCGCGCCCTCGGTGACCTGTTCGAGGTTGCTTCCGTCCCTGTCGACCACCCAGATGTCGTTGCCGGCGTCGCCGCGGCTCGAAATGAACGCGATGCGCTCGCCGTCCGGCGAGAACCGCGGCGCGTTGTCGAACGCGTCGCTCGGCGCCGGTGTCGACTCCTCGCCGGTCTCGGTGTCGTAGACGCGAACGTCGCCGTCGCGGGTGTAGAGCAGGTGCCGGCCCGCCGGGCACCAGTCCACCTGCCCCCAGCGCCCGGAGATGCGTTCGTCGAACGCGGCCACGCGCTCGGAGGCGTCGATGTCGAACCGGTAGTCGTAGACCGCATCGGCGCCGCGTTCGCGCTCGACGTAGGTGAGTCGTCGCGGCTCGCCCGGGCGCCACGTCACCGAGAGGGCGTCGGCGAGGTTCATCACGTCCGGATCGCTCGTCTCCGTCATCGGCGCTCACCCCAATCGGCCGATCCGCTGTCACCGTCCGCCCGCGCGCCACCGCCGTCGGTCACAGCTTCGGCCTCCCGATCCGCGTAGGGTTCGCCGTACCCGATCTCGTCGAAGAACTCCCTGACTCTGGCGAGGTACTGGTCGGCCTGGTCGAAGTTCGGCGAGTGGCCGCTACTCTCGAATATCACCAACCGGGAGTCCGGCACCAAGTCGGCGATCTCGACACTTGCCTCCGGTGGCGTGATCCAGTCGTGGCGGCCCACAGTGACCAGCGCGGGCACGTCCACGTCCGGCAGGTCGTCGGTGTAGTCCATGTTGGGGTAGGCGTTGGTGAACATCTCGTTGTGGGTTTCGTGGTGGAAGTCGCGCTCGGCGGTCGCCTCCTTGGCCGACTCCACGTCGAACTCGTCGAGAGTCGGCGCGTACAGCGGCAGCATCCCCAGCCAAATGCGTTCGAACTCCGCGTCGGACTCGACGTTGCCGTCCATCACGGTCATGAACTCCTCCCAGGTGATGTCGGGCAGGTCGAAGTTCCGAGCCTTCATCGCGTCCCAGGTCTCGCGGGCGTTCTCCACGGAGTTGTCCTCGTAGGCGTGGGAGGCCGTGGTGTCCCGCAGGACGAACCCTTTGAAGTGGTCCTTCTCGCCGAAGCGGGTGGCGTACTCCTGGGTGATGAAGCCGCCGTAGGAGCCGCCGACGAGCACCACCTCATCCAGCCCGAGATGCTGGATCAGTCCCTCGCAGTCCTTCGCGTACTGTTCGTTCGAGTAGGGCTCGGTCAGACTCGATTGGCCGCAGCCGCGGTGATCGTACACGACTAGGCGGTAGTTGTCGGTGAGCGCTTCGAAGGCTTCCTTGCCTTTCTGGTGGTCACTGATGCCCGGCCCGCCGTGCAGCGACACGATGGCCGGCGCATCCTCTGGACCGTGGACCTCGTAGTAGAGGTCGGCCCCGTTGATCTCTGCGTACATCCTCGGCATACCCACTCGGGCGGCCCGGCAAATAGCTTGTGTACAGGTCACACTTACCGCGATAGGGCCGCCGCGCGCCGTGTGGCGGTGTGACGACCCAAACGGCTAAGTAGCGCTCCGTCACCTGTGGGAACTATGGGCGCAGACAAGCAGTACGACGGCTACGACCCGTACGACTACCTCGAGGCCGACGAGGACTACCGCCACTTCGACCTCACCTCGAAAACCGCGGGCTTCGAGCCCCGGACGCTCGAACTCACCGACGAGGAGGAGGAACGCCTGGCCGAACTCACCGAGGACACCGTGCTCTCGCTGCACGAGCACGCGTTCCAGTTCCCTGCGGACATCGACGAGGACCTGTTCGACTACATCCGCGAGGGGCGGATCCACACCGCCTACGAGTTCCTCGCGGAGACGCCGCTGGACGCCGTTTTCGACATGCAGTTGGACGGGCTCTCCTCGGTCCACTCGCTGCACGGCTGGAAGTGGGACGACATCACCCACGAAGTCAGCATGCGGGCCTGCGATCTCGCACACTCGGAGTACGCGTTCCAGTGCCGGAGCGTCGACGACATCCACCGCGCCCGGGAGAACGGGCAGATCGCCGTCGTCCAGTGTGTCGAGTCGGCGGCGATGATCGAGAACGAACTCGACCGCATCGAGCAGCTGTACGGCATGGGCGTGCGCTCGATGGGGATCACCTACAACACCTCGAACGCGCTGGGCACCGGTGGCGGCGACATCCGCGAGCGTGACGGCGGCCTCACCGGGTTCGGCGCCCGCGCCGTCGAGCGCATGAACGACGTGGGGATGGCGGTCTCGGTCAGCCACGCCAGCCCGCAGACCTCACTCGACGTGTGCGAGGTGAGCGACCAGCCCGTGTTCGACACCCACGCGCTGGCGAAGGGCGCTGGCATGGGCGCCCGCGGCACCTCCGACGAGGTGTTCGAGGCCATCGCCGACACGGGCGGCGTCGTCGGCCTGCTCTCCTCGACGCATCTGCCCGACATCGAGACGTACATGGAGCACTTCGAGTACGTCGTCGACCTGATCGGCATCGACCACGTGGCGTTCGGGCCGGACGTGCTGTACGGCGACCACACCGAACTCCTGCGCACGCTCTCGGAGTTCCACGGGATGGAACTCCCCGAATCCACGCTCGAGAGCGAGTACGTCGACGGCCTGGAGAACCCCACGGAGGCGTGGCAGAACATCCCGCGCTGGCTGGTCGCCAACGGCTACAGCGACGAGGAGATCCGAAAAGTGCTCGGCGGGAACGTGCTCCGCGTGCTCGAACAGGTCTGGTAACGCCCGCCAGTTCGGTATCGCTCGCTTTCCGGCGGTATTTGGCGCTGTTTTTGCTGACTTCGTCGCTGTCTCCCTGCGTCGACGACTGCCGTGACCACCCGACACGAGGCCGTTTTCGGGACAAATCCCCGTCGATCACTACTGGATAATTCGCGCGACATTCTTTTGAACTCAATAGTTATTCACCGATTAACCGCTAGTAAAAACACCCATACCCGTTGTACCAGGACCTCGAATGATCGGCTATCCCAAATCCCGACGCGGGAATTGTGTCATCCGGTGGCACAGTCACTCCGGGCAGTCACAGAACGCGCCAGCCGCCAGCGCGTCGTCGATCGGCACGGCGGCGCCGCAGTCGCTGCAACTGACGCGGATGGTGACCTCGGGTTCGATGTCGCCACCCGCCTCGAGTTCGCCCTTGTTGACGAGCGAGCGGACCGCGTCGCTGGCTTCCGCGGCCGTGTACGTCGCTAGCTGTTCGAGGCGGTCGGCTTCCCACTCCGCGGGCGGAGCGGGCTCGCGTTCCTCGTCCAAACAGTCCCGGAGATGCGTCCGAACGACGCTGTAAGAGACGAAATCGTCGCGCAGCGCGTCGACGGCGACGCCCTCCCGGCGGAGCAGATCGGTGACCGCGGCGGCGGTGGCCTCGTCGTCGCCCGTCAGCCGGTCGTACCGAGAGCGGGCCTCGCCGCCGCCGGTCGCGACGCCGGCACGCTCCATTTCGCGGCGCAGCAACGTGGCGTTCAGCCAGTCTGCGAGCCGGCGGTAGCCCATCCGTTCGCCCGACTCGCCGTGCCAGCGCCCGACGAGTTCGTCGTCGAGCCGTCCGAGCCCCCGGTCGTCGAGCACCCGACACACCTTACAGCCGTGATCGCTCATTGCGCCCGACTACCGGCCGGAGGCAGAAATAGCTCCGGCCTCAGGCGTCGTCGGTCTCCCGCAGCTCCTGTCGGTAGTAGTCCTCGAGATCGCTTCGGCGGTCGGTCACGACGATGAAGTCGATCTGCGCGACGCAGTCGTACCCCCGGATCTCGGCGACCATTTCCTCGACGTCGGCGATCGTCGGCGCCATCCCGACGCCGTAGATGTCGTACGTGCCGATCCCCTTGGTGACGTGCCAGAACGGTAACTCGGCGATGCGCTCGAACGCCTCGTCCTTGTCGCCCGGGCCGTCCGTCGCCCGCACGGAGATGCGGACGATCTCCCAGGCGAGCTGTTCGGGGTTGAGCAGGAAAAACGGCGTCGTCGCCGCCATCAGGTCGGTCACGCGGCGGCGCACCCCTTCGGCGCTCATCTCGTAGCCTTCCTCCGAAAGCCGCCGCGAGAGCGTCTGGTAGGACATCCGGGGATCCTCCGAGAGGATCACCAGGATCTGGGTGTCGATCGCGTCGAACGCGGCGAACGGCGATTCGCTCATACCCATCCTGTCGGGGCCGGGCTGTTAATGGTACCGCCGGCCGGCGACGCCCCAACCGCGAGATCGTCAGATCTCCGTGACCCGATCGTACGCGTCGTCGAGCGCCGCAGCGTCCTCCGGGAGCAGCGCGACGAGCACGTACTGACTGTACTCCGCGAAGTAGTCGACGAGCGCCGCGATCCGCGCGGAGTCGATCGCCTCGAGCGAGTCCAGAATCATGAACGGCACCGTCTCGTACACCTCGTGGACGAGATAGCCCGCGAGCGCGAACACCAGCCCCGTCACCTCACGCTCGCTCTCGGAGAGATGCGCAACGGTGTCCTCGTAGGCCGCGCCGGACTCCGTCGTGCGGACGACGTGGAGTTCGAGCGCGCGCTCGCTCACGGTCCGGCGGCCCTTCCGAACCTCGCGCTCGACGCGCTCGATCCAGATCCGGTCGAGGTTCTCGTAGTCGAGCCGGTCGAGGATCGAGTCCATGTGTTCGTTGAACGCCTCGACCGCGTTCCGTTCGATGCGCTCGATTCGGGTCCGGAGCTGTTCGATCTGCTCGTTCACGTCGTTCAGTTCCGCCGCCACGTCGCTCTCCTCGCCGATGTGGGCCTCGGCCTCGGCGATGTCGGCCTCGACGCCCTCGAGATCGCCCTCCAGCCGGCCGAGTTCGTACTCCAGTTCGTTCGCCGTCTTGTGGAGGTCCAGCATCTCCTCGTGCGCCTCGTCCTCCAGCTCCTCGACGGCGGCTTCGACCTGCTCGATCTCGTCGGTCAACGCTTCGCGACGGTCCCGCAGGTCGTCGACGGCGGCCTCGGTCCGCTCGATCTCGCCGTCGAGTTCGGCCAGCCGGCTTTCGGTCCGTTCGCGCTCCTCGTTGCGCTGTTCGATCTCGCGTTTCTCGGCGCGAAGCTCCTCGATCTCCCGCTCCAGGCGGTCGACCTCACCGACCGTCGACTGACTGCGCTCGCGCAACTGCGCGACGGTCGACTCGATCTGCTCCGGGTCGACCGCCGTGCCACAGGTCCAGCAGGTGACGGCGTCGTCGACGAGCTGGTCCGTGACGGCGCCGTCGTCGCCGCCCGCGGCGACTGGCGAGGTCGGCCCGTCGTCCTCGAGCAGCTCCTCGTTGAACCGGATGACGCTCTGGAGCTCGTCGACCTGCGTCTCGAGTTCGCCCTTCCGTTCCCGAAGCTCCCGGAGCCGACTGTCGATCGCCGTGGCGTCGGCGTCCGCGTCGTCGTCGAGTTCGTCCAGCGCGTCCTCACACTCTCGGCGCTCCTTCCGGAGTTCGTCGAGGCTCTCTTGCTCGGTTTCGAGCTCGTACCGGACGTCGTCGAGGGCGGCGCGCTTCTCCCGGAGCTCCTCGAGTCGGTTCTCGAGTTCGGACTGCTCCTCACGGCGCGTCTCGAGGTCGGCGTCGGCGGCGTCGAGTGCGGCCTCCGTCTCCTCCAGGTCGGCTTTGGTCGACTCGATCTCCGCTTTGAGCGTCTCGCGGCGGGTTTCGAGTTCGCGAAGCTCCCCTTTCCGGTCGTCGATGGCGTCGAGTTCGGCGTCGAGCGACTCACGCCGGTCCTGGAGGCGATCGATCTCGGCCTGGATCTCCTCGGTGTCGACGGGGCGCATGATGAGCTCCCGCAGGTCGGCGCTGGTCGCGACCGCCCGCCGGGCCTCGTTCGACTCGAGCAAGAACGCGAACAGGTCCGCGACCCCGGGATCGTCGAGGTACGGCTCGCCGGCCCGGTCGACTCCCTCCGACCGCCGGGAGAACGTCCGCGTGTACGTCTCCTCGCCGAGATCGATCGTGACCTCGGCCTCGTCGGCGTCGCCCTTCATCGCGACGTTCTCGCTGCCGAGGCCGGCCATCACAGCCTTGAGAAACGAGGTCCGGTTGGTCGCGTTTCGGCCGACAAAGATCGTCACGCCGGGGTCGAAGGTGACCTCCGTCTCCTGAATCCCCCGATGTTTCGGGCGTGGACAGTCGTCCTCGGAGCTGAGGCCTGTTGTCGCTGCATAGCCAGCTAGTCAGGGGAAAATCGTATAAACTTGTCGGCGTCGCCAGCATCGCCCGCAGATCGCCCGACGGGACGATCCCGGAGAACTACGGCCTCTCCGAGTCGCCGCAGTCACAGCCGCCCTTGTCCAGTAGCGTCTCCACGTCGTACTGGGTGCCACAGTCCTCACAGAGCACGTTGACCTGGACGAGCGTGCGGAACGAACCGAGCTCGATCTCGTCGGTCTGGCGCAACTGCGACAGCTTGCTGTCGGTGACCGTCCGGACCCGGCCGCGGAGCCGCTGGATGTGCTCCTTTCCCGATTCGACCTGATCGCCCGTCTCCGGGTCGTAGGAGGCGCCCCGGTGCTGTTTGAGGTAGGTCCGGATCGCCTGGTACGTGACGAACTCCTGGCGGATCTGGTCGACGTCGACGCCCTCCCGGTCGAGTCGGCGTTCGGTACGGGTTTGGTCGGCGCCGCTGACCTCCTCGTCGGTCAGAAGCCGATACACGTTCTCGACGTCCCCATCGAGTGGCTGCATGCCCGCCTCGCTCATCGCGGCGCGCAGGAGTTCCCGGTTGAACACCCCAGCGAGGTCGCGCAGGCTCAGCCGCTCGTCGCCGTCCGCGGTCCAACGCCGCTCGAGGCGGTCTCCGACTCCCTCGAGGCTGTGCTCCTCGATCAGCCTCGCTACCTTCCCTCGTCGGCCGTTCGTCGATGCCGAATCGCTCACTTTCGGACGCTGTGCTCCCGCCGATATATGTTTGTGGGTCCCAAGAAATAACGCCAGTACGTCTGTTACGTGAGGCGGGGGAGCCCGGCGTCGGATCGAGGCCGCTGCCACCAGTCGACCACAGTTGTAAACCTTATAACGCGATACAGAACGCCGCCCGCAAACAGCCTCCCGGCCGCGCTACTCTCGACGGTTCGCAGCGAGCGCCTCGGCGATCTCTTCGGGATGGTCCATCGCGACCTGCAGCACGGCTTCGTGGAGCTCTCGGCCCGTCTCGTTGCGGATATCCCGGTCCCGTAGGTGGCGCTTCACGTCGATGTCGAGGAAATCCTCGAACGCTTCGTGCGTCGACTGGCGTGGGTAGATCTGGGCCTGTACCGACTCGTCGAACGGGAACGCAGGCTCTTGGCGCCCTTTGTCGGCCGACTCCGCCGAATCCGGTGTCTCCTCCTCGCCGGGCTCCTGTTCGTCGGCAGCGGCCTGCTCTTTCCCCGCCTCGTTGAGGTCGTCGAACCCCGTCATCGGTCGATCCCTCCCTGCTCGACGATCTGAGCCAGTTCGGCGTAGTTCTCGAGTTGGTCGCAGCTCTCGTCGTAGTCTCGGACCGGCAGCCCGGCGTCGTGCGCGGCGTCGATGGCGCCGCGGAACCGGATCCCCGGCAGGTCGCCCTCGTACTCGCCGGCGTCGATGGCCTCCCAGTCCGCCTCGGTGATCCGCGCGTACGAGGGGACGATGTCGTCGGCGATGTCGAGGGAGTTGAGCTGTTCGAGCAGCCCGCGATCGCGGGTGTCCTGGTCGATGCGGCCGTTCAGCGCCGTCGGCGTCACGGCGAGGATGTCGAGTTCGAAGTACTCGCGGGCCTCCTCGACCAGTCGCTGGATCGTGTTCGAGAGCCCCGATTCGTAGCCGCTCTCGGGTTTGAGCGGGATGATGATGTTCTGGGTTGCGTACATGGCGTTGTCGTTGAGCTTGCCGCGGTTCGCCGGGCAGTCGACGACGATGTACTCGTACTCCTCGCCGAGCAGCGGGTCGACGAGGTGCTTTCGGAGTCGAGCGCTGCCCATCGTTGCGTTCCGGAGTTCGTTCTCGACGGACTCCAACTCGGTATGTGCCGGGAACAGGTCGAGCCCGTCGACGACCGTTTCGGTGTACTCCGTCGGATCGCCGCCGTCGACGAGCACGCGCTGGGTGTGGTTCGTGTCGCTGGCGAACGCGTCCTCGAAGCCGAGTTGGCGGGTCATGTGCCCGTTGTCGTCGAGGTCGACGACGAGCGCGCTGCCGTTCCGGTGGGCGAGTTCGCGCGCGGTGTTGATCGCGGTCGTGGTCTTCCCGAACCCCCCTTCAGTACGCCGACGCTGACCGCCCGTGGTGCTGGATCACTCATGGTTGGCTTGTGGATGAGGCAGCGACGGCACCGTCCGTGGCTCAGGCACCTGCGGTAGCTGCCCCGGTCCGGGGCAGCCTTGCCCCAGCGACAGCGTTGGCACCTGCCGACCGACGCCGTTTGGCTAAGGCAGCTAAGGCACCTGAGGTAGGTACGGTACCTACTCCGCCGACTGTTGCCCCATCTTGTCTACAACGTTCGTACGGGTTGCCTTGAATCTACCTACGACCGACGCTATCGCGGTAGTTACGGCCTCAGTTACCGTAGGTGGCTAAGTTGCCTTAGCTACCTTAGCTAAGGTAGCTTGCTTGGGTACCTCAGTTGCAGTGGCTGGCGGTGTCACTCCACCCGCCAGGACGGCGCGGGGACACCGGCGCCCCACCGGGTCGGTTGCTGGGCGACGACGGGTTGTCGACCACCGTACGCGCGAAACAGTAATCCGTTCCCCGACGAAACGATCCCGCATGGAGTATACCCGACAACGGCACGTCGACGGTGCGTTCGACGACGTAGTGGATCGAACGATCGAGGCGCTCGGTGACGAAGGGTTCGGTGTCCTCTGTGATATCGACGTTCAGGCGACCTTCGCCGAGAAGCTCGACGAGGAGTTCCGCCAGTACCGCATCCTCGGAGCGTGCAACCCCGGGCTGGCGTTCGAGGGACTCGGCACGGAGGTCGAACTCGGCGCCCTTCTCCCCTGCAACGTCGTCGTCTACGAGGAAGACGACGGGGGCGTCGTCGTGAGTGCCGTCGATCCGGAGCAACTCCTCGACGTAACCGAGAACGACGACCTCGAGTCGATCGGCGTCGAGGTCAGTGAACGGTTCGAGCGCGTGCTCGACTCACTGTAACGTCGGCGCCAACGGCGCCTTCTGTGTGTAACTCGCGACGGCTGTGTCGCTCGGTAGCGATGCAGAAAACTACTGGACAGCGGCGCGCCCGTCGCCCCGGACGACGACCTCGTGACCTTCGTAGTCGAAGCTGACCGCGACCGCGTCGGCGGTGTCAGCGCGTTCGACGAGCGCGTTAAGCGCGTCCGGATCGACGGCTGCCGCGAGCGGCGGCGTGAGTGCCGTTGGGTCGACGCCCACGTGATCGGCGAGCGCGTCGATCACCTTCGTTGCCGGCCGAGCGGGTACGTTGCCCATCAGACGAGGAGCTGGATGTCGGCCTCGGCCATGTCCTGAATGGCCGTGGCGGCGCCGACGCCGGTGGTGACACCGTCGTAGAACTTCTCCTCGTCGTAGCCCATCAGCTCGATGGTCATCTGACAGGCCTGGAACTCGACGCCCATGTCGAGTGAGGTCTCGATGAGCTCCTCGATCGAGGCGGTCTCGTTGTCCTCGATCTTCTTCTCCATCATCTTCGTGGTCATGCGGTCCATGCCGGGGATCGCACCCACGACGTTCGGCACCGGCATGTTGGGGTTGCCGACCGAACTGAGCTTGAGGTCCTTCGAACGCTCCTCGTGGAGGATATCCAGTCCCCAGAACGTGTGGAAGACGGTGACCTCGTAGCCGAAGGCGGCGGCCGTACTCGCCAGGATCAGGGGCGGGTAGGCCATGTCCAGGGTCCCTTTCGTCGAGATGATGGACATCTTCTTGTTGTCGTCGCCGACCTCGGCTGACACGTCGGCGAGCTCCTCCTCGAGCTCCTCGACGCGGGCGGCGAGTTCCGCACGCGAGGGCGCGTTGTCCGCCGACGCCTCGGGCGTATCCGTACTCATAGTTACTCCGTCTTGCGGACGTAGTGCTTGAACACGTCGTCGTCCTCGACCTGGTCGAGCAGTTCAACGCCGCCCGTGCTGTCGGCCCAGCCCTCGATGTCGCTCATGCTGCCGGAGTCCGTCGCGACGACTTCGAGAACCTCGCCCTCTGCGAGGTCGTCGATGGCGGACTTCGTCTTCACGACCGGCATGGGACACGATGCACCTTTCACGTCGAGCGTCTCCGTGATATCGAATTGCGAACTCATTGTTGATCTGCTCCGTTGTTCTGTATTGGAGCTAACCCACAATACCAAACCCTTGTGTAAAAGCATACCGATTCGGAAAACGACCGCAATACAGCGGTGAGATAGCGATTTGTAGATAGTTTGTTACGCGTGTGAGCGAGCGTTACCCGGCGTTCGATCGCCTGGTGGTATTGCACATTCTGTGGATTATTATGCAAACCTTTTTGTGAACCGCCCTAATACGATGGAGTGTACATGGACGCTGATGACTTCCCGACTCCGGACGTCGAGGTCGACTCGATCGCGCCGGAAACGCTGAAGGACCGCATCGACAACGGCGAATCCGTCACGCTGCTCGACACTCGGATGGAGTCCGAGTACGAGGAATGGCGCATCGACGGCGAGACCGTCGAGTCGATCAACATCCCCTACTTCGAGTTCCTCGAGGACGAGATCGACGAGGACGTGCTCGATCAGGTGCCCGACGACCGCGAGGTCACCGTGCTCTGTGCGAAGGGCGGCTCCAGCGAGTACGTCGCGGCCGAACTGTCCAAGCGGGACTACGATGTCAACCAGCTCGAGGACGGCATGAACGGCTGGGCGCGCATCTACGAGACCGTCGAGGTCGAGGACTACGACGGCGCCGGCACGCTGCTGCAGTATCAGCGCCCCTCCTCGGGCTGTCTCGGCTACCTCGTCTACGACGACGATGAGGCCGCCATCATCGACCCGCTGCGGGCGTTCACCGACCGCTACCTCGACGACGCCGAGGAGCTCGGCGTCGACCTGCAGTACGCGATCGACACCCACATCCACGCCGACCACATCTCCGGCGTCCGCGCGCTGGACGAGGAAGGCGTCGAGGGCGTCATCCCCGAGGCGGCCGTCGACCGCGGCGTCACCTACGCCGACGAGCTGACGACCGCCGCCGACGGCGACACGTTCGAGGTCGGCGACGCCACCATCGAGACGGTGTACACGCCCGGGCACACGACCGGGATGACCTCCTACCTCGTCGACGACAGCCTGCTCGCGACGGGTGACGGGCTGTTCATCGAGAGCGTCGCCCGCCCCGACCTCGAGGAGGGCGACGACGGCGCGCCCGACGCGGCGCGCATGCTGTACGAGTCCCTGCAGGAGCGCGTGCTGACGCTGCCCGACGACACGCTGATCGGCGGCGCCCACTTCAGCGACGCGGCCGAGTCGGCCGACGACGGCACCTACACGGCGCCCATCGGCCAGCTGGTGGAGGAGATGGACGCGCTGACCATGGACGAAGACGAGTTCGTCGAGCTCATCCTCTCGGACATGCCGCCCCGTCCGGCCAACTACGAGGACATCATCGCGACGAACCTCGGCCAGAAGGCCGTCGACGACGACGAGGCGTTCACCCTCGAGCTCGGCCCGAACAACTGCGCCGCGAGCCAGGAGTCGCTCGCGGGTGACTAACTCCGTCGATGGTCGCTGATCCAGTCCCGCTCCAGTTGGCTTCCGAGCTGTTCCCGAACGGGATCAGTCGGTACGCCGTCGGGGGCCTGCTCGTCGGGCTCGGAACCGTCCTGATCTACATCGGAACGGGGATCCCCGCCGGGGCGAGCACGTTCCTCGAGTCGACGCTGTCGTACGTCTCGAGCCAGTCGCGGTTCCAGCAGTACGTCGCCTCGCGGGACTGGCGGCTCGTGTTCACAGCCGGGATCATCCTGGGCGCGTTCGTGTTCGCCGCGACGGTCCAGTCCGGCGTCGTCTCGAGCTCGCTGTACCAAGCGGGGTCGACCGGGCAGCTCTACGAGGTCGCCGGCGTGACGCTCTGGACGACTGATGTCCAGCCCTGGCGGCTGTTCTTCGGGGGGATCCTCGTCGGGATCGGCACCCGAATCGGCAAGGGCTGCACGTCCGGCCACGGCGTGTGTGGCGTCGGCTCGGCGTCGAAGACGTCGCTCGCCGGCGTCGCAACGTTCCTGACCGTGGCGATCGGGACGGCACAAGTCGTCGCCGCCCTGGGGGTGAGCCCATGACCGAGCGACACCCACTGTTCAAGCCGCTGGTGTTCGTCGGCGGCCTGGTGTTCGGGTTCGGGCTCGGCTTCAGCCACATGGCCCGGCCGGAGGTCGTGCTGAACTTCCTGCAGTTCGACGACCTCGGGCTCCCGTTCGTCATGTTCGGCGCCGCGATCGTCTCCGGGATCGCCTTCGCGCTGATGCCCCGGATCCGCGACGCCGCGCCGCTGACGGGCAACCCGTACGAACGCCGCCTGAAGCCGTTCGACCGGAACGTCCTCGTCGGCGGCGCCGTCTTCGGCGTCGGCTGGGGGCTCTCCGGGATCTGCCCGGGTGCGGCCTACGCGAGCCTCGGCACTGGCAACGTCACGATCCTCTGGGCGCTCGCCGGGATGTTCCTCGGCGCCTACGTCCAGGGGTACTGGCGGAGCCAGTCCACCGACACCGAGGCCGCCTTCGCGGGCGCGGACTAACGTTTCACCCTTTTAACCCCTCATCCGTTTTAGCTACTCAAATGGAACTAGCTACAGTTGCGCTATTCCTCGTCGCCGGGCTCGCGAGTCTGTTCATGGCGTGGGTCATCGGCGCCGGCTCGAGCGGTGCGACTCCGTTCGCGCCGGCGGTCGGTGCCAACGCCATCTCGACGATGCGTGCCGCCTTCATCGTCGGTATCCTCGGGCTCGCGGGCGCCGTGACGCAGGGTGCGAACGTTTCAGAAGCGATCGGGAGTGGACTGATCGGCGGCGTCAGCCTACCGGCCAGCGGCGTCATCCTCGTCCTCCTGATCGGGGCCGGCCTCATGGCCATCGGTATCAAAACCGGTTACCCCATCGCGACGGCGTTCACCGTCACCGGATCGGTCATCGGCGTCGGGCTCGCGATCGGCGGCAGCCCCGTCTGGCCGAAGTACCTGCAGGTCGGCGCCGTCTGGGTGCTGACCCCCTTCATCGGCGGCGGTGTCGCCTACGGTATCGCGAGCCTCCTGCCGCGGGAGGGGGTGCCGGAGGTGTACAGTATCCCCCTCCTGGGAGCGCTCGTCGGCGCCGTCCTCGCCAACGTCAACTTCACCATGCTCGGGCCAAACGGCACTGCGGGATCGATCACCGGCGCGGTCGGGCGATCCCTCGGCGTTACTGGTCTCCCCGTCACGGTCGGTATCACGCTCGTGGCGGCCGCCGGCGTCGGTGGCCTCGTCGGGTGGGACGTGCGGCGCGACGAGGCAGGCGGCCTCCGTCGGTTCCTGCTCGCGTTGGGGTCGCTGGTGGCCTTCTCCGCGGGCGGGAGCCAGGTCGGCCTCGCGGTCGGCCCGCTGATGCCCCTGCTCGACGACGTGGGGGTGATCCCCCGATCGCCGTCCTCGCGGGCGGTGGACTGGGGATCCTCGTGGGTTCGTGGACCGGCGCGCCCCGGATGATCAAGTCCCTCGCGCAGGACTACTCCTCGCTGGGGCCGCGACGCTCGATCGCGGCGCTCGTACCGTCGTTCCTCATCGCACAGGTGGCCGTGCTGCTGGGCGTTCCGGTCTCGTTCAACGAGATCGTCGTCAGCGCGATCATCGGCAGCGGCGCGGCCGTCGGTGGCGGTGAGGCCGTCGACGCACGAAAATTGGGGGTGACCGTCGCCGCCTGGGCGGGATCGTTCGTCCTCGCGTTCGTCCTCGGCTACGGCGCGGTGGTGGTGTTGCCGCTGCCGTAGGTACCCACCCTTAGAGCAGGTTGTAGCCCGCCGTCCGCGCGGGCGGGACGAGATACACGTTCCCTTTCGCGCCGGCGACGATATCTTCGGAGACACTGCCGAGCATCAGCCGTCGGAGCCGACTCCGACCGCGTGAGCCGATCAGCGTCGTCGTCGGTTTGACCGATTCCTCGACGTCGAGGATCTCCTCGGACGGATCGCCGTCGCGGATGACGGTCCGGGTGTCGATGTCCCACTGTTCGAGGGTGTCGGCGAGTTCGTCGAGCTCCGACTGCGGATCGAGCTCGAGCTCCTCTTTCGGCGACTGTACGTGGACGAGCGTCGCCTCTTCGGTCGCGTGCCGGAGGTAGTTGAACGCGTCAAAGGCGCGCTCGGCGTTCTCCGAGAAGTCAGTCGCGTAGAGCATCCGCTGGAACAGGTGCTCACGGAACATCTCGGGCTCCTCGGCCTCGCGTTCGATACGGTTGACCAGTAGCGGCACGACCGTCGTCCGCGCGAGGTTCCGTGCGGTCGACCCGATCACGCGGTTCTCGAGCGGGCTCTGTCCCCGCGAGCCGATGATCGTCATGTCCGCCCGAACGGTCTCGGCGACGCCGTTGATACGACGGTGGGGCGTCCCGCGCACGATGTGTGTTTCGACGTCGAACCCCGCTTCCTCCATCACCGACTGGTACTCCTTGAGCCCACGCTCGCGTCGCTGTTCGAGGTTCATCCCGGGCATCCCCGCGTGGACGTTCGAGGGGACGACCGTCAGCAGATGGACCTCGTCGACGCCGATCCGTTCGAGGCAGTCCAGACAGGTCTCGTTCTCGATCGTCGCCCGACTCGCTGCCGAGAGGTCTGTCGCATATATTGCACGCATAGTTCAATATTGGTGCCACAGGGATATAGTGATTTGCCTCCCGACAAGTCGCCCATCGGAGCGGTTCGATACCCCGCCGCGCGCGAGCCTCGAACCCCGTGTTTTCCCCTCTATTCAGCCCCCTCTCGAGACCCCCGGTATTCGGATAACTTATCGGTATATCCGCGTCTGTTAGCCGTGGCATCCACCGCAGTAATATTGCATCTCCATCCCACAACCGTTATATGCCGTAGCGGATTAGCGGGGAATGAGCAGTAATCCATGATCAAGACAATACCGCACGAGGTGTCGAACAATGTTCGGGCTTGAGGGTGCCACGGGCATCAGCGGCGCCCTGCTCGTCATCGGAGTCGTACTACTCGAAGCAATCATCCTGTACGTGGGCTACGGGCTGCTGGAGCGGGTGGTGGGCCCGACGCTCATCGACGCGATAGGTGGTAAATAATGATGGAACTATTCGGCGTTTCCGTCGCGCTGCTGGCGCTGTTCGCCGGTTTCGGTGTGCTGATCGGCCTCCTGTTCGGGTTCTTCGGAATGGGGGGTCGTTCCTCGTTACGCCGGCGCTGATGGTGATGGGGTACAAAACCGACGTGGCAGTCGCGTCCGGACTGGCGTTCGTGTTCGCGACCTCCGTGATCGCGACACTGAAACACCGTGACCTCGGGCAGGTCGACTACAAGCTCGGGGTACTGATGATCGCGGGCACGACCGGCGGGATCGAGGTGGGGAAGATCGGCCTCCACTACCTTCAGTCGATCGGCCAAGCTGACACGGTCGTGAGCGTCATCTACGTCCTGCTGCTGGGCGGGATCGGCGTGTTCATCACCTACAATGCCGTCAAAGGCGGCGACGGCGGTGGCCTCAGCCCCGATCACGACGAGGCTGACGGCGAGATCAACGCGGACGACATTCCGGATATCGCGAAGAAGATCCAGTCCTACCGCATCCCGCCGATGATGAAGCTCCGTGGCGGGATCCAGGTCTCGCTGTGGATGATCCTCCTCGTCGCGTTCGCGACGGGGCTGCTCTCAGGGTTCCTCGGCGTGGGTGGCGGCTTCATCCGCATGCCCGCGCTGTTCTACCTGATCGGCGTGCCCGTCCCGATCGCGGTCGGGACCGACCTGTTCGAGATCGTGTTCTCGGGCGGGATCGGGAGCTTCCTCTACGCGATGGACGGCGCGGTGAACCTCTCGATCGTCGTCCCGCTGCTGGCGGGGAGTGCTGGTGGCGCCCGCATCGGTGCCGCGGCGACCAGCCTCGTCGACGAGGACGAGATCAAGGTGTACTTCGGCGTGATGCTTCTGCTGGGTGCGATCGCCGTCGCCCTGCGGAAGATCGGGAACTTCATGGACATTCCGGTGCTCCAGACGGTCTCCCTCGTCGTGATCCTCGGCGCCGCGACGCTGGTCGCCGGCGCCGTCGTGGTCAGCTCCATTCGGGCGCTCCGGGCCGAGGCTGACTCGACGACGAGCGTCACACACTAACGACACGCCGTTCGAACGCCTCGCGCCGACGACCGCTGCTGCCTTTTTGTGTGACACCGCCCCGTTCGAGCGCTGAGCGGCGGCCGTGTTCTCCGTCGGAAGATTGTACAACCCACGCACAAGTCTTTTAGGCGCTAGTGTGGTAGGCCAACTACTAATGCCGGACGCAATGGCCGAACAACTGCAGCGGGATATGGTGTGTGAGGGACTGCTCGAGTGTTTCCACGGGCTGAAGCAGCTCGATCGGGAGTGCTTCGAGGCGCTCGTCGATTCGAGCGAGCCGCTGACGGTCGACGAGATCGCCGACCGGGTCGATCGCGAACGCTCGACTGCGTACCGAGCGGTCCAGCGCCTGCTCAAAACCGGGTTCATCCAGAAGGAGCAGATCAACTACGACCAGGGCGGCTACTACCACGTCTACTACCCGACCGACCCCACGAAGATCGCCGACGACATGCAGCGGATCCTCAACGACTGGTACGCCAAGATGGGCCAGCTCATCCAGCAGTTCGAGAACAAGTACGAGCAGTCGTACACGCCATCGCAGTCCGCCGAAAGCTAACGCCCCGGACTCGTTTACTGCTGCGTTACGCCTCCGCGTAGAACAGCGTCCGTCGACACGCTGGGCAGACGTACGGCACTGGCTTCAGGATCTCGTTCGCACGGAGCCCGCCGAGCAGGCCGTCGTCGTCGCCCTCGGAGACGAGCATCACGTCACCGAGCGCGCTTGATCCCTGTAGCGTCATTGCTTCCAGCGGTTCGCCGCAGTCGGGGCACTCACGGTCGGGAGCCATGCGCGACTCTTCACGGGCGAAGGAAATACCGTCTTTGCTTTTTGTACGGTGCCCGCGGCATCGCTGTATTGTACGATTAGCCCACAACCCTTAACAACTGTAGGTCGCCTACGGTAGCGTGATGTCAGTTGACTCTACAGCGGACGGAAGCACCGACACGCCCACCGAGCCAGTCTACGTCGACGGCGAGGCGGACCTCGACGAGATCGTCGCCGAGAACGACGTGGTCCTCACGGACTTCTATGCGGACTGGTGTGGCCCGTGTCAGATGCTCGAGCCGGTCGTCGAATCGCTGGCCGAGGAGACGCCCGCGGCCGTGGCGAAAGTCGACGTGGACGCGAACCAGATGCTGGCCAGCTCCTACGGCGTCCGCGGCGTCCCCACGCTCGTCCTGTTCGCCGACGGCGAGCAGGTCGAGGAGATCGTCGGCGTCCAGGGTGAGGACCAGCTTCGCTCGCTGATCGAGCGCTACGCCGAATAAATGGCTGGGGACACGCGATCGCTCGTCATCGCCGGCTCCGGCGTCGCCGGTCTCTCGGCGGCCGTCTACGCGGCCCGCGCCGACCTCGACCCGCTCGTCCTCGAGGGCGACGAGCCGGGCGGCCAGCTGACGCTCACGACCGACGTGGAGAACTTCCTCGGTTTCCCCGAGGGCGTCGGGGGATGGAGCTGATCCAGCGCGGGAAAGAGCAGGCCGAGCGCTTCGGCGCCGAGTTCCAGCACGGCAGCATTGAAGCGGCCGAGGTGGAGGAGCGGCCGCTCGAACTCTCGCTCTCGACGGGTGAGACGATCCGGACGCGGGCGCTGATCGTCGCGACCGGCGCGAGCGCCCGCTGGGTCGGCGCCGACGGCGAGGAGGAGCTGATGGGGTACGGGCTCTCGACCTGTGCCACCTGTGACGGCGCCTTCCACCGCGGCGACGACGTGCTCGTCATCGGCGGCGGCGACAGCGCCATGGAGGAGGCGCTGTTCCTCGCGAAGTTCGCCGACAGCGTCACGGTCGTCCACCGCCGCGAGGAACTCCGGGCCTCGGAGATCATGGCCGACCGGGCCCGCGAGCACGCGGACATCGAGTTCGCCTGGAACACCGAACTGCTGGCCATCGACGGCTCCCAGGAGGCCGGCGTGACCGGTGCGAGGCTGGTCTCCCATCCCGAGGGGTACCCCAGCGAGCGCTACGAGAACGGCGAGGACGTGACCGTCGAGGAGGTCGACGTGGGCGGCGTGTTCTACGCCATCGGCCACGAGCCCAACACGGCGTTCCTGCAGGACACGCCGGTCGAACTCGATTCGGATGGCTACGTCCGGACGACCGACGCCGACTCGTGGGCCACCACGGCGACGGCGGCCGAGGGAGTCTTTGCGGCGGGCGACGTAATGGACCGTGCGTACCAGCAGGCGGTCACCGCCGCCGGCATGGGCAGTATGGCCGCTCTGGACGCGGAGGAGTGGCTCGAGTCGACGCCCGCGCCGTCGGCGGCCGCCGCGGAGGCGCCGCCGATGGAGGCTGATGACTGATGGGAACGACCGAAAACACGATCGACACGATCGACCCGGCGAGCGTCGAGGACCAGGCCGACCGGATCGTCCTCTCGTTCCGGTCGCCGGAGGCCGATCCCGACGACGACAGCACCTGGTGGGTCGCTGACAGCGCCTGGCTCCAGGAGAACATGAACGACAGCACCTACCTGCAGTATCTCCAGCGCGCCCACGCCGGCCCGGTCGCCGTCGGCGAGGAGTGGGAGGAGTTCGTCAACTGCGGCTGTGCGAGCCCGCAGGACGTGGTGCTCCGCGTCGAGGCGATCGAGGGCGGCACGACCATGGGCTTCGAGACGGAGATCGAACTCGTTTCGCGGCGATCCATCCTCGAGGGCGATGCGGTGATCGAGAGCGCGAACTGAGGCCTACTTTTCTGTCCGCAGTCGGTATGTTCGAGCGGTTACGCGAAATCCGTACAGAGAAACGATCTCGCCGGCCCGCTACTCCTCGAGCAGCGGGCGCGAGGAGTTCGTCACGACCAGGATGCTGCTGGCGGCCATCGCGACCGCGGCGAACAGCGGATTGAGCATCCCCGAGAGCGCCAGCGGGATCGCGACCGCGTTGTAGAGGAACGCCCAGCCGATGTTCTGTTTGACGCGCGTCCCGGTCGCCTTCGAGAGGTCGAACACGGTCTCAAGCGAACTTAGATCGTCGTCGATGATCGCCACGTCGGCGGCGTCGACGGCGATGGCGGTGCCGCTGCCGAGCGCGATCCCGAGGTCGGCGCTGGCCAGCGCGGGGCCGTCGTTGGTGCCGTCGCCGACCATCGCGAGCGTCCGGCCGGCGCCGAGCCGGCGCACGGTTTCGGCTTTCCCCTCCGGCGGCACGCCGGCGAACACCTGATCGATCGCCGGGTGGTCGCGGTACGTCGCCGTCGCCTCGTTCTCGTCGCCGGTGAGCAGCACCACGTCGACGCCGCGGTCGGCGAGCCCGGTGACGGTCTCTTCCCAGCCCGCTCGGGGCTGGTCGCCAAGGACGATCACGCCCTCGGACTCGCCGTCGCGGCCGACGAGGATCGGGAGGTTCCCCTGTTCGCGGACCGCCGCCGCCCGCTCGCGTACGTCGTCACTGACGGTCCAGCCGCGCTCGTCGAACAGATCGGGGTGGCCGACGACGATGGACTCGCCGTCGACGGTGCCGGAGACGCCGTTCGTGTGGCTCTCGAACGCCTCGACGGGGTCCCCGTCCCACTCGGAGTCGAAGGCGTCGGCGATAGCCGTCGCGACGGGGTGAGAGGAGCGGCGTTCGAGCGCGGCCGCCGCCGCGAGTGCGTTCTCGGGCGCCGTTGTCTCCGTGACTTCGAGATCGCCCGTGGTCAGCGTGCCCGTCTTGTCGAACACCACCGTGTCGACGCCGCGGAACCGCTCGAACACCGTCTCGTCGAACACGACGATGCTGCGCTCGATGGCGTCTCGGATCCCCGAGGCGACCGCCAGCGGTGTCGCGAGCCCCAGCGCACAGGGACAGGAGACGAGCAACACGGTCAGCGAGATGAGCACCGCCTGCGTCGGCCCGGCGCCGAGGGCGAGGTAGGTGATTCCGGCGCCGAGTGCCAGCACCACCACCGTCGGGACGAAGATCACGGCCAGCCGGTCTGCGAGCTTCTGGACGCCGCTGTTGGCGCTCTGGAGGTTCCAGAGCAGGTTCGTCACGCGGTCGATGCTGCTCGTCGCGCCCTCGCCGACCGCGATGGTGAGCGAGCCGTCCGAGAGCGCCGAGCCACCGACGACCTGGTCGCCGTGCTCCTTCGAGACCGGGAGTGACTCGCCCGTGACGACCGCCTCGTCGACCGTCCCCGTCCCGTCGACGACGGTACCGTCGACGGGGATGCGGTCGCCAGTCCGGACAAGCACGCGGTCCCCTTCGGTGAGGTCGCTCACGTCGACGGTCGTCGTCGAGCCGTCGGGGTCGAGCAGCGTCGCTTCGGAGACCTGCTCGTCGCCCAGCTCGGAGAGCAGCCCCATCGCGCGCTTCTTGATCGAGGACTCGTAGTAGTTGCCCGCGGTGACCACGACGACGATCGCGACGGTCACGTCGTAGTAGATGTCGATCCGGCCGAGCGCGGCCGCGAGCGTGCTGTAGGCGAACGCGCTGACGGCCGCGAGCGCCACCAGCAAGTCCATGTTCGGCGATCTCGCGCGCAAACTCACGATCGCGCCCCGCAGGATCGGCTTCCCGACGCCAAACAACACCAGCGAGGTCAGCAGGAACAGGACGACGTAGAAGTACGACGCCCCCTGGAGCTGAGAGCGGGCCATCTCCTCGATCCACGGCGGGTAGAGCCCGAAGTGGACGGGGTAGATGTAGATGAAGTACGGGAGCATCACCGCCATCCCGAGCATCACGCCCGCGGCGATCCGCCAGAGCAGCGTGTCCTCGGCGTGGGCGCCGGCCGTCCCCTCCTCGCGGTCGTCGGCGACGTAGCCCGCGGTCGTCAGCTGGTCCTGGACGGTCGACTCGTCGACCTGCTCGGGGTCGTGATCGACGCGGACGGTCTCGGTGACGTAGCTGGCCTGTGCGGCGTCGATCCCCTCTTCGGCCCCCGCGACCGACTCCAGGAACGCCTCACAGGTGGTGCAGTGCATCCCGCTGACGTGGAAGTACGACCGCTCGTACCCCTCGGGCGGCTCCTCGTCGAGTGCGGTGTCCTCGGCGGCCGCCTCGCGCACGTCGTCGGCCTCGACCGCGGCGTCGCCGAGGGCGTCGTGCACGTCCCGACAGCCAGTACAGCAGTAGACTGCGTCCTCGCCCTCGACGCGACCCCGCGAGAGCGAGAGGCCACAGAGGGCACACTCGCCCTCGTCGGCGCTCGCCGTCATGGCCGGATCACCCGGCGCCGTTCGAGAGTCACACCAGAACTGAAAACCCCGTGGGGCCCGTAGCCCTGCATCGTGATCCGTGATCGACTGTCGTCGACGGGCCGATCGGGCCGGGGGGCGCGATGATTCCGACGCCGGCACACGTCGGGCCGCTGCCGACCGGCGAAGTCGAGACCGTCGTGTTCCTCGTCGTCGGGCTGCTCGGGGGCGCCCACTGTCTGGGGATGTGTGGGCCGCTGGTGACGATGTACGCCGACAGAATGGAGAGCGGGAGCGAGAACGTGCTCAGTCTGTACGAGGTGCGGCAACACGCGCTGTTCAACGCGGGCCGGACGGTTAGTTACGCCGTTATCGGCGCGCTGTTCGGCCTGCTCGGCTCGGTGGTGTTCGGCGCCGCGTCGACGGTCACCGCCATCGGCGACACGGTCCGGGCGGTCTCCGGACTGGTCGTCGGCGTCCTGATCCTCGTCGTCGGCGCCCGGTACGTGCTCGGCCAGTTCGGCGGGCACGGGCTGTTCGGTGGCGGCGGCAGCTGGTTCAGTTCGATCTACGGCCGCCTCACCGCGCACGTCGAGAAGTGGGCCAACGGCCCGGGGATCTTCGGGCTCGGCCTCGTCCACGGCCTGCTCCCCTGTCCGATCCTCTACCCCGCGTTCCTCTACGCGTTCGCCCAGGGGTCGCCCGGGGTCGGCGCCGTCTCGCTCACGCTGCTGGGGCTGGGGACGTTCCCGACGCTGTTCCTCTACGGCACCGTGATCCAGACGATCGGCAACCGCCACCGGGAGCGGCTCCACCGCGCTCTCGGCGTCGCCTTCCTCGTCATGGGCTGGATGCCGATCGCCCACTCGCTCAGCCTGTTCGGCATCGAAATCCCCCACGTCGAGGTCCCGGTGTACCTGCCGTTCTGACCGCGCGGGACGACGCCCGCGCCGGTCGATTCCGGGGTGATTCACGCTAGTGATTGGGGCTCGACGCCCCTGACAATTCTGGTACGGGCGTCGAACGGCCCCGCCCGGTGCCCGCCGCGTCGCTTGGGACCGTCGCTCCTACCCACACCACGATGTCCGCCGTTCTCGCGCCATCTACCGCGGACACAGTGGTGTGGCCCGTAGCGATGCCGGCAAGCTGTGCCGGCTACGCGAGTGTCGGTGAGTCTGTCCCGGAAACGGCTCTCCGTCGTCCATTCCGTGCGTGTCGCTGGCACGGTGATCCTTCCCGAGGAACAGCGGACACGGTGGGGTCGGTCGCCGGTCCTCGGCGCGGAACCCGACCGGAACCGTTCGTTTCGCGACCCTGCCGGTCGATTTCCGGGCGATCAGAACCGAACGGAACCCTCCGGAGAGCCTTGATGGGGGTGTGGCGGCGAGTGAGCGTACGATGACGCATCCGCAGCGAGCACCCTCGAGTGGATCGCACCGGACGAGCGGCCAGCCACGGCGCCGGCGTGGGCGTCGGACGACCGCGCCCGCCCGCCGGCGCCGTCGCACAGGCCCACCCGCAGTCACGAGCGAGCGCCGAGCGCCACGACGCTCCCACACGACCCCGCCACGGCGGCCGCCGACGGCCGACTCCCCGCCGCAAGTCGGCACGATGCCCACGCAGGCGCTCGGTGTCGATCTGCCACACGGGCTGGTCCGACTGCTCGGCGCGCTGACGCTCGCCGACGGCCGCAGGCGGGCGATCGCGACCGCGGGGCTGCTCTGGCTGGCGCTCCAGCTCGGCTACCAGACCGGCGTGATCGACGCCGAGGTGGGTATCTGGCTCGCCGCAGGCGTCGTCGTCGCTGCGCTGCACGGGCTTGGGAGGTCGGCGTCCCCTCGCCCGCGGCGTCGAACCCACCGGGCTGGTGACGGTCGGCTGCGTCGTCGTCGGGATCCGGAGCGACGCTGATGGTGCCCCTCTCGCCCGGCGCGGGTCCCGAACGTTCACTTCGCCGCCGGTCGAACGATGGCGTATGAGCCAGAACCGGGGCGTGGTCGTGCTCACCGGCGGCACCAGCGGCATCGGCCGGATCGCGGCGACGACGCTGGCCACCGCGGGCTGGACCGTCGCGGTCGTCGGGCGCGACCGCGCCGCCGGCGAGTCCCTCGCCGCCGAGTCGTCGACGGCGTCGGGGATGATCCGGTTCCACCGGGCGGATCTGGCGACACAGGCCCGCGTGCGGTCGCTCGCGGCCGAACTCCGCGACGGGTACGCCCGGATCGACGCGCTCGTCCACAACGCCGGCCTCTCGGGCAGCGACCGGATCGAGACAGCCGACGGGATCGAACGCACGTTCGCGGTCAACTATCTCGCGCCGTATCTGCTCACGCACGAACTGCTCGACAGCCTGCGTGCGTCGGCGCCGGCCCGGATCGTCACCACGGGCACGGAGCTCCACCGGCGGGCGACGCTCGACTTCGAGAACCTCCAGTTCGAGACCGGGTACGACGCCCGGCGGGCGTACTCCCGGTCGAAGCTCGCGCTGATGGCGTTCACCCTCGAACTCGCGGCGCGGCTCCCGGCCGACAGTGGCGTCACGGCCAACAGCTTCCACCCGGGGTTCGTCCCGTCGACAGGGTTGTTCCGCGACGCCGCCCGGCGGACACGGCTGCTGGTGCGGCTCGCAGGGCTCGTCCCCGGCGTCGGCACCTCGCCGCAGGCGGCCGCCGACCGGCTCGTCCGGCTCGTGACCGACCGGACGTTCGGCGAGCGGACGGGGGTGTACGTGACCGGCGACGGGATCGAGGAGCCGGCCCCCGAGGCCACCGACCCGGCACTCCGGGAGCGACTCTGGGAGCGGAGCGCGGCGCTCGTCGGCGTCGATCCGGCGTGGCCGTGAGGCCTACGAGGACAGCAGGTAGGTCTTGCCGTCGCCGCTTCGCTCCGTCTCGATCAGGTTGTAGTGCTCCAGTTTCGGCAGGTGGTTCTTGCGCAGCGCACGGAGGGTGATCGGGTCGGGATGGGCCTGCTGGTAGCGGCGGTACAGCGCCTTCTGGATCAGCGGGCCGTGCTCCTCGATACACTCGTACAGCACGCGTTGGTGGTCGTTGAGCTTCGAGATGGTTTTCCGGCGCACCTCGGCCTCGGCGTCGAGGACGGCGTCGTCGACGAGCCGCTGAGGGATCATCGACAGCCCCTCGCGCTCGCTCTTGCGGGCGGCCACGCGCAGCGCCGTGATCGCCTGCCGCGCGTCGCCGTCGACGAGCTCGGCGATCCGTCGCAGCGTCTCGTGCTCGACGGCGCCCGGTTCGAGCCCCTGTGCCGTCCGGCGGTCGAGGATCTCCGTGACGGTGTCGACGGTGTAGCGATCGAACTGGACACGGTAGCCCACGGAGATGCGGGAGTGGACCCGCTCGTCCAGCCGCGCGAGCAGGTCGACCTCGCGGTTGGCGATGCAGATCCACGCGAGGCCGGGGACGGAGTGGAGGTCGTACAGCACGTCCGAGTCCTGCAGTTGGTCTACCTCGTCGAGGATGATGACGCTGGGGGCGTCGAGACCGTCCTGCAGCGTGTCGAGCAGCTCCCGCGTCGGGGCGTTCTTCGGGACGGCGGCGTCGGCGAGCGTGTTCGCGGCGCGCTCGAGCACGCTGCTGCGGGTGTAGTCCTTCCAGCAGTTGACGTAGGCGGTCGGCACGTCGAGCACTTCGCGTCGGAGCTCTCGCACGGCGGCGCGGGCGACGGTGGTCTTGCCGGCGCCGCTCGGGCCGAAGAGGAAGCAGTTCTCCGCCCGAACGCCGTTCTCGACGGGGGCGAGCGCGTCGGTCACCTCGTTCATCTGGCTGTTACGCCCGACGATCTCCCTGGGGAGGTGCTCGTCCTCGAACACCGTCGCGTCTCGCAGCATCTACCGAGTGGTGTGCCGACGACGGGATAAGTGGAACCCCTGGTGTTCCGATCGGTTCCGAATGGTCCCGAACGGGTCCGGCCAGTTTCGAACGGTCAGGAGCCGTTCCGAACGAGCGCCCCGGCCCGCATCTCACTCCCCTGCCGCGGGTTCGCCGGACGACTGCCGTCGGCCGCCGTGGCGCCCGTGTCGCCCCGCGTCGTGGCGACGCCGTCGCAGCGCCGTGTACAGGCTCGCGGCGATCTCCTCGCGTAGCCGTGTCGCCGTCGCGTCGTCCACGTCGACGGCTTTGGCGTCGTTGCCAACGAGGCTTCGGGCGCCGGCGGTGTCGATCGTCACCGTGGCGAGTCGCCGACGGCGTTGGAACACCGTCGACGAACTCACCACGGTCTGGACTCGGTAGTAGGGGACGATCTTCGTCTGCCGCACCCAGAACCCGTTCCGTGTCAGGACGTGGTTCTCGCCGACGGCGTAGCCGCGGTTGCGCCACTTCAGGTGGGCGGCCGGGGGACGAGCACCAACGCGCCCAGCGCCAGCCACCAGGCGAACGGCAGGCCGACGACGGCGTCGGCGAGCCACAGCACCCCGGTGAGGATCGCGACGACGGCGGCGTAGCGCACCCCGTAGCGCTGCCGTGCCCGTTTCGGCGGCCGCTCGAAGTCCACGTCGCCGACTGGCTCGATCGAGTTGGTGAGTTCGAGCACGCGGTCCCGTGTCGCGAGCGGGATCGCCGACTGGGAGCTCCCCTGGTTTCCCTCCCCACCGCCGCTCTGGCCGGCGGTCTCGATCTCCAGGGAGGCGTAGCCGATCGCCCGGGCGAGGACGTTCTCCTCGACGGTGAGCGACTGGATCTTCGACAGGGGGATCGTCCCGCTGTACTTCTGGAGCAGCCCGCGCTCGTACCGGAGCTCGTCGGCGGCGCCACGCAGCGTGAACCCGTAGTACAGCGTCGCGTTGAGCACGCCGTAGAGTAGGCCGACCAGGACGATCCCGGCGAGTGTTACCAGCGGGCCGAGCACCGCCCCGACGACCGACTGGTAGCCATAGAGTAGCATCTCGGCGTCGAACATCGCCGCCGCCGACGGGGCAAACAGCGACGCGCCGAGAAACAGCGCCGGGATGATCCGCAGGTCGGTCGAGACGACCGCGAGCAGCCCCAGTTCGCGGTCGCTGATCTCGAACAGCGTCTCGAACGATTCGGGCTCCTGGGATTGGGCGTCGTCGTCGCGGCTCAGCCGGCTGATCTCGCGCTGGAGGCGGTTCGCCCGTGTGACGCTGACGAACTTCAGGTGGGCTTCGCTGGTGCTCCCGCCGGCGGTCTCGAGGCGGACTTCCGCGATGCCGAGCGCGCGCTGGACGACGTTCTGGCTGATGTCGACGTTCTGGATCCGGCGGAGCGGGATCTCCCGATCCCGTCTCGCGAACACGCCCGACCGGATGTCGAACGTGTCGGCCGTGAGTTCGTACTCGAAGCGCCGGTAGTAGGCGACCCCGTAGCCCACAATTCCGACGACGAGTACGGCGCCGAGAACGGCCGTCAGGCTCGTTCCGAGGTTGTTTGCGACCATCCCGAACGCCGGCGCGCCGACGACCAGCAGCACGAATGCGAGGCCGAGCCCCTGTTCGAGGACGCGGTACGGGATCGACAGGGGATGCAGGCGGAACGCGCGGCCGATGAGGCGCTCGTCTCCCGATCGATCACCCCCGTCGGTCATACGGCGTCGGCCTCCTCGGACTCGATGGCGAGCCGTTCGAGGCGGGTCTGCAGCGTCGACGCCCGCTCGGGGTCAGTCCCGGGATGGTTACGTCCGCGCCTCGCGAGCCGGCAGTGTACACCACGAGCGTCGACAGCCCGAGCAGGCGCTCGAGCGGGCTGCGCGTCGTGTCGATGTGCTGGACGCGGACGTACGGGACCACGGTCCGGACGTGGGTGAACACGCCGCGGCGCAGGGACAGCGAGTCCGCCCGGACGACGTACTCCCACGATCGATACAGCAGCACGGCCTTCAGAACGCCGTAGAGCGCGGCGACGAGGAACGCGCCGACCCCCGCAGTCACGGCGGTCGAGCGCCCGGCGGGAACCACGTCAGTCCCGGCGCCGAGGGCGAGCGTGGCGCCGGCCACGATCGCGCCGAACACGACCGCACCGACCGTCGAACGGAGGATCCACTGGACGCGGACGATCGACGCCAGTTCGCGCGGGGTGTCGAGCACGTCGTCGTCGATCCCGGCGGCGGCCGCCACGGAGGAGGGCTCGCCGTTCGTCGGCTTCTGTGGATCATCGTCCGCTGTCGGCCTCCGTGTCCCGGGGTCCGCTGTCGACTCTTGGGAGTCGCCGTCGGCCGGCGTCGACGGCGCGTCGGCGGGCGACGGCTCCTCGTCCGCCACGGGTTCGTCGTTGCGATCGCTCACTGTCCCATCGGTCGGCCAACAACGGCTTAACCGTACCGCCGTGGCGGGGCGTCGGGGACGCGGGAGCAACGCTGCTACTGCAACGGGACGACGTACGACTCGACGAAGTCGACGAGCTTCGCTTCGAGCTCCGCACGGTCGACGAAGTACCGAAACCGGAGGCTGTAGGCGTCGTCCATCTCGTCGATCGAGGCGCTGCTGAACGCCGGCTCGTACGTCTCTTGGGCGGGCGTTTGCCACTCGGCCTCGGAGAAGACACAGAACGTCCGCGGGTCTCGCCGTCGCGCTTCGGGATCGCGGAGCCGGAAGTACTCGGGGACGGCGCCTGCCTCGGCGCCGGCGCCCGTCGTGAGCCCGGCGTCGGTGAACACGAACGCGTTGCCGGCGCTCGCCTTCGCGAACGCGACGGACTGGTCGATCACGGCCATCCCCGGGCCGTCGACGCCGGCGGTCGCTGCCCCCGCTTCGTCGGGATATCCACGTCGCTGGCGATGAACACCGTCGCCGGCGTCGCCTCGGAGACCGACCGGGCAATCGCCCGGAGCGTCGACCGGATCGCGTCGGCCGGCACGTCGTCGGCCGACGGCGCGAGCGGGTCGTCGGGGAGCGGGTACTCCTCGCCGGGCAGGACGTAGGCGGGGTCAAGCAGCCGGTACGGCCCCATCAGGAAGACGAACGCGTCCGACTCGTCGGCCCAGGGGACGGAGTCGGCGACGATCTCCCTGACCGGCCGCCCGCGGTACGTTTCGAGATCACCCATTCGTTAGCGACCGATCAGCCGGCGGCCACAAAGCGGTGGTGCTCCCCACCGACTTAACGACGATTAAGTATATCCGTCTCGACGCACAAGCCGCACGTATGAGCGAACGAACGCGGGAGTCGACCGACGAGACGCGCGCACCCGGGTACGAACGGGTCGAGAGGGAGCTTCTCGGCGGGACGCTCGACCTCGACCGCGAGGCGGCGCGGCTCGCGTCGATGGGTGAGCCGACCCGGTTCACGCTGCTGTACCTCATCGCTCAGGCCGAGCGGATCGAGAGCGGCGAGCTCGCGGACGCGCTCGACCGGCGCCAGAACGATCTCTATCACCACCTCAATCGACTCGAAGACGCCGGCCTCGTCGGGAAGTTCCGCGACGGCGACGCCCGCGTCTACGAGCTCTCCCCGCTGGCCGAGACGTTCGTCCCGCAGGTGTTCGACGCGATCAGCGAGCGCGCCGACGCCGTCTGAGGCGCGAGCGCGTCGCGGCCCGCCGTCACTCCGGCGACACTGGCGGCGGGTTCCGGCGGTCGTCTTCGGCCAGTTCGGCGCTAAGGAGACGGGCGACGCCGCGGCGGATCCGCTGGGAGATCGCGGTGTCGGAGACGTCGAACTCCCGAGCGAGGTCCTGCAGCGTCGTGGTCCGCGGGACCGCGAAGTACCCCCCGTCCAGCGCCGCCAGCAGCGTCTCCCGCTGCACGTCGGTGAGGACGTTCCCGTGACTCCCCTCGACCGACCACGCAGCCGTGTGGATCTGTTCGACCGTGAGGGAGACGCCGGCGGCCGAGCACTCCCGGTAGCAGTCGGCCAGGCGATCCCGGTTCGGAAAGCGAAGCGAGAGCCGCCAGCCATCAGCAGTGCCGACGCCGCGTAAGAGGCTGGCGTCGCCGTTGGCAAGCGCCGCCAGCAGCGGGTGGTCGGCCGCCCAGTCGACGCTGACGAGCAGGCCGTCGTCGGACGCGGCCAGCAGCTCGGCGGCTACCACGTCCGGATCGGCCCGGAGTCGCTCGATCCCGTCCTCGGCGTCGAGCCCGGTGATCCAGAGGTACGGCATCACCTGCGAGTCAAGCGGGACGACACGTTCGGCCTCCACGCGAACCCCCGGCTGTGCGCCGAGGACCGTCGCCAACCGAAACTCCGCTGGCGGCAGCGAGACGCTCGCACAGAGACTCATGGCCGGTTCGTCGGGAGCGGCCGCATTAGTTTGGCGCTCCCTTCGGCGCACGTGGTCGCATCTAACGCCCCGCGGACCGACTGGGTCGCGCGACGTCATCGCGTGCGCTGGAGCGTATCGGGTTCGGGACGCTCGGCGGGTTTGATCTGGATGTGCCCCTCCGCGTCGCTGGTCACCGCCGACTCGTCGAGTGCGAACACCCCAGACGGGTCCCAGCACCCCGTGAGCCGCGAGCCGTAGCCAGCGAGTAGCTCCGGACACGCGCGGACGAACGCTGTGCCGTCCTCGGTTCGCACGACTTCGCCGACCATCTCACCGTCGGGGGCCAGCACGTGTTTTCCCTCGTCCTCGGCCGTGAACTCGGCTGTGCTCCGTGGAACCATACCACATCTGTTCGGCCCCTCCTGCCGTAGGCACGGGGGTTCGTCATCGAAGGCCCACGTCGGCCCCTCACTCGATATCGCCAGCCCGGCGCTGGAGCGCCGTCTCCATGGCGTCGAGGTGTTCCATGCCCACCACCGCGACGACGCTCCCCTCGGTGCGGGCGCGATCGAGTAGTTCGCTCATCGCCGCCTCGCGGGCCTCGTCGATCAGGCGTGTGGCTGCTGGCGCCCGAATCGCCCGGAACAGCGCGGCCCGGCGGTCGAGGTACGCCCGTTCGTGGTCGGCCTGCACGGACGCGCTGTCGACGAGCGAGCAGTCGTGGACGATGGGGTCGTACACCCGGAGGCGGAGCGAGGTGTAGTCGGCGACGACGCTGGCGAACCGGATCGCGAGTGCGTGGGCGAGCGCCGACCCGAGATCCCGGCCGACTCGCCCCAGGAGGCCGAGCGACGGGCGCTCCCGGAAGAGGCGGCGGGCGAGCTGGCTGAGGTACGGCAGCGTCGGGGCGTCGATCCCGACGGTTCGGCTGTCGGCCGCCTGGATGGCGGCGCTCATCTCCCCGCCGAGCCGCGGCGGCTGCTGGCCATCGGCGGCGTACTGCCGGAACAGCGGCATCGCCAGCGGCGGCAGTTCGACCGCCAGCGTGGCGGGCTCGAACAGACCGAGTACCCGGATCACGCGGGCGACGCTCGCGGGGTGATCGTGGACGACGCCGACGAGCAGCACCGTGTGGCCCCCGTCGGCACCCGGCAGACACCGAAGATACCGCTGATCGAGCCGTGGATCGTCGGCCGCGGCGAGCTGCTCGGCGACGTGGACACAGTCGAACACGGGGGCTCCCTCTCGTGACCGAGGGATAGTCCCGAGGCTTCGACTGCCAACCCGTTTAGGACCAGCCTGCCTGTCCCCGTTACTAGGTTCGTAGCGTCTGACATCGAGGATGCGGCCACAGTCGACCCTCCAGTAGGCGGAGTCACATCGGCCGTAGGCTGAACATGTCCGTGTGAGTGAAGGTCTGTCACGTTCGACGCCCGCGTTCGTAGGCCAGTATTTCGCTAGCTCGGCGAACGGGCTAATACCGCCTCTATGCGGGTTAGAACCACATATACGGCTGAATTCGGATAAACTATCGAGCCGGTTTTTCTCCACCCGGCGAGACTGTTGCTCCTGTCCGGGCGACCGGACGTGACACCATGACTGAACGACCTACCCGACAGCGGGACCGGAAGACACGACGAGAGCGCAAAGGGCGGGAGACACGACGCGGGCGAGAGCGGACCCAGCGGCGCGAACGGGCCCAGCAGGTGGAGTCCAACCCGGGCTCGGTGACGCAGCCCACCGAAGGACAGATCGCGCCGCAGGAACCCGTCCAGGCATCCCAGCAGCCCCCGGCGCAACAACAGAGTCGGCAGCAGCCGACCGTGCAGCCCCAGGCCGGACAGCTTCCGGCCGGCCAGCAGTTCGGTGTTGGGACGGCGGCGCAACAGCTCCCAGCGCAGCAGCAACAGCCGATCGGCCAGCAGCAGGCCGCCCAACAGCCGCCACAGCAGGGCGGACAGCAGGTCGCCCCACAGCCGCCACAGGCGGTCACCCAACAGCCGCCACAGCAGGGCGGACAGCAGGCGATCCAACAGCCCGCGGGCGGGTACGCGGCCCAGCCGCCGCTGGCCATCGGCGTCCCCGCGCAGGCGGGTGCCGCTGGCGCCTCCCCGACGCAGGCCGCCGGCGGGCAGCACGCCGGCCAGGCCGGCACGTTCCAGGGTGCGCCAGCGCAGTTGGCGAGCCAGCCCTCGGAGATCTACCCCGAGGAGTTTGTCGATCACCTCTCCGAGGAGGCCCGGAACTGCCTCGACGACTGTATCGACGTGAGTCAGGTGGCGGCCTGGTGCTCCGACCAGTGTATGGAGGAAGGCGCCCAGATGGCCCAGTGTAGCCGCCTCTGCAACGAGGCGTCCACCCTCGGCTCGGTCACGGCGGAGTTCATCGCCCGCGACTCGATGAACCTCCCCGCGATCGTCGACGCCTACGTCGAGACTGCCGAGCGTGCGCGAGACGAACTAACCAACTTCGACTCGCCGCACACCAACGAGGCGGAGATGGTGCTCGAACGCTCCATTAACTCCAGTCTCGACATGCTGGAGACGCGCTAACCGGGCCGCGAGGGCCGCGGCCGCTGACGGGCGGGCCGTACCGTGGATAAACAGCCCTTTCCGGCCGCGTAACGCCGGCCTTCGGCGTGAACGGTCGGGCGGGTTTATACCGGCTTGGGCGTACTGGCGGTGTGATGTCCCGAGACGATTCAGACGTCGACAGCAGCGTCAACACCGACGACGTGCCCGACACGGAGTATCGCACCGACGCCCGTGCCGGCGCCGAGCCAGCCGGTGAGCCGCCGTCGGAGCTGGCAGCGCGGCTCTCGTCGACCGTCCCCTCACGACGATCCTACGGCGCCGAGCGGCTCGACAGCACCGACAACGGGCTGCTCACGCCACGTGAGCGACAGTACCTCCGCCACGCCCACCGGCTGGACGACGACGACCGCGACGCCGTCGAAGACGTCGTCACCGATCGGGTGGCCGAGTTCGTCGACACGGAGTGGCCCGTGATCCAGGAGACCTGCCCGAGGCCGCGGCGGCGCTCCGCGAGGAACTCTGTGTGGGTGAGGACTGAGCACGCTACTGGGACCCGCGCAGCGCCGTCGCGGTTTTTCGCCGGCGTCGGATCAGTTCAACACCCAGAACTCGTAGTTGAGATAGGCCGCGAAGCTGACCCAGAGGAGATACGGCACCAGAAGCGCCGCCGCGCGTCGGTCGACGCGGGCGAAGGCGAGGATCGTCGCCACGATCAGCGCCCAGAGCAGGGCGATCACTGCGAGCCCCAGCGCCACGTTTTGGGCGCCGAAGAAGGCCGCGGACCACGCGAGATTGAACACGAACTGCGCGACGAACACGCCGATTGCGAGCCGAGCCGCTCGCGGTGCGCTGTCGGCGCGACGCCACACCAGCCAGACGGCGCCACCCATCAGGGCGAACAGCGTCGTCCAGACCGGGGCGAACACCCAGTTCGGCGGCGCCAGCGCCGGCTGCTGGAGCGTCTCGTACCAGCTCGCGAGCCCCTGGGCCGTGAACACGGCGCCGGAGGCCCCGACGATCTCGACCAGGAGCACCGACGTCACGAGCGAGAGCACTGGCCGATCCTGCGGGAGGTCACGGAGCCGAGACCGAACGGTCATGCCGGCTATTCGGTCGCAGAGGGGAAATACGTACGCTCGGCGTGTCACCTTTAGCCGGCGCGTTACTTTGCGGCCGGCCCGACCGGAACGGCCCATGCAGACTGTCGTACTCGCTGCCGGCGAAGGGAGCCGCATGGGCGTCCTGACCGACGAGACACCGAAACCGTGCCTGCCGGTCGCCGGCCGGCCGCTGGTGAGCCACACCCTCGACGCCGCGGTGGCGGCCGGCGCCTCACGGTTCCTCGTGGTCGTCGGCTACGGCGCCGAGCAGGTGCGCGACGCGCTGGGCGACAGCCACGACGAAATTCCGATCGAGTACTGTAGGCAGCCGACCCAGCGCGGGACCGCCGACGCCGTGTTGCGGGCCCGCTCGCGACTCACGGACGCGCCGTTCGTCGTCCTCAACGGCGACGCGCTGTACGATGCGGCGTCTCTCGCCAGCGTGTACGACCACGTCCCAGCCGTCGGTGCTGCGGTCGTTGACGAGCCCGAACAGTACGGCGTTCTGTCGCTGGCTGATGGTGAGGACGGCGGTGTGAGCGAGGGACGGGCGATCTCCGGCGACGGCGGCGTCGCCGGGCGGGTGGTGGGGGTGACCGAGAAGCCCGACACGCCCACCAGTAATCTCGTCAACGCCGGCGCGTACGGCTTCCCGGCTCACGCGCTGGACGCGCTCGAGGAGGTGTCCGAGAGCGAGCGCGGGGAGTTCGAACTCACCGACCTGCTCGCCGAGCTCTGTGGGACCGACCACGTCGAAGCCGTGGCGTTCGACCGCTGGATCGACGTGGGACGGCCCTGGGAGCTGCTGGCCGCCAACGAGTGGAAGCTGGGCGAGGTCGACCGACGCATCGACGGCGACGTGGCGCGGGGCGCCACGATCGAGGGTGCCGTCGTCGTCGAGGCGGGCGCGACCGTGCGAGACGGCGTGACGATCGAGGGTCCCGCCGTGGTCCAGTCGGGCGCGACCGTCGGGCCGAACGCGTACGTCCGCGGGGCGACGCTGCTCGGGCCGGACGTACACGTCGGCCACGCGGTGGAGATCAAAAACAGCGTACTCAGGCGGGGGACCAACGTCGCCCACCTCTCCTACGTCGGGGACAGCATCCTCGGGCGGGGGTGAACTTCGGTGCCGGGACAGTCGTCGCGAACCTCCGCCACGACGGCGCGCCGGTCGACCTGACGGTTGCGGACGAGCGACGCACGACAGGCCGACGAAAGTTCGGCGCCGTCGTCGGCCACGGGACGAAAACCGGCATCGACACCAGCATCAACGCGGGAGTGACGCTCGCTCCCGACAGTCGGACGACTGTCAGTGAGTCCGTCACCCGCGACCGCTAGCGGCCTACGGCTTCTCCGCGACTTCGACGTGGGTCGTCCCGTCGGCGACGACCGTCACGCGATAGCCGGCGTAGTCGAACCCGACGGTCAACCCGGTGTCCGGCGCGTTCTCGATAAGCCTCGTTAGCGCGTCCGGATCGATCGCTTCGTACAGGCGAGTGTCCAGGGCGGTCGGTTCGACCCCTTCCCGTTCGGCGACGGCTGTAACGATTCGGGTCGTCACGTCGCCGTCCGCCCCAACCTCGCTCGATCCCCTTCCAACCACGCTCCTCTGACTCGTCATCGTCCGGTTTTTGGCAGACCCGAAGAAAAGCGTTGCGACACTTACCATACGTTCACCGTTTTTCTGTTGTCTCTATTGACGTGTCACCGCCGAAAATGAGCGGCCGAAGGCGCCGGGTGACCATACCAAACCAGTAGCACGCACGTCGAAGTAATGTGATGACAATTAACAAATTACGATCGTATTACTTGTTACTATGAGTCGCATTACTATGGTCTCTCCTGTCTTGGATACGAGCCATGACGGGGATCAGTGAGGCCGACATGAACCGTATCAACGAGTTCATCAAACGCAACAAGTTCGAACGCAGTCCCGATCTGCTCTGTCCGGACGAGGACGAATCACCCGACGACGCCGCGGACGGGATCGGGGGACGACTCGTGAGAACGGGTGACAAAGACGAGTAGGCGCAACACAATCCGGTAGCACACTGCTATTCTCGGCTGACTGACGAACCGGCGGTCGCATCGCTGGCGTGCCATCGTTGTTGGCTGTGGTGTCGTCGACGCCCCCACCAGCGGTTCCTGTACCTCCGCCTGTTGTACAATCATAACAATACCGGCGGGTCCGCAGGCTGTGAGTATGGTTGTCAGCGTCCACGAGCTCACCGGCTTCCAGCGAGATCTCCTCTACGTGATCGCCGGCTCCGATCACCCAACCGGGCAGATCGTCCGCGAGGAACTCGAACGGAGCACGGGGCGGGAGATCACTCACGGTCGGCTCTACCCGAACCTGGACGCGCTCGTGGAGGCGGGGCTCGTCGAGAAGGGGGCGAGAAACCGCCGGAGCAACTTCTACGAGCTCACCGACGACGGCAAGGAGGCACTCCAGTTACGCCGCCGCTGGGAGAACGAACTGTACGGCAAACTGATGACGACCCACGGGTGAGATTTAGGCGCCCACGTCGTCGACGAGGTCGGGACGGGTGAGACGTTCGACGAGCAGTGCAACGACGGCCGCGGTCAGGACCAGAACGAGCCCGAGTAGCTTCTTGCCCATGGCCGACCGTACCCTGAGGAGCCATTTGGTTATAGTCCGGGTACCGGACGCCAGCCGTGGGTATTCTGGGCGGGCCCGACCGAACACCGTCGCGGTCGACGCCGTCACCGGAGGCTGGGCGGATCGCCTTGCGACTCGAAGTAGTGGTCCGGGATGAACGTCTCGTCGCCCCTCGCGCCCTCACTCCTTGGCCAGCCCCTTCGACTGGATCAGCTCCCACGTCTCCGATCCCTCGGTGGTAATGCCGTACACCCGCCCCTTGCGTCGGTCCTCCGGAACGAGCAGTTCGACGAGCCCCTGCTCCCGCAGCGAGTTCAGCGCGCGGGAGACGTGTGTCGAGGCGATATCCACGTCCGCGGAGATCTGGGTCGGCGTCGCCGGACTCTCGGCGAGCCGGCCGAGCACTAGTGTCCGGTGTCGGGAACTGATAACGTGGCCGACGACGTCCCAGTCGGGCGTCATCGGTGGGCCTCCGCGTTTCGGCGTCTGGCCCGTGTCGGTCGGTTGCGTCGGTGGCGGCCGATCATTGCCATTGCTCCGTCAGGTAATGTGCGCCGGCCACGACGACGAGCGTGGCGAACAGGGTGACGTTCAACGCGGTCACCGAGAGCCACGCGAAGGCGTCGGGAAACAGGAACACCCCGGCGTACATGCCGAGTGCGACGGCGGCGATCCCGGCGTAGATCGCCTCCCAGGGGATCCCGTTCGGGGTGTCGTCGGCCTGTTCCGGCAGGTAGCTGTCCAGCTCCGACACTGTCGACCTGAGCCTGACCTGTCCGCTGTCTTTGTCGTAATCCACGAGCCCCGCCTCGTCGAGCTTGGGGATGTGGATCTGGTACAGCGAGACGTAGACGCGTTTGATCTGTTTGTCGGTCAGTTCGTCGACCTCGACCCCGTTCTCCCACGCAGCCACGGATTCCGAGAGATCGTTCACCGAGACTGGCCCCTCGGCGCGGCGGAGTTTCGAGATCACGAATCGCCGACGCTTGTTACTCAACAGGTCGTAAACCGTGTCCTGCGTCAGCTCGTTCGATTCCTTCGTGGACATTGTGTGGGGCGGGTGTGGGTTCGGGATTCGGCCGGCGTCGTCACTCGACTGTGACGCTCTTCGCGAGGTTGCGCGGTTTGTCGATCGACCGGCCGAGCAGGTCCGCAACCCGGTAGGAGACGAGCTGCAGCTGGACGTTCGCGAGCAGTCCGGCCGCGACGGGATGGGTCTCCGGTATCGACAGGAACTCGTCGGCCGCTTCCGCGATCTCGTGATCGGTCCCGGCGGCGATGGCGACCACTGGGGCGCCACGGCTCCGGACCTCCTCGACGTTCTTCAGGGTTTTCTCGTCGTGGCGGCCGGTGAACACGGCGAACACTGTCGTATCGGAGGTCACGAGCGCGAGCGGCCCGTGTTTGAGTTCGCCGGCGGCGAACCCCTCCGCGTGCTCGTAGGTGATCTCCTTGAACTTCAGCGCGCTCTCCAGCGCGACCGGGTAGCCGACGCCCCGGCCGATGAAGAACTGCTCGTCGCGGTTGATGAACTGCGTCGCCAGCGCCTCCGCCGACGACTGGTTCAGGGTCTGCTCGACGTGCCCGGGCAGCTCCGTCAGCGCCGCGAGCAGCGCCTCCCGGTCGGGATCGACCGCCCCCGTCACGTCTTCGGCTATTCGCTCCGCGAGAAGCGCCAGCACCGCCACTTGTGAGGAGAACGTCTTCGTCGCAGCCACGCCGATCTCCGGGCCGGCGCGGATGAACAGCGCGTCGTCACAGACCCGCGCGGCCGTCGAGCCGATGACGTTCGTCACCGCCAGCGTGCGCGCGCCGCGATCGGCGGCGATCCGGATCGAGGAGAGCGTGTCGGCGGTCTCCCCGCTCTGGGTGACGGCGACGACGAGCGTGTCGTCGGTGACTGGCGCTGGCGTCGTCGTGTACTCGCCCGCGCTGAACACCTGTGCCGGGATGCCGCGATCAGCCAGTATCTGCTGGGCGTACAGCGCCGCGTGGTAGGACGTTCCGCAGGCGAGCAGGTGGACGACGCCCACGTCCTCGAACGTCCCCGGCGGGAACTCCTCGAGATGAACGTCCTTGTCGTCGGTGATACGACCCTTGATGGCGCGATCGAGCGCCGCCGGCTGCTCGTTGATCTCCTTCAGCATGTAGTGGTCGAACCCACCGCGCTGTGCGTCCTCGGGCTGCCAATCGACGGTCTGGACGGGGCGATCGACCGGGTTTCCGTCCAGGTCGGTGACCTCGTGGTGATCAGCCGCGAGTCGAACCACGTCGCCGTCTTCGAGGAAGGCGACGCGGTCCGTGTGTTCGAGGAACGACGGCACGTCGCTGGCGAGGAATCGCCGGTCCTCGCCGACGCCGACCACCAGCGGGGAGCCGTCACGGGCGGCGAACACGTCGTCCTCGCCCTCGACGACCATCGCGACGGCGAACCGGCCGTCGAGCCGGCCGATCGCCCGCCGGAACGCGTCTTCGGTCGACAGTCCCTGCTCGCGGTACATTTCGACGAGGTGCGGGACGACCTCGGTGTCGGTCTCGCTGGTGAACGTGTGACCACGCTCGATCAGCTCGCCGCGCAGCGCCGTGTAGTTCTCGACGATGCCGTTGTGGACGACCGAGACCTCGCCACTGCAGTCCGTGTGCGGATGCGCGTTCGCGTCCGTCGGGGCGCCGTGGGTGCTCCACCGGGTGTGGCCGATGCCGACGGCGCCAGAGGGGCGGACGCCCTGCAGTGCGTCGGCGAGCGCGTCGATCTCGCCTTCGCGTTTGACGACGGTGACGTGCTCCCCGTTCCGCACGGCGACGCCGCTGGAGTCGTAGCCGCGGTACTCCAGGTTCCGCAGCCCGTCGACCAGCGTGTCGAGCACGTCGTTCTCCGCCGGCGCGGCGCAGGCGGTTATGCCACACATGGGTTCCCTCCGTCGACGCCAGCGCGTCGGGGCGGCCCACGATGCGATCCTGACGCGGTCGAGGGGTGGATGGGCGCACGGTTCCGAGCGGTCGGTAGGTTCGATCTGTGTCGGGTCATCGTTGGCGTGGCCCGTCTCGCAGGCAACGTGCGGAAGATACACCGTCTATGAATTGTTATTCGGCGCTTGCAGGCTCTCATTCGACATTATGCGGCACTTTCCGGGTACGTCGCTGTCGACGGGCTCGGCGCCGGTCGCCGGGACCGGCGGACCACCCCAACACGAGTGAGTATGCTGTGGTTTCGGCCGGGTATGCGATGGATAACTAACTGTGCACGTCAGAAGGGAATCAAACGGACAGCTCGTGGCGTCACACTGCGAGCGACTCCGGAACCCCATCTATGATCCCCAAAGGAGCTGCTCAGGTCGGTCGGTACAGCGAAAGAATAATGTTACTCTGTACCAAGGACGACAGTAATGGTCGCTGACAATAAGGGTGAGGCCGTCGCGGGCACCACGACCGCGGAGACGGCACCGGGCATCGACGACGTGGCCGACGCGGAGTCGGTAGGTTCGGGCGAACAGCAGGGGGTGGAGGAGGTTGACGCCGAGCCGCTCTCGCTCGACGTGATCTTCGAGATCCTCCGCAACCGGCGGCGACAGTTAGTCCTCGAGTTCCTGCGTGATCGGGAGGACCCAGTCACGATCGGCGAACTCGCGGAACACATCGCCGCCATCGAGAACGAGACGACGGTCCGACAGCTGAACGCCCAGCAGCGGAAGCGGGTGTATATCGGGCTTTACCAGTGCCATCTGCCGAAGATGGACGACGTCGAGGTGATCGACTTCAACCAGTCCCGCGGGCGTATCACGGCCGGATCGAAGATCGACCCGCTGTACGATTACCTCGACGTGGCCAACGGCGAGCACGGCGACGACGACGAGGCGCCGTTCGAACGGAAACACGGCGTCGGCTTCGTCGCGACCACTGCCGCCTTCTTCGCCGCCCAACTGGCCGGTGCATACCTGCTCGCGAGCGTGTTCGTCCTGCTCCTTCTCGTCGGCACGGCGGCGGTCGTGGCTGGCGATCTCTGAGCGGTCCTCTCCCCTTTTAGCGGCCTCCCCGACGACAGCCACGAGCGGTTAGCTCGTGGGCTGTCGCTCGATGCTCCCGGTGTCGATCGCCTCGGTGACCAGCTTCTCGGCCGTCTGAAGCAGCGTCTCCATCCGATCGCGGTCGCGGGCCTCGGCGGTGATCCGGACCAGCGGTTCGGTCCCGCTCGCCCGAACGAGGAACCAGCCCTCGTCCACGTCGACCCGCGCGCCGTCGACGGTCGTGATCCGGTCGTCGCCGTCGGGCATCGCCTCGATGATCTGTTCGACGATGGCTTCGTTCCGATCGGTTTCGACGGTCCGCCGGCTGATCGGCACCGTGTGAACGTCCGCGACGAGCGCGTCGAGGGAGCCGTCGGTCGCGACCATCGCTGCGAGCTTCGCGGCCGCCAGCGGGCCGTCCGGTGCCAGGGTCTCGTCGGGCCAGATCCACGCGCCGCTCGGCTCGCCGCCGAACACTACGTCCGGTTCGGCGGCCCGGCGCGCGACGTAGCCGTCACCCACCTGGGTGTACGTCACGTCGGCGCCGACGGCCGCGAGTTCGTCACGGATCGCCATGCTGGCGTCGATGGGGACCGCCACCCGGTCGCCGCCCGACGCCGCCCGGCGAGCGAACAGCGCCAACAGCACGTCGCCGGGGACGAACGTGCCCGACTCGGTGACGGCGAGCATCCGGTCGGCGTCGCCGTCGTGCGCGACACCCATGTCGGCGTCGCTGGCTGCCACCAGCTGCCGCAGGGTAGCACAGCTCTCGGCCGTCGGTTCGCTCTTGCGAGCGGGGAACGAGCCGTCCGGGACGCCGTTCAGCGTCGTCACCGCACAGCCGAGCCGGCGCAGCGCGGCCGCGGTGAGTTCGCCGGTGCCGTTGCCCACGTCGACGACCACGGTCAACGGAGGGTCGATCGCCACTGCGTCGGCGATGGCGTCGAGGTGGCGCCCCCGAGCGCCGCCGAACCGGTGCCGGGAGCCGGTTTCGTCCCACGACGCGAAGCTGTACTCGCCGTGCCGGATGCGGTCGGCGATGGCGGTCTGTTCGTCGCCCACGACCGACGAGCCGTCGGGGCGCCAGAGCTTCAGCCCGTTGTCGCTGGGCGGGTTGTGCGAGGCGGTGACGGCGACGCCCATATCGGCGTCGTACCAGTCGACGGCTCGCGCGATCGTCGGCGACGGGAGCTCGCCCAGTCTGGCGACGTCCGCGCCGCACTCCCGCAGTCCTGCCGAGAGCGCGTCGACCAGCAACGGCCCCGTCTCGCGCGGGTCGCGTCCCACGACGACGTGCTCGTTTCCTTCCGAGGCGACCGCGCGCCCGACCGCCAGTGCGGTCCCGGCCGTCACGTCCTCGCCGAACTCCCCGCGGATGCCGCTGGTTCCGAACATGGCCCATACAGTCGTGGCTGTGCTGTTTGTTAGCACCCGAATACTGTATCGCGGCGAACCGGGAGTCGCGGCGGCGACGCGGATCGCGACTCGTCACTCAGTCCGAGGCGGTGTTCGGCCCAGTGTGCTCCTCCGACCGCGACGGCTCTCCCTGTGTGGCCGGGTCAGCGCCGGCCTGCGAGCGCCGCGGATCGATCGTGGTGTGTTCACCCGTATCACCCGCGGACGGCGCCTGCAGCGGTGTGGGCTCCCGCTCTCGACGGCGTTCGGCGGGCGTGATCACGGCGTCGAGGTGGTCGTTCGCCGCCCGGTCCATCGCCATCGCCCAGGTGAACGCGACCATCGCGAAGAGGCCGAACCCCAGCGCAAGGGCGCCGCGGATCGCGGGCGTCGCGGTCGTCCCGACGCCCGGCATCGCCCAGACCAAGGCGGCGATCGACGCCATCGAGGCGACGCCGCCGGCCGCGTAGGCGCCGACCAGCGGGTGGAAGTCGTAGGCGAGGTAGTTGGTTTTCAGCCGCCAGAGGAAGTTCCGCAGCAGCATGAGCGACACGCGGGGCACGTACGTGCGGTAGCGGATGTGGCTCTCCTCGTCGCCGTAGATGATGGGACTTGGCACATCCACCACCCGGAGGCGGGCGGCGTTGAGTTTCACCAGTAGGTCGTTGCAGTAGCCGTAGAACTCGTACATCTCGTCGACGGCGGCGGTCTCGAGCGCGTGCAACGAGATGGCGGTGTAGCCGTTCTGCGGGTCGCCACAGCTCCAGTAGCCGCTGGCGATCTTCGTGAGCGCCCCCAGGACGGCGTTGCCGACGAACCGGTGACTCGGCATCGAGCCGCGCCCGGTTCGGTCGAGAAACCGGTTGCCCTTGGTGTAGTCGGCGTCGCCGTCGACGATCGGATCGAACAGTTCGTCGAGCATGCCCGGCTCCATCTGGCCGTCGCCGCCCATCACCGCCGTAAGCTCGATCCGGTCATCGCGAGCCCGTTCGTAGCCGGTTTTGATCGCCCCGCCCACGCCGCGGTTCTGTTCGTGCTGGATCGGGATCACCCGGGCGTCGGCGTCGCCGTCGCTCGCGTCGGCAGTCGCCTGGATCTCCGCCCATGTCCCGTCGGTCGACCCGTCGTCGACGGCGTAGATCCGATCGACGAACGCGGGCACCGACGCGATGGTGTCGCCGACGAACCCCTCCTCGTTGTACGCCGGAATAACCACGGCCGTCGTGTGTCCTCTGTACATAATCGGTCGCCGGAGCGCCGGCGAGTTGGCCGTGGCTACGACGACCCCACCGATTGTTACCCGTCGCCTGTCGCGTCGGCGGCGCCGAACCGGGCCGGACTGGCAGTCACGAGGCGGCAAGCGGCGCCATCTCCTTGACGGCGACCCGAACCGTCAGTGTCGACGCCGCTGAAGCCGATTCATAACAAAGCGCCGAACCGTCCAGTCCGTTCTTAATGAGCAAGAGACGCGTCCTCGTGGCGATTGCCCTCGTCGTGCTCGCACCGGTCTGGGGCGCCGTGGTCGTCTCGGCGGCACCCGTCGAGAACGACACCTACGCGGTGGCACAGGGCACAAGTTGTACCGAAATCCAGCCAGTGACGAACGAGAGTCAGCCCGCCGAGGCGTTCTACGACTACCGCAACCCCAACACGGAGCCGAACTCCTCGACGTTCAGTTCCTTCGGCACCACCGAGTACCAGGAGAGCTCGACGAGCACGCTGCTGTTCTACGAGGGGAGCGAGGGCGCCAGCATCGTTCTCGTCCACGGCGAACTCGGCGATGAGGACGGCGGAAGCACGCTCACGATGGCGTTCGAGGGGCTGCCCGCCGACGGCGCGTGGGTCGTCGAGGACGACGAGTACAGTGGGCGCGACGACGACTGGGATCTCGGCGACACCACCGCGTCGATCGACTGGATGTGGGGCTGAACCGCACAGACGGGGGCGTCTACCGCGGGATCGGCAACGCGTCTGGGCCGATCGTCATCACGCCCGCGTTCAACGAGGATGCCACCTACTGGGGCGACTGGGGCTACTCCGGCAGCGACGCCTACCGTCTCGACGCGTGGCGCCTGATCGACGCCGACGGCTCGACGACGCTTCTCGACCGTGGCCGCCGGCTGTTCATCCACGGCGGCGGCTGTGAGGCGACGCCGCCGACCGCCGAGCTGACCGGTCCGACCACCGCCGACACCGGCGAGGCGATCACGCTCGACGCCAGCGGAACGACCGACGACGGCACGATCGGCGGTTACGAGTGGGACTTCGACGCCGACGGCGAGATCGACGAGGTGACCGCCGGCCCGACCACGGACCACGCCTTCGAGGAGCGCGGCAACCGCACAGTCGCGGTCACGGCGTTCGACACGTACGGGAACGGCGATACGGCCGACCTCCAGGTGAACGTCACCGTGCCCGCGACGCCGCCGAACGCGAGCCTCGACGCGCCGGCGTCGGCGACGGTGAACGAGTCCGTCACACTCGACGCCAGCAACGCGACCGACGAGGGGAGATCGTCGGCTACGAGTGGGACGCCGACGGCGACGGCACACTCGACGGGACCACCACCGACCCGGTTCTCGAGTACACGTACAACGACACCGGCACCGTCGAGCCGACGGTAAGCGTCGTCGACGACGACAACGAAACCGATACTGCGACGGCGTCGATTGAGATCCAGCCCCCAACCAGCCGCCTACGGCCGCGCTGGACGCCCCCGCGACGGTTCGAGTCGATCAGCCGGTCACCTTCGACGCCAGTGGCTCGACTGACGATCGGGGAATCGAGAGCTACCGCTGGGACTTCGACGGCGACGGCACGGTCGACGCGACCACCGCCACGCCGACCGTCGAGCACACCTTCGTGAACACCAGTTCCGGCGTCGAGGCCAGCGTCACCGTCGTCGACAGCGCGGGACTGAACGACACCGCGTCCGCGACGTTCGATATCCTCCCGAACGACCCGCCGAACGCCAGTCTCGACGGGCCGGCCAACGTCACTGTCGGCGCGCCGGCGACGTTCGATGCGAGCGAATCGACTGACGACCAGGGGATCGAGACGTACCGCTGGGACTTCGACGGCGACGGCACGATCGACGCTACCACCAGCGAACCAGTCGTCGACCACACTTTCGAAACCGCTACTGCCGGGATCGAAGCGAGCGTCACCGTCGTCGACAGCGCGGGACTGAACGATACGGCGTCGGTGACGCTCGATGTCCTGCCAGACAACCCCCCCAACGCCAGTCTCGACGGGCCGGCCAACGTCACTGTCGGTGCGCCGGCGACGTTCGACGCGAGCGAATCGACTGACGACCAGGGGATCGAGATGTACCGCTGGGACTTCGACGGCGACGGCACGATCGACGCCACCACCGCCACGCCGGTCGTCGAGCACGCGTACCAATCGTCGGGCAGCGTCACGGTAACTGTCACCGTCGTCGACACGGCGAACCAGACCGCGACCGCGTCGGCATCGGTGCAGGTCCAGCCTGAGGCCACCCCGCCGTCGGCAGCCCTGTCGGTGCCGGGGGAAGCCACGGTCGGCCAGTCGGTGTCCTTGGACGCGGGCAACTCCACCGACGACGGGACGATCACGGCCTACCGCTGGGACTTCGACGGCGACGGGGAAATCGACGCCGAGACCCAAGTGGCGACCATCGAGCACGCGTACAACGAGTCCGACGAGTTCCAGCCCGCGGTGACGGTCGTCGACGACGATAACGAGACGGACTCCTTGTCGGCGTCGATCGCGATTCAGGCGGCCGACTGGTCGCCGAACGTCACCCTCGACTCGCCGAGGGAAGTGCTCGCCGACGAACCGGTGACGCTGAACGTGAGCGTATCCTCAGACAGTGCAGACGGTGATGGCGGCGAGGGCGATGCGGTCGAGGTCGAGGGATATCGCTGGGATTTCGACGGCGACGGGACGATCGACGCCGAGACCGAAGCCCCCACCATCGAGCACACGTTCACTGCGGCAGGACGCGTGTCGGTTGGCGTAACCGTCGTCGCCGAGGACGGACAGACGGCGACGAGCAGCGCGACGATCGCCGTGGGTGATCCGGCCGCCGCAACGGCGGAAGTCGGCGTCGACACGTCCAACCCGACCGCCGGCGAGCCGGTCGTCTTCACCGCCAGCAACGCCACGGCGGCGACGCCGATCGTGAGCTACGACTGGACGTTCGGCGACGGCGCTAACGCGACCGGCGCCACTGTCGACCACGTCTACACCGCGGCTGGCGAGTACGAGGTGACGCTGACGATCACGACCGAGGGCGGCGTGACCGCGAACGCGACGACGACTGTCAGCGTCGCGGCCGCCGACGGTGGCAGCAACGACGGCGGCAGCAACGACGGCGGTGGCAACGACGGCGGTAGCAACGATGGGGAAGCAACGACGGTGGATCTGAGGACGACAGCAACGACAGCGGAACCGACGGTGGCGACGATAGCGGCGGAACCACCGGGGGACAGAGCGGTGGCACCAGCGGCGGCCAGTCGGGTACCGAGCAGCCGACCGCCGAACCCGAACCCGATCCCGAACCCGATATCGGGCCAGCGAACGTCACCCTCGGAACTCAGGAGCTACTCGTCGGTGAGACGCTGGTCGTCGAGGCCAGCGTGGCGAACCACGGCAACGCCTCGGGCACGAAAACCGTGGAGTTCGAAGTCGAGGGCGAGATCCTCGAGAGCCGGCAGATCCCGCTTGCCCCGGGCGAGAACCGGACGGTGTCGTTCAGCCACCAGTTCACCTCGCCGGGGACGAAGGCCGTGGAGGTCGACCAGGGCAAGACGTGGCAGGTCGAGGTCCGGCCACGGGAGCCGAACATCTCCGTTGCGTCCCTAACTGTCGACGAACGCGAGGTCCAACCCGGCGAGCAGTTCACCATTGTCGCGAACGTCACGAACACGGGTGATGCACCCGGCGAGCGAACGGTGTCGCTGCAGCTGTTCGGTGAGACGGTCGCGACGAGGAACGTCTCGCTGGCAGTCGGCGACACCACCAGCGTCACGTTCAACCGCTCGGTGGTGACCGCCGGTAGCTACGACGCGACGGTGGGGAACGAGACGGTGCAGGTCACAGTTGTCGGCGACACTGCGACGACCCAGCCACCGTCGACGACGACCGAAGGCCCCGGGCTCGGTGCGCTGAGCGCGCTCGCCGCACTCATGGCCGTCGCGGCGGCGCTGCGCCGTCGCCGACGCTAGTCGGTAGCCAAACTCGCTGGCCGTCAGAAAAACAGCCGCGGTTCAGCAGCTGTTGTTCGCGACTGTCGTCTTGTTGGTGCCGTTGCGTGCCACGAACTCGTGGTGATCGTTCCAGCAGATGCTGTTGTTGCTGACCACCGTTCCGGTCACCCCACGCAGGTCGACGCCGTCGTCGACGTTTCCGTGGATCGAGTTCAGCTCGACGGTGCCGTTCAGGACGAACCGAAGGTAGAGCCCGTCGTCACTGTTCTTGAGCAGCCGGTTGTCCCGGATCGACGCCAGCGTCCCGTTGTGAACGTCGACGCCATCGTCGTTGTTGTTGCGTGCGAGGGTGCCCATCACGACGACGCCGTCGCCCGTGACGTACACCCCGTCGTCGGCGTTTTTCACCACCGTGTTGTTCACCAGGGTCGCATCGGCTGAAGCCGCGATCGTGATCCCGTCGTCGCGGTTCGAAACTGCGGTGTTGTTCGTGAGCTCCGCATCGCTCCCGCCGACGATCCGCACACCGTCACGGCTTCGAACTACGTGGTTCTCCGCCACGACCACCGCCGTCGTGTTGACGGCCACGATCCCGTTTCCCCTGCTGTCGCGAACCACGTTGTCGACGATCCGAACCGGCTCCGGCGGCGTCGGCGAGAGCAGTGTCACGTCCACGTACCGCCGCGTCGTCGTCCCGGTATCGTCGACTGCGTCCGAGAGGCCGCCGTAGGACAGCTCGGCCATGCCGCTCGGCAGCATCGGGTGGAGGACGACGCCCCCGCCGCGGAAGTTGGGTGCCGGCCGGTTCCGTGGGACCTCGACGTCGCCGATGCCGCCGACGTGGATGCTGCTGCCCTGCACGTCGTCGAACGTGTTCGCCCGAACTGTCACGGCCGCGGCGTCGGCCACGTCGACCCCGCCCACGGTGTCCTGAACGCTGTTGTTCGCGATCAGTACCTCGTCCCCGGTCACGCGGACGGCGGCGCCGCCGGTCGCGTCGAACGTGCTGTTCACTACGCGGCTGTCGGCACCGCGGAGATCGACGCCCATCCCGGTGAGGGCCGTGAACTCGGTGTCGGCGATAGCGACATCGCTCACGTCGTCGTGGATGCGGACGCCGAGACTGCCGTTCCGGATCTCGCTGTCCGCCAGCGTCACGTCCTTGGCGCCGTCGTCGATCGCAACACCGAGCGAGGCGGAATCGACGACGGTCTCGGCGACTCGAGCGTCCGTAACGTCCCGTAGCGAGACGCCGGTCGACCAGTTGGTCACCGTCACGTTGCTGACAGTCAACTCGTCGACGCCGGCCGCGCTGATCGCCGTCCCGGAGCCGTTGCCGGCGATGCTGTAGCCAGCGCCGTCGATCGTCACGCCGTCGGCGGTCACGTCGAGACAGTCGTCGCTCGCGGTCAGGTCCCCCGCAAGCACGTACTCGCCAGCTTCGTCGATCGTCCGGCAGTCCTGGATCGGTGTGGAATCGGCGCTCGCCGCCACGCCGGCGGCAACCCCCGGTAGCCCAGCCGTTACGACGAGGCCGGCCACCAGGAGTGTGAGCGCCGCCCGCGCCGTCGACTCGAACGTTGGTTGGTGCATGTACGGCCCAACCCAGGCGGGACGAGCATAATGTAAGAAACAGCTTTCCACCCCGGAGACGCCTCGACAAGCCGGTTCTCTCGGTTTTGCGCTCGACGGCCTGATCCGCACGAAATACGCCCCTACGCAGGTCCCTCCTGCGGCTGCTCTCCCCCGAGCGGGTGAAGCGGTGCCTAACAAAGTGTCGGTACCCGGTCGTGCCGGATATGCGACGCAGGCATCCGCAGCCGCAGGGCGGGGTCAAGGGGAACGCCGGTGGCGGTTGGCGATCCCGGGGGCGAACGACCGCCTTCGATCGGCGGCCAACCCACCACTCCCTGCATCGAGGTGGGCGATGAGCGCCAGTGGCGATACCGGGATCGGCCGGATCACTGCCGAGTTGGGCGATCTGTTCGCCGTCACTGGCTACGCGGTCGTCGCTGGCGGCGCGATCCTGCTGGGCGTCGACGGCCCGCTGCGCGTGCTGCTCGCGGCGGGACTGCTCGGGTTCTGCCCGGGCTACGCCGTCGTCTCGCTACTCCTGCCGCGGACGATGCGGAGCCCGTCGACGGGCGATCGGCAGCCGCGATGGCGGCACCGCAGCGCACTCGGCGTCGCCACCTCGGTGATTCTCCTCGTGCTCGCTGGCGTGGCACTGGCTCCGGTCGGCTACGACCCCGCAACGCTGATCGGGGTCGTGGTCGGTTCGACCCTGATCGCGTCAGTCGGTGCGGCCGCCCGTCGCCTGCGGACGCCGCCGGACCAGCGACTCCGGCTCCCGATCGGGCCGGTCGTTCGCGACGCCCGCTCGGCGATGAACGGCGCCGGCGCCCTCCTCAACGTCGCGCTCGCGATCGCCGTCGTTGTGGGGATGGCTACGCTCGCGGTGGGGCTGGCTGCCCCCGACCACGGGGAGATGTACTCGGAGGTCGCGCTGGTGAGCGAGGACGGGGGGCAGTCGGCCGGGGGGTCGGGTCGTACGTCAGCGGCGAGGAGTCGACGCTGACCCTCGAGGTCGAGAACCAAGCCGGGACGAACCAGTCCTACACCGCCGTCGTCGTGTTGGAGCGGTTCAGTGACCCACGAGGCGGCGGGGAGACGACGGCACTCCCCACCCTCGTCGAGCGGGCGGAGCTCTCGCGTACGACGCTGTCGGTCCCGGGCAACGCCACGACGACCCAGTCGCTCGCGTTCACGCCCACCCTGCTCGGTGACGAACTCCGGCTGAGCGTCTACGTCTACGTCGGCCCAGCCCCCGAGTCGGCGTCGCCGGAGACCGCCGACTACCACCTCTACCGCTGGGTCGATGTCGGTGACAGCGCGTCGTCGCTCCCGCTGCCCGCTCCGGTTCCGAGTGGGGGCTGAGCTGTGTGGCCGTGGGATCACGCCGCAGTCGGCTATCTTCTCGTCTCGGGAGCGAGCCGCCTGCTGTGGGGGCGACCGCCGAGCCGTCGCGTCGGCGCCCTCGCCGTCGTCGCTGCCGTGCTCCCGGACCTAATCGACAAGCCACTCTCGTGGGGGCTTGGCTTGCTGCCCTCGGGCCGGTCGCTCGCCCACTCCCTCCTCATCGCCGCGCCCGTGCTGATCCTCCTGCTCGGCATCGGGATCGCGTATCACCGTCGTCGAGCCGCGGTCGCGTTCAGCATCGCGTACCTGAGCCACCTCGCGGGTGACGTGGCGTACCCGCTGCTCGTCGACGGCGAGCTTCGGCTCGGCTTCCTCCTGTGGCCGCTGGTGCCCGCCGGTACCAGTGGCTCCGGCGCCGGCGTCCCGTATCTCGCAGATCTCGTCGTCGACTTCATCGACGTGCTGGCCTCTCCGAGGGGGCTTGCCTACCTCACCGTCGACGCGCTCGTGCTCGGACTCGCCGTCGTCGTCTGGTGGCGGGATCGCCGCACCGACCGGGGCGCCAGATCGAAGCGGGTGGCGCCGGGCGCGGAGGACTGAGCGCCGGTGATGCGGCGTTCGGTACCGCCCCATAACAATCCCCTACGGTGGCGACCTGTCGGTGATGACACTCCGAACCGCGGTCGTCGGCGGCGGTACCGTCTCCGGCGTCCACCTCGACGGTCTCAGCCTGAACCCGCGAACCGATCTCGTCGCCATCTGTGACACCGACGAGGAGCGGGCCCGAGCGCTCGCTGCGGAGTACGGGATCGCCCCCTTCTTCGACGCCGAGGCGATGCTCGCCGAACTCGACCTCGACTGGCTCCACATCTGTACGCCGGTCCAGACCCACCTCCCGATCGCCAAGCTCGCGATCGACGCCGGGGTCCCCGTCCAGATCGAGAAGCCGATCACCGAAACGTACGCGGAGTTCCAGGAGCTCGCGGCGTACGCGACCGACCACGGCGTCACCGTCTCCGAGAAACACAACCACAACTTCGACCCGGCGGTCCGGACGGCGATGGCGAAGCGACGCAGCGGCGAGTTGGGCGAGGTCCGCGGCGTCGACGTGATCTACACCGGTTCGAGCCGGCCGGACGACCCCAACCGCGGCCCCTGGAACCTCGAACTGGCAGGCGGCGAGTTCGAGGAGGGAATCCCCCACCCCGTCTACCTCACGCTCAGAACCGGCGGCTACCCCCGTAGCGAGGACGCCGTTACCGCCACGACCGCGCTGCACGACGAGTACGACCACCCGTTCACGTACGACGGCGCCCAACTCCAGTACGTCACCGACGACGACGTGCTCTGTACGACCAAGATCCTCGGCGGCACCCGGCCGGTTCGGCAGATCCTGATCCACGCCGAGGACTGCTCGCTGACGGTCGATCTGCTCTCCCAGACGGTGATCGAACACGATCGCGACTACAAGCGGTCGGCGGCGACACGGGCGCTCAACAACGTCGACGAGGCGTTCGACCGGCTCACGGGCACGGTCGCCAACGCCCGCTCGGTCGCGCGCCGCGCCCGAGCCAGCGACGACTGGGACACGGTGCGGTTGCTGAACGCCCACTACTACCAGAACGACGCCGAGTCCCGGGCGCTCGAGGCTGGCGACCCCAGCGCGATGCCGGTCCCGATGGCCGAATCGCGCTGGACCAGCTACCTGATGGAGGAGATCCGCCAGTCGGCGGCCGATTCGCAGAGCCAGCCGATGGGCCAGCGGCTCGAAGCCGACGGGGAGTGAGCACTGCTCGGCGGCGGATCGACCCACACGGCGGGCGGCGCGTGCCGTTCCGTGACTGATCACACCGCGATACGAGACCATCTATGACAGACGACCAAGACACGATCGACGCCCGGCGCCAGTTTCCCCAGCAGTGGGCCGAGGAGGTGCACGGCAACCACAACGTCTCGTTCATCGACGAGTACCACGCGTCGGACTGGGTCGGCCACTTCGACGGGAAGGAGCTCGACAACAGCGAGTACAAGGAGATGCAGCGGGAGCTCATCAGCGGGTTCCCGGACGCCCAGTTCAGCTTCGGACCGGTCATCGTCGAGGGAGACACCGTCGCCGGCCACTGGCAGATGACCGGAACGCACACCGGTGAGTTCGTCGGGGTCGCCCCGACCGAACGCACAGTGACTGTGACCGGAACGTTCGTGACGCGCTACGACGAAGACGGGCAAGCGCTGGAAACCTGGGAGAACATCGATCAGTTCGGGCTACTGCAACAGCTCGGGATCGCCCCGGAGGAGTTCACGCTTGGCGGGCTCGCCCGAACGCTGGTCAATCTCGTGAAGAGTAGTCGGTGAGGCGAGCCAGCAGCCACGTTGCTCAGTTTCTCACTGCCGCGCCACACTCACTGCCAGCAAGTCCGCGAGCCCGTCTTCCAGTGCGACTGTCGGGTCGAACGAAAGCGCTGTTTTTGCCCGAGAGATGTCCGCACAGCTGTCCTCGAGATCCTCGGGTCGGGGGCCGTGTGTTCGATCGGAACATCGCCCCCCGCGAGCTCGCTGATCGTCGCCGCGAGCTCGTCGATGCGCGTGGCCTCCCCGGTGCCGACGTTGTACGCGCGACCGACGCCGTCGGTCGTCGCCGCGGCGAGATTCGCCCGGACTACGTCGTCGACGTGGACGAAGTCACGCGTCTGCTCGCCGTCGCCCTCGACGATGATGGGCTCGCCCGCCCGGAGCTGGTCGAGAAACGCGCTGACGACGCCCGAGTCCTGTCCCGGCCCGTAGACGTTGAAGTAGCGCAGCGCGACCGTCTCCACCCCGTAGCGGCCGTGGTAGAGTCGCGTGTAGTGGTCGGCCGCCAGCTTGTCGACGCCGTACGGGGAGGTGGGGTCGGTCGAATCGTCTTCGCCGATCGGGACCGACGATGGCGGGCCGTACACCGCGGCGCTGGAGGCAGCCACGACCCGAGCATCCTGCTCACGCGCCGCCTCGAGCACTGCGAGCGTCGCGTCGACGTTGCGCTCGTGGCTCTCCAGCGGTCGCTCGACCGACTCGGGGACGCTCACCAGCCCGGCCTGGTGGAACACGTAGTCGACGCCCTCGACGGCCGGCGCCAGCACCGCTGTGTCGCAGAGGTCGCCTTCGAGGAACGTGGCTCCCCGAGGGACGCGGGTACGATCCCCTCCCGAGAGGTCGTCGACGACGCGTACGGTACAGGCGTCGGCGAGCGCGTGGGCGAGGTGACTGCCGACGAAGCCGGCGCCGCCCGTGACGAGCACCGTGCTCCCCCGGATCGGCTCGGGGATCGTGATCGAGTCTGACTGGTCGCGGAACATACCGGCGCCCTCACCGGACGCGGGGTTTGTTAGTAGGCGCGTACCGCGACGGTGGGGCGCTCACGTCAACAGCCGGTGCACCTGCTTCACGCTGACCACGCCGCCGAGCACCGACAGCAGCGCCCAAACGCCGCCGCCGAGGGCGACGACGCCCAACAGCGACGGGAGGTCGCTGACGTAGGGGAGCGCCCCCACCACGACCGCCGCCATCCCGGCAGTGATCAGCGCGACGATGCCGAGTCGGCTCGCCACTTCCCGGAGATCGATCGGGAGCTCCTGGGCGATGAAGTGGACGTTCGAGCCGGTGTAGACGGTGTAGGTGATCACCGTCGCCACCGCCGCGCCGACCGCGCCCATCCGGGGGATCAACAGGAGGTTCAGCAGGAAGTTCCCGATCGCCGTCGCGGACTTGATGATCGCTCGCGACCGCGCCCGGCCGAGGTAGTCGAGGCCGTCGCTCGTCACCTTGTTGATCGCGTTGACGAGCATGAAGCCACAGAACACCTGCAGGACGACCACGCTCCCGAGGTAGTCGGGGCCGAACACGTAGCGGATCACCGGCTCGGCGACGAGGATCAGCCCCACGATCGCGGGCACGTAGCCCAGCAGGACGTACTGCAGCGACCGCTGGTACAGCGTGGCCGCGCGTTCCGCCTTGTCCTTCGAGGACTGCTCGGCCAGCGCCGGCGAGATGGTGTAGCCGAACGACGACGCCGGTGCGGCGACGAAGTCGGACACCTGCTTGGCGACGGTGTAGTAGCCCACCGCGGTCATGTCGACGAGAACGCCCAGCAGCAGCGTGTCGACTTTCTTGTCGAGCACGTTCGCCCCCCGCGTCGCCGTCAGGGGACGCTGTACTCCAGCAATCGTCGCGTGAGTCGGTCAGACGCCGCTGCCGCCGGCTCGAGGCCGCGGTAGAACCGCGTGTAGACGACGTAGCCGCCGACCAGCGATGCGAGCGCGAACGCCAGTACGTAGCCGGCGACGGCGCCGGCGACGCCGAACCCCAGCACGACCAGGCCGACCACGAGCGGCAGGCGTGCGAGGCTGGAGATCGCAGTCAGTGTCGCGCTCCAGTCGACGCGGTTCAGCCCCTGGAAGATGGTGGTGAGGTAGCTCTGGGAGGCGCGGCTGGCGACGTAGAGCCCGCCGATCGCGAGCAGGCCGCCCACAGCTGGCGAGTCGATCGCGCGGAGGACGACCGGTCCCAGCACCACCGTCCCGGTGGCGACGATCACGACCATCGCCGTCAGGAACAGCGCCGACCGACGGATGACGTAGGGAACCTGCCCGGGGGCTGTCTCGGTGAACTCCGTCACGTACCGGGCGGCCGACCGCGGCAGCCCCAACGTCGCGAGCACGGTGACGACACTCAGCGCCGAGAGGACGAAGTTGAGCCGCCCGAACTCGGCGGGGGTGAACAGCACTCGCGTCAGGATCAACACCAGCACCGCCTTCGACGCGAGGTTGAGCATGTTGGCGCCGAAGCTCGCTTTCACCCCGCGGGCGATCCGGTCGACCAGCGCCATCTACGACTCCCCACCTCCGTCGACGTAGTAGAGCCGGAACCCGTCGTTCGCGCGGACGCGGTCGACGCCTGGCGTGCGTTTCAGCGCTTCGAACCCGCGCTCACCGTAGCGGAACCCCTCGTAGAGGTCGACCTCCTGTCGATGGTTCGCGTCGGTCGTCACGACGTACCGCGGCTCGCCGAACGCCGAAGTGTAGTTCGCGGTGCCGAACACCGACGGCGGGATTCCGTCCGTGTACCCCGGGAACGCGAGTTCCTCGCGGGCCTGCTCGGTGCCGTAGTGGTAGTCGACGTACCGGGCCGGGCCCCCACGGATCCCGGCGAACTCCACCTCGGGGGCACGGTGTTCGAAGGCGCCGCCGTGGCCGTCGATCTGGGCGGCAGTGACGTGCTGGGTCGGCTGGTAGACGTAGGGCGAGGCGTGGACCGCGACGAGCCCGGCCGGCGCGAGCACCAGCAGCGCCGCTAGCGCGACGGCGACGCCCGCTCGCTCGCCGCCGATCCGGGCCAGCCGGTCCCAGATCATCACCAGCCCGACCGCGCCGGCGACGGTCACTGGCACCATCAGGAACCCGTGATAGCGGAAGTACATGTCGCCCATGCTGGCCGCGAACACGCCGAGGAACACGCCGGTCACGGGGACCAGCCCCGCCGCGAGCAGGAGCACCAACGGGCGTCGACGATGCCGCCGGACGGCGAGCAGGAACACGGCCGCGGCCAAAAGCGAGAGCACCGTCGCGGCACCGAACAGTTTGAGGAACACCTCGAGCAGGCTGCCGCCGACGCTGGTCAGCGACGTAGACTTGGCGCTGACGACTGACGCGCCCGAGGCGCTGCCCCGCAAGAGCCCCTCGAACGTCACCACGACCGCGCCGCGGACGCGCTCGAACCGCGGCGCCCAGAGGAAGAACACGGCGAGCACCACCACGGTGTGCGGGAGCAGCGATCGCGTGGACGCGATCGGGTGTGCGGGTCGCCGCCAACGGGTCACCCACTGGAGCACAGTCATCCCACCCAGGAACGCGGCGGCGTTCAGCGCCTGCTGTGGGTGGAGGAACACCAGCGCCGAGCCGGCGAGTGCGAGCAGTATCCCCCCACCGACCGACCGTTTGGTGCCGAAGTACGACCGGCTGCCGAACACCCCGGCGATGTACGCGAAGGCGAGGTAGAGCACGAACGCGAACAGCAGTATCGTCTGACTCGCCGGGTGGGCGTTGGGGTGGACGGCGATGTTGTTGAGCGGCGCGAACGTCGCCGCCGCCAGGAGCCCGACCGCGGGGGCCGTGGGCCGGTCGACGAGGAGGCTCACCGTCGCGGGCACGAACAGGAGGTAGACGAGCGGGACGGCGACGAGCACGACGTACATGTTCCCCAGCGCGAGGGGTACGTCGCCGACGCTGGCGGCGATTACCGTGAGCCCGTGGATCCCGGGGTAGAGCAGCGACGCCGGATCGAGCGTGGCGCCGGCGATCTCGCGAGCCCAGCCCACGTGGCTCAGTGAATCGCCAGCGCCGTAGAAAGCGTACCCTCGGAGGATCGGCATCGCGTACACGGCGAGGGCGACCGCGCCGATCAGTGCCAGCCCGGTGGCGTGGAGATACCGCGAACGGTCCCGGGTGAGCGCGACGACGGCGCCGGCGACGAGGGCGATCACCAGTCCGAGCCACGTGACTGTCGGCGTCGCGTCGTACAGCGAAAGTTCGTAGCCCGCCGCCGGGGCGAGTCGGGCGGTGCCGATCGCCACCACCAGCGAGCTGTACCCCACCAGGAGTCCGAGTTTTGAGCGCCGGGCGCGCGGTTGTGACATAGTCGACCTGTTCGTATCGCTCTGCCCGACCGGGAGATAGTTATGCGGCGCGTACACCCCAGCGCCGCCGGCGACGGCGGTCTCAGCGGCCTCCGGACGTGCCAGTAAAAGGAGTCGACTATCTGCTGGCCAGTCACCGTTCCCTCGCTCTCCCGCCCGTCCGGGGAGCTTTATTCACGGGGCCCAAACTGCCGCCCAGAGATGCCATCGTCGAGGCGCTACCTCGAAGCAGCCGCCGTCAGCGTGGGGACGTTCGTCCTCTTCGGGGCCGTGACCGGCCTGGTTCCGAACCCACTCTACGTGCGGATGGTCCCGCGAACGCCGCTCGACTACCTCTTTCTGAGCCTCACCGCGGGGTTCCTGGGCGTGTACACGCTGCAGCGAACCGGTGAGCAGGGCAGCGACGGGAAGACGGTGACAGCCAGCGCCGCCCTGGGGTTTCTGGCGTTCGGCTGCCCGATCTGCAACGCCTTTCTGCTCGCGCTGTTCAGTAGCTCCGCGCTGATGACGTACTTCGACCCGCTCCGGCCGCTGCTGGGTGTCGTGAGCGTTGTGCTGTTCGCCGGGCTGCTCACCGTGCGATCACGGCGCTCGTGTGACGCGTGCGAGCCAGCGCTCGAGGGGGCAAACCGATGACGGACGAATCACCCGACGCCGACGGTTCGTCGGCGTCGACGAGCCGCCGGTCGCTGATCGGGCTCGGCGGCGCGGTGAGTCTCTGCTGTCTCTTCGCGACGCCGGCGGCGACTGGCGCAGTCGGCACGACTGTCGCGGGCGGGACGACCGCCGCCCTCGGTGGCGGGCTGATTCGGATCCTCGTCACCGCTCTCGGAGTGGGGATCGCGGCGTCCGTGATCGGCTGGCGGGCGAGTTGTGACTCCTGCGGCGAATAGGCCCTTCCTGACGCGGCCGGGGCGCTCCCGCAACTCAGCCGTCGACGACCTCACGATACAGCGCTAACAGCTGCTCGCCAGTGTGCTGACGGCTGATCTCCCGCACTCGCTCGCGACCCCGCGGTCGCTCGTCGGATCGCAGCACGGCCACGAGGCCGTCGACCAGTTCGGCGTCGGACCGTCCGACGTGTGCCTGGGCGAGCCCGTCGAGCCGGGTGCGAACGTCGCCCACGTCGGTCGCGACCACCGGGAGGTTGCAGGCGAGCGCCTCCTTCACGGCGTTGGGTGAGCCCTCGTGGTTGGACGTCAACAGCAGCGCGTCGGCGGCGTTGAGGTACGTCGGCATCTCCGCGTGCGGGACGCCCGTGACCGAGTGGAGCGTGACCGGGGTGTCGAGGTACTCTCGGGCGGCGTCGACGACGCGCTCGGCCCGCGGGTAGTTCTTCACCTCTCGCTCCCGTGGGTAGGGGAACAGGACGTGGCGGCTCTCGGCGTCCCAGCCCACCCGTTCGCGGGCGGTGGCGGCCGGCTCGGGCCGAAAGCGCTCTAGATCGATCCCGTGGGGATGACGTGGCTCTCCCGGCCCAGCGCCGACGCCATCTCCGGCGACATGACCACCACCTCGTCGGCCCAGCGGGCACAGAACCGACTGACTCGGCCGTACTTCCCGAACAGATCCGTCCCCCACAGCGAGAGCACGACCGGGAGGTTGGGCTGACAGATCGCATGCGGCGCCGTCAGGCCGTAGTTGGCGTGGATCAGGTCGTAGTCGCCGAACGACGCGGCGAGTGCGTGCGGGTAGAGCCGCGCGTAGTCGAGCACCGAGCGCCCGGAAGTCTCGCCGTCGTCGTACTCACGCCGGCCCGGCACCGAGAGCGTCGTGCTCTCGACACCCAGCGAGTCCAGCGTGTCGATCTGCTGCTGGAAGAACCGGGAGGCCTCGCTCGGGACGAGGTTGAGCACGCGCAGGTCGCTCATCGGCTCACCAGCCGATAGGCCGTTTTCGCGGCGGTCATCCCCGGGCCGCCGGACTCGACGGCGTAGTACGGCGTCAGCGACGCGCCGAACTTGCTTTTGTACTGGCAGAGCCGCTCGGTGTTGGCGCCCATGAGGTCGTAGGTGTCGACGCTGGCCGGCGGTTCGTCGGCGGCGATGTCCTCGATGATCCGCCAGTGGAGCAGGCCGTTGACGCCCGTTCCCTCGTGGACGGTTCGGGTGCCGCCCAGCCAGAAGTACGCGGCGTCGTTGCTGTAGAGAACGACCACTCCCGAGAGGAACTCGTCGTCCGGGCCGCGGACGACGTACGTTCGACAGCGACCCTCGGCGGCGAGCGCGTCAGTGAGATCGGTGACGTACGCACGGTCGAGCGGGAACCCGCGGTCCTGCTCCGCGTAGCGCTCCTGGGTTCGGTCGTAGATCTGCTGGACTGGGTCGGTGCCCCCGCGCTCGACAGTCACGTCCAGCTCCTTCGCGTCCCGAATCTCTCGCCGGAGGCTCTTGCTGAACGAGGCGAGCAGCGCGTCGGTGTCGCCGTCGACCGTGAGGTGGTAGGTAAAGCGCGTATCGAGCGAGAGATCCGACCAGACGTACGGCCGCGGGTCCGGGTAGCTCGTCGGGCAGACCAGCCGGAGCACCGTGAGCGACCGATCGACGCCCACGTCGTCGAGCACCGCCTCCGCGAACGTGGCGTTGACCTGCTCCCGTTTCCGGCGCTTGGGGCTGGCGGGCATGATTAGCGGCCCGAGCCGGGGGATCGAGAACCCCGGCGGCGGCGAGAGGATCGCCCGGCCGACCGCCGACTCCCTGACGACGACCGGCAGCAGCCCGACCGGGCGATCGCCTTTGAACCCGCCGTAGAGCCGCAGTTCGCCGGCGACGTGGTCGTCGAGTACGTCCAGTGCCGCCGGGGTGTGAAACACTTCGAACCCGTCCGCTGGGAGTGCGTCCCCCACTCCGCGACCGAGAGCTGTCGGATCTCCATTGGCTGGCCACAGCGGTGCCGGACCGATTGTTACCCCCTCCTTACCCTGGCCACGGCGGCGGTCACCGGTTCAGGCGGTCGCGGATCGCGTCCGCGAGCGCGTCGGCACCGACACTCGTGATCTCCCTGAGCGCGGCGACGGTCGTCGCGGGATCGTCCGGCCGGACGAACGGCTTGTCGGTCGTGGCCAGGGTGGTGAGGAACTCACCCAGCGCCTCGGGGTGGCCGTCGGCGAGGCGCTCGGCGAGCCACTTCAGGTCGCCGTACAGCAGTCGCTGCTGGACGACGCGCCGGTTGGCGCCGCCGTCGACTGTCGGCCGCTCGCCCGCCAGCACGCCGAGGTGGAGCCACGGGAGGTCGACGCCCGCGGCCGTCGCCAGCGGGAGCGACCCCAGTAGCGGCCGTTGATCTCGATGAGGTAGCAGTCCTCCTGGCTGCGCATGAACTCGACCTGGATCGGCCCCGTCCAGCCCAGTTCGGCGACGAGCTCGTCGGCGTAGGCGCGCATCTGGTCGTCGTGGATGCCCCGGATGAGCGTCGAGCTCCCGCCGGAGTGTGGCGTCGTCCGGAGCCGAAGCTCCTGAAACGTCGCCACCAGCTCGCCGTCGTCGGCGACGCCGACGGTCGTCGCCGTGTCGCCGTCGACGACCGCCTGAACGAGCGGCGGGGTGGCGCGCATCCCCGGGTCGGCGGTGGCGAGGCGCTCGTACGTCGAGCGCAGGTCCGCGGGCGAGTGGGCGTAGTCCCGGTCGCTGATCTCGTGGGTGTACAGCCGTCCCTGGTCGTCCGCGACGTGTTTGCTCCGGGGCTTGACAAGCACTGGGTAGCTGATTTCGTCGGCGATCGCCGCCACCGCGTCCGGGGACTCGGGTGTCCAAGTTTCGGGCACCGGCACCGAGAGGTCGGCCGCGAGGGCCACCGTCCGGGCCTTGTCGGCGACGCGGCGAAACCGCGACCAGTCCTCGACGCCGGCGAGCGTCCCCGTCGCGTCGAGGTGGTCCTTGTGTCGGGCGATCGCCGTCGTGGTATCGTCCCGGGTCGGGATCACGGCGAAGTACTCCTTCGCCTCGGCCGCCGTTTCAACGGCGTCGACGAACGCCGCGGGCTGCGATGCAGGATCGGGGTACACCACCTCCGCGTCGACGTAGCGGGAGTGGGCACCCAGCGAGCCGCGTTCGAGCGCCCCCACGTCGAGGGGACGCCGCGGCTCCCGAGCGAGGAGAGAACGCTGAGTGAGGACTGGCTGCCGCCGTCGAGCACCAACACTCGTTCCCGCCGTGGGAGAACCATCTGCCCTGGTGGTTCCCTCGACTGCTACTTAAGTAAGCACCGCCGTACTCCCGGCGAGCACGCGCCGGTACTTCCTTGGGGCCACTCAGAACTGCGGCGGCATCGACTTCCAACCGGCGTCACTCCGAGTTCACCCGCGCGGGCCGGTCCAACTCAGCCGCCTCGTAGAACTCTGCTGGCGAGCCGACCCACGCGCCCAGTTCGAGCGCCGTTTCGACGAGCCGGCGGTAGAGCCGGCCGTACCCCGGGAAGTCGTCGACGCTGAACACTCGGGGTGCCAGAGCACCGACATCACCGCGCCGTTCTGCTCGGCCTCCTCAAGCAGGTTCTCACAGGTGGCCAACGCCTCGTCGAACTGCTCGCCTGGATCGGGGAGGGCGTTCTCCATCACCGTCAGCGGGAACACGACGAACTCGTCGTCGAACGGCCGTTTGAGCCCGTAGCCGTGGGTGAACCCCGCCACCATGCTGGAGCCGAGGCTGGCGTCGTAGCGCAGCCCAAGCGCGCGGTAGTGGCGCCAGGTTTCCGGAACCGAAAGGTGGAGGTAGTGCTGGCGGCCGCCGACCACGTCGTCGTCCAGCACGTCCTCGATGGCCGTGAGTTCGCGCTCGAGCCGGTCGCGGTCGTCCGGGGAGTTGTACGAGCCGTGGAGGCCGACTTCCCAGCCGCCGTCGTCGAGGTCGTTGACGACCTCCCGGATCGCCGCATCCGACAGCGAGTAGCGGCCGGCGTAGAGCCGCCAGGCACGGGGGCTGAGCCACTCCCGAGCCGGGCGCTCCCAGAGGCGCTGCTCCGAGAGGAAGTAGAACGCCGAGCGGACGCCCAGCGACTCCTCGAGGCGCATGACGGTCTCGAACTGCCAGTACGGCTCCCGACTCGGCAGCATCGACGTGAGGTGGTGGAGCCAGTTCTCGGTATCGCGGAGCGCGTAGTACGGCGCCTGGTACGTTTTGTACGGTCGGTCCACGTCGTGGGTGAGCAACAGGACGAACTCGTGGCCGTCGGGGATCGGTCGCTCCTCGCCCTCCAGGCCTGGGTACTCGCCGGCGTCCGGGGATTCTCGCTCATTCGCCGACCTCCTCGACCAGCGCGACCGCGAACGCGGTCGGGTCGACGACCTCCGCGAGCAGACGGCGCTGCCGGCGCCGCCAGCGCCGGCCCGCCTCGGGGTCGGCTGCCAGTTCGATCGCGGAATCGGCGGCGATTTCGGGGTCGTAGTGGGAGCGGACCAGTCCCGCCTCGCCCAACTGCTCGAAGTTCCCCATCTCCTCGTCGAGCGGGTTGTACCGGACCGATGGCGTCGCGAGCACAGCGGCCTCCGTCGCCATCGTCGAGGAGTCGCCGACGTAGCAGTCCGCGAACGCGAGCAGGTCGTGCATCGCGTCGACGGGCACCGGCGGGGCGTGGCCCGCGAGCCCCTCGGGGAGCGGCGACTCGCTGGAGACGTACACCTCGCCGTGGTCGGCGAGGCCGTCGACGAGCCGGCGGACCGTCTCGGGGGCGAACCCCTCGCTCCCGCGGTCGTGGTGGGCGTCCATCGCCACGAGCCGGACGACGGCGTAGGGCTCGTGGGGGTCGACGCCGTGTTCGCGGAGCCTGTCGGCGTCGGGTTCGAACCGCGCCGGATGGAGGTAGGCGAGTTCGTGGAACCCGCGGTAGCGGAGGTGTTCCGTCGGGAGCTCCCGGTCGAACGCCGCGGGCGTGGCGACGACGGCCGCGGCCGGGAGCGTGACGCGGTCGAGCAGTCCCGCGACCTCGGTGTCGTGAAACACCACGTTCGGGACGCCGAGGGCCGTCGCGACGTAGGCGGCGGTGGGGTTGAGACGGCTCAGCACCACGTCGGGGTCGAAGGCGCGGGCGAGCCGGGCGAGCCGGAGCCCCCGCCCCGTCCACTCACGGAGCGCGCCAGCGGCGCCCGGCCGAGCGCGTGAGAGCGAGGTGTGCTCGATGCCGTACGCCGACAGCAGGTCGAGGGTCACGTCTTTCTCTCGGGCGACGACTCGGACCTCGTGTCCCCGTCTCCGGAGGGTCGCGATCGCGTTACGGAACAGGTGGACGTGCGCCGGGTGGGTCACGTCGACGAGCAGGCGCATTACTCCAAGTAACCCAGATCGGCCAGTCGCTGTTCGACGGCCTCGTCGTCGTCTCCCGCGCCGGTGCGATCGCCAGAGATCGGCGCCCGGTACTCGACAGCCCGTTCGGCGGGCTCGGAGCCCGGGGCGAACACGTCGAGCACCTCGCCGTCGACGTCGTCGGGGACGGCGGCCCCCATCGTGTGCAACAGTGTGGGCAGCAAGTCGGTGATCGACGCCTGTTCGCCGAGCCCCGCGGAACGGAACCGCGGGCCGCTGAACAGGAAGATCCCCTCGGGCATGTTGCCGCCGGCCCAGACTCCCTCGTCGGCGATGGGCTCTGCCGGGCCGACCGCGTCGCTGACGTGGACGTTCTGCCCCTGATCGAGCAGGAGATCCGGCGCGTGATGGGCGTAGGGGCCGTCGTAGTACGCCTCGCCGCGGTACACCGCCTTGACGAGCTGCTGGCCCGTCTGTGGGTGGGTGAGCGCCTCCAGCTTCCGGATCAGTTCGTCCCGAGTCGCCTCGTACGCCGGGTCGCCGGGGTCGAGCGTGAGGTAGATCGGCCCCTGGTTGCTGGCGACGGCGGTGGTCGCGTCCCAGTCGATCACCGACAGCACGCGGTCGGCTTTGACGCCCTCTTCCCACGGGACCAGCCGCTGGACGCGCTCGGGCACCACGTTCGCCAGCGTCTCGGTCATCCCCAGCGACTTGGCGAGCGAGAGCGCTCGCTCCTTCGTGAACCCTACCCGGCCGAGCAGTTCGTCGACGCCGCGCTCGGTCGCGAGATACCCCTCCTGGGCCAGCCAGGCGTTGACGTAGAACACGGTGTCGACGGGCCAGGTCCCGTGGTCGGACATCACGAGCACGTCGTGGCCCGCGTCGAGAAACCGTCCGAGGTTCTCGTCGATACGCTCCCACGCCCGCCGGACCGGCTCGCCGTCCCAGAAGTAGTGCTGGAGCGCCATGCTGTAGAACACGGTGAGGTGGAGGAACTCCGGGTCCTCGCGGTCGAGCAGCCGCTCGGCGGCCTCGAAGCGCAGCTCGATCAGGTCGAGCACCGCCTCGACCTCTGCCGCACCCTTCTCTGTCGGCGAGATCATGGGACTCGGATGGACGCGGTAGTCCAACTCCTCCCGAAGGAACTGCTCGACCTCGGGTGGCGTCGCGAACCCGGTGTCGAGCGAGCGGTAGGTGGTCTCCGAGGCGTCCGGGCCGCCGGCGACGACGAACCCGTCGATGGATTTCGGGGGGTACGTCGAGGGTTTGTTCACGACGCCGGCGGTGTGGCCCTCGTCGTTGAGGTAGTCCCACAGTTCCGCGCTCCGGAAGTCCGTCGCGTCATGGAACACGTGTTCCTGATTGGCCGTGTCGATGCGGTCGAAGCGGAACACGTCGAGCTTGCCGGGGTTCTTCCCCGTCGCGTAACACTTCCAGTTGGGGACGGTGATCGGCGGCAGACAGCTCTCGGAGCCGCCGCCGATCCCGTCGTCGATCAGTCGTTGTAGGTTCGGCAGCCGGCCCTCCTCGAGCCAGTCGCCGATCAACTCCCAGTTCGCGCCGTCCAGTCCGATCGTGATCGTAGTCATTGGTCCGAAGATTCCTGCGCCATCAGTGCGCGATACCGGACAATTCGCAGTTGGTCCATTTGTTATAGGGAGACTGTCGCCCGATCAACGGTGGTTCAGGACCCTGTCGTCGACGACCCACCAGCCTGTGGCCACGGTGTGGATATCCTGTCTCGGCCTACCCATCGGTCGAGTAGGATCGTGTTTTCCGCGAGAGTTGGCCTGCTAACAAGGTCACTCCAGGCCGAAGGAGGGACTGCACATGCCAAACCAGTTTGAATGCAGCGAGTGTGGGTTCATGGTTCGCTCCGAGAACGACGACGAACTGATCGAGTTCGTCCAACAGCACGCTGACGACGCCCACCAGATGCAGGTCGCACCGGACGACGTTCGCGCCGGCTGGGAGAGCGTCGAGATGGGCGCGTCGAACTGAGCCGGCGGCTACCGGCTGGGTTCCGGCGTTATCGAGCCTCCCGAAACCCGTATTTTTGAACGTCTGGGGTGCGAGAGGTACTGTTTACTGCGGACACAGTGGTGTGCGGCGCGGTAGAACTCCGGACACGGTGGGGTGAACTGCGGACATGGTGGGGTCCCAGAACGGGACTCGACTCGGTGAGCCGGCGACGGCCCGGAGTCCGCGGGCACGCGTCGGCCCGGCGCAGGGACCGCCTACGTCGGCCCTTCCGGCATCGTCCCGGCCTGTTCGCGCTCGTAGGCGCGCCGTGTCGGCGCGTCGAGTTCGACCAGGTGGATCAGCGGGTTCCCCGGATACACCACGGGGTTCTCGAGCTTGCCGACGAGCAGTCCGGTAAACGGCGCTTCGACCTCCACGACGGAGGTTTTGAACGGGTTCGAGATGCTGCAGACCACCTCACCCTCGTGGACCAACTCGCCGCTGTCGTAGTGCATGTCGACGAGGCCACCGGCGTCGGCCCGGATCCAAGTCTTCTGGTCGCTGGTGACGATCGTCCGCCAGCCCGGCCAGCTCACTGGGTCGGAAGGGTACACGCCGTACTCCGCGAGCACGCTCGCGACGCCGTCCAGCGCGTCGTCGATGAGTTCCCGTTGGAACCGGTGGGCCTCGCCCATCTCGATCGTGATCGTGGGGACGCCGATGTCGGTCGCCTCGGAGCGAAGCGTGCCCGAGGCGCCGTCGCTGTCGATGATCACGTTCGACCCGTACGCGCGGGCGAGCCGGGGCACGTCGTCGTCGGCCATGTCCGCCCGGACGTGGAGCATGTTCGTGCGGCCGCGGGTCGACGTGTGGAAGTCCAGACCGAGGTCGCAAGGCTCGATGAAGTTCCGAAAGATCTCGTCGGCCATGCGCTTTGCGCTCGTCGAGCCGGCGTTGCCGGGGAACGATCGGTTGAGGTCGCGGTCGTAGACGGGCAGGTATCGCTGCTGGGTGACGAACCCGGGGACGTTCATGACGGGCATGCAGACGAGCGTGCCGTGGAGGTTCGTGTGCGACCACTCGTGGGCGACCTCGCGCACGACCTCGATACCGTTGAGCTCGTCGCCGTGGGAGGCCGCCGAGAGAAACACCGTCGGGCCCGCGTGCTCGCCGTTGATGATCGAGACCGGGATGCGCACCGGATCGCCGAGATACGTCTCACTGATGCTGTACCGGATGTCCGCGCGTTCCCCTGGATCCACCCGGCCACCGTTGTACGTGAACGTCCCCTCGGTCATAGCTGCCTGCTTGGCGGCCGGCGCTTAAAACTGGGGTGACCGGCTTCTCGACGCCAGCACGCCGGCCACCGGCATCGTTTAGTCGCCGTCGTTCGATGTTTCGCGTAATGGACGATTCTGTCTCAGTCGGCGTACTCAGCCTCCACAACAGCAAAGAGACGAAGGCGATCCTGAACGCGGTGGAGGCGCTCGGCCACACGGGCGTCTGGCTGCGCGAGGACAACCTCTGTGTCGACATCGAGGACGGCACCGCGACGCTCGACCCCAACGTCGACGTGATCGCCAACCGACTCCTGCTCTCGAACACCGAACAGCCCGCGGAACTGCTCGGGCTCGCGCTGTCGCTGAGCAACCTCCGGCCGATGCTGAACAGACCGCGGAACGTGCTCACGGCGTTTCACAAGTTCGCGACCGCCACCTCGCTCGTCGACTCGGCGGTCCGACTGCCCGACGCGACGCTCGCACTTGATCCCGACCGACTGAACGGTGAGAAGCCGAAGTACGGCGACGAGGTCGTCTACAAGACCGCCATCGGCACCCACGGCGGCGGCACGTGGAAGATCAGCGCCGACGAACAGGTCAACCCCCGCGTCGGCGACCGGTACGCGTTCCTCCAGGAGCTCGTCGAGCGCGACAGCGACCGGCACCGCGACCTCCGCGTCTACGTCGTCGACGGCGAGGTGGTGGGGACGATGCGCCGGTACGCGCCGGAGAACGACTGGCGGACCAACGTCGCGCTCGGCGGCTCCGTCGAGGGCGTCGACGACCTCCCCACGGCGGCCCGGGAGATGGCGCTGGTGGCAGCCGACAAGGTTGGACTGGACTACGCGGGCGTCGACCTCGTCGAGGGGGAGGAGGGCTGGCACCTGCTCGAAGTCAACCCGACCGCGGGGTTCAAGGGGCTGTTCGAGGCGACCGGCGTGAGCCCGGCGCCCGCCATCGCGAAACTCGCGATCGAGACCGCGGGTGGCGAGGTCGACGACGACCAGGTCACCGAACTCGCAGCCGTGCTCGATGACTCCCAACCCTCGACTGTGGCCACCGAGCCGGAACGGCAGGTGAAGGACGTGACGACGATCGGGTACACCGAAGACGTGCTCGTCTCCGGCACCAGCGGGACCGAGCGCGTCGTCGCCAAGTCCGACACGGGCGCCTCGCGGACGAGCATCGACACGCGCCTCGCCGCGGAGATCGGCGCCGGCCCGATCAAGTCAATGACGAAGATCCGCTCCGGGAGCGTCAAATCCGGGAAGTCCCGACCGGTCGTCGATATCGTCGTCGGCGTCGGCGGGGACCGCCACACCGTCGCGGCGTCGCTGGAGGATCGCGGCCACATGGACTACCCGCTGTTGCTCGGACGGGATATCCTCCAACACTACCAGATCGACGTGCGGCGGCGCTCGGACGGCGACGACTCCGACGAGGAGTAGGTCCCGGGGGCACCTCGCGGCCGGTCACAGCGCGGCCAGCGACCGAACCGCGCCGATCACGAGCCGGTCGAGCGCGTGGGTCGCCGTGCTGTAGGCGACGAAGAAGACCACCATCACGACCACGCCGATCAGGTCGATCCCGCCGGGGTCGACAGTGGCGACGGCGGGGATCAGCGACTGAATCACCGCGACCGCACGCTCGAACGTCAGCGCCGCGACGCCGGCACCGACGGCCAGCGCCACGAGGTAGCCCAGCGTCCGCAGCGGGGCGGGGGTCACACGTGACCAGCCGCGCACCCGTGGCTGGCCGGCCACGATCCCTCGCGCCGCGAGTTGGCGGCGGAGCTCGTCGACGACGGTCACGACGAGGACGATCCACAGCAGCGCCGCCAGCGTGAAGCCGACGAACGACGGCGAGAAGTCGAGCACCGTCCCCGAGAACACCTCGACGACCGCGGGCGTTACGCGATCGACGAGCACGTAGAACAGCACGTACCCGAGCGCAGCCTCGAGCGGCCCGTACGCGGGGAACCGCTCGTCGGGGGTCGGCTCCCGCGTAGTACCGGCCTGCATGCTCGTTCTTGGAGGCGCGAAGCAATCAATACTACGACATTCTCGCCGGGCGGCTCCAGATCCGGGCTCGCACGCCGCTCACAGCTGTCACGGGCGGCGAACTTATGCTGAGCCGCACCCAACGTTAGTGTGGTATGTCTCAACAAGAAGTGGACCAGGAGCTGTACGTCGATCAGTACACGCTCGGGCTCGTCGGGCCGGACCAGGAGTGGGCCGGCACCGTCGCCGACGGCGGCACGGTCACCACGTACACCCCGCCGGGCTGCTGGGGCCCGATGATCACGCCCTCGTTCCGCGGCGGCCACGAGGTGACCCGGCCGATCCGCGTCGAGGGCGCCGAGGTCGGCGACGCCGTCGCCATCCACATCCGCGACGTGGAGGTGACGAGCATGGCGACGAGCACGGGCTCGATGGCCGAACGCGAGGGCGCGTTCCAGGACGACCCGTTCGTCGACCACCGCTGCCCGGAGTGCGGGACGACGTGGCCCGACTCGGTCGTCGAGGGGACCGGCGAGGACGCCATCCGGTGTGCGGAGTGTGGCGCGAACGCCTCCTCGTTCGGCTTCGAGTACGGCTACACGGTCGCGTTCGACCACGAGAACGCGGTCGGGATCACCCTCGACAAGGACGGCGCCCACGAACTCGCGACGAACGCCGAGGAGGTGATGGACATCCCCGAGAACTCCCGCCAGCACCCGATCCTGCTGTACGAGCCCGACGGGATGCCCGGGACGCTCGGGCGGCTCCGGCCGTTCATCGGCAACGTCGGCACGACCCCGTCGGTCACGATGCCCGACTCCCACAACGCCGGCGACTTCGGGCAGAACCTCATCGGCGCCGAGCACGACTACGGCGTCAACACCGAGGAGGACCTCGAGAAGCGGACCGACGGCCACATGGACATCCCCGAAGTCCGGGCGGGCGCGACGCTGATCTGCCCGGTCGATATCGACGGCGCGGGCATCTACGTCGGCGACCTCCATGCCAACCAGGGCGACGGCGAGCTCTCGCTGCACACGACCGACGTGAGCGGCACCGTCACGATGGACGTGGAGGTGATCGAGGACCTCGACCTCGACGGGCCGATCCTGCTGCCCAACGAGGAAGACCTGCCGTTCATCAGCCAGCCCTACAGCGACGACGAGCGCGACGCCGGCCGCGACCTCGGCGCCGACCACGGCGTCGACGTGGAGACGGACATGGGGCCGATCCAGGTGGTCGGCTCGGGCGCGACGGTCAACGACGCCACCCAGAACGCGTTCGACCGGGCGTCGACGCTGCTGGAGATGAGCGAGGGCGAGATCCGCGCCCGCTGTACGTTCACCGGCGGCGTCCAGATCGGTCGCCTGCCGGGCGTCGTCCAGCTCGACATGCTCGTGCCGATGGAGATCCTGGAGGACCGCGGGATGGCCGACCTCGTCCGCGACCAGTACGGTCTCTGAGAGGCCGGCCGCCGGTGTCACCTTCTTTCGGGCTCGGTCGCGGCGCGAACTGAGTCAGCCCGAGGCTGTCAGCGACCAGCCGCGAAACCGACTTGGTCCCGGCCGCCGACCAGCCTGTATGTCCCCGACTCAGCGTGCGCTCCTCCTCGGCGATCGGTCCCAGCGGAACCTCGACATCCTCGGCGCCGTCGTCCTCTTTCTCGGGACGTTCGTCGCGTACGCGATCGACCTGTTCAGCGTCGCGGGCGGCATCGTCGTCCTGCCGTTCGACGCGACGCTCGTCGGCGTCGCCGCCGCCGGCCTGATCGGCTACGGTCGGGGGGCGCTGCTCCCCGCGTGGCTCTCCACGCTCGCTCCCTATCTGGGGTTTCACGCCGAGTGGGGCCTGTTGAGCCTGTCAAGTCACTTGCTCCCGGGGAAGCTCGCCTTTCTGTTCGACCCCGTGAGTCTCGGTGTGTTCGCGCTGGCGTCGATGCTCGTCGGGAGCGTCGCGTTCGGCGCGGGCTACCTGCTCCGCGTCGGCGTCGACCGGCTCCGGGCGTCCCTGGCGTAGGAACTGCCAGCCGGCAGTTCGAGGACCTCGTCACTCGTCCGCGAACGACACGTCGGTGATCTCGAAGCGAGCGCCGCCTGCCGCCCCCTCGCGAACCGTGATCTCCCAGTCGTGGGCGTTGACGATCTGTTGGACGATTCGCAGCCCGAAGCCGGTGCCGCGATCGCTCGTCGAGTAGCCCACCTCGAACACGTCCTCGCGGGCGTCGGCGGGGATCCCGGGGCCGTCGTCTTCGACGTAGAAGCCGTCAGCTAGCTCGCCGACCGATACCGACACGTCGTCCCCGGCGTGTTCGACGGCGTTGCGAATCAAGTTCTCAAACAGCTGGTGGAGGCGGGTTCGATCCGCCAGAATCGCCCGACTGCTCTCTACTTCGAGTGTTGCATCGGCCGTCGCCACGGTCTCCCAACAGTCGTCGGCGATGGTGTCGAGGGAAACGGGGCTGATGTCGCTCACGACCTCCCCTGGCGGGCGAGCGTGAGCAGGTCGTCGATCAGGGCGTTCATCCGTTCGTGTGCCCGTTCGACCGCGTCGAGATGCTCCAACTCGCCGGTCTCCTGGGCTAGTTCGACCCGTCCCTCGGCGACGTTTAACGGGTTCCGCAAGTCGTGCGAGACGATGCTGGCGAACTCTTCGAGCCGTTGGTTCTGCACCGTCAGTTCGCGTTCTCGAGCCCGGCGCTGCTCCATCTCCTCGATCTGCTCGAACGCGCTCACGAGGCTGCCGGCCAGGATCTGGCCCAGTACGAGGTCTTCCTTGTCGAACGTGTTGGGGGTCGGGGAGGCGGCGACGGCGATCCCGTACTCCCCAGCGGGAGATGCAGTTCGCTGCGAAGTGGGCTGTCCGGGTTGTAGATATCCGGATCGTCGTGGGTGTCATCGACGGCGAGGGCGTCGTTGTCCTCGAAGACGCGCCACGCGATGCTGTCGTCCGCGGTGAACGTCGGTGGCTCACCGATGAGGTCGAACAGTGAATCCGTCCCGGCGACGGGGACCAGCGCCGATCGATCGTCGTCGACGAGGTGGATCGCGTTCGCCTCGAGACCCAACACGTCCCGGGCGGCCTCGACGCCGATCTCGGCGATCTCCTGCCGAGATTCCGCCTGAATTAGCTCCTGAGCCATCTCGCTGAGCGCCGCGAGCCGGGACTCGTACGCCCGCTGCTCGGTGATGTCTCGATACGTCCAGAGATGCCCCTTCCCGTCGGGGAGTTCGATCGGCTCGTGAGTTCTGACGAACGTTCGCCCGTTGGCGAGATCGAGTGTTTCCTCGTGGACGGCGATGTCCGCCGTGACGATCTCGTTAATCCGGTCGACGAACGCCTCGGGGTCCTCGAACTGCTCGCTGACGGCCTCGGCGATCTCTTCACAGTCGGATCCGACAGTCTCCGCCGGGGAACCGGGGAAGTCGAACAGCTCTAACATCCGGTCGTTCACTGCCAACACCTCACGGTCCTCGCTTTCGGCGATGATTCCCACCGGAAGCGTATCCAACAACGTCGAGAAGACGGCGTTCGTCCACTCGAGTTCCTGCTTTTGGGCGCGCTCCCCGCTGATGTCACGAAGGATGCCGACGAACCAGCGCTCCTCCTCGTAGGCGACTTCGCCGAACGTGACGCCCACCGGGATCGGCGAGCCGTCCCGATGTTGGGCTTCGAACTCCGTGTACCCCCAATCGAGCGTTTTCTCGCCGCTCCGGAGATACTCCTCGAACCCCGACCGGTGGCGTTCGGCGACGGCGTCGCTCATGAGCTTCGTCAGCGGCTCGCCGGTCAGTTCCGCCGGCGAGTAGCCGAACGTCTCTTCCACGGCCGGATTCACCGACTGGACGACGTTCGACTCGTCGATGGTGATGATCGTGTTGCTCGCCGACTCGATGACTTCGCGATGGCGTTCGAGCTCTTTCCGCTGTGTTCGGCGCTCGGTGATGTCCTGAAACTGTGAGAAGATCGCGACCACGTTGTCGCTGTCGTCAGTCACGATGCGATTGTGCCACTCACAGATGATCCGTTCGCCGTCCTTTCGGACGTTCTCGTTGATGCTGTGGTACCCGCCGTCCCCTCCAACAACGCGTCGACGACGGTCTCAACCGTCTCCTGGTCCGAGTCACTGACGATCTTTTCCACCGGCTCCCCGAGGAGTTCGGACTCGTCGTAGCCGAGGATCTCTTCGGCTGCCTCGTTGAGCCGGGCGAACTCGAACTCTTCGGTCCACTCGACGACGCCGAGCGGTGACTGCTCGAAAAACAGCGAGAGGCGTTTCTGACTGGCTTCGAGCGCACGCGTCGATCGGTACTGTTCGACGGCGTTCGTGATCCGGTTCGCCAGCACCGCGTACTGGCTCGTACCGCCTTCCTTCTGCAAGTAGTCGGTTACCCCCGCGGATATCGCCTCGCTCGCGACCTCCTCGGAGCCCTTGCCGGTGTAGAGGATGAACGGGAGATCTGGGAAATCCGCACGGACCGTTTCGAGGAACTCGATCCCGTCCGTCTCGGGCATGTCGTAATCGGAGACCACACAGTCGATGTCCTGTGCGCCCAAGACGTCGATGGCGTCGTCGGGACTGGTCGCCGTCGCCACCGAGAGCCGGTCGTCCTCACGCTCGAGCGACAGCGCAACGAGTTCCCCGAGATCCGGGTCGTCGTCGACGTGGAGGACCCGGATCGTGTCGGTTGCGAACGTCATGGGTTCCAGCGCATTACGCACCCATGACTAACGCGGGGGGTAATAGTTTTACGCGGATTCAGGCGGCTCTATTGGGCGAACCGCAGGGGACGAGGACCTGATTCATGGGTCTGCCCGTCCCCCGAGTGTCGTCGAGGCAAAACTGAACGGCCGGCGGGGCCGTGAATCTGTGCCGTGGAGGGGGTTAGAACGGGGTCCCTCGACAGTTCGGCCCGAACTCCGAAGAGTGTAGTGTCCAGCTCGGCGGCACGGAGGCTTAAGTAGGCGCTCCATGAGAGCAAACGTCATGAGTAACACAGTTCGCTCGTGGATCGATCGCCACCGCCTCCTGAGCTTCGTTGCGATCGCGTACGTCTTCACCTGGACGATTCAGGGGGCGCTCGCGTATTCAGGCATGGAAGCGTCGTGGACGCACTCGATCCTGATCGGGTTGGGCGGGTTCGGCCCGCCGATCGGCGCCGCCGTCGTCATCTGGGCGTCCGGGGAAGCCTCCGCACCTGGGTCGGCCAGATGTTCAAGTGGCGTATCGGCGCGAAATGGTGGGCGCTGGCGCTCGGGCTCCCGCTCGTCATCCTCTCACTCGGCGTGGCGCTGTTCGTCCTCGCTGGCGGCCCGATCGATCTCACCGAGTTCGAGTCGCCGTTCATCTACCTGTTCGCGATGGCGTGGGGTACCGTCTGGGGTGGCGGGCAAGAAGATCTCGGGTGGCGCGGGTTCATGCTGCCCATTCTCCAAGACTCCTACAGCGCGCTCGCGTCGAGCGCGATCGTCGGCGTCACCTGGGCCGCGTGGCATCTCCCACTGTTTTTGAACGCGACGACGACGCACGGCGGCTGGCCGCTCTCACAACAGCTCCTCTGGCTGGTCTCGATCTTCGCTGGCTCCATCCTCTGGACGTGGATGTACAACAGCACCGGCGGGAGCGTACTCGCGGTCGCGGTGTTCCACGCCGGCGTCAACGCGATGGGGATCTTCCACCCCGCCGACCAGGATGCGCTCGTCCCGAACGGTGTCCCCGACCCGTGGCTGAACCTCCTCGCCGAGATTACGGGGGCGCTCCCGCTCGTGCTGATCGCGCTGGTTCTGGTCGCCGTTTACGGGCCCAAACGGCTCGCCGCCCGTGAGCCACCGACGCCCCAACATGCTGGAGTTCCGGCGGAGCCGGAATCGGCGGCCGCGGAGTAGCCCACCCAGCCTCGACGGCGTGACTCGGGTGAGCAAGGGGACAGCTACTGTTAATGTACTTCCGCACGATATTTCGGCTGAGGTACACACAGATGAGCGCCATTCTGATACTCTACGGGACTGGTGAGGGGCAAACGGCGAAGATCGCCGAGCAGATCGCCGCCACGCTGGATGCGCGGGGCCACGAGCCGACGACCGTGAACGTCCGTGACCCCCGGACGCGTTCTCGCTAGGGGAGTACGACGCCGCCGTGGTGGGCGGGTCGATCCACGTCGGCAAACACCAGGACGACCTTCGCGAGTTCGTCAGCGAGCACCACGAGGCGCTCGCTGAGATGCCGACCGCGTTCTTCCAGGTGTCGCTGTCGTCGGCGACGGAGGAGAACCGCGAAGCGGCTGCCGGCTACGTCGAGACGTTCATCTCGGATACCGGATGGCATCCGGACCGGATCGCACAGTTCGGCGGCGCGCTCCGGTTCTCCGAGTACGGCTTTCTCAAACGCCTCATGATGAAGCGGATCGCGAAAGATCTGCTTGAGGAGGAAACGTCGACATCGAGTGATGTCGAGTTCACCGACTGGAACGCCGTCGACGCGTTCGCGGCGGATGTCGCGTCGTTCGTCGAAGGGCGACTGGGCGTGCCGCCGGACGAGGCGGAGCCAGCCGGAAGATGACCACGACACAGTCACCCGGATGGCTCAGTCGCCCGTACGTGGTGGCGTCGACGCTCACGCTCGTTCTCGCCGTCGTCGCGACCGTCGTCGGGCTGTTCGTCCCGGGGTTCTACCGGGACGCGCCGGTGCTCCTTCCCCAACTGTACGGCCAGGACCTCCTGACGCTCGTCGTCGCCGTGCCCGCCCTCGCCGGCAGCCTCTACGCGGCGTACTCGGGCTCACTTCGTGGCTACGTCGTCTGGCTGGGGGTCACGGGCTACGTTCTCTACACGTACGCGTCCTACGCGTTTCTCACCGCGTTCAACGAGCTGTATCTGGTGTACGTCGCGCTGTTCGGGCTGTCGCTGTTCACGCTGATCGGCGGCGTCACCCGCGTCGATCCGTCGGCGCTACAGGCCGCACTCGACGACCACCCGGTTCGTGGCTACGTCGCGTTCCAACTCCTCGTCGCCGGGCTCGTCGCGCTCCTGTGGCTCGGTGAGGTCGGCCCCGCCAGCCTCGCCGGCACCAGACCCCCGAGCATCGCCGAAACGACGCTGCCGGTCCCCGTGATCCAGTCGATGGATCTGGCCGTCGTCGTTCCGGCCTTTGCCCTCTCGGCAGCGCTGCTCTGGAAGCAGCGCGTGTGGGGCTACGTGTTCACCGGCGTCCTCCTCGTCAAGGGGACGACGCTCGGGCTCGCCGTGCTCGCCATGATCGTGTTCCTGCTCCGGGACGGCCAGCCGGTCCCCTCCCGCAAATCGTCATCTTCGCGGTGCTGAGTGCCACTGGGCTCGCCCTCGTCACGCGATTCGTCCGCGCGATCCCGGGGCGCTTCGGCCCGGCGCGAGCGCACGGCGACGCCGACGCGCCGACGTAGGCGGCTTTCTGCGCTGGTCCACCGACGACAGGAGCGCGCGAGCGCCTCGACATCGCGGAATCCGGCACCGTGTTTAATACATGTGCGACGAGACCACGGAGCAAGACCCACCGAATGGAGCTTCTCACGCATCTCCGGCGGCGTCGATGGCCGACAGTGGCCGGCTACGGGCTGTTCGTCGCGCTGATGGTCGCCGGCTACTACTACAACATAACGTTCGTCCAACTGGGGCTGATCGATCTCGGCACCCGCCTCGTCGGGCTGTCCGAGACCGCGGTCTCGATGTGGATGGCGACGCTCGCGCTGGTAACGCTCGTCGTCGCCGTGTTGACTGGCGTGACGATGGATCGACGGGGATGGAGCAACCAGTTCCGCACGAAACTGCAGCTCCTGTTCGGCGTCGTCTGCGTCCAGTTCGTGCTCACGTTCGTCGCGCCGATGATCCGCACTGTTCCGGCGTTCGGTGTCTGGATCGTCGTTGCGTCGATCGGCCTCGGCGTCGGCTTTCCGGTCTCGTTCGCGCTCGCGATCGATCTCGTGCCCGTCCCGGACCGCGGCTACGTCGCCGCCGGGATCACCGCGATCGCGTACTTTATCGCGAACGCGATCCCGCTCTCGTGGTCGATCGACGTGTTCAGTCGGCTGATGGTCGTCGCGATGGCGCCGGGGATCGTCGTGCTGGCCGTCCTCTCGTTTACCAGCTTCGACCGCCTCGACGCGATCCTCGACGCCCTGGCGTCGCAGTCCGACTCGTTCGGCACTGGGCGGTTCTGTGACGACGAGCCGGTTCGAGCGCGGCAGCTATCGTTTGTCGTTCCGGTCGTCCTGATGTTCGGCGTGTTCTTCATCGACAGTCTCGGCTTCCTCCGGATCATCGACACGCCCTCGCTCCTGTTGAGCTCCTGGCAGTCGCCCCAGCTCTCGACGCGCCTGTTCATCGCCGTCGCCCACGTCGTCGGGGCGGTGCTGGCCGGCGTCATCTACGCCAACTACTCGCTCTCGCGCATCTTCCTCTGGACGTTCGCGCTGTTCGCCCTCACGCACGTGATGTACACCTCCGACCTGCGGTTCGCCGCGGTGTTCCCCTCGATCGCCGGCGACGGGACCTCGCCGCTGAACCCCGCCCTGTACGCGATCGCCGTCAGCTTCTACACGACGCTGAACTTCGCGCTCTGGCCCGATCTCTCGACGCCCGAGACGATCGGTACCCACGCCGCGATCGGGATCGGCGTCGCCGGGTGGCTCGCCACGTTCTCCAGCACGGCGCTCGCGCTGTACTTCCAGGCCGCCGAACTCACCCTCCTCTCACACCTGAACGTGGTGCAAGCGCTCTCCTTGCTGCTCCTGTTCGGGCTCGCGGTCGGGTTGTACGCGAGGCGGATGGTCGATCTCGCCCGGGCGGGTGGGGAGGTGGGCGCATGACACCGACAGAAGCGATCCCGTTGCTCGTCGTCGTCCTCCTGCTGGTCTCGATCGGCGGCGGTGACGTGGGGGCGATGTCGGTGACGTTCGAGGGCGACCACGAGGTCGACACGCGCGCGGACGTCCACGTCGTCGCCGGCGGGACTACTACCGTCCCGGACGACGCGACCCTCGACGGTGACGTGTACGTGATCGGCGGCACTGCGGCCGTCGACGGCACGGTCGACGGCGACGTGACTCTGCTCAACGGCAACCTTTCGGTCAGCGATGGCGCGACCGTCACCGGAACCGTCCAGTCGTACTCGGGGTCGGCGACCGTCAGCCCCGAGGCATCGGTCGGGCGAGTGTCGCAGTTCGAACCTCCCACGCCGTCGAGTTCGCCAACCCAGCGCGTCGGCGGGTTCCTCCTCCAGTTTCTCGGACTCGCCGCCTTCGGCTGGTGGCTGGTCGAGCGACACCCACGCGTCGTCGCCAACGTCGGCGCGGCCATCAGCGACCACGCGCTCGTCAGTGGCGCCGTCGGCAGCCTCGGGGCGACGAGTCTGCTCGTCCTCTTCGTGTACATGGCGTTCACCCTGATCCTGCTCCCGCTGGCTATCGTCGGCCTGATCGCCGAGTTCCTGGTCATCCTCTACGGGCAGGCCGCCTTCGGCTACCTCATCGGGACGCGGCTCCCGATCGAGCGCGACGGCGTCGCGACGGTCGCCGGCATCGGCGCCTTTCTGCTCCTCCTCGAACTCCTGGGCGCCGTCCCGTATCTCGGCGGGATCGCCCAGGTCGCCCTCGCCGTGGTCGGGTTCGGTGCCGTCCTGAACAGCTACTTCGGCCTCCAGCGGTTCGAACCCGTCACCATCCCGGGAGGGTCGTAGCCACGTATTTGTCAACAGCGTACAACTGGTGGCAGTATGGCTCCGGAACACGCGACTGGCCCGGTCGGGCGGCTCGCGACGCGGCTCGGGCGGTACATCAATCACGACGACGTGTTCGTCCGGTTCGTCGCCCTCTGGCTCGTCGTCGCTGGCGTGTTCACGACGGCGTGGGTTCTCAGCTACCTGTTCCTCCCGCAGGGCATTCTCCGTGGTGGGAACCCCACCGCCTCGCGGGCGTACGCGGGCTCAGTTTCACGGGAGTTCCTGACTCTGTTCGGGTGGAACGTAGCGATCTCCCTGGTCGCCGTCGCCGCGAACACGTTCCGGTCGGTGCACACGCCGCTCGGCTACGTCGTCCAAGTCGTCCAGGCGCCCCGCTACGGCGCAGTCTGGGGGACCGGCTCGCTCGCCATCGGGACGGGCGAGCGTATCGTGCCGTCCCTGGCCGTTCTCGTCGAGCGCAGCGGCCCAATGGAGATCACGGCGATGGTGGCGATCGTCGTCGCGACGCGGGGCGTGATGGTCTGGCACCAGAAGTCCGGGCCGCGGTGGAAAGAGGAGTTCGAACGCGTCCGCTCTCCCAGGGACTGGTCGCTGACGCGCGGGGAGTGGGCGCTGCTGGTCGGCGGCTACCTCCTGTTGGCGATCGCGTGCTACCGTGAGGCGGTCGCGATCGCCCTGGTGGCCGGGTGAGGGATGTGGACTGAAACGCGATGGGCCCGGAGCGCTATTCGTCGGCGAGCTGGATGCCACGCGCGATGACGTAGATCAACACGATCCCGGTGCCGAGAGCGAGAACGAACTGCGAGAGGATCGTGAACAGCCCCGCGAACACCGTGCTGCCACCGGCCAGCAGCCCGAGCAAAAACACGAGCACTGCCGCCGCCCCGAACAGCACGATGAGCGCGGCGAGCGGGAACAGCTCCGCGCGGATCTGACCGAGGTCCAACTCGCCCGATTCCTGGTCGATGAAGGGTTGTGACGACATAGTTGTTCTATGCTGACAAACCGTATATAGCCACAGGGCCCCGAAACCCTAGCTCAGGTCCGCACGACGGAACCGTAGATACCCGACGGCGAGCGGCACGACGGCCCACGCGACCAAGATGCCGAGGAACACCGCCGGGTCGAGGTACGCCGGCGCCGGGCCGCCGAGTCGTGCTTCCACGGCAGTGCCGGCTCCGAGCAACTGCCGCTGGACGAGCGCGTTGTACGCGCCGGTCGGGCTGAACCCCTGGAGGAGCAGGAACCACGCCGGGACTTCCTGGCCGGGCATCTCGCCGGTGACCAACAAGTGAACGGCGTTGGGCGCCAGATCCCACAGCAGCGTCAGGCCGAGGTAGGCGGTGATCGCCAGCGTCATCGCTCGCGAGCGCGTCGACGTGACGGCGGAGATCCCGATCGCGATGCCGACGAACGCGACGCCGAGCAGCACCGTCAACGCCGTCGTCCCGGCGAACGCGCTCACGGGGAGACCGCCGTACAGCGCTGCCGTGGCGACGCCGGAGACGACGAACCCGAGCGTGAGTCCGATCGCCACCACGCCGCTCCGGCCGAGAAACTTCCCGAACAGCAGTTCGCCCCGTGACGGCGGGAGCCCGAGAATCACCTTCAGGCTACCCGACTCCCGTTCACCGGCGATCGCGAGATAGGCGGCGATCAGCGCCATGATCGGGACGAGAATCCCCGCGAACTGCGAGGCGCCGCCGATCGCCATCTCGGGACCGCCGTCGGCGCCAGGAACGAGGAGGGAGATGCCCGCGGACAGCGACGTCATCACCGCGATGATGGCCACGATCCCCCACATCATTCGGGACCGGAGCGCGTCGGCGAACTCCTTGCGGGCGATCGTCAGCCAGATCGGCTCGGGCGTCATCGCTCGCCCTCCGGGGCGTCGCCCTGGCGGGGCGCGTCGCCGGTGTAGGCGCTGAACAGATCCTCCAACGACGACTCCTCGATCGTCACGTCGAGTACCGCCGCCCCGTCGCTCCGTACTTGGTCGATCACGTCGACTTTCGCCGTCGCCTCGTCGACCCGGACACGGATGGTTCGGTCGTCGACGGCCACCTCGGAGACGCCGTTGATCTCCGCAAGCGTCAGCGAGTCCGGCACGGCATCGACCGTGAGGGTCACCGTCGATCCCGTGCCGAGCGCGTCGCGGAGCCCGTCGATCGAGTCGACGGCGACGAGCTGGCCACGGTTGAGGATGCCGACGCGATCACAGACCGACTCGACCTGGCTGAGGATGTGGCTTGAGAAGAACACCGTCTTCCCCCGGTCGGCGTGATCACGAGCGATCTCCCGGACGAGGCGAACGCCGTTGGGGTCGAGTCCCGACGACGGTTCGTCGAGGATGAGCAGCTCCGGATCGCCGACGAGCGCGATCGCGAGCGCCAACCGTTGCATCATCCCCTTCGAGTAGCCACCGACGACCCGCTCGGCAGCCGTCTTGTCGAGGCCGACTCGATCGAGGAGGTCGTCGACGTCGTCGCTCGCTCGTTTCAGCGAGATCGCGTACTCGAGATGTTTTCGGCCGGAGAGCCGGTCGTAGAGCCCGTACCCGTCCGGGAGGATGCCGACCCGTTCGTGGATCGCCCGCGTCTCCTGCTGAGCGTCGAACCCGAGCACCGTCGCAGTCCCGGCCGTCGGCCGGACGTAGTCCATGATCACGTCGATCGTGGTGGACTTGCCGGCGCCGTTGGGGCCGAGGAAGCCGAATATCTCCCCTCGTACACCGTTAGGTCGACCCCGTCGACGGCCAGCACGTCCTCGCCGTAGCGTTTCGTCAAACCCGTCGTCTGGATGGCGATCGGCTCGTCGGCGACCGACACCTCCGCGTCTGCTTGTGAACGAAAACCCGTATCCATACTGTCCGTACGGAGGGAGCCGCGAAAATACTACCCTCTGGGTCGCAGCCGCTGAGAGAGCACCGGAGGGGGAGGGAGACTGCCGGCGGTTCTGCGCATCCGGATACCGACTATCGACGCGAGAGAGACACGCAACCGGCTGGCAGATGGCTCGCGCCCGCCGGCCTCGACGGCCCCGGTGGAGGGCAACAGTGAAGGGACCGTCCCGAGTCGTGCCAGCCATGCCGGTCGAACTGTCGGGGGTGACCGTCGTTTTCCTCCTCATTCTCGCCGTGTTGGTGGCGTTCGTCACCGAGGTGGTACCGAACGACGTTACCGCGATCAGCGTGGTTGCCGCGCTCGTCATCCTCGAACCGTGGACCGGTGTGGGCACCCGCGCCGCGATCTCGGGGTTCGCCAACCCGGCGACGGTGACCATCATGGCGATGTACATGCTCAGCGCGGGCGTCCAGAACACCGGGATCGTCCAGCGGCTGGGCGTCTACCTCGCGGGGTTCACTGCCGGCCGGGAGTTCCGCGCGCTCGTCGCCACCGTCTGCACGACCGGGCCTATCGCCGGCTTTGTCAACAACACGCCCGTCGTGGCCGTCTTCATCCCGATGGTCACTGATCTCGCCGAGAACGCGCAGATCAGCCCGTCGAAACTCCTCCTGCCGCTCTCTTACGCCGCCATCCTCGGCGGCACGCTCACGCTCGTGGGAACGTCGACGAACATTCTGGCCGGCGACTTCGCGCGGCTGCTCATCGACGGCCGCGACGGCATCGGGATGTTCGAGTTCACGAGCCTCGGCGTCGTCCTGCTCGGGGTCGGCCTGGCGTACCTGCTGACGGTCGGCAGGCGACTCACGCCCGCACGGGTGGCCGTGGACAGCGACCCGGTCACGGAGTTCGATCTCGACAACTACCTCACGTTCATGGCCGTCCGACCGGAATCCGCCGCCGTCGGCATGAGCGTCGAGGCGTTCGACGCCGCCCATCCGGAGGTCAGGATCCTGCAGGCCCGCCGCGACGGCTCCGCCTACGCGGGGCCACACTCCGACCGCGTGCTCGAAGCGGGTGACGTGCTGGTCGTCCACGGCTCCGTCCAGGCGGTCAACCGGTTCCGCGAGGCGGCCGGGCTCGCCCACCGCGCCCGCGAGGCGGTGACTGGGGAGACGTTCGAGTCGGCGGCCACCGACGGCACGCTCGCGAAAGCGGTCGTCCCGGACGACTCGCCGTTCGTGGGCGAGACCGTCAGCGAGACCGGGCTCCACGACTACCACGAGACGAGCGTGCTCGCCGTGCGCCGCGGGGGCGACCTGTTCCGGACGGAGCTCGCCGACCGCACGCTGCAGGCGGGCGATCTCCTGCTCGTGCGGACGACCCCCGCGTCGATCCGGTACTTCACCGACACGGGCGATCTCGTCATCGCCGACGAGCGGGCGCTCGACCACCTGATGAGTACGGATATCGACGAGCTCGCCCCGCTCTCGCCGCAGACGCCGCTGGCTGTCGGGATCCTGGGCGGCGTCGTCGGTGCCGCCGCGCTGGACCTCCTCCCGATCGTGATCGCGGCGCTCGCCGGCGTCGTCGCGATGGTGGTCACGGGCTGTCTGACGACCGCGGATGCCTACGACGCCGTCTCTTGGAACGTCATCTTCCTGCTGGCGGGCGTGATCCCGCTCGGGATCGCGCTGGAGTCGACAGGCGGCGCGGCGGTGATCTCGGAACTGCTCGTCGCGACCGAGCGCGTCCTCCCGCTGCTCGGCGTGCTGTTCGTCCTGTACCTCGTTGCCAGCCTTCTGGCGAGCGTCATCACGTCGGTCGCGACGGCGGTGCTGATGATCCCGGTCGCCGTCGACGCGGCCGCACGGCTCGGCGCCAACGAGTTCGCGTTCCTGCTCGCGGTGATGTTCGCGTCGTCGACGTCGTTCATGACGCCGGTGGGCTACCAGACGAACTTGATGGTGTACGGTCCGGGTGGCTACGAGTTCACCGACTTCCTGCGAGTCGGCGGCCCGCTCCAGCTGCTACTCGCTGTCGTCGCGACGGCCGGGATCGCCGTCATCTGGGGGTCTAGCGGGGATGTCGTCGACGGCGTGTTCCTGATCGAGGCGGGGCGATCGTTCGAAACGTATTTTCCGTTAGTGGGTTCCCGCTGCCAACCAATATTGGCTGCCTGGCAGTTAGCGATGCGACTACGGGTGAAGACGACCGTATCCTGTCCTCCTCACCGACGATATTAACTCCATGTAGAAGTAGCGATATATAGTGAAACCGTGTGACCAATGCTGACAACCTTGATGATCTAGACCACGCGCTAGAGGAGGAAGCGGAGTTCCTCGAGCACGCCGTCGATGTGCTAGACGACATCTTCTACGTGCTCGACCCGAATGGTGACCTCCGCCATTGGAACACGCGAGCGGTTGCGGTCACGGGCTATTCCGACGCCGAGCTCGCCGAGATGAACGTTGTTGATTTTCTGCCTGCGGATGAGCTATCACGCATTGAACAGGCACTGGAGGAAACGATGCGGACAGGCGAGGGAGTCATCGAATCGGAGCTGCTCACCGCCGACGGCGACCGGATCCCGTACGAGTTCACCGGCTCACAAGTCACTGATTCGGACGGGGACGTGATCGGGATCGCCGGCATTGGTAGGGACATCTCCCCTCGGAAAGAGTACGAACATCAACTGACTGCGCTTCACGAGTTCGTCAACGAGCTGACGACGGTGGACACTGTCGACGACGTCTATTCACGGACGATCCAGGCCAGTGAAGATATTCTCGAGTTCGACTTGAGCATCATCAGCATCGAAGATGACGGGGTACTCGATCCGACGGCTACCTCGTCCGGGATCACGCCGGGAGGGGTAACGGAGATGTCCGTCGATGAGGGAATTGGCGGCAAAACCTATCGAACGGGGCGAACGTTCCTGATTAATGACTTGCCTGGGCATCCCGACGCCAAGCCGCAAGGCCCCTACGGCTCCTTGCTTAGCGTTCCGATCGGGGACTACGGTAACTTTCAGGCCGTCTCCGGGGAGAGTGGCGCGTTCGAGGAATCCGACCGCCAGTTAGCTGAACTGTTGATCACTCACACCGAGAACGCGATCGAGCGACTGTCGCGCGAGAGGCAACTGGAACGACAGACCGAACAACTCGAAAAGTTCGCGCAAGTCGCCTCGCATGACCTTCGGAACCCGCTTAACGTGGCGCAGGGACGGATCGAACTCGCACGGGACGAAACAGAGTCTGAGCATCTTTCGGCAGCGAACAAGGCAATCGACCGAAGCCTTTCGTTGATCGCAGACCTGTTGACGTTAGCCCGAGAGGGAAAGACGGTCGACACTCTCGAGACGGTCGCGTTAGGTGAGACAGCGAGCAGGTGTTGGGGAACGTCGATACAGCGGCGGGCGACCTCGTCGTGGAATCCGAGCAAACGATTCGGGCAGATCCCGGACGGGTGAAGCAGTTACTGGAGAACCTCATTCGAAACGCCGTCGAACACGGTGGCAGCGATGTGACCGTAACGATCGGGGATTTAGTGGACGGGTTCTATGTGGCGGATGATGGGCCGGGGATCCCTGAACCCGACCGGGCGAACGTGTTCGAAGCCGGCTATTCAACGACGCAGGATGGCACGGGTTTCGGATTAAATATCGTCCACGAGATCGCCAGTGCGCACGGGTGGGATGTCCGGGTCAGGGACGCCGATGGCGGCGGGGCACGGTTCGAGTTTACGGACGTTGACGTTGTCAAGTAGGGGTGGGACGGACTCAGCAGTGTTCGAGGGGGAATCGGCTTCGAGCGGAGCTATCGGACGAGTCCGACCCAGCCCGCTACGGAGTGCTACTGCCCCCTGAGTGCCGTCGACGGCCCCTTTGCGGATCGTCGCCAGGAACGCCCCTTCGACAGGGGTAGTGGGCGAGGCGATGGTGACTATCGGGATGGTCTGACGAACGGGTTGGCCGGATCTCGCGATGCAGCGTGTGACCGCTCTCACGCCGCTGAAAGCGGGGGTCTGGAGCTGCGTAGTCCACTTGAGGGACCCATCGACGCCGTCGGGTTCATGGTACCCACCCACCAAGGCGTAGATATCGATGCGTGTTGCACTCCTCTCGGATATTCACGCGAACGAACCCGCGCTCCAGGCAGTGCTTTCTGATCTGCCTTCGGAACAAGTCGATTCGGTGATCTGCGTCGGCGATATTGTTGGCTACGGCCCAGATCCGAAGGCCTGTGTCTCGCTCGTACGAGCGCACGCCGATCACTGCGTCGCCGGCAACCACGACAGGGAAGCCAACACGCCCGACCGCTACAGTGGCCACCCAACCGCCGGTCCCGGCCTGCAACATACGTACGACCAACTGGGCGACGACGAACGGACGTGGCTGACCGAGCTCCCGGAGCGCCGAAAGCTCCCGGATCATTCGATCACCGTCGCCCACAGCCACCCCGATCCCGCTCACACGGACCGCTACGTCTACCCCGACGAGTTCTCCACGGTCGGGGCACCCGTCGATACCGATCTCTTGGCGATGGGACACACGCATGTCCAGGGCGCCGAAACCGTCGACGGCACACTCGTCGTCAATCCCGGCAGCGTTGGGCAGCCCCGGGATGGCGAGCCAGGCGCCGCCTACGCGATTGTCGATATCGACGACCAGACGGCCGACCTCCGCCGGGTCGACTACGACATCGACGCGGTTCGGAACCGTGTCCGTGCCGCTGGGCTGCCTGACGAGACCTGGGAACGCCTCGAGGAAGGCCGGTAGCCTCAGTTCGCTCAGTCGGTCTCCCCCACCGGGAGACGGAAATGAATCGAGACGAATGGTGGGAACCGGTTGGGGGATCCAGCTGTTCCACGTCATGCCCCGATTTACCGAGGTGGTCGAGCGCGGGATGGTTGTTCAGTGTCCCGCCGCACGCCAACGTGTGAGAAGGAGAGGGCGGTTCCGGGGGTTCGATAGGGCTCAAAGTTTTCCGATGTGCCTGAGTTACCGTGGGCATGGATCTCCCCGAAGCGTTTCGAACGCTAGCAGACTGGGCCGGGGATAGCTCCCCGCTGTACGAGACCCTCTGTCGGGGTATTGCCGAGGATCCGACGTTGCTCGAACTCGCAGAGGAAGTGCCGAGAGATAGATGGGCACCCCACGTCACGTTGAGTGCGGTCCACTATCTACTGCTGGATGGTGCCGATCACACACTCGCACAGTTCTATCCGACTCTCACCGAGTCACCGGAAGATCCGGCTGGGGCGTATCCACATTTCCACGACTTCTGTGTGACACACACTGACGACTTGATCCCGTTGTTACGAAACCGACGTACGCAGTCGAACGCCGTCGGCCGCTGTGCGGGGCTCTACCCGGCACTCTGCTACATCGACCAACGAACGTCGACGCCGCTAGTGTTGCTCGAACTCGGCGCGAGTGCAGGGCTAAACCTGAACTGGGACCGCTATGGGTACACATACGACTCCGACCGGATCGGGGCGACGGACTCAGCAGTGACCGTACAAAGCGCTGTCCGAGCGGGGTCGCCGCCGCTTCAACAGAGCCCACCAGCCGTTAACGCGCGTCTAGGTATCGATCTCAACCCGCTTGACCCGACGGACCCAAGTGACGCTGCGTGGCTTCGAGCGTTAGTCTGGCCGGAGCATCCTGAGCGGCTCTCCCTACTTGATGCGGCCCTCAAACAAGCCCGGGCCAACCCGCCACAGGTCGTCGCTGACGACGCAGTTGAGACACTCGTTAATCACGCGGGCTCGATGCCTGCCGATGGGGCACTTGTGGTGTATCATACGGCACTCCTCTACCAGCTCTCAGAAGCGCAGCGGAGCACCCTCCACCGAGCGCTCGCGACCATCGGCGAAACCCGCCCAGTGTGGTGGCTGTCTGGCGATGGCGAGACTGATACGTCCGGCACCTTCGGGCTCGAACTCACACGGTTCCCCGATGGGGACACCGTTCAGCTTGGTCGGTATGAACAACACGGCCGCTGGATCGAGTGGTACGACTGACAGATACCCGTCTAAATAGGCTGGACCGCCCGCCTAGGGGGCGATACAGCACGCGCCGAAAACGCGCTGTTAGGGTGAACGTCCCGTTGTAGCTCCGGACCGCGGAGTACGGCATCGTACTCAGCAGTCCCGTTCGTAGATGACTGACGGGTTCTGCTCTCCGACGACGACGATCTCGCCCGTCCCGCGCTGTTCGAAGCCTTTGGCCTCGTAAAACTCACGGCCCCCGTCGTAGGCTTCGAAGGTCTCCAGGACGAGACGCTCGCACCCTTCCGGAACGTGTGATAGGGCAGTCTCGACCAGGGCGGCGCCGACGCCGGTCCCTTGGTGGTCGGGGTCGACGTAACAGGCGCGAAGCTCGGCCTCGTCCTCGCCAACGAACTCGTTGGTCCACTCGGCATCCCACAGCAGGGTCACCCACCCGACGACTGCCGGCGAGTCCGCCGGCTCGTCGTCGGCGACCGCGACGAACGCCCGGTTATCGATCCCCGTCCCGGTGAACTCCGCGAGTTCCTGCTCGAAGTCCTGGTCGAGCATCACCTCTTCGATGGTCGATAGCGCTTCCGTCGAGAGGATATCCCCGTAGCCCTCCGCCCAGGCCCGAACCGTCAGTTCCCGCCCGGCCCGAACCTGCGCAGCGCTCTCCGGTTCGTGTATCTCCACGGCTTTACCGCATTCTGCTGAAAATTAGACCTGTCGGAGTTCACGTCCCATCGCGGCATCCGAAATGAGGGAATCGAGTGCTGCTTCAACCGTCTGTCGGTTACGGGGGCAGTGCCGTCCTGATAGCCGCGCCGGCAAAGAAGCCGGTCGCGACCGCAGGGAATGCCACCACGAACAGCACTGCCAGCGGCAGAGCGGCCATCAGCAGCGCCACTCCGAGAGTGGGCGGGTTGCGATACGGTCGGCGGTCGATCTTCTGCGTTGGTGGGTACATCGTCTGTGGAGGGGTGCATCGTGCGTCAGCAGGGCGATGCCACGTCGCCGTCCCGGAACTACCCGGGCATCCAAGCTCAAGCGAGCCAGGGTCGGGACGGGGCCGTCGGGGACGAGCCGCGTTAGATCGCCCACTCGACGGGGGGACGACGACGCGCGTGAATCGGGCTCGGAACCCACAGGCACCGACCGGACCGCGGTCGGGCAACTGGGTCCCCTGCCCGGGGAGAAGCACGCTCATGGAGTGTCGTGTTCGCACGTCATCGTCACCTCGATCAGTAGTAGTCGAGACGACAGTAAAAATCTGAGTAGGGAGTGTTACCATACACCATATCGAATCTGTACTGATCAGGTTGCGGAGAAGGGCCATCAACACCCCGCTGCCGTTCGCGGCCGACTATCCGTTGAGCGAACGCCGGACTGCTCGAACTTCGTCGCGGATTTGCTGCCACTGGGTCAGATCGCCCGGGATGTCGGGTTCCACCGTATCGCCCCCACTGAGCCCGTCGTTGTTCGACGCTGCTCGATCGACGAGGGCCCGAATCGAACGAGGGTCCTCGATCGCTCGGAACGAGAGATCGTCCCCGCCGGCGATCTCGAACGTAACTGACCCGTACCCGAAGACTGACCCGGTGATGTCCTGTTCGAAGGAGCTGTTCTGGACCGTTTCAAGGTTTGCCTGCGTCACGGAGCGGGTCAACACGCCGCGTTTCTCGTACAGTGCCTCGTCCGTTATCAGATACTGTACGCCTTGCAGCGCGAAGTACCGCCACAGCGGGATCGCCACGCCGAACGGCACGACGGCCAGGAACAGCGGGGACTCCCCGACGACACTGACGGCGATGCCGGCGATGAGGAGGAGCCCACCCACGACGACTGCTGGTAAGATCGTCGTGATTCGTGGGCGGCCGGCCCACTCGACGGATTCAGCGCTGTCGATCGGGATCGCTGGGTCGATTGACTCGGTCATGACTGGCTACCGTGGCTCACCTGACTCGTCCTCAACGCTCGAGTTCTCTGCCCGCTGATCGCTCCCCTCGAACTCAGCTCGGGCCGCGTCGTCCTCGCCAGTCGAGTGGTCGTTTGTCGCATCCCCAATGGTGGACGACTTCGTCGACGCCGCCCCTGCCGTCTCCTGTTGTGCTTCGAGCGTCCCGCGAATCTCGCGGAGTTCGACGAGGATATCGTCGAGCACGTCACGCTTCGTTTCGGCGGACTCCGACGTCCGGTCACCACGGCTGCTCTTCACCCGTTTGTTGATGAGCTCCTGAACCTCCCGGGGCTCGGGGACTGACCGGAACTGCATTTCGACACCCGACCCGCCAGCCGTCGACACATCGACGTTCCCGTACCCGAACCGAGCGCCGAAGAACCCCTGGCTGTACGACGTGTTCTGCACTTTTCCGAAATCGATGCGCTGGACGTCACGTGAGAGAACGCCCGTTTTCTTGTATAGCCCGTCCGTCGTCACGACGTACTGCGTATTCTCCCGCTGGAAATACGCCCCGGCAATGATGAACAGCCCGACGAGGAGAAGCGACAGCGGCAGCCCGACGACAAGCGCCGGAATCAAGCTACTCTCGTGCGGTTTCCCGGACCAAACGATCTCTTCGTCCTCGTCGATAGTTAGCCAGTCTATCGTTGCTGGATCGATGGACGGCGACTCGGACATACGGGGTGTTACTCGAAATAGCTGTATTAATCTCCCGACATGCTCGGCCCACCACTGGTTCAAACCTACTCCACCGTTGTCGAGTGAGCGGATTCGCGCCGGCACCCAGCTGATGAGTGCAGAGACAGCTCTCCCTTAACCAACAGTAGCTCCGGAACGGGCGCGGTTTGTTGGTTAATCGGCCTCAATGGGTCGCCGTTACCTTCCCCGGTCGCAGAACAGCGGAGCGGAGCGTAACATGTTGTGGGCCAGGACACACGTTCGATAACTGCGGGAATGGTGTGCCTAGTTACGTGCTGAATGGAGTGTCGGGAACTGCGGTTTCGTCGAGGCTGTCGTAGCGAACGATGGCGTCGAAGAACTCCATCGCTGGAGTCGTGTCCGTTTGGATGCGGCTCGAGGACTGTGGGGTGAGCGTGCGGTCGACGAAGAGGTTCGCAACAACGGCTTTTCGTGCGTCTCCATCGTCGAGGTGGTCCTGTGCGCGCTCCAGGAGGAGCGCCGCGGTCACCACGTCGTAGATGTATTCGGCGACGTCTTTGGCCGCGTACTGCGCCGTGTCATCCTCAGCGACGGCTAACTCGAGAAGGGCAGCCTGGAGTTCCTCGAACTCCGACGCAACCGTCTCTCGTAGCGGATCGAGGAATGGGTGGGTGACTCCGTCAAGGCGCCCGGTAACGTAGGGGATGAGCGCCTCGTGTGCCGCTTCCGACTCCATCGCGCGGAGGACATCGAGGGCGAGGATGTTCGCTGTGCCCTCCCAGATGGGGAGTGCTTGTACGTCTCGGTAGAGCCGGTTCGTCACGAAGTCGTCGACGTAGCCGTTGCCGCCCTGGATCTCCATGGCGTACGACGCCGTTTCGACGGCTGTACGGGTCGTGACGTGCTTCGACACCGGCGCGAACAGCCGCATCAGCCTGAACGCGTTCTCGTCGTCGTGGTCGCGTTCGTACCGATCGAGACACCGTGCCGATTCCATCGCAAACGCAAGCGTCGCTTCGTGGTCGACAGCCATCTCGACGAGGTCGCGCTGCATCAGTGGGAACTCCTGAATCGGCTGGCCGAACGCTTCGCGGGTGGCCGCCTGGATTTTGCTTTCGAGGAGGAGCCGGCCGATGATGCCGACGGCGCCGACGGCGTTCGTGACGCGCTCCCAGTTGAGCATCGTCGTCATGTACTTGAACCCGCGCTCGGGTTCGCCGACCAGATAGCCGGTCGTTCCGTCGAGTTCGACTTCGCCGGTCGGGACGCTTTTCGTGCCGAGTTTGTCCTTGAGGCGGCGGTACCGCTGGTCGTTCAGCCCGCCGGAGGGGAGCTCGTGTGGAACGAGAAATAGCGACAAGCCGTTCGTTCCGTCGGGGGCGTCAGGTCGCCGAGCGAGCGTGAGCGTCGCCTGGGCGTCGATGTTCGAACAGAACCATTTCTCGCCGGTGAGTTCGTACGTTCGCTGTTCGAGGTCCCCGCCGTCCTGTGCCGTCCGAACTGCTGAACCCGCGGCATCGCCTTCGGTCCCGGGGGTGATTGGGCCGCTGGTTCGGCGACGGTTTCGGTCGCACCGACGTCGCTGCCACCCTGCTCCTCGGTCATGAACATCGCGCCTTCGATGGCGCTGTCGTAGTCGCGGGTGGTGAGCGCGTCGAGGTACTGGCTGTACGTGCCAGCGTGGTCGTGATTTCTGAGGACGAGTGCAGCCCCCGCCGTCATCGATTGGGCACAGACCAGGCCCGTGTCGGCATACGACAACAGCAGTTGCTCGGTGAGCGTGTGTAGCAAGCCGACCGGATCGTCTCGCCCCGGCGGCGCGGTGAATGCGTCCGCGACGATGCCGTGTTCGTAGATGAGGCGCTCGTTTTCGTGCTGGTCCGGGTGGTACTGGACCTCGTTCAACAACTGCCCGTGTTTATCGTGAGTCCGGAGTTCGGGGCTGTGCGTGTCGATTCGGTCGGCGTTGTCGGCGATGGGCTCCCCGACGAGACCCCCGAACGCTGCCAGGTTCGCTGCCGCCCACTCGAACTCGTCTTCCGGATAGAGTCGTCGTGCCTCGTCTTGGAGCGCCGGGTTTAGCGTCCAGTAGTTTACGTGCCGCCCTTCGTCGAACTCGCTGTACTCGAACGGCGGGTCAACCATTGTCCAGTACGTGTACAGGCCGGTATGTCATTAACGTATGTGAACTACGGGTTGGTTGGGCCTCGTTGTATCGTAGCTCGAACGCAGCCTTGTCGGCTGTTCCGTTGCAGATCCGTGGAACCTCGCGCTCGCGGATGGTCCTACAGTCGTCGGAAGCAAGCGCCCTGGTTTGGGAACGCGGCCCAGAATCACCGATGGGGACGCCGAGCAGGTGGCCACGTTCGTCGACGCTAGACCGTTCATCGAGGCGTTCGTCGTCACCCAGACACCCGTCGAGCTGACCGGGATGGTTGTCCTCACGCGAGTCGTGCCGGCCTGGCTGGTCCCGGGACCATCTGATCAGTCCCTGAATCCTGATGTTGGCAAGAGTGGCTGAGGCACCGGAGTTCGTGGCCTTCGTCAGCGACCCCGACTGTGACGAGGTACGTGAGGACCTCTCAGGTGACGTTCTGCCCGGTGATCATCAGGGTACAATCGGCGTCTGGAAAATAGCATCGGGTTAGCGTTGGGTCCGAGTGCTGTGGGCACAGCGGTTGGGGGTAGAGCCGTTAGGTGTCGTCGACCGCCGGCTTTCGAGCGGTAATACTCGCAGAGACGAGGAACTCGCTCACGTCGTAGTCGTCATCCCAGTCGCGGATGAACTCGTCACTATCGTCTTTCGGCGAGATACTCACCGATTCGAACCCCGTCTCGGTGAGCATTGATTCGAGCCGATCGATGGTCGAAGCGCCAGCGACACAGGATGCCACCGAGTCCGGGTCAGCTCGAACTTCGTCTGGCACCGCTGCTGTCAGAACGACGTCCGAAATTGCGAGTCGCCCGCCCGGTCGGAGAACACGAAACGCCTCGTCGAACACCTGGGGCTTGTTCGGCGAGAGGTTCACGACGCAGTTCGAGATGATCACGTCGATGCTGTCGTCAGAAACCGGGAGGTGTTCGATTTCGCCGAGGCGGAACTCGACGTGCTCGGCGTCGTTTTGACTGGCGTTCGCACGCGCCTTCTCGACCATCTCGGGCGTCATGTCGACGCCGATCACGCGGCCCGACGCACCGACCTCTTGGGCCGCGAGGAAGCAGTCGAAACCCGCACCCGACCCGAGATCGAGTACCGATTCACCGCTATTCAGCGACGCGATCGCCTGCGGGTTCCCACATCCTAACCCCAAGTTTGCGTTCCCGTCGACGCTCTCAAGGTCGCCATCGGAGTACCCGAGTTGCCGGGCCGTCTCGTCGCTGGAGGTCGATTCTTCGTCAGGACTGCCACAGGAACTATCGCTCGAACAGCAGCTACTCTCGGCATCGCTCCCCTCGGTAGCAATGCGAGCGTACCGTTCCCGGACAACCTTCCGTTGGGTCCGGGCGTCAAGCCCCGACTCCGTCGAAGGGTCGCTTGGCTCAGACATTCGTGGTCACCTCCTGTTCGATCTCGTCGACATCGTCAAGCTCTCGACGCTTCCGCCCGCGTTCGGCGACTGTAGTCGCCACCTGCGATCGCCCCGCATTCTGAACGCACACCGTGACACGACCCTGCCTGTCGGTCATCGGTCGGCCCCCGCGTCTCGTCGAGAGCCGTCAGAAGCGCCTCGGCCCGGTCGGTCGTCCCGTAGTACCGCCACGTCCCGTCCTTTCGTCGCGTGACGAGCCCGGCATCGTAGAGGTCCGAAAGGGCGTGACTGACCGCACTGTCACTCACGTCGACGATCGGATTGATTTCGCAGACACACAACTCCTGATCTGCGGCCTCGAGTAACCGAACGATGGTGTATCGCGTGTCGTTCCCCAACGTCTTGAGGGCGGTAAGATCGGATTCGGGATGAGTAGGCGTGTCCGACTGATACGATCGCAACGAATCGAGTCGGCCATCGATATCGACGTCACAGCACCCACCACTTTCCTCGGTGATGAGGCGCTCGAGTCGCTCCGTTTGTGAACTCATAGATGCATAATTGAACAGTTCCTCATATAATGCTGTCGGGATGGAGCTGACGATACGGGCTATGCGCACCGAAGACGGTTCTGCGACAGTATATGCATTGAGACGGCCAGCCTCAACTACTGGCGGTCAGATCCCTCGGATACGCCAAATTCGTGCACGAAATTCAGGTTGTCGGATGTGCACGGTACCAAAGGTTCGCCATTCGTCTCCCGGACTCGAGCAGTCCTCATCAATCAGTCTCGAACGGTTCAAACAGACGCCCCGCGAATCACCGGTATGGACGGAGACTCACACGAGCACGTTGTTCCCGGAAGTGACGAAGAACTGGATACGCCGGACGTGGAGGGGTATGACTTCAGCGGCGAATTCGATTTTCAGGAGATGCTGGGCGCCTATGCGACGACTGGCTTTCAGGCAACCCAACTCGCAGAGGCGGTCGAGATCGCCGAACAAATGCAAGACGACGACGCCACGATCTATCTCACGTGTACGTCGAATATCATCTCATCGGGGCTGCGTGAGGTCGTCGCGTATCTGGTCCGGGAGGGGTACGTCGACGTGCTTATTACGACCTCAGGGTCGCTAGCGGAGGATGTTATCAAGACGGCAAAGCCGTTCAAAATGGGGGAGTGGGATGCGGACGAAGCCGCCCTCCGGGAACGGGGGATCAACCGCCTCGGAAACCTATTCGTCCCCTCCGATCGATACGTCTGGTTGGAGGAGTACCTGTACGATTTCTTTGATGACTTCTTCGCCGAGGAGAAGGTTCGAACGCCGACGGCGTTTGCCAGTGAGCTGGGGCAAACGCTCGACGACCCGAATTCGGTGCTAAAGCAAGCAGCGGACAACGACGTCCCCGTGTACTGTCCGGCGCTGACAGACGCCGAGATCGGGAACTTCCTCTACTACTACAGACAGGGATACGACTCGGAGGTTGGCATCGAGATCCTCGACGATTATGACTCGCTTATCGAGGATGGAATGCTCGCTGACACCACAGGCCTGATCGCAGTCGGTGGGGGAGTCCCGAAACATCATGCGATCATGACAAACCTGTTCCGGGGTGGGGCGGATTACGTCGTCTACATCTCGACTGGCATGGAGGGAGATGGGTCGCTCTCTGGAGCGCCGCCAGACGAGGCAGTATCGTGGGGGAAGATCAAAGACGACGAGCAGACGAATTACACACAGGTCGAGGCAGAAGCGACACTCGTCTTTCCACTGCTCGTGGCGGGTGCTTTCTGCGAGTGAGCACGATCCACTCACGGAATCGCGCACTGTACTAGACTGGTGTAGAAGCGGAGCAAGCGCGTCACGACAATGCGTGTATCCAACTCCGCGATACTCGCGTCGGCGAACTCTACCGCGACCTCGTTCGCCAGCACTCCCACATCGACTACCGTCGGTTGTTGAGGGAGGTGACCGACGGTCGGCATGCTTTACCGACGCCATGCACAAGCCGTAGCGATGAGCAAAATCCGCCCGGACGACCTCGACACGGTGCCAGAGGAAGAGCAGCCATTCGTCCTGGATATTCGCCCGCGTGAAGCCTACCAAGCCCAGCATATCGACGGAAGTCACAACCTTCCGGTGTACGACGACCTGCGCGCTGGCGAGGAGGATGCGCTCCGACAGCGACTCGATGAACTCCCAAGCGACCGGGAGATCGTGACCGTCTGTAAGATGGGCGTCGTTGCGAAGCGGGCGACCCGCATTCTCGTCGACGAGGGGTACGAGGCGACCACTCTCGCCGGCGGCATGAGCGGCTGGCGAGGCTACCAAAACGGGTCACTCAGCTACAAGATCAGATCGCTGCTCTGGCGGCTGTACTGAACTGACGGTCCTGCGATCCCAGACCACTCGATTTCGACGGATACCATAGCGTCCGTCGGTTGGGCACGGTTCGCGTTACCATGCAAGAGTCGTGCCGAGCGGTTCCGGATGACCCAGGAACTGCGCGCTCACCCCCTGAGCGACTCCACCGGCGGCTCCCACGCCGCGCGGTAGGCGGGGTAGAGTCCACCGACGAGCGCGATCAGCACCCCGAAGCCGAACGCGCCGAGGGCGACGAGTCCGTTGGTCGGTACGAACACCGCCGACAGGGGAGCCGGGTGTTCAGCGCGATCCCGACGACGACGGCCGCACCGAGGACGCTCCCCAGCGCGCCGCCGCCGACGCCGAGCAGCGTCGCCTCCACGAGCAGCGTCCGCAACACCTCGTTGCGGTGGATCCCAACCGCTCGGAGCACCCCGATCTCGCCGCGGCGCTCGGAGACCGTCATCAGCATGACGTTGAAGATAGAGACGCCGGCGACGACCAGCGAGATACCCGCCACCGCGAGCAGGAACCCGTTGAGCAGTGCGAAGAACTCCGTGATCCGGGAGAGCACGCTCGTCAGCGAGAGCACCGATACCCGCTCCTCCCGGGTGTTCAGCCGCTCGCGGACGCCGTCGGCGATCGCCCGCGCGTCGTCGGCAGAGTTGGCCTGCACCACGACCTGCGAGTAGCTGTCGGCGACGAACTCCCCGGGCGGGAGCACGACCGCCGAGCCGGGTCGGATCGGCGAGAACGTCCCCCGGAGTCGATGATGGCGACGACCCGGTAGCGGTTCCCCTCGATCTCGACGGTCGAGCCGACCTGTGCGCCCAGCCCCTCCGCGAGTTCGTCGCCGACGACGGCGCCCTGCCGGTGGTACTCGGGAACGCCGTCGACCCCGAACAGGGCGGCGGGCTGGGTCGTCCCGTAGAGTTGGGCGAAGGACTGCCCGTCCGGCCCGGAGACGCTCGCCCCGCCGGACTTCAGCGGGACGACCGTCCCGCCGCCGGCGGCCGCCTGCCGAATCGCCCCCAGCTCGCGGGCACCGAGCCCGTCGCCGCCGTCGGCGGGGCTAACGATCACCTGATTGCCGAGCCCGCCGAGTTCGGCCAGCGCGGCGGTCTGGAGCGCGGTCCCCAGCATCCCCAGCGTGACGACTGCGAACACCCCGATGACGATGCCGAGCGTTGCCAGTCCAGCTCGCAGTCGCTGTCGGGAGAGGTTCCGGAGCGCGAGCGATGCGGCCGGGAACCGCCGGGCCAGCCGATTCCCCAGGGTGGGGTCAGCCGCCGCGGGCTCGGTCTCCGGGACGCGGACCCCGGGATCGTCCCCCGATTGGTCTGTCTCAGTCATGGAGCACCCCGTCGATCAGTTCGACGGTGCGGTCGGCGTACTCCCCGACGAGTTCGTCGTGGGTGACGGCGACCACGCCGACGCCGCCGTCGGCGATAGTGTTGATCTCGTCCAGTACGGCCTCGCCGGTGTCCCGGTCGAGGTTCCCGGTCGGCTCGTCGGCGAGCAACACGTCGGGCTTGTTGATCAGTGAGCGGGCGATCGCGACGCGCTGTTTCTGCCCGCCCGAGAGCTCGTCGGGCGTGTGTCGTAGCCGATCGCCGAGCCCGACCCGCGTGAGCAGGTCGGCCGCGCGGTCGGTGTAGTCGGCGTCGAGAAAGCGCGTCGGCAGCCGGACGTTCTCGACAGCCGACAGCGTCGGGATCAGGTGGAAGTCCTGGAAGACGAAACCAACGCGTTCGCGGCGCACGTCGGTCCGCTCGGCCGCCGAGAGGTCGGCTACCGGCTCTCCGAGCAGCTCGACGCTGCCAGTTGTCGGGTCGTCGAGCAGCCCGAGCATGTTCAGCATCGTCGACTTCCCCGAACCCGAGGGGCCCATGACCGCCGTGACCTCGCCGCGTTCGACAGTGAAACTCACGTCGGCGAGTGCGGTGACGGTGCCGCCGCCCCCTCGTACTGTTTGGTGACGCCGTCGAGCCGAAGCGGAGGTGGATCGTCGTCGGGTGCCGTGGCGTGGGCCGTTCCGTCTGCGGCCTCGTGGTCGCCGCTCATCGGTACCGATTGGCGCTGAAGACGATCAGCGGGATGGTGACCACCACCCCGAGGGTGACACCGACGACGGTCCCGCCGAGCCCGCCGAGGAAACCGCCTCCGGTTCGGCCGGTGTCCTGCGGCAGGACCACCTCAACGGTCGTCGACCGGCGCTCCCCGGCAGTCGTGTAGGTGACCTCGACGGGGACGCTCGTCGCGTTCGCGGCGTCGACCCGTGCGGTCAGTTCGAACGGCGCGAACTCGCTGGGGCCGACAGTGCCGAGGAACTGGTCCCGGCTTGGATACGCCGGCGCGGCGTACTCGCTCTCGGCGACCCCGAGGACGACACCGCTCACTTCGCCGTCGCCGACGTTGCCGAGGTTGCCCGACAGCCGCAGTCGGTCGCCGTCGAGGCTGACGTTCAACCCCGTGAGCGACACCGCCCCCGTCTCTCGGTCGAGCCCGTACTGTCGGGTCACCTCGCGCTCCTCGGCGTCGAGTTCGTACCTGACTGCGAACTCGACTGACGCGGCCCCGATACCCGAGAGATCGACTGTCACGCTCTCGGCATCACCGGGGGCGATAGCGTCGGCGACGGCGATCCGGCCCAGTTCCGCCACCCCGCTCCCGTTGGGGAGTCGGGGGACGAGCACCGCGTTCTCGATCGGCGCGTTGCCGAAGTTCGTCACCGTCACGCTCACCGCACCCGCCTGCTGCCCGTCGTCGCTCTCGCTGTCGGACTGGAGCGTGTTGCCGCCGCCGAGCGCGCCCGCGAGGCCGGCGATCCCGCCGGCGCCACCGCCGTCAGCCGCCGTCCCCCCATCGGCGCTTGCCCGCTCGACGCGGACGCCCACGTCGTCGGACAGTGTCGCGACGTCGACGGAGCGCTCCCAACGCTCCGTCACCTGCGTCCCGACGGCGGTAGTGTAGGTGACTTCGACCGCGAGGTCACGCTCGCCATCGGTGTCGGCCCGGAGGCTGAAGTTCAGCGTCTCGCTCCCCCGGCGGCGAGGGTGGGGATCGTCCGCCGGGTCCGGTCGCCGTCGACGCCGGCGACGGTGACGGAGATGTTCCGGAGGGCGGCGGTGGCGGGGTTCGCGACTGTCACGCTGGCAGGGGAGTCGACGCCGGCGACGAGCCCGTCGAGGTCGGTCTCGACCTGTGGCGCGCCGGACTCGACGACGACTGACAGCGGTCGGCGGACGGTCGTGCGCTCGTCGTCGGCGTCGGAGACGGTCGCGAGAACGGTGAGGTTCCGCGCGCCCGGATCGGGGAAGCGGACTGTCACGGGGACCGAGAGCGTCTCACCGGGCGAGAGCGAGCCGAGATCCGTCGCCGTGCCGAGGCTCTCGCCGTCACCGCCGACGATCTCGACGCGTTCGAGTGTCGCTGCGGAGGTGCTGCCGGCCGAGAGCTGGACCGTCGCGGCGATGGTCGTCGGGGCGCCCGCCGTGGGCGTCCCCGGCGAGACGGTCGCATCGGTGATCGTCACACGGTTATCAGGGATCGTCCCGGCGGTCAGTCCGGGCATCCCGGCGAGCACGAGGAGGACGGCTATCACGAGGGCGGCGCCGCGGGCACGAGCCATTGATTGCCTCAAGTAAGGGATGGAGACTTATGAGTTCTTCCCGCGCGTGCGCGAATACGCGCGGGCGGAGCATCGGGCCCGTCCGCTTCGAGAAACGAACGAGAAACCGCCGACTATTCGGCTATGAACTCGATCACGGCGGGGACACGATACTGGAGACAGGGATCGGCAGCGAGGAATCCGACATCGAGTTCGGGAGCGGGGTGTACAGGTGGTGCAAGGCGACTGCCTCGGGGCTTCCCCCCGAGGCGGTTCACTGTCTCCAGCGGCGTTGCAGCACGTCTTGGGGCCGCGGCTGAACCGCCTACTCCTGTGCAGCGCCGGCGTCGACAACATGTCCCGTGAAAAGCACGGTCCCGGTTGGCCGGTCTCGGATCACGAAGAGGAATGGCCGATTCGCGTTGAGTACCGTCGGCGGGAGCGACACGAGATTCACCACTGATCCCGTCGCCACTGCTGCTTCGGTGCCCTGCTCGTCGACGCTGATGGACGTGTCGTGGTACACTTGGTCGACGAAGAGGTTGCCCCCGGTCTCGGAAAGATCGGCCATCCGCGAGAAGTCCGCCGCGTCCGGGTCGAACGCGTCGGTCATGCCCAGCGCCTCCAGGGCTTGCTCCAGCTTGCACGACGAGTCGAACTCGAACCGTGGGAGGTTGACGTAGCCACGCTGCGGTTCGAGCGCGTCGACGATCCGGCCGAGCTGCTCGCCGTCGAACGATCGTTCGTAGGCCGCGAACTCGCCAGCGGGCGGGACGACGATGAGCATTCCCGTCGTCCCGCCGACGTACGGTAGTTCGACGGCTTGGGCTCCGTCGACGGTCGCCGCCGGGACCTGGACGTCCTGGGACATCATCTGGACTGTGCTCGTCGAGCCATCGAGCGCGGTAAACTCGGCCGGCTCAGTTTGGTCTTCGTCGAACGGGTGGCGCCAGTTCGCCATGAAGGAGATGGCGTTCGTCAGGACGAGCACGGTCTCGGACGTGATCGAATCCGCCGGAAGCAACGCTTCGATCCGGTCATCGGTCTGGTCGGCGATCCAGGCGTTGATGGCTTCGCGGACACCGTCCGGATTCTCGACGAAATCGACCTGATTGAGGCCGCCGCCGTAGTGGTTCTCCAGCGTGGTTCGGTACTCGTCCCGGAACGGAAACCCCGCTTGGCCCCAGATGGCGTTGACGAGCGAGAGCTGGAAGGGAACGGGATCGTCGCCCTCGTCGTAGTCTGACGGGAGGTCCTCCCCGTCGAGATCGTCGTCGCGGCCAGACAGCGTTCGCTGGAGTTCGTTGAACGCCGCATGGAGCTGGTGGTCGGCAACTGTGTAGCCGAGGGACGCCCGCATTTGTTCGCGAGTGGTCCCGCTGGAACCGGCGTACGTCATCGCCAGCGCGATTGTGGCACTGATGGGCGAGACCAGCAGGTTCTCCGATTCAGCAGCCGTGCGGAGCTCGTCGAACAGGTCCAACGCGAACGTGTTCGTTCCAGTAACCAACTCGTCGAGCGTGTCGCTGTCGACGTCCGGCTGGAGGGCAGGTGTGGACGGTGCGCTCGCGCTGACGTCGGCTTGCGAGGCCGCGGGGGCTGTACAACCCGCGAGGGCACCGGCGAGGAGGGCGCTCGAAACGGCGAGATATCGGCGACGGTCCATACGCGTCGATTCAGGAGGTGCTGTGGAGTATCTTCTGTAAGCACAAACCATCCTTTGAGCGACTGCTTCAACCGTCCCCGGCGGCGCGGGGTATTCGGGTTAGCCATGCAGCGACCGGGTACTCGTCGAGCCGCTGGAGCAACTGCGTATCGTCGGGACTGTGCTCCCAACTGCGGAGCGGACTGATCGTCGTGAGACGCGTTCTCGCTTCCTCGGGGCTATGCTCTTCTTCAACGTATTACCGAGGCGTCATCGTTCCTTCTGCTCTCGCTCTGATCCCTCAGCCATCAGCTCACAGAACTGTTGGAGGAACGTTTCACGGTCAGTTCGACCGGCGTCGGCTGCGATGAGCGCTTTTTCGAGTCCGTCACGGGTCCGGCGGCAGTTTTCCCGGTAACAGGGCTTACAAACGCGTTCGAACTCTTTCCCCTGGCGGCACCACTGATCCCCGTACTTGTCGTATTCGTAGGTATCGTCCTCGTCGAATTTCTCGCCGCAGGCGATGCAGGTTACCTCTGGACTGGAGTTTTCGGCGAACGGCGTCGCACCCCTCATTTGCCAGGTTGTTTTCGGCGAACTCCGGTAGGCGCGTTGCCTCATTATTGAGGAGATTGATAAACGGGCACCCGCCGCCAAGGCTTGTCACCTGGGCGCTTCACATCATGTCTGCGGATCATTGGACAGCACCCGGGCTGCTATCCTCCGCAGACGATGTGTAATCGGCTCCAGACACGCGGACCGAACTCTTACCGGACGGTGTGATACGCATCTTCCTCCGGAAAATTGCGGACATCCCGGGGGTGGGTGACGGGCCGACTCGATGACCCATTGGCAGGATCTGGACGGCTGTCCTCGGGGAGTGACCTACCCCGGTCGGAAGAGCGATCGAACGAGGGCACGTAGATCCCGATCGACCGACGTGGCGTCCGTGGTCACCAGCGCGTCGAAGTACTCCGGATCGCCGTCCGCATCCGGATCCACGTACACGCCGTACACCGGGAACGAGCAGGCGGCCAGTTCGTCCCTGTAGGCGTCGGTCGAGTCGGGTTCGCCGTCCGTGACGACGAACACCAGCGGCACAGCGCCTCTCCCGGTGTCGAGCAGCGATTTCGCGGCCGCGAGCGTCTCCGACAACGGGGTGGTACCACAAGCATCTCGGCGCATGAACCGGCGGACGTGATTCCCCGGATCACCCCGACCGGCACTTCCAGATACGGGAGGCTCTCGTACAGCGACAGCAGGCCCGTATCGACGTCGGCCTCGCTGAACGCCGAGAGCAGCTGGCCGACCGCCTGCTCTGCCGCCTCGAGGCGGGCTCCGTCCATGGACCCCGATCGGTCCAGCACGATCAGGCAGGTGTAGTCCCGTTCGTCACCGCCTGTTCGCCGCTGAAACACACGATTGTCCCCCGGACGGCATTGGTGACTCTGGAACTGTCCACGCGACCGGTCCGGCGACCGCCTTCGAACCGAGTCCGCCGACGCCGTCGGAGTTTGGCGTCGAGGTCGGCCGCCAGCTGTCTCGCCCGCCGTTGCGCGTTCGCCCACCGCTCGTGGGCATCGCCCGCGTCGGACTTCTCCCCGATCCCGATGCGCTCGACTCCGGTCGACTCGTCGCGGACGAACTGGCGCAGCGACTTCGCAGCCGCTTCCAGCGTGGCCGTGGACTGATCACTGCGACGGCGGGCGACGTTTCCGGCCTGCCGAGCTCGCTGCCGGAGCTCCCGCTGTGCAACGGCTCCCGGGGGCAACCGTGATCGGTCCTCGTCCGTGTCCGCATCGCCGCCGGTTGTGCTGGCCGTCGACGCCCCGTCGGCACCGGCGTGGGCTGCTCGCTCACGCCCGTCACGGACGTACTCCCGCGCCTGTTCACTGTCGGGGAGGGCGGTCGCTCGTCTGGACGCACCGAACGTGTCGGTGTCGGCGTCCTGTGGACGGACGACCATCTGGTCAACGGGCCGGTGTTGGATCGCCGGAAGTGGGTCGAGTCGGTCCCGGACGTGCTCGAAGAAGCGAGCAGCGATATCGACGCGCTCGACACCGTCCGGTTCGGCCAGCATCGTGGCGACGTACTCATCCAACGCGGGTTCAAGCTCCCGTAGAACGTCCTCCCGGCCGTCTCTGACCTGCCTGGTCGGGTCTGCCGGATCGACGAGCTCCGCAAACCGGTCGCCACGGGTGAACCCGCGGTCGAGGATGCCGACTTTCAGCCCTTCGAGGACGGTGTACTCTCCACGGACGGGAGGATCGGCGCCCGCCCCCGTGGCAGGGCCGAGTTCGAACAGCGCCGCGAACCGGCGGTGGCGGTCCTCGGCCAGTTTGCGGAACGTCCTGTTCAACAGCACCAGGTCGTTGGTGACGTTGAACTCGTTGGCAATCTGGGTCTCGACGACGGCGTCCTCGGCGGCGTTGTAGATCGTCCGAAAAACCGGCGTCCACTCGGGGCGAACGTCGTCGAGCAGCTCGTGAAACCGTGCGAAATCCGAATAGAGCACGTGGCCGAGTTCGTGGAACAGCAGCCCGACCTGCACCCGCTTGTTCCAGACTGCCGGCGGGAGGTCCGTTCCTGGCTGGTCGTACGCCCGCGTCGGGATCCGGATCTCGTACGCTTCGCCCGGGCGGTCGTCGACCACACAGCAGGCACCGTCCTCCACGAAGCTGACAGACACGGACACCGCTCTGGGCGTACAGAGCCCGGCCAGCCGTTCGAGCGTGTCCCGCCGGCTCTCGGAGGCCCGTTCGGCCGTCGAAAGCGAGGCGAGCTCCACGTCCGAGGTTTCGGGTGTGACTTGCACTGTTAGAGGCGTTTCGCGATGTAGGTCTCGACCAGCGTCTCGTCGTACTCGGAGACGCGGGCCACCAGTTCGCTCTTGGCAGCCGCTTTCAGGTCCATGAAGTCGTCCTGGATGAACTGAGCGATCCTGACGAGCTCGCGCGTGGTCACGGGCGTCGAGAGCTCGCCGTCGACGTACGCTTCGCGCAGTCGCCCCGCGAGCGCCACGAGGTCCTCGACCTCCTGCCTGCGGGCGTCGTCGAGCCCCGTCCGGTCGAGGATCAGGTCGGTCTCCACCTCGGCCGGGAGATACGTCAGTTTGATGTGGCGGAACCGGTCTTCGAACGCGTCGTTCAGCTCGTAGGTCCCCTGGTAGCCGGGGTTTGCGGTCGCAACGACCCGGAACTCCGGGTGGGGCTCGATCGTCTCGCCCGTCTGCGGGATCGTCAGCGAGCGGGTCTGTCGCTGCTCCATGACGGCGTTGAGCGCAGCGACCGTGTTCGCGTCGGCGGCGTTGATCTCGTCGAGCAGCAGGACGCCCCCTCCCGGACCGCCCGCGTCAGCGGCCCGTCGATCCACTCCGTCCGAGTGCCGCCGTCGTCGGAGCTCAACAGATGGAGGTGGCCGAGCAGGTCCTCCTTGTACGTCGTCTCCGAGAGGGTGATACGGTACAGCGGGCGGTTCGTCTGCGCACAGAGATACTTCGCCAAGTAGCTCTTGCCGACCCCCGGTGGCCCCTTCAGCACCACGTTCATCCCGAGCGCCAGCGCGCGAGTGACGATCTCCACGTCCGTCCGACCGCCGGCGACCGAGCGCCGGTGGTACGTCTCCTGTGTGATCTCTGGGACCATCGGGTGCCCGGTCGGTTCGAGCACCGCCAAGTTCCCGAACGTCTCCGTAGTCGCTGCCCCGACGGTCTGCGTTGAATCCTCCGTACTCATGATGATCTGCGTCGCGCGGCGACGACATCTGGATGTACAGCACGATACCCATACCGGTTCTACCGTCGGCGTTCACCCACGCCGAAGCAGGCCGATCCGACTCGGGAGGACGAAGGCTGCCGGGTCGATGGGCCGTTGTCGGTCGTCTCGACCGGACTCGGGGAAAGGGTTTGTCGGCTGCTCGTCGTCTCGCCGATACATGGATCTCGAAGGCGTCGAACGATGTGCGACGGAGCTCCGGGCCGGCGAACGGGACCCCGGATCGGTCGTCGACGACGTTCTCCCGGCGCTGACCGCACGACCGCGGCTAGTCCGCACGCGGGCGCTCGAAGTGGCGACGACGGCCGCTGAGCGGGCGCCGGAGAAATCCCGCGCGGTGATCGAGTCGCTCCGGTCGGGACTCGACGCCGACGCCGAGCTGACCACCCACGAGATCGAGACGCTCGACCGGATCGCGGGTCACTCCCCGCGGGCGATGGCCGACTGCGTCCAACCCCTCGTGAGCGCGATCAGCGACGAGGGAGCGTCGGACCGGGCGGCGGCCGCGGCGACGGTTCTCGCGACGATCGCGGCCGGCGAGCCGGGGCTGCTACAGGGGGCAGTCCGCCCGCTCGTCGACGGGATCGATGCCGACTCTCAATCCGGCAGAGACTGTGCGTGGGCACTCAGACGGCTCGATACCGCGGAGCCGGCGGTCACCCGCCCCATAGTCGCCGACGCCGTCTGGACGCTCCAGGACGGTGACGACACAGCCAAACGCGACGCGCTCTATCGACTCGCGCAGTTGGGCCGGATCGTCCCGGAGCGCATCCCCGACCCGGCGATGGACGAGATTGCGGCCCGCACCTCGGCCGCGGAACCGGCCGTCCGTGCTGCTGCCGTCACCACGCTCGCGGCGATCGGCGGACGGCCGCCGGAGCCTGTTCTCGAACGCGGCGCCGAGCTCGACGGCGGGAATCTCTACACCGGAATCGGCTCCAGCGAGACGGACAAGCTGCTCCGGGACAGCCTCCGCCCCCTCGGAACGGCTGCGTTCAACCGACTCACACCGTATCGTGATCGCCTCGAGTCGGCGATCGTCGACCCGGCTCCGGAGGTGCGGGCCGCAGCGCTCGACGCCGTCCGAACGCTCGGCCGGGAGCGACCGGGATGGCTCCGGTCGATCGTCGACGACCACAGAGCGATGCGCTCCGCCGCCGAACGCACGGTTCGGCGACGGTTCGTCTCAGTGCTGCAGGTGTCGACCCGTGGCGCCTCCGGCGCCTATCGTGAGCAGGTGGCGACCGACCTGCTCCGGACGTTGGGCGACGCCGACGTGACCACCGCTCTCCGCGCAGTTGCGGGGCTCAGGGCGCTACTCGAAGCCACTGGTGATCAGGAGGCGCCAGTCCCTGACCCCGAGGCAGTTCGGGACGCACTGCTGGCCCGACTGCTGACGAGTGACGGCGACCTCATGAACGAGCTCATCGACACCGTGTTGCATCTCGATCAGGAGAACGTGATCGAGATCACGTCCAGCAAGATCGCTGTCGTTCTGGACCGCTTTCACGCACGCCTCGCCAGTCCCGAGACGACGATCGAGAACGTGGGCGGGATTGCCCAGTTCCTCGCCGAGACGATCGGTGAGATCGACATGGCACGGGAACTGATCGAGCGGGCACCGGAGGCGGAGTTCGAGATCCCGGACGAACTCGATACTGCGCCCGTGTTCCGACTGCTCGTAGAGAACGCCAGCGACTGGGGGACGACGCCGCGCTTTGGGAGACCCTCGCCTCGGCGTACACCGATCCGGAAGCGTTCGACGCGGAGGAGTTCCGGACCGATATCGTCGAGGCGTTTCTCGACGCGGAGAACCCCGACCTGGGAGCCGCCGCCGACCTGCTCCGGGCGCTAATCGAGGAGCTCGAAGCCGACTCGTCGCCGTACTGGAACACTGCCGACGGGATCAACACGATCGAGGCGCTCCTCACTCGGCACCCTCGCGTCGCCGAGGAGTGCCGGGCGGCACTCTACGAGCTGGCGGTCGACACGGAGAAACGGGGGGTCGTCGGGTTCCGCCTCCTCGGGACTGCCTGCCTCGCGGCCCCGCCCGCCGGCGAACGCTGGCGTCGTCGCCTCGAAGACCAACTTGATACCCCCGAGCGAGAAACCTCGAGCCACGCGTGGCTCGCGGGGGCAGTGCTCGTCTGCAGTGCCGACCCGGACCAACGAGCGTACGCGAAACGACGACTGCTGTCGGCTATCGCGCAGGGCGAGTCGGGGCCGGTGTCGGACGTGCTCGGGCGCATCTGTGACACGGTGGGTGCGCCGCCGACGAGCGTCGCCGCGGAACTGGCGGTCGCCGAACCGAAACGGACACTCGAAATACTGACGCACAGTTCGCCACCGAACCAGACAGGGCAGGAAATCGTGACGCAGGTAGTTCGGTCACTCCCGAGCCACCCGTCAGGGAGCGTCCGAGCGGTGGTCGAGGAGTATCTCGAGTCGACGACCGCAGCCGACACTGTCCCCTCGGCCATTCGCACCGAGTATAGTCACGTGTTCCTCCGATTCGGTTCGGACGCACTCCGTGAATCAGTGCTGTGTCACCTCCGAGAGCAGGCCGACAAGTGCGGTCGTGCGGGGCTCACCGTCGACGCCGCGACGCTGGCCGCCGTCGGGGCACTTCGGCGTCACCCGGTCCGCCGAATCCGGGAGACGGCCGCGACCCTTCACGACCGACTCGACGCCGGGGCCCGATCCCCGGGAACGCCGCGCCAGACTGGCGTCGTCGGGACGGCGGCGGCCGATGCCGGTTCGACCGTCCTCGAACCGCGCATTCTCGAGCCGGTGACGGTCCGCCGGCTCGGGGACGAACTGCTGACGACGGCGACCGCCCCCTCGGCGGCCGTGGTGGACTCCCTGAGAACCACTGCGAGAGACGGTGAGCCGCCGGCAGCCGCGGCGGCGCTCCGGACGCTGCGGACGCTGCTTCGGGCGGGCCGGGTGGACTGGGAGCGGATCGAGGGCGTCGTCGTGACGCAGTTGACCGACCCACACCGACTCGTTCGACGGATCGCCGCCCGTGGCCTGCTCACCGCAGCGCACCTCGGCGACCTAGAGGGCGACCGGTCCTTCGTCGTCGACCGGCTCAGCGCGGACACCGCGACGAGCGGCATCCTCGCCCGGCTGCTCGCCCTCTCCCCGCCCGCCGAGTGGCACGCCCCGTCGGTGGCCGCCAACGCCCTGATCAAGGCGCTGTTCGAGAGCCCCACCGCCGCACAGCGACACGCATGCGGCGTGGTGTTCCGCCGACTGGTAAACAGCGCGCCGGAGCAGTCTCGTGCCGCGGTCGATTCCGGGCTCGACCTGCTCGACGAGGGGAAGGGTCACGCGTTGAGTGCGTACCACCTGTTGCTCGCCTTCGGCGACCAGATCGAGGACCACGGTCGCCTCGTGGGCTCCCACGACGAGCTCGTCTCGGCGATGATCAGCAACGCGTTACAGACCGGCATTCCGGGGAACTGGGGCCCCGACACCGAGTTCTTGCACGACGAGGCGACCGTGACGGACCCGATCGAACTGACGACCGTCTGGCGGGCCGCGCTTCGGGTCGCCGCTGTCGGGGGGCTGCCCGTGTACAAGCGGGCCCTGGACCCCCGGACGAACTGACGGACACCGACCTAGTCACCGTCGACTCGGTCCGTTCGTTCCTCCGGAACGCGTCCGAACAGCCCGTCGAGGAGTTCGGCGAGGCGCTCCTGCAGGCGCTTTCGCAGTCGCAACTGGAGCGGTTGGTCAGTCGCTGGACGAGCGATGCGTTCGCGCCGTCGACGGAGCTCGCTCGCCGGGAGGTTTCGATGCTCCCGGCGTTCGCTGCCGTCGATGAGCGCGCCGACCAGAACAGCCACCGATATCTCGACCTGGCGCTGGCCGCGGCCGAGCGCGACGACGAGGGGCTGAGAAAAATCGCCATCGAGGCGCTCAGCGACCTCGCCGAGCAGGGGCTGCTGTCGGCGTGGGCGTTCACGTCCCGGCTGATCGCCCACGTCGACGACCCGAGCGGCTGGGTTCGGCGCCGTGTCGCCGAGGAGCTCGCGACCCACGTGTCGGAGGGGCACTTGTCCGCCAGTTGGCTCCTGCGGTGGGCTGAGGCTGAACTGACCGATCCAGACGGGCTCGGGGCACAGACGGCGGCGATGGCGGTCGGAGCCTTCGGTGTCGAAGCGGCACGGCACCGACGGGACTGTCTGGCTCTCGTCGAGACGGCGTACGAAACGGGCCAGCCGATCCTCGACTCACGGCTCCTCGAGGCAGCGAGCCGGCTCGTGGAGGCGTCCCCCGGCCTCGCGGACCGCTGTGAGATCGGGCGTGAGCAACTGCAGACCGTCGAGGGGTAACCACGCCCCTGCCCGCAACGTTTACCCGTCGGACGGCGAAGCCCAGATAGAGCGATGGGGGCCCGGCAGAACGACTCGGCGGTGGAGACGCTTTTGGGTGCTGCCCGCGAGGGGAAGGAGACGCCGGCACAGCTCCGGTCCCGTCGGCACGCCGTCGCGGTGGCGCGGGACGCGCCGGCGGCGGCCGCCGAGCATCTGCGGACGGTCTGGGAGATCTACTTCGCGGAGATCGACCGACAGGTCTCGGCCGTCGACGAGTTCGCACAGATCGACGACTACTCGACCGACATCCGTGCGACCTGTGCCGAGGTGTTCCTCGCGGTCGCCGACACCGACGGGCAGCGATTCACCGGTCACCAGTCGGCCCTCCTGCGCGCGCTGCGGGTGGAGTCGATCGAACCGATCCGTGAGACGTTGATCGAGACGGCCGGGTCGCTCGTCGAGCAAGGGATCGCTCCCGACCGGGAGCTCGTCGACGTGCTCTGCGAGATCGGAAAAACGACCGAGCAGACGGGGACGGGGGCGCAGTTGCGACGGTGCTGGGAACGTACGCGGCCCCCGAGTTCGACGAACCGATACAGCGGCACGCCGCGAGTGCACTCGAGTCCATCGTAGAACACCAGCGGGCGTATTTCGCTATCTCCACGCTGCGTGAACTCGGCCGGATCGCCGTCGACAACGGGTACGACGATCTCTCGATGACTGCGGTCGACCGGCTGGCTGCCGTCGTTGACCAGCACATGCTGACTGACGAGGATGGGGACGAACCGCTTCAGCGGGTCCGTGAGGCGTTTCTCACGGCCGCGGAGGCGAACGACTGGGCAGCTGCCGAGTCGACGTACCTGCTCGAAACGGCGGTGGACGCCGGGCCGGTGGTGAACACGGAGATGATGGGCCCGATATTCGAGGCGGGCGTCGACATCGACGACGAAGGGCGGCTGCAGGAACTGATGGAGTTCGCCTCGGATGCGACGTTCGACCTCGAGGCGATGATCCGATTCGCAGCGTTGACCGAACTCAAGAGGATCGGCGCCGGTACTGACTCGACTGCGGTCAGGCGGGAGGTACTGGGGGTTCTCGACCGGATCGTCAGGGAGAGCGAGAAACTGCACCTCAGCCTCGTCGCTACGCTCAAAATCGGGGAGGTGGGCGAGTGTATCGCGGATACGACGCTTCGCCGGGATGCGATCGCGATGCTCGAACGGGCACTGGAGACGGACGAGTACCTCGCGAGAAGCGCGGCCGCGGACGCGCTCGGCGACGTTGCAGCGTCCAGCACCTCGATATCGCTACTGGATCGGGTCCTCGACGTACTCCGTGTCGAGTTCACCGCAGGGGAACCGGAGCCACTCCACAGCGTACGGAAACCGATTCGGCAGATCGGTATCCGGACCGACGACCCCGAGGGACAGGCGATGGTGCTCGCACTCGTCCGGTCGCTCGTGAGCAGAGAGCGCGACGGCGCAGTCGAGATCCTCAAAGACGCCCCGAAACTGCTGGAAGCACTCGACCAGCGCCTCGCACCCGAGGCCCTCGACGTCATTCGGGCCGCCGTGTGGAACGGCTACCACCACGTGAGCGCCTCGGGCGTGGACGCCGTTTCCGGCGCTTGGCTCGCGGCACAACCCGCCGAGACCCAGCGAGCGATACGGCGAACGCTGTTTGACGCCGCGCTTCACGACGACGCGAGCCCGCTGGCGAAGCAGAAAGTAATCCAAACGCACCTGGAGTTCGTCGACGAGGGGGTGACAGCCAGCTACTCGTCCCCGTGCTGGGCTACCTTGCGGCGGCAGATCACGACGTGGTCCGGCTGTTCGCGATGGCGGCGCTCGCCCGACAGTCGACCGACCGCGCGGACGCCATTCTCGGCAGTTTCCTGGAGGACGACGAGACCGCCGTCAACCTCGCGATGGCGTGGGGGCGGGGTGACCTCCCGGTCGACCCCCGTCGGCGGCGACGGACCACGAGGACGCGTTGACAGCGATAAACGTCGCTGCGGCTTCCGATCAGGAGCGGACCGAGCAGGTCGTCCTGTCCGAACTCCGGTTCACCTCGACGCCCGACGCCGAGATGGCTCTCTCGCCGGACGACGATTTGGACGTCGTTGTGGCCCACGTCCTCACGTCGGGGTCGCTCCAGTTCCGCCGCGAGACCGTCGATCTGCTGCAGGAACACGCCGACGGGTTCCGAACCTCGGTCCGTCGACGCCTCGTCGAGACGCTGGCACTCGGGATGGTCGACGACAACGGGGCGGTCGGGAACGCCACCGCGAACGCGGTCGCGAGGCTGTGTGTGACGACTGACGACCGGCAGACGTGGGAACGGGGAGTCGAGGTACTCCGGACCGGGATCACTGACGGTCGGAGCCACGCCGTCAGCGGGGCCGCCGAGGCGCTCACCGAGATGGCCACGTCCGCGCCGCCAGAGGCACCCATCCAGCGCATCCGCGAGGCGCTCTACGCCGCGATCATCAACGGGGGCGGATCGCCGCCGTCGCAGCGGTCGAAGGGATCGCCGAAGTCGGGGCGGACGCGCGCGACCTGCAACAGCTGCTCGTGTCGACCCCCGAATGTCGACCCACGCTCGGGAAGGCGAGCCGGGACAGCGACCTCTCCGATCGAGGGGTCTCGGTCGCGATCGACCTGGCGGCGACCACCGGCCCGAGCACGGCGAGGCCGTCGTCGGCCGAGGAGTGATACTTAAACACTTCGCAGACTGTGGCTCGTCGGAGGGGTCGATGCGCCTCCAGCCAGTAGGAGGAGGTGTGATGGCAGCAACGGACACCACGGCGGCCGACGACGACGAACAGGCTGACTCCCCGATCGAGGCACTCACACAGCGCCTGGCCGAACAGGCCGAGCACCAGGAGAACTTCCAGACGTTCCTCCGGGTCCGCTCGGACCCGGATGCCGACGCCGCAGAACAGTTCCAGGAGGACCTGATCGAGTTCATCAAGACCAAGATGGCCGAGGAGGATATCGGCGTTCCCGAGGCCGCGATCGCGCTCTGGGAACAGGTGGCGCTGATGGAGCGGAACGTTCGCGACGGCGACGGCGATGCCGGCGAGCCGTCCGCGATGCCCCAGCAGGGCGACTCCCGTGACGCGGCCCGGGACGACGGCGACAGCGACGCCGGGCTGCCGGACGACCCGGCGTTCCAGTGAGCCATCGGTCGTTCTCTTTTTTCGACGAGCGGAGCGGCGTCAGGATCGGCTCCTGAGCCGCCTGATCGCGACGAACGCCAGGACGGCCAGGCCTAGCAGCCACTTTCGCTCCCGCGCCGCCCGGCTGAGCCGACTCGCCCCCGACGGTGAGCGGTCGCTGGCTGAAGCCATCGAGGAGTCGGCTGTTTGCTGTGCTCCCGCTGCGCCGGGGTCGGCAGTCGAACCCCACGCCGTCGACTCGACGGCCTGCGCCGCCGGGCCGGCAGCCGACGCTGTGCCTGCCGGATCGGGCGCCGGGCCAGCCGTCCCGTCGTCGGGGGTTCCAGAATCACTCGACGCCTCCTGGAGCGTGTCGCCGGTGATCGTCGTCGCTTCGACCGCCTCCGCCTCGCTCGCGGGCGACGACACGTCGATGTCACCGCCGATCAGGGCGTCGGTCTCGAACGCCTGCTCGCCGACGCCGAGCATCCCGTCGGCGCCGCAGGTGATGCAGTCGTCCGACGGGTGCGTCCCCACGTCCACCAGTTCCTCGTCGAGCCCATCGAACCGGAGGTAGTCAGTCGGCGAACTGTAGCCGGTGACGAGTTTGGTGAACAGCCGGCTGATCGACGAGGCGGCCATCCCGTTGAGTGGGGTGATCGCGGGTTCCGGCGACCGGACGTCCTCGTCGATATAGCCCCGCTCGATGTCGGCCTCGATCTCGTCGTCGGACATCTCCTCGACCCGGAGGTGTTCCGGGTCGTTCCGACCCAGACAGTCCAGACACGCGGTGACGCCGGGGGCGACGAGCTGGATCAGCCCCCGCTCTTCGGTCACCCGCTCGTCGTCGTCGGTCTCGATGGCGACGCCGCCGTCGATGTAGTAGCGGAGGTGACGAGTGGCGAACTCGTTGCAGTAGAGGCGCGCACTCAGCCTGTCGACGGCGCCGATGACGACATCGCACTCGGCGAGAACGCGCTCGGGGACGGCCTGCACGCGGTCGTTGTAGGCCCGTACCTCCGCGTCCGGGTTCGCCCGGACGACCTGCTCGCCGACAACGTCGACCTTGTCGCGGCCGATGTCGGCCGCCGTCGCCCCGTAGATGCGGGGGAGGTTCGACCGTTCGACGACGTCGGGATCCGCGAACACGAACTCCTGAACGCCGAAGCGTGCCAACTGCAGCGCCACCATCGACCCCAGTCCCCCGAGGCCGGCGATCCCGACGGTGGTGTCAGCCACTTGCTGCTGGCCGTCGTCGGTGAGGGCCCTGATGGACCGGTCGTATCGGTCCGCATCGACCGACACGTCGGGCGCCGTGCTCGGCGTCTCGAGCGGCGTGTCGAGCGTCCACTCGCCGACGATGTCGACCCCGAGCCGGTCCCGCTGGGGCTCGGTCGGATCGGTGTACACCGCGGTATCGACGCCGCGGTGACCGACGACGACGAACCCGAGCGGCGTCTCCGGGTAGAGTTTGCCCAGCCACTTTCGGTAGGACTCCATGATGTCGTCGTCGAGCGCGCTGAACCCCGGCCGCTGGCTGAAGGGGTGGCTGTGGACCATGATCGGTACCAGCCCCGCCTCCATCGCCGCCCCGAGCCGCTCACGCTCGACAGCAAGCTCCGGGCGAACGGCGCTCGACTCCATCACGGCACAGTCCTCGGCGGGGATCGGATCGATCTCGCGGGCGAGCAGTCGGCCGTGCTGGGGCTCGCAGTAGATGTAGGCGAACCGCTCGATACCGTCGTCCTGGAGTGTCCAGTCCCGTAGCTGCGCCACCTGTGCTGCAGTCAGGACCAACTCCACGTCGTCGGCCACCTCGCCGCTCGTAACCGAGACTGTCGCTGACTGGTCCATTTGTCAGGCCTCCATGAGCGGGTTCTTGGCGCGGGGGTTCTCCAGGGAGACTTCGAGCACGTTGAACATCGTCTTCAGATCGTGCTCGGCGGGGTCCCAGTCGGGAAGCGTGTGGATACAGTACTTGATGAACCCCGCGGGCGCGACCGAACGGGCGTACAGCACGTGCGGGCTGTCCCCTTCGTACCGCATGTCCCCGGAGACGTACACCTTCGGCTGCTTGCGGGGGTACGTTCGACTCAGGTCGAAGATCACGTCACCGAAGCGCGTGCCGTCGCTGTTCTCCCACCCCTCCGGGAAGCGGAGCTGTTCGATCCGGACCTCGAGTTCGTCGGCCAGGTCGTACGACATGATCGGGTTCTGTCGCTGCTTGATCATCTCGTGGAGCTCCTGGACCTCCGGGACGACGCGGTTCGGGTTCATCGCGCGCCGAACACCTCCGAGTCGCCCATCGGCTGGGTCTGGATCTCGCCGCCGTCGTCGACGTAGTCGGCGACCACGTCGTCGTCGGTCAGCGCTTCGATACCGTCGGGGGACCGGTAGGTGAACACCGCCTCGGAGCCGACCCCTCAGACTCCCGTAACTCACCGACAGTGGTGTCTTGGCGGATACTGACCGGCTCACCGTTGAGCGATACGGTATGGCGCTCGGTGGCCGCTGTTCCACCGGCCGCGCCGTCGTGGTCCGTGTCGCTGGTCGTGTCGGGTTCCTCGTCCGGGGCAGCTTCGCCCTGCGTCGCCGACGGCAGTTCGTCGGCCTCCCGGAGGCGCTGTTCGATCGTCGTAGCTGTCGTGTCTCTCGTCATAGGGTGTTAGTTCTGGACTTCGTCGAACCCATCCGGGCTTTCGAGCACCGCCTGGAGCCGTTCGAACACGGTGACGAGGGAATGGGCACTCGCGTCCCAGCTATCGGGATCCGAGAACAGGTCGAACGCCGCCCAGTCGGCAGGCGCATCGACGCGTCCCGGCGCCATCTGGACGGGCCGTGACCCCTCGTACCGCATGTCGTCCGAGACGAACACCCGCGGCGGGTGCTCCGGATACGTCTCCGGGAGTTCGATCAAGATGGAGCCGTAGCGCCCGCCGCTGCGGTTCTGCCACCCATCCGGGAACGCGAAGCCGTCGATCCTGACCTCGTGGTCGTCGCTGAAGTCGTAGCGGAGACGGCCGGCGAACTCGTCGCCGAGGCTGCGTTCCAACTCCCGAACGTCGCTGAGCGCCGCCGCGAGCGTCATGGTCCACCGAAGACGTTGTCGTCAGCCAACGGTTGGGCAGTCAGCTGTGCCCCCTCGTCGACGTGGTCGACGACGATGTCGTCGTCGTTGAGCGACTCGAACCCGTCGTCCCCACGGTAGGTGAGGATCGCGTTCTCGTCGAGTTCGGCGAGCTCTTTCACGTCCGCTGCGGTGGTGTCCTCTTCGACCGGAATCTCCTGATTGTCGACCGTAACGATCTGCGCCATTGTGGTGTGGGTTGGTGCTGTCTGCCCGGATAACCGTCCGGGCAACGGTGGGTTGTTGGCCGTACTGTGTCGGGCTGTGTGGGGACAGTGATCGGGTCGTGATCGCTCACGACCGTGTCTACCCCAGTGTACACCCCTGACCAGCATCACCGTAATCGCGAGTAGGAATGGCTGCGCTCGGAGAAGACAGACCGAGCCCGATTCGTCGTGGCTCACCCGCTCTGGGAGGCGCCGACGCCCCTTCCCGACTCCAGTCGGGGTACTCTGTGTCACCGATCAGCGCCGGCCGCAGCGCTTCCAGTCTGAACGGACACCATCGGCGGCTCGAGTGGCGGGCGGCCTACCGCGCGTCTTCGAGCGCCTGAACGAACTGGAGCTTGTGCTCCCGCACAGTGTCGACCATCTGTGCGGAGGGACAGCCGTCGGGGTGACACCGCCCGTGGCCGAGATGCCACAGAGCGGACACGCGACGGTCCGATCGGCGTCCCGTCCAACCATCCCGAGGAGCGTGTCCAACAGTTCGTTGCCGAAGTACACCCGCTCCCAAAGCTGTTTGTACGTCTCGACGGCGTCGACGGGCACCCCGAGGGCGTCGTCGGGAACGGCCTCGTCCGCGACCAGCGGGTTCACTAGCCAGTTGGGCTGGATCCCGTCCTCGGTTTCGATGCGGTAGACGACGCCGCCGAAGTTGCCGGTGAACCGGAAGGCGGCGTTGATGATCTGCCCCATCTCCGTCGGCGCCTCGAGCACGACGTCGTACTTGTTGCGGAGCAGGTCGGTCGACTCGATCGACTGGGGGATATCAAGCAGTGGGAGGTCGAGTTCGCGGGGATGTACGCCCTCGGCTCCCTGGACCGGCCCGGACAGTTCGGCCTCGATTTCCGCCAGGAGCGCCTCCTCGGACTCCTCGTCGACGTCGCCCGGATCGATCCTTCGAACCGCGCTAACGGCGGCGTCGAGCCGATCCCGGAGGTTCAGGTCGCCAGCCGGGATGGCGTCGAACCCGTCGATGTCGTGCGGGCCGACGAGATACGGCGTATCGAGCGCGGCGTCGGCGGCGAGTTCCGTGACACGCCGACCGTAGTCTCGCTCCAGGCCGGCGAGGGTATCGTACACCTCGGCGTCCTCTTCCCTGGCTCGGCGGGTGAGGAACTCCCGGAGGCGTTCGAACCGCCGTTCGACCGTCTCCCGGTCGGCTGCCTCGTCGAGCGAGAGGTACTGGTCGATATGCCGGTCGAGATACCCCGTTTCCGACATCACCGACTGACAGAGATACTTGTCGACGCCTTCGAGGAACGAGAAGCGCCGCTCGTGGAGGGTGTCGATCGCCTGTTCGGCGTCGACGATCCGCTCGGCTGCCGACTGGATGCGGCTGGGGTCGTCGATCGCGTCGAACAGCGCACGGATACTCCGCATTCGAAGCAGGTGGTGGCTCCGAGTGAGGCCGAACCGGTGCCGCCGTCCGTGCATCATCTCCTCGGCCAGCCCGAACGTCTGGAAGTAGCGAAGGTGAACGGGCTTGCTTGGGTTGACTCGGACGACGAACTGGCTCACGTGCGGCGCGACCGTGGCGAGCGGGTTCTCGATGTCGCGGAACTCGGGCGGCAACTCCCTCGTGCTGGCGCGCTCGAGTTCGACCGACGACTGGTGCTCGCTGACCGACATGTTGAAGCCGTCTCTGAGTTCGGGTAGGGGGTTGGACATAGTGAAGGGGTGCTCTGTCTATCGTCGCAGCCTATTCGCTCTCGTCGGAGAACTTCCCGGTGGAGGCGTCCCTGGGGTCGATATCCGACCCCGTGGCTCCGCCGTCGTCGGGGTCAGTCGACGTACCGGCGTCGGTCGCCCGCGTGTCGCCCCCGGACGTATCGCGCACGTACGTCTCCAGTCCGGCGACGATCGCTGCCCGAACGTCGGGGTCGGATTCCTCGTGGTACGCCTGGACGAGTTTGTCGATCTGGCGGTCGGCCCTGATGCCGGGGAGCTTGGCGAGCTCAGCAAGGCTCTCCATCACCTGTTCTCGGACGATCGGCGACCTGTCGGTTCGCGCGTCGTCGATAAAGGAGAGGATCTCCTGAGTCTCGGTCCGCTCGACCGGTTCACTGGGCCGTTCAGACTCCCGGATGTCCTGGGGGAACGCCCTGTTCATCGCGAACCCGTCGGAACCCGTCTCCTCCCCGGGACCGCTCGGCCCGGACGGCGCCGTCGAGGCGACAGTTCCCTCCCCCGGCTGTGGCCCCTGTTCAGCAGACGGGAACTCGGCAAAATCGATCTGCTCCGGCGTCACGTTCGTCTCCCGGAACGAACGCCGTATGGCGTCGAACGCTTCGCCACGGGCGGCTGCCGCGTCGTGGGCCACGTCGTCCGGTGCGGCTGCTGGACCCAGTAAGACCCCGTCTAACCCAGACTGGAGAACGTCGACGAGGAGTGTGTGGAGCTTCCGGCTTCGACTCCCCACCTCCGAGTCGAGGTCGAGCGACGCCAGTTCGTCCCCGACGATCCGCCTGATTTCGTCGGGCCGGCGCTGCGCCATCGTCAGTTCCGGGTTCGAGAACACCAGCCGCGTGATCTGTTCGGCCCGATCCCGTTCGATGCCGAACTCGACCAGCACGTCCTCCCAGACGTCCTCCACCAGTGGCGGTTCGGTTTCGGCTGTGTGCATTGCGAGTCGTTCGTTCGTCATCGTTCCACCCGTTGGTTCTTGATTGCGTAGTAGGCCGCACTGCGCGTGCGGTCCGGTTCGTAGGCCGTGTCGAACTCGGCCGCCTGCTCGGGGAACTCCGTGGGAATCGTCGCCGGGTCGGTTTCCGCCGCAAGCCCCATCAAGTACGTCCGGAACTCTTGCAGGCTGATCCCGTGCTGTGGGTCCTCCGGCGCTGTTTGAGACGCCTCCTCGTCGGCGTCCGAGTCCGCCGGCGGCTCCGTTTCGAGTTCCCAGAACCCGCCGGTGCCATAGAGCGCCGCCGTCAGCAACGTGGTCATCTGCTGTTCGAGGGCGCGCTCGTACACGCGCTCCGATCGTGGCGTCACGTCACCCGCCAGTCGTCCTTCGAGCACGTACTGGTTGTACTTCCCGCCCCACTTGGACTCCGGCACGAAGGCGTCGGCCAGCAGGAAGTCCGGTTCCGGTGGCTCGTCGGGTTTGCACTTCCCCTCGTGTGCCAGTTCGGCGTCCGTCGCCGCGGTTTCGGCCTTGTCGACCATCCGACTGTAGAGCCAGGCGTCTTGAGCGACCGCACGGGCAGTGCGGTCGGTATCCTGCTCGAACTGGGTGTTGACGAACCGCATCACGGCACGCTCTCTGGCGCTATCAGACGCCACCGCCGCCCCGTCGACGACGCCCGAGAACCACTCGATCACGTCGCCGTGTAAGAGGAGTTTGTCGTCCCGCCCGCCGGTGACCCGCCGTACCGGAACGAGAACCGAGAACGAGAACAGCTTCTCGAAGACGTCCTGTGAGCCGGTCTCCTCGACCGGTTTCCGCTTCGAGACGGCGTCTTTCAGTTCCCTCCGGTCAGTCACCACCTCACCGCGTCTGTATAACTCGATGACGGTGTCGAGCGCGATCCGGGCCCGCGTCGGTTCCGGCGGTGGGCCCAGGCTTGGACGATCGAACGCCGTCAGCAGGGTCGCCCGCTCGGCGTGCCGAAAGAACGCTCCCGCCGGATCCTCGTCGGCACCGGAAGCGTCGGCTTGCAAACCTGTTTTCGCTGTTGATTGTTCTCGTCGCATTCCAGTTACTCGTGTCGACATCACCTATCGATTCGAGGGGCATAAGTCTACGCCGCCGAAGGCCCTCGTTCAGCGGAGTCTTTATCACTCATTCATAAACCAGGCCGAGCGCAGGCGGCTATCCGACCGGTGTACAATAACCTTTCGCCGAATCGAGATGCGTGGAACTGCCGAGTCAGTTGGCGACAGTATCTCTGTGTATGTCGGATCAGCAGACCACCGAGGGGGCCGAGCCAGCGTGGGACCTCGAACGGGAGGCGCCGCGGGAGTTCCGGAACATGGCGTGGCAACTACTCGGACAGACGCGCAAGCGTGACGTGTTCCTGGCCGTCCGCGAGATGGCCGGCGACGGCGCGCTGCAGGCCGCGACCATCGGCCGGAACGCCACCGAGAAGCCCCACTTCGACGACAACGCGAACCCCGACCTCAGCGACAACGGCGACCTCGACGCCCTGTGTCGGCTCCTCGTCGGCTTCCCGATCCCGAAGGTCGCCCGTCCGGAGCACTGGTACTTCGTCCCGTTCGAGCCGATGTGCGAGTACCTGGTGGACCCGTTCCACGCGCCGACAACCGACACGGTCCGGGCGGCGATCGAGTACCTCCGAGTGAACGACCCCGGCACCGAGTTCGACCACGCCGGCCGGGACGAGGTGGAGGCCGACGGCGGCGTCGATCCGGTGCCGGTCGACCTGTTCGCGACCGAGGCCCACACGTACGTGCAGGTGGCCGACAAGCTCGACTGCGTCGCGCCGAAACTGACGTTCAGCGAGTTCCGGCCGGACGACTTCGGTGGGCAGGTCGGCAAGGGGTTCGTCATCGAGGGCACCCTCCTCGGCGAGGAGATGGCACTCGCGGACGGAGTCACCGACAGCGAGCTGAAGCACACCCTCCACGGCCTCTTTACGGAGTACGTCGAGCACGCGACCCCGACTGGAAGAACATCTTCCAGATCGGTCTCTACCAGACCGACGACGACGACCACACGAAGCGGGACGCCCGGATCGACGCCATCGGCGACCGGGCGGGGTTCGAGACGTTCGAGCCCGCGTTCGACGACGGCCACCTGACGTTCCGGTGGAAGACGGAGCCGGTGATCATCACCTGAGCCGGGGCGGTAGCCGCCGATCACGCCTCGTCGAAGAAGACGAACTCCCGAGTGAACTGGCCCACACCGCCGAACGAACGCTCCGTCTGGGCGCCGGTGGGGTCCCAGCCGTGGAGCGTGGCGATACGGTCGACGATTTCTCGACACGCGCGCGACTCGACGACGCCGAGTGCCGTCCCGCCGACACGGACCACGAGCCGGCCGTCGGTCGCTAGCACTGACTGGACGCTGAACGGGGGGTCCGCGGCAGTTTCCTCGCCCGATCCGTGGTCGACGACGCTTCTCGGTCTCACAGGCATACCACACAGCGACCGGCCCAGTCGCACAGTTCTGAGCCAGATCGCATCCCAACGCGACGGACACTACCTGCTGTGGGCCCGCCACCGTCGTCGTCGACGGCAGAGGCGGACTCGACGAACGGGCCCGTATCGACCCGGGCAGCGGCCAATCCCCTGGCGGTCGCTGTGAGGGTTCGTTCGGCCCGTCGGTGACAGCGACTCGGTGTGCAGCACTGCCGCCATCAGGGTCGCTGCATCACCCCGAGTGGAATCGGTCAGCCTCAGGACCACCAACTGCCGCGGTCACAGCCCGCGGGAGTGTGCCGAGTCGGGCTGCCTGAGGCAGCGCCGAAGACGGTCGAAACGCCCGCGCTGAACGAGCCACGGCGCCCTGTTCGAACCCCGCCGAGGCGCGACGCGAACACGGTGATGGGGTTCTCGGCGGTACTGTGGACTGAGCTCGGACGGACCGCGAACGGCGGTCACCCGGGCGACACAACCCATGACTGACCACAGCAACCAACCCACAAATTTCGTGTTTATGGCCGGCACGGGCGGCCTGAAAACCGGCTGGTGGATCCACAAGCTGATGCAGGACCTGGAGGTGGAACAGGAGATCGAGTTCGTCCCCATCGAGACCAGCTCGATCGACCGGAGCTCCACCCCGACGAGTTCGAGGAGATCCCGCTCGATACGGACGAGCGCATCAAAAAGGAGTTCGAGCAGGCCAAGCAGGACCCGTCCGTCCCCTTCGTCGGACGGAACCACGACCTGTACATCGAGGGGGCGACGCGAAACCCCGGTACCGGTCGCCTCCTCCTCGAACGGCACGACCGCCGCGTCAAGCGAAGCGTCGCCAGCAAGCTCCGCTCGGCGCTGAGCAGCCAGGACGACTCGGCGTCGATCTGGCTCGTCGGCACGGGATCCGGAGGAACGGGGGCAGGGATGATGCCGCTGCTGGCGGCCATGATTCGCCAGGCGGCCAACGGGATCGAGAGCCGCTACGGCGTCGACATCTTCATCAACGCCCTGGTCACCGTCTCGGAGCTCCGGACTGACGGACAGGAGCTGGACCCCGAGGGGCCAGCCGAGTACTACGTCAACTCCTGCAACACGCTCCAGGCGCTGGCCGCGCTGCAGGACACGGAGAGTAGTCCCTTCGACGGCGGCCTCGCCCGCCCCGACGCGATCGAGACGCCCGTCGCGAGCACGACCGACGCGATCGACATCAGCGAGCCCCCGCTGGACGGGCTGTTCATGGCGCCGATCGACGAGCAGGCAGCCGAGAAGTCGAAGTACGACGGCGACCTGCAGAACAACTACCTCGCCCGGGTGAACTTCAAGCTCGCCTCGACGGTCCTCTCGCTGCTGTCGGTGAGCGGGAGCGACCCGGGGAACGTGTACAACCGACTCGAACACGACTTCTACACCATCGACGTCGCGAACGTCACGGCGACGGTCGACGCAGCCAAACAGCTCGTCGAGTCGAAGGACACGATCCGAACGGTCAAGGCCGAGAAGGCGGCCCTCGAAGAACACCTCGAGGCGCTGGACGCGTTGAACGACGGGATCGGCACACTCCGGGCCAGCAGCTTCGAACCGGGGCAGATCCCGGAGTGCATCGAGGAGATCAGCAGCGAGGTCGCCGGGCGGCGAGACCGGTTCGTCAAGGCGACCTCGGCGCTCGATCTCACGGCGGCGAGCTTCGAGGAGATCGAACAGAGCATGGAGCGGATCACCGACGAACTCTCGACGGCGACCGCCACCCCGACGAGTTCGACGACAAAGTCGGCAACAAGGAGACCGAGGACTTCGCGGCCGGACAGTTCGTCCCCCACCAGACGATCGGGAAGTACGCCTTCCTGCAGTTGATCCTCAGCCGTATCAACGCCCAGCTGACCGACCACGAGTTCGAGCGGCGGATCGACGAGCTCTGGGAGCGAAACGAGGACGACCTCGACGACTCGCTGGCCAGTCTGAGCGAGAGCGAACCGACGCGCAAGTACGAGGAGGGGATCGACCCCTACCTGGCCGACTCTGCGGCCGACGTCGAGACCGAGCTCTCGAACACCAGCTGGTACCAGCGAAGCAAGCGCAAGCGGCTGAAGCAGACCCTCCGGGAGATCGAACAGACCCGCGAGGAGCTCGAGCGGCTGTTCGAGGAGTTCGACCAGCTCCAAACGCTCCAGAACCGCATCACCACGGGTGAGCTCCCGCCGCTGCAGGCGGCGCTCGACGCGCTGGAGGAGTTCCTGCGGAGCCACCACGAGACGGGATCAGAGCTGGTGTCCCAGCGCCAGAGTCAGATCCGGACGCTCGAGAGCCGCCGCGACGCACACCGGGACCGCGTCGACCCGACGGACACGTTCACCGGCTCGATCGGCGACATCCCGCTGACGCTCGATCCGGGGCGGGAGATCGGTCGGCAGAGCCTCACCGCGGCCGAGACCCTGTTCGACCTGATCGACGACGGGCTGTTAGATCGCGATCAGATCCTGCGCCAGATCAAGACGGCCATGGGGGTGCTCTCGGAGCCGATGGAGGACACCTTCGAGACCAGCGGCATCGGGAGCCGGGAATCCCTCCACCGGATCGTGATCCCGATGACTGCCTCGGGGAACGCCGACGTGTTCAGCATGGACGGCGACATCCAGAGCAACCTCGACATCATCGCCAACAACAACGACGTCGAGGAGATGCTGAACGGCTGCTGGGTCGACGACCCGTTCGGCCTCACGTTCGTCATGCTCCACGGGAACGTGAAGCTGCAGAACACCTCGGAGTTCCGCGTCGTCAAGGAGCGCTGGCACGAGGGGACGCTCCAGCGGCTCCTCGGCAGCGATATCGACCTCCCACACCACAACGCCTACCCCGAGCTGATCCCCTCGGTGCCAGGCCCGATGGAGACGCGGGTCGACGACGACGCCACGAGCACGTCCGCCTCCGACGGGGTGACCGGGGAATGATTCGACGCCGGTTCGTCCTCGCGATGCTGCTGCTCGTCGGGCTCGGTGCGGTGGTTCCCGCCGCGGGTACCGCCACTGGCCCGGTCGATCAGGCCGTCGCCATGAGCACGAACTACGACGGGACGACCCCGTCACAGGAAGTGCAGGTCACCCTGACCATCGAACCGGAACAGTCGAAGCTGACCGACGTGGTAGTCGAGTTCCAGTCGGGGCCACGGACGCTGATCCAGACGGACAGCTACTCGAGTACGGTCACCCCGAGCAACCACGACGTCTCGATCAGCTCGGACGGGCGGAACCGGTTCACCATCCCCGAACTACGCCCCGGGGAGCGAGTGCAGATCGCGTTCACGGTCGTCCCGTCGACGCTGGGGGAACAGCAGCTCACGCCCGCGACGGCGTCGGTCGAACTCACCAGGAACGGCCAGCGCCTCGACGCCAGCGTCTCCGAGCCAGTCACACTGACCGGGAACCCCTGGGACCGGGCACAGTCGAGTCAGCGCCCGGGCTGGCTGTTCCTCGCCGGCACCGGGGTTCTCGGGGCGGTCGTCACGGGTGGCATCGCCGGTGTGTACTACCGACGGAAAGTCGCGACCGAGCGCGACCGGATCATGGACACGCTCAGCAAGCAGATGGATTCGGTGAAGCGGGCCGGCGACGCGACCGTCGAACGTCGCGCCGAGCGAGCCGTCACCGAAGTACGGAGCAGCGTTGGCCTCGACGACGAGACAACGGACGAGGGTGGGGAGCGAGACGGCGGGATCCGCTCCCGGCTCAGTGAGCTCCTGGGCTCGGATTCGACCCCCGGAGGGCCGGGACCGACGCTCGGTGGACCCTCGTCGGACGACGACTCGGGGCCGGAGCTGTAGCGTGATCCCCGCCGCTACAGAACAGTGACTGGGCTACCGGGCGACTGGTCGTCACGGCGGCGCGCGGCCTTCCTCCGTGACGAGTTCCGGTGTCAGCACTGCGGCGCGGTCGGCGGCCATCTCGGTGCTGCAGATCTGGAGTGCCACCACATCGTGCCGCGGCGGATGGGCGGGGCCCACGATCTCGAAAACCTCCTCACCCTCTGTGCGGACTGTCACGCCGAACTGCATGGTGTCGACGACGAGGGCTGTGTTCGTGCCGGTGCCGGGCCGACGGTCGTCGGGGCGACCTTCGAGTCGCTCCCCGGCCCGCTCGGGCCGTGGGTTGCCCGCGTGGTCGACGCGCTCGCCGTCGCGCTGTTCGTCGCTGTCGGCGCGACGGTTCTCGCGGTGTCGCTTCCGGGGATTTCGCTCGGCGAAACGCTCGGGCCGGTCTGGGCCCTCCTCGTGGCGGCCCACCAGGCCGACGGCGTCGCGCTGGCGTGGATCGTGAGCGTGCTCGGTGTGCAGCTCCTGCTCGCCAGTCAGCCGCTGATCAGACGCCTTCCGCCGGGGACAGTCCCGACCCCCCGGCCGGGATGTGGCAGCAGTGGGTCCTCGGCGGGAGCGGCGTGACGATAGTCGCCCTCGGCGGGATGCTGTTCAGGGCGACTGTGGTGGTCGGGCCGTCGGCTGCGATCGGCCCGCAGTCATGGGTTCTCGCGTACGCGCTCGGGAGCAGTATCGTCGTGGTGACGACCGGGGCGGCCGTCGTCGGTGCCGAGTCGACGGCAGGCGCAACGACGCGATGGCGACGGCTGTGTCTCGTGTTGGGGACCGCGATCGTCACGAGTGCGGCGCTGCTGGCGCCGGCGACAGTAGCACCCGGTCTCGCTGCCCCGGTGGTCCTCGGCCTCGTTGCTGCACGCCGCTGGACGCCCGGGGAGTGACCGAGCCGAGAAGCGGAGGCGCCTGCTTCGGCGTCGAAGCAGCCGATTAGTGGCCGATAATCACGGCTGCTGGTTCGGCATGGGTCACGCTGCTCGAAAAGGGTGGCCGGACGGGTTCAGTGGAACGCCGGGTCCTCGGGGAGCCCCGAGTCCGCATCGGCGTCGGCGTCCTCGGCATCGTCCGTCGAGGGCTGACCCGCCAGGTCCGCGATGGGACTGTCGTCGTCGCTGGCCTCGCTCGGGTCGTCGTTCTCGTCGTCCGCGGCGTCGTCGTCCAACTCCTCGCTCGCCTCCCGGACCATCTCCTCCATGCGGTTGACCTCGTCCCAGAGCGCGATCGCGACCTCGGGGACCCTGACGTCTCCGGCTTCGACCTTGCGCTTGATGAACTCGATCAGGTCCTGCTGGAACGCCTTCGTGGCCGCCTCGTCCGTGGAGTCCTGCACCCGCACCGACAGCTGGAACTTCTCCTGGCGGCTTGCCTGCTCCGCGATGCCCTGGCGGATCGCTCGCACCGCGAGCTCGTTCATCGAGGGGGACTGTGCACCGGCCTCGGCCGACTCGGATTCGCTCGTTGCCATCGCATCTCTTCCTAGGGGCGCCATCGCTACCGAGTTGACCGCACACGGTCAGTCAGCGAAACAGTTTTCTAGTGCCCAACGAGCGCCACTCGACGCGGGATCGGCGTCGGTGGCGACAGTGTCGCTGAGGTGCCGGGTGACCCCGACTCCAGTCGGGGTGGCTGTCGCAGGACACCTCCGCCGATGTGTTGTCGAGATGGTCGCCGGGCGTCCCCGGCCTCCGTGGTCCCTGGTTCGGGGGGAGATTACGGTTATGGACACGCACACCATTCGTTCGGGTATGCCAGATTCGACGCCACGGCTCGGCCTCGAACTGATCTCGACCAAAACGTCCGTCGACAACGGACAACTACTCACTGACGACGAGCTCGAGACGGCGATTCAGGGGTTCGAAGAGGGAGGGTACAAGGAGGCCAAACACGCCGCCGGGATCCTCTCGCGGGGGAAGATGACCGAGGAAGTCTGGGGGGCGACTCACGAGCACCTGTTCGACCTCCTCGAACAGGCCGCCGCCGGGGCGCTCGACGAGAACCTCCCGCGGGCCGCGTGTACGGCTGCCCGCGTCGTCGCACAGACGAACACGGAAACGTCGATCGACCCCCGGTCCGGACGGAGTTGGGTGAATCGCTGGTCCGTGACGGAACGAGTGGCGACGGCGACCCGTGGCTGACGGCTGCGGGCACGCTCCTGCTCTCGGCGGCGATCGACGCCGCCGACTACGACCCTCCCGACGAGATCGCAAAGCGAATCGCCGAACACCTCATCACCCTCTCGAAGAAGGCCGACGGAACCCAGGAAGCGAACCTCGCTGCGGCGGGCTACGGCGTGCTCGGGCGGGCGAGCGGGGGCGATCACGCCCGAACGCTCGTGGCCGAATCCATCGACCTCCACCAGTACCTTCTCAGAACCGAGTCGAACCTCCGTGAGGGGTTCCTCCGGTTCGCTGCACGTCTCGCCAACGACGATCCCGCGCGCCTCGAACCGTACACCGTCGAGTTGGCGACACACCTCCGGACGGAGGCCTTCCCCGTCAGGCGGGACGCTGCACGCGCGTTCGCAGCACTCAGTGGGGAGGTCGGTTGGGGGTCGCTCCAGCCCGGCGTCCGCACGTTGGACGGCCCCTTCGAGAACGACGGACCGATGTTTCCACTGTTCGCAGTCAGGTTCCTGTATCAGGTCGCTGACCACGACCCCGAGATGGTCCCGGAACGGGTCGGTGACGCGTTCACCGCGGCCGTTCGGAGCGACGACCGGTTCAGGGCGCGGTACGGCCACGCGGCCGCCGACGAGTCGGGAGTGGTCGCCCGGGTTATTCTCTCTACCACCCTCGATGCACTCGCCCCCGGTTCCCGGCGCTCGTCGACGCCGCCGGCGACGGGGTGTTCGACGAACTGCTGAATCGGGACGACGAGGACGTCCAACGGTTCGTGGCCGACCTGGGCGGGTGTTTCGCGGCAGTCGATCCTGACGCCGTCGGCGCGGAGTTCCTGCAGTACCTCGACGACGGCATCTCTCAGGGGGAGCAGGATACCCCCTCGACAGCCTCTCCGACCCCGACAGGGCGATCCGGCCGGCGGTCAATCGGTTCGTCACCCGCATGGGTGAGTTCGACGTGGACAGGGCACTCTCCACGGCGGATCGGCTCGTCACGCTCGCGGAGGGAACAGAGACGCCCGCCCAACTCCACGTCGTCGGGGGGCTCCTCCTGCTGGCCAACCGCGAACGGGACGACGACGACCTGGCAACGAACTTCCAGTCGGTCATCGACCCCGTCGCGTCCGATCTCGACGGCGACCGCGACGAGGTGGCCGAGAACCTGCTCGAAGGCGACACAGACGGCTCCGCCACGCAGACCGAGGAGGAGTGAGTACTCGCCGTCGAACCCACTGCCGACAGCTCGATTGCCCTACCTGAGGTGGTGTCTACTTCCGCGACCGGCTGAAACAGGCTTCCGCTGCGACCGGGGCTACTGCCAGTCTCACTCCGACACGTACTGTAGAAAACCAACGACGCCGCTCAGCGCTTCCGTCGCCGCCGGCGGACCCGGACCCGACGGACTCGGACCACGCGGCGCCCGTCCTCGTCGTCCTCGTCGCTGTTGCTGTCGCCCGACGACTGGGCGGTGAACCACACGACGGCGATCAGCACGCCGATGAACATGAGCATCCCCATGTTGCCGCCGAACCCGCCCGCCTGTGCAACGGCCGTTCCGAACATGCTTTCCAGCACACCTCACTGTTGTCGTCGGACGAGGACCGCTTGACCGCAAGCGGCGAATCAGCGAAGGATTTTTCTACACCGTTCTCCCGGGAGCAACGCCTACGTGGTGGTGTCCGTACGGTGGTGTTAGATGGCGGGCGCAGACGGTGACGTAGGGAGCGACTCCCTCGACCACGACGACCTCCTGCAGGCCGTGGACCGGATGGAGGACCTCAACGCCAACCACACACGAGCGCCGGAACTCATCCCGGAGATCGTCAGGCCCCCTCCGCCCGGAGCTCGACCGGGACTTCGCCGCGGCGGGGCGACTCTTCGGGGTGTAAGTACTCGGGGGATACGCGGGGGTCTACGCCGCCGTCGGCGTCCAGAGATACAGCGCGCCCGAACACGTACACTCGCCGTCACAGTCGGGGCAGTCTCGATCACCGTCGGTTCGCTGTGCGAACTTCGGCACGGTCTCGACCCGGTCGAACCCGAACTTCTCGAACAGGACTGACGAGTCGACACGGTGAGGGCGGAGCCACGCGTTCCCGACCGCAGCGTCGACCTCGTACTGCTCCCGGGCCAACGCGAGTCGTGTCCACATCAGCGCGGAGCCGATGCCGCGCCCCTCCCACTGTTCGTCGACGACGCCGGCGTGGAACACTGCGACTTCCTCGCCTAACGGGTAATCCGCCAGCGGGGCCGAGAAGGCGTCGCGGGCACCCTCGGCAGTGAGCACGAGGACGACCCCGAACCCGACGATCGTTTCGACGTTGGTCGCGACGAACCCGTGAGCCGCCGTCTCGTCGTCGAAGACGGCGTCGAGCGTGTTCGTGATCTCGAAGCCGACGCGCCGGCGCCAGAGGCGCTCCATCTCGCGGCGGTCGATCGATTTCGCCGGCCGTAGCTCCACCCGGGACGGGAGGGTTGGGACGTCCTGCGCGCAGTTCATCGTGGCCGTACCGTGGGTGTCGACCACCCAGTAGCCTTCTCGACGGTCTGGCGGGGTACCGGGGCCTCCGTGAGCGCGCAAGTCGTACTGTCCGGAGACCGACGGGAGTCGGTCTCGTCTATCGGGACACGCCGTCGCCGGGACAGGACTAACTGGGTCGCCGTCCTGTCAGCAACTATGGGCGACCCGGAGCGACCAGATCTCCCGGAGACGATCGGGGAAGCCGGACCGATCTTAGAAGACGAATCGTTCTACACGCCAGTTCAGGAGCTCCCGGACGATCCGGAGCGACTCCGTGACCACATCGAGACGCTCTACGTCCATCTCGCACGGGCGTCGACGGTCATCGGGCACAACGAGCGCGTTCGGGAAGAGCGCCGTGAACAGGCCCAGGAGGTGGCGACAGCACAGAAGAAGCGAGCCGACGAACTGTCCGAGCGGGTCGCGGCGATCCGTGAGGACATCGTGGGCAAAACCCCTGATCCCCCGAATCCGATGAGTCGAACTGAGACCCGTAGCAGGGGGCCGTCCCGGTCCGGTCACCGCCCCGGCGACCGGCTGCCGGGCGAACGTTTATTAGCTGAACTCCGTACCGGATACTCAGACCGGACAGGGTGATGCAGGTATCAACTGCGTTCGGCGACGAGCGGTCGTACGGGGAGGTGGACCCATGGCGAAGCCTGCTCCGACTCGACCCGCCAAGCGGCGACCAGGCGGCGATGCGGGCGTTCCAGACGTTCAGACTCCCGGCGCTGCTGATGGCCGGCTACCGCCAGCAGTTCACCCCGGCCAGAACGGGACGGACGCTCTACCGAAGGGCGACGAACGCGTTGTTCGAGGCCGCGGCCGGCGATACCCCCGTCGCGGACGCGGCCGGACGAATCGACGAGGCTGTCGGGGCCGCGCGCACGCTCCACGAGCGGTGGCACCCGGTCGCGACGACGGTCGATCGGTTCTTCGTCTGGACCATGGTCGAAGAGGACGGCTACCTCGACCAGATGGCCGCGGTGTTCGGCGCGATGCATCCGGACGTCGACGAAGCGACGGCCAGCGACCAGCTAACCGAACTCGCCGGGTCGGTGACGCTCTCGGTGCCCCGGGACGACGTGCTCGACCGGCTCACCGCGCTCCGAGAGACGTACGGTCGGGTCCCGGCCGAGGTCGTCGCCGACGTGGCCCTCGACGCACCGCTCCCCCTGAGCCGGACCGGACGGCCGTGGCGTCGTACGACCCCGCGGAACGGCTCGACTCGGCGGCGGACTCGCTGTCCCGGGTCGACGACGTTCCGGGACAGGCGTCGCGAGAACTCGCCGAGCGATTGCGGCGTGATCTCGGCGACTCCGCGTCGCCCCAGCGGCCGGAACCGCCGCTGTTGACCGAACCGGTCGGCGCGACTGACCCGGTACGGTTCCCGACGCCGGATGTCGATCAGGTCCCCCTCGCCGCGGCGGCGACCGACCAGACGATATCGCGAGCCTTCCGACAAGGAGGGTTCGGGGGCGTCGTCTACACTCGATCGGGAGCGACCGATCACTTAGCGAATCCCTTCCTCGGCGGGACCACCGTGGACGGGGAACGCTACGAGTCGTACTGGGCGCGGGCGTATCTCGGACGGGAGTTGATCGAGCGCCTCTTCGAACTGTCGGCGCCGGCCACGACGATCGAGTGCCCGCTCTGTCGCGTCTCCGAAAACCGGTGTGGTGGGGAGACGTGCGGAAGCCGGGCGGTAGTTGACCCGGTCGCCGAAATCGCGGATTCGCTGATACCGGAACTCGACCGATGATGACTCAGCAACGTTCTGTCGACACACGACACCCGAGGTGGCGGCACAGATGGTGAACGACGCCGATCCGGACGTGGAAACGGTGGTGGAGTCGCTCCGGGGCGGGGTCGGCCCCGCGAGGAGTATCGGCCAGCTCGAAGAGTGGCGTCTCACGACCGACGCAGCCACCGAGTACATCCAAGACGACCCGACGCCGTTTGTCGAGATCGCCGACGACATCGTCGCGGCGGCCTACCGCGAAGCCCATCGAGAACCCGCTCGTGTGGAAGAGACGACAGGCAAGGAGCAGCTATCCGTCGAAATCCGGGACAACCTCACGGCGCTGCTCCAGCAGCTCAGCTACAAGGTGCCGGGGGAGCTCGTCGAACATCGTCGCCGGCTGGTCGAAATCGGGCTCCGGGCGGACAACCAGTCCCAGCGGTGGAACAACCAACACCTGTTCACGAACCTCGCCGCGCACGATGACGAGGTCGGGACTCAGCTGTTCGACTCCCTGCTCTCGACGTTCACCGACACCGAGGCAGGGGATCGCCGGCCGGTCGCCGGCTACTACGTGCGGTGTCTCGCCAGTGATCACGAGACGATCGCCGAACGGGGGCTCCCCGAGGTTCGAGAACTCCTGCGAGAGAGCCCGGCCCCGGTGCGTACGGAGGCCGTCAAGTTCGTCAGGAACCTGGTCAACGTGGGGTTCTTGAGCGACGAAACGCCCTCCGAGGCGGCGCTCGACGCGACTGCCGACGTGCGGCCGTTGCTCGACGCCGAGGAGAGCGAGGTGGCGGAGGCGGCCGTCGAAGCAGTGTTCGAGATCTCTGAGTACGCGCCCGAACGGCTTCGCGACGAGGTCGAACAGCTGGCCGGGTTCATCGGTCACGAGCAGGTCTCCTACTCAGCTGCGACCACCATCGAACGTGTCATCGACGCGGAACCGGGGGCTGCCGAGGACCTGCCGGAGTCGATCGTGTCGCCGTTCCCCGACGGTGCGCCGACGGCGCAGGAGCACAGTTTACTCGTCCTCGCTGCGGTGGTCGAAACCGGGCTTGACGGGGACGGGGCGTCCGCACTCGTCAACGAGGTACTTCCGGACGTGATCGAGTCGCTGGACGGCGGTTCCGGCGACGTGGCCTCGGAGGCGTCCGAACTGCTCGCGGCGGTGGCAGCGACGGACCCGGACGTACTCGTCCCGTCGGCGGCCGATATCGTCGCCGGGCTCTCGACCGAACGGGCACAACTCTACACGCGGCGGACCTTGGAACGCCTGTTGGCGCACGACCCGGCGACCTTCGAGACGGTCATCCCGGAGTGCCGACGGCTGCTCGAAGCCGATTGGACCAATCAGTCGACCAAAGGGTCGGTCGCCGAACTGCTCAGCAACGTTGCGGATCAGTCTCCCGACAGGCTGGTCGCTCACACGGACGTCCTGGAGACGGCGCTCGATCAGGGCGACGACGCTTCGAACTACGCCTGTACCGCGTTGGGCGAGATAAGCAGGCAACACCCCGAGGCCGTCGTGGAGCACGCACCCGCCCTCCTCGATGTCGTCGACGAGGAGAACGCGAGCGGACGGTACATGGCCGCGACGGCGCTCGAAAACGTCGCCGAGGTGGAACCGGACGCCGTTGCGGACGGCGCCGACAGCCTCCTCGAGATGTCGTTCACCGCTTCCGAAAGCATCGACTCGACGAACGCACGCAGCGCCTGTATGACCGTGCTCGAAGAACGGCCGGACGTGGCCGAGGACCTCCGCCCGGAGATCCGGGCGGCGCTCGACAGCGACGATCTGGAGACACGGGTTCGGGCGATACAGTTCACTTCGTCCGCCGTGCTTCGCGACGCGGAGCCGTTCTACGAACTCCGCCCCCGCATCGAGGAAGCGCTGGCGGCGGACGACGACCGCCTCACTGAGAGTGCGGCGGAGTGTATGAGCCAGTTCGCCGACAACAGGCCGGACTCCGTGGTCGACGCCGTTCCGACGCTGGGGGAGACGCTCCGGGAGGGGACCGCAGACATCCGGAAGGAGGCCGCGAGCGCACTGTGGCACGTCGCGACCGACCATCCCGAACCGGTTGCCGGCGTCGTCGACGACCTCGTCGTCGCCTTCCGGGACTCGTCGGACTACACCAAGGACTCGATCTGTCGCGTGCTGAGCGAAGTCGCCGGGGAGATTGACGCCGTGCCCGAGGGCCTGTTCGTCGAGTTGGTCGAGTTCGATCTGGCGTACAGCGGGAGCCTCTCCACGTCGAACGCCGTCGAGGCCATCGGCGAACTCTCGGCGTCGCTAGAGGAGTTGGATCAGGCGGTGCGGACGGAGCTGCTACAGGCACTCCGGGATGGGTCGACCGATCGGCAGAAGAACGCGGCGGCAATCGCCAGGGTGCTGACGGGGCAGTCCGCGAAGAACTCGATGTTGAGCGACAACGTCGTCCACGAATCTCCGCCCGCGGGGACCGAGGAGCTGCTTCCGGCGCTCACTGACGCCTTCGACGCGGACGACGAAGACGTTCGCAAACACGCGATGTGGGCCGTCTGCGGGCTCTCGCGGACCCGGCCTGCGACGGTCCTTCCGACGGTCGAAGAGATCGATTCGTTACTCGATCTGGAGTCGGAGGCGAAGGGGCAGGCGATGTTCCCCGCCGCGGAGGCGCTGTACCACCTCGCCGGCCACGACGCCGAAGCGCTCGTCACCGACGAGACGGGGCTCGTCGGCCACCTGGTCTGGCTCGGAGCCACGCTAGACCGGCAGTCGTTCGACGAGTCCCCGGCGAGTGACTGTCTCGGCTACACGGTCTACACGACACACGGGGCGAAAGCGCTGGGCCGGGTCGCACAGGCAGCCCCCGATCGTGTCGCAGCCGAACTCGTCGACGACGAGGAGGAGTCACTCGTGGATCTGTACGAGCGCGCCCACGAAGACGTCCAGGAGCACCTCTTGGGGTACTCAAGGAAGTGAGCCCGGGCGTCCCCAAATATTCGGCGAGGGGAACGAGGAGCTGGCAGCACTGTTCGACAGCGCCCCCGAGGCTCGCGAGGATGTCGCGGAGATATACTGCATCCTGGCCGAGTCCAATCCCGACCAGCTCGTCGAGAGCGTCCCCGAACTCACGACGGCACTCGAAGCGCGTCCCGGGACACAGACCGAAGCGAACCTCGTCACGGCCATCGCCACCATCGCCGACAGCGAACCGGTCGACCTCAGGGCCTACCGGGACACCTTCGTGGACCTGTTCGCGGAGGGATCGCTCGACCTATCGGGGGAGGTCATGCTCGTGGACCTGCTGACACGGATCCCGTCGACAGTGGATATCGAGTTGCGGCCGGAGTGACCACCCGGATTGCTACCGAGCGGCCGGAAACTGCCCGGGGTGGCGAAACTCACCCCATCGATCCGGAGCAGTCGAGGTTGAGCGCGTAGTCGACCTCCTTGATCGACGCGCCGACGGAGCGTTTGTGCCCCTCGACTTTCACCACCTTGCCGTTCTTGCGCGATTTGACCGCGGCGCGCTCGTCTTTCAGGACGAGTTTCAACAGCAGCCGTTTGAACGTGCTGAACACCTCGTCGATGTCCGACGCCGAGATGTACAGGCCGTAGTCGTCCCGACACAGCTCCTGCATCTGCGTTTCCGACGCCTCGCCGACGCCGGCGATGATGAAGTAGCAGTTGTTCGACGGGAAGAACTCGAGGTCCCGGATCAGCTTCCGGACGTCGCCGACCCCGCGGGTGCTGTTGTTCTCCTTCCCGTCGGTGAACGTCAGGACGGCCATCGGGATACCGTGACGGTCGGCGTCGTAGTGGGCCTTCGCCAGCGAGCCGATGGAGTGGTACACCGAGTCGTACAGGGCCGTCTGCCCCCCGGCCGACAGCTTGCGGATGTCGGACTTCAGGCTGCTCGAAGACGGCCGGAGCGTGCCGAGCGAGCACGACGAGTCGAAGCTGTTGACCACCCCGTAGTGGCGACCGTCACAGTGGATCTCGTCCACGAACCCCTTCGCCCGCCGCTTCATCGTGGTGATCTTCTTCGTCATGGCGTAGTTCCTCGTCAGAGCGGTACCACGGTGGACCTGACTGAGAACGGGAATCTGCGAAGTCTTTATAAGTGATTTGCGGCGGCCGGAGGGGCCTGTTTCGAGGTACCGTGGGACCACCGATTCCTCCGGAACGGAGATTCAGTTGGATGTCGACCACGTATGTCGTCGTCAACGTCGATCGCGCTCCCCGAAGGTGTGCAGACGGGCGCGCCAGCCCGATCGGGATGGGGACGTGCTGGACCCAGCTGGCTCCGCTCACTTCGACGTGTCTCCCCCAGTGGACTCGGAGCTCGCAACGTCCCAGACCACCTCGACGGTGTGCCTGCCGAACCCCGTGAAGACGCGACGGTCCTTCTCGAACCGGTCTTCGCTCAGTTGCGTGACCATCTCGCCCTCCTTGACGAGACAGTTCCCCGAATCCGGGAGGAAAATGACGCCGGTCTCCCCGTCACCAAAGATCACCGCTCCGTGCCCAGTTTCCTCGACCAACTCGAGCGGTTGCCCATCCAGCAGAACGGTCGTGTCGTCTGACATCATACGTGTGACTTCGTAACTCGAACGCTCAGGAGTATTCGGTAATTCACTGTCCGTGGTCGCTTTTCGGAGCAGCCATCTGATCCGGCATCGCGTACCGAAATCGTACTCCCAACTACGTTATCGGCGACGGATCCGCCGGATCAGGACTTTCCGCTTGACCTTGACGGGCGACTTGATCACTTTGAGTCGGACGATACGACCGTTGCGCCGGTAGACCTTGACCCGGACCGTGTGGCCTTTGTAGCGAACCTTCCGGACACGGACGCTCTTGCGTGCCATATCTACAGCGATACGCCGGGGGTACTCGGCAAGTCCCCTGACCGGTGTTCTGGATTAGCTTTATGAGTGATGAACCGAGGGTGGTGAATCTCACAAATCGATAGGACCCGTCAGGAGTCGGTGTGATCGACACCATGCCTGCTCGAATCTGCCTCAGAACGTCGGGACTAGAACGGTGGCTCACGCTGATCTTCCCCTGTTCACAGTGGATAGTACAAACGGAGCAACGCATCGTTCGGCCAGGTATGGATCGAGCAGAACGGTTCGTGACCGTTTGCCGGCTGATGAACAAGGTGCTGGAACAACGGGGTAACACGCCGGGTGAGATCAGGATAACCGAGGACGAGATAGATCAACTGGTGCTGGCACTCGAGTATTTTCGGGACGCGATGGACCCCAGCTCAGGGGACATTCTGACTCGAACGGAGTTCCGCTGTCCGGAGTGTGGCACCAAGAATGAGTTCCGAGCGCAGGACGGCCAGGTTTCCCTGGTAGAGAACCACCCGGAGGTCGGTGTCGAGGTGGTGAAAGTCCACGGCATCGCCCAGTGTAGTGAGTGCAAGCGCCAACTGAAGTTGACGCAGTTCGAACCGGTGCAGTTGGCGGGCTTCGACGAGGCCGCTTGGAACGCTCTGTACGAACAGGAGTACAAAGCACGCGCGGTCGTGACGAAACTGCAGTCGGAGTGACCGAGTCGCTCAAGTCCCGCACGTCGACGCTGCGTCCGCGACAGTCTACGAGGGGCCTCGACGCTCCCCGGCGCGACGTCGGCTTGGTCATGTGGTCGATCGGCTTCCCCATTAGATATATGAGGGCTGCTACCGATCCTGCGAGTATCTTGTCTCGCCAAAACGATATAAAAAGATTACCCCAATCGATGCGTCACCATCAGGGCAAGCCACCCCTGGCGCGTAGGGGTCGGATGTCGAGCGGTGCAACGTTTCCCGACAGACGCGAACCACCCGAGAACCGAACCGTGCTCTCCCGACACATCCCATGAGCCAGCCACAGACAGGTCCGATGTCGCTCGCAGCGTACTGGTCTCGAATCAGCCAAGTGTTCGCCGTCCAGCACTCAACCTACCGGAGGCCGGTGCTCGAAACGGTCCTGCAGGCCGATTCGGACGTCTATACGTTTACCGGGCTGAAGGAGGCAGTCAACGAGTATCTCGAAGCGAACGAACTCGACGACGCTGACAACGAGTGGTCGAACGCGACGCTGACGGACATCCTGCCGTATCTCGAGGATATCGGCGTGATTCAGCGGATCCCAAAAGTCGAGAAGGACTCCGACTACGCGACGTATCGGATCGGCGCGGTCTGTGACTGGCTTCAGCAACAGGATCTCGATGCGGGCTCACCCCAGAGTCTCCCCAGCGGTAAAGCCGCCTGCATGGTCGACTACGTCGGCGGCGTGCTCAGTAGACTCGACGCCGGCGAACACACCGCGGAGCGCGTGGAAGGGTATCCCGAAGAGAAGATCTCGGTGGTTCCCACCGAGGCGTCGATGTCCACTGTCGCCCAGCAGGCAGGCATGTTTCGGGATCCGAACGTCGAGATCGGGATCGGCAACCTGAGTTCGCTCCGCGGCACAAGCTACGAGGACCTGCTAGCGTCGTTGGAGCTCGGCACCGATCTACCGGCCGCCGACGGGGGGTGGCAGACTGCCGACGGCGTTCACGATTTCGCCGTCGCAGGCGTCATCACCGGTCTCGTCGGCTGCGACGACGAGCGGCGACTCTCACGACAGATACGGTCCTACCTGGGGCTGATCCACGCTGGCGCGTGGAAGCTCAACGCTGCCGCCGACGACGGGTCAGAGCACGGACGGGTCGTGACAGGCGGTGACACGGTGCGGGAGCTTCTCGGCAAGGACGGACAGAACGCCTCACTGAAACGAACCGGGTTCGACGTGCAGGTCGCCGACGGGCAGGTACTGTTCGGTTCGTACACGCGACGACGCCCCTGACCACACCGCGAGACAGACACACGACCAACAATGAACGACAACAGGCACACCGACGGTAGCGGGACAGAACCAATCAAAAACGCGCGGAGTAGCAAAGAATCAGTCGAAGACGGATGGAAGAGCGAACTCGTCGACGGCGGCGTCGACGAAGCGCGAGCAGAGGACATCGTCTCGATGCTCCAGTCCTCGACGGAACTCGTTCTCGGAAGTCCGAGCGAGGACGAGGTTGACGAGGCGCTTCGGACCGCGATCGAAGAGACGGATCTCGAGCAGTACGGTGCCGAGCAACCCCGGCGACTGACCAGCGCGCTCCTCAGAGTCCTCGACGAGTGGCAGGACGGAACTCGGGCCCCACCAGTCGCTGCGGCACCCAGAACGGCGCCGACTGCCTGGGACGATCGAACCAACGGCGAACCCCAGCGCACAGGCGGGACAGCCCATGCAACCGGTGCCGACGAGACGACTCACGAGGACGGCGCGGCCGAAACGCCGGACGACCCCGACGCTGAAGAGTCAGTTACGACGGTTCAGGGCGATCCAATCTCGCCGGACCCCGACCTGGAGCCACAGGCAGATCCGGGTCAAGAAGGTATCGCTGGGGGAGCAGGGCCGATCAACGACGAGCAAGGCGTCGTCGAAGACGCAGTGGACGCTACGCGGGACGCCGGGGCACAGGCTTCGGCGGCTGATGACTCCAGTGCAGCCACGGACACTCCGTCAACGGAGACGGCGCAACCCGAAGGTCAGGCTGACCAGTCTGGCGGGACGGGAGCTGACGACTCGACGGCGGCCGACCGCCACCAGCAGATAGACCTCGCGAAAACGATCGCACACATCCAGTTCGATCGGAACGAGGACGTCATCAACTCCTGGACGGAGCAGCCAGCCGAGTTGGTCGAAGACGAGATAACTTCCTTCGCGGTGAGTGCCGTCAATGTGTATCGGGATATGGTGAAAAACACCCTGTTCCCCGAGATGAGCGATTCCGAGCAGGAACTCCTCTACGAGAAGCTCGTCGAAGACCGCATCCGGGAGCAGTGGAACAGCGAGTAGGCGAAGCAGCTACAGCTCGCCATACTCGCCCGACTGGACCCACTCGAGCGCTTCCCCGAGTTCGTTTTCCTCGAACGCCATCTGTCGAAGCGCATCCTGTCGACTCTGGTTCCAGGCTTGCCACGACAGATCGCCGTTCTGCTCGTAATCGAAGAACGTCCCGATGTCGCCGGGCGTCGTCGCCCCCGTGCGGGCCAGTTCGAACGGGTTCTCTCCGCGGACGTGGTACCGGGCGTAATGGAACGGCTGCTCGTCGACGATCCGGCCGTTCTCCTCGTCTGTGAGTTCCAGTCGCGCGGGCGTGTTCGTCTTCCCGATCATCTCGATGTCCCACTCTTCCCCGTTTCTCGATAGCGTGCTGTTCGTGAACAACTCCTGGAGGAAGAGCCGGTAGCGGATGTGTTCGATGGAGAACGACGTGTCCGGGCGGTAGCTGTACCACGTTCGAACGAGTTTGGTCTCGGATAGCCGGATCGATTCGTGAGTCGTGTAGAAGCCACGGTTCCACGGGTTCTCGACCGCGTCCCGTCGCTGCCGCGCAGTCAGTTCGCTGGCGTCGTCGTACGTGCCACCGCCCGCCCTCGTCTCCCAGTAGCTCCCATCGGTCCGGATATCGTCGACGTCCATCCCGGTCGCGATATCGTGGAGTAGGTGACAGACCCACTTGTCCGGATGCATCGTCGCCTCCCGGGGAACGTTCAGCGCGTCGAGGGCACGGGGCCGGCCGACTTCGTCTTCGAGCCAGTCGATGGTCCGGAGGATCTGGGTGTTCCGGCCGACCGCACTGTAGTCGTCAGGGGCGATATACCACTCGGAGAGCGCACGGACCGTCTCGTTGAGGACATCTTTATCAGTCTCTTTCAGCCTCTCCCGTTCAGCCGGAGAGACAGAGACGACCGAACAGAGTTCGTCGAACGGCGAGCCCGCCTCGATCAACTCCGACAGCACCCGTCGTTCTTCCAGAAACGCCGGGAACTCGTGGTACATCGTCGGAAGAGCCCGAGAGAACACTCGGTCCCCCTTCAGGACTGCCGGGATCTGTGAGAACGGGAACATGTAGCCGAACGCAGCTACTTCCGGATGGTTGAGCGTCATGAAGTGACCGTTCGGCGAGTCGCTCGACCCGTACTCGTGGAACTTCAGTACGTACCGCATCAGGATCGACCGGAGGAGCTGATACCCTGTCGAGGACTCCTGGACGAACTCGTTGTCGTCGATGATGCTGGTGTCCGGATTGATGAACCGACGTTGGACCGCACTCGCGGAGGGGTATCGGATCGACCGCTGGGCGTCGCCGATCTGCGTCGTGAGGAGTTTGCGGAGCCGCTCGTCTTTCTCTATGGTCTCTTTGTCGATGTAGTTCCCCGTGTGTGACCCGAACAGGTGGAAGTCCGGCCGCCCACTCGGCTCGAACACGTACCGTGGGTTGAACCCGCCTTCGGTTTTCGTCGTCGACCCCTCGACGACCACCTGCAGCACTGGCTCGTACCCTTCGACCCCGCTGGGGTGGGCTCTATCACCGGTCGGGTCCCCTCGTGGCCCATCCGCTTGTTCTCGATAATGTCGACGACATCGGCACCCATGGATACACAAACGGTCTCACACGAATCCGCATAAACGTGACCCCGGGGCGCGTCGGGGTCGTATACGAGGAGCTGCGTTACCGATGGCTCTAGGAAGCTGGCGGCCAAACCGCTCGCCACTGAATGGCCATGACGAACGTCACGCCTGGGGAGCGAGCGACGGGCGGATGAGGCTTCTCGTCCTGGGGGACCCACACCTCACGGCGTCGACCGTCCCAGAAGTCACCGTGGCGTCGACGGAGATCGACGTCGTGATCGTCGTCGGCGATCTGCTCGATCAGCGATGTCACTCCCCGAGATCGGGGTGGAACTGCTGGAAGACCTCGTCCGGTCGGTCGCCCCCGTCGGCTACGTTCCCGGCAACCACGACTACCCGTATCGCGATCTGCTCACCGGCGTCGACGGCGTAACTGATCTCACGGCTACCGACGTACGGGATGGGGTTCGGTTCGTCGGCCTGGGGTGTGACCGCTTCGATGCTGGTACGGAGATCAGGTATCTTGACAGTCCGTTCCAGGGTGATGCCGAGCAGGTCGACGAGTGGCTGGACGCCTACCGAGCACAGGCGTTCCAGTCGTCTCCGGTGACGGGGCCCGATCCGTCGGCAGTACCAGCCGACGGAATCGAGCGGTACCGGCATCGATTGCGACACCTCCGGGATGGGTTTGCGAACACCGCCGAAGCCGGGGTGCTCGTCTCACACGTGCCGCCGTTCGACACGCAACTAGACGTGATTCGGGCGGAGCGCTCACCACTACAAGGTCACCACTGGGGCTCGCTCGCAGTTCGCCACGCACTCCGGGAGTACTCGCCTGCTCTCTGTCTCTGCGGACATATCCACGGGGCGGCAGGCGTCGTCGACGTTGACGGGACGCGGTGTGTCAACCCTGGCTACCGGTGTGCGAAAACTGTCACAATCGATGGCGACAGCGTGGAAACCGAGGATGCCCCATCGAGTACGGAGGGCAAAGCGTCTGACGGCCCTCCCACGACCCACAGTGAGACAGCAACCCACACAACCGCTACTAACTTCTATCTGGGTTCAAATCTGTAACCGATGCGACTTCTCGTCTACACCGATCTCCACCTCAAACCGGCGGGGAGTGGCTACGACATCGACGCGATGCAGGTCCCCGATGGCATCGACGCCGTACTGGTCGTCGGTGACCTGACTCATCGTGCAAATCCGGCCGATATCGAACTCGCCCGGGAGTTCGTCGAGCGGTTCGGCACCGACACGCCGGTGATCTACGTACCCGGAAATCACGATCACGCGCCGATGCCATCGAACGTGGTCGAACCGTTCAGGGCGTCGTGGTCGGGCCACCGATTCGTCCGTGATTTCGGCGACCTCACGATCGTCGGCCAGGGGTGTGAACAGCGATCGCTTTCGCCGGCGATCGATCAGTGTGCGTTCCCGGCGCTGGACCCCCGCGACGCCCGACAGGGTAACCGCCGATATCTCGCGGACCAGGTCGCGAACGACCTCGAAACGGCCTGTCTCGACGTTGTCCGCGGGACGGAAACGCCGAGGGAAGCAGCCCGTTCACTCGGCATCGACGACGCCGAACTCCCGGAGTTCACGCGCGGCGTCGAGCGCGTCGAAACCGAGTACGAACAGCTTGCGGAACTGCTCGAACCGCAGACGAACGTCCTCCTCGCCACCCACGTCCCGCCGTTCAACACGGCATTCGATCGCCACCACGCCGTCGGGACACGAGAGGCGGATCGAGAGTTCCTCCACTTCGGATCGATCGCGACCAAACTCGCCATCCGGGAACACGACGTGTTTGCCGCACTCAGCGGCCATTCACACACGCACGGCTACGAACCAGCGGACGGGTCGGACGGCCACACGTACTGTCTCAACCTCGGCTATCGGGGTATCGGTACGGTGACGCTCGACGCCGAGGCCCGTTCGTTCGGGTTCACGCAAGCCTCCACGGGGATGTCTAATCATGCCGGACGGGCCGCTCGAAGACGCCCCGCTCCTGGTCTCCATGACGGTCACCGAACTCTTCCTCGCGGCGACCGGGAGAAACGAGCGACTGGCCGACTTCGCGACTGTCGTCGCGGAGGCGGCGGATGGCATCGAACTGTTCGTCGAGCCCACGGAGGCCTACATGAGTTCGACCCAGGCCGCCGTCGGGTACGCTTCGTCGTTCGGGCTGCCGATCCGAACGATCCACACGCCCCGCTGGGGGTTCACGAGCAGGGGCTCGACGGGAACTGGAACGTCGAGTGGAACTCAAGGAGGTCCTCCTCAACGAACAGGACGGCACGCGGCAGCGGACCAATCCTACCCGGGGCAGCCGGAGATCAATCGCGTTCCGAAGATGGAGCCAGCAGTCGCAACCACACACCCGCCCCGCTTTCCAACGGACGCCGAGACGCGACTCGCTGAGGCACGGCGCGATCTGGTGGAGACGTTCCGGGCAACCATCGAACACATCAGGAGCGACCGGTTCCTTGAGGCGCCGCTGGATCTCCCGACGATCGCCGTCGAAAACGTCTGTCCCCGTCCGGGGTTCGACTACTTGCTGACCAGTCCAGCAGACATCGATCAGCTTCGGGCGGTCGCGGCGAGCCAAGGGGGAGTCTCCTCGCGTTTACCGGTGACGTTGGCCACACAGCGACGCCGACGGCGATGTTGGAGGCGATGGAGACGCCAGCCAACATCCATCTCCATGGCGTTAGCGACGCCAGTCCTGACGCCATCGTCGATCGGCTCCCGGGGGACGTCTCGGCCTCCGCACTGACAACCGAACCGCGTGCCGGGACGGTCCAACATCTGCCGCCGAACGCGTTCCCGGACGGATGACAGCGCTCAACTGGCTCGCGAACACCGAGCACCGATGCCCGCTGACGATCGAACTGCAGCGAGCTTGCAAAACGCCCGCTGTCGCCCGTGAACTGTTCGAGTGGTTCGAAGCTGTCGAGTGATGTGGGCCGTCGCTCGCTCGTCGCGGAGACAACGGGTCTATCTGCTGCCCAGCAGACAACAATCGCCTAGTTACAGCTCGAAGTCCTTTTCGCCGGCTTCGATCCGCACCTCGAACCAGTTCTCCGTCGGCGGAAGCGGGCACTCGTACCGGTCCGAGTAGGACAGGTCGGGTTGTACGCCTCGTTGAAATCGAGGATCCACGCTCCCGCGTCGGTCCGGTGGTGGTCGGGTTCGAGATCGATGTACCGGCCCGCACCGTAGGTTTCCTCGCCGCTGGTCGCGTCCCGGAACGGCACCCAGAGCCGATCCTCCTCGGGGTCGCCCTTGTAGGCCGTCACCGTGATCGACTCACCGCCGATCTCGACGGTGAACTCCCCCACGCGAGGTACTCCTGTTCGCCGTCCGTGCTGGTTCCGACGACGACGACCTCGGGCTCGTCGTACACGTCGAGGGCCACCTCGAACCGGTAGTCGGGGTCGACCGGGTAGTAGTTC
>NZ_LGUC01000003.1 GCF_001307315.1 Halolamina pelagica
CTCAAGGACGAACCCAAACGCAAGCGGGTGGAAAACTACGAGTCCTCCAACGACGCCTACGTGTCGAGGACTTCGGTGCCGGCTGCCTGGTCGAGACATCGTCTTCGGCGACTGGTCAGGCACCTAAAGGAGAAGCCATGCATAGCCCCGCCCGTCAGCACTTCGCTCGTGTCTCCGCCGCCCAAGCGGCGGGGGCCGTCGATCCCAACAGCCCCAGAACGGCGAACAGTACGAGCTGCACGCTGCCGCGCTGTATGAGGCCCGCGCACCCTCAAGGGCATCAAGTCCACCGAGGCCAAGATCGCCAAGAAGCGAGAGCTGTTGCCCAGTTCGACGCCTACGTCGCCGGCGTGCTCGAAGCCGAAACGGCGCCCAGGACGACGTCGTCGTCACCATCATGCTCTGGCGGCTCGATGTCGGCGCTCGGGCGGTGCACTGGCCATCGCCGAGTACGCCTCCCTGCGGCACGGGTTGGACACGCCCGACCGCTTCGAGCGTGACACGCCGAGCATCGTCGCCGAGCAGCTCGCCGAGGAAGCCATGCGGCAGTTGGAAGCACCGCATGACGACACCGACGAGGGCCGAGTCCAGGCCTAATACCGCCGCCGAACTGGCCATGCACCTCAGTCGCGCCGAAGCACTGACACCGCGACGCCGATATGCACGATCCGATCCGCGCCAAGCTGCACACAGGCGCTAGGGTATGCCGAGCGAGCCCGGGGCGGACACGCCGCCGAGGCCCTCGGGCACCTGAAACGCGCCCTCGAGCTCAACGACCGCGCCGGGGTGAAGAAGGACATCGAGCGCCTGAGCGCGAAGTGAAGAAGCCGGCGAGCAGGCCAACGCCTGACGCCGAACCGAGTCGCACGCCGACGCAAGGGGGCACCGGAGTGAGGGGGGCCCCGGCCTAACCCTCCATCCCGGTCCACCCCTTCCTGACACCGAGAGATCGCCATGTCCCTGATCGCCGCCGGTACCGGGCAACTTCCAGAAGACACGCCCAGTCTCGCCAACAACGGATTCTGGCCGGACATCAAGCCGGCAGATTTCCGCGAGGCCACCCGGCTGGATGGCACGGTCACCGCGCCCCGACTGGTGCAGGCGTTGCAGATCGCCATGGCCGACATCAATCGCCAGCTCTCCGAGTGGCAACAGGCGCGACAGAACGACGGCGCCGCCACCCTGGATGACGTCACCAGCCCGGACTGGGCAGGGCCTGACCATTACGCGGTGCTCTACCGTCGGGCCGTCTATGCCACGGCCCACGCCAGCCTGCTCGAGCGCTACCGCGACGTCTCCGCCACGATGAAGGCGACGAGCGCGGTGACGCCAAGGACCTGGCCGCCGATGACGTACGCCGGGATGCCCGTTGGGGCCGTGGCCGAGATCGAGGGACGTCATCACACCACGGTGGAGCTGATCTGATGCCCGAGGTACGTGCCCACCAGGGCGAGACCCTGGATCGACTCTGTTACCCGAGTGCTCGGTCGCACTGCCGGCGTCACCGAGCAGGCACTCGAACTCAACCCGGGGCTTGCCGAACTCGGCCCCCGAACTGCCCCACGGCACCCTGGTCATGCTGCCCGACGAGCACCCGCCGCGCCGCCATTGCCAATACATCCAGCTCTGGAGCTAGCCATGGCGGGCAATCAACAGCGAAGAATTTCGAGGGCCACTTCAAACCGAATCCAGCTGCTGCTGGTCGCGTTGCTTGGCTGGGCAGGGTTCGAGCTCGTAGACCTCGGCAAAAGCACCGCCGTGCTACAGCAACGCCTGACGTACCAGGGCGAAATCATCAGCGAGCTACGCGCCGAACTCCGTAACTATGGGACCTTTACTACCGCAAGGACACGGCACAACGCCAGATCAGCGAGCTACAGGACTCATTGGCGAGCTCGAAAGTCGTGTCACCGACCTGGAGAACCACCGATGAAATCCAAGCACTTTGCACGCCACGAGTTCGCCTGTTCCTGCGCGCTGCGGTTTCGACACCGTCGATGCCGAAACCCTCGCTGTGCTCGAGGAGTTGCGCGACCACTTTGCCACCCCGGTGGTCGTCACCAGCGGCTGTCGCTGCCCTGCGTATAACGCCAGGGTCGGCGGCGCCGAGCACAGCCAGCACAAGCTCGGCCGCGCCGCCGATATCCAGGTCCAGGGCATCGATCCCAGCGAGGTCCATCGTTACCTGGTGAACCGGTACCCCGGGCAATACGGCAATCGGCGCTATAACACCTTCACTCACATCGATACCCGCAGCGGCGGGCCGGCACGCTGGTAAGCGAGAGGACACCCCATGAGTATCATTGCCAACATCCTCGTATCGTCGCCGACCCGGTGATGGATGTCATCGACGCGGCGGTGACCGACAAGGACCAGGCCAACAAGCTCAAGGCCGAGCTGCGTCGGCGACTGATCGACCAGCAGGACGCCGCCCTCCAGGCGCGCATGAAAATTATCCTGGCCGAGGCCACCGGCGAGAGCTGGCTGCAGCGCAACTGGCGGCCGCTGCTGATGACCGTCATCGTCGCCATCATCGCCAACAACTACCTGGTCGCCCCGTACCTGGGCGCCATGTTCGGTGTCGGGCTGCAGCTCGAATTGCCACAGCAGCTCTGGCAGTTAATGACCATGGGGTCGGGGGCTATATCGCCGGCCGCTCCGGCGAGAAGATCGCCGGTTCGCTACGCGGCAAGAAAGGCCGGCTGATGGATGAGGTCACTACCAATGAAAAAGCTCGAGTCCCTCCGCGAGCACCTGGTCCGAGCGGTGCCGGAACTCGAGCGCGATCCCACAAGTTGCTCACCTTCATCCAGGACGGCAACGTCGTCTTCGCGCGCGGGCAGCACCTCAGCCATGAGTACCGGGTCGATGCCAACTGGTCGTTACCGACTACAGGGCAGCCTCGACACTCTGATGATCCCGCTGCTGCAGTGGCTCTCCCACTACACAGCCCGACCTGGTGCCCGAAGAAGCTGTCCGCCTCGAGGCCGAGATCCTCTCCAACAACAGTTGGGATCTCGCCTTGACCGTGCGCTGGCCGAGCGCGTGGTGGCGCTCGTCGACTGCGAGGCCGGGCGCATCGACAGCGAACACCGCATGCCCGAATATCCATCGAAGTCTGCCCCGCCAGCACTGGCGGCTCTACGTCAAAGGGCCCCACGACGACGACTATCAATTGAAACAAGAGTGGGGGAACGATGGCGGATGACCTCCAGGCCTCGAGGACTGGGTCCAGCCGCTGATCGCCCAGCTCGACCGCAAGGCCCGTCGACAGCTCGCCCGCAAGGTCGCCCTTGAACTGCGCCGCTCCCAGCGCGAGCGCATCAAGGCCCAACGCAACCCCGACGGCAGTCCCTACGAGCCTCGCAAACCCCAACACCCGCCCAGCAGGGCGCGATTCGCCGGCGGCCATGTTCAGCAAGATCCGCACCGCCAAATACCTCAAGGCCAGGGATCGGCCGAGGCCGCCGAGGTCGGCTTTACCGGCCACGTGGCCCGCATCGCGGCTATTCACCAGCAAGGCGGCGGCCATGGTCGATCGTGACGGACCGCGCATCCGCTACCCGGAACGACGCCTGATCGGCTACACCGCAGAGGACCGCGAGCAGGTCATGGATTCCGTCCTCCAGCACTCGATACGTTGTAAACGGCCCATCTACAAGCCCATCGCTAGAGCCCGGCCGCTTCCCGCGCAACCATCTCGGCATGACGAACATCCCCTGCATGGCGCCGCCGAGCTGCTGCGCCTGATCCACAACATCGCCCGCCTGGGCACCATTGCCGCCGTCGACCACGGGCGAGCCCGCGTGCGCGTTCGCGCCGGCGAGCTGCTCACGCCTGGCTGCCGGGTCGATCGGCGCGCCGGTACACCGCACTGGAACCGCCACCGAGGGCGAGCAGGTCCTGTTGATTTCCCCGGTGGCGATCCGGCGGCGGCGGTGGCCATCACCGCCTGTACCGGCAGAATCCCGCGCGGCTGCCAGCGGGGATGTCTGGCATACCGTCATGCCTGATGGCGCCGTCATCGAATACGACCACGCCGCCAGCCATCTACAGGCCACCTTGCCAGGTAGTGCCGCCCTCGATGCCCAGGGGCGGTCACCATCACCGCCGCTGCCGGCGCAACGGTCAATGCCACACCGTCATCAACGGCAACCTCACGCTGAACGGCAATTTCAGCCAGCTGGGTGGCCAATCGGCCAGCATCGCCGCCGACGTCGCGTTTACCGGCGCCGTCACCAGCAACGGCAAGGACATCAGCAGCCACCACAGCCACACCGATGTCCGAGAGGCGACGACATCTCGGAGGCGTGAGCTGATGCCGGGCGTCGACCGCACCAACGGGCAACGCCTCGAGGGACTGGCGCATATCCGCCAGTCGGTGGCCGACATTCTGACCACACCGCTGGGCTCGCGCGTCATGCGTCGCGACTACGGGTCGTTGCTCCTGAGCTGATCGACCGGCCCTGCATGACGCCACCCTGCTGCAGGCCTATGCCGCCAGCGTCATGGCGTTGATCCGCTGGGAGCCACGTATTCGTGTCACCGCCATCCACCGTCGCGTCAGCACCACCGAGCCGGGCCAGGTCGTTCTCGAGATCGTCGGCATCACCACCGACGGCGACGACGTCACTCTGGAGACCCTTGTCATGAACGACGCGATCGACCTCTCGCAACTGCCTGTACCCAGCGTCATCGAGGAGCTCGACTACGAAGTCATCGTTGCCGAGCAGCTGGATGACCTGGTCGCGCGTTATCCGAGCTACGACGTGCCCGCCGAGTCCGATCCGGCCTACAAGATCCTCGAAGTCGCGGCCTACGCGAGATGCTGGTCCGGCAGCGCGTCAATGAGGCCGCCAAGGCGGTCATGCTGGCCTATGCCATGGCGGGCGATCTCGACAATCTCGGGGCGCTCTTCAATGTCGAGCGCTTAGAGATCGACCCTGGCGATCCCGAGGCCGTGCCACCGGTACCGCCACAGTACGAGACGGACGAGGCTTATCGTCGGCGCATCCTGCTGTCGTTGCGCGGGCTCAGCACCGCCGGTCCCGAGGGTGCCTATATCTATCATGCACTCTCTGCCGAGGGCGGAGTGCTCGATGCCAGTGCCACCAGCCCCACTCCCGGGGACGTTGTCGTCACCGTACTCGCTAGGAGGGGAACGGCGCCGCCGGTTCTGCCCTGCTGCAGGCCGTGGAAACTGCCGTCAATGCCGAGGATGTGCGGCCGCTGACCGATCACGTCATCGTTCAGTCCGCCGAGATCATCGATTACAGCATCACCGCCACGCTGTATTTCCAGCCCGGGCCGGATAGCCAGGTGGTGCTCGCCGAAGCACAGCGACAGGCCCAGCGCTATGTCGAGCAGCAACACCGCCTCGGCGTCGACATCACCCTGTCCGGTGTGTACGCCGCCCTGCATCGGCCCGGTGTCCAGCGCGTCGAACTCGAAAACCCCACAGCACCATCACCATCGGCCCCACCCAAGCCGGGTACTGCAGACTATCACCTTGACCGACGGGGGCATCGATGAGTGATCGCAGCCTGCTGCCACCCAGTGCCACCGCTACGAGCGAGCGCTCGGTGACGTCACCGCCCGCCTCTCCGACGTGCCAGCGCCGATCCGCCCGCTATGGAACCCGATACCTGCCCGGCCGAATTGTTGCCGTGGCTGGCCTGGACCATGGGACTGTCGGCGTGGAAGCCCTACTGGTCCGAGTCATCAAGCGTGAGCGCATCCGGCAGGCCGTCGAGATCCACCGGCGGCGCGGTACCAAGGGCTCGGTCCGTCGCGTCGTCGAATCGTTCGGCGCCGGTGTCTCCATCCGCGAGTGGTGGCAGATGGACCCGCCCGGCGAGCCGCATACCTTCGAGCTGGTCATAGCGGTGGCGGCGACAACACCGCCGGCCGGCTGCAGGAGGACATCATCGAGGAGGTCTGGCGCGTCAAGCCGGTGCGCGCTCACTTCACTTTATCGCCGGCGTCATTGCCGAAGGTGGCATTGGCCACCAGGGCGCCGTCCGACCGGTTATCTATCGTCGACTCGACTTAACAGAGGGATGACAGGCTCTGAACCTGACAGTTACCGATGCCGGCCGTGCCGAGATCATCAACGCCTCGAACACCGGGACCGCCCAGGTCACCGTCACCCATGTCGCGTTGGGCCGTGCCGGTTATCAGCCAGCCCCGGACCAGACAGCGCTCCAGGACGAGATCAAGCGGGTCGACAGCATCGCCGGGGATGTGGTCGCCGATGACACCATCAGTGTCACCGTGAAAGATAAGGGGCCGACGCTTAACCGTCCGCGAAGTCGGACTGATCAGCGACCAGGGCACGTTGCTCGCCGTCGCAGCACAGGACGCGGCCATCATCGAGAAGACCCGCGATGCCACCTTGCTGCTAGTGTCGGATCTCGTGCTCAAGGACCTCGATGCCAACAGCGTGACGTTCGGGGACGTCGTGTTCCTCAACCCGCCGGCGACGGAAACCGTCAAGGGTGTGGTCGAACTCGCCGATACGGCCGAAGCCACCGCTGGCGATGACGATCAGCGGGCAATGACACCAGCGAAAGTCCATCAGGCGTTCAAACAGTTCGGTCTGGGGCGAGACAATTCACAGAATGCGGTGCTGGATGACATCGAGGTCACCAGCATTCAGGCCTGGGACAACAATGACCCTTCGGCCCCCTTCAATGGCGGCGCGGTCATTACGCTGAAAGCGTCAGCAAAGACCCATGGCGCCCAGCTTGCCGTGGCGTCAGGCAACGAGGGGATTTCCTATCGGCCCTTGGAAAAAGGCGTGTGGGCGACCGAGTGGTTCCACCTGTGGCACACCGGCAACATGGGCCGGGCAGTGGCCTGAATGCCGACATGGTCGACGGCATCCAGGGCGGAGAGATTCTCACCAACAAGGGTACGCAGACCATCACCTGATAGGGGAGAAGAAGCGGTCCGCATTCTGAAAAGCGCCCAGAACAGGGATGCACGGCGGGACTGCTGCTCACCGCCGATAGTGACAATGGCCAACTGGACGTGGCCTTCGAGTTGCGTGGCACCCCTGATGCGACCGGTATCGACGAGAGTGCGCATAACAACTCCGCGCACACGCGATTTGCCATTCTGGGGAGCGGTGAAACCCTCATCGGCTATCACCAGTTGGAGGCCAATGGCTATAGCATCGGCAACCTGCCAGGTAGCGCCATGTTGGCCGTCAATGGCCCCATCGCCGTGCAGGGCCATGTGGTCTGGCATGCGGGGAACATGGGACCGGGCAGCGGCCTCAACGCTGACATGCTGGACGGCCAGCACAGTAGTTACTATCGCAACGCCAATAATCTCAACGCTGGCACGGTACCGCTCGCGAGGTTACCGATGGGAGCGGGCAACGGGCTGAATGCCGACATGCTGGATGGTCTGCACGCCACCTTTTTCGCGCCTGTCGAGAACGCCGATCTGATCAACCCCAATCTCAACCAGGGCAAGGCCCGGAGCCTCCAGTTCGAAAACCGGGAGGTCGGCCAACTCGTTCAAGCCGACGGCACCCTGGATTCGACTCGAACCAGGGGCTGATGATCTACAGAACCCAGCAGGTCGGTGATGCATCCGGGGAAGGGTTCTATACGGTGCTGGATCGCTCCAACATCCAGGCGGTGCCAATATCGTGCTCTCGAGCATCGATGGTAATCAGAGAGGTGGTGACCCGCTCGTCATCCATGTCCATCAGGGGGCCGGGTCGGGGCTCGATGCCGACAAGCTGGATGGTCTTCAGGGCCAACAGTTCCTGCGCAGCGATCGGGCCGGAGAGATCGATGCAGGTAACAACGCTCAGGTACTGCGCCTGAAACGCTCGGGGGCAACCGCCAACCAGGTCGTGCTTGCCTTCACGTATAGCGATCAGGAAACCACGGTTTCCAAGTTCCTGGGAATCCACAACGGTGATCTGAAAATCGGCGGTAGCGCAAATCTCGCCAGTGGTGGCAAGCGTGTCTTCCATGAAGGATTCATGGGGCCTGGCAGTGGTCTCAATGCCGACATGGTCGATGGCAAACATGCCAGCCAGTTTCTCCGTTCCGACGCGCCCAACACGAGCATCCCTCTGGAAAACAAGGAACAAAGGGATATTACCGTCGACGGAGAGCTTTTCTGGGACAAATCAGCCGGTATCTACATACAGTCCCGCAATGCCAACCACAACCGTCCTGCCCTGGCATGGACGAGTGCGAACGTCACGATAGGAAGCGGCCTGTCAGTCAACTACGACAGCGAAGACAAGCCCTCACTGCGTATTCCCCAAGGTTCGGCAAGCGGCCTGAATGCCGATCTGCTGGATGGCTATCATGCCCAGTTCTTCCGTGATGCCAGCAATCTGATCAATGGCACGCTCCCCAAGGGAAGGCTTGCGGGCACCTACAACATCGACATCGCAGGCAGCGCCGATAAGCTGGATGGTCAGCACGCCAGCAGTTTGTCCGTAGCGATTCGCCGACCGATTCGATGTCGGCCGAGGTGTGGTCAACGTCGAGAACCACGCTCAGGACAACCACAACGGTGCCGGCATCACACTGCGCACGTCCAAATCCCGGCAACGGTTCGCCCGGTGGTGAGGTCGGAGCGATATTTGCCGTTCGTTCTTCGGGCGATGCCCTCCGATGTGGGTCGGTCAGTCGGTCACCTCGACCGGCGACAACGACTTCGAGACGAACGCGATCACGGCGACGGGGCCGATTTATGCGCAAGGTGACCGGGAGGTCTATCACACCGGCAACGTAGGGCCGGGAAGCGGTCTGGATGCCGATCTGCTGGATGGCAAGCACGCCGACAGTTTCGTCAGTGCCAATAACGGTGTCGCCAGCCGACTGCAAACGACCGGCTATTTCTTCATGACGGACTATGACGATGCCGTCAGTGCCGAAACCGGGTGGGAGACCTTTGTTCGCGATGGCACCTGGCACATCCGAGGAAGGAACAATGAGAATCATGCTCTGGGCATCAGTCTCGACGGTAACGCTGTTTGGCATCAGGGCAATACCAGAAACGCGGTAGGTGGACGTGAGCTGGCCGACAACACGGTCGAAATGCGCCACATGCGGGACAATTCGATTGGAAAAACCAACTGAGAGCGACAGGTAGTGAAGACGACTGGGTTGCTCGCCGTGTCGCGTCGCGAGGTGTTGGCTGGCTGGAACCTATGCATTTCTCGAGTGCCTGTCACAGACCGACCCTGGCGTTAACAGGCCAGCGAGTGCACTGAGATATTCCAGCTCCTATAACGGCGGCGCCCGAGGGTTCGGGAAGGCCTCTCGGGAACGTGGAAATGTATGGGACGGGTCAAAGGCGGTGACTCGGACGGCGACGATGCAACACTCTGGCTGAGGATCGCATGATGGACTATCGCAACGCGCAATATCTCAACGACGGCGGCATCGACTGCGAGATCAATCACCCCGAGTTGGGGTGGATACCGACCACGCTGCGCGAGGACGACCCGGACACCGCCGAGCTCTATGCCATCGCCAAAGCCCAAGCCGCCCCGCCGCAACCCGAGCCCTTGGAAAACGTGGCGCGTGATCGTCGCCGCACGATCGATACCGAGCGGGACCGCGCGATCCAGGCTGGGATGCCCTACACGTTCCGGATGGCAGAGAGGATGTGGTGCAGATGCGCGATCGGGATCGACCCAACCTGACGGGTCTGGCGCTCGAAGCCCAGCGCCTGGTGGCGCAAGGGGATACCGAGCCGACACTCGAGTTTCGCGCTGCCTCGAATCGCCACTAGTGATGACGCCGCGCAGATGCTTGAAATGACCGAGCCGCCCGGGATGGCACAAGGCCATGCTCAAGCGAGCCTGGGATCTCAAGGACCGGATCGATGCGGCGATCGCCGCCAGCGATCGTGAAGCCCTGCAAGCCATCGCGTGGACGTAGCCAGTCCCCTGGCGCAATGATCATGGTCCATGAAAAGCCCGCGAGATACGCGGGCTTCCCTGTCTATCAGGACTCCTTGAACTTCATCGGCCCTGACCATTCTTTTTCACGGACTGGATGCCATTCTCCCTGGCATCTACAGACGAATAATCTCGCTGGTTCCGATCACTGGCCATTCCCGGCTTTCAGGTTGAAGTAGGGCTGGCCATTCTTCGCCTCTTTCCGATCATAGCGGTCATCGTTGCACTGTTGGTGCGGCACGATTCGATGCCATTCTCCGCAGCGGATCGTGTCGTGTAGCGCTCACTGCAAATGACTTCGTGGTTACCTGCCTTGAGCGTGAAGTGGTACTGGCCATCGGTCGCCTGCTTGAGTTCGTAATAACCGCCATCGTTCGGCCTCCATGTTGGTTGCATAGCCTGACCGCCCCATCCAGCACGGACATGCTTTACCACTTGTAGCCACCATATGGTGACTCTGCCAGCACGCTCTCTTGCCCCGCCACCTGCCGAACCATGGTTTGCCGTCGATAGCACCGCGCGTTGTAGTCCGTGCATCTACAACACCCATCGCTAGAGCTGTATCGCCTCCCGCGCAACGATGACCACATTGGAAAATCTGGTCCATCCCACGAACTGCGCAGGAGCCCCTCATGGCCCAGGACTATCATCACGGCATTCGTGTCGTAGAGATCAACGACGGCACCCGGCCGATCCGCACCGTCGCCACGGCAGTCATCGGCCTGGGCCACCGCCCCAATGCCAGCCGGGTAGCGCCGCGACGACCACGGTCGACTTCGCGGCGGCGGGCAGTGGTGTCCAGTTCACGGCGGCGTCCGTCGGCTCGGACGGCAACCAGCTTCGCATTCGCTATGTTGACCCCGGCAGCACCGAGGCGGGGATGCGGGTCACCGTGGACGGTAACCGACATCAGCGTCAGTCTGGCACGGACATCGATGGCGTCTCACCACCACCGCCGATGAGGTCGTCACGGCCATCAATGGTGAGCCGATGCTGCCGCCGGTGGTGGCTGCCAATATCGGTGATGGGACCGGTTTGGTCACGGGACTGGTTATCAGCGTTTCACCGGCGGGGTGATGACCCTTCCCGCTGAACACGCCGGTTCTGGTCACCGATCCCCTTGGCGCCCAGAGCAAGGCTGGTAGTGAGGGCACCTTGGCTCGCTCTGCTGGATGCCATCGCCGATCAAGCCAAGACCATGATCGTGGTGGTGCGCGTTGCCGAAGGGGTGGACAAAGACGCGACCAAGAGCAACGTCATCGGCGGCGTCGATGAAAACGGCCGGAAACCGGCATGCAGGCGCTGCTCTCGGCCGAGCAAGCCTCGGCGTCAAACCGCGCATCTCGGCCCCCGAGTCGACGATGCCGACGTCACCAGCGAATTCCTCGCCATCGCGCAGAAGCTCCCGCCTTCGTGTATGCCTCCGCGGACAGCGTGACCAAGGAAGAGGCCGCCATGTACCGCGAGAATTTCGGGGCTCGCGAGTCAGGTCATCTGGCCGCATTCACGGCTGGGATACCGCACCAAAGCACGCGACGGCTGTCCGCTGTCGCGCGGGCCATGGGCTGCGCGCCAAGCTCGACAAGACGTCGGTGGCACAAGACGCTTCCAACGTGCCGGCAACGGGGTGACCGGTATTGATGCCGACGTGTTCTGGACCTGCAGGATCCGAACACGACGCCGGCTACCTCAACACCATGACGTCACCACCGCTGATCACCGCGACGGGTATCGCTTCTGGGGCTCGCGCACGCTGTTCGACCGATCCGCTGTTGCCTTCGAGAACTACACACCGCACCGCCCAGATCATCGCCGACACCATCGCGAGCACACCTCTGGGCCGTCGATAACCCATGCACCCGAGTCTGGGTGCGCGACCTCGTCGAGGGGATCAACGCCAAGTCCGGAGTGGAACGTCTCGGCTACCTGATCGACGGCGTCGCCTGGTTCGATCCGAATCAACACCCGGAGGTGCTCAAGGCCGGCAAGCTCTACATCGACTACGACTACACCCCGGTTCCGCCGCTCGAAAACCCATGTTCCAGCAGCGCATCACCGACCGCTACCTGGTCGAGTTCGCCGAGCGCGTCGCCGTGGCTGATAGGAGAACCCCATGGCACTTCCCAAGATCCTCAAGGATTCAACCTGTCGGCGATGGCAACAACTGGCAAGGCCAGATCAACACCATCAGCCTGCCGACATGGCCCGCGTATGACCGAATACGAAGGCGGCGGCATGGACGGCCCATCGAAGTCGACAGGGCCACCAGCTCATGGAAATGACCTGGACACCGGGCGGGCTGCTCGTCGACGGCCTTTCGACACCTTCGGCCTCACCGATCCACGACTGCCTTGTTGCGTTTCATCACCGCAGCTACGAGAGCGACGAGACCGGCGAGGTGCTGCCGGTCGAGATCGTCGTGCGCGGCCGTCACAAGTCCATCGCATGGGCGAAGCCCAGAAAGGCGAAAACACCAACCGGCGAGATCTCCACCACGCTCAGCTATTACAAGCTGGTCATTGGCGGCGAGGAAATCATCGAGATCGACAAGCCCGGCTACGTGTTCCGCGTGCGTGGCGTCGACCGCATGGCCGAACGCCGCCAGGCCCTGGGCGTATAGCGCACATCACGCCAGCGGCTCCAAGGCGAGCCGCCATCTCATCCTGATCCACTGGAGCATCACCCTATGACCGAGCAAACCCAAACGCCCGAGCTGCCGACAGCCATCACCGGACCATCAACCTCGACGAGCCTATCCAGCGCGGTAAAAGACCGTCACCGACGTGCAGATCCGCAAACCACGCTCCGGCGCGCTGCGCGGTGTCGCACTCACCGACGTGCTGCAGATGGATGTCGTGGCGTTGACCCCGTTCTGCCACGCCTCACCGAGCCCGCGCTGACCGAGGCCGAGGTCCGCAACATGGATCCCGCCGACCTCGTCCAGTGCGGCAGCAAGGTGGCCGGTTTTTGCTGCCACGCTCGGCCCGCGAGGAGAGCGCATAGCGCTCCCGAGCACATTGACGACGCCATGGCCGATCTGGCCATGGTATTCCACTGGGGGCCCGCCGAGATGGACCCCATGCCCCTCGAGGAACTGATGGACTGGCGTGAGCGCGCCCGCCGCCGCGCCGAGCCGCCCAGGACATCCGCTGATCAGGACGGACCATGGCGCGTGATCTCAAGCTCCAGGTGTATTGGATGCCGTGAACCGGGCTACCCGGCCACTCAAGAAAATCACCGAAGCAGCGAGGGCACTGCTCAGGCCCTGCGGGAAAGCCGCGAGCAGCTCAAGACCCTCGAGCGTGCGCAGAAAGACATGCGCGGCTTCCGCGATCTCAAGCGCCATCCGACAAGACCTCCCGCGCCCTGGGCGAACAGCAGCAGGAGATCGCGACCTCACCCGCAGATGAACAATGCCGAAGGTGCCACCGGCGACCTCACCCGCAAGCGTGCCGCCGCCATCCGCCAGGCCAAGAAGCTTAAGGATCGCTACCGCGACGAGCAACGCCAGCTCCACGAACTGCGCGGCAGCATGACTCGCGTCGAGGGTGTAACCGGCAGCTACAGTGATCAGCAACGCCAGCTCGCCGAGCGTATCCGAAGGCCAACCAGCAGATCCGGGACAAAAGCAACGCCTGAGTGAATCGGCACGGCAGCAGCGTCGTGCGGCCGACGCGGCCAACCGCTACCAACGGGCGACCGGTCGCGCCTCGAGCATGGCCGCACCGTGCCGCCAGCAATCGCTACCGGCGGCGCCGCCCTGTATGGCGGGGCACGCATGCTGGCTCCGGGAGTCGACTGGGGCACGCAGATGAGCGCCGTCAGGCGGTGGGCCGTTTCGCGGATGACGATCCTCGGCTCAAGGCGCTCAAGCAACAATCCCGTGCCCTGGGGGGCTCCACCGCCTTCAGTGCCAACGAGGTCGGCCGGTCAGGAATTCCTGCTGCGCGCCGGCATGAGTGCCAAAGCCATCCAGTCCTCCATGCGCGACGTGCTCGACCTGGTATCGCCAATAATACCGAACTCGGCCGCACCGCAGACATCGCTTCCAACATCGCTGGCACCTTCAAGATCGACCTTGAACAGGAAGGCGCCATGACCCGCGTGGCCACGTGCTGTCGGCCACCGCCAGCCGGGCCAACGTGATCTCGAAAAGCTCGGCGAGACCGTCAAGTACCGGGCGGTGCCGAAACCTGAACCTGACCCTCGAGCAGGCCACTACCATGGCCGGCCTGCTCGGAATGTCGGCATTCAGGGCAGCCAAGCCGGTACGACGCACGCGCATGATGAACCGGCTCACCGAGCCTAGGCCGAAGCCGCCGGCGTCATCGATAGCCTTGGCATCAGGTAGCCGACGCTCAGGGCATATGCGAGCCATGCCCGAGATCCTGCGCGATATCAACGACGCTACCAAAGAAAGGGCAACGTCGAGCGCAAGGCCGCCCTGCAGAAGATCTTCGGCGCCGAGGCGGCTCGGTCTGGCCGAACTGGTCAGCCAGATGAGCACGGGGGAACTCGATGCCCTTCTGACCGAGATCAGAATGCCACGGCGAAAACGCCCCATGGCACGCACCATGGAAAAACATCGCGGCGACCTGAAAGCCCTCAACAGTGCCTGCAAGAGGTCGGCATCACGCTGACCGACACCAACGAAGGGCCGCTGCGCGATCTCGTCCAGAACGTCACCGCCATCACCGCGCCGTGGGCGACTGGATGAAAGCCAACCCGGAACTGACCGGCCAACTGGCCACTGTTGCTGCTAGCATCGCCGCGCTGGTTGCCGTGGCGGTGCGCTGACGTTGTCTCTAGCCTCCGTTCTTGGTCCAGTAGCCGCCGTTCGATACGGGATGACGCTGCTCATATCAGGACCATGGTGCTAGTAAGGGAATCAAGCGGCTCGCAGGTCGGTTTCTGCCATCCCTCGGGCTGCATCGGAACACGACGACTGGCAAGGCATCGCGGTTGCGCGGTGCCTGGCTGGGTGTCGGGAGAGCGTGGCGGAAGGCAGATCCGCGCCGCATGACGGTGCTATCAAGCGCCTCGGCAAAGGGATGGCGGCGTTGCCTGGGCGATTGGGAGAGACGACCAGGTCGGCCCGTTCGCTGTCCCGTTCTGGCTTCGCGTCGCTCACCGCACGCTGGGAGATGCGACGCGCGCCGCTCGCCGTTATGTCGGGTCAATGGCCTGCTCGGTACAGGGATGAAATCTGACACGGGCCAGCTCAAAGGTCTATGGAAGTTGCTGGCCGGGGTTCACAGGGACCCTGAGCGGGGCAGCCGGTGCCTTGCGTCTGGTCGGCCAGAGTCTGCTGTTCGTTGGCCGCGCCGCCCTGCTCAATCCCATCGGCCTGGTGATCACCGCCATCGCCGGTGCCGCACTGGCCATCTACAATATTGGGAGCCGATCAAGGCTTCTTCGGGGATTCTGGCAAGGGCTGCGTGAAGGGCTGGCCCCGATTGCCACAACGCTTGAACCGGCGTTCACGGCGCTGGCATCCGCACTATCACCACTCAAGCCAATCTGGGACGGCATTGTCACGGTGCTCGGCACCGCTTGGGACTGGGTCACCAACTGCTGGCCCCGGTGGAGCCACCAGCGAAAGCCTGGAGGGCGCCACCAGTGCAGGGCGCCGCTTCGGCGAGGCGCTGGCTGGATCATCAATTTCATTCCCAATGCCATCGCCGACTTCATCGAGTTCGGGCTAATATCGTCGCCGGTATTACAACGGGGATATCCAGTGCCATCGGTGGCTCGCGACACCATCGTCGGCATGGGCGGCAACGTCATCGGCTGGTTCAAGGATACCTTGGCATCAATCACCCTCGCGGGTGTTCGCCGACTTCGCGGCACCTCATCGAGGGCTTGATCAACGGTATCGAGAGCGCTGGAGGCGCTGAAAGACAGCATCGGCAGCACCGCTGACGCCGTGGTCGGCTGGTTCAAGGACAAGCTCGGCATCAACAGCCCTCCCGCGTGTTCGCGAGTTGGGGGTCACACCATGGACGGCTACCAGCTAGGCTTACAGCGCCGCGAGGCAAGGCCACTGCATCAGTTGAGCGAGTTCGGCAATCGCCTCAGCGCGCCGGCGCCGGTCTGGCCATGCGGCACCGCCGCCAGTTTGCCGGCCACTGCCGACATGCCCACCGACAGCCACCACTCCAGGCCCAAGGAGGGGGCGGGTATCACGATCCAGGGGGCATCAACATCGAGGTCAACGCCAGTCCTGGGATGACGAGCAGGCGTTGGCCCGCATGTCCGCAGCGAAGTGCAACGCGCCCTGGACGAAGCCCAACGCGACGCGCCGCGAAGCGGCGTTCCGCCTTCCACGACATCGATTGAGGATCAGCATCATGATGATGGCCTATGGCCTGTTCGTTTTCGGTCTGACCACGGCCGCATATCAGGAACTGCAACGACAGACGGAATGGCGACACCGGGGCCAGGCGCGTGTAGGACGCCGACCGGCTCGGCAATTTCTCGGTCCGGAGATGACAAGGTCACCCTGACGGGCACTCTGCTGCCGCAACTCACCGGTGGCCAGCAAAGTCTCGATCAACTGCGCAAGATGCTGGGCAGGGGCCGCCTGGCCGTTGATCGAAGGTACGGGTACCTACTATGGGCTCTACGTCATCGAGTCCCTCAACGAACGGAAATCGAACTTCATGCGCGATGGCATCGCCCAGCAGATCGAGTTCGATCTCACTGCAGCACGTCGACGATGACGAGCCGGATCGACTACCCAGTGATGCAAGCATGCGCGCCATGCTCGGGGGCTGGTTGGAGGTGTGGCTTGAATTCTTACGCCATCCAGGGCGACCTGCCCGAGCACCGGATTACCGCATCACCCGCCGGACAGCAGATCAGCCCGCAGGTCGACGCACGCCTGCAGCGCCTGCGCCTTACCGATAAACGAGGCATGGACGCCGATCAGCTCGATATCACGCTCGAGGACAGCGATGGCCGACTCGCCCTCCCACCCCGCGGCACTGAACTCCACCTGGCCATGGCTGGCAGGGTCATCAGTTGGTGGATCGTGGCACTTACATCGTCGACGAGATCGAGCACAGCGGCGCCCCGATCAGCTCACCATCCGTGCCCGCTCGGCGGACATGCGCCAGGGCTGCCCGGCAACGCACACCGCGATGGGACGAGCTGGCCCTGCACGACATTATTACCACCATTGCCGACCGACACGACCTCACGCCCAAGGTCAGCGACAACCTGGGCGCATCTCCTTGAGCACATTGACCAGACCATGAGTCGGATCTACATTTCTCACTCGCCTGGCCGAACGCTTTGATGCCATCGCCACCGTCAAGGCCGGCAACCTGCTCTCATCTCAGAGGCTGCGGGACACAGCGCCAGCGGGTGGCCATCCCCCGATCACGCTTACCCGGCAAGTCGGAGACGCAGCATATACAGCACCGGACCGGATGCCTACAGTGGTGTCGTGGCCACCTGGCACGACCCCCGACGCCGCCAGGCCGCGAGAGTACGCGGCATGACGACAACGCTACACCTGCGTCCCACCTATGCCACCGAGGCGGACGCCTTGGCCGCTGCAAGAGTGAATGGCAGCGCCTGCAGCGCGGTATCGCATCATTCACGCTAGACCTCGCCGAAGGACGTCCCGAGCTCTACCCCGAGACCCGGTCACTCTGAACGGCTGGAAGCGCGAGATCGACGCCACAGCGTGGCTGATCACTGAGATCACCCACGACCTCAGCGGCAGCAGCTTGACCAACAGCATCAGCTTAGAACTCATGCATCTGTAAAAGATGTAGCAACCTAAGTGATACCAATTGCATAATTCCGAATCAGACCTAGTGAAAACACGTAACGTACCGTCACACGAACGTTATGGAAATGGAAGCAACGTAGATACGTCCAATTTTATTGCCGGTGTTACCTAAATGGCTTGAAAAATCAACGAATGACTGTAAAGATGTGAATCACTATAGATTGTTGAACATCCGCACCCAGCGTTAGCCGCGGGGCAGCATCAACCGCCAGGGCTGACGCCTCGGCGGTTTTTGTTCGATGGTCTATGCCAAGGGAGGCAGAGCTATGAGCTACGCCACTAAACACCATCGCCAACGCATTCGTCCGCAAGGTCTCGAACAGGGCGGGACGGAGCTGACGCCCGATGAAGCTACTCAAGCTGGTGTACATCTCCATGGCTGAGCCTCGGCCTGTTCAATAGGCCGCTTTTCCTCGAGGAGGTGGAAGCTTGGAAGTACGGTCCGTGGTGCGCGACCTCTACCGTGAGGTCAAGCAATACGGCAGTGGACAGATCAGGCACCTGCTTCCGGAATCAACCGAGTCCCCCATTCATGATGAAGACCAGGCGCTTATTGATCGTGTCTGGGACGTCTATGGTCAGCTCGATGGTCTCACCTTGTCCTCTATCACTCACAGGGAGGATCACCTTGGTCAGAGACTTGGGATGATCGAGGGTTACACGGTCTGATCATTCCACCGAACGTATCCGCGATCACTACCAGCAGCTGATCAAGAGGGCGCATGGCCGGGCTACGGCTCAAGCAGCCTCAACAGCAGATGCCGCAGTAGAGCAAGCTGCTGAGGCCTAAATGACGGAGCAGGATCCCTCCAACCTAAATCTTGACGTCATCGGCTCAGACATAGCCGATGACTCGCCGAGTCTGACTCTAGGCTCAGGATGAAGCAAAACTTTTCAAGGGAGATTACGAGGGTGCCTCGGACCGTGACTTAGAAGCCATAAATCAGCGCGAGCGAGATGAGAGCACCCGTCGCAACTTCCACAATCTTTTTATCGTCGGCTCAGGGTTGTTGGGGCAAGCTTAATCGTCGTATTCATCGTCAGAATGTTGCACGTCGTGCTCCCTGAGGGCGGGCAATGGCTTACTGTTCAAGGTCTACAGGACATTGATCGAATGCTGTTTAGTGGTGCCGCGAGGCCTGGTCATTAAGTACCTAGAGCCGATCCTTAACGGCAACAAGCCACAATAACCCTATCACGGCAACCGGCCTTGTGCACTCCGGCTCCTTCTGCCAAAAACACATACTTGCCGAAAACGCCTATCTCTCCGATGGCTATGGCAATAGCATAGGCTTTCCTCCGCCTGCATCACCAGCATGCCCTTCGATGATCTCACCGACGACACCAGCGTCGTTGCCCACCTCCACCAAAATAGCAGCTCGACAGCAGTTGCCAGGCAACTCAGGTCCTCAGACGCATGGTGATCAAGTCTATCAAAGGTAGAGGCGAAAACAGTTAAGAATAATCTTGGCCCAAAGCTAATCCTCACGATATGTGGCTTGCCAAATCCACAGCTTTTGCGTACTGAAGATAGTCTTCACCATTAATGCATCTAACAACATTTTCTGTCGATAATCGTGAGAATAACCAGCTTCGTTCAGCTTGTCACGCAACTCCTGCCTCCCCCTAGAACAGGCCGAGTACTCCAAAGCAATTTCATGAACTTTATACACTCGCTCAGGAAGTAAATTTATTAGATGGTAATCATTCTCTAACCTCGAAGGATCACCATCGCACCACCTCAACAAACATTTGATACAAATCAGGATCAGAATGCTTTAAAAACACAAGAATAAGACAAGAAAAGAATGAACACTTGGCTTCTTTGTGTTTAGCAAGACTGATTTATATGGATAAGAATCTTATCCATTTCTCTCAATGAAACAGAAAAGGTTTTGCAAAGAGCCAGCAAGACTATCTGGATATCATTCAACTCACCATCTGGTGATATTATAGTTTCCTATCCGGCTGCACCGCCTTACTTTCTCCGGGTAAAAAAATTCTCGTCGACTATCAAAAGGCTAGACCTTAAGCCGAGGCAATACAAACCACCTTCAAAATCGAATTCAACCTTTCTCTTTATCCATCCGCTCAAATCACTATTATCCAGCGTATAGGTTATATCGAAAAAGCGCTTCAAATAACCAAACGAATTAAACCCATATCCATATACAGCTTTCACTGAATGACATAGCTGTTTGGTGTCTGTCGCAATAACAAACTTACAGCCAGGAACATCCATAAAGTGCTTAATTCTTTCTAGAAGTTCAATAGCGTAGGTAGGTCGACACCTATCAAGCTCGTCAATAAACACATACACAGGTGCTCTCTCTTGGCCTGACGTCATTGTTCACTGACCTTTTCAACCAAATCTTCAAAACACTTCTGAATTGATCAACAGATTTTACGTTATTCTCACTACTCTATAAGGGATTTGACCACTCTGGCAGAGGCTTCATCAGCAACACCTGAGCAAGATGCAACAACCTCATCCGAAACATTCGCAGCATCCTCTGAAGAAACATCACCTTCTTAACTGCTTCTACACCTCTCCTACATCAACACCAACAGCTTTTCTAACCAACCCTTTAGCAATGGCCTTAAGAACAACTGGGGAAGCACTTACTATTGCACTCGACGCTTTCTCGGAAAAATCTTTGAATTTCACTTCAAGGGCATCTGCTCTTCCTGTTTGTTCTTCAAGCTGCCCCTTAATTGCTGACACCAAAGAAATGAAAGAGATCTCCTGTATAACTCCCTCCCATGCATTAAAATACACAACCCCTCTATCATTCTTCAACTCTTCCTTCCGTTCTCAAGAAAGAAGTCTTTCCCGTTCCCAAGAGGAATCAATATTTACAACCTTTATATCCCTATCACCTCGAGAAGATTTTGGATGAATTCAGCCCTGGCCTTCTATTTAAAAGATCATTACCCCAAGCCACGAACCAACCTCCCTGCAATGAGCAAACAAACCAGCTAAAAATTCTCAGTCATGTAGGAAACAAGCTGACGCACTTGATTCACCACCACGC